>NZ_AP031425.1:0-3039319 GCF_042852915.1 Faecalibacterium sp. i21-0019-B1 | reverse complement strand
ATACATAAAAAAAGCCCCTGCACGGCCGTTGTGGCATGGGCAAAACAGGGCCACAATATCTTGTGGCAAAAGAGTTTTCCACGGCAGAATGGTGAAAAAGTTGAAAATCTTTTCACAAAAAAGTTTGAAGGAAAGCGAAAAAAATGCTTGACAGAACGCCATACTATGCGATATACTGTTGAATTGCAAGCCTGTCCCCAATCTGGGACCACATCAGACCCCATACCGGGGATAAGTTTTTACGGAGGATACAACCATGAAGAGAACTTTTCAGCCCAAGAAGCGTCAGCGCAAGGAAGTTCATGGCTTTCTGACCCGCATGAGCACCAAGAACGGCCGTAAGGTCATCAATGCTCGCCGTGCAAAGGGCCGCAAGAGCCTGACTGTCTGATCCGGCCTTTTATGACGGGATCCGGCGCAGAAATGAATATGCGCACAAAAGACCGCTGATATTGGATTAGCGGTCTTATTTTTTTTGAAAATTGAAAGAATTTTCGTAAAAATGCCCGCATGGGCTTTCAAAGTCGAAAAATTTTTGATATACTGGCTGAAGAATGCACCCTTCGGGGCGTGTTCTCAGCCACAGAAAGGAGGCGCGGAATCATGCGCTATCGTCCCATCCGCCGCAACAGCGAGTTTGGCAGAGTGTATGCCCGCGGCAAATCCTATGTGAACCCCGGTCTTGTGATGTATGTGCTCAAGACCCGCAGCAAAAAGACCCGCGTGGGTCTGACCGCTACCAAAAAGATCGGCCACGCCGTGCAGCGCAACCGCGCCCGCCGCGTGATGAAGGCGGCCATCGACGAGCATCTGGACTACAACATCGGCGGCTATGATCTGATCTTTGTAGCCCGTGGTATGACCCCGCGGCTGAAGAGCTGGCAGCTGAGCAGCGTTGTGGCAAAGCTGTTTGCACAGGCCGGTCTGCCGGATAAGGCCAAACGGCCGGATGCGCCGCCCCCTGCCACCGTGCCCCCGGCACGCAGGGCACAGGCGGAAAAGCCGGACGCATGAACCGCCTGCAGTACATCTGCCGCCGCGCGCTGTGCGTGCCCATCCGGGCCTACCAGTACACTCTCAGCCCATGGATCGGCCGCAGCTGCCGTTTTACGCCCAGCTGCAGCAACTACACCATGCAGGCCATCATGACCCATGGGTGCGTAAAGGGCATCCTGCTGGGGGCATGGCGCATCGCCCGGTGCAATCCCTTCGGCAAATGGGGCTTTGACCCGGTGCCGGAGCAGGGAAGATGGCAGAACCCTGCCCGCCGGCTGCAGCCCGCAAAGCTGTTTTCCACACGGCACAAGCAAAAGGTGGAAAAGTAAATATGCTTCTTGTGACGCGGTGCACTGTGGGCAGCGTGTCCTACGATAAAAATAACAAGTCCCGTGCCACAGACGGGGCAGAATGGACAAAGGTATGAACTTCTTTTACATCCTGAGCGGTCCTCTCGGCTATGTCATGGAGTGGATCTACAAGCTGCTCCCGAGCTACGGCTGGGACATCATCATCTTCACGCTGCTCATCAACATCGTCAAGATCCCTCTGCAGCTGAGCCAGCAGAAGAGCATGGCTAAAATGTCGGCCTTCCAGCCCATGATGATGGAGATCCAGACCAAGTACAAGGACAAGCCCGAAAAGCAGCAGGAAGAAATGCTCAAGCTGCAGCAGGACTACGGCTATAACCCCACCGCAGGCTGCGTGCCCATGCTGTTGAACTTCCTTGTCATGTTCGGCGTTATCGGTGTCGTGTACAATCCGCTGGAGCGCATCTTCCACATCAGTGCTGCGGCTCTGACCGCCGCCGGTGAGGCCCTGACCGCCTCCGGCGTCGCCTTTACCGCCATCACCCGCGATACCAACATCATCGCACAGGTGGTTGCTGGCAACGGCGGTGTGCTGGGCTGCTTCAGCGCCGAGCAGATCGCTACCATTACCGAGTTCAGCCAGCACATGAACTTCCTCGGCATCGACCTGACCCGCATCCCCAAGCTGGGCCTTTCTCTGGACATCGTGCTGCCGCTGCTGTCGGTCATCACCATGCTCCTGTCCACCCATATCAGCATGAAGGCCAGCGGCCAGCAGATGCAGGGCAGCATGAAGCTGACCATGTATATGATGCCGCTGATGTACCTGTTCTTCTGCTTCACCTATCCTCTGGCATTCTCTCTGTACTACGTCATTTCCAACATCGTGATGACCGTGCAGACTCAGGTCATGCGCAAGGTGTACGACCCCGATAAGATGCGCAAGGAGATCGAAGCGCAGATCGCAGAAAAGAAAAAGCAGGAAAAACGCGGTGTGAAGAACACTACCGTCAAGGTCACCGATCCCAAGACCGGCAAGACCACGGAAAAGAACATTTCTGCCAGCGAGATGAACAAGCGCCGTCTGGAGTATGCCCGCCAGCTGGACGAGGAGCGCTACAAGGACGAGCGTACCGTGCCGCTGAGCGAGCTGAACAAGCAGGATAAAGAATAAGAGGAGGATGAACGGTTATGATCCGTAAGCAGGAAGCGACCGGCAAAACGGTCGATGAAGCCCGCGCAAAAGCCTGCGCTCTGCTGGGCGTGCAGGCCGATGATCTGAATGTCAGCTGCGAAGTGCTGGAAATGCCCCAGAAGACTGGTTTTCTGGGCCTGAAGCTCACCCCCGCTAAGGTGTGCGTGAGCGTGGAGGAGCCGGATGCTCCGGCTGCAGCACCCGCTGAGCCTGTTGTTGAGAAAAAGACTCCCGTGCAGGAGGCTGTCAAGGCCGCTCCCGTGGCAGAGGAGCCTGCTGCTGCGGCAGCACAGCCGGAAGCAAAGGCCGAAGAGCCTGCTGCCCCCGCTGCAGAAGCTGCTGCAGAGCAGCCCGCTGCCGAGGAAGAGGAGCCGGAAGTCCCCATCGTGATCGAAGAGAACGCTAAGATCAAGGCTGCTGTGGACTACCTGCGTGAGGTCATTGCCCTGATGGGCGTGGAGAATGTCACCTTCAGCGCTGTGCAGAAGGGCGAAGCTACCATCATCCGTCTGGACGGTGAAAAGCTGGGTGCCCTCATCGGCCGCCGCGGCGAGACCATGGAGAGCCTTTCCTATCTGGCAAGCCTTGTGGCAAACCGTCTGGAGGGCGATTACATCAAGCTGGGTCTGGATGTGGCCGGCTACCGCGATAAGCGCGAGAGCGACCTGACCGCACTGGCACAGCGCATTGGTGCCAAGGTGCGCAAGACCGGCCGCAGCTTTGCCATGGAACCCATGAACCCCTACGAGCGCCGTATCATCCACTCTGCCATCAGCAAGATGGAGGGCGTGCGCAGCGAGAGCAAGGGCGAAGGCCGTGACCGCCGTGTGGTCATCTACTCCACCGCACCCGATGCACAGACCGAGAACACCTATGGCGAGCGCCGTCCCCGTGGCGGACGCGGCAATGGCCGTCGTCCCGGCGGCAGCCGCAATGGCGGTTATCGCGGCGGGAACCGTTCTGAGCATGGCGACCACAATGGAAACCGCGGCGGTTACCGTGGCAGCCGCAATGGTGCACCCCGCGGCCCGCGGCCTTCCGGCGTGCCGGAGCGTACCTATGCACCCCGTGATGCCGAGAATGCAGCACCGGTAGCACCCAAGCGCACCGAGCGGGTGGATGATTTTGCCAATTTCAGCTTTGGCAAAATCGAGCTGTAATACGGAACTACTTTTGAAATCAGGGTCTCCGGAAAATCTGCGGATTTTCCGGAGACCTTTTTTCACGCAAAAAGGATTTTACCAAAATCTAACGCCAAGCTGGTTTCGGGTCGGGCAGCTGTTGCGGTATACTGAGCATAAAAAAGTCATTCTTCTCAAAATTTGGAGAAACTGCCTGTTTTTTGCCGAAATCTTTCTCTTAAATGGCAATTGTAAAACAATTGGTCGAGAATTTATACTGTAGTCAAGAGCGTTCTGTTCGTGAAGAACAGACAGAATGATGAAAAGAGAGGTATTCAACTATGGCTCAGAACAAGATCTCCCGCCGCAGCTTCCTGCGTGGTGCAGGGGCATCCGCAACCATCGCAGCCGCCAGCTGCATGGCACCCTCTGCAGCCGCCTGTGACATCAAGTCTCTGTGGAGCATGGATCTGCAGATCCTTGCTACCAGCGATACCCACGGCAAATTCGATCCATGGGACTACGCCGCCAACAAGGCAGATGCTTCCGGCAGTGTGGCCCAGCAGGCGACTGCCATCAAGCAGTGCCGCACCCGGAACACGCTGGTGGTGGATGCAGGCGATACCATTCAGGCCAACTCCGCAGAGCTGTTCCTGAACGATGACCTGCATCCCATGGTCGCTGCCATGAATGCCATCGGCTATGATATCTGGACCACCGGCAACCATGAGTACAACTACGGCATGGATGTGCTGAAAAAGGTCATGGGACAGCAGAAGGCCAAGGTGCTCACCGGCAACGTTTACGCACCGGACGGCACCCCGCTGGCCGATGGCTACACCATCATCAAGAAGGGCACCGTCAAGATCGGTGTCATTGGCATGGTCACCCCCAACATCATCCGCTGGGATGCCAAGAATCTGGAGGGCTGGAAGGTCACTAACCCTGTGGACGAGAGCCGCAAAATCATCGATAAGATCAAGGATCAGGTGGATGTTCTGATCGGCGTCATGCACATGGATACCGAGAACGAGTACGGTGTGTACGGCTCCGGCGTTACCGATCTGGCCAATGCCTGCCCGGAGTTCGACGTCATCGTGGGCGGCCACGGCCACAGGAGCATCCCCAACATGATGATCAACAACGTGCTGGTGGTGGAGAACAAGAACGCCGGTGCCACCCTGTCCGAGATCCACGTCTATCTGGAGCGCCAGCTGGACGGCAAGTGGAAGGTCGTGAACCGCACCTCTGAAAACCTGCAGATCAAGGAGTACGAGCCCGATCCGGAGCTGACCGCTTTGCTGGCCTCCTACGACACCCGCGCCAAGGAAGACGCTGTTACCCCCATTGGCGAGCTGAAGGGCGGCGATCTGGCCCCCGAAAACGAGATCGACTGCCTGCCGCAGGCCATGGTGCAGGATACCGCGCTGCTGGACTTCATCAACGAAGTGCAGATGTACTACACCGGTGCGCAGGTCTCTGCTACCGCCCTGACCTCCATGACCTCCCAGATGCGCGCGGGCACCATCCGCAAGTGCGATATGGCCAGCATCTACACCTACCAGAACACCCTGTACAAGCTGCAGATGACCGGCGAGCAGCTGCGCCGCTTCATGGAGTGGTCTGCTGCCTTCTTCAAGACATGGAAGCCGGATGAAGTGACCATCGCCTTTGACCCCTCGGTGCGCTACTACCTGTACGATGCTTTTGAGGGCGTCAGCTACGAGCTGGACATCTCCAAGGAGCCGGGCCACCGCATCAAGAACCTCAAGTGGCCGAACGGCAAGGCCGTGAAGGACACCGACACCTTTGTGGTGGCAGTGAACAACTACCGCGCCACCACCCAGCTGCTGACGGCTGCGGACATCTTCCTGCCGGGCGAAGAGCTGCCCAAGCTGCTGGAGATCGATGTGCGCGGCGACGTGGGCGGCATCCGCGAGCTGCTGGGCGAGTACATCCGCACCGTGAAGGGCGGTACCATCGAGCCGCACGTGAACAACAACTGGAAGATCGTGGGCAACAACTGGAAGGCCGCCGATCACCAGAAGGCTGTGCAGCTGCTGCGCGAGGGCAAGCTGGCCCTGAATGAGAATGCCGATGCACGCACGCTGCCTGGCAAGGCCATCACCACGGCGGATATCGCCAAGTTCTAAAAAACAGTTTCCTGTAAAAAGGGGCTTTCCGTGTTGGGACGGAAAGCCCCTTTTTTGTGTGAGAAACGGGCGGATTTTCAACCGTTTCCCGGGAATTGGTTGAAAAAACAGTACCATTCCGCAGCATTTCGTGGTACAATGAAACTGTATTGGTCTCGCTGCTGTGGGCAGATGGGAGCAAGCGGCCAAACCGGGCGCGGAAAGGAAGCCAGAAAAAACCATGCAGGAAACGACCATTGCAGCCATTGCAACAGCGCCGGGCGCAGGCGGCATTGCCGTCGTGCGGCTCTCCGGTGCGGAGAGCTATCCCATAGCAGCCCGGGTGTTCCGCCCGGCCAACGCCGCAAAAAAGGTGGAGGATGCCAAAGGCTACACCGCCATGTACGGCACATTCCGGGAAGGGGACGAAGCCTTTGATGAGGGGGTGGCCCTGTTTTTCCGCGCGCCCCACAGCTATACCGGCGAGGACGTGGTGGAGCTTTCCTGCCATGGCGGCAGCGCCGTGGCCCGCCGTCTGGTGGAAGCCTGTCTTGCTGCCGGTGCGCAGCCTGCCGCGCCCGGCGAGTACACCCGCCGCGCGTTCCTGAACGGCAAGCTGGGTCTGACGCAGGCCGAAGCGGTGATGGATCTGATCTCGGCGGATGGCCGTCAGGGTGCCGCGCTGGCCAATGCCGCGCTGGGCGGTGCGCTGGCAAAGAAGATCAGTGCCCAGAAGGAAGCGCTTACCGCCATTCAGGCTCACCTTGCCGCATGGGTGGATTTTCCCGAAGAGGATGTGCCGGAGCTGGACGGTGACCATCTGCACCGCGTACTGAGTGGGGTAAAGGCAGAGCTGGACGAGTTGATCCATAATTATCAGGCGGATACCGTCCTGCGCGAAGGTGTGGACTGCGCCATTGTGGGCAGACCAAATGCGGGCAAATCCACACTGCTCAACCTGCTGGCCGGGTTCGACAGGGCCATCGTCACGCCGGTGGCTGGCACCACCCGTGACGTGGTGGAGCAGGCGGTACAGCTGGGGGATATCCAGCTGAATCTGTTCGATACCGCCGGTCTGCGCGAGACCGAAGATGCCATTGAAGCCGAGGGCATCCGCCGCAGCTGGAAAAAGCTGGAGGAGGCAGGCCTGATCCTGGCTGTGTTCGATGGCTCTGAGCCGCCCACGCGGGAAGATCTGGAGCTTGCACAGCGTTGCACAGGCCGTCCAGCCATTGCACTTATCAACAAAGAGGATAAACCAACGCAATTTGACGCAGAGTTCATAGCGCCCTGCTTTGCCATGGTGCTGCCGGTGTGCTGTCAGGAGGAGGAGAGCCGCAAGGTGATCTCCGCTGCGGTGGCCCGCCTGCTGGGTACCAGCCAGATCGACCCCCATGCCGCCAGTCTGTCCGGCCAGCGTCAGCTTTCCGCCGCACTGCGTGCACGGGACGCTGTGGCCGGTGCACTGGATGCTGCCGCAGGCGACTTTGGGCTGGATGCCGTTTCCGTCTGCGTGGACGACGCACTGGCCGCCCTGTGCGACCTGACCGGTGAGAACGCCTCGGAAGCTGTGATCGAACAGGTGTTTGAACGTTTCTGCGTGGGAAAGTGACGAAGAGCTTCCCGCGCGAAGCGTGGTCGCGTGTTTAAAGTTTGATGCCTTTTGCAAAATGCATCGCCGCCGGGTATGTTCTCTTTTGCGTGCCAAAAGAGAACCAGAAAAGCACCCGCTACTTTCGAGGCGCGGGAGGCACGAATTAAGGGCTACTCGCCCTTAATAATCCCAAAGGAGATGGGCTCCATACAAAAAATCCAAGTCGCTCCGCTAGAGGATTTTTTGTGTTACGCCGATTTGTAGTCGCTTGCGCGACGAGCCATACGGACAAGTTTATGCGTTATCTGCTGCGCGACAGCTGCAGGCTGACAGCAGCAATATGCCGTTTCCTGTTACGACCCTTTCCCGTGAAAAAGTAAATTCGAAAAGCCCGCAGGCTTTTCGGATTTACAAATTTAAAAAATATATTTCCGCTGAACATGCCCAGAGTGAAACGGAGGGCATTTTAAATCATTTGTTAGAGGAAACCCGAAAGTATATGAACCACTTAGGAGATTATGACGTTATCGTCATCGGTGCCGGCCACGCTGGCATCGAGGCAGCTCACGCCGCCGCAACGCTGGGCGCGAGAACGGCCGTGTTTACCATGAGTCTGGATGCCATTGGCAACATGCCCTGCAACCCCAGCATTGGCGGCACGGCAAAAGGTACGCTGGTACGTGAATTAGATGCGCTTGGCGGCGTGATGGGCCTTGCTGCAGATGCCACCTATCTGCAGAGCCGGATGCTCAACAAGGGCAAAGGCCCGGCGGTGCACGCCCTGCGTGTGCAGACCGACCGCAAGCGCTACCATGAATATATGAAGCATGCATTGGAACTCACGCCCGGCCTTGCCATCCATCAGGCTGAGGTTGTGAGCATCGAGACCGAGAACGGCCGTGTGAAGGGCGTTGTGACCCAGCTGAACGGGGAATACAGCGCCAAATGCGTGGTCATTGCCACCGGCACGAATCTAGGCGGCAAAATTTTTGTGGGCGATGCGTGGTACGCCTCTGGCCCGGACGGGATGCACGCCGCTAACGCCCTGACCGACAGCCTGAAGGCTGCCGGGCTGCCGCTGCGCCGGTTCAAGACCGGCACCCCTGCCCGGGTGCACCGCCGCAGCATCGATTTTTCCAAGCTGGAATGCCAGCCCGGCGACCCGGACAATGAGCTGCAGCCCTTCAGCTTTATGACCGATGCACCCATGCACAACAAGGTGGAGTGCTGGATCGCCTATACCAACCCCGAGACCCACAGGATCATTCTGGATAACATCCAGCGCAGCCCGCTCTATGGCGGCATGATCGAGGGCGTTGGCCCGCGCTACTGCCCCTCCATCGAGGACAAGGTGGTGCGCTTTGCGGGCAAGGACCGCCACCCCATCTTTGTGGAGCCCTGCGGCGAGAACACCGAAGAGATGTATCTGCAGGGTGCCTCCAGCAGCCTGCCGGAGGATGTGCAGAATGCCTTCTACCGCAGCATCAAAGGGTTTGAGAACATTGAGATCATGCGCCCGGCCTACGCCATCGAGTACGACTGCGTGGACCCCACCAGTCTGGAAGCCACGCTGGAAAGCAAGATGGTGCGGGGACTGTACGGTGCGGGTCAGTTCAACGGCACCTCCGGCTACGAGGAAGCCGCCGCCCAGGGCCTGCTGGCCGGACTGAACGCCGCCCGCAATGCGCTGGGCAAAGAGCAGCTCATTCTGCCGCGCCACACCAGCTATCTGGGCACACTGGTAGATGATCTGGTCACCAAAGGGGTCATGGACCCCTACCGCATGATGACCAGCCGCAGCGAGTACCGCCTGACCCTGCGTCAGGACAACGCCGACCAGCGACTGACCCCCATCGGCAGGGAATACGGCCTTGTGCAGGATGACCGCTGGGCCAAGTACCAGCACACCCAGAGCATTCTGGAAGCGGAGCGCCGCCGCCTGCACGAGACGCATCTGCGCACCGCCGACCTGCGCACCGCCATGGAAGCGGCCGGTCTTGCCCCTGCTGCCGAGGGCGGCATTGCGGAAGAGCTGCTGCGCCGCCCGGAGATCAGCTATCCGCTGCTGGCCGGTGTCATCGGCTGGGGCGAGGAGATCACCCCCATGCTGGCCGAACGGCTGGAGACCGAGATCAAGTATGCAGGCTACATTGCCCGGCAGGACCGGATGATCCGGGACGTGGCCCGGCATGAAAAGACCCTGATCCCGGACGACTTTGAATATGCGGATCTGGCCGGCCTGACGCTGGAAGCCCGCGAAAAGCTGGCCCGCATCCGGCCGAAGAACCTCGGTCAGGCGGGCCGCATCCCGGGCGTATCGCCCTCCGATGTGGCGCAGCTGAGCATTGCACTGGCAGCGAGAGGAAAATAAAATGGAAGAACTGAAGCTTTACGAGGGCCGTCCTGCCGACTGCACCGGGCGGCTGGAAAAAGAGATCCGTACCTATGACCTGCTGGACAAGCTGGGCATCCAATTCTGGCGCACCGACCACGGCTGGATGAAGGCCGATACCATGGAGGACTGCCATGTGATCGATGCCTGTCTGAATGCCACCGTGTGCAAGAACCTGTTCCTGTGCAACCGGCAGAAGACGAACTTCTATCTGCTCATGATGCCCGGGGACAAGCCCTTCAAAACCAAAGAGCTTTCCCATCAGCTTGGCATTGCCCGCCTGAGCTTTGCCTCGCCCGAGGATATGGAGCAGTATCTGGACTGCACGCCCGGCTCCTCCTCCATTATGGGCCTTGCCAATGATGCTGAAAATAAGGTGCAGCTGCTGATGGATGAGGACATAAAGGCAGGAGAGTACCTCGGCTGCCACCCCTGCATCAACACCTCCTCACTCAAGCTGCGAACGGCAGATGTGCTGGAAACTTTCCTGCCTGCCGTGCACCACGAGCCGATTTTCGTCCAGCTGACCGGTGAATGAAAGAAAGGACAACACCCATGATCGACAAACAGCGTCTGGAAGCAAAATGTTCCACATGGAACATCACTCTCACCGGCACCCAGCTGGACCAGCTGGATGCCTTTGCCGAAATTCTGGTGGACTACAACCAGAAGGTCAACCTGACCGCTATCACCGACCCCGAGGGGATCGAGGATAAGCACTTCCTCGACAGCCTGCTGTTTGCCAGCCAGCCGGAAGTGGCGGGCCGCATGGTGGATGTGGGCGCAGGCGCAGGCTTCCCGGGCATCGTGACCAAAATCTACAAGCCGGAACTGGAGTTGACCCTGATGGAGCCCACCGGCAAGCGGGTGGAGTTTTTGAAGTACGCCTGTGCCCAGCTGGGTTTGACCGGCGTGGAGTTTGCAAAGGAGCGCGCCGAGGAAGCCGCCCGCAAGGCGTGGCGTGAACAGTTTGATCTGGCATCTGCCCGGGCTGTGGCTGCGCTGCCCATGCTGGCCGAATACTGCCTGCCGCTGGTAAAGGTAGGGGGAAACTTCCTTGCCATGAAGGGCTCTTCCGGTGAGGAAGAACTGGCCGCAGCGCGCGGTGCCATCAAAAAGCTGGGCGGCGAGTACAAAGAGACCCGCACTCTGCACCTTCCGGGCGGCGACACCCGCACCCTGATCCTGTGCAAAAAGATTTCGCAGACTCCGACAGCCTACCCCAGAAACGGCGGAAAAATTGCGAAAAGCCCGTTGAAATAACGAAATATCGATAGAATTTTGTAAAACCCTGCCGAACGAAACTTCTGGCAGGGTTTTTATTTGTGTGATACACTGTGCCTGAAGCCTGAGTTTTCCACGCTTTCCCGGGAAAATGTGAAAAACAAAACCCATCCACCACGCGAAAGGAGCCGTGTATCCATGTTTGAACGCAAAAAGCAGGCGGGCAAGATTTATTTCCTGCCCATCGATCAGATCAGGCCGTCACCGTTTCAGGCACGGCGGGAGTTCAGCGAGCAGGAGCTGGCTGCGCTGGCCCAGAGCATCCGAGAAAATGGTCTGCTGCAGCCCATCTCGGTGCGAAAAGTGTCGGATGGAGGCTACGAACTGGTAGCCGGGGAGCGGCGGCTCCGTGCCTGCCGCCTTGCTAAAATGAACACCATCCCTGCCATCCTCTGTGATTACGACGATGAGCGCACCGCCGCGCTCGGTCTGCTGGAAAACATCCAGCGGGCCGATTTGAACCCCTTTGAGCAGGCGCAGGGCTTAAAGGATGTGATGGTGCTGTGGGACTGCACCCAGGCCGAGGCCGCCAAACGTCTGGGCATGGCGCAGCCTACCCTTGCCAATAAACTGCGGCTTTTGCAGCTGAACGCCGATCAGCGGCAGTTCGTGCTGGACAACAACCTCACGGAGCGCCATGCCCGGGCGGTGCTGCGTTTGCCGGAGAACCGCCGCAGTGAAGCATTGATCAACATTGCCAAGCGCCGCATGAACGCCCGCCAGACTGACCTCTACATTGAACAGCTGCTCAACACCCCCGCAAAAGGCAGGCACCGCATCTCGATGGTCAAGGATGTGCGTATTTTTGTGAACACCATCGACCATGCCATCCGTCTGATGACCGATAATGGTGTGCCCGCCACTGCCCACCGGGAGGAGAAGGATGGGTATATCGAATATACGGTGCGCATCCCAACCACCGCCGCCGAACGGTAAAATTGTTCCATGTGGAACAGGGGACGAACTCCCTCAGTCAAAACCTGACGGTTTTTCCAGCTCCCTCGGAGAGGGAGCCTCTGGCGTGCCGGAAACTTTGCAATTTATCCGGCAGCTTTCCCGCCATGTCAAGGGCCCCATCCCAGAGGGGGCTGGCATCGAGCAAAGCGAGATGACTGGGGGAGTTTCTCACGGCGTGAACCCTCTCCGTCACCTGCGGTGACACCTCTCCCAAAGGGAGAGGCTCTGGCGAAACCGCAAGCTTTGCGGTTTGCCCGGAAACTTTGCCGTTATGCCAAGGGCTCTCCCTTTGGGAGAGCTGGCAAGCCCGACAGGGCTTGACTGAGAGGGCTAGCCAGCTTCCCGGCGCGCATTCCAAATCGTTGATTCGGCTCCCAAAACCGTGCAGTTTTTGATTTTCCCACCTCTAAAAGTTAAAAATCCAGCGGAAAAACGCTTCAGATGGTTCAAAAACCGATTTGGATGTGCTATACTAGGTGTTAAGGTGCCTGTATGGACGGGAAACCGGCGGGCATGACTGCGAATGTTCCACATGGAACAATTAAATTTTCCCGGAAGGAAGAATTGTGCGTGGCAAAAATTGTAGCAATTGCGAACCAGAAGGGCGGCGTTGGCAAAACCACCACCGCCGTCAACCTGTCGTCCTGCGTTGCGGCGCTGGGCAAGCGGGTGCTCATCGTAGACCTTGATCCGCAGGGCAATACCACCACCGGCTACGGCATCCCGAAGCGCAGCGTGGAAAAGGGAACCTACGAGATCCTGATCGGTGAAGCGCGGGCCTCCGAGGCCATCCGTAAGACCGAGTACCGCACCGATGTCATCGGCTCCAACACCCGTCTGGCCGGTGCCAGTCTGGAAATGATCGACCTGCCCGCTCGTGAGAGCCGCCTGCGCAAGGCGCTGGCCGAGGTGCAGAAGGACTATGACTTCATCTTTATCGATTGTCCGCCCAGTCTGGACCTGCTCACCCTGAACGGCCTGAGTGCCTGCGACAGCGTTCTCATTCCGGTGCAGTGTGAGTATTACGCGCTGGAGGGTCTTTCGGAGCTGATCAGCACCTTAAAGACCATTCGCAAAAAGTACAATCCGTATCTGGATATCGAGGGCGTGGTGTTCACCATGTTCTCGCTGCGGTATAACCTGACCGTGCAGGTGGTGGAGCAGGTGCAGAAGTATTTCGGCTCCAAGGTGTACAAGACCACCATCCCGCGCTCCATCCGCATTTCGGAGGCGCCCAGCTACGGCCAGCCCATCAATTTCTATGAACCCAAGGGCAAGGGCAGCGAAGCGTACATGGATCTGGCAATCGAATTTGTCAAGAACAACCGCCCGCACGAGCCCAAAAAGGCCCGCCGCAAAAGTGCACCCGTCGCAGAGCAGACGAAAAATGCTCTGGAAGATTAAACCTCAGGGGGAACATGAATGGCAAGAGGAAAAGGAGGACTTGGCCGCGGGCTGGACAGTCTGTTTGAAGATGCCGCCCCGGTTTTTGAGTCCGGTGCAAAGGTAGACACCTTGCCCCTGCGTGAGATCGAACCGGACCCGGAACAGCCGCGCAAGACCTTTGACGAACAGGCGCTGGGCGAACTGGCGGCCAGCATTGCAGAGCATGGTCTGCTGCAGCCCATCGCGGTGCGTCCGCGCCCGCGCGGCGGCTACAGCATCGTGGCAGGTGAGCGCCGCTGGCGTGCCTGCCGCATGGCAGGGCTGAACGATGTGCCGGTGGTCATTAAGGAAGTCAGCGACGAGCAGGCCATGGAGCTGGCTCTGGTGGAAAATCTGCAGCGCGAGGATCTGGACCCGGTGGAAGAAGCAACCGGCATCCGGGAGCTGATGACCCGCTGCGGCCTGACGCAGGAGCAGGCGGCACAGAAGCTGGGCAAGAGCCGCAGCGCACTGGCCAACAGCCTGCGCCTGCTGAACCTGCCGGAAAACGTGCTGGAACTGCTGAAAAGCGGCTTTATCAATATCGGCCACGCAAAGGTGATCCTGAGCCTGCCCACGCCGGAGCTGCAGGAGCAGGCGGCGCAGATCATCGCAGACAACCAGCTGAACGTGCGTCAAGCCGAGGCGCTGTGCAAAAAGCTGGCAAAGCCCGCAAAGGAGCCCAGAGAACCCAAGCCGCGGGGCATTCTGCCGGTGGAGGTGGAAGAAAGCCTCAAGCAGGTGCTGGGCAGCGAGGTGAACGTGGCCTACCACGACGGCAAGGGCAGGCTGACCGTGCATTTCTATTCCGATGAACAGCTGCGGGCCTTTGCCAACCTGCTGGGACAGTACCAGAACGAAGAATAAAGCGATCCAAGGCGGGCGACCGTCTTTGAACGGCACAGGGGAGGGGATCTTCTGTGCGAACCGAAATAGAGCAAGGAGAGTCAATCATGCTTGATATCAAATTTGTCCGTGAAAACCCGGACGCTGTCAAGGAAAACATCAAGAAGAAGTTTCAGGATGCAAAGCTCCCGCTGGTGGACGAGGTCATCGAGAAGGATGCCAAGTACCGCGCATGCCTGAAGGAAGTGGAAGCCCTCAAGGCTGCCCGCAACAAGCTGAGCAAGGCCAACGGCCCCCTGTTCGGCCAGCTGAAGAAGTGCACCGATGAGGCACAGAAGGCTGAGCTGCAGGCTCAGATCGATGCCAACAATGCCGCCGTCAAGGCCGACGCCGACAAGATGGCTGAGCTGGAAAAGGAAGAAGAGACCCTGTCCGCACGCATTCAGGAGATCATGTACACCATTCCGCAGATGATCGATCCCAGCGTGCCCATCGGCCCGGATGATACCTACAACGTGGAAGCACAGCGCTTTGGTGAGCCTGTGGTGCCCGATTTCCCCATTCCGTACCACACCGAGATCATGGAGAGCTTCGACGGCATCGATATGGACGCTGCAGGCCGCGTGGCCGGCAACGGTTTCTACTATCTGCTGGGCAACATCGCCCGCCTGCACGAGGCTGTGCTGGCCTATGCCCGCGACTTTATGATCAACAAGGGCTTCACCTATGTGATCCCTCCCTTCATGATGCACGGCAACGTGGTGCAGGGTGTCATGTCCTTCCCGGAAATGGATGCTATGATGTACAAGATCGAGGGTGAGGACCTGTACCTGATCGGCACCAGCGAGCACACCATGATCGGCCGCTTCATCGACCAGACTCTGGACGAGGCCACTCTGCCCCTGACCCTGACCTCCTACAGCCCCTGCTTCCGCAAGGAAAAGGGCGCTCACGGCATCGAGGAGCGCGGCATTTACCGCATCCATCAGTTCGAGAAGCAGGAAATGATCGTGGTCTGCCGCCCCGACGAGAGCGCTGACTGGTACGAGAAGCTGTGGAAGAACTCTGTGGAGCTGTTCCGCAGCATGGAGATCCCGGTGCGTCAGCTGAACTGCTGCTCCGGCGACCTGGCCGACCTGAAGGTGAAGAGCTGCGATATCGAAGCATGGAGCCCCCGCCAGCAGAAGTACTTCGAGGTCTGCTCCTGCTCCAACCTGGGCGATGCACAGGCACGCCGCCTGCACATCCGCGTGAAGGGCAAGGACGGCAAGACCTATCTGGCCCACACCCTGAACAACACCTGCGTGGCACCTCCGCGTATGCTGATCGCCTTCCTGGAGAACCATCTGCAGGCCGACGGCACCGTGACCATCCCCGAAGTGCTGCAGCCGTATATGGGCGGCCTGAAGGTCATGGTCCCCACCCACAAGAAGGGCTGAAGAATTGACCGGCTTTTCCACAAGGCTCGGATAAATGGTTGAAAAATCCCGCTTTCTATTCAATGGAAAGCGGGATTTTTACGTATCTCCGTTTGTATTTTGGACGACACGAAAAAATATGATTTTTTTAAAAATATGTGTTGACAAAAGGGGTATCTGTGGGTATAATAATAGAGCACTGTTCAAGTGCACAAACAATATGTGGCGGTATAGCTCAGTTGGCTAGAGCATTCGGTTCATACCCGAAGTGTCACCGGTTCAAATCCAGTTACCGCTACCACTTTTACAGAGTTTCGCTAAGGTTAGGGGGACGGTCGTCTGCAGTAGTGGACGATGGAAGTCGGAGGTTTTAGCGAAGCTCTGTATTTCTAAGGCCCGTTGGTCAAGCGGTTAAGACACGGCCCTTTCACGGCTGTAACATGGGTTCGATTCCCGTACGGGTCATAAAAACGCCTTTGCGCATTGCGCAAGGGCGTTTTTAATTTGACCCGTACGGGAATCGAACAGCACGGCCCTGCGCAGCAGGGTAAGCAATCAGCCCAGTGGGCTGTTGCTTAGTGCGCGGGTCCCAACGACTAGGAACGTCTAATGTGGTAGCTGTTTCATGCAACCCGTACGAGGAATCGAAGGAACACGGCCGCCCGCAGGCGGCAAAAAAGAGCCCAGTGGGCTCTTTTTTAGTGCTCCGGGTTGCGGCTCCCAGCATCCGCGCGTGCCTTGGGCGGCACTTGCGTCTTGCTGGCCGCTGCCCCAACAACTCCTCCCTGCATCGGCCACTGGCCGCGGTCGTCGTTGTTGCAAGTCCCATCCTGTAGGAATGTCTAATGTGGTAGCTGCCGCTGCATTCGCTCGGGGGATTTTTAATTTGACCCGTACGGGAATTGCAGCTGAGCTGACCGCCGCCAGCGAGCAAAGACTTCCCCCGGTCGGGGGAAGATGTCGCATAGCGACAAAAAGGGGAGTACAGGGAAGCGAAGCTGGAGCCGTGGTCAGCGGAATGCGAACGCCGCTCCAAGCTGGGCTTTGCGCTGCGCACCATCCGCGAGGATGAGGACGCTGCCGCCGCCATCGGCATCAACCCCACCAAGTACAAGGTGATCGCGGTCGTCATTTCGGCCATCATTGCCGGTCTGGTCGGCTTCTTCTACGTCAGCTACATCCGCTACATCGACCCCGATATTATGATCCAGTCCAAGTCCACTGAGATCGTGCTGCCGGCAGTCGTGGGCGGCGCTGCCTACATCGAAGGCCCGCTGATCGGCGGCCTCATCATGATCCCGCTGAGCGAGCTGCTGCGTGCAAACTTTGCCGCCATCCTGCCCGGCATCAACATGCTGATGTATGCCATCGTGCTGATCGTGGTCATCCGCTTCCGTCCGTCCGGTATTCTGGGCTGGTACATGAACTCGAAGGTCAAGACCTTCATCGATGAAAAGATCCTCAAAAAGCCGTCTCTGGACGTGCTGGAAGAGTATGAGCTGATGGCAGACAAGGGAGGGAAGTAATCATGGCAGAAAAGCCTATTATTGAAGTCCAGAGCCTGACCAAGCGGTTCAAGGGTCTGACCGCCGTGCATGATGTTTCTTTCTCGGTGGAGAAAGGCTCCATCACCGGCATGATCGGCCCCAACGGTGCTGGTAAATCCACCACCTTCAACATGATCTGCGGCTACTACCCGCCCACCGAAGGCAAGATCTTCTACAATGGTGAGGACATCACCAACAAAAAGGCGTATGAGTACACCAACATGAAGATCGCCCGCACCTTCCAGATCATGAAACCTCTGAAGAACCTGAGCGTTCTGGATAACGTCACCGCCGCCGCCTACTTCGGCCACGCCGGTGCAAAGAGCGAAAAAGAGGCCAAGGAGCGCGCCATGGAGGTGCTGCACTTCACCGGCCTGTACGAAAAGCGTCATGTGATCTCCAAGGACATGGGCACGCCGGACCAGAAGCGTCTGGAGATGGCCCGCGCTCTGGCCACCAAGCCCGAAGTGCTGTTTCTGGACGAGAACATGGCAGGCTTGAACCCGGCTGAGACCGAAGAGGCCATCCAGCTGATCCGCAAGATCAACGAGTCCGGTGTCACCATCCTGCTCATCGAGCACATCATGAAGGCGGTCGTGAGCCTGTGCGAGAAGGTCATCGTCCTTCACCACGGCGAAAAGATCGCTGAGGGCACGCCCGAGCAGGTCATGAACGATCCTTACGTCATGGAGGTGTACCTGGGCACCAAAAAGGAGGGCGCAAGTGCTTAAAGTTGAAGGTCTGAACGCCGGTTACGGCTCTGTGAACATCCTGTGGGACATCGGCTTTGAGGTGAAGGATGGCGAGATCGTTGCCATCCTTGGCTCCAACGGTGCCGGTAAGACCACCATGGTGCGCACCATCACAGGCATGGTCAAGGCCAGCTCCGGCAAGGTGGAGTTCAACGGGGAGGACCTCTCCGGCAAAAGCTCCCGCGTTATTCTGGACAGCGGCATCGTGCAGGTGCCGGAAGGCCGTCAGCTCTTTACCGAGATGACCGTGCTGGAAAATCTGGAGCTGGGTGCATTCAATAAGGAGACCAAGGCGCATTTTGCAGAAAATCTGGAAAAGTGCTATAACTGGTTCCCCAAGCTGCGCGAGCGCGCAAAGCAGGCTGCCGGCACCCTGTCCGGCGGCGAGCAGCAGATGGTGGCCGTGGCCCGTGCGCTGATCGGTATGCCCAAGCTGCTGATCCTGGACGAGCCCAGTCTGGGCCTTGCCCCCAACATCGTGGACGACATTCTGGAAGTGGCCAAGACCATGGTGAAGAATGACGGCATCTCGGTGCTGCTGGTGGAGCAGGATATCACCAAAGCCCTTGCAGCGGCTGACCGCGGCTATGTTATTGAGAATGGCCGCGTGGCACTGGAAGGCACCGCCGCCGAGCTTTCGGCAAACGAGCACGTCAAGAAGGCGTACCTCGGCATCTGATTTTGGAAACTGGATGTCCGGCGGGCACTACTTCACACGGTGCGGCGGGGCATCTCGGATTAACAAGCTGTTTTTTACAAACAGAATGGAGGACAATTATGAAAAAGATCTCTCGTAGAAGCTTCCTGAAGGCATCCGCTGTTCTGGGCAGCGCAGCTGCTCTGACCGCCTGCGGCGGCTCTTCCGCTTCCACCAGCACTGCAGCATCTACCAGCACCGCAGCATCCGGCAGCACTGCAGCAGCCAGCGGTGATACCATCAAGATCGGCACCATCTACGCAATGTCCGGCGGCAACGCAGCCATCGGCGAGAACATCCTGCGCGGCATCGATTTTGCAGTGGACGAGATCAACAAGGCAGGCGGCGTGAACGGTCAGATGCTGGAAGTTGTCCGCGGTGACCACGCAGGCGACGCAGCCACCGGTAAGTCTGAGGCAGAGCGCCTGATCACCCAGGAAGGTGTCAACGTCATCATGGGCTGCCATATGTCCGTTGTTACCGAGGTCGTGGCTCAGGTCTGCCAGCAGTACGGCATCCCCATGATCACCGCTATCTCCACGCTGGACCGTCTGACCGACGAGGACCACAAGGACTACGATTACTTCTTCCGTCTGTGCCCGCTGAACTCCGTCTACGTGGAAGATATGCTGAAGTATCTGCAGGACTCCAAGGAGCAGACCGGCAACGAGATCAAGAAGGTCGCCATCTTCACCGATAAGGCTGCCATCGGTCAGGAGCTGATCCGCTGCGTCAACCTGTTCGCACCCGATTACGGTCTGGATGTTGTGGCCGAAGTGGACTACAGCTCCAACGCTACCGACCTGTCCTCTCAGGTCCTGGCCCTGAAGCAGGCTGATCCCGATGCCATTCTGTGCGACTCTTACATCGGCGACGCTACTCTGTTCGTCCAGACCCTGAAGGAGCAGAACTACAAGCCCAAGATGATCGTTGCCAAGGCAAACGGCTTCACCGATCCTTCCTTCATCCCGAACCTGGGCGCATCCGCAAACGGCGTGGCTTCTGTTGTCGAGTTCAACCCCGACCTGACCAACGGCGTGGAGATCAACGAGGACTTCAAGAAGGTCTACAATGTCAACATGAACGGCCACTCTGCTGAGTCCTACACCGTTGTGTGGCTGTTCAAGACCGCCATCGAGAAGGCTGGCTCCACCGACGGTGCTGCCGTCCGCGACGCTCTGGCAGAGCTGTCCATCGACGGTGCATTCGAGGGCGGCCGCAAGATCGTTCTGCCCTACTCCAAGATCGAGTTCGCTCCCGAGTACGAGATCGGCGGCGCAAAGCACTACCGTGACAACACCTACGCTTCTGTTGCAATCGCACAGGTGCAGGATCAGGAGTGGAAGACTGTCTGGCCCTTCGAGTTCGCTTCCTCCAAGATCCAGGAAGTCACTCTGGGCTGATAAAGTTACCCCAAAGAACACAGCAGGCGAGCCGCCCAATGGGCGGCTCGCCTTTTTGCGCATTGTTTCCTGTGCAGAGCGTATTCGAGTAGGGCAGGCTGATGATGTAAGCTCCACCCCAAAAAGCTGGAGATTCCCGCCTGTTCGGCGTGAAGATCTCTTAACCTCTTTTTGGGGTTCCGCCAATCAGAAGTCGCTGCGCGACGGCCGCAGGCCGACAGCAGCAGATGCCGCTTCCCGCCACGACCCTACCCCGTGAAAAAGCAGCTCAGAAAAATCCGCAGATTTTTCTGAGCTGCAAATAAAAATAAATTTTCCGCTAAACATGCCCAGAGTAAAACGGAGGGCATTCTAAATCGTCAACCCTTCTGGATATAGGTAAAAATATCCTCCGGTACCGCTGCCAGTGCATCCGCACCGGCAGCGGTCAGTTCTGCGCGGCCCCGGAAGCCCCACAGCGCGCCCATGGCGGGCAGCCCGGCATTGTGTCCGGTGAGGATGTCTACATCGCTGTCGCCCACAAAAAGGGTGGCAGAGCGGTCTGCACCGATCTCGTCCATCAGCGCATACAGCCCGGCGGGGTCCGGTTTGGTGGGCACGCCGGGCCTGTTGCCGCGCACAGCGGCAAAGCGGCCTGTGCCGAAATAGTGGGCGATGATCTTGCCGCAGAGCGGGTCGGCCTTGTTGGAGAACACTGCGCACTGAACACCCTGTGCCCGCAGCTCGTCCAGCAGCTCCGGGATGCCGGGATAGGGGGCCGTCTTGTCCTCCTTGTGGGCGTCGTACCGGGCGGTGAACTCGGCCAGCGTGGCCGCCAGCTGCTCCGGCGTGCGGGCATTTTCCGGCGAGAAGCGCTCCACCAGCTTCGGGATGCCGTTGCCCACCATGTGCTTGAACTGTTCCACCGTAAAGGTGGGCCAGCCGTGTTGTGCACACACCCAGTTGCCTGCATCGGCAAGGTCGTCGATGGTGTTCAGAAGGGTGCCGTCCAGATCGAATAATACAGTTTTTATCACAGAAAAAGACTCCTTACAGTTTCAGAAAAGCAAAAAAGGCAATTCGCTGCACTTTACGCTGCGCACCCTGCACTTCACCCCGCCCGGAAAGGTGAGGGTGAGGTTCGTGCGGTGCACCGCCGCGGCCCATGGCGACTGCAGGGCCGTCAGGGCCGGAACAGGGCAGAGCACGCAGATGTCGTGCAGATGGAAGCCGTGCTGCCAGCGCAGGGTCAGGCGGCCGTTTTGCAGCCAGATGCCCTCTTTGCGCCAGCCGTTGTACGCACCCACCAGCAGGGCGGCAAACACAGCAGTGACCACCAGCAGCGGCACCGTAAGCGCAGGCAGGGTGTAGCGGGATACCGCTGTCAGCAGCAGGCACAGCCCGCAGGGGATGCCGGCAGGCAGAAAAAACGCCGGGATGCTGCGGCCTGCGGTGTCCACCGGGGCTTTTGGCGGCAGGGCAAAGCCGGGCAGCAGCTCCTGTAGAAAAGGGCCGTCCTCCCGCCAGACCAGCAACGGGATCTCCGGCTGGCAGCTGCCTGCTGTAACGAACACCGGGCAGCTGCCCAGCGCCCATGTGGCAGGCGAGCGGCGCAGGTCCGCATAGCTCAGATGTTCCAGCGCAAGGCGTATCTCATACCGGTGCACAAAGCCGCCCCTGCTGCCAAGGTGACTCTCGGTGCGCCACACGGTATAATGGGCCGCATGGGCCGCACTGCGCGCAAGGCTTGCGCAGAACAGCACGCCGCCCAGCACCAGCAGCCATGCTGTGCCCATGGGCAGCCAACGCGCCGCCCACGCCGCAATGCGGTTCAGGTGGGCAAAGGCCGCCGTCTGGGCATCCGGCGCATAGGGCCTGCTCTGTTTGATGGCCAGCGCCAGCAAAGCAAGGGTGGAAAGGCCGTTGGCACCCAGCACCGCAAAGGCCAGCTTTTCGCCGCCGCGCGGGGTGTGGGCCACAGCATCCCGGCGCGGCATCATGCGGTCAGCTAAAAACTGTGCGTTCTGCGCGCTCAAAAGCAGGGTCAGGGTGCGCTTCTGCCCGGCAGGGTACAGCACCACCCGGCTGGCACCGGCCAGCCGGTAGAGCAGGGGCCGCTCGATGGTGAGCGCTGCCAGCTGGCTGGCTTTCAGGCAGCGGTCCAGCCGCACGCCCAGCCGCCAGCGCACCCGCAGGGTTCCCTGTGCATCCACCCGCCAGCGGCCTGCGTGCAGCACGGCGGCGCTCACAGCGGCAAGCACTGTCAGCAGCGCCGCGCCCTGCACCAGAGCCGTACGCAGCGCCGCCCAGTTGCGGGCAAACAGCACCTGTAAAAGCGGCAGCAGATACAGCAGGATGGTCTTGCGCAGAAAATGCAGCACCGCAAATGGGTGGAAGCCGCGTTCGGTCATGGCGTTTCCTCCATCAGCACAGCGGCAAGGGCCTGCGCCTGCAGGGCATCCACGCCCGGCAGGAACAGCTGTACGCCCGGGCCGTGCACCACCAGCACGCTGCACCCGGCCAGCCACAGAAGCGGCGTGCGCAGGGTCCACACGCCAGTCACGGCCCGGCGGGGAAGCTGCCGTGTGATGGGAACGGCGATACCGGCCCGCACGGCAGTGTTCCGGGCGGTGAGCACTGCGGTAAAGCTGCAGGCTCTTGCCCACGCGGCGAACACAAGGCACGCCCACAGGGCACAGAAAATACACCCGGCAAACAGGCTCTGCCAGAACACAAAAGGCGCGCAGAACACGCCGGGAACAGCGGCCCAGACGCACAGCACGGCCCGGCCCTTGGGCGGGATGATCAGCGCCGTGCGCAGCAGGTCACGTTCGGTCATTTGCCGGAAAGGCCCCAGGCATCCATCAGCAGGTGCAGGGTGTCATCCTGCGTCAGGCATAGGATGCGGTCCCACGGCAGTAAGGTGGTATTGCCGTGGGGGATGATGAACTCCGCATCGCGGGTGATGCACACCAGAATGACGTCGCCCGGCATGGGGATGTCCTTGACCGCCTGCCCTGCAAACTTGAAGTTCTCCGGCAGCAAAATTTCGTTCAGGCTGGCAGTGCCGCCGCCCAGCGAGAGCAGCTGGCGGATGGTATCCGTCTCGATCTCGCGCTCAAGGATGTGGCTCAGGTTGTCGGTGCCGCACACTACGGTGTCCACGCCTAAGGTGTGCAGCAGCTCCCGGTTCTTGGGGTTGGAGGCCCGGGCCACAGTGCGGTTCACGCCAAACTCCCGCTTTGCGATCTGGCAGGCCACAAGGTTGTTCTCGTCCGCACCGGTCACGGCCACAAAGGCATCGCAGCTGGCAACGTCGGCCGTGCGCATGGTGTCAAAGCTGATGGCATCGCCGCAGATCACCGGGATATCCAGCGAATCGGCCAGCGAACGGCACAGCATTTCCTGCGGTTCAATGATGGTCACTTTGTGGCGGTGGGCCAGCAGGCTCTGGGCCAGATACATGCCCACCTTGCCGCCGCCTGCGATACAAACTTTCATATGCTTCCCTCACTTTTTACTTTGCCAGTGCGCGGAACACCGATTGCTCGGTGAGCACCGTGGGGCAGATGGTGTCGATCTCGTAAGCCTTGTGGTACAGCACCTGCAGGTGCGGGTCGGACACGCGGCAGATCACCTTCTCACGGCGGAAGATGCTTTTTGCGATCTGTGCCGCCATCAGGTTTACCGAGTCGTCCTCGCTCACAGCGGCCACGGCATCGCAGCTGTCAATGCCGCCCTGCCGCAGGGTATCCGGGTCGGTGGGGTCGCCCACCAGAGCCGTGCCGCCAAAGCTGTAGTCGTCAAAGGCATCCAGACGCTTGAGCTGTTCGGGATCCTTTTCGATCAGCGAGATATCATGGCCGATGCGTTCCAGATCGCGGATGAGGGAAGCACCCACCTGGTCGCAGCCGATCACCAGAATATTCATATAGATTCACCTCGTTGTAGAATGGTTCAACAAAAATACCAAGGGTGTTTAAACTCTGTTTTGATTTGCGGATAAAATAGAAGGAAAAGGGTCTTTGCATCAGTATAACACATTTCCCAGCGCAGTAACAGCCTGCAGGGCAAAAGTGGCGGCGGGTGTAAAAATTTTCGCATTCTGCGTGCGTGCAGAGACATAGTATGGTATACTGGAAGAAAATAAGCTGCTGTGCCTTTGTGCACAAGGAGGGGTACTTACGTTTTTTGAGATCATCAAAGCCATCCTGATGGGCATTGTGGAGGGCATTACCGAGTGGCTTCCCATTTCGTCCACCGGTCATATGATCCTGCTGGAACAGATCATCAAATTCAACGCAAGCGAAGAGTTCATGTCCATGTTCCGTGTGGTCATCCAGCTGGGTGCCATCATGGCCGTGGTGGTGCTGTTCTGGGGCAAGCTGTGGCCCTTTGGCATGAAGCAGGGCAGAGTCATTTCCAAGCCCAGCGTGTGGAGCCTGTGGTTCAAGGTGGTAGCGGCCACGATCCCGGTGCTCATCATCAGCCCGCTGGACGACTGGATGGAAGCTCACTTCTACAATTACATCACGGTTGCCGCGATGCTCATTCTGTATGGCGCGCTGTTCTTTGTTGTGGAGAACCGCCGCGCCGCGCCGCACGTGAGCCGGCTGGAGCAGATCACCTACCGCGATGCCATCATCATTGGCCTGTGGCAGTGTCTGGCCATCATTCCGGGCACCTCCCGCTCCGGTGCCACCATCGTGGGCGGCCTGCTGCTGGGCCTGTCCCGCGCCTGTGTGGCAGAGTTCACCTTCTATCTGGCCATCCCGGTCATGGCGGGCGCATCCCTGCTCAAGGTGGTCAAGTTCGTTGTCGGCGGTTCTGTGATGACCGGCACCGAGGTGGCTGTGCTGGCAGTGGGCTGTGTGGTGGCCTTTGGCATGAGCCTTGCCGCCATCCGCTTCCTGATGGATTACGTCAAGCGCCACGATTTCAAGTTCTTTGGTGCCTACCGCATCGTGTTGGGCATCATCGTGCTGGCAGTGGCGGCTGCGACGGCAATCTTCTGATTTGGAATGCTTCCCGCACAGAGCGCATTCGTGTGGGGCGGGCTTCATGCCTTTTGCAAGATGCATCGCCGCCGGGGATGTTCTCTTTTGCGTGCCAAAAGAGAACCAGAAAAGCACCCGCTACTTTCGAGGCGCGGGAGGCACGAACTAGGGGCTGCTCGCCCCTAGTGACCCCAAAGCTGTTGGGCTCCATACAAAAAATCCAAGCCGCTCCGCTAAAGGATTTTTTGTGTTCCGCCGATTTTGAGTCGCTTGCGCGACGAGCCGTGCGGATAAGCTTGTGCATTTTCTGCTGCGCGAACGCTCCCGCAGGGAGCCAGCGCTGCAAGATGCCGCTGCCCGCTACGACTCTTTCCCGTGAAAATTGAAAGCCGGAAATCCGCAGATTTCCGGCTTTCTTTCGTTAGGAAATGATAGTTCCACTAAATATGGCCAGAGCATCAGCGGAGGCCATTTTGATCGTGGGACGTGGAGGGTGTGCCCGCCGCCCTTTACGACAGCACTTTTTCTTTGCAAAAAGATGTGCTATACTACAAAACAAGAGAATATGCGGCAGCGTGCCGCGCAAACAAAATGGAGGAAACTGCTATGGAAGCATCCAAGGTCTATTATACAGATTTCCGCTGTCCTGTGGGCACCAGCCTGCTGGACAAGCTGCGCCGCGTGTGCATCGCCGCCGGGATCAAGGATATTGATATGGATGGCAAATTCGTTGCCATCAAGATGCATTTCGGTGAGCTGGGCAATCTGGCATTCCTGCGCCCCAACTACGCCAAGGTGGTGGCCGACCTGTGCAAGGAGCAGGGCGGTCTGCCGTTCCTGACCGACTGCAACACCCTGTATCCGGGCAGCCGCAAGAACGCACTGGAGCACCTCACCTGTGCCCAGCTGAACGGCTTCTGGCCCATGACCACCGGCTGTCAGGTCATCATTGCGGACGGCCTGCGCGGCACCGATGAAGCAGAGGTGCCGGTGCCGAACGGCGAATACTGCAAGACGGCAAAGATCGGCCGTGCCATCATGGACGCAGATATCTTTATCAGCCTGACCCATTTCAAGGGCCACGAATCCACCGGCTTCGGCGGTACTCTCAAGAACATCGGCATGGGCTGCGGCTCCCGCGCGGGCAAGATGATACAGCACGCCGCCGGACACCCGGAGGTGCAGCAGAGTCTGTGCCGTGGCTGCCACCGCTGCGCGAAGGAGTGCGGCTCCGATGCCATCACCTACGATGCAAACAACAAGGCCGTCATTGATCAGACCAAGTGCAAGGGCTGCGGCCGCTGCATCGGTGCCTGCAACTTTGACGCTATCTATTCCCAGTGCGACAGCGCCAATGAGATGCTGGACCGCAAAATGGCCGAGTACGCGGCTGCCGTATGCGCAGGCCGTCCCTGCTTCCATGTTTCTCTGGTGCAGGACATCAGCCCCAACTGCGACTGCCACTGCGAGAACGATGCTCCCATCCTGCCGGATATCGGCATCTTTGCGTCCTTTGACCCGGTGGCGCTGGATCAGGCCTGCGCGGACGCCTGCCTGAATGCACAGCCGCTGCCGAACAGCCAGCTGGGCCAGAACCTTGCAAAGCCCGGCTGGAACTGCCACCACGACAACTTCAAGGATTCCAACCCCAATATCGAGTGGAAGGCCACGCTGGAGCAGGCCGAAAAGATCGGCATGGGCACCCGCCAGTATGTGCTGAAGAAGGTATAAAAACAGAACCCTCTCAGTCTGCTCCCTTTGGTCGCAGCCAGCTCCCCCGAAGGGGGAGCTCTATTGCAGCAGACCGAAAGATACATAAAAGCTCCCCCTTCGGGGGAGCTGGCAAAGCCGTCAGGCTTTGACTGAGAGGGTCTGATCTTTCTCCGGCACCCATAAAAAACAAAGCACCGGGCGGTCGCAAGACCGCCCGGTGCTGTTGTATCCGAAGCGTTTATGACGGATCATTCTTCCCCGGCTGCGGGCACGCAGTCGTCCAGCACGGTCTGCAGGGCCTGCCAGTTCTTCAGGGTGCAGCCGGGCAGGGTGTCCGGGTCAAGGCCGGCATCCTCAATGCGGCCAGCCATGCTGTCCTTGTCGCTCAAAAGGCTCAGCGCGTCCGGCTCGATCATCGTCCAGGCCTCGGCAAAGCTTTCCTGCTCATCAGCGTCCAGCGTGTCGTACCAGCTGTAGAAAGCTTCCTGCACGGCTTCCGGGGTGCGGGAGGCAAGGCGGGCGTTTTCTGCCCACTGCAGCAGGGATGCCGCTGCGATCACCGATTTGAGCGAGCAGCCGGAAACACCCGGCCCCCAGCCCAGACAAGGCTCAAAGGCGGCAGCGGTGCCGGTGATGGAGAAGATGGAGTTCTCGTCAAAATCGCCGGGGTTCAGGCCGGAGGTGTCGGCCCGGGTGGTGGAATCAGGCAGGTCTTCGCCGGAAGCAGCGGAGCTTGCAGAACTGCTGGCAGAGCTTGGCGCTTCGGAACTGCTGGCGGTTGAGCCGCCGCAGCCTGTCAGAATGCTGCAGGCCAGCGCTGCGCAGAGCAGCAGCGAGAGGATGCGGGTATATCTCAATTTCATAGTGGTGTCCTCCTTGAGCGGTGCCGCAGCCGGGCCGCAGCACTTCAAAACGATACACCCTAAGTATACGTTCTGCCGCGGCGGTTGTCAATCGGACAGCGCAGAACGAATTTCAAGCGGGAAATATGCACTCTGCACAAAGAAGAAACGCATTTTTGGGAACTTTGCATTCTTGACATTTTTTGCAAAAATCGGTTGACTACAAGTATAGTATCTGCCCACGTCAGTCGGAAAGGAGGGAAACGCCCATGAAGCACCGCATCACAGCCGCATTGGAGCGGTTCTCCCGCGCAATGCTGGCACCGCTGAGCTATCTTTCGGCGGCGGGCCTGCTGCTGGTGGTGGGCGCACTGCTTACCAGTGCGCCGCTGGCCGGGGTGCTGCCCTTTTTGCGGTGGGAGCCGGTGCAGCTGGCGGGCAGGATCATTTACAAATGCCTCACGGCGGTCATTTCAAATCTGAGCGTGCTGTTCTGCACCGGTCTTGCGGCGGCGCTGGCAAAGCGGGAAAAGCATCAGGCGGCGTTCATCGCCCTGATGAGCTATCTTGTCTACCTGACAGCGGGCAATGTAACGCTGACCGAGTTGGGCCTGCTGGCGCAGCCGGATGCGCTTACCGGCCTGTACAGCGCAGGCCAGACCATGGTGCTGGGCATTCAGACTGTGGACACCGGCGTGTTCGGCGGCATTCTGCTGGGCCTGCTCACCGCCTTTGTGTATGATTGCACCTGCGAAAAAGCCCACCGCGGCATTCTGGGCGGTGTGTTCTCCGGTGTGCGGTGGTCCTTTGCCTGCGTGGCGGCACTGGCGGCGGTGCTGGGCTCTGGGGCCTGCTTTGTCTGGCCGCCTATCCAGAAGGCCATTGCGGCCGTCACCGGCTTCATTGCCGCTTCCGGCAATATCGGGTTGTTTTTATACGGCTTTCTGGAACGGCTGCTCATCCCTACAGGGCTGCATCATCTGGTGTATATGCCGTTCCAGTTCTCGCAGCTGGGCGGTCAGCTTATGGTGGGCAGCGTCACCTATACCGGTGCCTATGTGGTCATGATGACCGAATATAACCTCGGCCTGCCGTTTTCGGATGGCATCGTGTGGATGTACACCGGCTTTACCAAGACCTTCGGCTACTTTGGCATTGCGGCGGCATTCATCTTCTGTGCCCGGCGGGGCAGCCGCAAAAAGACTGCCCTTCAGCTGCTGCCGCTGGCCTTTACGGCATCGCTGGCTTCCATTACGGAGCCGCTGGATTTTCTGTTCTGCTTCTCGGCACCGGTTTTGTGGCTGGCGCACGCAGCCATCTCCGGCAGCTTCATCGTGCTGCTGCACCTGTGCGGAGTCACGGCGTTTACCTCGAACCTTCTGGGGTCGCTTGTGATGAACCTTTCCGCTGGTGCGGCCCGCACGAACTACCCGGTGCTGTATCTGCTGGGCCTTGCCCAGATCGCGGTGTATTTTGTGGTGTTCACTGTGCTCATCAAGGCGCTGGACCTGCCTACACCGGGCCGCCGCCCGGAAGAGCCGTCCCGGCCGGAAAAGGCCCTGCCGCTGGACGAGCAGGGAGTAGAAAAGCTCATTGCAGCCTTTGGCGGGCGGGAGAACATCCGCACGGTAGACAACTGCTTTACCCGCCTGCGTGTCACGGTGAACGACCCGGCCTTCGTCAAGGAGCAGGCCCTGAAAGCCCTGCCCTGCAGCGGTGTGGTGCAAAGCGGCTGCGATGTGCAGATCGTGTACGGCATCCGTGCGCCGGAGGTGCGGCAGGCGGTGGAGCGGCGGCTTGGCCGGGTGGTCTGTTGACCTTTGGCGGACGGGCAACTATAATAGGGAAAAAGCGGCTTCCCGCGCAGAGCGAAAGGATTTTTTGTGTTCCACCGATTTATAGTCGCTGCGCGACGGCAATAAGCCGACAGCAACAACATGCCGTTTCCCGTTACGACCCTTCCCGTGAAAAAGTAACTCCGAAACGACCGCAGTCGTTTCGGAGTTACAAATTTAAAAATAATATTTCCGCTGATATTGCCAAAGCGAACGCGTCGGCAATTTTAAATCGTCCAGCGGTTGAAAGGACCCCCAATGCAAAACCAAGCACATTGTGATAAATCGGAGATAATACCGCCAACCGGCCGCTTTGCCCCCAGCCCCAGCGGGCGGCTGCATTTTGGCAATCTGGCCTGCAGCCTGCTGGCGTGGCTCAGCGCAAAAAGTCAGGGCGGGCGTATCGTGCTGCGCATTGAGGATCTGGATGCCGAGCGCTGCCCGCGCATCTATGCTGACCTGCTGGAACAGGATCTGGACTGGCTGGGCCTTGCGTGGGACGAGGGCGGCAGCACCGGTGGGCCGAACGGCCCCTATTACCAGAGTGAGTGCGCGGAGATCTACACCGCAAGCTACAAAAAGCTGGAAGAGCGCGGCCTTGTGTACCCGTGTTTTTGCTCCCGCGCCCAGCTGCACGCGGCCAGCGCGCCCCATACCTCGGACGGCAACGTGGTCTATCCGGGCACCTGCCGCGGCCTGACCGCTGCCGAAATTGAGGAAAAACGCAAAAAGAAGGCCCCTGCCTATCGTCTGATGGTGCCGGACGAGGACATCACATTTGTGGATGGCTGCATGGGCCCGCACACCGAAAATCTTTTGCACGACTGCGGTGACTTCTACCTGCGCCGGGCGGATGGCGTGTTCGCCTATCAGTTGGCCGTGGTGGTGGACGATGCCCGCATGGGCGTTACCGAAGTGGTGCGCGGTGCAGACCTGCTTTCGTCCACGGCACGGCAGCTGTATTTGTACCGCCTGCTGGGCCTGCAGGCACCGGGGTTTGCCCACTGCCCGCTGCTGCTGGCCTCGAATGGGCGGCGGCTCTCCAAGCGCGATGGCGACCAGAGTCTGGAAAACCTGCGGGAAAAGTATACCGCGCAGGAGATCGTGGGCAAGCTTGCCTACGCCTACGGCCTGCAGCCGGAGCCTGCGCCCCGCACACCGGAAAGCCTGATCAAAGACTTTTCCTGGGCAAAGGTGCCAAAGCAGGATGTCTGCCTGCCGGAGAATCTGTTCTGAACAAAAAAAGAAATGCGCTGTCCCCCGATGACAGCGCATTTCTTTTTTATAGAGATTCAGATGCGGCGCATCTGCGGCAGATTGTTGGTGTCCATCATACGGCTGAACGCGGTATCCAGTGCCAGCGCCAGCAAAGCGCCAAGCGCTGCATCGATGCAGCTGTGCTGCTTGAGCAGCATGGTGGAGCATACAATGGAGATGCACAGCACATCAGCGGCCAGGCGCATCCAGCGGAACCGGGGCTGCTCAAAAATGCGGCAGCGGTGATAGGCCAGCATCAGCGTGACCGAGTTGAACACATGGATGGACGGGCAGACATTGATGGGTGTGTCGGTGCTGTACAGGAACCGCACCGCACGGGCGAAGATGTCTGTGCCCGGCACATAGCAGGGGCGCAGATTCAGCCCGGTGGGCAGGATCACGTAGCAGGCCAGCGCAATGGTCATACCGCTGAACAGCGGCATACACAGCCGCCAGAAGTCCTCCCGGGGTGCCTTCCACAGAAGGAAGAACAGGGTGAACGGGATCCACGGAAACCATGCAAAATAGGGGATGACCGCATATTTGCAGAAGGGAATCAGATCGTCCAGCCGGCAGTGCACGAGGATGTGCGGCATATGGATCTGGGTGTTCAGGAAATTGAATGCGGAAAGATAAAGTATGAGATACAGCGCCATGAAGCAAAGCGGATGGCGCGAAAACCAACTGCGTTTCATTGAAAAAGCCTCCTTTTTGCAGAAGTGAAAGCTCTTAGCACTGTGAAATTATACGCCGGGAATGTGACAAAAACAAGAATGAAAGCAGACAACATTGCTGAAAAACAAATAAATTATTTGTGCGTATTGCGTAAAAAAGAGCCTGCCTTCGCGGCAGGCTCTTATAAAATGCAGAGGAAAGATTCAGATGACCTGCTGTTCCAGCCACTTGCCGCGCACGAAGCGTACAAAGAAGCACAGGGAGCGGAACGCCCAGTCCAGATACATGCCCATCCAGATGGCCAGCAGGCCGCCGTGGAAGGCCAGCACACACAGGTAGCAGAAGCCCACCCGGAAGGCCCACATGGACACGATGCTCACGGTCATGGTAAAGCGGGCATCGCCTGCCGCACGCAGGATGTTGGGCATGGTAAAGCTGGAAGGCCAGATGAACAGCGAAACGATGTTGAACCACACCATCACTTCCAGCGCCATGGCGTAGGCTTCCGGCGAGAGGCTGAACAGGCCCAGTGCAAATTTGTTGGCAAACAGGAAGGCCGAAAGGTTCATGAACCATGCGCCGCAGTAGGCAAACAGCATCAGGCGGCGGGAGTAATACACGGCCTGATCTTTTTCGCCTGCGCCAAGGCACTGGCCCACCACGGTCAGCGCAGCCATGCCCACGGCGTTGGCCGGGATGTTCAAAAAGGTGGTGGTGGTGTTTGCCACGGCGTTGGCCGCAATGGCGGCGGTGCCCAGAGTGGAGGTCAGGCTGGAAACGGACAGCTTGCCGATCTGGAACATGCCGTTTTCAATACCGGCCGGGATGCCCACCCGCAGGATCTGCTGGATGAGCCGTGCCTTCGGGGCAAGGGCCTGCAGGCCGTCCACCCGCAGCGGGCAGGCGGGCCGCTGCAGCAGGTACAGCACAGCCACGCAGGCAATGGCGCGGGACACAAGGCTGGCCAGTGCGGCACCCATCACGCCCATTTTGAAGCCGTAGATCAGCACGGCGTTGCCGCCAATGTTCACCACATTCATTACAAGGCTGGACATCATGCTGATCTTGCTGTTGCCCTGCGCCCGGAACAGGGCCGCACCGGCGTTGTACAGGCCGATGAACGGGTAGCTCAGGGCCGAGAGCAGGAAGTAGGTCTCGGCATAGCGCATCACGTCCACGTCGATGGAGCCGAAGATGCCGCGCAGGATGGCATGGCGGCCCGCCACCACAACGGCGGCCACCAGCAGGCTGAAGCTGGACAGGATGAACAGGATCTGCGCCGCTGCATTCTTGGCATCCTTTGGCTCCTGCCGGCCGATGTACTGGCTGGTGACCACCGCGCCGCCGGTGGCAAGGGCGCTCATGATCTGAATCATCAGGGTGTTGAAGCTGTCCACAAGGCTCACGCCGGAAACAGCGGCTTCCCCCACCGAGGAGACCATCAGCGTGTCGGCCAGACCGATGGTCACGCTGAGCGCCTGCTCTGCGATCAGCGGCAGCAGCAGGGCAATGAGCTGCTGCCGGGTGAACAGCGGCGGCTTATGGAACGCGGGCGTTTTGGTTGCTGTCATAGGTTCCTCCGTAACGGTGACAAGATACACTTGGATACATGATCTATATCATACAGCGGAACGCGCAGAATTACAAGAGAAAATCTTCTGTCAGGAAAATTCCTGACTGGGGGTCAGGCTGGTGCCGTAATATACGATATAATCATACGGAACGGTCAGCCCGAACACCGTCTTGTCTGGGTACTTCCTCAGCATGTCCGCTTTCAGGTCGGCCGGGGTCTCGGGCACACCGGCGCAGAGCGTATCGGAGCACACGGCATTCCAGAGGCCCGCAGAGAACGAGGTGCAGTTGTAAATGACCGACCAGTGGTCTGCGTTGGCCAATGCCTGATTTACAGTGTCTAGCTGGCTCTGGTCCAGTGAGACCTGAATGCCGTAAAGATTCTGATAGTAAGAAGCGTTCAGGTAATATTTGTAGTAGCCCTCCAGATTGTACCAGATGCCGGAATGCTCGCAGCGGTTGCCGCGGGTGCTTACGGTGATGGACGTATCCGGCGCAATGAGCAGTCCGCCCACATTGATATCCTGCTCCGAGACATTGGTGATGGTGAGGAAGCTGTGTCCGCTGGTGTTGAGGGGAACATCGCCGTGGTCATCGGCGCGGGCAAAAAGCCGCAGCACCGCAACGGCTCCCTCGGCAGGGGCATCACCGTAGGCCTGCGCAGGGGACTTGTGGTCTGCCTGCGCAAAGTGGTACGGCCCGCCAAAGTTGGTGGTAAAGCCAACGACATTGCGCATCAGGTCGGCAGAACCGGTGATATCTGTTACCACCTTATCCTCTTTTGCGGCGGGCTGTGCGGCCTTGGGTTCCTGTGCGTAGGCGGGCAGGGCGCACAGGCAGGCCAGCAGCACGCAGCAGGAGAGGATGCGGAAAAACTGTTTTTTCATAGATGCCTCCATTTGTGTTTTTTTTTCAGGTAAAGCTTACCGTTTTTTGCAGGGTCTGTCAAGGAATGCGGCAGGCGGAAAAGCCGCGCCGCAGCGTGTTTGTTCCACTTTACCCGTGCAGGCAATTGTGCTAAAATAAACCTGAGGTGCACCGCGCTTTGCAGGAGCGGGGAGTGCACTGTGGTAAATGAGATAAGAAATAAAAGGTAAATCAGAACCCAAAGGGGGAACAATATGCCAAAAGCAGCCCATAAGGTGGTCGTGATCGGCCACCGCAACCCGGATACCGATTCCATCTGCTCGGCCATTGCCTATGCAGAGCTGAAAAATAAGACCAGTGATCTGGTCTGTGAGCCCCGCCGTGCAGGCAAAATGAATCAGGAGACCGAGTTCGTGCTCAAAAAGTTCGGGGTAAAGCCCCCGCGCATGTGCACGGACGTGAACCCGAAGATCCGCGATGTGGACTACCGCGAGATGCCCGGCATCCCCGGCTCCACCAGCCTGCGCAAGGCGTGGGAGATCATGCGCGACAAGCAGATCGACACCCTGCCGGTCACCAGCCCGGACAACGAGCTGGAGGGCGTGATCACCGTGAAGGATATCGCCACCGCCAACATGGACGTGTTCGACACCGGCATCCTGGCCAAGAGCCAGACCACCTACCGCAATATTTTGGAAACGCTGGGCGGCACCATGGTGGTGGGCCGCGAGGACGACGTGTGCACCACCGGCCACATCCGCATCGGCACCGCCACGCCCGAAATGCTGGAAAATACCGTGGAAAAAGGCGACATCGTCATCCTGACCAACCGCTACGAAAGCCAGCTGTGCGCCATTGAAAAAGAAGCGTCGCTGCTCATCATCTGCAACGGCTCCAAGGTGGGCCGCACCATCCAGCGCATTGCCGAGGAAATGGGCGTGGCCATCATGTCGGCCCCGGTGGACACCTACGCCGCCGGTAAGCTGATCAGCCAGTGCGCTCCCATCTCCTACTATATGACCCGCAGCGACATCATGAAGTTCACCCTCGTCACCCCGGTGGCAGACGTCACCCGTGTGATGGCCAAGGTGCGCCACCGCTATTTCCCCATCCTGGACGAGGACGGCAAATACTGCGGCATGGTCAGCCGCCGCAACATCATCAATCTGCAAAAACGCCGCATCATCCTGGTGGACCACAACGAGGCCACCCAGGCCGTGGAGGGCTTCGATCAGGCCGAAATCCTGGAGATCATTGATCACCACCGCATCGGCAGTCTGGAGACCAGCGGCCCGGTGTACTTCCGCAACCAGCCGGTGGGCTGCACTGCCACCATCATCACCCAGATGTACGACGAGAACGGTATGGAGATCCCGCCGCAGATCGCAGGCCTTCTGCTGGCGGCCATCCTTTCGGATACGCTGGTGTTCCGCAGCCCCACCTGCACCCCGCTGGACGAGGCCCTTGCAAAGCGTCTGGCAAAAATTGCCGGTGTGGACATTGACGAGTTTGCCAGCGAGATGTTTGAAGCAGGCGAAAAGCTGGACGGCAAGACCGCCGAGGAGGTGTTCCTGCAGGACTTCAAGGTGTTCATGTGCGGTGATATCCGCTTTGGCGTGGCGCAGGGCAGCTACATGACCCGCAAGAACCTGCTTGCCGCCGAAGCGCTGCTGCAGCCCTATCTGGAAGAAGCCCGCAACAAGCAGAACGTGGAGGATATCTACATGCTGCTCACCGACGTGCCCAAGGAGGAGAGCGTGGTCATCAGCGATGGCCGCTATGCTTCCGAGGTGCTCTCGGACGGCTTTGAGACCCAGCCTGCCGAGGACGGCAGCTTTACCCTGCCCGGTGTGGTGAGCCGCAAAAAGCAGTTCATCCCGGCGCTGATGACCGCCTATCAGGAGCTGTAAGATGTTTGATTTTCTGCATAAAAAAGCACAGGATGCCACGCCGCCCGCCCTGCCGGAAGGCACTGTGCGCCGCCGCTATTCCATCGAAGGGCAGGTGCAGGGGGTGGGCTTCCGCTACCGCGCCCGCTATGCGGCCCAGACGCTGGAACTGACCGGCTGGGTGGAGAACGAGGACGACGGCAGCGTGACGCTGGAAGTGCAGGGCGACCCGGAAAAGTTCCTGCGGCTGTTCGCCATGATCCAGAAAAGCGATTATATCCAGATCACCGGCATCCGCCAGAAGGATCTGCCGCCCGACCCATGGGAGCGGGGCTTCTCGGTAAAAGGGTATTGATGCGAGACCCTCTCAGTCAAAGCCTGTCGGCTTTGCCAGCTCCCCCGATGGGGGAGCTTTTTGACATTTTTTGGCAAGCACTGCCTCTCGGGAAGAGGATCTTGAATGATCCCCGCTTATAAAGCTCGCCCTTCGGGAGAGCTGTCGAGCAAAGCGAGACTGAGAGGGTTCGTACAAACAAAAAAGCTGACGCGAAAGCGTCAGCTTTTTTGCTCTTTCTAAATTTATCAACCTGCCGTTTTCAGCGGGGAATTGTCTGTCCAGATAGTGCCGTCCAGCAGCCGGGTCACAGCCAGAGTGCCGTTTGCGGAAACACGGGCCGGGTCCAGCGCGTAGAAATCGCTCTCCTTCAGGTTCGCGGGGTCTGCATCCGCACGGATGCCCACCACACAGACCCAGTGGCCATAGGTGGCGCTGGTGGCGATGTGCGGGTAATTGACCTTGTTCCAGCCGGAACTGGTCAGGTGGTATTCATAGCTGGAGGTGCGGTTCGTGTGCCGTTTTACGCCGCTCACCGCGGTGTTTTTCAGATGCACGATCACCGGCTTCCCGGCGGAAAGCTCGGTGTAAAGCTTCTGCAGGCACTCGGACAGGCTGCCGGAATAACCGTAGTAGCCGCCCGCAGACCAGACCGCACCGTTTGACCACATGCCGCTGCCGGAGGAAACTTTTCCGTCCAGAATGGTGCGTGCATAGCGCAAGGCGTACCAGCTGCATTTGCCGGAGGTCTGGTTGCCGATGGAAAGGATCTGGCTGGTGCTGAAGTCCAGCATCCGGATGCCGTGCGTTTCCTGCAGGGCAGCTGCGTGTGCGTGGGGAACGGCCAGAGCCAGCACAAGGCACAGCGCCAGAACTGCCGCCGCCAGCCGCTGTGCCGCGCGGGCGGGACAGTGTTGCATATTGAGCCACATCCTTTGTTTTTTCTACGACCTTATTTTACCATGCAAAAATGGTAGAATTGTGTAAAATCGTAATTTTTTGAAAGGATTCTGAAAGATGGATCAAGATGGATCGGAACACAACATCTGTTCAACCCGGGAAGGACTGTGCCCCGGAAAAGAACAGCATGGAGCTTTCGGCTGGAAGAAGATTTTCCAGCACGGTAAAGAACCTTTGCGAAATAAGGACAGTGTATCTCAATACTGCAACAAAAAAGTCGCTGTTTCATTGATTTTGAACGAAAATGTTTCGGAAACTTTATGCATCTTCTCGATTGACAAAACCAACTGCTGTCGGATATAATCAGGCCAGAACGACACCCGTTCTGTAGTGCGAAAACACAGCACTGAAATGAGACAAATCAACAAAATCTTGAAATGACAGGAGGCGCTTTACAATGAAAAAGCTGAAGAAATTTGCTGCCCTGCTTCTGGTGGGTGTGATGGCTCTGGCCCTGCTGACGGCCTGCGGCGGTGGTGGCTCTGGTGAGAATGCACAGGCTGAGGCCAGCGTGATGACTGCGATCAACGACGGGCGTGCTACTCCGTTGAAGAATAATGACTCTGCAATGATCTCCATTGCGGATAAGAATCTGGATGCCTATCTGTACGGTGAACATGGCAACTACGGATTTAAGAATAATGTTCATATGGACTGGGTAGATGGTAAGCTGACCTTTACTGTTGTGGTAAAGTATGATTACAACAATACAAAGCTGCAGGACGTTATTGATTCTATTACGAACAATTATCCGAACAGCAATGTGGATTTCAAACAGTCCAGCAAGTGGACAAGAGTGGGTGTCGTTGCAAAAACCAAGAGCGGACAGACTTACGTTGCTGTGTCGGTGCAGGTGGGCAAGCTCGCTTGATCTAAAAGGCTGATTTGGGCTGTTCCATAAAAGATTTGATCAGTTTCCTTTTTCCTTCCTCCCCGAAGAGCTTTCCTTCCCCCGGAAAGCCCTCCGGGGCTTTTTTGCGTTTGGGGGCAAACTCCCCCAGTCGCCTGCGGCGACAGCCCCCTCAAAGAGGGAGCCTTTCCCGGCGGCAAAGCTTCCGGCTCAGGTGCAAAGCTTCCGGTTTCGCCAGAGCCTCCCTCACTGAGGGCGGTGGCAAACCCGCAGGGTTTGACGGAAGGAGTCCGTCCCGCCCCGGGGCTTTTTTGTGTTTGGGGACAATTGCCAAAAAGAAGGGCGGAATTTGGGCGATATGCCTGTTGACATGCGGGGGGGGGGTATGGCTAAAATAAATTCAGACGGGTAAAGCGATTTGGGGTCGCCCAAACCGTCAGAATTTGAAAACAGGAGGAACATTACAATGAAAATGTTCAAACGTTTCGCAGCCGCCCTTCTGGCCGGCGTGATGGTTCTGGCAATGCTCACCGCGTGCGGCGGTGGCGCTGGTGGCCCTGGTGAAAGTGAGTTCGAGAAGAAAGTTCAGGATGTATATATGGCTGCACTGAACAAGGAATACGGCACAGAATGGTCCAATAACAGTGAAGTCAAGGAACTGGCAACAGAAGCACTGAACAAAATTGCAGACGGCAAGATTGCATTGACTGCTGTTACTGCAGAGAAAAAAACCGAGAAAAACTACGTAGGTGCAGTTGTTTGTGTTGAGAATGCGAAGCAGAACGCTCAAGTGTACACGGCTGTTTACTATGAAGAAACAACGGCAGGAACGATTACGGTTAATTCTGATATGGTTGAGTTGATGAAGACTGCAACAGATTTAGTAATCGAAGCTGGTAAAAATAATAACACGAAAATCGAAGTTACTGGTTTGGGTGTTGGCACTAAGACCGTTGGCGGAAAGACCTATGTTGCAATTGGCTATAAACTGAGCAAGTAAGCGGATTACAATTAAACTATTGCCCCGAGGAGCATCCCGCTCCCCGGGGCTTTTTTGCGTTTAGAAGCAAACTCCCCCAGTCGCCTGCGGCGACAGCCCCCTCAAAGAGGGAGCCTTTCGCATCGGCAAAGCTTCCGGCTCAGGTGCAAAGCTTCCGGTTTCGCCAGAGCCTCCCTCACTGAGGGAGGTGGCAAACCCGCAGGGTTTGACAGAAGGAGTCTGCCCCGCCCCTCCCGGCGGCAATTCTGAATGGTTTCTCTGTCAAACCGTGTCGTTTTGTGGTACAATAAAAACGTATTCTGATGTGAACAGGAAAGGACGTTTCCATGCAGCTGTTTGAACTGGTGTCCCCGCGGCTGTTCCGCCCGCTGGCGGGGCCGAACCGGGCTTTTTATGCGGAATTGCTGCTTCTGCTCTGGGAGGAGTGCCGCCACACGGCGGATTACAGCATTTCCCGTGCGGAGGCCGTCTGGCGTGCCGAGGATTACTTTGCCGCACTGGCAAAGCCCCTTGCGCTGGATGCCGACGGTGCGGGCGATGAAGAAGAGCAGCCCACCCGCGACCCTCACACGCTGGCCGTGGGCTTTCTGCTGCGGCTGCGCCGCACCGGCTGGCTGGAAGAGCAGCCCGGCAGCTACGAAGGGGAAGCGTCCCTTGCCTTTGTGCCGGAGGTAACGCCGCTGCTGGAAGCGCTGGAAGAGATCCTGAATCCCCGCGTAGTTACCTATACCGGAAAGCTGTACAAGGCATGGCAGCTGCTGGGCAGCATCGGGCAGGAAAAAAGCCCCTATGAGAACGTTCTGCGGGAGGTGGACGCAGACCTTGACGCGCTGAACCGCTCCCTCCGGGCGCTCAATGCCTCCATCGGCCACTATATCGACCGGCTCACCCGCAACCGCACCCCGCAGGAGGTGCTGGAACTGTTCGACCAGTACGAGGAAAAGGTGGTGGCGGCGGCCTACCACCGCTTCAAGACCAGCGACAACCTGTTCAACTACCGCGCCTATCTGGAAGAGGAGCTGGACGACTGCGAGGAGAACTACCTGCCGCAGCTGGCCTTTGATTATGCCCGGGTGGAGCGCTGCGCACCGAACGAAGCGACACCTGCCGTGCGTGCACTCATCCAGAAGCAGCGGGACGCGCTGGAAGAGATGAGCCTGCTCATGCGCGAGATCGACGCCAGCCACATCCGCTACCGCAAGCGGGCCGTGCAGCGGGCACAATTCCTGCTGCTGAGCGACCGCTCGTCGCAGGGCAGCGTCACCGCCCTGCTGCGCCGCTATGCCGAGGACATCCGCACCCCGGAACAGCTGTTTGAGCCGGACGACGGCCCGGTGGCAAAGCGGCTGCATCTGTACCCGGCGGCAGTGTTCGGGGAGAAATTTCTGTACCCGCCCGCTGCCCAGCGCACCGCCGAGCCGCTGGCCCCGGTGCGCGCCGAAGGATTCGATCCGGAACAGCTCAAAAAAGAGCAGCAATTGCTGCTGGATTACGCCCGCCTTGCCGTTACCGAGGAGAACGTGGCCCTGCTGGCCCGGCAGGCCCTTGCCGCCCGCCCGCAGGTGAACGCGGCACTTCTGGCAGACGAATACCCGAACGATTTTGCCCGCATCATCGGCCTGCATACCTACTCGCAGTCACCGCACCGGGATTATGACATTCAGCTCACCGGCAATTGGGTGGAGCGCGGCGGTTTCCGCTTTGAGGACTTTGTCCTCACCCGCCGCAGGGAGGAAGAAAATGGCAACCATTAACATGCTGGAAGAAACCGCGAATTACCTGCTGAACCACTGCTTCGTGCTGGGCGGCGTGGAGGATCAGCGGGCAAAATATCTTTATGTGCAGGACCATCTGGACGAGGTGCGCGCTGTGTTCGCCCCGCTGGGCTATTCTGTATTGCTGTACCCGGCACCCCTGCAGGCGGCGGCTTTGGTCAACGGCCACGAGGGCAGTCAGGCCCGGCTGCTGAAATACGAGAGCATCCTGCTTTTGGTATTGCGGCTTTTGTACCTGCAAAAGCGCGAGAGCCTTGCGGCCAATGCCGACGAGGTGCTGGTGACGGTGGAAGAGGTGCAGACCGAACTGCAGAAGATGAATCTGCCCCGCCGTCTGGACCAGAAAACGCTGGAAAACCTCATGCGCACCCTGCGCCGGTACAATCTGGCGCGGCCTGTGGGGCGGCTTTCCGGGCTGGACAGCCGCATTGAGGTATTTCCCACTGTGCTGCTGGCCCTGCCGGATGCCGACCTTGCGGATGCAGCGGCAGAATCTGCCCGCACCCGCACAGAGCTTGGCCTTTATGAACGACCGGAAGAAGCAGGGGAGGGTGAAGAATGATCGAACTCAAACGGCTGAAGCTTATCAACTGGCACAATTTTGAAAATGTCACCTTCGACTGCGCCCGCCTGACCTATATGATCGGCGTGAACGCCGTGGGCAAGACCACCATTCTGGATGCCATCCGCTACTGCCTGACCACCAACCGCAATTTCAATGCGCTGGGCAATAAAAAGAGCGGCCGCACCCTGCAGGGTTCGGTGCACGCAAAGCAGCGCGGCGAGAACGCCTACCGCCGCCCGGGCCATACTGTGGCCTACATCGGGGCGGAGTTCTGGGACAGCGTCAAGCGCACCCCCTTCGTCATCGCGGTGCGGGTGGAGTCCGAAGGCCCCATGCAGGAGCTGCACCCCGGCGATCAGACATGGTATCTTTCGGAGGACGGCTGCACGCTGGAACAGCTGCCCTTCATCGACCCCAAGACCGGTGCACCCAGCGCAAAGGAGGACTTCAAGCCCGCAGCGGGCCGTCTCTCCTACACCCGCAGCCCCAGCGAAGCGCGGGACCGCATCTGCCGTGCGCTGGGCATTGGGCGCGCCTCCAGCCCCTTGGGCAAAAAGTTCAACGAGGTGTTCCAGATGGGCACCAGCATGGACGAGATCCCCAACTTCCGGGAGTTTTTGTACCAGTACATCCTGCCCCAGCCGGAGCTGGATCTGGACGCTTTGCAGGGCGACCGGCTGGAACTGGAAAATCTGCACGCCGTGCTGGCCGAAGCACAGACCCGCGCCGACGCGCTGGAAGAGATCGTGGATTTTGGCCGCGAAGCTGCCGAAAAGCAGACCCAGACCCTTGTGAACCGGGGCGCGGCGCTGCTGGCCCGCGCCGCTGCCGACGGCAGCGAACAGACCGTCTGGCAGGAGCATCTGGATGCGGGCCGCCGCCAGCTGGAACAGCTGAACGCCCGCTATGCCGAGGCCAAAAATGCCGAAGCGGAAGCCCGCCGGGCCTATCTTTCCGCCCACGGTGCCGCCAGCGCCAGCGGCGAGGGCCGGGCACTGGATGCCCTGACCGAGGAGCTTTCCCGCCGCAAAACGGCGCTGGATACCGCCGCACGCAAAGCCGAAAAGGCAGAAAGTGCCCTTGCCCGCACCCAGAGCCTGCTGGCTGTGCTGCGCCGCAGCGGCTTTGCTGCCGGCATCAAGGCCGAAGAGCTGACGGCGGACACTCTGCCGCAGCTCACCGCATGGCTCTCCGCGCAGGAAAAACCGCTGGAGGAAGCCTATTTTGCTGCCCGCCAGAACACTGCTGCTTTGCAGAAGGAGCAGGCCGGCAAGCGCGCCGAGCTGGACGCGGTGTCCGGCGGCAAGTGGGTCTACCCCCACGGCGATGCCGCCACCCGGGTGCGGGATGCCGTGAATGCGGAACTCAAGAGCCGGGGCATGCAGCCGGATGCGAAAATTTTCTGTGAACTGTTGAACGTGGAGGACGAAAGCTGGCAGGACTGCGTGGAAGCCTGCCTTGGCGACCGCCGCTTTGATATCCTTGTGCCGCCCGCCCACTACGAAGCCGCCAAAAGCGCCTTTGTGGCTCTGAAGGACAAGGTTGGCCCCATCAGCCTGCTGGACACCCCGGGCATCCGCAAGGCCAACCGCCGCGCCGACAAGTACGGCCCGGACAGCCTTGCCGCGCAGGTGAGCAGCGAAAACCCGCTGGCTGCACAGTATGCCCAGACCATTCTGGGCCGCATCGTCTGCTGCGACACCCCCGATACGCTGGAACAGCATCCCGACAGCGCCACCCGCGACCTTCTGCGCCACCACCCCTTCCGGCTGGAACGGCTGCGCACTCCCCAGCGGTATATCGGTCTGGACGCACGCCGCGCCCGCGCCGGGGCGCTGGCGGCCGAGCTGGAAGCTCTGGGGGAAAGCGCCCGTGCTGCCGCCCAGACAGAACAGAACCTGAAAGCCGCCTATAACCAGTACCAGACCCTGCTGCGGGGCACGGCACTGGACGAGCTGGCTGCGCTGTGGGATGCCCGCGCCGCACTGACTGCCGCACAGAATGCTGTGACCGAACAGGAAGCAAAGCTCACCGAGTGCCGCGAGAACCCGCTGCTGCAGCAGCTTTACAAGGAGGAAGAAGCCCGCGAAGCCGCATGGGAGGCTGCCCGTGCCGCCGTGGAGCAGGCGGGCGGCGACATCCGCGTGTGCCAAAAGCAGATCGCCTCCTGCGAAGCAGAGCAGAAAAAGGCAGGGGAAACGGCCCAGCAGAGCGCCGATGCTGCCCGGAACTTCTTTGCGGCGCATCCGCTGGTGGAGCCGCTGGCCCGCACCCGGATGCTGGCGCTGGCCCCGGCAGATAAGCCCCGCGCCGCCGCACAGGCTGCGGAAAAGGCGCAGGCCAAGCTGGACGATGCGCTGGCCGTCTATCTGACCGGCACGCTGGAACCGGCCCAGAAGGCCTACAACGAGCACTATGTGTGCGATTATCCGCTGGGCCTTGCGGGGTTGGACCAGTACCGCGCCCAGCACGAGAGCCTTGTGCGCATCGATCTGGAACGCTACGCCGCCCGTCTGGAGCAGGCCCAGCGGGACTGCAAGGACCGCTTCCGCAAGGATATCCTGTTCCGCATGAAGGACGATATCTTCAACGCCCGGCGGCAGTTCCGGGAGCTGAACAAGGTGATGGAACAGCTGACCTACGGCGAGGAGGTCTACCGCTTTGAGCTGGAGCCCAGCCGCGACCCGCAGCTGGCGGCCTTCTATCAGGTCATCGTGGACAAGGGCAACCAGCAGATGACCGAGGGCGACTCTCTGGACAACCTTGCCGCCACCGCCGACCCTGCTTATGAGCGTCAGGTGGACGAGCTGATGGAAAAGATCATGGCGGACGTGGACGAGAACACCCGCGCCCGGCAGGAGGGCCGCACCGGCGGCGTGACCCTGTCGGACTATGTGGACTACCGCACCTATCTGGACTATGACATCAAGGTGACGAACCGGGTCACCGGCCAGCAGGCATATCTGTCCCGCGTCAGCCGCGACTCCTCCGGCGGCGAGAATCAGGCCCCCTTCTATGTGGCCATCTGCGCCAGCCTTCTGCAGATCTACGAAAAGAGCGAGAACAGCATCCGTCTTGTGCTGCTGGACGAAGCTTTCAGCAAGATGACCAGCGACCGCATCCGCCCCATGATGGAGCTGTTCCGCCGCCTGCAGCTGCAGGTGCTGCTCATCTCCACCGTGGAAAAGAGCACCGCCATCCAGCCCTACTGCGACATCACCTACTCCATCGTCCGCCACGGCGACACCAACGCCATTGCGCCCTTTGTCCGGATTGAAAAGGACAGAGAGGAGGAAAATGCAGAATGAAGCCAATGCTTTCGACCAAAGAGCTGATTGAGCACATGAAAGAAAAAGGCATCACATTCCGGGAGACTTCTGAAAAAGAAGCAATGGATTTTCTGGAGAATAATAATTATTACATGAAGCTTGCAGCCTACCGCGCAAACTACGAAAAATGCGTAGAAGGCAAGCGGAAGGGAATGTACCAGAATCTGGATTTTGCATATTTGCAGGAGTTGTCTCGACTGGATATGCACTTGCGGCATTTGGTGCTGGAAATGTGCCTGGACATTGAACATGCAATCAAAGTTCGGCTTGTGGACCTTGCAACAAAGGACCCGCAGGAAGATGGATATGATATCGTCCGCCGCTTTCTTGCAGAAGAAGGCGGGATGAGAGTGCTGGAAGGGATACGCAGGCATAAGGCTGGAGAGTACTGCAAGGACCTGATTGCAAAGTATTACCCGTATTTCCCCATCTGGGTGTTTGTGGAGCTGATTTCATTTGGAGACCTGCTGTATTTCTGCTATTTCTGCGAGAAACGATATAACGTAAAAATCGTGAATAGAACATTGATGAACACCGTACGGGATGTCCGCAATGCATCGGCACACAGCAACTGCCTGCTGAATAAGATGACAGAGAGAATCGATGCAACAAAGCAGGTGAACAGCGAAATTTCAAACTTTATTGGAGCTATGCCGGAAATCTCTAAAACATCGCGCGTCAACAATATGAACTGCAAATTTACAAACAGCTTTATTACGCTGTTGTATGTATACGACTGTCTGATGCCGGTCAATTCCAGAAAAAAGCGTTATGAGGAGCTTCAGGAATTTTTGGAAGGAAGAGTTGTACGGCATAAAGAATATTTTAGGACAAATACAAAGATCGTAGGCGTTTATAAATTTCAGGAAAAAGTTATAAAAAACCTATTGACAAACACCTAAACTTCTGATATAATATCTTATACAATTGAAAAGCAAAAGCTTTTGTAGAGAGTGGCATATCTTGAAAAAGATGTTCCACTCTTGATTTTTTTACCCACAGGAAAGGCCCCCTATTACTACGTAATAGGGGGCCTTTCCTGTGGGAGAATCAGTCCATTATCTCAGTGGTAATACATCTTCATCCTCGTTGATCTCTTCCATCATCCCGTCCGCAAAGTACCAGCCTCTGCCGTACAGCGCCTCGCTGCCGTCGGCGCACAGAATATACGAGCCGTCCGGCAAAGCGAGAAAATGCCGCTTTTTGCTGTCGGCAAGGGCGATGTCCTCCACCTTCTGTCCGTCCAGCACATGATCCCGGATGAACTGGTAATGGGGCAGGATGCGGGTCTCGGTCAGGCCAAGGCCGTTCATCCAGCGGGAGTAGTGCGGGTCGGCGGCTTCGCCCGGTTCCTCGGGCGCGGCGTACACGATGTGGGCGGCGTTCATGCTGCCGGCACTCACGCCCAGCACGATGCCGTGGTAGTTGTGGAACAGCCCCGGCAGGCCCAGCTGAGCAAAAAAGTGGTTCTGGGTGGGCACGTGCCCGCCGCACAGCATCACAAAGCCGCTTTGGGGCAGAAGAGAACCGATCTCCTCGGCATTGCGGGCATCGCAGGGGATGAGCGCCGTCAGGGGCAGGTGGGCGTTCGCAAAGCTCTGGGCAAACACCCGGCACATCTCGTCGTTCTGCTCGTAGGCATAGGGGTCTGCCGCAATGGCAAGGCCCAGCACGGCGTGATCCGGCCAGACGGCCCGCAGGTTCGCCACAAAGTGGTTGCGCGTGTCCAGCACCGGAATATCCGGCCCCGGCTCAAAGGGGCAGCCGCTGGGGCTGCTGGTCAAAAACAATGTCATAATGATTCCTCATAAAAAGTGAATAAAGGCTGTGTCCATTCTAACACGATTTTGCTGCCAGCGGCAGAGCCAGAATCACCAAAAAAATCCCCCGCTTTTCGCCGTTTCGCAGAAAGCAGGGGATCTTATCATGCCTTTCGGTAATGGAACACCTTGTCCTTGGTGAGGAGCATGGCGGCGCTCACGGCCAGAGCCGCCAGCTCGGCGGCGGTGACGGCCAGCCAGATGCCGTCGATGCCCAGCAGCAGCGGCAGCAGGAGAATGGCGATCACCTGAAACGCCAGCGTGCGCAAAAAGGAAATCAGCGCGCTGGTCACGCCGTCGCCCAGCGCCGTGAAGAAGGAGGACGCGTACACGTTGAAGCCCATGATGAGGAAGCTCAGCGCATACAGCCGGAAGGCCCGGCTGGTCAGGGCCAGCAATTCCGCATCGTAGCCCACGAAAATGCGCGCCACACAGGGGATGATGAACATGGAAGCCAGCGTCAGGGTCACAGCCACCACGGCGATGAGCCGCAGGCTCTTGCGGTAGAGGTTGTGCACCTCGGCGTGGTTGCGGGCACCGTAGTGGAAGCTGACGATGGGCGCACTGCCCACGGCATAGCCCACGAACACCGCCACGAACAGGAAGGCTGCGTACATGATGACACCGTAGGCGGCCACGCCGTTCTCACCGGCCAGACGCAGCAGCTGGTAGTTGTACAGGATATTGACCAGCGACATGGAAAGGTTGGTCATCAGCTCGGAAGAGCCGTTGATGCAGGCATCCCGCAGTACTTTGCTGTAAAAACTGGTCTTGCACAGGTGCAGGCGGCTGGAGTTGCTGCGGTCGATGAAGTAGAACACCGGCAGTACGCCGCCCACCAGCTGGCTGATAAAGGTGGCAATGGCCGCGCCCTCCACGCCCCAGCCCCAGATCCCCACCATCAGCACATCCAGCACCATGTTGGTGCAGCCCGCGCCCACGGTGAACCAGAAGCCGAGGTGCGGCTTTTCGGCGGTGACGAAAAAGCTCTGGAACATATTCTGCAGCGCAAAGGTGGGCAGGGACACCATCAGGATGCGTCCATAGCGCACCGCATAGTCCAAAAGCTCCCCCTTTGCGCCCAGCAGCACGGCAATGGGCCGCAGAAACACAATGCCCAGCACGGCCAGCACACTGACCGAGACCAGAGCCGCCAGCAGGAACAGGGTGAAATAGCGGTCGGCCTTTTTCTGGTCGCCCTCGCCCAGCGTGATGCCCACGATGGCGCTGCCGCCGGTGCCCAGCATAAAGCCGATGGTGCCCAGCAGCATGGGCAGCGGCATGATGAGGTTGACCGCCGCAAAGGCCGTCTTGCCCACAAAGTTGGAGACACACAGGCCGTCCACGATGCCGTAGATGGAGGTGAACAACATGGTACCGATGCAGGGCAGTACGAACCGCAAAAGGCGGGAATAGGTAAAGTGATCGGAAAGCTGGATCCGCTGCTTGGACATGGCGTCCTCCTTTCTGCACAAGGTGCAAAAAACGGGCCGGATAAATGTCCGTGAGTGCACGCCCGGCCTCGATCTGCTTCGTCACTACGGCAACGAAACCTCCGGCAGGGCGCTGTCTGCACGGCATCTTATCCGGCCCGTTTCAAATTACGTTGAAAACGGTCCTCCGATGAACCGAAAAAAAGCATATCAGAATTTATTTTTGTTGTCAAGGCAGAAAAATCAAAAAATCGGCATTCGAGGGTCAAAATTCATAAACTGTCTCTTTCCAACGTTTATCAAACCTGTTAGAATGATAAAAGTTTTTTATGGATCCGGAAAGGAGAACTCCTGTTTTGATGAAACGTTTTTATACCGCCATCGTGCGCCGCCGCAGGCTGGTGCTGGCGGTGTTTGCACTGGCGGCTGTGCTGAGCGTGTTCGCTGTGCGTCAGGTAAAGGTGGATTACGATATCAACGACTATCTGCCGCCGGAATCCCCCTCCACCACCGCCATCGAGGTGATGAACGGTGCTTTCACCGGCGGCATCCCCAACATGCGGGTCATGGTGCGGGATGTCACGGTGCCGCAGGCGCTGGAGTACAAGGAAAAACTTGCCGCCATCGATGGAGTGTCCTCCGTTGCATGGCTGGACGACAGTCTGGATGTGACAGTGCCTTTGCAGATGCAGGACACCGCCACGGTGGAGAGCTATTATAAGGATGGCTGCGCCCTGTTCACCGTGACGGTGGAGGACGAGAAGCGTCTGGAAGCCGTGGCTGCCGTGCGGGATCTGATCGGGGAGGGCAACGCGCTGGAGGGCGCGGCGGTCTCCACTGCCGTTGCCACCAACTCCACCGTGACCGAGGTGGCAAAGATCGCCGCCATCGCGGTGGTGTATGTGCTGTTCATCCTGATCCTGACCACCGATTCCTGGGCGGAGCCGCTGCTGGTGCTGACGGGCCTTGGCGCGGCTATCCTGCTCAACAACGGCACGAACCTCATCTTCGGCACCATCTCCTTTGTCACCAACGCGGCGGGCAGCATCCTGCAGCTGGCGGTGTCGCTGGACTACTCGGTGTTCCTGATCCACCGCTTTGCGGAGTGCCGGGCTGAAAACCCAGATGCCAGCCCGGAGGAGTGCATGGTGGATGCCCTGTGCAGATCCACCGGCTCCATCCTATCCAGCGGCCTGACCACCGTCATCGGTTTTCTGGCACTGGTGCTCATGCAGTTCCAGATCGGCCCGGATCTGGGCCTTGCGCTGGCAAAGGGCGTGGTGCTGAGCCTTGTCACCGTGTTCACCTTTATGCCCGCGCTCACGCTGGCAGCGTATCAGTGGATGGATAAGACCCACCACAGGCCCCTGCTGCCCAGCTTTGACAAGTTTGGCCGCTTTGTGGCCCGCATCATGCTGCCCATGGCGCTGGTGCTGGTCATTCTGATGGTGCCCAGCTATCTGGCCTCCAACTCGAACCAGTATTATTACGGTGCCGCCCACATGTTTGGCGAGAACACCCGTCTGGGTGCGGACACCGCCGCCATTGAAAAGACCTTTGGCCGCAGCGACACCTACGTTGTACTGGTGCCGGAGGGCGACACCGCCACGCAGCAAAAGCTTTCGGATGCACTGCACGCCATCCCGGAGGTGACCGGCATCCTTTCCTATGTGGACAACGCAGGCGCGTCCATTCCGCCGGAGTTTGTGCCCGGGGATACGCTGGGGCTGTTGGTCTCCGGCGGCTACACCCGCATGGTGCTTACGGTGGATGCCGACACCGAGGGCGATGCGGCCTTTGCGCTGGTGGAGCGGGTGCGCACCACGGTGCAGCAATATTACCCGGACAATTATTATCTGGCCGGTCAGGGCGTGAGCACCTATGACCTGATGGACACCATCACGGCCGACATGGTCAAGGTGAACCTGCTGGCCATCGGCGCAGTATTCCTGATCCTGCTCCTCATGAAGCGCCAGCTGCTTTTGCCCATCATTCTGGTGCTCAGCATCGAGACCGCCATCTGGATCAATCTGGCCATCCCGTACTTCCGGGGCCAGTACGTGTTCTACATTGCCTATCTCATCATCAGCTCGGTGCAGCTGGGTGCTACGGTGGATTACGCCATCCTCTTCTCCGACCGCTATCAGGAGTTCCGCGAGACGCTGGGCCGCAAAGAAGCCGTTGCGGCCACGGTGTCCGCTGTGACCACCTCGGTCAGCACCACCGGCAGCGCCATGGCGGTGGTGGGCTTCCTGATGGGAGCCATTTCCACAAACCAGCTGCTGGGCCAGCTGGGCAATTTTCTGGGCGTGGGCAGTCTGGTGTCGCTGGCCATCGTACTTTCGGCACTGCCGGGCTTTTTGTATCTGGCCGACCCGCTCATTATAAAAAAGAAAAAACAGCCGAAGGAGGCTTGACCGAGATGAAACATCGATTTGTGCGCCGGGTGTCGGCGCTGGCGCTGGCAGGCTGCCTGCTGGCGGGCAGCAGCCTGCCGGCTTTTGCAGCAGCCTCCGCTGCCAAGGAAGAGGTCATTTATGCAAACCTTACGGCCTCCGGTGCTGTGACCGGCGTGTACGCCGTGAACAGCTTTTCCGTGCAGGCGGGGGACACCGTTGCGGACCACGGCAGCTACACTGCCGTGCGCAACATGACCACGAGCGATGCCGTGGAGCAGAGCGGCGATACGGTCACGGTGCATGTGACCGAGGACGGCAAGCTCTATTATGAGGGCACCATGGACGCCGCCACGGCCCTGCCATGGGTGGTAAAGCTGACCTATACGCTGGACGGGGCAGAAATCAGCCCCGACGAGCTGGGCGGCAAAAGCGGTGCCCTTTCCATCCGGCTGCAGGTGAGCCGCAACCCGGACTGCACCGGCAGCTTTTTTGACGACTACGCGCTGCAGGTGACCATGAGTCTGGACACCGGCCTTGCCCGGAACATTGAAGCACCGGGCGCTACGGTGGCGAATGTGGGCAGCAAAAAGCAGCTCTCCTACATCCTGCTGCCGGGCGCGGACAGCGATGTGACCGTCACCGCCGATGTGACGGATTTTGCCATGGACGCCGTATCCCTGAACGGCGTGCGGCTGAACCTGAACCTCGACCTCGGGGATATGGACCTGACCGGGATGCTGGAACAGCTGCAGAGCGGCTCCGTTCAGCTGGACGATGGTGCCAACGCGCTGGCAGACGGCATTGCGCAGGTGCAGGCGGGCATCGACACTCTGAACGGCAATTCCGGTGCCTTGACCGGCGGCTCAGCCCGGGTGCGTGCCGCCCTCACCCAGATGCAGACCGCGCTGAACGGCATCTCTGCCTCCACCGATGAGCTGAACACCCTGCTGGATGCCTCCACCCAGATCCGGGACGGCATTGCCCGGCTGGATGAGGGCGCGGCACAGCTGGAGCAGCAGGTGAGCTTTGAAGCCTACAAGGCCATCCTGAAAGAGAACGGCCTTGACCTTGACGTGGTAAAGGATGGCAATGCCAAGGCTATTGAGCAGCTGCAGGGCATGGTGTGGATGATGCCGCAGCTCAAGGATGTGATCCTGCTTTTGCAGGGGTCTACGGCCAACATCGATGCCATGCAGACCTATCTCGACACCGTGAACGGCGGCATTGCCCAGCTGCACGAGGGCAGCAGCACCCTGAACGGCAGCTACGGCGAGTTTGATGCCGGGGTGCGTCAGCTGGCCGGGGTGCTTACTGGGATGCTGGGCAATCTCTCGGTGCTCACCGACGGCGTGAACCAGCTTGCCGCCCAGTACGTCCAGCTGGACGACGGCCTGAACGCCTACACCGACGGCGTAGCCCAGCTGAAAGCGGGCGTTGCGCAGCTGGCGGAGGGTGCTGCACAGCTGACCGGCGGCACCGGCGAGCTGCGCAGCAGCGTTTCCGGCATCGACATGGATGCCCAGCTGGACAGCCTGCTGAACAGTCTTTCCGGCGGCGGGGAGGTGCAGAGCTTCACCTCGGCAGAGAACACCGAGGTGGGCGCGGTGCAGTTTGCGTTGCAGACCACTGCCATCACAGCCCCGGCTCCAGCAGCCCAGCCGGAACCGGCGGCTGTGACCCTGACCTTCTGGCAGAAGCTGCTCAAGCTGTTTGGGCTGTATAAAGGCTGACAGATTTAAAATTGTCTCCGCTTCGCTCTGACAATATCAGAGGAAAAATTATTTTTTATAGAAAGAAAGCCAGAAAATCTGCGGATTTTCTGGCTTTCACTTTTCACGGGGAAGGTCGTGGAGATAAACGGCATCTTGCCGCTGTCGGCCCGCGGCCGTCGCGCAGCGGAAAAGATGCATTTGACCGATACGGCCCGATCGGTGAAAAAGCAGTTCCGAAACGACCGCAGTCGTTTCGGAACTGCAAATTATAAAAATAATATTTCCGCTGTTTATGGCGCAGCGCACGCGGAGCCATTTTAAATCGTCTGCTTCCCGCTGACATCATTCAAAATGATATTCCACCAGTTCGCAGTTTTTGATGCCCGCAGCTGCGTATTCCTCGTTGGTCATATCGTAGAAATAGGACTGCACCACCCGGGCGATGCCGTTATGGGCTACCAGCAGATAGGTCTTGCCGGTGTCGGCCTTCAGCTCGTCCAGCAGGTTATAGATGCGCTGGGCCAGCTGCATCATGCTCTCGCCGCCGTCGTAACGGTCGGCGAAGTGGGTCTTGGAAACGCGGAACTCGCCGCCGTTGCGGGGCGTGCCCTCGTATTTGCCAAAGCACTGCTCCCGCAGGCGCGGCTCACACCGGGCGGGCAGGCCGGTGGCCTCGGCAATGGCCATGGCGGTGTCGGCGGCGCGGGACAGGGGAGAGTACAGGATCTCATCGATGTGCACCCCGCTGGCTTTGACGGCTTCGCCCAGCTTCCGGGCCTGCTGGCGGCCCCGCTCGGTGAGGGGGCTGTCGGTCATGCCGCAGATCTTGTTTTCAACGTTCCAGACGGTCTCTCCGTGGCGGGTGAAATAAAGCGTATGCATGGGTGGCTCCTTACTGGTCGTATCCCGCCTCGATCTCGCGGATGCGGGTGTAGAAAAAGTCGTTGGCAGGGGTGGGCATCCCGTACTTCTTGGCCCGCTGGCGCACCACACCGGCAAACTCCTCCACCTCGGTGGGGCGCTTTGCCAGCACATCCTGCCGCATGCTGGGCATGCCCTCGGGGTTAAAGGTGGGCATCATGGCATCGATGAACTGCACATCGTTGTCCGGCGGCAGGGGCACGCCCTCAAGGTTCGCCAGCCGGATGACCTCCTGCATGGCCGCGCGCATCATGTCCTGTGCTTCGCCGGGCTGGCGCAGGCCGCCGTAGGGCTGGTCAAAGGCGGCTGCGGCCTGATTCAGGCCGTCATTCACCATCAGCTTGTTCCACTGCTTGTAAAGGATATCCCCGCAGGGCTCATTGGCAATGCCGCACTCGTCCAGATAGTCAGCCACGGCCTGCACACGGTCGGTCATCTCGCCGCTGCGCTCACCGAACTGGATCTTGCCCGCCTGATTGAACACCAGCGTGCGCCCGGTGCGGGTGGCATCCATGCCGATGGCAACGCTCCACAGGGTGTGGCCGGGATAGGCTGCATCAATGTGCTCCTCGCTGGTGATGCCGTTCAGCACGCTGAGGATCACGGTGTCCGGCCCTACGAACTTTGCAATGTCCTGAATGGCCTGTTCCAGCACCGTAGCCTTGACGGCCACCAGAAGCAGGTCTACCGGTTTGCCCTCGGCAGGGGTGACGTAACGAAAGCTGCACGCTTCGCCGTTGCAGACGACCGGTTCGGCAGAGTAGCGGGCAATGCGGTCCTCATCGGCAATGACCTGCACGCCGGGCATTTTGCGGCCGAACAGGATGCCCAGTGCGCCCAGACCGATCAGGGCCGAAGTTTCGATCTTTTTCATAAGTTCCTCCTGCATTTTATGCTTTTTTCAGTGTGCCGTCTGCGGTCAGGACGACCATGCTGCCCTCGTCGATGCCTAGGCGGGTGAGCTCTTTGTCCGGGTAGGGCAGGATGCGCCGCTCCCCGGCGGGGTCGGCCAGCGTGACATCGCACAGCACCGGCTGACCGGCGGGCAGCTCCTCGCAGCCATACATCTGCTCTTCAATGCGCAGAATGCGGTAGGTAGTCTCCATAGCAGCTAAACTCCTTTTTGTAAATACAGCATTTTTATTATAAAGCTCTGCGCGGGGCGCGTCAACCGCATTTGGCTTGACAGCCGGCCGCCCGGCTTGATAAAATAGGAATGATTTTTGGAACAGGGGGCAGTCACATGAATATTACGGAACTGCGTTATCTGGTGGCCATCCGCAAGTGGGGCTCCGTGAGCGCGGCGGCAAAGCAGCTGTATGCGGCCCAGCCCAATGTGAGCAAGGCGCTCAAGAATCTGGAAGAGGAATACGGCATCCGCATCTTTGAGCGCTCGTCCACCGGCATGATCCCCACCGAACAGGGACGGCATTTTATCCGGCAGGCAGAGCGAGTGCTGGACGAGGTGGACCGGCTGGATCTGGATGCCCGCAGCCGGCAGAGCAGCTGTGCGGAGCTGCGGGTGGTGCTGCCCCACGCCACCTACGCTTCCTACGCGACGGTGGATTTTTTGCAGCAGATGGCAGACAGCCAGCAGCTGCGGGTGCATATCCGGGAATCCGGCTCCATGGAAGCGCTGGACCATGTACTGCGGCGGGGCTATCATCTGGCCCTGCTGCGCTACGCGGAGGAGGATGAGGATTATTACCACCGCTACTGCGACCGTCACGGCCTGCACCGGGAGCCGGTGATGGAGTTTGAATACCGGCTGCTGACCAACCGCGAAGGCCCGTTGGCAAAGTGCGAAGTGACCGACATCACCCAGCTGAACAGCTATATGGAAGTTCTGCACGGTGATTTCCAGCTGCCCGGCGGTGAGGACAGCGGCCTGCGCTGGCATACGAACCCGAACCGCCGCATCCATGTGTATGAGCGGTGCAGCCAGTTTTCCATCCTGCAGAACCTGCCCAATGCCTATATGTGGGCTTCGCCCATGCCAAAGCGGGCGCTGGAACAATACCATCTGGTGCTCAGGAAATGCCCGGCCCAGCGCCAGCGCATGAAGGATGTTCTGGTCTATCCGGACAGGGGGACCCTGCGCCCGGAAGAGCAGACCTTTGTGCAGCTGCTGCACAAGCAGGCGGCGCTGACCGTGAAATGACCGCCGAAACCGGTTAAGAACTGGCAAAACATCGGAATGCGGAAAAACCGGAAAGCAAAGGAATTTGGCCGACAGCCGCAGTGCTTTATGCGCTGCGGCTGTCTTTTTGCTGATAAATCGAGCGAAAAAGAGACGAAACATCGGCTAAAAAACTTTGCGGCTATATGGTCTTTGATATGCCCCCATACCAGAAGCATATTATCACTTTTATGAAAAATATGTTAACATAGACCCAGAAAGCTGGCCGGGATGAATGGAAAATATGGAAAATGCTTCCATAATTCCGGCACAAAGAAAAAGGAGGTTTCTGGTATGATCAGTTTCTTACTCTGTCTGGCGATCCTGATCGTGGGCTACTTTGTCTATGGTAAGATCGTGGACAACACCTTCGGCCCGGACGACCGCGAAACGCCTGCTGTGCGCATCAATGACGGTGTGGACTACGTTGTGATGCCCCAGTGGAAGCTGTTCCTCGTTCAGCTGCTGAACATCGCCGGCCTTGGCCCCATCTTTGGTGCCATGCAGGGCGCATTGTGGGGGCCTGTGGTGTTCCTGTGGATCACCTTCGGCACCATCTTTGCAGGCGGCGTGCACGACTACTTCTCCGGCATGATGAGCGAGCGCAACGACGGCGCTTCCATCGCCGAGATCACCGGCAAGTACTTAGGCCCTGTGATGCAGAACGTCATGCGTGTGTTCTCGGTGGTGCTGCTCATCATGGTGGGTACTGTGTTCGCGGTGGGTCCCGCAGGCCTGATCGTGGAGCTGTGCAGTCAGAGCGGCGCTTCCGGCGTGCTCACCTCGCTGCTGTTCTGGCTCATCATTATTCTGGTGTACTACTTTATTGCAACCTTTATCTCCATTGATGCCGTCATTGGCAAGATCTACCCCATCTTTGGCATCTGCCTGATCATCATGGCCATCGGTGTCATCTTCGGCATCTTCACCAATCCCGCCTACACCATCCCGGAGATCTGGGATCACTTTGGCAGCATGCATCCGTCGGGCACTCCCATCTGGAGCTTCATGTTCATCACGGTGGCCTGCGGTGCAATCTCCGGCTTCCACTCCACCCAGTCGCCCCTGATGGCTCGCTGCATGAAGAGTGAAAAGCAGGGCCACTTCGTGTTCTACGGCGCAATGGTCTGCGAGGGCGTCATCGCTCTGATCTGGGCCGCTGCTGGCTGCAGCCTGTACGAGGTGACCGGCGGCCTGAACACCGGTCTGGCCGAAGCACTGGCCATGGGCCAGTCCAAGGCTATTTATGATGTCTGCTCCAAGACCATGGGCGGCGTTGGCATTGCTCTGGCAATGATCGGCGTTGTCATCTGCCCCATCACCTCCGGCGATACCGCGTTCCGTTCCGCTCGTCTGACTCTGGCCGACTGGTTCAAGATCGATCAGGACAGCTACGCAAACCGCCTGAAGCTCTGTGTTCCTGTGCTGGGCGTTGGTGCTTTCCTGGGCATCGGCAACGCACTGGGCTTCATCAACTACACCGTGATCTGGCGCTACTTCAGCTGGACCAACCAGACGCTGGCCATGATCGTTCTGTGGGCTGCATCCATGTACCTGTTCAAGGAGAAGAAGAACTACTGGATCACCGCTGTGCCCGCTACCTTCATGAGCGCGGTCTCTTCCACCTACTTCATTCTGGCTCCCGAATGCCTGGGCGGCCTGCTGAACGCCAAGACCGCAGAAGGCGCAACCATCTACAACACCGCCGTTGCATACCCCATCGGCATCATCTTTGCCATTGCAATGCTGGCAGTCTTCCTCCACGCAACGAAGAAGGCAGCCCAGAAGGCATGACACGATATATACAAAGATATATACAAATGATCTGCTGAATAAGGCACCCTCCGCTGAAATGGCTCGGCGGAGGGTGCCTTGTATTTTGCGGCGTTTCAGGCAAAGAAATCACGATTTGCGGAGAAAATTGAAAACGATTGAGCAACTTGCACAAAAGCAGGCCAGAAAGTTTGGCAGCAGCGGCTTTGACCGGTTCCGGGAAAGGTCTTTGCCGGGGAATTAAGAAAATTTGTCGTGAACGCGATAAAAATTCTTTGCGGGTATTCCGCGGAAGCATCTTGCCATATACTTTTTGATATGGGAACCATACCAGAAAAATATTAACTGCTTTATGAAAAAAGTGTTAACATGAAGCCAGAGATTGGTCAGAGCCGCAGCTGGGCACGCAAAATGCTGGCTGTGGTTTGAATCAAAAAGGAGGTTTCTGGTATGATTAGTTTCTTACTCTGTCTGGCGCTCTTGATCATCGGCTACTTTGTCTATGGCAAGATCGTTGACAACACGTTCGGACCGGACGACCGCGAAACTCCTGCTGTGCGCATCAACGACGGCGTTGACTACGTTGTGATGCCCCAGTGGAAGCTGTTCCTCGTCCAGCTGCTGAACATTGCAGGTCTGGGCCCCATCTTTGGTGCACTGCAGGGTGCTCTGTGGGGTCCCGTGGTGTTCCTGTGGATCACCTTCGGCACCATCTTTGCAGGTGGTGTGCATGACTACTTCTCCGGTATGATGAGCGAGCGCAACGATGGCGCATCCATCGCTGAGGTCACCGGCAGATACCTCGGACCTGTCATGCAGAACATCATGCGTGTGTTCTCTGTTGTGCTGCTGATCATGGTTGGTACCGTGTTCGCAGTGGGCCCCGCAGGCCTGATCGTTACCCTGTGCAAGAACAGCGGCATGTCCGGTCTGCTGACCACCACCCTGTTCTGGCTGATCATCATTCTGGTGTACTACTTCATCGCAACCTTTATTTCCATTGATGCCATCATCGGTAAGATCTACCCCGTGTTCGGCATCTGCCTGATCATCATGGCTGTGGGCGTTATCTTCGGCATCTTTACCAACCCCGCCTACACCATCCCCGAGATCTGGGCAAACTTCGGCAACATGCATCCGTCGGGCACTCCCATTTGGAGCTTCATGTTCATCACCGTTGCCTGCGGCGCTATCTCCGGCTTCCACTCCACCCAGTCGCCTCTGATGGCTCGCTGCATGAAGAGTGAGAAGCAGGGCCACTTCGTGTTCTACGGCGCAATGGTCTGCGAGGGCGTCATCGCTCTGATCTGGGCCGCTGCCGGCTGCGCACTGTACACCATCACCGACGGCAAGATGGCTGGTCTGGCCGAGGCTCTGGCTGCTGGTCAGTCTGCTGCCATCTACGACGTGTGTGCAAAGACCATGGGCGGCGTTGGCATTGCTCTGGCAATGATCGGCGTTGTCATCTGCCCCGTCACCTCCGGCGATACCGCGTTCCGTTCCGCTCGTCTGACCCTGGCCGACTGGCTCAAGATCGATCAGGACAGCTACGCAAACCGCCTGAAGCTCTGCATCCCGGTTCTGGGCGTTGGTGCTTTCCTGGGCATCGGCAACGCACTGGGCTTCATCAACTACACCGTGATCTGGCGCTACTTCAGCTGGACCAACCAGACGCTGGCCATGATCGTTCTGTGGGCTGCATCCATGTACCTGTTCAAGGAGAAGAAGAACTACTGGATCACCGCTGTGCCCGCTACCTTCATGAGCGCTGTGTCCTGCACCTACTTCGTGCTGGCACCTGAGTGCCTGGGCAAGATGATCAATACTTACGCAGACGGCAAGCTGGTCGCTTACAACACTGCCGTTGCATACCCCATCGGCATCATCTTTGCAATCGCAATGCTGGCACTCTTCATCCATGCCACCAAGAAGCACACCGCTTCTCAGAAGGCATAAGGATGTCTGCCGCACCGCATAAGCCTTAAACTCTGACACCCCCGCCGCTGCACCCCGCAGTGACGGGGGTGTTTTGACATAACAGACAAACCTTTTGTGCAAATCTTAGCAGCAGAAGGGGTTGCATTTTGAGGGCTGCAGTGCGAAAATAGAACCGGTGATTTTATTTGGAATGGCTGCAGCATCTGCGGCTGGACCGGAAACTAACAGTAAAGAAGGGAACTTCCATGATCTTCAAACCTGCACAGCTGGGTATGGCAAAGCTTGATCAACAGGAGCTGGTGGAGGACAGAAAGTCCTGCAAAAAGATCGGCCCCTGCGGCGTTGGCAAAAAGGCGCTGTACCTCAACAGCTTTTACATCGACCGCCGCTATTATCTGCCCTACGGCAGCATCAGCCGCGTGTTCAAGCGGGTGGCTATGAGCTCCGGCGGCTTTACCGGCAAGGGCATGTTTGCCTCCATGGCCTACCTTGTGGTGGAGTACGATGGCGGCAAGCAGAAGCAGTGCAACTTCAAGGACGAGCGGGATGTGGACAAGCTGCTGGAGGTGCTGGCCAAAGAGCAGCCGCAGATCCATCTGCTCAGCGCAGCCGGTGAGCAGATGCTGCAGAAGAAGGAAGCCGAAAAGGCCTCCCGCAAGCTGCCGGAAAGCGAACTGACCGACGAAGCCCGCCACAGCATCACGGTGCTGCGCAGGGCAAAGGAATATCTGGAAGCAAAGCCGGAAATCGCCGATGAGCTGAGTGCAGCCGAGCGCCGCAAGCGTGCCCAGCTGCAGAGCAAGCCGGTGTACCGCTATGTGGCGCTGGCCATCTTTATCATGGGCATCGTCTCTGCGGCCTATGGCCTGTATGCCGTCACCACCCATACCGGCGGCTATGGCATCTACTTTGCGCTGTTCGGCTTTGCAGCCATCTTCCTGTTCTCCAGCTACAACATGCTGCCCACCGCCCACAACAACCACAGCGCCATCATGAAGCGGGCCGAGAAGGCCGAAGCTGCTATGGCAGAATACGTGAAGCACTACCCGAACGGTGCCTTCCCGGTGCCCAGCCATTACGCACATCCCATCGTGCTCAAGCAGATGGCCGATGCCATTGAAGAGGGCCGCGCCGTCACGGTGCCGGAGGCTTTGACTGCCGTGGAAAACCGCCTGAAGTCCCTGAACGCAGATGTGCAGGTGGAACAGGAGGAATACGACGAGGTGGTGGTCATCAAGGCGATGTTCCTGAACCACGATTATCAGTAAAAAGTAAGCAAAGAGGGCTTTTCCTTCGGGAAAGGCCCTTTTGCTTTGCCTAACTTCTTGCACAGCAGAATCGTTCGTTTTATAATGAAAAAGGAGAGTCTTTACACCCACGAGTGGAGGAAACAGCTATGGATATGGTCACCCTTGGCAGCACCGGCATCACGGTGAACAAAAATGGCTTCGGCGCACTGCCCATCCAGCGCATCTCGCAGGAAGATGCCGTCTATCTGGCCCGCAAGGCTTACAAGGCAGGCATCCGCTTTTTTGATACCGCCCGCGCCTACACCGACAGCGAGGTGAAGCTGGGCGAAGCCTTTGACGGCATCCGCACGGAAGTGTATATCGCCACCAAAACGGCAGCGCAGAACGCAGAGGACTTCTGGAAGGATCTGCACACCTCACTCACCAATCTGCGCACCGATTACATTGACCTGTACCAGTTCCACAATCCCGCATTCTGCCCGAAGCCAGGCGACGGCTCCGGCCTCTACGAGGCTATGCAGGAGGCCAAAACCAAGGGCATGATCCGGCATATCGGCATCACCAACCACCGCCTGAAGGTGGCCCATGAGGCCATTGACAGCGGTTTGTACGAGACGCTGCAGTTCCCGTTCAGCTATATCTCCGGTGAGCAGGAGCTGGAATTGGTGAACAAGTGCAAGGCGGCAAATATGGGCTTTATCGCCATGAAGGGCCTGTCCGGTGGACTGATCACCAACAGCGCCGCAGCCTATGCCTTTGAGGCGCAGTTCGATGGAGTTCTGCCCATCTGGGGCGTGCAGCGTGAAAGGGAACTGGACGAGTTCCTCTCCTATATCGACAACCCGCCGCGCATGACCGACGACATCCGTGCCGTCATTGAGGGGGATCGTACCGAGCTGTGCGGCGAGTTCTGCCGCGGCTGCGGCTATTGTATGCCCTGCCCGGCAGGCATCGAGATCAACAACTGCGCCCGCATGAGCCTGCTGCTGCGGCGTTCGCCCTCGGCAGAGCATCTCAGCCCCGCAGGTCAGGCCAAGATGAAAAAGATCGAGGGCTGCCTGCACTGCAACCGGTGCAAGGCCAAGTGCCCATATGGTCTGGATACCCCTGCCCTGCTGGCCCGCAACTATGAGGATTACAAGCGCGTTCTGGCCGGTGAAGTAAAAGTTCAGTAACACAAAAGCTCCTGCCCATTCAGACAGGAGCTTTTGTGCTTTATGCGGCAGCTTTTGGCTGCTCAAAAATCCTCATCGATTCCTTATAGCAGTGTGCGAAGTACACGATCTCGGCAAGGGCGGTCAGCGCCCAGCTGCAGGGGTACAGTGCGTACAGCGAGGGAATGGTGTGAAAGTGCGCGAAGATGGTGTAGACCCAGATCACCCGGAACACGCAGGAACCCATTACCACAATAATGGTGGGCACCACAGTCTTGCCAAGTCCGCGGGAAGCGGCGATGGTGCAATCCATAAAGGCGGAGATGCAGTAGGCAAAGCCCATCACGCCCACGCGCTTCATGCCGGCATCAATGACGGCGCTCTCGGTGGTGAACAGGGCAAGGAAGGTGCGGCCAAAGAGGAACAGGCTTCCGCCCAGGATCAGGCCCACACCAAAGGAGTAGGCCAGACTGATGAAATAACTCTTCTTTACGCGGTCCGGCTTGCCAGCGCCGTAGTTCTGGCTCATAAAGCTTGCACAGGCCATATAGAATGCGGCCATGCAGTCGTAGATCATGGCATCGGCATTGGCGGCGGCGCTGTTGCCCTTGACCATGAGAGAGTCGAAGGAGTTGACCCCTGCCTGAATGAACAGGTTTGCAATGGCGAAAATGGCATTCTGGAAACCGGCCGGAAGACCAAGGCCCAGAATGCTCTTTGTTGTGGCGGGGTCCAGATGCAGCTTTTTGGTGTCCAGCACGTAGCAGTCCTGCACTTTGGTCAAAGCGTGCAGGATCAGCCCGGCAGAGACGCACTGTGAAATGGCACTGGCCAGCGCCACGCCCATGACGCTTAACTGGCACACGATGACAAAGAACAGGTTCAGTGCAATGTTCAGTGCACCCGCAATGGACAGGTACATCAGCGGCTTTTTGGTGTCGCCGATGGCGCTGAACACAGCGTTGCCGAAGTTGTACAAGGCCAGAGCGGGCATACCAAGGAAGTACACCCGCAGGTACAGGATGGCACCGGGCAGCAGGTCGTCCTTGGTGTTCAGCAGCCGCAGCATGAAGGGGGAACCCAACAGGCCGACGAACAGCAGCACCACACCCGCGATCAGGCTGACGATGGCGGCGGAGTGGACAGTCTTTTCCACATCGTGCTCGTGCCGTGCACCGTAGAAGCGGGCCACCAGCACGTTGATGCCGCCGCTCAGGCCGATCAGAAAGCCGGTGAACAGGCTGACGAGGATGCTGGTGGAACCCACCGCGCCCAGCGCCGTGGAGCCTGCAAACCGGCCTACCACGGCTACGTCCGACATGTTGAACAGCACCTGCAGCAGGTTGGAAAGCGCCAGCGGCAGACTGACCAGAAAGATCTGTTTGGCCAGAGGGCCTTCGGTCAGTGTTTTGGTATTTGATTTCATGTTCTCTTTTTATCCTTTAACCTAAACCGTGCCCGCGCACACCGGGGCACACCCTCTATTATATGGGCCGCTGCGGCTTTTGCAAGATAGCATCGACATTTCCTATTTGATTTTTTTGTGTGGCTGTGCTATACTACTTTACACCGATGAAATGAATATGTGCGATCGTAGCTCAGCTGGATAGAGCGTTCGGCTCCGACCCGGAAGGCCAGAGGTTCGAATCCTCCCGGTCGCACCAAGAATCCCCGACACACTTTCGTGTGCCGGGGATTCTTTTTGTGCGATCGGGAGAATTCGAACAGCAACGACGACGACCGCAGCCAGCGGCTGAAACAGGGAGGAGTTGTTGGGGCCGCGTTCTGATTTTTCAAAGCCCTGCCAAGGGGCTGCAGAAAAATCAGCAAACGCAACCCGTCAGGCCCTGCACAGCAGGGCAAGCAATCAGCCCAGCGGGCTGTTGCTTAGTGCGCGGTTCCCAGCGTGTAGGAATGTCTAACAACAGGCTGCGATTTACGGTGCGCCGGGAGGATTCGAACAAGGCGGCGGCGCGCAGCGCGGCTTTGCTTAGCCTGCGGTTGCCAACCTGTAGGAATGTCTAACAAGAGGACTACTGTTCATCCGGGGAAAAATCGAACTGTCCTGAAACCCGTAAAACACATTCGTGTTCTGGTTTTTCTTTTTTCAGTGCGTCGGGAGGATTCGAGTTATCCTTTTTTGTTTTTCATCCAGATGCGGTACAGCCCGTCTGTGATGAGGGTCTCCCGGTATAGAATGGGGGTGCAGCATGCTTCCCGGATGGGAATGGGCAGATTGCCGGTGGCATAGAATGCTGTCTGCGGGCCAAGCTCTGCGCAGAAACGTTCCGCCAGACCGTCCAGCAGGCTGGCGGTGCCCAGTACAAAGCCGTTCTGCAGGCAGGAAGAGGTGCTCTTGCCCAGAATGGATGCAGGAGCCTTTGCGGCAAGGTCGATCTGCGGCAGCTGAGCGGTGTTCTTTACCAGTGCGCTCAGCGAGAGCTGCGGCCCGGGCAGGATCACCCCGCCCACAAGCTCCTGCTTGGCATTGACTGCCATCATGGAGATAGCGGTATCGGCTGAGATCACCACCAGCGGCCCGGAACACTCTGCCAGTGCAGCAACAGCACCGCATAAAAGCTCGGCACCCAGCTGGGCGGGGTTGTCCAGCCGAAGCTTGATGCCGCTTTTCAGGCCGGGGCCGACCGTCAGGATGCGTGCATTGCAGAGGATACGCAAAGCGGAAAGAACCCGGCCGCTCAGCACGGGCACTACACTGCCCAGAATACCGCCTTCAATTTGTGCCGGCGAAGCACCGTGCAGAGAGAGCAGATTCACCAGACGGATAGCGTATTCGTCCACCGTTGCGGCGGTATCAGAGTGCAGCCGTCCACAAAAACGCAGAGTATCCTGCTCGTAGCCGCCCACGGTGATGTGGGTGTTGCCAATGTTGACGGTGAGTATCATAAACAAAGCCCTCCTCTGCAGCGCAATATAATGTATATATAATATAATAGCGCACCCGAATAGCGCCCGCCGCGTATGCTGACACAGGACATGGCGCTTCTCCTTTATGTAATAAGTATAGTTACCTTACACAGGATGCTGGGGGATGACTCCATAATACGTTCTGTGCATTGTCTTGTCAAGAAAAAGGCACGCCCTGAAACGGGTGAAAAACAGGGAGATCCTTTATTCTGCAAAGAAAATGGAAAAAATCTGACAAAAAGTGTTGACAAGGAGGCGGGGGTGTGGTATTATACTTGAGCGCCAAGCGCTGAGGCAAAAGAATGACTTCCAAAGCCTCAGCAGGAAGCCCTTGAAAAGAACCAATAGACGCTGAAAATTTTTGCGGTTGCGAAAGCAATGAATCGCCCCAGTGGGGCGTTCAAGCAAACAGAGCGGTCTTGCGACAGCAAGATGGAGGGGGCTCACCCCGACAAGCTCACAGTTTGTTCTGAGAAACTTCTTGGATGTCCAAGTTCAGAAAGTTCAAAAGCTTCTAAAAAATAAGGCTTGACAAAAAACCACTTCGGTGGTACAATGAAAAGGTCGTCAGCCGCAAGGCTGAGGCGCACAGGACCTTGAAAATTGAACAATATCGAAAAACTTGTAAGGAACCTTTTAAGTGTTTGGAAAAACACTAAAAACAATTCCAAAAGTAATTCACACAGGACGCAAGCGATTGCGTGCTGAGCGAACAAGATTTAACACTTTAGAAGTGATAAATATCATTTATAAAGAGTTTGATCCTGGCTCAGGACGAACGCTGGCGGCGCGCCTAACACATGCAAGTCGAACGAGCGAGAGAGAGCTTGCTTTCTCGAGCGAGTGGCGAACGGGTGAGTAACGCGTGAGGAACCTGCCTCAAAGAGGGGGACAACAGTTGGAAACGACTGCTAATACCGCATAAGCCCACGGCTCGGCATCGAGCAGGGGGAAAAGGAGTAATCCGCTTTGAGATGGCCTCGCGTCCGATTAGCTAGTTGGTGAGGTAACGGCCCACCAAGGCGACGATCGGTAGCCGGACTGAGAGGTTGAACGGCCACATTGGGACTGAGACACGGCCCAGACTCCTACGGGAGGCAGCAGTGGGGAATATTGCACAATGGGGGAAACCCTGATGCAGCGACGCCGCGTGGAGGAAGAAGGTCTTCGGATTGTAAACTCCTGTTGTTGGGGAAGATAATGACGGTACCCAACAAGGAAGTGACGGCTAACTACGTGCCAGCAGCCGCGGTAAAACGTAGGTCACAAGCGTTGTCCGGAATTACTGGGTGTAAAGGGAGCGCAGGCGGGAAGACAAGTTGGAAGTGAAATCTATGGGCTCAACCCATAAACTGCTTTCAAAACTGTTTTTCTTGAGTAGTGCAGAGGTAGGCGGAATTCCCGGTGTAGCGGTGGAATGCGTAGATATCGGGAGGAACACCAGTGGCGAAGGCGGCCTACTGGGCACCAACTGACGCTGAGGCTCGAAAGTGTGGGTAGCAAACAGGATTAGATACCCTGGTAGTCCACACCGTAAACGATGATTACTAGGTGTTGGAGGATTGACCCCTTCAGTGCCGCAGTTAACACAATAAGTAATCCACCTGGGGAGTACGACCGCAAGGTTGAAACTCAAAGGAATTGACGGGGGCCCGCACAAGCAGTGGAGTATGTGGTTTAATTCGACGCAACGCGAAGAACCTTACCAAGTCTTGACATCCCTTGACAGGCATAGAAATATGTTTTCTCTTCGGAGCAAGGAGACAGGTGGTGCATGGTTGTCGTCAGCTCGTGTCGTGAGATGTTGGGTTAAGTCCCGCAACGAGCGCAACCCTTATGGTCAGTTACTACGCAAGAGGACTCTGGCCAGACTGCCGTTGACAAAACGGAGGAAGGTGGGGATGACGTCAAATCATCATGCCCTTTATGACTTGGGCTACACACGTACTACAATGGCGTTAAACAAAGAGAAGCAAGACCGCGAGGTGGAGCAAAACTCAGAAACAACGTCCCAGTTCGGACTGCAGGCTGCAACTCGCCTGCACGAAGTCGGAATTGCTAGTAATCGTGGATCAGCATGCCACGGTGAATACGTTCCCGGGCCTTGTACACACCGCCCGTCACACCATGAGAGCCGGGGGGACCCGAAGTCGGTAGTCTAACCGCAAGGAGGACGCCGCCGAAGGTAAAACTGGTGATTGGGGTGAAGTCGTAACAAGGTAGCCGTAGGAGAACCTGCGGCTGGATCACCTCCTTTCTAAGGAGTCAGGCGAAAGAGCAACATCGAAGATGGAGATCTTTCGGACAGGCAACAAACAAGCAGAGTAGATATTGTTCGATTTTGAGGGCCCTGAAAAGGACACTCAAAGACGTACCTTGAAAACTGAATAATAACTGCGAAACAAAGATTATAGTAAGTTCTTTTTAAGAAATATTGCAATTTCAAAAGGAAGGGTAACAATAATCTTCGTTGGCAAGAGAGAATCAAGAGGATACCAAATGTTCCAAGAGAACGTTTGAAAGGTCAAGCGAACAAGGGCGCAGGGCGAATGCCTTGGCACTGGGAGCCGATGAAAGACGTGATAAGCTGCGATAAGCTTCGGGGAGCTGCAAATAAGCATTGATCCGGAGATTTCTGAATGAGGAAACTCACCTGGGTTCATACTCAGGTACGTTATACTGAACTTCAAAATAGGTATATCGAGGGAACCGCCTGAACTGAAACATCTAAGTAGGGCGAGGAAGAGACATCAAACGAGATTCCGTAAGTAGTGGCGAGCGAACGCGGAAGAGGGCAAACCGAGAGTAGAAATACTTTCGGGGTACGGAGCGCATTTAGGACTTAAGTTGTTAACCGAACGGCATGGGAAGGCCGGTCAGAGAGTGTGAGAACCACGTAGGTGAAAACGACAAGAGCCGAGCGAATTCCAGAGTACGGCCAGACACGTGAAACCTGGTCGGAATACGGGGGGACCACCCTCCAACCCTAAATACTACCCAGTGACCGATAGCGTATAGTACTGTGAAGGAAAGGTGAAAAGCACCCCGGGAGGGGAGTGAAAAAGAACCTGAAACCCTGTGCCTACAAGCACCTAGAGCGCGTCAAAGCGTGATAGGGTACTTTTTGTAGAACGGTCCGGCGAGCGATTGTATGCAGCAAGGTTAAGGACTTAAGGTCTGGAGCCGAAGCGAAAGCGAGTTTGAAAAGGGCGTTAAGTTGCATATAATGGGCCCGAAACCGGGTGACCTACCCATGGTCAGGTTGAAGTGGAAGTAAAATTCCATGGAGGACCGAACCGACCTCCGTTGAAAAGGCGGCGGATGAACTGTGGGTAGCGGAGAAATTCCAATCGAACCCGGAGATAGCTGGTTCTCCCCGAAATAGTTTTAGGACTAGCCTCAAGTTAGATACCTGGAGGTAAAGCACTGAATAGCCTAGCGGCCGAGAGGTTAGCGAAGCTTATCAAACTCAGAATGCCAGAGTATTGATGCTTGGGAGTCAGACAGTGTCAGATAAATGTCATTGTCAAAAGGGAAACAGCCCAGATCTACAGCTAAGGTCCCAAAGTCAGGTTAAGTGGAAAACGATGTGAAGATACGTAGACAACCAGGATGTTGGCTCAGAAGCAGCCACTCATTCAAAGAGTGCGTAATAGCTCACTGGTCGAGCGTCTTTGCGCGGAGAATTTAACGGGGCTAAACCTGACACCGAAGCTTAGGCAATACAGCAATGTATTGGGTAGGGGAGCGTTGTATACGCGGTGAAACAGTAGCGCAAGCGGCTGTGGAGTGTATAGAAGTGAGAATGCCGGAATGAGTAGCGCGAATGCAGTGAGAATCTGCATGGCCGAAAGCCTCAGGTTTCTGGAGGAAGGTTCGTCCGCTCCAGGTTAGTCGGGAGCTAAGGTGAGGCCTAACGGCGTAGCCGATGCACAGACGGTAGAGATTCCGTCACCACCAAAAGAGTTAAGCACAGGGACACATATGAAGTCTCGGAGCCGGGTGTTGGTTCCGGTAGCGATCGAGGGAAGTTAGTACCGAAGTCCGGGATGGAAGATGGCGAGAAAAGCTGTGTGAATTTCTGCGGTGCCCGTACCGCAAACCGACACAGGTAGGTAGGAAGAAGATTCTAAGGCCAACGGGAGAAGGGTTGTTAAGGAACTCGGCAAATTGACCCCGTAACTTCGGGAGAAGGGGTGCTGCAGCAATGCAGCCGCAGAGAATCGGCCCAAGCAACTGTTTACCAAAAACACAGGTTTGTGCTAAATCGAAAGATGACGTATACGAGCTGACGCCTGCCCGGTGCTGGAAGGTTAAGAGGAGATGTGCAAGCATTGAATCGAAGCCCCAGTGAACGGCGGCCGTAACTATAACGGTCCTAAGGTAGCGAAATTCCTTGTCAGGTAAGTTCTGACCCGCATGAAAGGCGTAATGATTTGGGCACTGTCTCAACAGCCCGCCCGGCGAAATTGTAGTACCGGTGAAGATGCCGGTTACCCGCGACAAGACGGAAAGACCCCATGGAGCTTTACTGTAGCCTAATATTGGGTTTCGATGTTGCATGCACAGGATAGATGGGACACTGGGAAGCAGGTGCTTTGGCGCTTGTGGAGTGGCCGTTGGGATACCATCCTTGCGATATTGGAATTCTAACCTGCGCCTTTGAATCAAGGCGGGGGACATTGTTAGGTGGGCAGTTTGACTGGGGCGGTCGCCTCCTAAAGAGTAACGGAGGCGTTCAAAGGTTCGCTCAGCTTGAACGGAAATCAAGCAAAAGAGTGCAAACGCAGAAGCGAGCCTAACTGCGAGACTGACGGGTCGAGCAGTAACGAAAGTTGGAGTTAGTGATCCGGTGGTATGTGAGTGGAAATGCCATCGCTCAACGGATAAAAGTTACCCTGGGGATAACAGGCTGATCTCCCCCAAGAGTCCACATCGACGGGGAGGTTTGGCACCTCGATGTCGGCTCATCGCATCCTGGGGCTGTATTCGGTCCCAAGGGTTTGGCTGTTCGCCAATTAAAGCGGTACGCGAGCTGGGTTCAGAACGTCGTGAGACAGTTCGGTCCCTATCTGTCGTGGGCGCAGGATATTTGATGGGAGCTGTTCCTAGTACGAGAGGACCGGAGCGGACGTACCTCTGGCGCACCAGTTGTTCTGCCAAGAGCATAGCTGGGCAACTATGTACGGATCGGATAAACGCTGAAAGCATCTAAGCGTGAAGCCGACCCAAAGATAAGATATCCCATTGTTTCAAACAAGTAAGACCCCTTGAAGACTACAAGGTTGATAGGCACGATGTGTAAGTGGAGCGATCCATTCAGCAAGCGTGTACTAATAGGTCGAGGGCTTGACCACAATTCGCTTGAGACTCTGAGAGTCAACGAAAAAATGTAAGCAGTGATTATTCAGTTTTGAAGGCACGTCCTTCTAAGAAATACTGGACAAAGTACAACAGATATGTTATACTGGTTCAGTCAGATCGGTCGGTGTCGATGACGGTGAGGTTCCACCTGTTCCCATTCCGAACACAGAAGTTAAGCTCACTTGTGCCGAAGATAGTTCGCTGGAAACGGCGCGTGAAAATAGGTAGTCGCCGACTTGAGTTATCAGAATGAAGAAACCGCATTCTGATAATATGCACCTCTAGCTCAGTTGGTAGAGCAACTGACTCTTAATCAGTGGGCCCAGGGTTCGAGTCCCTGGAGGTGCACCAGATATTGAACGTCAAATCGAAAGATTTGGCGTTCTTTTTTGTTATGTAACCCCGAAAAATCGGGGATTGCACGGTCAATGCACGGTTTTTGCACGGTCGTAGTTTTCGCCAGCAGATTTTGCAAGGGGCGAAATTGCTTGAAAATGCGTGTCGGATTTTGCATCAGGTCAGCAGAGCCAGACGGAGCTGCGCCTTTACTTCGGGGTCTGCATTCTTCAAAAGTTCCAGCAAAGCGGTCATAGAGATGGTCGGTTCGCCTTCGGCGGGTACAGCCTGCGGGCTGGGGCTTTCCTGTTTAGCGTAGAAACCTTCCTCAAACTTCTTGCCCAGTTCTACACGGGAGGACTGCTGGATATGGGCATAGGTGTTCACCAGCATATCTGCCGTAGCGTGTCCAGTAGTTCCCTGAACGGCCTTCACATCGCCGCCGGAGATCATCAGCTGATAGGTTGCGCTGGAATGCCGCAGGCCATGGAACACGATACGCGGGAACTCCGGGTGTGCATCCTGCCATTTGAGGAACTTCTTGCGAATCAGTACAGGCTCCACCGCCAGACCATTGGGCAGACGGAACAGCATTCCGCTGTCACGGTAGCGTGCCGGGTCTTTCATCTCGTCTGCCGCTAACTGATTCAGCCACTTCTTCAATTCCTCTTTCAGAGCAGAGGTCATGAAGATGGTGCGGCAGGAGGATGCCGTTTTGGTGCTTTTCAGGATGAGGGAAGTGGTGCTGCGTTCCAGCTTGTCCGGGAATACCTTGATGATGCAGCCATCGTCCACTTGGTTCAGGGCTTCTTTTCGCACCCGCTGCATGGACTTGTTGATACGGAATGTTCCGATGCCATCCGCTGCATCAAAGTCAATATCCTCCGGGGTCAGACCTACGATCTCGCCCTCTCGCAGTGCGCCCACCAGCGTGAGGTGGACTGCCAGATGCAGGATGGGGTCCTCCATGCTGTCCAGAGCTGCTCGCATTTCCTCTACCGTCCAGATGATGCGCTCCTGCGTGGACTTCTTGGGGCTGTCCACGGGAACAGGACTTTTAATCAGGATGCCCCACTCTACGGCATACTGGAACGCTGTACCCAGCAGCCGATGAACCTCGTGGATAGTCGTGCCGGAAAGGAACCGCTGCTTCTGCTTTTTGGTCAGTTCCTGCTTTTTTCCCTCGATATACGAACCGCAGGGCGTTTTGCTCAAGGTCGTATAGAGGTTTTCCATGTGGTAGGGCTTGAGTTTCTGCATCTCCATGCTGCCAATATAGGGGATGATGAGGTTTTGGATGGTGGAGAGGTTGGATTCGTAGGTTTTGGGTGCCCACTTGTGCTTGCTGCACTGCTTGGGCAGCCAATCCATGAGGAACTCTGCCACCGTCACCGAGGACGGAATCAGGAACGTGCCGGCGGCCAGTTCATGCTCGATTTGCTTTTTTCGGTTCGTTGCCTCCTCTTTTGTGGGAAAACTTTCCCATTTGTCGCAGCTTTTGCCGTGTTCATCTTCGTAGGTGTATCGGACGCTGTAAGAGTTGCCGCGCTTCGTAATATATGCCATACTGTTTGCCTCCTTATCAAGCTGCCCGGTAGAGCCACGCATCGAAACTGTCTTTCGGTACACGGATGCTTCCGCCTACCCGCAGAACACGGAATTCGGTGGTGCTGTTGCACAGGTTGTAAGCAGAGCGCAGACTGATGGCCAGCATTCGTGCAATATCGTTCACCGTGTACACCAGCTTCGTGGTTTCCGGGCTGTCAGTCGGAGACTTGACGGCATTGGTTTGAGTGACCACCTCCATTGTAGTGAGATTCGAGTCCTTTTGCAAGAACTTTTTCGTATAATCGGAAGATTGCACAGGGACGTTCATAGAATTACGGTCAAAATCCATAAGCATTTCTCCTTGTATTGTCATATTATCTAAAAATTCAGTTTAAAGTTCTACATCCTGCCCACGCTTGCGGTTTCGCTGCGGCACATTCATGGTGCGCTCCTGCTTGGGGGCAAGAATCTTTTCCAGAAAGCTGCGCACCAGTTCAGGCGCACGGTGGAGCGCATCCAGATAGGGCTTCACTTCGTACCAGAGTTCATGATACTTTTGGCCCCAATGAGCAGCTTCCTTCTTGGCGGTGGAAAGTTCTTCTTTCAGGCGGCGGTTCTCCACGTCCATCATATAGCCATGGTCGGCCTGTTTTTTCAGCATGGAAAATTCTTCTTCGGTCAGCGAATAGTTGCCGAGGAAGGTGTGCTTACCGATATAATCCAGATCGCGCACATGAATGAGGGCTTCTTTTGTGAGTGTGGTCTTTTTCTGCACAGCGGCTAGTTCCTTCTCCTTTTTGGAGAGGGTCTGACAGGTTTTAGCAAGCGACTGTGCTTGTTCGTCGGCTTGGGCGGTCAGGGCGTCCAGCAGTTCCTGCTCCCGTTGGACTTTGAACTGGGTGACGGTCAGGTGTTCTTCGGTGCTGCCACGCTCACCGCGCTCCACATCCGTGTACCCGGCAGCGCGCATATAGTTGAAGAAATCGTCCTGCAAGATGCTGTACGACTTCTTCAGGACTGGCTTGCCGTTCTTTTGCAGGACGGGCTCTCCAGCATCGTCCAGCAGGGGCTTGGATGCCCACTTCTTGCTCCGGCTGACCTGCACGACGGTCTCCTTGACTGTGCCGACCAGTGCCTTGTCCTTGCAGCGTTTCGACCACAGGATTTGCTTTTCCACCACAGGTACATAGACCACATGGAGGTGGTAGTGGTAAACTTCGCGGCCTAGTGCTTCGGTCATGGCACGGTTGATCTCATCGGCGTGCATGACTGCCGAGAGGATATACTGCTCACCACCCACGATCTGAACGGCTGCTTTGTAGGCATCCTCATAGAACTGCTTGGCGAACTCGTAGCCACCGTGATTGTCAAAATAGGCCGAGTTGACATCAAAGACAAGTTCGCAGTAGTGGGTGGCATCCGGCTTCAGGCCGCGCGTGGAAATCGTACCAGCGGTTTCCAGTTGGGCGAATAGGTCAGTGTAGCTGGCGGTTGGCTTTTTGAAGTGGACGTTCCATGCAGCGCGCTGGGGGATAATGTCGGGGTTTCGATAGCTGTCTTTTTCGCGTTCGTTGTGCTGCTGGGTGTTGCCAACGGCCTTGTCCGAAACGGCGAGATTCCGGACGCTTGTGCGGTCGATGCCATCGTTTCTTGCCAGAGGGCATCCCTCCTTTCAGGACTCAGAGGAAGGTGACGGGGAACGGAGATGCACTTCTTCGGAAGTGTAATAACCCACTATGACACTTTCATCCCTGCGGTCTGCAAAGTGTAGTGGGCTCTCCGAGGGGGAACGAGGGAAAACGTCTCCTGCGGGAGAGTTACAATCAAGTTCGCACAATGCGAACTTGATTGCTCCGTACACATCTGAAAAAATCGCGTACGGAGTTCAAATAACCTGTACGGTTCGTACGGCGTACGAACAAGCAAAATACAAACGATGGCACGTTTTAATTTGCTCCTGCTTGCCGTACAGGTGCGTACAAGTACAGACCGTACAGGTTGTACGAACTTCTTCCGTGAAAAAATGCACTTTTTACGGGCAGGGGTGGACAAGCGGTTCGATGCCCACGAAACCACGCACCCTGCGGCCACCGGGCAGGTAGATGTTGTTGGTGGCTTCAAGGTTATAGCGGCGGTCATTCTGACGCAGCTCTGCGCTGAAACGGATGGCCGATACGCTGTGACAGGCGTTGTCCTCGCACCACAGTTTGTAGATTTCATAGAAGTCCTTGGAGCTGATGGAATAGTCCGCCTTGAAGCGGAAATAGCCCTCGGACTCCATGAAGTCGATGACGTTGTTGCTGCTGCGCTTGATGGTGTCCACGTTGGCGGCGGCACGTTCGCTGACCGTGAAGCGGAAATCGTTCTGCACCAGCCGGTGCAGCCCTTCCAGACACCACAGCAGGATGCCCTCCATCTCGGCACACATCTTCTCCACAAGGAAGGGGTCGTCTGTGCGGTCGGCAGGCTTGTCCTTTGTGGTCAGGATGAGCTGGCGGCGAAAGAAGCCGTCCGAATGGTCGTACAGTGAGGTCAACGCACCGTTGCCGAAACAGAGGAACCGGGCGTAAATGTCACGCTGGTAGCTCTGGACACCCTTGCGCTCCAAGTCCAGCTTGGCCTCGGCGGTCACGATGGTCTTAATATAATTCGTTTTGGGCAGGGCGTTCATGTCCATGTCATCGTCGATCATGAGCAGGCGGCGTTCCAAATCGGCACGGGCAAAGCGATTGTTCTCGACTTTCTGGACGCTGCCATTGCTGGCGGCATCTCCCATGAGCCGTTTCAGTACCAGCCCGATTCTGGATTTGCCCTCGCCGCCCTTGCCGACAATGAGCATCATCTTCTGCCCCTTGGTGCTGGGGATGAGGCAGTAGCCCAGATACTCCTGCAAGGTGGGGATGTCGGCATCGTCCAGCAGCTCGTGCAGAAAGGTCAGCCAGCGGTCAGGGCTGGCGGCTTTGGGGTCATACCTCACAGGCAGGCGGTTCTGGCAGAACAGGCGGATCTCCTGAAAAGTGCCGTCCGGCAGATGGTACACGCCGTTCTGGAGGTGGATGCAGTCCTGTTCGATGGGGAACGGGTCGGAAAAGGCCAGCAGCTTGATGGTCTCCAGAATGTTGGTGACTTTTTTGGACAGGCCGGAGGTGACATATTCCTCGATATTCTCCAAGATGCGCTGCTTGATCTCACTTTCGTCCTCTACCGGGCCGTCCAGCGTGTACAGTGTACCGTTGACGCATTTCAGCGGCCACTGTTCCAGAAAGGCGCGACCAAACTGGACTTCGTCAATTTTCTTGCCGTTGTACCAGTCCGGCCATAAGGGATTGCGGGAAATGTTTTTCTTCATAGGGTGTTCCTCCTTTAGAAAAGTGAAGTGGTGGGTCTCACGGTGAGCCCCACCACTTCAGGTGAATAAATTATCAGGCGCACTTTGCCAGAGAAAGGCGGTCGGTGCGCTCCTCCAGCATCAGCAGGTACGACTCGGACAGCAGCCGTGCAGCGGCAGCGGCCTTCTGCTGGGGTGTCCCAAATGCAACGCAGTCCGTCAGGTGCTCGATGGTCTCGGTCATGTGGAGGGCTTCCACGAACCGCTCGTCCAGCGGTTCTTCCAAGCTGGCGGGCTTGTAACGCTCCTGCCAGTCGTGCAGCAGGTCGAGATAATCGGTCAGCACCCGCAGGCAGTAGGCAATGTCTGCCCACTGCTCGTCCGTCAGGTCACGCTTGGGCGGCGGCAGGGCGATGGCATTGGCGGGCGGCTTGTCCGGGTCAAGCCCGAAGTCGTGTATCAGCTTCTCGGCGGCTTGCCGGGGGTTCAGGTCAAACAGCTTGGCGGTGAGGTCGATGGCATCGCCGTTGGCTCCGCAGCCAAAGCAGTAATAATAGGTGTCGTTCAGCTTCATGCTGGGGTCGCTGTCGGAATGGAACGGACAGCACACCATGCCATGGCGGTCGGGCTCCATGCCGTACATCTCTCCCACCTGCCGAACGGTGATGGCGGACTTGACAGTTTGATACAGGCTCAAGGGCATTCCTCCTTTGTGTTGTGTACTGCACCAGAGTACCCCGTGTGGGAACTCTGGTATTTTTTGCTTCCTGCCTGAATATACGGGGAATTTTGCAGAAAGAGCAAAAAAGCGGCAAAACTGCAACGGAAAAAGAAAAAAGCCCTTACTGGTTGCAGGGCTGCAACAGCAAGGGCAGAGAGGAAAACGTATATTGAATAAAACGGCAGAGCGTATTATAATGAGGAAAAAACTCAAAAAGGAGGGCCGACCACATGGCACAGGAATATCTGCCCGCACCATCCAACATCCGTCTTGCGGACTTGATGAAAGAGCACAACATCAGCCAACCGGAGCTTGCCAAGGAGCTCGGCTGCTCCAAAAGCACCATCAGCCGCTTCATCAGCGGTGCAAAAGGGACGCTGACCCATGAGCAGGTGCTGAAGATCGCAAGGCTGTTCAACGTATCTACGGATTTCCTGCTGGGAGAAACCAACATCCCCGACCGCAAGAACTATGATATTGCCGAACTGGGTTTGTCCGCAGAAGCTGCAAAGAACCTCTACACGGGGCGTGTCAATACAGAGGTGGTCAACCTGCTGTTGGAAAACGCTCGCTTCGCAGAGCTTACTTACCGCATAGCGCAGTATTTTGATGATACCTTTGCGTCTGGTATTGCGGCACAGAACGCCATGCTCACGACATTGAGCACCCTGCTGCGCACAAAGGTCAAGACCCCGGAAGCAGCCAAAGCCGCAAAGGACATCAGCCTACGGAGAAAGCCCGTGTATCAAGGCGACCTTGATGACATTGAAATGTACTTCATGGCAGCGGTCAAGGAAATCAAAAAGGGCATCGGGAGCCATTACGCCGAACAGGAAGCCATGAGCAAGAAAGTGGCCGAGAAGATGTTCAATGAACTGACCAAAGGTCAGGATGTACAGCACCCAACGATCACGGCAGAGCAGTTGACGGATGCAATGTTGGACAGCGTTTCGGGTATGGAGGGAGCCACGCCGGAAGCACTGGAACAGCTGCGGAACGGTCTGTTGGGAATCTTGCAGTCTGCCGCAGAGCAGGAAAACGGCCATGAAGCAGACGAATGAACGGCTTTGTGCGCTGGCGCAGAAAGGCGATGCTGCCGCGCTGGACAGCCTGATCGACAACAACAAGTCCTTTATCGGCAAGGTGGCAAATGACCTTTTCCGCAGTATGAATCTGGCACAGTCCGGTCTGAATCTTGACACGGACGATTTGAAACAGGCGGGGAATCTGGGCTTATGGAAAGCCGTGCCGAAATTTGATGCGGCGCGCGGCATGAAGTTCCTGACCTATGCGGCTCCTGCCATTCGCAACGCCATGATGGACATGGTACGGGATGCCTTTGTCACTTTTGAACAGCGGATGGTGACGGAGGATAAGGACGGTATCTGCTACCAGCGCGTTTCGCTGGATGATGTTCTGCCGGGAGAAGAGCAGCTGCGGCGCATCGAAGCCATAGCCGACCCTTATGCCATGCAGCCGCAGAGCATTATAGAGGAACAGGAATCGCGCCGGGAGCTGTACGATGGCCTGAAACGGCTGACCCAGCGAGAGCAGACCTATCTGCTGTACCGCTATGGCTTTACTGATGGCGAGGAACATCCGCTGATCGGCACAGCGATATACTTTCACCTGACAAAAGGCCGCGCCAAAAAGACGGAGGAACAGGCCATGGATAACCTTTGGCTGGAACTGCCGTGGTGGTTTATCTGAATGAAAAGAAAAAATCGTGATTGTGCTACAAGCTTTATGGGAATTTATGTGCAACTATACGATTTTGAGAAATTTTGTAGACGTATGAAACAAAATAGGATTAAATCTAAGTATCTAAGGAACGTTGATTTCACGGAGCCGCTGATTACCGACTGTAGGATTTGAGGAGGATGCCGTTTTATGAAAATTGCACGAGATAAAATGCTTTTTTCAAAAGATCTTATTCATACACTGGCGTATGTCGGAATGTTCGTGGCGGCAATTATATCGCTTGGAGCGTGTAAGTCTGGTATTTGGGTGGCTGCGATATTAGCATGGATTGTAGCAGGTATAATTATCGGATTGGCGATTATTTCTGACTATAAAAAGGCAGAACTTTTGAAAAATGGAACAAGAATCACCGGAAAGGTTACAGCAACAAAACGAGTACATATAAAATTTCATATGAGTACCTACCACCTTGCCGATGAAGATGTAATCTATCCATATGTGGTACATTATCAGTATAAAGTTAAAGGTGAAACCTATAATGGCAAGTCGCAGTGGTTTTGGTTCAATCCATGTATTCCGAAAGGGACACCGATAAAAATTCTAGTAGACCCAAAGAATCCGGCCAGAAGTGCAGTTTTCAAACCAGAAAGCTGAAGATAGCCTTCAGTCGAAGTAGAGGTAAAATAAAAAGTTTGGCCGTATAGCGTGCTTATCTAAAAGAAGATTGTAATTGTGTTACAAATTTTCAGAAAATTTATGTGCATCTATACGATTTTGAAAAATTTTGTGGACAAACGAAATAAATTGGGCTTAAATTTCGTTATCTAAACAAAAAGCAAGGAGGGAGTTTTGATGACCTGTAAAAATTGCGGTTATGAAAACAAGCTGGGTGTTCGATATTGCCAGCGGTGCGGTCAGTATATTGAACCAAAACGGACATTGGCACAAGAAGTTAAATCGTGGGATTTTAGAAGTCTCGCTGGTGTTGGCCGTAGAGATGTGAATATTGCGCCGCTGTTTACTGCATCACCCGTTCAAACTCCAGCAAAAGCACACCAAACGCCCTCGCCTGTTGAACCGATGCCAGACGGAAGATGGTATTGCCCGGACTGCGGAACATTAAATGCTTCTTCTGAACGTTTTTGCAAAAGCTGTGGAAAAGTTCGATAACTATCGTTTAGCATTAAAAACTACGGAAGCTTTACGCTGAAAGCTGTAACTTTAAGCAGACCGGAAAGCTTATAATGAGGGTAGAACAGAAATATGACCAACGAAGATACCACTGATTTTGACGAGCACTTCGCTAAAATTTCGTCCTATATTGTGGACACATTGCACGGCGTTCCACTTGAGATGACCGAGGATGAAAAAGAACAATTTCGCATACAGGTTATTTCAAATCAGTATGCAGAACGGTTGCTAAGTGAAGCCGAAAAGACAGAAACGTATAGAGGTTTATCAAAAATTGATATTCTCCATACAGTTTCTATCCCTCAACTGGCTAGAACAATCCCACTTAAAGGTTTGAATCTCAGTTTAGAAAAATACAGAATGCCGGATGGTGTAATAATAGAGGTTGAGAGTTCGTCACATTATTTGGGGTTATTTAGTGAGAAAAATGATTCTTCCACAAATTGGATAGAAAAGATCATGGAGGGTGTCGGTATTCACTAGATGGATTCTCAAGAAGCATAAACAGCCCGCTATTTGCAGAGAATTCTGGAAGAAAATTGAAGAAAGCATCCTTCCGGCAACAGCACCCCGGACGTTTGTGAACTCTCACAACAGAGATCAAGAACCAATCCCTGCTTTGCGCTTACACCGTTTTGGTGACATTTTTTCTCCGTCTTGCTACAATATTGTGGATTTTTTCTATTTGTGCTTTGCTATTATCAACATCTAAAATGGAAACCGTGATGGAGGTGATTCCAATGCAGATAATTTCCTTGAAAACAAATTGAATGCTTTGGCAAACGGTGGCCAGCTCTCCATTTCCTACGACATCACGATTCCGTAATAAAAGCATTAGATAATGGGTATAAAAGCCACGATTCTTTAGAGTCGAAAGAAAAGAATCGTGGCTTTGTACGTTTGAATTATGGAGCAAGCAAAATGAATAAGAAATTGGAATTTTTTAGCAGTATGGCGGTTGCCTTTATAGTTTTGATATTGGTCTTTCTTTGCATTCGTTTTTCAGGTCAGGGAAAATTTGCTACACATGGAGGAACCAATCCGTCTGATGTAAAATGTATTTATACTTCAGTTTGGCCGGATAATGAATACACTAGGCTTATTTGTGAGCCGGAAAGTGGAACGATAGAATATATATTGGATGGTTCTAATGCTGGGTATTATGCAATCTTTTATAATAATATCTCTGAAGAAGAAATACAAAAATATATTGACCAATTGAAAACCTTAGGATACGCTGAAGAGGCATCGGCTTCAGAAAGCGTTTCGACAGGCGTTTTGCTAAGAAAAGATGAAACATGGATAAGCATTGCATACTCAGAGGGAGGATTTGGAATCCGGATTTCAGTAGAAAAATCCTGAATAAAAGAGATGCTGGGGAATCCCGGTTATCCCTATGATGCAGTGGAAAGAAAATGGATTGCTCAATATTGGAGGCTCCAACCACAGCTTCTTTGTTGAAATGTTAATCAGTTAGATACCGCCAGACGGTTTATTTAGAACGAGGTTAAGTTGGAACAGCCGATGCCACACTCGGAACAAACAATAGCGGAGGCCGTACAAGATATGTGCTAGTATGGGAGAAAGATGGCATATCACATACGATCATTGGAAAGATACCGCGTGAAGAGATTCTAAAAATTGCAGAGAGCATTTCCTAACTGGCTGAATTTTTGCCCACACGCTTGTAATTATTTACAAATGTGTGGACACTTTTTCGTTGAAGCGTCCAAAGCTGACAAGATTTTGAACTTTTTTCAAAAAAGCTGTCACAAACGCAGTGTGAGCAACGTTGACTAAGCAAAAGCTCCTGGGGGAGTGTACAAAATGGAGGTTATTCATTAATCAAAATGACGAAAGAAGAAATCATTTCCATGCTATCAAAGGAATTGAACAGTGAATGGACGAATGGAGTCACATGTTTGATGGTGGAAAATTCCGATAGCTATATTCCAGTAATAGTTCATCACAATAAAAATGAACTTATTGTTGAAGTAGGAGAACAAGACAAGAAGATTTACCGCATCGGACGAAATGAGCTAAATAAAACATCTTAGTCATCACCAAAAAAATCATTGAAATCAGTCACAATTTGACGCATAGAATATGAATTCAAACTTGATATGAGGTGATTCCAATGCAGAAAAAATAGAACACATATTTCGAAAATATTGCTACCATCAAACTGTCAAAGAATACAAGTCAAACGGTTCTTTGATTCGTTCTAAAACGGATTACTATCAGGCTATTGGTGGTTAAGTCACTCCGTTTGTAAGGAAAGGGTTGAAAATGGATTTTCTTAAACAAAAAGGGCCATTAGCAAGAGAATTCTGCAACACGTTGATTTACATTATTTCGTTAGTGTCATTAAAGCCTTCAAGCCTTCAGAGGGTGTTGACAGAACTTCAATGGAATGGGATGTGGTTCTTTTCTCTGGCATTTTTCGCTGTCATCTTTATGGAAATGCTGTCCGATTTTTTGCTGGTTACAGATCGCTGCACTGCATGGAAAGCATTAAATGGAAATGTCAGCGAAGCCGAATTTCACAATCTTCAGCAGATTGTCCTATGCGAAAATCAGAAAGTTTCCATTGAGAAGAAACTTGCAAGTACGATACTACTGGTTCTGATGATATGTGCAACTGCTGCATTTGTGTGGTTTACCTTTTTGGTATAAGGTTTTGTTATGAAAGAGATAATTATTATACCACATATTGGAATTGGACAATTAAAATTAGGTATGGCACCAGATGAGCTAGAAAAAACTCTTCTGCAAATGAAGAGACAATGGTCGAATTCTTCTAATGAAGCAATGCAAATGGAACGTTGTGCGGAAACCGATGACCCTAATTTGATAACCGGACGATATATGGATAATGATTCGTTCTTTCTAGTGCAGTATCGGAACGGAAAAGCTACTGAAATCGGCATCCAGAGAGATCTGTCTAAAGTTGCGTCAATAAAACTGTTCGGAATGGACATGTTTAATACAACCGCCGAGTGTATTATTGATAGCTTAATGAAAAAGGACAAAGTTATTTGCAACGAAAAGGACTTGCAACTTGGGACGGAATATATTTTTCCCAAAAGTGGAGTCCGACTCTGGAGAGAGCGAGCATTTCATCCCAAATTGTTGAAAGACCCGTTATACATGGAAGAAATGCAGGCGGTATTAGAAGACGAATACCAGTATCAGTATTTTCAGATGGTCACCATAATAGATTGAACTACTAACTAAGAGCCCTCTATTTGTAACGACTGCAAGTAGAGGGCTGTTGATCTGTTTGGAATATTTCAATTAAAGGTCAATCTTCCAGTCTGCCATGGTCGCAGCCAAGTGAAAGGTAGTGTTCAATCTCACCACTCAGCACAAGCTGGGCGTACTCCAATGGCTTATTGTAGAGCAGCCAGTCCAGTTCTGCCCGCTGTGCCGGGGTGTTGCCGTACTCGTCCTCAATGGCAATGCAGTCGATGGCAACAGCAGAGCCGTCCGCAAACTGGGCTTCCACCCGGTTGGTGTCCATATTGTAGTGGCAAGAAAGCAGTTTGTTCATAGTCGTGTCCTCCATGACTTGATTTTGATGTTCGGCCACTCAAACCAATGCCGTCAAGCCGGTGGGGGATAGAGCGATTTTATTTGTCGGGGAGTAAGTGCACGGTTTCTGCACGGATTTTGCACGGTTTCAAAACGTGCAGAAGGTGCTTTTCGTTACAAAATCCGACAAAGGGTGCAGAAATTACTGGGTGAAAAATCACGTTGTCTTGATTAAAAATAACGATGACTCGAAACTTCCATAAATTGAGACGAACCGGCGGCTTGCTCTCTTAATCAGTGGGCCCAGGGTTCGAGTCCCTGGAGGTGCACCAGATATTGAACGCCAAATCGTAAGATTTGGCGTTCTTTCTTTATGTAAGAAAGCGGCTGCACACTTTCTGCACACCGTTTGCACATTTGCCCGAATCAGGGGCTTTTCTGCGCAAGGTTTGCACAGCCTGCTTTCCTTTGCATAAAAAGAAGAAATTTTAGGCGAACAAGGCTCTCGTCAATTCTCTGCGTTCGTCTGCATCCATCAGCCGGATGGCTTCAAGGATCTCCTTACCGGAGATTTTTGTTGCCGCCGGCTTTTCGTTTTGCCGGGGCTGAGGTGCTGCTGGGGTCAGGTCTTGGGTGTAGAAGTTCGCTTCGATCTTCTCGGTCAGTTCCAGACGGGGTTTGTCCTGCGTGTGGGCGTAGGTGTCCATCAGGACAGATGCGGTGGCATGACCTGTATTGCCTTGCACCGACTTGAAATCACCATCCGACTGCAAGAGCTGGTAGGTGGCACTGGAATGCCGTAGACCATGGAACACGATCTGCTCGAACTCCGGGTGCGCTGACTGCCATTGCCGATACCACTTGGTCAGCAGTTCTGGCGCAATGGGCAAGCCGTCCGGGAGCCGGAACAGTTGCCCGCAGTTGCTGTACTTTTCCGGGGCGTTCTGCTCGTCCTGCTTCAGCTTTTCCAACCATGCCAGAAGTTCTTCCTTCAAGGGCTTCGTCATATACAGGACGCGGTTGGACTTCTTGGTCTTAGGCTTTTTCAGGATGAGAGAGGATTTGCTTCCCTCACGCCTGTCCGGGAAGGTGTGATACACCTGATTGGGGTCGAGCTTTTCCAGAGCGTCCTTGTTGGCTCGCTGCATGGTTTTGCTGACCGAGATGGTACCACGACCATCGGCGGCATCAAAATCCAGATCACTCGGCTGTAAGCCGAGAATTTCGCCCTCACGGAGCGAAAGGATCATGCTCATGTGCACCGCCAGATGCAGGACAGGGTTCTCGATGGTCTGCAAGGCTGCCAGCATGGTTTTCTCGTCCCAGATGATGCGTTCCTCGACGTTGACCTTGGGGGCATCACGGGGCAGGGAATCTTGTGGATGAGGTCCCACTCCACCGCATAGGAAAATGCGGTCTTGAGCAGCGTGTGGACTTCGTGGATAAAGGTGCTGGACAGCAGACGCTTCTTCTGCTTCTTGGACAGGTCCTGCTTCACACCGTGCACATATTGCCCGCAGGGGGTCTTGGCAAGGGTGGCATAGAACTTCTCAATGTCGTAGGTGCGCAGCTCCTGTACCTTCCGTTTCCCGATATACGGCACGATAAGGTTCTGCACCATCGCTACGGACTGAGTGTAGGTCTTGGGGGACCACTTGTGCTTTGTGGACTGAATTGGTATCCATTTGTACAGCATCTCCTCCACCGTCATGGTGTCGGGGACAAGGAACGTGCCGTCCAGCAATTCTTTCTCGACCGTGATCTTTCGCTCCTGCGCCTCCTTTTTGGTCTTGAAACTCTCCCATCCCTCGCAGGGCTTGCCGGAATGGTCTTTGTACTTGTAACGGACGGAGTAAGAATCTCCGCGCTTCATGATAGATGCCATAGATTACCTCCCTCAGACCGCCGCAAACCAGTTGTCGAAACTCTGCTTGTTCACCCGGATGCTGGTGCCGATGCGCAGCACCCGGAAATCCTTCGTGGTGTTGCACAGGTTGTACGCCGCACGGGGAGAGATCGCCAAAAGTTGGGCAATCTCCTCCACCCGGTAAACAAGAGGTTCGTGCTTGGCTGCTTTGGTCTGGTCAGAAGATCCAATGGCAGGGGATTTAGACGCTTTCATTGTAACCGGGTTCGAGTCCATTTTCAAGGACTTATTCGTATAATCTTTATATTTCACATCTTCGGTCATGTCAGGCCGATTCATATTCATAGGCAGACCTCCACTTCCTTGTAACCGGGTGCCGGGGCAGAAAGTGCCAGCTTTCTGCTCCGAACTCTCCCGATGAGGTTCAGATTTCCGAGTGCCTCTCCTGTGTGCGGGGCTGTGCCGCTGGTTTGTTTTGCGCCTGTTCTGCCTGCAAGCGGCTCAGCAGTTGCAGAACGGAATCCCGTGCTTTCTCCTTGACCTGCTCCTTGCTCTTCTGTCGGACATCCGGCTTCAGCAGCTTCTCCTGCAAGCGGGTAGCGGTGGTTTGCATGGTTTTGAGAAACTTGTCCAGCACGGTGTCAAGACGGTGGGCGGCATATTCCCTCGTGGCTTTGGGAGCCTTGCGTTCCGGGGACAGCACCCACTTTTTTGTGTCCTCGATCATCCGCATATCTTCCTTGCGGGTCTCGGTGCGTACCACGTCCGTCACGACCTCCACCGCCTTGTCGTAGGCCGCAGCCGAAACATCTTCCAGCAAGGTTTTCCATGTCCGAAACTTTCAGGGTCAACTCGTTCAGCTTGCTCTGCTGGGCGGCAAGCTGCTCCTTCTGCTTGGCAAGAATGAAGTCCTGCTTTTCCAGATATTTGCGGTTGCCGTACTCCGCTTCTTCCTCCAATTCCAGTCCATGCCGCTTGGCGATCTCGAACAGCATCTTTCGACAGGCGGCATCAAAGGTGATCTTGCGGTTGTTCCGGCGGCTGAGAGGCTTATCCGGGTCGGGCAAGTCGAAACCTAACGCTTCCAATGCCTTTTCCTGCTGGGGTGCCACCTCGCCGTACTTGTTTTCGCAGTCGAACACATGACGCTCGTGGATGTGGGGTGTGCTTTCGTCCAGATGCAGTGCCCAGTCCAGCACATGAACATGGTCGCCGAATTTAGCCTTGAACTCCTCGATGAACTCGGTGACGATGTTCAGCAGATCCTCCGCCGAAGCGTGTTCATCCAGCGTTCCAAGTTGGTAAATAGTCTCTTCCGGGCAGGTCTTGCGGCTGGACAGCAGGTCGGGAATAGAGCGGTTGCGCTCCGTGTGCCGGATTTTGGCATTGCGCTCGTTCTGGCTTTCCACAAAAACCGTGTAGTGGGTTTCGTAGAACTGCCGTTCTACGTCCGAGAAGGTTGCCGCCAGATCGTCCGTGTCTTGTGGAGCGAGAGCCGAACGGAAACCGTGAAAGCAGTCCCAGTAGATGTTACCCTTGGCACGTTCCGGGTCGATGTGCTCACTGTTGGCAAGGTTGAAACTCCGGTCATTGTGTTTTGGGTTATAGGTGCCGTGGGCTCCGGCTCGTCCGTTGTGTCGTGTTAATTTCAGATAGGCATCCCTCCGTTTCAACAGCTTGGCGTGGAAAAACGCAGCAGCGGAGCTGCTGGATCTGCCGCCGTTTTGCGCCAGATAATACCCAGTAGTAGTATATGACGCACAGCATCATATCACTGGGCAAGGGTTTCACCCTTGACCCTTGCAAAGAGCTGGTCTCGCCTGTCGGCTCGGTCGGTGCTTCAAAATACCTGCGGCCTTTTGAGGTCGCCACTGGCGACCCGCACCTCTGCACTCTTGCTCCGGGCAAGCCGCCCTGAAGGACAGCTCGTCCGGTTTTTCAGAGGGTCATTTTGACCCTCTGATTTTGGCAAACTGTCAACCTGACACTTTGCCAACACCCCCCTATAAAGGAGAACTTTGGCGTTTCGCTGCGTACGTGCGTACGCAGCAGGCGGCTTTCTCTGTACGCACGTACGCAGCGAAAGACCGAAAACGCACCATATAGGGGGATCAAAAGCGGGTCATGCCCGCCAGCCATTGGGGGGTGAGGTCAGGCTGCACAAGGGCTTCGATGCCCACAAAGCCCCGGACACGCCGCCCGGAAGAATTGATGATGTTGTTGGTGTGTTCCAGATTGTACCTGCGCTGGTTGGCAATCAGCGCATCGCTGAATCCTCTGGCCTTGATCGCATTCAGGCTGTTCTCCTCACACCACATCTTGTAGATCTCATACAGCTCTTTCGAGCTGGTGCAGGCATCCGCCTTCAAGCGGATGTAGCCCTCGGATTCGAGGAAATCGAACACGTTGTTGTCCCGCTTCACCAGTTCCCGATTGCGCTTGGCACGGTCACTCTCGGTGAACTGGAAGCCATTCTTCACCAGCCGCTGCAAGCCCTCAAATGCCCACAGCAGGATGCCCTCAACCTCTGCCGCCATCTTCTCGGCAATGTCCGGGTCATCCACACGAGACAGGGGCTTGTCCTTGGTGGTCAGGATGAGCTGACGGCGATAGAAACCGTCCGAGCGGTCATACAATGCCTGCAGATCGCCGTTGCTGAACGCCAGCAGACGGGCGTACATCCAACCCTGATAGCTCTGTTTGCCCTTGCGCTCCAAGTCCATCTGCCCCTGTGCGGTCACAATGGATTTGACATAGTTGGTCTGACGCAGGGCTTCCATCCGCATATCATCGTCCACGCAGAGCAGGGTGTGCTCCAGATCGGCACGAGCAAAACGGTTCTCCGAGATTTTGCCGATGCTGCCATCCTTCATGTTGCAGCCGAACAGCCGGGACAGCACCACACCGATCTGCGACTTGCCCTCGCCGCCGCTGCCCTTGATGACCATCATGCGCTGCCCCTTATTGCTGGGAATCAGGCAATAGCCGATGAACTCCTGCACTGTGGGAATGTCCTCCGGGTAGAGCAGGTCGGACAGGAACCGCAGCCAGTGGACGGGCTGGGCGGCTTTCGGGTCATACTTGACGGGCAGACGGTTGCGCACAATCTCCGGCTTACCTTCCTGAAAGGTACCGGCCAGATACAGGGTGCCGTTTGCCAGCGCAATGCGGTCGGTGACGGGCGGGAAGTCCTCCACCTGTGCCGCCAGTTTCAGAACATCTACGACATTGCTGACCCGTTTTGCGATATTTGCGCCGATATGGTCTCGCAGCATATCGAAAATTTCACAGCGCAGGTTCATGGTGTCCGTGACCCTGCCTTCCGGGGTGAAAAATGCGCCATTCGAGTAAAGCAGCTGGTGGGTACTCAGAAAATCATCACAAAACAGGGATTCGTTGAAAAAAACCTTCTTGAACCATGCGGGGGTAAAATTACTCATAGGCATTCCATCCTTTCGTTGGCGTCACGGAAAACGATGTGGTCAATTTGACCACATCGTTTTTCTCCGCAACTGGGAAATCAACGTCCTGCCGTTTTCCCTGCATGGCTTTCCTGCCCCCTTCCGGCGGCGTTTTCCGGCTCTCCCACTTGGGGGTCATCGCCGGGTATCCCATGCAGACGGTCATGCGGTTTTCAAGGTCCAACGGGCAAAACGGCAACAAAAAAGCCGTCACAGAACAGACCAGCCCTGCCTTCGCTTTTTCTAGAAGGTCATGCTAGTCGGTTATGTAACGGCTGAAAGCCAAGATGTTCAGCCCCGCAGGGTCTGAACGAATATGTAAAAATATGTTATATTCAATTGTTGGGATAGATTACCACAAAAATCGAACCGTGTCAACAAAAAGTTTTGAAAGCGCGTTGTTTTCGGCAGCTTGCAAGAAAAAGCAAGGGAAACTTTGGCAAAAAGAGAGAGGGCTGGGCGGTGCCAGCCCTCTTGACAAGGCAATGAGGCACATCAATATGGGCTTGCAAAATTTATTAAGGGAATGCGGTGATAGTAGGACTTATACAAATCAAAACACCGCCCGATTCTGGTGAAGGAGAACCAGAATTGAACGGTGCAAATGGAAGAAGGAGAAAAGCGTAGAAAATCAGACGATGCAATCTGGGAGCAGCGCATGGAGCTGTGTCAGCAGTTCTTCGCAGGAATCGGAATAAATCACAAGGGTAAGCGGATTACTCAGGTCGAGACTGTAAATGCCAAGCAGGGATTTGGCATCAATGGTATATCGCCCGGAGACTAAGTCCATCTCATAGGGATATTTGGACAGCAAATCTACAAAGTCCTTGACCTGATCGACCTGCCGCATTCTGATCTGTAATTTTGTCATAGGGTATCCTTTCTTTTACATCAGTGGGATAGAGGCAATGCAGTTCTGAATTTCCACCATGGAGGGCATTGCAGGGATTGCGCCGCCCTTTGTCGTGGTCAGACTGCCCGCTGCATTGCCGAAGCGGACGATTTCTTCAAGCTCAAATGCAGGGAGGGTACGCAAATCCTCCGCAGCTTTTCTCCGCAGCTGGTAGTGAATTGCGCCCATGAAAGCATCGCCTGCACCCGTCGTGTCCACGGTAGGCACATCATAGGTGGGAAGATGCCCTGCGCCCACAGCGTTCCGGTAATAAGCACCCTTTGCACCCAGCGATACCAGCACAAGAGATGGCCCCATTTCGAGCAGGGCTTGTGAGCCGCGGGCAAGGTCGCTTTCGTTTGTGATAAGCTGCATTTCTTCCTCGGAAACTTTCAGAAGATCCGCCAGCTTGACACCTTCCTGCATCTGGACAACGGCATCTGCCGGGTGCTCCCACAGAAGCGGACGGTAATTGGGGTCAAAGCTGACCAGCTTGCCCTGCTGCCGTGCATACCGCGCAGCTTCCAACGTGGCGGTGCGGCTCGGGTCGGAGGTCAGAGAGACAGAGCCGAAATGGAAGATGGCAGCATCGTCAATCAGATTCCTGTTGACTTCTGCCGAAGTCAGCATCACATCGGCACCGGGGTTCCGGTAAAAGGTAAAGGAGCGGTCTCCCTTGCTGTCAAGCTGTACGAAGGCAAGGGTCGTGGGAATCTTTTCGTCAATCACCAGACCGGACACATCAATGCTGCTTTCCACAAGAGTCTGGCGGAGAAAATCGCCAAATCCGTCTTTGCCGACTTTTCCGATGAATGCTGTTTTGCCGCCCAGACGGGCATTCATGGCAAGGACATTGGCGGGTGCACCGCCGGGATTCCGGGCAAACAATTCGATGCCCTGTGCATTGGTTCCGTTCGGGGTAAAGTCGATCAGGCTTTCTCCCAAAGCTACAACATCAAACATGGTATCACCTCAACCTGTTTTTTTAGCGTTCAGTTCGGACATAATCTGGTTATACGAACGCTTACTGATTCGGTAGAAGAACAGGACAATCGCTGTTATCAGCCACAGCACACCGGGAAGCAGCGAGAATGCATAGTGCATCGCATTCTGCACGGCAGCATTCTGCACCTGATTGGGGGCAAAACTCAATGTACTCAGCACACCAGCCAGCGCAGAGGTGCCAATCGCCATGCCCAGCTTGTTCCCCAGTGAAACGAATGCGTACTGGAAACCATCGTTGCGGACACCGGTTTTCCACTCGCCATACTCCACGCAGTCGGGAATGATGGCGTAGATGGCGGTATTGAATCCGCAGAAGAAGAACTGGGACAGTGCAGCGAATGTATAGAACGGAATGGGAGAAGAAACTGCACTGAAGAAATAGAGCGCAATCAGGGAAACGCCGGTTCCGGCAGCGAAAAGGGAAGCGGTGTGCCCTTTGTTGCCCAGCTTTTCAAACACGAAGGGGAATGCCGCAGCACCCAGAATGGAGGGAACGATCAGGATCATCGAGTAGATGGTAAACAGATTCTCGTTGCCTTCCACATATTTGAAGTAATAGAGCAGGTCGGCATTGCGGCCATACAGCGTCACACCGAACAGGAACTGACCCGCCAGTGCAATCAGGTAGGGCTTGTTCTGAAGCGCTGCATCCAACTGCTTTTTCAGTGAGACTTTTTTCCGCTCCGGGGGCTGGACGACCTCTTTGGTTTTGGCAAAACAGAACCAGTGACAGAGGGTGAAGATACCGCCGTAAAGGACGGTCACCAGAAGATATCCCCGTGCTGCATTATCACCGCCAAAAGCAGAGATCAAAGGTAGGGTGATGATGTTGATGATATTGATGGCGATCATGGCACAGACGGAGCGGGAGGTGTTGATTTTCGCACGCTCCTCGATGTTCTGGGTCAGGGTGCCGCAGAGCGTACCATAAGGGATGTTCACGCAAGTATAGCCCAGAACCAGTACACAGTAAGTAATGTACATATACAGGCTCTTAGCACTGTCTGACCATGTGGGGTGCGCCCAGAACGTCAGCACGAGCACCACAGCAGTTGCCGGTGCGCCGAACAGCAGCCATGGACGGTAGCGTCCCCAGCGGGAACGGGTGCGGTCGCTCAGCGAACCGATCACGGGGTCATTGATGGCATCCCAGAAGCGGGAGACCAGCATCAGGAGGGACACTGCCGCCATGCTGATGCCGCAGACATCGGTGTAAAAAATCATCAAGAAGTTGCCAACGAACATCCAGCTGAAGTTGCAACCCACATCGCCCATGCCGTAAGCGATTTTACTGATCAGAGGGACTTTGATGTTCGTATCCTGCTGTTTCGGCTCTGCTGTGTAACTCATACGACGCGCTCCTTTCTCCTCTTGACGCGATGCTTATAATTTCTGGCAGAACTCTATTCTCTCTTTATTCGGGCCTTCGACCATGAAAAAGCGAACACCGTTTTCCCAGAACGGCAGTGACTGGATGCTGGAATGCAGCAGGTGCATCCCTGCCTCTTTTGCCGCAGCAAAGGCGGCTTCGATATCGGTCGTTGCCAGAGCTACATGGTCGATTGCTCCGGCCTTTTCCGCCGCACGATGGTTTTCATAGGTTTCGATCATCAGATCGCCAAGCTGAAGAAACGCAACGCGCTCCCCGGCGGCTTTGTTCACCGTTTCCAGCGCAGAAACAAACCCCAGCTTCTTGTAAAATGCAATGGTCTTGTCGAGATCATTTGTTGGGATGCCAATGTGCGCCACACCGGTCAGAACCTGCGGAAAGCTCATACCTTCGTTTCCTCCGCAATCTTCACCACTGCTTTGACGATGTTGGCCTTGTCCGAAATGCTCTTGTCCATGGCATTCTGGATGTCGTCAAAGTCAAAGATGTTGGTCACAATACCCTTCAGATTGATTTTGCCGGAAGCAACGGCATCGATCGCCATGGGGTAAATGTGGCGATAACGGAACACGGTCTTGAAGGTCAGTTCCTTGTCCAGTGCAAGGCTCATAGGCAGGGTCATCTCGCCGGATTTGGAGTAACCAACCAGAACGATGTTTGCGCCCTTCTGCGCCATCTCAATGGCCTGGCGGGTAGTGATTTCTGTACCAGCAGTCTCGATAACGAGGTCGCAGCCCAGACCATCGGTCAGATCGAGAATCGTCTGGACAGCATCCTTTTCGCGGCTGTTGATCACACCGTCTGCACCCAGTTCAAGAGCCTTATCCAGACGCTTCTGCATGATATCTACAACGTAAACACGGGAAACACCCTCGGCTTTCAGCGCCATCATGGAGACCAGACCAATGCAGCCTGCACCCATGACCACCGCAGTCTGACCGGCATGAGCACCGCCCTGATTGGCGGCGTGGAAACCAACGGCCAGAGGCTCGATCAGCGCACCTTCCATGGTGCTTACGTTGTCCGGTAGCTTGAAGCAGAGGTTTGCTTCATGTGCCACATACTCCTGAAAAACACCGTCTACCGGCGGGGTAGCGAAGAACACGACATCCGGGCAGAGGTTGTATTTGCCCTCACGGCAGAACTTGCAGTGACCGCAGGTCTTGCCCGGCTCCAGCGCAACGCGGTCGCCGACTTTCAGATGCTTAACAGCACTGCCAACTTCCACGACTGTGCCGCCCGGCTCGTGGCCCAGCACGAACGGTGGCTTGACCACATAATTGCCGATCGCACCCGTTTCATAGTAGTGCATATCGCTGCCGCAGATGCCAACGTATTCCAGCTTGACAAGAACCTCGTCCTCTTTGGGTGTGGGGATCGGGCGGGTGGTGTAGCCCATCTTGCCGATGCCGTTCATGACTGCAACTTTCATTGTGCCTTTCATAAGATGACCTCCGTTTTTATTTGTTTATTAACTTTTATAAAGTGTTTATGAATGTGACTACAAATTAACACACCGCACAACCAAAGTCAAGCCCTTTTTCGCGGATTCGGAAAACTGCACAAGGAAAAAGCGGCGGAATTGTGCAAAAAATCGAGGACGGCAGGTGCCGTCCTCGATGGGAAGGTTTATAGGTTCTGAATAAAGGCTTCGATATGGAGCAGAGCGGCTCCCAGCGCAGAGGCTTCCAGCCTATAGCGGCTGAACTTCAGGTAGGAACTGTCCGGCTCAAACGTATTACGCTCGACCAGCATTTCCCGGAGCGGTTCGCCAAACTCTGCCAGAAAGCCGCCAACGTAGCCGCCAACAATTACATCACAGTCGAAGGTCATGCGCAGATTATTGACTGCTACAGCAAGGTAAGAAAGGTATTCATTCCATGCCGTTTGCAAAGCTGCATTGCCGGAGCGCAACCCGTCAAAGAATAGTGCAAGATTTCCGTCGGTCAGCTGGGAGAGGACTTTTGCAGAGCAATAGGCATCCAGACAGCCCTTTTTTCCGCAGTAGCAGGGGCGGCCATCGGGAACGAGCGTGTTGTGCCCGAACTCTCCGGCACGAAGATGGTCGCCGCCATAGAGCGCTCCACCGGTCAGAATCGCACCGCCGACACTGTTGCTCAGAGAAAGGTAGACAAGGCTGCGGGGAGATTCGAGGTCGCGCACTTCAGCAAGTCCGGCAGCGTTCGCGTCGTTGATGAACCGGCAGGAGAACGGGATGTAACGGCTGAATTCTTCGGTAGGAACATTCCGCAGACCCAAGGCATGAGAGTAAACCAATGTCTGCCCCTCTTTGTCCAGAATACCGGGCAGCGAAATGCCGACGCCCAAGATTTTTTCGACCGGGCAGCCCTCTTTTTCAATCAGCCCCTGCACGATTCCGGCAAGCATTTCCGCATAGGTGTCCGACCGCTCATAAAGACGCTTTTTACGCTCATAGTGGAGAAGGTTACCGGACAGATCGACCAGAACTGCTCCGACATGATTCTGGGTGATCTCCAGTCCGACCGCAAGTCTGGCATTCCGCACGGGAGCAAATGCTCTCGCCTTGCGCCCACCGGTAGATTCAAAGGTGCCGACCTCCTGCACCAGTCCCATCGCCATCAGTTCTTTGACATTCTGCAATACGGTCGGCCAGCTGTTGTTGACTTTTGCCGCAAGCTCCGGCTGCGAGATTCGGTCGCAGGAAAAAATGCTGCGAATCGTTCGGATGCGGTTGATTTTTTTAACATCACGGTTATTTGCGCCGCTGCCGGTCATGGGCTTACTCACCTCCAAGAGCAGATTCAACATTTGAAAGAAGATTTATAAAGCTCTTTCTTATTATAGAGAATCTGGAGAGATTCTGCAAGGGAAACATTTACAAAAAAGCGTTAGCCGAAAAGAGCGAGTTGCTTATGGATAAGAAGCGATGCTACCAGCTTATGGCAAACCATAGGTCGGTGGGCACCGTGTTCTTTATAGGGACTTAATCTTCCAGCCTGCCGTGGTCGCATCCCAGCGAGAGATAGTGCTCCATCTCTCCTCCCAGCACAAGCTGTGCATACTCCAAAGGCTTATGGTAGAGCAGCCAGTCAAGTTCTGCCCGTTGTTTCGGGGTGCTGCCGTACTTGTCCTCGATGGCGACGCAGTCGATGGCAACGGCAGAGCCATCAGCGAACCGGGCTTCCACCCGGTTGGTGTCCATGTTGTAGCGGCAGGAAAGCAGTTTGTTCATGGGAAAACTCCTTTTATATAAGGTGGTGTCAGTTCGATTGTCCGTATCCCTGCCAAGAATCAAATTGTTGATGTACATTTGATGTGTGGTATAAATTGGTGATATAGAGTGTGCCTTTCGCCGGATGAAACAGACCTGTTTTCACCCCATTGCATAAAAATCCGATACCTGTTTTAAGGTGCTGATTTTGGCTCTGCACATTTTTGCACACTTTTTGCACACCGGAACGGCTGGATAACGGATGCAAGAGGGGATAACAGGTGCAAAGAATGCAGCAGATGCAAAATGCAAATTTACGGTGAAACGATAAAAATAACGATTTTACGCAACTCTGGAAATTGACGATTGTTGCACGTTGGTTTCTCTTAATCAGTGGGCCCAGGGTTCGAGTCCCTGGAGGTGCACCAGATATTGAACGCCAAATCGTAAGATTTGGCGTTCTTTTTTGTTATGCAACCCCGAAAAATCGGGGCTTGCACGGTCAATGCACGGTTTTTGCACGGTTGGTGTTTTCATAGGAATCCTCTGCATGGGCTGGAATTACTTTGAAATGCGTGGTAAATTTTGCATTAGGTCAGCAGAGCCAAACGGAGCTGCGCCTTTACTTCGGGGTCTGCATTCTTCAGCAGTTCCAGCAGAGCGGTCATAGAAATGGTCGGTTCGCCTGCGGCGGGTAACTGCGCCAATATCTGCATGGATGCAGACAGACTGCCGCTGAACTTCCGGCGGGCAAACTGCCTGATTTTGGTTGATACAGGCGTAGAATGCGTTTGGATTTTTAGCGGTCATCCGCCAGAATGGATATTTGATGATGACTGGGGTGTTGTAGCCAACGCCCAATTCCAGAAAGAGGATGCGCTGTCCCTCGTGACGGCGCAGAAATTCACTGTATCGCTCTGTCGCACGGTGCCATCCTTCATCCGCTACATAAGTAAAAGACGGGGTGCTGTGCATTTGTGCAGTACCCCGTCTTTTATTTGTGTTCATCTGCGCCCGGCTCATAGAGCAGCTCCAAATGCGGTGCCCATGGTTAGATAGATCTCGTCCTGCGGCAGAAGATCAATAAAATTGCGATAATAAACTATTTGCCCAGATGCCAGATGTCGCGGTCGTACTCGGCAATGGTGCGGTCGGAGGAGAACATGCCCGCTTTGGCAATGTTCACCAGACACTTGCGCCGCCAGCCCTTCGGGTCGCAGGCGTAATCGCTGAGGGCCTGCCCCTTGCGCACAACATAGGCGTTGAAGTCCGGCAGGGTCTGGAACCAGTCTTTATGGATCAGCTCGTTGTGCAGGCGGGTCAGGTTTTCGGCGTGACCGGCGGCCAGCATCTCCGGGCCGGTGAGGAAGTTGATAGCGCGGCGGATGTTGGCATCCCCCTCCACCCACTGGGCGGGGTCGTAGTCGCCCACGGCGTAGCGGTGGATGACCTGATCGGAGGTCTGGCCGAAGATATAGATGTTCTCCTCGCCCACCTGCTGGCTGATCTCCACATTGGCACCGTCCATGGTGCCCAGCGTCAGCGCGCCGTTCAGCATGAACTTCATGTTGCCGGTGCCGGAAGCTTCCTTGGAGGCAAGGCTGATCTGCTCGGACAGGTCGCAGGCGGGGATTAGCTTTTCGGCGGCGGTAACGTTGTAGTTCTCCACGAACACCACCTGCAGCCACTTGGACACTTCCGGGTCTGCGGCAATGACCTTGGACAGGGTCAGCAGCGCATGGATGATGTCCTTTGCAATGGTGTAGGCAGGTGCCGCCTTGGCACCGAAGATGCTCACCAGCGGAGCAGCGGGCAGGTGCCCGGCCTTGATCTCGTAGTACTGATGGATGAGGTACAGCAGGTTCAGCTGCTGGCGCTTATACTCGTGCAGGCGCTTGGACTGGATATCGAACACAGCATCGATGTTCACGCTCACCTTCTGGGTGCGCAGCAGCCAGTCAGCCAGTGCTTCCTTGTTGGCCTTTTTCACAGCGGTCAGCTGCTCCAGCACAGCTTCGTCGTCAGCAAAAGCCAGCAGCTTTTCCAGCTCGGTGGCATCCTTACGGAAGCCGGAGCCGATGTGCTGTTCCAGTGCGGCGGTCAGGCGGGGGTCGCATTCCAGCAGCCAGCGGCGGAAGGTGATGCCGTTGGTCTTATTGTTGAACTTTTCCGGATACAGCTCGTAAAAGCCGTGCAGCTCGGAATTTTTCAAAATCTCGGTGTGCAGCGCTGCCACGCCGTTGGTGGAGTGGGTGAAGTGGATGTCCATGTGGGCCATGTGCACCCGGTCGTCCTTGTCGATGATGGCAAGGCTCTCATCCTTGGTGCGGGTGCGGGCCAGTGCGTCCAACTTTTCGATAATGGGCATCAGCTGGGGCACCACGGCATCCAGATAGGCGCGGGGCCACTTTTCCAGCGCTTCGGCCAGAATGGTGTGGTTGGTGTAGGCGCAGGTCTTTGTGACGATCTTTACGGCTTCCTCAAATTCGATGCCCTTTTCGCCCAGCAGCCGGATCAGCTCCGGGATGACCATGCTGGGGTGGGTGTCGTTGATCTGGATGGCGGCGTAGTCGGCCAGATCATGGTAATCGCAGCCCCGGGCGGCACACTCGGACAGAATGAGCTGGGCACCGGCAGAAACCATCAGGTACTGCTGGTACACCCGCAGGCGGCGGCCTGCCTCATCGGAATCGTCCGGGTAGAGGAAGAGGGTCAGGTTCTTGTCGATGGCAGTTTTATCGAAGGCAATGCCGTCATGGACGATGCTCTCATCGATGGTGTCAAGGTCAAACAGGTTCAGGGTGTTGGTGCGGCCCTCGTAGCCGGTGACCGCCAGCTTGTACAGCCGGGCAGTGTACTCCTTGCCCGCCAGCTCCACCGGGTAGGTGATGTCGGTCTTTTCCGCCCAGCTGTGGGCGGTGAGCCACGGGTCGGGCTTTTCGTTCTGCACGCCGTCCTCAAAGGACTGATGGAACAGGCCGAAGTGATACCGCAGGCCCACGCCGTCGCCGGGCAGGTTCAGCGTTGCCAGAGAGTCGAGGAAGCAGGCCGCCAGACGGCCCAGACCGCCGTTGCCAAGAGAAGGTTCCGGCTCCACCTCTTCGATATCGGAAAGGCTCTTGCCGACGGCAGCCAGTGCATCGCGGGCTTCATCGTACAGTCCCAGATTGATGAGGTTGTTGGACAGCAGCTTGCCGATGAGAAATTCGGCGCTGATATAGTACAGCTTGCGGCCGGTGACCGGCTGCACACGGTCGGCGCTCTTCTGCCGGACGAGTTCCAGCAGCGCGAGATACAGCTCCTGATTCGTGCAGTCTGCCAGCGGCTTGCCCGTGAGACCCTGTAACGTTTCGGTAAAGCTCATAAATGCATCCTCCTTTGTTAGGGTGGATCTGAAAAGTCGAAAATTTAGTCTATTTCTACAAGCACAGCCGGATCTTGCGTGAAACAGCCTTAGATCCCGTTTGTGCTTGCGAAATATTCGTCATTTTCTTTGTTTTCAAATACACCTTGCGGAAAACAGGTTTGACATCTGTACTTCCAGATATACCACATAAAACAATCAAAATCTTGCCTAAAAAGCGCAGACTGTGGTACAATCCTATCATCGGGAGGTGAAACAATGCAAAATCAGGCATCTTTGCAGGAGACCAAGCAGCATGGTGCCGTGCGGTTTCCCTTCAATCTGTATCCCTGCACCATTCCGGGGGACTTTCCGCAGGTGGCGCTCCACTGGCAGGAGAGCATGGAGCTGGTCTTTGTCAAGCGGGGCACAGGACTGGTGCAGGTGGGCGCTGAGAGCTGCCCGGCCCGCATGGGGGACATCTTTATTTTTACGCCCGGCACCCTCCATGCCCTGCGGCAGGCCGAGGGGCAGTGCATGGAATACGAAAATATCATTTTTGAGCTGGAGCTTCTGGGCGGCGCAGAGGACCTTTGTGCCGAGAAATATCTGCTTCCGCTGCAAAGCGGGCGCTTGTCGCTGCCTGCGCGGCTGACCCCGAACGATTTGTGCTATCTGCAGGCCGCCGCCTGCCTGCGGGAGGTGGAGGATGCCAACCGCGCCAAGCTCCCCGGCTACGAGCTGCAGGTCAAGGGGGCATTGCTGCGGTTTCTTGCCCTGCTCCTTGCACAGGGCCGGCAGCGGCTTGCCGCCGAGACAGCCGACACCCAGCGGCTGAAAACGCTCCTGCAATGGCTCTCGGCCCATTATACCGAGGAACTCCGGGTCTCCGATGCCGCCGGGGTCTGCTCCTTCAGTGCCAGCCACTTCATGCGGTGGTTCCGGCAGATGACCGGGCAGAGCTTTGTGGCCTTTCTGAACGAGTACCGGCTCAACGCCGCCGCCGAAGCGCTGCAGGCCACGGATGAGACGGTTCTGACCATCGCTTCCCGGTGCGGGTTTGAGAACCTCTCCTATTTTAACCGGGCGTTCAAGGCGCACTTCGGCATGACACCCCGGGAGTACCGGAAAAAATAAGCAAAACGAGGCCGTTCTGCCTCTCTGGAAAAGAGAGGGAACGGCCTCGTTTTTTGCACATCAGATCTCCGGCGGCGGGCAGCAGCTCTCCCGTGGGATGAGCTTATGCGGCACGATGATCTTGGTTGCCAGAAGATTCGGGTTTTCGATATAAAAAAGAAAAGGCAGTGCAGCCCGCCGGGGCCACACTGCCTTTGTCAGACTTTATTGTAATCGATTCTGCTGCGATGCACAAGAGCAAGATTGTACAAAAATAGAAAACAGGGAAACCGGTCTTGTGTGAAAATATATTGCATTGGATCGCTGCAGTCTATTGCAATGACCGTTCAAAAGCGTTAGAATAAAAACAATGATTTGTCTGTAACAGACAGGAAAAATTTTACTTTCAAGGAGGACTTTGCAAATGAAAAAACGTTTGATCAGCATGGTTCTGGCGGTCAGTATGGCCGTCAGCATCATGCCTGCCCCTGCTTTTGCGTCGGGGGGGGGGCAGCAACCTGAAACTGTGATCGGGCAGGAGATCGACCGGCAAAACAGCAGTGAGGACTATTCAGAGGTCTCTTCGCTGGATCAGCTGACCTATACAAACAACGAGTGCAAGGTCCGGCTGACGGAAAACATTGTGATGACCGGGGCAGTTACAGTTAACAATGGAAACCGTTTGACCATTGATCTGAACGGCCATACGCTTACGGCAGCGGAAAACAGCAGAGCGTTCTTTATCCAGAACGGCGCGCTGACGATCGAGGACAGCGGCAGCACGGGTGTCATTCAGGGCAGCGGGACCGTGACTGGCAACGGCGGTGCCATCTGGATGAGCAGCAGTGACAGCAACAATGCACTGACGCTGACCGGCGGCACGATCCGCGGCTTTACTGCAACCGACGGCGGCGGTGTATATGTGTCCGGCGGCTCCTTTAAGATGACCGACGGAACGATTTCCACTTGCAATGCGACCAACGCGGGCGGCGGCGTATATGTGTCCAGCGGCTCCTTTGAGATGTCCGGCGGCTCGATTGAAAATTGCACAGCACATGAGGGCGCAGGCGTTAAAGTGCTTGCCTCCAGCGGAAAAGCCAGCTTCAGCATGAGCGGTTCTGGCGAGATCAAAAACTGCAATCAGGATGGTGTCTCGATCGCTGCAATAGGCGGTACATCTGAATTCAGCATGAGCGGCGGCACCATCGAAGACAACAGTGGGTTTGGTGTATGGGTGGATAACGGATCTGCTGTGATGAGCGGAGGCTCTGTCAAGGGCAGCGAACGTTATGATATCTATATTGGCAGCAGGGCCGCACTGACGGTGAAAAACACTCAGGTCGGCGGAACTGTGTTGAACCTGGGCAAGATCACGGGTCAGGGTAGCGCCGAGTTTACCGGTACGGTTGAAAATTCGGGATATGCGGTAGCTGAAATTACAGGATGCAAGATCCACAGAATCGAGCATCGCTCCCCTTATAAAGGAACAATTACAGGCTCGACGTGGGACGAGTATGTTTATCTGCTCGGCCGCAGCTGGCCGACGGCAAAGATCCCGAGCGAAGCCGGTGAAAGCATCACCCTCAAGGTTTCAAGCTATTTACCACCGGTAATGGAAAACTCCTTGGAGATCCCGAAGGGGGTCACAGTCACGGTGGATCTGGCGGGCAAAACGCTCTCTGCAGAGGAAAGCGATTTCAAGATCATCAATCATGGCACCCTGACGCTGATCGACAGCAGCACCGGCGGCACCCTCAGCATCCCCATTGAAAATGACGGCGTCCTGAATGCAAATGGCGGCACAGTGACCAGCGAAGTGACCAACAAGGGAACAATCAAGGCAACCGGCACGCCGGTCACTCAATTCACCGGAACACTGGTCAATCAAGAGGGCGCATCCGTTACGGCCGGCGATTTCAGGGGTTGCATGATCACGAACAATGGCGGAACGATCGGCGGCGATGCGATTTTGGATAATCCGGAGCCTGACCCGGAACAGCCCGGTGCTGGTTCTGAAGACGGCGGCGCAGGTGCTGTGATCGCTGCGTTGGCCGTTGGCACGGCTGTTGTGGGCGGCGGCATTCTGCTGGCGCACAGCTACATTCAAAATAACCTGCCCGAAGGCTTTGCGGTTCCTGAGACCCGGCAGGAGCTGGCTGTAGTGCTGTGGAACATGGCAGGCAAGCCGGAACCGGCCTCTCAGCAGACATACACTGACGTACAGGATGAAGAGGTTCTGAAAGCCGTGTGCTGGGCGGTAGAAAATGAATTGGTCACTCCGGAAACGGAGTCCACCCTTGGCGCAGATGTCCGGGTGAACCGGCTTCAGGTGATCGGGGCGATGTATCAGACGAACAAACGGAAGAAGTAACCGATTTTCCTCCGGAAAGAAAACACAAAGGGGATGTTTGTAAGACCGTTCGGATAGGAGTGCGCGAGGCGCACCACAAAAAAGCACGAAGCAGCAATGCTTGGTGCTTTTTCTTTTTGACATGTGCCGCGGGATGCTTTATAATAAGAATGATTTCAGATGTCTGCGGGGCGGTGCGCCCTGCGGTAAAATTACGGCAAGCAAAAAAGGGAACTGCTATGAGAGAAGAAAAGGCCAGCGCATTGCCGCTGCTGCTGGACGTGCGCAGAATGGACGAAAATAACCGGGCTTACGCCTACCGTATGCTGCGCAAAAATATTATGACCTTGCAGCTGCAGCCGGGCTGTCAGCTGAGCGAGGCCGAACTGTGCGAACAGCTGGCCATGAGCCGCACACCGGTACACGAAGCGCTGATGATGCTGAAAAGCGAGTGGCTTGTGGATGTTCTGCCGCAGCGCGGCAGCATTGTGTCCAAGATCAGCGTTCCATACCTGAACGAAGGCTTTGCCATGCGCCGCATTCTGGAACCGGCGCTGCTGCGCGGGCTGGCCGGAAAGCTGACAAGGGAACAGCTGAACGAATTTCAGGAACTGCTGAACCGGCAGAACGAAGACCTTTATCTGGATCAGGATGCAGCAGATGACTTCTTCATCTCGCTGGATAACGACTTCCACAGGCTTTTGTACCACGATTCCGGCTACGACCGCATCTGGGAGGCTATGCACAACGTTACTTCCCATATGGACCGTGTGCGGTATCTGGACTCGGCCCTTTGCCGGGGAAATATTGCCTCGGTGCAGAAAGAGCACGAGCAGATCTTTGGCTATCTGCGGGACGGCCTGCCGCTGGACGTGGACGTAGAAGCCCTGTTTGAGCATCACCTTGGCATGTACCGCGAGAATTTCCAGAAGATATTGGAACGGTTCCCGGATTTCTTTGTACAGACATAAACCAAAAAGAGCACCCGCTGCTGACCCTTACAAGGCCATGGCAGGGGGTGCTTTTTTGGTTCAATACGGATACGGCTTTACGCCGGGCTGCGGATATCAATTTACGACGGCAGTGTTTCTGATGGATTTTGCACCAGAAATGCTGCTTTTTCTGTTCAAAACCCGGAAAAACAGCAGTTTGTGCTCTTGAATTGCCCGAAAAGCTTGCAGGAATGCAGGTTTTTGTGGTAATATTTAAGATATGTTCCCGTTGAGGGGAAGAAAGAGAGGGGTAATCAAATGATCAATATCTGCATCATTGCCACCATTGTGATCTATCTGGTGGGAATGCTGCTGGTTGGCTTTGTCTACAGCAAATCCAACGAGGACAGCAGCGATTTCTACCTCGGCGGCCGCACGATGGGCCCGCTGGTCACGGCTATGAGCGCCGAAGCCAGCGATATGTCCAGCTGGCTGCTGATGGGTATGCCGGGCCTTGCATATCTCACCGGCATCGCGTCGCCGGGCTGGACGGCCATCGGCCTTGCTGTGGGCACATGGCTCAACTGGCTCATCGTGGCCCGCCGCCTGCGCCGCTACTCGGCCAATCTGGATGCCATCACGGTGCCGCAGTTCCTTTCCCTGCGGTTCCATGACCAGCGCAACCTGCTCAACGCGCTGGGCGCGGTCATTATCATCGTGTTCTTCATCCCGTACACCGCTTCCGGCTTTGCCGCCTGCGGCAAGCTGTTCAACAGCCTGTTTGGCGTGGATTACATGGCGGCTATGATCCTGTCCGCTGTGGTCATTGTGGGCTACACCATCATGGGCGGCTTCCGCGCGGTGTCTACCACCGACCTGATCCAGTCCGTTGTCATGAGCATGGCGCTGATCGCAGTGCTGGTGTATGGTGTCAGCGTGGCAGGCGGCTGGGACGTGGTTCTGGACAACGCCCGCAGCCTGCCCGGCTACCTGACCATGGCTGCAAGCCACAATGCGGCAGACAACACCGCTACCTCCTACAGTCTGCTGGACATCGCGTCCACGCTGGCATGGGGTCTGGGCTACTTCGGCATGCCCCACATCCTGCTGCGCTTCATGGCCATTGAGGACGAAAAGAAGCTGGTGCTCAGCCGCCGCATTGCAAGCGTGTGGGTGGTCATTGCCATGACCGCTTCCATCGTCATCGGCATGGTGGGTCTGGGCATGACCAAGGCGGGCGCGCTGGAGTTCCTGAGCGGCTCTTCCAGCGAGACCCTGATCGTGCGCGTGGCCAGCCTGATCGCTCAGCACGGCGTGCTGGCAGCCATTCTGGCAGGTCTGATCCTTGCCGGCATCCTTGCCGCTACCATGTCCACCGCCGACAGCCAGATGCTGGCAGCGGCCTCCAGCGTATCCCAGAACATCCTGCAGGAGTTCGGCCACATGAAGCTGACCGAGAAGCAGAGCCTGTTCGCTGCCCGCCTGACCATCATCTGCATCAGTGTGGTGGGCGTGGTGCTAGCCCGCGACCCCAACTCCAGCGTGTTCGGCATCGTCAGCTTTGCATGGGCCGGTTTTGGCGGCTCCTTTGGCGCAGTGGTGCTGTGCTCCCTGTTCTGGAAGCGCTGCAACTGGCAGGGCGCACTGGCCGGTATGCTCTCCGGCGGCCTGATGGTCTTTGTATGGAAGTACATCATCAGCCCGCTGGGCGGCGTGTTTGGCATCTACGAGCTGCTGCCTGCCTTCCTGATCTCTCTGGTGGTCTGTGTTGTGGTGAGCCTTGTCACCCCGGCACCCTCGGCAGAGATCGAGGCAGAGTTCGACGCTGCCAAGTAAAAACGATTTAAAATGCCCTCCGCTGTGCTCTGGGCATAGCAGCGGAAAAATGATTGATCCTTATGCAAAAGAGCAAAGCCGGCGGGCTTTGCTCTTTTGCTTTTTCACGGATGAGGTCGCAGAGGAAAGCGGCATTTAATTCAAAAGGATCATCCATGCTTCGCAGCATGGAAGCAGAAATCCAAAACAGAAAAAGAACAGAAGATCCAGCACGAGCCGCATCAGACGGGTAAGCGGCGTGCCGAAAGACATGGCGTGAATGATAAAAAGATTCACCTCACCCCAGCGCCGGTAGTAACCGGTTTGCTCAAAATTGTTCCAGAGCTCAAGAGATAGAAATTCAAATCCGGCAAACAATGGAAAAATGACCAGGGAGGACATCCAGCCGTCGGCCTGAAGCGAACCATCGCTGAGAGTCCGCCAGTGCACAGCTAATCTGCCTGGACAGGCAAAAATTCCCCACAGGGCAAGTGCAATGCTTAATGCAAGAAGAGCAGTACGCACAGAATGCCAGTCTACAGTGTGCTGGCGGCGCAGCATGGTGAAAAAATCTTCCAGAGGAACGGGAGGAGTGTCATCTTTTTGACGGGAGTCATGACAGTGCATCAGGTCAGCGAGGGTCAGGCCCAGCACATCGGCCAGCGGCTCCAGCGTGTTGATGTCTGGCAGCCCGATGCCGCGTTCCCAGCGGCTGACAGCTTTATCCGTAACGTGAAGCTGCTGAGCCAGTTCGGCCTGCGTCATGTTCCGCTCCCGGCGCACTTGTGCAAGGAATGCACCAAATTCTTTTGCATCCATTCTGCTCACATCCTTTTCCACAGGATAACACAGAAATGTGGAAAACACAACCGACGGAGCGTTTACCTGCCAGTCTGCAGAACAAAAAGGACGTGCTCCCTTGCGGGAACACGTCCTTTTTTATCGCTTCAGTATCAGGCGGAGATCAGCTTACAGCTGGGGGCCGGCAGAGACCAGAGCCTTGCCGTGCTCGTTGCCCTCGTACTTCTTGAAGTTCTTGATGAAGCGGCTTGCCAGATCCTTGGCCTTCTCTTCCCACTGGGAAGCGTCAGCATAGGTGTCGCGAGGATCCAGAATGCCGGTGTCCACGCCGTTCAGCACGGTGGGAACCTCGAAGTCGAAGTAGGGGATCTTCTTGGTGGGCACATTGTTGATGTCGCCGTTCAGGATGGCGTCGATGATGCCGCGGGTATCCTTGATGGAGATGCGCTTGCCGGTGCCGTTCCAGCCGGTGTTGACCAGATAAGCCTTAGCGCCGCTCTTCTGCATCTTCTTGACCAGCTCCTCAGCATACTTGGTGGGGTGCAGCTCCAGGAAGGCCTGGCCGAAGCATGCGGAGAAGGTGGGGGTGGGCTCGGTGATGCCGCGCTCGGTGCCTGCCAGCTTTGCAGTGAAGCCGGACAGGAAGTAGTACTGGGTCTGCTCGGGGCTCAGGATGGAGACCGGGGGCAGAACGCCGAATGCGTCAGCAGACAGGAAGATGACATTCTTTGCAGCGGGTGCAGAAGAAATGGGGCGGACGATGTTCTTGATGTGGTTGATGGGGTAGGACACACGGGTGTTCTCGGTAACGCTCTTATCAGCGAAATCGATGTGGCCCTCAGCATCCAGAGTGACGTTCTCCAGCAGAGCGTTGCGCTTGATGGCGTTGTAGATATCGGGCTCGGAGTCCTTATCCAGGTTGATGACCTTTGCGTAGCAGCCGCCCTCGAAGTTGAACACGCCGTTGTCGTCCCAGCCGTGCTCGTCATCGCCGATCAGCAGACGCTTGGGATCGGTGGACAGGGTGGTCTTGCCGGTGCCGGACAGACCGAAGAAGATGGCGGTGTTCTTACCGTTCAGGTCGGTGTTGGCAGAGCAGTGCATGGAAGCCATGCCCTTCAGCGGCAGGAAGTAGTTCATCATGGAGAACATGCCCTTCTTCATCTCGCCGCCGTACCAGGTGTTCACGATGACCTGCTCCTTGCTGGTGATGTTGAACACAACAGCAGTCTCAGAGTTCAGGCCCAGCTCCTTGTAGTTCTCAACCTTGGCCTTAGATGCGTTGTAGACAACGAAATCGGGCTCAAAGTTCTCCAGCTCCTCAGCGGTGGGCTTGATGAACATGTTGGTGACGAAGTGTGCCTGCCATGCAACTTCCATGACAAAGCGGATGGCCATGCGGGTATCCTTGTTGGCACCGCAGAATGCATCCACCACGTACAGGCGCTTGTTGGACAGCTCCTTCTGAGCAATAGCCTTCACAGCAGCCCATGCTTCCTGAGAAGCGGGGTGGTTGTCGTTCTTGTACTCGTCGGAAGTCCACCACACGGTGTCCTTGGAGTTCTCGTCCATAACGATGAACTTGTCCTTGGGAGAACGGCCGGTGTAGATGCCGGTCATAACGTTCACAGCACCCAGCTCGCTGACCTGGCCCTTTTCGTAGCCTTCCAGACCGGGCTTGGTCTCTTCCTCGAACAGCTGCTCGTAGGAGGGGTTGTACACGATCTCAGTCGTGCCGGTAATGCCATACTTGGTAAGATCCAACTTTGCCATATTCGCTATACCTCTACTTTCGTTTGATCCATACGTCCTGTATAGGGCACAGCGTCTCCCGGCGGGCCGGGCGCTGCGCAGAAGGCTTGCAGTTTGTAAATGCAAATTCTCCTGTATACCATTATACATAAAAGTATCCCGAAATCAATAAACGAATCGTGCTATTTGCAGAAAAGAAACAAATTTCATTAAGAAATTTAACTGCCTGAAACAATTTCAGGAAACAAAAGCAGGGGGCGAAACCTGAAAAAATAAGGTGGAACGGCGGGAAAACAATTTTTTGGTAAAATTTTAACAAGCTGGGATGCATGAAAAACCGAGCACAAAAACGGCCCTTCCCGCAAAACGGCGCGGCAGGGAAGAGCGGAACAGGATCCACAGCCCGATTTGTGCAAAATTTACGAGATTTTGACGATTTTTATGACAAAGAAGCTTTGCCTGTGGTATACTGTATCTGACAAAAGGACAGCCCCGCTTTTTCGGTGTGCTACATATAAAAAGGAAAAAGATCATGAAGACCATCTACATCCTGCTCACCCGGTCGGGTACCCTGCTTTCAAACCTTGTTTACGCTGTTACCGGTGCAAATTATACCCACGCTTCGCTGGCTTTTGACGAAGACCTGAGCTGCCTGTACAGCTCTACCCGCAAAAACGGCTATACCATGTTCCCGGCAGGGCCCAGCAGGGAATACCTGAACCGGGGTGTGTTCCGTCTGCGGGAGAACGTGCCCTGCGCACTGTATGCGCTGAATGTGAGCGATGAAGCCTACACCCGTGCCCGCCGCCGTGCCGAGCACATGATGGCCCACGGCAGCCTTTACCAGTTCAACGTTATCGGTCTTGCGCTCTGCGGGATGCATATCCGCTGGAAGCGCCGCCGGCACTATTTCTGCTCCCAGTTCGTCAGCGAGGTGCTGGAAAAGAGCGGTGCCATGGAGCTGCCCAAGCACAGCACCCTGATGCACCCGAACGACTACACCCGGCTGGAAGAGCTGCGGTGCGTATACAAGGGTACACTGGCCGGCCTGCCGCAGCGCCAGCAGATGGAATTTGACCAGAACGATACGGTGATCGGCGTATATCTGGGGCTGGCGCTGGGCCTGTTCCACACCGGCGCGGCCCGAGTGTGGAAGATTTTTTGAAAAAATTGAATTTTTGTGTTGACAAAGCAGGCGTGCTATGCTAAAATAGCCAAGTCGGGAGCGAACACCCGATGCAAAATGGACGTATGGCCCGTTGGTCAAGCGGTTAAGACAGAGGCCTCTCACGCCTTTAACATCGGTTCGATTCCGGTACGGGTCACCATTTTATAGTAGTAAAACGGTCATGTGCCGTTTTATATAGATGCCTCTTTAGCTCAGTCGGTTAGAGCACCTGACTGTTAATCAGGGTGTCGCCTGTTCGAGTCAGGCAAGAGGCGCCAGCAAAGCGATGGAAGTTTTCCATCGCTTTTTTCTTTTTCTCCGGCCGCTTTTGTTGACAGAAAATGCGAGGCGGGATATACTTAAAGCATGTTTTAGAATTGAAAATTTGTTGGTGGGCGGATGCTTTTAAGGGCAGCATCCTCGCCCTCTCAGGCGCATTCGCGCCAGCTCCCCCAAAGTGGGAGCCTTTGGCAGTCTACACGAAGTATACCGTTATGCCAAGGCCTCTCCCTTTGGGAGAGGTGGATTTGCGGAGCAAAGACGGAGAGGGCGAGCCGCCTTCCGGCAAAATAAAGGAGAACATCATGAAAAAAATCATTCTGACCGGCGACCGTCCCACCGGCCGCCTGCATGTGGGCCACTATGTCGGTTCCCTGAAGGAGCGGGTGCGCCTGCAGAACTCCGGCGAGTACGATGAGATCTACGTTATGATCGCCGATGCACAGGCCCTGACCGATAACGCCGACAACCCGGAAAAGGTGCGCCAGAACATCCTGCAGGTGGCGCTGGATTATCTGGCCTGCGGCATCGACCCCGCCAAGACCCATATTTTCATCCAGTCCATGGTGCCGGAATTGACTGAGCTGAGCTTCTACTATATGAACCTCGTCACCGTGAGCCGCCTGCAGCGCAACCCCACCGTCAAGAGCGAGATCCATATGCGCAACTTTGAGACCAGCATCCCGGTGGGCTTCTTCTGCTACCCCATCAGTCAGGCTGCGGACATCACCGCCTTCCACGCCACCACCGTGCCTGCCGGTGAGGACCAGAAGCCCATGATCGAGCAGTGCTGCGAGATCGTGCGCAAATTCAACGCTGTTTACGGCGATACCCTGACCGAGCCGGAGATCGTGCTGCCCCAGAACGCCGCCTGCCTGCGCCTGCCCGGCACCGACGGCAAGGCCAAGATGAGCAAGAGCCTTGGCAACTGCATCTACCTGTCCGAGGAACCGGAGGACATCAAAAAGAAGGTCATGTCCATGTACACCGACCCCAACCACCTGCGGGTGCAGGACCCCGGCAAGGTGGAGGGCAACCCGGTGTTCATTTATCTGGATGCCTTCTGCCGCCCGGAGCACTTTGCCGAGTTCTGGCCGGAATACCAGAATCTCGACGAGGTAAAGGCGCACTACCAGCGCGGCGGTCTGGGCGACGTGAAGGTGAAAAAGTTCCTGAACAGCGTCATGCAGGCCGAACTGGGGCCCATCCGCACCCGCCGCAAGGAGTGGGAACAGCGCCTGCCCGAGGTGGTGGAGATCCTGAAAGAGGGCAGCGCTTATGCCGAAAAGACTGCCGCTGCTACGCTGGCCGAGGTGCGCAAGTCCATGCGGATCGATTACTTCGAGAATGACAACCTGCTGAAATAAGATCTATGAGAGTGTCCGGGATGCCGCAGGTGTTCCGGACACTCTTTTTATAGTTTACGAAAACTGCATAGAAAATGCGGTCAAACTGTGTTAAAATAGGGGCAATAAGTACAGAAAGCCCCCGCTCTGGGGGCGAGAGAAAAAAGGAAAATCACCATGCAAAAGACCATCTGGATCACTGGCGCAAGCTCCGGCATCGGGCAGGAGTTTGCACGCCGCTATGCAAAGCTGGGCTGCCGGCTCATCCTGACCGCCCGCCGCACCGACCGGCTGGAAGCGCTGGCCGCAAAACTGGGCACGCCCTGCCGCATCCTGCCTGCCGATCTTGCAAAGGAAGAGGACTGCCAGCGCCTTTTCAAGGAGCTGGAGGGGGAGACCATTGATATCTTTATCAACAACGCGGGCTTTGGCGTGTGCGGCAGCTATCTGGAGACCGACGACGCCCGGGAAGAGGAAATGATCCGGGTGAATGTGGAAGCCATGGCGCGGCTGTTCCGCTTTGCGGTGCGCAGGATGCACGCGGCAGGCGGCGGCACCATCCTGAACGTGGCATCCTCGGCGGGGCTGCTGCCCGGCGGGCCCTATATGGCGGGCTACTATGCCAGCAAGGCCTATGTGGTCAGCCTGACCCGGGGCGTTGCCCGGGAGCTGCAGGAGCTGCACAGCCCGGTCTACGTGTGTGCGCTCTGCCCGGGGCCGGTGGATACCGAGTTCAACGACCGGGCGGGGGTGGTGTTTGCCCTCAAGGGCATCACGCCGGAGTTCTGCGTACAGGAAGCCATGCACGGCATGATGCACCGCAGGACCATCATCGTGCCCTCGGCCTTTATGCGGGCATGCACCACGGCGCAGAAGCTGCTGCCTGCCTCCCTGCTGATGCCCATTGTGGCACGGCAGCAGAAAAAGAAGCTGGGATGATATTCTGGATGGCTCAATATGGCTCTTGTCAACAAGCCCAAATTTTTCTGCCGAAATTGTGCGCACCGCTAATGGCTGAAACCGTGTATACAAGAAAAAACCGGTTTTTTGCAGCTTTGCACGACTTTTCACGAAAAAATTTCCCGGAAAATTAAAAATACAGCAAAAATGCAGAAGAAAATGCCTTGACAGAGCCCAAAAAGAATGTTACCCTGTATACAAGAAGGATGCTGAAATCGAGAGTTCGGCTTTTTGAGCGTCCTGCAGAGCAAAAACGGGGCTTCCCCGCAAAGGAACAATTTGATTGGAGGACTCTATTATGGCACAGTGCACTCCCAAATCTTTTGATCTGACCGGCAAGGTCGCGCTGATCACCGGCGCATCTTATGGCATCGGCATGGCGATTGCAAAGGCAATGGCAGCCAACGGTGCAACCATCGTGTTCAACGACATCAAGCAGGAGCTGGTGGATAAGGGCATCGCTGCTTACACAGAAGCAGGCATCAAGGCTCACGGCTACGTCTGCGACGTGACCGATGAGGATGCCGTCAACGCCATGGTGGCAAAGATCACCGAGGAAGTTGGCCACATCAACATTCTGGTCAACAACGCCGGTATCATCAAGCGCATCCCCATGACCGAGATGAGCGCTGCTCAGTTCCGTCAGGTCATCGATGTTGACCTGAACGCTCCCTTCATCGTGGCAAAGGCCATCATCCCCGACATGATCGCACAGGGCGGCGGCAAGATCATCAACATCTGCTCCATGATGAGCGAGCTGGGCCGTGAGACCGTCTCCGCCTACGCTGCAGCCAAGGGCGGCCTGAAGATGCTCACCAAGAACATCGCTTCTGAGTACGGCGCATACAACATCCAGTGCAACGGCATTGGACCCGGCTACATCGCTACCCCGCAGACCGCACCTCTGCGCGAGATCCAGCCCGACGGCAGCCGTCATCCCTTCGACCAGTTCATCGTTGCCAAGACCCCCGCAGGCCGCTGGGGCGAGGCAGAGGATCTGGGCGGACCTGCTGTCTTCCTGGCATCTGAGGCTTCTGACTTTGTCAATGGCCTGATCCTGTACGTCGATGGCGGCATTCTGGCTTACATCGGCAAGCAGCCCCAGTAATGGTTGGGGATATCCCAAAGGACTGAGCACGGCGGCAGCCGGGCAGGCTTTGCCTGCTGGCTGCCGCTTTTTGTGTTTGTATGGGAAAGGATGTTGTGTTATAATGGAAAAACAGCATAAAGACGCAGTATGGGTGCCCCATGCCGAGATCGAGCCGGAGGTGTGCGGCAAGGGCGTAAAGCGCCGCATTCTGGCCTACAGCAAGGATGCTATGTGTGTGGAAAATACCTTTGAGACCGGCGGTGTGGGTGCCATGCACTGCCACCCGCACACGCAGGTCACCTACATCGTCTCCGGCCGCTACCGCTTTACCATCGGCGACGAGACCCGCGAGGTGGGCCCCGGCGACACCCTGCTCAAGCAGGACGGCGTGATGCACGGCTGTGTGTGTCTGGAAGGCGGCGTGATGCTGGACTTCTTTACCCCCATGCGCGAGGACTTTGTATAACACCTGCACCTGCAGGAGAAGATCATAAAAGGAGAAGAAACTACTATGAAGATTGCACTCATCAACGAGAACAGTCAGGCCGCCAAGAACGGCATCATTGAAACTGCCCTGAAAAAGGTAGTGGAACCCATGGGCCACGAGGTGGTCAACTACGGCATGTACGCTGCCGACGATGCTGCCCAGCTGACCTATGTGCAGTGCGGCATTCTGGCTGCCATCCTGCTGAACAGCGGCGCAGCCGATTATGTCATCACCGGCTGCGGCACCGGCGAGGGTGCCATGCTGGCCCTGAACAGCTTCCCCGGCGTGATCTGCGGCCATGTGGAGGACCCTGTGGATGCCTACACCTTTGCCCACGTGAACGACGGCAACGCCGTTGCCATGCCGTTTGCCAAGGGCTTCGGCTGGGGCGGTGAGCTGAACCTTGAGTACTGCTTCGAGAAACTGTTCGGCTTCGGCCACGGTCAGGGCTACCCCAAGGAGCGCGTGGAGCCTGAGCAGCGCAACAAGAAGATCCTGGACGGCGTGCGTGCCGCTACCTTCAAGCCGCTGATCGAGTGCCTGAAGAGCATCGATCAGGACCTGCTGAAGGGCGCTGTGGCCGGTGCAAAGTTCAGCGAGCTGTTCTTCGCCTCCTGCAAGGACGAGGAGCTGGCAGCATACGTCAAGACCCTGCTGTAAGAGGATGCTGCTATGGGCTGGCTTTATCATCTGAACGCAGGCATTACCCATGGACTGGAAGGCTTTCTGGAGACCGCAGTGCCTATGATCGCGGGCCTTGCCGAAGTGATCGGTCTGTTTATCATCGTCACCAGTCTTATCAAGGCCACCTACCACTATGTGCGGGCGACCTTCTTCCATGACCACCATGATTTCCACCACGAGATGAGCAGCGGCCTGACCACGGCGCTGGAATTTCTGATGTCGGCGGAGATCGCAAAGACCTTCCTTTTGCAGAATCTGGAGTCGGTGGTGCCGCTGGCTGCCACCTTTGCGCTGCGCGCCATGATGAGCCTGATGCTGCACTGGGAAATGCAGGGCGGACACCGCTCCGGCCGCAAAAAAGCAGAAAACGACACAGAAGCGGAAAAGAATGACTAGTGCGCAGCTGAAAACAGAGTTTTGCCAAACTTTTGCCGTGATAACTTTCTTTGCGTTGTGAAAAACGTAAAACCTTGACATGAGCCCTTGACACTTTTGCACAAAGGGACTATACTCTTGCCATCGAAAGCAAAGGCGCTGACGGAATTGATTCCGCCAGCGCCTTTTGTGTTTTCGGGGATATTGCCGCTCGGGGGAAGATAGAGGGTCTCCTGAGTGCAAATGAAGCGTTCCTGCGTGCGATCGGCACGGGGAACACCGCACACGCCAAAAGGTTCTGGTGGCCTTGCGGCATCACATTCGTGGGAGGTATGGAAAGTTATGTTCAGCTCCGTCAACACCTGTTGGACGCTCGTGGGAGCGTTCCTCGTCTACTTTATGCAGGCGGGCTTCGCCTTGTGCGAAGCCGGTTTCACCCGTGCCAAGAACACCGGTAATATTCTGATGAAGAATATGATGGACTTCTGCATCGGCACCCCGTGCTACTGGATCATCGGCTTTGGCCTGATGTTCGGCGGCACCGGCGCACTGATCGGCGGCTTCGACCCGTTCATTCAGGGCGATTACAGCCATCTGGGTCTGGATATCCCGCTGTGGGTCTACATCGTGTTCCAGACCGTGTTCTGCGCAACGGCCGCCACCATCGTTTCCGGCTCCATGGCCGAGCGCACCAACTTCAAGGCTTACTGCGTTTATTCTGCTGCGATCTCGCTGGTGGTCTACCCCATCTGCGGCCACTGGATGTGGGGCGGCGGCTGGCTGCAGAGCATGGGCTTCCATGACTTTGCAGGCTCTGCAGCAGTCCACAATGTGGGCGGTGTCATCGCTCTGCTGGGCGCATGGATGCTGGGTCCCCGCATCGGCAAGTACGACAAGAACGGCAAGCCTCACGCCATTCCCGGCCACAACCTGACCGCCGGTGCTCTGGGCGTGTTCATCCTGTGGTTCTGCTGGTTCGGCTTCAACGGCGGTTCTTCTCTGAGCCTTGCCACCGACGAGGCCATGACCATGACCGGTCTGGTCTGCTTCAATACCAACCTTGCTGCAGCCGTTGCCACCTGTGTGACCATGATTTTTACCTGGCTGCGCTACGGCAAGCCCGATGTTTCCATGACCATGAACGGTTCTCTGGCCGGTCTGGTGGCGATCACTGCAGGCTGCGATACCGTTTCTCCCTTCGGCGCATTCTTCATCGGCTTTGTGGCCGGCTTCCTCGTTGTTCTGAGCGTTGAGTTTTTCGATAACATCGCCAAGGTGGATGACCCTGTTGGTGCAGTTTCTGTCCACTTTGCAAACGGCGTGTGGGGCACCATTGCGGTGGGCCTGTTCTCCACCGGTGCCAACACTGAGCACGCAGGTCTCTTCTACGGCGGCGGTCTGGCACAGCTGGGCACCCAGCTGCTGGGCCTCGTGACCGTTGACATCTACGTTGTCGTTGTGATGTTCATTATCTTCAAGCTCATCGATAAGTTCATCGGCCTGCGCGTTCCCGCAGAGGTGGAGATCGACGGTCTGGATATCCACGAGCATGGTCTGGCATCCGCTTACGCTGGTTTCTCCATCTCCGATGCAAACTCTGCTGCCATGGTGCCCAACGAGAACACCGACCTCGGCGAGGACGATGTGACCAAGGCCACCGACAAGCAGATCAGCGCTGCCGTTCCTGTGGTGCGCGAGCCTTCGCCCGTGATCCACGATGGCGTGTACGACACCGGTATGCACAAGGTGTCCATCATTGCAAAGCTTTCCAAGTTCGATCAGCTCAAGACTGCCCTCAACGATCTGGGCGTTACCGGCATGACCGTCACGCAGGTGATGGGCTGCGGCATCCAGAAGGGCACTTCCGAAAAGTACCGCGGCGTGCCTGTGGATACCACCCTGCTGCCCAAGATCAAGGTGGAGGTGATCGTCTCCAAGATCAGCGTGGACGCTGTGGTGGAGGCCGCCAAGAAGGCACTGTACACCGGCCATATCGGCGACGGCAAGATCTTTGTGTACAACGTGACCCGCGTGGTTAAGATCCGCACCGGCGAAGAGGACTTTGCCGCCCTGCAGGATGTGGAGTAAAGCTCCAAAATCTCTAATAGCAACCAGATCAAAGGCCCTGCTTCTGCGCACAAAGAAGCGGGGCCTTTGGCATTTGTTTTACCGGGTATGTAAAAGTTGTATAATATCCTTTGCCATTCTTTGGTTGACTTTCACAGAAAAACGTGTTATGTTTTTGCCCGCATCAAAATCAGACTGCAAGATAGAGAGGGATACAACAATGAAGGAATGGTTCCTGCATTATAAGGAAGCGATCCGGGTCTCGCTGCTGGCACTGTTCCGGTGGACGCTTCTGGCTGTGTGCACCGGCGTGCTGTGCGGCGGCATCGGAACGCTGTTCCATCTGGCAGTGGAATGGGTGACCGAGCAGCGCACGGAGCATGTCTGGCTGCTATGGCTTCTGCCTGCGGCGGGCATCGCCATCACGGCTCTGTATAAGGCGACGGGCTGTGTCGGCAAGGGCACCAACGATGTGCTGCGGGCCGTGCAGGACGGCAGCTCGGTGACGCCGTGGCTGGTCCCGGCCATCTTTCTGGGCACTGTGCTCACCCATCTGTGCGGCGGCTCGGCCGGCCGCGAGGGCGCAGCGCTGCAGATGGGCGGCAGCATCGGCTGGAATATCGGCCGGGTGCTGCACTTCAACAATCATGACTGCCGCACGGCTACCGTGTGCGGCATGGCGGCATTTTTTTCGGCGCTGTTCGGTACGCCGCTGACCGCGACCCTGTTTGCGATGATGGTGGTGGATGTGGGCCTGATGCTGACCGTGGCCTTCGTGCCGGGCTTTCTGGCGGCGCTTATTGCATACAGCATCTCGCTGAAGGCCGGCATTGCGCCCACACGGTTTGTGATGGAAGCGCCGCCGCTGGATGCCCGGACGGTGGTGCGCACCGCCGTGCTGGCCATGTGCTGTGCGGTGGTGGCGGTGATTTTCTGCCAGATGCTGCACTTTTTTGAGCATGAGATCCCCAAACTGCTGCCGAATCCGTGGGTGCGGGCTGCTGCAGGCGGTGCGGCTGTGGTGGCACTGTCCTACCTGATGGGGGTGGGCCGCTATAACGGTGCCGGCATGGATGTCATTATGGATGCCGTTGAGCTGGAGCAGGCTCTGCCGTGGGACTTTGTGTGCAAAATGGTGCTTACGGTGCTGACCCTGAGCGTGGGCTTCAAGGGCGGCGAAGTGGTGCCGAGCTTTTACATCGGCGCAACGTTTGGCTGCGTGGTGGGGCCGCTGCTGGGGCTCCCGGCGGGCTTTTCTGCTGCAGTGGGTCTGGTGTGCGTGTTCTGCGGGGCGACCAATACGCTGGTGGCTTCCATTGTACTGGCGGCTGAGCTGTTCAGCGGGGCCGGGTTTGAGCTGATGGCGCTGGCCTGCGGCCTGAGCTATATGTTCTCCGGCTATCACAGCCTGTATTCCAGTCAGGGGTTCCGCACCAGCAAGCTTTTTTCGGAATTCCTGCAGCCGAAGGAAGAAAAATGAAGAAAAAATTTCATGGCTGCGTCTCTTGATTTTTTCGGCGGGACGTGCTACAATCAGCGTAGTTTCATCCTGTAAAAGCGATGATGCGGACAAACTGAGTTCCCGTTTCTCCATGACCCAGAGATGGCTGCCCCGCAAGGGCGCTGCAAGCAGCCTGTCATGTGCCGGAGCTCTACCACCGCAGAGCGCAGAGGAGAACCTCTGCCGGGTGCGCCCGTTACAGCACAGCGAGTGGCACGCAGAGGCGTGCAATTCGGGTGGAACCGTGGAACGTTTCTGATTTTTTCAGGCGCTTCATCCCGTAAGTAAGTGTGCGGGATGAAGCGCTTTTTTGTTTTACTTTATCTGTCAAAGGAGCAAACATTATGAAGATCATCTATAAGGACGGCCATGTGGACGAGTGCCCGCAGGACCAGGAACTGCACGTTATCCGCCACACCGCAGCCCACATCATGGCGCAGGCCATCAAGCGCCTGTATCCGCAGGCTGATTTCGCCTTCGGCCCCGCTACCGAGAACGGCTTCTACTACGACGTCGATCTGGGCGACCAGAAGCTCAGCGACGAGGATCTGGCAAACATCGAAAAAGAGATGCGCAAGATCGTCAAGGAGAACCTGCCCATCAAGCCTTTCATCCTGCCCCGCGCCGAGGCCGTGAAGCTGATGGAAGAGCGCAAGGAGAACTACAAGATCGAGCACATGGCGGATCTGGCCGATGAGACCGAGTTCAGCTTCTTCCAGCAGGGCGAGTACGTGGATATGTGCATCGGACCCCACCTGACCTACACCAAGGCGCTGAAGGCCTTCAAGATCACCCAGCAGTCCGGCGCATACTGGAAGAACGACAAGGAAAACAAGATGCTCACCCGCATCAATGGCGTGGCCTTCCGCAATCAGGAAGAGCTGGATGCATGGGAGAAGGAGCAGCAGGAGGCCCGTGAGCGCGATCACCGCAAGATCGGCAAGGAAATGGGCCTGTTCATGACCGACGATCTGGTTGGCCGCGGCCTGCCCATGTTCCTGCCCGCAGGCTACACCGTCTGGCAGGAGCTGGAGAACTATATCAAGGAGAAGGAGCGTGCACGCGGCTACCTGCACGTTATGACTCCCTGCATTGGCACTGTGAACCTGTATAAGACCTCCGGTCACTGGGATCACTACCGCGAGAACATGTTCCCCGCCATGGAGATGGAGGGCGAGAGCTATGTTCTGCGCCCGATGAACTGCCCCCACCACATGATGATCTACGCAAATCGTCCCCATTCTTACCGTGACCTGCCCATGCGCATCGGTGAGATCGCCCACGATTTCCGTTACGAGTCCTCCGGCACCCTGAAGGGCATCGAGCGTGGCCGTCACTTCTGCCAGAACGATGCTCACCTGTTCTGCACCCCGGAGCAGATCAAGAGCGAGGTCGCAAACGTGTGCGACCTGATCTTTGAGGTGTACAAGGACTTCAACATTACCGATTACCGCTGCGTGCTGAGCCTGCGTGATCCTGCCGATAAGAAGAAGTACCACGACGATGATGCCATGTGGAACCATGCAGAGCAGGCCCTGCGCGAAGTGCTGACCGAGCTGGGCATCCACTTCACCGAGGAGATCGGCGAGGCTGCCTTCTACGGCCCCAAGCTGGACGTGAACGTCAAGCCCGCCGTGGGTGCCGAGTACACTCTGTCCACCTGCCAGCTGGACTTCTGCCTGCCCGCAAAGTTCCACCTGACCTACGTGGACAAGGACGGCACCGAAAAGACCCCCGTGGTGCTGCACCGCGCCATCCTGGGCTCTCTGGACCGCTTCATGGCTTACCTGATCGAAGAGACCAAGGGCAAGTTCCCCACCTGGCTGGCTCCCACGCAGGTCAAGGTGCTGCCCGTCTCCGAAAAGACGCTGGACTACGCCGAGGGCGTGACCGAAAAGCTGGTGGAAGCCGGTGTCCGTGTTGTGCTGGACGACGACAACCAGAAGATCGGCTACAAGATCCGCGAGGCACAGCAGGTGGACCGTGTGCCTTATATGCTGGTTCTGGGTGCCAAGGAAGCCGAGGCAGGCAACATCTCGGTGCGTGACCGCAAGGGCGAGACCACCACGATGGAGCTGGATGCATTCATCGCAAAGGTGACTGCCGAGATCCGCAACCGCAGCCTGTAAGCAGACACTGCAAAACACAAAGCGCCGCTTTCCCGGCAGGGGAGAGCGGCGCTTTTTTGCTGCAGCGAAACGCCAAAGGCCGCTGCTCAAATGGAAACAGCGGCCTTTGGCGTTGGATGCTTTATAAAAAGGAAATCAGGCATTTTCCTTCTGGACGCTCTTGACGGCCAGAGCCTTGGCGGGCTTCATCAGCAGCACGCACACGCCGTTGAAGAGAACGGAACCCACGATGAAGGTGATGAAGAACTGGGGCAGGTGGGTGGCCAGAGCGGTGGTGTCGATGCAGGCCACAGTCAGGTAGGCAAAGCCCACGTTGTTCAGCACCTTGGGTGCGTAGGGGTGCAGGATGATGAGGATGAACAGAACCACGGCCAGCGGGATGAGGAAGCCGAAGAAGCCGCCCAGCACCGGGGTCAGGGCCGTGATGGAAAGCAGAGCAATCACAGTGAGGATCAGACCCACAAGACCACCCAGCTCGACGGTGACGAAGCGATCCTTCACATCGCCTTCCAGCGTGAACATCATGATATTGCTCAGAAAGATCAGCCAGCTGTACTCCAGACCGGTCACATGGATGATGGCATTGGCGATCAGGATCCACACCAGCAGCATCAGGCGGAAATACAGCAGAAAGCGCTTGGTAACGGCTTCATTCATGATAAAATACCTCTTTCTTGATCGTATTGGAAAGCTTTGCTTTCACTAAAGGACGCTTTTTGACAGGTAAAACCTGCATTGATGCCGCCATTATACAATATTCACATGGCAAAAACAATACTTTTACAAGAATAAATTGCATATTTTGGAAATTTTAACTTGCGGAACGAAGGGACGATTGAAAAATGGCAGAGCGAGGCGGAGCCATTTCAAATTGTTTTTCTGTCCAAAATGGAGTATAATGAGACAATAAATATTCTGCCGCGGCTGCGGCTCAGATACGGGAGGAACCTTATATGAACAAACCGGTACTGGTGGTCATGGCGGCTGGCATGGGCAGCCGCTACGGCGGCATGAAGCAAATCGACCCGGTGGGGCCGAACGGTCAGGTGATCGTGGATTATTCCCTTTACGATGCCCGCCGCGCAGGCTTTGAGACGGTGATCTTTGTTATCAAGCATGAGATCGAGGATGCTTTCAAGGCAGCCATCGGCGAGCGTGTATCCAAGGCCATGAACGTGAAATACGCCTTCCAGCAGCTGGATGAGCTGCCCGCAGGCTTTGCCGTGCCGGAGGGCCGTGTCAAGCCCTGGGGCACCTGCCACGCCGTTCTGGCGGCAAAGGACCTCATCGACGGCCCGTTTGCAGTCATCAATGCCGATGATTATTACGGCCCGGAGGCCTTCCGGGTGATGTATGATTACCTGTCCACCCACGAGGACGGCAGCTATTACGACTACTGCATGGTAAGCTATCTGCTCCGGAACACTGTCTCCGAGAATGGCAGCGTGGCCCGCGGCGTATGCGTGACCGAACCCGACGGCACTCTGCACAGTGTGACCGAACGCACCCGCATTGAAACGTACGAAAACGGCGTACACTTCACCGAGGACGGCGGCGCAAGCTGGACCGACCTGCCTGGCGATACCCCGGTGAGCATGAACCTGTGGGGCTTTGGCAAAAGCTTTCTGGACGAAGCCGAGCAGCGCTTTGCGGGCTGGCTGACCGAAAATCTGCCTAAAAACCCGCTCAAGTGTGAGTATTTCCTGCCGCTGGTGGTCACGGAACTGATCGAAGAGGGCAAGGCAAAAATTCAGGTGCTGCGCAGCACGGATAAATGGTACGGCGTTACCTACCGTGAGGATAAGCCGCTGGTGGTGGAAGCCATCGCCCGCAAAACGGCAGAGGGCCAGTACCCGGAAAATCTGTGGGCCTGACCATTTAAAATGCCCTCCGCTTGGCTCTGGGCACCCGGCACAACTTTTCTGTAAAAACAAAAATCGGAAACGACCACAGTCGTTTCCGATTTTTTTAACGTTTAATCACTTATTTTGTCTGGGGAGGGGTAAGGGATGCCCCTTCATCCGAGAAGATCCAGAGCGTTTCATCGATATGAGAGCCACTCCTGGAGTAGGGTGTCACCTTGACGCGGAAGGTGGTGTCGTCGGTCTTTTTATAGGTGTGCTCCACGATGTCGCCGGTCAGGACCTTGCTGCGGATATAGTTGTAGTCCAGCAGGTCCGCCAGACTCTCGCGGTAGGCGGGCTGCACCTGCGTATCACGGTACTGCTGCAGAACGGCGAGGAAAGAGCCGCCGGAGGTGTTCAGAATTTTCTGGAAATAGTCCGGGACGATCACGCCGCGCATACGGTCGGTCTTCAGATCCACAACGAACACGCTCTTGTACTTGGGGGCAAGGACCCGCAGGAAATGCTCGGCATCCCGCTTTTCGGTCAGGGTCTGCTCCAGCTTCTCGTTCAGGCCCCGCAGCTGGCGCTCCTGGCCGTTGCGGGCATAATAGGCCTGCTTGTCCTGCCGCATGGCAGCTTCGGCCTGATTCATGGCATCGTCCAGCCGGTGCAGGTCGTTGGTGCTCTGGATGCCCACCGAGATCTCATATTCCTTCGCGCGCAGGAAAGCACGCATCTTGTCCACAGCCACCCACACGCTGTAGGGCGGCTGGTTCGGGGTGAAGATCACGAATTCGTCACCGCCGATGCGGTAGATGCGGCTGGAAACAAAGAACTTGCGGGCCGCATTGGCAATGAAGCAGAGCATGGCATCGCCGCTGCGGTGGCCCAGATGGTTGTTGATCTCGTGCAGGCCCACCACATCGATGTAGGTGCACACCATGGAGTCGTATTCGCTGGACTGCAGCGTCCGCAGATCGGTCTCGAAGAGGCTGCGGTTCAGCAGGCCAGTCAGGGTGTCGTGGCTGTAGGAGAAGTCCAGCTCCTCGCTGAGATGGTCGGCCTGTGCATCCTCACGCACCACCACGGTGGCCCATGGGTTCTGGGCGCAGCAGTTGCGGCAGGGCAGAAATTCCATGGTGATCCACACGAACTGGCCGGACACGTTTTTGCGGAAGCGGTAGGCCTCCGGCTGCTGGGTGCTGAATACAGCGGAGCGCAGGGTCTCCAGATCGGTCTGGTCGGTGAACATCTCCGCGTCGTCCGGGTGAATCACCTTGTTCGTCACCATGCGCTCACAGTAAGCGGCAAAGTCCTCCTCGGTGTCCGAACCGGCACCGGGCAGGCGTGGATCCCGCTTGATGACCCGGTATTCGCCGGTGGAAAGATTCAGCAGGGAAAGCTCCAGCACATTATCCGCAAAGATCTGGTAGGCCTGCAGTGCCAGTGCGGTCTGCTCACTGTCAGAGACGGGGAACCGGCGGTCACGGCGCAGCAGGTCGCGGCGCATATCCCAGTAATCCTCGCTGTTGGGCTGGGCCAGCAGGGCCTCAGCATTCTCCACCGGCATGGGCTTGTAGAAATAATAGCCCTGCGTATACAGGCAGTCGGCGGCCTGCAGCATGGAGACCTGCTCCGGCGTTTCCACGCCTTCGGCGATGATGGGCAGATTCAGGCGGTGGGCCATATCCACCACCGATTCCACGATCTGCACGCCCTTGCTGCGGTTTTGCTGGTTCATGTCGATGAGCTTCATGTCCAGCTTGATGGCATCCACGTTGGTGTCCTTGAGCATATTCAGCGAAGAATAGCCGCTGCCAAAGTCGTCCATCATCACAGAGAAACCTTTGCGGTGCAGGCCCTGGATGGTGTTTTCCACCAGAGAAGCGTTTTCGGCCAGCATGGTCTCGGTGATCTCGGCCAGCAGGAGCTTAGGCTCCAGCTGATACTTTTCCACAAGGTTGGAGAAGATCTGCGGTACGTCCAGATTGACGATATCCACCACAGAAACGTTCACAGATACAGGCACAAGATTGCTGCCGCTCTCCTGCCACTTGTGCAGGGTCTTGCAGACAGACTCCCAGATGTACTGATCCAGCTGGGTCACAAGGCCGGTGCTTTCCAGCAGGGGCATGAACTCAGACGGGGGCACGCAGCCGCGGGTGGGGTGGTTCCAGCGCACCAGTGCTTCCATGCCCACGATGGCGCGGGTCATGCTATTGCACTTGGGCTGCAGAAAGAAGCAGAACTCGTGATTTTTCAGGGCGTGCTCCAGCTCGCTCAGCAGCTGACGCTGCTTCTTGAGACGGCTGAGCATGGCCGGAGTAAAGGGGTGCATACCGCCTACGGCCGGGCTGGGGTCTACCGATGCGATCTGTGCAAGTGCATCGGGTTGCAGTGCGCCGACATTTTCATTCGACTTCAGTTCTTCGGACATGATAAATCCCTCGCTGTTGGATGTTTTCGACAAAATATGGCATTTTAGAAAACAGTATAGCACGATTTTAAACCTTTGAAAATAGATATTTAAAACATTGCGACATTGCGGCAAAAAAGAACGGAACGCCGGACGGGTCCGGAAGGCGGGGCATAAAAAGACCGCTGCATTCCTGTGCAGCGGTCTTTTGGGCAGCAGTCTCAGGCATCCTTGCGGGTGTCGGAGCCGTTTTTCTTCGGTTCTTCTTCGGGGCTTTCCCGGCGGGCAAGACCAAGGCGCAGGGCCTTGAGGGTGGTCTTTTTTACGCCATGCTTCAGGCCGGGGAAGGCGCGCAGCATGCGGCGCGGGCCAACGATGCGGGGGGTGCGCAGCAGCTGGGCCTGCATTTCATCGCTGCGGGCCTGCAGCTCCTCGGCCAGCTGTTCCAGACGCAGCAGCTCGGCGGCGCGCTCCATCGTGCCCTTGGCGGCCAGCTGTGCAGCCTTGGCGGCTTCGGCCGTGTTGAGCTTGGCGATCTCGGAAGCACGCTTTGCGGCCTCGCGGGCCTCTTCGGTCTTGGCACGGACGGCGGCCAGCGTTTCACGCAGGGCGCGCTTTTTCGGTGCGGCTTCACGGGCCTCGGCGGCAGCAAGCTTGAGCTGCAGGCGCTGCTCGTCCAGCTTCTGGTCGGCGTTCAGGGTGGTAGTGCCCAGCAGCTGGGTCATGGCATCGCTGACGGCATGGATACTGTCAGCCAGCTGCTCCATGGCATCCAGCGTCTTGGCCAGACCGGAGGCGGCAAAGGCCGTAACGACTACGTCTGCCGCGTAGACTGCATAGAGCACACACATAACGACAAAGCCCACAAAGGGCGGGACCATATCCACAAGACCGGCGACGACCGGGTGGACGATGCGCATGACCACCAGCGTGCCCACGCCCCACAGCAGGCTGAATTCCAGACAGATGTAGCCGCCGATGTTGAAGGGAAAGTCGCTGTAGTCCCACCAGCGGGTGTGATAGAGCTTATACAGTGCCCAGCCGCCTACCAGTTCCAGCGCACTGGGCAGGATGACACCGCCGATGTACAGCAGCAGGACGCTGCCCTGCAAAGGGGTCAGGGCGAACAGCACGATGACCATGCCGAAGCCGTAAATGGGGCACACCGGGCCGTTGAGAAAGCCGCGGTTCACCAGCTGACCGGTGGTGGCGGCGGCAAAGATGACCTCCAGACACCAGCCGGTGCAGGAATAAATGAGGAAGAAGGCCAGCACATGATACAGCGAAAAGCCGCATACTGTGGTGGTCGTGAGAAAGTTGAGCATAAAACACCTCCTGTGAGAATCATGCTGCTGTGCAGGTCAGTTCTGTTTTTGTACGATCTTGTATTCATCGCCCGGCTCAAAGAACGGGCAGGCAGCTGTGCTGCGGGAAAGATAGCGGGCCATCTCGTCCTCGTCCAGACAGCCGCCCTGAGCACAGTACCAGCTGCCGTACTCGTCCTGCACATTGTTCAGGCAGATCTCGCAGGGGTCATTCATTGCCTTCGCCTTCCTGTGCAGCCTCGGCCGCTTCGCGGGCCTGACGCTTGAGGATCTTCGGCTCGATCCAGGTCACGCTGGCAGGGTCCGGGTCCTTGCGGGCGATCAGGGCCTTGATCTTGATGCCCATTTCGGTGAACATGCCCTCGTGTTCGGTGCGGATGTTCCACTCCGGCTCGTTCTCATGGAGGTCAAAGGTCATCCACTCGATGTCGTAGCCGGAAGCGGGGAAGTATTCCAGACTGTCGCGGAACAGATCATCGTCGTCGGTCTTGAAGTAGATCTCGCCGCCGTCCTTGAGGAACTCACGGTAGTTGATGAGCTGGCGCGGGTAGGTGAGGCGGTGCTTGTGGGAAGAGCCGTTCTTGCTCCACGGATTGCAGAAGTTGATGTAGATGCGGCTGACCGTATCCTCGGCGGTAATGACCCCCTTGATGCGCTCGATGTCGGTGCTCATGATCTTCACGTTGTCGATGGGGCGGCCTGCAGCCTGATAGGCGGCTTCGATCTTGCGCTTGGCGAGGATGAGCACCTTATCGGTGATATCAATGCCCAGATAGTTGTTTTCCGGGTGGGCGCAGGCCAACTGGGAGATGAAGCCGCCCTTGCCGCAGCCCAGTTCCAGCACAAAGGGCTGCTCCGGGCGGGCGTACTGGGCGTGCCACCTGCCGCCCCAGATCAGCGGCTCGTGGACATGGAAATCGGCTGCCATCAGCTCGTCGTGGGCATAGGGTTTGAAACGCATTCTCATAGTTTGTTGTTCTCCTTAAAATTAACGTGGCTCGCCCTCTCAGGCGCTGACGCGCCAGCTCCCCCAAAGGGGGAGCCCTTGGCAAAGCCGGAAGGTTTTCCGTACTGCCAAAGCCTCTCCCTTTGGGAGAGGTGGCTTTGCGAAGCAAAGACGGAGAGGGCGAGGATGCTTACCGGTTTTGCTCCCGCAAAAATTCCTCCACCTGTTCCGGTGCAGCGGCGCAGCTGCCCTGACAGATGCCGGGCTTGCCGCCGCCGCGTCCGTTCAGGGCGGCGTTCAGGGCTTTGGTCAGGGCGCGCACATCGCCGTCTGCCTGCGCAATGCAGTAGCCGGTGCCCTTTTCGGTGGGGGTCAGGGCGGCGCAGAGACCGGTGGTGGCTTCGGTCAGGCGCACCGCCAGCCGGTGCAGGCCGTCCGGGTCAAGGCCGGGCACTGTGCGGATGGCATCCTCACCGGGGTTTGCCAGCTGGGCAAGTGCATCGAACAGCTGAGAACATACACCAAAGTGTGTAAACTTGAGCGCAGTATACTCATCGTAGACGCGATGCACCGCCACAGCGGTCTGGTCGGCCTTGGCCGAGAGCAGCGCCCCGATCTCTGCCTGCCGCTGGCGCATAGCCTGTGCAGCAAGCAATGCCCGCTGGCCGCACACCACGCTCAGCCGCACGCCGCCCTTGTAGTTCTCGCTGGCCAGAATTTTGATCTGTCCCACCTGTCCGGTGGTGCGGGTGTGAGTGCCGCAGCAGGCGCAGACATCCGCACCGGGAATGGTCACGATGCGCACCTGCCCTTCGATCTCCTTTTTGGAGCGGTAGACAAGGGCGGCAAGCTCCTCCCGGGTGGGGTAGCTGACCAGCACCGGCACATCCTGCCACACGATGCGGTTGGCGGCAAGCTCGGCTGCCTGCAGGCCCTCGGCAGAAATGGGCACGCTGGTGTCCATGCGCACAGCCTCGGAACCGATGTGGAAGCCCACGTTCTCGGCCCCGAACATCTGGTGCAGGATGCCGGAAAGGATGTGCTCACCGGTGTGCTGCTGCATTTTGTCAAACCGCCATTCCCAGTCGATGCAGCCGGAAACGGCAGTGCCGGGAACAGCGCTTTCCGGCAGAGCGTCCACGCTGTGCCAGAGGATGCCGTCATGCTCGTGCACATCGGTCACATTCAGCGTGGCACCGTCCGGCAGGGTCAGGGTGCCCCGGTCGGCAGGCTGACCGCCGCCCTCCGGGTAGAACACCGTGCCGTCCAGCGCAATGCGCCCGCCGCCGGTCTTTTCGTCCGGCTCTGCGGCAAGGATGATGCTCTCGCACTGGGTGCGGAAAGCGTCCTGTTCAAAATATTTTTCTGTGCGCTGCATGGCGCGGGTACCTCCTGTTCAGGGTGCAGTTTGACGATTTAAAATGGCCGCCGCAGGCTCTGGCCATATTCAGCGGAAAATTTATTTTTATTTTTGCAGAATTGGAACGACTGCGGTCGTTCCAATTCTGCTTTTTCACGCAAGGGGCCGTAAAGGCCAACAACAAAAGAGATTTTACTGCATCTGCCGGTTTCGGCCCTTCTGGTGAAAATGCGTTTGGAGCGGCCCGCGTTTGCGCAGCAATGAAAGCCCCGGTGGGGCTTTTAAGCGGCGAGCGGTCTGCGTCAGCAGATGGCGGGGCCTTGCCCCGACAAGTTCCGCAGGCCGCGACAAACGCGAAATAAAAAATCTGGATTCCGCTGAACATAGCCAGAGCGAAAGCGGAGGCTATTTAAAATCGAAAAAGGGATACACACCCAGTTTAAAAATAAGTATACCACGTTTTTTGCCTGTGGAAAATAGTCTGCGGATATGTTATGATAAGAAACAACGATATTCCCATAAAATGTTAAAAATGAGGAAGGTAATAGCATGCGTGAAAGTGGAATCCTGATGCCGGTGTCCAGCCTGCCCGGCCCTTACGGTATTGGCTGTTTTGGCAAGGAAGCATTCAAGTTTGTGGATTTTCTGGCACAAGCGGGCCAGAAGATCTGGCAGATCCTGCCGCTCAGTCCCACCGGCTACGGTGACAGCCCCTATCAGAGCTGCTCGGCCTTTGCGGGCAACCCCTATTTTATCGACCTCGACGCTTTGAAGGAAGAAGGCCTGCTCACCGCCGCCCAGCTCAAGGCCGAAAAATGGGGCACAGACCCCAAAGAGGTGGACTACGGCACTTTGTATGTGAGCCGCTTTAAAGTCCTGCGCACCGCCTACGCCGCATGGCGCAAGCAGTGCACTGGGCTGCACGGCTGCAGCTATTACTTCCCGGATGATTACTATGCCTTTACCCTCGCCAATGAGGAATGGCTGGACGACTATGCCCTGTACATGGCCCTGAAAGTGGCCAACGGCATGAAGAACTGGGTGGAGTGGGACAAGCCCTACCGCCTGCGCGACAAGAAGGCCCTTGCTGCCTTTGCCGCCGAAAACGAGGAAGAGATCGGCTTCTGGAAGTTCGTGCAGTACAAGTTTGCGGCCCAGTGGCAGGCGGTGAAGGCCTACGCCAACAAAAAGGACGTGCAGATTTTGGGCGACATCCCCATCTATGTCTCTGCCGACTCGGTGGATGCATGGGTGGGCGGCGCGCTGTTTGAGCTGGATGCCGACGGCGGCTTTGCCCGTGTGGCGGGCTGCCCGCCGGATTACTTCTCTGCCGACGGTCAGCTGTGGGGCAACCCGCTGTACAACTGGGCCTACCACAAAAAGACCGGCTACGCGTGGTGGGTGCGCCGGGTGCGCCACGCACTGGGCATCTACGACCTGCTGCGCATCGACCACTTCCGCGGCTTCGATACCTATTGGGCCATCCCGGCGGACAGCACCACCGCCCGCACCGGCAAGTGGGAGAACGGCCCCGGCATGGAGCTGTTCGATGCGCTGGAAGCTGCCCTTGGCAAGCTGCCCATCATTGCCGAGGATCTGGGTGAACTGTTCCCCAGCGTGCGAAAGCTGCTGGCCGACAGCACCTTCCCGGGCATGAAGGTGCTGCAGTTCGCCTTTGGCGGCGGGGACAGCGAGTATCTGCCCCACAACCACGTCAAGAACAGCGTAGTGTATCCCGGCACCCACGATAACACCACCCTGACCGACTGGTGGGAGAACGGCGCTTCCGAAAAGGAAAAGGCTGCCGCTGCCGCTTATCTGCACCTGACCGGCGTAAAGCCCACCGTAAAGGAGCTGGCGGCCATCCGGACCGATGATGTCCGCATCGCTCTGCTGCGCGCAGCGCTGGGGTCGGTGGCTGACCGGGCCATCATCCCCATGTACGACTGGCTGGGTCTGGGTGCGGAAGCACACCTGAATACCCCCGGCAAGCTGGGCGGAAACTGGGCATGGCGCGCCGCTGACGGCTTTGCCGCCAAGGCACTGGCCAAGACCATCCACGACGAGTGCAGTGTGTACTGCCGCGTATAAACAGAAGGCACAGAGCGGCGGGAGCTTGGCAATTTGACGAAAATGTAAAAACTCCGGCAGAAAATTGTGCGTTTTGCTGGTAAAATCGGAAGCTGAATGGTATAATGTTGCTAAAGCGGCATTATGCCATTTTTCTTTACCTGATGCGTTCCCGGCATTTCCGGAAACAGGGCGGGCGCGGGATGCATAATGCGGCAGATGGTTCCTGAACGTATGGGGAACAGGTGACTGCACGCGGGATACGGGAGCGCCGCGTGCGCAGATGATGGGGAAAAATACATGAAGAAAGAATGTACCGAGCAGGATCTACGGGAACTTGCGCGCTCAGCGCAGGCCGTATTTGAGGCAGTGACCCTGACCGAAGCACCGCTTTGTGACGGCTGGCAGGACGATGGCCTGCGGGTGGACTACGAGCTGCGCAATGGCCGTGTGGACTGTGTGCTGCACCGCAGAGTGGAAGCGGACGGCAAATGCTGGGAGCTGGAAATGTGCGCACCGCTGGCAGGCAATGTGCTGCCGGAAGAGCGCATGACGCCCCGGGAGCGGGAACTGTGCCGCGAGGATATGAGCCACGATTTCCTTACCGGCGTGTACAACCGCCGCTATCTGGAAACGGTGTTTGCCCAAAAGCTGGAGCAGTGTGCAGCGCAGGGCCGCAAGGCGGCTGTGGCGCTGGTGAGCATCGACAATGGCCAGAAGCTGCGGGATACCTACGGCCAGCCTGTGATGGACCAGCTGCACTGCTTTGTGGGCAACCAGTGGAAAAAGAACTTTGATACCCCTGCGACCCGCGTGGTCTGCCGCCTGACCGGCAGCATCTTTGCGGTGGGCTGTCTGGACGCCGACGGCAAGCAGCTGGCAGAGGAAATGCAGAACCTGTATCGGCAGATGCCCCGGGAATGCATCACCACCACCGGCATGATGCGCCGGGTGCCCTTTACCCTGAGCTGCGGCGTGGCGAGCCTTGAGGATGTGCAGGCCAAGAACTGGCAGGCACTGTACGAGTTGTGCGATGCACGCCTGCGGGAGGCACAGAACGCCGGCGGCGATCAGATGCGTGCAGAATAAAACCAGTGTATAAAATCCCCCTTTTGGCGCAGACTAAGGCCAGAAGGGGGATTTTTTGTATGGAAAACCAGAAAAACGACAACCTGAACCTGCTGGAAGCCGTGGTGCAGAATACCGAGATGGGCAAGAACACCTTGGAACAGATCGTGCCGATGACCGACGATGTGCAGTTCAAGGCCGAGCTGCTGCGCCAGCGCAATGTGTACCACCAGCTCAATCAGGAAGCGCACACCGCCATCGAGGCCTGCGGCGGCACCGCGCAGGGGCAGAGCGCCATGGCAAAGCTGAACACGAAAATGGGCATCAGTATGAAGACCCTCACGGACAAGTCCACCCGCAATCTGGCCGAGATGCTCACACAGGGCAGCGGCATGGGGGTGGTGGACTGCGTAAAGGCCCAGAAGGATTACCCCAATGCCGCGCCCGGCGCAAAGCGCCTTGCCCAAAGACTGCAGGAGTTTCAGGAGGATAGCCGGGTAAAGCTGGAACAGTTCTTGTAAAAGAAAACCCTCTCAGGCTCACTTTGTTCGCCAGCTCTCCCGAAGGGCGAGCCATTGGCAAAACGGAAAACGTTTCCGGAATGTCAAAAGCTCCCCCTTTCGGGGGAGCTGGCAATGCGAAGCATTGACTGAGAGGGTTCTTTTTTACAGTGCTTCCACCATTGCTGCCACGATCTTGGTGGCGGTGGCTACATATTCCGCAATGCTGAACTTTTTCACCACCAGCACCTCGTGGCCGTCCTCGTCAGCGTTGTCGCTCATGGCGCGCAGGATGACGCAGGGCACACCGTTCTTGGCGGCGATCTGGCTCACAGCGGCACCTTCCATCTCCACGCAGTCGGGGGCGCATTTGGCTTCAATGGCGGCCTTGGTTTCACTGTCGCCCACAAACAGGTCGCCGGTGGCGATCTTGCCCACCAGAGCCTTCACACCCGCTTCGGCGCAGGCTTTTTCGGCGGCAGCGATCAGCTCCGGGTCGCCGGTGTATTCCTTGAGGAACGGCGGGTTCTGGCAGATCATGTCCAGCTGAGCGTCATGGTACAGCACGGTCTTGCCGATGACCACATCGCCAATGCCGATCTTCGAGGTCATATTGCCTGCGATGCCGGAAAAGATGATCTTCTCCGCGCCGAATTTTGTGATGAGCACCTGAGTGGTGGCGGCGGCATTGGCCTTGCCCATGCCGGCACAGCACACCACCACCTGTTTGCCGGCCAGCGTGCCCTTGTGGTAATCCACGCCGCCGTAGGGCTCCACGGTGACATTCTCCAGCTTTGCACACAGCTGATCGACTTCATCGGGCATTGCGCCCATAATACCGAAAATCATAGGAAACCTCTTTTACGATTTTAAATGGCCGACGCGTGCGCTCTGGCCATATATAGCGGAAAGTTATTTTTGATTTTGTAAGTTCCAAAAGCCTGCGGGCTTTTGGAACTTACTTTTTCACGGGAAGGGGCGAAACCGGAAGTGACATCTTTGCCGAAAATCAGACGTTGAACAGGAACTCGATCACATCGCCATCGTTGACAACGTATTCCTTGCCCTCGGTGCGCTGCAGACCCTTGGCCTTGACGGCGGCGTAATCGAAGTTGTTGGCTTCCAGATCGCTATAGCCAATGACGCTGGCACGGATGAAGCCGCGCTCGAAATCGCTGTGGATCTTGCCGGCAGCCTGCGGTGCCTTGGTGCCCTTGCGGATGGTCCATGCGCGGCACTCCTTCTTGCCGTCGGTCAGGAAGGAGATCAGGCCCAGCAGATCATAGCTGGCAGTGATGAGGTTGTCCAGACCACTGGCTTCAATGCCCATTTCAGCCAGAAAAGCCTTCTTTTCCTCGGGAGAGTAGTCGGCGATATCCTCCTCGGTCTTGGCGCAGATGGGAATGTAGCGTGCGCCCTCTTCCTTGGCGCGTGCGGCCACCAGCGGGACATACTTGTTGTTTTCGATGCCCTCCATCAGGTCGTCCTCGCCCACGTTGCAGGCGTACAGCACCGGCTTTGCGCTCAGCAGACCCATCTCGTGCAGAACAGCTTGCTGCTCGGCATCGCCCTCGTCAAAATCGAAGCTGCGGGCAGGCTTGCCGGCGCTCAGGTGGTCGGCAAGCTGCTGCAGCCATGCGGCTTCGGCGGCAGCGCCCTTGTTGTTGCCGCTCTTGGCGGCCTTTGCCATGCGGCCTGCGCGGTTCTGCACCACCTCAAGGTCGGACAGGATCAGCTCGTAGTCGATGGCATCGATGTCAGCAATGGGGTCCACGGCCTCGGCCTTGGAAACATCCTCCACCACGTGGATGATGTTGTCATCGTCAAAGCAGCGCACTACATGCACAATGGCGTCGCACTCGCGGATGTGGCCCAGGAACTTGTTGCCAAGGCCTGCACCCTGGCTGGCACCCTTCACAAGACCCGCGATATCCACGAACTCCACGATGGCAGGGGTCTTTTTGTTGGTCTGCCAGATCTCGGCCAGCTTGTCCAGACGCTTGTCCGGCACGGCTACGATGCCGCTGTTCGGCTCGATGGTGCAGAAGGGATAGTTTGCGGCTTCTGCGTTCTTGGTGGAGGTGATGGCATTGAACAGAGTGGACTTGCCGACGTTCGGCAGGCCGACGATACCTAATTTCATTTTATTATACTCCTTGCGAAAAAGATTTTACGCTGCGGTAAAAAGCGATATTATAACAGGATAATTGTAGCACAATGGACGTTTTTTCTCAATACTCACTTAAGCGGAAACGAAAAGCCGCCCGCGGAAGAGCAGTGCTGCTTTTCCACGGGCGGTCCTTATGATTCAGGTTGTACGGGCCTTACTTGCTGATGGTAAGGGTGCCGGACGCGGTCTCCTCAAAGTGGCTGGCGTAGAATTCCTCCATCAGCCGGATGAGAGAAACGATGTCCCGGGCACCGGCGGTCTCGTAGCAGGAGTGCATGGCCAGCTGGGGCAGGCCGATGTCCACGCAGTTCATGGATACCTGTGCCATGGCAAGGTTGCCCAGAGTGCTGCCGCCGACTTTATCGGAACGGTTGGCAAAATACTGCAGCGGGACACCGGCGCGGGCGGCAAGCTCCTTTGCCACGGCCATGCTCATGCCGTCGCTGGTATACTTCTGGCCGGCGTGCACCTTGACCACAACGCCCTCGTTCATGTAGGTGCAGTTGTTCACATCGGTATATTCCGGGTGGTTGGGGTGCACGGCGTGGGCGTTGTCGGCGCTGAACATGAAGCTGGAGGCCACCGCACGGTGGAAGTCCTCATCGCCGGGGCAGACGTTCTGCGCGATGCGGTGCAGTACATCGTACAGGAAGGTGGAAGCCGCGCCCTGCTTGGTGCCGGAACCCACTTCTTCGTTGTCGAAAAAGGCGGCAACATTGATGGACTGGGCGCTGTGTGCTTTCAGGAAACCCTTCAGGATGCCGAACACGCACTGCTGGTCATCCAGACGGCCGGAGGAGATGAACTCCTCATTGCAGCCCCAGACGGCGGCCTTTTCGCGGATGCAGAGGAACAGGTCGCTGCCAAGGATCTGCTCTTCTGCGACCTGCAGCTCAGCGGCGACCAGCTTTTTCAGCACGCCTTCCTCGGCGGCACCGCCCAGCAGGGGCAGCATATCCACCTGCTTGTTGTAGGAAGCCTTGTCGTTGACCTCGCGGTTCATATGGATGGCCACGCTGGGGATCATCAGCAGGTCGCGGTCCAGCGTGAGCAGGCGGGAGGTGATGGCATCGTTCTCCTTTATCAGTACGCGGCCTGCCACCGACAGCGGCCTGTCCATCCATGTGGAGCAGATCATGCCGCCGTAGCCCTCGGTGTTCAGCTTGGTGTACTTCCGGCCCATGTGGATCTCGGCGTTTTCCTTGATGCGGAAGCAGGGGGAATCCGTGTGGGCAGCGGCCACGTTGAAGCTGTAGTTTTCCAGCTGCTCTCCCATGCGGAACGCAAGGATGCTGGAGCCGTTGCGGCAGACAAAATAGCTCCCGCCGGGTTCCAGCTGCCACCGGCGGCTCTCCAGCAGCTCGGAAAAGCCCTCCTTCAGCAGGATGTTCCGGACGGATGCAGTGGTGTGGTATGCGGTAGGATTGCCGTCAATGAAGGACAGCAGCTCCTGTACTTCTTTTTCGATCATTGGAAGACCCTCCATGGATTTATCGGTTTGGATGCTCCTATTCTACTTCTGCGGTTTGCGCTTTGCAATAGCCGGCCCTGCGGGCGGGGAAGAATTTGTTTTACATTGCGCGGGTTCTATAGTATACTATTCCTGTTGGTAAATATCGAATCGACAGGAAAGGCAGGGAACCGTCATGGAACGCAGCGATCCGCGCTATCAGGCGTATGTGGAAATATTAAAAGAGGAGCTCATCCCGGCAATGGGCTGCACAGAGCCCATTGCACTGGCTTATGCTGCGGCCCGGGCACGCGAGGTGCTGGGCGCACTGCCCGAGAGCGTGCAGCTGCAGGTGAGCGGCAGCATCATCAAAAACGTGAAGAGCGTCATCGTGCCCAACACCGGCCACCTGAAAGGCATGGAAGCCGCTGTGGCAGCGGGCATCATTGCCGGTTCGGCAGACAGAGAGCTGGAAGTCATCTCCGAGGTCAGCGAGGACAAGAAGGCTGCCATCCGGGACTATCTGCAGACGGTGCCCATTTCCATCCAGCACATCGAGCAGGGGCATGTGTTCGATATCATCGTTACCGAGCGCAGCGGGGATTCCTACGCAAAGGTGCGCATTGCGGATTTTCACACCAACATCTGCCTGATCGAAAAGAATGGCCGGGTGCTCTACGAAAAGCCGCTGCTGAACGAGGAGGCCCAGCGGGACAGCCGGGCCGACCGCAGCCTGCTGAACATGAAGGACATCTGGGACTTTGCCGAGACGGCCGACCTGCAGGATGTGGCGGACCTGCTGGAACGCCAGATCCGCTATAACAACGCCATTGCAGAGGAGGGCCTTCTGGGCGACTATGGCGCGAACATCGGCCAGGTACTGCTTTCTACCTACGGCAACGATGTGTCTATCCGGGCCAAGGCCAAGGCGGCCGCCGGTTCGGATGCCCGCATGAACGGCTGTGAGCTGCCGGTCATCATCAACTCCGGCAGCGGCAATCAGGGCATCACCTGCTCGGTGCCGCTCATTGAATATGCCAAGGAGCTGCACAGCGGCAAGGAAAAGCTTTACCGTGCCCTCATCATTTCCAATCTGGTGGCCATCCACGAAAAGACCGGCATCGGCACCCTGTCCGCCTACTGCGGCGCAGTCAGCGCCGGTGCGGGCGCTGGCGCGGGCATCGTATATCTGTGCGGCGACGGCTATCAGGCCGCCATCCACACGGTGGTCAATGCGCTGGCCATCGTGCCCGGCATCGTGTGCGACGGCGCAAAGGCCTCCTGCGCGGCAAAGATCGCATCCTCGGTGGACGCGGCCTTGCTTGGCTACAACATGTACAAGTGCCATCAGGAGTTCAAGGGCGGCGACGGCATCGTGATGAAGGACATCGAGACCACCATCAAGGGCATCGGCCGTCTGGGCAAGAACGGCATGAAGGAGACCAATGAGGAGATCATCCGGCTGATGATTGAGTAAGGCCGGGCCGGAATTGTGAAAAAATCATACAAATCCTTCTTTATTTTGTCATAACTCTTCCGTATAATAAGAAGTGGAATACTTTGCTGCTCTGCCTGCCCCGGCGGGCATCCGATAAAATGGGAGGAGATCATTATGGCCAACGAAAAGATCCTCGTTGTGGACGACGATACCAATATCTGCGAGCTGCTGCGGCTGTACCTGACCAAGGAGGGCTATCAGGTCACGGTGGCAAACGATGGCGAAGAAGGTCTGGAAAAGTTCAATCAGGTCAAGCCCGATATGGTGCTGCTGGACGTGATGATGCCCAAGATGGACGGTCTGGAAGTGTGCCGCCGCATCCGCAAGGCGGGCAACACCCCGGTGATGATGCTCACGGCCAAGGGCGAGACCTTTGATAAGGTGCTGGGCTTGGAGCTGGGTGCAGACGATTACATGGTAAAGCCCTTTGATGCCAAGGAAGTGGTGGCCCGCATCAAGGCGGTGCTGCGCCGCTGCCAGACCACCACGGCTGCTGCCGAGAGCACCGAGGGCGTGATCGAATTCGACAACCTGCGTCTGGACATGAACAGCTATGAGCTGCGGGTCAAGGGCAAGGTGGTGGAGGCTCCCCCCAAGGAGCTGGAACTGCTGAACTGTCTGGCCTCCCATCCGAACCGCGTCTACACCCGTGACCAGCTGCTGGACGAGGTGTGGGGCTTTGAGTATTACGGCGACAGCCGCACCATTGATGTGCATGTCAAGCGCCTGCGCGAGAAGCTGGCCGGTGCTTCCGACAAATGGGAGCTGAAGACCGTATGGGGCGTGGGCTATAAGTTCGAGGTGCGTCAGTAATGCGCAAAAGTATCTCGGTGGCGTTCTTCTCGCTGGTGTCCACCCTGATGGTGCTTGGCATCGTGCTGATGGGCGCTTCGGAGTGGGTGCTGTTCAAGAACTACTTCGCCAAGGACCGCTACGAAACACTGGATCAGGTGGTGGGCGTCACCCAGCGCACGGCCCAGTATCTGGTCCAGCAGGCGGAGCTGCCGAAAGGCGATGAGCTGGACGCACTGAGCACCAAGCTGGAGATCATCGGCGAGAGCGCGGAGGCCTATCTGTTCTTTACCGACAACGACGGCCGGGTGATGATCGCCTCCAGCCCGGACAAGCTGGAGAGCCTGACCGTGCCGGAAGAAATGATGGAGAAGATCGACGCTTCCGATGCAGACTACTACCATGTGTTCGGCACGCTGGGCGGCATGCTGGACGGGAAAAGCTACATCACGGTCAGCGAAATGCGCAATGAGAACGGCCAGCCCAGCGGCTACCTGTTCCTGTGCTCTTCCGGCGAGCAGCTGACCCAGTTCAAGCAGCAGTTCTGGTCCAACTTCCTGCTGTCGGCCTGTGTGATGCTGCTGTGTGCCAGCATCCTGACCAAGATCCTGATGCGCCAGCTCACCGACCCGTTGCAGAAGGTGACGGATGCCGCCCAGCGCTTTGGCGGCGGTGATCTTTCCGTCCGTGTGGAGGGGGTGGAAGGCGAAGGCGAGGCAGCCGACCTTGCCCGCACCTTCAACCGCATGGCAGACAACATCCAGATGAACGACAACTCCCGCGGTCAGTTCATGGGCAACATCGCCCACGAGCTGCGCACCCCCATGACCACCATCAAGGGCTTTGTGGACGGCATTCTGGACGGCACCATCCCGCCGGATATGCAGAACCACTACCTGCAGCTGGTCAGTGAGGAAACGGGCCGTCTGGCACGGCTCATCCAGAACATGCTGGATCTTTCCAAGCTGGAAAGCGGCGAATATCAGGTGAATGCCCGGATGTTCAACATCTGGGAGACGATCACCGGCGTGGCGCTCTCGGCAGAGCAGCGCATCAACGACGGCATGATCGACATCGACGGCCTGACCATGGACGAAAAGGTACTGGTCTACGCCGACCCCGACCTGATCCATCAGGTGGTGTATAACCTGCTGGACAACGCCATCAAGTTTACGCCTGCGGGCGGCACCATCCGCTTTGGGGTGGAAAAGCTTGGCCCGGAAGCCGAGATCTCCATCTGGAACTCCGGTCAGGGCATCAGCCCGGAAGCGCTGCCCTACGTGTTCCAGCGGTTCTACAAGGAGGACCGCTCCCGCGGCCTGCACGCCCGGGGCGCTGGCCTTGGCCTGAACATCTGCAAGGTGCTGGTGAACCTTTCCGGCGGGCAGATCCGGGTGGAGAGCCAGCAGGGCGAGTGGTGCCGGTTCGTGTTCACCCTGCCCACCGTGGCCCCGAACCCCGGCGGCATGAAGCGCCTGCCGGACGAAGCCGGCGGTGAACCCACCGTGGAAGACCCTGCAAGCATGAAGCCCGTAGAATGAACTTCCAGCCAGACTGCCCCGGACCCGGGGCGGTCTGGCTGTTTTGGCGTGGGGAAACCTTGCCGCCGATGAAACTCCCCCAGTCATCTCGCTGCGCTCAATGCCAGCCCCCTCTGGGATGGGGCCCTTGGCATGGCGGTAAAGCTTCCGGTTAAAGTGCAAATCTTCCGGGCGTGCCAGAGGCTCCCTCTCCGAGGGAGCTGGCAAAGCCGTCAGGCTTTGACTGAGGGAGTTTACTTCGCAAATGGACAGATCTTTCCAAATACGTCATTTCCGTGAAAAAGCCATTGGCGGGTTTGATTTTTTGCTCGTTTTCATGTAAACTAAAAGATAACCATGCCCATGCTGTTTTTGCGGTTTGAAACCGCCAGCATAATGGGACAAATGGGAATAAGAAATTATAAAATAACGGAGCGTAAAGATAGAATATGGCAATCGTAAGTCCTTCGATCCTTTCCGCTGATTTTGGCAAACTGGGTGCAGACTGCCGCATGGTGCTGGATGCCGGTGCACAGATGCTGCATTACGACGTGATGGACGGCCACTTTGTGCCCAACATCAGCTTTGGCGTGCCGGTGCTCAAGAGCCTGCACAAAAATCTGCCGGATGCCTTTTATGATGTGCACCTGATGATCAGCCATCCGCTGCAGTATGCGGAAGCCTTTATCAAAGCCGGTGCCACCCTGTACAACTTCCACCTTGAGTGCGAGGACGATATCCAGGCCACCATCGATGCCGTCCGGGCGCTGGGCTGCAAGGTGGGGCTGACCATCAAGCCCGGCACCGAGCCGCAGGCGCTGGCACCGTATCTTGACCAGCTGGATCTTGTGCTGGTGATGAGCGTGGAGCCCGGCTTCGGCGGGCAGAAGTTCATGCCCTCGGCGCTGGACAAGCTGCGCTGGCTCAAGGCAGAGCGCGAAGCGCGCGGCGCACACTATCTGCTGGAAGTGGACGGCGGCGTGGACAATGCCACCGCGCCACAGTGCGTGGAAGCGGGCGCTGATATTCTGGTGGCGGGCAGTGCAGTGTTCGGCGCAGCAGACCCTGCTGCAGCCGTGCAGCACCTCGTCAGCCTTTGAAAGGATAACCATTTATGGATGAATCTTTGATCCGGGAGCAGGAGGCACAGCTCCAGAAGACCGGCCGCTACTATAAGCATATCTGCTTTATGGCGGTGCCGGTGCTGTGCATGGCCTGTTTTCTGTACGGTGTGCGCCCGCTGCTGCTGTGCGGCATTGCGGTGCTTACCGGTAACCTGTGCGACCGTCTCGTTTCGCTGCTGCGCCGCCGCGTGTATCAGGGCAGTGACTTTTCTAACGAGAGCTTTGCGCTCGTCATTGCCCTGCTGATGCCGGTGACGGTGGATATCTATGTTCTGATCGCCGCAGTGATTGCAGGTGTGCTGATCGGAAAGGAGATTTTTGGCGGCTACGGCAGCTACCCCTTCAACCCGGCTGCTGTGGGCTATGTGGTGGCGGCAGTGTCATGGCCGGAACAGGTGTTCCGCTATCCGCAGCCCTATACGAACATCCCTTTGTGGGACACCTCCATGGTGCCGGTCTCCAGCGCCATTGAGGACACCCTGCGCAGCGGCGGCATGCTGAACATCGGCTCGCTGGCGCTGGGTCTGGGCGAGTATGCTGCTCCCATGGGCACCGGCGCTGCGCTGGTGATCCTTGCCTGCGGCCTGTTTTTGTGGACCCAGAAGGATGCCCACATGTCTGCATCAATCAGCTTTCTTGTGACCTGTGCGGTCATTGCGTTCTTCTTCCCGCGGCAGGCGGGCCTTGCCGACAGTGCCGTGCTGTCAAATATCCTGCCCCGCCTGCAGTGTGTGCGGGATGAGCTGCTGACTGGCGCGATCCTGTTCAGCGCGGTGTTCCTGATCAACGAGCCTTACACCTGCGTGCACCACCGCATGGGCCGTGTGTTGTACGGCGTGCTGGTGGGCGTTGTGAGCATGGGCTTCCGCTACTATGGCGTGTACGAGACCGGTGTGTGCTTTGCGCTGCTGGTGGTCAACAGTGTGTCGGCATGGATCGACCGCACCGAGGCAAAGCTGTATCACCTGACCCATCTGCAGGCAGATGCCGGAAAGGGGGCAGCACAATGAGACGCGCAACGGCTGAACTGATCGTAAAAGATCCCAACAAGTTTGCCCACCACGACCGTGTGTTCCTGAATAACCCGGTGGTCATGCAGGGCATGGGCCTTGCCCCGCTGGTGGTGCTTGCCACCAGCGGCCAGAATGCGGTGATGCTGGCGGTGGCGGTGGCGCTGCTGCTGGTGCCCTCCCGCGTGCTGGCCTGTCTGCTGAGCCGCCTTGTGCCCCTGCACGACGAGGACCCCGCTCCGGAAACGCTGCAGAAAAAGCTGCTGCCCCGTGCACTGGTGTACGGCTTCAGCACGGCGGTGGTGTATCTGGCGGTGTATCCCATCCTGAATATGCTGTTCAGCACCAGCCTGCTGAGCCTTGGCATCTACCTGCCCCTGCTCACCATGGAGCCGCTGCTGACCTACCGCTTTGGCCGCGTGCAGGAGACGGTGCGAAAGGCTGTCTCCAAGGGCCTGCGCATCACGGTGGGCTATGCTTTGCTGCTGGTGCTGCTGGGCTGCGTCCGTGAATGGCTGGCCGCAGGCACCATGTTCGGTGTGGTTGTCAGCCGCCCGGTGCTGCCCATGGCAAGCATGCCGGCAGGCGGCTTTATCGTGCTGGGCGTGCTGTGCGCCGTATGGCGTGCACTGGCCCAAAAGCGCAAGGCATATCTCACCAAAGAGGCACGCAACCTTGTGGATGTGCATTCCCAGAAGGAGGCGGACCGCGAACAATGAGAGATGTTGTAACAACAAGCGCAGTGTTCTTCAGCTATGCACTGCTGGCGGTGTTCGCGCAGAACGCTGTCTTTACCCGTGCACTGGGCGTTTCGCGTCTGGTGCAGCTGGTGGGCGATGACCGCACCAGCAGCTGGCTGTTCGGTATGCAGCTGTGCATCACGCAGGTGCTGGTAACGCCCTTTGCGTGGTATGCCGGCAGCCGGATCGCGCCGCTGGCAAACCGTGCCCAGCTGCGCCCGCTGGTGTATATTGCCAGCATTGCCGTGGTGTGCGTTCTGGAGCACGCCGTGCTGTGGCTGGCGAAGGGCCTGCCGCACCGCAGCGCATTGCTGCGCATCGTGCCGCTGGCGGGCCTGAACAGCTGTGTGCTGGGCACTGTACTGGTGGAGCGCACCCAGAGCTTTACGCTGGGGCAGAGCCTTGGCTTTGGCCTTGGCAGCGGCCTTGGCTATGTGCTGGCGGTGCTGCTGGTAACGGAAGCCCGCCACCGCCTGCGCAGCAAGGCCATCCCGGAAGCATTCCGCGGCCTGCCCATCACGCTGGTGTATATCGGCGTGCTGGCACTGGCGATCTATGGTTTCACCGGACATTCTGTGATCCTGTAACATTGGCAGGGAGGAGAATCGACAATGGCAAAGTATAAACGTCAGAAGGTCAAGCGCTACCGCCGCAGCTTCTACAGCCGCGGTACACGCATCAAAAAAGGCATCGGCATCGTGGTGCTGGTGCTGGCGGTGCTGGGCGCAGCCTGGCTGGCAGCACCCCACGTGCTGGACTGGGCTACCCACACCTGGTATACTGTGGTGAAGAACCGTGATCTGGAAGCTGAATCGGCATCCCGCGCAGCCGCCTCGTCCGAAGCGGCTGCATCCTCGGCGGTACAGGAAGCGGCTTCGTCCCAGCCGGAGCCGGAACAGCCCAAGGAGCTGGACGGCAAGGCCATTACCGGCGGCAGCTGGGCCGCAGTGGATGTGAGCACCCTTGCCGATGATGCGGCCATCCGTGCAGCGGTGCAGCAGCTCAAGGCGCAGGGAGCGGATTACGGCCTTGTGACCCTGAAAACACCGGATGGCAGCATCTGCTACGCTTCGCAGGTGCCGGCTGCCGCCCAGAGCATTGCCGACACCACCGTGGACCCGGCCCGCATCGCGGCCATCTTCCGGGAAGAGGGCGTGATCCCTGTGGCCCAGCTTGCAGCCTTCAAGGACCCCATCTCCTCCCGCACCGACCGCAGCATGGCCATCCACTACGGCGACGGCCTGTGGCTGGACGCCCAGAAGGACGGCAATGCATGGCTGAATCCCTACTCCGCTGCGGCAGTGGAATATGTAGGCGATCTGGTAGCCGAGGTGCAGGGCATGGGCTTTGAGCAGGTAGTCCTGACCAATGTCCAGTTCCCGAAGCTCAGCCGCAAACAGGACTACGGCGAGACCAGCGGCGTTTCCCGCGCGGATCAGCTCAAGGCGGATATCGCCGCCCTGCAGAGCCGCTTTGCGGGCAGCATGACCCTGTGGTTCAGCTACACGCTGGATCAGTGCAATACCAACAGCGTGTCGCTGGATGTGCCCGCTGTGACGCTGGGCATGGACAACCTGCTGGTGACGGCAGACAAGGCGATGGACGCCGACAGCCGCACCGCACTGGAGCAGTCTGCCGCCGGACAGGGCGTGCAGCATCTGGTGCTGCACAGCGCCGACATTTTCCAGTAACGTCTCTGGTTTTATAAGAGGGAGGAATCTGCTATGAATACCAAATCCTGCTTTGCACCGGCCCACATCCTTCTGCCTTCGGAGCAGATCCCACTGGAAAAGTGGGGCTGCATTGCCTGCGATCAGTTCACCAGTGACCGGGATTACTGGCAGAAAGCCGAGGCTGCCGCGGCAGGCAGCCCAAGCACCCTGAACATGATCCTGCCGGAGGTCTATCTGGAAGACGGCGATGCCGATGCACGCATTGAGAAGATCCATGCCACCATGGATGACTATGCCCGGAACGTGCTGACTCGCGCGGTGGACGGCTTTGTTTACGTGGAACGCACCGAGCAGAGCGGCAAGGTGCGGCAGGGCCTTGTGGGCATGGTGGATCTGGAAGCCTACAGCTACCGCCGGGGCGAGAAATGTACGGTGCGTCCCAGCGAAAGCACAGTGGAAAGCCGCATCCCGCCCCGCATGAAGGTGCGCACCGGTGCCGCGCTGGAAACGCCCCACATCATGATGCTGGCGGACGACCCCGGCTGCACCCTCATCGAGCCGGTGGCGGCGCATAAAGCCGAACTGCCCAAGGTATACGAGGGTGAGCTGATGCTGAACGGCGGCCACATTGCGGGCTGGGCTGTGGAAGACCCTGCCCTCATTGCGCAGATCGAAGATGCGCTGGCTGTGCTGGGCAGTCAGGAAGAATTCGACAAAAAGTATCCGGATGCCACCCGCCGCGACCCGCTGACGCTGGCCGTGGGCGACGGCAACCACTCGCTGGCCACTGCAAAGGCCTGCTGGGAGGAGCTGAAAAAGACACTCACACCGGAGCAGGCAGCAAACCATCCGGCCCGCTGGTGTCTGGCCGAGGTGTGCAATGTGCACTCGCCTGCGATCGAGATCGAGCCGATCCACCGCGTGCTGTTCAATGTGGACTGCGCAGCGGTGCTGCTGAGCCTGATCACGTGGAGCGATTCCAATATGGCCGGCTGCAGCTTTGGCGGCAGCAAGCAGCAGCCCTTCACGCTGGCCGGGCCGCACATGTCCAACGTGCTCAGCTTTGAGGACCCAACCGCACCGCTGACCGTGGGCACCATTGACGAATTTATCGAATACTATCTTGAGCACCACAAGGAAGCCCGCGTGGACTATGTGCACGACGAGCCTGCTGTGCGCGCCCTGTGCAAAAAAGGTGCTGTGGCATTCCTGATGCCGCCGTTTGCCAAGAGTGACCTGTTCAAAGGCGTTGTGATGGGCGGCGTGCTGCCGCGCAAGACCTTCAGCATGGGCCACGCAGAAGAAAAGCGGTACTATGTGGAGTGCCGGAAAATTACGGAATAATTATTGGAGAACCATGACATTTAAAGAATTGAATCTGTCCGCCCCGCTTCTGCGCGCTGTGCAGGAGGCAGGCTATGAGACCCCGTCGCCCATTCAGGCGGCGGCGATCCCGCCGGTGCTGTCCGGCCGGGATCTGATGGGCTGCGCCCAGACCGGTACCGGCAAGACGGCTGCTTTTGCGCTGCCCATGCTGGACCGGCTCACGGCCAATGCGCCCCGCAGAAAAGGGGCCATCCGCGCCCTGATCCTGACCCCTACCCGTGAGCTTGCTTTGCAGATCGGCGAAAGCTTTGATGCCTACGGCAAGTATCTCAAGCTGCGCAGCACCGTCATTTTTGGCGGCGTGGGCCAGGCACCGCAGGTGGAAGCGCTGAAAAAGGGCGTGGACATCCTGATCGCCTGCCCGGGACGGCTCAACGACCTGATCGGTCAGGGATTTATCGATCTCTCAAACCTTGAGATCTTTGTGCTGGACGAAGCCGACCGGATGCTGGATATGGGCTTTGTGCACGATGTGAAGAAGGTGATCGCAAAGCTGCCCGGGGAGCGTCAGAACCTGATGTTCAGCGCCACCATGCCCACCGAGATCGAACAGCTGGCCGCAGGCATCCTGCGCAAGCCCGCCTTCGTCAAGGTGGACCCGGTGTCCAGCACCGTGGACCGCATCCAGCAGAGCCTGTACCATGTGGAAAAGGGCAACAAGAAATTCCTGCTGCCGTGGCTCATCAAGAACCTGCAGCCCCCGGTGGTGAACGCGCTGGTGTTCAGCCGCACCAAGCACGGCGCGGATAAAATTGCAAAAGACCTCACCAAGCAGGGCATCCCGGCGGCGGCCATCCATGGCAACAAGAGCCAGACCGCCCGCGTGACCGCGCTGGAAAACTTCAAGGCCGGTAAGACCAAGGTGCTGGTAGCCACCGATATCGCCGCCCGCGGCATCGATATCAGCGAGCTGTCCCATGTGTTCAACTACGACCTGCCCGAGGTACCGGAGACTTACGTGCACCGCATCGGCCGCACGGCCCGCGCCGGTGCCGACGGTACGGCGGTCAGCTTCTGTGCACCTGAGGAGCAGGAGTATCTGGCAGGCATCGAAAAGCTGAACCGCCGCAAAATTCCCGTGGTGAGCGGCCACCCGTGGGACGGCGTGCCCGCGCCGGTGCGCCCGGAGCCGCCCGTGCGCGGCAAAAAGCCCAAGGCAGCCGCCGCTGAACCGGCAGAAAAGCCTGCCGCAAAGCAGCCGAAGCCCGCAAAGGCCGAAGCAAAAAACGCAAAACCTGAAAAAAAGGCTGCACCCGCACCCAAGGTGCAGGCAAAGCCCGCAAAAACCGAAAAAGAGGAACCACTCATGGATGATACCAAGCGTACTACCGGCGGACGCAGCAATGACCGCCGTTCCAATAATAACAGCCGCCCGCGCCGGGAGCAGAACGCTCCTGCCCGCGGCAGCAATGCGCAGCCCAAGTTTGACCCGCATTTTGTGAGCGCCCCGGAGGCCACTCCGCTGCGCCCGGCCAAAAAGACTCCGGCTGCACCCGCCGCCCCGGCCATCCGTACGGCTGCACAGCCTGCTCAGCAGAACAGCAGCATGCAAGGCCAGAAGAGCCGTCGCAATGACCGCAGCGACCGTCCGGCCCGCCAGAACAGCCAGCCTGCCGCCCAGAGCCAGAGCGCAGAGCAGGGCCGCGGTGCAAACAACGGCCAGCGCGGCCGTCAGAATACGTCCCGCAATGCGCAGCCTGCACCGGCCCGTGCCCCCAGAGCGGAGAGCAGCCGCCGCGGCCGTGCCGCTGCTGCAAGGGACGAAGACCCGGGCCTTATGCTCATCAGCCGTCGTCCGCCGCAGCAGAAGTTCACGAACTTTGAGGAGTATATGAACGCCCACGGCGGTGCAACTGCACCCATTGAGGACCACAGCGACGAAGTATGAGCAAAAATGAACCGTTTGCCCCATGGCAGTGCCCGCTGTGCGGGGAGAAACTGACCGGCGACAGCACCCTGAAATGCACAAAAGGCCACTGCTTTGACCGCGCCAAGGAGGGCTACTGGCATCTGCTGCCGGTGCAGAGCATGCGCACCAAGGCCCCCGGCGACAGCAAGGAGATGGTGGCCGCCCGCCGTGCGTTCCTGAATGCCGGATACTACGGCATCTTTGGCAAAGCGGTGGGTGAGCTGTGCGCAGAGTACGGCCAGCCTGCCAGCCCGGAGGCGGCGCTGCATCTGCTGGATGCAGGCTGCGGCGAGGGCTGGTACGACCGCTGCATCGCGCAGGCGCTTGCCGAAAAAGGCCGCCGGGTGCAGCTGGCGGGTTTTGATATCGCAAAGCCTGCGGTGCGTCTTGCGGCCAAGGCCCTGCCCACGGCACAGTATGCGGTGGCATCCAGCTTCAGCCAGCCGGTGCGCACCGGCTGGGCCGACCTGCTGCTGAACTGCTTTTCGCCCTTTGCACAGGAGGAATTCCTGCGGGTGCTGCGCCCGGGCGGACGGATGATCTATGTGGTGCCCGGTGCCGAACATCTGTACCAGATGAAGGCCGTGCTCTACGAAAAGCCCTATAAAAACCCGGTGCAGCAGATCGCCTATGACGGTTTTGCCGCCATTGGGGAACGGGAAGTGACCGGCCGCGTCACAGTGCCCCACGAACAGCTGGAAGCGCTGTTCGCCATGACACCCTATTACTGGAAAACGCCGCGCGGCGGGGCGGAGCGCCTTGCTGCGCTGTCCCAGCTGGAAACCGATATCTCGTTCCGGTTCCTTGTATTTGAAAAGCTGTAATGATAGCAGTTTGCGTTTTTAATGCACAAGCAACATCCGCAAACTGCATATCGCAAATATGCCGTTTTAATAGGCACTATTTTTGAAAATTGCGATAAAAAGCAAAAAACGCTCGTCATGCAGAACTGTGTGACGAGCGCTTTTTTGCTTCAGTTTCTGTCAAAAGCCCCGTCCCCGAGGGGGCTGTCGAGCGAATGCGAGACTGGAGGAGTTCCGTGTGATAGGTCGTCCACGAAAAACACCACTGCCCCCACCGCCGGAGGATAGGAGAAGTCCGGCAGGTGAGGGCAGCAGTGCTGTATCAGGATAGAGAGATCGCTTAGTGTTTTTCGCCCTTGGGCAGCAGACCGGCACGCTCCAGGGCCGGACGCAGGGCGAGGTACAGGATGACCGCACACACGGTGGAGGCCACGCTGTTTACAAAGGTGACGCCGCCTGCAATTTTGGTCAGCGCCTGCGCCACGGTGTATTCCTGACCAAAGATGTACACATTGCGGAAGTAGCCAAGGAACGGGTCGGTCAGCACGTTCAGCAGCAGGCCGGAACCGGCAGAAACGATCACCTTGACGAGATAGCCGGAGCTGTGCTTGTCGAGGTCGCGCAGCTTGAATGCCTTGTGCGCCACGGCACCGCAGGTGACGCCGATGATGAACTTGAGCACAAAGGTGGTGACGGCGTAGCCCGGGTCACCGGCCAGAATATCGGCCAGCGCCAGACCAATGGCACCGGCCAGACCGCCGGACACACCGTCCAGCAGCAGGGCGGTCAGGGCGGTGAAGGTGTTGCCCAGATGGAACGAAGAACCGCCGTAGAACGGCACACGGAAGAACAGATAGGCCACAAGGCTTAAAGCAGCCATGACACCGGTCAGGGCCAGCTCCTTGGTGGTGAAGGTGCGCTTGTACAGCACACTTGCAAACAGAATGACGATGACAACGACTGCCAGAAGCAGCCACATTGCAGTAGTAGACATGATTTACTCTCCCTCCAAATTTCCGTTCCCGCGGCACCAAAGCCCCACTGGGGCTTTGATTGCTTCGCAACCACTTACCTACAATCCTACTTGACATTTGGGTGTCCAGCGGGTATGCTCCTATTATACGCAGAACTGACACCATGAAAATACCCAGAATAAAGTTTTTTAATGGGGTCAGTTTGATGCAATACCCAGACAGGAGGGATAATTTATGGTCCATCTGACCACGGCGCTGGATGCTTCTTCTGGCGTGCCGCTGTACGAACAGCTGTACCGCAGCCTTGCCGGAGAGATGCGAAGCGGCACCCTTGCGGCGGGCACCCGGATGCCCGGCAAGCGGCGGCTGGCGGCAGAGCTGTCCGTCTCGGTGAATACGGTGGATGCCGCCTATCAGATGCTGGCGGCGGAAGGGTATCTGGAATCGCGGGAGCGCAGCGGCTTTTATGTACAGGAATATCTGGCCCTGCCGTCCCGGCCTGCCGGCGGGCCGGAACAGCCCGCACCGCCAAAACCGGAACCGCCTGCGCTGCCGGTGCGGTACGACCTTTCCACCCGCGGGGTAGACCCGGAGCTGTTCCCGTTCCGCACATGGGCGCGGCTGCAAAAAGAGCTGCTCTATTCCTCGCCCCAGCTGCTCACCCACGGCGATGCGCAGGGCGACCCGGCCCTGCGGCAGGCGCTGGCGGAATATCTCTCTGAATACCGCGGTGTGCAGTGCGGGCCGCACCAGATCGTGGTGGGCGCGGGATTGGAATATCTGCTGGGCCTGCTGGCACCGCTGCTGCCCGGCCCTGCAGCGGTGGAAACGCCGGGCTACCCCCGTGCTTTGCAGGTGCTGCAGAACAACGGTGTGCACTGCTGCTGCCTACCGGTGGACGAGGACGGCCTTTCGGTGGAAGCACTGAACCGGTCGGATGCAGCGGTGTGCTACGTCACGCCCAGCCACCAGTTCCCCACAGGCGTTACCATGCCTGCGGGCCGCAGGGCCGAGCTTCTGCACTGGGCAGCCCGCAGGCCGGGCGGGCGGTATATTATAGAAGATGATTACGATTCGGAGTTCCGTTTTGATACCCGGCCTCTGCCCAGCCTGCAGGGCATGGCGGGTGCAGACGGCCCGGTGGTGTACCTCTCCACCTGCTCCCGCAGTCTGGCTCCCAGCATCCGTATCGCCTATATGGTGCTGCCGGAGCATCTTCTGCCTGCATGGCGGAAAAAATACCGCCTGTACTCCGGCACGGTGAGCCGGTTTGAGCAGCAGACGCTGGCCCGCTTTATCACCGAGGGCTACTTCACCCGGCATCTGGCCCGGGAACGTGTGGCCTACAAGGCCCGGCGGGACGCACTGGCGGCAGCGTTGAACACTGCCTTTGCTCCCGGCGAGCTGACCCTTGCGGGCCTGCACACCGGACTGAACCTGCTGGCAAAGCTCAAAGACCCGCCGCCGGATGCTGCGCTGCGCTGCGCGGCGGAAGCCGAAGGCGTGCAGCTGAGCCTGCTGAGCGATTACGACCTGACCGGAGAAGCACCCTCAGCGGCGGGCACGCTGGTGCTGGGTTATGGCTCGCTGAAGGACGAGGCCTGCGCCTCGGTGGGTGAAACATTGAAAAAGGTCTGCATGGCAGCGCGGGAAACATCCGTGACCGTGTAAGTGCCGCTGGCGGCATTCCACTGGCCGGGCAGGGCCTGCGCCGCCACAGCGGCGCTGTTGTTGGCAAGAAATTCCAGTGTGCGTTCCAAAGCGTCATAGTCCAGCGCGGTCAGGTCGGTGAGCAGGGCCGAACTGCTGGCACGCAAGGCATCCGGCAGGGTGGCGGGCAGCAGGTCCAGATCCTGCCGGAGAAACGCATCCCACACGGCAGCGCGGGCCGCTGCGGTGCGTACTGGTGAAAAGGCTTCGTCGGCCTGCAGCTGGCACAGGAATTCGTGCGCGTCCCCGGCGGAAATGCCCTGCACGGCCCGGCTGCGACCATAGCGGGCAAGCTCTTCCTCGGTCAGTGCGCCGGTAAAGCCCACCCGCACCGGCCCGTACCGGCTGGCAATGCGCTCCAGCACATCGGGAGAAAAGGCCAGATACCTTGTGCCCTCCGGCAGGGCCAGCACCTGTGCCAGCGCTTCGCGGCAGCGGGCAGGGCCAGCGGCGGCATAGCAGCGGGCAAGGGATGTTTCTTCTTCTGCAAAAGGCACAGTGAGCACGGCAGGCACGCTGAGCAGATGCACGCAGTTCTGGCTGGCGTTCAGGTAGGCCAGCACAAAGCCGGGCTGTTCGCCGGAGACGCACAGCAGCACAGTGAGCTGGTCGGTCGTCCGGGGCAGCTGGATGGGCACACCGCTCTCGCTGCGGGCAGCCTGCCGCAGCTGGGTGCGCAGCTGCTGACGGGACAGCAGCACCGTGCCGCCCACCAGCGGCACCAGCACCAGCAGCGAAGCAAACAGTGCTGCCCAAAAGGGCTTCCAACCTCCACTGCGCATGGGATACACCGCCTTTCCTTTGCATAAAGCTTTGGCCTGCAGGCAAGACTTTATGCAGAAAAGGAGGCGTTTGCAGATGAAAAACAAAAAAGAGACAGCACCGACCACAGAGAAAGAACGGGAGAACTTCTGGCTGGAGATCGGCCCCGCCAGCGCCTATTACGGCACAGATTCTTACGAGACCGCGAAAGAAAACGGCGATGCCAGCCCGGATGGCAAAGCCCGGGGGTTTGAAGGCGCAGAGCCGAAAGAAAAGTAAAATAAATTTATGGCAGCGCTATGATGAGGGAGGATAAAAGTAATACCAAAACAAAATTCATCTGTCGGCATAACAGATGAAAAAGCAGCGTATGATATACAAAATGTCTTGCGCACAAGGACAGAATATGGTATAGTCTTTCTATCGCGCACAACTGTGCGCCGGAAGAACTGAAAAAGACGTGCACGGCGGGGAAAGACCGTGCACTCTGGAGAAGCCCGCTTGTAAAGTGGGTGCCGAAGGTGTAAGGCCGCAGGGAAAGCGGCTGTATCTCTCAGGCAAAAGGACAGAGCCATCGTCTTTGCGCAATGGGGCGCAGCCGGGAATGCGGCGCACCCCGGCTGCGGAAAATGAGAGCGCTCCGAATTTTGCGGGCAGAGCCTTTGGTGGGTTCTGTCCGCTTTTGTTTTGTGTATAGGGGGAAAGAGAGAATGGTCGAGATGATCACGCAGGTGAACAATGCCATCAATGGCGTGGTGTGGGGGCCGTTTGGTCTGGCACTGCTGTTCTGCACCGGCTTCTGGATGAGCGCCCGCACGGGCTTTTTCCAGTTCCGCAAAATGGGCTACTGGCTCCGGCACACCATCGGCGCGATCTTCACCAACAAGGACATCACCGCGCACACCAGCAAGGAGGATATGGCCATCAGCCAGTTCCAGAGCATGTGCACAGCGCTGGCGGGCACCATCGGCACCGGCAACATCGTGGGTGTGGCAACGGCCATCGTTTCCGGTGGGCCGGGTGCCATCTTCTGGATGTGGGTCATGGCATTGCTTGGCATGATGACCAGCTTTTCGGAAAATGTGCTGGGCGTGTACTACCGCCGCAAAAACGAAAAAGGCGAGTGGTCGGGCGGTGCCATGTACTACCTCACCGATGGTCTTGGCGCAAAGAAGGGCTGCAAACAGCTGGGCAAGGTGCTGGCAGTGTTGTTTGCCTGCTTCTGCATTCTGGCTTCCTTCGGCATTGGCAACATGAGCCAGATCAATTCCATCGCGGGCAACATGAACGCTGCTTTTGGCGTACCGACCCTCGTCACCGGCCTGTGCCTGATGGTGATCACGGCCCTTATCGTCATTGGCGGTTTGAAGCGCGTTGCCGCTGTTACCGAAAAGCTAGTGCCGCTCATGGCCCTGTTCTACATTGCAGGCGCGCTCATCATCGTAGTGCTGCACGCGGGCAACATCCCAGCGGCATTTGCGGCTATTTTCAAGGGTGCGTTCAACCTGAACGCGGCAGGCGGCGGTGCGCTGGGCTACGGCATCAGCCAAACCATCACCTGGGGCTTCAAGCGCGGTGCCTTCTCCAACGAAGCCGGTCTCGGCTCTGCCGTCATGGTCAACTCCGCTTCCAACGTCAAGGAGCCGGTGCATCAGGGCATGTGGGGCGTGTTTGAGGTGTTTGCCGATACCATCGTGGTCTGCACGCTCACTGCTCTGGTCATCCTGACCACCGGCGTGGTGGACCTGCAGAGCGGCGCTGTACTGGCCGGTGTGCAGGACAACGCATTGGTGGGTCAGGCCTTCACCGCCGCATTTGGCAGCTTTGGCCCCAAGTTCATTGCTGTTTCCATTCTGTTGTTTGCCTACTCCACTACGCTGGGCTGGAGCCACTACGGCACCAAGGCCGTGGAGTATCTCTTCGGCACCACCGGCAGCCGCATCTACAAGGTGGTCTTTGTGTGCATGACCGTGGTGGGTGCCACCATGAAGCTGGGCCTTGCGTGGGATCTTTCCGATACTTTCAACGGTCTGATGATGATCCCGAACCTGATCGGCGTGCTGGTGCTGTCCGGCACTGTGGTGGACATCACCCGCAACTACTTCGACCGCCGGGTGAAGGGCAAGGACATCGAACCCATGTGGTCGGCTTTCCTGGAGTACCAGAAGCAGGAGGAGGCCGAAGCCGCCGCAGAGGAAGCGGAGCTGGAAAAGGCCGCAAACGAATAAAATACCCAAAAGCAAGGGCTGTCTGTGAATGAGGACAGCCCTTGCTTTTGTCTGCTGCCCTGCCTTATAATAAATTAAAAAAAAACAGGGGAGGGAACAACCATGAGCGAATTTTCCCATCTGAAAAACAAACTCCTTGCCGAACAGGTGGAGGACGAAATATACCACTATATTCTGGATACCCCGCTGGAACCGGGAGCCAAGCTGCCCAATGAATTTGAGCTGGGCGAAAAATTCGGTGTGGGCCGCAGCACGGTGCGCGAAGCCGTGAAGCTGCTTTCCAGCAAGGGCATCGTGGAGGTGCGGCGCGGCTCCGGCACCTATGTGGTCACGACCGCCAAGGGCCTTTCGGACCCGCTGAACCTGCGCAGCGTGCAGGACAAGAACGCACTGGCGCTGGATCTTGTCAATGTGCGTCTGCTGCTGGAACCGGGCATGGCCGAGATGGCAGCGCTGAACGCTTCCGACGAGGACATCGAGCGCATCCAGCGCCTGTGCGACCGGGTGGAGAGCAAGATCCACAGCGGTGATCTGTACATTGAGGACGACATCGCATTCCATACCTGCATTGCCGAGAGCAGCAAGAACATGGTGGTGGAGCAGCTGATCCCCATTATTGATACGGCGGTCATGATGTTCGTGAACGTCACCCACAAAAAGCTGACGGAGGAGACCATCCTGACCCACCGCATGATCACCGAAGCCATTGCCCGGCATGACCCCATTGGCGCCCGGTCTGCCATGGTGATGCACCTGAACTTCAACCGCAACTGCATCCGAAAGCTTTACGACGGCGAATGGGAAACCTGACGCCGCCGCATTTTACGTCCCCGCACAGTGCAAGGGCTGTGCGGGGACTTTTTATGCCTGAAGTTGTCTGATGACTTTTTAAGACAAATGACACAAAAAAGTTGGAAAAGGGTTCGGATTGTATGATGTATCCAAGATTTCAGAGCAATATGCACGAAAAACTGGGCTGGTTATTGTTATAAAGTGGGTTCTGACTGCGACAACTTGCAAACGAGGCGGGAGTCGATTAAAATGAACATGTAAGATGTCCGACAGTCAAAAGGACGATTTGCAAAGCAGAAGAGTATTTTGGAGGTACGATCATGGAACTGCGTTCTCAGGCAGTGCGTAAACTGGCACCGGAAAACGATCCGCTGAAGATCGGCATGGGCTGGAAGGTGGACGACCTTGCAAAGCCCCAGATCATGGTGGAGAGCACCTTTGGCGACAGCCACCCCGGCAGCGCCCATCTGGATCAGTTCGTGAAGGAGGCTGTACAGGCAGTCAACACCCACGGCGGCAAGGCTGCACGCTATTTTGCAACCGATATGTGCGACGGTATCGCACAGGGCCACGACGGCATCAACTACTCGCTGCCCCACCGTGACGCCATCGTGAATCTGGTGGAAGCTCAGGCCAACGCCACCGTGTACGACGGCGGCGTGTTCATCGCCAGCTGTGACAAGTCCATGCCGGCCATGCTGATGAGCATTGGCCGCCTGAAGGATATGAGCGCCATCGTGGTCACCGGCGGCGTGATGGAAGCCCACACCCTGCCCAAGAAGTACGTGGTCAACGACCCCGCCTGCGCCATCAACGACCTGCTGACGCTGGAACAGATCGGCAAGTTCGACGCATGGGAAAAGACGGGCGTGATCCCCAACGAGCAGCTGGACTACTACAAGCACAATGCCTGCCCCAGCTGCGGTGCCTGCTCCTTTATGGGCACCGCTTCTACCATGCAGATTATGGCCGAGGCTCTGGGCCTGATGCTGCCCGGCACCGCCCTGATGCCGGCCACCGCCCCGGAGCTGAAGCAGGCTGCCTATGATGCCGGCGTTCAGGTGATGAAGCTGGTGGCCGAGGGCATCAAGGCCAAGGACATCGTCACCATGAAGAGCTTTGAAAACGCCATCATGGTGCACGCCGCCATCTCCGGCTCCACCAATGCCACCATGCATCTGCCCGCCATTGCACACGAGTTCGGCTTTGAGATCGATGCCGACACCTTTGACCGGATGCACCGCGGCGCACACTATCTGCTGAACATCCGTCCTTCCGGCGACTGGCCCGCACAGTACTTCTACTATGCAGGCGGCGTGCCCCGCGTGATGGAAGAGATCAAGTCCATGCTGCATCTGGACGTGATGACTGTCACCGGCAAGACGCTGGGCGAAAACTTGGAAGACCTGAAGAAGAACGGCTTCTACGAGCACTGCGACGAGATCCTGCAGGAAAAGACCAAGGGCCTGGGCATCAAAGTCACCCGCGAGGATATCATCCACAGCTTTGACAACGCCAAGGGCACCGACGGCAGCATCGCTATCCTGAAGGGCAATCTGGCCCCGGAGGGCAGTGTCATCAAGCACACCGCCTGCCCCAAGAACATGTTCCACGCCACCCTGCGCGCAAGGCCCTTTGACAGCGAGGAAGAGTGCATCAGCGCCGTTCTGAACAAGCAGGTCCAGCCCGGAGATGCCATCTTCATCCGTTACGAAGGCCCCCGCGGCAGCGGCATGCCCGAGATGTTCTACACCGGCGAGGCCATCTGCGCCGACCCGAAGCTGGCTTCCAGCGTGGCGCTCATCACCGACGGCCGCTTCTCCGGCGCAAGCCGCGGCCCGGTCATCGGCCATGTCAGCCCGGAGGCCGCTGTGGGCGGCCCCATCGCTCTGGTGGAAGAGGGCGATCTCATCCGCATCGATGTGCCGAACCGTCAGCTTGCCATCGTGGGCGTGAACGGTGAGGAAAAGACCCCCGAAGAGATGGAGGCCATCCTTGCCCAGCGCCGTGCCAACTGGAAGCCCAAGGCTCCCAAATACACCAAGGGCCTGCTGAAACTCTACTCTCAGCACGCCGTCAGCCCCATGAAGGGTGCATATATGGAGTAAAAACGCTTCGTTTGCGATAAAAACCAAAAACAAAAATCAACTGTTCAGCGTTGTTTTGCTGGACGGTCTGGATAAAGTTACGCCAAAAACAAAAAAGCGGATATTGCTTCGTCTATAAAAACCATCGAAATCCGGTGTCCGTCTGCGGGGACGGCGCTGAAATAAGACCCAAAGCACACAAAATATCAAAAAATGGAGGAAACGTTTATGACAGCTGTTGCAACCCCGGACGCCGCACGGCTCGTGTTCGCCGCGGTGGCGGGCCTGATCCTTTTGCTCATCCTCATCATCAAGTTCAAAGTCCATGCCATGATCTCCATCCTGATCGGTGCGGTGGGCATCGGCCTGATGGCCGGTATGCCCCTGTCTGACATCATCGGCTCGGTCAACGAAGGTATCGGCAACACCTTAAAGGGCATCGCTCTTCTGGTGGGCCTTGGCTCCATGTTCGGTGCCATTCTGGAAGAATCCGGCGGCGCACAGACGCTGGCCGTGACCATGGTGCGCAAGTTCGGCGACGAAAAAGCCGCATGGGCGCTGGGTATCACAGGTCTGGTGGTGGCCATGCCGGTGTTCTTTGATGCCGGTCTGATCATCCTGATCCCGCTGGCCTTCTCTCTGGCAAAGCGCACCAAGCGCTCGGTCCTGTACTATGTCATCCCTCTGCTGGCCGGTCTGGCTGTCGGCCACGCCTTCATCCCTCCCACGCCGGGCCCCGTTCTGGTGGCCAGCATGCTGAGCGTTGATCTGGGCTGGGTCATCCTCATCGGCATCTTCTGCGGCATCTTCGCCATGATCGCTGCCGGTCCCATCTGGGGCTCCATCTGCGGCAAGAAGTATATGATCGAGGTGCCCGAGCACGTTGCACAGCAGGCAGACATCGACGAGAGCAAGCTGCCCAAGTTCGGCACCATCGTGGGCATCATCCTGATCCCGCTGGTCCTCATCATTGCAAACTCTGTGGCAAAAGTGGTGCCCGCTCTGGCTGGCATCCAGCCCGTTCTGGCCTTCCTCGGTGAGCCCTTCATGGCTCTGCTGCTGGCTACCATCGCTGCTATGTATCTGCTGGGCACCCGTCACGGCTATAACAATGCCCAGCTGGAAAAGATCATGACCAAGTCCCTTGAGCCCACCGGCATGATCCTGCTGGTCACTGCCTGCGGCGGCGTGCTGCGCTACATGCTGCAGAACTCCGGTCTGGGCGATGTCATCGGCAACGCCGTGGCAAACGCCAGCCTGCCGCTGGTTCTGGTGGCCTTCATCGTGGCTGCTCTGGTGCGCATCTCCGTTGGTTCCTCTACCGTGGCTATGACCATGGCAGCAGGCATCATCTCCGCCATGCCCGGCATCAGCGAACTGAGCCCGCTGTATCTGGCCTGCGTCACCGCTGCCATCGCCGGCGGCTCCACCGTGTGCTCCCACTTCAACGACTCCGGCTTCTGGCTGGTGAAGAGCCTTGTGGGCATGGATGAAAAGACCACCCTCAAGACCTGGACCATCATGGAAACTCTGGTTGGCGGTGTGGGCTTCCTGGTAGCACTCATCATCTCCTTCTTTGCCTGATCATCCTCATCTGCGGGGCTGTGCCTGCACACAGTCTGCGCAATGCTTTGCAAATTCCTGCAATCTCCTCAGCACAGCAGACCCCCGGGCGGTTTACCGCCCGGGGGTCTGCTGCTTTCTGTATTATAAAAGCTTTCTGTATTATAAAAGAGGCAGGTCCGGCCCGGAGGCCAGCTGGATGAAGGCGTCCATTTCCCGGGTGCAGCATTTATCCTTGTGGTAGAACATCTGGCGGTACATGGTCAGCCGGAAGTCTGACACCTCCAGAATGCGCAGATCTCCTCTGGACGCAGGCTCGGCCACAGCGAAGCGCGGCAGCAGGGAAATGCCGGAGGAGCGCTCCAGCATCTTGATGATAAAGGAGGTATCGCTGATCTCAAGGCTGGGGGTCAGCTCGATCTGGCGGGAAGCCAAAAACCGGTCAAAGGTGCGGCGGTAGTTGGCGTTGCGTTCGGTGAGGAAGAAGGGCTTGTCCAGAAGCTCTGCCACCCGGTACGGGCCGGGGTGGCCGAGGTCGATGTCCGGGGAGGCCACGAACACCACCTCTTCCGGCACCTCGTTGCACTTGTGCCAGCTGTTGGAGTAGCGCGGCTCGTCCAGAATGCAGATGAGGTCCACCTCGCCGCGCTCCATCTTTTCGATCAGCTCTTCCGGGGAGCCGGTAGTGACCCGAAGGCTGACTTTGGGGTGTTCCACCCGGAACTGATGCATCAGGCCGGGCAGACGGAAAAAGCAGAGGGATTCCAGCGTGCCGATGTGCAGGCAGCCCTCCAGCTCGGCATCCTCGCTCAGGGCGCGGCGGGCGTTGTGGATGGTATCCAGAATGCTGTTGGCGTATTCCAGAAAGCACTGACCCTGTGCGGTCAGGATCACCCGCTTGCCCATGCGGTCGAACAGGCGCACACCCAGCTCTTCTTCCAGCGCTTTGATCTGCACGGTAACGGCAGACTGGGAATAGCCCAGACTTTCCGCTGCCTTGGAAAAGCTCTGGAACTGGGCGGCACGGATCAGGGTGTTCAGCTGGCGCACTTCCATGGCAAAGCTCCCTTACTATTAAGATTTTTAAACCATAACTTTATTTTTATGAATTTGAATCATGCATATGTCTATGTTAAACTAAATGTGTCAACACGTCAAGTGAAAATTTGACGTTTCGTGAAAGGCTGGCCGTGCGGGCTGCGGCGGAGAGAGCGCTGTCAGGTGCTGCACAAAGGTCAGGATAGGAAAAGGAGGATTTTATTCTTATGGAAAAGAAAAAATTCAAGCTCGGACTGCTGCCGAAGCTGCTCATCGCCATCGTGCTGGGCATCATCATCGGCCAGTTCTTCCCGGTGTGGTTCTGCCGGGTCGTCGTCACGGCATCCAGCATCTTCAGCTCGTTCCTGAAGTTCATCATCCCGCTGATGATCGTGGCCTACGTCACCATGGGCATTGCCGACCTGAAGAGCGGCGCAGGCAAGCTGCTGCTCATCACGGTGGCTCTGGCCTACGGCTCCACCCTGATCGCAGGCTCGGCATCCTATCTGGTGTCCGCAAGCCTGTTCCCCAGCTTCATGAGCGAAGGCGCTCTGGAACAGATTGCCGCCACGGCTGACAACTCTCTGGCCAGCTACATCTCCATCTCCATCCCTCCGCTGCTGGACACCCTGTCTGCCGTGGTGCTGGCCTTCGTGCTGGGCCTGTGCCTGTCCACCTTGCGCGGCAAGACCATCGGTGATACACTTTATAATGGCATGAAGGACTTCTCCGGCATCATCGATCAGGTGCTGCACAGCGTCATCATCCCGTTGCTGCCCCTGTACGTCTGCGGTACCTTCATCGACATGACCAAGTCCGGCAAGACCTACGCCATTCTGGGCATCCTGTGGAAGGTGTTCCTGGTGGTCATCATCATGCATCTGGTCTGCATCTTCCTGCAGTTCTGCGTTGCAGGCGCTGTGAGCCACAAGAGCCCCTTCAAGATGATCCGCAACCAGATCCCCGGCTACACCACCGCTCTGGGCACTCAGTCCTCTGCAGCCACCATCCCGGTCAACCTGCAGTGCGCTGCGGCTGACGGCGTGAGCGAGCAGATCCGCAACTTCGTGGTGCCTCTGTGCGCAAATATCCACATGGCAGGCTCCATGATCACCATTACCGCCTGCGCAACTGCCGTCTGCCTGATGAACCAGCTGCCCATCAGCCTTGCTACCGTGGTGCCCTTCATCATGACGCTGGGCGTTGCCATGGTGGCTTCTCCCGGTGCTCCCGGCGGCTCCATCATGACCGCTCTGCCCTTCCTGTACATGATCTTTGGCGCTGAGGCCGGTGACCCCAATGGCCCCATCTGCGCCATCATGGTGGCTCTGTACATCACTCAGGATTCCTTCGGCACTGCCTGCAACGTCTCCGGCGACAACGCCATCGGCGTGATCGTGGAGACCATCTACCAGAAGTTCATCAACAAGAGCAGCGCAAGCGTCTGATGCGCGGCGCGGTTCTTGACCTGACAGGAGTGACACCCCATGGCATTTATCAGTGTTTTTGATGTTCTGGGCCCGAACATGATCGGCCCTTCCAGCTCCCACACCGCAGGCGCGGAGATCATCGCCTTTCTGGCACAGAAGATGATCGCCCCGCCGCTGAAGCGGGCGGACTTTACCCTCTACGGCTCCTTTGCCAAGACCTACCACGGCCACGGTACCGACCGCGCCCTGCTGGGCGGCATCATGGGCTTTTCGGCCGATGATACCCGCATCCGGGATTCCTTTGCCATTGCCACCGACCGCGGCCTTGGCTACAGCTTCACCCCCAATGAGGTGGAGACCGACATCCACCCCAACACGGTGGATATCCGCATGGAGAATGCGGCCGGTCAGGTGATGACCGTGCGCGGTGAATCGCTGGGCGGCGGCAAGGTGCGCATCGTGCGGATCAACGGCGTGGAGGTGGACTTTACCGGCGAGTACAATGCCCTCATCGTGGTGCAGAAGGACAAGCCCGGCGTGGTGGCGCATATCTCAAAGATCCTCAGCGACCGCGGCGTGAACATCGCGTTCATGCGCCTGTTCCGCGAGGGAAAGGGACATACGGCTTATACCATCGTGGAGTCGGACGAGCGCCTGCCCGAGGGTGTGGATCAGCTGCTGCTGGCAAACCCGAACATCAACGATGTAATGGTCGTGCAGCCGTAAGGAGGGACGAGCGATGAACATGGATTTCAAGTCCGCCAAGGAGCTGCTGGACCTGTGCGAGGAAAACCAACTGCCCATTTCGGAAGTGATGCGCCAGCGGGAGTGCATTCTGGGCGAAGTGCCCCGGGATGCTGTGGATCACCGCATGGCAAAGGCATGGGAGATCATGCACGCTTCTGCCACCCAGCCGCTGAAAAAGCCCATCAAATCCATGGGCGGCCTGATCGGCGGCGAGGCCAAAAAGCTGGAAACACATTATAATAAGAAGAAAAACATCTGCGGCGATGTGCTGCAGAAGGCCATGACCTACGCTATGGCCGTGCTAGAAGTGAACGCTTCCATGGGCCTGATCGTGGCTGCACCCACCGCAGGCTCTGCAGGCGTGGTGCCGGGCATGATGCTGGCTCTGCAGGAGTGCTACCGTATCTCCGACCAGCGCATCGTGGATGCCCTGTTCAACGCCGGTGCCGTGGGCTATCTTGCCATGCGCAACGCCACCGTGGCCGGTGCCGTGGGCGGCTGTCAGGCCGAGGTGGGCATTGCGTCTGCCATGGCTGCTTCTGCCGCCGTGGAGCTGATGGGCGGCAACCCGCAGCAGTGTCTGGATGCAGCTTCCACCGTGCTGATGAACATGCTGGGCCTTGTGTGCGACCCCGTAGGCGGGCTGGTGGAGTACCCCTGCCAGAACCGCAACGCTGCCGGTGTGGCCAACGCCCTCATTGCAGCAGAACTGTCCCTGAGCGGCATCCGTCAGCTGATCCCCTTCGACCAGATGCTGGACGCTATGTACGCTGTGGGCAAGCGCCTGCCCGCCGAGCTGCGCGAGACCGCCCTTGGCGGCTGTGCCGCCACCCCCGCCGCCTGTGCCGCCTGCGGCCTGTGCAGCGGGAACTGATCTTTCAACATGCAGCGCCGCCGGTGTGGAAACGCCCGGCGGCGTTTTTGCGCGTTCGTGACCGGAAATGCCGGCCCAAACGGCGGGGCTTTGCATCTTTTTGTGCAAACACACCGAAAAGATGGCCGGGATGACTGGCGCTTGTCTGCGAAATGTGATAAACTAAACGCAGAAGTGCTCTGCGCAGCCCGTGCAGAGCGGCAAAAAAGATGATAAGTGAGGTCGTTTGTAATGAAGATCATTCGTGCAAAAGATTATGCGGATATGTCCCGCAAGGCAGCCAATATCATTTCGGCACAGGTCATTATGAAGCCCAACTGCGTGCTGGGTCTGGCGACCGGCGGCACCCCCGTGGGCGCGTATGCACAGCTGGTGGACTGGTACAACAAGGGCGACATTGATTTTTCTGAGGTGACCACCGTCAATCTGGACGAGTACCGCGGCCTGCCCAAGGAGCACCCGGAAAGCTACTGGAGCTTTATGCACCGCAACCTGTTCGACAAGGTGAACATCGACCCTGCAAAGATCAACCTGCCGGACGGCACCAACCCCGATGCAGAGGATGCCTGCGCAAAGTACAACCAGATCATCCACGCTGTGGGCGGCATCGACCTGCAGCTGCTGGGCATCGGCCACGACGGCCACATCGGCTTCAATGAGCCGGGCGAAGCCTTTGAGCTGGAGACCCACTGTGTGAACCTGACCGCCGAGACCATTGAGGCAAACAAGCGCTTCTTTGACGGCAATGTGGATCTGGTGCCCAAGCAGGCTTATACCATGGGCATCAAGACTATCATGCAGGCACGCAAGGTGCTCATGGTGGCAAACGGCGCAGGCAAGGCCGAGATCGTCAAGAAGGCATTCTTCGGCCCCGTCACTCCGGAGGTGCCCGCAAGCATCCTGCAGATGCATCCGGACTTCACGCTGGTGGGCGACGAGGAAGCTCTGAGCCTGATCTGATCGTTCCACGCTCTGACTGCCGCACGGTGCAATGCTGTGCGGCAGTTTTTTGCTGCCAACGGCTTTACAATCGCGCAAAAAGGCGGTATTCTTTTATATATGACACTTTTCTCAGGGAGGAAACCATGGATATCCGCCAGCTGCACTACTTTCTGGTATTGTGCGATGAAATGAATTACAGCCGCGCGGCACAGCGGCTGTTTTTGTCACGGCAGGCACTGCGGCAGAGCATCTCTGCGCTGGAAGCCGAGCTGTGCGGGCCGCTGTTCCTTAGCGCCCACCACAAGCTCACCCTTACCGACCGCGGCATGAGCCTGCAGCGCCATGCCGCGCCGGTAGTGGAGCAGTTCCAGCAGATGCAGGCATCCCTGCGGGCCGAGATCCAGTCGGCGCAGCCGGTGCGCATCGGCATCAGCGTGTCGCTGGTGCCGGACTACCTGCCCGGATTGGAGACCCAGCTGGACAAGTTCCGCCAGCAGTATCCCCATGTGGAGATGCGCTTCCGCATGATGGACAACGATGCGGTGGCGGACGATGTGGAGCAGGGGGAGCTGGACGCGGGTCTGGTCATCGATCTGGGCTGTGCTGCGCCGGTACTGGCCCGCACCACCCTGCGGGCAGACCCTGCCTGCCTGCTGGTGCCTCGGGGGCATGCGTTCTGGGATAAGGAGAGCATCCCGCTGGCAGAGCTGCGCGGTCAGCGGGTGCTGCTGCCCAGCTTGCGGCAGGATCTGTTCAGCCCGCTGTGGTCGGCCTGCGCCCGGTTGGGCTTTGCGCCGAATGCGGAGATCGGCCCCAGCTTTTATCAGGCCTATTATCTTGTGCAGGAGCAGCTTTGCACCTGTCTGACCCGCTATGAACCGGGAGCCAGACGAGAACTGGACCGTGTGCGGGATGTGCTGCTGGAAGATCTGCCCCCGCTGTGCGTCTCACTGGTGCAGCGGCGGGATCATTCCTCCGCCTACATCGACCTGCTGCGCAGCTACCTGATGGAGGTGCTGGGCGGTTCGGCCAGCCTGCCGCCCCGCCGCGGACGGCCCGCAAAGCCGTTCTACAATTTCCCGGTGCTGTCCAGCGCTGCGGCAAAGGCTGCACCGGCCCACCCGGTGCCCGGCACCCAGCTGGATTTTGCCGGCGGCACCAACTTCCGGGAGCTGGGCGGTTACGAAGCCGACGAGGGCAAGCATATCAAGTGGGGCCAGATCTGGCGCGGAATCCCTACCTGCAAGCTCACCGGTGAGGCCGACCGCGCGAAGCTGGACGCGCTGGGCCTGCGCCTGATCCTTGATCTGCGCAGCAGCGGGGAAGTGCAGAAAGAACCGGACTACGTACCGGACGGTGCACGTCTGGTGCAGATCTGCGGCCTGTGCGCCGAGGACGGCCACGAGATCTCCTTTGCGCCGGATGATATCGCCGCCCTGATGAAGGGCTATGAAGAAAGCGCCGACGGAAGCACCTTCGTGCAGGCTATGTACGAGCGGATGCTGTTTGGCAACAAGGCGTTCAAGGAGCTGTTCCGTGCGCTGGAAGCAGGCGAGACCCCCATCCTGTTCCACTGCTCGGCCGGCAAGGACCGCACCGGCGTGGCGGCCATGCTCATTCTGCTGGCACTGGGCGCTTCGGATGAGACGATCTGTGCGGACTATGAGCGCACGAATCTCTGCCGCAAGGCTGAGATCGACGCAGTGCTGGCGGAGCACGCCGAAGAGATCGCGGCAAACCCGGCCTGCCGGATGCGCTATTACCGCAAGGCGGGCGTGGACCCGGCAACCGCACCCTTTGTGCTGCGCACCATCCGCGCAAAATACGGCAGCGCCGAGAACTATCTGGAAGCCGAATACGGCCTGACCCCTGCGCGCCTGATGCGGCTGCGCAGGATGTATCTGGAATAAACGGGAACGGGGACGGCATCCGGTGCGGATACTGTCCCTGTTTTCTGCACAAAATGTTCTGCGGGGCAGGGTTTTCCTCTTGACAAGCGGGCAATTGTTTCGTACTATAATTAGTAGTATGGAATAAAAGACGCTGTGTGCAGGTCGTTCCCGTGACCCGTGTCCCTTACAGGCAGAGCCTGCCTGTTTTTATATAAGATAGAACTGTAGATAGAAAAGCTTGCAGCCTGTCCGTGCGGTATTTGCCGTGCGTGTGGTCTTGTTGCCACTTTTTGCATTGAAAGCTCACTTATAAAAAATGTTTGCAGCCTACACCTGCCCTACAGCGTCTCCTGCTTATGATTCAGAATTTTGAATTTTAACAAAGGAGAGTGAAATGCGATGTCCACGATCATCTGGATCGTGATCTTGATCGTCGCGCTTGCTGCGGGCATCGGTGCAGGCTATTTTATTGGTTACAACAACCGTAAAAAGACCGCCGAAGCCCAGATCGGCAGTGCGGAAGCCGAGGCCACCCGTCTGGTGAACGAAGCGATCAAGACCGCAGAACAGAAACGCAAGGAAGCGGTTCTGGAAGCAAAGGACGAGGCCTTCAAGCTGAAGGCCGAGGTGGATGCCCAGAAGGCAGAAGCCGATAAGGAGATCAAGCAGCGCCGTGCGGAGATCAGCCGTCAGGAGAACCGCATCGACCAGAAGGAAACCGCCCTCGACCGCAAGACCGAGGTACTGGAAAAGAAGGAAGAGGAGCTGAAAAAGCGCGCTGCTGAGGCCGAGGAGCGTCTGGCAGAGATCGACGCCCTGCGCGCCAAGGAGATGGAGCGTCTGGAAACGCTGGCCGGTCTGAGTCAGGAGGACGCCCGCGAGGTGCTGCTGCACAAGGTGGACGAGGAGCTGACCCACGAAAAGGCCGTGCGCGTTGCCGCCTACGAGACCGACCTGAAGGAGAACTGCGACAACATCGCACGCAACCTGATCGGTCAGGCCGTCAGCCGTTGCGCTGCCGACCACTGCAGCGAGACCACCGTCAGCGTGGTGCCGCTGCCCAGTGATGAAATGAAGGGCCGCATCATCGGCCGCGAGGGCCGCAACATCCGCGCTCTGGAGACCGCGACCGGCGTGGACCTGATCATCGACGATACCCCGGAGGCCATCACCCTGTCCTCCTTCGACCAGACCCGCCGCGAGGTGGCCCGCATGACGCTGGAACGCCTGATCGGCGATGGCCGCATCCACCCCGCCCGCATCGAGGAGACGGTGGAAAAGTGCCGCCACGAGCTGGAGCTGCAGATGAAGCGCGAGGGCGAGCGTGCCGTGATGGAGCTGGGCATCCATGGTCTGCACCCCGACCTGATCAAGCTGATCGGCCGGTTGAAGTACCGCACCAGCTTTGGCCAGAACGCCCTGACCCACAGCATGGAGGTGGCATGGGTGGCCGGTCTGCTGGCAGGCGAAATGGGTGTGAACGTGACCATGGCACGCCGTGCCGGTCTGCTGCATGATATCGGCAAGGCACTGGATCATGAGATCGAGGGCAGCCATGTGCAGATCGGTGTGGATATCTGCCGCAAGTATAAGGAAAACACCCAGATCATCCATGCCATTGAGGCTCACCACGGCGATGTGGAACCCAAGACCCCGCTGGCCTTCATCATTCAGGCTGCCGATGCCATCAGCGCTGCACGCCCGGGTGCCCGCCGCGAGAACGTGGAAAGCTACGTCAAGCGTCTGGAAAATCTGGAGGAGATCTCTTCCAGCTTCGAGGGTGTGGAGCAGGCCTTTGCCGTGCAGGCAGGCCGCGAAGTGCGCATCATGGTCAAGCCCGATGTCATCAGCGACGATCAGGTGATCCTGCTGGCACGCTCCATTGCCAAGAAGATCGAGGACACGCTGGATTACCCCGGCCAGATCAAGGTCAATGTGATCCGCGAGAGCCGCGCTGTGGAGTACGCAAAATAAAGTTTTGCCCAAAAAGCTGCCGTGCAGATGCACAGCAGCTTTTTTCTGCTTGTAATCCGGCGGCAAAAAAGGTATCATGGAGAAAAACAGACCGAAAGGGGAGAACCACTATATGAAACATGCAAGAAAATGGCTGGCTTGCCTGCTGGCGGGTGCACTGGCACTGGCGGTGCTGGCCGGATGCAGTGCACTGATGGACGGCACGGTGCAGAAGGATACAGAACAGGCCAAGGCCCTGATGAAAGAGGTAGACCCCAGCCTGACCTATAATACCGATCTGGAAGATGCAGCCAGCCGTCTGGCAGACTGGCTGGTGGAGGACTCCACCCAGCTGACCACCCAGTCCGGCCTGCTGACACGCAAGGTGCCCATGACCACCGGCTCCGGTGCCATGCTGGATACGAATGTGTACGATTTTATTGATCATTCCACCAGCTTTCTGTTCCTGCCCAGAGGCGTGGTGATCGGCCTTGCAATGAACAACGAATGGGGCTTTACCGGCTACCTGTATGCTCCGCCGCTGAGCGAGGCGGGCAGCGCACTGCGCAGCTATGCGGCAGGCTGCAAACAGATGGGCGCGGTGTTCATTGAATACGGCGGCGAGACTTACGTAGTGGCTATGTTTGCCTAAAAACCGAAAAAACGGTGTTTCCCTGCTGAGAACGGTGCGTTTTCAGCAGGGATTTTTTGTGTCTGGTCTGTGCACAAAAAAACAGGTTGAAAGTACGACTTATACACAAAAAATGAAAATACGCAGGTGAAATCTCTTCATCTGTTCCCCCGAAAAACACAAAAAACTCATGTTTTCGTGAAACTGTATTTTGAGCAACTACAGTATATCTTCAAAACTGCACAAAAACAAAAACAAAATTTTTGCTGACCATTGGTCAAAGCACAGAAAAACAGCCGGAAGCCTTTCCTTTTCAGGCGGAACAGCGTATAATGCGGATATCGCACAAAGGTGTGCAGCGCTCCAGAGGAGGAGCAAAAAACCTTTGTGCATTTTTCACCATTCAATGCTTTACTTCAATAAAGCATTGAGGTAAGAGAGAGGGAAAAAATATGAAATTCGATCGTCGTATTTCTCGCCGCAGCTTCCTGGCTGCTGCAGGCGTATCGGCTGCTGCACTGGCTCTGACTGCCTGCGGCGGCTCTTCCAGCACCGCTGCTTCCGGCTCCACCGCTGCTTCTGGTGCAGCCGCCTCTGCTGAGGGCGGTGTGCTGAACGTCATGCTGGAGACCGAAGTCCAGTCTCTGGACCCCCAGCTGGCTACCGACGGCACCTCCTTTGAGGTCATCGCCAACTACACCGACGGCCTGATGCAGATGGATGCGAACGGTGCAGCCGTGGAGGCTCTGGCAGAGAGCTATGAGCTGAGCGAGGACGGCAAGACCTACACCTTCCACCTGAAGGATGCAAAGTGGTCCAACGGCGATGCCGTTACCGCAGCAGACTTCGTGTTTGGCTGGCAGCGTGCTGTTGACCCCGCAAACGCATCCGAGTACGCCTACATGCTGAGCGATATCGGTCAGGTGGTCAACGCCGCCGATATCATTGCAGGCAACAAGCCCGTCACCGATCTTGGCATCACCGCAGTGGACGACAAGACCCTGAAGGTGGAGCTGAACGTTCCGGTCAGCTACTTCCTGAGCCTGATGTACTTCCCCACCTTCTACCCCATGAACCAGAAGTTCTTTGAGAGCTGCGGCGATACTTACGGCACCAGCGCAGACACCGTGCTGTCCAACGGTGCATTCGTGCTGACCAGCTATGAGCCGGCCGCCACCGCTTTTGAGCTGGTGAAGAACGCCGACTACTACGATGCTGACCGCATTGCTCTGGACGGCCTGAACTATCAGGTCATCAAGGACAGCCAGCAGGCTCTGATGAGCTATCAGAACGGCGATCTGGATATCACCCTGCTGAACGGCGAGCAGGTCGAGCAGGTCAAGGACGACCCCGAGTTCACCAGCGTGGGTGCCGGCTACCTGTGGTACATCAGCCCCAACATGGACGCTGTGCCGGAGCTGGCAAACCTGAACCTGCGCCGTGCCATAACCTTTGCACTGGATCGTGATTCCATCACCAATGACGTGCTGAAGGACGGCTCTTCTCCCGCCTACACCGCAGTGCCCGCACAGTTCGCCACCGGCCCGGACGGCAGCGATTTCAGCGCCGACCAGACCAAGTTTGCAGAGTTCTGCGCATACGATCCCGACAAGGCTGCAGAGTATTACGAGCAGGCCAAGGCTGAGCTGGGCAAGGATTCCTTCTCCTTCACCATGGTCGTCGATGCCGACGATGCTCCTCAGAAGGTCGCTCAGGTCGTTCAGGAGCAGCTGCAGACCACTCTGCCCGGCTTTACTCTGGAGCTGAAGGTGGAGCCCAAGAAGCAGCGCGTGCAGGATATGCAGGACGGCAACTTTGAGATCGGCCTGACCCGCTGGGGCCCCGACTACGCCGATCCCATGACCTATCTGGGCATGTGGGTCACCGGCAACTCCAACAACTACGGTCTGTGGAGCGATGCTGACTACGATGCCGTCATCGCAGAGTGCACCACCGGCGATCTGTGCACCGATCCCGAGGGCCGCTGGGAAGCCATGTATGACGCTGAGTCCATCGTGCTGGAGCAGGCCGCCATCTTCCCGCTGTATGGTCAGTGCAACGCCGAGATGATTTCTTCTGCCGTGACCGGCGTGGACTTCCACCCGGTTGCTCTGAACCGCGTCTACAAGGACGCAAAGAAGAGCGTCTGATCCTGATCGAGAACTGAAATGCCGCACAGTGGCAGCGAAAATGCCGCTGTGCGACTTTTTGGCTTTTGCACTGTCCGCGTGCGGTGCACGGCTGACCGCGGCAGGCGGGAGCCGTTCTGCCCCGTGCAGGGCGGAGAAGAAACTTTAAGGGGGTCTACCCAACGTGAAAAAATACACGCTCAAGCGTATCATCACTTCGTTGTTTACGCTGCTGGCCATCCTGCTGGTGTTGTTCATCCTCATGCAGCTGATGCCCGGTTCGCCCTTCAACGATGAAAAGCTGACGCCGGAAATGCGCGCATCCCTGTACGCAAAGTACGGTCTGGATCAGCCCATCTATGTACAGTTCTTCCGCTATGTGACCAACATGCTGCGCGGTGACTTCGGCGTCAGCTACAATATCTCCAAGAACACGCCCATCTCCCAGCTGATCCAGTCCCGTCTGCCCATTTCCATCCGTGTGGGCGGCATGGCTGTCACATTGGGTGCCATCGTGGGCCTTGTGCTCGGCATCATTGCAGCCCTCAAGCGGGACACCATCTTCGACACGCTGGCCACCATCATCTCGGTCATCGGCGTGTCGGTGCCGTCTTACGTGATCGCACTGGCCCTGAGCTATACCTTTGGCTTCAAGCTCAAGTGGTTCCCCATGCTGTTCTCCGCAAAGGACGTGTTCGGCTCCAGTGTGCTGCCCAGCATCTCGCTGTCCATGTTCACCATGGCTTCCATTGCCCGCTTTACCCGCAGTGAAATGATCGAGGTTCTGGACTCCGATTATATGCTGCTGGCCGAGAGCAAGGGCATTTCCGGCCCGGCGCTGATCTTCCGCCACGCGCTGCGCAACGCGCTGATCCCCATTATCACCGTGCTGGCCCCGCTGATCGTGGACCTGATGACCGGCTCGCTGGTGGTGGAGAAGATCTTCGCCATTCCCGGCGTGGGCAGCCTGCTGGTGACGGCCATCCAGTCCAACGACTACAATGTGGTCATCAGCCTGAGCTTCATCTACAGTGCCATGTACATTGGCATCATGCTGGTCGTTGACCTGCTGTACGGCATCATCGACCCGCGCATCCGCTTGGCAAAGGGGGACGACTGATATGGCAGAAAAAGCGATTCACCTGGGCGGCGAAGCCACGGCTGATGCCATCGTCAGCGCAGTGGATACCATGTATTCCGAGCATACCTTCAACGAGAAGGACTTTGCGCTCAAGCATAACGACGCAGAGATCGCAATGGACTCGAACTTTGCCGCACAGAGCTTCTGGAAGGATGTGCGGGTGCGCTTCTTCCGCAAAAAGAGCGCGGTGCTCGGCCTGATCCTCGTTGTCTTTATCGTGCTGCTGGCGGCATTTGGCCCCGGCATGAACGAGTATACCTACTCCGGTCAGGAGCTGAGCCAGAAAAACTTTGCGCCCCGCGTGCAGATGCTGGAGAACTTCGGCATCTTCAACGGTGACGAGAAAATGAGCACCACCACCGGTTCCAAGACAGTGAATGCCTATGTGGAAAAGGGCAAGGAGGATGTCTACTACTGGTTCGGCAGCGACACCTATGGCCGCGATATCTGGACCCGTACCTGGGAGGGTGCCCGCGTGTCCCTGATCATCGCGGTTGCCGCCGCCATCATCGATATGGTCATCGGCATGAGCTACGGCCTGATCTCCGGCTACTTTGGCGGCAAGGTGGATATGATGATGCAGCGTTTTCTGGAAGTTGCCAACGGCATCCCCCGTCTGGTGATCGTCACGCTGCTTCTGCTGGTGCTCAAGCCCGGCATGATCACCATTATCTTTGCTCTGATGCTCACCGAGTGGGTGGGCATGAGCCGCATTGCCCGCGCTGAGATGCTCAAGCTGAAGGATCAGGAGTTCGTGCTGGCCTCCCGCACGCTGGGTGCAGGCAGCTTCTTCATCATCTTCAAGGAAGTGCTGCCCAACATCATCGGACCTATCATCACGCAGGTCATGTTCAGCATCCCCACCGCAATTTTCACCGAGGCATTCCTGTCCTTTGTGGGTCTTGGCATCCCGGTGCCGCAGTGCTCGCTGGGTTCTCTGATCAGCGAGCTGTACAACAGCTTCACCACCCATCCTTATCAGATCATCCCGCCGATGGTGGTCATGAGCCTGCTGATGATGAGCTTCAACCTCGTGGCCGACGGCCTGCGCGAGGCTCTGGACCCCAAGATGAAGAGTATGTAAGGAGGAACACCCCATGCCTGAAAAGAAAAAAGAACAGGTCTTGTCGGTGCGAGACCTTGATATCACCTTTAAGACCACCGCAGGCCCGGTGCACGCCATCCGCGGCGTGAACATCGACCTGTACAAGGGCGAAACAGTGGCGCTGGTGGGCGAATCCGGCTCCGGCAAGTCCGTTACCATGAAAGCCGCCATGGGCATTCTGGCACAGAACGCCATTGTGAACAGCGGCTCCATCCAGTTCAGCTACCATCACGCTGATGGCAGCCCCGAGACGGTGGATCTGCTGCAGAAGGACAAAAAGTGGATCCGCCGCCACATCAACGGCAAGCGCATCGCCATGGTGTTCCAGGACCCCATGACCAGCCTTGACCCCACCATGCCCATCGGCAAGCAGATCATGGAGGGCATGCTGTGGCACTACAAGATGCCCAAGGATGCCGCCTACAAAAAGGCTGTGCAGCTGCTGGAAGAGGTGGGCATCACCGATGCCGAAAAGCGCATGAAGAGCTACCCGCACCAGCTGTCCGGCGGTATGCGCCAGCGCGTGGTCATTGCCATTGCACTGGCCTGCGACCCCGACCTGCTGATCTGTGACGAGCCCACCACGGCACTGGATGTGACCATTCAGGCCAAAATTCTGGAGCTGATCCGCAGCATCCAGCGTGAGCGCGGCATCTCGGTCATTTACATCACCCACGATCTGGGCGTTGTGGCAAAGGTGGCCGATTATGTGGACGTGATGTACGCAGGCAAGATCGTGGAGACCGGCACCATCGACGAGATCTTCTACGAGCCGCGCCACCCCTACACATGGGGCCTGCTTTCCGCCATGCCCGATCTGGACACCGCAGACGACCGTCTGTACACCATTCCGGGTTCGCCGCCGAACCTGCTGCATGAGAAGCAGGGCGATGCCTTTGCGCCGCGCAACCATTATGCCCTGAACATCGACGACGAAGTTGACCCGCCCATGTTCAAGATCAGCGACACCCACTATGCAGCTACATGGCTGCTGGACCCCCGCGCACCCAAGGTGGACATGCCGCCTGAGCTTGCTCAGCGCATTGCCCGCATGCGTGCCGAGGCAGAAAAGATCAAGGAGGCGGAATAAATGGCAGGACAGAATGCTGCTCCGCTGCTGAAGGTCGAGGGCCTGAAGCAGTATTTCCGCGTGAGCAAGAGCTATACCGTCAAGGCTGTGGACAATGTCAGCTTTGAGATCTATCCCGGCGAGACCTATGGTCTGGTGGGCGAGTCCGGTTCCGGCAAGTCCACCATCGGCCGCAGCGTCATCCGCCTGTATGACCCCACTGCCGGAAAAATCACCTTTGATGGGCATGATATCAGCGGCAGGCTGAGCCGCGTGCAGAACGATACGCTGCGCACCCAGATGCAGATGATCTTTCAGGACCCCATGGCGTCCCTGAACCCCCGCAAAAAGGTGGAGGATATCATCGGTGAGGGTCTGGACATCCACCACATGTACAAGACCCGCGAAGAGCGCCGCGAAAAGGTGGAGAAAATTCTGGCCAAGGTGGGCCTTGCGCCCGAACATGCCGAGCGCTATCCCCACCAGTTCTCTGGCGGCCAGCGCCAGCGCGTGGGCATTGCCCGCGCCCTCATTATGAACCCCAAGCTCATCATCGCAGATGAGTGCATCTCGGCGCTGGACGTGTCCATTCAGGCGCAGGTGGTCAACCTGATGAAGGATATCCAGCAGGAGACCGGCACGGCCTACCTGTTCATTGCGCATGACCTTTCCATGGTCAAGTACATCTCGGACCGCATCGGCGTGCTGCATCTGGGCCACCTGCTGGAGACGGGTACGACCGAAGAGATCTTCGAGAATCCCGTCCACCCCTACACCCGCAGTCTGCTGTCGGCCATCCCGCTGCCGAACCCCGTTGTGGAGAAGCGCCGCGTGGCTGAGACCTACGACTACGCCACTTCCGGCATCGATTACAACAAGGGCACCGATCACCATGTGAGCGGCAGCCACTATGTCAAGTGCACCGACGAAGAGTTTGCAAAATGGTGTAAATGATAGTAAACAAAGAAGGAGCGTTCCCGCGTGGAAACGCTCCTTCTTTGTTTTATTATAATTACGCAGAAAGGAATGGAATGCAGGAGATTCAGCAGTTATCGTAGCGGGCAAGGTTGCGGTTGCGGCGTTCGATAAAGTAGTACAGGGCTTTGCTCCGGCTGAAAAAGGCAAAGCGCATTTTATTGTAGAAGGACAAAATGGAACGGCTCTTTTGGTAGGCATGGCGGATGAGCTGATCCGATTCAGGGTCTAAGGCAGAACGATAGAGGATCGGGTAATCATTCAGGGCCATATCCACAAAATAGGCATCGTTTTCCAGCATGTCGGGGTACCGCTTTTCAAGAAACAGATAACGCTCTGTGACCATCGCAAGCCTGTCCTGAAAGAACTTTATACAGTCTGTATGGAGAGTGCTGCCATCGCGCTGATAATAGTAATACAGGGGTTCGTCCGAGTACACGATCTGCCCTGCGTCGAACAGGATCTTGTATGCAATGCCAAGATCTTCCATAACGCGACCGACCGGAAACCGGATGGTGTCAAACAGTTCCCGTTTGCATAATTTATTCCATGCATAACATGCGTAGGTATCCTCCGTAAAAAGCTCCCGGATGGCATCAGCACCTTGAAAGAGCGTAACGTTTCGGGAAGAAAGCGGAGCAGGGACCTCCGGCGCGTCAGCATAGACGAGTTTCCAATGGACGGCAGAAATATCAGTGTGGTACTCATGGAGCAGATCATAAAGGGTCTCGATGAAATTTTCTGCAATGTAATCATCGCTGTCAACAAAGGAGATGTACGCACCGGATGCCGCATCCAGTCCCACATTCCGGGCATCGGATAGGCCACCGTTTTTCTTATGGATGACCCTGATGCGTGCGTCCCGCTGTGCCCATGCATCACAGAGTGCAGGGCAGTTATCGGGAGAACCATCATCGACCAGGATCACCTCAAGGTTCGGATATGTCTGGGCCAGAATGCTGGCGACACATCGGTCCAGATAGGGTTCTACTTTATATACCGGAACAATGACGGACACGAGTTCGTTATTTGTATTCTGCATGATATCCTCCTCCAAGCTGGTTTAATCATATCATGGGAGCAGGGATTCCGCAATGAGAACTTTATAAGTTTTGGGTTCAAGCGGTTATGAGAACGTCGCTAATTTTGAAATCCCGTTTTTCTTGTGAAATCTTGTGACTGTCTGATAATTCCATGAAAGTGCCTTTGTGTACTTTGATGTAACTTTTGGTGGCTTTTTGTCTCTAAAACGGCTCTTTGTACCCAGAACCGTACCCAAGAATTTTTGGGTACGAAACTCGACACTTACTGTTACTATTTTGGATTTACATGGCTCACTTTCTAAAATTGAAGGTGAGCTTTTTCTTTTGCAGAAATCGGGAAGGAGGTTTTCTACTCCTCTGCTGCGGACCCCCTCTATCTGTCCGCAGCAGAACAACAAAATGCAAAAAGCCCAGAGCGATACCGCTCCAGGCTCCTTTGTCTGTATGTACATATCATATGTATAATGTCCGGGGCGGATATTGTCAAGGGAAGTGAACGGGTTTCATCTCTAGGTGCCCACCGATTCATCTTGTTTGGTGTTTTGCATCCACCGCACCAGCGCTTCGGCGTCCTGTTTGCCTTTGGCGTACATTTTTTCAAGGCAGGCGCGGTTCTTGGTCAGGGTGGACATTCCCTCGGTGCTGTCCGGGGCGATGATGCAGACAAGGCCCTGTCGCTCCAGCTCCCGCGCCCGCTGGACAGCCGTGTTGTACCGCCATGCCCGGCGGCGCAGCCCCTCGGCTGCAGCGGGGTAATGCGACTGCAGCAGGTGTGCCAGATGCTTGTCCCGGGCATCACTACTCACCAGCCCGATGGGCTTGGTCAGGATGAGAGCCACCCGGTCGCAGCCGTGGGCAAAGGCCCATTCCAGCGGGACGGGGTCGGCCAGGCCGCCATCAAAATAAGGCACGCCGTCGATGACGCAGGGCTGGTCGATGACCGGGATGCAGCAGGACGCCATGAGGACGCGGTAGTCGTCCGGGTGGAGGTCTGCCTTGGTGAAATACTGCGCCTCGCCGTTCTGTGCATTAGCGGCCACCACGCAGAGCTCTGCCGGGCTGCGGGCAAGCGCCGCGTAATCCAGCGGATTCTCGCCGCCTGCATTGCTGAGGGTGCCGTAGACATAGCCCAGATCGAGATAGGAGTGCTTGCGGATGAGGTTGTGCACGCTCATGTACTCCCTGCGGAAGGAGTATTCATCGTAAAAGGGCTTGTTCCGCCCATGCTGGCCTGCCAGATAGGACGTCATATTGGCGCTGCCCGCCGAAACGCCGATGCAGAGATCGAAGCGGAGGTCCTCCTCCAGGCAGCGGTCCAGCACGCCAGCGCCGTAAATGCCCCGCAGGCCGCCACCCACATCGATGACACCGTATTTCATGGTCTGTTCCTCCATCGTTTAATTCCATTTCTCTCCCAGTATAACGGGACGGCGGGAAATACTCATTGAGCAAACGGCGGGATCTGATGCAATTTGCGGCAGAAAGCAGGATCTGCCGCAATGGGGGGCAAACAAAAACGGCCAGCGTATCATGTGCTCTGTGATATGTACCCCTAATCGAAAAAATCCATCCGCATATGTTCCGGCACGCCTTCGTCAGCATTCTGTTGTCTAATCCCAATATCGGTGTGGCAACGGTGGCCGCAGAAGCCGGACGCGCTCAGCCCAGCACGACCCTTGCAATCTACACGCAGGTCTACGACAGACGACGTGATGAGATTCGGAAACAGATGAGCAAAGAATTGTACAAGTAAAGCGCCTATTCATGCAAAAAGAAAAGCACGAGAGCAAAATCTCGTGCTTTTTTGGTGGGCCAGGCAGGACTTGAACCCGCGATAACCCCGTTATGAGCGGGGAGTTCTAACCACTGAACTACTGGCCCTTATGGAATTTGAACGTACCCGTGAGGGCGCGTTCAAATGCTCCTTCGTAGGTAAATAGTAGGTGAAACCGCTTTTTTGAAGATTGCTACTTCAAAAAGTGACGTAAACAAACAGGTTTTGAAAATGAAAATCGTTACATCAAGCGGTTATGAGCCGCCAGCTCTGACCAACTGAGCTACTAGCCCGCATATTCTGCGCTGCGGCACTTACAAGTATACCAAAAACAGCGCAAAATGAAAAGCATTTACACAAAACTTTATTTGGTACGGTGGGCATCCAGCTTCTGCTGCATAAAACGATCAAGCATTTCCTGCGGGAACAGCGGCTCCTTGTAGCCAAAGGCCTCGCGGATGAAGATCAGGGTCACTACGGTCTGACGACCGGGGTCCAGCCGAAGGGTATACAGGGTGTCCAGTGGCTGCTGGGTGGGCTGGTGCAGGGTGAGATGCAGCAGAAAGCCGCCGTCCTTTTCCCGGCGGCACTCGTACACGAACTCGTCGGCATCCCTGTGCTCGTCCAGCCGGTCGAAGCACTCGTCCAGCGGCAGGTCGGTGCGGAACTCCGAAAGGCCGGCGGGGCCGTACTGGCTGCGGCGGTTATTCTCGCGCCGGGACAAAAGAAAAACGATCACGCCAAGTACGGCGGCAAGCAGGACAATGGAAACTGCGGCGTTCATGAAGATCCTCCTGAAGAGTTTTTCTTATTGTAACACAACCCGCATACTTTTGTGCTATAATATTTTTAATTCTTTGAAAATTTTGTCAGGAGCCTGCGCACTGCTGCAGGCGGGAGGAACACAATGAAGCTCAAATTTACACGCAAGACCTGGTACTTTTTCCTGCTGGCGGCAGCGGCAATGTCCATGCTGGGCGGCTTTGCCGTGCTGGGCGGCATGGATTTTTCGGGGCTGGAACTGATCGTGTTCTGCATCACCGGCATTGCAGTGCTGTTTTTGGCCGCACAGAAGGGTGCTCCCGCCAAGGATAAGCGCAGCTACACGCTGGTGTTCGTGCTGCTGATGCTCAGCAAGCTGGCTGCAGGCGGCTGGGCGGGCGACCTGTGCTCGGCACTGGTGTGGCCGGGCCTGCTTGCCATCGAGTACGGCCACGGCAGGCCCGTTCAGCGCCCGCTGCAGCTGGTGTGCATCTCGGAAGCGCTGCGCCTTTTGTTCTGGCTGCTGACGAAGTATGCGGGCATGAGCGCCCTTGCCTTCTGGACGAACATCATGTTCGTGCTGCTGGCCTGCGCCCGGGGCTGGGCAGCGCTTGTGCTGTATAAGACCCAGGAGGAGACCCTGTGACCCAGCGGCGCAAGTCCAAAAAAACGGAAGCGGAACCACGCCGTGTGAACCGGCGCACCTTTCTGGCGGGGGCCGGTGCTGCTGCCTGTGTGGGTGCGGGGCTGTGGCTGCGCAGAAAAAAGTTTTCCAAACGGGACAAAACGAAAGCAGAAAAACAGCCTGTTGAGAACCCTGCCCTGCCTGCAGGCGAGTGGCGGGCCGTATGGGTGAGCTATCTGGAATGGGCAGCAATGGATTTTTCCTCGGCGGATAGCTTCCGCGCCGGGTGCGTGCAAATGCTGGAAAACTGCGCGGGCCTTGGGCTGAACACGGTGCTTGCGCAGGTGCGGCCCTTCGGGGATGCACTTTACAAAAGCCAGCTGTTCCCGTGGAGCCACCTGTGCACCGGCGTGCAGGGGCAGGACCCCGGTTTTGACCCGCTGGACATCCTTTTGCAGGAGGCCCACGGGCGCGGCCTTTCGGTGGAAGCGTGGCTGAATCCCTACCGGCTGCGGTCCTCTGCAGCCATGCCGCCGAATCTGGCAGAGAACAACCTTGCCAACACCCACCCGGAATGGGTGTGTGCAGTGGGCGACGGGCTGTATCTGAACCCGGCCGAGCCTGCAGCGGCGGACTATGTGGTGCAGGGCGTGGCCGAGCTTTTGCAGAACTACGCGGTGGACGGCATCCACTTTGACGATTATTTTTACCCTACGACCGAAGAAAGCATCGATGCGGCGCAGTTTGCGGCCAGCGGTGCGGCAGACCTTGCAGCATGGCGGCGGCAGAACGTGACCGCTCTGGTCAAGAAGGTGCACGACACGGTGAAGACTGCAGACCCGACGCTGCGCTTTGGCATCAGTCCGCAGGGGAATCCCGACAACGACCTCAACAGCCAGTACAGCGATGTGACGGCGTGGCTGGCTGCGGGCGGGGAAGAACAGGTGGTGGATTATCTCTGCCCGCAGATCTACTGGGGCTATGGCTACACGCTGCAGAGCGGCAGCACCCGCTTTGCCTTTGAGAACATCGTGCCCGCGTGGCTGGCGTACCCGCGCGCAGAGGGCGTGGCCCTGTACTTCGGGCTGGGTGCGTACCGCGTGGGCACCGGTGACGGCGGCGCGAACCCGGACAGCGTGAGCGGCTGGAGCACCGGCGATGTGCTGGCCCGGCAGGTGCAGGACCTGCGCAGCCAGAACGCGGGCGGCTGGGCGCTGTACCGGTACGGCAGTCTGTTTGGTGCAGGCGCACCGGAGCAGGCCGCTGCCGAGTGTGCTGCCCTGCAGGCGGTCACTGGCAAAGAAACGTAAAATCGGGCGGCAAACCGCACAAAAAGAAAAGCCCCGGCGGGGCTTTTCTTGCAGTACGGCACAGGACAAATGTCTTGTACAGCGCCGGAAAATGCGGTATACTATATCTGTATCTGCTCTGTACAAGAACAGGGCGGAGGGATGAAAAACAAAGAGAAGCGCATTGCTTCGTGAGGAAACGTATGAAGATGAAAAAAAGGATCGTTGTGCTGCTGATGGCGCTGGTGCTTGCAGTGGGCCTGATCGGCTGCAAGGACACCCTGAAGAGCATCGTGCACAAGGCATCGGGCACTTCGGACGAAGTGCAGGAAGAGGACACTACCCGCTGGGCCGACCAGACCAGTGATCCGCTGATCATTCAGGGCATTGCAGACTCCTCGGCCAAGTTTGCCACGGCCACGGCGGATGGCTGCCTGTATGCAGTGTTCAACGGCATCTGGAGCCGCCAGACCAGCTACTTTACCGTGCCCTCCGGCACGCTGAGCATTATGGGCTGCGGCACGGCTGAGGGCACCCAGCGGTTCAAGGTGGCCGTGTGGAAAAAGGTGGACGGCGGCGCAGAGTATGTGACCGACAGCACCTATTATATCCATACCGACGGCACCGACTACCGCTGCACCATCTCCGGGCTGGACCCGGCGGCGCAGTACCGTGTGACCATCTCCTATGACTCCAGCAAGTACTACCTGTACGGCCTGCTGAAGGTGGAGGGCATTGGCTGATGAACACACAAACCAAGAACTCTCTGCTTTTGCTGCTGTGCTCCCTTATTTGGGGCACAGCCTTTGTGGCCCAGAGCGCCGGTTCCGGCATGGGAGCCTACAGCTTTCTGGCCGGGCGCAGCTGGCTGGCTGTACTGGTGCTGATCCCCACGGTGATGGTGTTTGATGCCATCCGCCGCAAAAGCGGCACCGATGCAAAGCCCAAAACTGCTGCCGAGAAGAAAAAGCTGCGGGCGGCAGGCTTTGTGTGCGGCACCCTTCTGTTTGCTGCTTCCGCTGCACAGCAGATCGGCATTACCATCAATCCGTCCACGGCAAAGGCTGGCTTCCTGACCGCCATGTACGTGGTGCTGGTGCCGGTGTTCGGCCTGTTTCTGGGCCGCAAGGGAAGCGCGCAGCTGTGGGTGAGCATGGTGGTAGCCGTGCTGGGCCTGTATCTGCTGTGCATGAAAAACGGCTTTGGCAGCATCGAATCCAGCGACTGGCTCCTGCTGAGCTGCGCGGTGCTGTTCAGCTTCCAGATCATTGCGGTGGATCACTTTGCCCCGCAGGTGGACGGCGTGCGGCTGAGCCTTGCCGAGTTTCTGGTGGTGTCGGTGGAAAGCACCGCTGCGGCTCTGCTGTTCGAGACACCTTCCGCAGCGCAGTTCGCGGAGAATGCGCTGCCGATCCTCTACTGCGGCATCATGTCCAGCGGCGTGGCCTACACCCTGCAAATTCTGGGCCAGCGGGACCTGAACCCCGCCATTGCCAGCCTGATCATGTGTCTGGAAAGCGTGTTCAGTGCGCTGGGCGGCTGGATGCTGCTGCACCAGAACCTTTCTGCCCGGGAAGTCTTTGGCTGCGTGCTGATCTTTGCTGCCGTGGTGCTGGCCCAGCTGCCGCTGGAAATGCTGCACCGGGCAAAAAAGACTACCTGACCTCATGGCGGGCAGAAAGCAGGAGACACAGCTGCGCACGGCAGGCGGCATCCAATACGAGCTGACCCGCAAACGGGTCAAGAACCTGAACATCCGTGTGCGGGAGGATGGCACCGTGGCGGTGAGCATCCCCCTGCGGACGAGCGCAGAAGCGGCAGACCGTTTTGTGGCCGCACGCGCCGACTGGGTGCAGCAGGCCCGGGAACGTGCCATGCGGCGCGCAGCGCAGGAAGCGCGGTCTCTGCCGGATAAGGAAACAGCGCTGGCCTATTTTACGGCCATGAGCGATAAGGTCTACCCGGCCTTTGCCGGAGTGCTGGGCGGGCACAAGCCTGTTATCAAAGTGCGCAGCATGACCAGCCGGTGGGGCGTGTGCTTTATGGCAAAGCGGCAGATCACCTTTGCTTTGCAGCTGTATCATATGCCCCCGGCGGCGCAGATTTATGTGGTAGTGCATGAGTACTGCCACTTTTTGCAGCCCAACCACAGCCCGGCGTTCTGGGCCGAGGTGGCAAAGCTGCTGCCGGACTGGAAAGCCCGGCGGGCGCTTTTAAAGTGACTAAATAGTGGGAAAGCGGATGCGGGCAGTCACAGACCGGCCCGCATCCGAATTGTAAAACAGGAGGGAAGTTCCCTTGGAAAACGAAAAAAAGTCCGGCGATAAATATTCAAAGCTGGCCGGCAACACATTGATCTTTGCAATTTCCAGCTTTTCGTCAAAGCTGCTCACCCTGATCGTCCAGCCGTTCCTGACCTATGCAATGGCGGAGATCTCCGATCTGGGCCTTTCCAAGATCCTGAGCCAGTACGCGAACCTGCTCATCCCGTTCGTGTCCATGGGCATGTCCAACGCCATCATCCGCTTTGGTCTGGACAAGGGCAACAGCGAAAAACAGGTGTTCACCAACGGCCTGCTGACCATTCTGGGCGGCTTTGGCATTCTGGTGCTGTGCTGGCCCATTGCGCAGTTCCTGCCCGATATGGCACAGTACGGCCTGCTCATTTACATCTATGTGCTCATGAGCTGCCTGCGCACCCTGTGCACCCAGTTCGTGCGCAGCCGCCAGTGGAACAAGCTGGTGGCCGTGGACGGCGTGCTGTGCACCGTAGCCACTATGGCTTTCTACGTGCTGTATCTGGTGGGCTTCAAGTGGGGTGCCAACGGCTACCTGCTGGCCATCATCAGCGGCGACCTTTCCAGTGTGCTGTTCCTGATGTTCACCGGCAAGCTGTGGAACTATGTGGAGCTGAAGGGCATCAACAAGGATCTGTGGAAGCAGATGCTGCGCTTCTCGCTGCCCATGATCCCGGCACAGATCAGCTTCTGGATCATCAACGCATCCGACCTGTTCTTTGTGCGTGAGATGTGCAACGGTCTGGACGGCCGCGACGGCAATGCATGGAGCGGCCTGCTTTCCACCGGCTATTTCCTGCCCACCATCCTTACTACGCTGGGCCTGATCTTCTACGATGCATGGCAGCTTTCCGCTGTGACCGAGGAAGAGGGCCGCGCAAAGTTCTTTACCAAAATTTTCCGCACCTATTCCAGTGTGCTGTTCTGCTGCGCAGCCGGTATCATCTGGCTGTGCCGCCCGGTGATGCACGTGATGAAGTCCAACTACTACTATGCATGGCACTTTGTGCCCTTCCTTGTGCTGGCTTCCACCTGCAGCTGCTTCAACCAGTTCATGAACAGCGTGTATGTGGTGAATAAAAAGTCCGCCCGCAGCATGATCACCATGATGGCGGGTGCTGTGAGCAACTGCATCATGAACTACTTCTTCATCAAGTGGTGGGGGCCTGTGGGCGCTACCTATGCGTCCTTCCTTGGCCTTGCGCTGGTGTTCACCCTGCGCGCCATCGATGCCCACCGCATGATCGGGATGCAGGTACATCCGGGCCGCGTGCTGGTGAATGCGGCTGCGCTGGTGATCGAAGCCTTTGTGCTGCTGGCCGAAACGCCGCTCTATGGCCTGTGGACCGGCATCATCACGGCGCTGATCATCCTGTACAACTTTGCCGGTGTGTGGGCCATGGCCCGTGTCCTGCTGCCCAAGCTTCTGGGCCGCCGCGGCAAGGCACTGGTAAATGTGATCGACGGCTGGATCGCACCCAAGAAAGCATAACAGCATAACTGAAAATAAACGCAGAAAGTCCCCGGAACGCTGGTTCCGGGGACTTTTTCAGCAATCGGGAAAACTTTCAGTGCCGGGCATTTTTGCCGGTCAGGCTGGCAAAAGTGCCGCCAGCCATTAGGGCAAAAAGTACCGCCATTCCTCAGAATGACGGTAAAACGGATGCGGCAGATCAGGCAAGATGCTTTTCCAGCCAGCTGCCGATATCTTCAAACACTTCCTGATGGTTCGTTTCCACCAGCAGTTCATGCCGGGCACCGGGGTACAGCTTGCACTCAATGTTCTGCACACCGGCGTCTTTCAGGCTCTGGATGGCACGCTGCACGCCCTTGCCCTGTTCGCCCACCGGGTCGGCATCGCCAGCCAAGAACAGCAGCGGCAGGTCTTTGGGCATTTTTGCAAGGAACGCCGGGTCGTGCAGGCGCAGGATGCCGCTGAACATGCTGTAGTAGGCGTTCAGCGTAAAGGTAAAGGTGCAGCGTTCGTCGGCCAGATATTTGTCCACCTCGGCCTGATCGCGGTTGAGCCAGTCGTGGGTGGTGCGGCCCTCCAGCCCTTTGTTGTAGCCCATAAAGGACATGTTGGCCACGAACTTGCTGCGGTACTGCCAGCCATGAAAGACCGCCAGCACCCGGCAGAGGGCTTTGGCAAACTGCACCAGTGCCTTGGGCTGGAAGCCGGTGCCCATGATGATGGCTCCGTCCAGCTCATGGCCGTATTCGCACAAATACTGCCGGGCATAGAACGAACCCATGCTGTGCCCCAGCAGAAAATAAGGCACGCCCGGGTACAGCTCTTTGGTGCGCACGGTCATGGCGTGCAGGTCGGCCAGAACGGCGCGGTTGCCGTCCGGCTCGGCAAAGTAGCCGTAGTCCGCTTTGGTACGGATGGAGCCGCCGTGGCCCAAATGGTCGTGGCCGGTAACAAGGATGCCCCGCCCGGCCAGATATTCCGCCAGCGGCTTGTAACGGTCAATAAATTCCACCATACCGTGGGACAGCTGCAGAACCGCCTTTACTTCACCCTCCGGCACACAGCGGAAGGCATGCAAAGTCCGCCCCGGTACAGTGGACGGGACGGTGAAATCGATCATCTGGCTCATAGCAGAGCCTCCTTTTTGTGTGTTTTACAGTGCACCGATCTTGCGGCGGCAGGCCGGGCAGATGCAGTAGCCCGCAAACTGTACCGAAGACTCATCCACCTCGCCGCAGAAATCGCAGCTGCCGGCGGGCCGATGCTTTTTGAGCACGATGGAGTCGCCATCCACAAAGATCTCTAGCTTGGTGTCAGTGTCCAGATGCATACTGGTGCGCAGCTCCTTGGGCAGAACGATGCGGCCCAGCGCATCGATGCCGCGGACAATTCCGGTACTTTTCATAGTATTCCATTCTCCTTTATCCTTTTCCTGTGATAGCCAGTCTGTGACACAATAGGAAAATTGTTCCAGTGGCGCTATGCTCAGTATACAAAAAATAACAGGGTTCGTCAATGATTGCGTGACATTTCGACAAAAAACAACCTTTTATGCAACTTCTTCCGGCTTGTTCTCCACACGGGCGCTGGTGCGTCCCTCGGGACGGATCTCTCCAGCGGCAGTCAGTGCGATCTTGGTCAGCGTGGGGCCTGCCAGCTCATACACCAGCACCGAGAACAGCACCACGTTGCGCACCATGTGGCCGTCCGAGAGCTGGGCGGCTGTGGCAGCCATGCCAAGTGCCACACCGGCCTGCGGCAGCAGGGTGATGCCGAGGTACTTCTGGATATCATCACTGCAGCGGGCCCGCGATCAGCGAAAGGGAAGAACGAAAAGGAAAAACGCAGCGCAGCCAGAAAAAACGCATATACGTCCAATATACTATCCGCCCAGACAAAAAGCAACCGGAATACGGCATTTTTGCAAAGATTTTTTGCCGTGTGACAAAAAGAAACTCCTTCCGTCATCGCTGCGAGATGCCACCCATTCCCCTTCTGGCACTTTCGTGCCACCTCCCCCGGCCGGGGGAGTCTTTCTCACGGAGGGAGGCTCTGGCGAGAAGGAGAAGTGTTCCATTCTGCCAAAGGCTCCCTCTTTGAGGAAGCTGGCACGGCGTAAGACGTGACGGAAGAAGTAAATTTCAAACAATCAGTTGAACTTGAAGACCTTGCGCAGCTGGCGGTACACGCCCAGAGTGAGCTTGTCGCCGCCGGGGAACTTCAGGTCGGTCAGACCGCCCAGATTGTAGCGCACGGCGCGGTAAACGCCGGTGCTTACGTGGTCCTTGAGGTACTGCCACAGCCCGGTGCGCTTGGCCTTTGCCTCGTCGCTGCCGTCCAGCAGCAGGAAGATGTCGCTCACAGCCATCATCACGGACAGATAGTGCACCATGTAGGCGTGCAGACGTTTCTGATCCTTCAGCTCATCCAGATCCTGACAGTCGATCATGTGCCGGGTGACCCGCAGCTGCTGATCCACCCGCTTGACCATGATGCTCTCGTTCACGCTCTGGTCGGCACGGCCGATGAAGTAGCGGTACAGATCCAGATCCATGTAGTACATGCTCTTGACATAGGGCAGGGGCTGGTAGACAAAAATGTTGTCCACATAGAAGGTGTGCTTGGGCAGCACCATGCCGCACTTGCGCAGCACCTCGGTGCGGTACATCACCGAGTGCATCAGGATGTTCTGGTCCGGGCGGAAGTGGCCCACATGGGTCCAGTTGAACAGGCGGTTCTGGGGGAACACGTTGGTGTAGCGCACGGTCAGGGTGGTGTTGTCCTCCACATGCTCGTACACATAGTTGCAGATCATCATGTCCGGCGCGGTGCCGCGGGCCACCAGAGTGGTCAGGCGGGCCAGAACCTTTTTCAGGGCGTCGGTGTCCAGCCAGTCGTCGCTGTCCACTACCTTATAGTACAGGCCTGTGGCGTTGCGGATGCCCTGATTCACACCCTCGCCGTGGCCGCCATTTTCCTGATGGATGGTCTTGACGATGGTGGGATATTTGGCGGCGTACTCGTCGCAGATGGCGGGGGTATCGTCCTTCACGGAACCGTCGTCCACAAGGATGATCTCGGCCTGCTCTCCGGCAGAAAGCAGGGTCTCGATGCAATGGCGCATATATGCCGCCGAGTTGTAGCACGGAACGGCGAAGGTGATGAGTTTCTGCTGCATAAGATGATTGCTCCTTTTTCTATCAACAGTCGGCGCACAAAAAACGCCGGACATGGAGTTATGTGCTCCTATTATATCATTTTCGCGCCTGAAAAGCTATCATTTGCAAAAAAATTACCTTTGACATTTCGTGCTTTTTGCCAAAAAAACGGCTCTGCACCTGCGCAAAAGCCCGGCTTTTGTGGTATACTGATATGGTTTTGAAGACATTGCGCAGAAAAAAACCTATTCTATGATACGGAGGAACCCATGGAAAACCCGCACTCGATCTTAAAAAAGGTATTTGGCTACGACAGCTTCCGCCCCGGGCAGGAGGAGATCGTCAGCCGCCTGCTTGCCGGGCAGGATGTACTGGCGGTGATGCCCACCGGTGCGGGTAAATCCATCTGCTATCAGGTGCCGGCGCTGCTTTTGCCGGGCATCACCATCGTGGTGTCGCCGCTGGTCAGCCTGATGAAGGATCAGGTGGGGGCACTGGTGCAGGCCGGTGTGGCGGCGGCTTTCCTCAACAACAGCCTCACCGACAACCAGAAGGCCCTGATGCTGCGCCGCGCCCGGGAAGGCTGGTACAAGATCATCTATGTGGCACCGGAGCGGCTGGAAATGCCCGGCTTCCAGCGGTTTGCGCAGGAACGGACCATCAGTATGGTGACGGTGGACGAGGCCCACTGCATCAGCCAGTGGGGACAGGACTTCCGGCCCAGCTACCTGCGCATCAAAGCCTTTGTGGACAGCCTGCCCAGCCGTCCGGTGGTAGGCGCATTCACGGCCACGGCCACCGCCCATGTGCGGGACGACATCCGGGAACAGCTGGCCTTGCAGAAGCCCTACGAGGTGACCACCAGCTTTGACCGGCCCAACCTCTATTTTGAGACCCGGCGCGCCCTGCCCAGCCAGAATCCGAAGGAGCTGCTGGATCTTGTGCTGAAAGAGGGTGACAACGCGGGCATCGTCTACTGCAGCACCACAAAGCAGGTGGATGAGACTGCCCGCCTGCTGCAGAGCCGCGGTATCCGGGCTGCGGCCTACCATGCCAAGCTGGACGCGGATACCCGGCGGAAGAATCAGGACGATTTCCTCTATGACCGGGTGCAGGTCATGGTGGCGACCAATGCCTTCGGCATGGGCATCGACAAGCCCAACGTGCGGTTCGTGATCCACTACAATATGCCCAAGGATGTGGAAAGTTATTATCAGGAAGCAGGCCGTGCAGGCCGCGATGGACAGCCCGCCCGGTGCACGCTGCTCTATTCCGGCACCGATGTGCGCACCATCCGGTTCTTCATCGAGAAGGAGATGGAGGCAGACAACGGCCTGCCCGCCGATGTAAAGGCCGAAGCTGCCCGCAAGGCCGAGGAACGGCTCAAGTACATGACATTTTATTCCACCACGCAGGACTGTCTGCGGGGATTTCTGCTGCATTACTTCGGCGAAGCTGCACCAAAGAAATGCGGCAACTGCTCCTGCTGTCTGGCCGCAGAGCAGGAAGCGCAGCTGCAGGTGGAGTATTCCCGGCGGCGCGCGGCGGATAATGCCCGCCGCCTGACCGAGAAGCCGCGCCGCACAAAGGCGGTGGCAGGCGAGCTGAGCGAGTTTGACGAAAAGCTGCTGAATGCCCTCTATGCTCAGCGCAAGCGGCTGGCCGGAAAGCAGAATATCCCGGCCTTTATGGTGTTCAGCGATGCCACCCTGCGGGAAATGGTGGAAAAGAAGCCGCTGAGCACCGATGAACTGCTGAATATCAGCGGTGTGGGCGAGAAGAAAGCCGCCCGCTACGGCAATGCCTTCCTGCGCATCATCGAGGATGCCGTGGGCAGCAGAGAGTAAAACAAAAAAGAAAGCGTTCGGTTTTCCACACGTTCCGTTCAGGAAGTGGAAAACCGGACGCTCTTTTCTGTTATGTTTATTTTTCCATAGTATGGGTGGCGAACACCTTTTCGTCCTCCCACCACACGGGCTGACCGGCGGCAAGGGTCTTTTTCACATCCAGCAGACGCTGGTTGCTGCTGCCCCGGAACCGCAGGGAGATATCGTGCTTTGCCTGCACGAACTCGCCGTCCACCAGCACATCCAGCAGGCTCAGCAGCTCGTCGGTGGCTTCACACCGGGCAAGGCTTGGCTCTTTGCCGGTCAGCTGTTCCCAGGTGTAGCCGGAATAGCACCATACCGTTTTGTTCGGGTACAAGGCCTTGAAGTTGCGCACGAAGGGCAGCAGCTCCCGCTGATTTTCCGGCTCCATGGGTTCGCCGCCCAGCAGAGAAAGGCCCGCGATATAGTCCGGCTGGCAGGATGCAAACACTTCGTTGCGGGTGGGTTTGTCGAAGGGCTGGCCATAGTCAAAGTCCCACGCCACGGCGTTGAAGCACCCTGGGCAGTGGTGGCGGCAGCCGGACACGAACACGCTGGTGCGCACCCCCGGGCCGTTGGCAATGTCATAGTATTTGATGGTTGCGTAGTTCATAATTTTAGCGGCCTAGCCCTCTCAGGCCGCTTCGCGCCCAGCCTGTTCCCCCTTTTGGCTTCGCCATCTTCCCCCGGCGCGGGGGAAGTCTGTCAAAGGGAGAGCCCCTGGCGAAACCACACACTTTGCATGGACTGTCAAGGCCTCCCACTTTGGGGGAGGTGGCATCGCGTCAGCGATGACGGAGAGGGCAAGGATGCTTTCCTTTCTACAAAAAGGTTACAGATGCAGCACGCGGTCCTTGATCTCCTGCGTGCGGCCCTGATTCCAGAACTGGGTGCCGATATAGCCACAGGTGCGGCGGGCAACGTTCAGCTTGTTCTGGTCGCGGTTGCCGCACTTGGGGCACTCCCACACCAACTTGCCGTCATCCTCCACGATCTTGATCTCGCCGTCATAACCGCAGACCTGACAGTAATCCGACTTGGTGTTCAACTCCGCATACATGATGTTGTCATAGATGAACTGCAGCACACTTATGACGGCTTCCAGATTGTCCTGCATGTTGGGCACTTCCACATAACTGATGGCACCGCCCGGGGACAGGCGCTGGAAGTCGGATTCAAACTTCAGCTTGGTGAAGGCATCGATCTGCTCCGACACATGCACATGGTAGCTGTTGGTGATATAGTTCTTGTCGGTAATGCCGGGCACGATGCCAAAGCGCTTCTGCAGGCACTTGGCGAACTTGTAGGTGGTGGATTCCAGCGGGGTGCCATAGAGAGAGTAGTCGATGTTCTCGGCCTTTTTCCAGGCGTTGCACTTGTCGTTCATGTGCTGCATCACGCTCAGAGCAAAGGGCTTTGCACCGGCATCGGTGTGGCTCTTGCCGGTCATATACTTCACGCACTCATACAGACCGGCATAGCCCAGACTGATGGTGGAGTAGCCGCCGAACAGCAGCTTGTCGATCTTTTCCCCCTTTTTCAGGCGAGCCAGTGCACCATACTGCCACAGAATGGGAGCGGCATCGCTGGGAGTGCCCAGCAGCCGCTTGTGCCGTGCCTGCAGTGCGCGGTGGCACAGGGCCAGACGCTCGTCGAAGATCTTCCAGAACTTCTCAAAGTTGCCCTTGGAGGAGAGTGCCACATCCACCAGATTGATGGTGACAACGCCCTGATTGAACCGACCGTAGTATTTGGGCTTGCCGGTCTCGGGGTCCACATAGGGGGTCAGGAAGCTGCGGCAGCCCATGCAGGTGTAGCAGTGGCCTTCGCCGTTTTTGTCCACCTTGAGCTCCAGCATCTTCTTCTCGGAGATATAGTCGGGCACCATGCGTTTTGCGGTGCACTTGGCGGCCAGCTCGGTCAGATAATAGTAGGGAGTGCCGGGGCGGATGTTGTCCTCTTCCAGCACATAGATCAGCTTGGGGAAGGCGGGGGTGATCCACACACCGGCCTCGTTCTTCACGCCCTGATAGCGCTGGCGGATAGTCTCCTCAATGATGATGGCAAGGTCTGCCTTCTCCTGCGGATTGCGCGCCTCACCCAGATACATGAACACGGTGATAAAGGGGGCCTGACCATTGGTGGTCATCAGCGTGACCACCTGATACTGGATGGTCTGCACACCGCGGTTGATCTCGCTGCGCAGGCGGCGCTCTACGATCTCCTTCTTGCGCTCGGCAGAAACGTCCAGACCGGCCATTTCCACTTCTACCTCAGCGGCGATCTTCTTGCGGGAGACATCCACAAAGGGGGCGAGGTGGGTCAGGCTGATGCTCTGGCCGCCGTACTGGTTGGATGCCACCTGTGCAATGATCTGGGTGGCGATGTTGCAGGCGGTGGAGAAGCTGTGAGGCTTTTCAATATAGGTGCCGGAAATGACGGTGCCGTTCTGCAGCATGTCCTCCAGATTCACCAGATCGCAGTTGTGCATGTGCTGGGCAAAGTAGTCGGAATCGTGGAAGTGGATCAGACCCTCCTGATGTGCCTTGACGATCTCCGGGTCCAGCAGCAGACGGGCGGTCAGATCTTTGGAGATCTCACCGGCCATATAGTCGCGCTGTACGCTGTTCACGGTGGGGTTCTTATTGGCGTTCTCCTGCTTGACCTCTTCGTTCTGGCACTCGATCAGGCTCAGGATGCGCTCATCGGTGGTGTTGGTCTGGCGCTTCAGGCTCTGCACATAGCGGTAGGTGATGTAGTGCCGGGCCACATCATGTGCCTTGATGTCCATGAGCTGGTTCTCCACCATATCCTGCACTTCTTCCACGCTGACGGCGCGGTTCAGCGCCTGACACTGGTCGGTAACAGCAGCGGCGATCTGGGTGATCTGGTCCTTGGTTAGACGGCTCTGGCCGCTCACGGAATCGCTGGCCTTAGTAACAGCGGTGATGATCTTGGTGATATCAAAGGGGACCTCTGCACCGTTGCGTTTGATGATCTTCATCGGCTCTCCTCCTTAACAAATAAAGCACAGTGTGAACGGGTATCTCTTACAATAAGAGATACCCGTTTTACGCACACGATATCCAACAAACTGAATGTAGCTCTATTCTATCACTATCTAGTGGCAAGTCAAGGAAAATACCACTACATTTTGCGTTTTGGAGTTTTAGCCAAAATTCATGGATAATTTTCAGGATAAAATCTGAGCCAAGACCTCTTGACAACGCACACCTGTTTCCGAGGTGTAATATCGCAAAATATTATACGGCGAAAGCTTTATAATACATTATATAAGTAAAGAGAAAGGGCATTTGTGCCAAGCTGCACCAAAGCAGCTGCGGCGCATATACCTCACGGTCAGATGCCGTTTCCGGTCGTGCGCAAAAAAGAATGGAAAAAATCTGTCAAAAAGTGTTGACAAGGAGGCGGGGGTGTGGTATTATACTTGAGCGCCAAGTGCTGAGGCAAAAGAATGACTTCCGAAGCCTCAGCAGGAAGCCCTTGAAAAGAACCAATAGACGCAGAAAACACCAGCTGACACTGAGATGCTTGAAGCAGTCCAAGTTCAGAAAGTTCAAAAGCTTCTAAAAAATAAGGCTTGACAAAAAACCACTTCGGTGGTACAATAAACAGGTCGTCAGCCGAAAGGCTGAGGCGCTACAGGACCTTGAAAATTGAACAATATCGAAAAACTTGTAAGGAACCTTTTAAGTGTTTGGAAAAACACTAAAAACAATTCCAAAAGTAATTCACACAGGACGCAAGCGATTGCGTGCTGAGCGAACAAGATTTAACACTTTAAAAGTGATAAATATCATTTATAAAGAGTTTGATCCTGGCTCAGGACGAACGCTGGCGGCGCGCCTAACACATGCAAGTCGAACGAGCGAGAGAGAGCTTGCTTTCTCGAGCGAGTGGCGAACGGGTGAGTAACGCGTGAGGAACCTGCCTCAAAGAGGGGGACAACAGTTGGAAACGACTGCTAATACCGCATAAGCCCACGGGTCGGCATCGACCAGAGGGAAAAGGAGCAATCCGCTTTGAGATGGCCTCGCGTCCGATTAGCTAGTTGGTGAGGTAATGGCCCACCAAGGCAACGATCGGTAGCCGGACTGAGAGGTTGAACGGCCACATTGGGACTGAGACACGGCCCAGACTCCTACGGGAGGCAGCAGTGGGGAATATTGCACAATGGGGGAAACCCTGATGCAGCGACGCCGCGTGGAGGAAGAAGGTCTTCGGATTGTAAACTCCTGTTGTTGGGGAAGATAATGACGGTACCCAACAAGGAAGTGACGGCTAACTACGTGCCAGCAGCCGCGGTAAAACGTAGGTCACAAGCGTTGTCCGGAATTACTGGGTGTAAAGGGAGCGCAGGCGGGAAGACAAGTTGGAAGTGAAATCTATGGGCTCAACCCATAAACTGCTTTCAAAACTGTTTTTCTTGAGTAGTGCAGAGGTAGGCGGAATTCCCGGTGTAGCGGTGGAATGCGTAGATATCGGGAGGAACACCAGTGGCGAAGGCGGCCTACTGGGCACCAACTGACGCTGAGGCTCGAAAGTGTGGGTAGCAAACAGGATTAGATACCCTGGTAGTCCACACCGTAAACGATGATTACTAGGTGTTGGAGGATTGACCCCTTCAGTGCCGCAGTTAACACAATAAGTAATCCACCTGGGGAGTACGACCGCAAGGTTGAAACTCAAAGGAATTGACGGGGGCCCGCACAAGCAGTGGAGTATGTGGTTTAATTCGACGCAACGCGAAGAACCTTACCAAGTCTTGACATCCCTTGACAGACATAGAAATATGTAATCTCTTCGGAGCAAGGAGACAGGTGGTGCATGGTTGTCGTCAGCTCGTGTCGTGAGATGTTGGGTTAAGTCCCGCAACGAGCGCAACCCTTATGGTCAGTTACTACGCAAGAGGACTCTGGCCAGACTGCCGTTGACAAAACGGAGGAAGGTGGGGATGACGTCAAATCATCATGCCCTTTATGACTTGGGCTACACACGTACTACAATGGCGTTAAACAAAGAGAAGCAAGACCGCGAGGTGGAGCAAAACTCAGAAACAACGTCCCAGTTCGGACTGCAGGCTGCAACTCGCCTGCACGAAGTCGGAATTGCTAGTAATCGTGGATCAGCATGCCACGGTGAATACGTTCCCGGGCCTTGTACACACCGCCCGTCACACCATGAGAGCCGGGGGGACCCGAAGTCGGTAGTCTAACCGCAAGGAGGACGCCGCCGAAGGTAAAACTGGTGATTGGGGTGAAGTCGTAACAAGGTAGCCGTAGGAGAACCTGCGGCTGGATCACCTCCTTTCTAAGGAGTCAGGCAAGGACAGGACATCAAAAGATGGACAGTCCTTGGACAGGTAACAAACGAGAAGAGTAGATATTGTTCGATTTTGAGGGCCCTGAAAAGGGAACTCAATTCCTAATGTGGGGGTTTAGCTCAGCTGGGAGAGCACCTGCTTTGCAAGCAGGGGGTCAAGGGTTCGATTCCCTTAATCTCCACCACATGGGCCAATAGCTCAGCTGGCTAGAGCACACGACTGATAATCGTGAGGTCGATGGTTCGAGTCCATTTTGGCCCACCATGTGATGTTTCTCAAAGTTCCGGGAGACCGGGCTTTGAAGAACATCACCAAGACGTACCTTGAAAACTGAATAATAACTGCGAAACAAAGATTATAGTAAGTTCTTTTTAAGAAATATTGCAATTTCAAAAGGAAGGGTAACAATAATCTTCGTTGGCAAGAGAGAATCAAGAGGATACCAAATGTTCCAAGAGAACGTTTGAAAGGTCAAGCGAACAAGGGCGCAGGGCGAATGCCTTGGCACTGGGAGCCGATGAAAGACGTGATAAGCTGCGATAAGCTTCGGGGAGCTGCAAATAAGCATTGATCCGGAGATCTCTGAATGAGGAAACTCACCTGGGTTCATACTCAGGTACGTTATACTGAACTTCAAAATAGGTATATCGAGGGAACCGCCTGAACTGAAACATCTAAGTAGGGCGAGGAAGAGACATCAAACGAGATTCCGTAAGTAGTGGCGAGCGAACGCGGAAGAGGGCAAACCGAGAGTAGAAATACTTTCGGGGTACGGAGCGCATTTAGGACTTAAGTTGTTAACCGAACGGCATGGGAAGGCCGGTCAGAGAGTGTGAGAACCACGTAGGTGAAAACGACAAGAGCCGAGCGAATTCCAGAGTACGGCCAGACACGTGAAACCTGGTCGGAATACGGGGGGACCACCCTCCAACCCTAAATACTACCCAGTGACCGATAGCGTATAGTACTGTGAAGGAAAGGTGAAAAGCACCCCGGGAGGGGAGTGAAAAAGAACCTGAAACCCTGTGCCTACAAGCACCTAGAGCGCGTCAAAGCGTGATAGGGTACTTTTTGTAGAACGGTCCGGCGAGCGATTGTATGCAGCAAGGTTAAGGACTTAAGGTCTGGAGCCGAAGCGAAAGCGAGTTTGAAAAGGGCGTTAAGTTGCATATAATGGGCCCGAAACCGGGTGACCTACCCATGGTCAGGTTGAAGTGGAAGTAAAATTCCATGGAGGACCGAACCGACCTCCGTTGAAAAGGCGGCGGATGAACTGTGGGTAGCGGAGAAATTCCAATCGAACCCGGAGATAGCTGGTTCTCCCCGAAATAGTTTTAGGACTAGCCTCAAGTTAGATACCTGGAGGTAAAGCACTGAATAGCCTAGCGGCCGAGAGGTTAGCGAAGCTTATCAAACTCAGAATGCCAGAGTATTGATGCTTGGGAGTCAGACAGTGTCAGATAAATGTCATTGTCAAAAGGGAAACAGCCCAGATCTACAGCTAAGGTCCCAAAGTCAGGTTAAGTGGAAAACGATGTGAAGATACGTAGACAACCAGGATGTTGGCTCAGAAGCAGCCACTCATTCAAAGAGTGCGTAATAGCTCACTGGTCGAGCGTCTTTGCGCGGAGAATTTAACGGGGCTAAACCTGACACCGAAGCTTAGGCAATACAGCAATGTATTGGGTAGGGGAGCGTTGTATACGCGGTGAAACAGTAGCGCAAGCGGCTGTGGAGTGTATAGAAGTGAGAATGCCGGAATGAGTAGCGCGAATGCAGTGAGAATCTGCATGGCCGAAAGCCTCAGGTTTCTGGAGGAAGGTTCGTCCGCTCCAGGTTAGTCGGGAGCTAAGGTGAGGCCTAACGGCGTAGCCGATGCACAGACGGTAGAGATTCCGTCACCACCAAAAGAGTTAAGCACAGGGACACATATGAAGTCTCGGAGCCGGGTGTTGGTTCCGGTAGCGATCGAGGGAAGTTAGTACCGAAGTCCGGGATGGAAGATGGCGAGAAAAGCTGTGTGAATTTCTGCGGTGCCCGTACCGCAAACCGACACAGGTAGGTAGGAAGAAGATTCTAAGGCCAACGGGAGAAGGGTTGTTAAGGAACTCGGCAAATTGACCCCGTAACTTCGGGAGAAGGGGTGCTGCAGCAATGCAGCCGCAGAGAATCGGCCCAAGCAACTGTTTACCAAAAACACAGGTTTGTGCTAAATCGAAAGATGACGTATACGAGCTGACGCCTGCCCGGTGCTGGAAGGTTAAGAGGAGATGTGCAAGCATTGAATCGAAGCCCCAGTGAACGGCGGCCGTAACTATAACGGTCCTAAGGTAGCGAAATTCCTTGTCAGGTAAGTTCTGACCCGCATGAAAGGCGTAATGATTTGGGCACTGTCTCAACAGCCCGCCCGGCGAAATTGTAGTACCGGTGAAGATGCCGGTTACCCGCGACAAGACGGAAAGACCCCATGGAGCTTTACTGTAGCCTAATATTGGGTTTCGATGTTGCATGCACAGGATAGATGGGACACTGGGAAGCAGGTGCTTTGGCGCTTGTGGAGTGGCCGTTGGGATACCATCCTTGCGATATTGGAATTCTAACCTGCGCCTTTGAATCAAGGCGGGGGACATTGTTAGGTGGGCAGTTTGACTGGGGCGGTCGCCTCCTAAAGAGTAACGGAGGCGTTCAAAGGTTCGCTCAGCTTGAACGGAAATCAAGCAAAAGAGTGCAAACGCAGAAGCGAGCCTAACTGCGAGACTGACGGGTCGAGCAGTAACGAAAGTTGGAGTTAGTGATCCGGTGGTATGTGAGTGGAAATGCCATCGCTCAACGGATAAAAGTTACCCTGGGGATAACAGGCTGATCTCCCCCAAGAGTCCACATCGACGGGGAGGTTTGGCACCTCGATGTCGGCTCATCGCATCCTGGGGCTGTATTCGGTCCCAAGGGTTTGGCTGTTCGCCAATTAAAGCGGTACGCGAGCTGGGTTCAGAACGTCGTGAGACAGTTCGGTCCCTATCTGTCGTGGGCGCAGGATATTTGATGGGAGCTGTTCCTAGTACGAGAGGACCGGAGCGGACGTACCTCTGGCGCACCAGTTGTTCTGCCAAGAGCATAGCTGGGCAACTATGTACGGATCGGATAAACGCTGAAAGCATCTAAGCGTGAAGCCGACCCAAAGATAAGATATCCCATTGTTTCAAACAAGTAAGACCCCTTGAAGACTACAAGGTTGATAGGCACGATGTGTAAGTGGAGCGATCCATTCAGCAAGCGTGTACTAATAGGTCGAGGGCTTGACCACAATTCGCTTGAGACTCTAAGAGTCAACGAAAAAATGTAAGCAGTGATTATTCAGTTTTGAAGGCACGTCCTTCTAAGAAATACTGGACAAAGTACAACAGATATGTTATACTGGTTCAGTCAGATCGGTCGGTGTCGATGACGGTGAGGTTCCACCTGTTCCCATTCCGAACACAGAAGTTAAGCTCACTTGTGCCGAAGATAGTTCGCTGGAAACGGCGCGTGAAAATAGGTAGTCGCCGACTTGAACAAAAAACGCTTCAGAAGAAATTCTGAGGCGTTTTTCTTTTGCCGGAAAGCTTTGTCAAATCTTTTTCTCCGGGTTTATACAGGGATGCTGGTATCAAAAAATATCAGAGTGCCGGCGGCGTCCAGATTTCTCCGCCTTCCTCCCCATCATGTTTTTTGGCAAAAATCACCATATAGTCTGCCGCTTCACCTTGTCCATCTGCGGCCTCCTGCTTCACAATTTCAACGCAGTACTCAACAGTATTGCCATTGTATTGATAATAATACAGAAAATTTGCCACCAATGCATTCGCAGCTCTTTTCCACGCCTGCGGATCAACAGCATTCTCCGGCATGGAAAAGACAGCCGTTCCGAATCCGTCGTTACCGACAGTTACGTCTGTCGGGCAAAAATTGGTTACATTCTGAGGCTCAAAGACATCCGTGTATCCAGCCTCAACTTCCTCAAGATATGCCTCCAGAATGGCCCGTGCATTTACACTCAGTGCTTTGTTTTCGACCAGATTATAAGAATCCTCGCTTTGCTCAACTGCCGCTTTCAGTGCAGTCTTTACTGCATTTTTTGTCTGCTCCGAACTGCTGCTGCCGCCGCTGGGCCAGCAGCCTGTCAGTGCAGTCGCAGAAAACTTGCAATAAAAAAGCAGCTCTGCCAAGGCAGAGCTGCAAAGGTTGCAATATGGGTAAAATCAGCGCTTAGAGAACTGAGGTGCACGACGGGCAGCCTTCAGACCGTACTTCTTACGTTCCTTCATACGAGGATCGCGGGTCAGGAAGCCTTCCTTCTTCAGAGCAGCACGGTTCTCCTCGTTCTGCTGCAGCAGAGCGCGGCTCAGGCCGTGGCGGATAGCGCCAGCCTGACCGGAAACACCGCCGCCGGAAACGCGGACGACGACATCGTACTTGCCCTCCAGGCCCAGCAGGACCAGCGGAGAACGGACGATCAGCTTCAGGGTCTCCAGACCAAAGTAATTGTCGATATCACGATCGTTGATGGTGATCTTGCCAGTGCCGGTGTAAACACGAACGCGGGCAACGGAATCCTTACGACGACCAGTGCCGTAGAAATAAGGTTTGGTTTCGTACATGTTCGATTGCCTCCTTCTTAGAACTCGATCTTCTCGGGCTTCTGAGCTGCGTGAGCGTGCTCGGCACCCTGGTAGCAGTGCAGGCGGGTCAGAGCCTTAGCACCGATGGTGTTGGAAGGGATCATGCCCTTGACAGCGTAGGTCATGGCCAGATCGCTGTGCTCAGCCATCAGCTTGCTGTACTGGACCTTCTTCAGGCCGCCGATGTACTTGCTGTGGGTGATGTGGAACTTCTGCACAGCCTTCTTGCCGGTCAGAACAGCCTGATCGCAGTTGATGACAACAACGAAATCGCCGCAGTCCACGTTGGGGGTATAATCGACCTTCTGCTTGCCGCGCAGCAGAACAGCGGCCTCAGCAGCGACGTGGCCCAGGCTCTTGCCGGCAGCGTCGAGCAGGTACCACTTGCGCTCGACTTCAGCGGGCTTCACGAGAGTAGTGCTCATATCTATTTCCTCCTGATAAGCTTTTTGTACGTTTCAGGCGCCTTTCTGGGGCGCGAGTGTCAGTATACATCATAAAAAGGTGCCTGTCAACAGCATTTTTTGATTTTTTCATTGTAATTTTTTCAATCTCGCAAAATCTCACGTTTTCTCTTGAATCCTCATTATTCCTAAAAACGCATTTTCTGCAAAATTTTCTGCCCACGGCCGCACATTTTCTGCCGCTGCCCGCTACAATTTTGTCTGCCGGTGTGGTATACTATAAAGGATATGGCAGCTTTTGCTGCGCACTGATACAAGGAGAATTTTTTACATGCCAAACGACATCGACCACAACGCCTCTGCCCAGCGCCGCACCTCCAAGCTTCTGGCCGCTATGGGCATCTTTGTTGCTCTGGGCATCATTACTTACATTATTTTAACGCTGCTGGTCAACCGCAGCGTGCCCGCAAACCCGGACACCCACTACACCGGCACAAACGGCGTTTCCGTCTACTATGACAGTTCCATCTGGAAGGTATGCCAGATGACCGAGGACAGCACCCTTGGTACCGTGCTGGAACTCGCCACGGCAGACAGCGCCGACGGTGAGGACTACGAAGCTGTGCTGCTGCAGCGCGGCACTGCCGACAGCTATGCGGACTTTATCGATGCGTCCGAGAAGGACCTCAAGCAGGCCTATGGCGTCATCAAGCCCCGCAAGGTGAACCTGACCGTGGACGGTGCCGAGGTGGAGGCCGTGCGCTGCGACATTCAGGCGTATTATGCGGTGCTGGCCACCATTACCTACCCCAGCGGTGACGTGGTGTATGTTTCCGGCCTGACAAAGCTTGCCTCCATCAACGACATTGTGAACCTTGTGGAAAGTGTGACCCTGTCATGAGCAGTTCCCGTGCAATGCAGCGTCTGTGCGGCCTGATGCGCAAGGCTGTGCAGGACTATGAAATGATCGCTCCCGGCGATAAAGTGATGGTGGGCGTTTCCGGCGGCAAGGACAGCGTGGCCCTTACTATCGGCCTTGCCGAACTGCGCAAGTACATCGGCTTTGATTTTACGGTGCAGGCCGTCACGCTGGACCCGCAGTTCGGCGGCAGGCCCATGGATTATACCGTATTGCAGGAGCTGTTTGCCCGGTACGATATCCCCTATGAGATCCGCCGCACCGAGATCGGCCCTGTGGTGTTCGACTACCGCAAGGAGAAGAACCCCTGCGCCCTGTGCGCCAAGCTGCGGCGCGGTGCACTGCACACGGCAGCGCAGGAACTGGGCTGCAACAAGGTGGCGCTGGGCCACCATCTGGACGATGCCGTGGAGACCTTTTACATGAATCTCTGGCGGGAGGGACGCATCGGCTGCTTCTCGCCGGTCACTTATCTTTCGCGCCGGGACCTCACCCTCATCCGGCCCATGCTGCTGGCCACCGAGCAGGAGGTCATTTCCGCAGTGAACGCCGAGGGGCTGCCCATCGTCAAGAGCGTCTGCCCTGCCGACGGCGTGACCGTGCGCGAACAGACCAAGGAGTTCGTCAAGGAGCGCTGCCGCACCGACCACGCTTTCCGCCAGAAAACCCTGCACGCACTGCAGGAGAGCGGCATCGATGGCTGGCGGCCCGTCCACACCGGGCGCGGCAGCTTTGCAATTACAAACGAGGAAGAATGAATCATGAAGACTCAACCTTTTGAAAAACACGTCTGGGCCGAGATCGACCTCGATGCCCTGCGGCATAACTTCCGGGCCGTCAAAGCCCGGGCCGGTGACCTGCCGCTGTGCGCGGTGGTCAAGGCCGACAGCTACGGCCACGGCGCTGTGCAGTGTGCCCGCGTTTTTGCGCAGGAGGGTGCAGCATGGCTGGCAGTAAGCTGCCTGACCGAGGCCGTGCAGCTGCGTCAGGACGGGCAGACTCTGCCCATCCTTATTTTGGGCCATGTTCAGCCGGAGTACGCCCAGACCCTCATCCACGAGGATATCACCGTAGCGTGCTACTCCACCGAACAGGCGCAGAACCTTTCCGCTGCTGCCGTAAAGGCAGGCGGCAGAGTAAAGATCCACCTCAAGGCAGATACCGGCATGGGCCGCATCGGCTTTGCCCTGCGCACCGATTTTGATGCCGCCATCCGCGAAATGCTGGCTGTGTGTGAGCTGCCGGGCCTTGAGATGACCGGCCTGTTCCAGCACTTCTCGGTGGCCGACGACACCGCCGAAGAGAACGTTGCCTATACCGCGGAGCAGCACGCACTGTTCGTCAGAGCGTTCCATGCGCTCAAGGCGGCAGGCCGCGAGCCGCAGACCGTCCACTGTGACAACTCTGCGGGCGTGATGCTGCACCCGGACTGGCCCGAGGGATTGGCCCGGGAGCGCTGCATGGCGCGGCCCGGCATCATCCTCTACGGCTACGACCCCAGCGACGAGGTGCGCTTTGGGCAGTTCCGGCCGGTGATGACCCTCAAGACCGTGGTGAGCATGATCAAGGAAATGCAGCCCGGTCAGAGCGCCAGCTATGGCCGCCGCTTCACCGCCGAAAAGCCCACGCTGGTGGCCACCCTGTGCACCGGTTATGCGGACGGTTATCCCCGCCAGCTGAGCTGCGGCAAGGGCATCGTGGAGATCCACGGCAAGGCCTGCCCGGTGCTGGGCCGCGTGTGCATGGACCAGATGATGGTGGATGTGACCGGTATCCCGGACATCCACGAGGGCGACGAAGCCATCCTGTGGGGCGGCAGCGTCAGTGATACTGCCGAGACCATCGCCCGCAAGACCGACACCATTTCCTACGAGGTGCTGTGCGGCGTGTCCCGCCGCGTGCCCCGCGTCTACCTCGAGCACGGAAAGATCGTGGATGTCGAGGATTGGATACTGGAAGCTTAAATTTCTCCCGGAGGAACTACATGGCAAGAGACAATATCCGCAATTTCTGCATCATTGCACACATTGACCACGGCAAATCCACCCTGTCGGACCGTATTCTGGAGCTGACCAAGAGTGTGGACGAGCGCACCATGGAAGACCAGATTTTGGACAACATGGACATTGAGCGCGAGCGCGGCATCACCATCAAGGCCCGCGCTGTCACCATGAACTATACCGCCAAGGACGGCAAGACCTACGAGTTCAACCTCATCGATACCCCGGGCCACGTGGACTTTGCCTACGAGGTCAGCCGCAGTCTGGCCGCCTGCGAGGGTGCCATCCTTGTGGTGGATGCCACCCAGGGCGTGGAAGCTCAGACGCTGGCCAACACCTACATGGCGCTGGAGCATGATCTGGAATTGGTGCCCATCCTGAATAAGATCGACCTGCCCAGCGCTCACCCGGACGAGGTGGCGCAGGAGGTGGAGGACGTGATCGGCCTGCCCTGTCTGGATGCGCCCCGCGTCTCTGCCAAGACCGGCCTGAATGTGGATCAGGTGCTGGAGCGTGTCGTCACCGACATTCCTGCTCCCACCGGCGACCCGGATGCCCCGCTGAAGGCGCTGATCTTCGACAGCATCTACGACAGCTACAAGGGCGTTATCGTCTATATCCGTGTGTTTGAGGGCACCGTGAAGCCCGGCGATACCATCCGCATGATGGCCACCGGCGCGGAGTTCACGCTGGTAGAAGTGGGCCACATGGGTGCTACCAACCTTTCTCCCTGTGCCCAGCTGCAGGCTGGTGAGGTCGGCTATCTGACCGCCAGCATCAAGACCGTGCAGGACACCCGCGTGGGCGATACCGTCACGCTGGCCAATAATCCCACCGCCGAAGCACTGCCCGGCTACCGTCAGGTCAAGCCTATGGTGTTCTGCGGCATCTACCCCGCCGACGGTGCCAAGTACCCCGACCTGAAGGATGCACTGGAAAAGCTGCAGCTGAACGACGCCTCCCTCACCTTTGAGCTGGAGACCAGCGCCGCGCTGGGCTTCGGTTTCCGCTGCGGCTTCCTTGGCCTGCTGCACATGGAGATCATCACCGAGCGTCTGGAACGGGAATTTGATCTGGATATCATCACCACCACCCCCAGCGTGCGCTACCGCATTACCCTGACCGACGGCACTGTGGAGATGATCGACAATCCTTCCAGCTACCCCGACCCCTCCAACATCGTCAAGCAGGAAGAGCCTTTTGTGGATGTGCACCTGTACACCCCCAACGACTATGTGGGCGGCCTGATGGATCTGTGCCAGAACAAGCGCGGCGTGCTGATCGACATGAAGTATCTGGACGATGTGCGCGTTGATCTGCACTATGCTCTGCCGCTGGGCGAGATCGTGTACGACTTCTTTGATGCCATCAAGAGCCGCAGCCGGGGCTACGCCAGCTACGATTACGAGTTTAAGGAGTACCGCGAGAGCGACCTTGTCAAGCTGGACTTCCTGCTCAATGGCGACCCTGTGGACGCGCTGTCCATGATCGTGTTCCGCGATAATGCCTATGCCAAGGGCCGCCGCATCTGCGAAAAGCTGCGGGATAACATCCCCCGCAACCTGTTCGAGATCCCGGTACAGGCTGCCATCGGCGGCAAGATCATTGCCCGTGAAACGGTCAAGGCCATGCGCAAGGACGTGCTTGCCAAGTGCTACGGCGGCGACATCTCCCGCAAAAAGAAGCTGCTGGAAAAGCAGAAGGAAGGCAAAAAGAAGATGCGTCAGCTGGGCAGCGTTTCCCTGCCCAGTGAAGCCTTTACCGCTGTGCTCAAGCTGGACAGCGACGACGATTAAACTTTATAGATCAAAGAGAACCCGCGCTCTGGTAGGCTGCAATGCACCCAGCGCGCGGGTTCTATCTGTTTTTTCACAATCTCAGTTTACAACAAAAAATGAGATAGGCACCCCCTTTCGGGGAAACCTATCTCATTTTTTGTTGGGACTATTTTGCAACAGTTCCTTTACGTTGGGGCGTTAGGGGGCCGCTTACAGTCTCTTGACTGCTCTTTTCCGATTTGCTTCTGCCCGGATTATACATGATTTCAGTGCGAAAGTCATCGAAACCTGCGCGAAACGTTCTTGAATCTGCGTGAACGAATCATCTGGGCAGCAAAAAAGCCCCGGAAAGGCTGTCTGGGTGCCTTCCGGGGCTGCTGTGAAAGATGACTGCATCGTAATACTTTTCAGTCAAAAAGTACTACTGATACACTGCTTCGAGGGCTTTCTCACTCACTTTTCTGCTTCAGGCGGGCGTATTCGGCATCGGCCTGAATGGCTGCAGAGGTGAAGCTGTTGTTGTTCCACCAGCTGATCAGCGCGGCCACGGTGGTGATGCCGGCGGTCACCAGCTGTTCCACAGTCTGGCTCTCAATGGGCAGCATAGGTTTGCCCAGAGCGCTCAGCACCTGATTGGTCAGGGCAAGCAGCAGCACAGCGGTGCGGGCGATGGTGGCGGCAGAAATTTTACCAAAGTTCATATCAATTCCTCACTTTCTCATTTTGTTCAAGGTCAGCGATGCGGTGGTTGGCCACCTTCATCTGTTCTTCTAAAATCGGTACGCGGCGGGCAAAATTGTTATGCTCGCGCACCTCGCGGGTCAGCTCTTCGAGCTTGGTGTCGGTCACGGCCTGACTGCGGCTGTTGGCGATCAGCACGCCGATCAGGGTCACGGCCCCGGCAATGACAGCGGATAAGATCGTTTCCATTCCGTTCACCGCCTTTACCCGGCCCACCGGCTTTTTGCTTTGCGCACATCCACATGGACAAAGCCTTTTGCGGGGTAGCGGCCGATGCCGCCGGTGCCGGGCAGCAGGGTCTCGGCGTAGGCGGCAAGCTGCTCTACCGGCACACCGGACACCCGGATATCCGCGGCACGGCCATACTGATGCTGGCTGTAAACCGCTCCGCCCACAGCCCTGTTGTGTGCAGCGGTGCGGTAGCCGCTGGTAATGACCACCGGTGCGCCAAAATGGTCACGGATGGCCTGCAGCACCTGCACCAGTTCGCTGTCCACAAACAAAGGGTCGGTGCCGTCTTTGCAGGCAAATTCCTTTGCGCGGAAGCTGCGGCTCAGCAGCGTTTCGCCATCCCTTGTGCAGGAGTAAACATTAAGCATGGCCGTCCTCCTGCAGCAGCGCTGCCACGGCATCCCTTAGCCGGGCGGGCACATCCTCCAGCGTTTTGATGCCCTTGCGGATCAGGGCCGCATAGATCCTTGCCATTACACACCACCTCCTTCGTACAGTTCACACAGGGCCAGCTGCAGGTCGGTCAGCTGGCAGGTCAGGCTGGCGATCGTCTCGGGCAGACGGGCTGCTTCCTCGGCCTGCTGGCGCTCTTTTTCCCGCGCGGCCAATTCTTCTTCCGTATAGCGGATGTATCTCTGCACCGGCACCTGTTCGGTCCATGTGGCCTGCGCAGGCACGCCCGGCATGTCGATGACCTTCCGCACATCCCTGCCGCCGCCGGGATACTCCGTTACGGTCTCGTAGTGGCTCACTTCCTCCACGCCTTCCACGGCGGGGTGCTCCACTGGCTCGGTGTCGCCCACCAGATACCCAAGCGTCAGGTCAGGGGTCTCAATGGCTGCACCGTTCTCGTCAATGATCTTCATGGTTCAAAACCTCCTTTCTCAGGCCACGCGCCGCCAGATGTGCACATAGTAGGCGGCAGGCTGCACGGTGGCGCTGCGGCCGTAGATGGCATTAGACTTGGATGCATCCAGACTGAACTTATATACATCAGAAAAGGAATTGTATTCGCCCGTAGATGCGATCACGTTGCCGGCAGTGAATGCGCCGGATACCTTATGTTCACCCTTTTTTACATCCGAGACAAAAGAGCCTGTGATGTTCGGCAGTCCGGCCTTTACTGTGGTGCCCGCTGCGTGGCTGCTGCTGGCACCCATCAGCACGCGCTCCGATGCGATCTGCTCCCATGTGCCGCCAAACAGGGCGGCAGGGCTGGTGGGGGCGGTGCTCTGGTAGATGCTGCCCACCGGGTAGGCAGCGGAGCTGGGTGCGGCCAGCAAAGCATCGACATCTTCCTTTGTATAATAGGAAGAAAAATCGGCACCGAAGGTGCGCAGGGCGTTTGCCTTTTCGGCAGCGGTCCATTCCCCGGCGGCTGCGGCGGTGGTCAGAGCCTTCTTCACGCCATAAGGCAGCAGGGCTGCGGTCAGCGGCAGAAGTGCATCCGTCATGCTGTCCAGCTGTTCGCGGGCAGCTGGTGCGATGATCAGGGTTCCGTCGCTGCGCACGTTGATGCCGCAGGCGGGGTCCACCCGCACTGCGCCGGGGGCCGAAGCCGTGGGCACCGTGCTGCTGCGCAGATAGGGCGACAGATCCGGCATGGCGGCAGTATCGGTCAACACGGCCCCGGTGTTGGGGTCCACACTCAGCACCCGAAGCAGCTGGCCGGAGACCGGAACTGCCGGGCAGGGAAGCGCCCCCACATCCTGCGCCGTCAGTTTTACGATGCCGCTTTTGCCGTTCACGCTCACTACCTGACCGTCGGTAGGCACAAGCTCCTCTGCCCGTGCGGCAGCAGCCTCGGCACGGGCTGCACAGCGGGATGCAGCGGCACTGTCGGCGCTGGTGCGCTGTGCCGCGGTCTGGGCCTGTGCCGCATTGGATGCCGTGCTTGCAGCACTGGCTGCGGCACGCTGCGCGGCGGTGGAAGCGGTACTGGCACTTTCCAGCACACGCGCCACGAACTGCTCATACTGCGAGGGCGGCAGCTCTTCCGCGCCGCCGTCGGTGGGCAGGATAGCGTAGGTGTCGTAGCTGCCGGGCCGGGTATAGGCGGCGTAGCCGCTGGCATCGATGGCTGCCAGCATCCACTGTCCGCCGGTGCTTCCGGTCAGGCGGCGGTCCACGGTGACGCAGTGCTGCGTGTCCAGTGAGACCGGTGCCAGCAGGGTGCCGTCGCTGCGGCGCAGGTAGAGCGCAACGGTGCACCCGGCCCATGCTTCCGGCAGCGTGAAGCACAGCTCGTCCACACCGGCAGCGTTCTGTGCACCGAGGTGCAGGCGGTGCGGCTGGGACAGAAATTCAGTGCCGCCGCACTGCCTTTGAATGATCTTGATGTTCACTTGAAAACCTTCCTTTCTGTTTTTTGTTTGATTGTACAGCCGCTGCCCGGCAGCTGCCAGTGTGGTCTTTTGCTGCACAAATTTCTGTGCTTCGGCATTTTGCCGGAAGGCGCTTTTCATGGGTAATTCGCACAGTTCTTTGTGGGTGAAAAATGGGATGAAAAAGAGGTGGCTTCGTACGGAAAACCAGCGATTTTTGGCCGCTTGCCGCATGGGAAAACGAACCCAAAAGTGCAGTTTCCGGTGCAAAAAGTCCAAAATAAATGTTAAAAATTCGTGAACAAAACACCCCGGAAAACAGGTCGAAAATCGGAAGGAAATAACCGAAAAAACAATATTTTGGAGAAAACAATGTTAAAGTTGCACAAAAAACAACGTCAAAAAACTAACAAAGTATGAGAAGGTGATTTGACAAATGGCCATTGGACTGGTAAAATAAGAGCCGCTCAACGGAACCAACAGACGTTGCAGCGTTTAAAAATTATCTGGATGAAGTAAAAAGCCGTCTTATATACGGCGCGGCGCGGGCAGATGGGGTCCGGGCCGGGAGGGTAACTGCACCCTCCGCAGCGGAGTCCAAATTGTATACGATGCTCGATTTTACCAAAAAGAGGGCATCGTATTTGATTGTGGGGCCAGATGGCATCTGCCCGCCCCGCAGTCCGGGCGGCCGGGGCATGAAAAACATGTCCGCAGCCGCAGCCAATTTTGAAAAGAGAGGAGTTGTCTCGTATCGCTTCCGTAAAATTGAAGAAAGCATTGTCTGACTGCAAGCATGCAGTCTCTCCCCGTGTGCTGGCGTTTTGTGTCATGGTCGTGTGCCTTGTGGCTACACTCAGTGTGACCGCTGCGAATCTGCGGCTGACCTACGTCACAGACTCCAATGGTGCCCGGCAGGTGATCCTCACCTCCGAGACCGACCCTGCACAGGTTATGAACCTTTCCGGCATCCAGTCCGAAGAGGGCGATCAGGTCTATTACACGGCCTACAGCGGCAATCTTGCCGCCCTGAACATTGAGCGCGCATTCTCCGTCAGCATCACTGCCGACGGTCAGGAGTACCCCGTCAAAATGGTGTTCGGCACCGTGGCGGATGCCCTGAAGCGTGCCGGTATCACCCTGGAGGGTGACGACTACACCGAGCCTGCTCTGGACCAGCTGGTGAGCGCAGGTTCCACCATCACGGTGCACCGCGTGGACTACACCGACCGTGTGGAGACGCAGGCCATCCCCTACGATACCGAGTACGTCTACACCAGCCTGTATTTCCGCAACACCGGCCGCGCCACCACGGTGCGCCATGGTGCGGAAGGCCAGCAGACCATCACCACCCGCGACCGCTATGTGGACGGCGAGCTGGAAAACAGCATCGTGGTGGATTCCACCACCACTGTGGAGCCGACCAACCACATCGTAAAGACCTATGGCGCAGGCGCGCCGGTCTCCCCGCTGACCGGCCCGGACGGCACCACCAATGCACCCGCCTCTTACAGCAAGGTGCTCACCGGCAAGGCCACCGGCTACTATTCCAAGACCGGCAAGGGTTCTTCCGGTCTGGGTCTGGGCTACGGCACTGTGGCTGTGGACCCGGATGTGATCCCCTACGGCACCAAGCTGTATATCACCTCCACCGACGGCAAGTTCGTGTACGGCTATGCGGTGGCTACCGATACCGGCATTGCCGTGCAGAAGGGCCAGATCCTTGTGGACCTGTTCTACGAGACCTACGCCGAGAGCGTGATCAATGGAGCCATTCAGGTGAACGTCTACGTGGTGGGCTGAGCAGGCTGAAAAGAACCGGGGAAACCGGAACTGAAAATTTTCAACAGAAACAGAGAGCTTCTGTACACCTTCCCTTTGGGAGGGTGCGCAGAGGCTCTTTTTTATTGTCAGATTGGCAGGATTCACCATAAAATTTGTAAAAATTTAGCGGGTATGTATATAAGAGAAAAATATCAATGAAAAGATTATGGTAAATTTTACAGTAAAATGCGGCGAAACTCTTGAAAAACAGACCGAAATTCTTTAATATAAAAGGGTAAAAAGCTACAGGTGCGCTTTGTGCATCTGTACGGGGAGGAGCAGTCTATGAAACCGACCGAGGAGAAGATCCAGAGCAATGCATCGGACCTGCCGGTGTATCTGTTTAAACAGGGCAATAACTGTGAAGCATACCGCTACTTTGGCGCACACATGGAAACGCGTGCCGGTGAAGCAGGTGTGGTGTTCCGCGTGTGGGCACCCCATGCTGTAGCCATCAGCGTGGTGGGCGACTTTAACAGCTGGAAGCCGGGCAGCCACCCGATGCGCAAGGTGGATGGCGATTCCGTATGGGAATTGTTCATCCCGGGCATGAAGGAATATGATGTTTATAAATACTGCGTGACCACCCGCGCAGGTGATCTGGTCTATAAGGCTGATCCCTATGCGTTCCACGCCGAGACCCGCCCGTCCAACGGCAGCAAGGTCTACGATATCAGTGGTTTTGCGTGGCACGATGATGCATGGCAGGCAGCACAGAAAAAGGCTGATGTGATCAACAGCCCGATGAATATTTACGAGATGCACGCCGGCAGCTGGAAGATGAAGGAGGGCGGCAAGCCCTACAATTATTCCGAGCTGGCAGACGAGCTGATCCCGTATATCACAGAGATGGGCTATACCCATGTGGAACTGCTGCCGGTCATGGAATATCCGTTTGACGGCAGCTGGGGCTATCAGGTCACCGGCTATTTTGCGCCCACCAGCCGCTACGGCACCCCCAAGGACCTGATGGCCTTTGTGGATAAGCTCCATGCCGCCGGCATCGGTGTGATCATGGACTGGGTGCCTGCTCACTTCCCGAAGGATCAGTTCGGCCTGTACAACTTTGATGGCGAAGCCTGCTACGAGGACCCAAATCCGAAGCGCGGCGAACATAAGGAGTGGGGCACCATGGTGTTCGACTTCGGCCGCAGCGAGGTGCAGAGCTTCCTGATCTCCAGCGCACTGTATTGGCTGGAGCAGTACCATATCGACGGTCTGCGCGTGGACGCGGTGGCATCCATGCTGTATCTGGACTATAACCGCAAGCAGGGCGAGTGGGAGCCGAACAAGGACGGCGGCAAGGAAAATCTGGAGGCTGTTGCTTTCCTGCGCAAGCTGAACGACACCGTGCTGGGCCGTCACCCCCACAAGTACATGATCGCGGAAGAGTCCACTGCATGGCCCATGGTCACAAAGCCTGCTTCGGACGGCGGCCTTGGCTTCAACTTCAAGTGGAACATGGGCTGGATGAACGATATGCTCAGCTACATGAAGACCGACCCGCTCTTCCGTTCCGGCAACCACAACAAGGTCACCTTCAGCTTCTTCTACGCCTTCAGCGAGAACTTTGTGCTGCCCATCAGCCACGATGAGGTGGTGCACGGCAAGGGCAGCCTGATCAACAAGATGCCCGGCGAGTACGACGCCAAGTTTGCAAACCTGCGCACCTTCTTTGGCTACATGATGGCCCACCCGGGCAAGAAGCTGCTGTTCATGGGTCAGGAGTTCGGCCAGTTCGCTGAGTGGAACGAGACAAAGCCGCTGGACTGGATGCTGCTGGGCTACGATAAGCACACCGAGCTGCAGACCTACGTCAAGACCCTGAACGCCTTCTACAAGGAGCATCCCGCCTTCTGGCAGGTGGATTACAGCTGGGAGGGCTTCCAGTGGATCGTGCCGGATGACTCGCAGCAGAGCGTCATCGCCTTCCTGCGCAAGGACACCTCCGGCAAGCAGATCCTTGTGGTGTGCAACTTCAACCCCGTCCTGCGCGAGGGCTACACGCTGGGCGCACCGGTGGCAGGCTCCTACAAGGAGATCCTGAACAGCGACGATGCAGAGTTCGGCGGTTCCGGCGCAGTCCACAACAAGGCCGTGCGCACCCACAAAAAGCCGATGCACGGCTTTGAGCAGAGCATCACGATCACCCTGCCGCCCATGAGCACCCTGTATTTTGAAGTGCCCGCCAAGCGCACCCGCAAGGCCGCAGCGGACAAGACCGATAAGGCGGGAAAAAAGACTGCAGCCAAAAAGACAAAGACCGTTGCGGAGAAAGCTGCAGCAAAGGTGGTAAAGAAGCCGGGCCGCAAGCCCAAGGCAGAAGCTGCCGCTGCAGAGGAAAAGCCGGTGAAAAAGACCGCCCGCAAGGCAAAGGTTGAGCCGGAAAAGGCCGAGGAAGCACCCAAAAAGCGCGGACGCAAGCCCAAGGCAGAGGCAGAACCCAAGGCGGAAAAAGCACCCGCAAAACGCACCCGCAAACCGAAGGAGCCCAAGGAATGACCCGGCTCTTCGGCCGACCCATACCGCACATGTTGACGCTCATTTCCGAACAACGGAAATGTTAATGTTAAAGGGGAGAATAAAGCTATGGCAAAAGAAATTGTGGCAATGATCCTTGCCGGTGGACGTGGCTCGCGCTTGTACGCGCTGACACAGAAAACGGCAAAACCCGCAGTGTCCTTCGGCGGTAAGTACCGCATCGTGGACTTCCCGCTGTCCAACTGCGTGAACTCCAACATCGACACCGTTGGCATCGCGACCCAGTATCAGCCCCAGAAGCTGAACGAGTACATCGGCAACGGCCAGCCCTGGGATCTGGATCGTCTGCACGGCGGCGTGCACACCCTGCCGCCCTACGAGCAGGCAAAGGGCACCGACTGGTACAAGGGCACTGCAAACGCCATCTACCAGAACATCGGCTTCATCGACAGCTACGATCCCGAGTATGTGATCATCCTGTCCGGCGACCAGATCTGCAAGCAGGACTATGCCGACTTCCTGCGCTTCCACAAGGAAAAGGGCGCAGAGTTCTCTGTGGCTGTTATGGAAGTGGACTGGAAGGAAGCTTCCCGCTTCGGCCTGATGGTGGCTGACGAGAACGACCGCATCACTGAGTTCCAGGAGAAGCCCCCGGTACCCAAGTCCAATCTGGCTTCCATGGGCATCTACATCTTCAACTGGGATGTGCTGAAGAAGTATCTGGAAGAGGACGAAGCAGACCCCAACTCCAAGAACGACTTTGGCATGAACATCATCCCCGCCCTGCTGCGCGACGGCCGCAAGATGTACGCCTACCGCTTTGCCGGCTACTGGCGTGACGTGGGCACGATCGACAGCCTGTGGGAAGCCAACATGGAAGTGCTGGACCCCGAAAACTCCGGCATCGATATCTTCGACGAGAAGTGGAAGATCTACAGCCGCAACCCGGTCCTGCCTCCGCAGAAGATCGGCCCCCGCGCTGTGGTGCAGGATTCCCTCGTCACGGAGGGCTGCAAGATCTACGGCAATGTGCATCACTCTGTGCTGAGCGCAGGCGTTGTTGTGGAAGAGGGCGCTACTGTTGAGGACGCAGTCCTGATGGACGGCGTTGTGGTCAAGGCTGGTGCTGTTGTCAAGCGCTGCATCCTGGCGGAGGATGTTGTGGTCGGTGCAGGTGCACGAGTGGGCGGCGATGGCCCCATTGCCCATGTGGGCACCGGCCTGACCGTCGGCGCAGGCGCAACCGTCAAGGAAGGTGCCAAAGTCTTTGAATCCGTCAAGGAGGGTATGGAAGTATGCTGAGCCAGAACACCAATGCGTTGGGTATTATTTTCCCCAACAGTTATGATAATACCGTCCCCGAGCTGGTGACCGAGCGCGCAATGGCTTCGATCCCCTTCGCGGGCCGCTACCGTATGGTGGACTTTGTTCTGTCCAGCATGGCAAACTGCGGTATCTCCAATGTCTCCATCGTGGTGCGCAAGAACTACCACTCCCTGATGGATCATCTGGGCACTGGTCGTGAGTGGGATATGGCCCGCCGTCACGGCGGCCTGAACATCGTGCCGCCTTTCGCTGAGAAGGGCGTGCGCATCTATTCCGGCCGTGTGGAAGCTCTGGGCTCCATCATGAACTTCCTGGAGAACCAGAAGGAAAAGTACGTGGTTATGAGCGACGCCAATGTTGCCCTGAACTACGACTTCAACGCCCTGCTGGCTGCCCATCAGGCAAGCGGTGCCGATGTGACCGTTGCTTACCAGAAGACCGAGATCCCCGAGGGCCGCAAGAATGACAACTACACCCTGACCGTTGATGCTGATGGCCGTGTGACCGAGCTGCTGTTCAACGATTACCGCCCCGGCGTGCAGAACCTTGACTTGAACATCTATGTTCTGGAGCGCGAGACCCTGCTCAAGCTGGTCCGGGATGCGACCTCCCGCGGCCTGATCTACTTCGAGCGCGATATTCTGGCCCACAATGTCAACATCCTGAACATCCACGCTCTGGAGTACACCGGCTATGTGGCACATGTCTGTGACATGAAGAGCTACTTCGACGAGAACCTCAAGCTGACCGATGACGAGAATCTGGAAAAGCTGTTCCCCAAGAAGAGCCCGGTCTACACCAAGATCCGCGACGACAACCCCACCCGCTATGTGCCGGGCTGCAAGGTGACCGATTCCATTCTGGCCGACGGCTGCGTCATCGAGGGCACGGTGGAGAACTGTGTGCTGTTCCGCGGCGTCAAGGTCAAGAAGGGTGCCGTCGTCAAGAACTGCGTGCTGATGCAGGATACGGTGGTGGAAGCCAATGCCGAGCTGGACTGCGTTGTTACCGATAAGAACGTGAAGATCACCGCCGGCAAGAAGCTGTCCGGCACCGAGAGCTTCCCGGTGTACGTACAGAAGAAGCACACCGTCTGATTTTACTGAGTTATCCATAGGGGCGGCTTCCTCCCCGGTAGCCCCTCTTGAGAGGGGCGGGGGCATCTGTGTGCCCCCGCCTGCTCTTTTGTAAAAATGGTTCGTGCTGCCTGCAAGGGCGGTGGGGGAGAACGAAAATATCCCACTATATGGAAGGAGCGATCCTATGAGAATCCTGTATGCTGCTTCGGAAGCTGCACCCTTTGCAAAGTCCGGCGGTCTGGCCGACGTTGCGGGTGCCCTGCCCAAGGCTCTGGTCAAGGACGGCGTGGATGCCCGCGTCATTATGCCCCTGTACGGCGATTTGAAGTTCCGTGATACGCTGGAGTACGTGACCAATTATTCCGTCCCCGTGGGCTGGCGCAGCCAGTACTGCGGCCTGTTCAAGACCGAGCGGAACGGCGTGACCTACTACTTCCTGGACAACGAGTATTACTTCAAGCGCCGCGGCCTGTACGGCTTCTACGATGACGGCGAGCGTTTCGCCTTCTTCTCCCGCGCCGTTTTAGAGACTTTGTTCTACATCGATTTCACCCCCGATATCATCAACTGCAACGACTGGCAGACCGCTCTGGTGCCGGTGTACCTGAACCTGTACTATCGCCATCTGGATAAGTTCAACCGCATCAAGACCATCTTCACCATCCATAATATCGCTTATCAGGGCAAGTACGGCACCGACATTCTGGAGGATACCTGCGGCATCGGCCGCCGTGACCAGCACATCGTAGAGTACGACGGCTGCGCAAACTTCATGAAGGGTGCTTTCGAGACTGCCGATAAGATCACCACTGTCAGCCCCACCTATGCCATGGAAATCCTCGACCCGTGGTTCAGCTATGGTCTGGACGCTCTGCTGCGCGAGAAGCAGTACAAGCTGTGCGGCATCCTGAACGGCATCGATACCGATTCCAACGATCCCGCTACGGATAAGAACATCCCCTTCAACTACGACATCACCAACTTTGAAGAGGGCAAGGCAAAGTGCAAGGAAGCCCTGCAGGATAAGTTCGGCCTGAACAAGGATGGCAGCCCCGTCTTTGCCATGGTCAGCCGCATGGTCGGCATGAAGGGCTTTGATCTGGTGCAGAGCATCGCCGATGGTCTGGTGGACCGCGGCATCGAGCTGGTCGTTCTGGGCAGCGGCGAGAGCCAGTACGAGAACTTCTTCTCCGACCTGTGCGCACGCCATCCGGGCCGCGTAGGCACCTACATCGGCTTCGAACCGGCCCTGTCGCAGGAGATCTACGCAGGCGCAGATGCCTTCATCATGCCTTCCAAGAGCGAACCCTGCGGTCTGGCACAGATGGTGGCCTGCCGCTACGGCACGCCTCCCATCGTCCGCGAGACCGGCGGTCTGCGCGACTCCATCCACGACAGCACCATGGGCGAGGGCAACGGCTTCACCTTTGCGGGCTACAATGCCCACGAGCTGTATGTGGCCTGCTGCAACGCACAGAATGCTTACTATGACAAGGAGAACTGGAAGAACCTCGTGCATCACTGCATGGAGTGCGATTTCAGCTGGGATGTCTCCGCCAAGAGCTATGAGGGCCTGTACAATGAGACGGCAAACCTCTGGTAATATCCTGAAAACTGCATAACGGCTGCCGCCCGGTTCCCAAAGAGCCGGGCGGCTTTTTTGTGTGACCCTCTCAGCTTCGCTTCGCTCAGCAGCTCCCCCGGAAGGGGGAGCTTTATTTGTGCTGCCCGAAAGATGCATAAAAGCTCGCCCTTCGGGAGAGCTGGCGCGTCAGCGCCTGAGAGGGCTCGCCCGTTTTTTGCATTCTGCACAACAAATCCATCAAACTTTTGGTATTGATGCGCCCGCAGACGCACAAACTCCATACAGGGCGTACAGTTACGGCATTAGTTTGAACAAACTATGAAATTTTACTAGAAAATAGTGGAAAATTGATTGAAAAAACAGCCGGTTTGAATTATACTATCGTTATAAGATTTTTTGCTGATTGCAAATCCTTGGCAAAGAATCCAGAATCTGGCTTTTGCAAAGGCACATCACACAGGGAGGAAACGCAGGTTGAAGGGCTGGTATAAGGCACTGGAGGATCTTGTCTGGCTGACCCAGCTGGGCCTGAATATGCTGCTGCCGCTGGTCATGTGTCTGGGCGGTGCATGGTGGGCGGTGAACAACTGGAGCTGGCCGGAATGGGTGTTCCTGCCGGCCATCCTGCTGGGGCTTGCTGCCGGGGCACAGAACTTCTGGTATTTTGCAAAGGAACACATGGACCGCACCAAAAAGGAAAAACCAAAGCGGGTGGGGTTCAACTCGCATCAGTAAACTTAACAGGAGGTTTCCCTTTATGAAACTGCAGCCGGAATCCAAAAAGGAGCTGACCCGCATCGCCTGCGGCACGGCCATCTGTACCGCCGTCATGTGGGTGATCTTTGCAGCTCTGCACCTGGTTGGCTGGGTGAAATTTGATTACACTGTTGTTCTGGGCAGTCTCATCGGCGCGGCCGTGGCCATCGGCAACTTTGCGGGCATCTGCCTCGTGTGCCAGAAGGTCATCGACGAGCAGGATGAGAAACGGCGCAAAGCGACATTGCAGGCTTCCTACAATGTCCGGATGCTTTTGCAGGCGGTGTGGATCATCGTTGCCATCGGGGCACCGGTGTTCCAGCCGTTTGCCGGTGTTCTGCCCCTGCTTTTCCCGCGCGTTACGATCTACTACCTGCAAATAACCGGCAAGTACAAGCCTCTTGCACCGGCCGGGCCTTCGGTGGACGTCTCTGTGGAGGACGACCCCGAACCCGCACCGGAGCCGGAAGCTGAACCCCGTGACGAAGGGGGTGAAACGTAACAAATGGAACTGAACGGCGCAAAGATCCTGTATACCATCCATACGGACATCCCCCTGCTGGGTGATTTCAAGATCTCCCAGACCTTAGTCAGCACCTGGATCGTCATGGCGCTGCTTTCGGGTCTTGCCATCTGGCTGGGCAGCAACCTCAAGCTGGAAAATGTCTCAAAGCGGCAGGCCGCCGCCGAGTTCATCGTAGAACGGCTGGACCAGTTCGTGCACGACAACATGGGCTATCACTTTGATAAGTATATCCCGCTCATCGGCGCGATCTTCGCTCTGAGCATCGGCTGCAACCTCATCAGTGTCATCGGCCTGTGGAGCCCCACAGCCGACCTGAACACCGAGGCGGCGTGGGCCATTGTGGTGTTCGTGCTGATCATGTACTACAAGATCAAGACCAACGGCATCCTTTCCTACCTGAAAGGTCTTTTGGACCCCATCTTCATCATGGCACCCATCAATGTGCTGTCGGAGGTTTCCACCCCCGTCAGTATGGCGTTCCGTCACTTTGGCAACATCTTGTCCGGTACGGTCATTTCCACACTGCTGTACTGGGCGCTGGCAAGCCTGAGCCACGTCATTTTCGGCTGGCTGCCGGGTGCCTTGAGTCAGATCCAGCTGTTCCAGATCGGCATTCCGGCCTTTACGGGCCTGTATTTCGACTGGTTCGGCGGCTGCATTCAGGCGTTCATCTTCTGCACCCTGACCGCAATTTTCATCAAACGTGCTGCCGGTGAGGACTAAGCCCTCACAACGGCATCTCCCAAAACAAAAAACTTTTTTGGAGGACAAATCTTATGACTGACTTTCAGTACCTCGCTCGTGGTATCGCTCTGGCAGGCTGCGGCATCGGCGCAGGCTGCGCACTGATCGCAGGTATCGGCCCCGGTATCGGCGAAGGCAACGCAGCAGCTGCTGCCTGTGAAGCTGTGGGCCGTCAGCCCGAGTGCAAGAGCGACGTTACCAGCACCCTGATCCTGGGCGTTGCACTTTCCGAGACCACCGGTATTTACGGCTTCGTCACCGGCCTGCTGCTGATCTTCCTGGCACCCGGTATGTTCATGAAGTTCCTGGCATAAGCGGAACCTTTTACAAAATAACGAAAGGAGACGCTTATGGAACTGTACCAGGCGTTGATCACGCTGGACGGCTGGACCTTTCTGGCCCAGATCTGCAACCTGATGATCCAGCTGTTCATCTTCAAAAAGTTCCTGCTGAATCCGGTCAAAAACGTGATCGCAGAGCGCAAGGCGAAGGCAGACAGCCAGATCGCCGATGCCACCAAGCTGCGCACCGAAGCCGAAGCCATGAAGGCAGAGTACGAGCAGAACCTGCAGAATGCCCGCACCGAGGCCAACGAGATCGTTGCCAATGCGCAGAAGACGGCCACCGCCCGCGGCGAAGAGATCGTGGGCGAGGCCCGCGCGCAGGCTGCTGCCCTCAAGCAGAAGGCCGAAGCCGACATTGCGCAGGAGCGCAAGAAGGCCGTGAACGAGGTCAAGGACGAGATCGGCGACATCGCCATGGAGATCGCCTCCAAGGTGGTGGAGCGTGAGATCAGCGAGAAGGACCACAAGGATCTGATCGACGAATTTATCAAAAATGTGGGTGAAGCATCATGACCGAGACTGCAAGGATGTACGGCGGAAGCCTGTACGATCTGGCGGCGGAGGAAGGGCTGGAGGCCCGCATTCTGGGTGAGCTGGACGAAGCCGTGGCGCTTTTTAAGGCGAACCCGGACTACCTGCATCTGCTCAGCACCCCCAGCATCCCGAAAAGAGAGCGCTGCGGCCTGCTGGATGAAGCACTGCGGGATCAGGTCCACCTCTATGTGCTGAACTTTTTGAAGATCCTGTGCGAGAAGGGCACCCTGCGAGAGCTGTCCGGCTGTGCACGGGCTTACCGTGTGCGCTACAATCAGGCACACGGCATTCTGGAAGCAACGGCGACCACTGCAGTGGCAATGACGGAGCAGCAGGCAAAGAGCCTGCACGAAAAGCTGGAAAAGCTCACCGGCAAGACCATCGACCTGAAAACAAAGGTCGATCCGGCAGTGCTGGGCGGCATCCGGCTGGATATCGAAGGCACCGAGCTGGACGGCACGGTGCAGAACCGTCTGGCGGCCCTGCGCAGGGACATTGCTTCCGTGACACTGTGATCGAATTTCCACCCGAAAGATTTTTAAGAATTGAGTGGTGAACAAACAAAGATGCAACTGAAACCTGAAGAGATCTCCAAGATCATCCGTGCGCAGATCAAGCATTACGAAAATGCCATTGAGCAGAGCGAGACCGGCACGGTCATTATGGTGGGCGACGGCATCGCCCGCGCCAGTGGTCTGGAAAAGTGCATGGCAGGTGAGCTGCTTCAGTTTGATAACGGCGAATACGGCATGGCCCAGAATCTGGAGGAGAACACCGTCTCCATCGTTCTGCTGGGCTCCGACGTCGGCATCAAGGAAGGCAGCACTGTCAAGCGCACCGGCAAGGTGGTGTCCGTGCCGGTGGGCGAAGCCATGATCGGCCGCGTGGTCAACGCGCTGGGCCAGCCCATCGACGGCGCAGGCCCCATCGAGACCACCGAGTTCCGCGCCATTGAAAGCCGCGCTCCCGGCATCATCGACCGTCAGCCGGTCAAGGAGCCGCTGCAGACCGGCATCAAGGCCATCGACTCCATGATCCCCATTGGCCGCGGCCAGCGCGAGCTGATCATCGGCGACCGCCAGACCGGCAAGACCACCATCGCCTCCGATACTATCATCAACCAGAAGGGCAAGGATGTCATCTGCATTTACGTTGCCATCGGTCAGAAGCGCTCTACCGTGGCAAACCTTGTGCAGAGCCTGACCGAGGCCGGTGCTATGGGCTACACCATCGTGGTGTCCGCAACGGCATCCGAGCTTTCGCCCCTGCAGTATATCGCACCCTACTCCGGCTGTGCCATGGGCGAATATTTCATGCATCAGGGCAAGCATGTCCTCATCATCTACGACGATCTGTCCAAGCACGCCGTGGCCTACCGTGCACTGTCGCTGCTGATCCGCCGTCCCCCGGGACGTGAGGCCTACCCCGGCGACGTGTTCTATCTGCACTCTCGTCTGCTGGAACGCGCGGCCAAGCTCTCCAATGAGCTGGGCGGCGGCAGCCTGACGGCTCTGCCCATCATCGAGACGCAGGCGGGCGATGTTTCCGCCTACATCCCCACGAATGTCATTTCCATCACCGATGGTCAGATCTTCCTGGAGACGGAGCTGTTCCACTCCGGTGTCATGCCGGCAGTCAACCCCGGCATCTCGGTGTCCCGCGTGGGCGGCAATGCCCAGATCAAGGCCATGAAGAAGGTCGCCGGCACCCTGAAGCTGATCTACTCCCAGTACCGCGAGCTGCAGAGCTTTGCACAGTTCGGTTCCGATCTGGATGCCGACACCAAGGCCCGCCTTGCACAGGGCGAGCGCATCGTGGAAGTGCTCAAGCAGAACCGTTCCGCTCCCGTGCCTGTGGAAAAGCAGGTGGCCATCCTGTATGCGACCATTCACGATCACCTTGTGAAGGTCAAGGTGCCGGACGTGGCCGAGTATGAGAAGGGCCTGTACGAATATCTGGACAACAATGCTGCGGGTGCCGCCGTCATGGAGACCATCCGCACCACCGGCAATCTGGATAAGGACACTGAGGAGCAGCTTAAGAGCGTGCTCACAGCCTATACCGACAGCTTCGTCAAGGCGCACTAAGGAAGGAGGCGTAACGCATGGCTGGTTCCATGAAGGACATCAAGCTGCGCATCAAAAGCGTAGAGAGCACCATGCAGATCACCAAGGCAATGGAACTGGTGGCTTCCTCCAAAATGCGCCGCGCCAAGGAACGGGTGGAGCACAGCCGCCCCTACTTTGAAACGCTGCATGAGACTTTGACCAAGATCGCCGCGGCCGACCCCCGCGCCCGCAACCCCTACCTGCGCCGTGACGAAGTGAAGCGCACCCTGCTCATCGTTATTGCAGGCGACCGCGGCCTTGCCGGCGGATACAATTCCAACGTGCTCAAGCAGGCCGGGGCCGAAGAAGGCGAAGTGCTGGTGCTGCCCATCGGCAAGCGCTCGGCAGAGTATTTCGTCCATCACGAGGTGCCCCTGTTCACGCAGGAGGTGCTGCTGGCGGCAGATGTCTCGGTGGGCGAGTGCTTCCAGCTGTCCCGCCAGATCACGGAAGGATATCTCAAGGGCGAGTACGATGCGGTAAAGATCTGCTACACCCGGTTCGATTCCATGATGACCCAGACCGCAGCCACCATGGAGGTGCTGCCGCTGTCCATCGAACCCACCGAGCAGCAGAAGGCGGATGCCCGCCGCAGCCAGATCCTGTACAAGCCCAGCAGCGAGGAAGTATTCAGCGCGATCATCCCGGAGTATGTGGCAGGCATCGTCTACGGTGCCGTGTGCGAGAGCGTAGCCAGTGAGTTGGCAGCCCGCCGCACTGCCATGGATGCCGCCACCAAGAACGCCGGTGAGATGATCGACCATTTGAACCTGTATTATAACCGTGCCCGTCAGGCTGCCATCACGCAGGAGATCACCGAGATCGTGGCCGGCGCGGAGATTTAAAACCTATCAAAAAGGAGTTGTAGCCTATGTCCGAAAAACATATCGGCAAGGTGCTCCAGGTCATCGGCCCGGTGCTGGACATCCAGTTTGAGGATGGCCAGCTGCCGGAGCTGCTCAACGCCATCGAGATCGACAACCACGGCGAAAAGCTGGTGGTCGAGGTGGCACAGCACACCGGCGATAACGTGGTGCGCTGCATTGCAATGAACAGCACCGATGGTCTGGTGCGCGGCACCGAAGCCGTGGATACCGGCGAACCCATCAAAGTGCCCGTGGGCGACCAGTGTCTGGGCCGCGTGTTCAACCTGCTGGGTGAGCCCGTGGACAACAAGCCCGCCCCGGCCCCGGAGGCCTACTGGCCCATCCACCGCCCTGCTCCCAGCTACGAGGAGCAGCAGTCCACCACCGAAATCCTCGAGACCGGCATCAAGGTCGTGGACCTGATCTGCCCCTACGCAAAGGGCGGCAAGATCGGTCTGTTCGGCGGTGCAGGCGTCGGCAAGACGGTCCTGATCCAGGAGCTGATCTATAACATCGCCACCGAGCACAACGGCTACTCGGTGTTCACCGGCGTTGGCGAGCGCACCCGTGAGGGCAACGACCTGTACGGCGAAATGACCGAGAGCGGCGTTATCAACAAGACTGCACTGGTCTATGGCCAGATGAACGAACCCCCGGGAGCCCGTATGCGCGTGGCACTGTCCGGCCTGACCATGGCGGAGTATTTCCGCGATGTGAAGAATCAGGACGTGCTGCTCTTCATCGATAACATCTTCCGCTTCACCCAGGCTGGTTCTGAGGTGTCCGCACTGCTGGGCCGTATGCCTTCCGCCGTCGGCTACCAGCCCACGCTGGCCACCGAGATGGGTGCTCTGCAGGAGCGCATCACCTCCACCCGCAAGGGTTCCATCACCTCGGTGCAGGCCGTCTACGTGCCCGCCGATGACCTGACCGACCCGGCCCCTGCCACCACCTTTACCCATCTGGATGCCACCACGGTCCTGAGCCGTGACATTGCTTCGCAGGGCATCTACCCCGCTGTGGACCCGCTGGATTCCACCAGCCGCATCCTCAGCCCAGAGGTCGTGGGTCAGGAGCACTACGAGATCGCCCGCGCCGTCCAGAAGGTGCTGCAGCGCTACAAGGAGCTGCAGGACATCATTGCCATCATGGGCATGGACGAGCTGAGCGAGGAAGACAAGCGCACGGTCAGCCGCGCCCGCAAGGTGCAGCGCTTCCTGAGCCAGAGCTTCCACGTGGCAGAGCAGTTCACCGGTATGCCCGGCCAGTATGTGCCGCTCAAGGAGACCCTGCGCGGCTTCAAGATGATCCTGAACGGCGAGTGCGACGAGCTGCCCGAGAGCGCATTCCTGTTCGCGGGCACCATCGATGACGTGTTCGCAAAAGCGAAGAAAGGGTAAACCATGACGACCTTTCATCTGACGGTGGTCACGCCGGACGGCTGCGCCTTTGACGGGCAGGCCGAGCGCATCGTCTGCCGCGCCATTGACGGCGATCTGGCCATCCTTGCCAAACACGGGGATTACTGCACCGCGCTGGGCATGGGCGAAGCCCATATCGTGGATGCCGAGGGCCAGCGCCGCCGCGCCGCCTGCATGGGCGGGCTGCTGAGCGTGCTGGATGGCGAAGTGCGTCTGGTCGCCACCACATGGGAGTGGGCCGAGGAGATCGATCAGGCCCGCGCCGAGGCTTCCAAGAAGCGCGCGGAGGAGATCCTTGCGCAGAAGAACCTCGACAAGCGGGACTACGAGCTGGCTCAGGCGCGTCTCAAGCGCGCACTGGTGCGTACCTCTATCCACTGAGATAAGAAAAAAGGAGCCATTGCACAACCTGTGCGGTGGCTCCTTTTGCGTGCATGATGAAATTAAAAATAAGATTTCCGCTGAACATGCCCAGAGCGAATGCGGAGGGCATTTAAATCGTAAAGACGTTACATCGTCGCTGCGGTTGTGGTTGGAGTAGTCATACACCGGGCAGTCGATGGCGCGGCCTGCCTTCAGCTCCTGCAGATGGTAGATCAGCAAGGCGTTGTAAAAGCATCCGGATGGTCGTAGTTCAGCTTGCAGCGCTCCTCAAAGGGCAGCTCGTCGTGGCGTTTGTAATAGCTGTCGTGGGAGATCAGGCGCACTTCATCCTCGCCAAAACGCTCCTTCAGCCGCAGAGCAAGGGTGGTCTTGCCGCTGCCGGAGCCGCCAGCAATGCCAATGATCAGATTATTCATAGGGGTCCCTCCTGCATCATCCTGCCGCTTTGGGTGGAAAAAAGGGCAGGAATGGATTATAATAGGTGCAAAGCTGCCTGTCCGGGACACAGCGCCGGGCGGGCTTGTTCCTGTACATCATAACACAAACCGGCACATTTTTACAGCCCCAGGGCTGCAAATGTGTGAGATAAGGAAAAATGCCATGCAGAAAAAACAATTTCAGCAAAATATGAAGGACAAGGTCCGGGTGTTTGAGGATGGCGGCATCCGCCTGCTCAAACGGGGACAGAAGGGCGTGGTACACGCTATTTTCAGCCGTTTTGGCCTAGTGCTGGTTCTGCTGCTTTTACAGGCGTTCGCGCTGTTCAGCCTGCTGCAGTGGTTCGGCGGGCTGCTGCCGCATTATTTTGGCGGCACCCTGCTGGTAACAGCGGCAATGATGGTCTATCTGCTCAATCAGGACATGGACAACAGCGTGCGCATTACATGGCTGGTGGTCACAGCGCTGATGCCGGTGCTGGGCGTGCCGCTGTTCTGGTACACCAAAAGTGATGTGGGCCACAATGCCCTGAAGCGCCGCCTGCTGGATCTGGAGGGCCAGACCCGCGCCCAGCTGCCGCAGAATGAGCAGACCGTGGAGCTTTTGCAGGAGCAGGCACCCGAAGCGGTGCCGCTGGCACGGTATCTGCGGGGCAAGGGAGGCGGATTTCCGGTCTATGCCGACACGGTGGCCACCTACTTCAACGGCGGCGAAGCTATGTTCGATGAAATGCTGCGCCAGCTGGAAACGGCAAAAAAATACATCTTTCTGGAATATTTCATCGTGGATGAAGGCCTGATGTGGGGCCGCATTCTGGAAGTGCTGGCCCGCAAGGCGGCGCAGGGGGTGGATGTGCGTGTGATGTATGATGGCACCTGCGAGTTCTCCACCCTGCCGCGGGATTACCCCAGCCGGCTGGAAGCGCTGGGCATCCAGTGCAAGGTGTTCTCGCCGGTCACGCCCTTCGTTTCCACCCACTACAACTACCGCGACCACCGCAAAATTCTGGTCATTGATGGCCAGGTGGGCTTTACCGGCGGCGTGAATCTGGCAGATGAGTACATCAACCACATAGAAAAGTATGGCCGCTGGAAGGACTCGGCCCTGATGCTGGAAGGCGAAGGTGTGCGCTCCATGACGGCGCTGTTCCTGCAGATGTGGAGCATCCTGTGCCAGCCGGAGTTTGAGCAGTTCCTGTCCGATCCCATCCCGGCGGCAGCAAACGCCAAGGGCTTTGTGGTGCCCTACGGAGACTGCCCGCTGGACGGTGAGCGGGTGGGCGAAATGGTGTACATGGATATGCTCAACCGCGCCCGGAAGTATGTGCACATCATCACGCCGTATCTGATTTTAGACGGCGAGCTGGAAACGGCCCTGCGCTTTGCGGCAGAGCGCGGTGTGGATGTGCACCTGATCCTGCCCGGCAAGCCGGATAAGTGGTTCGTTTATGCACTGGCCAAGACCCACTACAAGGCGCTGCTTTCTTCGGGTGTGAAGATCAGCGAGTGGCAGCCCGGCTTTACCCATGCGAAGATCGTGATCGCCGACGGCGTGGAAGCTGTGGCGGGCACCATCAATCTGGACTACCGCAGCCTGTACCATCACTTTGAAAACGCGGTCTGGATGCGCGGCACCGACTGCATTGCCAACATGGAAGCGGATTTTCAGGATACGCTCACCCGGTGCCGCAGGGTGGAGCGGACGAAAGAAAGCATCTGGCAGGGCAAAAAGCTGCTGCATCTGGCGGGCATCCTGCTCAAGTTCATTGCGCCGCTGGTGTGAAGGACTTCCTCCGTTATGGCTGCGTAAGCAGACAGGAGAAGCTCTGAATACAAAAAGGCCCGCTGCCTTTCGACAGCGGGCCTTTTGTTACCGATTTAAATAAAAATCAGCGCTTAGTTCTGCTTCATGCGAGCGAAGCAGTCAGAGCAGTAGACCGGACGGTCCTCACGGGGCTGGAAGGGGACCTTGCAAGCCTTGCCGCAAGCTGCGCAGACAGCATCGAACATCTGACGCTCACCGCTGTTGCTGCGTGCGCCGCCGTTCTTGCGGGCGTCACGGCAGGGCTTGCAGCGCTGGGGCTGATTCTCGAAGCCGCGAGATGCGTAGAACTCCTGCTCACCAGCAGTCCAAACAAATTCCTTACCGCAGTCCTTGCAGACCAGAGTCTTGTCTTCAAACATAGTAGTATCTCCTCTTTAGTTAGTTCTTGCCCACGGAAGGATTGTAACCATACCTTTGGTTTTGGGACCATCGCGCTGATCAGTAAGCTTACCAGGGGCTTGAATGAATGGACGTCCTCCAATTGAGGACTTTTCTATTGTACCGTTCTTTTTGAAATTTGTCAACCAAAAAACAACCATTCGCCTTGTTATTTGTATAGATAGCACAATCCGACAGGGCTGATTTGGGTAAAATAACTGCCGGAAGATGAAAAAGGGGCTGCCGCACATTCCGTGCAGCAGCCCCTGCAAAGCCCTTTGGAAAACGGTTACTTCTCAATGACTTCCTTGGTGTCGCGGGCGATCATCAGCTCCTCGTCGGTAGCAATGACCAGAGTGCGCACCTTTGCGCCCCAGGCAGTAATCTCGCACACATCGCCCACGGGGTGCTTGTTCTTCTCGGTATCGATGCGGATGCCCAGCCAATCCATGTGGTGGCAGACCTTTGCACGGGCAATCGCGTCGTGCTCGCCGATGCCGCCGGTGAAGACGATGGCATCCACGCCGCCCATTGCAGCGATGTAAGCGCCAACGGTCTTCTTGATCTGGTAGTTCAGCATGTCGGAAGCCAGCTGTGCGCGCTTGTTGCCGGCAGCAGCTGCCTCTTCCACGTCACGCTTGTCGCTGGAAACACCGGAGATGCCCAGCAGGCCGGACTTCTTGTTCAGGATCTCGTCCAGCTCGTGGCCGGTGATGTTCAGGGTGTACTTCAGGTAGTTGACCACAGAGGGGTCCAGGTCGCCGCAGCGGGTGCCCATCATCAGGCCGGCCAGCGGGGTCATGCCCATGGAGGTGTCCACGACCTTGCCCTGATCCACAGCGGCAATGGAGGAACCGTTGCCCAGATGGCAGGTGATCAGCTTCAGGCGCTCAATGGGCTCTTCCAGATACTCGGCAGCCTTGTGGGCAACGTACTTGTGGCTGGTGCCGTGGAAGCCGTAGCGGCGCACGCCGTACTTCTCGTAGTACTCATACGGAATGGCGTACATATAAGCCTTCGGAGGCATGGTGCTGTGGAAAGCGGTATCGAACACAGCCACCATGGGGATGTTGCCGAACACCTTGCGTGCGGCCTCGATGCCCAGAATGCCGGCGGGGTTGTGCAGGGGAGCCAGAGGGCTCAGCTCGCGGATGGTCTCGATGACCTCGTCGGTGATCAGGCAGCTCTCCTTGAACTTCTCGCCGCCGTGCACGACACGGTGACCGATGGCATCGATCTCGCTGACGTCGTTGATGCACTTGCCTTCGCCGGTGGTCATCTTCTTCACGACCTCGGCAAATGCCTCGGTGTGGGTGGGGAAGATGGCGGGCGTGGTGGCCTTGTGGCCGTTTGCCTCGTGGGTGATCATGCTGCTTTCCATGCCAATGCGCTCGCACAGGCCCTTGCACAGCACCTTCTCGCCGTCCATATCGATCAGCTGATACTTCAGAGAAGAAGAGCCGCAGTTAATAACCAGAACTTTCATCTGTGTTGCCTCCTGTATGTTTTTGGTCTGCCCTCTTTTTAAACCTGAGGACAGAATTTTACAGATTCCTGTGTTTATTATATAATAGGGTGGGCGGCTTTTCAAGCCGCAACCCGGGCAAAGCGGTAAAGCTTGTGTACAAGGTTTTTGTACATACTGCCCACAAATGCGCAAAACCACTGCAGTTTTCTGTATATACGATATAAATTTAACAATCTTTCCGAGGGCGCAGCAGCCCTGCAGAGGAGCTTATCTATGAAATTTGCCGGTATCATTGCAGAGTACGACCCCTTTCACAACGGCCATGCATGGCAGCTGGCGCAGGCAAAAGCGCTGGGAGCACAGCATGTGGCGGTGGCCATGAGCTGCGGGCTGACCCAGCGCGGCGCACTGCCGCTGCTGCCGGAAGCGGTGCGGGTGCAGGCTGCACTGCAATGCGGGGCAGATCTGATATTTGCGCTGCCTGCGCCCTGTGCCTGTGCGGGGGCAGAGGCTTTTGCCCGGGCGGGGGTGCGCATCCTTGCCGCCGCCGGGTGCGATGCGCTGGTGTTCGGGGCAGAGACACCGGACGCAGCCCTGCTGATGGAAGCTGCCCGGGTACTGAACAGCGAGGCCTACCGCACCGAGCTGAAGCGCCAGCTTGCAGCCGGTGCCCGCAGCTTTGCGGCGGCGCGGCAGGCGGCGGTGGAAGCGCTCTGCCCGGGCACGGCACTGGCCGCGCTGTTGGATAAGCCCAACAACAATCTGGCAGTAGAATACTGCAAGGCCATTCTGGAACAGGAGGCACCCATGACCCCGGTGCCGCTGCCCCGCGTGGGGGCGGGCCACGGGCAGGCCCTTGCCGAAAGCGGCCACGCACAGTTTGCCAGTGCCAGCGCGCTGCGCGCCCTCTGGGCAGAGCAGGGCGCGGATGCGCTGACTCCTTATGTGCCGGAAAAAGCACTGGAACTGTATAAAAAAGCGGAAATCGACGGAATGTATACGGAGCATGCCGCTGCGGGCCGGTGTGAGCTGGCTCTGCTGCGGGCGGCCTGTGCACGACCGGAACCTTTTGCCGCAGTGCGGGGCGTTTCCGAGGGATTGGACCACCGGCTGGAAAACGCCGTGCGCAGCTGCACCGGCCTGCCCCAGCTGCTGGACGCGCTGACCACTGTGCGTTACCCCCGGGCCCGGATGCGCCGTCTTGCCATGGATGCGGCACTGGGCTATGCGGCGGAGACCGTGCCTGCCCTGCCGCCCTATCTGCATTTGCTGGGGGCAAGGCGGAAAGCACTTCCGCTGCTGAAGCATGCATCCCTGCCGCTGAGCCACTCGCTGGCAAAGCTGGAAAAAGAAAACGATGCCTGCGCCCGCATGGCGGCGGCACAGGCAGCAGCCAGCGATTTTGGCGCACTGTGCCGCCGGGTGCCCGGGCCAATGGGCAGAGCATATCGTCAAAAAATTATCTTTTTGACGAATTGACAAAAAATAATCGAAGAAATTTTATTCAGAAACACTTGTGCCCGGGCGGTTTGTGGTGTATGATTAGAGCAATGCAATGTTGGATACAACAAACGAGAATGAAATCAGAAAACTGCACGCAATAAGGAGGAAACTTCATGGCACTTCACGTTCTGGACGAAGCCAACCGCTGTCTGGGCTGCAAAAAGCCGCTGTGCCAGCAGGGCTGCCCCATCCACACCAACATCCCGGAGGTCATTCGGCTGCTCAAGGCAAACCAGATGGACGAAGCTGGCAGAATGCTGTTTGAGAATAACCCGCTGACCACCGTTTGTGCGTTGGTGTGCAACCACGAGAACCAGTGCGAGGGCCACTGCGTGCGCAACCGGATGCCCAGCCACGACCCGGTGCACTTCTCCATTATTGAGGACTACATTTCCACGACCTACGCCAACAAAATGACCGCCGGCCCTGCCCCCAAAAATGGCATGAAGGCGGCAGTCGTTGGCTCCGGCCCGGCGGGCCTGACCATTGCGGTGCTGCTGGCACGCTGGGGCTACGATGTGACCATCTTTGATGCCCGCGATAAAATTGGCGGCGTCATGCGCTACGGCATCCCCAACTATCGCCTGCCGGACAGCGTGCTGGACGATTTCCAGTACCGCCATCTGGAGCTGAAGGGCATCAAGGTTCGGCCCAACACCACCATCGGCAAGACCATCACCATCGATGATCTGTTCCGCGACGGCTACAAGAGCGTGTTCATCGGTGCCGGTCTGTGGAAGGCCAACGCCATGCATATCAAGGGTGAGACGCTGGGAAATGTAGCCTTTGGCATCGATTATCTGGCAAACTCCAAGGCGTTCCGTCTGGGCAGCGATGTTGCGGTGATCGGCGTGGGCAACTCTGCCATGGACTGCGCCCGCACCGCCATCCGCAACGGCGCCCGCCACGTCACCTGCTATGCCCGCCGCGACGAGAGCTGCATCAGTGCTTCCGAGTACGAGGTGAGCTATGCAAAGCTGGAGGGCGTGGGCTTCCGCTTCTGCAAAGCACCAGTGGAGATCCGCGAGAACGGCCTGATCTGCCGCGATACCGTCAAGGGCGAAGATGGCAGGTTCACTCAGGTGGAGGGCAGTGAGACTTTCTACCCCCACACCGGCGTGATCGTGTCGGTCAGCCAGGGCTCGGAGAGCAACCTCGTCAAGACCACTACCGGCATCGAGACCAACCAGAAGGGTCTGCTCACCGTCAGCGAGGACGGCAGCACCACCCGCGAGGGCGTATTTGCCGGCGGCGATGCCGTGATGGGCGCACGCACCGTGGTGGAGGCGGTGGCTGTGGCCAAGAAGGTGGCCGAGAGCATGGATGCCTACATGAAGAGCCTGCCTGCAGAAGAAGTGGCTGACCCCTATGCCAATATCCCGGTGTTCCAGACCCCCACCTCGGACGTGCTGGCAAAGCAGGAGATCTGACGAAATAAAGACAAACTTGGAAGAAACTGTAAAGCTTCTGCGTCTTTGCCGATCTTTGCCGCTCCGTTTGTTGACGGGGCGGCTTTCGCTTTGTATACTATTCATATACTTGTTTCTGATTTGTACAAACTGGATATAAAACAGTGAAAGGCGGTGGACGCTATCCTGAAAGCATCCCTCCCGAAACTGCGGGAAAAACTATTGGAAGCGCTGCAGGCAGTGCTGCCCATTGCAGCCATCGTGCTGGTGCTCTGCTTTACCATTGCGCCGGTGTCGCCCAGCATCCTGCTGTGCTTTTTGCTGGGGGCCGCCATGATCGTGGTGGGCATCATGTTCTTCACACTGGGCGCGGAGATGAGCATGACCCCCATGGGCGAGCGCGTGGGTGCGGTGATCACCAAAAGCCGGAAGCTGCCGGTGATCTTGGGCATCGGCTTTCTGCTGGGCTTCCTCATCACCATTTCGGAGCCGGACCTGCAGGTGCTGGCAAATCAGGTGCCCTCCATCCCGAACCGCACCCTTATTTTATCGGTGGCGGCGGGCGTGGGCCTGTTTCTGGTGTTTGCCTTCCTGCGTATGCTCATTGGCATCTCGCTGCCAAAGCTTCTGGTGCTGTTCTACGGCATGATCTTTCTTCTGGCGGCGTTTGTGCCCAAGGAATTTCTTGCTGTGGCCTTTGACTCCGGCGGTGTGACCACCGGCCCCATGACTGTGCCCTTTATCATGGCGCTGGGCGTGGGTGTGTCAGCTATCCGCGGCGACCGCCACGCGGCGGACGACAGCTTTGGTCTGGTGGCCATGTGCTCCATCGGCCCCATTCTGGCAGTGCTCATTCTGGGCATCGTGTTCCGCGCCTCGGACAGCACCTATATCCCGCCGGTGCTGCCGGAGGTGAGCGACTCGGTGGAGCTGTGGCAGCTGTTCCATGTCAGCCTGCCTACGTATCTGGAAGAGATCGCTGTCTCGCTGCTGCCCATTATCGTGATGTTCGGCATTTTTCAATTTGTGGCTCTGCACATGGATCGCCGGTCGCTGGGCCGCATTGCGGTGGGTCTTGCGTATACCTACGTGGGCCTTGTGCTGTTCCTCACCGGCGCAAATGTGGGCTTTATGCCCGCCGGTAATTATCTGGGTCAGGTGCTGGCCGGGCAGAGCTTCCGCTGGATCATCATTCCCATTGGAATGCTCATCGGTTACTTCATCGTCAAGGCCGAGCCGGCCGTCTATGTGCTGAACAAACAGGTGGAAGAGGTGACCGACGGTGCCATTTCGGCCAAGGCCATGGGCATGGCACTCTCGGCAGGTGTTTCCATCTCGGTGGGCCTTGCCATGGTGCGGGTGCTCACCGGCGTTTCCATCCTGTGGTTCCTCGTGCCGGGCTATGTGTTTGCCATCGGCATCTCCTTTGTGGTGCCAAAGCTGTTCACCGCCATTGCATTTGACGCGGGCGGCGTGGCATCCGGCCCCATGACGGCCACCTTCCTGCTGCCGCTGGCACAGGGTGCCTGCGTGGCCGTGGGCGGCAATATCGTCACCGACGCTTTCGGCGTGGTGGCCATGGTGGCCATGACCCCGCTCATTACGGTGCAGCTGATGGGCCTTGTGGCACAGCTGCGCACCCGCAAGGCCCGGCGCCTGCAGCCTGCGGCCATGGGTGCGGCCTTTGCCGGTCTGGCGGACGATGATATCATTGAACTGTAAGGAGGGCTCGGCATGAGTTCGTTGTTTTTGATGGTGACCATCACCGACCGCTGCTCCACCGATGCCTTTTTGCAGCTGTACCAGCAGCGCGGCGTGGATGTGAACCTGCGCACGGTGGGCAGCGGCACAGCGGTGCGGGAAACGCTGGCCACGCTGGGTCTGGAAAAGACCGAGAAGGCGGTGCTGCTGGCGGTGGTGACAGAGGATACATGGAAGGCCGTCCGGACAGACCTGCGCCGCAAAATGCGCATCGACGTGCCGGGCACCGGCATTGCATTCACGGTGCCGCTGAGCAGCATCGGCGGCAGAAGGGCGCTGATGTTCCTCACCCAGCACCAGCCGCTGACATTGAAGGAGGAGAGCACCTTGAAGGATACCCGTTACGAACTGCTGCTGGTGATCGCCAATCAGGGCCACACCGGCACCATTATGGATGCCGCCCGCGCAGCAGGTGCCGGCGGCGGCACGGTGATCCACGCCAAGGGTACTGGCATGGAAGGCGCAGCCCAGTTCCTTGGCGTGGAGCTGGTGAATGAAAAAGAGCTGGTGCTCATCGTGGCCCGCACGCCGGAAAAGAACCGCATCATGAAAGCCATCATGGACGGTGCCGGGCCAAAGGCGGGCGCGATCGTGTTCTCGCTGCCGGTGACGGATACCGCCGGTCTGCGTCTGCTGGAGGACGAGGAACCGGTGCAGGAGACCTCTGCGCAGTAAACAACAAAATGTAATTTATTCCGGGATTATTCCGCATTTATGGGCGAAACGCTTGATAAATGCGGATTTTTTCGTTATCATAGAAGAAAGAAATTCAAGAATGAGGGACAAAAGATGATAAAGCTTTCATATGAGCAGCAGATCGCATTCAATTCGCTGTCCATCATCGTGGGCAATGCACTGTATGCACTCACGGTGGTGCTGTTTCTTGTGCCGTCAGGCCTGATCACCGGCGGTGCCACCGGCATCGCACTGGGCATCAACCGTGCATTGGGACTGCCGGTGTCCGGTGTGCTGTTCGTCATCAACATGACCATGCTTACGGTGGGCTGGGTGCTGCTGGGGCGGCGCTTTGCCATCACCACCATTGCCAGCACCGTGCTCAGCCCCCTGTTTCTGGCCCTGTGGGAGCGGGTGTTCACAGGCTTTGTGCTCACCGATGATCTGGTGCTCAACACCATTTTTGCAGGCTTCGGCGTAGGCATTTCGCTGGGCATCACCATCCGGGCAGGCGCATCCACCGGCGGCATGGACATCCCTCCGCTGGTGCTGAACAAATATTTCCACATCCCGGTGTCGGCCAGTATGCTGGTGTTCGATATGCTCATCCTCTGCATGCAGGCGGCGTTCAGCCCGCTGCAGCAGTGTCTGTACGGCATCGTGATGGTGATTGTGTATACGGTGGTGCTGGACAAGGTGCTCATCTTCGGCACTACCCGCACCGAGGTAAAGATCATCAGCCAGCACGCCGATGATATCCGCGAGGCCATCTTCACCCAGCTGGACCGCGGTGTGACCGTGCTGCATGGCGAGGGAGGCTACAGCCACGAGCCGGAGCAGGTGCTGCTGAGCATCGTGAGCAACCGCCAGCTGCCGAAGCTGGAAAAGCTGGCCCATGCCATCGACCCCACCTGCTTTATGATCGTGAGCCATGTGACCGAGGTGAGCGGGCGCGGCTTCTCGCTGGATAAGAATTACCAGTAAACGCTAAAAATCCCAGCAGATACTTGAAAAACAGTACCGGTTTAGGGTATAGTATAGAAGAACGGTAGGTTATGCCGTGATTTTACCCAACAGGAAAGGAAAACCATCATGTTTGATATTTTCAATATGCTCAAGAAGGAAGAACACAAGGACGCAAAGCAGGTGACCCGCGAGACCATCATCGGCGATATCCTGGATATGGACCAGACCACCGCTCCCTACTTCATGGAGATCGGCATGCACTGCCTGGGCTGCCCTGCATCCCGCGGCGAGAGCATCGAGGAGGCCTGTGCTGTCCACGGCGTGGACTGCGATGAGCTGATCGAGAAGCTGAACGAGCATCTGGCCGCAAAGAAGGCATAAATTGCTGCCCACACTGGATGCGCGTCTGGCTGCCGCCGCAGAGCTTGTGCGGCCGGGAGAGCCGGTGGCGGACATCGGCTGCGACCACGGCAAGCTGACGGCGGTGCTGGCGGCTTCGGGAAAATACCCGAAGGTGATCGGTGCCGACCTGCGGCCCGGCCCGCTGGCAAAGGCAGAGCAGACGCTGGAACATGCAGGCTGTAAAGACCGCGCTGAGCTTCGGCTTGGCGACGGTCTTTCTGTGCTTACGGAGAACGAAGTAGGCAGCATCGTGTTGGCGGGCGTTTCCGCCCAGACCACTTGGGAAATTTTAGAGAAAGCCCCGTGGGTGTTCACCGTGGGAGGGCCGCGGATCATCATGATCCCGGCCACCCGCCACGACGCGCTGCGCCGCTGGTTGTGGGAGCATGGCTTCTCCTTTGCAGCCGACCGCCCGGTGCAGGCGGCGGGCCGTTGGTACGCGGTGATGGCGGCAGAGTACACCGGCAGGGTGTATGCGCCCACCTTTGCCGAGTGCCTGTTTGGCAGTACGGGAGAGTGGCCCGAGGGAAAAGGCTACGCCGACTGGCAGAAGGCAAAGCTGCCCCGGATGCGCCTTGGCGTGCCGGATGGCAGTCCGCTTGCCGCCGAGATCGATGCAATTTTAAAAGAGGGGACAGAAGGATGACAACAGTACGGCAGGTATACGAAGCAATGCAGGCCATCGCGCCGCTGGAGCTGGCGGAACACTGGGATAATCCCGGCCTGCTGGTGGACTGCGGCGGGCAGATGCACCGGGTGCTGGCAGCACTGGACATCACCCCCGAAGTGGTGGCCGAAGCCGCTGCAAAGCAGTGTGAGATGATCGTGTCCCACCACCCGGTCATTTTTGATCCGCTCAAAAAGATCGGCCCGCAGGATGTGCCTTTCCAGCTGGTGCAGGCAGGCATTTCTGCCATCTGTATGCACACCAATCTGGATGCTGCCGAGGGCGGCGTGAACGAAGTGCTGGCAGGCATCTTTGACATGAAGAATATGGAAACCTTTGCCGAGGGCTGCGGCCGTGTGGGAGCCATTGAAGAAATCGCGGTTCCAAAGCTTGCCCGCAAGGCAAAGCAGGAGCTTGCTGCGCGCTGCAACCAGTCGAAGAACGGCCCGGCGGTGCAGGTGAAGTTTGTGGATGCGGGTAAGCCGGTCAAGCGCTTGGCGGTCATCAGCGGTGCGGGCGGAAGCCTGTTTGCAGATGCCATTGCTATGGGCGCGGACTGCCTGCTGACCGGCGAAGCCAACCACCACCACGCCATCGATGCCAAGCGGCTGGGCCTTTCGCTCATTGCGGCGGGCCACTATGCCACCGAATTTCCGGTGACTGCCGCCGTGGCTGCAAAGCTGCGCGCCGCCCTGCCGGAGCTGGAAGTGCTGGTGAGCACCGAGAACCGGGACCCGTATACGTATTTGTGAGGGAAAGCCGCTGCTTTTTCTTGCAGCGATTTTCCGGCTGAGATGAAGATCGCCGCTGCAGCCTCTTCTGTGAAAGAGTAATTCGGCAAAGCCCGCAGGCTTTGCCGAATTACAAATACAAATAAAAATTCCGCTGATTATGGCCAAAGCGAATGCGGCGGCCATTTAAAATCGTTAAATGAGGTAAACACTATGGCATTGGATGCCGCGACACTGGCCCTTACGGCAGCAGAGCTCAAAGCAACGCTGACCGACGCCAAGATCGCAAAACTATTTGAACCCACCCGTGATGAGCTGGTGCTCACCCTGCGCACCCGCACGGATACCTATGCGCTGCTGCTTTCGGCCCGCAGCGGTTCCGCCCGCGTGTGCCTGACCGAAGAAAGCTTTGAAAACCCGGAGACGCCGCCCTCCTTCTGTATGCTGATGCGCAAGCATCTCACCGGCGGCAGGCTGCTGGACGTGCACATGGAGCCGGGAGACCGCATCGTGTATTTTGATTTCCAGTGCACCAACGAGATGGGCGACCTTGTGCGCAACACCCTGTGTGCCGAATTGATGGGCCGCTACTCCAATCTGGTTCTGGTGCAGAACGGCAAGATCATTGACGCACTCAAGCGCGTGGATTTTGAGGACAGCGATGTGCGCCAGCTGCTGCCGGGCCTGCCCTATACCACGCCGCCCAAGCCTGCAAGACCGGACTTCCTGCTGGTGAGCAGTGCGTCCATCGTGGCAGCAGCCTGCCAGAGAGATCTGCCGGTGGCAGATGCCCTCAACAAGACCGTGGCCGGTGTTGGCCCGGTGGTCTGCCGCGAAGCTGCATGGCGTGCCTTTGACGGCGAACATCTGCCCGCCAATGAGCTGACCGAGGAACAGAAGCGCAAGCTTATGGCTGCCATCGACGAGCTGAAGGAAGAGCACGCAACCGGCGGTACGCCCTGCAGCGTCACCGACCCCAGCGGCAAGCCCATCGAGTATACCTTCTTCCGCCCGCAGCAGTACGGCGAAAAATATATTATAAAGGAGTGGCCCTCCTTCAACGCCATGCTGGAGGGCTACTACGCTGAGAAGGACCGCGCGGAACGCTTGCGCACCAAAAGCAAGGAGCTGCACAAGGCCGTGCACAATATGTACGAGCGCGCCGTGCGCAAGCAGGCCGCCCGTCAGGAAGAGCTTGCTGCCAGCGGCAAGAGCGAAAAGCTGCGTCTGTACGGTGAGCTGCTCTCGGCAAACCTCTATCTGGCCCAGAAGGGCATGAAGAGCATCACCGTGCCCAACTGGTACGACGAGGGCAAGGAAGTGACCATCCCGCTGGACCTGCGGTTCACACCCAGCCAGAACGCTCAGAACTTCTTCAAAAACTATAAAAAGAAGCAGACCGCCGCCCGGATGCTGGTGGATCTGCTGGCAGAGGGTGAAAAGGAGATCGCCTATCTGGAAACGGTGCTCTACGAGGTGGAGTCCGCTTCCGGTGAAGCGGCCCTCAACGAGATCCGGGCAGAGCTGAAGAGTCAGGGCTACCTGAAATACTACAAGCAGCGGGATAAGCGCCAGAAGCCTGCAGATTTCCTGCGGTTCACTTCCACCGATGGCTTTGAGATCCTGGTGGGCCGGAACAATGCCCAGAACGACAAGCTCACCCTGCACACCGCCCGGGGCAAAGACCTGTGGTTCCATGTGCAGAAGGCCCCCGGCAGCCACGTTGTGGTCATGAGCCGGGGCGAGGAGATCCCGGACACCACCAAGCAGGAGGCCGCGGAGCTGGCAGTCATCTACTCCAGCACCTACAAGGCAGGCACCGGCGCCAAGGTGGCGGTGGACACCACCGAGGTGAAAAACATCTGGAAAGCCAGCGGTGCCAAACCCGGCATGGTGCTGTACGAGGTGTACACCACGGTCTACGTCACGCCTCGGGATGGGCTGGCGGAACAGCTGAAGAAGAGATAAAAAACGAACTCCTTCAGGCGCTTACGCGCCAGCTCCCTCACGGAGGGAGCCCTTGGCAGTACGGAAAAGTTTCCCTCTTTGCCAAGGGCTCTTCCTTTAGGAGAGCTGTCACGAAGTGACGGAGAGGGTGAGGCCGCTTCCCTTTGTATAATAGGTATAATCCGCAGCAAAACCGTCCATACTACCTCTGCAAAAGCGGGGTAGGGGAGTTTTCCACCGGCAGAAAAGCCTGCGGATTGTGCATCTTGCACAGAAAATGCGCTCTTTGACAAAACGGAGAAAATAAAAAAGAAAATTCGTTCTTTTTTCTAAAAAACACTTGCCAAATGCACGAAGGTGTGATAGAATAACTCTCGGCTGCAAAGGGCTTGTGCGATACAAGTCGTGCAGGCCAGCGATATGCGTAGATGCGGGAGGTTGTCATCCGGCGATAGCTGCGATGGGTTATTTCCGCGGAGTATGTCCGATCTTAGAACCGGGCGAAAGAATTACTGACAGCGATGGAATACGTTCCCTCGGCAGAGAAGTTACTCCTCTGCGAAACGGGCGGAACCAATGTTCGGATTTGATTTGCTAATATGTTTCCGGGAGAACTGCCATGCGGTTCACCGGTTTTTATAGTGCCAAATCGAGGAACACCCGGAACTGTGTAGAGCAATTTATCGGCTCGCCTAGGGCAAAATCAATTTTTTCAGGAGGCGTAAGCAATGGCAGTCAAAGAGAAAATCAGAATCCGTCTGCAGAGCTATGATGCTCAACTGATCGATGCCGCAGCAGAGAAGATCGTGGAGACCGCAAAGCACACCGGTGCACGCGTGTCCGGCCCCATCCCCCTGCCCACCGATCGTGAGATCGTTACCGTTCTGCGCGCTACCCACAAGTACAAGGATAGCCGCGAGCAGTTCGAGAGCCGCACTCATAAGCGTCTGATCGACATTCTGAAGCCGTCCAACAAGACGGTCGAGGCTCTGATGAGCCTCCAGCTCCCCGCTGGCGTGGACATCGAGATCAAGCTGTAAAAGACACTCGATCAAATTCGATGCCCTCGTTTCCCGAGGGGTCATGTTGGCAGTGACGTGCGCTGCCAACCAATAACCTTTACAGGAGGAAAAGAAAATGGTTAAAGGCATTATCGGCAAGAAAGTCGGTATGACCCAGCTGTTCGACGCGAACGGCAAGGTCGTTCCCGTCACCGTCATCGAGGCTGGTCCCTGCACCGTCGTGCAGAAGAAGACCGTCGAGAGCGATGGCTACCAGGCTGTTCAGCTGGGCTTCGGCGAGGTTTCCGCCAAGAAGGTCAACAAGGCAGCTGCAGGCCACTTCAAGAAGGCAAACGTTGCCCCCAAGAAGACCCTGCGCGAGTTCCGTCTGGAAGATGTTTCCGCAATGAACGTTGGCGACGTGCTGAAGGCTGATGTCTTCGCAGAGGGCGACAAGGTGGACGTTGTGGGCGTTTCCAAGGGCAAGGGCTACCAGGGCGTTATCAAGCGCTACGGTCAGCACCGTCTGCGTGAGAGCCACGGCACCGGTCCTGTTGCTCGTCATGCAGGTTCTAACGGTTCCACTTCTACCCCTGCTCGCGTGTTCCCCGGCAAGCGCCTGCCCGGCCACATGGGCTTTGTGCGCGTCACCGTGCAGAACCTGACTGTTGTCAAGGTTGACACCGAGAACAATCTGATCGCTGTCAAGGGTGCGGTCCCCGGTTCCAAGGGCACCATCATCACTCTGGCCAACAGCGTGAAGGCGTAAGGAGGAAAGCTACAATGGCAAAGTTTAACGTAGTCGATATGAACGGTCAGCATGTTAGCGAGATCGAGCTTTCCGACGCCGTGTTCGGTATCACCCCGAACGAGAAGGCTGTCCACATTGCTGTGGTGAACTTCCTGGCCAACCAGCGTCAGGGCACCCAGAACACCAAGATCCGCATGGAAGTTTCCGGCGGCGGCAAGAAGCCCTGGCGTCAGAAGGGCACCGGCCACGCTCGTCAGGGTTCCATCCGTGCACCGCAGTGGACTCACGGCGGCGTCGCTCTGGGCCCCAAGCCCCGCAGCTACAACTACCACATCAACAACAAGGTCAAGCGCCTGGCTCTGCTGAGCGTGTTGTCCGACAAGGCTGCCAATGGCAACATGGTCGTTGTTGACAAGTTCGCTTGCGATGAGTACAAGACCAAGACCGTGGTTGCAATGCTGAACGCTGTTGGTGCCGGCAAGAAGAACCTGCTGGTCAACGAGACTGTCGATGCAAAGTTCGTCAAGAGCGCTGGCAACATTGCCGGTGTGAAGACCACCTTCGCAGGCAGCGTGAACACCTACGATGTGCTGAATGCCGACAAGCTGATCATCAGCGTCGACGCAGCTAAGAAGCTCGAGGAGGTGCTTGGCTAATGAAAACCGCACATGATATCATCCTGAAGCCGGTCATTACCGAGAACTCCATGGCTGGCATCGCTGACAAGAAGTACACCTTCAAGGTCGCTACCGATGCTACCAAGGTCGAGATCGCTCAGGCCGTTGAGGTCCTGTTCCCGGGCGCTAAGGTCGCAAAGGTCAACACCATCTCTGTGCGCGGCCGTTTCCGCCGCCAGGGCATGCACGCCGGTTACACCGCTGCATCCAAGAAGGCTATCGTGACCCTGACCAAGGACTCCAAGGAAATCGAGTTCTTCAACAGCATGGTCTAAGCCGAACCCGCCGAGGGTTCCTCTATGGGGATATGACCCCGATAATAATTCATAAGATAAACAAAGGAGAATAGCACTATGGCTATCAAGAAGTATGGCCCCACTACTCCGGGCCGCCGCGGCATGACCGTCACGGATTACAGCGTCCTGTCTAAGGTCGCTCCCGAGCGCAGCCTGCTGGAGCCCATGAAGAAGCACAGCGGCCGCAACAACACCGGTCGCATCACCGTCCGTCATCAGGGCGGCGGCAACCGCACCAAGTATCGTGTCATCGACTTCAAGCGTCAGAAGACCGATATGCCCGCTACCGTCAAGACTCTCGAGTACGATCCGAACCGCAGCGCATTCATCGCTCTGGTCGAGTACACCGATGGCGTCAAGAGCTACATCATTGCTCCCGATGGCCTGAAGGTGGGCGATGTGGTCGTCAGCAGCAAGTCTGCCGATATCAAGCCCGGCAACTGCCTGCCCTTCGAGAACATCCCCGTCGGTACCATCATCCACAACATCGAGCTGTATCCCGGCCGCGGCGCTCAGCTGGTTCGTTCCGCTGGCAACATGGCTCAGCTGATGGCTAAGGAGAATGGCTACGCTCTGGTTCGTCTGCCCTCCGGTGAGATGCGCAACGTGCCCGTGAACTGCACTGCAGTCATCGGTCAGGTTTCCAACATCGACCACGAGAACGTCAACCTGGGCAAGGCTGGCCGCAAGCGCCACATGGGCGTGCGTCCCGGCAGCCGTGGTACCGTCATGAACCCCTGCGACCATCCCCACGGTGGTGGCGAGGGCCGCGCACCTGTTGGTCACTCCGGTCCTATGACTCCCTGGGGCAAGCCCGCTCTGGGTCTCAAGACTCGCAAGCATCATAAGCGCTCCGATAAGCTGATCGTGAAGCGTGCAGGTAAGTAAGAGAGGAGTTTAAGACAATGGGTAGAAGCATTAAAAAAGGACCTTTCGTCCAGGCTGCTCTTATGAAGCACGTTGAAGCGATGAACGCTTCCGGCAAGAAGCAGGTCATCAAGACCTGGAGCCGCGCCTCCACGATCTTCCCCGAATTCGTTGGTCACACCTTTGCCGTCCACGACGGCCGCAAGCATGTGCCTGTGTATGTGACTGAGGACATGGTTGGCCACAAGCTGGGTGAGTTCGTTCCCACCCGTACCTTCAAGGGCCACACTGGTAATTCTAAGTAATAGAGGGAGGAACACAACATGGAAGCTCGGGCAATTCTTCGTTATGCCCGCATTAGTCCTCGTAAGGTGTCTATCGTTATGGACCTGATCCGTAACAAGCCCCTGGACGAAGCGCTGGCAATCCTGCAGTACACCCCGAAGGCAGCTTGTGAGCCCCTTCTGAAGCTGGTGAAGTCTGCAGCCGCTAATGCGGAAAACAACTTCAATATGGACAAGAACAACCTCTACGTCGCCGAGTGCTACGTCTGCCCCGGCCCGACGCTGAAGCGCATGATGCCTCGTGCACAGGGCCGCGGCTACCGCATCCTGAAGCGCACCAGCCACATGACCGTTGTTCTGAAAGAGAAAGAGTAAGGAGGGAAAACAATGGGCCAGAAAGTAAATCCGCACGGCATTCGTGTCGGCGTTATTAAAGACTGGGACAGCCGCTGGTTTGCCTCCAAGAAGGATTTCAGCGATAACCTCGTCGAGGACCACAAGATCCGCACTGAGCTGAAGGCTCAGCTGAAGGATGCTGGTGTGCCCAAGATCGAGATCGAGCGTACTGTGGACCCGTCCACTTCCGCTCCTCGCGTAACTGTCAACATCTACTGCGCTAAGCCCGGCATGGTCATCGGCAAGGGCGGCGAAGAGCGCGTTGCTCTGCAGAACAAGCTGACCAAGGAGTATGGCAAGACTGTCATCGTCAACGTCATCGAGGTCAAGAGCGCTGCTACCAACGCTCAGCTGGTTGCTGAGGATATCGCTCGTCAGCTGGAGAACCGCGTGACCTTCCGCCGTGCCATGAAGCAGTGCATGCGCAATGCCATGAGCCCCCGCGATCGCGCAACCGTTCCCGCAAAGGGCATCAAGGCAATGTGCTCCGGCCGTCTGGGCGGCGCTGATATCGCTCGTACCGAGAGCTATCACGAGGGCACCATCCCCCTGCAGACCCTGCGTGCTGACATTGACTACGGCTTTGCAGAGGCTGCTACCACCTACGGCCGCATCGGCGTCAAGGTGTGGGTCTACAAGGGCGAAGTCCTGAAGAGCGCTAAGACCGCTCAGAAGAAGGAAGGAGGCAACAAGTAATGTTACTGCCTAAGCGTGTTAAGTACCGCCGCGTCCAGCGCGGCCGCATGACCGGTAAGGCTACCCGCGGCAACGTGGTGTGCCAGGGCCAGTACGGCCTTGTTGCTCTGGAGCCGGCATGGATCTCTTCCACCCAGATCGAGGCTGCTCGTGTTGCCATGACTCGTTACATCAAGCGTGGCGGCAAGGTGTGGATCAAGATCTTCCCCGATAAGCCCGTGACTGAAAAGCCCGCTGAGACCCGCATGGGTTCCGGTAAAGGCTCTCCCGAATACTGGGTCGCTGTTGTGAAGCCCGGCCGCGTTCTGTTCGAGCTGGCAGATGTCGATGAGGCAACTGCCCGCGAGGCTCTGCGCCTGGCTATGCACAAGCTGCCCATCAAGTGCAAATTTGTTGTCCGTGAGGACTCCGTGAAGGAGGATGGCACCAATGAAGGCTAATGAACTCCGCGAAATGCAGACCGCAGAGCTGACCAGCAAGCTGGCAGACCTGAAGGCCGAGCTGTTTAACCTGCGCTTCCAGCATGCCATCAACCAGCTGGAGAACCCCGGCCGCATCGAAGCAGTCAAGAAGGACATCGCCCGCGTGATGACCGTTCTGGCTGAGAAGCAGTAAGGAGGTTAAACGATGGAAGAACGTAATCTGAGAAAGACCCGCGTCGGCGTCGTCGTGTCCGACAAGATGGATAAGACCATCGTGGTTGCCGTTAAGGATAGCGTGCAGCACCCCCTGTACAAGAAGATCCTGAAGCGTACCGCCAAGTTCAAGGCTCGTGATGAGCAGAACGAGTGCGGCATCGGTGACCGTGTTGAGATCATGGAGTGCCGCCCCCTGTCCAAGGATGTGCGCTGGCGCCTGGTCCGTATCGTTGAGAAGGCAAAGTAATTTGCCCGCTGCTTTGAACAGTTTGAAAGGAGATATCTGATATGGTTCAGATGCAAACTTATCTCAAAGTTGCCGACAACACCGGTGCCAAGGAGCTGATGTGCTTCCGCGTGCTGGGCGGCACCCGCAAGAGATACGCAAACATTGGTGACGTCGTGGTCTGCTCTGTCAAGAAGGCAGCCCCCGGCGGCTCCGTTAAGAAGGGCGACGTCGTCAAGGCTGTCATCGTGCGCAGCAAGCATGGCGTCCGCCGCGACGACGGCTCCTACATCCGTTTCGATGAGAACGCCGCCGTTATCGTTATGGCCGACAAGAGCCCCAAGGGTACCCGTATCTTTGGACCCGTTGCTCGCGAGCTGCGTGATGCCGGCTACACCAAGATCCTGAGCCTGGCTCCGGAATCGCTGTAAGGAGGTTTTAAAAATGAATAATCTTCATGTTAAAACCGGCGACAACGTTATGATCATCAGCGGCAAGGACAAGGGCCACACTGGTAAGGTCCTGCAGGTCAGCCCCTCTGAGAACAAGGTCATCGTTGAGGGCCAGAACATGGTTACCAAGCACGTCAAGCCTCGTCGTCAGGGCGAGCAGGGCGGCATCGTCAAGGCTGAGGGTGCTATGTACGCATCCAAGGTCATGCCCATCTGCCCCAAGTGCGGCAAGGCCGTGCGTGTGGGCCACGTCGAGAAGGACGGCAAGATGGTTCGCGTCTGCAAGAAGTGCGGCGCTGAGCTGTAAGAAAGGAGTAAGGAACAATGGCTCGTTTGAAAGAACAGTATGTCAATGAAATTGCTCCTGCTCTGAACTCCAAGTTCGGTTACAAGAGCGTTATGCAGATCCCCAAGCTGGACAAGGTCGTCATCAACGTTGCCTGCGGCGAAGCCAAGGACAACGAGAAGATCCTGGAAGCTGTCATGAAGGATCTGGGCCAGATCACTGGCCAGAAGGCAGTTGTGTGCCGTGCCAAGAAGAGCGTTGCTAACTTCAAGCTGCGCCAGGGCACTCCCATCGGCTGCAAGGTCACCCTGCGCGGTGAGCGTATGTATGAGTTTGTCGATCGCTTCTTCAACATCGCACTGCCCCGTGTCCGCGACTTCCGCGGCATCAACGGCAACGGTTTTGATGGCCGCGGCAACTTTGCATGCGGCATCAAGGAGCAGATCATCTTCCCCGAGATCGACTTCGAGAAGGTCGATGCAGTCCGCGGCATGGATGTCTGCTTTGTCACCACTGCCAAGACTGACGAAGAGGGCAAGGAGCTGCTGAAGGCTCTGGGCGCTCCGTTCGCAGAGAACAACTAAGGGAGGAGATTTCTACAATGGCTAAACTGTCTATGAAGCTGAAGCAGTCTCGTCCTGCTAAGTTCTCTACCCGTGCATACACCCGCTGCCGCATCTGCGGCCGTCCCCACTCCGTGCTGCGCAAGTACGGCGTGTGCCGTGTGTGCTTCCGTGAGCTGGCCTACAAGGGCGAGATCCCGGGCGTGAAGAAGGCTTCCTGGTAATCAAGCCAGAGGGCTGGATAATTTGTCGGATATCCGCCCCGGGGCAACGATGTTTCGGGGCGGTATCATTATAAAACAAACGAGAGCTAATCTAAGGAGGTTAGTGGCAAATGCAGATTACTGATCCTATCGCGGACCTGCTGACTCGCATCCGCAACGCTAGCACTGCCAAACACCCTTCTGTGGAGATCCCCGCTTCCAACATGAAGAAGGCTATCTGCCAGATTCTGGTTGACGAGGGCTACATCAAGGGCATGCAGGTCAAGAACGACACCGTTCAGGGCACCATCGTTGTCACCCTGAAGTATCAGGCTAACGGCGAGCCCGTTATCGCTGGTCTGCGCCGCGTGTCCAAGCCCGGCCTGCGCATCTACACCAACTGCGAGGATATGCCCAAGGTCATGAAGGGCCTGGGCACCGCAATCATTTCCACCTCTAAGGGCATCATGACTGATAAGGCTGCACGTGCTGCACACGTCGGCGGCGAAGTCCTGGCCTACGTGTGGTAAGAAAGGGGTAAAAGACAATGTCGAGAATTGGAAGAAAACCCATCGTCATTCCTGCCGGCGTTACTGTCACTGTCGATGAGGCAGCACATCACGTCGCCGTCAAGGGCCCCAAGGGCAGCCTGAATTCCAACTATCATCCCCTGATGACCGTCAAGGTCGAGGGCAATGAAGTTCTGGTTACCCGCCCCAATGACGAACCCCAGGCCCGCAGCCTGCACGGCCTGACCCGTACCAACATCGCCAACATGGTGAACGGTGTTGTGAACGGCTACGAGAAGAAGCTGGAGATCGTGGGCGTCGGCCTGCGCTGCCAGAAGCAGGGCTCCAACCTGGTCATGAACCTGGGCTTCTCTCATCAGGTGAACATTCCTGATACTGAGGACTGCACCATCGTGTGGCAGGATCCCAACCACTTCACCGTTACCGGTATTGACAAGCAGAAGGTCGGCCAGTATGCTGCCGAGATCCGCGCCAAGAAGCCGCCCGAGCCTTACAAGGGCAAGGGCATTCGCTACGAGGGCGAGGTTGTCAAGCACAAAGAAGGCAAGGCCGGCAAGGGCAAGAAATAAGGTAAGGAGTGAAAGACAATGGTTAAGCAGATCGACAAGAACGAAGCTCGTCTTCGTCGTCATCGCCGCGTTCGTAACAAGATCAGCGGCACCGCAGCACGTCCTCGCCTGGATGTTTTCCGCTCCGCCAAGCACATTTACGCTCAGATCATCGATGATGAGCAGGGCGTGACTCTGGTGTCGGCTTCTACTATGGACAAGGACTTCAACGGCAACGGCGGCAACGTCGAGGCCGCTGCTGAGATCGGCAAGAAGATCGCAGCAAAGGCTCTGGAAAAGGGCATCACCGAGGTCGTGTTCGACCGTGGTGGCTACGTTTATCATGGCCGTGTTAAGGCCCTGGCTGATGGCGCCCGTGAGGGCGGCCTGAAGCTGTAATGAGAGGAGGAAACACATTATGGCTATGAGAAACCGTGAAGACGACGGCATGATCACCAAGGTTGTCTCCATCAACCGCGTTTCCAAGACTGTCAAGGGCGGCCGCATCATGAAGTTTGCCGCTCTGGTTGTCGTGGGCGACGGCAAGGGCACCATTGGTTACGGCATCGGCAAGTCCGGCGAAGTGCCTGAGGCAATCCGCAAGGGCGAAGCTGCTGCTAAGAAGAACATGCACAAGGTTGCCCTGAAGGGCACCACCATCCCCCACGAGATCGTCGGCAAGTACGGCGCAGGCGCCGTTCTGCTCAAGCCGGCTGCACCCGGTACCGGTATGATCGCCGGCGGCCCTGTGCGTGCCGTCATTGAGGCAGCTGGCATCAAGGACATCCGTGCGAAGTCTATGCGTTCCAACAACCCCATCAACGTTGTTTCTGCTACCTTCGCAGGTCTGTGCGGCCTGGTCAGCGCTGAGTCTGTCGCTGAGAAGCGCGGCAAGACCGTGAAAGAAATTCTGGGTTAAGGAGGTAACAAACCATGGCAGATAAGATGCTCAAGATCGAGCTGAAGAAGAGCCTGATTGGCCGCGGCGCTAAGCAGATCGCTACCGCTGAGGCTCTGGGCCTGAAGAAGCCGGGCGACGTTACCGTTCAGCCTGACAATGCCGCTACGCAGGGCAAGATCGCAAAGATCGGCTTTATGCTCAGCGTCACCGAAGCCTAATAGCAGGGGGTATACGCATAATGAAACTTCATGAATTGCACGCGATTCCCGGCGCAAACAAGGCTGTGACCCGCAAGGGCCGCGGCATTGGCTCCGGCAATGGCAAGACTGCCGGCTTCGGCAGCAAGGGCCAGAAGGCCCGTTCCGGCGTGAAGCACGCTGGTTTCGAGGGCGGCCAGATGCCTCTGGCACGCCGCCTGCCCAAGGTTGGCTTTAACAACATCTTTGCTACCCAGTACGCCATCGTCAACGTGGCTGATCTGGAAGCTGCTTTCAATGCCGGCGATGTCGTCGATACCGAGGCTCTGAAGGCAAAGGGTCTGGTCAAGAAGACTCTGGACGGCGTTAAGGTTCTGGGCAACGGCGAGCTGACCAAGGCTCTGACCGTGAAGGCCGCAGCCTATTCCGCTTCTGCCAAAGAGAAAATCGAGAAGGCAGGCGGAAAGGCTGAGGTGATGTAAGGTGTTCCAGACATTCCGTAACGCATGGAAGATCCCCGAGCTTAAAAATCGTCTCCTGTTCACGCTGGCGATCCTCGTGGTGTACCGTCTGGGCTGTGCCATCCCCGTTCCGTTCGTTTCCGGCTCTGCGCTGACGCAGATGTTCGCAAACGGCGACATGCTCTCCTATCTGAACATGATGAGCGGTGGTGCTCTGGCCCGTTGCACGCTCTTCGCGTTAGGTGTGACACCCTATATCAACGCCTCCATTATTGTGCAGCTGCTCACCGTGGCAATTCCCGCGCTGGAAAATCTGGCAAAGGAAGCCGACGGCCAGCAGAAGCTGCAGCAGATCAACCGGTACGCAGGTGCTGTGGTCGCTCTGATCATGAGCATCGGCTACTACTTCGTGATCCGCAATATGGGCGCACTGAAGTACGTTTCCGGCGGTGCTGGCATCTTTGCCGCCATCGTCATCATCGCAACCTTTGTGGCTGGCGCACAGCTGATCACATGGTGCGGTGAGCAGATCGATGACAAGGGCATCGGCAACGGTGTCTCGCTCATCATCTTTGCTTCGATCGTCTCCAACTGGTCTTCGCTGTACACCTCTGTCAAGGGTCTGCTGACTCAGGCAGCGTCCGGCAAGCCCCAGTACTACTTCTTCCTGCCGCTGCTGATCGTGCTGGCACTGGTGGCTGTGGTCTTCGTGGTCGTCATGACCAACGCAGAGCGCCGCATCACCATTCAGTACGCAAAGCGCGTGGTAGGCCGCAAGCAGATGGGCGGTCAGAACAGCTATCTGCCCCTGAAGCTGAACATGAGCGGCGTTATGCCCATCATCTTCGCTTCGGCTCTGGTGTCCATCCCGGGCACCATCGGCAGCTTCCTGCAGATCGACCAGCAGGCACACCCGGTGTGGTATGCATTCTTCCACACCTTCAACTACACCTCCTGGCTGTACGTTGTGATCTACCTGCTGCTGATTCTGGCATTCAACTACTTCTATGTGGCCATCCAGTACAACCCCGTTGAGATCGCCAACAATCTGCGCCGCAACAACGGCTCGATCCCCGGCTTCCGTCCCGGCAAGCCGACCAGCGATTTCATCACCCGCACCCTGAACAAGATCACCCTCATCGGTGCCATCTTCCTGGCTGCGGTGGCTGTGCTGCCGATCATTCTGGGCAACCTGACCGGTATGAGCATCCAGCTGGGCGGTACCAGCCTGCTGATCGTGGTCGGTGTGGCACTTGATACCACCCGCAGCCTCGACAGCTTCATGACGATGCGCAACCACAAGGGCTTCCTTGGTTGATCCACAATAATTAAGATGTGAGAAAGCACTGGAAAGGAGAGTACGCTCGAACTTTTCAGTGCTTTTTTACTTTTTTGGAGTTTACATCCTCTAACAAAGGAAAGGAATGATCCTATGAATCTGATCCTGTTGGGCGCACCTGGTGCTGGTAAGGGCACGCAGGCCGAGATCATCTGCGCCAAGCTGAACATCCCCTCCATCAGCACCGGCAACATTCTGCGCGCTGCTGTCAAGGAAGGCACCGAGATGGGCCTGAAGGCAAAGAGCTTTATGGACGCTGGCGCTCTGGTGCCCGATGAGGTCATCATCGGCATCCTGAAAGAGCGTCTGGCTCAGCCGGACTGCGCAAACGGCTTCATCCTGGACGGTGTGCCCCGCACCATCGCTCAGGCCGAGGCCATCGAGACCATGGGCATCCGCATCGACAAGGTGCTGGAGCTGCAGGTCGAGGACAATGTGATCGTTGACCGCATGAGCGGCCGCCGCGTCTGCGAGAAGTGCGGCGCAAGCTACCACATCGTCAACAAGAAGAGCAAGGTCGAGGGTGTATGCGACCTGTGCGGCGGCAAGACCGTCATCCGCAAGGACGACCAGCCTGCCACCGTGCTGGATCGTCTGAAAGCATATCATGAGCAGACCGAGCCGCTGGTGGAGTTCTACCGTACCCGCGGCAAGCTGGCAGAGATCAAGTTCTGCCCCTCCATCGAGGAGACCACGGCTGAAGTCATGAAGGCTTTGGAGGCATAATCGTGATTCAGATCAAAAATGCGAAAGAGCTGGACGGCATGCGCAAGGCAAATGCCCTGAGCGCAGCTGCCCTGAAGTACGGCGGTGAGCATATCGAAGCAGGTATGACCACATGGGAATTGGATAAGCTGATCTACGACTTCATCGTGAAGCACGGCGGCACCCCCAATTTCAAGGGTCTGTATGGCTTTCCGGGCACGGCCTGCATCAGCCTGAACGATACCGTTATCCACGGTATCCCTTCGCATGACATCGTCATTCGTCCCGGTGATATCGTCAGCATCGATACCGGCGCAAAGATCGATGGCTTCAACGGCGACAATGCCTGCACCTATGCGGTGGGTAAGGTCGATCTGGAAGCACAGCGCCTGCTGGATGTGACCAAGGCTGCTCTGTATAAGGGTATCGAGCAGGCCAAGGCCGGCAACCGCATCGGCGACATTGGCTATGCCGTGCAGAGCTACTGCGAGGATGCCGGTTTCTCGGTCGTCCGCGAGTTCGTGGGCCACGGCACCGGCCGTGAGCTGCACGAGGACCCGGAAGTGCCCAACTACGGCCATCAGGGCCGCGGCCCGCGCCTTGTGCCCGGCATGACCATTGCCATTGAGCCCATGATCTGCCAGTACGACTGCAAGATCACCCAGTCCAAGGACGGCTGGACCGTCAAGACCAAGGACGGTGGTCTGGCTGCGCACTTTGAGCACTCCAATGCGATCCTGAAGGATCACACTGAGATCATGACCCGCTTCTGGGACGACCCGGATTTTGACCCGGAAAAGTTCAGCCTGAAGTAAGCTGATCCCTGAAATATGAGAAGCGCCGCCTGTGAAGAGCAGAAATGCTCCGCCGCAGGCGGCGTTTTTGCAGGGACAGACCTGCTGTTTGTGCAATTATGACAACTTTTGGTGAAAAAGTTTCATCTTTGCGGTGGAGAAAAACCAAGACCGGGGAGAGAAAGGACAGCTTTTGAATTTCGAGAATTTTTTATCGGAAATACGGAAAAAAGCTCTTGCAAATTGACAACAAAAGGTGTATAATCTATAAATGGCTGTGGAAGCCAGATACTTCCTCGGCGGACAGGGATTTTCTGCCCGTTTTGCGGATTTTGTGCCGCGAAAGATGAAGTATGTGGCGATCATCGCCGCCTGTCCGTCTGTGGACCGGCACTGGAACTGAAGAACGCTGAAGCGGCAAGCTGCGGTCAAACGGGCGCAGGCACGTGAAAACCGCGGCGCTTTCAGGGTTCCAAGGCAAAGGCACCGGTTCAGGTTCAACGACAAACTGAGCAGATCCAATGAGGAGGCAAATAGCTTGTCTAAGGAAGACGTTATCGAGATCGAAGGCATTGTGCGTGAAGCCATGCCCAACGCCATCTTTAAGGTGGAAATGTTGAGCGAGGATAAGAACACCGGGAAGCTCACTCCCAGCGGTCACATCCTCTTAGCGCACATCTCCGGCAAGCTGCGGACCAATTTCATCCGTATCCTGCCCGGGGACAAGGTTACCGTGGAAATGTCGCCCTATGATCTTTCTAAGGGCCGCATCACCTGGCGCTCCAAATAAGCACCAGGGTATCAACCAAAAGGAGGTTCAACATCATGAAGGTCAAGCCTTCCGTGAAACCCATCTGCGAAAAGTGCAAGGTCATCCGCCGCAAAGGCCGCGTGATGGTCATCTGCCAGAACCCCAAGCATAAGCAGCGCCAGGGCTAATTCGGGCGCCTGGGGGTCAAGTGCGTAGAGTCCCGGCGCAGACCCCGACACTGACATGGGATGATTTTTGGAGGAAACTACTATGGCACGTATTGCCGGCGTTGACCTGCCCCGCGAGAAGCGCGTTCAGGTGGGTCTCACCTACGTTTATGGTATCGGCCAGACCACTGCTAACAAGATCCTGGAAGCAACTGGCATCAACCCCGATACCCGCGTCAAGGACCTGACTCTGGAAGAAGAGGCTAAGATCCGTGACTACATCGATCAGGCTAACATCATCGTTGAAGGCGACCTGCGCCGCAACGTTGCTCTGGACATCAAGCGCCTGGTTGAGATCCAGTCCTTCCGTGGCACCCGCCATCGCAAGAATCTGCCCTGCCGCGGCCAGCGTACCAAGACCAATGCACGTACCTGCAAGGGTCCCAAGCGCACTGTCGCTAACAAGAAGAAGTAAGGAGGATTTGAGAAATGGCAAGTGCAAATAATGCCAAGAAGGGCGCTAATGTCCGCATGAAGCGCAAAGAGCGCAAGAACATTGCTGCTGGTCAGGCTCATATCCAGTCTACCTTCAACAATACTGTTGTCACCATCACCGACCTGCAGGGTAATGCAGTGTCTTGGTGCTCCTCCGGCTCCCTGAACTTCCGCGGCAGCCGTAAGAGCACTCCGTTCGCAGCCCAGTCTGCTGCTGAGACCGCAGCCAAGGTTGCTATCGAGCATGGCATGAAGACCGTTGAGGTCTACGTCAAGGGCCCCGGCGCTGGCCGTGAGTCCGCTATTCGTGCGCTGCAGGCTACCGGCCTGGAAGTCACCCTGATCAAGGACGTGACTCCCATCCCCCACAATGGCTGCCGTCCCCCGAAGCGCCGTCGTGTCTGATCGAAGGAGGAAATTGAATTATGGCAAAGAATACGCAGCCTATCGCAAAGCGTTGCAAGGCCCTGGGCATTTCTCCTGCGGTCATGGGCTATGCAAAGAAGAATACCACCCGCAACTCCAATGGCAACATGCGCAAGAAGCAGTCTGAGTACGCATCTCAGCTGAAGGAGAAGCAGAAGGTCAAGTTTATCTACGGCGTTCTGGAAAAGCAGTTCCACAATGCTTACCTGCGTGCTGAGGCCCGCCCCGGCAAGACTGGTGAGAACCTGCTGCAGATCATGGAGTGCCGTCTGGACAACGTCGTGTTCCGTCTGGGCTTTGCTCAGACCCGCCGCGACGCTCGTCAGCTGGTGTCCCACGCTCACTTCACCGTCAACGGCAAGAAGGTCAACATTCCTTCTTATCAGGTGAAGGCTGGCGACGTGATCGAAGTGCGCGAGTCCAGCCGCAGCTCTGCAAAGTTTGCAAAGCTGACCGGTCCCGAGGCTCCCGTTGTTGCTCTGCCCGCATGGCTGAACCGTGAGACCGGTTCTCTGAAGGGTGTTGTCGCAAAGCTGCCCGAGCGCAGCGATATCGACTACGAAGTCGCAGAGCACCTCATCGTCGAGCTGTACTCCAAGTAATCCATTAAGAAGGCTGGGCCTTCCCCGTGGACGGCTCACTTTCGCATTCTTTTCTTTGAAAGAATTTAATAATGGGCCGGCGGCAGCGCCGGTTTGACAAGGAGGGCATAGATATGATGGAGATTGAACGTCCCAAAATCGAAACGGCAAGCCTGTCCCCGGACGGCCGCTACGGCAAATTCGTGGCAGAACCGCTGGAGCGTGGCTTTGGCATCACACTGGGCAATAGCCTGCGTCGTGTGCTTCTTTCCTCTCTGCCCGGTGTCGCCGTGACCAGCGTCAAGATTGATGGCGTGGTTCACGAGTTCTCCACCATTGAGGGCGTCAAGGAAGACGTTACCGAAATTGTCCTGAACCTGAAGGGTATTGCTGCAAAGCTGTACACCGATGGTCCGAAGACAGTGCGTGTTGAGGCAGTCGGCCCCTGTGAGGTCACCGCTGACAACATCAAGCAGGGCGACGACATCGAAATTCTGAACCCTGAGTGGCACATCGCAACCCTGGGCGAGGGCGGCAAGCTCGTCATGGAGCTGACCTTCGATAAGGGCCGCGGCTATGTGCCCGCAGAGCGCAACAAACAGGCTATCATCGAGAAGAACGATATCAACACTCTTCCCGTTGACAGCATTTACACCCCTGTGCTCAAGGTGAACTACAACGTCGAGAGCACCCGTGTTGGCCAGGCGATCGATTATGACAAGCTGACCATTGAGGTTTGGACCGATGGCACGATCAATGCGCAGGAAGCCGTTTCTCTGGCTGCCCGTGTGCTGACCGAGCACCTGAACCTGTTCGTCAACCTGTCCGATGAGGCAGCCGGCGCTGAGATCATGGTGGAGAAGACCAACGACGACAAGGAAAAGGCTCTGGAAATGACCATTGAAGAGCTGGATCTGAGCGTGCGTTCCTTCAACTGCCTGAAGCGCGCAGGCATCAACACGGTGGAAGATCTGGTCAGCAAGAGCGAGGACGAGATGATGAAGGTTCGCAACCTCGGTCGCAAGAGCCTGGAAGAGGTCATGGCAAAGCTGGATTCTCTGGGCTTCAAGCTGAACACGGATGACGATAACTAAAAATAATTAAGGAGTGAAACGGGATGCCCGGTACCAGAAAGCTCGGTAGAACCAGCGACAGCCGCAACGCTATGATGCGCGCTATGGTTACCTACCTGTTAGAGAATGGCAAGATTGAGACCACTGTCACTCGCGCTAAGGACGTTCGTTCCATGGCCGAGAAGATGATCAGCCTTGGCAAGGCAAGCGACCTGCACACCAAGCGTCAGGTTTATGCCTATATCACCAAGGAAGATGTTGCAAAGAAGCTGTTTGATGAGATCAGCCCCAAGTACGCTGACCGCAACGGCGGCTACACCCGCATCATCAAGATCGGCGCTCGCCGCGGCGACGCAGCTGAGATGGCAGTTCTGGAGCTCGTCTGATCTGCTCTGACTGTTTGATACAGTGTTCAAAAGCCCTTTCCCAGCAATGGGAGAGGGTTTTTTTTGCGTGGCATTTTCATTGCTTCTGAATGTTCCCGGGAATAGCGGGCCAAACCGCAAACATTTCAACAAGTCCACTAAAAACTCGAACCTATTTTCTAGCAAAATGCCTCTTGATATGTTGTATGGGGGGGGGGGTAAACTTAAAGAGCAGACGGTGCCTTTTGGGGTGGGTGCCTGCAAAATAACAAACGAAAAGAGGAAGAGAACATGAGAAAAAAGAGTACGAGACTTCTCAGTGCAGCACTTGCGGTGTGCATGATGCTGTCGGTTCTGCCAGTGGGCGCGTTTGCGGCGGAGCCGGGGGCGGAAGAACAGGAAAATGGCGCGAGTGCGCAGGCGGATGCTGCTGTGCCGGAGGGGGATATCGCAATCGACGAGACAAACTTTCCGGACGAAAATTTTAGAGACTATGTGGCGGGAGAATGGGATAAAAATCAAGACAAGTATTTCAGCCCAAGTGAGATCGCGAACGCAAAGTGGATTTCTTGTGATAATAAAGAAATAAGTAACTTAAAGGGAATCGAGTTTTTTACGAACATCTGGCTCCTCGAGTGCTATTATAATAATCTGACAACGATAGATTTGAGCCATAACAAAAAGCTGTCATATATTAACTGTCATCATAACCAATTGAAAGAGCTGGATGTAAGCGGGTTGCCGCTATTGAAAACATTCTACTGTAATTACAATGAGTTACCGTCGATCAACGTGAGCAAAAATGAGAAGCTGGAAGATTTTAATTGTCAAAATAACCACCTGGATACATTGAATGTAAGTCAAAACAAGGAATTAGTGAAATTAAGCTGCGGACACAACAATCTGACGGAATTGGATGTCAGTGAAAATAAAAAACTTAAAACGCTCGGGTGTTATGAGAATAAATTGAGAAATCTGAATCTGGGGAATCAGATAGAATTGGAATGGTTAAGTTGCGGAACAAATCCACTGAGTGTATTGGATGTAAGTGCGAACACGAAGCTGAAGGAGTTGTATGTTTCTAAGACAAATCTGACGGAATTGAATGTAAGTGCGAACACGGATCTGGAGACGTTGTTTGCTTCTGAGACAAATCTGACGGAATTGAATATCAGTGCGAACACGAAGCTGAAGAATTTGGATGTTTCTAATACAAATCTGACGTCGCTGGATGCAACGAACAATACGGCTTTGGAGAAGTTTAAGGGGAAGAACTGCAGCTATAATATTGCAGTTGAAGGTGATGGAAAGTTTGACCTTACCACTTTGCCGGGACACTTTGACGCAAGCAAAGCAACTGCTACAGGTGGCGGCACAATCAATGAAAATGAAAATATCCTTACGGTTGACCCCAATTCCAAGACGTTCCGCTACGATTATGATATCGGACAACCCAACAAAAAAATGAATGTCGTACTGAATGTGCATTGGCATAATTACCAGTGGAAACATGACGGTACCAAACACTGGAGGGAGTGCACTACTGCAAACTGCCCGGGCCTGACGGATGCGCAGGAAGCCCCCCATGTTTACGACAATGCAAAAGACAAGGACTGCAATACATGCGGTTATGTGCGTCCGCTGTACACTGTGACCACAGTCAATGCCACTGCAAAGCTTGAGAGCGAAGCTGAAGAACTGAAGGCTCCTGTGGCCGCAGGCACTGAAGTGATTTTGAGTGCCGGAAATGCTCCCGAAGGAAAGACATTTGCAGGCTGGAAACTGTATAAAGTTGTAAATGATACTGAGAGTGAAATCACGGACGAAACAGAACTTGCCGAGCTGTTGAGGAATGGCATCGCCACCACCGCGACCCTGACCCTGACCATGCCCGCCTATGATGTTAAAGCGGAACCGTATTATAGCAATATTCCGTATAACATCACACCTGTAAACTGCACTGTGGATAAGACCGAAGCTGCTAAGGGCGATACTGTAACAGCAACGCGCAGGAAGCCGGAAGCCAACGAGCGCTTTACCGGCTGGACGGTGAAGGTAAATGGTGTTGAGCAAGACACGGACGACTTCCTGACCCCGGACGCGAACGACCCCGCCAAAGTGAGATTTACCATGCCGGCTGAGAACGTGGAAATAAAGGCAAACTTTGAGGGGAATCCCACGCTGAACATCGGCGATCATGTGACTGCGAACATTGACGGCAGCGATGCGTCCGTACCGAGCGGCAGCACTGTGCCGGTGGGTGAAACCGTGCACCTGACAGCCATTGCGCCGGAGGGACAGCACTTCACCGGCTGGACGGTGAAGGTAGGCGATGAGGAGCAGAAAGCAGACACCTTCCTGACGACCCCGAACGCAAACGACCCCACCAAGGTGACCTTTACGATGCCGAGTGAGAATGTGGAAGTGACGGCAAACTTTGCGAGCAACCCCACTCTGAACCCCACTCTGAGGGTCGGCGACCATGTGACGGCGACCATTGAAGGCAGCGATGCGTCCGTACCGAGCGGCAGCGCTGTGCCGGTGGGTGAAACCGTGCACCTGACAGCCACTGTGCCGGATGGACAGCACTTCATCGGCTGGACGGTGCTGGTAGGCGGTGAGGAACAGAAAGCAGACACCTTCCTGACGACCCCGGACGAGAACGACCCCACCAAGGTGACCTTTACCATGCCGGATAAGAACGTGGAAGTAAAGGCAACCTTCGAGAATGACCCCATTCCTGAACCCGACCCGGTTGGACCCAGCGATACCGGCAACATTCAGGGCGCGATCTCTGCTGTGGTGATCGGTGCTGCCGCAGGTGCTATTATCTATGAAGCCGGCACCGGCATCTACCGCGTCATCAATATGCCCGGCATCCCCATGCCCTCCAACCGTATCGAGCTGGCCGAGCTGCTGTGGGAGCACGCCGGGAAGCCTGAGCCTGTAAGCACCGCCCTCTACAGCGACATCGACGAGGGCGATACCGACGCACAAAAGGCCGCCCGCTGGGCAGTGGAGCAGGATCTGATGAAGGACGATGCGGACAACAATAAATTCCACCCGGCCTTCCCCGTCAGCAAGCTGCGCACCTGCCTGACCTGGAACGCCGCAAAAGAAAAAGGCTTGTTTGACAAGACCGAAGAATAAAAATCAGGACCCCGAAAGGGCTGCTGCACCAAATGTGGTGCGGCAGCCCCTTTTCTCGTTTTCGGGTGTTGGAATTGCGCCCGGCCCGTGGTATACTGACAATAGCATGTTTTCGGCCTTTGGCCGGACAAGTTTTCCACACAGAGGAGGCGCAGCGGTTGAAACATCCGAATCATTTTGGCCGGTGGTTGGCTTGCGTGCTGCTGTGCCTGCTTCTGGCAGGCTGCAGCATGCCCGGTGAACAGGTGCAGGTGGAAGAGCTTCTGCGTGCGCCCAAGCTTTCCGGCGATTACGGCGATGTGCAGACTGCCCTGAACGACTGGCTGGGGGAGAGCGCACAGCTCAAATATCCCATGCAGGGCGACCTGCTTTCGCCTTTCCTGCTGCAGGATCTGGACGGTGACGGCAGGCAGGATGCCGCCGTGCTTTACACCACCGCCCAAAGCTCCAACGTGTGCATTGCCATCCTGCAGAAGGATGATGCCGACATCTGGCATGTGCGCCAGAACGTAGAGGGCCTTGCAGACACGGTAGAGTCGGTGGGGCTGGCCCAGCTGCAGCCCGGCGATGCCACCCAACTGGTGGTGGGTTATACAGCGGCACAGGGCGACCATTATCTGGCTGTGTATTCCTACACCGACGGCGTGCTTTCCACGATCCTGGAGCAGCAGTACCAGCAGTATCTGGTGGAGGATATCACCGGCGGCGGCAATCAGGACCTGATCCTGATGTCTACGCTGGAGGACGGCGGCGTGCAGATCGAACTGCTGACCGTGGATAAAGAGGGCAGCTTCCAGCAGGTGGCTGTTATGGGCCTTTCCGCCAATCGGTTCGCCGGCTGCGCCTCGGTGGCGGCGGGTGTGGGTGCGGACGGCAGGCATTATCTGGTGCTGGATGGCTGGACCGGCATTTCCGGCAACAATCTGGCCAGCGTGCTGCTGCGTTTTGACGAGGACACGCAGCAGATGGTGCCTGCCGATCAGATCAGCACCGAAAAGCTTTACACCGCATCCCTGCGCAATGTGCCCAGTCTGGTCAGTCAGGATCTGGACGGCGACGGCATCGTGGAGATCCCCACCCAGCCGGACGAAGCGGGCCTGCTGAACATGAGCCAGAGCCGCCGCATGGATTTTATCGTGTGGATGGACTATACCAGCCCGCACCCGGAAAAAAGCTTCGGGCTGCTGGACGAAGAGACCAACTGCTATATCGAGCTGCCCATGGAGTGGGAGGGCAACCTCAAACTGACCGACAGCGAACAATATGATGGTGCAGTGGAGCTGCGCACGGTGGACGAAGACCAGCTGGTAATGACCCTGCGTCTGGTGCGCACCACCTCCAGCCTGAAGGGCTGGACCCGCCTTGGCATCGTGGCATCCCGCCAGATGCAGGCGAAGCTTGCCCCGGATGTGGAGATCCGTGATAAAAATTACCGCCTGTCCAAGGCGCTGTATCTGCTCAACTAAAGAACGGAGGAACAGTTCATGGTACGAGTGCTTGTCGTTGAAGATGAAGCCAACATCCGCGAGATGATCGCGCTGAACCTGCGCCTTGCGGGCATGGAGGCTGTGGAGGCCGAAAGCGCCGAGGCGGCTCTGCCGCTGCTGGAGAAGAAGCCGGGCTGCGATGCGGCCATTCTGGATGTGATGCTGCCGGGCATGAACGGCTTCTCCCTGTGCGAGACCATCCGCCGCACCGATCAGAAGATCGGCATTATCATCCTCAGCGCCAAGGGACAGGAGCAGGACAAGATCCGCGGCCTTTCTATTGGTGCCGATGACTATATGACCAAGCCTTTCAGCGTAAGCGAACTGCTGGCCCGTGTGAAAGCGCTGTGCCGCCGCGTCGGCCGTACTGCAGGCGGGGACGAAAAAGAAAAGGAAAACCCGCTGGGGATGCTCACCAGCGGCGAATTTGTGCTGGACGAGAACCGCCGCGTGCTGCTCAAGGCAGGCCAGCCTATTGAGCTGACGCAGGTGGAATTCCAGATCATGGAGCTGTTCTTCCGCAACCCCGGCATTGCGCTGGTGCGCGAGAAGATCTTGAAGGGTGTCTGGGGCGAGAACTATTTTGGTGACGTGAAGATCGTGGATGTGAACATCCGCCGTCTGCGCATGAAGGTGGAGGATGAACCCAGCCATCCCACCCATATCCTTACTGTGTGGGGCTACGGTTACAGATGGGAAGAATGATGCTTCCTGTGCAGAGCGTAGTCGCGTGGGTTGGGTTTAAGGGCTTTTGAAAAATGTATCGCCGCCGGGTATGTTCTCTTTTGTGTGCCAAAAGAGAACCAGAAAAGCACCCGCTACTTTCGAGGCGCGGGAGGCACGAATTAAGGGCTACTCGCCCTTAATAATCCCAAAGCAGTTGGGCTCCATACAAAAAATCCAAGTCGCTTTGCTAAAGGATTTTTTGTGTTACGCCGATTGAGAGTCGCTGCGCGACAGCCGAAGGCTGACAGCAGCAGATGTCGTTAACTGTTACGACCCCTTCCGTGAAAAAGTAAATTAGAAAAATCCGCAGATTTTTCTAATTTACAAATATAAAAAATAATTTTTCCGCTGATATTGTCAGAGCGAAGCGGAGACAATTCTAAATCGTTTGAAAGGAGGAGAACGCCATGCGAAGCGGGATCACCCGCCGGTGGCTGCGGGGCAATCTGCTCATCACCGTGCTGCTGGTGCTGCTGGCCGAAACCATGTTCCTGTACAACTACACACGCAGCTATTATAACAGCGTGCAGCAGACCATGTACCGGCGGTTCTCTTCGGTGTCCGGCCAGCTGAAAATGTACACCGGCGATACGGTGCAGAGCACGGCGGCTACCCGCAGCGTGGCCCTGCGCCGCATGGTGGAGCAGTTTGCCGATAAGGACAAATACGAGTTCATGCTGCTGGACAGCTATGGCGGGGTCATTGCGTCCTCCAGCGGCACAAATGCGGACGGCATTGTGACCGGCATCGACTTTGAGCAGGCGCAGGAGGCTTCTGATGGCCTTGGTGTGGCGGTCTACCGCACCCAGTCCGGTGAGCTGGTGATGGCGGCCTGTTATCTGGTGCCCTATGCCGCCGAGGATGTGGCGGCGATGCGTCTTGTCACCAGTCTGACCCTTGTGGGAGCGCAGATCAAGAACGCCATCGCGGTAAGTGTTGTGATCGCGGCGGTGATCCTTGCTTTCACCGTGATGTCCGGCCTGTACTTCATCCGCAGCATCGTGGTGCCGCTGGGACAGGTGGAGCGCACCGCAGCCAGCATCGCCCGGGGTGAGCTGGATGTGCGCCTGCCGGTCACCGGCAACGAGCACGACGAGGTGGACCGCCTGCGCGGCACCATCAACCAGATGGCCGAAGGGCTGGAAGAGACCGAGAAGATGAAGAACGAGTTCATCAGTTCCGTCTCTCACGAGCTGCGCACGCCGCTCACCTCCATCCGGGGCTGGGTGGAGACCCTGCGCACACTGGACGACCCGGCAGACGAGAACTACCGCAAGGGCCTTGAGATCATCAACAATGAGACGGGCCGCCTGTACAACATGGTGGAAGAGCTGCTGGATTTCAGCCGTCTGCAGAACGGCCGCATCCGTATGGACTGCCGCCCGCTGGACCTTGTGGCAGAGCTGACCGATGCGGTGCTGTTCTGTGAAGCACGCATCCAGCGCGAGGGCCTTGTGCTCAGCTACACCGAGCCGGAGGAGATGATCCCGGTCTATGCCGACCCGGACCGTCTGCGGCAGGTGTTCATCAACATCATGGACAACGCCATCAAGTACTCGGCCCCCGGCGGGCGCATCACGGTCAAGCTGTGGGCGGGCGAATACAAGGCTTTTGCGGAGATCATCGATCAGGGCCGCGGCATCCCGCCGGAAGACCTTGAGAATGTCAAGACCAAGTTCTACAAGGGCAGCAATTCGGTGCGGGGCAGCGGCATCGGCCTTGCGCTGGTGGATTCCATCATGACTGCACTGGACGGCACCATGGACATCAAGAGCACGCTGGGCCGCGGCACAGTGGTCACACTGGGCTTGCCGCTGTACCATAAGGCGTGAAGATTTTGTCACAATTCTGTGGTAAAATAACCGGGAAAAATATGATCCGATAGGAGAACCCAATGAATCAACCCAAAAAGGAACGTTTTAAGACCAGCGTCGGCGGGCAGGCGCTGATGGAAGGCATCATGATGCGCGGCCCGAAGCTCATCTGCTGCGCCGTGCGCAAGCCGGACGGCACCATTGAGACCAAGATCGACCCTGTGAAGAACCACGGCATCTGGACAAAGATCCCGCTGGTGCGCGGTGCCATCTCCATGATCGAAAGCCTGATCGTGGGCTACCGCTACATGATGTACTCGGCTCAGGTGAGCATGGGTGACGACTACGACCCCGAAGAGGAAGAGACTGCCTTTGAAAAATGGGTGGGCGACCACTTGGGCAAAAAGGCAGAGGACGCACTGCTGGCCTGTGCCGCCGTACTGGGCGGACTGCTGGCGATTTTGCTGTTCACCGTGCTGCCCACCCTCATCGTGGGCGGCGTGAACCACTTTGTAACATTGGGCCGCTGGGCCAAGGTGGTGCTGGAAGCGGTGCTGAAAGTTGGCATCTTCCTCACCTATATGGTGGCCATCTCCAAGATGAAGGAGATCCACCGCGTGTTTGAGTACCACGGTGCCGAGCACAAGACCATTGCCTGCTATGAGGCCGGTGATGAGCTGACCGTGGAGAATGTGCGCAAGTACACTCGGTTCCATCCGCGCTGCGGCACCAGCTTCCTCATTCTGGTGGTCATCGTCAGCGTGTTCCTCTACAGCGTGCTGCCGTGGGGCAGCATCGGCCTGCGGGTGCTGTTCAAGCTGCTGCTTCTGCCGCTGGTCATGGGCATCAGCTATGAGCTGCTCAAGTGGTGCGGCCGGTCCGATAACATTGCCACCCGCATCATCCGCCAGCCCGGCATCTGGGTGCAGCACCTGACCGTGTTTGAACCGGACGACAGCATGATCGAGGTGGCTATTGCCGCTGTGACCCCTGTGCTGCCCGAGGACCCGGAGGATGGCAGATGGTAATTGCTGGTTTGACCCCGCGCGAAGCGGTGCGGGCCGTGGAAGCCCGGCTTTCCGCTGCAGGGTGTCCGGATGCCGATTACGATGCACGGGAGCTGTTCCGCGTGGCAGCCGGGCGGGATGCCCGCCTTTCCGACCGGGTGCTGACCACGGAGGAAGCGGAAAAGCTGGAAGCCCTCTGCACGCGCCGTGAGCAGCGGGAACCGCTGCAATACCTGTGCGGGATCTGGAGCTTTCTGGATTTTGACCTTGCCGTTGGCCCCGGGGTGCTCTGCCCCCGGGCAGACACTGAGGTGGTAGCGGAAGCGGCTGCCAATACCCTGACGGGCATTGCAGCGCCCCGGGTGCTGGATCTCTGCGCGGGGACCGGCTGTCTGGGGCTGGGCGTCAAGCGCTTCTGCCCGGCGGCGCAGGTGACCTGCGTGGAAAAAAGCCCGGAAGCTTTTGTTTATCTGGAAAAGAACTGCCGCTGCGCCCTGAAAGGGCAGGGCGGGCAGACGGAGGACTTGCTGGAGCCTACCGCGTTTGAGCAGGCAGATGCCCCGGCCTTTGACTGGGGGCCGGCGCTGAACGCTCTGCGCGCAAAGGCAAAGCCAGCCTATGCGGTGCAGCCGGTGGAGGGCGACCTGTTCACATACTGGCAGGGCCTGCCGGAAGGGCAGCTTGATCTGATCGTATCCAACCCGCCCTACCTCACCGCCGAGGAAATGCGGCACCTGCAGCCCGAGGTGGCACAGGAACCGGCCATGGCGCTGGAAGCAGGAAAGGACGGCCTTGTGTTTTACCGTGCCCTTGCAGAGCATTACCAGAATGCACTGCGGCCCGGCGGAGCGCTGGTGCTGGAGATCGGCTGGCAGCAGCGGCAGGCTGTGGCGGCACTGCTGGCTGCAAACGGCTGGGCAGATATTGAGTGCCGCAAGGATTTTGGCGGCAATGACCGGTGCATGATCGCCCACAGACCCGAAAAATAAAAGTGAAAATAGAAACAACTTCTTGTTGTAATATTTTGATTTTGTGGTATACTATACTGGAAAGTATACGGACAGCCCGCGCACGGCGGGCAGCAGGAAGAAAAGGAGCAGCACGCTATGGCAAAAAATCAGAACAACAACACCGTTGCCCCGGCGACCAAAAAGACCGAGCCGGAGGCCAAAAAGGATGCGCTGGCCACTGCGCTGGCCCAGATCGAAAAGCAGTTCGGCAAGGGTGCCGTGATGAAGCTGGGTGATAACGCCTCCATGCAGGTGGATGCCATTTCCACCGGCAGTCTGGGTCTGGATCTGGCTCTGGGCGTGGGCGGTGTGCCCCGCGGCCGCATCATTGAGGTGTACGGCCCGGAATCCAGTGGTAAGACCACGCTGGCTCTGCACATTCTGGCCGAAGCCCAGAAGCAGGGCGGCGAAGTGGCCTTCATTGACGTGGAGCACGCACTGGACCCCACCTATGCCGAAGCGCTGGGCGTGGACATCAACAATCTGCTGGTCAGCCAGCCGGACACCGGCGAGCAGGCCATGGAAATCTGCGAAGCACTGGTGCGCTCCGGTGCCATCGATGCCATCGTGGTGGACTCGGTTGCCGCCATGGTGCCGAGGGCTGAGATCGAGGGCGAAATGGGCGACAGCCATGTGGGCCTGCAGGCCCGCCTGATGAGTCAGGCCATGCGCAAGCTGACTTCGGTCATCGGCAAGACCAACACGGTCTGCGTCTTCATCAACCAGCTGCGTGAAAAAGTGGGCGTGATGTACGGCAACCCGGAGGTCACCACCGGCGGCCGCGCCCTGAAATATTACGCCTCGGTGCGCATCGACATCCGCCGCGTGGAGGGCCTGAAGGACTCTTCCGGCCAGTTCATCGGCAACCACACCCGCGCCAAGATCGTCAAGAATAAGGTGGCACCTCCGTTCCGTGAGGCAGAGTTCGATATCATGTTCGGCGAGGGCATTTCCAAGATGAGCGAACTCATTGATGTGGGCGTGAAGCTGGGCATCGTGCAGAAGAGCGGCGCATGGTTCAACTATGGCGATATCCGTCTGGGTCAGGGCCGCGACAACGCAAAGCAGTTCCTGAAGGACAATCCCGAGATCGCAAACGACATCGAGGGCCAGATCCGCGCCAATGCCGATAAGCTGTACGCATCCCGCCGCCCGGCAGGCAAGGGCGCTGCGACCAAGGCCGAAGAACCCGCCAAGGCTGCAGATGCCAAGGAGCCGGTGGTCAAGGCTCCTGCCCGCAGCAGCGAGAGCGAACTGGATATCATGGTGGAGGACTAAATGTCCTTTTATAAACGCCGCCGCCCGAAGCCGGAAGAAGAAAAGTGCGCCGACCCGGCCAAGGCCCGCGCCCGCGCACTGGATGCGCTGGCCTCGCGCGAGATGTCCTCGGCACAGCTGTATGAACGGCTGTGCTATGGCTTTACCGAGCAGGCTGCAGCGGCTGCTGTGGCTGAGATGGTGGAGCTGGATTACGTAAACGATGACCGCTATGCCGAAGCCCGGGCACACAGCCTGCTTGCCGCCCGCAAGAGCCGCCGTGCGGCGGCCCAGAACCTGCGGCAGAAGGGCCTTTCCGGCGCGCAGATCGAGCAGGCGCTGGAAAGCGTCTATGCCCCGGACACAGACGGCGAAAGCCCGGAGTTGGAAGCTGCCGCCGCTCTGGTGCGCAGCCGCTACATGAAAAAGCTGGCCGATGGCCGCCGCGACCTTGTGGTGGCCGCCCTGCAGCGCCGCGGCTTTGCGTATTCGGTCATAAAAGAAGCGATAAAAAGAGCGGAAGAAGAATAAAAAGCACCCCTCAAAAGAGAAAGAGAGTATCATCCCCTATGAAAATTGCGTGTATTTCCCTTGGCTGCCCCAAGAATCAGGTCGATCTGGATGTGATGGTGCACATCCTGCTGTCTGCCGGCCACGAGACCGTGGCCGATCTGGCCGAAGCAGATGTGATCCTTGTGAACACCTGCGGCTTCATCGAGAGCGCCAAGACCGAAGCCATTGAAAACATTCTGGAAGCCTGCTCCTACAAGCAGCAGAACCCGGAGCTGAAGGTCATCGTCACCGGCTGTCTTGCCGAGCGCTACCGCAGCCAGATCGAGGAAGAGATCCCCGAGGTGGACGCGGTGGTGGGCTGTGCCTCCAACAAGGCCATCGACACCATCGTGGCCCGCCTGTTCCATGGTGAGGACCATCTGGAAAGCTACGGTGCCAAAAAGGACTTTCCGCTGGGCGGCAAGCGTGTCATCGGCACGCCTGCCCACTATGCGTACTTAAAGATCGCTGAAGGCTGCAACAACCGCTGCCACTACTGCGCCATCCCCGGCATCCGCGGCCCGCTGCACAGCCGCGATATGGCCGACTGCGTGGCCGAAGCCCGCTGGCTGGCCGGTGAGGGCGTGAAAGAGCTGATCGTGGTCGCACAGGACCCCACCGCTTACGGCGAGGACTGGGGCAAACCCGGCAGCATCTGCGAGCTGCTGGATAAGCTGAACAAGGTGCCGGGCCTCGAGTGGATCCGCATTATGTACGCTTACCCGGAGCGCATCACGGATGAGTTCATTGCCGCCATGAAGCGCAATGAGAAGGTGGTGCCCTACCTCGATCTGCCCATCCAGCACTGCAATGACACCATCCTCAAGAATATGAACCGCCGCTCCAACCGCGCCGAGCTGCTGGAGGTGATCGGCAAGCTGCGCCGCGAGATCCCCGGCATCACCCTGCGCACCACTCTGATCGCAGGCTTCCCCGGCGAGACCGAGGAGCAGTTCGAGGATCTGTGCAATTTTGTCAAGGAAGTAAAATTTGATCGTCTGGGCTGCTTTGCCTACTCTGCCGAGGAGAACACTGTTGCTGCCAAAATGGACGGCCAGATCGAGCAGGAAGTCAAGGACAAGCGCGCCGAACTGGTGATGCAGATCCAGACCGGCATCATGGCCCAAAAGCAGGCCGAAAAGGTGGGCCAGACCGTGCATGTGCTTTGCGACGGCATCGATGAGGAGAGCGGTCTGTACCTGTGCCGCACCACCGGCGATGCTCCTGAGGTGGACGGCAATGTGTGCGTTTCCAGCGAGGAACCGCTGTACCCCGGCCAGTTCTACGATGTTCTGGTGGACGACAGCGACCTTTACGATCTGTATGGTACTGTTGCAAAATAACAAATTGGAGGAATCTGTATGAATCTGCCCAATAAACTCACTTTGACCCGCATCCTGCTGGTGCCGGTGTTCATGGTCTTTGTGTCCCTCACCAGCCTGAGCGGCATCGCGGATGGCTCCTTCCAGCCGACGTATTACCTGATCGCAGGCATTGTCTTTGCTGCCGCCAGCTTTACTGATTTTCTGGACGGCCATCTGGCCCGCAAGTGGAACATGGTAACGGACTTCGGCAAGTTTGCCGACCCGCTGGCCGACAAACTGCTCACCACGGTGGCCTTCATTTACATGATGCGGGACGGCGTATGCAGCCCGGTGGTGCTGTGCATCATTCTGGCCCGCGAGTTTGCGGTGTCCGGCCTGCGCATGGTGGCAGCCGGTGCCAAGGACGGCAAGGTGATCGCCGCCAATATGTGGGGCAAGGTGAAGACCGTGCTGCAGATGCTGAGCATCATCTTCTACTTCTTTGGCATGGCGATTGCGGCGAATGTGTCCTGGGATGCCACGGTCATGGTTGTGGGAGTCTCGGTGGTGCTGTGCTGGCTGGTGGCTGCCGTGACGGCCATTTCCGGCATCAAGTACCTGTGGGACAACCGCAGCTTCATCAACACCGCAAAATAAAGCGTTTTTTGAAAAAGGGCAGGGAGACCTGCCCTTTTTCAAATTTTCGAGGAAATATTACAAGACGGAAAGGCTTTCCATGAAAAAATTTGCTGATACGGCGCGCCGCCTGCTCTCCATCGCACTGAACCTGTTCATCGTCTGGGCAGAGCCCATTGCCCTGCCCATGAGCTGGGATTGGGGCAAAGAGCAGATGTTCATTTTTTACACCGAGGATTCCAACATCCTTTCGGCCTGCATCTGCGCCATGGTGGCGGTGGGCCAGCTGGTATGCATCTTTACCGGCAGGGAACTGCCGCACTGGCTGCACACCCTCAAGTACATTGCCACCTGCTGCCTGACCATGACCTTTCTCACGGTGGTGTTCGTGCTGGGTCCCATGTATGAGGACGGCAACGGCTGGTACATCATGCTGTGCACCAGCTCCATGTTGTACCATCACCTGCTCAACCCGCTGGCGGCCATCTTCTCCTTTGTGCTGCTGGAGCGCTCACCGCACCTGCCCCACAGTACGGTCAAGTGGGCGCTGCTGCCCACGGCGCTGTACGGCGGCATCATTTTGTGGCTGAACATCCAGCGCGTGGTAGATGGGCCATATCCCTTCATGAAGGTGTATGACCAGAGCGTGCAGGCGTCGGTGCTGTGGTGCATCGCCATCCTGCTGATGAATTACTTCTATGCTTGGCTGCTCTGGAAGCTGAACGGCGGGAAGAAAGAAAAAGCCTGACGATCTGAAATGCCCTCCGCTTCGCTCTGGGCATATTCAGAGGATAATTTATCTTTAATTTGCAGCTCCGAAAAGCCTGCGGGCTTTTCGGAGCTGCTTTTTCACAGGAAGGGCCGGAGCTTTCAGATGCTGTTTTTCTTTGCGGCCCCTTCTGTGAAAAATGCAATACCGGACAGACCGCAGTCTGTCCGGTATTGCTAAAAAAAATAGTATTTCCGCTATTTATGCCCAGAGCAAAGCGGAGGGCATTCTAAATGGTTCTTGTGTTTTTACGCTACGGTGGAATTCTCTTCCAGCCAGTCCAGCACACAGGACTGCAGGGCGTTCAGGTGCGCACGGTTCTCACCGTAGGTGTCGGCATAGGTGCTCTCGGCATCGTCCAGCTCTTCCTGCGTGGGAGCAAGGCTCTTGGTCTCGGCCACGGCCTGAAGGATCAGGTCCTGCTTTGCCAGATGCTCAAAGTAAGCGTCGGATGCGGCCAGCATGGCATCGGCATCGGTGTAGCCCTGCGTCTGGGCAAAAGCATTCAGATCCATGCCGTAGGCGGTGGCGTACTGGTTGTAGTAGTTCAGGAACATGCGGATGTAATAGCTGGTGATCTCGCTGGGCAGCTCCTTGAAGGTGGAGTTCGACATCAGGTAGTCCACGATGGCGTTCTCGTAGTTGGTGGCATACAGCGCATCGTTAAGGTGGCTGCGCAACTGGTCGGCGGTGTGCAGATCATCGCTGGTGCCAAAGTTGGAGTCCACCCACTCGTCGGTCAGCTCAGGGGTCACGCTTTCGGAAATGGAGTTCAGGGTCACGCTGAACACGGCTTCCTTGCCGCTGAGGGTGATCGTGTTGCCCTCGGCATCGGTGGAATCGCCGTAGCCGTCCGGGAAGGTGACGGTCACATCAAAGGTATCGCCCACATTGTGCCCGATGATCTGGTCCTCAAAGCCATCGATGAAGGAACCGCTGCCAAGGGTCAGGTCGTAGCCGGTGGCAGTGCCGCCGGTAAAGGCCACGCCGTCCACGGTGCCGGTGTAATCAATGTTGGCAACATCTCCGCTCTGGGCGGAACGGCCGGTAACGGGCTGGGAAGAGGTGTACTGGTTCAGCAGGTTGTCCACCTGCTGCTGCAGTTCATCTTCGGTGGGGGTCAGGTCGTTCTCCTTCAGGGCAATGGAGCCGAAGTCCTCCGGCAGGGTCACATAGTCCAGCGCTTTGATGCCGCTCCAATAGCCGTTTTCGTCCAGACCATCGCTGTAATCAAAGGCCTCGTAGTCGAAGTCGGCAACAGAGCCAAACTGCGAGACGGATGCGGCAGCTGAAGAAGCGCTGTCGGTCTGCTTGTGCTTTGTCAGCATGAAACAGGCAAAAATGACGCACACCACTGCGGCGATGGCCAGCAGGATGCACAGGAGTTTTTTGGTGTTGTTTTTCAAAAGAAATACCTCCATAAAAATCGGCCTGATGCACAGCAAAAGACCGGTACAGGCAGAACAGATACCCATTTATTATATACGTTCTGACGGCAAAAGGAAAGTTCTTTGCAAAATTTCCACAAATCCTGCGGCGGGTTTGTATCACTTTTGCCCGTCTACAGGCGCAAAAGTGACCAAAACCGGTGGAAATGGGCGGGCGGTTCTGTTACAATAAAAATAAGTGAGCCTTCCCGGGAATATAAGGCCCCTCCCTGAGGGGGTTGTCGAGCGTATGCGAGACTGGAGGAGTTCCTCCTTCCGTCATCGCTGTGCAATGGAGAGGGCGAGGACGGTAAGATATTGGAGGAAATTCAAATGGATTACAATAAAGCTGCTCTGGAAATGCACGAGACCCACAAGGGCAAGGTGGGCATCGTAAGCAAGGTGGAGGTCGCCACCCGCGATGACCTGTCCACCGCCTACACTCCCGGTGTGGCCGAACCCTGCCGCAAGATCAAGGAAAACCCCGACGACGTGTATAAGTACACCTTCAAGGGCAACATGGTGGCTGTCGTTTCCAACGGAACCGCCGTGCTGGGCTTGGGCGATATCGGCCCAGAAGCCGGTCTGCCGGTCATGGAGGGCAAGGCGGTGCTGTTCAAGGAGTTCGGCGGCGTGGATGCCTTCCCCATCTGCATCGACGCCCACGACGCTGCCAGCGTCATTGCTGCCTGCAAGGCCATTGCGCCCACCTTTGGCGGCATCAATCTGGAGGATATCAAGAGCCCCGAGTGCTTTGAGATCGAAGAAACGCTGGAGCGTGAGCTGGACATCCCGGTGTTCCACGATGACCAGCACGGCACCGCGATCGTGGTCACTGCTGCCCTCATCAACGCCCTGCGTGTGGTGGGCAAGAAGATGGAAGATGTGCACATCGTGCTGAACGGCCCCGGTGCTGCCGGTACTGCCATCATCAAGATGCTCATGACCGCCGGTGCAAAGGACATCATTGCAGTGGACCAGTTCGGCACCCTGTACAAGGGCTGCAACAGCGCCGAAGCCCACAAGAACTGGCTGGGTGAGGTGACCAATCCCCGTCAGGTCAAGGGCGGCCTGAAGGAAGCACTGGAAGGTGCCGACGTGTTCATCGGCGTTTCCAAGCCCGGCATCCTGACCACTGAGCTGTGCAAGACCATGAACAAGGATGCCATCGTTTTTGCCATGGCCAACCCCACCCCGGAGATCATGCCGGACGAGGCCAAGGCCGGCGGCGTGCGGGTGATGGCCACCGGCCGCAGCGACTTCCCCAATCAGGTGAACAACGTGCTGTGCTTCCCCGGCCTGTTCAAGGGCGCACTGAGTGTGCGCGCCCGTGACATCAACAATGAGATGAAGCTGGCTGCAGCCTACGCCATCGCCGACCTCATCACCGATGCCGACCGCAGCGAGGAGAACATCATCCCCGGCGCGTTCGACCCCCGCGTGGCCGAGGCTGTGGCAAATGCCGTGGCAAAGGCTGCCCGCGAGACCGGCGTTGCCCGTCTGTAAGCGGAGGAAGCGTTTATGAGAACCATTTCCGCACAGGAGATCACGGATACCGTTGCACGGCTGTGCATCGAAGCCAACACCCGCCTGCCGCAGGACGTGCAGGCGGCGCTGGACAAGGCCCGGCAGGAAGAGCCGTGGCCGCTGGCAAAGAGCACTCTCGACCTTTTGTGGTCGAACCTTTCCGCCGCAAAAGAAGAAAACCTGCCCATCTGTCAGGATACCGGCATGGCCTGCGTGTTTGTGGAGCTTGGCACCGATGTGCACATCGACGGCAGCTTTGAAGCTGCCATCCATGAGGGCGTGCGCCGGGGTTACACCGACGGCTACCTGCGCAAGAGCATCGTGGCAGACCCTTTGCGCCGGGGCAATACCGGCGACAACACCCCGGCGGCCATCACAGTGCATCTGGTGGACGGCGAGGGCTGCCGCATCACGGTGGCACCCAAGGGCTTTGGCAGCGAGAACATGAGCCAGATCAAAATGCTCAAGCCCGCCGATGGCGTGGAGGGCTTCAAAAAGTTCGTGCTGGACACGGTGAAGCTGGCAGGCTCCAACCCCTGCCCGCCCATCGTGCTGGGCATCGGCGTGGGCGGCAGCTTTGACAAGGTGGCGTATCTGGCGAAGAAGGCCCTGCTGCGTCCGCTGGATGTGCCAAACCCAGACCCCTATTACGCACAGCTGGAGCAGGAGCTGCTTGCCGCCATCAACGAGCTGGGCATCGGCCCGCAGGGCTTTGGCGGCAGGACCACCTGTCTGGGCCTTGCCATTGAGCAGATGCCTACCCATGTGGCGGGCCTGCCTGCGGCGGTGAATGTTTCCTGCCATGTGACCCGCCGTGCAAGCGCGGAACTGTAAGGAGGGGCAAAGATGGAATACAGACTGACGACTCCCTGCACGGCCGAGGATCTTGCCCCGCTCAAGGCGGGCGACACCGTGCTGCTTTCCGGTGTGGTGTACACCGCCCGCGATCAGGCCCACAGGCGGATGACCGAAGCACTGGAAAAAGGCGAACCGCTGCCCTTTGATCTGACCGGCAGCGCCATCTACTACGTTGGCCCCACGCCGGAACGCCCGGGCCAGGTGATCGGCTCGGCGGGACCCACCACCAGCGGCCGTATGGACGCCATGAGCCCCCGTCTGCTGGACCTTGGCAACAAGATCATGATCGGCAAGGGCAAGCGGGACGATGCCGTAAAGGCGGCTGTGGTGCGCAACGGGGCTGTGTATCTGGCAGCGCTTGGCGGGGCCGGTGCGCTGATGGCAAAAAGCGTGCAGACGCTGGAAGTGATCGCGTGGCCGGACCTTGGCTGTGAAGCCGTGCGCCGCCTGATTGTGAAGGATATGCCGCTGACGGTGATCCTGGATGCCCACGGCGGCGACCTGTACCAGTCCGGCCCGGCGGCATATCTGGAAGCAAAATAATTTATCGCCTTTGCACAAAACGCGGCCGACTAAAAACCGGCAAAACAGCAGATTTGCGCAGGATAAATTTAGTTTGTTTTAACAAACTTCCGCGAATTGCTTGCACATCGGCAAAAAGTGTGATATCTTGTACTATATGAAACCGTGGTGCTTTGCATCCCGGCACAGACAGGAGGCAAACATACCATGCAGATCCACCAATCCGCAGAAGATTATCTTGAAACGATCCTGATGCTGAGTCAGCGTATGGGTAAAGTGCGCTCCATTGACGTTGTCAATGAGCTGGGCTTCACCAAGGCCAGCGTCAGCATTGCCATGAAGAAGCTGCGCGAGAACGGCTATATCGCGGTGGACGGCGAGGGCAACCTGACCCTGCTGGCACCGGGCCGCGAGATCGCAGAGCGCATCTATAGCCGTTACCGTCTGCTGACCCACTTCTTTATGCAGCTGGGCGTGGACGAAAAGACCGCCGCCGAAGATGCCTGCAAGGCAGAGCATATCCTCAGTGAGCAGACGCTGGAAAAGATCCGTGAGCGCGCCATTGAGACGGATGCTGAGCTTGGCAAGACTGTCAAGTGATCCCCGCAGCATTCCAAGATCGTAAAATGATCCCGTTCCTGAAAAGGAGCGGGATTTTTTTGTATGGAAATTGGGCGGCAGATCCCTCTTGCATCCGGGGTGCGGGTGCGGTATTCTTATAAGATAAGAAGGTTTTACAGCCAAACCGGGAGGAAACAGCCATGGATGCAGACGAGATCCGCACGCTTTTGGGCGATAACATTTTTGAGCGGGCCAAGAAATACCGCAAGCGCATCCAGCAGAGCACCTGCACCGTGAACGCCGATGGCGTGCGGCATATTTCGGCCATGGTACAGGGCAGCGGCGGCAGCTATTACTATACGCAGGCATGGCTGCGGGAGAACGGCAGCTTTGTCAGTGCGTCCTGCAGCTGCCCGTATAACCAGAACGGCGAGGGCACCTACTGCAAGCATATCGGTGCATTGCTGCTGGACGATGCCGAAAAGAATGCCCCTGCACCGGCGGCAAAGCCGGATGCGATTCCCGGTGTTGTGCGCGGCGCGGCGGGCCTTGCCCCGGAACCGGCCCGGCGGGACAGCTATGCCTCCGGGCTGGAAATGCTGTTTGGCAAAAAGTGGCACGGCGAAACGCCGGAGTCGGATCACGAGGCCCGCAGGCTGCTGGATACCTACAAGGAAGCAGCCCTTGAAAACCTTGGTGTGGACGAGACCGCCCAGCGCACCGGCTTTGCCCATCTGGAACCGGAGCTGACCCTCGTGCCCGGCGCACAGCCATGGCTGCGGCTGCGCATCTCGGACGGCGGGCGGCAGTATGTGGTAAAAAGCATCCCGAACCTGATGGAAGCCGTCGAGATGGGCAAAAGCGTCAGCTACGGCAAGGCACTGGCTTTTGTGCACCGGTGGGATGCCTTTGATGAAGAGTCCCGTGCGCTTTTGCAGCTGCTGCGCCGTCAGGTGAACGCAAGGCAGAGCATGGACAAAGCCGCCGTGCGGGTGTACGGCGGGGCCGAACAAGGCCCGGCGGGAGGCATGATCCTGACCGGCGAGATCTTTGATGACCTTGTGCAGCTGTACGAACATAGCGGTTTTTTGGGCGGGTACGAGCTGCGGGAAGGTCTGCCCGTCATTACCATGACCGTGGAGCGCCGCCGCGGCGGTGTGCAGGTGGAAGGCGAACCCGCACTTTCCGCTGTGCAGGGCCTTGACTATGATTACCTGTTCAGCGAGGATACGCTCTGGCGGCTGCAGCGGCCCGGGTGCACCCGCATCCTGCCCGCATTGCAGGCGCTGGGCGGCAAAAGCCTGTTCTTTACCAGCGCAGATGCCACGGCCTTTTGCAGCTATGTGCTGCCGGAGCTGGGCAGCAAGCTGAACATCGTGGACCCGGAACGTCTGCTGCTGAACCAGATCCCGCTGGAACCGGTGGTGCAGTTCTATCTGGACGCACCGGACAGCTTCCGCATCGAAGCACACGCGGAGTTTTTGTACGGGGAGGATAAGGTCACGCCGTTCGTGCCGTCTCCGGCAGGGCTTTTGCGGGATGTGCGCGCCGAGAGCCGGGCAAAGCGGCTGCTGGCCTCTTATCTGCAGCCCGGTGTGGGCGGCAGAGAGGAAGTGTACGGCACCGCTGACGAGGACGAGATCTACCGCATGTTGGAGGAGGGCGTGCCGGCCCTGCTGGCCGAGGGGGAAGTATACCTGACGGATGCCTTCCGCAGCCTGCAGGCCGCGCCGCCCCGCATCACGGTGGGCGTTTCGGTGCACGGCAGTGTGCTGGATCTGGAAGTGGATACCGGCGAGTTCCCGGTGGCAGAGCTGAAAGACCTGCTGCGCTCCCTGCACCAGAAAAAGCGCTACCACCGCCTGCGGGACGGCCGTCTGCTGCGGCTGGACGACAGTCTGGAAGGGCTGGACGAACTGAACGATACACTGGAACTTTCCGGGGCCAAGCTCAAGAGCGGCCACGCCGAGCTGCCGCTCTACCGTGCACCCAGTCTCGACTGGGCGCTCTCGGGCCAGAACGGCCTGCGTTTCAACCGCGACGATGCGTTCCGCCGCATCAGCCGCAGCTTTCACGCCGTGAAGGACAGCGAGTATACTCCGCCGGAAAGCCTGCACAATGTGCTGCGCAAGTACCAGCGGGATGGCTACCGCTGGCTGCGCACGCTGGACGGCTACGGCATGGGCGGCATTCTGGCCGACGATATGGGCCTTGGCAAGACCGTGCAGGTGCTCAGCTACCTGCTGGCCATGAAGGAAAGCGGCCAGCGCCTGCCCAGCCTCATCGTCTGCCCGGCATCGCTGGTGCTCAACTGGCAGGAGGAATGCCAGAAGTTCACGCCGCAGCTTTCCTGCGTGGCGGTGGACGGCGACGCTGCTCACCGGGCAGAGCTGGCAAAGCAGTGGGCGGAAGCCGACCTTGTGGTGACCAGCTATGACCTGATGCGCCGGGACGAGGAGCTTTACAGCGGGCAGCAATTCTACGCCTGCATTCTGGACGAAGCGCAGGCCATCAAGAACCACACTACCCAAAAGTACAAGGCGGTGTGCGGGGTGAACAGCAAAGTGCGGTTTGCCCTTACCGGCACCCCGGTGGAGAACCGCTTGGGCGAATTGTGGAGCATCTTCTCCTTCCTGATGCCGGGGTATCTGCCGCCCTACAAGACCTTCTGCGCCCGGTTTGAAAAGCCTATCGTGCAGGAGGACGACAAAGACGCACTGCGCCGTTTGAACCAGCTCACCGGGCCGTTCATCCTGCGGCGCATGAAGTCCGAGGTGCTCAAAGAGCTGCCCCCCAAGACCGAGAATCTCCACCGTATCGAGCTGGACGAGCAGCAACGCAAGCTCTACCTTGCCGCTGTGGTGGACGCGCGGGAAAAGCTGCGCGCTGCAAAGCCGGAGGATAAAATGGCGGTGTTCGCAGTGCTCATGCGCCTGCGGGAGATCTGCTGCGACCCGCGCCTTGTGGCAGACAACTGGGACGGCGGCAGTGCCAAGCTGGACGCCTGCATGGAGCTGGTGACGGCTGCTGTGGAGGGCGGACACCGCATCCTGCTGTTCAGCCAGTTCACCTCCATGCTGGAACTGCTGGCAAAACGGCTGGACGAAGCGGGCGTGAGCCACTTTACCCTGCAGGGCTCCACCCCAAAGCCGGTGCGTGCAGAGCTTGTGCGCCGGTTCAACAACGGCGAAGCGGACGTGTTCCTCATCTCGCTGCGGGCGGGCGGCACCGGCCTGAACCTGACGGCGGCAGATATCGTCATCCACTACGACCCATGGTGGAACGTGGCTGCGCAGAATCAGGCCACCGACCGCGCCTACCGCATCGGCCAGCGCAATCCGGTGCAGGTGTACAAGCTCATTGCGCAGGACACCATTGAAGAAAAGATCGTGGAGCTGCAGCAGGCAAAGCAGGACCTTGCCGAGACGGTCACCGGCTCGGCAGACGGAGCGATCCTGTCCATGAAACCAGAGGAATTGCTGCAGCTGCTGCAAGAGGAATAAAGAGGAGAAAACATCATGAAAGTCTGGGATCTGCACTGCGATACCCTCAGCGAGCTGCGCAAAGCCGAACATGCGGGCCGGCCCAAGAGCTTCGCGCAGAACGATCTGCATATCGACCTTGAAAAATTACAAAAAGGCGACTATCTGCTGCAGTGCTTTGCAGCATTCGTCAATCTGGGTGATAAGACGCCCGGAGCGGACCCGCTGGTGACAGCGCTGGAAGAGATCGACCAGTTCAAGCGCATCATGGCGGCATACCCGGAAAAAATTGCTCCGGTGTACACGGCGGCGGACATCCGCCGGAATGCTGCGGCGGGAAAGATCAGCGGGATGCTCACCATCGAGGAAGGTGCCTGCTGCAAGGGCAGCGTGGGGGTGCTGCGCCGGATGTATGAGATGGGCGTGCGCATGATGACCCTGACATGGAACCACGAAAACGAGCTGGCAAGCCCGCAGCGGAACCCCGGCGGGGTGCTGGTGCCCCAGACCGAAAAGGGCCTGACCGGGAAGGGCTTTGAATTTCTGGCCGAGATGGAACGGATGCACATGATCGTGGATGTGAGCCACCTTTCGGACAAGGGCTTCTGGGATATCGTGGAGCACGGTACCCGGCCTTTTGCGGCCAGCCACTCCAACTGCCGCGCACTGGCACCCCACACCCGCAACCTGACCGATGAGATGATCCGCGCCCTTTCGGAGCGCGGCGGCATTGCGGGCCTGAACTACTATGCGCCCTTTCTGGACACCGACCCCACCCACCCGGAAAACTGCCGCAGCACGGTGGAGCTGATCGCGAAGCATGCGGGCCACTACAAACAGGTGGGCGGTGCGCAGATGATTGCCCTTGGCAGCGATTTTGATGGCATCGATGGCCCCCACCAGCTGGAAAATGCTGCCTTCCTGCCGCTGCTGGCGGATGCCCTGCGCAAAGAGGGCTTTACTGAGGACGAGGTGGAAGGTATCTACTACCGCAATGCCATGCGCTTTTTTGAGGAAAACCTGTAATAACAACGGAGAATATGCCGATATGGATAAAAACATGACGCTGGAAAAGCGCATTGCTGCGGAGCTGTACTGCTATCAGGGCAAAATGAGCGTGTTCGTGGACGACCTGCAGGGCCATACCGTGGAGGTGGGCGCGGACGAAGAATTTGAGACGGCATCCACCATCAAGGCGTTTATTCTCGCTGCATTGTATTTGCAGGCGCAGCGCGGCAAAGCAGACCTTGCCGAAGAGATCACCTATGAGCAGAGCCAGTTCGTGGACGGCAGCGGTATGCTGCGCGCGCTGGGCGTGGGCGCAAAGCTCAAGGTGAAGGACACCGCCACCATGATGATCATTTGCTCGGACAACATTGCCACCAATATGATTATTGACTATCTGGGACTGGATACCATTAACGCCTGCATCCGGGAGTTGGGCTTTGCGCATACTGTGCTGCACAATCCACTCCACTTTGACCGCTACCGCCGGCTTGGCACCACCACGCCGCGCGACTACGCGGCGCTGTTCGCCCGCATTGCAAAAGGGGAGCTTGTCAGCCGGGAAGCCAGCGCGGAGATGCTTGCCATTCTGCGCCAGCAGCACTACAACACCATGCTGACCCACGACTTCCCGCAGTATTACCTCGACTGCGAGGAGACCGGCGCGCCGGAGCTGATCTGGGTGGCCAGCAAGAGCGGCAGCATGAACGCCTGCCGCAACGACGGCGGCATCGTCCACACCCCCTACGGCGAGTATGTCATTGTGCTGATGAACAAGGACTTTCACGATATCATCGAGTACAATGAACACCCCGCCATGGTGTACGGTGCCCGCGTCTCGCGGATGATCCTGAATCAGGTGCTGGCCTGTGAGGGCCGGCTGTCCCTGTCCTGAGACGCACGTTCTCCCAAAGAACAAAATTGGAAAAATAAAAGGAATTATAACAATGGGTATCACGCTCTCGCCATGGATGATGGCGTTTCTCGTTCTGATGACGGGCTTTGCAGGCTTTGTGGATTCGGCAGCCGGAGGCGGCGGTCTTATCAGCCTGCCGGCCTATCTGTTTGCCGGGCTGCCGCCCCACTACACCTATGCTACCAACAAATTCAGCGCCGCCTGCGGCACCACTTTTGCCACAGCCAACTTTTTCAAAAACGGTGCAATGAACCTGAAGGTGGGCATCCTTGCAGCCATTGGCAGCTTTGCGGGCAGTGCACTGGGGGCACATATCGTGCTGCTGCTCAGCGATGAACTGCTGCGCACCATGATGTTCCTCATCCTGCCAGTGGCGGCGGTGGTCATTTTGTGGCAGCGCGACCTGCCGGACCAGAACCGGGACGACGGAACCCTGAACCTGAAAAAGATCCTGCTGGCGCTGGGCATCGGCTTGGGCATCGGCCTGTACGACGGCATCGTGGGCCCGGGCACCGGCACCTTTGCCATCATTGCCTTTACCACCCTGATGGGCTTTGACCTGCGCACCGCCAACGGCAACGGCAAGGTGCTGAATCTTGCCAGCAACTACGCCAGCCTGTTCACCTATCTGATGAACGGTCTGGTGGTGTTCCACATCGGCATCCCCTGCGCCGTCAGCAACATTCTGGGCAACCTGCTGGGGTCCCATTTCGCCCTGAAAAAGGGTGCGCGCTTCATCCGTCCCATGATGCTGGTGGTGCTGGTGCTGCTGCTGGGCAAGCTCATCTCGGACGCAGTGCTGTGAGCGCCGGGCGCGCCAGAGGCTCCCTCTCCGAGGAAGCTGGCAAAACCGTCAGGTTTTGACTGGGGGAGCTTGCGCCCGTTTCCCGCTGCAAAAAACAAGCCGGGCAGCCCGCAGGCTGCCCGACTTTGCTCGGATGATCTTTTTTCGGTGGTCGCTTATTCCAGCACCAACCCTTTGTCAAAGAATGCCAGACCAAATGCACCGGGGCCTGCGTGGGTGCCGATGACGCAGCCGATCTGGCGCACCAGCGGTTCGCCCATGTGCAGATTTTCACGGAAGTAGTTCTCGATGGGCTGCACTTCCCGCAGGCTGGAAGAATAACCGGCAACAGCGGCAAAGTCCGGGCTGATGCCGCCCAGCTCTTCGATCTTCTTGAACAGGGCCACATAGGCACCGGGCAGGCCGCGGGCCTTACCGGCCATGGCTACCTTACCGTCCTTGATGGTGATGAGGGGCTTGATGCCCAGCATCCCGCCCGCGACGGCCACAGCGGCAGGCAGACGGCCGCCCTTGCGCAGATACTTCAGATCGTCGATTGCGGCAACCAGATGCAGGTGCTCCTTGGCGTGCTCCAGATCGGTGGCGATCTGCACCAGCGTCTTGCCTGCGTCACGCAGCTGCACGGCCAGACGCACCAGCAGCGATTCGCCCAGACACACGGTGGCACTGTCCACAAACAGCACGTTGTCTACATTGGCGAGGTCTGCGGCCAGCTTTGCGCACTGCCATGTGCCGGACAGCTCGTGGGACAGGAAGATGCCCAGCACTTCGTCCCCGGCGGCAGCGGCTTCCAGATAGAACTTCTCGAACAGCTCCGGGCTGGGCTGGCTGGTGGTGGGCAGCTTGCGGCAGCTGGCCAGATGGGCATAGTACTCGGTGGGGGTCATGTCGATGCCATCCCGCAGGATGCTGCCATCCTCCAGCGTCACGTTCAGAGGGATCACGGTCACGCCCAGCTGCTCGGCTTCGGCGGGCAGGATGTCGGACGCAGAATCGGTGAGAATACGGATCATAAAATACCTCCGGATTTCCGGTAAAAACAAATTCAAGTCATGTTTCCCGACGCTTTGCAACAAAACGTCGGGAAACATTATACCAGAATCCACAGGGAAAAGTCAATTGCCTGAGCGAAAATTGCTTCGTCCCAGCGCAAAATACTTGCATAAAAGCCGCTGCTTATGATAAGATAGGCGCTGAGAACCGCACGGCAGGGAGGGCAGGCCATGGAGCAAAAGGCAAAAACAAGGGCGCTGCTGGCTGCGTTCGGCTGCGCACTGACCTACCTGCTGGCAGGAAAAGTGCTGGCATTTCTGCCTGCCCCGGCGTGGGATGTGCGGGCGCTGAGTTTTGTGCACCACTGCATCGCTGCACCTGTCGTGGAGGAACTGGTGTTCCGCGGGGTCATCCAGCAGCTGGCGCAGCCCTTGGGCAGATGGCAGGCCGCGGCGCTGCAGGCGGTACTGTTTGCGGTGCAGCACGGCACCCCGGCGGGCATGGCGTGGGCGCTTGGCTGCGGCCTTGTGCTGGGCGCACTTCGTGAACGCACCGGCAGGGTATGGCCGGGAATGCTTTTGCATACATTGAATAATCTGCTGGTTTTTGCAGCAGGATAAAGGGGAACCTATGACCGATTCTGAACTGATGGGCCTTGCGCTGGAAGAAGCCCGCAAGGCGGCTGCACTGGGCGAGGTGCCGGTGGGGGCCGTGGTGGCCCGCAACGGCGAGGTGGTAGCTGCCGCCCACAACACCCGCGAGACCGAAAAAAACGCCCTGCATCACGCAGAGCTGCTGGCCATTGATGCCGCCTGCAAAAAGCTGGGCGGCTGGCGGCTGTGGGAGTGCGAGCTGTTCGTCACGCTGGAGCCGTGCCCCATGTGCGCCGGGGCCATCATCAACAGCCGCATCCGGCGGGTGGTATACGGCGCGGCAGACACCAAGGCGGGCTGCTGCGGCAGTGTGACCGACCTGTTTGCAATGCCCTTCAACCACCACCCGGTGGTGGAGCAGGGGCTGCGCGCAGAGGAAGCACAGGAGCTGCTGCAGGCGTTTTTCAAGGATCTGAGGGCACGGCTTGCGGCCCGGCCGAAGTGGAAACCGCCTGTATGACCGGCATGGAATATGAAGAAACCGTAAAAAAGTGGAAGCTGCGTGAAAAAGTAGGCGGCTTCCACTTTCTTTTTTCGGCAAATTGTGCTATATTATTTAATGGTGTTTTGTCGAAACCCATCTTATGCAGCTGTCTGCCGCGCCGAGCACCGGACTTTGACCGGATAAGAAATGGACGCTGAACGGACGGCGATGGGCCGCACAGACATCTCCTGCACGGCATACCTTTGCAGTGCAGAGATCACGACAGGAGGACTATACTCTTGTACGAAGATGAATTTGAACTGACGTTCAATCTGTCGGGTGAGGAGCCGCAGCCGGAACAGGCTGCACAGGAGCCGCCCGTACCGCCAAAGCCAAAGGCGGCAGCACCCGTGGTGGACGAACCCACCCGGGTGATGGTGCTGGAAAAGCCCCAGCCTGCGCCGCAGCCGGAAATGCCGGAGCCTGTGCAGGAAGAGCCGGAGAAAACACCTGCACCTACCGTGCACACAGCAGCCAATGGCCGCTGTGTGCTGATCTCCGGCGGCGACCGCGGCATTGGTGCCGCTGCGGCCCGGGCGTTCTATGCGGCGGGCTACCGCGTGGCGGTGCTGTACCACAGCAATGCCAAAGCCGCTGCAGAGCTGGAAAAACAGCTGCCCGGCATCACCGCCGTGCAGTGCGATGTGGCATCCCGCGCCAGCTGCGAGCTTGCGTTCCGCACCGCAGAACAGGCACTGGGCCGTGTGGATGTGCTGGTGAGCAATGCGGGCATCGCCCAGCAGAAGCTGTTCACCGACATCACCCCGGAAGAGTGGCAGCATATGCTGGACGTGAACCTGACCGGTGCGTTCCACCTGTGTCAGCTGGCGCTGCCGGGTATGATCCGCCGCAAGGCCGGACGCATCCTGACCGTGAGCAGCATGTGGGGCCAGACCGGCGGCAGCTGCGAGGTGCATTACTCTGCAGCAAAGGCAGGCCTGATCGGCCTGACCAAGGCTTTGGCCAAAGAAGAAGGCCCAAGCGGCATCACAGTGAACTGTGTTGCGCCCGGGGTCATTGATACCGATATGATGGCAGCATTCACCGCCGAGGATAAGGCCGCGCTGGCCGAAGAGACCCCTGTGGGCCGTCTTGGCAGCGCAGACGAAGTGGCGCAGCTGCTGGTGTTCCTTGCCGGCGAGGGTGCGGGCTACATCACCGGTCAGGTGTTCGGCGTGAACGGAGGACTTGTGATCTGATGCGCAGGAACACTTTATTACAGGATTTCCCCCGGCGGGAGCATCCCCGGAGCAAGAAGGAGAGAGCAAAATGGGCATGACTTTAAAGGAACTGTTGACGAAAGGCGAAGGCACCATTTCGGCCAAGGAGGCCAAGGCGCTGGCTGCACAGTGCAGAATGGATGAGGAAACGCTCTACACCCTTCTGGAAGAACGCGGCATCAAGGTTCTGGAAGAGGATGCAGAGCCTACGCTGGATGTGGACAGCATTATGGCCGAGGTCGAGAATGCCGAGAACAACAACGATGATATGGGCATCAGCGAGGACGAGGAAGAGCAGAGCGAGGAGAACCCTGCAGACCTGAAGGCTGCCATGGACGAACTGCTGGACGACCCCGTTAAGAACTACCTCAAGCAGATCGGCCAGATCCCGCTGCTGAGCGCGGAGCAGGAGGTGGAGCTGAGCCGCCGCATCCATGCCGGTGCCGAGGCGGCGCACATCCTGCAGGCCGACCGCCAGAAGTACGGCGGGCCGGAGTACATCAAAAAGAACAGCGCCCGCTTCTCGTTTGAAGAGGACGAGAACAGCCGCAGCTATACCGAAGATCTGGACGAGGAGGGCAACGAGAAGCCCAGCGAGGATGCCGAGGAAAAGGCTGCCGAAGAGGAAGCTATGGAGGCTGTGGAGAACGGCCCCCTGAGCGACGAAAAGCGCGCTGAGCTGCTCAAGACCCGCCGCGATGGCCTGAACGCCCGCCGCAGCCTGAGCGAAGCGAACCTGCGTCTGGTGGTGTCCATTGCCAAAAAGCATGTGGGCCACAATCTGGCATTCCTGGATCTGATCCAGGAGGGCAACATCGGCCTGATCAAGGCTGCCGAGAAGTTCGACTGCGACCGCGGCTTCCGCTTCTCCACCTATGCAACCTGGTGGATCCGTCAGGCCATCACCCGTGCCATTGCGGATCAGGCCCGTACCATCCGCATTCCGGTGCACATGGTGGAGACCATCAACCGGATGCGTCAGGCCACCAACCAGCTGGTGTACCAGAACGGCCACGAGCCGACCCCGGAAGAGTTGGCAAAGGCCATGGATATGAGCGTGGAGCGTGTGCGCGAGATCCAGCGCATGGCACAGGAGCCGGCAAGTCTGGAAAGCCCCGTGGGTGAGGAAGAGGATTCCTCTCTGGGCGATTTCGTCGCAGACGAAAACGCCGAAGCCCCTGGCAAGGCCGCAGACCGCGCCATGGTGGCACAGCAGATCAATCTGGCTCTCAAGAGCCTGACCCCTCGTGAAGAGAAGGTCATCCGCCTGCGCTTTGGTCTGGACGATGGCCGTCCCCGTACGCTGGAAGAGGTTGGCCGTGACTTTGGCGTTACCCGTGAGCGTGTGCGCCAGATCGAGGCAAAGGCGATCCGCAAGCTGCACAGCCGCAAGTGCCTGTCCCTGCTGAACGGCCTGATCGAGTGATAAAGTAAAACTCCCTCAGCCATCGCTGCGCGATGCCAGCTCCCTCAGAGAGGGAGCCCTTGGCAAAACCGGAAAGTTGTCCGTACTGCCAAAGGCCCCATCTCCGAGGGGGCTGTCTGCGTAAGCAGACTGGGGGAGTTTTTGCGTAAAAAACGACTTTTTTGCAAAAATCCAGATTTTTTTGCAAAAACCTCTTGCCAAACGGTGGAAACTGTGGTATTATAACTGAGCTGTGATTGCGCTGCTATAGCTCAGTTGGTAGAGCGCATCCTTGGTAAGGATGAGGTCTCCAGTTCGAATCTGGATAGCAGCTCCAGCTCAGATGCCCTGAAGTCGAAAGATTTCGGGGCGTTTTTCTTTGTGTAGATCGTTTCTGCTGTGCGGGTCCGGAACAGGGCAGAGCGGGCTTTGAACTGCTCTTTCAGGCTTTTTTGCGTTTTTCGTAAATTCATGCTTGACAAGCGGACGCTTTTTCGATATAATAAAGCACGTTCCGGCGGTAAGCGCCGCGCGAAACTTGAGCGATCATGGCCCGGTAGCTCAGTTGGTTAGAGCACCAGCCTGTCACGCTGGGGGTCGTCGGTTCGAGCCCGATCCGGGTCGCCATTTGCTGCTATAGCTCAGTTGGTAGAGCGCATCCTTGGTAAGGATGAGGTCTCCAGTTCGAATCTGGATAGCAGCTCCATAGCAGACACCTCGAAGCCTTAGGACTTCGGGGTGTTTTTTTGTTGTATGACTGCAAAAGCAGGCTGACGGAGCGCGGATTGCTTTGAGTACAAAAACAAAACGCACAGGCTCCGAAGAACCTGTGCGTTTATGGCAGGGGTAGTAAGTTTCGAACTCACGGCACGCGGTTTTGGAGACCGCTGCTCTACCAGCTGAGCTATACCCCTATAGGCATTCGCTGAATGCTTTGTTATTATAGCCGATGCAAAGGCGAATGTCAAGCATTTCTTTCAAGATTCAGGCATTTTTCGTGCCGCAGCTGCAACAGCCTTCTTTTTTATCGGATGCAGGCAGCTGGCTGGAAAGCTGTTCCAGCGTTACGCTGTCGATATACTGGTTGATCACCTCATCAAGGCCGGTCCAGAAGGGCAGGGTGAAGCACTGCTCCCACATGGGGCACTCGTTGGTCTCGCTGCCAAGGCAGGGAATGGGTGCCACGCTGCCCTCAATGGCGCGCAGGATCTCGCCGGCGGTGTAGTCGGCAGGGGCTTTGGTCAGGCGGTAGCCGCCCTGACTGCCGCGCTCGCTTTTTACAAGGCCCACACGGGCCAGCGGGGTCACGATCTGCTCCAAATATTTCAGGCTCAGGTTCTGCCGCTCACTGATCTCCTTCAGGCTCACGGTGGTGCCCGGCGCATAACGTGCCAGCTCGGCCATCAGGCGCAGGGCATAACGGCTTTTGGTCGAAAATTTCATGGCGATCCTCTCCTTATTGCTTCCTATAGTATAGCACGTTGCTCGGATTTTGCAAAGGTATCCTCTTGTGCAAACAAAAAAGGTCTGCTATCATAGGATGGATAAGAGGATATTATAAGGAGTGAGAGTATGAGTGAGAAGATCACGGCTGCCGATGCCATCCGTCTGCTGGATGCACACGAGGCGGCTGCTGTAGATGTCCGGGAGCCGGACGAGTTTGCCGTGGGCCACATCCCCGGCGCAAAGCTGCTGCCGCTGGGTCAGGTGCTGAGCCGTGCGGCTGAGGTGCTGCCGGATAAGAACGCTGTATGGCTGGTCTACTGCCGCACCGGCCGCCGCAGTGCCGATGCCGTGCGCAAGCTGGAAAGCCTTGGCTACACCCGCCTGTACGATCTGGGCGGCATCCTGAGCTGGCCCTATGAGATCGAGGGCGACTTTGAAGGGCATTTTTAAAAAGAAAGAAGGATAACTCCATGTCGTTCCACGCAAAAGATTTTGCCGGCAGTCACTGCGGCTGCCGCTACCAGCAGGACTACCGCCCTACCTTGGGCCGCGACGGCAAAAAGGAATCCGGCACGCTGGAGGTCATCAAGTTCTATTACGATGGTGCCATCCGCTTTGAGCAGCACTGCTACGGCGAAGCCGCAACCTTCGTGTTCGGCGTATGGGCGTCCGGCATGGACAAGGACGGCACCCTGCACTGGGTGCTGCCCGACCGCCGCAAGAGCTACTACGACGAGGCGTATCTGCCCAAAAAGCTGGACCGCGTGGACGAGACGGGCAATCTTTACTTTGACGGCAGCAATTTTCCGTGGAAGCTGGCGGACGATTTTGCCGAGGATAAGCGCTGGGGCTACCCCAAGTGGAAGGTGGTACTGGGAAAACTGACCGGAAAGGGCAAAAAAGGTGACTGAATCACGAAAATCCAGTATTCATATTGACATACTAGGGAATGATATGGTATAACTTATCCGTTGAAAGGATTCCGCATCTGCACAGGGCATGCAAGGCTCCCGCAGACGCGTTCAATAAGAAAGGATCATTCCTATGGAAAACATGGAAAAAGTGGTTTATCTGGATAATGCTGCCACCACTCCCTGTGCTCCCGAGGCACTGGAATTGATGGTCAAAGCCCTGAGCGGTGCCTGCGGCAACCCCAGCAGCCATTACAGTGTGGGCTATGAGGCTAAGGAATTCGTGGACACCGGTCGTGCGCAGGTGGCAAAGGCCATCAATGCAAGTCCGGCTGAGCTCTTCTTTACCAGCTGCGGCTCCGAGGCTGACAACTGGGCCGTAAAGGGCACCGCCTTCACCAAGGCACGCCAGAACAAAAAGCACCTCATCACCAGCGCTTTTGAGCACCATGCCATCATGCACAGCATGGCTGCACTGGAGCGCATGGGCTTTGAAGTGACCTATATCAAGCCCACCGCCGAGGGCTACATCCGCCCCGAGGACGTGGAAGCTGCCATCCGTCCCGATACCGCGCTGGTCAGCATCATGATGGCCAACAACGAGATCGGCACCATCCAGCCCATCAAGGAGATCGCCGAGGTCGCTCACAAGCACGGTGTCTGGATGCACACCGACGCGGTGCAGGCTGTGGGTGCCATCCCCGTGGATGTGAAGGAACTGGGCGTGGATATGCTGTCCATGAGCGCCCACAAGTTCAACGGCCCCAAGGGCATGGGTGCCCTGTATTGCCGCAAGGGCGTATGGCCCCAGAACCTGATCGATGGCGGCAGTCAGGAGGCCCGCCACCGTGCAGGCACCGAGAACGTGGCCGGCATTGCTGCCATGGGCAAGGCGCTGGAGATCGCCACGGCGCATCTGGATGAGCGCATGGCCCACGAGAGCGAGCTGCGCGATTATGTCATCGACCGCGTCCTCAAGAACATCCCGGAAGCCCGCCTGAACGGCGGCCGCAGCCCCCGTCTGCCCAACAATGTGAACATCAGCTTCCCGGGTCTGGAAGGCGAGACCATCCTGCTGGATCTGGATATGCACGGCATCTGCGCCTCCACCGGCTCTGCCTGCAACTCCGACAGTCTGGACCCCAGCCACGTCCTGCTGAGCATCGGCGTGCCTGAGGAGATCGGCCACGGCTCCATGCGGTTCACCTTTGGCCCGCAGAACACCATGGAAGAAGCAAAATATCTGTGCGACGTGCTGGAGGAAGTGATCCCCCGCCGCCGTGCTATGAGTTGTATGTGGCTGCAGGGCCAGAACACGGCCCGCCAGTTCAGCCTGAAGGGAGAGCAGTAATTATGGCAAGCATGTATAGCGCAAAGGTCATGGAGCATTTTGCAAATCCGCACAATGTGGGTGAGATCCCCGACGCAAACGGCGTGGGCGAAGTGGGCAACCCCAAGTGCGGCGATATCATGCGCATGTACCTGAAGATCGAGAACAACGTGATCGTGGATGTCAAGTTCCTCACCTTCGGCTGCGGTGCCGCCATCGCCACCAGCAGCATGGCCACCGACCTCATCAAGGGCAAGACCATCGACGAGGCGCTCAAGCTGACCAACAAGGCCGTTGTGGAAGCTCTGGAAGGTCTGCCTCCCATCAAGGTGCACTGCTCTGTTCTGGCAGAGCAGGCCGTCAAGGCTGCTCTGTCCGACTACTACCGCCGTCAGGGCATCGATCCGGAACCCATCGTGGGTAAGCTCGAAGAGGACTGCGACCACTGCGAGAGCTGCGGCCACTGATCCCCGCAAAGGACGCTTCAGGGGACACCGTTTTGTGCGGTGTCCTCTTTTTTGCAAAAGACTGCGCTGTTGTATCCTATCCAAAACGTAATAAAGCAAGTGTAAAATATTATTTGTTTACAAAAATACCCTGAATATACACTCGTTCATGAAAAATTCATATATTGTTCAGAATGAGTTCACCACTTTTCGGTATAAGTAGGGCAACACAGGCGCAAAGAGCGCCGAACTCCCACGGAAGCGGACGAAGAACAGGGCAAAGAACGGTTCGCGGCACGCACTGCAATGCAGGTGCGTCGGCCCCGGAAAACGTCCCGCCGCACAGGAAAGGAAACGAGTTAGTATGAAAATTGGTTTTTGGGAACTTGTCGTCATCGTGATCGTGGCGTTCGTGTTCATCGGCCCGGATCAGCTGCCTGTCTACGCAAAGAAGATCGGCAAGATGCTGCGTGAACTGAAAAAGTACACCGGCGCTGCTTCTGAGGAGATCCAGAAGAACGTTGTGGAGCCGCTGAATGAAATCCAGGCTCCCCTGAAGGAAGCTGTTGCCCCGCTGACCGATATCAAGAAGGATATCGACAACAGCGTCAAGGATGTGACCAAGAGCTTTACCGGTATCGGCAAGACCAGCAAGGAGGAAGCTGCCAAGGCGGAAGCCGCCGAGGAAGTGACCGAGCTGACCGAGGAGCCGGTGGAAGAGCTGGAAGAGGACGCTGCATCTGCTGCCAAGGCAGAGGAGAGCGCTCCCGCTGAGGAGACCACTGCACCTGCCGAGAAGGCCGAAGAACCCGCCGCCCCGGTTGAAAAGGCCGAGCCTGCTGCAGAAGCGGCTCCCGCACAGGAAGCTGCCGAGGCTGCTCCTGCGGCCGAGCCGGTGGAGGAAGACCCTCGTCAGAATGATGTTCTGCCGAAGGACTGATTACTTACTGGATGCACCCGCGCCCGCGGTTGCCTGATACATGCAATAAGCCCGCCACGCGGCGCGGCAAAGTAAAAAGGAGATTTTTATTATGCGTATTGGTACTAACGAACTGCTGATCATCCTGGTCGTCGCTCTGCTGATCTTTGGACCCAAGAACCTGCCGAAGCTGGGCAAGATGTTCGGCAAGACCATCAACGGCTTCAAGAAGGGCATGGAGGACGAGGAAGGCTCCGATGATTCCGAGGAGAAGACCGAGAAGCAGGTTTCCAAGAAGGACGAAGACGAGGAGTAATTGTGGCTACGAACGTTAAGCGCAAAAAGAAAAAAGCCGAAGTCATGGCAGAGGACGGCAGCATGACGCTGACCGGCCATCTGAAAGAACTGCGGAACAGGCTGATCATCTGCGCGGTGGTGTTCGTGGTGGGTGTTGTGGTCTCGCTGGCATACGCCGACCGTCTGATCGATCTGCTCACTGCCATGGGCCGCGACTATTACGAGTTTGTTTCCATTGCCCCGCAGGAAAAGCTGATGCAGTATTTCCGCGTCTCCATTCTGGCAGGCGTGGTGGTCACTGTGCCGGTGGCGTTCTACCACATCTATGCATTTGCAAGGCCGGGTCTGAAACGGAGCGAGAGCACCTTCTTCAAGCTGGTCATGCTGCTGGGCCTTATCCTGTTCTGCGTGGGCGTGCTGTTCGCCTACAAGCTCATGATGCCCTTCATGCTGCGTTTCCTCAGCACCGGCATCGAGGGTGCCGAGTACATCCAGACCACCACCAGTATCGAGAGCTATGTCAACCTCTGCTTGACCATGTTCATCATTTTTGGCTGCGTGTTTGAGATGCCTCTGATCACCATCATCCTGTCCAAGATGGGCATTATCAACCCGCAGCTGCTCAAGCAGGTGCGCGGCGTTGCCATCGTGATCATCTTCTTCATCGCGGCCGTTGTCACCCCGCCGGATATCGTGTCTCAGTGCATGGTGGCCGGCCCCATGGTGCTGCTGTACTTCATCAGCATTCTCCTGAGCGGCATCTTCTATAAGCCGAAAGAGGACGATGATGACGAAGAGGATGACGAGGATGAGGACGAAGAGTAAGCTCTGACTTCTGGTTTTCTGTTTTATCATTGCAAAAGCAAAGGCTGCTGCGCCATTTGGTGCAGCAGCCTTTTTGTATGTGGAAAATGCTTCCGGTGCAGAGCGTAATCGCGTGGGGCAGATTCTATGGCTTTTGCAAAAGGCATTACCGCCGAATATGTACTCTTTTGCACGCACAAAAGAGTACCAGAAAGGACGGCGGTGCCCGTAGGGCATGAAAGCCCCGGTGGGGCTTTCAAGGCGCAGACCGGTTTGCGCAGCAAATGCTGTGTGTTCAACACAGCAAGGTCTCCGCTACTTTCGAGGCGCGGGAGGCGGCGGCCTGCGGCTCCCTGCGTCTGCTTCGTGCCTTGCGCGGTGCAGGCTGCTGCCCCAACTCGTCCAGAGCGAACGCGGCGGCAATTCCAAATCGTTGCTGCTCAGTCTATACAAGCCACCCGCCCTGTGCTAGAATGAAACCAACAAATCAAAGGCGGTGAAACCATGCACCCACTCCCGGAATATCCTCGCCCGGCTATGCGCCGGGACAGCTATGAGAACCTGAACGGCCTGTGGAAGTACGCCATTACTCAGACGGCAGAATACCCCGCTGCGTGGGACGGCAGCATTCTGGTGCCCTACTCTCCGGAAACAAAGGCCTCCGGCGTGGGCCGCACCCTGCAGCCCGGCCAGTGGCTGCACTACCACTGCACCTTTGCTCCCCCTCCGGGAGAAGGGGGTCGGGTGCTGCTGCACTTCGGCGCGGTGGACGATGCCTGTGCGGTGCAGGTGAACGGTCATCTGGTGGGCGGCCATCGGGGCGGCTACTGGCCCTTCACACTGGATGTCACCGCCCAGCTCAACGATACGGGCCGCAACAGCCTGTGGGTGGCCGTGCAGGACCCCACGGACAGCGGTACGCAGGCCCGGGGCAAGCAGACCCTGAAGCCCGGCGGCATGTTCTATCCGGCCCAGAGCGGCATCTGGCAGACGGTCTGGCTGGAGCGTGTGCCGGAAAACTACATCCAGTCGCTCACGGTCACGCCGGACTACGATGCCCGCACCGTGACCGTGAAAGCCCATACTTCCATGCCCGGAGGTGCAGTGAACCTGTGGGCCGTGGTGCGGGCCGGGGGCGTGACCATTGCCGAGGACTGGGGCAGCGACGAAGCGGACCGGGACGGCGAGGTGACGCTGAACATCCCGGAGGAACATTTCTTTCCGTGGAGCCCGGATACCCCGTTTTTGTATGACCTGACCGTGGGCACCACGCAGGGAGGAGAGGAACAGTTCGACACCGTGCACAGCTACTTTGCCCTGCGCAAGTGGAGCTGTGAGCCGGATGCGCGGGGCGTGCTGCGCTTCTGCCTGAACGGAAAGCCCATCCTGCTCAACGGCCTGCTGGACCAGGGCTACTGGCCGCAGGGCCTGTATACCCCGCCTTCCGATGCAGCGGTGGAGCGGGAGCTGAGCGAGGTGAAAGCGCTGGGATTCAACCTGCTGCGCAAGCACGCCAAGATCGAGCCGCAGCGCTGGTACTACCACTGCGACAGGCTGGGCCTTGTGGTCTGGCAGGACATGGTGAACGGCGGCAGCAGATACAACCTGTGGTTCGTCACCTACCTGACCAATGTGCTGCAGCCCCTTGTGCGCCGCCTGCCCGACGCAGAGCCGCTCTGGGGCCTGCTGAGCCGCGGAAAAGCATCCAGCCGGGAAACATACCGCAAAGAGCTGCAAGCCACCGTGGAAGCCTTGCACTGCCATCCGTGCATTGGCTGCTGGGTACCCTTCAACGAAGGCTGGGGCCAGTTTGATGCGGCCGGGGCAGTGCAGGCCATCCGCACGCTGGACGATACCCGCCTTGTGGACGAGGCCAGCGGTTGGTATGATCAGGGCGGCGGAGATGTGTGCTCCATCCACAACTATTTCTATCCGCTGCATGTAAAGCCCGGAAGCCGTACCGTGGCCTTGAGTGAATACGGCGGCATTGCATGGCCCATGCCGGGGCACGAAGCACCGGGCAAAACCTACGGCTACGGCACGGCCAAGAGCCGCGCAGACCTGACCGCCCGCTGCAAAAAGCTGCAATTGGGCACGGTGCTGCCGCAGCTCAAAAAAGGACTCTCGGCGCTGGTGTACACCCAGCTGACGGATGTGGAAGATGAGGTGAACGGTCTGTTTACCTATGACCGGGCCGAGATCAAGCCGGATGCCAATGCCGTCCGCTCGGTGAATGCTGCCCTTGCCGCAGAGTTCGCAAAAGTGACGCGGTGAAAGAAAAAACTCCCTCAGTCATCGCTGCGCGATGACTGAGGGAGTTTTATGTTACAGCAGCTCTCAGCTGTTGGCGCTGTTGTTCACGATCTTTTTGGCGGGCAGTTTGTTCATGGCAGAGCTGTCCAGATCGTGTGCCAGCTCTGCACCGCCTGCGGCCAGTGCGTCGTCCAGCTCGCCGCCCTTCATATCGCTCAGGATCTGGCTGCGCAGGTCGTCCAGCGAAGAAACGCTCAGCGGGTCTACACGCACCATCAGGAGTAGGGTGGAGCCGTTGATCTGCACGGCAGCGGCTTCGCCGTAGGAAAGGCTGCGCAGAGCATCGGCAGCACCGTCCTGCGTAAAGGCCGAAGCAACATCGCTCTCGGTCAGCAGCTCGGTCTGGACGCTGGCGCTGTCGTCGGAGGTTTCGCTGTCCAGCACAGCGTAGATGTCCGGCAGGGCATTCTGTGCGGCCTCATGCAGGACACTCACCTGATCCGAGACCGTCTCGCCGCCTGCGGCGTTGACGCTGTCGGCAGCGGCCTGTGCCAGCTTGAGCATCTCGGCCTTCTGGTCATCGTCCGCAGAGGCGTAGGTGCTGGTATTGTACAGCGGGATGCTGATGTAACAGATCTCATACATGCTGTCGTCCAGATGGCTGGTCAGCTCGTCGTCCTCCACTGGGGTCTCGCCGTCCGGGCCGTAGACCATATCCAGCAGGGCGGTGTGCTCCACCTGCAGACGTTCATATGCCTTGACGGTCTCCAGACCAATGCCGTTGGCGGTGTAGGTGTCGCCGTACTGGTCCATCATCTGCTGGGCATAGCTGTCGGAAGAAGAGATCTGTTCGTCGGTCAGCTTGCCGCCCAGCTCCTTGAAGCGGGCATCCACAGCGGCCAGCGTTTCCAACGTTTCCTGCGTTTTCTGGGCCACATAGTCGCTCACAACTGCGGTCTCGCCGCTGTCAGAGTCGGTGGTGATGGTCTCTTTCAGGAAGGCTTTTACGTCGGTGGTGTCCTGATCGGTGCCGGCAAGCTGGGCGGCCTGCTGGTAAGCACCGTACTGTGCCAGCAGATACATGCCGGAGGTGATCTCAAAATCACCGATGCTGCCCACGGTGTTCGGGGCGGAAATGGTGCAGCCCACAAGGCTGAACACCAGTGCAAGTGCGCAGATCAGCGCGAGAAGTTTCTTTTTCATGGTAATGCTCCTATGATGTTTATTTTTGCTCGGCGGAGGCAAGGATCTCTGCCATCGCCTTGAGGATGCTTTGCAGCAGCTCCAGCGGCTTTTCGTCGGGCTGAAGCGTGACCGAGAGATAGGGCCGGTTGCCTGCACCGGCGGTGACGCGGCCATTGAAGGCCACCAGCAGGCCCCGGATCATGGGCAGCTCCAGACTTTCCAGCTGCAGGGTGAGGGTGTCCTTTTTCTGGGTCACTTCGGTCACGCCCACAGTGCTGGCCTGCACGCGCACCAGCGACACGTTCACCAGATCGCTCACCGAGGGCGGCGGGTCGCCGTAGCGGTCGATGAGCTCGTCCAGCACATCGGCGGCATCCTCTGCCGTCTGGATGGCGGCAATGCGCTTATAAGCTTCAATGCGGCCCGGGCCGTCTGCGATATATTTCTCCGGGATGAAGGCATCCACCCGCAGGTCCACAAGGCATTCGCTCTTGTCCCGCCGGACAGGTTCGCCCTTGGCCCGGGCAATGGCCTGCCCCAGCATCTTCACGTAGAGGTCGTAGCCCACGGCCTCCATGTGGCCGTGCTGGCTGTGGCCCAGAAGACTGCCCGCACCCCGGATCTGCAGATCCCGCATGGCGATGCGGAAGCCGGAGCCGAAGGCCGTGAACTCCCGGATAGCGGAGAGCCGCTTCTGGGCGATATCGGTCAGGGTCTTGTCCCGCCGGAAGGTGAAGTAGGCATAGGCCTTGCGGCCGGAGCGGCCCACCCGGCCTCTTATCTGGTACAGCTGGGCAAGGCCCATGCGGTCAGCGTCCTCGATGATGAGGGTGTTGCAGTTGCGCACGTCGATGCCGGTCTCGATGAGGGTGGTGCACACCAGAATATCGATCTCGCCGTTCAGCAGATGCTGCCACACGGGGTTCAGCTCTTCCTCGGTCATCTTGCCGTGGGCAATGCCGATGCGTGCGCCGGGCACCAGCTTGCTCACATGGGCGGCGCAGGCTTCGATGTTGTCCACCCGGTTGTGCAGGTAGTACACCTGCCCGCCCCGGGCAAGCTCCTTCTTCATGGCTTCGGCAAGGATCACGTCGTTGTATTCCAGCACAAAGGTCTCCACGGGCTGCCGCTCGATGGGCGGCTGCTCGATGGTGGAAAGGTCCCGGATGCCGCTCATGGCCATGTTCAGCGTGCGGGGGATGGGGGTAGCCGAAAGGGTGAGCATGTCCACCCCGATGAAGTTCTCCTTGAGCTTTTCCTTGTGCTTCACACCGAAGCGCTGCTCTTCATCGATGATGACAAGGCCGAGGTCATGGAACTTCACGTCCTTGGACAGCAGCCGGTGGGTGCCCACCACGATGTCCACACTGCCCGACTGCAGGCCCCGGAGGGTCTCCTTCTGCTGTTTTGCGGTGCGGAAGCGGGACATCATCTCCACCTTTACGGGAAAAGCTTCCATGCGGGAGAGGATGGTGTTGTAGTGCTGCCACGCCAGCAGGGTGGTGGGGGCAAGGATGGCGCACTGCTTGCCGCCCATCACGCACTTGAAGGCGGCGCGCAGGGCCACTTCGGTCTTGCCCACGCCCACGTCGCCGCACAGCAGGCGGTCCATGGGCCAGCCCTTTTCCATGTCCTGCTTGATCTCGGCGGTGGCGTTCAGCTGGTCGTCGGTCTCGTCGTAGTCAAAGCGGGTCTCAAAGTCCCGCTGCCAGTCGCCGTCCGGCGGGAAGGCGTAGCCCGTGGCCTGACGGCGGCGGGCGTAGAGCTCGATCAGTTCCTGCGCCATCTCCTCGGTGGCTTTTTTTACCTTGGCGCGGGTGCGTTGCCACTCGGCGCCGCCCAGCTTTGCCAGCTTTACCTTTTCCTCGTCGCCGGGGGCGGTGTAGCGGCTCAGCAGGTCCAGCTGGGTCACCGGTACATACAGCACGTCCGAGCCGGAGTACTGCACCTTCAGGTAATCTTTCGTGGCACCCTGCACTTCCAGCCGCTGGATGCCCGCATACATGCCAATGCCGTGGCTCTGGTGCACCACATAGTCCCCGGGCTTGATGTCCGAAAGGCTGGAAAGGGCGTTCTTGTTCTTTTTGCGCTTTTTGGTCTCGGCGGAGGTCTCTTCCTCCAGACCGTGCCTGCGGCTGGACAGCACCGCCGCATGGGCAAACGGAAAGGTGCACCCGGCGGTCAGATGGCCCGGCAGCACCTGTACGATGCCTTTTGTGGGCCGCACATCCCGGCTCATGCTCACGGAGTAGCCCTTGTCGGCAAGGTCGCGGGTGAGGGCGGCGGCACCCTTGGGCGTTCCGGAGAACAGGGTGACGGCATAGCCCTGCGCAATGAGCGGGTCAAGGTCTTCCCGCAGGGAAGCAAGGTCGCCGTTCCAGTTGGGGGCGGCAAAGGCCTCGGCGTTGATGAGGTCTTTCAGCTTAAATTCGTTCATGCCGCGCAGGAAGTTCTCGCACAGCAGGGTGCTCTGCTTCTGGGCGGCAGCGGCAAGGTCGTCCATGGTCTGGTAGAGTACATCCAGCCCGGGGCAGAGCACACCCTCTTCCAACAGGCCGGTCAGCTCTTCGCTGCGACGGAACTCGGTGGCCTTCTGGGCATCCCGGATGCCGCCCACCTCGTCCAGAATGAACAGCGGTGTGTCCAGATGATCCAGCAGGGTGGCCGGGCTCGGATAGCGCAGGCCGTAGTATTTATCCATGGCTTCCGGCATCAGGCCGGAGTCCAGCTGAGCAAGGTCGGCTTCCGTGGCCTTTTCCAGTGCGGTGCGGTGCCGGCCACGTGCCTTTTTGATGGCGGCACGCAGGGCCTCGGCAGTCTCGGCGGTATCGCCGAACAGCACCTCGCGGGCAGGGGAAAGATAGATCTTTTCCAGTGCGCTGTCCCGCCGCTGGGTGAGCAGGTCGAAGGAAGAAATGGAATCGATCTCGTCGTCCCAGTACTCCACGCGGGCAGGCTGGCGCATATCCGGCGCATAGATATCCACGATATCGCCGCGCACACTGAACTGTCCCGGGCCGTCCACCTGACTGCGCCGCACATACCCGGCGGCGAACAGCCGGGCCACAAGACCCTCACGGTTATACACCATGCCGGGTTTGAGGGTAAGAGTGTTCTTTAAAAATTCATCCCGGGGCACGGTGTACTGCAACAGCGCTTCGGCGGGCACGCAGACCGCGTTCAGCCGCCCGCCTGCAAGGGAACCCAGCACCGAAAGGCGGCGGTACTCGTACTCGCGGCCCGCGCCCTCCACTGGGCGCAGCATAAAGTCCCGGGGCGGGAACACCGCAGCGGCAAGCCCCAGTGCCTTGAGGTCGTCCGCAAAGTGGGTGGCCTCGGCCTCGCCGGGGGTCACGATGCACAGCACCCGGCCAAGGTCTTTTTGCAGCGCGGCGTACAGCAGGGCACGGCCTGCGGGCGGCAGACCGAACAGCGCTACCGGGCCGGGCTGTGCAAAGCTGGCGGCGATCTTCTGATATTCCGGTGTGGCCTTGAGTAAGGCTTCGTACATGGAAAAACCTCCTTTCCTACTGGGATGACGATTTGAAATTGCCGCCGCAGACGGGTTGCGGCACCCAGCATCTGCTTCACGCCTTGAGCGGCGCTCGCATCTTGCTGGCCGCTGCCCCAACAACTCCTCCCTGTTTCCGCCACTGGCGGCGGTCGTCGCTGTTGCGCTTTGGCAATGGCAGAGGAATGATTATTTTTTATTTGCAGCAGAGAAAAGCCTGCGGGCTTTTCTCTGCTGCTTTTTCACGAGAGGGGGCGTGACCTCAAAATGCATCAAAGAACATAAATGCAGCTTGCCAGTGCTGCCCCACTCGGTGAAAATGTGTTTGGAGCGGCCCGCAGGCCGCGACAAACACAAACAATAAAAATAAAATTCCGCTGAAAATGCCCAGAGCGCAAGCGGAGGGCGTTTTAAATGGGGCTCTTACCCGTTATATTTGCTCTGTGCCAGACTCAGCTTGCCGTCCATGATGAGCTTTGCGGCGGCTTCCAGATCAGGGTAGCGGCCGCTCAGAGCCTTGGCATCCTCTGCCGGGAACTTGCCCAGCACCCACGCGGCAAGGTCGTAGTCCGGGTGGGGCTTGGCACCCACGCCGATGCGGATGCGGGGGAAGTTCTCCCCGCCCAAGCGGGCGATGATGCTCTTCAGGCCGTTATGTCCGCCTGCGGAGCCGGAGGGCCGGATGCGCAGCTTGCCGGGGCTCTGGGTGATATCGTCGCACAGAACGATGACGTGGTCGGCGGGGATCTTGAAAAAGCCCGCCGTGGGGGCGATGGAGTCGCCCGAAAGGTTCATGTAGGTCAGGGGCTTGAGCAGCACCACCTTGTGGCCGTCCACTTCGCCCTGACCCCACAGGCCTTCAAATTTGGTTTTGCTGACCGAAATGCCCCACTTGTCGGCCAGATAGTCCAGCGCGGCATAGCCCGCATTGTGGCGGGTGCCGTCGTATTTTGTTTCCGGGTTGCCAAGACCGGCGATCAGCCAGATGTCATTTGTATTCATGAGTGTTATATTTTCCTTTTTGTGATAAATTGTCCGATGCAAGTCCTAAGTATAACATACGCGCGTGCAAAAAGATATACATTATAAGCGAAAAAGATGCACCTGCAAACAAAAACCGCCGCGCAGGGCCATCCTGTGCAGCGGTCTGTACGCGAAAAACGGACAGCTTACTTGCTCTGCTCGTCTTCCAGCTTCTTTTTTTTGGCAATGTAGGCTTCCATCTTGGGCTCTGCCCAGCCCTCCAGATTGGTCTGGCGGTCACGGGCGATGCCCAGCGCCTGTGCGGGCACGTCCTTGGTGATGGTGCTGCCGGCGGCGGTGTAGGCACCATCGCCCACCTTCACGGGGGCTACAAGGTTCGTGTTGCAGCCGATGAAGCAGTAATCGCCGATTGTAGTGCGGAACTTATCCTTGCCGTCGTAGTTGCAGGTGACGGTGCCGCAGCCGAAGTTGCAGTACTTGCCCACGTCGCTGTCGCCGATATAGGTCAGGTGGCTCACCGTGTTGCCACGGGCAAAGTTGGAGTTCTTGGTTTCTACATAGGCACCCAGATGCACGCCGTAGTCGGTGACGGTGTTCACCCGCACATGGGTGAAGGGGCCGATGTTGTTGTGAGGGCCGATGTGGCTGCTGTACACCTGACTGGCGTTGACGGTGCTGCCCTCGTCTACGATGCTGTCCTCAATGAGGGTGTTGGGGCCGATGATGCAACCCGCACCGATGACCGTTCTGCCGCGCAGGATGGTACCGGCCAGAATGACGGCACCCGGGGCGATGACCACGTCCGGTGCGATCTGCACGGTGCGGCTGTCGATGATCACGCCGTTTGCGATGTGCTGCAGCAGAATGACCTCGCGGGCGGCTTCGGCGGCATCCAGCTGCTCACGCGCTGCATTCAGCGCAGCAGAAGAAACAGAATTTTCCATACGATAGATCTCCCTTCCGGCACGGCGGCTCCCGGCGGGTGGATGATAAGGCCTGACCCGGAAAAATGATGCATCCATATCCAAAGATGGATACAACAGAAGCTTTGCGCCGACAAAAAAGAAAAGCTGAAATTACAGGGATAGAAAGTTGTATCCAACAGACGGATAATCCGCGTCAGAAAACAAAAAACCTCTCGAACTTTCTCCCATTTTATACTACCTTAAAACTTGGCAAATTTCAAGGGATTTGCATAAAAAATAACAGACAAATTCGGGATTTTGCATGGTGGAAAGGAATGGATTTTCTGGTATAATAGTTTAGCATTCACAAACAATGTTCATCGGTCGAGTTTTTAAGACAAGGCAAACGATGAGACTGCGGTGCGGCTGTGCTGCAGTCACGAATGGGAGGTAAACAACGCATGAGCAAAAAGTATCTGTACTACTTCAGCGAAGGCAATGATGCTTTCGGCGGCGACAAAGTCACCATGAAGAATACTCTGGGCGGCAAGGGTGCTGGTCTGGCAGAAATGACCGCAGCCGGTATGCCGGTGCCGCAGGGTTTCACCATCACCACCGACGCCTGCACCCAGTATTATGCAGACGGCCGTCAGATCAATGACGAGATCACTGCTGATATCTTTGAGCACCTCAAGGGTCTGGAAGAGATCACCGGCAAGAAGTTCGGCGATAACCAGAACCCCCTGCTGGTCTCCGTCCGTTCCGGCGCACGTCAGTCCATGCCCGGCATGATGGACACCATCCTGAACCTGGGCCTGAACGACGAGGCTGTTGAAGGTCTGGCAAAGAAGACCGGCAACGCCCGTTTTGCATACGACTGCTACCGCCGCTTTGTGCAGATGTTCGCGGACGTCGTTATGATGGTCCCGAAGAGCCTGTTCGAGGTCGAGATCGACAAGATGAAGGAAGCCAAGGGCGTCAAGAACGACGTTGACCTGACTGCTGATGACCTGAAGGAACTGGTCGGCACCTTCAAGAAGATCTACGAGGAGAACGAAGGCCGTCCCTTCCCGCAGGATCCCCGCGATCAGCTGATCGAGGCTGTCAAGGCCGTCTTCCGCAGCTGGGACAACCCCCGTGCAAATGTCTATCGTAAGATGAACGAGATCCCCTACGAGTGGGGCACCGCAGTCAACGTTCAGCAGATGGCATTCGGCAACTCTGGCGACCGCTCCGGCACCGGCGTTGCATTCACCCGTGACCCCGCCACCGGCGCTAAGAAGCTGATGGGCGAGTACCTGATCAATGCACAGGGCGAGGACGTTGTGGCCGGCGTGCGCACTCCTTCTCCCATCAGCCATCTGAAGGATCAGATGCCTGAGGTGTACGATCAGTTCGTTGAGATCGCGACCCGTCTGGAGAACTACTTCCGCGATATGCAGGATATGGAGTTCACCATCGAGGACGGCCATCTGTACATGCTGCAGACCCGTAACGGCAAGCGTACCGCTCAGGCTGCTCTGCAGATCGCATGTGATCTGGTGGACGAGGGCATGATTACCGAGCAGGAAGCTGTCCTGCGCGTGGAGCCCAAGCAGCTGGATACCCTGCTGCATCCCCAGTTCGACGCCGCTGCCCTGAAGGCCGCCGAGGTCGTCGGCAAGGGTCTGGCAGCTTCTCCCGGTTCTGCCTGCGGCCAGATCGTCTTTACTGCTGAAGAGGCAGAGGAGATGGTCAAGTCCGGCAAGATGAAGAAGGTCGTTCTGGTCCGTCTGGAGACCAGCCCCGAGGATATCGTGGGCATGCAGGTCTCTCAGGGCATCCTGACCGTCCGCGGCGGCATGACCAGCCACGCAGCTGTTGTTGCCCGTGGTATGGGCACCTGCTGTGTCTCCGGCTGCGGCAATGACAACGAGGTCAAGATCGACGAGGAAGCAAAGACCTTCGAGATCAATGGCCACAAGTTCGCCGAGGGTGACTGGATCTCCATCGACGGCTCTACCGGCAACATCTACGGCGAGCAGGTCGCTACCGTGGCCGCTACCGGCAATAAGAACTTCAACCGCTTCATGGGCTGGGCAGACGCTGCTCGTCAGCTGCTGGTCATGACCAACGCTGATAACCCGCGCGACGCACAGCAGGCAGTGGATCTGGGTGCTGAGGGCATCGGCCTGTGCCGTACCGAGCACATGTTCTTCGCAGAGGATCGCATCAAGGCTGTGCGTGAGATGATCTGTGCACGTACCGTGGAAGAGCGCGAAGCTGCTCTGGCCAAGGTCGAGCCGTTCCAGCAGGGTGACTTCGAGGCCATGTACCGCATCATGGGTGAGCGCCCGATGACCATTCGTTATCTGGATCCGCCTCTGCACGAGTTCCTGCCCACCAAGGACGAGGACATCAAGGAGCTGGCTGCCGATATGGGCATGACCTTCGATGATCTGAAGAACGTGGTTACTTCTCTGCACGAGTTCAACCCCATGATGGGTCACCGTGGCTGCCGTCTGGCTGTTACCTACCCTGAGATCGCTGCGATGCAGACCCGCGCTGTGATCAAGGCTGCTCTGAACGTCTCTGCTGAGACCGGCCATATGATCACCCCGCACATCATGATCCCGCTGGTCGGCGAGGTCAAGGAGCTGAAGTTCGTCAAGGACGTTGTGGTCAAGGTCGCAGACGAGCTGATCGCTGCTGCAGGCGTTGAGATGAAGTATCAGGTCGGTACCATGATCGAGATCCCCCGTGCAGCCCTGACTGCCGGCGAGATCGCCAAGGAAGCCGAGTTCTTCAGCTTCGGCACCAACGACCTGACCCAGATGACCTTCGGCTTCAGCCGTGATGATGCCGCCAAGTTCCTGGGCGCATACTACGAGAACAAGATCTACGAGAGCGATCCGTTCCAGCATCTGGATCAGATCGGCGTTGGCAAGCTGGTCAAGATGGCTGCCCACGACGGCCGCGAGACCCGTCCCGATCTGGGTCTGGGCATCTGCGGCGAGCACGGCGGCGACCCCACGAGCGTGGAGTTCTGCCACAATGTCGGTCTGGACTACGTCAGCTGCTCTCCCTTCCGTGTGCCTATCGCACGTCTGGCTGCCGCTCAGGCTGCTATTAAAAACCCGAGAGCATAAGGCTTTTATAACGAATTATCGTTAAAAATCGAGAATAAAATAAGGCTCACCGTCAATTTTGGCGGTGAGCCTTATTTGTTTGCTCATGTATGAGATGAATCATGTTTAACACAGAGCTGCTTCCCAGAAGCATCACAGATACACCTCCACGGTAAGGTCGGTCCACGCTGCACGGCGGAACTGGTGGGGCATCTGGTTGGCTTCCCGGTAACGTTTGGCGGTTTCAAAGTCGATGGTGAAGGTGAGGATTCAGAATACGCTTATTGCTGGTCAGAATGCCGTAATCCTTTTCCAGATCATCCCGGATCCTACGGTGACCTTTATCCGGGTGTTCTGCGTAAATCTGTTGGATCGACACAGAAATTTTCTCGCTTTCGAGTTCGTGCCGACTTTTTGGATGGTTCAGCCATTTGTAATAGGATGAACGTGCAATATGTACGAGCGGGCACAAATCCTGAATGGAGTATTCTTTCTCTTCATGCAGGATTTTTACTGTCTGGTATCGAATCAGAAGTCTGGTTAGGCTCAACGATTCCCCCTCTCCAGCTCTTGCAATTTTTTTAGCACGTCATTCTCCATCTGTGCTAAATAGAGCTGACGCTTCAATGTGGCAACTTCTAACTTAAGCTGTTCCTCTTCTGTCTGCGGAGCGTAATCTTTCTTGTGCCGGCCACGGTGATCTTTTAAAGCTGCTTCTCCTTTTTCTTTGTATTTCTTGACCCATGTATAGATTTTCTGATAACCGACCTTGTACTTTTTCACTATCTCTCCGTAATTGTACCCTTTTTCAATGCACTCTCTTACAAGTGCGATTCGTTCCTCGTAGGTAGTACTTCTCCCTTTGGTCATACGGCTGCCTCCTGTATAGCTCTTTAATTCCGTATGACTATTATACATCTTTATCCAGTTTCGCAACTGCCGATCTGACAAAATCCCATATTTTTTGCAGACCGTATCTAGCGTTTTCTGCCCCTTTAGATATTCTCCTACCGCTTGATATTTTAATTCGGATGAGTAGTGATGGTTTTTTCTTGACATGAAAATACCCCCAGAGTATTCAGAGTTTTTGTTTTTACTCTGTCTACTCTAGGGGTAGCATATCATTTCTGCACACCGGCTTTATGTGAATTATTATTGTACAAATCACGACCTTATCCCTTTACTGGGCAGACAACGGGAAGGCTTTTCTCTATCTGCAAAATCGACGCCTGTTGATTATTTATGATAGGAACGGTTATTCCGGAAGAAATAATCGTTCAGCAGGTTGATGTCCTGCTGGTTCAGGATTGGAGAGATGCGTAGCATGTCGATCTCCGTGGCAAAGGGGATGGCTGTTGTTGCAAGGATCAGTTCCACCGGTAAAGAGGAGGCCGTTAGCATCTTTTCCAGCTGATAGGCCGGGCATGTTCCAAGAAAATCGATCTCTCGAGAAAAGTAGTGCCGCAGTTTTAGACGAAGCAGATCAGCATAGCTGGCGCTGTCCACGATTACTAGCGTGCGTTTACGCTGAGGAGTCTCATCCATTGCAACAACCAGCCGCACTGCCAGGCGAGACACTTCGTTTTCCAGCAGATGATAGCCCATGATTTCTTGTGCAATCGGGATGATACGACAGGCAACTTCATAGGCAAACGGATAATTTTGCCTGATTTCTGAAACCAGCATGGAACGTTTGCGGAAGGTAAGATGATGGTAGGTCAGCATGGCAAAAATATGATCTTGCAGCGTAGGATTACTGCGGAAATCGAAGCCGTATTCCTTCTGGATCGTATCAAAAAAACGCTGCGATACTGCACTCATCTGCTGATTGTGGGATTCCAGCATGGCAGGCGAATGAAGAAACCGTTTATACCGAAGCTGCTGGAACATACAGATACGATCCATGTTGGTAAGCGTGATGCCGAACAGTGATTCTATTTCCTGAAACGGCAGCGGTATCTCCATGTATTCCAACTCCAGGTTAGAGGTCAGCTCATGGCCGGCCAGTTTTCGCTGAAAAAACAAAAAGTATTCCATTGCCAGCAATGTCATACTGATTCCGGTCACTACAAGTCCCTGCTCCAGAAGGGCATCTATCAGAAGATAGTACAGTTTGTCCAGCATACCATGCTGAGCATAAAACCGATTAATGGTTTTGTGCAGACAGTCCATGAATTGCATTTGGTAGTAAAGAAGGATTCCGGAGATCAGCCGCCGGATGCACTGTTCTTCCCCCTGTAGAATGATTCCATTTTTGCGTGAGATTTTCAGCGAGATACCGTTCACTGCGTTAATCAAATCCATCATGGAGTGAATATCGCGAGAGATAGTCGTTTTGGAGGTATACAGCTCGTTGGCAAGGGTGTCCATGGTCAGATAGTCCTCGGCGGTTAGCAGACGGAAGTAAAGATAAATCTCCCGTTCCTCGGCAAGCGTTGGCAGACTATTTGGAACATTGCTCGGGATCTGTTGTGTCAATAGCGTCCGATCCTGACGGCTTAACCAGTAACCGCTGCGGGGCGACGAATGAATCGTGATGGAAAGCTCCTCCAGATATTCGTTGATGATTCGCATTTCTGTACGCAGTGTCCGGGTGGAGATTCCGAGCGATGCAGCAATCTCACTGCCAAATACCGGTTTGTCATGTCCGGTCAGATATTTTAGGATCAATTCCTGACGGTTTGTCAGCACAACGACCACCTCCTCCTGAGCAATGCTAACAAAAACGTTTCAAAATGTCAACATCATTTCCGCACAAAGCGGAAAAAGAAAGAATGGCATTTGGGGCAAACTCCTTTTATACTGAATACACAACAAATGAACTCCGCAGCAGAAAGGAAGACCTTTTATGAAAAATTTTCCGAGTGACTTTTTGTGGGGCGGTGCTACTGCCGCCTGCCAGTGTGAAGGAGCCTGGCAGGAAGGTGGACGCGGCCTGTCAGTAGGTGATATGAAACCGTATCGTCCGCAATACAAGCGTACCGATTTGGAAAAGCAGCGAACTATGAACAGTGAGATTCTGAAAAAGGCTCACGAGGAAAAAGGATACGGGATTTATCCAAAACGATATGGCATCGATTTCTACCACAGGTTCAGGGAGGATATTGCCCTGTTTGCCGAACTCGGACTGAAAAGCTTCCGAATGTCAATTGCATGGACAAGAATTTTTCCAAACGGTAATGAGACTGAGCCGAATGAAGAAGGCTTACGATTTTACGATGAAGTATTTGATGAGTTGAAAAAATACGGAATCGAACCAATGGTTACTATGAACCATTACGATACCCCGCTTTATCTGATTGAGCACGAGGATGGGTGGAAAAATCCCAAAATGCTGGATTACTGGGAGCGGTACGTCCGTACCATTATGACCCGGTATAAAGGCAAGGTGAAATACTGGCTGCCGTTCAATGAAATCAATGCTATCCTGTTTATCCATTATATGGGGGCTGGCCTGCTGACCGATGTGGAAGGCGATCATATGGAGCAGTCTAAATACCAGATTGCACACAATCAGATCGTAGCAAATGCACTGGCCTGCAAGATCGGACGCGAGATTGATCCGGATGCTCAGTTCGGCTGTATGATTGCACGTTTTACCATGTATCCCGCAACATGCCGTCCGGAGGATGTCATGCAGTGTACACTGGATGAAAACTATGACAACTACTATTTTACGGACTGCCTGTTGCGGGGAGAGATCCCGGCCTACATGGAACGTTTCTATGAAGAAAAGGGCCTGCACATTGCAGTGACGGAAAAAAACCGGAAGATTCTGCGGGAGGGTATTGCCGATTGGGTCGGTTATTCTTACTATCAGTCCTCAATCGATAGCGCAGACAAGGAAAATATGGAGCAGACCAACTCTAACCTGATCACAGCCGTCAAGAACCCCTATCTGGAGTCCAGCGAATGGGGCTGGCAGAAGGACCCCATTGGTCTGCGCTATTCGCTGAACCAGATGTATGACCGGTATCATAAACCGATTTTCATTCTGGAAAATGGCCTGGATGCCGTTGACAAGTTGGAGGCGGACGGAAGCATCCATGACCCGTACCGCATTGATTATCTGGCCTCTCATATTGCACAGCTCAAGGAAGCTGTGCGGGATGGAGTGGATGTGCGCGGATATTATATGTGGGGTATAATCGACCTGATCTCTTCCGGAACACACGAGATGAGCAAGCGTTATGGTGTGATCTACGTGGATCAGGATGACTATGGAAAAGGAACTCTGCGACGTTCAAAAAAAGATTCCTTTTCATGGTATCAAAAATGTATTCGGTCAAATGGAGACGATTTGACAAGATAAAAAAGAAAAGGAGCATTATTCAATGGCGAACTATTCAAAAATGGCAAGTGAGATCATTGCCTGTGTAGGCGGAAAAGAAAACATCCGGGATTTGTTTCACTGCGCTACTAGATTGAGATTTTCTCTGGTCGATGAATCTAAGGCAGATCAGGAAAAGATCAAAAAGATTGATGGAGTATGGGGTTGTGCCAGCAAGATCGGGCAGCTGCAAATTATCATCGGGCAGACTGTTCCAGATGTTTATGCTGAGGTCTGTAACCAGACCGGCATTACTGCCAAAGCTGCCGTAGCAGATGACGAAAATACCCGCGAAGATCAGAAAAAGAGTCACCATAATATTCTGACGAAGTTCATGGACTTTATGACAGCATGCTTTAATCCGCTGATCCCTGCATTGGCCGGCGCAGGTGTGCTAAAAGGACTGCTTACCCTCGCAAGTACATACCAGTGGATTGATAATACGACTGGCATGTACGCCGTGTACAACGCTGCCGGTGATGCCGTATTCTATTTCCTTCCGTTCCTGCTGGCGGTTACCGCAGCCAAAAAGCTGAAAACAAGCGAACCTCTGGCCGCCGTGCTGGCTGGCATCCTGATGTACCCCAATATTTTGAACAACGCTGGCACCGCCAGTACGTTCTTTGGCATCCCGTTCACAATGGTCAAATACTCCAGCTCCGTTCTTCCGATCCTGATGAGTGTCTTTATCATGAGCTATGTATATAAGTGGCTCACGAAAGTTGTCCCTGATTTTCTGCGTGTTGTGTTTGTACCTCTGGGCACTCTGATTGTCATGGCACCTGTTGTACTGGTAGTCCTCGGGCCAATCGGCTACTACTTCGGCATCTATGTGGGCGAAGGCATCAAATTCCTGTTTGAGGTATCGCCGTTGCTCGCCGGTGTCATTGTTGGCGGCACAAGACAGTTTGTTGTCTTTGCAGGAATGCATATGAGCCTTGCACCTATCATGATCAACAATATCGGCACACTAGGTTATGATATGATTGGACCGGTCAACTGCGTTGCTACGATGGCTTGCGCAGGCATGTGCTTTGGCACATTCCTGAAGGCAAAGAAAGCTGAAAACAAGGCCAGCGTTGGTTCTGCATTCATTTCTGCATTCATCGGCATTACAGAGCCTGCTCTGTACGGCGTTGGTTTCCGCTTCAAAAAACCACTGATTGGTGCCGTTGTTGGCGGTGCTGTGGCTGGCGGTTTTGTTGCAGCCGCTGGTGGCAAGGCTGTTTCCTACGCAATGCCATCCATCATCTCTCTGCCTGCATACACAGGTACGATTCCTGTGATGCTGACTGGCCTGGCAATTGCATTTGTTGTATCGGCCATTGTTTCCTATGCAGTCGGTTTGGACGAGGAAATTGCAAAGGATGAGCGCACACTGGCTGCCGAAAAAAAGAATGTCAAACTGGGCAAGCGGAAGTAACGCTCAAGCCGGATGAACAAGTCTGAAAAGGAAGGTATCGTCATGCAAAAGGGGTTTCCGAAAAATTTTCTATGGGGTGGTGCAACAGCTGCTTCACAGGTAGAAGGTGGCTGGAATGCAGGTGGAAGAGGAGTGGACACGCAAGATTGTCGTCCCAACAATGCAGGCCTGACCCGTGCCCAGCGCAACAGCTGGGAAAACAAACAGATGACCAGCGAAAAATTTGAAAAGGCGCTAACCTGTCAGGACGAGGGTGATTATCCTTTCCGATGGGGTTCCCGTCAATACGACCACTATAAGGAAGATGTTGCCCTGTTTGCCGAAATGGGCATGAAGGTCTACCGGATGTCGGTAAGCTGGTCGCGCCTGTTTCCAAACGGAGATGACCCGACCCCCAATCCTGAGGGGCTGGCCTATTACCGGGCCGTATTTGAAGAGTGCAAGAAATACGGCATTAAAATTTTTGTAACAATGCTGCATTATGCTATCCCGGTACATCTGGTAAATGAATATGGTGGCTGGAAAAATCGCAAACTGGTCGAGTTCTATTGCCGCTACGCCCGTGCCCTGTTTGAAAATTACGGTGATATCGTAGACTATTGGCTGCCATTTAACGAGATCAATGCAGGACGGTTCAACCCGTATAATGGCTGCGGACTGATCAAAGATCGCGAAAAGAACTATGACCAGGCTGTACAGCAAGCGCTCCATCATCAGTTTGTGGCAAATGCACTGACGGTAAAAATGGCGCATGAAATGCTTCCGGGTAGTAAAGTCGGTTGCATGATTGCCCGCTTCTGCTACTATCCCGCTACTTGTCGCCCGGAAGACGTGATGCAGCAAATTCATGACGAACAGTATACCAACTGGTATTTCACGGATGTAATGGCGCGCGGCTATTATCCGGAATACATTCTGAACTATTTTGAACGGAAAAACATCCAGATTCAGATGGAGCCGGGCGATGAAGAGCTGCTCCGCAAATACACGGTTGATTTTATTTCCTGTTCCTACTACTTCACTCAGATCTCTACCACGGATACCGCATGGGAAAAGACAGACGGCAATCTGATCATTGCCAGCAAAAATCCTTATTTGGAATCCAGTGAATGGGGCTGGCAGAAGGATGCTCTCGGTCTGCGCATTACGCTGAACCAGATGTACGACCGCTATCATAAGCCGCTCTTCATTGCTGAAAATGGCCTTGGTGCAGTTGATAAAGTTGAAGCGGACGGAAGCATTCACGACCCGTACCGCATTGACTACCTTCGGGATCATATCCGCTGTATGAAGGATGCTATCGTAGAGGATGGCGTTGACCTGTTTGGTTATACGATGTGGGGCATCATCGATCTCGTATCCTGTGGTTCCATTGAGATGAGCAAGCGTTACGGCGTGATTTATGTGGACTGCGATGACTGGGGGCATGGCACCTTCGAGCGCAAAAAGAAAGACAGCTTTGAGTGGTATAAAAAGTGCATCCTGTCCAATGGCGAGGATCTTGGTGAATGAATATTGTCTGCAAAAAGCCTTATCTGATCTCCGGGCTTCGAGAAGCATTTCCCGAGGACCAGATTTTGGAAGAGAATCTTGAACAGGCGGATATCCTGATCTCAGAACCAAAGAATCTGCATCCACAGCTTCTGGAACTTATGCCGGCGCTGAAGCTTGTACTTGGTTCCAGAGCAGGCTATGACGTTGCCGATCTCGGCTATCTGAAATCCAGAGGCATCGCATTCTGCAATGCAAGAGGATTGTACTCAGTTCCTATTGCAGAAGATATCGTCTGCAAAATTCTGACATTTTCCACGAATGCCTGGCTGTACACCGAACAGAAAGCACGACGAATCTATCAAGCAACAGCTGAGCGCCGCTGTCTAAGCAGCCTGACCATTGGTTTTCTGGGAACCGGCTCCATCGCCAGTGAAGCAGCCAAACGTCTGGACCGCTTCGGGTGCAGGGTCATCGGATATAAGCACACAAAAGTTGACACGCTCCCATGGTTCCACGCACTGTACTATGGAGAAACCGGGCTGAAGACAGTCCTGGAACAGAGCGATATCGTAGTTGTTGCAGTCGATCTCAATGCTGGAACAAAACATCTGCTTAATGCGCAGACAATTCAGTGGATGCGAAAAGGTTCTGCTCTGATCAACATTGCAAGAGGCGGTGTAGTCGAGGAAGCTGCTTTGATCCAGGCACTGCGCAGTGGAAAACTGGGCTATGCTGGGTTGGATGTGTTTGAAACTGAGCCATTGCCAGCAGATTCCCCTCTATGGAACCTGCCGCAGGCAGTGATCACCCCACACGCCGCCGGCCTGTGCTATGAAAACCACGCCATGCTGGAACAACTTGTGATTGAAAATATCCAGAATTATAAAGCCGGGAGGCCTCTGCATAATCAAATCTTGTAAGAAGCTGCCTGCACATGGAAAATGATGATTCCTTAAAAAGTCTGCACGGATGATTTTTCGTTGCACCATGTAAAAAATCAGGCTTTTTCTGTTTTCTCTCTTTGCGGAAATATGCGACTGACAGATAGCATATTTCCGCAAGGGGAGTCTTTGTTTGTGTTATTGCCAGAATCCGTTTGGGGGAATTTATCGCTCAACAAGTATTTTATCATAGGGGACTTTTTATGGCTGAAAATCGTAGAAAATGCATTGACGCTTCTGTTATTTTCAGGTATGATAAAGAAGTCGTTCTATTAACAAAATGTGAATTGCCAAGAAAGAAGGAACATCATGAACTATGGCCTCCTGAGTCTGCTGCCGCCTGTTGTTGCGGTCATTCTCGCCATCTGGAGTAAAAATGTTATCCTTTCGCTGTTTTGCGGCGGCTTTGTGGGTGCAATGATCTTCTGCGGCGGAAACCCATTTGCAGCAGTACATTCAATGATCGGTGATTATTTTTTTATTCAGCTTACAGATTCCTATAATACTGCGACAGAACTCGTGAAGAAGCGGAAAGATGCATATAAAACAGCAGAGGATATGCTGATGGTTCTGGATGAGGATAATGAATTATCCCCGGAAAGAGTGGAAGAAATCATTGCCGATATGCAGGCTCAGGATATCTGAGACGAGTACGTAGGCGTGACAATGTTTGTTCTTCGGCAGGGGATTTGATAAAACGACGTACCACCGCAAACCCTAATGCTCTGCAATTTTGGCACCCGCTCAGGCTGCGATCAAGAATCCCCGCAAGTAATGGCGTAAGGGCTTGAACCGACACAAATAACACAAATAAAGCATAACAAATACCCCTCGGTTTCCTGCTACGGAAGCCGAGGGGTGTTTTGCGTATTAAGGGTGGAACGAATGCGCACCGTGATTTTATTCTGCCTTCAGGCGGAGCAAGGTGCCGGACTTTTCAATGCGGTAAAAGTCTGCGCTGCCGTCCACGCCGAAGTGCTTTTGCCGCATCCGCTGCTCTGCACGATCCGGCTCGACCACCACAAGGCAGTCGTACTGGCTGAGCAGGTTTTCCAGGGTATAATTTACCAGCATGGACACCAGCCGCGCCCCAACGGTGGCCGCGGCAATGCGATGAAAAAGCCCGGCGGCTCCGTAAGGAACTGCCGGGCTTTTACGATGAAGAAGAAGTTTTATTCGGGTCCCCGCCGAAAAGGCTGCGAGGGCTGGACAGGACAGGCCACCGGTGCATCCGGTGCAAACTGCAGGTATTCCCGCGGGGCAATGCCCAGCAGACCGGCCAGCAGGCCAAAGCGCTTTTGCTCCAGTGCACAGTTGAGCCGGGTGACGGAATCGTTGTAGATCAGGCTGCTGGTATAGACCATCCGGCTGTAGCAGTTGGCCGCTTCCATGCAGCGCTGGTAGGCGGGGTCTGCTTTCAGGGAAGGGTGGCTCTTGGCCGCAACGGTGATGTAGGACATGGCCTGTGCAAGATGCTGCTCCTGTTCCAGCACCTGCGCCGGTGTGGACAGGGCATTGATGGAGGGCGGCAGCAGCACCAGCTGGGCCGAAAGGCCGTGGGTGCGGGCCAGTTCCAGCAGGGCTTCCAAAGCACGGAAGCGGGAAGAAAGCTGCAGGCCGATCTGGTTCATGGCAGTGTTGACATTCTCGTTCAGCTCGCTGAGACGGCGGCGGACATAGCTGAGCCAGACCACGGCCAGCAAAATGACCGGGATGAGCAGAAATGCCATAGAAGACCCTCCCTGAAAAAATAAGCTCAGGCGGCAGTAGAACCGTCTGAGCTTACTATAGCGCAAAAGCAGTGCCGACTGGTGCAATTGGCACGAGTCGCCCATAAAATGCATTGAATCGACCTTTTACAGAGAGATGCGCAGCACAAACTGGTCCTGCTGCTGCGAAAAGCTGTACATGCCGCCATACTGCTCCACAATGGCGCAGATGCTGCGCACGCCAAGGCCGTGGCCGGGCTGGCTGGTGGTGGGGATGCCCTCGGCACAGAACTGCACCGGGAAGCTGCAGGAGTTTGCGATCTGTAAAAACAGTCTGCCGTCCTTTTGGTAGGCGGTAGTCTCCACAACAGCGGGCTTTCCAGCCTCGCGCTGGCGCTGCCCGGCGTGCAGGGCATTTTCCAGCGCGTTGGAAAGCAGCACACACAGGTCGCTGTCCGGCAAAGGCAGCACCAGAGGGATGGCGGCATGCACCCGGAAGTCGATGCCGCTGTTCTGCGCGCGGGTTGCAAAGGCCGAGAGAATGAGGTTTGCGGCCTCATTTTCACAGTAGACGTTCACCTTGCTGGCTTCGATCTCTGTGCACACGCTGTGGATGTATTCCTGCGCGGCTTCGGCACGGCCATTTTCGATGCAGGCGGAAATGTACTGTAAATGATGGCGCAGGTCGTGGCGGTAGGTGCTGGCCTTGCGCTGGCTTTCCCGCAGGGCATCGATCTCGCGCACAGCCTGCGCTACCTGCAGGTTCAGGCTGTTCTGGGTCTGCTCCAGCTGGCTGCGCAGCTTCTGCTCCTGTGTGGTCTGCAGCACAAAGACCAGATAGGCCAGACTACACACAAAGGGCATGAACTCCACTGCAGCCTGATTGCCGCTGGAGAGCAGATCGGTATAAATGCGGGTAAAGTAGTCAAAGACATAGCTCAGCAGCGGGATCACGCCGAACTGCAGCTGCAGCTTGAGCGAAGAGTGCGACAGCGCGCGCACCGAAGGCGCGATCCAGTGCACCAGTGCCAGCAGCAGCGGCAGGGTGACGACCAGCTCGGTGGCATCCTGCAGCGCGGTGCCGCCTGTCGGGAACAGCGCAATGACCAGCAGTGCGGCCCAGCGCCGCAGCTGGCAGCACAGGTAGGCTGTCAGCACGGCGATCAGTGACCAGAGCACCTTGCGGGTCATGGCGGCCAGCAGTATGACCAGCGGCAGGTGGGTAATGACCGGGTAGAGATACCGGGCAAAGCTGGTGCTCCACCGCAGGCTCACAACGCCCTGCAGCGCCAGCATCAGCACGGTGCATCCCGCAAGCAGGAGCTTGCGCTGGCGGGTCCATTCCAGCTCACAGAACGCGGCGGACAGCACGATGCCGAAAATACCCACCGAGGTAAGGTTGCACAGCGAAAGCGCATCTGCAAAGGGTGTGCTCATATCATCACCTGCTTTCGGCGGAAGGCATATTCCAGATACTGCCGCCGGATCTCCGCGGACTTGCCGTGCGGAATGGGGATCTGCGCAAGGTTTGTCAGGGTAACGGCGCGGGTGGAGATGTTCTGGATATACTCCATATTTACAAGGAAAGAGCGGTGCGTGCGCAGAAAGCTCTCGTGAGGGATCAGCTGGCGGGCCAGTTCGTCCATGCTGCCGGTGCTTTCCAGCACGGTGCCGTCCACCAGATGGAACAGCAGGGTGCGGCCCAGCACTTCACAGTAGAGCAGCTGGTCCAGATCGATGCGGGAGATGCCGGTCTTGCAGCGCAGGATCAGGCTGCGCTGGTCGGCGCGGCGGCACTCGGCGATCACCGAATCCGTCAGACGGAAAAAGCTGTCCTCCCAGATGGGCTTGATCTGGTAGAAATAGGCACCCACCACATAGGATTCCACTGCAAACTCGGCGGAAGAAGTGAGAAAGATGATCTTGACGACGTTATCGTACTGCCGGATCTCCTTGGCGGCGGTAATGCCGTTTTCGGCCGGCATGATGACATCCAGAAACAGGATATCGTACCGGGTGCCCTTTTCGATCTCGGCCAGCAGATCCAGCGGGCTGTGAAAGGCTGTGCACTGGATCTGGACACAGCGCTGGGCGCGATATTTTTCCAGCAGGGCAGAGAGCTGGTCCAGAACTGTTTGGTCATCGTCGCAGAAGGCGATCTGGATCATAACGGGTTTAACACATCCTTTGTTCGCGTCAGCCAGAAATTACAGCTGGGCCTTGCCCATGCAGTAGGTCTGCAGCACATCGTAGTTGTCGTCCAGCACCACAAGGTCGGCATCCTTGCCGATCTGGATGGAACCCTTGCGGTCATCCAGATGCAGGCAGCGTGCCGGGTTGATGGTGCAGGCGTTCAGTGCATAGTTGAAGGGCACCATGGCCTCCTCCACCAGAATGCGCAGGCCCTTGTTGATGTTCAAAGTGGAACCGGCCAGCGTGCCGTTGTCCAGATGGGCGCTGCCGTCCGGGTAGATGGTGATATGGTTGCCGCCAAAGATGTACTCGCTGCCAATGGGGGTGCCCTTGGCCATCAGTGCATCCGAGATCATGATGGCGTAATCCGGGCCTTTGCTCATGAAGTAGTTGTTCAGGGCAGCAGGGGTGGAGTGGCAGCCGTCGCAGATGATCTCGCCGTACATGGTGCGGATGCGGTAGGCTGCGCCCACCAGACCGTTGGCGCGGTGGGCGAAGGGGGACATGCCGTTGTACACATGGGTCATGGAGCGGGCACCGTTGGCATAGGCCATCACGGCCTGCTCATAGGTGGCGGCACTATGGCCGATGCTGACCACCACGCCGTGCTCGGTCAGGTAATGGGTCAGTGCAAACCCTTCGTCGTGTTCCGGTGCAAGGGTCACATAGCGGATGTGGCCGCGTGCTGCCTGCTGGTAGTGCTTGAACTGCTCCACGCTGGGCTTTGCGATGTACTCCGGAGGCTGTGCGCCCTTGTACTTCATATCGAGGTAGGGGCCTTCAAAGTGGATGCCAAGGATCTCGGCACCTTCGTAGCTGCCCTCCATCACGTCGGCCACATTGGCCACGGCGTTGGTCAGCACCTCCACGCTCTGGGTGACGGTAGTGGCCAGAAAGCTGGTCACACCCTCAGAGACGATATGCTTTGCCCAGTAGCGCAGGCCCTCCGGCTTTGCGTCGTTGGTGTCGAACTCGTAGGCACCATGGCAGTGGATATCCATAAAACCGGGCACGATGCGCTTGGAGCCATAGTCCACATCGGCCTGCTTTTCACCATAGGGGAAGATGCCGGTGATCTTGCCCTGCTCCAGCTCGACTGCGGCAGAAATGAACTGGTCGGCGATCCATACTTTTTTGCTCTGGATGATCATATAATCAGCCCTCCGATATCATCATAAAACCTACATATGCTGCACACGACAGCACAACCATTCTGCAGAAAAGTATAGCATTTTCTGGCGGGAATAACCAGCCTTCGCGCGCCTTTTCAAAAAAATTAAGCTGGAAAATGAAAAAACGATCGCAGTTTGCACAAAGAAACAGCGTAAAATCAGAAACCCGGAGCCTTTTTGAGCCGTTTTGGCCGAAAAAAGGTTCCGGGTTTTGTGCATGATCTTTTCAGAGAGCTGTTTTGCAACAGCCCCTTAATATGAAGTAAGCCCCAGGCTTACATCCAAAGCCTGATCCACACGTTTCTGATCTTCCGGCGTGATCTGCCCGGCCCGCTCCCGCAGGCGGTGTTTATCCAGCGTGCGGATCTGCTCCAGCAGCACCACGCTGTCCTTGGCAAGGCCGGTATCCGCTGCCCGGATATTGATGTGGGTGGGCAGGCGGGCCTTGTCCAGCCGGGATGTAATGGCCGCAGCGATCACGGTAGGGCTGTGCCGGTTGCCGATCTCGTTCTGCACGATCAGTACCGGGCGCACGCCGCCCTGCTCCGACCCCACCACCGGCGAAAGATCTGCGTAAAAAACTTCTCCTCTGTGTACCTCCATGGAATCTCCCTCCCTGCATTTGGAGGATGCGCCCCGCTTATGTGATGCGTCCGGCGCATCTTCGTCTGATCTCAGTATGAGCCGGCTGCGCGCCGGTTATGCAGCGCAGGGGATATTCCATTGTATGCACAAAGGCTTATAGAGTTTCCAGTATGCAGAAGGCCAGCGCCATGCCGCCCTCGTGGCTCAGAGAAAGCCGGGCGGCAAGGCCATGGGCCTGCATCCATTCCGCCGTTTGGCCGGAAAAATGATAGGCAGGTGCACCGCTTTCCAGCCGGACAGCCTCGATCTCACACAGGGAGAACGGCTCCCGCAGGCCGGTGCCTGCCGCCTTTAAAAAGGCTTCCTTGGCGGCAAAGTTGGCTGCGGCGCTGGCAAGCCGGTGGGCGGCGCTGCGCCCGGCGGGCAGTGGTTCGTCAAGGCTCAGCGCAGCGCGTTCGGCCTCGCCGTACACCCGGCGGATAAAGGCTGCAGCGTGTGCGCCGGTAAGGCTTTTTTCCAGATGCGCGATCTCGCACAGGTCGCAGCCGATGCCATACAGCATAAAGGCCCTCCTTCTGCCGCATTTGCGGCGGTGCAGGCCGTCAGCCTGCAAAATCAGGACCGGAAATTTTATGCAAACTGTGCAAATCCGGTCTGTTTAGCTTGAAGTTTCCTCGCAATTCGTGTACAATGAATGTAGTTCTTCCTAAGGGGGTGTATTCCGTGAGTGGCGAGACCGCTATTTTTTCGATCCACGACAAAAAGGACTATGAGATCCATGAGATCGTACAGCAGGTGTACGATGCTTTAAAGGAAAAAGGCTATAATCCGGTCAATCAGCTGGTGGGCTATATCTTGTCCGAAGACCCCACCTACATCACGACCTATAAAAATGCCCGTTCCATGATCCGCAAGGTGGATCGTGACGATCTGCTGCAGGCCATGCTGCGCAGTTATCTGAACGTCTGATATCGCTTGTCTGCTCATGCCCCGCCGTCGCTATGATGGCGGGGCTTTTTCATAATAGAATGCAGATGCCGTTTACCGTTACAGCCCCTCCGGTGAAAACGCAATTCAGAAAAATCCGCAGATCTTTCTGAATTGCAACTATATAAAATAAAATTTTCGCTGAAGATGGCCAGAGCGAAACGGAGGCCATTCCAACCGTCACGGCCGGAACGGCAGCGTAAAGATCTGGTTTACGACGACCTCATATTCCCACGGTTCCCGCGCCTTGCGCAGCTGCTTTTCCAGCTTTTCGGCCCCCTCAAACTTGTGGATGAGGTAGAACCAGTGTCCCTTCATGCGGCTCACCGCGCACCCGGCGCTGCCGAACAGTTCGGAGTATCCGTGGTAGAGGTCGTCAAGGTATCCGCGCAGCTCTTCCCGTGCGGCCGGTGCGCCGCCGCGTGCTTCACGGAAGAGCGCCGGGTCCGCAATGATGCCGCGCCCCACCATGATGCCGGACAGCTGCGGATACTGCGCTTCCAACGTGTGCAGGTCCGCAGCGGTGGTCACATCGCCGTTGTAGCACACGGGCATCCGGCACCCGGGCAGGGAGGCAGCAAAAGCGGCACGGTCGGCCTGCCCGCGGTAGAGCTGGCGCATCACACGCGGGTGGATGGTCAGCTCACAGATGGGATACCGGTTATAGATGTCCAGAATGGCAGCAAATTCTGCCGGCTTTTCCACGCCCAGCCGGGTCTTGACCGAGATAGGCCCTTCCGCATTGGCAAATACGGCGGCAAGAAAAGCGTCCAGCTTGACGGGGTCGCGCAGCATCCCGGAACCCTTGCCTTTGGCGGTGACGGTGCCGGAAGGACAGCCGAGGTTCAGGTTCACCTCGGTGTAGCCAAGGCCGCGCAGCTCGCCGATCATCCATGCGGCAAGTTCGCCGTCCTTTGCCAGCAGCTGCGGGATCACCGGTGCGCCGGGGTTTGCCGCAGGGGCAAGCTCGGCCATCTTCTTTTTAATGAGAACCCGGTTCTCCGGCGGGGAGATGAAAGGGGCATAGTAGCGGTCGGCATTGCCAGCAGGGCCGAACCATTTCTGGTGTGCCTGCCGCCACACCCGGTCGGTCAGGCCCTCCATGGGGGCAGCATAGTAATTCATGGGCAAATCTCCAAAGTGTTTGATAGGGATATTGTAACAAAAAACTCCCATCCTGTGAAGTCACAGAACGGGAGAAGTGAGCTTTTTGAAAGATCAGTCTGCAAACAGCGGGGTGGACAGGTAGCGGTCACCGGTATCGGGCAGCAGGACCACGATGTTCTTACCGGCATTCTCCGGGCGCTTTGCCAGCTGCAGGGCAGCATAAACAGCAGCACCGGAGGAGATACCCACCAGCACGCCTTCCTTGTGGCCGATCAGACGGCCGGTGGCAAAGGCATCGTCGTTCTCCACGGCGATGATTTCGTCATACACCTTGGTGTCCAGTACGTCCGGCACAAAGCCCGCGCCGATGCCCTGGATCTTGTGTGCGCCTGCGGTGCCCTTGCTCAGCACAGGAGAGGAAGCAGGCTCTACAGCCACCACCTTGACGTTCGGATCCTTGCTCTTCAGGTACTGGCCCACGCCGGTCACGGTGCCGCCGGTGCCCACGCCTGCCACAAAGATATCCACCTTGCCGTCGGTGTCCTCCCAGATCTCGGGGCCGGTGGTCTCGATGTGGGCCTGAGGGTTGGCCGGGTTCACGAACTGGCCGGGGATGAAGGAATTCGGGATCTCCTTTGCCAGCTCGTCGGCCTTGGCAATGGCACCCTTCATGCCTTTGGCACCCTCGCTCAGCACCAGCTCTGCACCGTAAGCCTTCATCAGCTGGCGGCGCTCCACGCTCATGGTCTCGGGCATCACGATGATGATGCGGTAGCCCTTGGCGGCTGCCACAGCGGCCAGACCGATGCCAGTATTGCCGGAGGTAGGCTCAATGATCACGGAACCTTCCTTCAGCAGGCCCTTTTCCTCGGCATCATCGATCATCTTTTTGGCGATGCGATCCTTGACAGAACCGGCCGGATTGAAGTATTCCAGCTTGGCAATGATGTGGGCAGGCAGCTCCTGCTCCTTTTCAATGTGGGTCAGCTCCAGCAACGGAGTATGACCGATCAGCTGATCTGCGGCAGTATAAATCTTGCTCATTGTAGTTTCCTCTCTGATACAGTTATGGGCACATGTGCCCTGCTGGACGACCCGATTCTAAAACCTTTATACCAACATCATTTGTGGGTTTGATGGTATTATAGACCCGTTCTGTGCGGTTGTCAATGGATTTTTTGAAAAAAGTGGGATTGAAATATTATTTACCCTGTTGTATAATAGGTTAAAAACTCAATCTATAACCAACAAAGGAAGTACACTATTATGATCGTGTCCACCAAAGGGCGCTATGCACTGCGCGTGATGATCGACCTTTCCGAGCATCAGTCTGAAAAATATGTCCCTCTCAAGGAGATCGCTGCCCGGCAGGAGATCTCGGAAAAATATCTGGAAAACATCCTTAAGGTGCTGGTGCAGAACGGCTTTCTGGAGGGCTTGCGCGGCAAGGGCGGCGGCTACCGGCTCACCCGCAGCCCGGATCAGTACACCGTGGGCGAGATCCTGATGCTGACCGAGGGCAGCCTTGCGCCGGTGAGCTGCCTGACCCCCAATGCGACCCCCTGCTCCCGCATGGCAAACTGCCGCACCTACGAGATGTGGAAGGGGCTGGACGATCTGATCTCCAATTATTTCGGCAATATCACACTGGCCGATCTCGCCCGGCCTGATCAGGCTGGGAATGATTATGTGATCTGACGGTATTTCTGATAACATGCAAAAAGGCGCACCGGCTTGACCGGCGCGCCTTTTTTTGCACAGTTCTCGGCGAAATGTGCAATTTTTCTTATCCAGAATCACGGTTGATGGATTGGGGCTCCTGCGGTATACTTTACCCTTGATGTGTCCATTTACGCTTTTGATCGAGGAAAGGGGAACTTTACTACGAAATATATTTTTCAGTTTGCGCGCATTCTTGCGTTTTGTTTTTTGGGCGAGATCCTTCATGTAGTGCTGCCACTGCCGGTCCCGGCCAGCGTCTACGGTCTGGTGCTGCTGCTGGCAGCGCTGAACTTCAAGCTGGTAAAGCTGGACGATGTGAAAGAGGTTGGAACCTATCTCACAGGCATCTTCCCGCTGTTGTTCGTGCCCGCTGCCGCCGGTGTGATGGAACTGTGGGCAGAGATGGGCGAGATGCTGCTGCCCATCCTCGTTGCCATTATCCCGGTCACTGTGCTGGTGATGGTGAGTGCAGGCAAGACCACGCAGGCCCTGACCGGCCGCAAGAAAAAGGAGGCTGACAATGACGCAGCTGCTGAATGATTTTCTGTCCGGCTCCGCAGCATGGGGCGTTCTGCTTACGCTGGCCGCGTTTGCACTGGGCACCCTTATCAATAAAGTGACAGGCAAAGCCATTTTTAACCCGCTGCTGCTGGGCAGCATCTTTGTGATCATCTTTCTGTCGGTGTGCGGCATCCCGTATGCAGACTACAAGGCCAGCGCGGCACCGGTGAACTATCTGCTGCTGCCCGCCACCGTGGCACTGGCCATTCCGCTGTATGAAAAGATCGACCTGCTGAAAGAGAACGCCGCCGCCATCATTGCGGGTATCTCGGTGGGCACGCTGGTGAGCCTTGGCAGCGCACTGGCGCTGGCACTGGCGCTGGACCTGACCCGTGAGCAGTATGCCACCCTGCTGCCCAAATCCGTGACCACCGCCATCAGCATGGATGTGGCCGCTGAGCTGGGCGGCATTGCTGCCCTGACCGGTGCGATCGTCATTGTTACCGGCATCGTGGGAGCGCTGCTGGCTGAGACGGTGTGCAAGATGTTCCACATCACCGACCCCATCGCCAAGGGCGTGGGCATCGGAACTTCGGCCCATGCCGTGGGCACCAGCAAAGCCCTGCAGATGGGCGAGGTGGAAGGTGCCATGAGCGGCCTTTCCATTGCGGTGGCCGGTGTGCTGACCGCAGTGCTCTGCCCGGTGTTTGTGAACCTGATCCGGTAAACGATTTAAAATAGCCGCTCTGGCTTTTTTCAGTAGAATTTATTTGTTGACCCGGGAACCTCAGTTTACAACAAAAAATGAGATAGGCAACCCCTTTCGGGGAAGTCTATCTCATTTTTTCGTTGAGGCTGTTTTTATACGCCGCTGTGTTCCCGTTCATCCTTCAGGATGGCCGTCACGCTCTGCATGGTGCTTACTGCACGATGCAGTTCTTCGTCGCCAAGCTCTGCACGCAGGCGGGCGTAACAGCGCTGCATGAACGCGCGCTCCTCCGCCATCAGCTCCACAGCCTTGCTGGAAAGCTCCACATAGGTGCGGCCCGCTTCACGGTCGGTCTTCCATGCCACAAAGCCCTTGTCCTGCAGCTTTTCAACGGCCTTGGAAAGCTCTGTCACCTTCAGGCCCATCACGGCAGCAAGGTCAGCCAGATAAACCTTACTGTCCGGGTGCTGTTCAGCCTGCATCTTGATGTAATATAAGATCAGGTAATCCGCCCGCTGGATGGTGCTGAACACCTTGTCGATATCAAAATTGTGCAGGAAGAACCATTCTTCCGGGTGATGTTTCAGTTCCATGCTCATCATGTATCCTCCCTGTTATTCCCGCTCATTGCGGCGGATATATTCGTGGGTGCCGCCAAGGCTCTTGTAGGCCGGGCGGATGATCTTGTTTGCGCTGAGCAGCTCTTCAATGCGGTGGGCGCTCCAGCCCATCACGCGGGCCACGGCGAACAGCGGCGTGTACAGCTCCATGGGGATGCCCAGCATATCGTACACAAAGCCGCTGTAGAAGTCCACATTGGGGCTGACACCCTTAAAAATTTTGCGCTCCTCCGCGATCAGCTGCGGGGCCATGTGCTCGATCTTGTTGTAAAGGGCAAGGTCCTTGTCGCGGCCCTTCTCGTGGGCCAGCTGTTCCACATAGCCCTTGAATACTACCTCACGGGGGTCACTGAGGGAGTACACCGCGTGGCCCATGCCGTAGATCAGGCCTTTGCGGTCAAATGCTTCGCCGTGCAGCAGCTTTTTCAGGTAGGCTTCCAGCTCTTCATCGTCCTCGGTGTCGTGCAGGTTTTCGCGGATGTTCTGCATCATCTGCATCACCATCAGGTTGGCACCGCCATGGCGCGGGCCTTTGAGGGAGCACAGGGCAGCCGCCATGGCCGAGTAGGTATCGGTGCCAGACGAAGTGACCACGCGGGTGGTAAAGGTGGAGTTGTTGCCGCCGCCGTGCTCGGCGTGCAGCAGCAATGCCACATCCAGAACGCGGGCTTCCAGCTCGGTGTACTTCATATCCGGGCGCAGCATCCGCAAAAAGTTCTCTGCGGTGGAAAGCTCCGGGTCCGGCCGGTGGATGTACATGCTGCCGTCTTTTTCGTAGTGGTTATAGGCATGGTAGCTGTACACGGCCAGCATGGGGAAGATGCCGGCCAGCTGGATGCTCTGGCGCAGCACATTGGAAATTTCCAGATCACCGGCCTTGGGGTCGTAGGATGCCAGTGTGAGCACGCTGCGGGCCATGGAGTTCATGATATCGTGGCTGGGGGCCTTCATGATCACATCACGGGTAAAGTTGGTGGGCATGGTGCGGCACTCGCCCAGCACGCGGCAGAACTCTTCCAGCTTTTCCTGCGTGGGCAGCTCACCAAACAGTAGCAGATAGCCCGCTTCCTCAAAGGCAAAGCGGCTGCCGGACGACCCGCGGATCAGGTCTTTCACGTCGTAGCCGCGGTAGAGCAGCTGACCGTCGGCAGGCTTTTTCACTCCGTCCACATACTGGAAGGCGCGGATATCGGAGATATTGGTCAGGCCTGCCAGCACGCCCTTGCCGTTTTCGTCGCGCAGGCCCGCTTTAACGCCAAACTCCTTGTACAGGTCCTTGCTGATGCGGTCGTGTTCGGCGCACAGCGGCTGCTGCTGGTCGAAGTATCCCATTACGTTCTGCAGATGATCCATTGGTAGTTGCTCCTTTCCCATTGCCGTCAGCTTGCGCTCACTTGGCAGGCCATCAGGAAGTTTTCTCTGCGAACAGCCCGGAACTTCAGTCCCGCCCTACTGCCTGTGGCAGCAGGGTACCACCCCCAGGACATTCGCTGGAGAAACTTCCTGCCGTCCTGCCCGAAAAAACCGTATTGATTCGGGACGGCATTCACTTACATTCAGAATACTCTTTAAGATTACAAAAAGGATATTTCGGTGTCAAGGTACTGTTTGTAAATAAAAAAAGAACAAAATCGGAAAGCTGCCGGGTGCGCATTTGCCCTTTAGCGCAGGGGCGGTTTTTAAGATGGTAACGCACAAATAAGGTATCTTCCAGCCGAATCTCAGGGGACTGGCAACAAATAAAGCCACGACGAAACCGCATTTGTAAACGGTTCATCGTGGCTTTTTGTCATATCGGAGTGGCGAGACTCGAACTCGCGGCCTCCTGCTCCCAAAGCAGGCGCGCTACCAACTGCGCAACACCCCGGCATCCGGCGGCACTGCTGCACCGCCGGAATATAGTATATCGTTTTTGGAGCGGTTCGTCAATAGCGGCGTGGCCCTGCCGTGCCTTTAATTAAAGGAGCGGAAGCCCTTGCCGATGATCTCGCTGGAGTTGACGATGGTGATAAAGCTCCGGGGGTCGTTCTCCCGCAGGAAGTTGCGCAGCTGCAGGGCCTGACGGCGGGTCAGCACCGTCACCAGCACGCTCAACTCGTGGTGGGTGTAAGCGCCGTAAGCCTTTTCCACGGTAGCGGAACGGTTCATTTCCTTGATGATGAAGTCCAGAATGGGCTGCGGGTTGGACGTCACGATGGTGCACACCTTGCGCAGGCGGATGTTCTCGATGGCACCGTCCACCACAAAGCTCTTGCCGATCAGGCCAAGGATGCAGTAAAGGCCGGTGCCCATGCCGAACCGCCATGCCGCCGCCAGCACAATGAGGATATCGCTGACCATCAGGGCTTTGCCGATCTCCATAGAGGTATATTTTGCCAGAATCAGGGCCACAATATCCGTACCGCCGGTGGATGCACCGATGTCGAACACGATCGCCGCACCCAGAGCCGGCAGGAACACGGCGAACACCAGATCCAGCATGGCATCGCCGCTCATGGAAACGTTGACGGGATAGAGCCACTCGCACACCGACACAAAAAAGGACAGCGCAAAGGAAGAATAGATCGTCCAGCCCATGGTCTTGATGCCCAGAAAGACGAAGCCCAGCACCACCAGAATCAGGTTGATGATCCACATAAAGCCGCCCACGTTGATCTTAGGGAACAGGTCTGCCAGCAGAATGGACAGGCCCGAGGTGCCGCCAAATGCAAAATGATTGGGATTTTTAAAGTAAACGATGCCGACCGCCGTCAGGATCAGGCCGAGATTCAGCTCACCGAAGAAATTTAAATTCTTCAGCATATTTTTCCTGCTGAACGCTTCTTTTAAACTGTTCATGGGGTTCCTCCTATTTTAAACACGGCAAAATGCGCTGTATGCCATGCAAAAATATACTCTCCTTGCACGGCGGTGTCAAGGGATAGGGAAAAAGTTGTGGAAAACAACATGAATTGGGGATTTTTCGGATGGGAGAACTCCTTCAGTCAAAGCCTGACGGCTTTGCCAGCTCCCTCGGGGAGGGAGCCTTTGGCAAAGAGAGAAAGCTTTACCGTACTGCCAAGGGCCCCATCTCTGAGGGGGCTGGCACCGAAGGTGACTGGAGGAGTTAAGCTCCCCCTCTCGGGGGAGCTGGCGAGCGTATGCGAGACTGAGAGGGTTTTCTCTTGAAGAAATCGGCAGAATAGTGTATTATATAGTATTATGGAATATATAGGCACTTTGTGCCTTTGACAGGGGGAAAACACATGGCAGATAAAAACTTTCTGACCGACATCATCGACGCTGATCTGGCCGAGGGCAAGATCAGCGAGATCCATACCCGCTTCCCGCCCGAGCCAAACGGCTACCTGCACATTGGCAGTGCCAAGGCCATCTACATCAACTGGTCCATTGCAAACCAGTACGGCGGTAAGTTCAACCTGCGTCTGGACGACACCAACCCTGCCCGCGAGGGTGAGGAGTACGTGAACAGCATCATCGAGGATCTGCACTGGCTGGGTGCCGACCCCAACGGCGGCATCTTCTACGGCAGCGACTACTTTGATAAATGCTACGAGTATGCCGAAAAGCTCATCATGGAGGGCAAGGCCTACGTGGACGACCTGACCCGCGACGAAATGCGCGAGTACCGCGGTGCCGATGCCGGCAAGCCTTCCCGTCCCTCTCCGTGGCGCGACCGCACCCCGGAAGAGAATCTTGACCTGTTCCGCCGGATGCGTGCCGGTGAGTTCCAGGAGGGCGAAAAGACCCTGCGTGCCAAGATCGATCTGGCCAGCCCCAACATGAACATGCGTGACCCGGCTATCTACCGCATCAAGTACGCCGAGCATCACCGTCAGGGCAGCAAGTGGTGCATCTACCCGATGTACGACTTCGCACACCCCATTCAGGATGCCATTGAGGGCATCACCCACAGCATGTGCAGTCTGGAGTTCGAGAACCACCGTCCGCTGTACAACTGGGTCATCGAGAACATTTTCGGCACTGCCTTCCCCAAGCAGCGCGAGTTTGCACGCCTGAACATGACCAACACCGTCATGAGCAAGCGCTACCTGCGTGAGCTGGTGGAAATGGGCATTGTGGACGGCTGGGACGACCCCCGTATGCCCACCCTGTGCGGCCTGCGCCGCCGCGGCTACACCCCCACCTCCATCTTCACCTTCGTGCGGGAGGCCGGCATTTCTAAATCCGACAACCTGATCGACATGCGCCAGCTGGAAGCCTGCATCCGCAGCGAGCTGGACCTGACCGCTCAGCGCCGCATTGCCGTGCTGGACCCCGTAAAGCTGATCGTAGACAACTACCCGGAGGACAAGACCGAGTACTTTGATGTAGCCAACAACCCCAACCGCGAAGCCAACGATACCACCACCCGCAAGGTGGCCTTTACCAAAGAGCTGTGGATCGAGAATGAGGACTTTGCCGAGGTGCCGCCTCCCAAGTTCAAGCGCCTGACCATTGGCGGTGAGGTGCGTCTGATGGGCGCTTACATCGTCAAGTGCACCGGCGTGGAGAAGAATGCCGACGGCAGCATTGCCGCCATCCACTGCACCGCCGACCTTGAGACGGGCAACGGCAATCCCGCCGACGGCCGCAAGGTCAAGGGCACCATCCATTGGGTGAGTGCCGCCCATGCCGTGGATGCCGAGGTGCGCCTGTACGACAAGCTGTTCACCGAGGCCAACATGAACGCCATCCCCGAGGGCAGCGACTACAAGGACTACCTGAATCCGGAAAGCGTTGTTGTGTGCAAGGGCTGCAAGCTGGAAGAAAGCCTGAAGGACGCAAAGCCCGGTGAGAAGTTCCAGTTCGTGCGCACCGGCTTCTTTACCCCGGACTCCAAGAACCCCGGCGTTTACAACCGCGTCGTCACCCTGCGCGACAGTTTCAAACCCGCAAAGTAAAAAATATATCACGTCAAAAGGGAGCATTTGATCTTTTATGAAGAAACTCACCCGGAATGTTATCATCATGGCTGTTGTCACTGTCATTATGGCAGTTGTGCTCGGCCTGTACATCAAGAACACCGGCACTGTGCCCGCTGCCGACAACGCCGCCAGCCTGACGGATGGCATCTATACGTCCAGCGCTCAGGGCTGCCTGAGTGATGTGACCGTCACCGTCACTGTCACCGGCGGCCGGGTGACCGGTGTGGAGATCGATGCATCCGGCGAGACTCCCGAACTGGGTGGCACCGCTGCTGAAACTCTGGCAGACCAGCTGACCAAGGCCGGTTCCACCAGCGGTGTGGACGCTGTTGCCGGTGCTACCATGACCAGCGACGCTGTGTTCACCGCCATGGACGACTGCCTGAGTCAGGCAGAGTAAAGACCCGAAAGACCGGCATGGCTCACAGCTCTGCCGGTCTTCTTTCTTAAAATACAGCACAAGGAGAGGGAACATTATGGGCGTATTATCCAATCTGGAACCAGCTTCGGTTTTTTATTACTTTGAGGAGATCTGCGGCATTCCGCACACCTCCCACCACGAAAAGGCACTGAGCGACTACTGCGTGCAGTTCGCCAAGGCCCACGGCCTTTCCTGCCGTCAGGACGAGATGGGCAATGTGCTCATTAAGGCACCGGCCACACCCGGATACGAGAAGGAGCCGGGCCTGATCCTGCAGGGCCATCTGGACATGGTGGGCGACAAGACCGCCGACTGCCCGCTGGATCTTGAGAAGGATGCCATCCACCCGGTCGTAGACGGCGGCTATGTGTGCGCCGAGGGCACGACCCTTGGTGGCGACGACGGCATTGCCGTGGCCTATGCGCTGGCTGTTCTGGACGCAAAGGACATTCCCCACCCTGCGCTGGAGGTCGTGCTGACCGTCTGCGAGGAGGTGGGCCTGCTGGGTGCATCTGCCATGGATTTTTCTGACCTTGAGGGCCGGATTCTGGTGAACATCGACTCCGAGGAAGAAGGAGTGCTGACCGCAGGCTGTGCAGGCGGACGCCGCGTTGAATGCCATCTGCCCATTGCCCGTGTTCCTGTGACCGGCACCGCCGTGAAGGCGGACATCGCGGGGCTTGCGGGAGGGCACTCCGGCACCGAGATTCACAAAGGCCGCGCCAACGCCATCGCTCTGCTGGGGCGCTACCTGACCCTGCTGTCTGACCACGGTGCAGAGTACGCTGTGCTCACCCTCTCCGGCGGTGCAAAGGAAAACGTCATCCCGAAAGAAAGCAGCGTTACGCTGGTGCTGCCCGCCGGTATCACCGAAGCCGTGCGCGCTGCCGGGGCAGACTTTACCGCGCAGATGAAAGCAGAATTCGGCACTGCAGACCCCGCCATCTGCCTGCAGCTCACCGAGGAGGGCTGCGGCGAATACGATGCACTGGATGCGAACTCCGCCGAGCGTCTGCGCAAAGCCCTGCTGCTGATGCCCTGGGGTGTGCAGAGCATGAGCATGGATGTGCCCGGCCTTGTGGAGACCTCGCTGAATCTGGGCGTTGCCGAGATGGACGAGCAGGAAGCCATTCTGCGCTTTTCCATCCGCAGCTCGATGCCTTCGGCCAAGGAGCTGCTGTGCTGCAAGGTACAGACCCTGACCGAGCTGCTGGGCGGCAGCGTGCGGTTCCACGGCGACTACCCTGCTTGGACCTACGCCCGCGAAAGCGCCCTGCGCGACCGCTGCGTAGCTGTGTACGAGGCGCAGTACGGTGCAAAGCCCCAGATCGTTGCCATTCATGCGGGCCTGGAATGCGGTATCCTCTCGGGCAAGATCGAAGGGCTGGACTGCATCTCCTTCGGCCCGAACCTGCTGCACGTCCACACCCCCAATGAGCGCGCCGACATTGCATCGGTGGCCCGTGTGTGGGAATACCTGAAGGCTATTCTGGCTTACAAAGAGTAAAACCCTCTCAGTCACAGCTTGCGCTGTGCCAGCTCCCCCGAAAGGGGGAGCTTTCTTTGTGCTGACTGTAAAGATGCAAAAAGCTCCCCCTTTCGGGGGAGCTGCTGAACGAAGTGAAGCTGAGAGGGTCAGTCCAAATACTTGATCTTGCCCGGCTCAATGCCCTTGATGCCAAGGCCCGGCTCGTTGGAAACCGTGATGTCTTTTTCGTTGAACACTGCACCGCCGAGGATGGGGTCCTCACTGCACAGCACGGGGCCGTCCAGATCCACGCGGGTGATGATCTGCTTTGCGCAGGCCAGATGCACGGCGGCATTCACGCTGATCTTGGCTTCCAGCATACAGCCGATCATGCACTCCACGCCGTACACCTCGGCAGCGGATGCGATCTTGAGGGCGTTGTACAGGCCGCCGCACTTCATCAGCTTGATGTTCACGAGGTCTGCGGCTCCCATCTGCATGATGGTCAGTGCGTCCTGCGGGGAGAACACGCTCTCGTCGGCCAGCACCGGCACATAGGAGCGCTCGGTAACATACTTCAGGCCTTCAAAATCGTGGGCCTTGACCGGCTGCTCCACGAATTCAAGATCAAGGCCCTTCTCCTGCATTCCGTTCAGGATGCGCACGGCTTCCTTGGGGGTCCAGCCCTGATTTGCGTCGATGCGGATGCAGGTCTCCTTGGGCACAGCACCGCGGATGGCGCTCAGGCGTGCAATATCCTTTTCCGGCTCCTTGCCCACCTTGACCTTCAGGCAGTCGTAGCCGCGGTCGATGGCGTTCAGGGCATCGCGCACCATCTCTTCGGGGTCGTTGACGCTGATGGTGATGTCGGTGACGATGGACTTCTTTGCGCCGCCCATCAGCTTGTACACAGGGATTTTGTACAGCTGGCCGTACAGATCCCACAGGGCCATATCCACAGCAGCCTTGGCGCTGGTGTTCTTCTGGATGCAGGCATTCAGTGCGATCATCAGGTCTTCAAAGTCGTCCACATCGCGGCCGATGATGGTCTTTGCGATATGGTCGCGGATGGCACCGATGATGGCACCGGTGGTGTCGCCGGTGATCACACCGGTGGGAGGTGCCTCACCATAACCCACAGCGCCGGTGTCGGTGTGGATCTCTACGATCACATCCTCCACGCTGCTGACCGAGCGCAGAGCCGTCTTAAAAGGCACGCGCAGCGGCACGGAGATCAGACCGAGACGTACTTCCGTGATTTTCATGCAAAAACCTACCCCTTTCGATAAAAAAATGTTGCCAGATTATGAAATCTATGGTAGTATTGTATACGAAATTGTCGATATTGTAAAGACAATTGTCCGCAAAAAATTGCACAAAAAGAAAGGGGATTGGGTTCATGATCACAAACGGTTTCACCTACATCGCCGTGCTGGTGTTCATTGCCGCACTGCTGGTGTGGCTGCAACGCTACACGAAGTCGAAATTCTTCGACTATGCACCACCTATCGTTCTGCTGTACCTCATTACCATGATTCTCTGCACGCTGGGTGCATGGGACATGGAGGCCACCAAGCCTGCCTACTCCGTGCTGAAAAACAACCTGCTGTATGCAATGATCTTCCTGATGCTGCTGCGCTGCGACATCCGCAAGATCATCAAGCTGGGTCCCAAGATGCTGGGCGGCTTCTTTGCCGCTTCCGTCTCCATCTCGTTGGCCTTCATTGCCACCTTCGCCATCATGAAGGGGCCCCTTGGCTCCGAAGCATGGAAGGCACTGGGCGCTCTGTGCGGCAGCTGGATGGGCGGCTCCGGCAACATGATCGCCGTGCAGGCTGCGCTGGACATCGGCGAAGCTGACATGGCCTACGCACTGGTGGTGGACTCCATTGACTACTCCATCTGGGTCATGTTCCTGCTGTGGGCCATCAACCTTGCTCCCAAGTTCAACAAGTGGGTCAAGGCCGACACCACCACGCTGGATGAAGTGTCCCGCCGTCTGGAAGAGGACGCAAAGGGCAACGAGGATAAGGCCAGCTTTGTCAACCTGATCTTCCTGCTGGGTCTGGCTCTGGTGATCTCCGCCTTCGGTCAGGACATCGGCGCAGCCCTGAACGGCGCAATGCCCTTCCTGGACAAGGCCACCTGGACCGTCCTGCTCATCACGTTGTCCGGCCTGATCGGCGCTGTCACCCCCGTGGGCCGCATGGCAGGCAGCACCGAGCTGTCCAACCTGCTGCTGTACTCCGTGGTGGCATTGCTTGCCTCCCGCGCAAGCTTCCTGGAGCTGACCGATGCACCCGCATGGATCCTGGCAGGCTTTATGATCCTGGCCATCCACGGCATCATTCTGGTGCTGCTGGCAAAGATCTTCCATCTGGATATGTTCACCTGCGGTGTTGCATCTCTGGCAAACATCGGCGGTTCCGCATCCGCTCCCATTCTGGCTGGTGCCTACAGCGGCGCTCTGGTGCCTGTTGGCGTTTTGATGGCTCTGATGGGCTACGTCATTGGCACGGCAGGCGGCTTGATCACCGCAAATATCATGTCTCTGCTGGCATAACAAATACTGCAAAAAAGGGGCTGTTGCATGTGCAACAGCCCCTTTTCTTATACGATTTTTTGCTTAGCCGCCCAGATATGCGCTGCGCACGCGCTCGTTGGTCAGCAGTTCGGCACCAGTGCCCTCCATGACTACACGGCCCGTCTCAAGGACATAGGCACGGTCTGCCACGGAAAGAGCCATCTGTGCGTTCTGCTCCACCAGCAGGATGGTCATGCCTTCCTTGTGCACGTTCTGGATGATGTCGAAGATCTCCTGCACCAGCAGCGGCGAAAGGCCCATGGAAGGCTCGTCCAGCATCAGCATGGAAGCGTTGCTCATCAGTGCACGGCCCATAGCCAGCATCTGCTGCTCGCCGCCGGACATGGTACCGGCCAGCTGCTTGCGGCGCTCCTTCAGGCGGGGGAACAGCTCAAACACCTTTTCCTTGTTGGGTGCAATGGTGGAAGCAGGCTGGGTGTATGCACCCATGTCCAGATTTTCTTCCACGGTCATGTGCAGGAACACATGGCGGCCTTCCGGCACATGGGCAAGGCCTGCTTCCACGATCTTGTGGGCGCGCATGCCCTTGATGCTGCTGCCCTTGTACAGGATGTCGCCGGTCTTGGGCTTCAGCAGGCCGGAAATGGTCTTTAAGGTGGTGGATTTGCCAGCACCGTTGGCACCGATCAGGGTGACAATCTCGCCCTGATCCACCTCGAAGGAGATGTCCTTGACGGCGTGGATGTTGCCGTAATAGACGTTGATGTTATCAACTTTCAGTAACGTATCAGCCATGGCTTAGCCCTCCTTCTTGCCCAGATAGGCTTCGATGACCTGCGGGTTGTTGCGGATCTCATCCGGCGTGCCCTTGGCGATGATGCGGCCGAAGTTCAGCACGGCAATGCCCTCGCAGATGCCCATGACCAGGCTCATATCATGCTCGATCAGCAGCACGGCGATGTTGAACTCGTCGCGGATGCGGCGGATGGTCTCGGTCAGCTCTGCAGTCTCGGAGGGATTCATACCGGCAGCAGGCTCGTCCAGCAGCAGCAGCTTCGGGCTGGTGGCCAGTGCACGCATGATCTCCAGACGGCGCTGTGCGCCGTAGGGCAGGCTGCCTGCCTGCACATTGGCGAGGTCTGCCATGTGGAAGATATCCAGCAGCTCCAGAGCACGCTCGGTGCACTTCTTCTCTTCCTTCCAGTAGTTGGGCAGGCGGATCAGGGAGGAGGCCAGATTGTACTTCATGGACTCGTGCAGGCCCACCTTGATGTTATCGATGACGCTCAGTTCCTTGAACAGGCGGATGTTCTGGAAGGTACGGGCCACGCCCATGCGGTTGACCTGATAGGTCTTTTTGCCGGCGGTGGGCATACCATCGATCAGGATGGAGCCGCGGGTGGGCTGGTAGACGTTGGTCAGCAGGTTGAACACGGTGGTCTTACCGGCACCGTTGGGGCCGATCAGACCGGTAATCTCGTTGCGGCCGATCATCAGGTTGAAGCCATCCACGGCGGTCAGACCGCCGAAGTCGATGCCCAGCTCACGCACGTCCAGAATGGGCTTTTTGTCCTTGTCGCGGTCGGTCAAAAAGCCGCCGGAGGGCACACTGTGCAGCTTAGTCTGGTATTCACTCATGGTCCTTGCCCTCCTTTGCTTTCTTCTGGAACAGTTCGCCGTTCATGATCTTTTCCACAATGCGGTTCATGGAGAAGTCGTAGCTGCCAAGCAGGCCGCCCGGACGGAAGATCATCATGAGGACCAGCACCAGCGAGTAGACTACCATGCGGTAGCTGTCAAAGCTGCGGGTCGCCTCGGGCAGAATGGTAAGCACGGTCGCGGACAGGATGGAGCCCAGCATGGAGCCCATGCCGCCCAGAACCACCATGACCAGAATTTCGATGGACTTCATGAAGCCGAAGGTGGAGGGGTCCAGAACGCCCAGATAGCAGGCGTACAGGCCGCCGGCCAGACCGGCAAAGGCGGCGGAGAATGCAAAGGCCATGACCTTATAATAAGTAGTCTGGATGCCGCAGCTTTCGGCAGCGATCTCGTTATCGCGGATGGCCAGCACGGCACGGCCGTGGCGGCTCTTCATCATGGCGTGGATGGCAAAGCAGGTAATGACCACGCAGATGAACACATTGGCGAAGTTAGAATACTTGGGGATGTTCTTCAGGCCCTTGGCACCGTAGAACAGCTTGAAGCCCAGCACATCATCGATGTTGTTCAGGGTGATGCGGATGATCTCGCCAAAGCCCAGCGTCAGGATGGCCAGATAATCACCGGTCAGGCGCAGAGCAGGAATGCCGATCAGCACGCCGAACAGGCCCGCCACGATGCAGGCCAGCACCAGACCCACGACAAAAGCGACACCGGAGGGCAGATTGCTGTATTTCGTGAACAGGGCACAGGTGTAAGCACCCACGGCCATGAAACCGGCGTGGCCCAGCGGCAGCTGGCCCAGATAACCGGTGGCAACGTTCAGCGAGACAGCCAGAATGATGTTGATGCCCACGGTGAGAAGCACCTTGTTCTGGTAGGTGGACAGCACGTTCTGGGTGAGGAAGGACAGGCCCACGAACAGCAGAGCCACCAGCACGGCGTTCATCAGGTAGCGCACGGGCATTTTGAGCGTTTTGCGTTTGGTATTCATCTTCATGCCCTCCTTACACCTTTTCCTGAACCTTGCGGCCAAGGAAGCCGGTGGGCTTGACCAGCAGCACGATGATCAGGATCGCAAACGTGACGGCATCCTTCCATGCGGAAAGGCCGATGGCGGAAACAAAGCACTCACACAGGCCGATGGCGATGCCGCCGATCATGGCACCGGGGATGGAGCCGATGCCGCCCAGAACGGCTGCAACGAAGGCCTTCAGGCCAAGCATGGAGCCCATGGTGGGGGTCGCCTGCGGGTAGCTGCAGCAGTACAGCACCGAGCCGATACCGGCCAGTGCGGAGCCCACCGCAAAGGTAAAGGAAATGGTGCTGTTGACGTTAATGCCCATCAGGCGGGCAGCGTCCATATCCTCAGACACGGCACGCATGGCCTTGCCGAGCTTGGTCTTCTGCACAAGGAAGGTGAGCACCAGCATGGACAGCACCGTGACCAGCAGGGTGATGACAGAGGTGAGGCCCAGCGGCACAGAGCCGATGCGGAAGGTCTGGTTGGTGTAGTAGGCCGGAATGACCTTTGCACCGGAACCAAGGATCAGCTCTGCAGTGTACTCCAGGAAGAAGGACACGCCGATTGCCGTGATCAGCAGGGAGATACGGGGTGCGCTGCGCAGCGGGGTGTAGGCGATCTTCTCGATCACAACGCCCAGCAGCGTGCAGGTGATGATGGTGGCGCACACAGCAGTGACCGGGCCAAGGCCCAGCTGATTCATCACGAACCAGGACATGTACGCACCAACCATAATGACATCGCCATGGGCAAAGTTCAGCAGCAGGATGATGCCGTACACCATGCTGTAACCCAGTGCGATCAGTGCATAGATGCTGCCAAGGGACAAGCCGTTGATCAGCTGGCTAAAAAACACTGTCATGGACTGATACTTCCTTTCTTTGCGGCGTTTGCACGCCTTTTGGGGAATGCACTTTTTTACCAAAAAAGCGGAGACGGCCGAGCAAAACCTGTTCCGGCGGTCTCCGCAATGGGTCTTTTATTTCTGAGTGCTGCCTTTATGCCGCACACCGGTGCGCAGGATCAAAGCAGATCAGAACATTTCCTTCAGAACGGGGGTTGCACCGTCGAAGCACAGGATAGCGGTCTGCTTGACGGGGTTGTGGTGCTCATCGAAGGTGAAGGTGCCGGTGATGCCATCGATGGTGCCGCCTGCGATAGCATCGATGACGGCCTGCTTATAGTCGTCATCACCGGCAGCCAGACCGGCATCCTCAGCAGCCTGAATGCCATAGACAACGGTCATGGCAGCATCGTAGCCCAGAGGAGCGAAGCCGTTGGGGTACTCCTCACCGTACTCAGCCTTGTAGGCATCCTCAAAGTCGGGGTTGGAGCCCTTTGCGTAGTTTGCGCAGAAGTAGGCATCCTTCAGCTGGTCGGCAGTTGCGTAGCCTTCCAGACCATCCCAGCCGTCGCCGCCCAGGAAGGGAACTGCCAGACCGATGCTCTCAGCCTGAGCCAGGATCTGACCGACTTCCTGATAGTAGTTGGGGCAGAACACCACTTCGGGAGCCTTGCCCAGAATGGTGGTCAGCTGGGTCTTGTAGTCCACATCGCCCTCAGAGTAGGTCTCCTGATCGACGATGGTGCCGCCCAGGCTCTCGAACTCGTTGACGAAGTTCTCTGCCAGACCCTCGTTGTAGTCAGCGCCCTTCTGGAAGATGACGGCTGCCTTGGTGTAGCCCAACCGCTGGTAAGCGTAGTCAGCCATCTTGATGCCCTGGAACGGGTCGGTGAAGGTTGCGCGGAACACATTCTCGTTCACGGTGTCGGTCTCGGCATCGTAGGTGACAGCCTCAGCGGTAGCGGAAGCGGTGACCATGGGCATGTTGTAGTCTGCGCTCTCGGCAGCAAGTGCCAGAGTCGGGGTGGTGGTAACATCGCCCACCAGAGCGGTGATGCCCTGATCGCACATCTTGGTGAAGCAGGTAACAGCCTGAGTTGCATCGCCCTGCTCATCCATGGCGATGATCTCCAGCTGCTTGCCGTTGATGCCGCCCTTTTCGTTGACCTGCTTCAGGTACAGGGTAGCGCCGTTGACAACGGCCTGACCGTAAACGGAAACATCACCGGTCAGAGGTCCAAGAACGCCCACCTTGATGGTGTCGCCGGAAGCAGCGGCACCAGAAGCTGCGGTAGAGGCGGAAGCAGCAGTGCTGTTGGAAGAACCGCCGCATGCAGTCAGAACGCCGGCTGCAGCAACAACACCTGCAGCGGCCAGGAAATTACGACGAGAAATCATCTTTTTCATAGTGAATATCCTCCTTAGGAGCATTCGTGCTTCAGTATAAAAACGGAAGCAAGGCCCTCTTTCCCTCAAAGCGACCTTGCTTCGTTATCAATATTATAGACCTGTGAGCCAAAATCCGCAATTCACAAACCGTCCATACTTTCAGGGGCATTTTGTGGACTTTGTCGCCAAAATAGCCAAAAGCAATGGGTCTGTTTTGTGCACTATTTCAATTGCTTCATTTTGTTTGTGTGTCAGGTGAACACAATTCACAAGTTGCAAAAGGGTTACAGGGTCTCCATTTCGGCATCTGCGGCGAACTCGGCCTCTGCACGTGCCTCGGCAGCTTTGCCCTCTGCTTCCGCTTTGGCCAGAGACTCTGCAAGGACCTTGCGGATGGCGGTGAAGTAGAACACCAGCGACAGGCCGGTGCCGATGCACCAGCCCACGGGCCATGCCATCCAGATGCCCGTGCTGCCCAGAGCAGTGCTGCTCAGCACAATGGCGATGCCCACGCGCAGGATCAGGTCGGAGAAGGTGGCGATCATAAAGCGCACCATCATGCCGCAGCCGCGCAGGATGCCGTCAGTGACCAGCTTGAGCGACACCACAAAATAGAAGGGAGACAGGATGCGCAGGAACAGCATACCGGTGTCGATGGCCGGACCCTGCGGGTCATTCATGAACAGCAGCAGCAGGAAGCGGCCGAAGAAGAAGTACAGGAGCACGATGGGCACGCAGATGATCCACACCAGATTGCGGCCTGCGCCAAAGCCCTTGTGCACACGGTCCATCTTGCCCGCGCCCATGTTCTGGGAGGTGTAGTTGGAGATGCCGTTGCCCAGCGTGGTAAAGGAAGTGATGACCATGTTGTTCAGCTTGACGGCTGCAGAGTAGCCTGCAATGACGCTGGCACCAAAGGTGTTGATGACGCTCTGCAGGATGATGTTGCCCACAGAGACGAAGCTCTGCTGCAGGATGCTGGGGATGGCGACCATGGCTACCTTGCCCAGCATGTTCCAGGAGAACAGCACGACCTTGTTCTTGGATTTGAAGGCGCTGATGCGGCGGAACACCACCACCATGGCCAGCACGCAGCTCACACCCTGACACAGGAAGGTGGCCCATGCCACACCGGCTACGCCCATCTTGAGACCGGCCACGAACAGGATGTCCACGCCGATGTTGGACAGGGACGAGACTGCCAGAAAATAGAAGGGCGTTTTGCTGTCGCCCAGAGCGGAGAAGATGCCGGTGGCGATGTTGTAGAAGAACATGAAGGGCAGGCCCAGCACGTAGATATCCAGATACAGCGAAGAATCCGCAAGGATCTCCTCCGGGGTGTTGATGAGCTCCAGCAGGCTGTGGCAGCCCACAAGGCCGATCAGCATCAGCACGGCGCACAGCACGGCAGAGCCGATCAGGGAAGTGTAGACCGAAGTCTTCATCTCATCGTAGTCCTTTGCGCCAAAGTAGCGGGACACGATGACCGAGCAGCCAATGTTGCAGCCAAAGGCAAATGCAATGAAGATCAGGGTGATCTCGTAGCTGTTGCCCACAGCAGCCAGTGCATTCTCGCCGATGAACTTGCCTGCAACAAGGCTGTCGGCAATGTTGTACAGCTGCTGGAAGATGATGCTGCCGAACATGGGCAGGCAGAACTGCCACAAAACCTGTGACGGCTTGCCGACCGTCAGATCCTTATTCATATAGAAAATCCTCCTCTATCTACCATAAAGAAACATATTAGAACCAAAAACAGTATAGAGTCATCCTGACAAAAAGTAAAGAAAAATTTTAGTATATCTGCCATATTAAATTAATATGATAGGCATGACGCATCCCCGCTGCTGCCAGTGGGCAAACTGTAGAGACCAGCTGTTTCCTGCTTTGCCGGAATGTTCTGCCCCATCAGCTGCCGTTTTTTGCCCCTTAAAAAGTTTACATCCACAAACATGCGCATCGGCTCTTGCACCGGGCCGGAAAGCGTGGTAGGATACTATTGGTTAGTTAGACATAACTATCATAATTGGCCGTCACCCGTCTGCCCGTCCCGGGCAGCACAGGGAAGGAAATGATATTCAGGAGGTTTTCGAGATGAACTATCTGGAAATTGAATCTGTTGTAGGCCGCGAGATCCTGGACTCCCGCGGCAACCCCACCGTGGAAGCGGAGATCACTCTGGCCGACGGCACTGTGGCACGCGGCTGCGCACCTTCCGGCGCATCCACTGGTGAGTTTGAAGCTCTGGAGCTGCGGGACGGCGACAAGGGCCGCTATCTGGGCAAGGGCGTGACCAAGGCTGTTGAGAACATCAACACCGTCATTGCTGATGCTGTTGTGGGCATGGATGCCTCCGACATCTACGCCATCGACGCTGCCATGATCAAGGCCGACGGCACCAAAGATAAATCCAATCTGGGCGCAAACGCCATTCTGGCCGTGTCCATTGCCGCCTGCCGTGCAGCCGCTGCTTCTCTGGATATGCCGCTGTACCGCTTTCTGGGCGGTGTGAACGGCAACCGCCTGCCCGTGCCCATGATGAACATTCTGAACGGCGGCGCACACGCCACCAACACCGTGGATACGCAGGAGTTCATGATCATGCCCGTGGGCGCGCCCTCCTTCAAGGAAGCTTTGCGCTGGTGCGCGGAGGTATTCCACGCTCTGGCTTCCATCCTGAAGGCCAAGGGGCTGGCTACCTCCGTGGGCGATGAGGGCGGCTTTGCCCCCAACCTGTCCAGCGACGAGGAGACCATTGAGACCATTCTGGCCGCCATCGAAAAGGCCGGTTACGTGCCCGGCAAGGACTTCATGCTGGCTATGGATGCCGCGTCCTCCGAGTGGAAGAGCCCCAAGGGCAAGGGCTTCTACAAGCTGCCCAAGGCCGGCACCGAGTTCACCTCCAGCGAGCTGATCGCACACTGGAAGAGTCTGGTGGAAAAGTACCCCATCATCTCCATCGAGGACGGCCTGGATGAAGAGGACTGGGAAGGCTGGCAGGAGATGACCCGCGAGCTGGGCGGCAAGGTCCAGCTGGTGGGCGACGACCTCTTTGTGACCAACACCGAGCGTCTGGCCAAGGGCATCGGGCTGGGTGCAGGCAACGCAATCCTGATCAAACTGAACCAGATCGGCTCTGTTTCCGAGACGCTGGAGGCCATCAAGATGGCCCACAAGGCCGGTTACACCGCCATCAGCTCTCACCGCTCCGGCGAGACCGAGGACACCACCATTGCCGATCTGGCCGTGGCGCTGAACACCTGCCAGATCAAGACCGGTGCTCCCAGCCGTACCGAGCGTGTTGCAAAGTACAACCAGCTGCTGCGCATTGAGGAGCAGCTGGGCGGCAGCGCCGTTTACCCCGGCATGGCAGCTTTCAACGTAAAGCGCTGAAGCTGTTGAAAACCAATTGATCTTCCGGCACCCGTACTGCTTTTGCAGCGGCGCGGGTGCCGTTTTGTTTTCTCCCAATTTTTTCCTGCAATCCGCTGCTCTGCCCAGCCGTATTCCATGCATGCCGGGCATTTTGGCCCGAAATTGCAAAAAAGGAGCAAAACATTCATGTTATCTACTCTGATCTCTCTGCACAAGCTGCTGGGCACCGGCGATTTTGTAAAAGTGCTGCTGATCCTGCTGAAGGGGCTTTTCGGCTGATGCAAAGCCGCCCTTCTCACTGCGGAAACGGGACTGCCTTACCGGCGGTCTCTTTTTTTGCCTTCTCACTTTACTTTCTTAAAAAAATATGCCATAATGAAACAAGTATTTTCCGGTTCAAAAGCCGTGCCCTGTACTGGGAAATCAGGGCCAGAATCCAACAGAAGAGGGGTATTTTGTTATGAGCAAAACCATCATCCCGGCAAACTATACGCCCGCGCTGAACCTGTACGACACGCAGCGCGCCATTGGTACGGTCAAGCGTCTGTTTGCCGACACCCTGTGCGCCACACTGAACCTGTACCGCGTGTCTGCTCCGCTGTTTCTGGAAGCATCCACCGGTCTGAACGATGACCTGAACGGTGTCGAGCGCAAGGTTACCTTTGATATCAAGGAAAGCGGCATTGAGGCACAGGTGGTGCAGTCACTGGCAAAGTGGAAGCGCAAGGCCCTGAAGGACTACGATTTCCGTGTGGGCAAGGGCCTGTACTGCGATATGAACGCTATCCGCCGCGACGAAGATCTGGACAACCTGCACTCCATCTATGTGGACCAGTGGGACTGGGAAAAGGTAATCCGTCTGGAAGACCGCAACGAGGCTTACCTCAAGAGCGTGGTGCGCTCCATCGTGTCCGCTGTCTGCGCCACCGAGATGAACCTGCACGCCATGTTCCCCCAGTTGCAGGAGCTGCCGCTGCACAGCCCCAACGTCACCTTCATCACCACGCAGGAGCTGGAGGACCAGTACCCGGACCTGACCCCGAAGGAGTGTGAGAACGCCTTTGTGAAGGAGCACGGCACCACCTTCCTGATGAAGATCGGCGCTCCGCTGAAGAGCGGTAAGCCCCATGACGGCCGTGCCCCCGACTATGACGACTGGGATCTGAACGGCGATCTGCTGTTCTGGAACGACCCGCTGCAGTGCAGCTATGAGCTGAGCAGCATGGGCATCCGCGTCAGCCCTGAAAGCATGGACAAGCAGCTGACCATGGCTGGCTGCGACGACCGCCGCGCCCTGCCCTTCCACAAGGCCGTACTGAACGGTGAGCTGCCTTACTCCATCGGCGGCGGCATCGGCCAGAGCCGCCTGTGCATGCTGCTGCTGGGCAGCGCCCACATTGGCGAAGTGCAGGCCAGCGTCTGGGACGCAGCCACCCGCGAAGCCTGCGCCAAGGCAGGCATCCCGCTGCTGTAAGCAGGTTTTCCACACAAAGATTCAAAAGGCAGGATACCACCCTCATGGTGGTACCCTGCCTTTGTTCGTTTTCTGCCTGTATCCGGGGAGAAATAGTTCGAGTCCTGTACCACCACCAAACAAAAAATCCCCAGACGAATGTCTGAGGATTTTTTGTGGTGGAGAATTAGGAACTCGAACGCCAGACCCCCTGCGTGGGCAGCAGCGTGCCGCTTGCGCCGGTGAGATCAGTATTCAGTTCCATACAGCGTCTCAGCTCCGGTATTCCGCCGGCAGCTGATCCATGGTCTGCCACTTGTCCATGGCTTCTTCCAGCTTCATGCCCTTAGCCACTGAATCGCGGCGGCAGGCGTTGACAGCCTGGATCTCCTTCATCTTGGCACCGGTCAGGGTGTAGCCCTTCATGGCGATGAGGGTAGCCGCCCATGCCACCATGGGGATGATGCAGAACAGCACGATGACCACCCAGTTCATGCCCGGGGTGTAGGGGTCATACTGGGTGGGCAGGCTCTGCAGGCCCACAAAGCTGACCGCGATGCCCACAACGGTAGCGGACAGGCTGGACACCAGCTTGTCCACCAGACTGAACAGGGTGCCCATGATGCCGGGGATATACTTGCCGCTGCGGTAGGTCTCGTAGTCGGAGCAGTCGGCCACCATGGGGATGGGCATATCGGCGGTGGCGTAGTAAGCACCGTAGCCGATGCCGAAGAAAGCGATGAACAGGATGGTATACAGGTTGATGGAAAGGCCGTTCTCGCCCAGAATGGACAGTGTGAAGGCATCGCCGCGGCCCCAGAGCAGCAGCAGCACCAGCACGCCCACATAGCACACCAGCGCCACGCTGACGTACTTCATCAGGCTGGCCTTCTGGCCCTCCTTCTGGCTGGTGCGGACGGTGAGCAGGAAGAAGGGCACGCTGAACACATAGCCCAGCACCATCATGGGCAGGTACAGGCCGTCGTAGTTGCCCATCATGCAGCCGTACAGCATGCACAGCACGGTGGTGTTGGTGGCGATGGAAAGTGCCAGCTTGCAGCCTGCACCGGCCACCATCAGCCGCTGCATGGGATCGTTGTTTTTGATGATCTGGATGTACTCCCGCACTTTGATCTTCTCGGTCTTTTCGCCGCCGATGCCAAAGTACTTGGGCTGGTCCTTCTCCCAGATGCCGATGACAGCCAGCAGGGTGAGCAGGATGGAGATGACGATGCCCACCGGAGCCAGCGTGCGGAAGAACCCGGCGGAAGCGTAGCCGCCCTCATAGTTCTTGGCAAGGATGGGGGCAAAGAACTGCATGGCACCCATGCCCAGCAGGCTGCCCACCGTGTTGAAGATGGTAAACAGGGGACGCTGCTTGGGGTCATTGGTCAGCACGGTCTGGCCGGAGCGGGTGCAGCTGGTCTGGAAGGTGTAGCCGATGACCCACACGGCATACAGGGCAACGAACGCAGCGTAGCGCAGCCCCATGGCACTGGCGGGGATGAGCGGGGTGAGGCAGTACAGCACCAGAATGCTTGCTGCCATGATGAGGTTGCCGATGACCATGAAGGGCCGGAACTTGCCGAACCTGCCGTTGGTGCGGTCCATGAGGGCACCAATGATGGGGTCGGTGACGGCATCGAACAGGCGCATGCCGGTGACCATCACCGAAGCAAACAGCATGCTCAGGGCCAGCACTTTGCTGCCGAAGGTCGCGATGTAGGAAAGCACCAGCACATAGTACACATTCGTTGCGCCGTTGTTCAGCGGAAACAGCACCAGCTGGTAGGTTTTGGCGCGGTTCACACTCGACGCCGTTGTTTTTTGTTCGCCCATTGCGGTCTCTCCTTTTGTCTTTGATAAAAAGCGGCAGCCCGCCCCGCCTTCGGGGCAGGCTGCCGTAACATGGGGTCAGGGATCGTGCAGACCGGAATTACTTCTGGTCAACAGCAGGAGCGGTGTCTGCCAGCTCCTTCTTGCGCTTGAGGGCCTTGCTCAGCTGCCATGCGCACAGCACGGTCAGCACAGCCAGCACGGCGATCAGTGCATAGATCGCAGTCTGCCACCAGGGCAGCACGGTCTTCAGCGTATCGCTTGCAGACCAGCCGTTCATGGCGTTGGAGTTGACCACGGTGTACAGGATGTGATGCATTGCATTGCGCATCTGGGTCACGATGTAGGCATCGTTCTCGTAGTTGGCAGCCTTGGTGGTGTGGATCTTGGGCATCGGGCTGTCCCAGATGTCGGAACCGGCGATCAGGCCGTCCACCAGATCCATGTACTGGCTGGAGCCGGAGAAGTCGGTGATGCACATGCCGCGCATGCCCAGCTCCTCGCGCAGGAAGCCGTTCAGCAGGTTGGCGTTGGCACCGCACCAGGTTGCGCCCCAGCGGTTGAAGCCGGTCATCACGCACCATGCGCCGCCATCCGTGATGGCCTTATCGGCCACTTCCAGATAGATCTCGCGGGCGGTCTGCTCGTTCAGCCAAGTGTTGACACCGCGGCGGCTGGTCTCGGAGTCGTTCAGGGCAACGTGCTTCAGGTAGACATACACGCCCTTGGACTGGATGCCCTGCACCTCGGCAGCGCAGATGGTGCCGGCCACAAAGGGATCCTCGGCGTAGTACTCGAAGTTACGGCCGGAGTAGGCGGTACGGTGCATGTTGATGCCGGGGCCGTACAGGCCGGAGTAACCCATGGCAAGGCAGTCCTCACCGATGCACTTGCCCACTTCGTTGATCAGGTCCACATTGAAGGTGGCAGCCATGACATCCTCGGAGGTGTAGCACATGGCGGATGCACCGCCGGTCAGGGCAGCGGTCAGGCCCTGCGGGCCGTTCTCGTCCTTGGTAGCGGTCTTGCCGATGGAGGCAGCCGCTGCAGTGTTGTGGAAGCCCAGAGTGATGGTGTTGACCATCTCATCGAAGGTCAGCTGATCCAGCAGGGTCTCCCATTGGGGATCGTCGAAGTCCTTGCCGATCATGGAAGCGAGGGTCAGGCCGTTCTTGGCACCCAGAGTGGGCATCTCGACGCTGTCGGCCTCGGTGCCGTCGTACTGGGTAAAGGCCAGATCTGCAGCCAGCGTTTCGTTGGCGGTCAGGGCAGCAGGCTGGGTGGGGACCGTGCCGGTCCAGTCAGAGCGGCTCATCCAGGTCACGCTGCCGGGAGCATCGCTGCTCTTGTTGGGGTCGGACTCATCGAACAGGTTGGTGATGGCGGTGCCGTTGGCGCTGGCTGCATAGGTGGTGGTATCCAGTGCCTCGTTGGTCCACTTCCAGACCAGAGAAGCATCGCCGTCCTCGGTCATGCGGCCATTGGTGCCGGCCACGGTGTAGCCCTTGGCAGCAAGGATGTTGTTGACAGCGTTGTGAGAATCGGTAGCAGCGGTGAAGTAGTAGTCACCGGCATCCAGAATGTAGGTCTTGGCGTTGTTTGCGTCGTAGGTGCGCAGCTCGCTCTTCTTCACTGTGATGGTCACATCCTCGGAAGCGCCGGGAGCCAGCACATCGGTCTTGGCAAAGCCGCACAGCTCTGCAGCGGCCTTCTCGATGCCGTTTGCCTTATCGTAGTCGGTGTAGGGAGACTGGAAGTAGACCTGCACGGTCTCCTTGCCGGAATAGGTCTTGCCGGTGTTGGTGACCTTCAGGGTGACGGTGAAGGCGTCGTCAGACTCGGTCACATTGAAGTTGCTGTAAGCGAAGGTGGTGTAGCTGTCGCCGTAGCCGAAGGGATAGGCAACGGTGGTGGCCCAGTCATAGTCACCTGCCTTGGCAGTGCCCATGACCACATCCTCGTAACGGGTCTCGAAGTAGCGGTAGCCCAGATAGATGCCTTCCTGATAGACGCTGTACATGCCCTGCACGTCTGCACCCTCGGTCAGCAGGTTGTACTCTGCTGCGTTGGGGTAAGCCTGGGTGTAGAAGTTGTACATGGCAGGGTTTGCCAGATTGTCGTACAGATAGGTGTCCACCAGAGAGCCGGAGGGGGTCACAGTGCCGGCGAGCAGCTGGCCCACACCGTTGATGCCGGTCTGGCCCACATCGCCGATCCACATGGCGGCATCGATGCCGTAGTCCTCGCCGCAGATGGCAGGGTTGAGGAAGTCCATTTCCAGTGCGTTGGAGCTGTTGATCAGGACGACGATGGACTTGAAGGTGCCGTTATCCTTCAGTGCCTTCAGATTCTTCAGCAGCTCGATCTCCTCGGCGGACAGCTCCAGATAGTTGCCGCTGCCCTCGGAACCGGAGATCCAGCTGTCGTTGGTGCCGTTGGCACCGCTGGGCAGGTCTGCGCCCTCACCGCCGGAGCGGGAGAACACCACGATGGCAGCATCGCCGTACTCGGCAAAGCTGCTCTCGGCGCTGGACAGTGCGCTCCACGGAGCTTCATTGACAGCGTACTGGGTGTTTGCTTCCAGCGTATCCGAGATGGAGGCCGGGGTAATGCGGCTGTAGTTCTTCATCATGCTGTCGGACTTGTACAGATCCCACAGCGTCTGGTTGACCTGAATGCCCTGAGCTTCCAGTGCTTCCTTCAGGTTGGGGGCCTTGCTGGTATCCACGGAACCGGAGCCGGTGCCGCCGTACATCAGATCCACAGAGCCATGGCCGAACAGGCTGACCTTGGCACTGTCTGCCAGCGGCAGGGCAGCGTTGTCGTTCTTCAGCAGGGCAGCGCCCTCGGCCTCAACGGTGGCGCACAGCTCTGCTTCGTAAGCCTCGCGCTCTTCGTCGGAAGCAAAGCCCGCTTTGAAGTATTCGGTATCTTCCGTAGTGTCGCCCTTGATGATCTTATAGGTCGATGCATTCAGAGCAACGTTCAGGGTGGTGGCGTACTGATTTGCAATCATGTTGCCCACGATGGCGGCGATGGTCAAAATCGCCGTCAGCGCAGTGAGCACCGACCACAAACGTACTTTGGATTTCTTGGTATTCATTGGTTCTCCTCCTTTTCATTTATAACAACCGCCAGACAGCGGAATGTCCTTGTTTATACCCAGTTTGCACTCTTGGACTTGGTCTTCACCAGCTTGTAGCCGGGGTTCGGCTCTGCCACACTGCAGAAGGATGCGGTGTCGATGCAGTCGCCTGCAACGGCCTTCAGCTCCACCTTGCCATGCAGCGGCACGCGGAACCTGAAGATATGCTCGCCGGTCTGCTCTGCCAGCTTTTTGCCGTCCGCATACAGGGCGACGGTGTGCTGGTTGGAGTAGACCTTGACCTCGATCTCCTTCTCGGTACGGTCGGTGAACCGCTTGGAGCAGATGTGGACGAAGTGTTCCTCGCTCCACCATGCTTTATAGAGGTAGAAGCTGTCCTTTTTGGTCTTTCGGTCAAAGGTGACAAGACCCTTGTGGTTCATGCCCGGCTCGCCGCCCTGATCCCGGGCATCGGCTGCAAAATCGAACATGTTCCACACATGGGTCGCCCACAGCCACGGGTGGCGATCAAAGCACTTCAGCATATACTCGTGGTACTTGGCCTGATATTCCTCGGTGTGGTCGCCCCGGCGGGGGTGGGCACTGTGGAGGTTGGGCATGCCCTCGGCACCGTACTCGGAAAAGCCCAGCGGACGGTTGGGGTATACCAGATGGAAAAAGTCTATCCACAGGTCATTCATGAACAGCCCCGGCACATACCAGCCCAGATACAGGTTCCAGCTGACCAGATCGGTGATGTGTGCCACCGGGTTGAAGGGGCCGCACATGGCGTAGCAGGCCAGCGTGGTCAGGCGGGTGGAATCCATCTTGTGGCACAGTTCGTTGAGCACCCGATGGTTGTCCAGCATATCCGCCTTGTCCTTGGTGGAAATAGTGATCTCGTTGGACACACCCCAGCAGACGATGGAGGGGTGGTTGTAGTTCTGGTGGATGAGCTCCTTCATCTGGCTGATGGTGTTTTCCCGGCCATTGGGCAGATGCTCGGAGATGTAGGGGATCTCTGCCCAGACCACCATGCCGTACTGGTCGCACAGGTCGTAGAAATACTGGTCGTGCTGGTAGTGGGCCAGCCGGACGGTGTTTGCACCCAGCTCCCGGATCAGCGCCATGTCCTCATCATGCATCTCCCGGGTGATGGCGTTGCCCAGACCCTTGCGGTCCTGATGGCGAGACACACCGTGAAGGGGATAGGGCCTGCCGTTGAGGAAAAAGCCCTTCTTTGGGTCTACAGAGAAGCTGCGCAGGCCCACCTTGGTGGTCACTTCATCCACCGGCTTGCCGTCCTGCAGCAGACGAACCACACAGGTGTACAGGTATGGGTCTTTGATGCCGTTCCACAGGTGGGGAGCATCCAGATGGAGAAAAGTATTTTCGCCCTCGCCCTTTGCAGCGGTGCGGCCCTCAGCATCCAGCAGCTCCACCGTCACGGTGCCGCTGCCTTCCACCAGCGTTTCCACCTGGATGTCGGCGCTGTTCTCCTGCAGGGCCGGGGTGATCTTCACGCCTGTATCGCCAAAGTGTCCCAGCGCAATGTGGTTTTTGTTCACCACCAGCAGGCTCACATCCCGGTAGATGCCGCCGTAGAAGGTGAAGTCTGCTTTCTGGGGGTAAACGCGGTCGTTGACGCTGTTGTCCACCCGCACCGTGAGCTGGTTCTCTGCCTGAAGCAGCTCCGTGACCTCTGCCCGGAAGGTGGAGTAGCCGCCGTCATGGGTGCAGAGCTGCTGACCGTTCAGTAGCACGGCGGCGCTGGCGTTGACACCCTCGAACTGCAGCCACACCTGCTGCTGTGCCGGGTCGTATACCGGTGCTGCAAAGCGGGTGCAGTAGGTGCAGCAGCCCCGCCAGTAATCGTTGCCGCCGTCCTGACCGTCCCTGGCGTTCCATGTATGGGGCAGCTCTACGGCGGTGGTAACGCCGTTCGGGCCGGTGAACTGCCAGTCCTTCATGAGCTTTGCAATACTACGCATCCGATTCCTCCTGTTTTTGCTGTGGTACAGTGATTTTTTTTCGTTTTTTGCTCTTTGTCATTATTTTATCAGAGTGGCCGTATTTCGCAAGATGCGTGCGAAAATCGGTCGTTTTGCGTGCGCATTCGGTTTTGGACTGCCAAATGTGAACTGATATATTTGTAAGTTTTTCACAAGCAGATGTATCCAACAAGCCGCAAAAAGAAAACCGCCGCAGTCCTTCCGTTTCCGGAACTTCTGCGGCGGCTGCCGTTTTCTTAACTTATTTTTGCAGCGGAAAGATGATCTTTTCCGCAAAAAACTCTCCCTGCTCTTCCAAGGTCAAAGTGCCTTTGTACTTCTGCACGATGCGACGGATCACCTTCAGCTCGTATTGTGCAGAGCGGCTTGCCTGCTGTTCCGGCGGGCGCAGCGGGCTGATGATGTTCACCACCACAAAACCCTGCCGCACACAGACCAGCAGATCGATGACCCTGCACTCCGGCCGGGAGACCTGCACCGCGCTTTCCACGGCGTGATCCAGCGCATTGGCAAACATTGCGTACAGATCCCCCGCTTCAAAAAAGCCCAGACAGCTGCCGTTTGCCACAGCATTCAGCTGGATGCCCCGGGACTCGCACAGCAGACTCTTCTCGGTCAGCACCACATCCAGCACCTCGTTGCCGGTGTTGCGGTTCGCGTCATACAGGCGGGCTGCGCGCTCGGCCTCATCAATGCGCTCCGGCGGTACCTCTTCGGGCGACAGCTTGCGGAGATTGGCAATCTGCACTTTCAGCTCATGGCAGCGCTTGTTGATGATCTGCACGTTCTGCCGGGCCACCTGATACTGCTGACGCTGACGCTCGTACAGCAGATTCAGTTCACTCATCTCTTTTTCCATGGCAGACTTCTTGAACAGCTCACTCTGAAAATACAGCAGGGTGATAAAATAGAACTGCCCGATCAGAATGGTAACGGTAAGGCTCAGCGGAGTCTGTTCTGCACGGGCATTGTCCAGCACGGCGGCCTGCACCATGAACAGGATGCCAATGAAGAACGCGCTGAACAGCTGCCGGGGCCCGATGTTGTATTCTCCTTTATAAGGAAGCTGCCGTGCCAGCAGGATGTACACCGCCGCAAAGAATACCGCCCCAGACAGCAGCTGTACCAGAACCGCCCAAGGGGAAGCCATGTTCAGCGGGTGTCCATACCGGGTAAACTGCAGCTCCAGAAAGCACCAGCTCTCGTAGGCGCACTGCGCGATGAGCAGGCTCCATACTGCGCAGTACAGGGCACCTTTTTTATTGATATCCGTACACAGATAGATCATCCCGCCCAGCAGCGCAAAAAAGGAGATGTAAAGCACCAGCAGCAGGAGCTGCTGCTGCCACAGTGTTGTGGACTGTGCCAGAGGGTCCAGCAGCTGCGCCAGCAAAAGCAGCGGGAGCAGCATCCCGCAGGCGCACGCCCAGAAATGGGTGCGATGCCGCAAAGGCAGACAAAAGACCAGCGCCGCGCCCCAGCGCAGCAGTGCCCGGAGCAGGCTGTTCAGCAGCGATGTGGTCACAGCACACCTCCCATGTAGGACGCTACTGCGGTAAGAAAGGCCGTGCGCTGCCGTCGGCTGATCTCCAGCCGGTCGTTTTTCACAAGGGCAAAGTCGTTTTCAATGCCCTTGACGTAGGCCAGGTTGACCAGATAGCATTGGTTGCAGCGGACAAAATGATACTCGGCAAGCTGCTTTTCGGCACTTTGCAGGCTGGCGCGTGCCGCGAACTCGCCTTTGGAGGTGTGGTAGTACAGCATCCGGCTGTGGGTCTCCAGATAATAGATATCAGCGGTATCCAGCAGCTGGATGCCGCCGCCCGCCAGCTGCAGCACCACCTGCCCGCCTCTGCGCCGCTGCACCCGCTGGATGGCGCGGGAAAGCTTGGTGCAGAACTGATAATAGTTCACCGGCTTCAGCACATAATCCAGTGCATCCACCTCGTAGCCCCGGATGGCATACTGTGCCATGTTGGTCACAAAGACCAGCACCACATCCGCGTCCACGGCCCGGATAGCTTCGGCCGCTCCAAAACCGTCCAGCCGTGGCATCTCCACATCCATAAAAATGATGTCGAACCCCGGCGTATAGTGCTCTGCGATCTCAGCACCGTCTGTGATGAGACTGATCTCCACCTGCAGGCCCTGCTCCTGCGCATATTGCCGGACGAATCGGTTCAGGCTTTCCCGTGTTTCTTCCTGATCCTCTACGATCGCAATTTTGAACATCCTGCACCCACCTTCTCACTGCGTCTGATCGCCGTATGGCTCTTTTTATTGAAACACACTTTTCTATGAAATGCAATGGAAAACCTTGTGGGGAAAACAGATGCGGTTCTCGTCCTGCTCTGACGTGGGTTAGTGGATGGCGCAGCAAAAAAGCCCCAGACAACCGTCTGAGGACTTTTGTGACAGAGCATTGCCAAGGGCAGGCAAACCTGGATTTATTCTAGATACTGCGGCAGATTCCACGCACCTCGCAGCACACGGTGGACCTCCACAGTCTTTATTTCATCGTTGACGCGGTAAAACACAAGATACTGGTCAACGACCATCCTACGGTAAGCAGGGTCGAGGCGGTAGATCTCGCACATTTTCGGGGTATCGCCCAATTTTGTGATCTTCTCCCGCAGCTCTTTCAGTACGCGGCTAGCTGTTTTAGGGTAAAAGCCAGACAGATATCGGGCGATATCGTTCAGGTCCTGTACAGCAAGGGGCAGATATTTGATTTTATACGTCATACTGCTTGCCCAGCGTCTCCCATACACTTTCGTGGTCTGCCCATTGCATGTCGGGGTCAGCCGCCTGCTGCTTTGCCTTGGCAAGTGCCTCGGCAACATACCGCTGGTGCAAGAACTCCTCGTACTTGGCGTAGTCCTCAATGTTGATGAGAACTGATTCCCCACGGCCATGATTCGTGATAATCACATGGTCGTGGTCTTTGAGCATTTCCGAAATTTCGGCGTAATGGTTGCGCAGATCCCGGGAAGGGCGAACGAACGTTTGCATCATACGGGACACCTCCTGTCAGGAATATTGTATCACAAAATGACTACGGACGCAAGGCTGATGATTCTTGTTAGGGCGTGCGGAGCCCCAAACCCTGCTAAGAACGAGTACGGCAAACTGGAACTTGTCGGGGCAAAGCCCCTCCATTTTGCTACGCAAGACCGTTCTGTCACTTAAAAGCCCCACTGGGGCTTTCATTGTTCTGCTTCGCTCCACAAACGCGAATTGTTACACTTAAAAAAGCGGAATTTCACCATCATAGTTTTCTGCTTTTTCCAATAGCGGTCCTTTAGCTCCCATCGTAAACGCGATGTCGCTACTGCGGATAGAGAGCAGCTCCATTCCGGGTCTCACCTTCAAAAAATCCATCATTTTCTTCGTAAGAAGAATTTGCCCCTCCTGTGAAATCTCTACCCAGCAGTAGGAACGCCCCTTGTATTTGATAAATTCGCCAGAACCTGCTGAGTAGTCAAGCAACGGTGGAGTATCGTCCAAAATGTGACCAAGTTTTGACGGATGCAAAAGGCCTTTCCGGGTGACGCAGAAGCCACCGGTAATCTTACTTCCGGTAAAAAGATATACTTTTCCTTCATCTGCAATGTGATATTCTTCCATTGCCTGCGGTGGAATCCGCAATGTTCCATCCGCCCGAATGAGTGATTTCCCGAAAATAAATTTTCCTCCCTTATTCATTTGTGGCATAAAAACACCTCCTGAAATTCCGATTTGTTGAACTGAGCCGAGTATACCAGGCCTTGTTAAGAATATCAAAAGGCAGGATATCGCCCTCATGGTGATACCCTGCCTTTGCTTGTCCCGGTTCTCGTCCTGTACTGTCCACCAAAACAAAAAGACCTGACTCGAATGAGTCTGGCGGCATCTTTCTTGATAGACATTCCTATGCATTGGGAACCGCGGGCTAAGCAACAGCCCACTGGGCTGATTGCTTACTCTGCTTCGCAGAGCCGCCCTGTTCGAGTCCTGTACCGTCCGGCTCCGACGTGGGTTAGTGGATGACGCAACAAAAAAGCCCCTGACCAAAGTCAGAGGCTCTTGTTTTGGTGGAGCATTGTCCACAGCACTCGAACCCAACACCTCTTCACGGGAGATGGTTTTGGAATCGTCCGTGAAGTTGAAATTGAGCACGACCCGGTCGTCAAAAACGTAGACCGAGTTGACAAAGGTATCAATGATCTGCCGCTGGTGTTCCATGTCCCTCATGTCACCCTTGCGGAATTTTTCAAACCAGAACCGCATCCATTCGCGGGTCAGGACTGGCTTTTTCAGCTCTTCTTCCAGAATGCTGGTGTTCAGGGCTTCCTTCCGGGCTTCCAGTTCGTCCAACCGCTGCTTGGTGGTCGGGGTCAGGATGCCCTGTTCAATGGCTTCCAGAAGGTTTGCCAGCCGCTTCTCCGTGTCCCGGAGCTGCTCTTTCAGGACAGGCAGCCGGTTGTTCTCCTTCTGCTGGGCATCCATGACCAAATCTATCAGCCGTTCGATGATTTCATCGCTGAAAATCACCTTAATGGCGGTGTCCACCACGAACCGCTCCAACGGCTCCTTGCGGATGGCTTTCAGGTCACAGTGCGCCTTGCCGTGGCGTTTGGCGTTGCCGCACTTGTAGTAATAGTAGGTGTTTCCCATGTGGCTGGTGCCACTTTCGCCACCCATCAGGGTGCCGCACTTGCCACAGAACAGCTTGGTGGTCAGCAGATAGCTCACATCCTCTTTTGCAGGCCGACCATGGGCGATCCTGTTCTGCTCGAAACGCTGCTGCACCCGGTCAAACAAGTCCTGGTCAACAATGGCCGGAATGCCACCCGGCGTCACAATGTCCTTGTAGCGATATTCGCCGATGTAGCGGCGGTTGCGGAAGATCTGGAAGAAGCTGTTCTTTACGAACGGCTTCCCGGTGCGGGTGCGCAGCCCTCGCTCATTCAGGGATGCGGCAATCTTCTCAGCCGGTTCGCCGTCGGCGTACCGGGTGAAGATCTCCTGCACGATGGGAGCCGTTTCCGGGTCGATATGGTACAGCCTGTCCTCCTTGCCAATGGTGAAGCCCAGCGGAACCACACCGCCGTTATACTTGCACTGAAGGGCATTTTCGCGCTCACCGCGCGCCACTTTCAGGGCGAGCTCGGCGGAATAGTATTCCGCCATGCCGATCAGCATACTCTCCACCATAATGCCTTCAGGCCCTTGCGAAATGGGTTCCATGGCGGACACCAGATGGACGCCGTTCTTTTCCAGCTGGTACTTGTAGTTCACGGCATCGAATCGGTTCCGGGCAAAGCGGTCCAGCTTCCAGACCAGAACCACATCGAAGATTTTCTTTCCGCTGTCTTTGATCATCCGCTGAAAGTCCGGGCGGTCATCCGTTTTGGCAGAGTAGGCACGGTCAATGTAGGTGCCGACCACGGTGATGCCGTTCTTCTCGGCGTAGTCCTTGCAGTCGCGCAGTTGTCCTTCAATGGACGCTTCTCGCTGGCTGTCAGATGAATAGCGGGCGTAGATCACGGCGGTCATGGTTGCACCTCCTTGGCGTGTATTCGACTTGCCTTTATATTATCGGGTCAAGCGCAGCTTGTCAACAATCTGCGAGCAGATTGAAATGTGAAAATTGCGAAACGCAGCGAAAAAGGTGAGAGCAAGAATCGTCCCGTGGCCACAAATTTTCAATTCTTGAAAATATTGTGCCCTTCCGGGACTGCACTTCTGCAACGCTCCCGCATTTTTGAAGTGCTCTTGTTGGGGCGTGCCTGCCCCAAACCCTGCTGTTGAGGTTGCGATAAACTGGAAGTTATAGAGCTATCTTTTTCCATTTTCTAATCTTAGTTCTAAAGGTTCCGAATGGAGCAACTGTGTTAACATGTATGAATTTGTATACTTCCCAGACAGCTGTTTTAGTTGCCTCGTCAGCCCATTTTCTCATATGTGGTTTGAATAATTCTTCCTCACTTAGCGAATCAATCATTGCATAAATAGAATTGATATTCTCATTCAACATGTCTTTCAACTCTTGCAGTGACAGGTGCGCATATGTATCTGTGAACCACTGATATAATTCACCAAGCTGATTCCACTTAAAGTTATCAGAGGGAGTTTTGACCTGAATACCCTTTCTTTCGTCTGCTTCCCATTTAAGAATGAGAGCTGTCCATCCAACCTGATAAGCAAGATTTTCTGCAGGAGTTCGATCAACCTCATCAATTCTCTCATCTTTTAAGGATTCTGGAATATCATTAAATTCTGATATATACTTTGCAAAGCTTTTATTTATCTCGTTTTTAAGTTCGTCTTTATTCACATATGTTCTCACTATTCTATCTCCTCAAATTCCGATTTGTTGAGTTGAGTATACCATACCGTCAGTCGAAAGAACACCCCTATATGCAAGAACTTTTCCTTTTTACTACGTACGTGCGTACCGGCCATGTACGCACGTACGTAGCGATTGCCCCCAATGCGCCATATAGAGTGGACGACCAAGTTCGCACAAAGCGAACTTGATTGCGCAAAACAAAAGGCAGGATACCACCGTCATGGTGATACCCTGCCTTTGCTTGTTTACTGCTCTGCGTACTCTTGCCGCAGAACCTCCCGTAAACAAAAAACGTACCCGAACCCTTTTTCGTAAAGAATCGGGTTCGAGTACGAACTGTATGGTGGACGGTACAGGACTCGAACCTGTGACCTCCTGCACGTCAAGCAGATGCTCTACCAGCTGAGCTAACCGTCCATAAGTCATATCGACTTGAATAGTTTACCACAGCCTGTGCAAAAAAGCAATACTTTTCTGTAATTTTTTATTTTTCCACCTTCAGCGACCTGCGGACGATATCGTACAGCACCGGCTTCATGGCTTCAATATCATCGGGTTTGCCCTCCAGCACGCTGGAATAGCACACCGACATGCACATGCTGCCCAGTGCCGTGATGCGCTGGTAGATCTCCCGCTCGGTGCGGCCGGCCATTTCCGGGCTGGTCAGCACCACATTCAGCAGCTTGCGCATCAGCGGCTCGGCTTCGCGGCTGGCCTCGATCTGATCCAGCCCCGGCCATATGAAGTTGTGCTCCAGAAACTTGAGCACCAGCGTATCCTTCCGCAGCGCTTCGATGATGTGGTCGATCACCGCCACCATCTTGTCCGGGAAGTTTTCGAGCTCTGTCTGCTTTTCCACCGCTTCGCACGCGTCGCTCAGCAGCTGGTAGCTCACCCGGCCCAGCAGCGCCTGCATCACCGCACCCTTATCCTGAAAATACAGATAAAAGGTGCCCTTGGCCACCTTGGCCCGGCTGGTGATGTCCTCTACGCTGGTTTTTGCGGCACCTCGCTCCAGAAACAGATCATAGGCTGCTTCCAGCAGCGCCCGGCGCTTCTCCTGCTTTTTGCCCTCCACGGTACCCATATTCCCTGACGATTCCTCTTTTCCGCTCGGTTTCATTCGCTCATTTGTGTTATCTCAATCATTTTAGCAGTCCTTTTCCGATAGTGCAAGCCCAAAAAGCTATACAATTTCAGGCAGTTGATAAGAAAACTGACTTTTGGTCATTTTTGTGCTTGACACCCGGTTTGTCATGATTATAATAGTGTTTGCTTGGAAATGACCACCAGTCATTTTGCTAAGATTTTTAACCATTTTCTATGGAGGGTTCTCATGAAAAAGATCGCACAGGGCATTGTGCGGCTGCGCAAGCTGATCCTGACAGTAGCATTCCTGCTGTTGATCCCTTCCGCAATCGGCGCAATTGCTACCCGAATCAACTATGACATCCTCACCTACCTGCCGCAGGATCTGGACTCCATGATCGGCGAGGTAGCCCTTGAGGACGATTTCCATCTGGCCTCCACCGGTATGATCACGGTAGAAGGCTTACCCACAAACGAACTAATCGCCATGAAGAAGGACATCGAGGCTGTTCCCGGCGTGACCCAGACCTTCTGGCTCAGCGATGTGATCGACCCCAGCATCCCCACCGAGATGCTGCCCGCCGATGTGCAGCAGTTCATGTTCGGCAAGAACGATTCCACCATGCTGATCGTCCGCTTTGACGCCCCCAGCGCCAGCGACGAGACCATGGAAGCCGTCGCTCAGATCGAAAAGCTGCTGCGCAAGGACTGCTTCTTCGGCGGTATGAGCGTTATCCTGCAGGACACCAAGGCACTGGTCAATCAGGAAATGCCCATGTACATCCTGATCGCCGTGGGTGCCAGCCTTCTGGTGCTGTTCCTTTCGCTGGAAAGCACCATCACCCCGCTGCTGTTCATGCTGGGTCTTTTGTTCCCCATTGCGTACAACTTCGGCACCAACATCTTTCTGGGCCAGATCAGCTACATCACCGAAGCGCTGGCCACCGTGCTGCAGCTGGGTGTCACGATGGACTTCTCCATCTTCCTGCTGCACCGCTATCAGGAAGAGAAGGAGCTGCGCTCTTCCAACGAGGAGGCCATGACCAGCGCCATCTGCAAGACCATGACCTCCATCTCCGCTTCCAGCCTGACCACCATTGCAGGCTTCCTGGCACTGTGTGCCATGCGTCTGACGCTGGGCCGCGATATCGGCCTTGTCATGGCAAAGGGCGTTGCCCTCGGTGTCATCTGCACCGTGGTCATCCTGCCCTCCCTGATCCTTACCTTTGATAAATGGGTGGAAAAGTACAAGCACCGCACCGTGATCCCCAAGCTGAAAAAGCTCAGCTACTTTGTTTCCAACCACTCGGTGCCCATCGTGGTTATCTTTATCCTCATCCTCATCCCCTTTGCCATCGCGCAGAACAAGACCGAGGTGTACTACACCCTGTTCGACTCCCTGCCGCAGGACCTGACCGGCATCGTGGGCACCAACAAGCTGGGCGAGGACTTCGGCATGACCACCAGCCACTTCATTCTGGTGCATGACGACCTGACTGCCACCGAGGTGAGCGACCTGTGCGATGAACTCAAGGACGTGGATGGCATTACGCAGGTGGTAAGTCTGGATTCCATCACCGGCCCGGGCTTCCAGACCGAGCTGCTTCCCGACAGCATCATGGAGATCCTGCAGTCCGGCGGCTACAAGCTGATCCTTGCCAACAGCTCTTATAAGACTGGCACGGACGCCATCAACAACCAGCTGGACGAGATGATTTCCCTCATCAAGACCGTTGACCCCGAGGGCGTCATCACCGGCGAGGGTGCCATGACGAAAGACCTGATCGAAGTGGCAGATGTGGACTTCAAGAACGTCAACGTCTGGTCCATCATGGCCGTTCTGGTCATCATCGCCGTTTCCTTCAAGAGCATTTCCATCCCGGCGCTGCTGGTGGCCAGCATTGAAGCCGCCATCGCCATCAACATGGGCATCCCGTACTTCACCGGTACGCAGCTGCCCTTCATTGCAAGCATCGTCATTGGCACCATCCAGCTGGGTGCTACCGTGGACTACTCCATCCTGATGACCACCCGTTACCACGAGGAGCGCGCCTTTGGCCGCACCCCGAAGGAAGCCGCCCAGCAGTCGCTGGAGCACTGCAGCCAGTCCATCCTGACCAGCGGCCTGACCTTCTTTGCCGCCACCGTCGGTGTGGCTGCCATCAGTAAGATGGAGCTGCTGAAGAGCATCTGCCTGCTGATCTCCCGCGGCGCACTGATCAGCATGGTGGTCATTCTGGTGATGCTGCCCGCAGCCCTGATGCTGTGCGACTGGATCATCCGCCACACCACCCTCAAGTGGATGGTACCCGAATCCGCCAACGCCAAGAAGTCTGAAAAGGAGTAATTACATTATGAAAAAATCGCTTCGTTTCGCCAGTGCGGCGCTGGCTCTCACCCTCGCCGCAGGCTGTGCAATGCCCGCATTTGCAGCTGGTAAGAGCAGCTTTTCCAAATCCGAGACCGTCTATGCTGTGATGAACGGCGACGGCTCCATCAAGAGCACCACCGTCAGCGAGCATCTGTACAGCGCCTCCGGCCTTGCAAACGTTACCGACAAGACCACCCTGACCGACATCCAGAACACTGAGAGCGATGCCGAGTTCACCCAGAACGGGGAAGAGCTGGTGTGGAACACCAACGACACCGATGTTTACTACAAGGGCAATACCGACAAGGCCCTGCCCATCGATGTGAAGGTGACCTACGCTCTGGACGGTCAGGAAGCTGCCCTTGAGGACATCATTGGCAAGAGCGGCCACCTGACTGTGACCGTCAACCTGAAGAACAACGAGACCGGCACCGTGAACGTGAACGGCAAGGACCGCACCATCGTCACTCCGCTGATCACCGCTGTGGGCGTCATTCTGGGCGGGGATGCTGCCAACGTGACCGCAGAACACGGTATGATCGAAAGCGCCGCCAAAAGCAGCGTTGCCGCCTTTGTCACCCTGCCGGGCGTGAAGGATTCCCTGTCCGGCCTGCTGCCCGATGAGGTGGACAGCATCGAAGACTATCTGCAGGACACCGTGACTGTGGAAGCCGATGTGGAAGACTTTACCTGCCCGCAGGTCATGGTGGCCTGCGCTACCAGCACGGCCGCTCTGGGCACGAGCAACGTGTTCGACCTGAGCAGCATCAACGACCTGACCGATGGCATCAACCAGCTGAACGATGCCATGAGCCAGCTCATGGACGGCGCTTCCCAGCTGGTGGACGGCACCTCTCAGCTGGCAGGCGGTGTTCTGGCCCTGCTGGACGGTGCCAACACCCTGAACAACGGCGCTGCCGCTCTGGACGACGGCCTTGGCCAGCTGACCAACGGTCTGGACACCCTGAGCGCCAACAATGCAGCACTGAACGCCGGTGCGCAGCAGGTGGCGGACGGTGTGCTGGCTTCTGCCAACAAGACCCTGAAGGAAGGCGGCCTGATCGACGAGGACATGACATGGTCGAACTACGAGGCTGTGATCGACAACATCCTCACCATGAACGATAAGACCCTTGCTGCCGGCCGCAAAAAGATGGTGCGCACCATCTGGGAGCAGGCTCCTAGCTTCAAGGACAGCCAGCTGGATCTGGCCCTGTATCTGTCCGCGACCAAGACGAACCACGATCTGGAAGCAGCCCTGAAGCTGATGCAGAACTTTGACGCTTCCATGCTGACCGGCGCTCTGGAGATGGTGACCAATGCCGATGCAAAGAACACCGCCAAGGCCGAGCTGAAGTATCAGGTGGAGAACAGTCAGGATATGGCCGATGTCCGCGCCCTGAAGACCAGCCTTTCTCAGATCCAGTTCTTTGTTTCCAGCGTGAACCAGTACACCGCAGGCGTGCAGACCGCTGCGGACGGTGCCCACTCCGCAAAGGATGGCAGCGCACAGCTGGCTGCAGGCACCAAGACCCTGTATGACGGCGTGAACACCCTGAACACCGGTGCAGGTCAGTTGAATGACGGCGCTGGCCAGCTGAACGACGGTCTGAACCAGTTCAACGAGGAAGGCATCTCCAAGCTGACCGGCGCGCTGGATCAGGATCAGCTCCATGGCCTGAAGACCGTGCTGGACGAGATGACCGACCGCCTGAACGACTACACCAGCTTTGCCGGTGCACCGGACGATGCCGAGAGCAGCGTGAAGTTCGTCTACAAGACCGCTGAAACCGTGGCTGCTGCCGACACCACTGTAGCCGAGACCGAGACGGTGAAGGAAGGCAATATCTTTACCCGCCTGTGGCAGCGCATCGTGAACCTGTTCAAGTTCTGATAAGACATCTTCGAGAATTCATGTTGAACCTCTTTCCATAGAGAAGGGGCTGTTGCAAAGCAGCCCCAACGAAAAAATGAGATAGGCTTCCCCGAAAGGGGCTGCCTATCTCATTTTTTTTTGAGATCTGCCTTTGAGTTTTCAGCATTCTGCCCGTTTTGTACGGTGAATGCGGCAGTTTTCAACATTTTAAAGGGACGCTGTTTTGCAACAGCCCCGCGGGCGATGGAATGGCCCGACTCGTGTCCGGCAAGAAAGCTGCCCGCCCACGATATGCAGTTTACTTGCGTGCGATCATTTCGGTGTAAGCCAGCACCAGCGGGCCGACACCCTTGGCATCGTTGCAGACCACCGGCTCGCTGAAGTAGTAGGCCAGGGAGCCGTCGCGGTGATCCTTGCCGCCAAGACCCGCCACCAGGCAGATGCCGTCCAGCTGCAGACTGCCATCCGGGTTCTTGGAGAGGTACTTGTCGCAGGTGCCGTAGAAGGCCTTTTCGGCCCATGCGGCCATGCGTTTGGGCAGGTAGCCCAGACGCACGCCTTTGAGCACCGCGTAGGCAAACAGAGCGGTGCCGCTGGTCTCGAGGTAGTTGCCCTCCACACCGGGGTGGTCCATCACCTGCCAGAACATGCCGGTCTCCTCGTCCTGGAATTTGTGCACATCCTCAATGGTCTGCTTGAGCATTGCCATGATGCCGCGGTACTCGTTGTACAGCTGCTCGTCCATCCGCTCCAGCACGTCCACCATGGCTACCATGAACCAGCCCATGGCACGCAGCCAGAAGTTGGGGCTGCAGCCGGTGACGGGGTCGGCCCAGTACATCTGGCGGCTCTCATCGTAGCCGTGGTAGTACAGGCCGGTCTTTTCGTCCCGCATGTGCTTTTTGATATTCATGAACTGTTTGTAGCTGTCGATGCAGCCCTGCATCTTGTTAAAGCGGGTCTCGTACTCCATGTAGAAGGGCTGGGCCATGTAGGTGCCGTCCAGCCACACCTGCCACGGGTAGATGTCCTTGTGCCAGAAATTCCCCTCTTTGGTGCGGGGCTGGGTGGCCAGCTGGCTGCGGATGGTCTCGATGGCCTTGCGGTACTTTTCCTCCCCAAAGATATCGTACAGGGTGAACAGGTTTTTGCCCTGATTCACGTTATCCAGATTGTACTCCTTGGGGTCGTAGGTCTTGATGGAGCCATCCTCCTGCACAAAGGAATCAATGAAGCTCTTGGAGAAGTTCAGATACTTCTCGTCGCCGGTGGTCTTGTACAGGCTCAGGCAGGCCGTGATCATGCAGCCGTCGATGTAGTTCCACTTGTTGGGCTTGCCGCTGCGCACCTTCTCGATGTTCCACATGGGTGCTTCGGCGCTGGAATTGGCGATCAGGTAGTCCACGTAATCGCCCAGCATGGCAAGAATTTCTTCATGGGTCATGGTATCAGTCCTCCTCAAAATGGCCGACATTTGCAAAGTGCAGGCGTTCGCCCTCGTAGCCCTCGATCTTCACGTTGTGCAGGTCGATCTCTTTGACGTTCTCGGCGTAGATGGCCAGCTTCTTCACCAGAGGGCGGTTATCTGCCATAGCGGCCTGACCGGCCTCGGCATTGGGGTCAAAGGTGATCGTGACGTTCTTCATGGAAACGCGCTCAATAGGCTGCTCCGGCAGGCCGTCGAAGTAGCATCCCGCGAACTGAGCGTCGGTGGCGACGATGTCCTCCATGGTCAGGCTGCCCAGCTTCGGGGTGTACTCGTCCACAGGCATGGCATCGCGGCACTGCACATAGGGGCCGTGGCCGTCCGGGTCACAGAAGTAGAACATGTTGATGACGAAGGGTGCCTTGACACCGCGCATCTCCACGTTGCGGAACACCAGCCCGTCGATGACGGCGGTGTTGCCGCGGCCACGGCGGGTCTTGACGCGCAGGCCGCGGTCGGTGTGATCCATCAGGCACTGGGTGACCACCATATCCTTCACACCGCCGCTCATCTCGCTGCCAATGACGATGCCGCCATGGCCTTTGTCCAACAGGCAGTTGCGGATAACGGTGTGCTCACAGCTCTTTTTCAGCTTCATGCCAAGGAATACCTTGCTGGCCTTCATGGCAATGCAGTCGTCGCCCACATGGATGTTCACGCCGATGATGCGGATATACTCACAGCTTTCGGGGTCGATGCCGTCGGTGTTGGGGGCATTGTAAGGATTGTTGATATTGAAGTTCAGCAGGTCAAGGTGCTTGACAAAGATGGGGTGGATCGTCCACGAATAGCTGTTCTGCACCGTGATGCCGTGCAGGCAGATGTTCTCGCTGTCCACAGCAGCCACAGCGCGGGGCCGCCATGCGATGCGCTTGATCTTGGGCGTTACCCACCAGTCGCCGTTCTCGGCATCGCAGTCCAGCGTGCCCTCGCCGGTCACAACGACATCGTGCACCTGCGTGATGTTCAAAAGGCCGGCAAAGCTGCTCAGGGGGTTGCCCTCCCAGCCGGTCAGGTAGTATTCGTCCACCTCGTTCTCGCTGGGGATCACGCCGGGCAGGATGGGATAGTGGGTGCGGTCGTTGTCGCCCAGCAGCACAGCGCCCTTTTCAAGGTACAGGGTGGTGCAGCTCTTCATGAACAGGCTGCAGGTGCGGTAACGGCCTGCGGGCACGTACACTGTGCCGCCATTGGGGCAGGTGGAAAGAGCCGCCTGCAACTTGAGGGTGTTGTCCGTGGTGCCGTCGGCCACCAGACCGTAGCGGGAAGCATCCACAAAGAAGGTCTCGGCCTCGGTGGTAAAGGTGCAGGTCAGGCTTTCGCCCTCGGCCTGCACACCCACCGTGTACTCCGTACCGGGCAGCAGGGAGAACAGGGAGAACACGTTGGTCTGGCAGGCTTCGTAGACGGTTTCTCCGTTCAGGGTAACGGTGAACGGGTGGGCCGGACGATAGCACAGGCCGTTTTCCAGCTCGAAAACAGCGCTGCGCGTCATGGAACGGATAAGCGACAGATTCATGAGAGAACCTCCTGATGGTTTTGTCTTGCCCGCAGGAAGCGGACATGATATGATAAAGATTAGAATGAAGGGAACCCCTTCCGTCGAACCCTCGCGGGTTTGCCACTTCCATCCGTGATGGAGGCTTTGGCATACCGGAAAGCTTTTCCTCTTCACCAGAGGCTCCCTCTTTGAGGGAGCTGGCGCGGCATCAGCCGCGACTGAAGGAGTTACCTATGAGATCAGAACGTGAAAAGATCACCGGCAAGGTGGCCGCTGCCACCCTGCGTCTGAATGCGAACCGCTACGAGCTGCCGCCGGATGAGGACACCTGCTATCTGCTGCTGGTGTCGGAGGGCAGCGTCACGCTGGAATACGAGGGCGGGAATGTGCTGGTAAACCCCGGCAGCGCCGTGCTGCTTGGCCCCGGCGGCTGCCGCTTTGCACAGACCGGCAGCGCCGTGCCGCAGATCGTGGGGTGCCACTTTCCGCTGGGGATGCTGCATGATTTGAAAAACACAGCCGGGCGGGATTTCGGCCGCCTGTTTGCGCCCGGGGAGCGCACAGTGCTGTATGCACCGGTGCAGTGGCAGAGCCGCATCCGTACCCTGCTGGAAATGATGGCCAGCGCCAGCACCGAGCAGGATTACCCCGGCCCGCTGTACCTGCTGCTGATCCTGCACTATGTGGAGCAGGAGTGCATTGCCGAGAGCAGCGCTGTGGCGCGTCCCCACAACGAAACGGTGGAGCAGATCTGCGCCTACCTTGCGGCCAATTACCGGCAGAAGTTTTCCCTCACCGAGGTGGCGGCGCAGTTTTATCTTTCGCCCTACTACCTGAGCCGTTTGTTCCGGCGGGTAACGGGCCAGTCCATCGTGGATTACATCAACAACCGCCGCATCGAAGCGGCCCAGAAGCTGCTGGAAACGACCGAGCTTTCCATCAGTGCGGTGGCCGAGCAGACCGGCTTTGCCAGCGCCGCCCATTTCCGCCGGGTGTTCCGTGAGGTGATGGGTACTGGCCCACTGCAGTACCGCAAAGGACATAAGAAATAAGAAACACCCCCTGCGCCATCTACGGGAACGGCACAGGGGGTGTTTGTTTGTATCAGATGATCTTATGCTGTGCGGGGAAAGGGCTTAGCCCTTGACGGCACCGGCAGAGATACCTTCAACGAACTGGTCCTGTGCACAGAAGAAGACGATCAGCTGCGGCAGGATGGAGATGAGGGACAGAGCAAGGATCTTGTTCCATGCGAAACCGGTATCACCGTCCATGGACAGCTTGACGAACAGGGACATCGGGTACTTACCGGGAGTGCTGACGTAAAGCAGCGGACCCATGAAGTCGTTGCAGCTCCACATGAACTGGAACAGTGCGCAGGACACCAGAGCGGGGCCAAGCATGGGCACGATGACCTTGTACAGGGTCTGGAAGGAGGAGCAGCCGTCGATGGCAGCGGCTTCGTCCAGATCACGGGGGACATTGCGCATGAACTGCACCAGCTGGTAGACGAAGTAGGTCTCGGTCGCAAATGCGCAGTGCACCCAGATAGCCAGATAGAAGGGGCTGTCCAGCCAGCCGAACTTGTTGTACAGCAGGTACTGCGGCACATTCAGAACGACCTGCGGCAGGAACAGGGTGGCCAGCATGATGTTGAACATCAGCTTACGGCCGGGGAAATCGAAGCGGCCAAAGCCGTAGGCAGCCACACAGGCGGAGACCACCGTGCAGATCACCTTGGGGATGACGTAGCTGTAGGTGTTCAGCATGGCCTGCAGGATGTTGATGGAACCGCCGAAGTTGTTCAGTGCGCCGCGGTAGCCATCCAGAGTGGGGTGCTTGATCCACAGGCTGATGCCTGCAAAGATCTCGCTGTTGTCCTTAAAGGTAGCGCTGATCATCCACAGCAGAGGATAGATCATGATGACGCCGACCAGAATCAGGACGAAATACTTGAAGAAGGTCGCGATTTTGTTCGATGTTTTCATTCCCATACTGGTCACCTTACCTTTCGTCAGAGTAGTAGACCCACTTCTTCTGGCTGGTGAATGCAATGATCGTCAGGATGCAGACGATGATGAACATGATCCATGCCAGAGCGGATGCCATACCCATGTCATAGGACTTGAATGCGTAGTTGTAGACCAGCAGAGAGATCAGCGTGGTGGAACCACGGGGGCCGCCGTTGGTGATGATGTAGGGGCCATTGAACTCCTGGAAAGCCTGGCAGATCTGAGTGACCAGATTGTAGAAGATGATGGGGGTGATCATCGGAACGGTGATGGAGAAGAACTGACGCCACTTGCCGGCACCATCAATGGTAGCGGCTTCGTACAGGTCTGCAGGCACGCCCTTCAGCGCGGCCAGGAACAGCACCATGGCGGAACCGAACTGCCAGATACGCAGGAAGCAGATGATCCACAGCGCGTAGCTGGGGTCAGACAGCCACTCGGGGCCCTGCACCAGACCAAAGGTGACAGCGCGCAGCACGGTGTTGAGCAGGCCGTCCACGCTGAACACAGCCTTCCACAGAACGGCGATTGCAACAGAGCCGCCCAGAATGGAGGGGATGTAGTACACAGTACGGAACAGGTTGACGCATGCGATCTTGAAGTTCAGGATGTATGCGATGAACAGCGCAAAGACCAGCTTCAGCGGCACGGTGATGAAAGCGTACTTGAAGGTGATGAGCAGCGCCTTGGTGATCTTGGTGGTGGTAAAGGCCGTGATGTAGTTGGCCAGACCAACGAACTGGGTGCCGCTCTTGAAGAAGTTCATATCGGTGAAGCTGTAGTACAGCGACTGACCGAAGGGAACTGCCTTAAAGACGACGAAGCCGATGATCCAGGGGATCAGATAAAACAGACCCTGATATTTGTCCAGCCATTTCTGGAACGGGGTGCGCCCGACGGCGGGAGCATTGCTTTCTTTCATCTGGGAAATCCTCCTTTTTAAGGAATTTCGGAGCATGAGACGGACGAAGGGGTAACAGACTGGATACAGCTTTGTCAAGAATTTGTAACATATCCCTGACAAAAAAGGGGCATCTGCCGTATGGGCGGCAGGTGCCCCTCCGTATTAGCCAAAGGGTGCCCTTTATATGTACGTTACCGCACACAGCGGCACTCTGAAGAAAAACTTAGCCGATGGTGTAACCAACAGACTCCATGCCGTCCAGCAGGGTGTCAACAACGTCTGCACCGGAAACGCCGTCGTAGTCAACGGTGTCGAACACTTCCTGATAGATGCCGGTGCCGGAAGCTTTCAGGTCGTTGTTCTCGAACAGGGGATCCAGCTTGTTGGTGGTGAAGGCCATGACCTTGGCGTTTGCCTCAGCAACCAGATCCTTGACAGCGCCGGCAGCCTGAGCAGCAGCCAGACCAGCCTTGGAAGCGGGGATGCCGCACTCGGAACCCATGATGGAAGCGCCCTTCTCCTCGTTCAGCAGGAAGTTGATCAGGGTAGCAGCCTCGGCAACGCACTTGCTGGTCTTGGTGATGGCCAGACCCATGGAGACCTTGGAGAAGCCGCCGTTGTTGTCGCCGAACTTGATCTCTTCGCCAACGGTGAAGCCGTCCTTGTTGGCATCATCCAGAGCGGAGGAGTACTTGGAAGCAGCGGAATCCCACTCGAAGATGCCTGCGATCTTACCGGTGATCCACTCGTTGGACTGGTGGGTAGCGGTATCAGAGTTTGCGGAGTAGTAGGTCTTCAGGTTCATCATGACGTGGCCATCCACCAGGCTCTTGATGAAGTCGATGCCCTCAGCGATCTCGTCCTCGGTGTAGTTCAGGGTAGAGGTGACGGGATCAGCCCAGTCCTTGCCGTACTTGGACTCGAGGTAGAAGACCATCAGGATCATACGGTCGTATGCGCCCAGGTGCATGGGGTAGTAATCGTCGCCCAGCTTCTCCTTGAATGCCTTGCCGGCAGCCATCAGATCATCCAGAGACTTGGGAACTTCGGTGATGCCAGCCTTGTTGAAGGTGGTCATGTTCCAGAAGAAGATACGGCCGGTCATGGAAACGGGCACGCACTGCTGGCTGTTTGCAACGTAGCAGGCGTCCATGGCAGCGGCATCCCACTGGGTCAGATCCAGGAACTTGGAAACGGTGTTCAGGTCCACGAACTTGCTGCCGTCGGCAGAGTAGTTGTACAGCCAGTTCCAGTTTACCTGGCACACATCCTGTGCGTTGCCAGCGATGAAGGCAGCTGCCATCTTCTCTTCCCAGCCGGACCATGCGGCGAAGGTGGGCTCGATGGTGATGTTGGTGTGCTCAGCCTGGAACTCCTTGATGGCGTTCTGGTAAGCCTCGTGACGGCTGTCGCCGCCCCACCAGCTGATGGTCATGGAAACAGGGCCGTCAGACAGTGCCAGGCTCTCGTCTGCAGAAGCAGCGGGAGCGGAAGAAGCGGTGGAAGCAGCAGAGCTGGATGCAGCAGAGTTGCCGCCGCAGGCAGCCAGAAGGCCGGCAGCGCCCACAGCGCCGGTGACCTTCATAAAATCACGACGAGAAATTGCCTTGCTCATTTTTGTTCTCCTCCTAAATACAGAAAACATCATCTCGAACGGGGGTTCTGCACATACCCCGTTGTATACAATTATGATAACAAAACAACAACCAAAAAGAAAGACGCAAATTGCAGATATCTAAACAAAAACGTACAAATATTGCTCTTGTTTTCGCGCAAGAATTGACGCCTTCGCTGAAATGAATAAACTTGGCTCGAAAAACTGTGCAACATGTATACTTCGCTATTTTGCATAGAAAACTGGGATGCATCATAGGGGGAACGTCGAATTTTGCAATAATTTTGTAAACATTCCGTTTCAGAACGTGGAAACGTTGCATACATTGTGGACGAACAACAGCTTAAAAAGCCCGGATGGGAGTCTTTGAACTGATATATCAATAGCGCAAAAAATGTGCACTCTGATATATCAATTGTTTGCGGCGGGCATCCGGCACCGGTCTTCGGGCATGGAAATCGGTGCTTTTTCGCCCTTTGGGGGGGTGAAGAAGCACCGACAGCGACATATTTTGCGCTGTTGTGTGGACTGCGCCTGTGGGCCGGGAATAAAAAAGAAAGGCTGCCGTGTCGTTGGACACAGCAGCCTTGTATACAAGTTTATTCGACCCGCGAAGCAGCTTTTTCGGCGTAGAACGCGCGCTTTGCCTTGAAGTAGCACTGGGGGCACATGCTCACGTACTGCACATCGTTTTCCAGATCGATGGCTACCTGCTCGCCCTCAAAGACGAATCTGCCGTTCACCTTGCGGCAGTTGCAGATGGCCTTGCGGCCGCAGGTGCAGATAGTCTTCATCTCCTCGATGGTGTGGGCCAGCTCCAGCAGGCGGGTAGAGCCGGGAAAGCCCTTGAGCGAAAAATCTGCCCGCAGGCCGTAGCAGATCACCGGAATGTTCAAATCCACCGTTACCATGAACAGCTGCTCGGCCTGCTGCGCAGTGAAAAACTGGCTCTCGTCGCACAGCACGCAGGCCAGCGGCGCACCGTCAGCGTTGGCCGTGCGCACAGCCTCGAACACGTCCGTCTCCGGCGGGATCAGCAGATCAGCCTTGCGGCGCACGCCCAGACGGCTCACCAGCTCACCGCCGCCCTTGGTGTCCACCTGTGGCTTGAGGATCAGCACCCGCATCCCCTGTTCTTCGTAGTTGTGGGCTACCTGCATCAGGGCGGTGCTCTTGCCGCTGTTCATTGCGCCGTAGCGGAAATACAGTTTTGCCATTTGAAAAACTCTCCTTACAGAACGAACCCTCTCAGCCAAAGCCTGACGGCTTTGCCAGCTCCCCCGATGGGGGAGCTTTTCTGTATCTTTCGGGCAGGCTGTCCCTGCGCCGGAGAAGCAGAAACTTTCCCGTCCCCACTGACAAAGCTCCCCTTTCGGGGGAGCTGTCGAGCATATGCGAGACTGAGAGGGTTCAGCGGCATCTCAGGCTTTAACTGAGAGGGTTCTCTTATTTAACAGGTATATTCAGTCCTGATTGCGCAGGCGGTAGCCAAGGCTCATCAGGCTGTCGCCCAGATGGACGTTCTCCACCACCACATCGGGATACGGCACAGAGAGGTCATAGTGGGAGAAGTTCCAGAAGCCCTCGATGCCCAGATCCACCAGACGGCCGCTGACCTGTTCCGCACCGTCGCGGGGCACACAGAGCACTGCGACCTTGGGGTGATGCTCGGCACAGAAAGACTCCAGCTCGTCGATATGGCGGATCTGGATGCCGCTGATCTCCTTGCCCACCTCGCTCTGTGCCACATCAAAGGCGGCGATCAGGCGGTAGCCGTTGGTGTCGGTGGTGATAAAGCGGCTCACTGCCTTGCCCAGACGGCCGCAGCCGATCAGGATGGTGGGCAGGCGGTCACCGTTGCCGAACAGCAGGCCTTCCAGAATGGAGAGCAGGTTTTCCACCGAGTAGCCAATGCCCTGCCGGCCATTCACATCGCCGATGCAGTTGAAGTCCTGTCGTACCTGCGAAGCGGTGGTGCCCATCTGAGCAGCCAGCTCGCGGGAAGAAATGCTGTTGATGCCGTCTTCCTGCAGAGAGCGCAGATAACGGTAATATTTGGGAAGACGCTTGATAACGGGAAGCGAAGCCTTTGCAGGGGTGTTCATAGAATACTTTCTCCTTTCGCTCTATCGCAGTACTTGCCGCAGCTGCCTGCTTTACAGATGCGGCGCAGAGAAACCCTGATCCGTTTACGGGTTCATATTGCAGATATTACAGTCAATTATTTAAAGTATACTGCACCGATGGAGAATGTCAAATCATTCTCAAAAAATTTTTATGAAATGTTACCGCTTTTTTGCTGCAGCGGGTCTGCATAGCCCGGCACAGGCTGGGGAATGCTGACAGAAAACGCAGGAGGAAAGCATATGAATGATGAAACGCAGCTGACCGACGCGCGTCGGCTGGAAAAGGAAGAGATCGAAGATCTGGGCACGGTCACGCTGGCCCGCGGGGAGCATGTGATCCACTGCCTGACCGTCATCGGCCAGATCGAAGGCCATTCGGAAGCGCCGCAGGGCCAGAAGACCACGAAGTATGAGCATGTCATCCCGCAGCTGGTGGCCGCGCAGGAAGACCCCCGCATCGAGGGCCTGCTGGTGTTGCTGAACACGGTAGGCGGGGATGTGGAAGCGGGCCTTGCGCTGGCGGAGCTGATCGCCAGCGTGTCCAAACCCAGTGCAACGCTTGTGCTGGGCGGCGGGCACTCCATCGGTATCCCGCTTGCCGTCAGCGCCCGGCGCAGTTTCATCGTGCCCACAGCCACCATGACCGTGCACCCGGTGCGGCATTCCGGCGTCATTCTGGGGGTGCCGCAGACCATGCGCAGCTTTGAGCAGATGCAGCAGCGCATCACCGGCTTTGTGGCGGCCCACAGCGGCATGACCGAAAAACGCTACACCGACCTGATGCTCCACACCGGCGAGCTGGTGATGGACATGGGCACCGTGCTGGATGGACGCCGGGCCGTGAAGGAAAAGCTCATTGATGAGCTGGGCGGGCTTTCGGATGCGCTGGCGTGGCTGTATAAAGAGATTGAACGCAAATGAAGGCCGATTTTGTACAACAATAGGTTTGCCATTTTCTTCCCTGCGTGGTACAATAATAAAATCAAATAGTGTGTCTACTACAAACGCGGGGAACAAAGAAACATGGCAACAAAAAAACGTAAAACGACAACACGGCGCGCAGCATCGCGCAAAAAACGCGCCGAACAGCGGCTTCCGGCGGGGCTTGGCACCCTGTTTGCAGGCCTTTTGCTGGTGGTGCTGGCCTTTGTGGAGGGAGATTCGGCATGGAAGGCCCTGCACGATGTGCTGTTCGGACTTTTTGGCTGCGGCAGCTTTGTACTGGGCGCGGCAGTGTGCTGCCTTGCTGTGCAGTATACCCGGGGCGAAGACCTTCTGCCCAAGATCTTCAAGCTGGTTCTGGGGCTGGTGTTTGCCTGCGGCACGGTGATCGTTTTTTCCGATATCCAGCCGCAGGGCATGTCGGCATTCCAGATGACGGCTGCCTGCTACGCAAACGGCGTGAATGCATGGATCGGCGGCGGTGCGCTGGGTGCACTGCTGGGCGGCAGCCTGCTGCTGCTGTGCGGACGGCCTGCGGCAACCCTTATCATGATCGTGCTGGCACTGTGTGTCAGCCTGTACATTTTTGATCTGACCCCGGCAGAGGTGTGGCAATGGCTGTGCGCTGCGTTTGGCGGCGTGCACGCAAAGGGTGCGGCCATGGCGCAGCAGAGCGCAGCCCGCCGCGCTGAACGTGCCGCTGCCCGCGCGGCAGAAGCCGAGGCTGAGGAAGACTACGACGAAGCAGAAGATGAATACCGGGATGAGGAAGATGCCGAAGAGGAGATGGAAACTCCGGCTTTCCGCATCGGTGTGCCGGACTGGCTGAACGGCATCCGCCACTGGGGCCACAAGGTGACCGAAGAGATGGAGGCGGAGGAGCCGGAGGCCGCCCCGCAGCCGGAGCCGCCCGCAGATACTTCCGGCCAGCCGCTTGCCCAGCCGGAGCCTGCCGCCCCGGCCATCACGCCGGTGCAGGTACGGGTATCCCGGCCCCGGGCTTCCTTTGACGTAGACCTTGGCCCCGACCACACTGAGGTGAAGGAGGGCGGCAGCGAACCCATCGAGCCGCTCATCGTGGGCCCGGGCGGCACCTTTGGGCAGAACCCGCTGCGCCCGGCCCCCAGACCTGCCACGCAGCCCATCGTACAGGACGCAGTGGAGACCGATGCATCCGATTTCTTTGCAAAGGCTGCACAGCCGGTGCAGCCTGCGGCAGCGGAAAGCTTTGATACTCCGGTCATGACCCCGGCAATGCCGACGGCCCAGCCGGAAAGCCCGGCAGCGGCAGTCACGCCGGAGATGCCCGCCGTGCCCATCCAGCCCGCAGTCCCGGCGGCACCCGCCCGGGTGAGCGCCGAAAACGCCGTTGCCATGCGCGGCACACCCGACGAGGACGGCTGGATCAGCATTACCAGCGAACCGGTGGAGGAAAAGGATATCAGCACGCTGGTGGCAGCGGCAATGGAAAAGCCTGCCGCTTCCGAGCAGGCCGCGGCAGCGGCCCCTGTGGACGAGACCGAACCGGTGGATACTTATCAGTACCAGTATCCGCCCATTGAGCTGTTTGAAAAATCGCAGGACGAGACCGACCCCGGCGCGCAGGAAGAGCTGAAAGCCAACGCCCAGAAGCTGGTGGACACGCTGGAAAGCTTTGGCGTGCGCACCCGTGTGCTGGATATCTCCCGGGGCCCCTCCGTCACCCGGTACGAGGTGCAGCCCATGGCGGGTGTCAAGATCAGCCGCATCACCTCGCTGGCAGACGATATCGCCCTGAACCTTGCGGTGGCGGACGTGCGTATGGAAGCACCCATCCCCGGCAAGCCTGCCGTGGGCATTGAGGTGCCCAACCACAAAAAGACCCCGGTGTATATCCGCAGCGTGTTCGAGAGTCAGAGCTTTTTGCGCATGACCTCACCTCTGGGCATTGCGCTTGGCAAGGACATTGCCGGTGTGGCACAGGTGGCAGATCTGTGCAAGATGCCCCATCTGCTCATTGCAGGCAGCACCGGCAGCGGTAAATCCGTGTGCGTGAACAGCATCATCATGAGCCTGCTGTTCCGCTCCAGCCCGGAGGACGTGAAGCTGCTGCTGATCGACCCCAAGGTGGTGGAGCTGGCCGAGTACAACGGCATTCCCCACCTGCTGATGCCGGTGGTCACCGAGCCGAAAAAGGCCGCAGGTGCCCTTGGCAGCGCGGTGCAGGAGATGGAGCGCCGCTATCATCTGTTTGCAGAGAACAATGTGCGCGACATCAAGTCTTTCAACAAGCTGGCCGCAGAACGGCCTGATCTGGAAAAGATGCCCTACATCGCCATTATCATCGACGAGCTGGCCGATCTGATGATGGTGGTGGGCAAGGATGTGGAGGATTCTATCTGCCGCATCGCCCAGAAGGCCCGCGCCGCCGGTATGCACCTGATCGTAGCCACCCAGCGCCCCAGCGTGGACGTGATCACCGGCCTGATCAAGGCCAACATCCCCAGCCGCATCGCATTTGCAGTGTCCAGTCAGGTGGACAGCCGCACTATTCTGGACGGCTCCGGTGCCGAAAAGCTGCTGGGCATGGGTGATATGCTGTTCATGCCCGTGGGTGCGCCCAAGCCTACCCGTATTCAGGGCACTTTCGTGCGGGATGAGGAGATCAGCCGTGTGCTGGACTTCATCAAGCAGAGCGGCACCGTGCAGTATGACGAAGCCATGATCGAAGCCATGGAAAAGCACGCCATTCAGGACGGCAAGAAGGGCAGCGGCGGCGCGGACTCCGACGAGGATCCCGATACCGACCCGATGTTCAAGCAGGCCGTGGAGGTGGTCATCGATGCCGGTCAGGCATCCACCAGCCTGCTGCAGCGCCGCTGCAAGCTGGGCTACGCCCGCGCGGCCCGTATCATGGACGAGATGGAACAAAAAGGCATCATCGGACCCTACGAGGGTGCCAAGCCCCGTGCAGTGCTCATCAGCCGCCAGCAGTGGATCGAACAGCAGATGAACCAACCGGAGGAATGACCCTCTCAGGCGCTGACGCGCCAGCTCTCCCGAAGGGCGAGCTTTATGAGTGGGTAAGATATCGTCTGCCTTCAAAGAAAAACTGGATGAAAAGATGCAAAAAGCTCCCCCTTTGAGGAAAGACTTCCCCCGCTCCGGGGGAAGATGTCGCGCAGTGACAAAAGGGGGAATCTGGCAACGCCGCAAGGCGTTGCCTGAGAGGGTTTAACAATAAAAGGAGCATTATGGATAACTCTTCCCCAAAGATCTACACCGAATTTCTTCCCATCAGCCGGGCCGATATGGAGGCCCGCGGGTGGGAGCAGCTGGACTTTGTGGTGGTGGGCGGCGACGCCTATGTGGACCACCCCAGCTTTGGCACTGCCATCATCAGCCGCCTGCTGGAAGCCGAGGGCTATAAGATCGGCGTGCTGGCCCAGCCACGCTACACCGACTGCGAGGACTTCAAGCGATTCGGCAAGCCGAAGTACGGCTTCTTCATCGGCGGCGGCAACGTGGACAGCATGGTCAGCCACTATTCCGTGGCAAAGATCCCCCGCGCCGAGGACGAATATTCCCCCGGCGGCAAGGGCGGCGCACGCCCGGACCGCAGCGCCACCGTGTACACCCGCCTTGCCAAGCAGGCCTATCCCGACCTGCCGGTGATCCTGGGCGGTCTGGAAGCTTCTCTGCGCCGCTTTGCCCACTACGATTACTGGCTGGACACCGTGCTGCCCAGCATCGCCGAGGATTCCGGCGCGGACATCATCAGCTTTGGCATGGGCGAGCACCAGACCGTGGAGATCGCCCGCCGCCTTGCCGCCGGGGAACCGGTGGAGAACATCACGGACGTGGACGGCACCTGTTACATGACCGACTTCGACCATCTGCCCGAGCGCTACGTGGAGTGCGCAGGCTTTAAAAAGGTGGCGTCGGATAAGACGGCGTATGCCAAGGCCTGCCGCATCCAGATGGACAATCAGGATGTGGTCAGCGGCCAGATCATCGTGCAGAAGCAGAGCGAGAAGTATCTGGTGCAGAACATCCCCGCAAAGCCGCTGGTGCGCGGGGAGCTGGATAAGGTCTACGCCCTGCCCTACACCCGCCGTTACCACCCCATCTACGAGAGCATGGGCGGAGTGCCCGCCATCCGGGAGGTGCAGTTCTCCATCATCCAGAACCGCGGCTGCTTCGGCGGCTGCAACTTCTGCGCCATCCAGCTGCATCAGGGGCGGCGTGTCACCAGCCGCAGCGCGGACAGCATCGTGGCAGAAGCCGAGCGCATGACCCACGAGCCGGATTTCAAGGGCTACATCCACGATGTGGGCGGCCCCACCGCAAACTTCCGCTTTCCCTCCTGCCGGGAGCAGATGCTGCGGGGCATGTGCACCGGCGGCAAGCACTGTCTTGCCCCCACCACCTGCTCCCACATGATCGTGGACCACAGCGACTACCTGAAGATTCTGCGCCGGGTGCGGGAGCTGCCGGGCGTGAAAAAGGTGTTCATCCGCAGCGGTATCCGGTTCGACTACCTGATGGCCGACCCGGACGACACCTTCTTCAAGGAACTGGTAGAGTACCATGTGTCCGGCCAGCTGAAGGTGGCTCCGGAGCACTGTGCCCCCAACACGCTGGCCTACATGGGCAAGCCGCCCATCGAGACCTTCAACAAGTTCAAGGATAAATTCTATGAGCTGAGCAAAAAGGCCGGCAAAAAGCAGTATCTGGTGCCCTATCTGATGTCCAGTCACCCGGGCAGCACCCTCAAGGATGCGGTCTATCTGGCAGAATATCTTTATAAAAACCACATGCGCCCGGAACAGGTGCAGGATTTTTACCCCACCCCCGGCACTGTGAGCACCTGCATGTTCTACACCGGCCTTGACCCCTACACCCTGAAGCCGGTGTTTGTGGAAAAGACCCCCGAGGGCAAGGCGCTGCAGCGGGCGCTGCTGCAATACTACGAGCCTCGCAACGCCGAGAAGGTAGTCAAGGCGCTGAAGATGACCCACCGGGAGGACCTGATCCCCCTGCTGGTGCCCGCCGTAGGCCGCCGCGCCGTGCAGCGCTCTGCCCGCCGGGCCGAAGCCGCCGATGTGACAATCCACAATGACGGCACCTATACGGTGCGCCCGAACCAGAAGGGCCATAACGGCAAGCCTGCCCACGGCCAGAGCCGTGCCGCTGCACCGACAGGCCGTGCGCCCAGCCCCGGCGCACGCTTTGCGCCCCATTCGGCACCCGCGCGCAAGCCAAAAAACGATCAACAGAAAGAGAACACAACGTGGAAAACTGGAAAGAAGAAAAAGTAAACGCGCCTAAGAAAGGCCTGTGGCAGCGCCTTGCTGCGTTGGCCGCTGCCGCCGCACTGGTGCTGAGCCTTGCGGGCTGCAGCGGGCTGCCGTCCGTCCCGGGCGGAAGCGCCGATGTAGTGCCGAACCCGTCCGCTTCTGCTGCGGCGGCTGTGGATACAGTGGACGCACCCTTGGAGGTGCATTTCATTGATGTGGGTCAGGCGCTGAGTGTGCTGGTGGAATGCGACGGACAGTTCATGCTCTACGACGGCGGCAATGTGGACGACGGCAGTCTCATTGTCTCTTACCTGCAGAGTCAGGGGGTGGAACAGCTGGAATATGTGTTCTGCTCCCACGCGCACGAGGATCATGTGGGCGGTCTGGCTGCCGCACTGGCCTACTTCCCGGCGTACCATGTGTACAGCCCGGTGGCCGATGCCTCCACCAAGTGCTTTCAGGATTTTGTCAAGTACACCCAACAGCAGGGCCTGCAGGTAGAGGTGCCCGCCGTGGGCACGATGTGGCCGCTGGGCGGCGCTACCGTGACCATGCTTGGCCCGGTGGCACAGTACAGCGACACCAACGATACCTCCATTGTGCTGCGCATCGACTACGGCTCCACCAGTTTCCTGCTGACCGGCGACATGGAAAAGACTGCGGAGACCGACCTTGTGAACAGCGGCGCGAACCTCAGGGCCGATGTGCTGCAGGTGGGCCACCACGGTTCCAGCACCTCCACCAGCTACCTCTTCCTGAACGCGGTGCTGCCGGAAATGGGCATCATCTCCTGCGGCGTGAACAACAAGTACGGCCACCCGCACGAGGAAACGCTGAGCATCCTGCGGGATGCCGGGGTGGATGTGTACCGCACCGACCTGCAGGGCACCATCACCATTGGCAGTGACGGCCAGAACTACACCGTGGGCACCGAGCACTTTGCGGCAGATTCCGCGCTGAACCCCACCGACCCGGCGGCATCCAGCACGGCCCAGCAGGCGTACATCGGCAATGTGAACAGCAAAAAGTTCCATCTGCCTACCTGCCCGAACCTGCCGGCAGAGAAGAACCAGATCCTCTTCTCCAGCTATCAGGAAGCCGTGGAAGCAGGCTATACGCCCTGTTCCAGCTGCATCAAATAAAGAACGAACTCTCCCAGTCTGCTTCACAGACAGCCCCCTCTGGGATGGGGCCTTTGGCAAAACCGAAAAGCTTACCTTTTCGACAGAGGCTCCCTCCTTGAGGGAGCTGGCACGGCGTGAGCTGTGACTGAGGGAGTTTTCTTTTATCCGCCGCTCTGCGGGATTGATAAAATCCCACAGGTGCGGTATACTTAAGACCACTTTATTTCAAAAAAGCAAGGAGGTGCGGCGGATGATCGGTGCACCGCAGCCGCTGGTGCTGGCAAAACCGGCGGCGATCGATACAGCACAGGCAGCGCGGTATTTCGGGGCCAGAGGGGAACCGGACGACCGCACCATGACCCTGTTGGAAACATGCGCCATGCCGCTGCTGGCGGCGGCAACGCCCCGGGCGGTCTGGCTGGAAGCGGACACGGCTGCCCTTGCCGAAGCAGGCATCCTGCGGGGTGGGGATGTGATGAAGCATCTGGAAAACTGCCCGCAGGCGGTGCTGCTGGCCGTGACCCTTGGCCCCGGCGTGGATGCACAGATCCGCCGTGCCGGTGTGGGAGATATCGCGGCGGGCGTTGCGTCCGACGCACTGGGCAGCGCGCTGGCCGAGCAGGCCGCAGACGCAGCCGAAGCAGAGCTGCGCCAGTGGGCCGCAAAAGAGGGAAAGTATTTGACCGGGCGGTTTTCGCCCGGCTACGGTGACTGGGATATTGCAGTACAGCCGCTGGTGGCAAACGCGCTGGATACGGTGCGCCGGGCGGGCCTGTGTGTGACCGATACCAACCTGATGACCCCGCGCAAGAGCGTGACGGCCATTCTGGGGGTCAGCGGCCACCCGGTAAAGGGAAAACTGGCCGGGTGCGGCCACTGCGTGCTGCGCACCCGGTGTGAGTATAGAAAGAGGGGAAAGACCTGTGCAAGCGAGTGAACTTTTCAAGCAGAGCAATACCGTCCTGCTGGACGGCGGCATGGGCACCATGCTGCAGGCTTCGGGCCTGAAGCTGGGTGCAAAGCCGGAGGAGCTGAACATCACCAATCCGGAGCTGATCGAGAGCATCCATGCCAAGTATGCCGCTGCGGGCAGCCGCATCGTCAACGCCAACACCTTTGGCGCATCGGCCCACAAGCTGGCGGGCAGCGCCTACAGTCTGGAAGAAATCATTGCGGCGGGCATCGCCAACTGCAAGCGCGCCTGTGCGCCCTACGGTGCCCTGACCGCGCTGGATGTCGGCCCGCTGGGAGAACTGCTGGAACCCAGCGGAACGCTGGCCTTTGAGGATGCGGTGAGCGAGTATGCGCGCATCGTCCGGGCAGGCGCTGCCGCCGGGGCCGACCTCATTTTCTTTGAGACCTTTACCGATCTGTACGAGCTGAAAGCCGCTCTGCTGGCAGCAAAGGAAAACAGCGGCCTGCCTATCTTAGCCAGCATGAGCTTTGAAGCCGGCGGGCGCACCTTTACCGGCTGCACGGTGGAAAGCTTCGGCGTGACCGCCCGTGGCCTGGGTGCCAACGCGGTGGGCATCAACTGCTCACTGGGCCCCAAGGAGATCTTTCCCATGGCAAAGCGTCTGGCAGAGGCTGTGCCCGGCGACTTTCCGGTGTTCGTCAAGCCCAATGCGGGCCTGCCCCGGGCCGACGGCAGCGGCTACGATATCACTCCGCAGCTCTTCGCCATGGAAATGAAGCCCTACCGGGACCTGCACCTGTTTGCGGCGGGCGGTTGCTGCGGCACTACGCCGGAGTTCATCAAGCTGCTGAACAGCGTTTTTGCAGGCTGCGTACCCGGCCGTTCGGCCCACAAAATGCCCTCGGTGCTCTGCACGCCGGTGGATTTCGTCAACGTGGACGGCATCACGGTGGTGGGTGAGCGCATCAACCCCACCGGCAAAAAGCGCTTCCAGCAGGCACTGCGGGAAGAGGATATGAACTACGTTCTGGAGCAGGCGGTCAGTCAGGTGGAAGCCGGTGCTCAGGTGCTGGACGTGAACGTGGGTGCACCCGGCGTGGACGAGCCTGCCCTGATGCCCAAGGTGGTCAAGGCCCTGCAGAGCGTCACCAGCCTGCCGCTGCAGCTGGATTCCTCCAATGTGGAGGCGCTGGAAAACGGTCTGCGCGTGTACAACGGCAAGCCCATCGTCAACTCTACCAACGGCGAGCAGGAAAAGCTGGACGCGATCCTGCCCCTGTGCAAAAAGTACGGTGCGGCCATCGTGGGTCTTGCCATCGATGAGCGGGGCATTCTGCCCGCCGCCGAGGACCGGGTGGCCATTGCCCGCCGCATCACGGAGGCGGCCCTTGCCGTCGGCATCCCGCGGGAGGACATCTACATCGACTGCCTGACCCTGACCGCCAGCGCCCAGCAGAAGGACGTTCTGGCCACCGTGCAGGCACTGGAAGCCTGCAAAAAAGAGCTGGGGGTGCGCACCATTCTGGGCGTGTCCAACATCAGCTTTGGCCTGCCCTGCCGCCCCTATCTGAACACCACCTTCCTCACCATGGCGATGTATGCGGGCCTTGACCTCGCCATTATGAACCCTTCCAGCGAGGAGATGATGGCGGCAGTGTACGCTTACAATGTGCTGACCAACCGCGATCCGCAGAGCACGAAGTACATTGAGCGGTATGCCGACCATGTGCCCGCCTCGGTGGCCCTCAAGCAGGCCGCGCAGACGGTGCCTGCGGCTTCGGCATCCGCATCCGGTGAGAGCGCAGAGCTTACCGGTCCTTATGCTCTGCTGATGAAGGCGGTGGAAAAGGGCCTGAAGGGCGATGCCGCCGCCCAGACCAAGGCACTGCTGGCCGAAAAGCAGCCGCTGGAAGTGGTGGACGAAGCACTGATCCCGGCGCTGGACATCGTGGGCGCAAAGTACGAGAAGGGCACGCTGTTCCTGCCGCAGCTGCTGCAGGCCGCAAGTGCGGCCCAGAGCGCTTTTGAGGAGATCAAGAACGTCATTGCCCAGAAGGGCGAGGGCAGCGCCAGCAAGGGCCGCATCGTGCTGGCCACCGTCAAGGGCGACGTGCACGACATCGGCAAGAACATCGTCAAGGTCATTCTGGAAAACTACGGCTTTGAGGTGATCGACCTGGGCCGTGATGTGCCGGTGGAGACGGTGGTGAACACCGTGCGGGAAAAGAATGTGCATCTGGTGGGCCTTTCCGCCCTGATGACCACTACCCTCAAGAGCATGGAGGAAACCATTGCCGCCCTGCACGAAGCAGGCTTGGACTGCAAGATCATGGTGGGCGGTGCGGTGCTCACGCCGGAATATGCCGAGAAGATCGGCGCGGACTGGTACGCCAAGGATGCCAAGCGCAGCGCGGACATCGCCAAGGAATTTTTCGGGGCGCAGTAAAAGCATGAATGCAGGCCAGTAGGAAGCTTTCTCCGCGAACAGCCCGGGACTCCAGTCCCGCCCCAACGCTTATGCGCGGGGCCTCCTTTGAAAACACCTGAAAATCTATTTGCAAATTGTTCAAAAACTCCACAAAGAAATGCCACGATTGTTTGGTAGTATAAGGGTGCAGTCAGGGAGATGCAAAGACATCTTCCCAAAGCCGACAAGGGCTTTCACCTGCGGGGGCTGGTGCATCTGACACAGCCCAGCAGGTACTTATTAAAACACTGTCCCCCGCCTATGCCAGGCAATCGCCAACGACGGCGGACAGACTACCAAATCCCTCCTGATCCGCCGCAAAGTTCGGGAGTTCTCATACCGCAGCCAGCACCGCTTTATCCTCCTTTCCACGGTGCTGGCTGCTTTTGTTTTTACCTGAATGCAAGAGAACGATTGGGAATAGCCGCCGCGTGCGCTTTGGCTGTTTTAGCGGAAATTCTATTATAATTCGTTGAGCCTCGGAAAAATCTGCGGATTTTTCCGAGGCTCTTTTTCACGAATAGAATCGAAGCGATATACTTCATCTGAATGTAAAAAGCAAAGCGAGAACGAGTGCGAAACGAAATTGGTTTATACAGTTCGTTCTACTTCACTGGGTTTCGCCCATTTGTTGCTGATCTTATCTGCCAGCAGGGAGCCGCAGGCCCCCAATGCAAGGCCCAGTGCCACGCCGCCCAGAATGTCGGTGGGGAAATGCACATACAGGTACATCCGCGTGAAGCCGATGAACCCGGCCAGCACAAGAGCCGGGACGCCGAGCCTGCGGTTCTGCAGCCAGAGCGCAAAGGCAGCGGCAAAGGCGGAGGCCGTGTGTCCGGAAGGAAAGGACCAGCCATGCGGCCGGGCCACCAGCGTGAGCATCTCCGGCCGGAGGTCGCAGGGGCGCGGGCGTGCGAACAGCGGCTTTAAGGCGCAGTGGCCCGCCAGCATATAAAGGCCCAGCGCCAGCGCCATGGCCAGCCCGGCCCGGCGGGTGCGCCGGAACGCCAGCAGCACCACTGTAAATGCGATCCAGATCTCGCCGTGGGCACCGGCCTGATCGAAAAACACCGCCAGTGCATCCAGCACCGGACAGCGCAGAGCCTGCAAGGCATCCAGAAGGGTAAATTCAAAGGACATGGATAAAGCCTCCCTGCTTGTTGTTCTTGCCCTTATGGTAACATGGAACCGGGCAGAGAATAAGAACAAGGCTTGTACAAAGGATAAACAAATCTTAAACCGGCAGAGAAGATGTCGGAAACAGGACAAAACTGGAATATAGCGGCGCAATACTACAAATTGTAAATGAAAAAGAAGCCCTGCGGTGCTGGACGCGGGGCTTTTTGCATCCGTTACTGCATCTGGTCAAGGGTGGGGTAGCTGTCGATGGCACCGTGCTGCTGCACGCTGATGCCGCAGAACTGGTTGGAAAAGGCAAGGTACTCGCAAAGACGGGCCCGGCTCAGTTTTTCCAGCTTGTTCCGCGTCACGCCGTCACGTTCCAGCTGCCACAAAAACGAGCCGATGAAGCCGTCGCCTGCGCCGGTGGTGTCCACAGCCCGGACTTTCCGGCAGGGGGCAAAGCCGTGGGCGGTGCGGGTATAGGCGTGGGCACCGCTGCTGCCGCAGGTGTAGACCACCAGCTGCACATCACCCACAAGCAGCTGCGGCAGGGCGGCTTCGATGTCCGCAGTGCCGGTGAGAAATTCCAGCTCTTCATCCGAAATTTTGAGGATGTTGGAAAGCGGCAGGAACTGCAGCACGGTCCCGCGCAGCATGTCGCGGTCCGGCCAGAGGGGGAAGCGCAGGTTCGAGTCAAAGCTGACGATAGCACCAGCTTCGCGTGCGGCGGAGATGGCCGCAAGGTGGGCGTAGCGCATGGGGCTGTCCACCAGCGAGACACTGCAGAAATGCAGGGCAAAGGCATCGGCGAACCATGCAGGGTCGATCTGCTCCGGAGAATAGAGCAGGTCGGCCGAGGGCTTGCGGTAGAAGCTGAAGGTACGGCTGCCGTCCTCTTCCAGACTGACGAAGGCAAGGGCCGTGTTGGCCTTGTCGGTAAAGGCCAGATGGGAGAGGTCGATGCCGCAGTCTGCCAGCTCCCGGGCGATCTTGTGGCCGAAGGGGTCGTCGCCCAGCTGGCTCAGAAAAGCACTTTTGCCGCCCAGCCGGGCAAAGGCGGCGCACACGTTGGCCGGTGCGCCGCCAGTGCGCGGGCTGAACGAGGGAACCTCGTCAAAAGAACAGCCCACCCTGGACGGGATCATATCGATGAGTGCTTCGCCAATGGAAAACAGTGTGCTGCCGGACATAGAGAACCTCCCAAATTAAGATGCTGGTAATAAAAGACTTCCCCCGGCGAGGGGGATGATTTTGTGACCGCTCCCAGTGTAAGGGCCAGAGCCCGGGCTGTCAATGCTTTTTTGCGCGGTACAGGGCGCTTTTGTGTTGACTTGCATTTTGGGGTGTGCTAAAATATGCCGGTATGCGTAAAAAATGCCATGAAAGGGAACTTGGATGAACCTGACAAAACAGTTCTTTAAATATGTATCACAGAATATCTTCGGCCTGCTGGGCACCTCGTGCTACATTCTGGCCGATACCTATTTCATCTCGCAGGCGGCGGGCACCGACGGCGTTACCCTGCTCAACCTCTGCCTGCCGGTCTACAACTTCATCTTTGCCGTCGGCTCCATGGTCGGCCTTGGCGCGGCCACCCGCTATGCCATCCTCAAGGCGCAGGGAGACGAGCGCTGCCAGCGCTATTTTTCCAATGCCATCTTCTGCGCCTGTGTGCTCAGCGTGCCGTTCCTGCTGGTGGGCATTTTTGCGCCCGGCGGCCTTCTGCGGCTGATGGGCGGTGACGCGGGGATCGTGGCGCTGGGCATCCCGTATGCCCGCATCTTCCTTATGTTCACGCCCTTCTTCATGTGCAACTATATCGTGTCGGCCTTTGTGCGCAACGACGGCGACCCCTCCCTTGCCATGGTGGCTACCCTGAGCAGCAGCCTGTTCAATGTGGTATTCGACTACATCTTTATGTTTCCCATGGGTCTGGGGCTGGCCGGTGCGGCGCTGGCTACCGCCGTGTCTCCCATCATCAGCATTTCCATCTGCAGCCGGCACTTCTTTAAAAAGGAGAACAGCGTGCAGTTCGTGCGCCAGCGCCCCTCGGCAAGGCTGCTGGGCCAGAGCTGCCAGCTTGGCATCTCCGGCTTTGTGGGTGAGATGAGCTCCGGCGTTACCACCACCGTATTCAACCTCCTGCTGCTGGGTCTGGCGGGCAATGTGGCGGTGGCGGCCTATGGCGTGGTGGCAAACTTTGCGCTGGTGGCAACGGCCATCTTCAATGGTGTAGCACAGGGCGCACAGCCGCTGGTGAGCGAGTGCTACGGAAAAAGCGACAAGGCCGGTGCCAGAAAGCTGCTTATCCTGGGCAGCTGCACTGCACTGGTGCTGGCAGCGGTGCTGTACGGCATCATCTTTGGTGCTACCGATGCACTGGTGGGCGTGTTCAACAGCGAAAGCTCCGCCCGGATGGCCCAGTTTGCCCACATGGGCATGAGGCTGTATTTTGTGGGCTACTTCTTTGCCGGGTTCAACATCGTGGCGGCGGGCTATCTGAGTGCGACCAACCGCCCGGTGGAAGCCTCCGTCACCTCCATCTGCCGCGGCATGGTGGCCATCGTGGCCTGCTCGCTGGTGCTGAGCCGCCTGTTCGGCATGAACGGCGTATGGGCGGCGTTCCCGGTGTCGGAACTGCTCACCGCAGTGCTGACCCTGTTTTTGCTGCTGCGCGGTAAAAAGCAGACCGCATAGCCCTTAAATATAAAGCTCCTGTTCGCGCAGAGATTCCTCGGGCGAAAGCCCACTCTGCGCGGCGTGACCGGCCATTGCCCGCCACTGTGCGGGGGATTGGCCGGTTTCTTTTTTGAACACCCGGCACAGGTAGTTGGCACCGGAAAAGCCGCACAGGCTGGCTACCACGTCCAGTGTGTACTCCCGGTGGAGCAGCAGCCGCTGGGCTGCTTCAACGCGCACCGTGGTGAGGTATTTGCCCGGCGGCACGCCAATGGCTGCGGTAAAGGTGCGCACCAGATGGCTCTTGGACACGCCCAGCCGTTCGCTCAGCTCCTCCACGCCGTAAAGGCCCGCGTAGTTTGCGCGGATGTCCTCAATGGCGGCCTGCACCAGCGGCGGCAGGGCGGACGCGGCACTGTCGGCATCGGCCAGCTCACACAGCAGTGCGTAGGCCAACTGGCTGCGGGCACGGCTGTGGGCGGCCTTTTCCTCAGCAAGGCGGTCCATCAGTTCGGCAGCGGCCGGGCAGGAACCGCCCTTGGCTAGGAAGGGCAGTTCGTGCAGCCCGGCCAGAAACTGGGAAGCCGCCTGCCCGGTAAGCTGGACGCAGAGCAGATGGCAGATGCTTTCCGGCACAAGGGCCAGCGGGGCACGGCTCAGGATCAGGTGCCCGGCAGGCACGGACTGCGGCGGCAAAATGAGCGCTGCACCCAGCGGCAGCGGCCCGGCAGCAGGTACGGATGCAGAGCACTGGCCGCTGGACACAAGGCACACCCACAGTCCTTCGCCGGAGAGGGTGAGGGGGGCAGACAGCTGCAGATCCTGCACGGAAGCGGGAAAAGCGATGGTGTTCCAGTCAAAAAGCAATATCTGACACCTCTGATCAATAAAATGCTATTTTATATCACAAAATTATCTGCTATTATAGTACCAACGAATGAACACGCCGTCAAGAGCGTGAGAACCTTAAAAATTATGGAGGCAAACGACTATGGCTTCGATCAGCTGCCAGCACATCTATAAGATCTATCCGGGTGCTACCGCTCCCGCTGTTACCGACTTTAACCTGGAGATCCAGGATAAGGAATTCATCATCTTCGTCGGCCCCTCTGGCTGCGGCAAGTCCACCACCCTGCGCATGATCGCCGGTCTGGAGGAGATCTCCAAGGGCGAAATGTACATCGGTGGCCGTCTGATCAACGACGTTCCCCCGAAAGATCGTGATATCGCAATGGTGTTCCAGAGCTACGCTCTGTACCCCCATATGACCGTTTACAAGAACATCGCTTTCGGTCTGGAACTGCGCAAGACCCCGAAGGACGAGATCGACAAGCGCGTGCACGAGGCTGCTAAGATCCTGGAGATCGAGCACCTGCTGGACCGCAAGCCCAAGGCTCTGTCCGGTGGTCAGCGTCAGCGTGTTGCTCTGGGCCGTGCAATGGTTCGTAACCCGGCAGTCTTCCTGCTGGACGAGCCTCTGTCCAACCTGGATGCTAAGCTGCGTACCAGCATGCGCACCGAGATCATCAAGCTGCACAAGAAGCTGGCTACCACCTTCATCTACGTTACCCACGACCAGACCGAGGCTATGACCATGGGCGACCGTATCGTTGTTATGAAGGACGGCATCATCCAGCAGGTCGATACCCCGCAGAACCTGTACGATATGCCTTGCAACATGTTCGTTGCTGGCTTCATCGGCAGCCCCCAGATGAATTTCCTGGACGGCACCCTAATCAAGAAGGGCGAGCTGTACGGTGTTGATCTGGGCGGCGACGTGATCCCCCTGCCCAAGGAGAAGACCGCAGACGGCAAGCTGGATGCTTACGTCGGCAAGAAGATCAAGATGGGCGTCCGTCCCGAGGATATCGACGACGAGCCTGAGTTTATGGCAAAGCACGCAGACTGCCAGCTGGATGCTCAGGTGGATGTCTCCGAAATGATGGGTGCTGAGATCTACCTGTATCTGGAGTACAAGGGCAACAAGATGACCGCTCGTGTGGCTCCCACCTCCAAGGCACGCAACGGAGACACTGTCCGCGTTGCATTCGATCCCCACAAGGTCCACCTGTTCGACATCGAGACCGAGCTGACCATCCTGAACTAAAATTTTGCGACGATCATTTTTGATCCTCCTATCATAAGAAAAACCGCCGAAGGAAAGCCTTCGGCGGTTTTTCGTTTGTGTGTTCAGCTTTACGCTTCAATGGACCCGTGCTCTTTTCATTTGCTGGCAGTGCCGGGCGCGGGCTGGTGCACCAGCTCGATAAAAGCTTTCATCTGAGGGGTCAGCCATTTGTCACGGTGGTAAAACAGCTGACGGTGCATCTCCACGGTGCAGTCCGGCACATTCAGCCGGGCAAGACGACCTGCGGCCAGCGCCGGACGCACGATGTACTCCGGCAGGAAGGAAAGACCCATGCCCTGCTCCACCATCTGGCACAGCAGCGCAGCGCTGCCCAGCTCCAGATAAGGGTGGATGGCAAGGCCGCGGGCGGCAAGGCACTGATCCAAAGCGTCGCGGTAGCTCATGCCGCGCTCAGTGAGCAGAAATTCCTGCCGGGGCAGCTCTTCCAGTGTAACGGCTTCCTGCCCGGCAAGCGGGTGAGCGGATGGTGCAATAAAACACACCGGCTCCGGCACATCCGCCGCAAGCACCAGATTGGGCTGCAGCAGGGGCTGGTCCAGCGTATAGGCCAGATCAATCTGATTTGTGCCCAGCATCTGCAGCATTCCGTCGGCAGTGGCGGTGCACAGCACCAGCTCCACCTGCGGGCACAGGGCGTGGTAGCGTTTGAGCAGGCCGGGCAGGAAGGTGGAGCACACCGAATCCGCCAGAGCGATGCGCAGACTGCCGCTGATCTGCCGGGCGGGCTGCAGGGCAGCCTGCGCCTGCTGGGCCGTGGCCAGCAGGGTGCGTGCATAGCCTAAAAAGGTCTGGCCCGCATCGGTGAGCCGCACGGTCTTGCCCACGCGGTCGAACAGCGGTGCGCCCAGCTCTGCTTCCAGCTGTGCGATCTGGGAGGACACCGCCGACTGGGAATAGCCCAGCTGCCGCGCAGTGTGGGAAAAGCTGTGCAGCTCGGCGATGTGCAAAAAGGTATTGATGTTCCGCAGTTCCATAAACGCTTCCTCTCAGCGGCGGGCGATGCCGGTCACGGTGAGCACCTCGCCATCCACGGTAAAATGCACCTCTACCGGGCCGAACTCCATGCCGTACACCCGCTGCGGGTCGTGCTGATAGGAGGGGCGCGGGTCACCTGCCAGTACGCCGGTCAGGGCGGCGCGGTCGGCCTGCGGCACCTGTGCCAGCAGTTCGGGCGGGAACTGTACCTGCAGACGGTGGAACTGGGTCTGGCCGGTAAAGCCCTCGGCGGCATCCGGGTGGCAGTCGGCATAGGGAATGTAAGGCTTGATGTCGTAGATGGGGGTGCCATCCATCAGGTCGGCACCGCGCACGATGAGCACCGGGCCAACGTCCGGCCGGTGCTCGATGCCTTCCAGACGCACGCTGGAAAGGCCCAGAGGATTGGGGCGGAACGGCGACCGGGTGGCGAACACGCCCATGCGGGTGTTGCCGCCCAAGCGCGGCGGGCGTACAGTGGGGGACCAGCTGTCCCGCACCGCGCCGGAGAACTGCCACACCAGCCAGATGTGACTGAAATCTTCCAGACCGCGCACGGCATCGGCATTGCGGTATTCGGGCGCAAAGATCACCTCGCCGCGCAGCTCGTCCACAAGGCCGCTCTGGCGCGGGATGCCGAACTTGGTGGGAAAGGCAGTATGGATATGGGCAATGACCTTCAGGGTCATCTCTTCAGGTGCAGTGGGCATGGCGAACTCCTTTTAATAGATCTTTTTCAGGGGGCATTCCGGCGGGATGCTGTACCGTGCCCGGAATGCGTCCAGTTCCTGAGGCGTGCGAATGAGCTGAACGTCCTCAAAATGGCCATCCGGGGAGATGAAACCGGCCACCTGCTCCCCGGTGCAGATGCTGCACCGCAGTGCAGGCTGCTGGGTGGCGGGGTCGTAAGAACGGGCAGGCTTTTTGCGGGAGAAAAACATGAGAAGCCTCCTCCTTTTATGAAACGTGCCTGAAAGACTGCAGGCGGCTCACAGCCCCCGGCACAGGCCGACAGCGCGGCCCTCAATGTGCAGCTCTTCCAGCTGCAGGCCGGTAAAGATCATGGGTGGGCAGACGGCGGCATTGTCCGCAAGCAGCATCACAGCATCACCCTGCCGGTGGAAGTGCTTGAGGGTGGCCTCGCCGCCAATGCGCACTGCGGCGATCTCGCCCTGCTCCACCTCCGGCTGGCAGCGAATGCATACGATGTCGCCGTCGCAGATGGTGGGGGACATGCTGTCACCGTGGCAGGTCAGGGCAAAGTCGGCGCGCCACGCGGCGGGAACGCCGATATAGCGTTCAATGTTCTGCTCTGCCGTGATAGGAGTGCCGCAGGCAATGGAACCGATCAGCGGGACCTGCGTCATGGCAGGCAGCGGCTCAAAGCCCGGCGGCGGACAGGGTGCGTCCAGCCCCAGCAGATAGGCAGGGGTGGTCTCCAACGCGGCTGCCAGCTCTTCCACCTTGGACTGCGGCAGGTCGTTGATGCCTTTTTCCAGCTTGGTAATGGAGGATTTGGACCGATAGCCCATGCGCTGGGCAAGCTCTTCCTGCGAAAGGCCCAGTTCTTTGCGGCGCAGATGCAGACGGGTAGAAAGCTCAGACATGCGAAACCTCTCTGAAAAACGTATGGTTGTTCTGTAAAAAGAATGCTGTTACCAGAAGTATACCAAAAAATTGCATTAAAATCAACTTTTTTCTGCGAATTTGCAAAAATGGGTTGACACTGAATCAATGCAGGAATATACTACAACTAAAGATTGTGAAACGACATTGCCGATACGAAAAAAGGAGAGAGGAATATGGCAAATACTGAAATGATCCGGGATTATATCCGCGCCAGTGGGTACAAGATGCAGTATGTGGCACGAGCCTTGAAGATCAGCCCCAATGCACTGAACCTGAAACTGCAGGGGCGCACACAGTTCAAGCTGAGCGAAGCAGAACGGCTGAGCGCGGTGCTTGGTCTGAGCATGTACGAGCGGGATCTCTGCTTTTTTGAAGAGCAGAACCGCCGCGAAGTGCTGGCACGCCGCGCGGATGAAAAGAGGAGGGCAGAACATGACAAGCGAGCAGAGAAATCAGACGCGGCTGGCACTGTACCGATATGGGATGCGGCAGCGTGCACGAAGCCCGGTGGAGCGCAGCTGGTGCGCCGCCATTGAGGAGGGCCTTGCCTATTACCGGCAAAACGACCCGCTGCGTGCGGATCTGTTCGAGCTGCGCTATGTACAGCACCGCACGGAGGACGATGTGATCGATCAGCTGCACATCGGCCGCACTACTTACCAGAAAGCCCATCAGGACCTGCTGAGCACCATTGCCGTGTACGCGGCAGAGCGTGGGGTGTTTTACCGCGAGACGGAAAGCTGAAAGCAGAATGCCCCCGGACGCTGCCAGCAGGCAATGTCCGGGGGCATTTTTGAACTCAGGCTTTTTTGTTCGGGTCCTGTTTTTCGCAGTGGCTGTGGCAGGATGCACAGTTGCCGCCGCAGCCCTCGCCCTTCCAGCCGCCCTGCTTGGAGATCCACACAACGGCCAGTGCAAACAGAACGATCAGAACGATCAGCGTAATGATTCCACGAAGTGTCAGCATTTTTTGTACCTCTTTTCCCGGTGGGAAAGTTTCTGTGTTCAGTATACACGATTTGGCATCAAAGGGCAACCGGAAAGCGGATACAAAAAGTGTGATTTTTTTAAAATTAGGGCTTGCATTTTGGCAAAGGCCGTGCTATAATAATCACGTTCCAGTTCGGAACGCACAAAACAAAATATGGAGGATTAGCTCAGCTGGTTAGAGCACCTGCATCACACGCAGGGGGTCTGGGGTTCGAGTCCCTAATTCTCCACCAAACGTAAGGCCGTTTACCTGAAAAGGTAAGCGGCTTTTTCTTGTATCTACGTGCTTTTTGATATGCAAAAGTGAAACAGATTCACTTTTGCATATTGATAATGAAACGTGTAGGAGGCCCCCTTTTCAGTCGTTTGTAGCAAGTTTGTAGCAGATCTGTAGCAAAATTCGGAGAGGAACGGCAAAATGGCTCTGAAAACCCGATTTTTGCAGATTTTTTGGCATAAAATTTTATCCTTGGATTTTGTGCAGAATGACGGTGGTGCTTTTCATTCGGATTCTGATGCCGTACAATAAAGGAAAAGATCATGGATGAAAGGAGAAATCGCTGTGCGCTACACCATCAGGCATTTTGATTTGCCGCTGCTTACCTTTGAAGCAAACATGGACAGTGCAGATACTGACCTCCATATTATAAAGGTCTACGAAGAAAAACGTTCCTTTTTACCTTTGAACCTGACTGTATCAGAAGATGGTGTAGAACGCTGGCTGCGGCATCGCGCAATTCCGAAGAACCGAGCGTATGTAGATGCTCTGCTCTCTAAGGTGGGGCTTTCTTTGAATCGACCGCTTGGAATTATTGCAGCCAATAAAGGTCTTTCGCTCAATGATTGCTTTTGGGTAGATGCAGAGGGTTCCGGGGATACTTTTGAAAAAGTAAATCTTTACGATAACCGATTCAGTCAGGTGCTGGCAGCAATCGCCTTTACAGGATATGGCAGCAGCATACGAACTTCGCTTGCGTCCTGCCCGGAGTTCTCGACCAACGGGATGCTGCCAAAATGCTGGCGCAGACAAAACGGAAAAATCTATCTTTATAAAGGTGGCACGTCAGGGTTCAGTAATCTGGGATTTGAACCGTACTCGGAAATGTATGCTTATCAAGTTGCACAGGTGATGGGCGTGAATGCGATTCGCTACACCCTGACAAAAGATCTGAAAAAGACGCTTTGTTCCAAGTGTGAGCTGTTCACCAGCAAAGAGTATTCTTATATTCCCATCGGACAGCTTGTGCCCAAAGGTGGAATAAAAGCAATTTTTGCGTATTATCAGACGTTAGGTCAGAACTTTGTGGATGCGCTGGAAGATATGCTGGTCTTTGATGCGATCATCTGCAACACTGACCGCCACTATGGAAATTTTGGTGTGCTGGTAGACAATAAAACCAACACGATTGCGGCACCTGCACCGCTGTTTGACCACGGAAACTCGCTGTTCAGTCTGGGCGGAACGGATCTTTGGGACAACCAGAAAGCATTTGATGAATATGCCCGCACACTGCTTCCGCTTGCATACGATGATTTTTTTGCAGCTGCAAAGAGTGCAATGAAACCTCGTCACCGTACAATGCTCCATAAGCTGCTGGATTTCCATTTTGACCGCAGAGCGACACGTTATAATCTGCCGCCAAATCGCTTGAAGATGATCGAAAAAGAGGTACAGCGCAGAGCAAGAGTGCTTTTAGGGTAAAAAAGAAACCGTCAAACGTGAGAGATTTCTCTCTCATGCATTGGCGATTTTTTGTATATCTGAAGCCGTCACACCGTGCCAGTTCATCGTGCTGAGGGCATTGACATATTCCTGCGAGACTTCCTTATTGGGAATACTCGCAATGCGAGCAGAAGGAAAAACATTTCCCTCGTGCAATTTCATGATTGCAGCGTCCATTGTACAGGCACTTGGAAAATGTGTAAAAAGTGTTCTGTATATAGCAGCAATATGAAAGCAGTATTTCACAGCTGGGCATTATGAATCTATAATAGGTAGCTGGAAATAAACAGAAAGAGGGTCTTTTTGATGGCAACGATATTTCCAAGAGAAGAAAAGGCAGAGGCACTGTTCGGGGAGATCCTGAAAAATCCAGAAGCCTGCCGACGCCTGATGGATACCTTCAACGACTCGCTGGACATGGCAGACGTACTGGATGCGCCGGCCGTGAGTGCACAGCAGTTTGCCGCAGCACTGTTCAATGCCTACGAGAACAAGGATCTGTCTGCCTTTCTGATGGCGATCTGCCAGCACAGTATGTTTGACCTGCTACGGAACGCTGCCCTGATCCCGTTCAAATTCAACGCCGATGGTCAGCCGAACCCGGTGATCCTGACGGATGATGCCGGCGTTCTTTTGCCGAACAACAAAGTTGCCGTGAGCAGCAAAGTATACGACCGGTTCATCCGGGTGTTCCAGAAGCAGGAAAAGGTAAAAATGTACCTTGCCAGCGGCTACTGCAAGTATCATGGCTACGACGAAGGCTCGATGGATGTGGTGGAGTACCACTACAACCAGCATTTGGGGCTGCTGCTGATCTACGAACTGCCGGACACCGTGAAGCAGAAGGTAACGGAAGCGGAGGCCTACTCCACCGTCTGGGATATCCAGATGAAGCTGCAGCACGCACTGCCCCGTTCCGTGGTCTACTATGGACAGGATACGCTCAAGGACGGCGGAACCCGCTACGATGAACTTGGCGTTTTTCTGCCGCTGGAACACTTTGCCGACCGGCTGGAACGCCATGTGGAAACTACTACCAAGATCGTTTACGGGGAGTAAATGCCCTGTAAACGAACTCCTTTTATAAGTGCATCACAGCAAAACAAAACGCAGCGAACCGTTAAAAGATTCGCTGCGTTTTGCCTTATATGAGAGAATGGAAATGCTGCACATCAGGTGCAATAACGGAAAGTCTTGTCAGTGACAATACGGGCGAAGATCAGCCCTAACGGCAGTGCTACGATGATGAGAATGGCATCTGCAAACCATGTGGCAGAGTTCATCAGAGACAGGATGCCCAGATTATAGATGGCACGGTAGAAATACAGTCCCGGTACCATGATAACGATGGACGGCACGGTGACGGAGATGCGGGGATAACCGGCGGCGCTCTTCAGGCAGGAGGCCAGCAGTCCGGACAGCAGTGCGCCCAGAAACGCTGCAACAGCGGGCGGAAAGCCCGCAAGGCTCACCAGCTCCAGCCGGAACGTGTTCGTTACCGCACCGATAAGGGCGGCGCAGACTGCCAGGTTCCGGGGACTGTTGAACATGAGCGAAAAGCCGAACACACCGCCAAAACTTGCCAGCAGCCGGAACACGATCTCTTCCGGGAGTGTCAGGCTCAGGGCAGGGAACTGCACCGGCTGCAAATGCAGCAGCAGTGCCATGATCCAAGCCGTCATGGTTGCCACCAGAATGATGAGGACGGCGTAGGCCAGACGTTCCAGCCCGGAGCGCATATCCAGCTTGGCAAGGTCGATGCCGCTGGTAATGAACGGAAAGCCCGGAATGATGAAGAGCATGGAGCAAATATATCCCGCCTCGTGCTGCGCCGATACGGCAAACAGCACCTCGGCCAGCTTCAGCAGGATGGCATACACGAGGCTTGCTGAACAGACCGACGCCGTAATGCCCAGAAACAGGGTGAAATGGTGCTTTGTCAGCTTGCACCGTACAAAGTTGCCGATGCCTGCACCGCAGAAGGCACACAGCATTTCCACAATGCCGCCGCCAAGCAGAAAGGTGAAGCAGCTGCAGGCCAGTGCAGCTGCAAAGCCCAGTGCGATGGGCGAATACAAGCCGTGGATGCGCTCGATCTCATCGAGGTGGCTGTGCAGTTCTTCGCCGGTCATAAATTTTCCTTCCCGGTCGAAGTCGTTGACGAAATGCTCCAGTCGGTTCAGCCGGGAGGTATTCACGCCCGTATTTGTCAAACAGAGTGACTGGGTATAACACTGGTCACCGTCAAAGCAGGTGAACTCAATGGACAACAGGCCGATGTCCGCTGTTGTTGTGACTCCCAGCTCCCGCGAAAGGGTGTTCATGGAGCTTCGGACACGCCATGCGCCGGTGCCGCATTCCAGCAGCATCAGCCCGGTGCGTCCAATGACGGAGGCTTTTTCCACAAGCCCCGCCTCGGTAATGGGGATGCCCTTGCTGGCCGACGCATAGTCGTGCCAGTAAACTTCCATGTGATTTTTGATGATCTCACTTTGCCGTTGTCCCATACCGGAAAGCCTCCTTTGTGATATGGGAATGTTGCAGCCGTTTCAAGACTGCGGTGCTATTATAAGGGAAATTGCAGGGTGGGTAAAACGTATCTTGGATATGCCGGCAATGTTCGTTTGGTATTTCAAAGAAGAAAATACGTTGCGTTTTTGGCGGCTCTGCGGTAGGATAGAAAAAACACGCCGAAAGGAAACTGCCGTGACCCTTCAACAACTCCGCTATGTCACGGCTGTTGCCGGCGCCGACACCATCGAGCAGCTGGCCGAGTACATCGGTGTGGAGCCTGCAGCCCTTTCCGCTACTGTGGAGCAGTACAATAAGGTTTGCGCCGAGGGCTACGACAGCGACTTTGCCAAGGACCCGCACTTCCTGAATGCAGTTGCAAAGGCTCCCTTCTACGCCCATGTCACAACCCCGAGTCTGGGCTTTGCACTGGTGACCACCGGCGGCTTTGTGACCACCAATGACCAGCAGGTGCTGAACGAGGATTATCAGCCCATCGAGGGCCTGTACGCTTCCGGCAACACCTGCGGTATGCGCTTCGGTCCCGAGTATATCACCCCGATCCCCGGTGTGAGCATTGGTATGTGCCTGACGCTGGGCCGCGAGCTGGGCAAGTATCTGGCTGCAAAGTAAGCAGTTCTGATATAAATATAGAAAAGGCAGGCTTTTTCCGCTGGGAAAGGGCCTGCCTTTTTGCTTTTTATAAAAAGTATGTTACAATAGAACTGGCAAAGAAACCGCAAAGAAACCGGTGCCGGGCGGTGCGGCTCCGGGGTAAGGAGGAAGCACGGTGAGCGAAAACGAAAAGGGCTATTATATCCGAGAATTTTCCAACATGACCGGTCTGCCCCAGAGCAAGATCCGGTATTACGAAAAGATCGGCCTGTTCAAGGTGAAGCGGATGAAAAACGGCTACCGCTGGTTCAGCCCGGAGGATGCATTCCGGGTGAACGCTTTCCGCTGCCTGCTGCAGTATGGCTTCAGCATAGAGGAAGCGGTGCGGATGCTGGACGAAAAGCAGCAGACCGAACAGTTTGAGCAATCTCTCAAGCGGCAGCGCTACACCCTGACCCACGAGAAGCAGCTGCTGGAATACCGCCTGCAGGCGCTGGATGAGGCCATTGGCCTGCTGAACATGGAACCCGGTTCAGACTTTTCGGTTCAGGATGTGCCGGATAAAATATATGTCTATGCTTCCAATGGGCGGGACTTCAGCGTGGCGGGGCAGGCAGGGGAGACCATTTCCCGCTTTGTGGAGCTGCTGTCCATTTCCAGCTATGCGCGGGTGATCGAGACGGCGCAGTTCAGCTTCGAAAAACCGGAGCTGAACCCCAGCTATGTCTGTGCCATCCCGGCTTCGGAGGAGTGGCGGCTTGGAACATATGACCGCACCCATGTCCACTGGATGAATCTGGGCAAATGCATCGTGTATCACCGCAGCCTGACGCGGGAGGAGAGCGTGCGCAAGGAAACCTTTGCCCTGCTTCTGGACTGGATGACTGCCCACGGCTACCATATGCGGGAAAAAATGATGATCCTGCCCGGTTTTTTGAATCTGGATGGCTGCGGAAAGGACATGGAGACGGTGATCCTGCCGGTAATCTGAGCCAAAAACGCGGTACAGCACAATAGACACAAAAAGCCCTTGTGGAGTTTGCACAAACTCACAGGGGCTTTCTTGTTGTTAAATGACAAACAAAGTTTCAAAACGGTAACGGTGCTTGACCTTAAACCCGGTTTATGCTGTAAAGTGTTGTTCGTGAAATGTCAAACGAAGTTCCGGCCCGGCGGTGCCTGACCGGAAAACATCGTACACACGAAGAAGAAAGAAAACGTAAAGGAGAACCTTATCATGGCAAACCGCATTTCCCGTCGCAACTTCCTGAAAAAGGCTGCTGCCGGTGCCGTCGGCGCTGCTGCTGCCGGTGTGCTGACCAGCTGCGGCAGCTCTGCAAGCTCTGTTGCTTCCAGCACTGCTGCTTCCTCCACCGCTTCCTCTGCTGCTGCAAGCGCAGCTTCCGAGGCTGGCTTTACCTTCAAGCCCGGCACCTACACCGCCAAGGCTTACGGCAATATCTCCGACATTGAGCTGGAGTGCACCTTCTCTGAGACTGCGCTGACCGATGTGAAGATCGTGGGCCAGAACGAGACTCCCGCGCTGTTCAGTCAGGTGGAGAACGAGCTGATCCCCGCCATTCTGGACAATCAGGCAGGCGGCGTGGACAGCATTACCGGTGCTACCAATTCCAGCCGCGCTGTCAAGGAAGCCATTGCAGACTGTGTTGCGCAGGCAGGCGGCGACCGTCAGGCATGGCTGGCCAAGACTGTGGAAAAGACCGCAGGCGCAGCTGAGGAATACGATGTGGATGTGGCCGTCATTGGCTGCGGCGCAGCAGGCTTTATGGCAAGCATCGTGGCAGCCCAGAAGGGCATGAAGGTGCTCACCGTGGAAAAGGCCGGCAGCGTTGCAGGCGTGAACGGCATCAAGGTCTCCGGCCCCTTTGCAGTGGACACCAGCGTGCTGCACGCACGTGAGGGCGGCACCACCCTGACTGTGGACGAAGTGTTCAACCATGCCATGAACTACACCCACTGGACCCCGAACCCCAGCCTGATCAAGCGCTGCCTGGAGACCTCCAATGACGCTGTGGAAGAGCTGGTGGGCATCGGCTACGAGATGAAGGAAGCAAACTTCCGCTTCGAGACCCCCTTCAAGGATGAGAAGGGCGGCTTCCACCTGATCACCAACGCTCTGGATGAGCGCGTGCAGCTGTGGGAGAAGGCTCTGGACGACAACGGCGTGCAGGTGATCTACAACACCGCAGCCAAGAGCCTGATCGTGGAGAACGACAAGATCTGCGGCTTTACCGCTGAAAAAGAGGACGGCACCCCCATCACCGTCCATGCAGGCGCTGTCATCATTGCATCCGGCGGCTTCCTTGGCAACCGCGACCTGCAGGAGAAGTTCCTGCACACCCGCAAGCTGAACGCAGCTGCAGGCGGCAACAGCCTGTGCACCGGCGACGGCATTGTAATGGCAAACGACGCAGGCGCTGTGCTGTGCAAGACCTTTGGCTACTGCCCCTGCGAGTACGGCGGAACCAACAGCAAGGCCAGCCGCCCCGCAAAGCAGGATAAGTACGACCAGAACTACTGCTTCAAGTTCGGCCTGTACGGCAACCTGCTGGTGGACGGCGAAGGCAAGCGCTTTATCAACGAGGGCCTGCTGTGCGATTACCCCATGAGCTACGGCTCCGAGCAGATCCTGCTGAACGCCCCTTGGTACGGCATTGTGGATCAGGCTTATGTGGATGCCATGACCACGCAGGGCCTGTACGAGTACACCACGGCAAAGGGCGCTACCAGCGAGAACTGGTTCATTGGCAACTACTTCAAGGGCCGCATTCTGGACAACCTGCCCAGCGATATTGAAGAGGGCCTGAAGGAAGGCTGGCTGGTCAAGGCTGACACCATTGAAGAGCTGGGCGAGAAGTTCGGCCTGACCCATCTGGCTGAGACCGTTGCAAAGTACAACGAGTACTGCGAGAAGGGCGTGGACGAGCAGTTTGGTGCTAACAAGTGGTACCTCAGCCCCATCAAGGAAGGCCCCTTCTACGCTGTGCAGTGTGAGCCGAGTGCATGGAGCACCTTTGGCGGCGTGCGCACCGACGACTGCTGCCGCGCTCTGGATCTGGACAACCAGCCCATCGACGGCCTGTACGTTGCCGGCACCGACAGCGGCAGCCTGTACTACAGCCCCTACTACGATATCCCCGGCTTCTGCTATGGCCTGTGCATTGACAGCGGCTATATCTGCGCTGAGGAAGCAGCTGCCTTCGTCAAAGCCTGATCGGCTGCAGTAAAGCCCCATAAGCAAAAAAGATCCCGTCCACTTCTGGGTGAACGGGATCTTTTTTGCGTATCAGACAGGGAAAAGCGGCTCAGAGGTCGTTTTTCTCCTGCCCCAGATTGTCGGATTCCAGGACGACACAAACTATGTTGCCATTGGCGGCGTAACGCCGGAGAACATCCCGGAGTTCCGCAAGGCGGGCTGCCTTGGCGTGGGCCTTGCCAGCAGCCTGATGCCGAAGGACAAGGCCGCCGCCCGCGACTGGGATGCCTGCGCGGAATACGTGCACATGCTGCTTACAAAAGCCAAAGGCGAATAAACCGCAGAAACAGCAAGACCGCTCACCCGAAAAGATGAGCGGTCTTTTGTTGTGTGATGGGATGGCATCGCCGCCTACTCTTTAGACCATGGCTTCGCGTCATCCTGCCGGAGCAGTCGGCATCGATGCCATTCTGCTTTGTCTGCTGCGTGAACCACTTTCACTCCTGAAATGAACTGCATGAAAAATCAGAAGGCCCCATTCTATTGACTTTGCCTTTGCAGGGGAGTATACTCCATGTCACCAAGAATATTACGGCTATGACGAGAAAAAGTACCCGGAAGGAATGCTGCAGAGAGCTGCCGGTTGGTGCAAGGCAGTGCAGGGCATCCGTGGGAAGATCCTCTCCGAGCTTTCCGGCTGAATGGACGGTGTGCGCCCCAGTAAGCAGGAACGGCAGGCCCCCGTTATCACGGGCCGCGCGTTGTTGGACGTGCACTGAGTGGTCAGCGTTGTGCTGGCAATAAGAGTGGTACCGCAGAGGATATTACACGCCTTTGTCTCTTACAGACCGTAGGGGACAAGGGCGTTTTGTTTTGCGGATGCTTTTGTCCCAAAGCATGTCAGAAGGAAAAGGAGAAGCAATTATGAAAACACTGGAAAAAGTAAGCGACTTTGTGGGCAAGTACATGGCCGCCATCGTTATTGTGGTGGCTGCGGGTGCCCTGTTCTTCCCCGGCCCGTTCAGCGTGGTAAAGACGGCGTGGGTCAATAACCTGCTGGGCATCGTGATGTTCGGCATGGGCCTTACCCTGAAGCCGGAGGACTTCAAGGTGGTGTTCAGCCGCCCGAAGGATGTGATCGTGGGCTGCGTTGCACAGTTCACCCTCATGCCGTTTCTGGCATGGGCGCTCACGCAGGTGTTCCACCTGCCCACCGAGCTGGCCATTGGCGTGATCCTGGTTGGCACCTGCCCCGGCGGCACCTCTTCCAACGTGATGACCTACCTTTCCAAGGGCGACGTTGCACTGTCCGTTGGCATGACCGCTGTTTCCACCGTGCTGGCTCCGTTCCTCACCCCGCTGCTCACCCTGCTGTACGCTGGCCAGCGTGTTGACGTGAACCCCATGAGCATGTTCATGTCCATCGTCAAGGTGGTGCTGGTGCCCATCGCACTGGGCTTTGTGGTCAATCACTTCTTCCATAAGTTCACCGAGGAAGCCGTCCGCGTGCTGCCTCTGGTCTCCACTACCGCCATCGTGCTGATCATCTGCGCCGTGGTCTCCGCCAACAGCGCCAAGATCATGACCAGCGGTCTGCTGATCCTTGTGGTGGTCATCCTGCACAATGTGCTGGGCTACCTCACCGGCTTTGGCGTGGGCAAGCTGCTCAAGCTGGACTCCACCAAGTGCCGCGCGATCTCCATCGAGGTGGGCATGCAGAACTCCGGCCTTGCAACCAGTCTGGCCGCCGCACACTTTGCACAGTATCCGCTGGCTACCATTCCCGGCGCTGTGTTCTCCGTGTGGCATAACATTTCCGGTGCGATCCTCGCCAACTTCTTTGCCCGCACAGCAGAGAAGAAGGATTGATCTTTCATAACATAGTAAAGCCCCCGGCAGGTGCAAACCTGCCGGGGGCTTTGCTGTGCCTGCGGGCCGGGCAAGTGCAACAAAACCGGCACAAATTGTGCTTTTCACGCTGCTTTTAGGGCGATTCACGCAGGTTTGCTTCCAAAATGCGGTAAAGTGTGGGATAATCAAGATACTGTAATATATACCCCCCCCCGTAAAAATGCGAGGGGAAAAAGGAGGCTGTACCATGAAACAAGGCAAACTTATCCGGCGTGCAGTATCGGCGGCGCTGGCCGGATGCATGATGTTCACCTTTTCCGCTCCGGCGCTGGCTGAGAGCACCGATGCGCTGATGCAGTTGAGCACCGCTGCCAAAAGCGCGGTGAGCGTGCTGGACGCGGAAAATGGTGACACAGCTAACTATGGCTTTACTATCGATCTTAACGGAACAACAAAAACGGTTAATGAATCAAACTGCAAGGATATTTTCGAAGATAAAAAACTCAGCTATGATCCTATTACAAACAAGCTGACGAACAATGGCACCATAGGCGGAAAATTGACCATTGACGCGCCAAATGTGGACGTAGAACTGACAGGAAATAGCTCTGTTATTGACGGCTATAGTACAAACCTGAACATCAAAAACGCGCGGAATGTAACGCTCTCTACAAATAGCTTCTCTGTCGTGGGCGGTTTGTACAGCGGCAATGTTGAAATCAATTGCTCAGGCAAACTGACGATCAAGAACTCTGACTTTACATGGCCGGCGATCAAAGGCGATCTGACCGTGCATAATGCATTGGAGATATTGGTCGAGGGTCGGTTCAGTACAGTGGTCGGTGGCGATGTGAAAATTGAATGCGCCTGCCCGGCGACCTTTAAAAATAACCAAAACGGCGGAATTGCAAAGAGCATTACCTACGCTGGTGATTATGTTTACTACACCAGTGATGCAACAGATGCTGAAGCAGTTGACCCGAATGTTACGTCCATCCCAGCAGAAACGGCAAAGTATGTGCGCATTGCGCCGAAAATGCGCTACAACATCTATACTGCAGAAGATGCAACCATCAAGCTGCAGGGACAGAGTACAGAACTGAAGACTGCCTTTGCGGGCGAAAAGGTCACCGTGACCGCTGCAGGCAAAGAAAACGCTGAGTTTACCGGCTGGACTGCTGAGGGCATCACGCTTACAAAGGAGCAGAAGGCGAACCCCACAGTCAACTTTACCATGCCGGACAAGAACGTGACTCTGAACCCGAATTACAATGTTGTACAGGATTATGGCCTTGAGGTGGGCAGCGAGAACACTACACCAACCCGCGTTACCAGCAAAAACTGTAAAGACATTTTAGGAAATGGTGTGCTGAGTTACGACCCGACCACCCAAACGTTGAAGTCGGATGGCAGAATAAAGCGCTCGTCTCTGAAAATCAACGCACCCGGCAAGGATATAAATCTGGATGGTAAAGATCAGATTGCTGTGGCTGCAAAGTTGATTGTGGAGAATGCACATAATGTGAAGGTCAGCAGTGATAAGTATGCTGCGATTTTCGCCAGAGATGATACCAGCACAATCGACTGCACCGGTAAGGTGGATATCCGCAGCGGCGGAGACGTGGTTGTGAATGGAAATCTGAGTATTAACAATCTCGGTGATGTTGATCTTTATGCAAACGGCAATAGTATTTCGAATAAGGCTCTTACCATTACCAGCGGTGGTAACGTGACCATTGAGAGTACCGACGGTAGAGCGGCGCAAAAACTGACGATCAACAAGGCCGAGGATGTCACCATTTCCATCAGTGATGACGAAAGAGCAGTCTCCGAAAACACCAAGATCACCGCTTCCGGCACTGTGATCCTGGAAAACAAAGCACCGGGTGGCCCTGTGGGCACTGTTGACTTTACACAGGCAGACGGCAAAAAATACGTCTACTATACCAGCGAAGAGCCGGATGCTGAGCTGATCGACCCGCGCATCCATCCGCTTGCAGAAGCGGCAGAAAGCAGCTACCTGCGCATTGAGCCGAGGGAGACTTACTACAGTATTACCGTTGCGAACGGCACTGCGCAGGTGGGCGACGACACCACCGGCCAGATTACTACCGCCTTTGAGGGCGAAACGGTCACTGTCAAGGCCAATGCACCCACCGATGAGGATGCCGCCAAGGGCGTGAAGTTCCATCACTGGAAGGTGGAAGAGGGAAGCACCAGCTTTGACCCGACCGAGGGCAGTCTGGGTTCTGCGACTGAAGCAGGCACCGCAGAGATCAGCTTTGATATGCCCAAAGGCAATGTGAAGCTGACCGCCGTTTACAGCATCCCCGCTTCCGTGCTGAGGAGTACCGTTACTGTTACGGGCGGCACGGCAAAGTCCACTCTGGGCGAGGGCAGCGATATCCCCGCAGAGATCGGCACCGAGGTGGAGATCACAGCTACCCCGTATGATGCCGAGAAATACCCCGGCATGGAGTTCGTGGAATGGGAGATCAAGTACCCCGATAGCTTCTACGAGAAATTCCCCGATGGCATTCCGGAAAATCTGCAGCTCAAGCTGGACAATGCCAAGAGCGCGGCCACGACGTTTAAGATGCCCGTTTACCCGGTCAAACTGATCGCCCACTGGTCGGCAAGCCCGGTGGACAAGCCTAACCCGGACGAACCTATTGATGAAGACTTCGGCGTAGAACCTGCACCCATGGATACCACGGGCGGTGCAATTGCCGCCGTGGCCGTGGGCGGTGCAGCCATCTGGGGCGGCTACGAGATCGCCACCCGCATCATCCTGAACGACCTGCTGCCTGCAGGCGCAGCCATCCCGGCAAACCGCGGCCAGCTGGCTCTGCTGATGTGGAACACCGCAGGCAGGCCCGAACCCGCAGGCGCACCCGCCTTTGCGGATGTGGCCGACGCTGACATGGCAAAGGCCGCACAGTGGTGCACCGAGCAGGGCACCATGGATGCCAAGGGCGACCGCTTTGAGCCCGAAGGCTGGACCCCGAAGTTCAAGGTGATCGAAGTGTGGAATAAGGCATTCCCCAAGCAGTAAAACAGCAAACAGCCCCCGGCAGGCGCAAACCTGCCGGGGGCTTTGCTGTGCCTGCGGGCCGGGCAACTGCAACAGAACCGGCACAAATCGTGCTTTTCACGCTGCTTTTAGGGCGATTCACGCAGGTTTGCTTCCAAAATCCGGTAAAGTGTGAGATAATCAAAGTACCGTAATGCATACCCCCCCCCGTAATAATTTTCGCAAAGGAGGAACCCCTATGAAACGAAATATTTTGGCCCGGCGGGCGGCTTCCGCTGCGCTGGCAGCATGCATGATGTTCACCCTTTCCGCCCCGGCTCTGGCCGCAAGCACCGATGCCCTGCTCCAGCAGAGCACCGCCGCCAAAAGCGCGGTGAGCGTGCTGGACGAAGAGAACGGTACGGAGGTAGAAACTGAGTATCAGATGAATCTCAAATACGGCAGCATCACAGTCTATATTGGGGCTGATGACAAACAGTATGTCCAGCAGGGCAATAATGAAGCCCAGCAAAGGGGCAATCTGTCTATCACAACGGACGGCAGCCAGACGCACAATACCATTACCATCGAAGGCGGCACCACTGGTGCAAAAGTCACACTGTCTAATGTCAAGATCAATGCTTCCGGCGCGGCAGTCTCGGTCAGCGGCAATGTGGAGCTGGTCATTGAAGGCACGAATACCCTGCACAGCGGCACGAAACACGCCGGTGTTGAAAAGGCCGACGACAACGGGACCCTGACCATCAGCGGCTTCGGTACGCTGAATGCTTACGGCGGCGAGAGCGGCGCGGGCATTGGCGGCGCATGGCATAAAAATGCCAGCAATATTGTGATTGAAGGTGGTACGATCGAGGCCAACGGCGGTAACTGGGGTGCAGGCATTGGCGGAGGTCACGGCGCAGCGGGTCAAAATATTACGATTCGTGATGGTAATGTAACGGCGAAACCCGGTGGCGAAGCAGCAGGCATTGGCGGCGGCTATCTAGGTGACGGTAAGAACATTACCATTGAGGGCGGTACGGTACATGCAGAGTCTGGCGGCGGAAAAGGTCGTACTGCGGCAATCGGCGGCGGACGAGAGACTGGCAAAGGCGAAAACATCCAGATCACCGGCGGCAATGTTACGCTGCAAATTGTAGATGACAATGGCATTTATATCGGCAATGGTCAAGAGGAAGCTGAAATTGACACCAGCAAGCTGCTTGGCACGATCACCAAACTGGACAAGGACGGCAATCAGGTTGACGAAATTGTACAGGATTTCAACATCAAAATCAATGGTGAGTCTGTTACCAGCAAGAACTACAACGACATCCTTGGAATCTGCTATGACATTGAGGAAAAGACCCTGAAGCTGAAGGATGGAAAATCCTTTGAAGGTGCCCTGACCATCACGGCACCGGAGGATGTTTCCATTGATCTGGAAGCGGATGCGTCCCACGTTGTGAACGGTGACCTGACCGTAAACGGCGCAAAGGATGTGAAAGTGACCAAGCTAGGTGGCAGTGCGGCTGCAGCAATTGAAGGCAAGGCGGAGATCACCTGTTCCGGTGATGTGATCCTCAAAAGTTTTGGCGGTTCGCATGGTGACGGCCGAAACCTGATAGGGAATGGCCTTACCGTGCATCGGGCAAATACGGTCACGACCGAAGGCGGCATTGGCGGCGAAACGATTATTGACTGTACTGGCGATATAAAGCTTGGTAATGAGTGGGGCACGACGGTTTCAAAGCTGATGGTGAACAGTGCAAACAATGTGACGATGACGTCCGGCAGTTGGTATTGTTTGATCGATCAGGGCGCAGTGATCAAATGCAGCGGTACGGTAATAATTAGCGGTATGAGCCCAATCAAAGGTGATGTGACGATAGATGCAGGAAAAGATGTTTCTCTTGAGTATGAGTACAATGACAAGGTGATTAATATCAAGGCAGCTGGCAAGGTGGAACTGAACAGTGACAGTTACCGTAACCTTGGCAAAGTGATCTTCACTCAGGCGAAGAAAAAACCCTATGTCTATTTCACGGACCAATCTTCGGAGTACAAGGACTCCCGCATTACCCCGATTCCTGAGACAATAGAAAGCAACTACCTGCGCATTGAGCCGAGGGAGACTTACAGCATTACCGTGAAAAACGGCACCGCACAGGTGGGCGACGACACCACCGGCCTGACCAGCGCCTTTGAGGGCGAAAAGGTCACGGTGAGCGGTAACAACAAAAACCCGAGTGTTACAAAGTTCGGCGGCTGGAAAGTGATCAGCCCGGAAAGCTTTGAACTGACCGAAGCGCAGAAAAATACCGAAAAAAATATGACCTTCACCATGCCGGCCAGCCCGGTGGAGCTGAAAGCTTCTTATAGCTTCCCGGCACCTGTATTAGATATGCAAGTCACAGTGAAGGACGGCACGATCCGCGTCGGAAAGGGCGAAAGACAGACGGGCACGGTGTTCGTACAGCCGGGCCAGACCGTCACGATCGAAGCCAATGAGCCTGTCAAGGAGAATGAGTCGTTCCATCACTGGAAGGTGGAAAAAGATTCCAGCAAGAATATTGGCATAATTGAGGGTAGTCTGGGCTCCGAAACGGAAAAGGGCACGGAAAAGATCGTCTTTACCATGCCGCAGGACGGCGTGAAGCTGACCGCCGTTTACAGCATCCCCGCTTCCGTGCTGAGGAGTACCGTTACTGTTACGGGCGGCACGGCAAAGTCCACTCTGGGCGAGGGCAGCGATATCCCCGCAGAGATCGGCACCACGGTGGAGATCACAGCTACCCCGTATGATGCCGAGAAATACCCCGGCATGGAGTTCGTGGAATGGGAGATCAAGTACCCCGATAGCTTCTACCAGAACTTCCCCGATGGCATTCCGGAAAATCTGCAGCTCAAGCTGGACAATGCCAAGAGCGCGGCCACGACGTTTGAGATGCCCGTTTACCCGGTCAAACTGATCGCCCACTGGTCGGCAAGCCCGGTGGCCGACCCGGACGAACCTATTGATGAAGACTTCGGCGTAGAACCTGCACCCATGGATACCACAGGTGGCACCATTGCCGCCGTGGCCGTGGGCGGTGCAGCCATCTGGGGCGGCTACGAGATCGCCACCCGCGTGATCCTGCACGGCCTCCTGCCCGAGGGCGCAGCCATCCCGGCAAACCGCGGCCAGCTGGCACTGCTCATCTGGACTGAGAAGGGCAAGCCCGAACCCGCCGCACAGCCCGCCTTTGCGGATGTGGCCGACCCCGATATGGCCAAGGCCGCTCAGTGGTGCGTGGAGCAGGGTCTGCTGGATGCACGGGAAGGCAAGTTTGAATCGGACGGCTGGATGCCCAAGTTCAAGACCATTGAGATCTGGAACAAGGCGTTCCCCAAAAAGTAACCTCTGAGCGCTTTCTCCGTAAAGCCTCAGAATGACAGATCCCCCCGATACCGGATACCCGGTATCGGGGGGATTTTTTGCGCAGGCACGCGTGGCATTGGCGGTGGCAATCATCTCCGACATTTCAATGATCCAGTGACCTTGCAGTTTGCGCGAAACAAAAATACTCCGGCAACTTTCCAACCAAGAGAAAGCTACCGGAGTATTCCGCTTTACTTATTTGTTTTTACCAGCAGTGCCTGATACGGCTCCAGTTCCACATCCGCCAGCCAGACGGAAGTGCCCTCCGGGGTGTGATACTCGCCGCCCAGAGCGTCCAGACTTGCCCCTGCCGGGTACTCGGTAAAGTTGAACAGCCCCACCAGCGTTTCCTCGCCGCGCTTGCGTACCAGCGCCAGCACGCCGGGGTTGTGGCTGTCCCATGTGGTCACCCACGCATCCGGGGCAAAGCAGGGGTCTGCACGCATTTGGCGCAGCTGCTCCATGCCCTGCCACAACTTGTTTTGCAGCGTGCCCTTCCGGGTGCGCTGCTTTGCGTCCTCCCAGTTGAATTTTGTGCGGTGCAGATTGCGGCTGTCCTCCACACGGTCGGGGTCGTTTTTATAATCCCAGCCATTGAGTTGTGCAATCTCATCGCCGCAGTTCAGCATGGGGAAGCCCTGCAAAAACGCCATGGCAGTGTGCAGCAGCAGGTCACGCTTCACGGCATAATCCAGTGCGGTCTTATCGTCCTTTTCCAGTGCCTGCTCCACGCCGCACAGGCTGGCGGTGGTGCCGCAGCTCCGGGCATCGCCGGTGGCAGGGTCGTAGTTGTACAGCTCACCCTTTGCCCAGCTGCCGGGGAAATTGCCCTCGTAGAAGTGGTACAGATATTCTTTGTGCTTTTGCGGGTCAATGCCAAGCCGTTTCTCCACCGCCTCATCCAGACCCCAGCCGATATCATCGTGGCAGCGCAGATAGTTCACGAACCAGCAGTTGTCCGGCAGGGCATGGAGGGCATCCAGCTGAGCTTTCAGCAGCCGGGTATCCCGGCTGGCAAGGGCACCCCACAGGTTGACCATGGTGGACACGTTGTAGAGCATGTGGCATTCCGGCTTTTCGGGCGTGCCGAAATAAGCCGCCAGCTCCTTGGGAGCCATGACTACCTCGCCCTTGAGGATGACCGCCGGGCAGACGCATTCCAGCACCATGCGGAGCATCCGCACGATGGTGTGCACCTGGGGCAGATTGCGGCAGGTGGTGCCCAGCTGCTTCCAGATATAGGGTACGGCATCAATGCGGAACACCTCTACGCCGAGATTGGCGAGGTGCAGAATGCTCTTGGTCATGTCCACGAATACCGCCGGGTTTGCGTAGTTCAGATCCCACTGGTAGTCGTGGAAGGTGGTCAGCACCCACTTGTGCATTTCTTCGCACCATGTAAAGTTGCCGGGTGCGGTGTTGGGGAACACCTGAGGCACGGTCTGCTCGTACTGGTCGGGGATGGTGCGGTCCTCGTAGAGGTGGTAATAGGCCTGAAACCACGGGTCTCCGGCTTTTGCCGCCATGGCCCAGCGGTGGGTGCTGGCGGTGTGGTTCATGACAAAATCCAGACACAGACTGATGCCGGCCTTGCGCAGCTCCCGGGTCAGGTTTTCCAGATCCTTGTTGGTGCCAAGGGCCGGGTCTACAGTGTCAAAATCCTCCACCGCATAGCCGCCGTCGTTGTGGGGATGGGGCATCTGCAGCAGGGGCATCAGGTGCAGATAGGTCAGCTTCTGCTCCTTGAGGTAGGGCAGCTTCTTTGCCAGTTCTTTCAGGTTTCCGGCAAAGAGGTCGGTGTACATGGTCATGCCGAACATATTGCCCCGCTTGTACCACTCCGGGTCAGCAGAGCGCGCTTTGTCCAGCGCTTTCAGCTCGGCGCTGCGGGCGTTGTAGGCTTCTGCCATCTCCCGCTCCAGAACTTCCAGCCCTTCCCGGTTGTGGTACAGTTCCATGAACAGCCATTCCAGCTCGTCCTTGTGCTTGGCAAACCGGGACGCAAATTCCTGTTTTGCTGCCATGGTTCAGCCCTCCACTTCTGCAAGGGTGGGCATGGCAGGGATAGCACCATGCCGGCTGGTGGTGATGCTGGCCGCTTTGTTGGCAAAAGCCAGAATGCTTTCCAGCTTGTCCACCGTCAGGGTATCCAGCTCCTCCTTGCAGAGCTTGGACAGGGCAGCCCCAAAGAAGGTATCGCCTGCGCCGTTGGTATCACCCACCTTGCAGGGAACGCCAGCCACATGGCCAGTCTTGTCCCCAAAGCGGTAGAATACGCCGTTTGCACCCAAGGTGACAAAAATCAGCCGGATGCCGTTCTGTGCCAGTTGTGCCGTGCCGCTTTCGCAGTCGGTGGTGCCGGTGAGCAGGGGCAGTTCTTCATCGGACACCTTCAGGATATCCACCAGCGGCAGGGGAGCTTTCATCTGGGCAATGGCATCCTCTTTGTTCTTCCAGAGGTTTGCACGGTAGTTGGGGTCGTAGGTGATGGTAGCACCCAGCTTTTTGGCGCGGGCGGCAGCATCCAGCGTGGCAGTGCGGGAGGGGTCAGCGGTCAGGCTGACAGAGCCGAAGTGGACGATTTTGGCAGCTTTCAAAGCCTCGTCCGAAATGTCCTCCTTGCACAGCATCACGTCAGCGTTGGCGCTGCGGTAGAAGCTGAAATCCCGCTCGCCGGTGGCATCCACCGAGACCACCGCCATGGTGGTGGGGTGGTCTGCATCCACCGCCATGCCGGAAACGTCTACCTTGTTTTCTGCCAGAACCTCTTTCAGGTAGCGGCCAAAGGCATCCGCACCCACCTTGCCGATAAAGGCGGTCTGTGCGCCCAGTCTGGAAGCAGCCACCGCCAGATTGGCCGGTGCACCGCCGGGGTTTGCGGCAAACTGGGGGATGCCGCGCGCATCCTTGCCGGTCTGGGTCAGGTCGATCAAAACTTCACCAATCGTTAAAATGTCCATGCGTTTTCTCCTTATTTTTATCCTATAAGCCAAAACCCAACGGTCACCGCTGGAACAGATAATGAATGTAAGCGGCTGCACGCTCCGGGTGCGGTGCATTCTGCACTACCCCAAGATAGACCTTGCCAGAAAAACCTGCCTGCCTGACAAACGGCGTGTCCGAAATATCCAGCACGGTTCCACCGGCGTTCAAACCCGACAGTGCATGGAAAGACGCATCCAGTGTCCGCAGATCGAGAAAATAATCATCTGCCAACAGTCGATCCCGTGCATATTCGTCCATCAGAACAACATCTAACCGCTGGGCACTGACTGCACCCAGCAGCTTCATCTCCGAAGCATATACATACTGCTCCTCTGCGCGTTCGCTTTCACTGAGCAGCAAGCCGGACAGCAGATCGACCTGTTGCTTTTTGGTCAGACCCTGCGCCTCGGCAAAGCCGGTGGTAAGCTGTTCCGTCAGATCAGACCCGGCAGTGATATTTACCAGACCAAGGTAAAGCACATCCTCTTTTTTCGTCACATGACGGTAGGCTGCATACCCGAGGATATAGACGACGATGAGCACGATCGCAATGGGCAGCTTGTAATATGCCCAGATGTGCTCCCACTTTTTGCGCCCATGGAGGGAGCGGAGCGTATCCCGGTCAGTTTTTGTCATGGTCGTATTCCTCGTGTACTGCATCAGGGTCTCCACCGATCAGATAGAGGATCCGAAGCATCAGAAAGGAGCAGAGCATGGCGCACAAGCCCATGCCCAGCAGGAATGCAGGCGTGAATACAAACACTATGACGTACCCCATGATGCCATAGATCGCCGCCATCAGCAGGGTGCAAAACAGATACCGGACACCCACGAGAAACGCTGTTTTCAGGATGCCGAAGGTGGTGTTTTCAAACCGTGCCAGCAGAGGAAAGGCATACAGCAGAACGATGCCGTACAGAACTGCCGCACCAATAAGCACTGCAGTGAGCAGCGTCCAGAAAATGTTTTCGCTCCACATTCGGCGCAGCACAAAGCCATCCACAGCCAGGAAACTGCCGACTGTCAGCAGGATTAGCCAGAGTTTTGTGGCAGGCTTAAAATTCTCCCGGAACGCCTTAAAAAACATCCGGGTCAGACCATCGTCCCGATCTTCCGCCATTTTGAGCGTGACGTAGAACAATGCGGTCGTAGAAGCTCCTATGGTAACGATGGGCAGGCTGCACACGAGCCATAAGATGTTCAGGTAAGCACTGTAAGTCAATTTCGTCAGCACAGCAAACAGCGGCTTGTCCGTGTTGCACAGGTCACGCATGGGGGTTCTCCTTTCGCTCAATCTCCTGTGGATTCGCGCAGGATCAGGTTGGTTTCCGTATAGACGGTGCGATAGTTCAGCGATGGCTCTTCGATGCGGGTCATAAGCAGATTGGCAGCGGTGTAGCCCATGATCTGTCCATGGATATGGATCGAAGTCAGATGGGGGGCAAAGTAGGAGGCCTCCTGACTGTCATCGAAGCCGCAGACCCAGATATCATCGGGAACCGAATACCCCAGCTCATTCAATGCCTTGACCAGATCCATGGCAACAAAGTCATTGGCGCAGACAAAGGCATCCGGCATCGTTTTGAACCGACGTATGGTTTCGTACAGGGATACCGGATAGTTCTGCTGTCCAGATGGCATCGCACAGGTGCTCAGGCCTTCTGTCAGACCAAAGTACTCCACTGCATCCTTATAAGCCATATAACGCTCAAAGAAGGACTGACAGTGGTTTTTATCCCCCGCAAAGCTGATGCGTTTTTTGCCGCGCTGGACCATGTGGGCCACCGCATTCTGGACCTCAATGCGGTTTTCCATATAAAGGCGGTCGGCTTTAAGGGGAGGACGCATATCCATCACAGGGGTGTCTACAAACAGTAGCGGAACATCCAGATCGCACAGCATCTGTGCGTAGTCATAGTCGAATACTTCAATGCAGATGATGCCGGCTGTGCGCTGGATGTTGAGAGAAGATGGAAGCTTTTTCTCTTTCAGCTCTATGGGAGAAATGCGATGAATGGTCGTACAGCTATGCAGATGCTCGATTTCCGACTGGAAACGATCCAGCATCATGGAGGAAAAGTGAGAGCTGCTCAGAAACTGGGTCGTCAGCATGGCGATCTCCCGTTTGTCACTCGGCAGAATGGAATGCTCTGCTGCTTTTGCAGTGTCTTCCTGAAACAGCGGCAGATAGGCAAACTGCTTATAGCCCATTTCGGCGGCTTTGCGCAGGATCTTCTCCCGTGTGGCATCTGCCAGCACACCGGTGTTGTTGATGGCCTTTGAAACTGTGTTGCGGGAAAGCTGCAGTTCGTTTGCAATATCCTGAATGGTGACTTTGGTTGCCATAAGTCATCCTCTTTCTTTATAAATAGGAGCGGGTGTTCTTTCTTTTATAGATAAAGTCCGGTGACGGATCTTATTCTTTGCGACTCCAGTATAGTGCAAATGCACAAATTAGTCAAATGCAAAAATGCAAATCATCATTTTGCATATTTGCGCACTTTTGAATTTGTGCATCTGTACAAATCCACAATAATTTTTGATGTATACCATGAATTATCGTTGACATTCGCTTGCGTGAGTGGTATAAATGAATTACAGAGTTTTACATTTGCACAAACGAAGTGAAAAACGTAAAATTCAAAGGTGCAAATATAAAGTGCGAATCAAACGGCAAGCAAATCAAACAAGGAGGAGAATGATTCATGAAAGCAAAGACGGCCTCGCCGGAAACGGCTGTGCTGACAGCAGAACGCAAGCTGCACAACACATGGGTCTACATCAAACGGCATTGGCAGCTTTACCTGTTGTTCCTGCTGCCTGCCGTGGCGCTGACGCTGGTGTTCAAGTACGCTCCCATGGGCGGTGTGCTGATCGCGTTCCAGAAGTACAATCCCTTCAAGGGCATCTGGGGCAGCGAGTGGGTAGGCTTCAAAAACTTTACCCGCTTCATGTCCTCGCCGGACTTCCAGCGCTATCTGATCAACACCCTGAAGCTGAGCGTCTACGGTCTGCTGTGGGGCTTCCCGATCCCCATCCTGCTGGCATTCCTGCTCAACCGTATCGAGAGCAAGAAGATCAAGCAGAAGGTGCAGCTGGTGCTGTATATGCCCAACTTCATCTCGGTCATCGTGCTGTGCGGCATCGTCCGAGTGCTGCTGAGTGTCACCGGTCCGGTGAACGGCCTGCTTCACACCAGCATCAACTTCATGACGCTGCCGGAAGCGTTCCGCCCCATCTACATCATCAGCGGCATCTGGCAGGGTGCCGGCTGGGCATCCATCATGTACACCGCATCCCTTTCTAATGCCAGCAAAGATCTGAAGGAAGCTGCGATGATCGACGGCGCAAACCTGATCCAGCAGATCATGACGGTGGAGTGGCCCGCCATTAAGGATATGGTCGTTATTCAGTTTATCCTGCAGGCAGGCAACATCATGAGCATCGGTTTTGAAAAAGCCTATGCCCTGCAAACGGACCTGAACCTGAACACTGCCGAGATCATTGCAACGTACGTTTATAAAAAGGGCCTGTTGGACGGCGATTACAGCTTTTCCACGGCAGTCGGTCTGTTCAACACCATTGTCAACGTCATCCTGCTGATCGCAGTGAACAAGATCGTTGCCAAAATGAACGATGGCAAGGGCTTGTAAGGAGGGGTTTACCATGGCAAAACAGAAAAAATCAAAAATGGCCCTCTACACCAGACAAGATAAGATCATCCTGTACTGCGGCTACGCACTTCTGGGCTTGTTCCTGCTGGCAATCATCGTTCCGATGATCTACATCGTTATCGCGTCCTTTATGGACCCGGTCACTCTGCAAAACAAGGGCATCTCCTTTGATTTCAGCAAGTGGAGTCTGGATGCTTACCAGCGTGTCGTTTCGGACAAGCAGATCTGGGTCGGCTTCAGGAACGCAGTGCTTTACTCGATCATCTTCACCATCATCTCGGTAGCTGTGACGATGCTTGCCGCTTATCCCATGTCGCTGCCGGACTTCAAAGGCAAAAAGATCTTCAACACCTTGTTTGTGATCACGATGTTTTTCAGCGGCGGTCTGATCCCCACCTACCTGCTCATCAACAATCTGGGTCTGCTGGATTCCATGTGGGCGGTCATTCTGCCGGGAGCATTCAGCGTGTGGAACATGATCATTGCCCGTACCTATTATCAAGGCGTCCCGCGTGAGCTGCGCGAAGCTGCGGATGTGGATGGAGCCAGCGAGATGCTTTACTTCTTCAAGATCCTGCTGCCCGTCTGTATGCCGGTGGTGGCAGTTCTGGCCCTGTGGCAGTTCGTGGCTATGTGGAACAGCTACTTTGATGCCATGATCTACCTGAACAGCGCATCGAAGCAGCCGCTGCAGCTGGTGCTGCGTTCCATCCTGATCCAGAGCCAGCCGGAATCCGGCATGATCGCAGATATCCAGAGCACTGCCGAACGTGCCAAGATGGCAGAGCTGCTCAAATATGCAACCATTATTATTTCCAGTCTGCCGCTGCTGGTGATGTATCCCTTCTTCCAGAAGTATTTTGATGCCGGCATCATGGCTGGTTCCATTAAGGGCTGAGGATATTCCAGAATTTTATAAGCAGGTACGCTCATCTGTTACACGAAAAAAGAAACATGAAAAAGGAGAAAATACCATGAAAAAGCTGATCTCTCGCCGCAACTTCCTCAAGGTCTGCGCTCTGGCGGGCTCTGCCGCTGCTCTGTCTGCCTGTGGCGGCAAATCCACCGGCAGCGGCGATTCTGCTGCCGCAGCTGTGGACGTGACCGGTGCCGTTACATTTCCGCTGTCCGAAAAGGTCACCTTTACCGGTATGACCAGCTTCCCTGTGGGCAGCGAACCCGAACCGAACAACCGCACCATCTTCAAGCGTCTGGAAGAGCAGACCAATGTGCACATCGACTGGACCGCCATCCAGTCCGACCAGTGGAGCGATAAGATCACCCTGAATATGTCCAACCCCAACACCCTGACGGATTTTGTTTTTACTGCTGATTTTACCGACAGCAATCTGCTGCGCTACGCAGATCAGGGTGTCATCCTCAATCTGGAAGACTACATTGACAACAATATGCCTTATCTCCAGAAGGTCTTTGAGCAGTACCCGGAGTACCGCACCATGTGCACCGACAGCGATGGCCACATCTGGGCACTGCCCTGGATCGAGCAGCTCGGCTCGGAAAAGACCGCCATCCAGACCATTGGCAACATGAGCTTCATCAATACCAAGTGGCTGAACTTCCTCGGTCTGTCGATGCCCACCACAGTGGACGAGTTTGAGCAGGTGCTGATTGCATTCCGTGATAACGCCGCTTCTATCAAGGCAGAGTATGGCATTGACGGCGACATCATCCCCATGTCCTGCATCGTCAACAACGGCGATCAGGACCCCAGCATCCTCATCAATGGCTTTGGCGAAGGCTACGGCGATGCAGACAAAGACCGCCATATCGCCGTTACCAACGACCGGAAAGTTATCTGTGCCGCCACCCAGCAGGGCTACCGTGATGGTCTGGACTGGCTGCACAAGCTGTATGCTGAGAAGCTCATCGACCCGGAGTGCTTCACGCAGGAGTGGTCCACCTATGTTTCCAAGGGCAAGGCTGGCCGCTATGGTGTCTGCTTCAGCTGGGATGTTGCCAACATTGACAACCTGACCGACTGGGAGCCGCTGCCTGCTCTGACCGCCGATACCCGAAATATCACTCCGCAGAACGGTTCTTTCACCAGCGGCTTTGCCCGCGGCAGATGCGTTGTCACCGCAAAGGCGACTAATCCTGCACTGGTTTGCGCATGGCTGGATCAGATGTACGCACCCCTCCAGTCTCCGCAGAACAACTGGGGTACTTACGGCGATGCGGAAGGCTTTAACATCTTTGAACTGTCCACCAACGATAAGGGCGAGCCCATGCTGAAGCACGCTCCTCTGGGCGATGCTTCTCCCGTGGAAGTCCGTGAAGCGCAGTGTGTCAGTGGACCTCTGGCAGTTCTGGATGATTACTATGGTGTATACGTTACCTGCCCGGACGATGCACAGTATCGTCTGGACTGGATCAAGGAGATCTACACCCCGGATATGAACAACGATTATGTCTATCCCAATGTCTTTATGAGCAGCGAGGACACCGAGCAGGTCTCTAACCTGCAGGCAGATCTGCAGACCTACATGAATACGCAGAAGGCCAACTGGATCATGAACGGCACGAAGGATGCAGAGTGGAACGAATATCTGAGCAAGCTGGAAGACTACGGCCTGTCCGACTATCTGGGCATTATGCAGAAATATCTGGATGCTTACTACGCATAAGAATTCTTTCCTTTGGAGGATTCCATGAACGATTTGACTTTACAAAAAGCCCGTGCCTACGAGGCCGAGCACGGCGCAGCGATCTCCCCGGAAGAACGCCCTGCCTACCACATGACTCCTTATGTGGGCTGGCTCAACGACCCCAACGGCTTCTCTTATTATAAAGGCAAGTATCACCAGTTCTATCAGTATAACCCCTACGATGTGCGGTGGGCGCCCATGCACTGGGGTCACGCGGTCAGCACCGACCTGCTGCACTGGGAGTATCTGCCCTGTGCGCTTGCACCGGATTCCCCGGCAGACAACGGCCCCGGCTGCTTCTCCGGTTCTGCTACCGAGATGGATGACGGCAAGCAGCTGCTGATGTACACCAGCGTGGTGGCAGAAAAGCAGCCCAATGGGGAGATGCGGGACATCCAGACCCAGAGCATTGCCATTGGTGACGGTCTCGACTACGAAAAGCCTGCCTGCAACCCGGTGCTGACCCAGAAAGACCTGCCGGAAGGCTTCAGCAAGTTCGACTTCCGGGACCCCAAGATCTGGCGTGAGGCCGACGGCACCTACTCCGCCGTCACCGTCTGCCTGGCCGAGGACGGCAGCGGCGCAGCAGCACTGTTCCAGAGCAAGGACGGCTTCGACTGGCACTTTGTCACGGTGCTGGAACGCTGCAACAATCAGTACGGCAAAATGTGGGAGTGCCCGGACTTCTTCCCGCTGGACGGCAAGCAGGTCTTGATGCTCGGCCCCATGGAGATGCTGCCCAAGGGCGAGTTCCACAACGGTCACAACGTGATTGCCTTCATCGGCAGCTACGACGAAGCTACCCACACCTTCACCAAGGAAAACGTGCAGCTGATGGACGGCGGCATCGACTTCTACGCCACCCAGACCACCCTTGCCCCGGATGGCCGCCGCATCATGACCGCATGGCTGCAGACCTGGTCGGACACCGAGGATAAGCCCAAGGGCTGCAAGTGGTTCGGGCAGACCATCTGCCCCCGCGAGCTGCACATCAAGGATGGACGCATTGTTCAGGCCCCGGTGCGGGAGCTGGACGCCGTCCACGGCAAGCGCACCCTGCACGAAAATGTGACGGTGCAAAGCGAAACTTCTCTGGAAGGCATCAAGGGCCGTGTGGCGGATCTGACCGTCACGGTACAGCCCGGCGAATACCGCTCCTTCACCCTGAAGCTGGCCGCCGATGCAGACCATCACACCAGCCTGACCTACGACCCCTACACCTCCGAGCTGACGCTGGATCGCAGCTATGCCGGTTCCCGTGCCGACATTGTTCACCGCCGCAGCTGCAAGGTGCGCAGCCAGAACGGTGCACTCAAACTCCGTATCCTGCTGGACAAAAACAGCATCGAAGTTTTCGCCAACGACGGTGAACAGACCATGACCGCATGGATCTACACCCCCCAGTCTGCCGACGGCATCACCTTTGCCGCAGACGGCAAAGCAACTGTTACGGTGGAACAGTTTGAGCTGAATCTGTAACCTGATATTCCTTTCATTTCTCCTTCATTGAATACAGCCCCGCTTTGGCTTCTCCTTCGCCAAAGCGGGGCTGTGTTTGTTATGTCATTGCTCTTCCAGCCTGCCGTGGTCGCAACCAAGCGAGAGATAATGTCCAATCTCCCCACCCAGCACAAGCTGGGCATACTCCAAGGGCTTGTTGTAGAGCAGCCAGTCCAGTTCTGCCCGCTGTGCCGGGGTGTTGCCGTATTCGTCCTTCACGTTTGGCGTATGGTGTAGTTTTTACTGGAAATTCATCAAAAGAAAAAGCCTGAAACTTCTCGGTACATCAAGAAGTTTCAGGCTTTGTTTTGCTTAAATTGGAGCTTGCCGGGGCAAGGTCCCTCCATCTTGCTGGCGCAAGACCGCTCGGCCGCTTAAAAGCCTCACTGGGGCTTTCATTGCTGCGCAAACGCGGAATTTACTGCTCAATCGGCTTCATCGTGGGGACAGGTCAAGGAAGGCTCACAAATGGCTTTATTTTCCTTTATAAGCCTATCCATGCGGCTTCCTTTTTCCTGCTCCCGCACATCTCCCTACGCAACTCTCCACAACTTACCGGCAATTTGGTGTAAAAGTGGTGTAGTAGTTGGTGTAGTGGATTTCAGACCGAAATGCCCAATTTGCCGTTCAGATTTGCAAAGGAATGGGCTTTGGCTTCCTTGGTGGCTTCCGCGTAAATCTCCATCGTGGTGCTGATGTCCCGGTGTCCCATGATGTCCTGAATGATCTTCAGGTTGGATGATGATAAACCCACTCTCGAAGCCGATGTCACCCCAGCACAGGCCAACCGTTTCCGAGATGCGGCATCCGGTCCCCAGCATGAAGGTGAACATCGGGAGCCAGTGCTGGAACTTCGGCGTTTTGAAATTCAGAAACGCCTGCTGCTGGGGCAGGGTCAGAGCGTGGCGTTTGGGCGTTTCGTACTGGTGGGCGGCTTTAATGGCCGTCAGGACACCATCCGTGGGATTCACACGGATGTACTCATCGTCCACCGCCACCGCAAAGACCTGATGGAGAACATTCTGGATGGTTTCCAGCGTGTTCAACGCCATCTTGCCGTTGCGGACGATGCCATTGTAGTAGCTGCGGATATCCGACTTGCGAATGTCCTTGAGCTTCATCATGCCGATCTCATCCCGGACGAACCGATTGTACATATAGACGTAATTGGCGAAGGTATGCTCTTTCAAGCCCACCTTGTTCTTACGCCACAGTTCAAACAGGTCGTTCAAGGTCAGACTGCACTCCGGAATGCGGATGCCTTCTGCCAAGTCGTGCTGGATCTTCTCTTCCTTTTCGCGCAGCCCCTCCAAGGTTGCATCATAGATGGTATGGCGTTTTCCGTTTTTCGCAGTCCAACGGTACATATACAGCCCGTCGCTCTTGCGGTAGACCTCGCCATCCTTCAAAACACGGCCTTTATTGTCTTTACGTCTTTGCATATAAACGCTCCTTTTCATGCACAGAATGTTGAAAAGGAGCCTTACGCCATGAGTATACCATGACGCAAGACTCCCTGCAACATCAAACAGTCAATTTTTGAACCGCATCAGATCGAGAATGCCGTGTCCAGATATTCGTCCAGCTTACGGCGTTTGATCAGCCGTTTGGTTCCGTTCCAAAGGACGAACTTGCATTCATCGCTATCGGTCATTGACCGCAGTTTATTGATACCGATCCCAGAGTAAGCCGCCGCTTCCTCCAAGGTCAGATTACTCTTTTGCCAAATCGGAACTTGTCGGGACTTAGTCCCTCCATCTTGCTGACGCAAGACCGTTCCATTGCTTAAAGTCCCCACTGGGGACTTCATTGCTTCGCAAACGCAAACTTCTTTCACTTGCACCTCCAATTCCTTGTAACCGGGTGCCGGGGCAGAAGGTGCCAGCTTTCTGCCCCAAACGCTCCCGATGAGGTTCAGATTTCCGAGTGTCCCTCCTGTGTGCGGGGTTGTGCCGATGGTTTGTTTTGCGCCTGTTCTACCTGCAAGCGGCTCAGCAGTTGCAGAACGGAATCCCGCGCTTTCTCCTTGACCTGCTCCTTGCCCTTCTGCCGGACTTCCGGCTTCAGCAGCTTCTCTTGCAGGCGGGCGGCGGTGGTCTGCATGGTCTTGAGAAACTTGTCCAGCACGCCATCCAAACGGTGAGCGGCATACTCTCTCGTGGCCTGCGGAGCCTTTCTCTCCGGGGATAGCACCCACTTCTTCGTGTCCTCGATCATCCGCATATCTTCCGTCCGGGTCTCGGCGCGTACTACATCTGTCACGACCTCCACCGCCTTGTCATAGGCCGCAGCCGAAACATCTTCCAGCAGGGTCTCCATAGACATCTCTCCGTTTCAACAGCTTGGCGGGGAGAACGCAGCAGCGGAGCTGCTGGATTTGCCGCCGTTTTGCGCCAGATAATACCCAGTAGGATATGACGCACAGCATCATATCACTGGGCAAGGCGTTCCCCCTTGACTCCCTTCAAAAGGCTGCGGTCTCGCCTGTCGGCTCGGTCGGTGCTTCAAAATACCTGCGGCCTTTTGAGGTCGCCACTGGCGACCCGCACCTCTGCACTCTTGCTCCGGGCAAGCTGACAGGCAAAGATTTGCGAATCCCTGCCCGCAGCTCGTCCGGCTTTTTCAGTTGGCCAAATTGACCAACTGATTTTGCCTGTTCCCAAAATGGTAACAGGCAGATAGACGGTCTGATAACGGCCATCTCACCCTGATTCCCATTTTGGGGAATTGGGTAGGAGCTGGTAAGTGCCGTTTCCCGTCACTTACCACTCTTGGCAAACTGTCAACTTGACACTTTGCCAATAACACCCCTATATGGTGCGTATTCGGTCAATCGCTGCGTACGTGCGTACAGAGAAAGGGCATCCGCCGCGTACGCACGTACGCAGCAAAATGTCCATATTCTCCTTTATGGGGAGTCATGCCCGCCAGCCATTGGGGGGAGGTCGGGCTGCACAAGGGCTTCGATGCCCACAAAGCCCCGGACACGCCGCCCGGACGAGTTGACGATGTTATTGGTGGATTCCAGATTATACCTGCGCTGGTTGGCGATCAGCGCATCGCTGAACCCTCTGGCCTTGATCGCATTCAGGCTGTTTTCCTCACACCACATCCGGTAGACCTCATACAGCTCGTTCGAGCTGGTACAGGCATCCGCCTTCAGGCGGATGTAGCCCTCGGATTCGAGGAAATCAAACACATTGTTGTTGTCCCGCTTCACCAGTTCCCGGTTGCGCTTGGCACGGTCACTCTCGGTGAACTGGAAGCCATTCTTCACCAGCCGCTGCAAGCCCTCAAATGCCCACAGCAGGATGCCCTCGACCTCTGCCGCCATCTTCTCGGCAATGTCCGGGTCATCCACACGGGAGAGGGGATTGTCCTTGGTGGTCAGGATGAGCTGACGGCGATAGAAACCGTCCGAGCGGTCATACAATGCCTGCAGATCGCCGTTGCTGAACGCCAACAGACGGGCGTACATCCAACCCTGATAGCTCTGTTTGCCCTTGCGCTCCAAGTCCATCTGCCCCTGTGCGGTCACAATGGATTTGACATAGTTGGTCTGGCGAAGGGCTTCCATCCGCATATCGTCGTCCACGCAGAGCAGGGTGTGCTCCAGGTCAGCACGGGCGAAGCGGTTCTCCGAGATCTTGCCGATGCTGCCATCCTTCATGTTGCAGCCGAACAGCCGGGACAGCACCACACCGATCTGCGACTTTCCCTCGCCGCCGCTGCCCTTGATGACCATCATGCGCTGGCCCTTGTTGCTGGGGATCAGGCAGTAGCCGATGAACTCCTGCACGGTGGGAATGTCTTCCGGGTAGAGCAGGTCGGACAGGAACCGCAGCCAATGGGAGGGCTGCGGAGCTTTCGGGTCATACTTGACCGGGAGCCGGTTGCGGACGATCTCCGGCTTGCCCTCCTGAAAGGTGCCATCCAGATACAGGGTGCCGTTTGCCAGTGCAATACGGTCGGTGACGGGCGGAAAGTCCTCCACCTGTGCCGCCAGCTTCAGCACGTCCACCACATTGGTAACCTTCTTGGCAAGGTTTGCCCCAACGTATTCACGCATCATCTCGAAGATCTCACACCGCAGGGGCATGGGGTCCACCATTCTGCCGTCCGGGGTGAAAAACGCGCCATTCGAGTAAAGCAGCTGGTGGGTGCTCAGAAAATCGTCACAGAACAGGGATTCGTTGAAAAAGCCTTTCTTGAACCATGCAGGGGTAAAATTACTCATAGGCATTCCGTCCTTTCGTTGGCGTCACGGAAAACGATGTGGTCAATTTGACCACATCGTTTTTCTCCGCAACTGGGAAATCAACGTCCTGCCGTTTTCCCTGCATGGCTTTCCTGCCCCCTTCCGGCGGCGTTTTCCGGCTCTCCCACTTGGGGGTCATCGCCGGGTATCCCATGCAGACGGTCATGCTGTTTTCAAGGTGCAACGGGCAAAACGGCAACAAAAAAGCCGTCACAAAACAGACCAGCCCTGCCTTCGCTTTTTCTGGAAGGTCATGCTAGTCGGTTATGTAACGGCTGAAAGCCAAGATGTTCAGCCCCGCTGGGTCTGAACGAATATGTAAAAATATGTTATATTCAATTGTTGGGATAGACTACCACAAAAATCGAGCCGTGTCAACGTGAACTTGTCGGGGCGAGGCCCCTCCATCTTGCTGCGCAAGACCGTTCTGTCGCTTAAAAGCCCCACTGGAGCTTTCATTGCTCCGCTGCGCTGCGCAAACGCGAACTTTTGAGAACACGCCACTTTCGGCAGTGTGCAAGAAAAAGCAAGGGAAACTTTGGCAAAAAAAGAGAGGGCTGGACGACGCCTACCCTCTTGACAAGGCAATAATAGTCAAAAAGTTTCGTACCCATCTTCATCCCGGTTTCATCCCGGTTTCGTCCCGGTTTGCAGAATGCCCTTGCAATCCGAAAGGAGCCGTGCTATAATGCCGCTGTAATTGAATCAGAAATCTTCAGGGCAGGGTGCGATTCCCTACCGGTGGTACAGCCCACGAGCCGTAAGGCATGATTCGGTGAAACTCCGAAGCCGACAGTACAGTCTGGATGAAAGAAGATACCAAGCGCAGAGCCCGCACGGTTCTGCGCTTGTGGAGGCTGCTCTGGGATGCGTTTGCATTCTGGAGCTTTCTTTTTTGCACAAGGGTCCCTTGTGTCTTTTCGGCTTGCCCTGAACGGTTTTGTTCAGGGCTTTTTCTTTTGGAGGCGACACGATGAACGACAAAGAGTATATGCGTCTGGCTTTGCAGCTTGCAAAAAAAGGTTGCGGATGGACATCTCCCAACCCGATGGTGGGTGCCGTGGTCGTAAAAGAGGGCAGGACCATCGGACAGGGCTGGCACCAGAGATACGGTCAGGCTCATGCGGAGCGCAATGCGCTGGCATCCTGCACCGAAGATCCGCAGGGAGCGACCCTGTATGTGACATTGGAGCCGTGCTGCCATTACGGAAAGCAGCCGCCCTGCGTGGATGCGATTCTGGACGCGGGCATTCACCGGGTGGTCGTGGGTTCTGCTGACCCGAATCCGCTGGTGGCTGGAAAAGGAATTGCAATCCTGCGCGCACACGGCATAGATGTGACCGAAAATGTTCTGCAAGAGGAATGCGATGCGCTGAACAAGGTGTTCTTCCACTATATCACCACAAAACGCCCCTTCGTTTCCATGAAATACGCCATGACGATGGACGGAAAAATCGCCACATACACAGGCGCTTCCAAATGGATCACCGGGGAAATTGCCCGGAATCATGTTCAACGGCAGCGACACCGATTCCGCGGCATTATGGTGGGAGTCGGAACCATCCTAGCAGATGACCCGCTGCTGACCTGCCGGATAGAGGGTGGCCGTGATCCCGTCCGGATCATCTGTGATACACATTTGCGGACACCGCTGCAATCACAGGTGGTCATGACCGCCAAACAAGTTCCGACCATTCTTGCGACCTGCTGCGGCGACCCGGAGAAGCAGGCGGCATATCAACAGGCCGGGTGCCGGGTCCTTTGTCTGGAAGCGCATTGCGGTCATGTGAATCTTCTGCAACTGATGGAACAGCTGGGGCAGGAGCAGATCGACAGCATTCTGCTGGAAGGCGGCGGAACCTTGAACTGGTCTGCACTGGAAAGTGGCATCGTGCAGCAGGTACAGGCTTACATTGCCCCGAAGCTGTTCGGAGGAAGGGATGCCAAAGCACCCATTGAGGGTGCAGGTGTCCCGCTTCCGGATGCTGCATTCCGCCTGAAGAACAGCCGATTGGAACAGCTTGGCAAAGATTTCCTGATCGAAAGTGAGGTGGAGTACCCATGTTTACCGGAATCGTGGAAGAAGTCGGAACAATAAAGTCCATCAATCGGGGACAGCATTCCGCCGTACTGACTGTTCGTGCAAAAACGGTTCTGGAAGGAACCAGGATCGGCGACAGCATCGCCGTCAACGGCATCTGCCTGACCGTCAGGCAGCTCTTCCCGGATAGCTTTGCTGCGGATGTCATGCACGAGACCTTGAACCGCTCTGCACTTGCACAGCTCACCGTTGGAAGTGCTGTCAATCTGGAACGTGCCATGCCGGCCAACGGACGTTTTGGCGGACACATCGTAGCAGGCCATGTGGATGGCGTCGGACGCATTGCTAATATCCGAAAAGACGATACGGCTATCTGGTACACCATTCATGCAGATTCTGCGATCCTTCGCTATGTCGTTGAAAAAGGCTCTATCACAATAGACGGTATCAGCCTGACCGTGGCTGCGGTGGAACCTACGGGCTTTTCCGTGTCCACGATACCGCACACCGTCCGTCAGACGAACCTGAACCAACGGCACAAAGGGGATTTTGTCAATTTGGAAACCGATGTTGTTGGAAAATATATCGAGAGGCTGCTTCCATCAGAAACACCGAAGCAAAACACGCTCACAAAAGAAATGCTGCTGCGCTGCGGCTTTTAAGGAGAGTTTACGATGAACTTCAATACCATTCCCGAAGCTTTGCAAGACCTGAAGCAAGGAAAAATCATTCTGGTAACGGATGACCCCGACCGTGAAAACGAGGGGGACTTCATCTGTGCTGCCGAATTTGCCACCACCGAAAACGTCAACTTTATGGCGACCCACGGCAAAGGTCTGATCTGTATGCCGATGTCCGAAGCTTTCGTCCAGAAGCTGCAATTTCCGCAGATGGTGCAGCATAACACCGACAACCATGAAACGGCATTTACGGTGTCCATCGACCACGTTTCTACTTCTACGGGCATTTCTGCCGCAGAGCGTTCCATTACGGCGATGGCTTGTGTGGACGATCACGCAAAAGCAGAAGATTTCCGCAGACCGGGCCATATGTTCCCCCTTCTGGCAAAAAAGAACGGTGTGTTGGAGCGCAACGGTCACACGGAAGCAACCGTTGACCTGTGCCGTCTGGCAGGGCTGAAAGAATGCGGCCTGTGCTGCGAGATCATGCGGGAGGATGGCACGATGATGCGCACCGCTGAACTGGCAAAGCTGGCAGAGCGTTTCCAGATCAAATTCATCACCATCCGTGATTTACAGGAGTACCGCAAGTGTCACGATAAACTGGTCGATCAGGTGACGGCAGTGAACCTGCCCACCAAGTATGGCACCTTCAGAGCTTATGGTTTTGTGAGCCGCCTGAACGGAGAGCATCACATTGCACTGGTAAAAGGTGACATTGGCGATGGAAAGGATATTCTGTGCCGCGTCCACTCGGAATGCCTGACAGGAGATACATTTGGCTCTTTGCGTTGTGACTGCGGCCAGCAGCTGGCCGCTGCCATGACGCAGATCGAAAAAGAAGACCGGGGTATCCTGCTCTATATGCGGCAGGAAGGCCGGGGCATCGGTCTGATCAACAAGCTGCGTGCCTATGAACTTCAGGAGCAGGGCATGGATACGCTGGAAGCCAATCTCGCTCTGGGGTTCCATGGAGATGAACGGGAGTATTATCTCGGCGCACAGATCCTCCGGGAACTTGGCGTAAAAAGCCTGCGCCTGCTTACCAATAACCCGGACAAAGTATATCAGCTCTCCGAGTTTGGGCTGGAGATCTCCGAGCGCGTACCCATTCAGATGACGGCGACCCCGTATGACCTGTTTTACCTGAAAACGAAGCAGGCACGGATGGGGCATCTTCTGGAATATTAACAACGAAAGAGGTATTTAAAAATGAAAACATTTGAAGGCAAGCTGGTTTCTCAGAATATCAAGGTCGGTATCGTAGCTGCCCGATTCAACGAATTTATCACGTCCAAACTTCTGAGCGGAGCAATGGATGGTCTGCTCCGGCACGATGTGCAGGACGCTGATATTCATGTTGCATGGGTTCCGGGTGCTTTTGAGATCCCACTGGTTGCCTCTAAAATGGCAAAAAGCGGAAAGTATGATGCTGTGATCTGCCTTGGTGCCGTGATTCGCGGTTCTACCAGCCATTACGACTATGTGTGCAATGAGGTTTCCAAAGGCATTGCCACGGTCTCGCTGGAAAGCGGGGTTCCCGTCCTCTTTGGTGTTCTGACCACCGAAAACATCGAACAGGCCATCGAGCGGGCAGGCACCAAAGCAGGTAATAAAGGCTATGACTGTGCAGTCAGTGCCATCGAGATGGTAAACCTGCTCCGGGAAATGGATACCGCCGCAGAGTAAAATACACGCAGGAGTTTGCCATGATCGTTATAAAGACCCGACAGCCTGACCCGGAATTGGAGCAGAAGATCCGGATGCTTCTGGAACGAGAGCACATCGAGGCAGAGCAAATATCCATTGATTCATGGGAGAAGTTGGTTCTTCCGGGGCTTACACTGGACGGAATGACCCACGAAGTGTCGTGCAACGGCAGAAAAGTCTCCCTTACACGACTGGAGTTCGATTTGCTGCTGATGCTTGCCTCCCACGAAGGACAAATCTTCTCAAAAGAAGAGCTTTTCCGTGCTGTGTGGGGACAAAACTGTGACGACACCTTAAAGGTCGTGGCAAATACCGTTTCCAATCTGCGAAAGAAGCTGGCCGGCTGCGGTAGCTTTATCCGCACTACCCACGGCGGCTATGCTTTTGTAAGCCAAAAGGAGAACGACCCGGCATGACCAGGATCTTATTTATTTGTCTCGGAAATATCTGCCGAAGCCCGATGGCGGAGTATGTGATGAAAGACCTTACGTCCAAGGCAGGACTATCCGAGCAATTTGAAATCGCATCAGCCGCCACCAGTGCATGGGAAATCGGAAATCCGGTCTATCCTCCTGCACGGCAGAAGCTGGCAGAACATGGCATCGACTGCAACGGCAAGACCGCCCGGCAGATGACCCGGCTGGATTATGCACGGTATGATCATCTGATTGGCATGGACGAAAGTAATCTGTGCGACATCCTGCGGCTTGTCGGCGGAGACCCACAGCATAAAGTCTCGCTGCTGATGGCGCATACGGATCATCCCCGTGAAGTGGCAGACCCATGGTTCACGGGAGATTTTGAAGCCACATGGCAGGATATACTGGAAGGATGCACGGCATTGCTTGAGGAACTGCGCTAAATTGGCGTAAATTTTGGCGTATGCCAAATCAGGAGTGTTTGACACTTGCCAACGACAAATTGATTTAACCACAGGAGAAGTTGCCTGTCAGCATAAAATCTCTATACGAAACAAAAAGCGGCAGCTACGTTGTATTTTCACAACATAGCTGCCGCATTTTTGCGTTTGGGGTTCAGTGTACCTACTACACCAATCCGCCTATTCGATTCTTACACCACACCGCTTTGTAAGGCTCCTTTTCGGGAAAACGTCCCAAAATTGGTGTAGTTGTGGTGTAGTACCGCAGATGCCGCTTGAATTTTGTCCGAAATTTCATCGTATCTGCGTTTTAATTTTGCGTTTTACTGCTCAATCGGCTTCATCGTGGGGAACAGCAGCACATCGCGGATGGAGGCGCTGTCGGTGAGCAGCATCACCAGACGGTCCACGCCGAAGCCCAGACCGCCCGTGGGGGGCAGGCCGTACTCCAGTGCGTTCACGTAGTCGTAGTCCACCTGTGCCTTGCAGTCGGGCTCGATGGCCTTGCGCTCGGCCACCTGACGCTCAAAGCGGCCCTTCTGGTCGATGGGGTCGTTCAGCTCGCTGAAGGCGTTGCCGTACTCGGTGCAGTCGATGAAATACTCAAAGCGCTCGGTGAAGGCGGGGTCGTCCGGCTTGCGCTTTGCCAGCGGGCTGATCTCCACGGGGTAATCGTAGATGAAGGTGGGCTGGATGAGCTTGTCCTCCACGAAGGCATCGAAGAACTCAGCCAGAATGGAACCCTTGGTGGGCACCTCGGGCAGCTCCACGTGGTGCTCCTTGGCGGCGGCGATGGCATCCTCGTCGGACTTCCAGTCGTTGAAGTCTACGCCGGAATACTTCTTGACCGCTTCCACCATGGTCAGGCGCTCCCAGTGGCCCATGTCGATCTGCTTGCCCTGATAGGGGATGACCATGCTGCCGCAGATCTTCTGGGCAAGGCGCTTGTACAGCTCCTCCACCAGATCCATCATGCCGTGGAAGTCGGTGAAGGCCTGATACAGCTCGATGCTGGTGAACTCCGGGTTGTGCTTGGGGTCCATGCCCTCGTTGCGGAAGATGCGGCCCACCTCGTACACGCGGTCCATGCCGCCCACGATCAGGCGCTTGAGGTACAGCTCGGTCTCGATGCGCAGCACCATGTCCATGTTCAGGCTGTTGTGATGGGTGTAGAAGGGGCGGGCAGAGGCACCGATCTCGAAGGGGGTCAGGATGGGGGTGTCCACCTCCAGGAAGCCCTTCTCGTCCAGATAGGCGCGGATCTCCTTCAGGATCTGGCTGCGCTTCACGAAGGTGTCCTTCACCTCGGGGTTTGCAATCAGGTCCACGTAGCGCTGACGGTAACGCATCTCGGTGTCGGTCAGGCCGTGGAACTTCTCGGGCAGGGGACGCAGGCTCTTGGCCAGCAGGGTCAGCTCGGTGGCGCGCACGCTCAGTTCGCCGGTCTTGGTGCGGAACACCTCGCCCTTCACGCCGATGATATCGCCCACGTCCAGCTTCTTGAAGGCGGCGTAAGGCTCTTCGCCCAGCTCATCGCGGCGGACGTACAGCTGAATGTCGCCCTTATCGTCCCGCAGGTGGGCAAAGCTTGCCTTGCCCATTACGCGCTTGGACATCATACGGCCAGCCAGCGCCACGGTCTTGCCGCTGTCGGTCTCGTTGGGCAGGTCGGCAAACTCGGCCTTCAGGTCGGCAGAGTAGGCATCCTGCGGGTACTTGGTCAGGGTGAAGGGGTCGTGGCCTGCAGCCTGCAGGTCGGCCAGCTTCTGGCGGCGCACCTGCACCTGCTCGCTCTCGGACAGGCCCTGCGCCGGGTTCTTCTTTTGTTCTTCCATGGTTTCTCCTATTCGTTTGGCCTGCTCAGCCTGCAGCGTGGGTAATGTTCAGCACGGTGTACTCCACGGTGTGGCCGGTGGGCAGCAGCACTTCGGCCTTGTCGCCCACAGCCTTGCCCAGCAGAGCGTGGCCCACGGGGCTTTCGTCGCTGATCTTGCCGTTCAGGGGGTCGGCTTCGGTGCGGCCCACAATGTCGTACTCCTCGTTCTCGTCCTCACCGGTCATGAGGATGGTGACGTGGGTGCCCACAGAGACATTGTCCACGCTCAGCTCGCTCTCATCAATGATGACGGCGTTCTTGATCATCTGCTCCAGTTCGGTGATGCGGTTCTCCACCAGACCCTGCGTATTCTTGGCCTCGTCGTACTCGCTGTTCTCGGAAAGGTCGCCGTGGCTGCGTGCTTCCTTGATCTCTTCGGCCAGCTCCTTGCGGCGCACCGTTTTGAGGTATTCCAGTTCTTCCTGCATTGCCTTCAGACCGGCAGCGGACATTTTGATCTCTTGTGCCATGTTGAGAATCTCTCCTTGTCTCTATTTGTGCTGTGCAGCCGCAAAGCCGCACAAGAATGCCATTTTGACTACATTATTATAATAGCAGGCGGCTGCTTTGTCAACAAAAAAGGCGGCGGTAGGGCAGAAAAATGTGTCGGCTGGATCAAATAACGGAACAGCCCGCTCTTCAAAAAAGGAGAACGGGCTGTTTTGATTCCATTGGGTGTTACTTGGTAGACGGTTTCATCTGCTGTGCCTTTTTCCACGCGCGAATGGCTTTTACGGTGGAGACCGGCACATGGGGGTCGAATTTGTCCGGATGCTCACTGCTGCGCAGCGTCATCAGCTCGTTTTCAATTGCCCACTGTGCAGCCTGCTGCGCATCGGTGTCGTCGGTGTCGATATCGGTATAAGCGGCTTCGGCAGCAGGAACAGGCTGTCCGGCATCCTTCCAGAGCACTTCGGCCAGTTCGATGCGAGTTTCCGGGATGGCGGTACCCTTGGGCAGATGATGGATCAGCCACAGCTCGGTGCCCAGCTGATGCAGCCCGCCCACCAGCAGTGCACCGCCAATGATCGTTACCGCAGTGCTGATGCCAGGGTCAACAGGGGAGTCATCGATGATGGGAATATCCATTGTTGAAGCTGTGACTGCTACGCGATTCTTAGGCATAGTAAAGGTGAAGCTTTCTTTATTTTTGTAGTATTCTGAATTGCTTAAACCATCAATCTCCCAACTACCAAAAGAGAGACCACTGTCAGCGAAAGACTGCTGATCAAAAGTGATTTCAACTGTAGCACCGACGGGCACAATAGCTGTATCGCCAACTACAGGATCGCCATCTACTGTGAAAATGCCGCCGCTGACGACCAAAGGCTGTACCCAGTAATTCACGGTGAAGCCGTCCGCTTGAATTTTTTCCAAAACTGTGTTATCTACGCTGCCGCTTTTTAGTAGAGCGTTCCAAGAGTATTTGGTACCGTCATAATTGATAGTGTTGAACTTTGCGCAATCAATAAAAGCATCTTTTTTGATTTCAGTAACATCATCCGAGATGTTTAATGTGGTGAGATTTCCGCATTTATAAAAAGCATTTTCGCCGATGGAAGTGAATCCATTGGGAAGGGTAAAAGACTCCAGACTTTCACAGTTGGCAAAGGTTGCATCAGGAAGCGCGCTTAGCTGCGAATTCTTTTCAAAGGTAACTTTTTTAGTCCGATACAGCGGTTGAACACATGTGAACTCATAGTAGTTACACTGCTTGGAATGGTGATTTCTGTTAAACTATAACAGTTCTGAAAAGCTTGATACCCGATTTTAGTAAGCCCATCGGGAAGATTGATGTCTTCGAGTTTGAGGCAAGAAAAGAAAGCGAAATCACCGATTTCCTTCAAACTATCGGGAAGTGTAATGGATGTGATTTCGCCGTTAAATCTTGTGTTGCGAAAAGCTTTATCCGCAATGGCTGTTACAGTGTAGGATTCTCCATTCAAGGAATTTGTTGCTTTTTCTGGAATAGTTACTTGGGTCAATAAGGTGGTTGCTTCGGGTCCTTTGACTTTGGCGGTTGTGTCACTTGTTATCTCGTATGTAAGACCGTTAAAGTTAAATGTATCGCCCGTCTCCGCCGCAAATGCAGAGACTGCCCCGACAGGCAGAAATGTCAGTGCCATGCTGAATGCCAGCAGCAGGCTGATAAGTCGCGTTTTCATATAAATTCCTCCTTGATACGACTTTTGCGGGTGGATCTTGTCTGCGCGGATCGTGGACAAAAAAGATTCACAATTCCTTATTCTACCCCCCCAACAGAAATCAAGGATTTTAGACAAGATTGGAAGGATGCCTAAAAATGGCAGAGATTTTTAGAGGATCTTAGAAAAATAACAACAAAAATCCCCGCCGACAGAGGGAAAGCGGAGCAGGGCATCATGGAGGCCAAGAGCGCAGACACCTTCAAGCCCGAAGGCTGGACACCGAAGTTCAACGTGATCGAGACTTGGAATAAGGCATTCCCCAAGCACTAAACAAAAAGCCCCCGGTATTCGCAGTACCGGGGGGCTTTTTGTTGTATTGGGTCAGAGCTTGTGTTATACTGGCAATGCGGCCCTTCTGGCATCCTGTACGGGTTGCGGCTCCCTGCATCTGCTTCGTGCCTTGGGCGGCACTCGCATCTTGCAGGCCGCGGTCCCAACAGCTCCTCCCTGTTTCCGCCGCTGGCGGCGGTCGTCGTCGTTGCATAGCACAGGTAGTAGCCTATTATCTGTGCAAGTGGCTTGACAGCCTGATGTGCAAGGGCAGTAAGCACTAACAAAAAGACCCCATCTGGAGCGGCAACTCCGGATGGGGTTCTTTTTTGCGTGGAAATCCATGATGAACAGCATATCATCACATAGCCTACTTTTAGTATATGCAATCCCGCGCAAAAGTCAAGCGGGCAGATAAAAATTAACAATTTGCCGTTGGAATGGCCCGCAAAAACCCCCGCTGACAGAGGGAAAAGTGTCAACGGGGGTCGGGGTGATGTCGTATTTCGGTGGGAACTCCTTCAGTCAGAACCTGACGGTTCTGCCAGCTCCCTCGGTGAGGGGGGCTGTCTGCGCAGCAGACTGGGGGGAAGTTGACGTTTGCCGTTTAATCGTCTGCGCTCTCGTCCAGATTGCCCAGCTTCTTGGCCTGCTCCACAACGGCAGGCACCAGCATCTCGGGCAGAACCTCGTAGCGGGCAAACTCGGTGGTGAACCAGCCGCGGCCCTGCGTGGTCTGCCGGATGAAGGTGGTAAAGTTTGCAAGCTCTGCCAGCGGCACTTCAGCGATGATGGTCTGCAGGCCGTCATCGTCCGGCTCCATGCCCAGCACGCGGCCGCGGCGCTTGGTCACATCGCCCATGATATCGCCGGTGTTGTCGTTCGGCACATGAGCCTTCAGGGTGTGGATGGGTTCCAGAATGACCGGGCCGGCCTCCGGCATAGCGGCCTTGTAAGCCAGCTTTGCGGCCATAATAAAGGCCATCTCGGAGCTGTCCACCGGGTGGTAGCTGCCGTCCAGCAGGGTGGCTTTCAGGCCCACCACGGGGTAGCCTGCAAGCACGCCCTTTTCGGCGGCAAGGCGCACGCCCTTTTCAACAGCCGGGAAGAAGTTCTTGGGCACGCTGCCGCCGAATACCTTCTCCTCAAACACCACCTGCTCGCTGTCACAGGGCTCGAAGTTGATGATAACATCACCGAACTGGCCGTGACCGCCGGTCTGCTTCTTATGACGGCCCTGCTTCTGGCAGGCCTTGCGGATGGATTCGCGGTAGGCGATGCGGGGTGCTTCCAGCCCGATCTCCACGCCGAACTTGTTCTTGAGTTTGGCCTTCACCACGTCCAGATGCTGCTCGCCCAGACCGCCGATCACCTGCTGATGGGTCTCGGCGTTGTTCTCGTAGCTCAGGGTGGGGTCTTCTTCCATCAGGCGGGCCAGCGCGCTGCTGATCTTGCCCTCGTCGCCCTTCTTGGCCACAGTGACGGCCATGAACAGGCTGGGCTTGGGGAACACGGGGGCGGGCAGTTTGACCACGCGCTCAGCGTCGCACAGGGTGTCGCCGGTCTTGGCGCTCACCAGCTTTGCCACTGCGCCGATGTCACCGGCAATGATGCCGTCGGAGTCCACCTGCTTTTTGCCAATGACGGTGAGGGGCTTGGAGATCTTCTCCACATCGCCGGTGCGGGCGTTGGTGAGGGGTTCGCCTGCAGTCACCTTGCCGCTGACCACGCGCAGGTAGCTCAGCTTGCCCACGAATGGGTCGGCCACGGTCTTGAACACGTAGGCGGCGGTAGGCTCGTCCACGGTGCAGTGCAGTTCCACCGGCTCGCCGGCGGCATCCTCGGCCAGCGTGCTGGCTTCGTGCTCCGGGCTGGGCAGCAGCTTGTGCATGTTGAACAGCAGCATATCCAGCGCCTGCTGGTTCACGGCGCTGCCGCAGAACACGGGGGTGATCAGGCCGTCCTTGACGCCCTTGCGCATGCCTTCCACGATCTCCTCGGTGGTGAAGGCTTCGCCGCCGAAGAACTTTTCCATCAGCTCATCGTCCGTTTCGGCGATGGCTTCGCTCATGGCCTCGATCAGGCCCTGAAAACGGTGGCCGATGTCCGGCAGGTCCACCTGGATCTGCTTGCCGCCCTCGTACTTGAAGGCCTTCTGGCTGAACAGGTTGATGTACACGAGGGTGCCGTCGTCCAGCTTGGCGGGCACCACGCAGGGGCAGACGGTGGAGCCGAACTTGATCTTCATATCCTCAAGGATCTTGAAGTAGTTGGCATTCTCCAGATCGCACTTGGAGACGAACACCATGGTAGCCTTGCCATTCTTGCGGGCCAGCTGGAACGCCTTTTCCGCGCCCACAGTCACGCCGCTGCGGCCGGACACTACCACCAGCACGCTCTCGGCGGCACGGATGCCCTCGTACTCACCGGCCTCGAAGTCGAACAGGCCCGGCGCATCGATCAGGTTGTACTTGATGCCCTCGTACTCCACGGGGACGACCGATGCAGACAGGCTGGCCTTGCGCTTTGCTTCCTCGGGGTCAAAGTCCGAAATCGTGGTGCCGTCCTCGACCCGGCCCATACGCTCGGCAGCGCCCGAAAAATAGACCAGCGCCTCGGTGAGCGTGGTCTTGCCGCTGCCGGCATGACCGGCAATCAGGATATTGCGGATGTTGTTGCTTGCGTATTTCATATCGGTTTTTCCCTCATTTCCGCCGCACGGAGCATTCTCTCCGCTTTTGTGGCATATTTTACAAAGATAATACCACACTTAAAATGATTTTTAAATATTTCGTTTGAAAATTCTGACGAATCAAGCGCCAAACTTCGGGGCAGTGTTTTGTGCAAGTTGCACGGCAGTGCCAAAGTTTATTGTAAAATCCACAGCGATACGCTATAATAAAAGGCAGAATACAGGCACAAGGAGCATACCGAAATGAAACGTACCGATTACATCAACTGGGATGAATATTTCATGGGCATTGCGCTGCTCACGGCCATGCGCTCCAAGGACCCCAACAGTCAGGTGGGCGCGTGCATCGTCAGCTCGGAAAACAAAATTCTGTCCTTGGGCTACAACGGTATGCCCATTGGCTGCAGCGACGACGAGATGCCCTGGGAGCGGGAGGGCGCACCGCTGGACACCAAGTATATGTACGTGTGCCACGCCGAGCTGAACGCCATCCTCAACAGCGCCCACAATAACCTGAAAGGTGCGCGGGTGTACGTGACGCTGTTCCCCTGCAACGAGTGCACCAAGGCCATCATCCAGTCGGGCATTGCCGAGGTGGTGTACTACGGCGACAAGTACCACGACAGCGATTCCAGCGTGGCGGCGCGGTTCATGTTCAAAAAGGCCGGCGTGAAGCTGACTGCCTATCAGTCCACCGGACGGAAGGCAGAGCTGGAGCTGTAAGCTTCCTCTTGACCTTCCCGATGCAACGTACTATAATAGAATCATAGCTTGAATAAATATTCAAGAATGCTTGCATAGAGAGGGAAATATACAATGAGTCTGAAGAACCGCAGCTTTTTGAAGCTATTGGACTACACCCCTGCCGAGATCGAAGAACTGCTGGACCTTGCCGCAGACCTGAAGGCAAAAAAGAAGGCCGGCATCCGCCACAATGACCAGCTGGCAGGCAAGAACATCGCCCTGATCTTTGAAAAGACCTCCACCCGCACCCGTTGCAGCTTCGAGGTCGCTGCCCACGATCTGGGCATGGAAGTGACCTACCTTGACCCGTCCGGCAGCCAGATCGGCAAGAAGGAGTCCATCGCCGACACTGCCCGTGTGCTGGGCCGCATGTTCGACGGCATCGAGTACCGCGGCTACGGCCAGCAGATCGTGGAAGACCTTGCCCACTACGCCGGTGTGCCGGTGTGGAACGGCCTGACCAACGAGTTCCATCCCACCCAGATCCTGGCCGACTTCCTCACCATCCGGGAGCACTTTGGCCACCTGAAGGGCATCAACTTCGTTTACTTCGGCGATGCCCGCTACAACATGGGCAACAGCCTGATGGTGGGCTGCGCCAAGATGGGCCTGAACTTCACCGCCTGTGCACCCAAAAAGTACCAGCCGGACGCTGCCCTCGTGGCCGAGTGCCAGAAGATCGCTGCCGAGACCGGTGCCACCCTCACCTTTGAGGAGGACCCCGCCAAGGCCGCCAAGGGTGCCGACGTGCTGTACACCGATGTGTGGGTGTCCATGGGTGAGCCGGTGGAGGTGTGGGCTGAGCGCATCAACGACCTTGCCGCCTACCAGATCAACCAGCGGCTGATGGACATTGCAGGCCCGCACGCTGTGCTCATGCACTGCCTGCCCGCCTTCCACGACCACAAGACCACCGTGGGCAAGGAGATGGGCGAGCGCTTTGGCCGCGATGCCATGGAAGTGACCGATGAAGTGTTTGAAGGCCCCCAGAGCATCGTGTTCGACGAAGCCGAGAACCGGATGCACACCATCAAGGCCGTGATGGCTGCGACCCTTGGCTATGTAAAATAACGGATCACAAATAAAAAAGGGAGGCTGCGTTTGCAGTCTCCCTTTTGCTTTTCCTGTTAGGCTTCCTTCAGCTTCAGCACGCCAGCCTGTACCAGACGCTTGCGCAGCAGTGCACCCACGATGCAGCTCACCACGATCTTGGCGAGGTCCAGCGCAATGAACGGGTACACGCACACCGAAAGCGCATAGCCCAGCTCGCACTGCATCTGGAACACGAACCATGCGGTGCCCAGCACGTAGCAGGCGGCATCGCCCAGCACAAGGCCGATGCCGGCGATCACCGGCTGGCCCTTGCTCTTTTCGATGAACAGACCGCCGATGAAGGCCAGCAGCAGGTAGCCAACCAGATAGCCGCCGGTGGGGCCTGCCAGCTTGGCAATGCCCGCGCCGTAGCCGGAGAACACCGGCACGCCCACAAGGCCGATGAGCAGGTACACCGCCACGCTCAGGGTGCCGAACTTGGGCCCCAGCAGCCATGCGGTCAGGCAGATGACAAAGTTTGACAGCGAAATGGGAATGGCTCCGATGGGCACGCTCAGCGGGCCAAGCACGCACAGCGCGGCGGCCATCAGCGCAGTGACAGCCATCTGATAGGTGGTCAGTTTTTTGTTTTTCATAGAATAGAATTCCCCTCTGTTAAAAATTTACAAGGCATCTGTGCCCGAGTATAACGCGGCAGAGGGAAGACGGTCAACAATGAAGTTACAGCAGGGTTTACAATAGGGCGTGTTGTAATGCGTCGTAGAATATGGTAAGATGATAACAAAAAAGATTGACCGCCCTGCTTCCAAACTGTGCGGTCAATCTTTTTGATAAACGGGATGGAAAGCTGACCCTTGCAGTCAGCGCCCCTTCTATGTTTAGAATACCGCATCAGCGTTATTTATCAAGGAGGTTCCCCATGGGTGGAGGACATGTTTCGCGGCCGGACTTCGGGATGCCGCAGCCGGACCCGGCCTACCCACTGACCGAGTTCTACCTGCTTTTGCAGCACGCACTGGACAAAGCGGGCCGCTTTGCGCTGCCTGCGCTGTATGCCCGCGTGCAGGCACCGGCCCGGCACATCTATCTGGACGAGGCGCGGGAATATTTGAGCCTTTCGCCTACCGGGCGGGAGGGGGATATCCGCCTGCTGGCCGAGGGCAGTCTGCAGCTGCTGTACAGCACCCTGCACGTCCAGCCGGACGGCACGCCTGCAGCCCTGCTGCTCACCGAGGAGTGCACCCGCGCCACGGTGGCGGTGCAGCTGCTGCCGCCCTTTGTGTGGGAGGACCCGCTGCCGCCGCTGCCGGACACCCCTGCGGCGCTGACGCTGCAGCTGACCATGCAGGATGTGATGCAGGCCGATACCGACCCGGAAGCGCTGGGCAGAAAGCTGGCTGGCACAGCGGCGAACAAGCGCTGGCTGCACCATCCGAAGGCCGAGACCTTCCTTGCAGAACGGGTGGCCCTGCTGCAGAGAGTATATAAAAGGTGATTTTCATAAATTTTTCCAGCAATGCAATCTTCGGGGGCGTTCAGCCGTGTATAGGGTGAATGTCCCCCGTGGAACACGAATTCCACCAGCCCTGTACAGGCGGTAAAGGAGAGCTTGAAACTATGGGACAGCTGACCAGAAACGAAGTATTTACGCTGGCAGTGCAGAAATACAGCGATGCTGTTTACCGCGCTGCCATACACAACAGCCGATGCACAGCCGATGCCGAGGACGTGGTGCAGGATGTCTACGAGAAGCTCCTGCATTATAATGGTACGTTTGAGAGTGAGGAGCACCTCAAGGCGTGGCTGCTGCGGGTGGCCATCAACCGCTGCCGGGACCTGACCCGCGCAGCCCATCAGAAGGACACCGAGCTGGACGAGAACCTGCCCGCGCCCGATGCGTTTGAGGACGGCAGTGTGCTGGACGCAGTGCGCGCCCTGCCGGAAAACTACCGCAATGCCATCTATCTGCATTACTACGAGGGGTACACGGCGGCGGAGATCGGCCGGATGATGGGCGCACCGTCCAACACGGTGCTGAGCTGGCTGCGGCGTGCCCGGGCGCAGTTACATACGATGCTGAAGGAGGAGATCGAAGATGAGGTGGTATGAGTACAAGATGGAGACGGACGACCTCTACGCCCCGGACGATCTGAAGGCAAAGCTGCTGGCCATGACAGACCAGTTGACCGAAGAAGAAAAGGCCCAGCCCATGATGAAAACCGACGCACCGGTACCGGCTCAGTCCGCCCCGGTGCAGCCGAAGAAGAAACTGATCCGCTTCCCCGCAAAGCGGGTGGGCGCACTGGCGGCCTGCCTTGCTGTGTGCGTGGTAGGCTATGGTGCTTTTGCCACCGGACAAATCGGCCTTGGCGCAAAGAGCAGCAGCCCGGCGGTCTATTATTCTGCGGACAGCACTGCGGCGGCGATGGCGGCAGGCGGCGCGGACCGCGCCGCTGTGGACAGCCCCATGGCAGCCGATTACAGTCTGAACACCCTGTCGCTGGAAAGCGGCGCAGACAACGGCACCGCTGTTTATTCGGAGGACGACGCGGCAGCAGCGGCCCACAGCACCGACCACGCAAAGATCATCTACACCGCGAACCTCAGCCTGGAAAGCAAGGACTACGATGCAGCCCGCGCTGCGTTGGATGCTGCCCTTGCTGAAGCGGGCGGCTATCTGGAATCCAGCAGTGAATACTCGGATGCCGGTGACAGCCGCAGTGTCAGCCTGACCTACCGGGTGCCGCAGCAGAACTACGAGAACTTTCTTGCCGCCGTGGCCGAAGCAGGCAACGTGACCTACAAAAACCAGCAGGCCGACGACGTGACCGCCCAGTACATGGACGTGGAGACCCGGCTTGAGAATCTCAAGAACCAGCGAACCCGCCTGCAGCAGCTGCAGCAGCAGGCCGACAACCTCTCCGACCTGCTTGAAATCGAGTCCAGCCTGACGGATGTGCAGAGCCAGATCGAGAGCTGGCAGAGCCAGATGGACTGGTACAACGATCAGGTGGAAGAGTGCACCGTGTGCGTGAGCCTGAGCGAGGTGAGCACCTACTCGCCGCCCAGCGAGGGCTTCGGCAGCCGCTTTGTCAGCGCCCTTTCCGCTGGCTGGCAGAACTTTGTGGATGGCCTGCAGCAGGTCATCGTTGCCCTTGCCGGTGCATGGCCGGTGGTGGTGATCGCAGCCGCCGCCTGCGCAGGGTTCGTGGTTTGGAAAAAGAAGAAAAAATAAATCAAAAAAATACTTGACATCCGCCCGCCCTTGTGGTATTATACTTGAGCAGTCAGCGAGAACCGCTGAGAGCACAAAGTAAATATCGCGGGGTGGAGCAGTCTGGTAGCTCGTCGGGCTCATAACCCGAAGGTCGTTGGTTCAAATCCGGCCCCCGCAACCACCAAGCGTTCTGAGATCTCTCAGAACGCTTTTTTGTTGTCTGTATCCGATACGAAGAAGGGGCTGCTGCACATCGTTTTAGCCGAAAGTGCAGCAGCCCCTCTTACTGTATCAAAAATTTACACCCACTCGCCGCTGAAATGGTAGCTGCCCACAAGGCCTGCCAGATTGAAGGTCTTGCTGGGGGCTGCGCTCGTTCAATGATGGCGGCAAAATTGTACTGCGCAGCGGTGCTTTTTCTATATTTACCATTTACAATCTGCCGTCCTCCACGGCACGGGCGTGCTCGGCGAGAGCAAGGGTCTTTAGTGTCTGGATCTCGGGCCGGGTGTCGCCCCGGCGGGTGAACAGGCAGGTGGGCATGCCCTACATCACCCACGGCTTCCTGCGGGCGGACAGCCGCAACAGCATGGGCTTCATCCTGCTGTACGGCAAAAAGAACGTCTCCCGCTACGGCTTCCGTCACTCGGTGCTGGAGGCCACACGCCGCCCGGTGTGCCATGTCATCATGCAGCGCTGCGCGGGCAGGGATATGCTGGACGATGCCGCTGCCGAGGCCCAGCTGGCCGAGGCGGATGAACTGTTGACGGCTGTGCTTTTTGTTCCGATGGGTGGAAAGTTCTTCCGCTTTCTTGTGATCGTGAAGGTTTTTGCCAGATTTTGTTTACGCACCCGGAAAAAGATGGTATGATAAACTAGGTATAATCAGGTGATATGGTAGCTGGAACGTCCTGCTGCGTGAGCGCCCTCAGTGGAGAAAATCGATGAAAAAATATCTCAAAGCGGTCGTGTCCGGGCTGTGCGCCGCGAGACCGTGGAGCAGCGCATCGCCGAGGGTCAGAGCGCTGCGGACGCAGAAGCCGAGTTCCTGACCAACGATCACTTTGAGGCATGGTATCAGGATATCTGCGGTCAGCTCAAACAGTACGAGGACTGAGCCGACGGAACACGCTGAGGAAAAGAGGTGATGGCGATGCTGCGCAGACAGAAGGATACGGATGCCGCCCGGCGCAAAAAAACAGGCAGGCCTATCTTCCGCACCATTTTTAACGCCATGATGCTGGTGACGCTGGTGGAGGTGGTGCTGCTGGCAGTCAGCATTGCCATTACCAATGTGGACGGCAGGCTGAACTAGAACGCCAAGGACATGCTCAACATGCAGGTGCGCAACCGCGTCAGCTACGTGCAGGACCTGATGCAGGATGCACAGAATCTGACCGATCTGTCGGAGCACATCAACAATACCGTTCTTGCCATGTAGGAAGAAGGCCAGCTCGATCTGGCCGAACTGAACACGAGCCGTGAGAAGAGCGACGCACTGCTCACGGCCATTGCGCCGGAGTTGGTTAACACCCTGCGAGCAAAACCGGTCAGTGGCATCTTTGTGGTACTGAACACCGTGAATCTGCACAACCTTGATGTGGGCTGCGGCCTGCCCGGCATCTACCTGCGGGATCTGGACCCGGATGCCCGCCCTTCGGAGGACAACGCCGATCTGATGATCGAGTGCGGCAGCTCGGCGGTGGTCAAAAAGCTGGGCATCACCACCGATAAAAGCTGGCAGCCCACCTTGCGCTACTACGGCCTGAAGGACAACGGCTTTTTCAAGACTCCCTTCCAGACCGCGTGGGAGGACGGCGCAAGGCTGAACGCCGAGGATTACGGCCGCTGGACTACCAGTGCCTATAAGATAGGCAACGACAGCCGCACCGCCATTGCCTACTCCCAGCCGCTGATCCTGCCGGACGGCACGATCTACGGTGTGGTGGGTGTGGAGCTGCTTACCAGCTGCCTGCAGACAAAGCTGCCTTACAGTGAACTGCAGGACGGCAATACCGGCACCTACTTCTTAGTCTCCACCACTGCTGATGAGGAAGATACCTCCTTTATCGTCAGCAAGGCGGTCACTTCCAGCGAGGATATGATCACTTCGGAAGCACCGGCCGGCATGATGAACTGCGAACTCCGGGCGGACGAGTGCTGGCTGACGCTACGGAATAAAGACTATTATGCCGTGGCCCTGCCCATTACCCTGTACAGCCGCAACGCGCCATTTTCCAATGAGCGCTGGCTGCTGATCGGCACCGTGAACAGCAAGGTGCTGTTTGCCTTTGCAGACAATGTGCGCAACGTGATCGCCATTGCCATTGTGTTTACGCTGGTGCTGGGCGCGCTGGGCAGTCTGGTCGTTGCCCGCAATCTGGCCCATCCGGTGGAGCTGCTGTATCACGAAGTGGTGGACGGGCAGGAGAAAAAGCAGTTCCCGCAGCTGTCCCATACCAACATCCGGGAGCTGGACCGTCTGGCCGATGCACTGACCAGCTTGAACAGCGAGCTGCTGAACAACTCCACAAAGTTTTTGCGCATCATGGACATGGCCAGTGTGGAGCTGGGCGGCTATGAGCTGAGGTTCGACACTGGCAGTGTGTATGTTACCGATAACTTTTTTGCGTTGCTGGGTGCCCCCCAGCCCAAGGATCACTTCCTGAGTGTGCGCCGCTTTGAGGAAAAGCTGAGCAACATCCAGCTTTCCCATCCCTGTACCACCACGGCAGAGGGAGACAAGATACTCACCATCCGCAAGGAGGGCGAGACCCGCTACATCATGCTGCGCGTCACCAACGACCAGACCACGCAGGTGGGTCTGGCCGAGGACGTTACCGCAGCCACGCTGGAGCGCATGCGTATTGAGCACGAACGCGATTACGATATCCTGACCGGCCTGTATAACCGTCAGGCCTTCCACCGCGTGAGCGAAGAGCTGTTCCGCGATCCGCACCAGCTGGGCGTTGCAGCTCTGCTGATGATGGATCTGGACAACCTCAAGCACATCAACGATACCTACGGCCACGACTGGGGCGACCAGTACATCCACCGCACTGGCCGCTGCCTTGCGGAGAACACACCCAACGGCACTGTGGTGTCCCGCCTTTCCGGCGATGAGTTCGTGCTGCTGTTCTACGGCTATTCCAGTCAGGATCAGATCCGTGAGAAGATCCGCACCCTGAGCAGCGCCATGCAGAAGAGCGTTGCCATCCTGCCCAGCGGCAATGAGCTGCGTATCAGCATTTCCGGCGGTGTGGCGTGGTACCCGGCCAACGGCACCGATATGGACATCCTGAAAAAGTATGCCGACTTTGCCCTCTATCAGGTCAAGCGCACCAACAAGGGACATCTGGAAGAGTTCAGCATGGAAATCTACCAGCAGGAAGCACAGGCCGCACAGCTGAGACGCGACTTCCAGCAGCTGCTTACCGAGGAGCGGGTGTACTATGTGTTCCAGCCCGTCTTCTCGGCCCGCACCGGCAAGGCGATGGCATACGAAGCCCTGATGCGCTCCGATATGGAAGCGCTGCGCTCGCCCGCTACCATCATGAAGCTGGCGCGGGAGCAGGGCGCACTGTGCGAGATCGAGCGGCTGACCTTCTTCAAATCGCTGGAGAACTTCGACCACCTGCGCAGCGAGGGCCTTGTGCGCAGGGACACGATGCTGTTCATCAACTCCATTGCAAGCATCTGCCTGCCCAGAGAGGACAGCGAGTATATGGATAGCCGCTGGCATGAACTGCGCCGTCAGATGGTCATTGAGATCACCGAGGAAGAGGAGATTAACCACGAAGCACTGGAGGTCAAGCGCCATGCGCCGGGCTTCTCCGGCATGTTCGCGCTGGACGATTACGGCAGCGGCTTTGCCAACGAGAACAGCCTGCTGGAGCTTTCGCCCCGGTTCATCAAGGTGGATATCGCCATCATCCGCGGCATCGATACCGACCCGGACAAGCAGCAGATCGTGCAGAACATCGTGGCCTATGCCCACCCGCGCAACATGAAGATCATTGCCGAGGGCGTGGAGACCGCCGCCGAGCTGCGCAAGGTCATCGAGCTGGGCGCGGATGCGCTGCAGGGCTACTTCCTTGCAAAACCTGCCGCCGTGCCGGCCAAAATGGCACCTGCCGCCCGCAAGGTCATTGCCGAGTACAGCTCTGCATCCGACAGCGGCTGAATACGAACATAAAAAGTCCCGCAGAAATGCGGGGCTTTTTGCATCTGCCACTGGCGTATTGCAGTTTGCTGCGGTATACTGGAACCGGGCAAACAACAGCACAGGAGGTGCTTTTTTATTATGGTACAGGTAGACCTTATCACCGGCTTTTTGGGCGCAGGCAAAACCACCTTTCTGCGCCGGTATGTCCGGTATCTGGTGGCACAGGGCCACAATGTCTGCATTCTGGAAAACGACTTCGGCGCAGTGAACGTGGATGCCATGCTGGTGCAGGACCTTCTTGGCCCGAACTGCGACCTTGAGACCATCAGCGGCGGATGCGACTGCGACACCCACCAGCGCCGGATGCGCACCAAGCTCATTGCCATGGCCATGCGCGGGTTCGACCGGGTGGTGGTGGAACCCAGCGGCATCTTTGATGTGGACGAGTTTTTTGATGTGCTGCGGGACGACCCGCTGGACCGCTGGTATCACATCGGCAATGTGATCGCCATAGTGGATGCCATGCTGCCGGAAACGCTTTCGCCGCAGGCTGAGTATGTGCTGGCATCCGAGACGGCCAACGCGGGCCGGGTGCTGGTCAGCCGTACCCAGTTGGCCGGGCAGCAGCAGACCGCTGCCGCCGTGGCCCACCTGACCCGTGCGCTGGAGGGCTGCAAGTGCTCCCGCCGCTTTGCGCCGGAAGAGATCATCACCAAGGACTGGGCACGGCTTACCGATGCCGACCTTGCCGCCATTGCGGCCTGCGGCTGCAGGCAGGCCAGCTGCGAAAAGCTGCATTTTGACGAGCACGAAGCCTTCAGCTCTCTGTGCTTTCTGGAGCAGCACCTGACGCTGCAGCAGCTGCAGGCCGCTGCCGACCATCTGTTTGCGGATGCCGCCTGCGGCCATGTGCTGCGGGTGAAGGGCTTTGCACCGGACCCGCAGGGCACCACCGGCTGGCTGGAGCTGAACGCCACCGCTGCCGGCAGAACACTGGAACCCATCCCGCAGGGGCAGGATGTGCTCATCGTCATTGGCGAAGGACTAGACAGGGCAAGAATCGAAACGCAGCTTCACCGCTGAGCTTTCAACGAACGTTGTAAAACTGGTGCAAAAAAGGAGAACAGAATCATGAAAAAGAACCCGCAGATGCCCTCGGCGCGGCGCATCCTCGGCATGGTGGTCGGTATTGTGATCATCGGGCTGGGCATTGCACTGTTCAAGCAGTCTCACCTTGGCAACGACTCCATCAGCGCACTGAATATGCGTCTGGCCGAGATGCTGGGCATCTCGCTGGGCGTGCAGAACCTGTGCACGAACATCCTGTTCTTTGCACTGCAGTTCTGGTTCGGGCGCAAGTACATCGGCCTGGGCACCTTTGTCAACGGCATTGGCGTCGGGTTCATTGTCACGGCCTTCTACGACCCCATTGCAGCCCACTTTGGCCCGGCCGAGGCGCTGGGCCTGCCGGTGCAGCTGCTGTGGGTGGCGCTGGCGGTGCCGGTCACGGCGCTGGGGGCTTCGCTGTACCAGACGGCAGATCTGGGCATCGCCCCGTACGATTACCTCTCGCTGGGCCTGCGGGACTACACCCCGGTGCCGTACTTCGGCTGCCGCGTGTTCACCGATGCACTGTGTGCGCTGCTGTGCTGGCTGCTGGGCGGCCTTGTGGGCATCGGTACGCTGATCTGTGCCTTCTGCCTGGGGCCCTTCATCCAGTTCTTCAACGGGCTGGTGTCGGAGCGGGTGCTGCACTACAAGCCGGGCGGCCAGTAAGATCGGGAAATCAAAAAGGCGTGCACCTCCTTTGCGGAAGTGCACGCCTTTTGCTGTGCAGAAATCAGAACTTGAACAGCGGGGTGCCGGCCAGCACATCGCCCTCGGCCAGCATCTTCAGCTCGCCCATGTCATCGCCGTTGGTCACGATGATGGCGGTAGCGGTGGGATGGCCTGCGGCGCGGATGGCGTCCAGATCCACCTTCAGCAGCGGGGTGCCGGCCTTGACCTTATCGCCCACCTTGACCAGTGCCTTGAAGCCCTTGCCCTGCATCTCCACAGTGTCCATGCCAACATGGATCAGGATCTCGATGCCGTCCTCGCTGGTCAGGCCCACGGCGTGCAGGGTGGAAGCCACCTGTTCCACGGTGCCGTCAAACGGAGCATACACGGTCTTGCCGGTGGGCTCGATGCCGCAGCCGGGGCCAAGGATGCCCTGTGCAAAGGTCTCGTCGGGGATGTCGGCCTGTGCCAGCACCTTGCCGCGGATGGGGGTCAGAACGGTCTTGCTCTGACCGAAGAATTTGACAGTCTCTTCCTGCTCGGTCTTGCCGCCGAACAGCTTATCAAAAAAGCCCATGTTAAAATACCTTCTTTCCGATCATTTCATAGAGCCAGCCGGCCGAAACGCTGTCCTGCAAGGCCCACCGTCTCCAACCCATTGGTCTACCCAAAAGATACCACATTGTGAAAGAAATTGCAATTGGTATCCCGCATAAAACCGCCAAAAATCTTTGGCGGCATCACATCAGGTCGATCAGCTGCTCGATCTCCTCCATGCGGGTGGCCCAGCTGGTGGCAATGCGCATCACGGTGTGGGTGTCGTCGTACTTCTCCCAGAAGCCGAACTTCGCCTTGCCTTCCAGCGCTTCCAGCTGGCTGTTTTCCAGAATGGGGAACACCTGATTGGTGGGCGACTCCATATAGAAGCGGTAGCCCTTGGCAGCAAGGCCCTCCTTCAGACGGTCGGCGGTCTCGATGGCGTTCCGGCTGATGCGGGTGTACAGATCATCGGTGAACAGCACATCGAACTGCAGGCCCATCAGACGGCCCTTGGCAAGCAGCGCGCCCTGCTGCTTGACCATAGTCATAAAGTGGGCCGGTGCGCCGTGGGGAAACACCACGGCCTCGCCGCACAGCGCGCCCACCTTGGTGCCGCCGATGTAGAACACATCGGTCAGGCGGGCGATATCCTGCAGGGTAACATCGGTGCCCTTGGCCATCAGACCGTAGCCCAGGCGTGCGCCGTCCATGAACAGGGGCATGTGGTACTCCTGACACACAGCGTGCAGCTCTTCCAGCTCAGCCTTGGTGTACAGGGTGCCGTACTCGGACGGGTGAGAGATATATACCATGCCGGGAAACACCATGTGGTCGTGGTTGGCATCGGCATAGAAGGTGGCGCACCAGTCGCGCACATCCGCGGCGCTCACCTTGCCCTCGTGGGCGGGCAGGGCAATGACCTTGTGGCCGGTATACTCAATGGCCCCGGCTTCGTGTGCAGCCACATGGCCGGTGGCAGCAGCCATCACGCCCTGCCAGCGCTGCAGCATGGACGCAATGACGATGGCGTTGGTCTGGGTGCCGCCGGAGATGAAGGTCACGTCTGCATCCGGACAGCCGCAGGCAGCGCAGATCTTTGCTTTGGCGCTGGCGCAGTAGGGGTCGGTGCCATAGCCGGGCACCTTTTCAAAGTTGGTCTCGGCCAGCTTTTGCAGGATGGCAGGGTGTGCACCCTCACAGTAGTCGTTCTCGAAATACAGCATATCGTTACTCCTGATCCAGTGAGATAAAGTGTTGATAGGGCTATTCTACTACGGGGGAGAGGGAGTGTCAAATCACGTCCCTCTTTACGGCAAAGGATTTTTACTGTATCTTTAGTTTTTCTATGGTATAATGCGGGAAACGGAATATATTATTTGGGAAGGGGAATGTGCATGAAAAAACAGACGCTTGTGCGGGATGCCACCGTAATGCTGCTGGCTCTGTTCGCCGCCTATGCCATGGTGATGCTTACACAGGCCGTTATGGGCCGCATTGAGGGCGTAGCAATGCTTATCTTTATGCTGGCGGTATTCGTCACCTCTATGTATACAGAAGGTTATGCGTGGGGCGTGGCGGCTTCGCTCATCAGCGTGCTGGCTGTGAACTTTGCCTTCCTCTCACCGTATTTCGCCTTCAACTTTACCCTGTCGGAAAACCTGTTCTCCGGCCTTGTGATGCTGGTGGTGTCCATCATGACCAGCACCCTCACCACCCGCATCAAAAAGCAGGAACAGCTGCGTATGGAAAGCGAGAAGGAGAAGATGCGTGCAAACCTTCTGCGCGCGGTTTCTCACGATCTGCGCACCCCGCTCACCTCCATCTACGGTGCCTGCTCCACTGTGATCGAAAATTATGACTCGCTGGATAAGGAAAAGACCATTAAACTGCTTGGCGAAGCCTGCAGTGATGCCCAGTGGCTGACCCGCATGGTGGAGAATCTGCTTTCCGTCACCCGCATCGACAGCGAGAAGGTGACGGTGCAAAAGACCCCCACTGTGCTGGACGAACTGCTGGATACGGTGCTGGTCAAGTTCCGCAAGCGCTACCCGGAGATCCCGGTGGAGCTGGAAACGCCGGATGCCTTTATCGTGATCCCCATGGATTCCATGCTGATCCAGCAGGTGCTGATGAACCTGCTGGAAAATGCCGCTCTGCACGCCGAGGGCATGACAAAACTGACCTTGAAGGTGTTCACGGTGGGCAATCGTGCGGTGTTCGAGGTGACGGACGATGGCTGCGGCATCCCCAGAGAACGGCTGAAAACGCTGTTCTCCGGCACCGGCGGCACCGACCCGGATGTACCGGCAGACAGCCGCAAGCACGGCATGGGCATCGGCCTTTCGGTGTGTGCGGCCATCATCAAGGCGCACGGCGGCGAGATCAAGGCCGAGAGCCGTCTGGGTGAGGGAACGACCATCCGCTTCTGGCTGGAGACCGAAGAAATTGAAATGGAGGATGCAGAAGATGAGCAATAACAAATTCAAGGTCCTGATCGTAGAGGATGAGGCAAATATCTGCAGCTTTATCGAAACGCTGCTCACCACCAACGATTATCAGGCTCTGGTGGCTCATACCTGTACCATGGGCCTGACCCTGTTCGCCTCCCACAACCCGGATCTGGTCATTCTGGATCTGGGCCTGCCGGACCGGGACGGGCTGGAATTCATCCGCACCGTGCGGCAGAAGTATATGACCCCCATCGTGGTGCTCTCGGCCCGCACCGACGAGATGGATAAGATCGAAGCGCTGGATCTGGGTGCCAATGATTACATCACCAAGCCCTTCAGCACCGGCGAACTGCTGGCCCGCGTGCGCGCTGCCCTGCGGCTGAACCGCTACAGTGCCATGCACGGCGGCAATGCCCCGGCGGGTGAGTTCCGCGCACAGGGAATGCGCATCAACTATGACCGCCGTAAGGTGTTCGTGGACGAGCAGGAGATCAAGCTGACCCAGACCGAATACAACATTGTGGCGTTCCTTTCCCAGCACGCGGGCCGCGTGATGACCTATGCGGCCATCGTCAAGGCCATCTGGGGCGATACCGACATCGGCAGCACCAAAAAGCTGCAGGTGAACATGGCCAATATCCGCAAAAAGCTGGGCAGCCGTCCGGGCAGCAATGCCTATATCCTCAATGAGCTGGGCGTGGGCTACCGCATGATCGACGAGGATGCCCGCAGCGGGGAGATCAACGAATGATACTTGCACTGATCCTGTTTGCTGTTACCTATGTATTGATGCTGCGGCTGCAGCAGTACCGCCCGTGGGTGGCACTGTGCAGTGCGGTGCTCTTTATTGTGCTGGGCGAGGCAGGGGTCTACGAGTTTTCACTCCGCGCCGCGCTGCAGGCCGTGGATTATAATGTGCTGCTCATGATGGCGGGCACCATGGGTACGGTGGCACTGTTCATCGAGAGCAAAATGCCTGCCCGCCTGGCGGAAATGCTTATCGTCCGTGTGCCGGATGTCAAGTGGGCGGTGTGTATGCTGGCGCTGTTCGCCGGTGTCATCAGTGCTTTTGTGGACAATGTGGCCACGGTGCTCATGGTGGCACCGGTGGGCCTTGCCATTGCCCGCAAGCTGAAGATCTCGCCGGTGCCGGTGCTCATTGCCATTGCGGTGTCCTCCAACCTGCAGGGCGCGGCCACGCTGGTGGGCGACACCACCAGCATCCTGCTGGGCAGCTTTGCCGACATGAATTTCTTCGATTTCTTCTGGATGCGGGGCCGTCCGGGCATCTTCTGGGGCGTAGAGCTGGGAGCACTTGCTTCGCTGGCAGTGCTGCTGTGGCTGTTCCGCCGCGAGACCCAGCCTATCGCCGCAAAGGTGGAGACTGAGGTGGAGGACGATGTGCCCACTGCCCTGATGCTGCTTACGGTGGGTCTGCTCATTGCGGCATCCTTCCTGCCGGAGCCTGCAGCCGGGCCGCTGCACACGGTGTACGAGCTGCGCAGCGGCCTTGTGTGCATGGGGCTGTGCCTGTTTGGCGTGGCGCGCGCCTGCCTGCGGGCAGGGTCAGCAAAGCCGCTGGCGCATGTGCTGGGCGAGCTGGACTGCGATACCCTGCTGCTGTTGTTTGGCTTGTTCATCGTGATTGCGGGCATCCACGCGGCGGGTGTTATCGACGCAGCAGCCCGGCTGTTCCATGCCGTGGCAGGGGAAAGTCCTTTCCGACTGTTCACCCTGCTGGTGGTGGTGTCGGTGGTGCTTTCGGCCTTCATCGATAACATCCCTTACGTGGCCGCCATGCTGCCGGTGGTGCAAAGCATCGCCGCCCTGATGAACGATGGCATGGGCGTGGAACCCTATGTGTTTTACTTCGGCCTGCTCACCGGTGCAACGTTGGGCGGCAACCTGACCCCCATCGGTGCTTCGGCCAATATCGCGGCCATTGGCATTCTGCGCAAAAACGGCGAGACCGTCACCACCTGCGACTTCCTGCGCATCGGCGTGCCCTTTACGCTGGCCGCCGTGCTGGCAGGCTATGCGTACCTGTGGCTGGTGTGGGGCAAAGTCTGATCTTCTGGCCTCCGGAACGGCTGCCTGCTGAAGAAAAAAACAAAGAAACTCCGACCCTCTGCACCGCCGGAAAATCGGCCTGCAGAGGGCTTTTTTCGCGAAAGTATGACGCTTTGTAGTGGGGAAAAAGTTTTTTTGAAAAAATGCTTGACAATTCTGCCATATCTGGTATAATAACTATCGTTCCGAGCGTCACAGCTCACGAATACAACAGAATATGCGGATATGGCGGAATTGGCAGACGCGTTAGATTCAGGTTCTAATCGGGGCAACTCGGTGGAGGTTCAAGTCCTCTTATCCGCACCAAGAAAAACCAGTACACAATGTGTACTGGTTTTTCTTTTTCGGTGCGGAAGAGAACTTGAACAGCAACGACGACGACCGCAGCCAGCGGCTGAAACAGGGAGGAGTTGTTGGGGCCGCGTTCTGATTTTTCAAAGCCCTGCCAAGGGGTTGTAGAAAAATCAGCAAACGCAACCCGTAAGGCCCTGACCGCCAGATTCCGCCGCGGTTCCCAACCCGTAGGAATGTCTACCGGGAGGCAGACTGTCCACTGTCTTTTTTGTTTTACACGGCAGTTTCCCTTTAGCAGTAACAGCGGATAAGAGGACTTGAACAGCAACGACGATGACCGCAGCCAGCGGCTGAAACAGGGAGAAGTTGTTGGGGCTGCGTTCTGATTTTTCAAAGCCCTGCCAAGGGGCTGCAGAAAAATCAGCAAACGCAACCCGTAAGGCCCTGACCACCAGATTCCGCTGCGGTGCCCAACCTGTAGGAATGTCTACCGGGAGGCTGCTGCTTATTTTGCTTCACCCAATAATTCCCCTTTCGTAGTAACAGCGGATAACATGGATATCGGCTGCGTGGAACTGCTGCTCCGGGATGGGAGAAAAATTTCCATTGACTGCACCGGGGTCGAGGATGCGCTGAATGTGACCATGGCGCAGAGATCAGAGTTGGATTACCTCATCTACAACGACCCGCTGGGCTATGCTGATTTGATACTGAACGGCGACCCGGAGGAATATTTGAAGAATGCGGCCGGGAGCCATGGGTTAGAAATCTGAATGAATGCTGGACATTACCGCTTTTTTGAGCTGGTGATGTCCGGCATTTATTATTTGGTGTTGATCGATCCATTTTAATGGAATCTTTATACTTCTACAATTTTTTTTACGGCTCTTTTATCTATTCCATGCTAATCTTTATGCACACGGATAGGTAAAGGAGCTTTTATGATTCAATATCCTCGTTACAAGCGGCACCGTTTTTCTTCTTTTCAGGTTATTATTGCAGGTTTTGCGGCAGTCGATCTGGTGGGCGCATTGCTTCTGATGCTCCCGATCGCTGCACAGCAGCGGTGCGTCACACCGTTCCATGAGGCACTGTTTACCTCCACCTCTGCCCTTTGTGTGACCGGACTTGTGGTTCAGGATACCGGAAGCTACTGGTCGGCTTTTGGGCAAAGCGTGATCCTTCTTCTGATCCAGATCGGAGGATTGGGCGTCATTACGGTGGGCGCTGCCTTTGCGCTGCTTTCCGGGCGAAAGATCTCCCTCAAGCAGCGCAGCACGATGCAGGAAGCTACTGCTGCCCCGCAGATGGGCGGCATCGTGCGGCTGACAGGCTTTATTCTGCGGATCACCGCCCTGTTTGAATTGGTCGGTGCTGCACTGCTGCTGCCGACGTTCTGCGCCGATTATGGTTTGCGCGGGATCTGGTACGCGTTGTTTCATTCCATTTCGGCGTTCTGCAATGCGGGGTTTGACCTGCTGGGAACAGAGGGTGCAAAATTTGTTTCGCTGACACGGTATGCAGGTGACCCATTGCTTACCACAGTGATTGCGGCCCTGATCGTCTTTGGCGGCCTTGGCTTTCTGACATGGGAGGACATTTGTACATATCGCCTTGATTTTCACCGTTATCGGATGCAGAGCAAGGTGATCCTTGTCACAACGGCATTTCTTCTGGTACTGCCGACGCTGTACTTTTATTGCTTCGAGTTCACGGCAGGCTCTGCCCGGCAGCGCATTTTATTGTCGATGTTTCAATCCGTTACCCCCCGTACTGCCGGTTTTAACACTGCTGATCTTGCTGCGATGGGCAGCACTTCACAGGCATTGATGGTGGTTCTGATGCTGTTGGGCGGTTCGCCCGGCTCTACGGCAGGCGGCATGAAAACCACAACATTTGCCGTTCTGCTGGCCAATATGTGGGCGACCTTCCGCCGCAGAGAAGATGCCGAATTTTTCGGGCGGCGCATAGATGGTTCTGCGGTCAAGAATGCTGCCACGATCGCAGGGATGTATTTGACGCTGTTCTTCCTCGGAGCCTTTGTCATTGCTGCGGCCGAGCAGCTGCCGATGTCAGTCTGTCTGTATGAGACTGCTTCGGCTGTGGCAACGGTGGGTCTGACATTGGGTATCACGCCGCAGTTGGGCATCCTTTCGCAGGGGGTGCTGATCGCACTGATGTTTTTGGGACGTGTTGGCGGATTGACGTTGATCTATGCGGCATTTGGCAGCAGCCCTGCCCACTCTCGTCTGCCGCAGGAGAAGATCGCAATCGGATAAAGGAGACAAGTATGAAATCGATTCTTTTGATTGGGCTTGGCCGTTTTGGCCGCCATATTGCGCAGGAACTGAATGAGCTGGGTCATCAGGTCATGGCAATCGACAGCAACGAAGACCGTGTGAACGCCGTGCTTTCCTATGTGACGAATGCACAGATCGGTGACAGCACCAGCGAATACTTTCTGCGCTCCCTTGGTGTTGGCAATTTTGATGTGTGTATCGTAACCATCGGCGGCAATTTTCAAAGCTCGTTGGAAACAACATCACTGCTCAAGGAGCTGGGCGCAAAGCTTGTGGTCTCGCGTGCAGAGCGGGATGTACAAGCCAAGTTCCTGCTGCGCAACGGTGCGGATGAAGTGGTCTACCCGGAAAAGCAGCTGGCAAAGTGGGCGGCGATCCGATACAGCTCCGAACACATTCTGGATTATATCGAGCTGCAGGACGACCACGCCATCATGGAAGTGACCATTCCGCCGGAATGGATGAATCGCACGATCGGTGAGATCAATATCCGAAAAAAGTATAACATCAACATTCTTGCGCTGAAAAAAGACGGGAAGCTCGATATGAGCATTACGCCGGATACGCAGCTGTGCCGGGATGAAAGCATGCTGGTTTTGGGAAAATACGCATCGATCCAGAAGTGTTTCCGGCTCTGAAAAGATAGGACGGATCATATGGATGTCGTTTTGTTACTGATGGTTCTTGGAGTTATGTTGAGTGGTTTTTGGGCAGCAGATGCGCTGGATCACATGCGGAAGGAGATCCTTCAACAGGAAGGAAAAAGACGCGGCTGGTGGTCGTGACCATCAAATTGTGCTATACTGTGGGCAAGGCAGGTGATTTTTATGAATCAGAACGACCCACCCACTGAACATATTCTGGCGTGTCTGTCGTCCTCTCCCTCCAATGCAAAGATCGTGCGGACGGCAGCAACGATGGCAAAGGCGTTTGGAGGGACCTTTACAGCTCTGTATGTCCGGACGCCGGATTCGGATCAGATGGGACAAGAAGATCGTCGGCGTTTGCAGCAGCACATTCGTATGGCAGAACAGGCAGGTGCCGACATTTCTACGATCTACGGGGATGACATTCCGCAGCAGATCGCAGAGTTTGCCCGCATCTCCGGCATTACAAAAATCGTACTGGGGAGCTCCAGCGTACATCGCCGCCATTTCTGGAGTGGACCGTCACTGACTGAAAAATTGACGATGACTGCGCCTAATCTGGATATTTACATCATCCCGGATGCTTCTGCAGAGAACGGCTACGGTTCAGGACGGAAGCTGTTCACCCGTCCGCTTCTGCCGTCTGTCCGTGATCTGCTGATTACCGCAGGCATCCTGAGCTGTATCACGCTCATCGGCTTCTTTTTCCTGCAGCTGGACTTTGCGCGTTATAACATTATTATGCTCTATATGCTGGGGATGCTGTTCACCGCATTGTGTACCAGCGGTTACACCTGCGGTGTGCTGGGGTCCGTTGCCAGTGTAGCATTGTACAATTTCTTCCTGACCGAGCCATACCTGACATTCCATGCGTATGACCCCGGTTATCAGGTTACGTTTGCCCTGATGCTGACCTCCGCAATTATTACCTGTACGTTGACGACACGGTTGAAAGACCATGCAAAAATGTCTGCGCAGGCAGCATTCCGGACAAAAGTACTATTTGATACGAATCAGCTTTTACAGAAAGCCAAAAGTGAAGAAGAAATCTTTTCACTGACGGCATCCCAGCTGATGAAGCTGCTGAACCGGAGCCTGATCGTCTACCTGGAACAAAATGGAGGTCTTGGGGCAGAACAGGTTTTTGGAGTTGACGGGGAAACGGCGCAAAACATCTTTTCTGCACCGGAAGAACGGGATGCAGCAAACTGGACGTTTGCCAACAAAAAGCGTTCCGGTGCAGGCACGGATAGCTACCCGGATGCAAAGGGACTTTATCTTGCACTTCGGACCGGAGGCGGCGTGTTTGGAGTGATCGGGATCGATCTGTCCGAAAAACCGCTGGATGCCTTTGAAAACAGTGTGCTGCTTTCCATTCTGGGCGAAGGTGCGCTGGCCATCGAAAACCGCAGAAATGCGCTGGAAAAAGAGCAGGCAACCGTGCAGGCAAAAAATGAAGAGCTGCGGGCAAACCTGCTGCGCACGATCTCCCATGACCTGCGCACCCCGCTGACCTCCATTTCCGGCAATGCCAGCAATCTGCTTTCCAACGGAGAAACGCTGGATACAGAGACCCGGAACAAGATCTGCACCGATATTTTTGACGATGCGCAATGGCTGATCGGTCTGGTGGAAAATCTGCTTTCCATCACCCGCATTGAAGATGGGCGGATGAATCTGCAGATCTCGCCGCAGCTGATGGACGAAATGATCGAAGAAGCACTGCACCATGTCAACCGGAAAAGCTGCGAACACACCATCACAACACAGTATGGGGACGAGATCCTTCTGGTCAATGTGGATGCACGGCTGATCATGCAGGTCGTTGTCAATCTGGTGGATAACGCCATCAAATACACCCCCGTTGGCTCGGTCATTCAGATTTCGGCTTACCGGAAAGACCATCAGGTCGTAGTGGAAGTGGCAGATAACAGCCCCGGCATTCCGGATCGCGCAAAAGCACAGGTGTTCGAGATGTTTTATACCGGGCAGAGCCGCATCGCAGACAGCCACCGCAGCCTTGGCTTGGGCTTGCCCCTCTGCCGTGCAATCTTGACGGCTCACGGCGGAACATTGACCCTGCGTGACAACATTCCCAATGGCAGTGTCTTTTCCTTTGCATTGCCGCAAAGCGAGGTGAACATTCATGAATAAGCCGTCCATTCTGGTCGTAGAGGATGATGTTCCTGTACGGTGTCTGATCACAACGACCCTGAAGACCCACGGCTATAAATATCTGACTGCTTCCAATGGGGAAACGGCGATCATGATGGCCACCAGCCACAATCCGGACATCATGCTGCTGGATCTTGGGCTGCCCGATATAGATGGCATCGAGGTCATCCGCAGCGTCCGCACATGGTCGAACCTGCCCATCATTGTCCTGAGTGCCCGGAGCGAAGATTCTGATAAGATCGAAGCACTGGACAACGGCGCAGACGATTATCTGACAAAGCCGTTTTCCGTGGACGAGCTGCTGGCAAGACTGCGTGTAACGCAGCGCCGATTGAATCTGCTGGCTTCTGACGGTATAAACAGTCCGGTTTTTGTCAATGGTCCTTTGAAGATCGACTTCTCGGCCGGGTGCGTCTGGCTGGGTGAGAATGAATTGCATCTGACCCCCATCGAGTACAAACTGCTGTGTGTGCTGGCGCATAATGTGGGCAAGGTGCTGACGCATACATCCATCACACAGCAAATATGGGGAAGCACGCAGGAAAATGACATTGCTTCCTTGCGTGTTTATATGGCATCCCTGCGCAAAAAATTGGAACGATACCCGGATGCGCCGCATTTGATCCAGACCCATGTTGGTGTCGGATACCGGATGCTTCGTGTGGAAAACGATGAAGCATAGTAAAAAAAACAGGGTGCGCCCTGCGGACGCACCCTGCCAAAAGCCACATGCGATAGCGATATGTACAGCAGGGAGTTCCCCACCGGAGGGAACTTCCTGTTTTTCGTTGTTTGCATGATGAGCCTGCTCTGCCTGCCATACTGAGGCATTTTTATGCGTTATTTTTTCATGGAGCTGTTTTGCAGCAGCCCCTCTCTGCCGTTAGCGGTTCTTATAAAGTTTCAGGTGCGGTCAACGCGCTTTTTGCCGAGGTATGCGGCTTTGACCTGTTCATTGGTCAGCAGTTCAGCACCCGTGCCGGAAAGGGTCAGGGTGCCGGTCTCCAGCACATAGGCGTAATCGGCCACCTTCAGGGCCATGTTGGCGTTCTGTTCGTTCAGCAGCACGGTGATGCCCTGCTGGTTCACGGTGCGGATGATATCAAAAATCTCCCGCACCACGATGGGCGCAAGGCCAAGGCTTGGCTCGTCCAGCATGAGCAGCTTCGGCTTGCTCATCAGGGCGCGGCCCACGGCCAGCATCTGCTGCTCGCCGCCGGAAAGGGTGCCGGCGCTCTGCCAGCTGCGCTCCTTCAGGCGGGGGAACAGACTGTACACCCACTCAAGGTCTTTTTCGGTTTCGGCCTTATCCTTGCGCAGGTATGCGCCGATCTTCAGATTTTCCAGCACAGTCAGGTCGGCAAACACCCGGCGGCCCTCCGGCGACATGGCAATGCCGCTGGCCACGATCTGGTCGATGGGCTTGCCCAGCAGTTCCTGCCCGTTCCACAAAATGGAGCCGCTCTGTGCCTTTACAAGGCCGGAAATGGTGCGCATCAGGGTGGACTTGCCTGCGCCGTTGGCACCGATCAGGGTAACGATCTTGCCGTCCGGCACGTTCAGCGACACACCGCGCAAGGCCTGAATGCCGCCATAGGAAACATGTAAATCCTTGATCTCAAGCATCTTCGTCCACCCCCAGATAAGCGTCGATCACCCGCGGGTCGTTCTGCACCTCGGCGGGCGTACCCTCGGCGATCAAGCGGCCAAAGTCCAGCACATAGACCCGGTCGGAAATATCCATCACCAGATCCATGTGGTGCTCGATCATGAACACGGTCAGTCTGAAATCAGTGCGGATACGGTCAATAAAGGCGGTCAGTTCTTCGGTCTCCTGCGGGTTCATACCGGCAGCAGGCTCATCCAGCAGCAGCAGCTTCGGCTCGGTGGCAAGGGCGCGCGCGATCTCCACCCGGCGCTGCAGGCCGTAGGGCAGGCCAGTAGCCAGTTCATTGCGCACATCCTCAAGTCCCAGCATATGCAGCAGGTTTTCGCACTCCTCGCGCTGGCGCTTTTCCTCGTCTGCATTCAGCCGGAAGGTAGCGCTCAGCAGGTTGGCCGAGCGGCGGCAGTGCTTGGCGATGAGCACGTTCTCAAACACGGTCTGGCTCTTCCATAGACGGATATTCTGGAAGGTGCGGGCAATACCCATCTGGGTGATCTTATCGGGCGTGGGGGCGATCATGTGGGAATACTTGCTCGCGTTCTGGCCCTTATAGAGCTTTTTCATCTTGCCGTGGGGCGTGTTCTCAATGATCTTGCGTCCCTCGAACCACACCGCGCCGTTGGTGGGCGCATACACGCCGGTGACAACGTTGAACGCGGTGGTCTTGCCAGCACCGTTGGGGCCGATGAGGGAGACGATCTGATCTTTATCCACCTTCAGGTTCAGATTATCCACAGCCACCACGCCGCCAAACTGCATCGTGGCGTTTTCAATGGTCAATACGTTTTCACTCATTTGGAACGCGCCTCCTTTTTGGCAGTTTTTGCAGTGGATGCGGGCTTTTTCTGGAACAATTCACGGTCGCCCATGATGCCCTTGCGGAAGAACAGCACCACCGCCATAATGATGATGCTGAACACCACCATGCGGAAGCCGGAACGCAGCAGCGGCACACGGAAGCCGCCGATCCAGGTCTCGTTGTCGAGGAAGCGCAGCAGCCACTCGGAGCTGGCGATGAACAGGAAGGACGCGATGATGGAACCGGACACCGAGCCAATGCCGCCAATGACCACGATCAGCAGGATCTCGTAGGTCATGCTGGATTTGAAGGTGGTGGCCTGCACGCTGGCCTGATACATGGCAAGCATTGCGCCGGAGATACCGGCAAAGAAGCTGCTGATGATAAAGCTCATGCGCTTGTGGCTGGCAAGGTTGATGCCCATGGCTTCGGCAGCGATCTCGTCATCACGGATGGCTTTGAAGGCACGGCCATAGGTGGAGTTGATGAGCAGCAGAATGATGGCGATGCAGATGCCGGAGAAGAGGAAGGGCATCACGGTTTCCAGATGCAGAGTTACACTGCCCAGTGAAAGGTTGAAGCTGGCAAAGCTGGTAAAGCCGTACAGAAGGTTGGAGCCGTTGGTCAGCGGGCCAAAGCCCTCGTAAACCACGGCGGCACGGATGATCTCGGCAAAGCCCAGTGTAGCAATGGCAAGATAGTCGCTCTTGAGCTTCAGCACCGGCAGGCCGATGAGGAAGGCGAACAGCGCTGCGATAAAACCGGCCAGGATCAGGCAGAACACAACACCCAGCAGCAGGCCGAAGCCGCCCAGAGGTTTGGAGAGCAGTTCCGGGATGGAGAAGCCGATGCCGCCGTTTGCATAGCGCTGATAGATGGACTTCTGCGAAGCGGCGGGAATGGTGAGGATGGCGTAGGTGTAGGCACCCAGCAGCATAAAACCTGCCTGACCCAGACTGAACAGGCCGGTAAAGCCGTTCAGCAGGTTCATGGAGACAGCCACCAGTGCATAGATGGCACCCTTGCGCAGCACGGTGAGCAGCATGGAGGGCACAAAGCTCAGGTTATCCAGTGCCAGCAGCACCACCAGCAGAGCGGCCAGCGCCAGTGCGGCCCGGAGATAGATGCGTTTTTTCTCTTGTTTCATGGTCATCACACTTTCTCGGTCAGGTTTTCACTGAACAGGCCGGTAGGCTTGACGGCCAGCACCACGATCAGCAGTGCAAAGGTGAACGCATCACTGAAGGTGGTAGCGCCTGCACCTTTAATAAGGCTCTCGCAGATGCCGATGATGAAGCCGCCGATCACCGCACCGGGAATGGAGCCGATGCCGCCGAACACCGCAGCCACAAAGGCTTTCAGGCCGGGCATGGCACCCACAGTGGGGGTGACTGCCGTGTAGTTGGAAAAATACATCATGGAGCCGATGGCCGCAAGAAAGCTGCCCACCGCAAAGGTAAAGGAGATGACATTGTTGATCTTGATGCCCATCAGCTGGGCGGTCTCAAAATCGCGGGAAGCGGCGCGCATGGCCATGCCGATCTTGGTCTTCTGGATCAGGGTAACAAGTGCTGCCACCAGCACAATGACGAGGAATGGCGTTACCACCGTCACCCGCTTGGTCTGGCAGCCCAGCACCGTGACGGTGTCGCTGATCCACGGCAGGGCAGGGTACTGCTTGGCCAGACCGCCGGTGACATACCACATCGAGTTCTGCAAAAGGTAGGACATACCGATCGCGGAGATCATTACCGACATGCGCGGCGCAGTGCGCAGGGGCTTGTAGGCGATCTTTTCCACTGCGATGCCCAGCAGTACCGTTGCCACCACCACCAGCGGGATGGAAATGGTCAGCGGAAGGGAAGCAGTAGCGTACACCATCAGAAAACCGGCTACGGTAAAGATATCGCCGTGGGCAAAGTTGATCAGGCGCAGGATGCCGTACACCATCGTGTAGCCAATGGCGATCAATGCATACTGGCCGCCCACCGAGATACCTGCCAGCAAATAGGGCAGAAACTTTGCAGCCATAAGGGGGACCCTCCATTTCTTACAACTTTTAATAAAATAAACTCCTCCAGTCACCTCCGGTGACAGCCCCCTCCCAGAGGGCCAAACCTGCCGGAAAGCTACAAAAAGGCTCCCTCAATGAGGGAGCTGGCAACGCCGTCAGGCGTTGACTGAAGGAGTTTACAGGTTTTATCAGCCTTCCACGCTCTGAGTCTTGACGAACTCAAATGCGCCGTCGGCAGCTTTCTTGATGTAAGCCATATCCTTGTTGGCATCACCGGTGGTCTGGTCAAAGGTGATGTTGCCGGTCACGCCGTCGTAGTTTACGCCGTACAGAGCATCGCGGATGGCGGTGCCGTCGGTGCTGCCTGCTGCCTTGATGGCTTCCAGAGCCACCATGTAGCCGTCGTAGCCCAGTGCAGAAACAGCTGCCACGATGTCATTGCCGCCGTTGTTGGTCAGCTTCTGGCTGTCGGCGTTCAGCCACTCCTTAAAGCCGGTCACGAACTCCTTGGCTGCGCCGGAATCATCGTTCTCGTCAAAGAAGGTGGAGCAATACACCTGCACGCTGGTGCCCTTCTGGGCATCCAGAATAACGCTGGACTCCCATGTGTCGCCTGCGGTAATGGGTTTGTCAAAGCCTGCAGAAGCAGCCTGTGTGATGATCTGGGCTGCGTAGGTGGTAGCGCAGGGAGCAAAGATCACATCTGCACCGGCGTTGATGGCGTTCTGGATGTAGGCGGAGAAGTCCGAGGTGCCCTCGGGGAACTGCTCGCTGGTAACAGTGCCGCCCAGATCCTCAAAAGCGTTGACGAAGTAGGTGGCCAGACCGGAGCCGTAGTCCTCGCCCAGCATGCTCAGCACGTAGGCGTTGGCAGCACTGAATTCATCCTTTGCAAAGTTTGCCATGACCGAGCCCTGGAACGGGTCAAGGAAGCAGACACGGAAGTAGTAGGGGTTGGCCTCAGTCACGGCGGGGTTGGTGCAGGAGCAGCCAATGGCCGGGATGGAAGCGGACTGGAAGGTGGGAGCGGCTGCAATGGAAACACCGGAGCCGTAGCTGCCCAGCACGATGGAGACTTTTTTGGAGACCAGCTCCTGTGCAGCGGTCACGGCCTTATCGGTGCTGGACTGGTTATCCACTTCCACCAGCTCCACGTTATAGGTCTCACCGCCGATCTCCACGGTGGGAGCAAGGCTGTTGGCATACTCGACACCCAGCACTTCCTGCTTGCCGCCTGCGCCGTTATCACCGGAAGCCGGTTCAAACACGCCGATTTTAATGGTCTTTCCGCCTGCAGAAGAGCCGCTTGCGGAACCGCCAGAAGAAGAGCAGCCTGCCAAAGCTGCTGCTGCGGCGGTGATGCCTGCCGCTTTCAGGAAATCACGACGCGAAATGAATGCTTTCATAAGAATTGCCTCCTCTATTATTTCTTAACACTTTCCCAGATAAAACAAGAAAAACCCGCAACGGCGCAGTGATCCTCAGATCCTGCATCGTTGCGGGTTTCTTAGCATTGTTTTAGCACATGAAAAGGAACTTGTCTAGGCTGAATTTGAATTTTTTTAAATTTTCGTCAGATGATAAAAAGAAACTGTACTTGAACAGCGTGCATTTTGGGCGGTTTTGATACAGACTGTCTTTTAAATGAATACAGATTTGCCGTAAGGGCCATACTTCAATCCGCTGCACGTCCCAGCCGCATCTTGAAATCGCTGTAGCCGAACTTCACCAGCTCCCGGCAGGTGCCGTTTTCGTCCATTGCCCAGATGGGCGGCAGCGGCATCCCGTTGAAGGTGTTGTTCTTGCAGGTGGTGTAGATGGCCATATCGCCGAAAATGAGCCTTTGCCCCTCGGTGAGCGGGGAGGAAAAGCTGTAGTCGCCCACCACATCCCCGGCAAGGCAGGTGGGGCCGCCAAGGCGGATGAGGTACGGCTTTTCGCCGGGGTCCCCGGCATCCAGCAGCGGCGGGCGGTAGGGCATCTCGATCACATCCGGGGTGTGGCAGGCCGCAGACATGTCCAGAATGGCAAGGCTCGTCTCGCCATTTTGCAAAGTATCCAGCACAGTGGTAACAAGATACCCGGCGTTCAGCGCCCATGCTTCGCCCGGCTCCAGATACACCTGCACGCCGTACTTTTTCTGTGTTTCGGTAATGCACTGTTCCAGCGTGGCAAGGCGGTAGCCGGGGCGGGTGATATGGTGCCCGCCGCCAAAGTTGAGCCACTTCATCCGGGGCAGAAGACCCCCGAACTTTGCTTCCACCGCCGCCAGCGTCAGGGCCAGTGCATCGGCATCCTGCTCGCACAGGGTGTGGAAGTGCAGTCCGTCCAGTAATTCGGGCAGGGCCGGGTCTGCCTGCACGGCGGCATCCCACTGGGCGCGGGTGGTGCCAAGGCGGCTGCCCGGGGCGCAGGGGTCGTAAATTGCATGGCCTTCCTGCGTGGAGCACTCCGGGTTCAGCCGCAGGCCCACGCTCTTGCCCGCCGCCTTTGCTGCCGGGCCGAACTTTGCCAGCTGGCTGGGCGAATTGAACACGATGTGGTCGGCGTACTGCAGCAGCTCCGCGAACTCGTCTGTCCGGTAGGCCGCGCAGAACACATGGTTCTCTTTTTCCGGCAGCTCTTCTTTGCCAAGGCGGCTCTCGTACAGGCCGCTGGCCTCGGTGCCCGCCAGATAAGGAGCCAGCACCGGGTAAACATTAAAGTTGGAAAAAGCCTTCTGCGCCAGCAGAATTTTGCAGCCGGTGCGCTGCTGCACCCCCAGCAGAAGTTCGCCGTTGCGGCGCAGCTGCCCTTCGTCCAGCAGGTAGCAGGGGGTGGGCAGAGAGGCAAGCGCTTCCCAAGAAAGGTTTGCAAGGCCCGCAAAGGGCGGGCGGGTATCGGCCAGCCGCATCAGTCCACCAGCGCCGGGCTGTGGCTCTCGGAACGGGGCAGGCCGTACTTGTCCAGAGCGTCCAGATACGGGTCCGGATCAAACTCTTCCACAGTGTGCACGCCCTTGGTGGTCCACTTGCCGGTGAGCAGCATCAGTGCGCCACACATGGCAGGCACGCCGGTGGTGTAGCTGATGGCCTGACTGCCCACCTCCTTGTAGCACTCCTGATGGTCGCAGACGTTGTAGATGTAGTAGGTCTTTTCCTTGCCGTCCTTCTTGCCGGTGAAGATGCAGCCGATGTTGGTCTTGCCCTTGGTGCGGGGGCCAAGGCTGGCGGGGTCCGGCAGCAGAGCCTTGAGGAACTGGATGGGCACGATCTCCTGCCCGTTGAAGTTGACCGGGGTGGTGGACAGCATGCCCACATCCTCCAGACAGCGCATGTGGTCGAGATAGCTCTGGCCAAAGGTCATGAAGAAGCGGATGCGCTTTGCCTCCGGGATGTTCTTGGCAAGGGACTCGATCTCCTCGTGGTGCAGCAGGTACATATCCTTGTCGCCCACCTGATCGAAGTTGTATTCCCGCTTGATGCTCATAGCCGGGATCTCCACCCAGTGGCCATTCTCCCAGTAGCTGCCGGGAGCGGACACCTCGCGCAGGTTGATCTCCGGGTTAAAGTTGGTGGCAAAGGCATAGCCGTGGTCGCCGCCGTTGCAGTCCAGAATATCAATGGTGTCAATGGTGTCGAACTCGTGCTTTTTGGCGTAGGCGCAGTAAGCCTGGGTCACGCCCGGGTCGAAGCCGCTGCCCAGCAGGGCGGTCAGGCCGGCTTCCTCAAACTTCTTTGCGTAGGCCCACTGCCAGCTGTAATCAAAGTAGGCGGAGAAGCCTGCTTCCTTGCAGCGCTTCTCGTAGATGGCACGCCACTCCGGATCGTCGGTGTTCTCCGGCTCGTAGTTGGCAGTGTCCATATAGTTTACGCCGCAGGCAAGGCAGGCATCCATGATGGTCAGGTCCTGATAGGGCAGGGCAATGTTCATCACGAGGTCGGGCTGATAAGCCTTGATGAGGGCGATCACTTCGTCCACCTTGTCGGCATCCACCTGTGCGGTGGTGATCTTGGTAGCGGTTTTGGGGGCCAGTTCTGCAGCCAGCTTGTCGCACTTGGACTTGGTACGGCTGGCGATGCAGATCTCGGTGAACACCTCGGGTACCTGACAGCACTTGTGGATGGCAACGGAGGCCACGCCGCCGCAGCCGATGATCAGAACTTTGCTCATGATTTTTCTCCTTTATGTCAATGTGTGCAAATTCGGTCAGACCTGAAAGCCGGGCCAGCCCTTGTCCAGCGCGATCAGCGTTTCGCGCAGCACCTTGCAGGCGGTGGCGGTGGAAACGCCGGTGGTATCCAGCGTGGGAGCCAGCTCGTTGAGGTCTGCGGCTACGATGTTGGCTTTCGTCACGGTGCGGATGGCATCCAGCAGCTGCAAAAAGCTCACGCCGCCGGCTTCGGGCGTGCCGGTGCCGGGGAAGCAGGAGGGGTCCAGACAGTCGAGGTCGATGGTCAGGTAGACGGGCACCTTGCTCTCGCACAGCTGTTCCGTCAGCTCGGCAAGGCCGGTAAAATCGAATTTGTGCATCTCGGTGTGCTGGGCTGCAAACTCGAACTCGGCGCGGTCGCCGCTGCGGATGCAGAACTGATGGATGCAGCCGTCGCCCACCAGCTCATGGCAGCGGCGCAGCACGCAGGCGTGGCTCAGCTTTGCACCAAGGTAGTCGTCCCGCAGGTCGGCGTGGGCATCAAAGTGCACGATGTGCAGATCCGGATATTTCTTCACAGCAGCCCGCACGGCACCCAGCGTCACCAGATGTTCACCGCCCAGCAGCAACGGGAACTTGCCGTCCTGCAGGATCTCCTCTGCGCGGGCTTCGATGTCCGCAAGGGCGCTCTCGCTGGAGCCGAAGCACAGCTCCAGATCGCCGCTGTCGAAGATGTCAAAATCGGTCAGGTCGGCATTCTGGTAGGGGCTGTAGGTCTCCAGACCATAGCTTTCGTGTCGGATGGCCGCCGGGCCGAACCGTGCGCCCGGGCGGTAGCTGGTGGTGGAATCGTAGGGCGCACCGTACAGCACGATGCTGGCGGCGCGGTAGCTGCTGTCACAGCCGATGAAGTTTTCAATGTTGGGTTGCATCAGTGTTCCTCCACTTCCCGCAGCATTTCCTCAAGGAATGCCGGCAGGTAAAATGCGCCGACATGCAGCCGGGCGGTGTAATAGCGGGTGCGCATGTTCAGCGCCTTCCATGCGTCTGCATCCAGATCATCGATGGGATGATACTTTTTGCTGGCAAAGCCGAACAGCCAGTACCCGGCCGCAAAGGTGGGAATGTGTGCCTGATACACTCGGCTGATGGGAAAGGTGGACGCAATGCGCTTGTGGCTGCGCTGCATGGCGCTGGCATCCTCGGCATAGAAAGGGCTGCCCTGCTGGTTCACCATGATGCCGTCCGCTTTCAGGGCATTGAAGCAGCTGCCGTAGAACTCGCGGGTGAACAGACCCTCGGATGGGCCGAAGGGATCGGAGGAGTCCACGATGATGAGGTCGTACTCCTCCTCGCAGCGGCGGATATACTTGAGGGCGTTCTCAAAATAGATGTGCACCCGGCGGTCATCCATACGGCAGGCGTTGCTGGGCAGGAAGGCGCGGCAGGCTTCCACCACCTGCGGGTCCATCTCCACAAGGTCGATGCGCTCCACCCGGTCGTAGCGGGTCAGCTCCCGCACCACGCCGCCGTCACCGGCACCGATGACAAGGATGTCTTTTGCCTGCTTGTGCACCGCCATGGGCACATGCACGATCATCTCGTCATAGATGAATTCGTCGCGCTCTGTCAGCATCACATTGCCGTCCAATGTGAGCACCCGGCCAAACTCCGGCGTTTCAAAAATATCGATGCGCTGGTAATCGCTCTGCTTGGAGTAGAGCTGTTTGTTCACCCGGATGCTGTGCTTCACGTCCGGGGTGTGAAACTCAGAAAACCAAAATTCCATCTGCATTCCCTCCTTATGCCAGAACGTTCAGCCGCTCGATGTCCGGGTCCTCGGGGCCGGTCATGCTGCAGCCCTTGGCCTTGGCGTACTCGATGTAGTTCAAAATTTCCTTGGTGATGCGCTCGCCCGGGGCCAGAATGGGAATGCCCGGCGGGTAGCACATGACGAACTCGCTGCACACCATGCCCTCGGTCTCCCGGAGCGGCAGGCTCTTTTTGGGCGCATAGAACGCTTCCTGCGGGCTGGCAGCCACAACAGGGTCGATGTATTCCTGGCTCAGCAGGCCGGAGCCGTCGGTCTGGTAGCGGCGCTTGATCTCGGCCAGCGCGCTGACCAGACGCTCCACCTCCTGCGGGCGGTCGCCGATGGAAAGATAGGCAAGGATGTTGCCAATGTCGCCGAACTCGATCTGGATGTCGTACTCATCGCGCAGGATGTCGTACACCTCAATGCCTGCAAGGCCGATATCCAGCGTGTGGACGCTGAGCTTGGTGGTATCAAAGTCAAAAACGGAGTCGCCGTTGCACAGCTCCTTGCCAAAGGCGTAGTAGCCGCCCACGGCGTTGATCTCCTCTCGGGCATACTCGGCCATGTCGGCCACTTGGTGGAATACCTGCCGCCCGCGCTGCGCAAGGTTGCGGCGGGAGATATCCAGACTGGACATGAGCAGGTAGCTGCCGGAGGTGGTCTGGGTCAGGTTGATGATCTGCCGCACATAGCCCGGGTGCACATTGGGGCCGATGAGCAGCAGGCTGGACTGCGTTAAACTGCCGCCGCTCTTGTGCATGGAGACGGATGCCATATCAGCCCCTGCCGCCATGGCAGACACCGGCAGGCCGCCGCCAAAGTAGAAGTGGGTGCCGTGGGCTTCGTCTGCAAGGCAGAGCATCCCGGCATCGTGGGCCATTTTTACGATGGCGCGCAGGTCAGAGCAGATGCCGTAGTAGGTGGGGTTATTCACCAGCACAGCCACAGCATTCGGATGCTCTTTAATGGCCTTTTCCACCTGTTCCCGCTTCATGCCCAGCGAGATGCCAAGGCGCTTGTCCACCTCGGGGTTCACATACACCGGCACTGCGCCGCACAGTACCAGTGCGTTCAGCACACTGCGGTGCACATTGCGGGGCAGAATGATCTCATCGCCGCGCTTGCAGGCGGTAAGCACCATGCTCTGCACACTGCTGGTGGTGCCGCCCACCATGAGGAACGCGTGGGCAGCGCCAAAGGCATCTGCGGCCAGCTCCTCTGCTTCCCGGATGACCGATACCGGGTGGCAGAGATTATCCAGCGGCTTCATGCTATTCACATCCACGCCCACGCACTGCTGGCCCAGAAAGGCGGTCAGCTCCGGGTTGCCGCGGCCTCGCTTGTGGCCGGGCACATCAAAGGGCACCACCCGCATTTTGCGGAACTGTTCCAGCGCTTCATAGATGGGCGCACGGTTCTGGTTCAGCCGGAACCGTGTTCGGTTCTCACTCATGTTTTTCCTCCGTCCCTGATCCCGATGCAAACAAAAAAGCGCAAGTACCGCACAAAAAGTGCAGACTTGCGCTTTGAAAAGCATTTGAATGCGCTGCCAAAGACCCCCGGAAGAAACACCAGAGTACAAAGGCCGCTTCGCATGATTCAAAAAAGACGGGATTATGAGAGTCTATATAGCAATTCTGCTTTTACTGCTCTTTATTGACCGTTTCACAAGTCTGCACACTGACTGCGCAATTTCATGGTTGTAAAGGAACCAACTTATAAAATTTGAGCTGCTACACTCAATCAATAATGGCGGCTGTGCCGCCGGTCGGCAGTGGACCCGGCTGTCCGTATGGCCTTAGCCCCGCTGGGCGGTCCATGGTAAATTGCTTTGAAAAGACTCTGCCATGCTTTGTCTCTCAAAATCAAATGTGATTTTATCATGCACAGAAAGCGTTGTCAATGATTTTTTTGAAGAAAAATTTAAAAAATCAATGCACAGAGTACCAACCTGAATACTGTTGCAAAATATTATGATGCACGGTACACTATGGTTCTTATTGTTCTGCTGATCCTTGCACTGCTGGAGATCGTCCCGCTGAACGGTGCCGCAGCTGTTCGAATCCACCCGCCCAGTGAGTCTGGCTTTGCAGTAATACAAAAACCTCAGCGTACTTTCATACGTTGAGGTTTTTTGGTGGGCGCGGGTGGATGTCGCGAGCCGCGCATCTAAAAAAGCCCCACAGGGGCTTTTTTGCCCGCCGGACTATTCGGCGGGCCGATGCTGTTTGAACCCACCCGCCCAGTGAGTCTGGCTTTGCAGTAATACAAAAACCTCAGCGTACTTTCATACGTTGAGGTTTTTTGGTGGGCGCGGGTGGATGTCGCGAGCCGCGCATCTAAAAAAGCCCCGCAGGGGCTTTTTTGCCCGCCGGACTATTCGGCGGGCCGATGCTGTTCGAATCCACCCGCCCAGTGAGTCTGGCTTTGCAGTAATACAAAAACCTCAGCGTACTTTTATACGTTGAGGTTTTTTGGTGGAGCGAAGCAACCCAAATCCGAACCATTGCCCTCTGGGGCATCTTTGGCGGCGATTTCATCGAAAGTGATGGTTTTTGTGCCGTCTTTGTAGTTGAATGTGATCAAAACTTTTTCATCATAGAGATAAACGGCGTTCACGAATGTATTGATAAGCGTTTCCCGGTGGCTTTTCACGTTCGGTTCGAGCTTGCGGAGCCGGGTCAGCCAGAAACGGATCTGATTCTCACTCAGCCGGGGCTTTGCAATTTTCTCCTCGGCAATGCGGACTTCCAGTTCTTTCTGCTGTTCTTCCAGCTTTTCCAATCTTGCCTTTGTGGAACTGGTCAACACACCCGCTTGGATGGCGTTCAGCATATTCTCAATGCTGTTCTCCACTTCTTTCATCTGCTTTTCCAGCAGGGGCAGAGTGGTGTTCTCCTGTTCTTGCAGTTCCAGCACCTCGGCAACGATGGCATCGATCACGGCATCGTCCTGAATCAGCTTCATGGTTTCCGCCACGACCAGATCTTCCAGCCACTCCTTGCGGACGGTCTTTTTCTTGCAGGTCTTGGTGCGTTTGGCGTTGGCACACTTATAATAATGGTGCACCGTCTTGTTCCGGCTCGTACCGCACTCGCCGAACATCATGGCTCCGCACATTCCGCAGAACAGCTTGGTGGTCAGAAGGTAATCGTCCTCAGCCTTGTGGTGAGCAGGTGCGCGGCGGTTCTTCTCGATTTTCGCCTGCACTCGGTCGAACAGCTCCTTGTCTATGATGGAGGGAATGCTGTCCGGCATCACAATGTCTTTGAAGCGGTTCTCACCGATATAGCGACGGTTCGACAGAAGCTTCCAGACGCTATTGTAGGTGAACTTCTGGTTGCGATTGGTGGTCACGCCGCTGTCGTTCAGCCAGTTCATGATTTCCTTCATGCTCGCACCATCGTCGTATTTCTGGAACACCTCGACCACAAAGGGGGCTTTCAGCGGGTCGATTTGAAAGAACTTCTCCTCATCCACCTTGAAGCCGATGGGAACGGTGCCGCCGTTATACTTGCCCTTCAGAACATTCTCAGTCATGCCGCGCACAACTTTTTCAGAAAGTTCTGCCGAGTAGTATTCAGCCATGCCGGTGAGCATACTCTTGACCATGATACCCGCAGGGCTATCAGAGATAGGCTCCGTGGCAGATACCAGCTTGACATGATTTCGTTCCAACTGGTACTCATAGTGGGCCGAATCATAGCGGTTTCGGGCAAAACGGTCAAGCTTCCAGACCAGCACAATATCAAACAACCGTTTCTCGCTGTCCTTGATCATCTGCTGGAAGTCCGGGCGGTTATCGGTTTTTGCGGAAAGGGCGCGGTCAATATAGTGCTTGATGACCGTGATACCGTTCTTCTCCGCATAGGCGGTGCATTCCCGGATCTGCCCTTCGATGGATTCTTCTCGCTGATTGTCACTGGAATAGCGGGCGTAGATCACGGCAGTCATGGCAGGCACCTCACTTTACACATCATAGAACGGCAGTGCGTTCATTCAAAACATTGTTTCGTATAATGTATATACCATATTCTATAAGAATTTGCAATACATTTTAGATGAAAAAGTGAGACACTATATCCAGAGAGGCTTTTAGGTCGATACATATGAATAGTGGTGGTTATCACGGTGATAACCACCACCATCACCCCGCAACGATCAGTGCCATCAGATAAAACTCAGTCGCATCGGGCGTGTCGGTCGGCAGAATCGTCAACTCCACGGTGTGTGTTCTATGTTCCCCGTGGTGCAGGATAGGCTGCAAATACAGGCAGTCGCCCCAGTCCTCGTCAAAGTTACCGTCCAGCAGAACAGGGTGGGCGGCGTCGCCGTCCAGAACCAGCTGTGCCCGCAGCGCAGGGCGACAAATGGTCTTGCGATACTGCACCGCAATGCAGGAAGCATCCACCGTAAAGGTGAGCTTATCACCGGGCTTGTGTCCAAGCCAGCCGTTTTTCCAGTGGTCGAGATGGCCGGTTTTCTCGGCAGTGTCGGCACGGAAACCGTCCAGCTTGGGCGAAATTTCCCGAATCGTCAGCCGCCGGGCGTTTTCATAGGCGTTGGCGGTCAGCGGAGACGGAAACACGGCTTCTGCTTCCGGCTTCTCCCGGTGTGCATTGACGTTTTCCAGCAGCTTGATGATCTCCCCAGCCACCAGTCCATGCCCGAAATCATTGGGGTGCAAGCCGTCCGGCGAGAGCTGCGGGCGGGTGTAGGTTCCGGCTTTCAGCTCCCGGTAAATGCTGTCCCGGATGCTGACGTGAGGCACACCGTAATGGTCACCGATGGCTACATGGTCGTCCTCGGCGGTCAGACCGGTATCATAGTAAATGTTGTTCAGCAGTACCACCGCCGGGCGAGACGGCCAGCCCAGCAGCTTACGCACTACACCTTCATAAGTTTCCTGTCGGAAAGCACGTTTTGTATCGTTGACGCTGAAATCCACCACAACAAAATCAGGCTGATACATCAGTACATCGGTGACAGCACGGGAAACACCATAAAAGGAATCCGTGCCGCCGATGCCGCCGTTGACATAGTGGAATGTTGCCTGCGGGAAGGTGCGGACGAACCACTGGTACACCCGGTAGGCGTAGCAGGTTTCCGGTGTGGAAGAAAGACTTCCCTGCGTGATGGAGCCACCCAGAAATCCGATGGTCAATTCTTCACCCTGCGCGGCACGGCGAAGCAATTTTTTCAGACGTGAATAATTTGCAGCTCTCATTCTAAGATACCTCCCTGATATGCATTCTGAATGACTTTTGCGGCAGGACGCCCGGAGACGGCATAGGCGCTGGGCTTTCCGGGGTCGGCGGGCCAATCCCAAACGCCAAAACCCAGCACCCACGGACGTTTGGCACAGGCGTGGAACATGGCTTCGTACCAGTCCGCCTGCTCCAGATCGTTCCGGGAGCCTTTCAGCTCCCAGTTATTGGGCACCGCAGAGGAGCCGGTGACATTCATGCAGCCGGCCTCACTGAAAAGGACAGGCTTTCCGAATTTCTGGCTGACGGCCTCGATGCGGTCCAGCTGATTTTCCCAGTCATTCAACGGATAATAGCCGCTGGATGCGATGCAGTCCACGGCATCCCACCATGCCACATGATCCTCGCCGTATTTATCGCAGTTGTAGCTCACCGGGCCGTGATACTGCTGGCGCACCGCCGCGATGAGGGTACGCCATTCGGCTTCCCGATGCTCGGTCATAGTCATTTCACAGCCGGTCAGGAACAGCCCGCAGCCCTCGGCCTGCGCCAGTGCAGCGTAGTGGGTCTGGAATGCCGTGTAGCTGGCAAACCACTCGCTCCATTTCGTTTCACAGGGCACATCGTGGTCAAAAAAGCTGATGCGTGCCCGCCAGACCCCATTGGCACAGTTGACGGTAGGTTTCAGTGCCACCTGCAAGCCCAGCTGCTTTGCAAACCGGATGGCATTGCAAAGCTCCTCGTCTGTTGGGGTGGCATCGGTTCGCCAGTCGATTTCCTCGCTGTAAGGCGTGGCCTGCACCCCGCTGGGCGACAGGATGACCCAATTCGCTCCGGTGGCTTCTGCCATATCCGCCATACTGCGGCGGGCAGCATCCCCTGCAAGCATTCCCCGGTGGGGAAAGGGCGCAAAATTGACACCGTAAAATTTTTCATTCCAGTTCATAGACAGACCTCGCTGTATCGTAAAATCAAGCGTCAGATTGCACAATCAGTATAACGATTTTTTGTTGTTCCCGTCAATATGCCCTGCGATTTTCGGCGGATGGTACAAGCGGGCATTTCAAGTGCTGGTCAACCTGACCGAAAAATCCGGGCAAAACAAGCTCAATCAAAACCTAAAGTAAAAATTAGTCTTTTGTTAGCCTAAAATTTTAGCTTGAGCTTTCTGCGAAAATCTGTTATTATCGGGCAAAACAAACGCAGGAGGAAGCAGATATGGAAGCGTTGCAGAAAAAATCTCTGGCAGAACTGCCGCAGGTACGCGCATTGGGGCGGCATACGCGCCGTGATCCCTTGACATTGTTCTGGACTGCCAGCGGTATTGAGCTGGACTTTACCGGCAGCGAACTGTGGGTGAACTTTTTTGCGGATTATGAGGTCATGGAGCCTTGGGTCAGTGTAGAGCTGAATGGCGCATGGATCGCACGCTTTGCGGTGAACCCGGGGCAGAGCAAGGTCTGTTTGTTCCGGGGGATGACCCCGGGTAAGGCAAAGCATATCCGTCTTTTGAAGGATGTGCAGGCAATGCACGATGACCCGGCGCATCTGCTGCAGATCACCGGGCTGGAATATGCGGGCGGCGATTTTCTGCCCCTGCCGGAGCCGAAATATCGGCTGGAATTTGTGGGCAACAGCATCACCAGCGGTGAGGGCGCGATTGGCGCTGTACAGGAAGAGGACTGGGTAAGTGCGTTCTTCTCGGCGGAAAATCATTACGGCCGGATGACGGCAGACGCATTGGGCGCAGAATACCGCTGCATCTCCCAGAGCGGCTGGGGCATCGTGTCCAGCTGGGACAACGATATCCGCCATGTGCTGCCGCCCTATTACACGCAGGTGTGCGGCGTAGCGCAGGGAGAGCGGAACGCCGCCCTTGGTGCACAGCAGCCCAATGATTTTGATGCTTGGAAGCCGGACGCCGTGATTTTTAATATCGGCACAAATGACGACAGTGCTTTCAATAACCCCCCATGGAAAGACCCGGACACCGGAAAAGAGTACAAGCTGCGCTTGCTTTCCAACGGTGATTTTCACCCGGAGGACGCACAGAAGGTCACAGACGGGGTGCAAAGCTTCCTGACGGTTGTGCGGGAGAAGAACCCGCAGGCGGTGATGGTCTGGTGCATCGGGATGCTGGGCGGCCGCATCCTGCCGCTGCTAAAACAGGGCGTGGAGCAGTACAAGGCCGCGACCGGAGACAGCCGAGCCTATCTGCTGGAACTGCCCGAAACGACCCCGGAGACAGTCGGTGCGCGCCAGCACCCGGGCGTAGAAAATCACCGGCAGGCGGCTGCCGTCCTGACCGGATTCCTGAAAAAGATCCTGTAAAAAGCGAAAAAACGAGACAGACGCTCCCGCGTGGGAAAACGTCTGTCTCGTTTTTGTTTGTTTATCTGTGATTGGGGTTATTCCGCCCGGGCGGCGCGGTACCACTGCACCAGCTTTTCGGCGTCCTGCAGGCCCTTGTGATACATGGCATCCAGACTCTGTTTGTCCTTGGTCAGGGTCGCCATACCCTCGGTGCTGTCGGGCGCAATGACGCAGGCGGTGCCTGCCTGCTCCAGCTTCAGGGCCCGGCGCACTGCTTTGTTGTAGCGCTCGGCCCGCAGGGCCAGCCCCCGCGCGGCCGCCGGGTACCGGTGCCGCAGCAGGCGGGCCAGCTTCTTGTCCCGGCTGCCGGTCTGCTCCGGCGCAATGGGCTTGGTGAGGATCACCGCCACATGGTCGCAGCCCATGGCCAGCGCCTTTTCCAGCGGCACCGGGTCGGCCAGTCCGCCGTCATAATAGGGAACACCGTCGATATAGTAGGGCCGGTCAATCACCGGGATGCAACAGGACGCCATCAGGGTGCGGTAATCGTTCTGGTGGACATCCTCTTTGGTGAAGTAAACCGGCTTTCCGGTGCAGGCATCGGCGGCCACGATCACCAGTTCGGCCGGGCTGGCCGTCACGGCGGGGTAGTCCAGCGGGTTTTCACCGTCGGCATTGCTCAGGGCCCCGTAGACATATTCCAGATCCAGATAGGAGTGCTTATGCACCAGATTACCCACGCTCATGTACTCCCTGCGGAAGGAGTAGTCCAGATAGAACGGTTTGTTCCGGCCGTGCTGCCCTGCCACATAGGAACTCATGTTGGCGCTTCCGGCCGACACGCCGATGCAGCAGTCGAACTGCACGCCCTCTTCCATGCAGCGGTCCAGCACACCGGCTCCGTAAATGCCCCGCAGGCCGCCGCCCACGTCAATGATGCCAAATTTCATCGGATCTGCCCTCCAGCTTTCCTTTTTTCGTCTCAGTATAAAACGTTTTTGGGAAAAGCACACTAGACAGCTTGCTGCATTTGCTCAAAAGAACAGCAGACCCGCGCGGCTGATGCAGGCATCGGGGGTCGTTCAGGTCGATTCTCTCCGCACGAACCCGCCGGGCACGATGACCGTGGGGGCAACGGCAGGCTTATGGGCCATTTTGCGGCGCAGCTGCGCCACCACCGTTTTTGCCATGCCATCCAAGTCCACCCGATAGCTGGTCAGCTGGGGGCTGCAGATGGTGGAATATCGGTAGTCATCGTAGCCGGTCACTGCCACATCCTGCGGCACCCGGTAGCCGTTGCGCTTGAGGGTCTCCACCAGATTGTACGCCACCTCGTCGCAGTTGCAGACAAAGGCTTCCGGCATCTCGTGAGGCAGGGTGAACGGAATAAAGAGCCCTCGGTCGTCCCGATCCTCCAGCCGCCAGTCGTCCCGGATGGGCAGCCCGGCGCGGAGCAGGGCTTTGACATAACCCAGATAGCGGTCCATGATGGAGCTGGTGGACAGCACACTGCCCACAAAACCGATGTTCCGCCGCCCGGTGGAGATGAGATGCTCGGTCATCATATAGCTGCCGCTGGTGTTATCGCTGAGCACGCAGTCGGCGGCAATGGCATCATCGTAAAAATCCAGCAGCATAAAGGGCACGCCCGTCTGCACCGCTGTGGCAAGGTAGCGGCGGCTGATCTCGCCCATAAAGATGAGGCCGTCCACCTTGCGGTTTACAAGGAAGGAGGGCATATTGCAGCTTTTTTCTGCCTGCGGCAGAACGATCTCCATCAGCACCGAGATGTCCTGCTCGGCGGCGCATTTAAGCACCGCCCGGTACAGATTGGAATAAAAGGCGTTCTCGTTGAAAAAACGATCTGCCACCAGAATACCGATGCTCTCGCCGCCGGGCTGTGTATGCGCCCGGGCAGGGGGCTGATAGCCCATCTCCTCGGCAACGGCAAGGATCTTTGCCCGCATCTCGGCGCTGACGCCTTCTTTGCCTGCCAGACCCTTGGAGACGGACACGGTGCTGATGCCCAGCCGCTGCGCGATATCGGCCATGCGTACTGCTTTTGCCATGTTCCTGACCAGCTTTCTTCTTTCATTTTAGAATGAGGTAAATAACGTTCCGGTTAACTTTATGGTTAGCATAGCAGTTTTTAGTCGTTTCGTCAATGAAAAGCCAGTTAAAAAGTGCAAAATCAGCCTTAGACTAAGCGATTTTTAAGTTAATTTTATTTGAAAAAGTTAATTAAATTATTATTTAAGTTCAAAATCCGTGATGTATCCCGGATTTACGGGTCAGTTTTCACAAGAAAATTGCCGAATTGCCACCAAAACACCGAATCTTTTTGGTAATATTGACAGTGAATCTCAAAAGGAATATACTTAAACCACAGAAAGCGAAGGATAACGGTTAGCTAATTAAAGCTAAATTTAGCTTTCGCGAAACGGAAAAGGGTTCCACAAAAAGAAGGAGGACATCCCTATGCGTAAGATCAATCGTCGTAGTTTCCTGAAGGCTTCCGGTATTCTGGCAGCTGCTTCTGCTCTGGCCGCCTGTGGCGGTTCCGGCTCCAGCACCGCTGCTTCCACCGGCAGCGCAGCCGGTTCCGCAGCTGATGCCGGTGCAAAGGCTTATAACGAGCTGACCGTGGGCACCGACAACACCGATCTGAAGGCTGATCTGAAGATCATCAGCCACCGTACCGACCTGATCGACGACGGCACCTTTGATGGCTACATTGCCGCATTCCAGAAGCTGTATCCCAACATCACCATCAAGTACGAGGGCATCACCGACTATGCCAACGACATGACCACCCGTCTGACTTCCAACGACTGGGGTGATCTGTGCATGATCCCCACCACCATCCCCCTGACCGAGCTGGGCGATTACTTTGAGCCGCTGTGCGCTTTGAGCGACATCGAGAACGAGTACAACTTCGCTTCCAACCGCTCCTACAACGGCACCGTGTACGGCATCCCCTCCACCGGCAATGCACAGGGCATCGTCTATAATAAAAAGGTGTTCGAGGCTGCCGGCGTGACCAGCTTGCCCAAGACCCCGGATGAGTTCCTGGATGCCCTGCAGAAGATCAAGGACTACGACCCCTCCATCGATCCCCTGTACACCAACTACGCCGCAGGCTGGACCATGAGCGCATGGGATGCCTACATCGGCGGCGGTGCCACCGCAGACCCCGACTGGATGAACATTACCATGCCCCAGACCAAGGATCCGTTCCAGAAGGGCATTCTGGGTGCAGACGATATGGGTCCCTACGCCGTGTACTACATCCTGTACGAGGCTGTCAAGCGCGGCCTGACCGAGGCTGACCCCACCACCACCGACTGGGAGGGCTGCAAGCCCCGCATCAACAACGGCCAGATCGGTGCCATGGTGCTGGGCAGCTGGGCCATCGTCCAGATGCAGGCCGCAGGCGACCATGCGGATGACATCGGCTATATGCCGTTCCCCATCACCGTCAAGGGCACCCAGTACGCCAGCGCAGGCGCTGACTACTGCTTCGGCGTGAACAAGAACACCACCGATGACAAAAAGCTGGCTGCCATGCTCTACATCAAGTGGCTGACCGAAAGCTCCAACTTCGCCTTTGATCAGGGCGGCGTGCCTGTGCTGAAGAGCCAGCAGTACCCCGATACCCTGAAGGCATTCGACGGCATCGACCTGATCGAGGATACCCCCGCCCCCGCAGAGCTGGCAGACCTTGCCACCGAGGTGCAGCAGGAGGCTGAGCTGATGCTGAACGCCGACCAGACCCACGTTATGCGTGTGGTGGAGGCTGGCATCAACGGCGACGAGACTCTGGACGACATCGTGGCCGACTGGAACGCCGCATGGGACGCAGCTGTGGATGCTTGTGCACCGCAGTAAGCGCTCTATCGTAAGAAATAAGCAGGGTGGGCCCGTGTCCGCCCTGCTTTTGGTGAAAGGAGGTCTTTTACATGGCATCTTCCGCAACCGTATCCGCGCCTAAAAAGCGCAAGAGCTTCAGCGAATACTTTCACAGTATGCGCGGGCAGCAGCTCATCGTTACGCTGGTGTTCCTATTCGTTCCGCTGGTGCTGCTGTTCATGTTCACCTATCTGCCCTTCTTTAAAATGGTGGAGTTCAGCTTCTTCAAAATGAAGTACATCGGCAGGCGCACCTTTGTGGGCTTCCAGAACTACATCTCGGTCTTTACTCGCAAAGACTGCTTCCATGCACTGAGCCTGAGCCTTTACTATATGGCAGGCTCGGTGGTACAGATGGCACTGGCCCTGCTCTTTGCCACCATCCTGAGCTTCAAGTGCAAGGGCAGCAAGTTCTTCCGGGGTGCGCTGTACTTCCCGTGCCTCATCTGCGGCATCTCGGTGGGCTTCATCTTCAAGTTCTTCTTCACCCATGGCTTTGTGCTGGATACCCTGCTGAGCTGGGTGGGATTCAATGTGGATACCCTCCCGTTCTGGCTGCGTGACGAATCCATCAACAATATCGTGCTGGTGGCCTGTTCCATCTGGAAATACATCGGCCAGAACATCGTCATGTTCATCGGTGCTATCGCCTCTGTGGATCCCGTTCTGTACGAGGCCGCCGAGATCGATGGTGCCAACGCATGGCACCGCTTCAAGGATATCATCCTGCCGTCCATCAGCACCATCGTGGTGCTGAACCTCATCATCTCGGTTTCCGGCGCACTGTCCGCCTTCGAGATGCCTTACGTCGTCACCGGCGGCGGTTTCAACACCTCCACCTACTTCGTCGTCATGGACAAGATCGCCCATACTGACCAGAAGGTGGGTCTGGCATCGGCTATGGCTGTGGTGCTGCTGCTGCTCATCATGATCGTTACCTACGCCCAGAAGGCCGTGGAAAAATATCTGGAGAACCGCAGCGGCGGCTCGGCTCAGTGAAAGTGAGGCAGAACCTATGAACGAAACCACTGCGATCAAGACCAAGCGGCTCCTGATCAACCTCTGTAAGTATGTGCTGCTGATCTTCTCGGCCTTTGTGGCACTGGTGCCCATCGTATCCTGCATCTTCACCGCCTTCAAGACGGAAGAGGAGTACGCCAACACCAACGTCATCACCCTGCCCCAGAGCTGGCTCAACTTTGATAACTTCATCACGGCATGGAACAAAGCCAACATGGGCAAGGCTTTCCTCAACAGCTTCATCATCCTGATCTGTGTGCTTGCAGGCAGCATCATGATCAGCGCGATGCTGGCTTATGTGCTGAACCGCTTCAAGTTCCCCGGCAACAGCCTCATCCGCAACCTGTTCACCATTGCCACCCTGATTCCCGGCATTGCTTCGCAGGTCACGGTGTATCAGATCATGACCAGCCTGCATCTGGTCAACTCCATGCCCGGCTACATCATCCTGATGATGGGCACCGATGTCATTACCATCTATATCTTCTTACAGTTCTTCGAGAACCTTTCCCCCACGCTGGACGAAAGCGCCATTCTGGATGGCTGCACCTACTTTGGTGTGTTCTTCAAGATCCTGCTTCCCCTGCTCAAACCTGCCATCGTCACCAGCGCCATCCTGAAGGGCGTGTCCACCTACAACGAATACTATATGGCCAACCTGTATTTGCAGGATAAGACCAAATATCAGGTGGTCGCCACCTCGCTGTATGTGTTCTCCGGCCCCATGGGCAACCAGTACAACTACATCTGCGCCGGTGTCATCATCACCATCATCCCGGCTCTGATCGTCTTTCTGCTCTGTCAGGATCAGATCTACAGCGGCATGGCAGCCGGTGCGGTGAAAGGCTAAAATTGCGATCCACTTTTTCTCCTTCATCATCTGCTGCTTCTCCCGGCTCTCGTGCAGGAGCCGGGAGAGTGTGGCAGAAAAGAGCAACAACCTTCTGTTAAAAGGAGTTTATATTATGAGCAACGTAAAAATGTTCTGCGATGCACTGCCCAACATCCCCTGGCAGGAAAAGCCTGCCGATGTTACCGCCCCTGTGTGGCGGTACAACGAGAATCCCATCATCGACCGCAACCCTGTGGAAGGGGTGGCACGCATCTTCAACAGTGCCGTGGTGCCCTACGAGGGCAAGTTCATCGGCGTGTTCCGTGGCGAGCAGGTCGATGGCATCCCCTACATCTATCTGGGACGCAGCGAGGACGGCATCCACTGGAACTTTGACAAGGACAAGATCCCCTTCGTCAACGAAAAGGGCGAGCCGTTTATGCCGGTGTACGCCTACGATCCCCGTCTTGTGAAGGTGGAGGATACCTACTACATCATCTGGTGTCAGGACTTCTACGGTGCGTCCATCGGCATCGCCAAGACCACCAACTTCAAGACCTTTGTCCGCATCGAGAACCCCTTTATCCCCTTCAACCGCAACGCCGTGCTGTTTCCCCGCAAGATCAACGGCATGTACACCCTGCTGAGCCGCCCGTCTGACAGCGGCCACACACCCTTTGGTGACATCTTCCTGAGCCAGAGCCCGGATATGGAGTTCTGGGGCCGTCACCGCCATGTGATGAGCAAGGGCTCCAACTGGTGGGAGAGCGTGAAGATCGGCGGCGGTGCTGCCCCCATTGAGACCAGCGAGGGCTGGCTGCTGTTCTACCACGGCGTTACCGGCACCTGCAATGGCTTCGTCTACTCCATCGGCGGTGCCATTCTGGATAAGGACGAGCCCAGCAAGGTACTGTACCGCTGCGGCAACTTCCTGCTGACCCCGGAAAAGTGGTATGAGGAGCGCGGCTTCGTGCCCAACGTCTGCTTCCCCTGCGCCACCCTGCAGGATGCCGACACCGGCCGCATCGCTCTGTACTATGGCTGCGCCGACAGCTATGTCGGTCTGGCCTTCACCACCGTAGACGAAGTGGTGGATTACATCAAGACCCACGATAACGCAGGCCCCACCGATCACGAGGTGGGCATCCGCTAAGCGTCAAGCGCAACCCTCTCTGTCAATGCTTCGCATCGCCATCTCTGCAAAAAGAGATTTTACGTCCCCTACCGGGCGCTGGCACGGCGCAAGCCGTGACCGAGAGGGTTTTACTTTGTACAGAAAGGAAGTTCTGTATTATGTCTTCCATCAAACAGGCAGCAGAAGAAATGCTGCTGCAAACCATCATTCCCTTCTGGAAAGGGCTGCGGGACGAGGAAAACGGCGGCTTTTACGGCTACATGGATTTTGACCTGAAGCTGGACAAACAGGCCGAAAAGGGCTGCATCCTGAACAGCCGCATTCTGTGGTTCTTCTCCGAGGCTGCCATGCTCACCGGCCGGGCAGACCTTGCCGAGGATGCCCGCCACGCCTACCAGTTCTTCCTGAAAAACTGCTACGACGAGGCAAACGGCGGTGTGTACTGGAGTTGCGATTACACCGGCAAGCCGCAGGACACCACCAAGCACACCTACAATCAGGGCTTTGCCATCTATGCCCTTTCCGCTTACTACCGGCTGACCAAAGACCCCGTTGCGCTGACCTACGCAAAAAAGATCTTTCATCTCATCGAGCAGCACTGCACTGACAGCGAGGGCTATCTGGAGGCCTTTACCATTGACTGGAAGCCGGAAAGCAACGAGAAGCTCTCCGAGAATGGGGTCATGGCGGCAAAGACCATGAACACCCTGCTCCATGTGTTCGAGGGTTACGCCGGGCTTTATCAGGCAAGCCGTGACCCGGAGGTGGAAAAAGCCCTGTGCCGCATCCTTGATATCTACGAGCACAAGATTTACAGTCCGGAGCTGCACCGGCAGCTGGTGTTCTTTGACCAGCACTACAACTCCATCATCGATTTGTACAGCTACGGCCACGATATCGAGTCCAGCTGGCTCATCGACTGGGGCTGCGATTTACTGGGAGATGCAGCGCTTTCCAAGCGCATCCACGCCATCAACTCCGACCTTGCGGCGCATATCTACAAGGAAGCCTACACCGGCCACTCGGTGGTCAACGAGTGCGACCGCGGCAAGGTGAACACCACCCGTGTGTGGTGGGTGCAGGCCGAAAGCGTGCTGGGCTTCGTGAACGAATACAACAAGAGCGGCGATGCAAAATACCGCGATGCCGCCGCCGATATTTACCACTACATCTGCAACGTGATGGTGGACAAACGCCCCGGCAGTGAATGGTTCTGGGAGGTGGACGCAGACGGAAAACCGTCCAGCCGCAAACCCATCCTTGAGCCGTGGAAATGCCCCTACCACAACGGCAGAATGTGTATGGAACTGATGAGGAGGAATCCCAATGTCACAGTCTAAACTGCATCCCGAATATCTGCGCCAGAAGGCTTTGCAAGACGCATACATTGCCCGCAAAAATAAAAAAAGCGATTTCTATAACGGCATCTACGACCGCTGGGAAAACCCGGTGCTCACCCGGGAATCCATCCCGCTGAGCTGGCGGTTCGATCTGAACCCGGAGACGAACCCCCACTTTATGGAGCGTCTGGGTGTGAACGCCGTGTTCAACTCTGGTGCCATCAAGCTGAACGGCAAGTATTATCTGGTGGCACGCATCGAGGGCAACGACCGCAAGAGTTTCTTCGGTGTGGCAGAGAGCGACAGCCCGGTGGAGGGCTTCCACTTCTGGAAAAAGCCCATCCTCCTGCCGGATACCTGCCCGGAAGAGACCAATGTCTACGATATGCGCCTGACCCAGCATGAGGACGGCTGGATCTACGGTGTGTTCTGCTCCGAGAGCAAGGACAAGACCGTGAACGACCTGTCCGCCGCCGTGGCTGCCGTCGGCATCGTCCGCACCAAGGACCTCAAGACTTGGGAGCGTCTGCCGAACCTTGTAACCAAGCGCAGCCCCCAGCAGCGCAACGTGGACCTGCTGCCGGAGTTCGTGAACGGCAAGTACGCTTTCTATACCCGCCCCATGGATGACTTCATCGACACCGGTTCCGGCGGCGGTGTGGGCTTTGGTCTGTGCGAGGACATCACCCATGCCGTTATCGACGAGGAGATCATCACCAGCCCCCGCCGCTACCACACCATCACCGAGGCAAAGAACGGCGAGGGCGCAACGCCCATCAAGACGGAAAAGGGTTGGCTGCACATCGCCCACGGCGTGCGGAACACCGCTGCCGGGCTGCGATATGTTATCTATGTGTTCGTTACCGCACTGGATGACCCCAGCAAGGTGATCGCAGAGCCGTCCGGCTTCCTCATCGCTCCCCGGGACTGGGAGCGTGTGGGCGACGTCTCCAATGTGGTGTTCACCAACGGTGCGATTGCAGACGAGGACGGCAGCGTGTATATTTATTATGCAGCCAGCGACACCCGCCTGCATGTGGCTTCCACCACCATCGACAAGCTGCTGGACTTCGCCTTCAACACCCCCGCCGACCCGCTGCGCAGTGTGGACTGTGTAAAGCAGCGGTGCGACCTCATCGACAAAAATCTGGAATATCTCAAGAGCATCGGGGAGTAAGCCTTCCCCGGCTCCCCGAAAGGAAACGCCATGAAAAAGACCAACATCGACAGTTCGTTTTACCGTACCATGGGCAGGATCGGAGATCTGCTTTTCGCAAACCTTCTGTGGCTGGTATGCTGCCTGCCCGTCATCACCGCCGGAGCCTCCACGCTGGGGCTGTTCACGGTGGTGAACAAGATGGCAGCAAAAGAGGACTACACCGTCCGCACCGACTTTTTCAAGGCGTTCAAACGGGATTTCAAGCAGGCGACAGCCCTCTGGCTGATGGTTCTGTTCCTCAGTGCAGTCGGCTTTGCCGGGCTGCGGACAGCCACCGCGCAGGATACCGCTTCCAACGGCATTCTGGCGGCGGCGTCCTTCCTGCTGCTGGCAGGCATCGGCTTTCTGAGCTGCTGGGGCTTTGCGCTGCTGGCGCGGTTCTCTTACCCCAAAGCCCTGCTGGCGCTGGCGGACGGCGCACGGATGACGCTGGCAAATCTGCTGCCCAGTATAGGCATCCTTGCCTTTCTGGCATGGTTTCCGCTGCTGGCAAAGGCTGCGCCGGCGTGGTTCGTCTATCTGCTGCCGCTCTGGCTGCTGCTCGGCGGCGCGGGGTCAGCCCTCGGCATGGCCTGCCTGATGCGCCCCGCCTTCGCCCAGCTGGAAAAGGCCGGGCGCAAGGATGAGGCCGAGGAACCGGAAGAAGAAAATTTGGATGGAGGAACCGAAGCATGATCGTTCGTTCCAAGAACTGTTTTACCTTACATACCGCCCACACCAGCTATCAGATGGCGGTGGGGCAGAGAGGGATGCTGCTGCATACCTATTACGGTTCCCGTCTGCCGGATGATGCGCCGAACCTTGCCGACCCCCGCGCACCGCATGGCGACCCCGGCTGCTGGCCGGACCTTGAGCCGCAGGAGCTTTCCGGTGCGGGCACAGCGGACAACCGCACCCCAGCGGTCATCCCGGAATATGCTGATGGGACCGAAGCCGCCGCTTTTGTGTTCGACCATGCAGAAGTGCAGCCCGGCAAACCTCAGCTTCCCGGGCTGCCCATGTTCCGGAACGGTGACGGCGTGGAAACGCTGTCGGTTTTCCTGAAAGATGCCGGCGGGCTTGCGGTGGAGCTGCGGTACAGCGTGTATGAAGCGGATGACCTCATCACCCGGACGGTCATCTATACCAACAATGGGAACGAACCGCTGACCCTGCACAAGGCTGCTTCGCTGTCCATCGACTTTGCGCCGGATGCGCTGGAGCTTATCACCCTGAACGGCACCTGGGCGGCCGAGCGCACCCCGGAGCGTGCAGCTCTGCGCTGCGGTATCCAGAGCATCGGCAGTATGCGGGGCATCCCCGGTCACGCCCACAATCCGGCGGTGGCGCTCTGCCACGCAGATACCACCGAAACGACCGGTAACGCATGGGGCTTTGCGCTGGTGTACAGCGGCAACTTCCTCATTGAGGCCGAGCGTGCCGACGCAGGGGAACGGCTGGTGATGGGCATCCACCCCTACCACTTCCACTGGACGCTGGCTCCCGGCGAGAGCTTTGCCGCACCGGAAGTCGCGATGGTCTATTCGGATAAGGGTCTGGGTGAGATGAGCCGCCGGTTCCACAACGCCATCCGCACCCGGTTGCTGCCGCCCCGCTGGCAGGATATGACCGCGCCCCGCCCGGTGCTCATCAACAGCTGGGAAGCCTGCTACTTCGACTTTGACGAAAAGAAGCTGCTGGAACTGGCTGCTGCCTCCAAAAAGGCCGACATCGACCTCTTTGTGCTGGACGACGGCTGGTTCAAGGGCCGCAACGATGATTCCACCAGTCTGGGCGACTGGATAACGGACAAAACAAAATTGCCGGACGGTCTGCCCGGCCTGTGCAAAAAAATCAACCTGCTGGGGCTGCAAATGGGCCTGTGGGTCGAGCCGGAAGCCATCAGCCCGAACTCGGACCTCTACCGTGCCCATCCCGACTGGGCGTTCACCATTCCGGGCCGGGAGCCTTTGGAGATCCGGCACCAGTACACACTGGATTTCAGCCGTCCGGACGTGGTAGACGGCATCTGGCAGCAGCTGGATGACACTTTGCAGAGCTGCCCGCTGAAATACCTCAAGTGGGACATGAACCGCTCGCTGGCACACGTTTACAACGCAAAGCTGCCCGCAAAGCGGCAGGGCGAAGTGTACCACCGCTATGTACTGGGCGTGTACGAACTGCAGCGGCGGTTGACCGAAAAATACCCCGACCTGCTGCTGGAAAACTGCGCAGGCGGCGGCGCAAGGTTCGACTGCGGTATGCTCTATTACAGCCCGCAGATCTGGTGCAGCGACAACACCGATGCCCGCTCCCGTCTGGTCATCCAGTACGGCACCAGCCTGTTCTACCCCGGCTGTGTGATGGGCGCGCACTTCTCCACTGTGCCAAATCACTGCACCGGCCACACCTCCACCGTGGAAGCCCGCATGGCGGCGGCGCTGAGTGGCACCTTCGGCTTTGAGCTGGACCTGACCAAATACAGCGAGGAAGCGCTGGCAGAGCTTCGCCCCTATGTGGCGTGGTATCGCCGACACGGCGCACTGCTGCGCAGCGGGGAGCTGCATCGTCTGGTAAACCCGGAACCCAATGGTCTGGGTGCAGCATGGATGATCGCCGCAAAGGACGGCAGCGAAGCTGCCGTGTTTGCGGTAGGCGATGCCCTGACCGGCTGCCACGGCACAGCAAGCGCCAACAGCCGTCCCCGCCTTGTGCTGGCAGGGCTGGACCCGGCGGCACAGTACACCGACGAAGACGAAAATACCTACAGCGGCGTACAGCTGCTGACCACCGGTCTGGAGCTGCCCGGCGGCTGGGGTCAGACGCCCGCAAAGATCTGGTATCTGAAGAAAGTGTGAGTTTATGTTAGAAGAAAAAATCAAACAGGCCTATGACCGCTGGCTGGCACAGCCGGAAATGCCTGCCGACCTTGCCGAGGAGCTGAACAGCATCGCAGGCGACGAAGATGCCATCACCGACCGGTTCTACCGGGAGCTGGAATTTGGCACCGGCGGCCTGCGGGGCGTTATCGGCGCAGGCACCAACCGGATGAACGTTTATAACATCCGCAAGGCGACGCAGGGTCTGGCCAATTACCTGAACGCCTCCGACTTGCCGAAGAAAGTTGCCATCGGCTACGACAGCCGCATCAAGAGCGATGTGTTCGCCAAGGAAACGGCGGCTGTCCTTGCCGCCAACGGCATCAAGGCTTACATCTACCCCCGCTTGGAGCCCACCCCGGCACTGAGCTGGGCGGTGCGGTACTACGGCTGCGGCGCAGGCGTCTGCGTCACCGCCAGCCACAACCCCGCCAAGTACAACGGCTACAAGGTCTATGGTGCGGACGGCTGCCAGATCACGCTGGAGGTGGCTGCAAAAATCCTCGCCGCCATCGAAGCCGTGGACTGCTTTGCGGTGCAGCCTGCCGATTTTGACGCAGCTCTTGCGGAGGGAAAGATCGAGTACAGCTCGGAAGAGTGTCTGGACGACTTTGTGGATGCCGTCTATGCCCAGCGTGTAGGTGACGGTGCAGGCATTGCTGACCTGAAACTGGTCTACACCCCGCTGAACGGTTCCGGCCTGGAATGTGTGAAAAAGCTGCTGAAAAAGCTGGGCGTTTCTCATGTGACGGTGGTGCCGGAGCAGGAAAAGCCGGACGGCAATTTCCCCACCTGCCCTTACCCCAACCCCGAGATCCGGGAAGCCATGCAGAAGGGTCTGGAGCTGTGCGACAAAGTCCATCCCGACCTGCTGCTGGGAACCGACCCCGACTGCGACCGCTGCGGCACGGCAGTGCCGGACGGCAAGGGCGGGTACCGGCTCATCACCGGCAACGAGATGGGCATCATCCTGCTGGACTACATCTGCCGCACCCGCAAGGCGCTGGGCACCATGCCGGAGCACCCCGTGGCCGTGACCACCATCGTGTCCACCGATATGGCAACGCCGGTGGCAGAAAAATACGGCGTGGAGCTGCGCCGCACCCTGACCGGCTTCAAGTTCATCGGTGAGCAGATCGGCCTGCTGGAAGCCGCCGGAGAAGCCGACCGCTATATCTTCGGTTTTGAGGAGAGCTATGGCTACCTGTCCGGTGCTCACGTCCGGGATAAGGACGCTGTCAACGCCACGCTGCTGGTGTGCGAAGCTGCGGCATGGTACGCAAAGCAGGGTATGACCCTGCTGGATGCCATCAACCAGCTGTACGCCGAGTTCGGCTGCTACCGCAACGCCCTGCACAGCTTCGCCTTTGAGGGCGAAAGCGGGATGCACACCATGCAGGCCATCATGAAACAGTTGCGCAAGACCCCGCCGCAGAGCATTGCCGGAATCGCCGTGGAAAGCGTGCTGGACTACAACGCCGAAGGCACCGGTCTGCCGAAGGCAAATGTCTTGGAGTTCCGTCTGGGTGGAAAGGCAAAGCTGATGGTTCGTCCTTCCGGCACTGAGCCGAAGATCAAGGTGTATCTGTCCGCCGTTGCTCCTACGGAAGCCGAAGCAGATGCCATCAATGCGAAGCTGGGTGACGCCGCTGCCGAGCTGCTGAAGGCATAAATTCTCAAATATTTCTACAAACGGCTGCCTCGTTCCTGCCATAAAAATGGACGGGGCAGCTTTTTTGCACCCTTTTTTCGGAAAAAGTGTCATTTTATGTGCAATTTTAGGCATATTGGAGGTATGCAAGATGAAAACGATTCAACTGAAACCAAGCTGCAAGGACTACCTCTGGGGCGGCGAAAAACTGCGTACCGAGTACGGCATCCAGAGCGAGATGCACCCCTTGAGTGAGGCGTGGATGCTCTCCTGCCACCCGGACGGCCCCAGCTACCTGCCGGACGGCACGACTTTGCAGCAGTACATTGACGCGCACCCCGGCTGCCTTGGCACCGACTGCGTAAAGTTCGAGGAGTTCCCCATTCTGGCAAAGCTCATCGACGCCAAGAAGGACCTGTCCATTCAGGTGCACCCCTCTAACGCCTACGCCCTGGAGCACGAACACCAGTACGGCAAGACCGAAATGTGGTATGTGCTGGAGGCAGAACTGGGTGCGACCCTCTACTATGGCTTCACCCATGAGATCAGCAAAGAGGAGTTTGAGCACCGCATCAAGGACAACACCCTGACCGAGGTGCTGAACGCCGTCCCGGTGAAAAAAGGCGACTGCTTATTCATCCCCTCCGGCACGCTCCACGCCATCCGCAAGGGCATCGTGGTGGCTGAGATTCAGCAGAATTCCAACGTCACCTACCGCATTTACGATTATGGCCGCAAGGGTGCAGACGGCAAGCCCCGCCAGCTCCACATCCCGCAGGCTCTGGATGTGACCGAACGCAAGCCGCCTGTTGCTCACGACTTCCACGGCCATCTGGCACAGTGCGATTACTTTACGGTGGATGCCGTGGAGGGCAGCTTCAAGGATATCTGCGATGATGTTTCCTTTACTTCTCTGCTGATCCTGGAAGGAGAGGGGACCCTGACCGAGACCGCCACCGGCGAGAGCCTGCCCATCCAAAAGGGCGAGAGCTTCTTTATCCCGGCAGGCACCGGGGAATATACGGTGAGCGGCACGGATCTCAAGTGCCTGCGCACCCGCGTGTAAACAAAACTCCCGGATCGTATACACAGTCCGGGAGTTTATGCTATGATATAGCTATCAAGACTGAAACGAAAAGAGGACACTGCCATGGCATCCTACCGCTACGAACGCAACATTTCCCCCGAGGATCTTGTGCCGGAAAAACCCCGGGAGCTGACGCCCGCCGAAGCCCGCGCCAACTGGTGGCATTATCACTGGTATTATGTGGTGCTCATTGCCGCGGCGGTGCTGGCGGTCGGGTATTTTGTGTGGAGCCGTGTCACCGAGGTGAAGCCGGACTATACGGTAGCGGTCGTGGGGCGTATTGACCCGGACGCGGCGTTCCTGTCCGAGGTGGAAACCAAATTGGAAGCTGCGGCCGATGATGTGAACGGTGACGGGAAAGTAAAAGTCAACGTGAAGAGCATCTGGCTTGCGCTGGATTACGATGGACAGGATTCCTCCCTGCGCAAGCTGATGGAATCCAGTGAGGACAAGCTCAATTCGGATTTTTATCTCTGCGAGAGCATGATCTTCATCGTGGACGACCCGGCGGCAATGGAGCAGCGGTACGGCTGTTTCCGTCTGCTGGACGGTACTGACCCGCAGGAGGGCGACAGCCTGAGCGTTTCCGATTTTGCCGTGCTGCTGGACGACACCGCCCTTGCCGGAGTGCAAAGCGAAAGTGGCACAGAATGGTATGTGGCAAGGCGTCTGAGTGAAGGCGTGGAGGAAGAATCCCTCACCACAGGAGATGCGCTGTGGGAGAAGCTCATTTGATTTTCTGAATTCGTAGAAAGTCTTACTTCTACCGCTTTATCGTGATAAATTTTGCGAAACCATCTTGACGCACCTACACTTCCATGATACCCTTTATTCCAAATCCTGCTGACAAAAGTGGTGGTTCTCACCGTGATAACCACCACTTTCAGTGGATGATTGCCCAAAAGAACGTACCGCCCCGCAACACACCCGATTCATTTTGCCGCCGATTCACCCGACAAAATCATCGCTGCGCTACGTGGGCGGTATTTTTCTTTTTCACAAATAAAATCCTATGTGGTTGTTCAATCTTCCAAAACTTGTTTTTGGTTGTTGACCGTACAACCTCAAAGTGTTATTCTTGTGCTTGAAAGAAGCAGGCTGTAGTGTCCACACTGCTCCCGGCTTTCTTCATACCGAACCTTGAATCCTTCATAAGCCGTCTGAACGTGATATCGTGCCATGACCTCACACTTTCTGTGAGCGAGCCGGACAACGCCGCTGCACAAACAGGGGCAGGAACTTCGTTCGGAGCAAACGGTGACCCCATTACATGAGCAGCGGAACTCTCTACTTGTTTTTGCGTCTTAACAATTCGGAAACATTTGTTGAAAATGCGTTTTGAGCGCAGCGGTGGAGGGCAAGAACCGTCCCGTGGCCACAAATTTTCAATTCTTGAAAATGTTGTGCTCCACCGGGACTTCACTTCTTCAATGCATCTGCATTTCCGAAGTGATCTTGTTGGGGCGTGCCTGCCCCAAACCCTGCTCATATTCGCACCTTGCGGTGCGAAAGAACGGCGTGTCGTGCTTACATAGCTTCACCGAGAAGCTAGCAAGACGACAGGAGGTTCAATGAACAAAACGAATGTCAAAGCGAATCCCAGCACGACCCACCGCCACGACACGCCGAACAGCAAAACGCACATCATCAAGTTCCGTGTGACGGAAACTGAAAAGTTGGAACTTGAAAATACCGCAAAACTCCTTCATCTCTCCCTGTCCACTCTCATCCGCCGTGCGCTGCACAATGCAAAAATCGAGCGCACTGTTGTCGTTGCAGGCGGCGGCGAAGAAACCCTGACCGCCGTTTCCACCCTGCTTGCCCAGTGCAGCAAGGTGGGCGGCAACCTGAACCAGCTTGCAAGGCACTTCAATTCTGGCGGTGCGGACACCGAGCAGATCCGGGCGAAAATCCTTGACGAACTTGCAGACCTGACCGCATTTCGGCTCAGCGCCGAGGAAGTTCTGGGTGAACTGTATGGCAACGCTCAAGCATATCGCCTCTAAAAACTCGGACTACACCGCCATCGAAGCGTACCTGATCTACCAGCACGATGAATTCTCCGGCAAAGTAATTCTGGACGAACAAGGCAGGCCCATGCTGCGAGAATCGTATCTGCTCAACACCCTTGAGTGCGGCGATTTTTCGTTTGCAACTGCCTGTCTGCTGGCAAACCGCAAGTACGGCAAGAACACCCAGCATGGTGATATTAAGAGCCATCAATATTTTGACCCCAGAGATGCAGCCGACAACGGCTTGACCATGGAAAAAGCACAGGCTCTCGGCCTGAACTTCTGTAAAGAAAACTTTCCCGGTCATCCTGCCATCGTCTGCACCCACCCGGATGGGCATAACCATTCGGGAAATATCCATGTCCACATCGTGATCGGCAGCATCCGCACACGAGAAGTGGAACGCAAGCCCTATATGCAGAAGCCTCGTGACTGGCGTGAGGGCATGAAGCACTCCAGCACAGCCCAGACCATGCGGCACCTGCGTGTCGCAGTCATGGAAATGTGCGAACACGCTGACCTGCATCAGATCAATCTACTGGAAGCACAAGGCGACCGTATTTCTGAACGGGAATACTGGGCACGGCGGCGCGGGCAGCAATGTCTCGACCATGCCAACGCCAGATTGCTTGCAGAAGGGAAGGCTCCCAAGCAGACTGTTTACCAGACGGAACTGGAAACTCTGCGCAGGCAAATCGACTCCGTGCTGAAGAAAGCCACCACCTTCGATGAATTTTCTGCATTGCTCTTGCAGGAACATGGCATTGCCGTGAAAGAGAGCCGAGGGCGATTGAGCTACTGCCCGTCCAATCGGGTGAAATTCATCACCGCCCGGAAGCTGAGCAAGAAGTTTGAGAAAGAGCAGGTGCTTGCCGCACTCGCTCAGAACATCTGGCTTGCTCCGACCGTCCAGCCCATCGCAGCAGACAAGCCCAATAAGATTCAGAAACTGGTGGACATTCAGGCAAAGCTGAAGCAGGGCAAGGGCATCGGCTACGAGCGTTGGGCGAAAAAGCACAACCTCAAAGCCATGGCACAGACCTTGATCCTCTTGCAGGAAAAAGGTCTGCTTGACGAGGACGCACTCAACCAGAGAATCACAGAGCTTGACACCAAGTTCCACGAATCACTGGCCGTAGTGAAAGACCTCGAAGGTCGAATGAAAGCCAACAAAGATCTGCGCTATCACGTCGTAGCCTACACCAGCACCAAGAACATCGCACAGCAGTTAAAAGCTGCCAAATCCCCCGCAGCCTTTGAAGAACAGCATCGTGCAGCGCTGACAGCGTACCGGGCGGCAGCAGCCTATCTCAAGGCAAACAACATCACCAGCCTGCCCAGCCCGAACAAGCTGGAAGCGGAATACTGCGCGCTGGCTTCCGAAAAGGCACAGTTCTATGAGCAGTACAAGGAAGCTAAATCCGAACTGCTCAAGCTGAAAGACGCAAAGCAGAATGTTGCCCTGTTCTTCCGGGAGGACGAACGGACGCAGCAGGAGAGATAAAGGAGTGTGCGTATGATCAACTTGAAAATCGACCCGGAGTTTCAGAATCAGATTCCGCCGCTGACCGATGATGAATTTAAGCAGCTTGAAGAAAATATCCTCAGAGAGGGCAAGCTGCTCTCTCCTTTGATTGTTTGGAACAACACCCTTGTTGACGGTCACAATCGTTATGCCATCCTCCAGAAACACCCGGAGATTTATTTCTCCACCATGCCGCTCCGATTCGAGAATCGCGAAGAAGCCCTTGCGTGGATTTGCAGAAACCAGTTGGGGCGGCGCAACCTGAGCCCCGAACAGAAGCGTTATCTGATTGGCAAACAGTATGAAGCCGAGAAGAAAGCCGCAAAAATCTTTCGGGGCAACCAGTACACTTTAGCAAAGAAAAGTGGTGGTGCTCACGATGATAACCACCACTCCGGGAAGAAAACCTGCGACCGGATCGCAGAGGAAAACGGTGTCAGCCGTGCCTCTGTTCTCCGTGCCAGCCACTACACGCGAGGCATCGACATCGCAGATAATCTCTCTCCCGGCATCAAGCAGAAAGTCTTTTCCGGTGAAGTGAAGTTCACGAATGAAGAAATGTCCAAGCTCGTGCAGAGCAGTCCTGCCAAACGGCAAGACGTATTTGCCGAGATCATGCACCCGGAAATCACGAAAGCAATGGAGGCTGCAAATGCAGACCCCAAAGCAGACGTGCCGGTTCCGATGCCCACATCCGACCCCGAACAGTTCAAGGGATACCAAGTCCCGGACGAGTGCATGAAGGTCTACAAGACGCTGAGCATGGCCACGGAAATGATGCGAAACACATGGAAGCGAGTGCTCAAAAATAATCAGAGTTATCTTTCTGACCCGGAAAAGCAGAAGGTTCTCCGCTACGCCATGCAGCGGCCAGCCCACTATCTGAACGAGCTGGAAGCCTGCATGGAGCAGATTCTTTCTGAAACAATCGAAGAAGCTGAAAAGACCGCATAACGACAGGCACTTGTAAGCCATCAACAAGCCACCAGCCGCAAGTGCAAGGCAGAAAACTTCCGCGCCCTTGCGCCTGATAAAAATGGAGCTTTGATTTTCTTGCCCGGCTTTGCCATGGTGGGACGATTAAAGGAGCGTGCGTTTGAACAAAAAGAAAAAGTCCACAAACACTTCCCCCTACCCCGATGAAGTCATTGACTGTCTGGCACGGGCATTCTAACCGGCCATCCTTGCCTGCTGGAACAGCGAGGAAGGTCAACGGGAGTTTGCCGCGTGGCAGGCGGAGCAGGCTCATCTCTCCGGCAAAGAGAAACAGGAAGTTCCCGTGGGGGAACTCCCTGCCTTACTTATCGTGTGTGGATTTTGGCAGGGTGCGTCCGGCAGGGCGCACCCTGTTTTTGTGTTCAGTCCTCTAATCCGTGACTTGCAGCCGCATTTCTCAGATACTCCTCCGGCTCACCGTTCAGGATCAGTTCGGCATACGCCAGCGGGTCGTTATAGATGAGGTAGTCCAGTTCAGACCTCTGCGCCATGGTAACGTCCAGCGCATCCTCGACCCCAGTGCAGTCGATGGAAATTTTGTATCCATCTTTGAGCAACAGTTCCACACATCCGGTGTCCATGTTAAACTTGCAGGCTCTTTCATCGTACTTCATAATCATACCCTCCAAAGCTTGTTATTGGTTTACGGTCTATGACAAGGTATCGGAGTTTTGTATCTTCCACGGGAGCCTTCATTGTCGTACCCGAAGAAAATGAAAAATCCGAACCCTTCTCCAATCGGAAACAGGTTCGGATTTTTCTTGTTTGGTGGGCGCGGGTGGATTCGAACCACCGAAGCTGAAAGCAGCAGATTTACAGTCTGTCCCCATTGGCCACTCGGGAACACGCCCATATTCACTTTTTGTGTCCTTCGCCGGACGACTTGTTTATTCTATCATGCAGAAAGGCTTTTGTCAACTGTTTTTTTTACCTTTTTCTTCAAATGCGTTTTCCGTGCAGAGAAACGGCAGGAAAAGCCCTGCAGCCATGCAGGCACGGCAAAGTCGGAGAAAAAAGCCAGCCGGAAGAAATTGATAGGCAAAATGCAAGAAAAACTCGGGACAATATGTGAAAAGTGCAAGACTTTTTGTCTCTGCATTGAAAAACGCAGGAAGGCGTGATATATTAAAAACGCAACAAAGTGCAACAAAATGGATGGCGCTTTTGTCACTCTGTGGCAAACCAGGCGGGATAAGTAGAAAAAGAAAGGCATAGCGACAAACCATGACGATTCAGGAATGTTATAGACAGATGGGCGCAAATTATGAGGATGTGCTCAAGCGGCTTTACAACGAAGGCATGATCTGCAGATTTACGCTGATGTTTTTGAACGACGACAGCTATCCGAAACTGGAGCAGGCATTGAAGGAAGGAAATGTGAAGGAAGCATTCCGTGCGGCACACACGCTCAAGGGCGTGTGCCAAAACCTGGGCTTTACCAACCTGTATCAGCCCACCTACGATTTGACCGAGGTGCTGCGCACAGGCACACTGGAAGGTACCAAGGAGCTGTTTGACAGCGTGACCTGCCAGTACAAAATCACCATCAATGCGATCCGTGCGCTCCAGTAAGCTCCGCATTTGGCTCGATCTCCAAACGGCATCCTTCCTTATAAAAAGGCAGGATGCCGTTTTTTATTGCATTCTGCGCAGTTTTATGATATAATGCCGGACGAACTGAACAGAAAAACAGCAGGTGCCTTTTGCCGATGCACTGCACGGCGGAAAGGGTAAAAGGGAAGCGGGTGCAGATCCCGCACGATCTCGTCACTGTGATAAGGGAGTCCGCATCAGGGTGCTTTGCACCAGCCACTGGAGCTTTTGCTCTGGGAAGGAGATGACGGGCGGCGATCTTTCAGTCAGGAAACCTGCCTGCTGTTGGTACGGGGGTGCAAACCCCAGATCACGAGGAATTGGTTGTACCAAAAAGCCCTGAAACAACAGAGGTCTTTTTGTCATGCCATCCGCAGGACAGAAGGGCCTCTTCTTTCATCTTTCTTTCCTGTACCCTTTGTTTGGTTCAAACCGCAATTTATCCAGCAGGAAAGGACAAGAACAATGAGAAAGATCGAAACCAAAAAGCTGGCCGCAGCTGTTACGGCTCTGGCTCTGTGCGCCGGCGTGCTCACCGGCTGCGGCGGTGCTGCTTCCAGCACTGCATCCAGCACCGCTGCGTCTTCTGCTTCCAGCGAAGCGAGCAGCGAGGAGGCTGACGAAATGGCAGCAAAGAACGTGGCAGACCTGATCGATGCCATCTATGTGCAGGAGCGCAATGAGGATACCGATGCCCAGTGCGAAGCCGCCAAGGCTGCATGGGATGCCCTGACCGACACCCAGAAGGAACTGGTGGAAGGTGAGAATGCCGACCCCGACTACTTTGGCCGTGACACCGGCGATGCTTCCAAGGACGATGCCCGCAATCAGGACGACATTGGCGACAACGAGCTGCTGGTGGTCTCCTTCGGCACCTCCTTCAACGACAGCCGCGTGAAGGACATCAAGGGCATCGAGGATGCCCTGCAGGCCGCATACCCGGATTGGTCTGTGCGCCGCGCATTCACCGCACAGATCATCATCAACCATGTGCAGGCTCGTGACGGCGAAAAGATCGACAACATGCAGCAGGCCATGGACCGCGCTGTGGAAAACGGCGTGAAGAATCTGGTCGTCCAGCCCACCCACCTGATGCACGGTGCTGAGTACGACGAGATGATGGAAATGATCGACACCTACCGCGACAAGTTTGAATCTGTCGCTGTGGCTGAGCCCCTGCTGGGCGAGGTCGGTTCCGATGCCACCATCATCAATCAGGATAAGGAAGACGTTGCCAAGGCTGTCACCGCTGCTGCCGTGAAGGAAGCCGGCTACGACAGTCTGGATGCCGCTGCTGCGGACAAGGTCGCCTTTGTCTTTATGGGCCACGGCACCTCGCACACCGCAAAGGTGAGCTACAGCCAGATGCAGACCACTATGCAGACTCTGGGCTACGACAATGTGTTCATTGGCACCGTTGAGGGCAAGCCGGAAGAGACTGCCTGCGAGAACGTGATCGAGGCTGTTAAGGCTGCGGGCTACACCAAGGTCATTCTGCGCCCGCTGATGGTGGTTGCCGGCGATCACGCCAACAACGATATGGCCGGTGAGGATGCCGACTCCTGGCTGAGCCAGTTCAAGGCTTCCGGTGCTTTCGACAGCATCGACTGCCAGATCGCTGGTCTGGGTGAGATCGAGGATGTCCAGAAGCTGTATGTCGCCCACACCAAGGCGGCGATCGATTCTCTGAACGGTTGATCAAACGAACCCTCTCCGTCTCGCGGCCGCTTTGCGGCATCCGGTGGAGAGGGTTCATTTTTTATCTGAACAATGGTATAATAAAAGCTGATTTTTTATAATGTAGAGGTATTTCCTATGAAACGCGTTTTTTCCTGTGTTGTCGCTGCTTCTCTGGCACTGAGTCTGCTGGTGGGCTGCGGCGCTTCTTCCACGGCATCTTCTGCAGCTTCCAGTGCTGCTTCTTCCGAGGCGGCATCCTCTGTGGCTTCTTCTGCTGCTGAGACCGCCGCTTTGCCGGATGGTGTGTATACCGCCGTGTTTGACACCGACAGCAGCATGTTCCACGCCAACGAAGCCTGCGACGGCAAGGGCACCCTGACCGTGGAGAACGGCCAGATGACCTTCCATGTCAGCCTTGCTTCCACCCATATCGTCAACCTGTATCTGGGCAAGGCTTCCGATGCCGCCGACCACGAGGCCGACTGGCTGCAGCCCACCACAGATACCGTCACCTATTCCGACGGCACCTCGGAGGAGGTGTACGGCTTTGACATTCCGGTCACTGCTGTGGATACGGACTTTGACCTTGCCATTCTGGGCACCAAGGGCAAGTGGTACGACCATATCGTCAGCGTGCGTGATGCCGTGGAAAAGGCTGCGGAAGCCGAGACCCCGGCAGACGGCACCTACACCTGTGAGGTGACGCTGGAAGGCGGCTCCGGCCGTGCTACTGTAGAAAGCCCCGCCGCTTTGACCGTGGCTGACGGCAAAATGACTGCAACCATCGTGTGGAGCAGCCCCAATTATGATTATATGATCGTGGACGGCGAGAAGTATTTGCCCACCAACACCGAGGGAAATTCCACCTTTGAAATTCCGGTATCGGCGCTGGATACCGCACTGGATGTCACCGCCGACACCGTTGCCATGAGCACCCCCCACGAGATCGAGTATACGCTGACCTTTGATTCTGCAAGTCTGAAGGCTAACGATTGAGAATGCCCTCCGCTCACGCTCTGGGCATACTCAGCGGAAAATCAATTTTTTATTTCGCGTTTGTCGCGGCCCCGACGCTTGTCAGGGCAAAGCCCTTCCATCTGCTATCGCAGATCGCTCGCCTGCTTGAAAGACCCACTGGGGCTTTCATTGCTGCGCAACCGCAGGGCCGCTCCAAACGCCTTTTCACAAGAGGGGTCGGAACGACAAACGTCCGGATATTTGAATGAAAATCACTCGCAACCAATTTCTGAAACTGATCTCCGCTGCGGCGCTGACGCTGACCGGCTGCGGCAGCAAGGCTCAGCCTGCCAATATGGAAAGTCTTGTTTTCTCCCATCATTACAAGCTGGACTATGCACGGCAGTTCACAGCGGACTGCTATGAGGGCGGCTATACCATGCTGACCATCGCGGAGTCGGATGCACGGTTCCTTGTTGTGCCGGAAGATGCTGCGGAGGTGGACGGTCTGCCTGCTGATGTGACTGTGCTGCGCCAGCCGGTGGAGAATATTTATCTGGTCTCCACCTCGGTGATGGATCTGCTTTTGCATCTGGACGCACTGGACAGCGTGGCCTTTTCCGGCACCAAGGCCGAGGGCTGGTATCTGCCCGCGGTGCAGCAGGCCATGGAAGAGGGAAAAATCGCGTATGCAGGCAAGTACAGCGCCCCGGATTACGAGCAGATCCTGGCAGCGGGCTGCCGCCTTGCCATTGAGAATACCATGATCCTTCACACGCCGGAGGTAAAGGAGCAGCTGGAGCACTTTGGCATCCCGGTGCTGGTGGAGCGTTCCAGCTACGAGAGCGACCCGCTGGCCCGCATGGAGTGGATCAAGCTTTACGGCATCCTGCTGGGCAGGGAAGAACAGGCCGAGCAGGTGTTTTCCGCGCAGGAGACAGCCGTTCAGCCCATCCTCTCGCAGAAACCCACGGGAAAAAGCTGCGCCTTCTTCTCGCTGACCACCAACAACCTTGCCACTGTGCGCAAGGGCAGTGACTATGTGGCCCGCATGATCGAAATGGCGGGCGGCAGCTATGTCTTTGCGGACCTGACGGACAATGGCAACAGCCTCGCTACCATGAACCTGCCGCTTGAGGACTTCTATGCAGGTGCAAAGGATGCCGATGTGCTCATCTACAACAGCGCCATCGAGGGCATGATCGCATCGGTGAGCCAGCTGACCGAGCGTTTTCCGCTGCTGAACGAATTCAAAGCGGTGAAGGAAGGGCAGGTGTGGTGCACCACCCAGAGCCTGTTCCAGCAGAGCATGGAGCTGGCAGACCTGATCGTGGACATGAACCGGGTGTTTACCAAGGGCACACCTGCCGCCAGTACCCTGAAATTCCTCACCCATGTGGATTAAAGAAGGAAAATTTTACAGAAAGGAAAGCCTATGACCCGTACCAGACGCCTTGCAGCCGCCTATATTGCCCTTGCGGCAGCCGTGGCTGTGCTTTTTGCGCTGAACCTGTTCTGGGGCAGCGTATCCCTTGCACCGGGTTCGGTGCTGACGGCGCTGCTGGGCAAGGGCGGCGATGCGCTTGCGGGGAACATCATCCTGCAGCTGCGCCTGCCCCGCGCGGTCATGGCGGCGCTGCTGGGGGCAGCCCTCAGCGCAGCGGGATACCTTCTGCAGACCTTTTTTGCAAACCCCATTGCCGGGCCATTTGTTATGGGCGTTTCCAGCGGCGCAAAGCTGGCGGTGGCCCTGACCATGGTGGTGTTTCTGGACCGCGGGATGCTGACCAGCTCGGCCACGATGATCGCGGCTGCCTTTGCGGGTGCCATGGCTTCCATGGCCTTTGTGCTGGCGGTGGCCCGGCGGGTGCAGCGCATGAGCATTCTGGTCATCTGCGGTGTGATGATCGGCTATATCTGCTCCGCCATCACCGATATCGTGGTGGCCTTTGCGCAGGATTCCAACATCGTCAATCTGCACAACTGGTCGCAGGGCAGCTTTTCCGGCGTGACATGGGCCAATGTGCAGGCTGCGGCACTGGTGGTGCTGCCGGCGCTGGCGGCATCCTTTCTGCTTTCCAAGCCCATGGCCGCCTACCAGATGGGCGAAGCATATGCCCGCAGCGTGGGCGTGAATGTCAAGCCTTTCTCGGCAGCGCTGGTGCTGCTTTCCAGCCTGCTGGCGGCCTGTGTCACCGCCTTTGCGGGGCCAATCTCCTTTGTAGGCATCGCGGTGCCGCACCTTGTCAAGCAGCTGCTGGGCAGCGCAAAGCCGCTGTATGTGCTGCCGGGGTGCTGCTTGGGCGGTGCGGCTTTCTGCCTGTTCTGCGACCTGCTGGCCCGCAGTCTGTTCGCGCCCACGGAGCTGTCCATCAGCTCGGTCACGGCCGTGTTCGGCGCGCCGGTGGTCATCTGGCTGCTGGTGCGGCGCAATTCAGAGCGGGAGGGCGCATGATGAACGAAAAAGCACTTTGCACTGCGCGGGAGCTTGCCATCGGCTATGGCAAGACACCGCTGCTCTCGGATATTTGCCTCGGGGTGCAGCCGGGGCAGATCCTGACCTTGATCGGGCCGAACGGCGCAGGAAAATCCACCCTGCTCAAAACGCTGGCGGGCCAGCTGGCCCCCATGGGCGGCACGGTGCTGCTGGAAGGCAGAAACCTTGCCGATTACACCGGTACCCAGCGGGCGCAGAAGCTGGCCCTCATGGCCCCGCACAGCCGCCGGATGGAGCTGACCACCTGCTTTGACTTTGTTTCGGCGGGGCGCTATCCCTACACCGGACGGCTGGGCATTTTGTCTGCCGAGGACAGGCAGCAGGTGCACAGAGCTTTGGAGCTGGTGGGCGCAGCACACCTTGCAGACCGGGATTTTAACCGCATCAGCGACGGCCAGCGCCAGCGCATCCTGCTGGCCCGGGCACTGTGCCAGCAGCCGGAAGTGATCCTGCTGGACGAGCCGACTTCTTTTCTGGATATCAAGGGCAAAATTGAACTGCTCACCATCCTCGGAACGCTTGCACACACCCAAAAGCTGGCGGTGATCCTGAGCCTGCACGAGCTGGAGCTGGCCGAAAAAATAGCGGATACGGTGGTGTGTGTTTCGCCCGGCGGTGTTTCTGGCGTGCTGACCCCGGAACAGGCGTTTCAGCCGGAGAACATCCGCGCCCTGTACGGCCTGACCGAACAGCAGTACACGGCTCTGTTCGGCACACCGGAGCCGGAAGCCGAAAAGGCACCCGCCGGAAAACCTCAGTTTGAGCATTACGTCCGCAGCGGGCAGAAGTTGCTGCGCTGCGGCTATACCACCGGCACCTGTGCCGCGCTGGGGGCTGCAGGGGCGGCGCGTCTGCTGCTGACCGGCCGCGAACCGGAAACGGTGGCTCTGCGCACGCCCAAGGGCATTGTGGTGGAGGTGGCTCCCCTCTGGTGCCGCAGCACGGACACAGGTGCCGCATGTGCCATCCGCAAGGACGGCGGCGACGATGTGGATGTGACCACGGGCCTGCCGGTGATTGCATCGGTGGTGCTGGAACCGGATGCCCCCGGCGTGCGCATCTTTGGCGGCGAGGGGGTGGGCCGGGTGACGAAGCCCGGCCTTGACCAGCCCGTAGGGGAAGCCGCCATCAACCATGTGCCCCGCCGGATGATTGCCGAAGCGCTGGAACGGGAAGCTGAAAATGCTGCCTACACCGGCGGCTTTGCGGTGACCATCTCTGTGGAAGGCGGTGCCGAGACGGCAAAGCGCACCTTCAACCCGCACATCGGGGTGGAGGGCGGGCTTTCCATTCTGGGCACCAGCGGCATCGTGGAACCCATGAGCCAGCAGGCCATTCTGGATACCATCCAGCTGGAAATGAATCAGGCCGCACTGCGCGCAAAAAATGCCCCCGGCCCCCGGCGGCTGGTGCTGGCCCCCGGTAACTACGGGCTGGATTATCTGGCCAGCGCTCTGCCGCAGTTCGAGCGGTTCCCGGTGGTCAAGACCTCCAACTTCATCGGGGATACGCTGGATATGGCTGCCACGGCCAAATTTGAGGAAGTGCTTCTGGTAGGCCATGTGGGCAAGCTCTGCAAGCTGGCGGCAGGGGTCATGAACACCCACTCCCACACGGCGGATGGCCGCGCTGAAGTGTTTTGCGCCCATGCGGCGCTGTGCGGTGCCGCGCATGAGGTGTGCGCCGCCCTGATGGATGCCGCCACCACCGATGCCTGCCTTGACATTCTGGACGGCGCGCAGTTGCGTGCACCGGTGCTGGAAAGCATCCTTGCCGCCATCCAGATGCATCTGGACCGACGGGCAGGCGGGGCCTTCCGGGTGGGCGCGGTGCTGTTCTCCAACCAGCACGGCCCGCTGGGCGAGACAAAAACGGCAAAGGAGCTGATGCAGGAATGGCAGAACTGAAAGGTACATTTTACGGTGTCAGCGTCGGCCCCGGCGACCCGGAGCTGATGACGCTGCAGGCTGTGCGGCTCATCCGGCAGTGCCCGGTGCTGGCCGCGCCGCAGACTGCTTCCGGCCAGATGCTGGCGCTGGACATCGCCCGCAGTGCGCTGGGAGAAGCGCTGGACGGCAAGACCATCGTCCCGCTGTACTTTGCCATGAGCCGTGACCCGGCCGCGCTGGCGGCTTCGCACGAAAAAGCCGCCGCCGCGGTGCGGCAGTATCTGGATGCCGGGCAGGATGTTGCCATGCTGAACATCGGTGATGTTTCCATCTATGCCACCTTTGGTTACCTGCAGGAGATCTTGCAGGCCGGGGGTTATGCCACCGCCATGGCGGCAGGCGTGCCCAGCTTTTGTGCAGCGGCGGCGCGGCTGAATGTGCCGCTGACCGGCGGCATGGATACGCCGCTTACCATTGCGCCCGGCGGCTGGACAGACCGCGTGCTGGAAATGCCCGGCACCAAGGTATTGATGAAAGCCGGCAGGCAATTGCCTGTCTTATTGGATACCCTGCAGCAGGCAGATAAGCTGAAAAAAAGCGCACTTGTGTGCAACTGCGGTCTGCCGGACGAGCGGGTCTACCCGGATCTTTCCCTTGAGCGGCCGCAGGAACAGGCCGGTTATTTTGCCACCGTTTTGGTAAAGGAGTAACGTTATGGTACATTTTGTTGGTGCAGGCCCCGGCGCACCGGACCTCATCACCCGGCGGGGCGCGGCCCTGCTTCAGAAAGCCGACTGCATCATCTATGCGGGCAGTCTGGTGAACCCGGCCCTGCTGGGCCTTGCAAAGGCAGATTGCGCCATTTATAACAGCGCTGAAATGACGCTGGAGCAGGTGCTGGATGTGATGCGGCAGATGGAAGCTGCGGGTAAGATCACCGTGCGCCTGCACACCGGCGACCCCTGCCTTTACGGTGCCATCCGGGAGCAGATGGACGTGCTGGACGCCGAGGGCATTCCCTACGATGATACCCCCGGTGTGTCCAGCTTCTGCGGTGCAGCGGCGGCACTGAATGCAGAGTACACGCTGCCCACCGTGAGCCAGACCGTCATCATCACCCGCATGGAGGGCCGCACCCCGGTGCCGGAAAAAGAAAAGCTGGCAAGCCTTGCCGCCCACGGGGCAACGATGGTCATTTTCCTATCCATCGGCCTTGTGGACAAAGTACAGCAGGCGCTTCTGGCAGGCGGTGCCTATACGCCGGATACCCCGGCAGCGGTGGTGTATAAGGCCACATGGCCGGAAGAAAAAACGGTGCGCTGCACCGTAGGTACGCTGGCGGAAAGCGTTCATGCAGCGGGCATCACCAAAACGGCGCTCATCGTGGCAGGCGGCTTTCTGGGCCGGAACTATGAGCGCAGCAAGCTCTACGACCCGGCCTTTACCACCGAGTTCCGCAAGGGGACAGACCAGTGACCCGCGCCTATCTGGCCTTTACGGCAAAGGGCCTTGCACTGGCCCAAAAACTGGCGGCGGCATATCCCGGCAGTGTGACCCGCTGCGGCCATGAAGCCGGGCAGGTGCACCTTGCCGATTGGACGGCCCGCCAGTTTGCCGGGAGCGATGCCCTTGTTTTTGTAGGTGCTGTGGGCATTGCGGTGCGGGCCATTGCGCCCCACTGCCAAAGCAAGGCGCAGGACCCTGCCGTTGTGGTGCTGGACGAGTGCGGCCGCTTTGCCGTGCCCATCCTCTCAGGCCACCTGGGCGGTGCCAACGACCTTGCCCGGGCGCTTGCCGCTGTGTGCGGTGCGGTGCCGGTGATCACCACAGCCACCGACGCAAACGGTGTGTTTGCGGTGGACGAGTGGGCAAAGCACCAGAACTGCACCGTGCTGGAGCCGGAGCGCATCAAGCTTGTCAGCGGTGCACTGCTGGCGGGCAAAACGGTGCAGTTTGCATCCGACTGGCCCATTGCGGGTGCACCGCCTGATGGGATCACGGCGGGAGATGCCCCGGACTTTGCCCTCACCCTCTGCCCGGCGGGGGATGCGCTGCATCTGGTGCCGCGCATCGGCGTGCTGGGCGTGGGCTGCAAACGCGGCACCAGCGCCGAAACGCTGGCCGAAGCCTTTGCAGCTTTCTGTGCCCAGAACCGCCTTGCGCCGCAATGCATCACGGCGGCGGCAAGCATCGACTTAAAACAAAACGAGGCGGGCCTGCTGACCTTCTGTAAGAGCCACAGCTGGCCGGTGCAGTTTTTCACAGCGGAACAGCTGCGTGCCGCCCCCGGCAGCTTTACGCCTTCGGCCTTTGTGCAGAGCGTTACCGGCGTGGACAATGTCTGTGAACGGTCGGCAGTGCTGGCCGCAGGCGGGACACTCGTTTTTCACAAATATGCCCATACCGGCGTGACCTTTGCACTGGCCGTGCGGCCCTATGCCCCGGACTGGAGGTGGCAGAATGTTTGACCCGATGGAATTTGAGATCGACGAACCGGAAAAGGTAGTCTACGTGGTGGGCATTGGCCCCGGAGATGTTTACTACCTGACGCAGGAAGCCCAGAACGTTCTGGAACACGCAGATGCCATCTGCGGCTATAAACTTTATCTTGATCTGATCGAGCCGGAGTTCCCATGTGAGGAATATTATTCCACCGGCATGACCAAGGAGATCGACCGCTGCCGCTGGGCGCTGGAAAAGGCGGATACCGGCAGGCGCGTGGTGATGGTGTGCAGCGGCGACGCAGGCGTTTACGGCATGGCCAGCCCTGTGCTGGAACTGGCGCAGGATTACCCGGACGTTGCCGTAGAAGTGGTGCCCGGCCTTACGGCCGCCCTCAGCGGCGGGGCTGTGCTGGGCGCGCCGCTGGCCCACGATTTCTGCGTGATCTCCCTTTCCGACCGGCTTACCCCGTGGGAGGTCATCGAAAAGCGGCTGGCCTGCGCAGCGCAGGGAGATTTCTGTGTTGCACTCTATAATCCTTCCTCCAAGGGCAGGCCGGACTACCTGCAAAAGGCAGTGCGCATCCTGCGCGCAAACGGCAAGGCGGATGATACCGTCTGCGGCCTTGTGCGCAACATTGGCCGCGAGGGCCAGAGCGCCCGGGTGCTGACGCTGGCCGAGCTGGAAAACACGCCGGTGGATATGTTCACCACCGTGTATATCGGCAACAGCAATACCCGCGCCCTTTCGGGCCGGATGGTCACGCCGCGGGGGTACCGTAAGTGAAGGCGGTCGTGTTCAGCGGCACCACCGAGGGCCGTCGCTTTTCCAAAAAGCTGGCAGAGCTTGGCGTTGCGGTAACGGTGTGCGTGGCAACGCCGCTGGGGGCCGAGGAGCAGGGCGAAATGGCGGGCATCACGGTGCACGCCGGGCGGCTGCAGCCGGATGCCATGGCGGCATTGCTGGCGGGAGCTGATCTCTGCGTGGATGCCACCCACCCTTATGCAGTGGATGCCACCAGGAATATCCGCGCTGCAGCGGTGCAGGCGGGCGTGGAATACCGCCGCCTGCTGCGTGCGCAAAGCCCCTTGCCGCCCGGCTGTGCGGTGTTTGAAACAGCAGCGCAGGCTGCAGAATATCTGGCCGGGACAGAGGGCAATATCCTGCTTGCCACCGGTGCCAAGGAGCTGGCTGTGTTTGCCGGGCTGGAACCGGCGCGGCTTTACCCGCGCGTCCTGCCCACGCCGGAGGGCATTGCCGCCTGTGAAGCAGCCAATGTCCCGCACCGGAACATCATTGCCATGCAGGGACCGTTCAGTCTGGCGCTGAATAAGGCGTTGATAACACAGTTCCAGATCCGGTACCTCGTCACCAAGGACGGCGGCGCAGCGGGCGGCTTTGCCGAGAAGGTGCAGGCCGCTGCCGATACCGGCGCACAGCTGGTGGTGCTGCGCCGCCCGCCGGAAACTGGCGAGACGGAAACACAAATTTTAGCGTATTGCAAGGAGATTTTGCAATGGTCACACTGATCGGCATGGGCAGCGGAAAATGGGAAGCCCTTTCGGCGCAGGCACAGCAGGCTGTGCGCAGCGCGGGCCTTGTGTTCGGTGCAAAGCGGCTGCTGGCGGGCCTGCCTGCAGACTGCACGGCCCGGCAGTTCGCGCTCTACCAGCCCGCTGACATTCTGGAAACGCTGGCACAAAACCCTGGGCAGGATGCTGCCGTGCTTTACAGCGGCGATACCGGATTTTACTCCGGTGCGTCCGGTCTGCTCACGCCGCTGCGGGTGCTGGGCATCCCCGCGCGGGTGTATCCGGGCGTTTCCAGCATCCAGCTGCTTTCAGCGGCGCTGGGCCGACCGTGGCAGGACTGGAAGCTGGTCTCGGCCCATGGCTGCGCCTGCGACCCGGTGGCCGAGTGCATGATGAACCGTTCGGTGTTCTTCCTCACCGGCGGCACTGAAACGCCCGCCTCTCTGTGCCAGAAGCTGACCGATGCCGGTATGGGCGAAGCCCACGGCGTGGTGGGCGAAAACCTTGGCACCGAGGCGGAAGCCATCCGCTACGGCTCTGCTGCAGAGCTGGCGGGGCAGAGCTTTGCACCACTCAGCGTGCTTCTGGTGGAAAACTTTGATCTGCCGCAGCTGCGTGCGCCGGGCTTCCCGGACGAAAGCTTCATCCGGAGCGAGGTGCCCATGACCAAGCAGGAGGTGCGCGCTGCTGCGCTGGCAAAGCTGGCGGTAATGCCCACCGACACTCTGTGGGATGTGGGTGCAGGCACCGGCAGTGTGAGCGTGGAGCTTGCGCTGGCGGCACCCAAAGGCCGCGTTTACGCCGTGGAGTGTGAACCGGATGCCTGTGAACTGATCCGTAAAAACCGGGCAAAGTTCCATGCTTGCAACCTCATCCTCATCGAGGGCCGCGCACCGGATGTGCTGGCAGACCTGCCTGCGCCGGATGCCGTGTTCATCGGCGGCACCAAAGGCGGCATGGAAGCCGTGCTGGATGAAGTGCTCGGCAAGAATCCGAACGCACGCATCTGCATTTCGGCCATTGCGCTGGAAACGCTGGGCGCTGCCATTGCCGCCCTCACGGCCCGGGGCCTGACCGCAGAGGTAACGCAGATCGCCGTCAGCCGCACAAAACCGGCGGGCCGACTGCACCTGCTCATGGCCAATAACCCCATCTTCCTCATTACGGGTACACGCAAATGATGCAATTCCTCATCGCAGCGCCTTCTTCCGGCAGCGGCAAGACCACTGTTGCCTGTGCAGTGCTGGCGGCGCTGAAAAAGCGCGGGGCCGACCCCTGTGCGTTCAAAAGCGGGCCGGACTACATCGACCCCATGTTCCACCGCTCGGCTCTGCAGGTGGACAGTCACAATCTGGATCTGTTTCTTTCCAACAGGGATATGGTGCGGGCCATTTTTGCCCGCTATGCCGCCGGGCATGGTGCCGCCGTGTGCGAGGGCGCTATGGGCTTTTATGATGGTCAGGGCCTGACCACCCGTGCCAGCGCTTGGGAACTGGCGGATACGCTGGGCCTGCCGGTGCTGCTGGTGGTGCAGCCCGGAGGGGCCAGCGTGACGCTGGCCGCGCAAATTCAGGGCCTTATGAACTTCCGCAAAAACAGCCATGTTTCGGGCATCCTGCTCAATGATTGTTCCGAAAAGCTGTATAAAATGCTCAAGGCCCTGCTGGAAAGGGAGACCGGCCTGCCGGTGCTGGGCTATCTGCCCCATTTGCCGCAGGCAGCGGTAGAAAGCCGACACCTCGGCCTGAAGACTGCAGATGAAATTGCCGACCTGCAGGAAAAGATCGCTCTGCTGGCCGATGCACTGGTGCTGGATTGGCAGCGCCTTGCCGTGCTGACCGAAAAGCCTGCGCCGGAAGCTTTGCCGGGAGCAGCTGCACCCACATCCGTCCGCATTGCGGTGGCAAAGGACGAGGCGTTCTGCTTTACCTATGCCGAAACGCTGGACGCACTGCGGGATGCCGGGGCGGAGCTTGTGCTTTTCAGCCCGGTGCAGGATGCGGTTTTGCCGGAAAATATAGGCGGGCTGTATCTGCCCGGCGGCTACCCGGAGCTGTACGCCAAAACTCTGAGTGAAAACAAAACCATGCTGGCTTCCATCCGGCAGGCCGTGCAGGCGGGCCTGCCCACAGCGGCCGAATGCGGCGGCTTTTTGTATCTGGGCCGGAGCCTTGAGGATGCCGACGGTAAGGCGTGGCCCATGGCAGACGTTCTGCCGGGCGATGGCATCCGGGTGGGAAGGCTGGTGCGCTTTGGCTATGCCGAAATGACCGCCAAGGCAGACAGTATGCTCTTCTGCGCCGGAGAAACGCTGCCCATCCACGAATTCCACCACTGGGATTCCACCGCAAACGGCACTGCATTTACGGCCCGTAAAAACGAGAAAATGCAGTGGGAATGCGGCTTTGCAAACGAGAATTTCTATGCGGGCTTCCCGCATTTATACTGGGCGGGCACGCCCCTGCCGGGCCGCTTTGTGCGCGCGGCAGAACGATACAGCAAAACAAAAGGATGACCAAAATGACCGAAACGGAACTGAATGCACTTTTGGCGGGTATCACCCCTGCCAACGAAGCTGCCCGCGCGGCGGCACACGCCCACTGGGCCAGCCTTGCAAAGCCTCTGGGCGGGTTGGGCCGGCTGGAGACCATGCTGGAGGATGCCGCCGCCCTTACCGGCAGTGCGGAGCTTGATCTCTCCCGCCGGGTGGTGGTGGTGCTCTGCGCGGATAACGGCGTGGTGGCGCAGGGCGTGAGCCAGACCGGGCAGGAAGTGACCCGTGCCGTGGCCGAAAACCTTGCCATGCGGCGCACCAGCGTGTGCCAGATGGCCCGCACGGCCCACTGCGATGTTCTGCCCGTGGATATGGGCATGGCAGGCGAACCGGTGCCCGGCGTGCGCAGCTGCCGCATTGCCGCAGGCACGGCGGATTTTACCAAAGGCCCTGCCATGAGCCGGGCTGAGGCGGTGCAGGCCGTTGGGGAGGGCATTGCCCTTGCCCGGGAACTGGCAGAGGATGGCTACAGGCTCATTGCCACCGGTGAAATGGGCATTGGCAATACCACCACCTCCAGCGCGGTGGCGGCAGTGCTGCTGGGCCAGCCCGTGGAGCTTATGACCGGGCGCGGTGCGGGCCTCTCGGACGAAGGGCTTGCCCGCAAGGTGGATGCCATCTGCCGCGGCATCCTGAAGAATGAGCCGGATCCGGAGGACCCGCTGGATGTGCTTTCCAAGCTGGGCGGCTTTGACATCGCGGGCCTGTGCGGCATCTTTCTGGGCGGGGCGCTGGCCGGGGTGCCGGTGCTGGCAGATGGTTTTATCAGCGGGGTGGCCGCGCTGTGCGCCGTGCGGCTGTGCCCGGCGGCGGCAAAGGCTGTGTTTGCAAGCCACTGCTCGGCAGAGCCTGCCGCGCGCATCGTGCTGGAAGCACTGGGCAAGGCACCCATCATTACGGCGGGGCTGCATCTGGGCGAGGGCACCGGCGCGGTGGCCAGCATCCCGCTGTGGGATATGGCGCTGGCCGTATACGGCGGGTGCTACTCCTTTGCGGAGGGCGGCATTGCGCCGTATACGCCCCAATGTTGACGCTGGTTCTGGGCGGTGCGGCCAGCGGCAAAAGTGAATATGCCGAGAGCCTTGTGCTCAGGACCACTGGCCCCCGCTACTATCTTGCCACCATGCAGGTGTGGGATGCCGAGTGTGCCGCCCGGGTAGAAAAGCACCGCAAAATGCGGGCCGCAAAGCAGTTTGTGACGGTAGAGTGTCCCTTGCATCTGGACAATGTGCGCCTGCCTGCGCGGGGCACCGCCTTGCTGGAAGACCTTGGCAACCTTGCCGCCAACGAGCTGTACGACCCGGCGGGAGCAGGGGAAAACGCGGCCAAAGCCATCCTGCACGGGCTGGAAAGCCTTGCAGCCCAGTGCGAAAACCTCATCGTTGTTTCCAACGAGGTGTTCAGCGGCGGGGCCGACTATGCCGGTGACACAGGCCGCTATCTGCTGGCACTGGCGCAGGTAAACAATGCTTTTGCCGCCCGGGCAGATGCGGTGGTGCGGGTGGTATGCGGCATCCCTGTGTACTATAAAGGAGTGGAAAAATGATCGTTTTGCAGACCATTGCGGTGGCCTTTGCCATGTTTTCAGCCATCCCGGTGCCGCAGTTCGACTGGAACGAAAAGAATATGCGTTATGCCATGTGCGCCTTCCCGCTCATCGGTGCGGTGATTGGGGCGGCATGGTGCGTGTGCGGCGCGATGCCCCTGCCGGGCCTTGCCAAGGCGGCGGGCTTTGCGCTGATCCCGGTATGGATCACCGGCGGCATCCATCTGGACGGCTATGCCGACACCTGCGATGCCCTTTCCAGCTACGGCGACCGAGAAAAGAAGCTGGAAATATTAAAAGACCCCCACTGCGGTGCCTTTGCGGTCATCCGACTGTGCAGCTATTTTCTGGCCTATTTTGCCCTGTGCACCTGTGTGAGTTTTACACCCCGCGTGGGTGTGCTGTGGGTTCTGGCACTGGTGCTGGAACGGGCGCTTTCGGGCCTTGCGGTGGCATCGTTCCCCATGGCAAAAAACACCGGTCTTGCACACACCTTTGCCACTGCAGCAGACAAAACTGTGGTGCGCCGGGTGCTGGCGGTGCTGGCCGCAGTGCTGTGCGTGGGCATGGCGGCGCTGGGCGGCTGGGCGCTGGTGCTGGCAGCGCTGGCGGTGCTCTGGCGCTACCATGCCGTGAGTTGGAAGCAGTTCGGCGGCATCACCGGCGACCTTGCCGGGTGGTTTTTGCAAAAGGCCGAGCTCTGGATGCTGGCGGCGCTGTGTGCCTGCCAGTGGGGAGGGCTGCTATGATCTTTATTACCGGGCCGCTCTACAGCGGCAAGCGCACCTTTGCGCAAACACTTCCCGGCAAGCGTCTTTCGGACGTGCAGGTATTGGCTGCCGATGCCGCCGACCTGCCTGCCTTGGCAGACAAGCTTGCCCATGAATACGATATCCTCATCGCCACCGAGGTAGGCGGCGGTGTTGTGCCGATGGATGTCAAACAGCGCGCAGACCGCGAGGCGGCGGGCAGGCTTGCCTGCCTGCTGGCCGCACGGGCAGAGTGCGTGGTGCAGATGTTCTGCGGCATCCCCACGGTTTTGAAAGGAGAATTGTCTCAATGCTGATCTATCTTCTGCGTCATGGCCAGACGGAATACAACGCCCAGAAGCGTTATCAGGGCCAGCGCGATATCCCGCTCTCACCCGAAGGCGCTGCTCAGCTGCGCCGGGCAGATTTTGACCCCGATGTGGTCTATGTTTCCACCTTGCAGCGCACCAGCCAGACGGCGCGCATCCTGTTCCCGGAGGCAAAGCTTGTGCCGGTGGACGGCCTGAAAGAGATGTGCTTTGGCAGCTTTGAGGGCCGCAATTTCATCGAGATGGAAAAGGACCCCGAGTATCAGGCATGGGTGAAGGCCAACTGCGAAAGCCCCTGCCCGGACGGAGAGCGCAAGACAGATTTTTCAGACCGCATCTGCCGCACCGTGGCAGAGCTGATCGATAAAGCTCTTGCCGCAGGCGAAGAGCGGCTGGTCATTCTGGCCCACGGCGGCACCCAGATGGCCGCCATGGAGCGGTTTGCCGTCCCCCACAGGGACTATTACGCATGGTGCGGGCCCAACGCGGGCGGCTTTGTGCTGGATGCAAAGGACTGGACGGAAAAGCATCTGCTGTATCTCGTGAAGACCGTCCAGTACACAAAGGAGAGCAAGGCATGATCCTTCAGGCAGTTGTCGGCGGTTTTGTGCTGGACGCGCTCTTCGGCGACCCGGCGTGGCTGCCGCACCCGGTGGTGCTCATGGGCAGATGCATCTCCCGGCTGGAAAAATTCCTGCGCGCCCGCCTGCCCGGCACCCCGCAGGGCGAGCTGCTGGGCGGTGCCGTGACGGCGTTCTGCCTGCCGGTGGGCACCTTTCTGGTCACGAGCCTTGTGTGTCTGGCGGCGGCAAAGCTCAGCCCGTGGCTGGGCCTTGCCGTACAGATGTTCTGGTGCGGGCAGGCGCTGGCAGCCAAGGGCCTTGCGCAGGAGAGCACAAATGTGTATAACGAGCTGGTCCGGAACGACCTGCCCGCTGCCCGCAAAGCCGTGAGCCGCATCGTGGGCCGCGACACCCAGGACCTGACCGCCGAGGGCGTGACCAAGGCCGCGGTGGAAACGGTGGCCGAAAATGCCAGCGACGGCGTCATTGCGCCGCTGCTGTATATGCTCATCGGCGGGGCACCGCTGGCGCTGACCTACAAGGCTATCAATACCATGGACAGCATGCTGGGCTACAAAAACGAGAAGTATCTTTACTTTGGCCGCGCAGCCGCGAAGCTGGACGACCTTTCCAACTACATCCCCAGCCGCATTGCCGCCCTTTTGTGGGTGGCCGCTGCGGCCTTTACCGGCAACGATGCCAAGGGCGCATGGCGCATCTGGCGGCGGGACCGGCGCAACCACGCCAGCCCCAACAGCGCCCAGACCGAAAGCGCCTGCGCCGGTGCACTGGGCGTGCAGCTGGCCGGCCCGGCTTACTATTTTGGCGAATATTACCCCAAGCCTACCATCGGTGATGCCCTGCGCCCCATTGAACCGCAGGACATCCTGCGCGCCAACCGCATGATGTATGTGGCAAGCGGCTTTGCGCTGGCATGGGGTGCAGCAATACGGGGGTTCCTTGCATGAAACAATTGACCCATGGCGGCGACTGGGCGGGCTACCGCGCCGAGTTTGGCCGCGACCCGCTGGATTTTTCGGCCAATGTCAGCCCGCTGGGCCTGCCGGAAGGGGTGGCAAAGGCCATTACGGCAGCGCTTGCCACGGCAGACCGCTACCCCGACCCGCTGTGCCGGGCCCTGCTTGAAAAACTGGCGGTGGCTGAGGGAGTGCCCGCCGAATGGCTGCTGTGCGGCAACGGCGCGGCAGACCTCATCTTCCGGCTGGCGCTGGCTGCAAAGCCCCGTACCGCCCTTGTGACGGCACCCACCTTCGCCGAGTACGCCACCGCCCTTGAAACGGCAGGCTGCACGGTGGAACGGCATTTTTTGCGGGAAGAAAACGATTTTGCGGTGACGAAAGATCTCCTGAACGCGGTGCACCCGGGTACAAATATGGTATTCCTCTGTCAGCCCAACAACCCCACCGGCCAGCTGGCAGAGCCTGCCCTTGTGGAAGCGCTGCTGCGCAGATGCGAAGCCGTGGGTGCGGTGCTGGCCGTGGACGAATGCTTTCTGGATTTTCTGCCGGAGGGCGAAGGCCTTTCGGCAAAGCATCTGCTGAAAAACAGCAAAAAACTGATTATTTTAAAAGCCTTCACCAAGCTTTACGGCATGGCAGGCGTGCGTCTGGGCTATTGCCTGTGCTCTGATACAGAGCTGCTTGCCCGGATGCAGGCAGCGGGCCAGCCGTGGGCGGTTTCCAGTCTGGCACAGGCGGCGGGCATTGCTGCGCTGGACGAGACGGAATATGTGGCGAAGGTGCGTGCATTGATCGAAGCACAGCGGCCTGTGCTGGCAGACGGCCTGCGGGCGCTGGGCCTGCGGGTGATCGAGGGCCGGGCTAACTATCTGCTGTTCCGCGCGCCGGAAGCGCTGGGCGAAGCGCTGCGCCGCAAGGGTGCAGTACTGCGCAGCTGCGGCAATTATCCGGGCCTTGATGCCAGCTGGTACCGCACCGCCGTGCGCACAGAAAACGAGAACCGGCAGCTGCTTGTACTGCTGGCCGAAACCCTGCCGGAGGTGGCACAATGAGCAAGGCAAAATGCATTATGGTGCAGGGCACCATGAGCGGTGCGGGCAAAAGCCTGCTGTGCGCGGCGCTGTGCCGCATCTTTGCGCAGGATGGCTACCGCGTGGCCCCTTTCAAAAGCCAGAACATGGCCCTGAACAGCTTCGTCACCCGCAACGGTGCAGAGATGGGCCGTGCGCAGGTGGTGCAGGCACAGGCTGCAGGCGTGGAGCCGGATGTGCGCATGAACCCCATCCTGCTCAAGCCCAGCAGCGATGTGGGCAGTCAGGTGATCGTGAACGGCAAGGCCCGGGGCCAGATGTCTGCCGCCGATTATTTCAGGATGAAGCGCAGCCTTATCCCGGACATTCTGGAAGCCTACAACAGCCTTGCCGCCGAGAACGACATTATCGTGATCGAAGGCGCGGGCAGCCCGGCGGAGATCAACCTGAAAGCCGACGATATCGTCAACATGGGCCTTGCAAAGCTGGTGGATGCGCCGGTGCTGCTGGCGGGCGATATCGACCGGGGCGGCGTATTCGCCCAGCTGTACGGCACTGTGGAGCTGCTGGAAGCCGACGAGCGTGCCCGCATCAGGGGCCTGATCATCAACAAGTTCCGGGGCGATGTGGAGATCCTGCGGCCCGGCCTTGCCATGCTGGAAGAAAAAACACACCTGCCCGTGCTGGGCGTAGTGCCGTACCTGCGGGTGGAGATCGAGGACGAGGATTCTCTCTCCGACCGGCTGGATACAAAAGCTGCGGTCAAGCCGCTGGATATCGCCATCCTGCGCCTGCCGCATGTATCCAACTTCACCGACTTTATCCCGCTGGAACAGCACCCGCTGCTGGGCGTGCGGTATGTGCAGCGCACCCGCCAGCTGGGTGCACCGGATCTCGTCATCCTGCCCGGCACCAAGAACACCATGGACGACCTGCGCTGGCTGCGGGAAAGCGGACTGGAAGCGGCGGTGCTCAGGCTTTCGGCAGCCGGTACGCCGGTGCTGGGCGTGTGCGGCGGCTATCAGATGCTGGGCGAACAGCTCTGCGACCCGGCAGGGGAGGAGAGCGGTACCCCCTGCACCCTGCGGGGCCTTGGCCTGCTGCCCACCACGACGGTGTTCGGCACCGAAAAGCACCTGACCCAGACCGCAGCCTGTGTGACCACAGAACCCTTTGCAGGCGCAAAGCTGACGGGCTACGAGATCCACGCAGGCCGCACCGAGGTGCGGGGCAGTGCGTTCTGCATCCTTGCAGACGGCACGCCGGAGGGCTGTGTGCAGGACGGTGTATTCGGTACCTACCTGCACGGCCTGTTCGACACCGGCGAACTGACCGAAAAACTGACCGCATTTTTGTGCAAACGGAAGGGCATCGATCCGGCCGGGGCCGAGCTTATCCCCATGGAGCAGTACCGTCAGCAGCAGTTTGATCTGCTTGCCGATGGTGTGCGTGCGGCACTGGATATGCCCGCCATCTATGCCGCTATGGGAATGCAAAAAGGAGACAACACATGACACCGCAGCATCATCTGCCCGCCGACATTGAACGGACGAGCATCTCCATTATCACAAGGGAATTGGACGAGCTGGGCCTGACCCCGCCGCCGGAGACGGCTGCGGTGGTCAAGCGGGTCATCCACACCACCGCGGATTTCGACTATGCCAAAAATCTGCGCTTTACACCCGGCGCGGTGGAAGCCGCAGTCAAGGCCCTGCACGCGGGTGCTTTCATCGTTACCGACACCAATATGGCGCTGGCGGGCATCACAAAGCCGGGCCTGAAAAAACTGAACGGTGAAGCCATCTGCTACATGGCAGACCCCGCTGTGGCCGAAGCCGCAAAGCAGGCGGGCACCACCCGTGCCGTTGCCGCCATGCACCGCGCTGCCCGGGAGCACCCGGGGGCCATTCTGGCCATTGGCAATGCGCCCACGGCCCTTTTGACCATTGCGGAGGAAATGGAAGCCGGTCTGCGGCCTGCACTGGTCATTGGCGTGCCGGTGGGGTTTGTGAATGTGGTGGAAAGCAAGGAAGTACTGTTTGCCGCCTGCGAGCGATACGGCGTGCCTGCCATCGCCGCCATGGGCCGCAAGGGCGGCAGCAATGTGGCTGCAGCCATCTGCAACGCCCTCATTTACTCTGCCGCCGAAATGCTGGACCCCTCTGCCAGAGGGTGGAACGGATAAGGCGGAAACAGCATAACATCAAAAACCCGGAACCCTTTTTGAGCCGTTTTGGCCGAGAAAAGGTTCCGGGTTTTGTTCATGATTTTTTCAGAGAGCTATTTTGCAACAGCCCCATTTTCACGGAAAAGGTCCGAACCGAGCACGGCATCCACACTGCCGGCATCAGGCTGCGGGGAACGCCTTGTTCCACACTTCGATCACCTTGAACTTCGGGGTCCAGCCTTCGGGCTCAAAGCGGTCGCCCTTGGCAGCCATGGTGCCCTGCTCGGTGCACCACTGTGCGGCCTTGGCCATATCAGGGTCGGTCACATCCGCAAAGGCGGGTGCGCCTGCGGGTTCGGGCCTGCCTGCGGTGTTCCACACCAGCATCGAGCCTTTTGCATTGCTTCCCGTGATTGTAACATTGCGCATACCCGTAATGGTAAGGCCCAGGCCACCGTCCATTCGTGTATCATTGGTGCAGACCAGAACAATATCCGTGCTGTGTCCACCTTGAAAATACCATATTTCACCTTCTTTTTCAATAAAACCTGCGTGAAACGCCCCAAAACCTGCGTGAAAAACGTTTTGCACCGCTGTGCGCGCCTTTGCCCCCTCTTGCAATTTGTGCGCAAAGGGTGTAGAATACAGTCACAATCAAATACAGGGGAGCTTGTGAAGCAGGCTGAGAGGAAGTGCCCAAACTTCGACCCTTTTACCTGATGCGGATAATGCCGCCGTAGGAAGTCAGAATGGATGATTTTTTGCAGGAGGCACCGCGGAAGGTGTCTCCTGTTTTTTTGTTGTGTACCGATTACCATTAAGGAGGATGCCTTGTACTTTTCTGCGGAAGTGCCGCAGCGGGCTGAGGGGGAGCGCCCTGAGCTTTGTGACCGTCAGCGATGGGAAGCCGTGTTCCGGCGTGAGAGGAGACCAGCAAGTCTCGACCGCTTCTTATAGTTCCTGCGCCGGGTCTGGCACCGGGTGCGGGCTGTTTGCGGAGGCGCTGTATGGTTTTTGCTGCTTCCGCAGGTTTGGAAAGGAGCCTTGCCTTATGAAAAAAATCTCTGTGAAAAAGCTGGCGTTGGCCGGCATGCTGTGCGCTCTGTGCGTGGTGGGCAGCGTATTCAGCTTCCCCATGTTCGGCAGCAAATGTGCACCCATCCAGCACATGGTCAATGTGACCTGCGCGGTGCTGCTTGGCCCGTGGTGGGGCGTGGGCGTAGCCTTTGTGGCCTCGCTGCTGCGCAATCTGCTGGGTCTGGGCAGCCTGATGGCCTTCCCCGGCAGCATGTTCGGCGCACTGCTGTGCGGCCTTGTGTACCATAAGACCAAAAACATCCTTGCCACCATGGTGGGCGAGGTGTTCGGCACCAGCATTCTGGGCGGCCTGTGCGCTTACCCGGTGGCCATCTTCCTCATGGGCAAGAGCGCCGGCGACATCGCGTTCTATGCCTACATCGTGCCGTTCCTCATCTCCACTGCAGTGGGTTCCATCATTGCGGGCGTGCTGGTGTACAGCCTGCAGCGCTCCGGCGCTCTGCACAGCATGCAGAAGAGCCTTTCCTGACGGAGGGGCACCCGAATGTTCAAAACAGAATTCGAGAACCTGCGCCGCACCTGCCCGCTCATCCATAACATTACCAACTACGTCACCGTGAACGACTGCGCCAACATGGTGCTGGCCTGCGGTGCTTCGCCCATCATGGCCGACGATGCCGCCGAGGTGGAGGACATCACCACCATCTGCGGCGGGCTGAACATCAACATCGGCACCCTGAACAGCCGCACCATCACCAGCATGCTGCTGGCGGGCAAAAAGGCAAACCAGCTGGGCCATCCTGTGGTGCTGGACCCGGTGGGTGCGGGTGCGTCCCGCCTGCGCACCGACACGGCTTTCCGCCTGCTCCGGGACGTAAAGTTCACCGTGATCCGCGGCAACATCTCGGAGATCAAAACGCTGGCCTCCGGCGCGGGAACCACCAAGGGTGTGGATGCCGATGTGGCCGATAAAGTTACTGAGGAAAATCTGGATTCTGCCGTGGCCTTTGCCAAGGCCTTTGCAGCCCAGACGGGTGCCGTTATTGCCATTACCGGTGCCATCGACATCGTGGCCGATGCCGAAAAAGCCTACTGCATCCGCAACGGCAATGCCATGATGAGCAGCATCACCGGTACGGGCTGCCAGCTTTCGGCCCTGACGGCGGCGTTCGTCACCGCCAACCCCGGTCATCCGCTGGAAGCTGCTGCAGCTGCAGTGTGCGCCATGGGCCTTGCGGGCGAGACCGCCCACAAGCGCCTGACCCCGCTGGACGGCAACTCCACCTACCGCAATTATATCATCGATGCCATTTACAATATGACCCCGGATCAGCTGGAAGAAGGAGCAAACTATGAAGTGCGATAAGCAGAACATGCTTCTGTATGCCGTCACCGACCGCACATGGGTGGGCAAACAGACCCTCTATGAACAGGTGGAGAGCGCCCTGAAGGGCGGTGTCACCTGTGTGCAGCTGCGTGAAAAAGAGCTGGACGACGAAGCCTTTCTGAAAGAGGCTGTGGAGATCCATGCTCTGTGCCAGCGCTACGGCGTGCCGTTCTTTGTGAACGACAATGTGGACATTGCCATCCGCTGCCACGCCGAGGGTGTGCACGTGGGGCAGGAGGATATGGCCGCAGCGCAGGTGCGCGCCCGTGTGGGCGACGGTATGATGATCGGCGTTTCCGTCCACAGTGTGGAGGAAGCACGGGAAGCCGTCAAGCACGGCGCAGACTGCCTTGGCGTGGGCGCAGCCTTTGCCACCCACACCAAGACCGATGTGGATGTTCTGCCCCACGAGACCCTGAAGGCCATCTGTGATGCCGTGGACATCCCGGTGGTGGCCATTGGCGGCATCCACAAGGAGAACATCCTGCAGCTCAAGGGCACCGGTGTGGATGGCGTGGCCCTTGTGAGCGCCATCTTTGCAGCAGACGACATCGAGACCGAGTGCAAAGAGTTGAAAGCCCTGTCGGAGCAGATCATCTGACCGATCCTGCGGCAAACCGGGGACACCACCTTGGGCCGCGTTATAAAATTCATGGAGAAAACCAACATGAAAAGCGTATTTTGCGCAGGTGCCGGCATCCAGAACGTTCTGTTTTTTCTGAATGACGGCTGCCTTTCCCTACCCTTGTATGACCAGCACCCTGCTGTTCAGAGATAAACTGTCATTTGGAGGAACAGAGCGTATGCAGACTTATACTACCCAGATGGATGCTGCCCGCAAGGGCATCATCACGCCGCAGATGGAGATCGTGGCTAAAAAAGAGTATCGCACCACCGAGGAGATCCGCCAGTGGGTGGCCGAGGGCAAGGTAGCCATCCCGGCCAACAAGCACCACGAGTGTTTGAACCCCGAGGGTGTCGGCTCCATGCTGCGCACCAAGATCAACGTGAACCTTGGTGTCTCCCGCGACTGCAAGGACTACAACGTGGAGATGCAGAAGGTGATGAGCGCCGTCAACATGGGCGCCGAAGCCATTATGGATCTGTCCAGCCACGGCAACACCCAGCCCTTCCGCCAGAAGCTGACCCACGAGTGCCCGGTGATGATCGGCACCGTGCCGGTGTACGATTCGGTCATCCACTACCAGCGCGATCTGGCTGAGCTGACCGCACAGGACTTCATCGATGTGGTGCGCCTGCATGCAGAGGACGGTGTGGACTTTGTCACCCTGCACTGCGGCATCACCCGCAAGACCATCGAGCAGATCCGCAAGCACAAGCGCAAGATGAACATTGTCAGCCGCGGTGGCTCTCTGGTGTTTGCATGGATGAGCATGACCGGCAACGAGAACCCCTTCTACGAGCACTTTGACGAGATCTGCGAGATCTGCGCCGAGCACGATGTGACCATCTCGCTGGGCGATGCCTGCCGTCCCGGCTGTCTGGCTGACGCCACCGATGTGTGCCAGATCGAGGAACTGGTGCGTCTGGGCGAGTTGACCAAGCGCGCATGGGCACACAACGTGCAGGTGATGGTGGAAGGCCCCGGCCATGTGCCCCTGAATCAGGTGGCTGCCAACATGGAGGTGCAGAAGAGCATCTGCATGGGCGCACCCTTCTATGTGCTGGGACCCCTGGTCACCGATATCGCCCCCGGTTACGACCACATCACCGCTGCCATCGGCGGCGCTGTGGCTGCAGCCAGCGGTGCAGCTTTCCTGTGCTATGTGACCCCCGCCGAGCATCTGGCTCTGCCCAATGTGGACGATGTGAAGCAGGGCATCGTGGCCTCCAAGATCGCTGCCCACGCCGCCGATATCGCCAAGGGCATCCCCCACGCCCGGGACATCGACGATAAGATGGGCGATGCCCGCCGTGTGCTGGACTGGGATGCACAGTTCGCCTGCGCACTGGACCCGGAGACCGCAAAGGCCATCCGCGATGCCCGCCTGCCGGAGGACGACCACAGCGACACCTGCAGCATGTGCGGCAAGTTCTGTGCCGTGCGCAGCATGAACAAGGCGCTGGCCGGTGAGTACATCGACATTCTGTAAAAATCTTCTGTTTTGCGCGCAGCAGCGCGCATCTTCCTCCGCCGCCCGGTATGACCGCCGGGCGGCTTTTGTTGTAATTCCCAAAAGATTGTGTTAAAATAACAATAAGGCGCTGATTGCAAAATTGGTGGTCATGCTTTCTATCCCGTATCGCTGGTTTTTCTATTTCTACATAGAACAAGCAGAGGTCCGGGAGGAAACTTTTTTTGAAAGTACCCTGCCCGGAGCCTTGAAGGCGAAGGGAGGGATATCGAATGAATCTGCTGGAGACTCTCGCATTGCTCACGTTCATTCTCGCGTTGTTGAGCTTGGTCGTGGATGTGATCCGTCTGACCGTTGAGGTCATGGCAAAGTTTTCCCAGATAAAAAGCGATGATAACAAAAAAGATTGACCGCCTCACAGTTCCCCAACTCGAGCGGTCAATCTTTTTGACTAACGGGATGGAAAGCTGACCTTTGCAGTCAGCGCCCCTTCTGTTTGTAGTATAATCGAAGCTATGTGATTTGTCAAGTTATCCTGTTCCATCGATTATTTCTATCAATATTTTAGATTTTACAATTCTTCTGTACTGTACTATAATGAAGTTATCGTCTTCATTCCATTGATCTACAGGAGGAATCTGCCTTGCTGGTAAATCTTATCGAATCCGTCTATCGCCTGCTGTGGGGCGATCTATTCACCATCCCGCTGGGCGGCGGCATCGGCATTTCCTTCATGGTGGTGCTGCTGTTCACGGCGGGCATCTGGTTCACCTGCCGCACCCGTCTTTTGCCGGTGCGGCTGTTCCGGGATATGATCGCCGCCGTGTGCGAGAAAAAGCAAGGCAGGAACGGCCTTTCCTCCTTCCAGACGCTGGTCATTTCCACCGCCACCCGCGTGGGCATGGGCAATCTGGTGGGCGTGGTGGCCGCTGTTTCTGCAGGCGGTGCCGGTGCGGTGTTCTGGATGTGGGTCACTGCCATTCTGGGTGCGTCCACCTCCTTTATCGAATCCACCCTTGCCCAGAAATACCGCCAGCCCGACCCGCTGTACGGCGGCTGGCGCGGCGGACCGGCCTACTATCTGCATGTGCTGGCGGAGCGCAGGCGCGGCAAAAAGCTCAAACGCTCTGTGGTAGCGGCGCTGTTTGCGGTGTCTGGTCTCATCTGCTGGTGCGGTATCAGTCAGGTGATCTCCAACTCGGTCAGTTCTGCGTTTGAAAATGCGTTCCATATTCCGCCGCTTACTACCACACTGGTGCTCACGGCCATTGCGGCGGTGATCGTGCTGCGCAAGAATGCCACCGTGAAAAGTCTGGATGTGATGGTGCCCATCATGGCGGTGTGCTATTTTGTCATCACCGTGGGCATCGTGCTGTTCAACCTGCCCAAGCTCCCGGCGGTGTTCGGGCGCATCTTTGCGGAAGCGTTCGGTCTGCGGCAGGCCGTGGCTGGCGGCTTTGGTGCTGTGCTGATGAACGGTGTCAAGCGCGGCCTGTTCTCCAACGAAGCGGGCAGCGGTTCGGCACCCTGTGCAGCTGCCGCCGCAGAGTGCGACGATCCGGTCAAGATGGGCTTTGTGCAGGCACTGGGCGTGCTGATCGATACGGTGGTGATCTGCAGCTGCACGGCTTTTTTGATGCTGCTGGTGCCGCAGGAGATTACGGAAGGACTTGCGGGCATGGACCTTTTGCAGACTGCCCTGCAGTACCATCTGGGCGGCTTTGGTGTCGTGTTCATTGCGTTCACGCTGGCGCTGTTCAGCTTTTCCACCTTTCTGGGCGTTTTGTACTATGCCCGCGGCAATGTGGCCTATCTGTGCGGCGACAACTGGTGGAGCCAGACCGTGTATAAGCTGATCGCGCTGGCCATGCTGGTGATCGGTGGTATGCAGGCCTACACGGTGGTGTGGGATCTGGGCGACGTGGGCATTGGCCTGATGACCATTTTCAACATGATAGCCTTGGTGCCCATGGCAAAGGAAGCGCTTGCCGCCCTGAACGACTACGAAAAACGCAAAAAACTGCAGTAAATAGCAAAGGCCCGGCTCCCTGTAACATGGGAACCGGGCCTTTCAGGTTATTTTATTGCAGATCAGATTTGTTTAAAAGCAGCCCGCCTGCAAGCCCGGCCAGCGCAGGCAGCACCCAGCCAAAGCCCATGCTGCCCAGCGGCAGAGCGTTGGCGGCGGCAGATACTGCCCCCAGCGGCAGCGCAGCGGCGATGCTCTGCAGGGCGGTCAGGCCCATGCACAGCGGATACACCGCCCGGTGCTTTTCAAGGCCCGGCATAAAGGAAAGCAGGATCAGCACGATGGCTGCGGGATAAATGGCGTTCAGCACTGGAGTGGACAGCCGGATGATGGCAGCAAGGCCGAGGTTCGATACCAGCATACTGGCCACAGCAAAAAAAGCGGCAAGGGCAGGGTAGGGGATGCGGGGCAGAAGCTGATGAAAATACTGACCCACGCAGGCGATCAGGCCCACGCAGGTGTTGAAGCATGCGATCACAAAAATGGCCGCAATGAGCACAAGGCCCGCCCGGCCGAACAGCTGCTGTGCCAGAGCGGTGAGCACCTCGGCACCGGTGGCAAGGCCCGGATACACCGTGCCGGTCTCGGCCCCGGCGTGGCCCAGCATGGCGTAGACCACCAGCATCAGCCCGCCTGCAATAAAACCGGCCCGGATGGTGCCGCCTTCCACGGCACGGCTTTCTGTGACACCCCGGGCGCGGATGTTCAGGGCGATGACCGCGCCAAAGTTCAGCCCGGCCAGCGTGTCCATGGTCTGGTAGCCGTACAGGATGCCCTGCACAGCGGGCAGGGCTGCGTACTCTGCGCTGGGTGTGCCGTAGTGTGCCGCCAGCGGATGGATGAGACACCCGGCAAACAGCACCACGATGAGCACGATCAGGCAGGGGCAGAGGATGCGGCCCAGCCAGTCGGTAAGCTTTTCCGGCCGCAGCGCCACCAGAAAGGCCGCTGCAAAAAACAGCACCGAGTAGGCCAGCTGCAGCCCGGTACCGCCGCCTATCAGCGGCACCAGCATCTGGAAGGAGGTACTGGCGGTGCGGGGGATGGCAAGGCAGGGCCCGATGGAAAGATACACCAGAATGGTGAACACCATGGCGAACACCGGATGCACCCGGCCGGCAAGCTTGTCCAGACCGCCTGCCCGTGCCACAGCCACCACGCCCGCAATGGGCAGGCCGACGGCGCTGACGGCAAGGCCCGCAAAGGCGGGCCAAAGATTCACGCCCGCCTGCGCGCCCAGATGCGGCGGGAAGATCAGGTTCCCAGCTCCGAAAAACATGGAAAATAGCGTAAAACTGACCAAAAGCAGGCTTTTGCCGGAGAGCTTCTGCATAGGACAGACACCTCATTTCTTTCTTGCATCAAAGATGACAGAGATTTATACAGTTCAGTTTATCGTTTTATTGATTTCATGTCAAGAAAGAAAAACGTGAAGAAAAGTAATGACAGGCATGATAAGCTCTTATGCATCATGATGCACGGGTCATTGGAGTTTGGAAAGAGATATGGTATTATAATGTATAATGTAGAACTGGGCAGGCCATCAGGGCGCTTTCTCCGCGAAATTCGGGGCTTCCAACTCCCGCCCTGTTGCCTTATGGCAACAGGGTCCTATCCTCGGATCATTCGCTGAAGAAACACCCTGCCGTCCTGCATTTATTTGTAATCAGGAGCAGGTAAGTTTATGAAGCGACATAAACAATTTTTTCAGCGGCTGGGCGCTGCGGCCTTCTGGCTGGCGGTGTGGCAGTGCGCTGCCATGGCCGTGGGACAGGAGGTGTTTCTGGTCTCGCCGGTGCAGGCGCTGCGCACCCTTTTGCAGCTTCTGCCGCAGGCAGAGTTCTGGCAGCGGGTGGGTTTCAGCTCCGGACGCATCCTGCTGGGCTTCGGGCTGGGCGTGGTAGTCAGCGTGTTTCTGGCTGCGGCGGCGCAGGCGTGGCACGCGGCAGAGGTGCTGCTGGCACCGGTGCTGCAGCTGGTCAAGGCCACGCCGGTGGCAAGCTTCATCATTCTGGCGCTGGTGTGGGTGCGGGGAGCATCGCTTTCGGTGCTCATCAGCTTTCTGATGGTGCTGCCGGTGCTGTACGGCGCGGTGCGCACCGGCATCCGGAGCGCAGACCCTCAGCTGCTGGAAATGGCAAAAGTGTTCCGCATGCCGTTTGCCCGCCGCTTGCGGGCTGTGTGGCTGCCTGCGGTGCTGCCGGCCTTCCGGCAGGGATGCAGCGTGGCCCTTGGCATCTGCTGGAAGAGCGGTGTTGCCGCTGAGGTGATCGGCCTGCCCAATGGCAGCATCGGCGATGCACTCTACCGGGCCAAGATCACCCTTTCCACCGGAGAGCTGTTCGCATGGACGTTTGTGATCATCCTGCTCAGCGCCGGGTTTGAAAAGCTGTTCCTGCTGCTTCTGGACTGCGTGACCCGCGCCGTGACCGGGGAGGTGCCGCAATGCTGACCATCGAGCATCTGACAAAACAGTTCGGGGAGAAAACGCTGTTCCGGGATCTCTGCCTCACGGTGGAAGGCCCGGCGGTACTGTGGGCACCCAGCGGCTGGGGCAAGACCACATTGCTGCGCATCCTCATGGGGCTGGAAGAACCCACTTCTGGCATAGTACAGGGCGTTGGCCGGGTGGCAGCAGTGTTTCAGGAAGACCGGCTCTGCTCGCAGCTGACAGCTGTGCAGAACGTGACGCTGGTATTGCCCGGCAGTGCAGAACAATACAAGGAGCAAATCATAAAAGATTTTCAACAGTTTGGCATGGATGCTGCCGCACTGGCCCTGCCTGCAGCACGGCTTTCCGGCGGACAGAAGCGCCGCACGGCTCTGCTGCGGGCTTTGTGGGCCGCCAGCGATACGCTGCTGTTAGACGAACCCTTTACCGGCATGGACCCGGACACCCTTGCCGCTGCTGCGGCTCTGCTGCGGGAGCGCTGCGGAGAAAAGCCTGTCTTGCTGGCTACCCACGACCGCGAAGCCATCCGCCTTCTGGGCTGGCCGGTGGTTGAGCTGGAAAATGCCTGAGCCTGCATCTATCCTATAGAATGAAAAATCGGAAAGACCAGAACGGCCTTTCCGATTTTTTGCTGCTTGGAATATTTTACTGAAAAATACGCAGGGGATACGGCGAACTGCATCAGTTCAGCAGCTTTGCCGGGTCAAGGTACTGCTCACCCTGCAGTACTTCCAGATGGATATGCGTCTCCTCGGCGCATTCGTTGGGAATGCTGCCTGCACGGCCAAGTATCTGGCCCACACTCACTTCATCGCCGGTCTGCACCGTGGGGCCGGCAGTGCCGCACACCCGCCACAGGTGCCCGGCGCTGTCCTCGATGCACACCACACTGCCCCAGCGGCTATCGGTGTCCACGGCGGTCACCTTACCGGCGGCGGGAGCACACACCTGCGCATCCTGCGCACAGGCGTAGTCCACACCGTTGTGGGTGCGCCAGTCGCCAAGGGTGCTGCTGTACACCAGCTCATCGCCGCTGTAGGCGTTCAAGACCCTGCCCGAGACGGGCTGCGTGGAGGCAGGCGCAGCTGAACTGCTGGCAGGCGAGGATGCGCCCTGCAGTGCGGAGGGTTCGTGCACCAAACCAGAGCCAGACTGCGCCCCAGAAGAGGACGCAGAGGATGCGGGCTTGGGTACATTTGCCGCAGATTCTGCGGCGTCGGTCACGGGCTGCTGCCATACATCGTCCTCCTGTGGGTCAAGGGTGAGCTGCGGCTCCGGTGCAGGTTCTTCCTGCGGGGTCGTCAGGTCGTCGTAGCTCTTTTTCAGTTCATCCCGCACGGTGCGCACTGCCCACACGCCCGCCGCTGCGGCTGCGACGAGACAGGCCAGCAGTGCCAGTGTAAAGCCCCTGCTGCGCAAAAACTTTTTGATCTGCTCCATTGTCGTTACTCCCATCTGCTGCATTGTGTACGCATTGCTTCTGGGCTTAGTGTGGGACAGCAGGGCAGGTTTTATGCATTCTTTTATTTAAATGCCCTTCGCGTTGCTCTGGGCATATTTAGAGGAAATGATATTTTGTAATATAGCAGCCCAGCCAGACCTGCGGGTCTGGCTGGGCTGCACTTTCACAGGAAGGGCCGCAGCCGGAAAATGCATCTTCCCTCTGTGGCCTTCTGTGTTGATACCCAGAGCGAAGCGGAGGATATTCTAAATGATATTACCAAACAAAAAGGCCCTCCCTTTTCGGGAGAGCCTTTGCGGATCAAAAATCAGTTGCGGCGGCGGCTGTTCATGCCCAGCAGGCGCACAACATACAGGAAAATGTTGATGAAGTCCAGATACAACGTCAGTGCACCGTAAATGGAAGCCTTCTCGGCCAGCTCGCCGTCATAGGCGTAGTAGGAGAACATCTGGCTCAGTTTCTGGGTATCATAGGCGGTCAGCAGCATGAACACCACCAGACCGACAGCGCTGTACAGCACCGTGGTAAGGAAGCTCATGCCGAACAGCATGCCCACAAAGCCGGTGATGATGAGCGCGAACAGGCCCATCATCAGCTTGGGACCCCAGCCGGACAGATCCTTGTGGGTAGTAGTGCCGTAGACCGCCATCAGGCCGAAGTACAGCGAGGTGGCAAGGAAGGCCAGCACCAGGGTGCCCAGATCAAATATCAGGAAGTAGTAGCTCAGCACCATGCCGTTGAGCAGTGCATAGGCAAAGAAGGTGGCTCTTGCACCGCCCACCGACATGTTCTGCACGCGGGAGCTGAGCACATACACCAGCACCAGCTCTGCGATGGTGAACACCAGATACAGCGAGTTGACAACGTACAGCAGCGGGGTAGCGGCTGTAACGAACGCCGCGGCAAAGGTGATGAGCAGGCCTACCGCCATCCAGCGATAGGTGCGGTTCATATAGTCAGCCGAGGTCATGGCAGGCTCCGTGTAGCCTCGATCGTAACCATTGTAATTGTAATCCATATGGGACTCCTCCAGTCTCTTTCTGCCGGAACACTTTTTCCTTGCTCCGGTCTACGGAATATAGTATACTGCATAGAAATGAACGTTTCATGAAAAAGGCTGTGATATTGTATGTCTCTTGGGCTTTATTTACACATACCCTACTGTTTTTCCAAATGCAGATACTGCGATTTCTATTCCCATCCCGGTGAGCGCGGCGTGCCGGATGCCTATGTGGAGGCTCTTTTGCGGGAGCTTTCCCGCTTTGCGCCGGAAGCACCTCTGCAGCCGGACACCCTTTATTTTGGCGGCGGCACGCCCAGCCTGCTGCGCCCGGAGCAGGCAAAACGGCTGATCGATGCGGCCCGGCCGATGCCGGGGGCCGAGATCACACTGGAAGCAAACCCGGAGACGGTGACGGAAGAAAGTCTTGCAGGCTTCCGGGAGGCGGGCGTGAACCGCATCTCCTTCGGGGTGCAGTCTGCCCGGGATACCCAGCTGCGCACGCTGGGCAGACCGCATACAGCAAAGCAGGCGCGGGCTGCCTTTGCCGCCGCCCGGCGGGCAGGCTTTGCGAACATCAGCGGCGACATCATGCTGGCACTGCCCCACTACACCGAAGCTGAGTTTGACGAAACGCTGGAACTGATCGAGGGTGGTGGGGCTACCCATATTTCGGCATATCTGCTGAAGATCGAGCCGGATTCGGCCTTTGGTAAACATCCGCCCGAAGGCCTGCCCACCGGCGATGAAGCCGCCGATTTTTACCTTTATGCAGTGGAACAGCTGGAACACCACGGCTACAAACAGTACGAGATCTCCAACTTTGCAAAGCCCGGCTATGAGGGCAGACACAACCTCATTTACTGGGACTGCGGCGACTATCTGGGCCTTGGCCCGGCGGCGCACTCCTGCATGGGCGGCAGACGGTTCTACTACCCGCCGGACACCGCCGCTTTCCTGAACGATGCCGCCGCCCCGGTGATGGACGGCAGCTGCGGCGCAGAGGACTACCTTATTTTACAGCTGCGTCTGCGCAAAGGCCTTTCGCTGGATGCATACAAAAAACTTTACGGGAAAGAATTTTCCACCGCACAGCTGGCCTTTGTGCAAAACTGCGTCCGGGCGGGCTATGCAAGCTTTGACGGCCGCACCCTTGCCCTGACCCCGGCGGGTCTCATCGTGCAGAACAGCATCCTTGCCCAGCTGTTGTAATTGGCAGAAATACGGCAGAACATTGCTTTTGCGTGTCGATTCTGGTATGATATACTCGTATTATTAGGCGATGGGAGAGAAAACGGATGGCGAAAGTATTGATCGTCGGCGCAGGCGCGGCAGGACTGATGGCGGCGGGTGCCGCCGTGCGGCAGGGGCATCAGGTGACGGTATTGGAACACATGGACAAGCCCGGCCAGAAGATCCTTGTCACCGGCAAGGGCCGCTGCAATGTGACCAACGACTGCCCGGCAGAGGAGTTTCTGCGCCATGTGCGCACGAACCCGCGCTTTCTGTATTCGTCGCTGGGGGCCTTTCCACCGGCAAAGACCATGGAACTGTTCGAGGGCCTTGGCGTGGAGCTGAAGGTGGAGCGCGGCCGCCGGGTGTTTCCAGTATCGGACAAGGCCGAGGAGATCCGGCAGGCTCTTTTGCGCTATGCGCAGGATGCTGAACTCGTGCATGACGGCGCGAAAAAGCTGCTATTGGAAGAGGTAACACCGGAGCCGGAAGCAGCTCCCGCCGCACCGGAAAACCCGCGCCACCCCAAAAAGAAAAAGGCAGGTCCGGCACTGCGGTGCATCGGTGTGCGGGGCACCTCCGGCCGGGAGTACCGGGCGGATGCCGTGCTGGTGGCCACCGGCGGCGTGAGCTACCCCACCACCGGCTCTACCGGCGACGGCTACAAACTGGCCCAGCAGGCCGGGCACACCCTCATCGAGCCGGTGCCCAGTCTGGTCAGTCTTGTGAGCCATGACGCGGACTGCAAAAAGATGATGGGCTTGGCGCTGAAAAACGTCACCCTGACCCTGTTCGAGGACAGCAAGGCCATTTTTGACGAGCAGGGCGAAATGCTGTTCACTCATTTTGGCATCAGCGGCCCGCTGACTTTGAGCGCATCCAGCCATCTGGGCGACATGAAAAAACACAAGTATCATGCGGAGATCGACCTCAAGCCCGCTCTCAGCGAGGAGCAGCTTTATGACCGCATCACGCGGGATTTTGCCCTGCTGGCAAACCACGCGGCGCAGGGCGCACTGGTCAAGCTTTTGCCGTCCAGTATGCAGCCGGTGATGGTGGCGCGCTGGGGCATCGACCCGGCTACCAGGGCAAACCAGATCACCCGGGAGCAGAAGAGAGAGCTGGTGCAGCTGATGAAGCACTGGCGGGTGTCCATTGATGCCCGGGGCGATCTGGCCCACGCGGTGATCACCAGCGGCGGCGTGTCCGTGCGGGAGGTGGACCCCAAAACCATGCAGAGCAAAAAGGCGCTGGGCCTGTATTTTGCGGGCGAGGTGCTGGATGTGGATGCCTATACCGGCGGCTACAACCTGCAGATCGCCTTCTGCACTGCACAGGCATTTGCAAATCATCTGTAATTACAGATAAAACAATTTTAAATGCCCTCCGCGCTGCTCTGGGCATATTTATAGGAATAGATTTTTTTGATTTGTATTTTGAAAACGACTGCGGTCGTTTTCAAAATACGTTTTCACAAAAAGAGTTGTTGCCGGGATAGTCTCACAGACCGCTGCGCAACTGTTCCTGAAGGGAACGAGCAGCAATGCAGTTCTCCGTTACGACCCCATCCGGTGAAAATGTGTTTGGAGCGCTCCGCAGAGCGCAAAAATATTAAAATGATTTTCCGCTGAAGATGGCCACAGCGAATGCGGAGGCCATTTTAAATCGTTCAGTTTAAAAAGGAGAGATACAACATGGTATCTGTTGCGATCGACGGGCCTGCAGGTGCAGGCAAATCTACGTTGGCACGCCGTCTGGCGGCTGAAATGGGCTATATTTATGTGGATACCGGTGCCATGTACCGCGCCATCGGCCTGTATGCCCTGCGCGCAGGCAAGGACCCCAAGGACAACGCAGCGGTCAACGCGCTGCTTCCCCAGATCGAGCTGCGGCTGGCCTCCATTGAGGGCGAGCAGCACATTTATTTAAAGGAAGAGGATGTGAGCACCGCCATCCGCACCGAGGCCGCAGGTATGGCTGCCTCTGCCGTGGGCGCAAACCCGGCTGTGCGCGCCTTTCTGCTGGAACTGCAGCGGGATATGGCCAAAAAGCAGGACGTGCTGATGGACGGCCGCGACATCGGCACGGTGGTGCTGCCGGATGCCACGGTGAAGATCTTCCTCACCGCTACGCCGGAAGCCCGCGCCACACGCAGGTGGAAAGAGTATCAGGCCAAGGGCATCGATACTCCCTATGAAGAGGTGCTGGCCGACGTGAAGCAGCGGGACTATCAGGACACCCACCGTGCCGCTGCACCCCTGAAGCAGGCGGACGATGCCGTGCTGCTGGACACTTCGGAGCTGGATTTTGAACAGAGCCTTGCTGCAATGAAGAAGATCATTGCGGAGAAAGTGAATAAAACGATAAAATGATATTATATTACATCTTAGTGCCCTTTGCGTGGCTTTTGTGGCATATCGGCTTCCGCATCCATGTAGAGGGCCGCGAAAACCTGAAAAAGGTGCAGACAAAGGGCTGCATCCTTGCACCCACCCATGTCTCCGCCATCGACCCGGTGTTTATCGTGGTCACCCGGTGGGGCAGGCGGATGATCGTGTTCGCCAAGAAGGAACTGTTCGAGATCAACGCCCTGCTCACATGGTTCTTCCGCTGCTGCGGCGCGGTGTGCGTGCGCGGCACAAAGGATGAAATGGCTGCCATTGAGCAGACCGTAGAAAAGTGCAGAAACGGCGAAACACTGCTCATCTTCCCGGAGGGCACCCGCGAAAAGGACGGGAAGCTTCTGCCGCCCAAGAGCGGACTGTTCGTCATTGCGGCGGGGGCCGGGGTGGACGTAGTGCCCTGCCGCATCCTGTACGATACGCCGGATGGAAAAATGCACCTGTTCTGCAAAGTACGGGTGATCTACGGCGAGCCGATGCCTGCAGAGCAGTTTGCCATGGAGAGCCGCCGCGACACCAAAAAGCTGCGTGCCAACAAGCAGGCCCTGCTGGATGCGTGGGAAAAGATGGGGGCGTAAAAGATGGAGATCCGAGTTGCCAAAACGGCGGGGTTCTGCTTTGGTGTCAAGCGGGCGGTGGACCTGACCTATGGCCTGCTGAACGAAGGCTGCAAGGTGGCCACCCTCGGCCCGCTGATCCATAACCCGCAGGCTGTGGAGGATATGCAGAAAAAGGGTGCCCTTGTGGCGGATGCCATCGCCGATGTGCCCGCCGGGTACGAGGTGGTCATCCGCAGTCACGGCGTGCCGCGCACCGTGTACGACGAGCTGGATGCGCGCGGCATCACCTACCATGATGCCACCTGTCCCTTCGTGCAGAAGATCCAGCGCATTGCCGCCGAGGCCGAAAAGGCGGGGGCAGTGCTGCTTGTGGCAGGCGACAAGACCCATCCGGAGGTGCAGGGGATCGTGGGCCACACCCGCGGAGAGGTGTTCGTTTTTGCCGATCTGGCCGAGTTGAAGGCATGGAAAGGCCCCTCTGACCCGCAAAAACCCCTGTTTGCAGTTGCACAGACCACATTTCAGGTTACAAAATGGCAAGAAAGTTCGGAGTTTCTCAAAAAAGCCTATACAAACGCCCGAATTTTTGATACAATATGTAATGCGACGTGGGCGAGGCAACAGGAAGCGGAAGACCTCAGCCAAAAATGCGACATCATTGTTGTCATTGGCGGTCATCATTCTTCCAATACCCAAAAGCTGGTACAGGTCGCCGCAAAACACACGCGTGCCGTAACGGTCGAGACAGCGAGCGAACTTCGGCCGGAATGGTTTGCAGATGTTAAAGTGGCGGGCGTGACAGCCGGGGCTTCAACGCCATCGTCTATTATTGAGGAGGTACTTAACAGTATGAGCGCAGAAATCAATGACAGCATGAGCTTTGAGGAGATGCTGAATGCATCCGAGGAAAAGCGTGTTCATGCAGGCAGTATTGTGAAAGGAATCGTGACCAGCATCTCTGCCAACGAGATCCAGGTGGATATCGGAGCGAAGCAGACCGGCTTTGTCAAGCTGAGCGAGCTGACCGATGATTCCTCCGCCAAGGTCGAAGACCTGGTGAAGGTTGGCGATGAGCTGGACCTCATCGTCGAGAAGGTTATGGATCAGGATGGCGTCATCCAGCTCTCCCGCAAGAAGCTCGCATCTCGCAAGGGCATGGAAGAGATCGCTAAGGCCGCTGAGTCCGGCGAGGTCGTCGAGGGCGACGTCACCGAGTTCAACAAGGGCGGCGTTGTGGTCAACGTCAAGGGCGTCAAGGTGTTCGTTCCTCGTTCTCAGGCTACTATGCGCCGTGATGAGGACTACACCGCTCTGGTTGGCCAGCACGTTCAGCTGGTTGTCACCGAGTGCTCCGGCCGCAAGATCGTCGGCAGCATCAACAAGGTGACCGCTGAGCAGAACAAGGCAAAGCGTGAAGAGTTCTGGGCAAACGTTGAGGTGGGCAAGACCTACACCGGCGTTGTCAAGAGCCTGACTTCTTACGGTGCATTCGTCGATATCGGCGGTGTGGACGGTCTGTGCCACATCAGCGAGCTGAGCTGGAACCGCATCAAGCATCCCTCCGAGGTCGTCTCCGTTGGCGATACCATCGAGGTGTATGTGAAGGACATCGACACCGAGAACCACAAGATCTCTCTGGGCTACAAGAAGGCCGAGGACAACCCCTGGGAGCAGCTGAAGAACAACTACCCCATCGGCAGCACCTTCCATGCTCCGGTCGTCTCCCTGACCAAGTTCGGTGCATTCGTCCGCATCCTGCCGGGTGTTGATGGTCTGGTCCACATCAGCGAGATCAGCAATGACCGCGTTGAGAAGGTCTCTGACGCACTGAAGGTCGGCGATATGGTCGATGTGAAGCTGCTGGATGTCGACTTCGACAAGAAGCGCATCAGCCTGTCTATGAAGGCTCTGCTGAACGACAACGCTGAGTAATCAGCCTTTCGTTCGGAAGAAAAGCTTCTGACACAATGCGATCAACAGCCCCGTTGCCGGGAAAACGGCGGCGGGGCTGTTTTTGTTAAGGAGAGAACCCTCTCAGTCACCTGCGGTGACAGCTCCCCCGAAGGGGAGAGCTTTTGGCAAAAGAGGGCAGGCTCGCCGCGCCCGCAATAAAACCTCGCCCTTCGGGAGAGGTGGACGCGAGCAGCGCGAGCGGACGGAGAGGGTTTGACGAACTATGATAAATTTTTTCAAGAAACACTGGGAAGTGCTGAGCTATCTGGTTTTCGGCGTGCTGTGCACCCTGCTGAACATTGTGCTGTATGCGCTGTTCAACAAGCTGTTTGGCTATACAGCCGCCAACAGCTGGGGCAATGTGCTGGATAACATCATCTGCATCCTGTTTGCCTACTGCACCAACCGCGCCTTTGTGTTCCGCAGCAAAACGCAGGGCAAGGCCATGGCGAGAGAATTTGGTGCATTCGTCACCTGTCGTCTGGGTACAATGCTGCTGGACACTGCAATTATGCTGGTGCTGGGCAATCTGCTGGCTGCGCAGGGTGCAGCGCTGATGGACGAGCTGATGCAGGGGGTGCTGAGCGTGGTGGCCCACTGGCTTGGCCCGGATACGGCCATCCAGATGGCAGCCTCCTATGCAGGCACACCGGCGGGGGTCACGGATGGTTCTGCCGCTATTGCCGTCATCGGCGGTGCAGACGGCCCCACGGCGATCTTCGTTACCAGCCGCTACAATGCGCAGGCACTGTGGGGCCTTGCCGTGAAGGTCTTTTCCAATGTACTGGTGATCGTGCTGAACTATGTGTTCAGCAAGCTGATCATCTTTAAAAATCGCAAGTGAGATATTCTCTCCGCCGCAGGCGGAGAAAATATCCAATATAATTTAGGAGGTACGGTTTTATGAAGCGTGGTCTGAAAGGTTTTGCATTTCTGGTCTCCGGTCTGGTGCTGGGCATCATTGGTGCAACGGTCTCTGCAACTGCAATTGCCCTGAGTGCTGTCGGCATGGCAAAGGTGCGCCGTGCCAGCAAGTAAAAAGGAGAAAAAAACATGACTCGTGAAGAAATTCTCTCCCATGTCGATCACACCCTGCTGAAGCCGGAGGCCACCTGGCCCCAGATCCAGACCCTGTGTGACGAAGCCATTGCAAACCACACCGCATCCATCTGCATCAACACCTGCTACGTCAGGCAGGCGGTGGAGTATATGGCGGGCCGCATCCCGGTATGCTGCGTGGTAGGCTTCCCTCTGGGTGCCATGGATACCGCCAGCAAGGCGTTTGAAGCCAAGACTGCCATTGAGAATGGTGCCGCCGAGGTGGATATGGTTATCAACATCGGTCGCCTGAAGAACAAGGAGTACGATGCCGTGCGCGAGGACATCCGCGCCGTGAAGCAGGCGGTGGGCGACAAGGTCCTGAAGGTCATCATCGAGACCTGCCTGCTGACCGACGAGGAAAAGGAAAAGATGTGCGATATCGTCTGCGAGGCAGGCGCGGACTACATCAAGACCAGCACCGGCTTCTCCACCGCAGGCGCAAACTTCCACGATGTGGAGCTGATGGTCAAGGGCGTGCATGGCCGCTGCAAGGTCAAGGCTGCCGGCGGCATTTCTACCGTGGAGGACATGGAGACCTTCCTTGCGCTGGGTGCTGACCGTCTGGGCACCTCCCGCGCTGTCAAAATTCTGAACGGCGAGCAGGCAAAGGGCTATTGATCTTTCTGCGAAAAAATGCAATTATAAATAATATTTCCGCAGAACAGAACCAGAGCGCACGCGAAGGCTGTTCTGGATCGTCTGGTTTTCCCAAGGGCCGCTGCACAAATTGCTGTGCAGCGGCCCTTTTTGATGCCAAGCCTTGCAAGCAGGGCGCGGCAGGGTATATAATACAGATAGATACTGTATAAAACAGGGGCTGTCTGCCTTGTGGGATAAGGCGGGCAGGGGAGGAAATGCAATGAATATACCCGAGATCCTTGTGGCCAATGGCACAGGGGCGGTGCTGGTATGCTTTCTGTTTCTGCTGCGGGTGCGCGGCGAGAGTAAAAACAGTGTTGGAAGTGAGCTGTTCTGCCAGATGCTGGTGGTGACTCTGCTGGCACAGGCGACAGAGACGATCAGCTTTCTGCTGGACGGCGTGCCCGGCGCGGCAAGCCGGTTCTGGCTGTACCTCATGAACACCGTCTGCACCGGCGCTGCCGTGAGCGTGGGCTTTGCGTGGTGTTTGTATGTGGACTTCCGGGTCTACCGCAGCACCGGACGCCTGCGCAGAAGGCATCTGTTTCTGGGTGCGCCGCTGCTGGCTGTTCTGGCGCTGCTGGCGGCGAACCTTTTCGGCACAGGATGGATCTTTACCATCTCCGCGGACAACGTTTACCATCGCGGTCCGCTGAACAGTTTGCTTTACCTGCTGCTGTTCGGCTATTATGCCGAGAGCGTGTGGCAGGTGCATAAGGCCAAGCGCGATGGCGTTACGGTGGAGTTTTTCTCGGTGTACTACTTTGTGATCACCTGTGCGGTGGGCACGGTGCTGCAGGGTGCGTTCTACGGTATGGCCTTCGGCTGGCTGTCGGTGGCCATCGCCTTTGTGTTTGTGGACAGTCAGCTCCGCAGTCTGCGCAGCTATATCGACGAGCTGTCCGGCCTGTTTGGCCGCAAGTACATGAACTACTGTCTGGAGCGCATCCACGCCACGCAGGAAAAGGATATTTACGGCATCATGATGGACGTGAACTGCTTCAAGGAGATCAACGACACCTACGGTCATGGTGCGGGCGACCGCGCCATTCAGGAGATCGGTCACATCCTGTCCGGGGCCCTGGTGGCAAACTCGGTAGCTATCCGCATAAGCGGCGATGAGTTCATGGTGCTGATCCGGCACGGCTCGGAGGAGATCCTGAATAAGATCTGTGCCGCCATCGAGCAGCGGGTGCAGCGCTATAACGCCGCCGCCCCGGCGGGCAGTTTTCAGCTGTCTTTCTCCACCGGTGTGGCAAAGTATGAGGGCGGCAGCGTGGAGAAATTTCTGGTGGAACTGGACGAGCGGATGTATGCGGAAAAGCGCGCCTTCCACGCCGCCCGGAACGGCCATGCCGTACCAGAGCAGGGGAACGCTCCATCAATTTCAGAATAATGTCTAAAAAGAGTGATACTCTTCTTGACAATCTGACGAAGCAATGATAGAATACTGAACGTACCAACTGAATACCGACTTATCAAGAGCGGCTGAGGGGACAGGCCCTGTGAAGCCCGACAACCTGCGCGTGAGCGCAAGGTGCCAAATCCTGCGGGAAACCGAGAGATAAGAGTGCAACGCTCAGAGCTTTCGGGCTCTGGGCGCTTTTATTTTTCGCGCAAAAAAAGCTTGAACGGAATGTTGGAGCAAGAAATACACACCCTGCTGTAAAAACTTTAGGAGGCAAAACAAATGGCAAGACACCTGTTTACTTCTGAGTCCGTCACCGAAGGACATCCCGACAAGATCTGCGACCAGATCTCGGATGCGATCTTGGACGAGATCCTGACCCACGACCCCGATGCCCGTGTGGCCTGCGAGACCTGTGCATCCACGGGCCTTGTGCACATCATGGGCGAGATCACCACCAACTGCTATGTGGATTTCCAGAAGGTCGTCCGCGAGGTGGTGGCAGATATCGGCTACACCCGCGCAAAGTTCGGCTTTGATGCCGACACCTGTGCCGTCATCTCCAACATCGACGGCCAGAGCCCCGACATCGCACTGGGCACCAACGATCAGGTGGGCGGTGCAGGCGATCAGGGCATGATGTTCGGTTATGCCTGCGATGAGACCCCGGAGCTGATGCCTATGCCCATCAGTCTGGCTCACAAGCTGGCAAAGCGCCTGACCGAGGTGCGCAAGAACGGCGAGATGGACTATCTGCGTCCGGATGGCAAGAGCCAGGTCACTGTGGAGTACGATGAGAACAACAAGCCCGTGCGTGTGGATGCTGTGGTCATCTCCAGCCAGCACAGCGACAGCGTCAGCATGGAACAGCTGCGTGCAGACGTGATGGAAAAGGTCATCAAGGCCACCATCCCCGCCGAGCTGCTGGACGAGAACACCAAGTATTACATTAACCCCACCGGCCGCTTCGTTGTGGGCGGCCCGCAGGGTGACACCGGCCTGACCGGACGCAAGATCATCGTGGACACCTACGGCGGCTATGCCCGTCACGGCGGCGGCGCCTTCTCCGGCAAGGACCCCAGCAAGGTGGACCGCAGCGCTGCCTATGCGACCCGCTGGGTGGCAAAGAACATCGTGGCTGCAGGTCTTGCCAAGCAGTGCGAAGTGCAGGTGGCGTATGCCATCGGCGTGGCAAAGCCTGTGTCCATCATGGTGGACACCTTCGGCACCGGCACCGTCTCAGATGAGAAGATCGAGCAGGCTGTGGAGAAGGTGTTCGACCTGACCCCCGCCGCCATCATCCGCGAACTCGACCTGCGCAAGCCCATTTATCGCAAGCTGGCTGCCTACGGCCACATGGGCCGCGAGGATCTGGGCGTGAAGTGGGAGAACACCGACCGCGTGGATGCCCTGAAGGCTGCGGTCGCTGCCCTGTAAGCGGAACACAAAAACGTTTCCCTTCTGGATAGAAGGTAAGTGAAGAGAAGTCCCTCTGCCTGAAAAGGCAGGGGGGCTTTTTTGTGCACAGAGACGCCGGAAAGCAAAGAAACGGTAAAAATTTATAGCCGCAGGCAGAATTATCAGACGATTTTTTGCCAAATGTCAATAAATAGGTAAGTTGTTCTTGAAATACGGGGGGGGGTAGTGATATGATAGAATCAGTACAGCCGGAGAAGAGACGGCACAGCAAAAAGCCGGGGAGGTGAGGCGCAGGCGGGACTGAGATCAGACCGTAGAAGCCAATGAAAATGATAATGAGGAAAGGAATGAACGACTTTGAAACATAAGGGTAAAAATCGGGTATTGGCTGCCCTGCTGGCGGCGGCAATGATGTTTCAGATGCTTCCCCTGATGGTCTTTGCGGATGACGGCGCAGCATCGTCTGATGTGAAGATTGAAGGAAAAGAAGGAACCTATACATCACTCAAAGAAGCAGTGGAAAAAGCCGAAAGTGGCGACACCATCCTGCTGGGTGAAGGTAATTATACGCTGTATGGCATTTCAAGTGACGGTACAACCAAGGATAAAGACCTGACCTTTGTGGGGCTGGGGCCAGATAAGACGGCATGGAACATTGGTGCAAAAGTACTTAACTCCGGTGAGTGCGACACGACGTACAAAGACGACTTTAGCCTGAAAGGCTCAAAAAATGTGACTTTTAAAAATATGACGCTTCGCTCTGGTACGGCAAATTATCTTGGATTTAAGCATTCGAATGATACTGTCGTGGAGAATTGTGCGCTTTATGGGCGAACTACTTACTGGGGATATAATAGTGCAAAGTTTATTGGCAGCACTTTCTATGCACCAAATGGCGATTACGCAATCTGGACCTATTATTGCAAGGAAATGACCTTTGATAACTGCACCTTCAATACCAGCGGCAAGGTGGTCAATGTTTATTCAGACTTTGAGGCGGATCAGCGGGATTATACCATCAATTTCAATAACTGTACGGTGAACTCGACATCTTTTAATAAACAGGCACTGAATATCAATGACAGCAACAAAGGCACTCACAAGAACACAATCAATATCAATAACAGCACAGTTACTGCCGCCAGAGACCGGATTACCTGCTCGCAGATATTTGGCTTCGGCGAAAAATCTAAGTATAATGCAGGCAACACAGACGTTTATCTGAACGGCAAACTCGTGTGGAGCGAGGGCGAGATGAAGACCCATGACTACACCGACGGCGAAAAAGACAATGCATATACGATCGATCCTGTTTCTGAGTGGGAGAACAAGGGCGACCACTTCGAGCGCAAAGTGACCAAGACCTGCAATTACTGCAAACGCCAGTTCCCCAACGTAACAGAAAAGGGCTATCAGCTCAGTTATGACCTGAACGACGGCACCGGCGCAGCAGGCGTAGATTACGAAAGCAAGATCTACCCGGAAGGCGAAAAGGCCACCGTGGCAGCAGCCCCGGCGCTGAACGGCTACCGGTTCGTAGCCTGGCAGGATGAAGCCGACAACCGTTACCCCGTCGGCATGGAGCTGACCTTGACCGCCAACACAACGCTGACCGCGCTGTGGGAGTCTGTGGACAAACCAGAACCCGACCCGGGCCCCGGCCCCAGCCCTGACCCCGATCCGGAGCCGGGCGACGACGGCAGCGGCGCTGTGATCGGTGTGGTCATCGGCGGCGCAGCAGTCATCGGCGGCTATGAGCTCGCCACCCGCCTGTACCTGAAGCACCTCATCGGCGTGGTGCCCTCCACCCGCGGAGAGCTGGCCCTGCTGATGTGGGAGCACGCAGACAAGCCCGAACCCAAGACGGCGTTCACCTACAGCGACATCGATGAGGATGACACCGACCTGCAGAAGGCTGCACAGTGGTGCGTCGAGAACGAATATCTCCATGTCCGCGACAACGACAACGACCGCTTCCATCCCAACGGCTGGGTGCCCAAGCTCAAGGTCATTCAGGCCTGGGACAAGGCCTTCGGCCTGCAGGCAAAGGCGAATGCGGACAAGTAAAAGCGTCTCTTCATAAAGCTTCATCAACCATTGGAAAAAGCGCCCTGCCGCGAAAACGGCAGGGCGCTTTTTTGTGCAGAGACGCCGGAGAGCCCTCGGGGGAGCTTTCCACGCAAATGCAGCGGGCCATTCCATTGCCCGCCCTCCGGATCATTTGCTCAGGAAGCTCCCCGGGGGCTTGCGAAACGACTTCAAAAGTCCTACTTTTCTTGCAAAATCAGACGAAAATTGAGAAATGGCAAAGAATCGGCTGTCTTTTTGTCGAAAACACACATTCTCTTTGAGAAAAAAGAAAAACAGCTGTGCAAGGCGCAGAAAATCCTGACATGAAACAAATTGATATGGCAGAATCGACGAAATGTGATAAAATAAAACTAGATATGCGCTCTTGTGTGCATGATACGGATCGTAAACAGCAATAAGGAGTTATGACTATGTCTATTGAAATTTCCCCGAAGTCGTTCTTTGAGCAGCCCAGCGTGGCAGATATGCGGCTGATCTCCTGCCCCGGTGCAGAGGAACTGACCGGCCTGATCGACAAGCATCTGGTCCGCTGGGCCAAGGCTGCCGGAATTGACAAAGAGACCTTCATTATTCCTTGCGACTGCCCCCGCTTCCAGAGTGGCGATGCCAAGGGTCTGGTGAAGGAGTCGGTGCGCGGCGACGATATCTTCATCGTGGTCGATCCCGGCAACTACAGTGTGACCTACAAGCTGTTCAACTACGAGAACCACATGTCTCCGGACGATCACTTCGCCAACCTGAAGCGCTTGATCCAGGCAGTGGCCGGCAAGGCACACCGTGTGTCGGTCATTATGCCCAGCCTGTACGGCGGCCGTCAGCATCGCCGTGTGGTGCGCGAAAGTCTGGACTGCGCTGTGGCCCTGCAGGAGCTGCAGACCATGGGTGTGCGCAACATCATCACCTTTGATGCTCATGACCCTCGCGTGCAGAACGCTGTGCCGCTGATGAGCTTTGATAACGCAATGCCCACCTATCAGGTGCTGAAGAGCCTGCTGAAGAAGGACCCGGACCTGTCCTTTGATAAGAGCAAGTTTACCGTGGTCAGCCCGGACGAGGGCGCCATGAACCGCAACATGTACTTCTCCAGCGTGCTGGGCTGCAATCTGGGCATGTTCTACAAGCGCCGCGATTACACCCGCGTGGTGAATGGCCGCAACCCCATCGTTGCCCACGAGTATCTGGGCGAGAGCGTGGAAGGCAAGACCGTCTTTATCGCAGACGACATCATTGCTTCCGGCGAGAGCATGCTGGAGGTCGCCAGCAACCTGAAGGAGCGCGGCGCTGCCAACATCATCGCCAACGCCACCTTCCCCCTGTTCACCAGCGGTCTGGAGAAGTTCGACAAGGCTGTGGCCGAGGGCAAGCTGACCTATGTTGTGGGCACCAACCTGACCTACCGGATGCCTGAGCTGCTCACCCGCGACTGGTATGTGGATGTGGATGTTTCCAAGTACGCTGCATACTTTGTGGTGGCTCTGAACCACGACATGTCCGTTTCCAGCATTATCGACCCGCTGAAGAAGATCGAGAACCTGCTGGCAAGCCGCAAGTAAGTTTAATACGAAAAAGGCTCTGCATCCTTGCGATGCAGAGCCTTTTTCGTATCACAAATCAAATAAAACGATCATAATTCGTCTCCATGGCTGCGCAGATACCGAACCAGCATGGGCAGCTCGTAGAGCAGCATGACGACCCAGCCCACCGCATAGCTGTAAGGCAGAGCTTCGATCTCCATTTTCCACACCAGCACGAACACCGCAGCTGCCGCCACACGGAACACCATGTTGAAAGTGCTGGACACCAGCGTGACCTTCAGATCGCCAATGCCGCGGAAGAAGCCCTGAATGCCATTGGTGGCTGCGGGCATCAGGTAGAACAGGGAAACCGTGCGCAGGAAGCGCACGCCCAGATGGACGACCTCCGGGTCGGTGACGAACAGCTTCATGATAAAGGGCGCACCGGCAAAGCATGCAACGGCGATCAGCACGCCGTAAGCGGCTTCGATGCGCATACCGCAGTGGAAGCCCTGTTTCACACGGTCGTGCTTGCCGGCACCCCGGTTCTGCGCCATGAGGGTGGTCATGGCGTGGCCGATGTTCTGCTGCGGGGTATAGGCAAAGTCGTCAATGCGGGAAGCAGCGGTAAAGGCAGCCATGGCGTTGACACCCATGGTGTTCACGATGGCCTGCACCGCGATCTTGCCCAGCTGCACGGTGGCTTGCTGCATGGCGCTGGCCCAGCCGTAGCTGACCGTTTTGCGCAGCAGCTTGCCATCAAACACCAGCCAGCGCCTGCCCAGCTGCAGGATGGGCACCTTCCAGCGGATGTACAGTACGCACAGCACGCAGCACAGTGCTTCGCTGACCACGGTGGAAAGGGCGCAGCCGTTGCTGCCCCAGTTCAGCACCTGCACAAAGAACAGGTCGCCGCCGATGTTCAGCACAGAGCTGATCATCAGGAAATACAGGGCACTCTTGCTGTCGCCCAGTGCACGCATGGTGGCGGCAAGGAAGTTATAGAAGAAGGTGAAGATCAGGCCTGCAAACACGATGCGCAAGTAGCTGACCGCAATGGGCAGGATATCGGCGGGCACCTGCATCAGCTGCAGCAGGGGCGTGGCCAGAATGACGCACAGCGCCGAGAATGCCAGCGAGAACACGGTGCCTGCAATGGCGGTGGTGGACACCTGATGCTCCATCAGCTGGGTATTACCGGCACCGAATGCGGTACTGACCAGAATGCCGGCACCCAGACACATGCCGTTGATAAACAGGATGGCCAGAGTCATGAGCGGGTTGGAAGTGCCGACGGCGGCAAGAGCTTCCTCGCCCACGAACTTGCCCACGATGATGCTGTCGGCGGCGTTGTAGGTGAGCTGGAACAGGTTGCCAAGTACCAGCGGAATGGTAAAACGAATCAGGAGCGGTGTAATGGCTCCCTTTGTCATGTCGTTTGTCATGGGAACTCTATGATTTCTCCTTATAATGTATTTACGATCTGCCGTCCGGGCAGGATGGCAAGGGCAGAGCGGCTGGCTCCTACATGGATGAGCTGTGCGGCCGCCTGCAAAACGGCACCGGATGCCACCGAAGCCGGGATGGCATCGGTGCGCAGCACCTTTTGCGCGGCCCGCTGCGCGTCGGTGGTGTTCACCGCCACCACGTTGTCCACCACATAGGCGTTGAAGTTTTCCGGCACAAAGCCGTAGCCCAGATCGCTGATGCCGTGGGGGCCGGTCAGGCCGCCGCCCAGCGCCTGCGATTCGTAAGGCTCCACGGCGGCGATGCGCACATCGTTCGTCCATGCCTTGATGGTCTCGCCCACACCGGTCACGGTGCCGCCGCTGCCCACGCCGATCACGATAGCGTCCACGGCGCTTTTGCCCTCCCGCGCGATGCTCTGCACAATGGCAGGGCCGGTAACGCGGCGGTGGTACTCCGGGTTATCATCGTTGGCAAGCCAGTCCATGTAGTACCAGCCGTTGGCGGCGGCGGTCTGTGCCGCCAGACGGCGGGCACCGTTCACACCGCTGCGGGCCGGGCTGTGGCGGATCTGCGCACCCAGCCGCAGCAGGGTCTCCTGCCGCAGGGCGGGGGCATCCTCCGGCATCACCAGAACCACCGGGTGACCGGCGGTCAGGCCCGCCAGCGTGAGCGCAGCGGCAAACGGGCCGGAGGCCGCTTCAATGATGGGCTGACCGGAGATCAGCTTCTTTTTTTCAATGGCAAGGGCCAGCATCCCTTCGGCAAGGCCGTCCCGGGCCGTGCCGGTGGGGCCTGCAAAGTCCAGATAGGCATACAGCCGTCCCTTCAGCCCGCAGGCGGCAGCATAGCCGCGCAGCTCCACGATGGGGCAGGCGCTGAGCGTCTGGTAAAAATTGGGGTAGATCGGCACGAAGACCCTCCTTTCATGGGATACAACAATATTATCCTAACGCAAAAGGACTGCGCGCGTCAAGATGCCTTTTAGCAAAAACAGCGAATTTTTGGCGGATTTTCTGGAAAAATCTCCGAAAGGCTCTTGACAGGATGCGGTGCATCTGCTATACTTCATCCGTAAAGCAAATGAACTTTACATCACTTCTCGAAAGTACAGGCACAAAACCGGGGGATCAGAGGATGGCAAAAGATCTGGAAATGGGCTATCTGCTGGACTTTTACGGTGAGGTGCTCACCGAGAAACAGCGCGAAATGCTGCGCCAGTATTACAACGATGACCTTTCGCTGAGCGAGATCGGCGAGAACTTCGGCATCACCCGTCAGGGTGCGCGGGATGCCATCAAGCATGGCGAGAACGCGCTGAAGGAGCTGGAGGAAAAGGTCGGCTTTGCGGCGCGTTACCGCCGCGTGCAGCAGAAGCTGGAAGAGCTGGAGCAAATGGTGATCGATGCACGGTTCGAGTGCACCGGCCCGCAGGGCCTGACCACCACCGAGTACGAACACCAGCTGACCAAAATGTTAAAGCTCATCCGCTCCATCGACGAAGCGAACGAGAGCTGAAACCTGTGAAAGGAGCACCGTACAATGGCATTTGAATCCCTTACCGACCGCCTTGCCGGTGTGTTCAAAAAGCTGCGCGGTCACGGCAAGCTGACCGAGGCAGATATCAAGGCCGCGATGCGTGAGGTGCGCATGGCCCTGCTGGAAGCCGATGTCAACTATAAGGTTGCCAAGGACTTCTGTGCAAAGGTGTCCGAGCGCGCCATGGGTCAGGAGGTCATGGAAAGCCTGACCCCGGCACAGCAGGTGGTCAAGATCGTCAACGAAGAGCTGGTTGCCCTGATGGGCGGCAGCGAAGCGGCCCGCCTGAACATCAAGAACAAGGGCCAGACGATCATCATGCTCTGCGGCCTGCAGGGCAACGGTAAAACCACCCACGCCGCAAAGCTGGCAAAGTACTTTATCAAACAGGGCCGCCGCCCCATGCTGGTGGCCTGCGATATTTACCGCCCTGCGGCCATCGATCAGCTGCAGGTGGTGGGCAAACAGGCGGGCGCACCGGTGTTCACGCTGCCGGGCGCAAAGCCGCCGGAAATTGCAAAAAAGGCGCTGGCACACGCCAAGGATTACGGCAATGACATCGTGATCCTGGATACCGCCGGTCGTCTGCAGATCGACGATGTGCTCATGCAGGAGCTGGTGGACATCAAGGAAGCCGTTCCTGTGGACGAGACCCTGCTGGTGGTGGATGCCATGGCCGGTCAGGACGCCGTGAACGTTGCCAAGACCTTCAACGAGAAGGTGAGCATCGACGGCATCATCCTTACCAAGACCGACGGCGATACCCGCGGCGGTGCGGCACTTTCGGTGCTGGCCGTCACCGGGAAGCCCATCAAGTTCCAGGGCACCGGCGAAAAGCTGGACGATCTGGATGTGTTCCACCCGGACCGCATGGCAAGCCGCATCCTTGGCATGGGCGATGTGCTGAGCCTGATCGAGCGCGCGCAGGAGACGGCCGACGAAAAGGCTGCCGAAGAGACCGCCAAGCGGATGATGGAGAACAAGTTCGACATGAACGACATGCTGGACCAGTTCGCACAGATCCGCAAGATGGGCGGTGCAGGCGCGATGCTGAGCATGCTGCCCGGCGGCAGCGGCATCGATCCCAGTCAGGTCGATGAAAAGGCGTTCGACCGCATCGAGGCCATGATCTATTCCATGACCAAGGAAGAACGCGAGAAGCCCTCCATCATCAACCCCAAGCGCAAGCGCCGCATTGCAGCAGGCAGCGGTACCACCGTGGCCGACGTGAACAAGCTGCTCAAGCAGTTTGAAATGATGCAGAAGATGATGAAGCAGTTCAAGAAAAGCCCCAAGGGCTTTGCCCGCCGTCTGGGCGGCATGATGGGCAACCCCAATGCCTTCCGCGGACTGAAATAATTTTTGTGATACAACCCCCTTGCGGGTTTGTACAATATAATCAACATGCGCCCGCAAGGGCCGCACAAAACAATTTTTGGAGGATATTTACCATGGCAGTTAAGATTCGTCTGCGCCGCGTTGGCGCCAAGAAGGCTCCCTTCTATCGTGTTGTTGTTGCTGACAGCCGCTTCCCCCGTGACGGCCGTTTCATCGAAGAGATCGGCACCTACGATCCCAACAAGGAGCCTTCCGAGATTAAGATCGACGCTGAGAAGGCAAAGCAGTGGATCGCCAACGGCGCACAGCCCACTGATACCGTTCGCGTCCTGCTGAAGAAGTCCAACGTTCTGTAAGTAGGGAGGGCTGACTCATGCAGGAGCTGTTGCTGGCAGTTGCCCGCGGTCTCGTGGAGGATAAGGAAGCCGTTAAGGTCACGGTGGACGAGCCTCGCGAGGACGGCACCATCGTCTACCACCTGAGCGTGGCAGAGGGAGATATGGGCCGTGTCATCGGCAAGCAGGGCCGGATCGCAAAAGCCATTCGTGTGGTGATGCGCGCGGCTGCTGTGCGGGTCGATGAAAAGGTCCTTGTTGAGATCGACTGAGCACCCTACAGGCCCTTTGCCCTTGCGGCAAGGGGCCTTTTTGATTATAGGAGCAAGATTATGCAGCAATATCTGGAAGCGGGCAAGGTCGTGACCACCCACGGCGTGCGCGGCGAAATGAAGCTGGAGCTTTGGTGTGACGGCGTGAATTTTCTCAAAAAGGTGGGCAGGCTGTACCCCTCGGCACAGGGCGGCAGGGCCTATAAGATCGTGTCCATCCGCGCACAGGGCCAGATGGCTCTGCTGCAGCTGGAAGGCGTGGACGATATGGATGCTGCCCGTGCGCTGCGGGGGCAGGTGTTCTACTTTGACCGTAATGATGCCACCCTGCCCGCAGGCCGCTGGTATGTGGCCGACCTGATCGGGTGCGAAGTGCGGGATGCCGACACCGGCAGGGTGTACGGCGTTGTGACCAGCGTGAATCACCCCGGTGCACAGGATATCTACACCGTCAAAGCACCGAACGGCAAGGAATACATGTTCCCGGGCGTGGATGCTTTTTTGAAAGAGCGCAACCCGCCGGAGGGCTATCTCCTCGTCACCCCCATTCCGGGCCTGCTGGACGATGACTTTGACAGCGAACGGGAGGAAGAGTGAGCCATGGGAATGCGTGTGGACATCGTGACCCTGTTCCCGGAAATGTGCCAGCAGGTGCTGGATGCCAGCATCATCGGGCGCGCGGCAAAGAAGGGCCTTATTGAGACCCACTGCCACCAGATCCGGGACTACACCCTGAACAAACAGAAGCAGACCGACGATTACCCCTACGGCGGCGGCTGCGGCATGGTGCTGTATGCTCAGCCCATCGCAGACTGTCTGCGTGCTGTGCAGCAGGAAGTGGCTTCACAGGGCCGTCCGGCCCCGCATATCGTGTTCCTGACGGCAGGCGGCCAGCGCTACACCGAGGAGCACGCAAAGCGGCTGGCCCAGTACGATAACCTGACACTGGTATGCGGCCACTATGAAGGCATCGACGAGCGTGTGATCGATGCTTTTGCGGATGAAGAGATCTCCATCGGTGACTACATCCTCACCGGCGGCGAGCTGGCCAGCCTTGTGGTGGCGGACAGTGTGCTGCGCCTGAAGCCCGGCGTGCTGGCTGAGCAGAAGGGCTACGAGGAAGAAAGCTACTGGGACGGCCTGCTGGAGTATCCCCAGTACACTCGCCCCGAGGTGTGGGAAGGCCGCGCCGTGCCGCAGGTGCTGCTGGGCGGCGACCACCAGAAGATCGATGCATGGCGCGGGGAACAGAGCCGGGAGCGCACCCGCCTGCGCCGCCCGGAGCTGTACGAGAAGTGGTGTGAGACTCACCCTGTGACCGAGCTGCCCAAGTGGAAGCGCGGCGAGAACATGCGCCTTGTCAAGACCGACGAGCAGTTTGCTGCTGCCGCCCGCATCTTTGTGGAGGGACGGCGTGCGACCTGTGCCGAGAACTGGACCCCGGAATACTGTGCCAGCCTCAACGAGGAAGAATATCTTTTGCAGCTGCGGCAGGAAAAGGCCGCAGGCTGGGTGTGCTACCTGCACACCACCAAGGATGTGCCGGACGGCATCGTGAGCATCAACCACAAGGTGGGGCACATCGAACATCTGTTCGTCACTGAAAAAGCCCGCGGCAGGGGCATTGGCATGAAGATGCTGGACTTTGCCCGCAGGAAGCTGCCGGAGCACGAGCACCCGGTGCTGAGCGTGCTGAACACCAACACCCGCGCCATAGCGCTTTACACGCGCATGGGCTGGAAGCTGACCAGCGGCACCGAGCTGGAGTTCACGCCGGAGCAATATCCGGCTGTGGTGAAAAAGTGTGCTCTGGTCTGGATGCGGTACGAGGGCAGCGCACAGAAGTAACTCCGGGCGGCAGCTGCAGGTGCATTGGACAGCGAAAAAGGCACGAAAATGGATGCTCGGGCCAGAGGGTATGGTGCTGGAAACGCACAAAAACGGCCGAGATATTGCCCGATGGTCGAAAAAATGTTGAAAACTTTTGTATCTACCCTCTAACCTTCGGGGAATAATTTTATTATCTTTGTATAAATAATGAAAAATGGGCCGCTTTTCATTGGAGAAACCGCCAAAAATGCGCCGGGGGGCTGTACAACCGTTTCGACTTGCGCTAAAATAATCGTAACGCAACAGGCACAGGATACAGATTCTATACCCAAAACGATATTAGATAGGAGCGCTTTACTATGTACGTGAAAGAAGTTACCGTTGAAAATCAGGTTGGTCTGCACGCTCGTCCGGCTACCTTCTTCATCCAGAAGGCTAACGAGTTCAAGTCTTCCATCTGGGTCGAGAAGGAAGAACGCCGCGTGAACGCAAAGAGCCTGCTGGGCGTTCTGTCTCTGGGCATCGTGGGCGGTACCACCATCCGCATCATCGCTGACGGCGCTGATGAGCAGGCTGCTGTTGACGGCCTGATCAAGCTGGTGGAGTCCGGTTTTGCTGAGTAATTTGTGTCTATAAATGGAGCGGCGGGGGAACCTGCCGCTTTTTGTTTTTCAAGGAGAATCCATGACCAAAGCTGAACTGTATCAGAAAGCCTGTATGCTGCCGCTGCTGCCCGGCGTTTATATCATCCGGGATAAGACGGACACCATCATTTATATCGGCAAGGCAAAGCGGCTGCGCATCCGGGTGAGCCAGTACTTCCGCGAGGGCGTGCCCCATGACAACAAGGTCAGCCAGATGATCGCCCATGCCTATGCCTTTGACGTGATCGTCTGCCAGAGCGAGTTTGAAGCGCTGGTGCTGGAAGCCAGCCAGATCAAGGCTCACACGCCGAAGTATAACATCCTGCTCAAGGATGATAAAGGCTACAGCTATATCAAGGTGACAAAGGAGCCATGGCCCAGGCTCTCCTTCGTGCTGCAAAAGGAGGAGGACGATGCTGAGTATATCGGCCCCTATACCTCCAGCTTTGCGGCGCGGCAGATGGCAGAAACCGCCATGGATGCCTTTCTGCTGCCAAGGTGCAATAAGCGCTTCCCGCAGGAGATCGGCAAAGGACGGCCCTGCCTGAACGCCCACATCGGCAAGTGCATGGCAGTGTGCAGCGGCAGGATCAGCTGCGAAAACTACAATCAGGCCGTCAAGAGCGCTGTGCACCTGATCCGCTATGGCAAAAAGGACATCCTGAAGATCCTTAATGAGCGGATGCAGGAGGCCTCGGACCGGCTGGAATTTGAGACGGCGGCGCTGCTGCGGGACCAGATCGCAGCCATCACCAAGGTGAGCGCCGGGCAGAAGGTCATTGTGGACCCGGATGTGGAGATGGATGTGGTGGCGCTGGCAGGCACGCCGGACAGCGTGTGTGCGGCGGTGCTGCGCTTCCGGGACGGACGGCTGACCGATAAGCGGGAGTTTTTGTTCCACGATACTTCGGACATTGCCGCCGTGCGGGAGGAATTTCTGCCCCGATATTATCTGGATGACGAACAGATCCCCAAGATCATTGCGGTGGACGAGCTGCCGCCGGACAGCGACGCTTTGCAGCAGGCGCTGAACGAAAAGCGCGGCAGTGAGGTGCAGCTGTATGTGCCCCAGCGCGGCGATAAGGCCCATCTGGTGGAGATGGCCCACACCAACGCGGTGGAGCGTCTTGCCCGGGAGAGCGGCCGCTATGCCCGGGAGGAAAAGCTGCTGGACGAGCTGGCGCAGGTGCTGGGCCTTGCAAAGCCGCCCCGTGCCATTGAGAGCTACGATATCTCCAACTGGGGCGATGGCTCCAGCGTGTGCGGCATGGTCACCTTCAAGGACGGCAAGCCCTACAAGGCGGGCTACCGCAAGTTCAAGATGAAGACCGTTGCGGGCACTGACGACTATGCATCACTGGCAGAGACTGTCTCCCGGCGGGCGGCAGAGTACGAAAAGTACGCAGAGCTTGCAAAAAAGGGAGAACCCTGTAGCAACTGGTTCGGGCAGAAGCCGGATCTGCTTTTGATGGACGGCGGCAGGGGGCAGGTGAGCGCGGCAAAAGAAGCACTGGCCGGGACTGCCCTTGCGGATGTGCCGCTCTACGGCATGGTGAAGGACGACCACCACCGCACCCGCGCCATTGTGGACAGCGACGGCCGGGAAATTGCCATCAATATGAACCGGGGCACCTTTACCTTTATCACGGCCATTCAGGACGAGACCCATCGCTTTGCCAATGCCTACCGCAAGCAGCAGATGAAGCAGAAGAGCTATTCCTCCACCCTGACGGAGATCCCCGGCATCGGCCCCAAAACGGCCAAGGCGCTGATGGCCCAGTTCAAAAGCGTGGGTGCGGTGAAGGAAGCCACGCCTGACCAGCTGGAAAATACCCCCGGCGTGGGCAAACAGACGGCACAGATCATCTACGCATATTTTCACGCATAAAACCCTCTCAGTCATCGCTGCGCGATGCCAGCTCTCCCGAAAGGGAGAGCTTTTTGCATTCAGATGCAATGAATGTGCAGAGCTGAAAAAACGCGATTGATGCATTTGCCAGTTACGGCCCTTCCCGTGAAAAGGCAAACCCCGGCAGACCGCAGTCTGCCGGGGTTTGCAATATTAAAATAAATTTTTCGCTGAAAATGCCCAGAGCAAAGCGGAGGGCATTCAAATGATTCAGTTCTCCGCAGAAATATCCTGACCGAAATACTTCTCGCTCAGCTCTTTCAGGGTGCCGTCGGCACGCAGCTCGTCGATGGCGGTGTTGATGGCATCCAGCAGGGTGGCGCTGGCATCGCCCTTGCGCAGGGGGATGGCAACGTGGGATGCATCCTCGGTCTGGGCCACCAGCTTGAAATCTGCATCCGGATGGACGTTCAGGTAATCGTAGAAGGAGACATCAGCGTTCAGGGTGGCGTCGATGCGGCCTGCGGTGAGCAGCTGGATGGTCTCCTCCAGCGTGTCGATGCCCTGCACGGTGGCGCCATAGCTCTCGGCCAGCTCCATGTAGGTGGAAGCCAGACTGTTGGCGGTGGTCTTGCCCTTCAGGTCTTCAAAGCTGGTGATCTCGTCGTTATCCTTGCGGACGGCAAGGGCAGTGTGGATGTAGCCGTAGGGCTCGGTGAAATCATAGGTCTTGGCGCGCTCGTCGGTCACTTCCACGCCGTTGCACACGATGTCGTAGCGGCCTGCGTCCAGACCGGCAAACAGGCTGTCCCAGTCGCTTTCGACGTACTCCGGCTCCACGCCCAGCTTTTCGGCAATGGCGCGGGAGACTTCCACATCGTAGCCCACCAGAGTATCGGATTCGTCGTGGTAGCTCCAGGGCTGCCATGCGCCTTCCAGTGCAACGATCAGCTTGCCGCTGGACTGGATGTTGGACAGCTGGTCGCCAGCGGAGGGAGCCACAGATGCAGCAGTACCGGAAGCAGCGGTGCTGCCGGAAGAATTGGAGCAGCCGGACAGAGTCAGCACGCCGGCAGCGGCCATGACGCTCATAAGAGAAATAAAAGTTCTGCGTTTCATAGTTGGATTCCCTTTTCTCTATAAAAATATTTGTGAAATAAACTCCTTCAGGCAAAGAGGGAGACTTTCTGGTTTTGCCAAAGGCCCCATCCCGGAGGGGGCTGTCTGCGAAGCAGACTGGGGGAGTTGGTTAAACCTCACTCGGTGTGAGCGATCTTCCGCAAAAATTCGCGGGTACGCTCCTCTTTGGGGTTGGCGAAAAACTCATGCGAGGGAGCCTGCTCCACTACCACGCCGTTCTCCATGAAAACGGTCTTGGAGGAAACATTGCGGGCAAAGCCCATCTCGTGGGTGACAACCAGCATGGTCATGCCCTCTTCGGCCAGCTGCCGCATCACGGCCAGCACTTCGCCAGTCAGCTCCGGGTCAAGGGCCGAAGTCGGCTCGTCAAAATAGATGATCTCCGGGTCGGAGGCCAGTGCCCGGGCAATGGCCACGCGCTGCTGCTGGCCGCCGGAAAGCTGGCGCGGATAGTAGTCGGCTCGGTCGGCAAGGCCCACCTTTTCCAGCATCTTCATGCCAACGGTATCCGCCTGCTCTTTGGGCATTTTGCGGGCAATGATGAGGCCCTCGGTCACGTTCTGCAGGGCAGTCTTGTTGCGGAACAGATTGTAGCTCTGGAACACAAAGGCCGTCTTTTTGCGCAGCCGGGCAATGTCGGCACGGCTGGCCTGGGCAAGGTCGAACGTCTCACCGTCAAAGGTGAGCTGGCCTGCGTCGGCAGTCTCCAGAAAGTTCAGACAGCGCAGCAGGGTGGTCTTGCCGGAGCCGGAGGGGCCGAGGATGGCCACCACATCGCCCTTTTCCACGGTCAGGTCCACGCCGCGCAGCACCTGCAGCTCGCTGGTCACTTTGCGTGCACCGGGCCGGTGGAAGATGCTTGCCTGCAGGCGGGGCTTTGTGTAGGTGAAAAAGGATTTGTGGACGTTTTTGATCTCTAACATGGACATGGTTGCCACACTCCTTTCTTACTGGAAGCCGTGGGCGTTGAGCCGACGCTCCAGCAGTGCCTGCAGCTTGGTGATGACCGTGCAGAACAGCAGATACACCACGGCCACCTCACAGTAGATGGGCAGGAAGATGTAGGTGCGGGCGGCCACGCGCTGACCGGCCATGAACAGCTCGGCTACTGTGATATTGGACGCAAGCGAGGTGTCCTTGATCATGCCGATGAGCGAGTTGGAGAGGGCGGGCACTGCGGTGCGCAGGGCCTGCGGCAGCACGATGCGGCGCATGATCTGCCACCAGCTCATGCCCACGCAGTAACCGGCTTCCAGCTGGCCCTGCGGCACGCTTTCCAGTGCGCCGCGCATGGTCTCGGCACAGTAGGCACCCTCGTTGAAGGCAAAGGCGATGACCGCAGCAGGGAAAGCGTCCAGCATGATGCCCACGCTGGGCAGACCATAAAAGATGATGAACAGCTGCACCAGCAGCGGTGTGCCGCGGATGACCCAGATGTAGAACCGCGCGATCTGCCGCAGCACCGGCACATTGGCGTACTGCACCAGCGCAACGGCCACGGCAATGATCATGGCAAAAAAGAAGGAGACCAGCGTGAGCGGGATGGTCATGGTAAGGCCTGCCGTAAGGATACGGGGCAGGGCCTCCGCCAGCACGCTGACCGTACGGTTGGAAAGAAATGCTTCAAACATGAAAAATGTTCCCTCAGAACGGTATTCAAATACTCTGTAAATTGTAAGAACAAAGGTATTATAAGGCTTGGAGTGCGCTTGAAGTCAAGGGCTTTTTCTAAAATTCCTACAAAACCTACCAGAATACTATAGCATGAATCCGGATGGAGTGCAAACGGTTTGCTCAAAACGCGTGATGTGTACAAAAACGGACGACCCATCTGGAAAACTTTGTGCAATGCGGCAAGCGGTTGACGGCGCACCGGCTTTCGTGTACAATGAACATAACAACGCGCACCGGGCTTGGCCCGGCACAGGCGCAAATTCACCGCAGAGGGTGCAGTGCCCTTTGCGCGGTGCAGACACGGAGGACACGAACGTGACGAAGAAAAAAATTGGCGTTCTGGGTGCAGGTACCTGGGGCATGGCTCTGGCACGGATGCTGTGTGTCAGCGGCAATGATGTGCAGGTGTGGTCGGCGCTTCCGGCTGAGGTGGAGAACCTTTCCGCTACGCGGGTGCACCCCAATCTGCCGGGCATGAAGATCCCGGAAGAGCTGCAGTTTACCAAGAGCATTGAGGAAGTGTGCACCGGCAAGGATGTGCTGCTGTTTGCAGTGCCGTCGGTATTTGTGCGCTCCACCACGGCAAAGGCCCGGCCTTACATCCCGGACGGCCAGATCCTTGTGGACGTTGCAAAGGGCATGGAGCCGGACACCTTATATACCATGACCGAGGTCATCGCCGACGAGCTGAACCGTGAGGGCGGCCCCAAAGGGGTAAAGCTGGTAGCGCTCTCCGGTCCCACCCACGCCGAAGAGGTGGCGCTGGATCTGCCCACCACCATCGTTTCGGCCTGCCCGGATGAAGCCGCTGCCGAGTATGTGCAGGATGTGTTCAGCAACACCTGTATGCGTGTGTACACCAACGCCGACATCAAGGGCGTGGAGCTGAGCGGCGCGCTGAAGAATGTGATTGCGCTGGGTGTTGGCATCTCCACCGGCCTTGGCTACGGCGATAACGCCCGCGCAGCCCTCATCACCCGCGGCATTGCCGAGATCGCCCGGCTGGGCGTGGCCATGGGCTGCAACATCCACACCTTTGCGGGTCTGGCCGGTATCGGCGACCTGATCGTGACGGCGACCAGTATGCACAGCCGCAACAATCGTGCGGGCATTCTGATCGGCAAGGGCAAAAGCCCGGAGCAGGCCGTGAAGGAGGTCGGCATGGTGGTGGAGGGCATCAATGCACTGCCTGCCGCTATGGAGCTGGCAGCAAAGTACAATGTGGAAATGCCCATTGTGCAGACGGTGAACGCCATCGTGAAGGAGGGCATGAGTGCCAGCGACGCGCTGCGCACCCTGATGGACCGCAACCGGAAGAACGAGATGCCGCAGGGCTACGAAAAAGTCTGAATTTTAAGGGAGAAGGCACAGCTGTCTGCAGATGGCTGTGCCTTTTTTGCTGCGCGGCCTGCCCACTGGCCGAAAACACAAAATAATTCAAATTTTTTACCAAAATCAGACGTAAAAGGGTAGAAGGTCGGGAAACTTTCTGCTATACTGAAACAGAACGCAAAAACCGGGGGACGTTTTGTGCACCCTGTCGGAGAGAAAGAGAGGAATCTGCCATGCCGTCAACTTATGCGCACCGCCGCTTTGGCACCAATGTGCTGGAACATCTGCCGGATGAACTGCGTGCTCAGCTGGAACAGAACCGTGAGCTTTACGATATCGGCCTGCACGGGCCGGACCTTCTGTTTTATTACCATGCTGCCAAGTCCAACCCGGTGGGTGCGCTGGGCAATGCCATGCACGAGGAGCCGGGGCGGGTCTTTTTTGACCGGGCGCGCAGGGTGGTGCACTGCGAGACGGATCTGGATGCTGCGCTGGCCTATGCACTGGGTTTTGTCTGCCACTTTGCGCTGGACAGCACCTGCCACCCGTATGTGGAGCAGTTCACCCGGGAAAGCGGCGTGACCCACTGCGAGATCGAGACCGAGTTTGACAACATGCTGCTGCGCCGGGACGGATACGACCCGCTGAAGTTTTTCACAGCCAGCCATATCCACCCGTCGGAACAGAATGCAAAGGCGATCGCGCCCTTTTACGAGGGCATCTCGGAGCAGGTGGCGCTGGACTCGCTCAAGGGCATGATCTCAGTGCACAGGCTGCTGCAGGCATCCAATCCTGTCAAGCGCTGGGTGGTGCTGACCGGCATGAAGGTGGTGGGCAAATACGACATGCTGCACGGCCTTGTGGCAGATCCGCAGCCGAACCCGAAGTGCGTGGAGAGCGGCAAGCGGCTGGAAGAACTGTATGCGCAGGCGCTTCCGCTGGCAGAAACGCTGATCCTGGAATTTGTGGCAAAGCTGGACACGGACCAGCCCCTGAGCAAGGCCTTTGACCACACCTTCGGGGAGTTTTGAGCGGGCACAAAAAATGAGGGTGCACCGCCCGGCGGTGCAGGGAGAGAGTAAAAATGCAAAGCGAAAAATTCAAGGTGACCCCGCTGGAGCGGTCATGGATCCTGTACGATGTGGGCAACTCGGCCTTTGTGCTGATGATCGCCACACTGGTGCCCATTTTCTTTAATGCGCTGGCCGAGGCCGGGGGATTGAGTCCGGTGAACTATCTGGCCTACTGGGGCTATGCAAGCTCGGTGGTCACGGTGATCACGGCAGTGCTGGGGCCGATTTTGGGCACGCTGGCCGATACCAGAGGCTTTAAAAAGCCCATCTTCATGCTCTGCCTGTTCGTGGGCGTGGCAGGCTGCTGTGCCATGGGCCTTGCTACTACATGGCTGCCGTTCCTGATCATCTTCATCCTTGCAAAGATCGGCTTTTCGGGCAGTCTGGTGTTCTACGATTCCATGCTGGGCGATGTGACCACCCCGGAACGCATGGATGTTGTGTCTTCGCAGGGCTATGCATGGGGCTACATTGGCAGCTGCGTGCCCTTTGTGGTGTGTCTGGCGCTGGTGCTGGGCAGCGGGGCCATCGGCCTGAGCCAGATGACCGCCCTTTCCGTGGCGCTGCTCATCACCGCTGTGTGGTGGCTGGGCACCACCCTGCCGCTGCTGCGGAGCTATAAGCAGATCAACTATGTGGAGGTAGAGCAGCACGCCATCCGGCAGAGCTTTGTGCGCATCGGCCACACCCTCAAGCATCTGCGCGAGGATAAGCAGGTGTTCTGGTTCCTGCTGGCCTTCTTCTGCTACATCGACGGCGTGTATACCATCATCGATATGGCCACCGCCTACGGCACGGCACTGGGGCTGGAGACCACCGGCCTTTTGCTGGCCCTGCTGGTAACGCAGATCGTAGCCTTCCCTTCGGCGCTGATCTTTGGTCGGCTGAGTGCAAAATACCCGTCCAGCCAGCTTATCCCGGTCTGCATCGCGGCCTACACCGGCATTGCGGTGTTCGCCTTCTTCCTGACCAGCCAGTGGCAGTTCTGGGTACTGGCCGTGCTGGTGGGCATGTTCCAGGGCGGCGTGCAGGCACTGAGCCGCAGCCACTTTGCCAAGATCATCCCGGCTGAAAAATCCGGCGAATACTTTGGCCTGTTCGACATCTGCGGCAAGGGCGCGTCCTTCCTTGGCACCATGATCGTGAGCGTGGGCAGCCAGCTGACCGGCAGCGCCAATGTGGGCATTGGGATGCTGGCGCTGCTATTTGCAGTGGGCTTTGTGCTGTTCCGGGTGTCCTGCCGGACTGAGGGTGCAAAACAGGTGTAAAAAATACGATTTAAAATTGCCGATGCTTTCGCTTTGGCAATATCAGAGGAAATATTATTTTATAATTTTGCAAACAAGCCAGCCCTGCGGGGCCGGCTTGTTTCCTTTTTCACGGGAAGGGCGCAATGGCAAACGGCATATTGCTGCTGTCAGCTGCGCAGCAGATAAAGTACAAACTTACCCGTACAGCTCGTCGCGTAAGCGACTCGAAATCGGCGGAACACAAAAAATCCTTTAGCGAAGCGATTTGGATTTTTTGTATGGAGCCTAACAGCTTTGGGGTCTAAAAGGGGCGAGCAGCCCCTTTTTCATGGATCCAGCGCGTTGAAATCGCTGTGACCTTGCTGTGCTGAACACACAGCATTTGCTGCGCAAACCGGTCTGCGGCTTAAAAGCCCCACTGGGGCTTTCATGCCCTGCGGGCACCGCCGTCCTTTCTGGTTCTCTTTTGCAACCAAAAGAGAACATACCTGGCGGTAATGCTTTTTACAAAAGGCATTAAACTCAATCTACGCGAAAACGCTCTGTACGGGAAGCAAATGGTTGAAAATCGTCCTTCTGGTTATTATTAACAAACCGGTAATTGTCTTTTTGAGCGGCGAATGATACAATAGTGTCAAACGATTTCAAAACCACAAAGGAGAAAACGAAATGGAACGATTTCCCGGTTATACCCTCGTGCGTACCGAGGACTGCCCTGAACAGCACGGAACCCTGACCGTGCTTACCCACGATGTGAGCGGTGCCACGGTGCTGCTGGTGGAAAATGAGGATACCAACAAGGCGTTTGGCATCGGCTTTGGCACCTTCCCGTCCGATGACACCGGCGTGTTCCACATTCTGGAGCACTCGGTGCTGGCAGGCAGCGAAAAATACCCGGTGACCTCGCCGTTCTTGCAGCTGCTCAAAAGCAGCATGGCATCTTTCCTGAATGCGATGACCTTCCCGGATAAGACGGTCTACCCGTTCGCTACGCCCAATGAGACCGACTTCAAAAACCTGATGGATGTCTATCTGAACGCGGTGTTCTGCCCGCTGGCCATGGTGGACAAGAGCGTGTTTGAACAGGAGGGCTGGCACCGCAGTGCCGACGGCACCGTGAGCGGAGTGGTGTACAACGAGATGCAGGGCGCTCTGGCTGCACCGGATGCTCAGTTGGAAAATGCACTGGAACGGGCCATGTTCCCGGATACGGCCTACGGCTTTGTTTCCGGCGGCGACCCGGCCAGCATCCCGGCGTTGACCTATGAAAAGTATAAGCGGGTATATCACCGCCACTACAGCGCCGACAACTGCTGCATTACCCTCTATGGCAAAATGGATATGGCTGAAAAGCTGGAACTGCTGGACAGGGATTATCTCTCCAAAATGCCCAAGGGCACCAGCCGTCCGCAGCTGACCGTGCAGCACGAGCAGGCGGGTGCCTGCGTGGAACTGCCCTACTATACCGAAAACCCGGAGCCGGACGAGGTGCAGTGTGCTCTGGCATGGTACACCGGTGCCTTTGCAGACCGGGAGCGGCAGCTGGGCGTGGAGATCCTGCTGGATGCCCTGCTTGGCACCAATAACTCCCCGCTGAAGGCGGCACTGCTGGCCGAAAAGCTGGGCGCAGATATTGACATTGGCTTTGACGACAGCACCCTGCAGCCGGTGCTGGAACTGGTGCTGCGCGGTGCCACCGAGGAGAGCGCTCGCAAGTTTGCTGCCGCTGTGCGCAAGGCGGTGGACGGCATTCTGGCCGAGGGCGTCCCGCAGGAACTGCTGTTGGCTTCGCTGAACGCAGCAGAGTTTGCATCGCTGGAGCGCCCGGGCACCCTACCAGACGGCGTGCTGGATGCCATCAACGCTTCCACCGGCTGGCTGCACACCGGCGACCCCGCCCTGCTGCTGCACACGGACAGGCTGTTTGCTTCCCTGCGGGAAAAGATGGCCGCTGGCTGGTTCGATGAGCTGCTGCGTGAGCTGTTTGCACCGGCTCCGGTGCAGGTGGTGCAGGTGCCCACCCTGCCTAAAAAAGAGGAGGGCGAACCCATCCGCACCGATGGCAAGCTTGTGCTGGAGCACCCGCTGACCGTTGCCGACCTTGGCGACGGAGCAAGGACGGCCCCAGGCGAGCGGGAACTTCTGGCCGGTGCGCAGCTGGTGCATCACCCTTCGGCAGGCAGCCTGTACCTGAACTTCTACTATGACCTCGGTAATGTGAAGCCTGAGGACATGCCGTATCTGGACCTGCTGACCGATGTGCTGGACGAGCTGGACAGCACCGAACACACCGCTCAGCAACTGAACACTCTGCGCAGCACATGGCTGGGCGACAGCCGCACCCAGCTGGACATCTGGACTGGGCGGCAGGAGGGTGCACCCTGCCATGCCAAGCTGAGCCTGTGCCTGAGCCTGCTGGAACGCAGTCTGGAAAAGGCTGTGGAGCTGGGCGGCGAATGGCTGTATGATACCATCCTTACCGGCCCGGCGGCAGAAGCTGCTTTTGCACGGGTGCTGAGCCAGCAGAAGTTGAACATGGAACAGCAGTTCATCCAGCAGGGCAATGTATACGCAGCCACCCGCGCCAGTGCCCACTACACGGTGGACGGTGCGGTGAGTGAACGCTGCAGCGGTGTGAGCTATTACAAGTTCTTGTGCGGCGTGCAGGAGCGCGGCAATTGGGCAGCACTGGGTGAAAAGCTGGATGCCCTGCGCACAGAGGTGCTGCAGCACGCGGAGCTGACGGTCAGCCTGTACGGCAGCGAGGATGCCCTTGCAAAGCTGCGCACTCTGCTGCCGGACAGCCGCTTTGCTGCCGAGGGCCGCGCTGCGGCAAAGCCCTATGTGGAGCCGCTGACACCGCCGGTGAACGAAGCGTTTATCATTGACGGCGGTGTGAACTACGATGTACAGGTATGGCCCATGGAGCGCCGCAGCGACCGCAAGGCGCTGGCCCGCGTGATGAGCTACGAATACCTGTGGCACAACATCCGTGAGGTGGGCGGCGCTTACGGCACCGGAATGCTCTCCTCGGACGGCGTGGAATACCTGTACACCTACCGCGACCCCCATGTAAAGGAAAGCTACGACACCTTTGCAAAAGGTCCGGCAGAACTGGCAGCACGGGAGTACACCGAAAAAGACCTGAACGATTTTATTGTGGGTACTGTGGCCAAGCTGGACACCCCCCGCAAGCCGCGTGCTGAGGCCCGCGAGACGGACCGCCGGTATTTCTGCGGCATCACTGATGAAATGATGGCGGCAGACCGCAAGGCCCTGTGTGCGGTGGATGCCGCACTGCTGAAGGAGCAGGCCGCAGAGCTGGGTGCCGCCATGGCAAACGGCGTGCGGGTGGTGTTTGGCAGCAAGGATGCTGTGGAAGCCGCAAAAGACCTGTTTGATACGGTAGAGACCCTGTAAGCAAAGAGCCTTCCATCCCGCCCGGGACATGCTCTGACAGGATAAAAGTGCCTGATGATACGAAAAATGTCATCGGGCACTTTTACTTTTTGTAAAGAAACGGAAAAATTTAAAAAGCAGGGTTGACGCGGCAAAAAAGCAGTGGTAAAGTAATGGGCGGAAAAGGCAAAAAGTGTCTTTTTACAACAGGAAAACGAGGTGGTTGTCATGGAACCTGCTGGCAGTAGCAGCAGTCTTTCTCCCCGATTATTTTATATGATGGCAGCCGCCGTTTCTGCTTTGCGCAGACCCTGCTGTGTGTGAATGCACACGGTGCGTGTTTGCGTTCCCTGAAAAGAAGAAACGAGAGCTGCCACTGAAAAGGAGGCAGCTTTTTTATGTCTGAAATCTCGATCGATACCCTCAAGACCATGCTGGCAAATCTGGACGATGCCAAGAAATACCAGAGCCTGCGGGATGTGATGGAAACTCTGCCCGCGCCCGACCTTGCGGCGGTATTTGAGGATCTGCCTGCAGAAAAGCTCCCGGTGCTGTTCCGTCTGTGCCCGAAGGATCTGGCCGCAGATGTGTTCACCGAACTGACCCCTGAGACCCAGCAGAAGCTGATCGACGGCCTGACCGATACCGAGCTGAAGGCTGTTGTGGACGAACTGTTCGTGGACGATGCCACCGACCTTGTGGAGGAAATGCCTGCCAACGTGGTCAAGCGCATTCTGGGTCAGGCCGACCCCACCACCCGCCGCATGATCAACGAGCTGCTCAAGTACCCGGAGGACTCGGCCGGCGGCGTGATGACCACCGAGCTGATGGAGCTGCGGCCGGACATGACCGTGGCACAGGCTATGGAGGCCATCCGCAGGAATGGCTTTGACAAGGAGACCATCAACAACTGCTATGTGACCGATGACAGCCGCAGGCTGATCGGCGTGGTGTCCCTGCGGGCGCTGGTGCTGGCAAAGAACACAGAAGAGCCTATCAAGGACCTGATGGATTCCAATGTGGTCAGCGTGAGCACCACCACCGATCAGGAGGATGTTTCCAACCTGTTCGAGAAATACGGCTTTCTGGCTATTCCGGTGGTGGACGCCGAGAACCGGTTGGTGGGCATCGTGACCATTGACGATGCTATCAGCATCCTGCAGGACGAGGCCAGCGAAGATATTGCAAAGATGAACGCAATCGGCCCCTCCGACAAGCCCTACTTCAAGCAGAGCATGTGGGATCTGTATAAGAGCCGTGCGCCGTGGCTGCTGTTCCTGATGATCAGTGCCACCTTCTCCAGTCTGGTCATTCGCGGATACGAGGATGCACTGGCCGCTGTGACCGTGCTGACTGCATACATCCCCATGCTGACCGATGCAGGCGGCAACGCGGGCAGCCAGAGCACCTCCACCATCATCCGCGGCATGGCAGTGGGCGACATCCAGCCCCACGATCTGCCCCGCATCCTCTGGCGCGAGAGCCGCGTAGCCCTGATGTGCGGCGGCACGCTGGCCGTATGCAACTTTGTAAAGCTGCTGGTGTTTGACCGCATCGCGGCTCCGGTGGCGCTGGTGGTGTGCCTGACTTTGATCTGCACTGTTCTGCTCTCGCAGCTGATCGGCGGCATTCTGCCGGTGGCGGCAGAAAAGCTGCATGTGGATCCGGCCGTGATGGCTTCACCCCTGATCACCACCATTGTGGATACCACCACGCTGCTGATCTACTTCAACATTGCAAAGATGCTGCTGCATCTGTAAAAGATACTCGGATCGGGATGCCCGGAGGCTCAGGAAAGCTTCCGGGCATTTTCTTTGCAAAAGGCGGGCGGCAGGAACCGGGAATGACAGGCGATTTTCAGAAAATTGCAGAAATGAAGCGAAAAAATGCGGAAGAACAGGGATGAACTATTCCTGAAAATATTTTTCAAGATATACAAGAAATGAAAAAGCTGCAAAAACCGGACGATGCAACATTTTGTAATCTTTTTGAGAGAAAAATGACATAATTTTTTTGCTTTTGTAGGGAGGTTGCAAATGTATGAAAAATTGTGATGTTTCGAGAAAAGAAATTGGCGGGCCCAAAAAGCATTTGTTGAAATAGCACAAAAGAACTCCTTCAATCTTGTGAACTTGTTCTCTTGAACAGTGGGGTGCTGCAAGGGTATAATACGAACAGGAATTACAGGTGCATGCAAGATTGCTCCTGTGAAAATGCTGAGATACGAATTGAAGGAGAACATTATTATGAAAATGATTTCGCGTCGTGACTTCCTGAAGGCATCTGCTGTTGTGGGCGCTACCGCTGCTATGACCGCTTGCGGCGGCTCTTCCAGCACTTCTACTGCTGCTTCTTCTGTTGCTGCATCTTCTGCTGCTTCCAGCGCTGCTGCAACCAACGGTTCCGCAAACATCGGCGTGTGCATCTATCAGTTTGCTGATAACTTCATGACCCTGTACCGCTCCGATCTGGAAGAGTACCTGAAGGACATGGGCTACTCCGTCACCATCATGGACGGCAAGAACGACCAGAACACCCAGACCGAGCAGATCAACACCTTCCTGCAGCAGGGCGTGGACGTGCTGGTCATCAACCCCGTGCAGACCACTTCCGCACAGACCATCGTTGATACCGTCAAGCCCTCTGAGACTCCTATCGTCTTCATCAACCGTGAGCCCGACAAGAGCGTTCTGGACTCCTACGCAGACAAGTGCTGCTACGTTGGTGCTGACGCACGTCAGTCTGGTACTTATCAGGGCGAGCTGATCCTGGAGACCGAGACTCAGGGCGATATCAACGGCGACGGCAAGATCACCTACATTATGTGCAAGGGCGACCCCGAGAACATCGATGCTCAGTACCGCACCGAGTACTCCATCAAGGCCCTGACCGATGCAGGCAAGGAAGTTGAGTGCCTGTACGAGTACCTGGACAACTGGGATCAGACCACCGCTCAGCAGGACGTTGCAAACGCTCTGTCTCAGTACGGCGACAAGATCGAAGTTGTCTTCTGCAACAACGACGCAATGGCACTGGGCGCTCTGCAGTCCATCCAGCAGGCTAACCGCACCGTCGGCAAGGACATCTATCTGGTTGGTGTCGATGCACTGGCTGAGGCTGTTCAGGACGTTCTGGATGGCAACATGACCGGTACCGTTCTGAACGATGACGTGGGTCAGGCTACTGCAGCTGCTGAGGCTACCAAGCTGTACGTCGAAGGCTCCAAGGTCGAGCAGTACTACTGGGTCGACTATGTGAAGGTGACCAAGGACAACGCTTCCGAGTACGCGAAGTAAGACCAAAGTTTTCCTGAAACAATGCAAGGTGCGCAGTGGACCTTGACGGCTTGAGCAAAGCTATAAAGCGCGTGCGTGCGAGAAATATTCTCCGCGCACGCGCCTTGTTTTGAAAAAAGGTTTTTCTGCGGCCCGATGATAAACGACAAGGAGGCTCTGCGGAATGTCAGAATACCGTCTGGTAATGAAAGGCGTGGTCAAGACCTTCCCCGGCGTCAAAGCGCTGGATCACGCCCAGTTGGAGCTTCGCCCCGGTAAGGTCATGGCGCTGATGGGTGAAAACGGCGCCGGTAAGTCCACCCTGATGAAATGCATGTTCGGCATTTACAAGATGGACGAGGGCGAAATTGAATACGAGGGCGAAAAAGTTACCATCACCACCCCTCTGGATGCACTGAACCGCGGCATTGCCATGGTGCATCAGGAACTGCAGCCGATTCCGGCACGTACTGTGGCCGAGAACATCTGGCTGGGCCGCTACCCCACCAAAAAGTACGGTCCTATTACGGTGGTGGATCACGCCAAAATGTACAAGGATACGGAGGAGCTGCTGAAAAAGCTGAAGCTGGAGATCAATCCCCGTGCAAAGCTTGGCTCTCTGAGCATCGCACAGATGCAGATGGTGGAAATTGCAAAGGCTGTTTCCGCAAACTGCAAGGTGCTGATCCTGGACGAGCCCACTTCCTCACTGACCGCAAACGAAGTTGAGTCGCTGTTCCGCATCATGCGCGAGCTGAAGGCTCTGGGCGTGGCACTGGTCTATATCAGCCACAAGATGGACGAGATCAAGGTGATCGCGGACGAAGTCACCATCATGCGCGATGGCCAGTACATCGGTAAGTGGGACGTTGCCAACATGACCAAGGAAGAGATCATTGCAAAGATGGTCGGCCGTGAGCTGTCGAACCTGTATCCCCCGCTGGAGAACCATCCCTCGGACGAGGTGATGATGAAGGTGGAGGACTTTACATCCATTCATCCGCGCTCCTTCCGCCACTGCAGCTTCGAGATCAAAAAAGGCGAGATCCTGGGCGTGGCCGGTCTGGTGGGCGCACAGCGCACCGAGCTGATGGAAGGCATCTTCGGCCTGCGTGCCCATACCTCCGGTAAGGTGTGGATCAAGGGCGAAGAGGTGAACATCAAGCAGCCCCGCGACGCCATCCAGAAGAGCGTGGCTCTGCTGACCGAGGACCGCCGTGCCACCGGCATCATGGGTGTGCTGAGTGTTGCGGATAACATCTCCATTGCATCGCTGGATGCCCTGCGCAAGGGCCCCATCATGCTGGACGACAAGAAGATCCTGGATCTGGTGGCTACCAACAAGGAAAAGATGGCCATCAAGGTGCCCAGCCCCAAGACCCAGATCAAGAGTCTTTCCGGCGGCAACCAGCAGAAGGTGCTGATCGCCCGCTGGCTGGCCAACAACCCCGATGTTCTCATTCTGGACGAGCCTACCCGTGGCATCGACGTTGGTGCAAAGTACGAGATCTACTGCATCATCGCCGATCTGGCCAAGCAGGGCAAGAGCATTATCATGATTTCCTCTGAAATGAGCGAGATCATCGGTATGTCCAACCGTGTCATGGTCATGTGCGATGGCCGTATCACCGGCTTTATCGACGGCAAGGACGCTACGCAGGAGAACATCATGGCGCTGGCTACCCAGTTCGAGACCGCACCTGACGCAGCTGCGGCAAATCAGTAATTAAGGAGGCTGTCTATCGTGGAAGCTACCAAAAAATTGAATGGCAAGGCTGTGGGCAAGTGGCTCAGCAACAACGCCATTATTATGATGATGCTGGCCATCACTCTGATCGTTGGCATCATGCACCCCAACTTCTTCTCCGGCACCAACATGATCAACCTGTTCAAGAACGTGTCCATCCGCTACATCATCGCGCTGGGCATTTCCGGCTGCCTGATCACCACCGGTAACGACCTGTCGGCCGGTCGTCTGGCTGGTTTTGCCGCCTGCCTTGCCTGCATTTTTGCGCAGACCGAGGGCGCATCCGGTAAGTTCTACCCCAACATGCACACCCTGTCCACCCCCGTGGTGTTCATTCTGGTTATTGCCATCTGCGCCATCGTGGGTCTGTGCAACGGTCTGGTGGTCAGCTACCTGAAGGTGCAGCCCTTCATTGCTACCTTGGGTATGCAGCAGGTGGTCTACGGTATCTGCCTGGTGTACACCGGCGGTACCCCCATCGGCTCTTTGAACAAAAACTTCACCTCTCTGGCCTCCAACACCATCATCGGTGTGCCTGTGCTGATCTGGATCGCTCTGATCGTGGCCGGGTGCTTCTGGTTCCTGTACAACAAGACCCGTCACGGCAAGTACATGTACGCCATCGGCGGCAACGAAGCTGCTGCTGAGGTGGCCGGTGTCAACGTCAACGCCACCAAGATCCGCATCTACATCCTGGCTTCCTGCATGTTCGGTCTGGCAGGCTGCCTGCTGGCTGCAAAGTCCGGCGGCGCATCCGTCAACACCGCACAGGGCTATGAGCTGGACGCCATCGCAGCCTGCACCATCGGCGGTGTTTCCACCACCGGCGGTGTCGGCACTGTGCCCGGCGTTCTGGTCGGCGTTCTGGTCTTTGAGCTGATGAAGGTGGCGCTGCAGTTCATGAACGTGAACTCCTCCTACACCTACATCGTTCAGGGCCTTGTCATTATCGTGGCTGTGGCCATCGATATCCGCAAGTATCTGGCAAAGAAGTAAGAGCTTTTTCTGTGGGTCGTCTGCTTTTGGGCAGGCGGCCCGCTTTTTTTATTTGCATTTGTGTGGTATCATAAAGAAAAACACCATCAGGAGGTACGTTATGGCACAGGAAAAACAGACGCCCGAAGAGCGCGAGGCTGAGCTTGCCCGGCGGGAAGCTGCTCTTGCGGCCCGGGAAGCACAGCTTGCACAGGAGCAGGCAGAGTTGGCCGCGCAGAAGGTGGATTTTGAGGAAGGAAAAAAGAGCCTGCTCAACAACGGCGACAAAAACTTTGTGAATGCGAAAGAAAAGATGTACGATCATTTTCCGCTGACCGTGCACCAGATGGATATTATCATCGGAGTGCTGTTTGCACTGATCGCACTGTTCCTTGTGCTGGGGGTGACCCATACCAGTTTCTTCGGGCTGTTCGGAGGGTAAGTGCATTCCTTTTCTGCAGCAGGTGATTGCATTTCATCCGCAATATGCGTATAATTTAGGGTAAAAGCTCTGCCGCACTGCGGCGGCAGGAAGAGGAGTGGTGATCTTGAAAAAGAAATGGCTCGCGGCGGTGCTGGCCGGAGCTTTGCTGGCAGCAGCACTGCTGAGCGGATGCTCGTCGGTGGAGACCGTTAAACGGCTGCGCTTCGGTGTGGCTGGCGAGGGCGGCATCTACCGGGAGTTCGGTGAGCGGTTCGCAGCATTGGAAAACGAGACGGACAACGGGCAGGTGGAGCTGAAGGCTACCGCCGGTTCCGCAGCGAACCTGCGTCTGCTGGCCGGCGAATACCTGCAGCTGGCCATTGCACAGGCAGACCTTGTGCAGGATGCCTATGATCAGACCGGCATCTTTGCCGACGAGGAGGAAAGCCGGGGCTTTGGTGCCGTGGCGGCGCTGTACACCGAGACCTGTCAGGTGGTGGTGCGGGCGGATTCCGACATCCAGTCCATTGAGGACCTGCATGGCAGGACGGTGAGCATTGGCGCGGAGGAATCTGGTTCGGAGCAGAACGCGCGGCAGATCTTATCTGCCTATGGTCTGAACGACAAGATGGTGAGCATGGTAAACCTGAACTATGAGGATGCCGCTGCCCAGCTGAAGGCGGGCAGGGTGGATGCCATCTTTATGACAGTGGGCGCGCCCAGCCCGGTGCTGACCGCTCTGGCAGGCGAGTGCGGCATCCGGCTGCTGAACGTGGACGGTGCGGCAGCACAGCGCCTGCAGAGCGCTTACAGCGCCTACAGCAGCGTTACGCTGCCGGCAGGCACCTATCCCGGACAGACGGAGAAGGTGCAGACGGTGGGCGTGAAAGCCGTTCTGCTGGCCAGCAACGCGCTGCCTGCAAAGCAGGTGCAGCAGCTGACACAGCTTCTGTTCTCCAGCCGGGAAGGGCTGGAAGAGCAGCTGGGCATCCCGCTGGACCCGGAGGAAAACGCAGTAGAGGGCGTTGGCATCCCGTTTCATGCGGGTGCGGCCGCATATTATAAGGCGGCAGGAATTACGGTCGATGAAGCGGCTGGGAACTGAGGGAAAGTAGAGCAATGAAGATCGAATTGGATATGTATCAGACACTGGCCGTTGCTGTGCTGGTGCTGATGCTGGGCAAATTTTTGCGGGCAAGGGTGCAGGTGCTGGAACGTTTCTGCATTCCGGCTCCGGTCATTGGCGGCGTGCTGTTCGCCATTTTTACCTGTGTGTGCTATGTGACCGGCGTTGCCGAGTTTGCATTTGATGATATTCTAAAGGAAGTCTGCATGGTGATGTTTTTCACCTCGGTGGGCTTCCAGGCAAACCTCAAGGTGCTGAAAAGCGGTGGAAGAGCGATGATCGTGTTTCTGGGCGTGGTCATCGTGCTGATCGTCAGCCAGAACTTTGTAGCCGTGGGGCTGGCAAAGCTGCTGGGCGTGGATGCGCTGGTGGGCCTTTGCACCGGCTCCATCCCCATGGTGGGCGGCCACGGCACCGCCGGTGCCTTTGGCCCGGTGCTGGAGGACTTTGGCATTCAGGGGGCCACCACCCTGTGTACGGCAGCGGCCACCTATGGCCTGATCGCGGGCAGCATGATGGGCGGCCCCATCGGCAAGATGCTCATTGAGCGGCACAACCTGCTGGCCACGGTGGTACCGGAGGATGACAGCCTGCTGGTGGAAGAAGAAATGAAGCACGAGCGCCACACCACCATGTACCCGGCGGCAAGCTTCCAGCTGATCGTCGCCATGGGCATCGGCACGGTGCTGTCCAGACTTCTGAGCCTGACGGGCATGACCTTCCCCATCTATATCGGTGCCATGATCGCGGCGGCCATCATCCGCAATGTGGGTGAGTATGGCGGCGGCTACACCGTGTATATGGGCGAGATCAATGACATTGGCGGCATCTGCCTTTCGTTGTTCCTGGGCATGGCCATGATCACCCTGAAGCTGTGGCAGCTGGCAGAGCTGGCCCTGCCGCTGATCGTGCTGCTGGCCGGGCAGACCCTGTTCATGATCCTGTATGTGGTGCTGGTGGTGTTCAACATCATGGGCCGCGATTACGACGCGGCGGTGATCGTATCCGGCACCTGCGGCTTTGGCATGGGCGCAACGCCCAACGCTATGGCCAACATGCAGGCCATCTGCGATAAATATTCGCCCTCGGTCAAGGCGTATCTGCTGATCCCGCTGGTGGGCAGTCTGTTTGCGGACTTTCTGAACAGTCTGGTCATTACGGTGTTCATCAATTTTATCTGAAGCTGATCTTTACAGTTCGGGCGGGCTTCCGCACCGGGAAAGGAGACGTGCAATGTCGCTTTATCACCATCTGAAAACGTGGCTCGGAAAAAAGCGGGAGCATCCCCATGAGGAAGAAACCGTGGCCGTGCCGGAAATCCATACCGGCAAGGTGGCACATCATACGGATGCGGACGGCACTCCGGCGGCAGATAAGCCGATCCACTATGATAACGTGGCTATCCCGGAAGTGCATATCCACCCGCGGCGCAAATAACCCCGATTGCTAAAAAAGAATAGTTCCACGCCGGACAGCCCGGAGCGAATGCGCAGGCTGTTCCGGATCACAGGAAGCAGAAAAGCTCCCGTCCATCATCAGGACGGGAGCTTTTTTGCTTGCGGTAAGATCAGCGGCTTAGAGGAACACGTACTTGAGGATGAACAGCACGGTCAGCACATACATCAGGGGGCTGATCTTCTTTTCCTTGGCCTTGCCGGTGACGACGTTAATCAGGGTCCAGGAGATAACGCCGATGGCGATGCCCTCGGAAATGCTGTAAGCGGTGGGCATGGCCAGAATGGTCAGGAAGGCGGGGATGCCCTCGCTGGGGTCATTGAAGTCGATCTTGACGGCGGAACCCATCATGTAGAAGCCCACGATGATCAGGGCCGGAGCCGTTGCAAAGGACGGGATGGTGAGGAACAGCGGGCTGAAGATGGTGGCCAGCAGGAACAGGATGCCGGTGGTCATAGCGGTCAGACCGGTGCGGCCGCCCTCGGTAACGCCGGAAGCACTCTCGACGAAGGTGGTGGTGGTGGAAGTGCCCAGCACAGCGCCTGCGCAGGTGGCGATGGAGTCGGCCATCAGTGCGCCCTTGATGTGGGGCAGCTTGCCGTCCTCGTCCAGCATGTCGGCCTTGGAGGCAACACCGATCAGGGTGCCCAGAGTATCGAACAGGTCAACGAACAGGAAGGAGAACATGACGGCAAAGAAGTTCAGGATGCCAACGCCGGAGAAATCGGTCTTGAACACCTGACCAAAGGTCTTGCCCAGCGCGGAGAAGTCGAAGCTGACAAAAGCGGTGGGAATGACGGAGTACATGCCTGCATCGGGGTTGGGAACATAGATGCCGGCGATCTCGCAGAGGATGCCCAGCACCCAGGTGATAAGAATGCCGTACAGGATGCCGCCCTTGACCTTCTTTACCAGCAGGATGGCGGTGATCACGATACCCAACAGGGCAAGGATCGCGCCCATGCCCACGCTGGAGAAGGTGTCGCCCTTGAAGTGCTGGTAGGTGACGAGGGTGGAATCGCTGTTGACGATCAGCTTTGCGTTCTGCAGGCCAACGAAAGCAACGAACAGGCCGATGCCCACGCTGACGGCGCTCTTCAGGGTCATGGGGATGGCATTGAAGATGCCCTCACGGACATTGGTGAGGGACAGCACGATGAAGATGATGCCCTCTACAAAGACGGCCATCAGGGCCAACTGCCAGCTGTAGCCCATGGTGAGAACGACCGTGTAGGAGAAGTAGGCGTTCAGGCCCATGCCGGGTGCCAGTGCAAACGGATAGTTGGCAAGCAGAGCCATAAGCGCAGTGCCAACAAAGGATGCCAGCGCGGTGGCGATCAGAACGGCTTCCGAATCCATGCCGGAAGCAGAAAGGATGTTGGGATTGACCGCAAGGATGTAAGCCATGGTCATGAAGGTGGTGATACCTGCCATGATCTCGGTCTTGACATCGGTGTGGTTCTCCTTCAGATGAAAGATGTTTTCTAACATGAGGAACCTCCTGATTCAGATAAAACATCCCGTCCGTGCGTGGGACGGGAAAGAACAGAACCTATTGTAACATTTTACAAAAGCATTTGTCCACAGAATAAACACACTTTTTTCATTTTCTGTCCAAAAATCGCAAATGAGTATGACTTTGAAGGTTTTCTGCGGGTCTGCCACAAATTTTGATGGAGAAAAAACACTGCTTTTGAAAAGATACGAAACAGCGATGAATTATAAGGGATGAAAGTATACGAATCGGATTCTTAAATTCAAAATATACGCTATGGCCCTGTAAAAGTGCACACTGTCGGGAAAGCAGCACCAGTGGTATCCTTTTGCCATAGCCCAGCACACCAGGGCGGAAAGGAGCTGATACCCAACACCATGGGGCAGACAAAACAGGCCAGAGGGCTGGCCAGCCTGAGCCGAGCCACGGACACCCTGAGCACCCTGCTGGCACAGCAGGTGCGGGAACTGAATGCCCGGCAGAAGGCGGCAAAAAAGGAAGGCGCATCGGGAGCAGGCACCATGAAAGACCTCAAGGAGGCCACGGCGGTGCTCAAGGATCTGGCCGGTGTAGCCAAGACCCTGAACGATCAGGGGGCACAGGCAGAAGGAGCGGAGTGCGGCGTGGTGCTGCTGCCGACGGTGGAGGAAGAACCATGAGCATTGTACAAGCAAGAGTGCCGGTGGTCTGGCGGCCCCAGCCGCGGCAGGCCGAATTTATGAGCCGCCCGGAACCGGAAGCGCTGTACGGCGGTGCAGCAGGCGGCGGCAAGAGCGACGCGCTGGTGATCGAAGCGCTGCGGCAGGTGCACATTCCGCACTACCGGGCGCTGATCCTGCGCAAGACCTACCCGCAGCTTTCCGATCTGGTGGACAAGAGCCAGGTGTACTACCACAGGGCGTTCCCGCAGGCACAGTACAACGCCACGGCCCATGTGTGGAACTTCCCCAGCGGGGCAAAAATTTACTTTGGCTCCATGCAGTACACCAAGGACCGTACCAATTATCAGGGCAAGGCCTTCGATTTTATCGGCTTTGACGAGCTGACCCACTTTGAATGGGAAGAGTACAGCTACATGATGAGCCGCAACCGTCCCACCGGCCCGGGCACCCGGGTGTACATGCGGGCCACCACCAATCCCGGCGGCATCGGCCACGGGTGGGTGAAGGCACGGTTCATCACGCCCGCACCACCCGGTACGCCTATCACCGAAGAATACACGGTAAAGCTGCCGGACGGCACCGAACAGAAGCTGCAGCGGGCGCGGGTGTTCATCCCTTCCAGCATTTTTGATAACCCCGCCCTGCTGGCAAACGACCCCGGCTACCTTGCAAGCCTTGCCAGTATGCCGGAAGCAGAAAAGCAGGCGCTGCTCTACGGCAGCTGGGACAGCTTTTCCGGGCAGGTGTTTACCGAATGGCGCAACGACCCGGCCCGCTACGAAGACCAGCGCTGGACCCATGTGATCGCACCGTTCACCATCCCGAAACACTGGCAGATCTACCGCGGGTTCGACTTTGGCTTTTCCAAGCCGTTCTCGGTGGGGTGGTACGCAGCGGACGAGGAGGGGCGGCTGTACCGCATCAAGGAGCTGTACGGCTGCACCGGCAGGCCGAACGAGGGCCTGCGCATCGACCCGGTGGAACAGGCCCGGCGCATCCGTGAGGCAGAGCAGAACGACCCGCTTTTGCGCGGCAGGGTGATCCACGGCATTGCCGATCCGGCCATCTTTGATGAGAGCCGCGGCGAGAGCATTGCCGCTATGATGGAGCGCAGCCCGAACTTCCTGCGCTGGTCCCCCGGCGACAACACCCGGCTTGCGGGCAAGATGCAGTTCCACTACCGGCTGAATTTTGATGCGGACGGCAGGCCGATGTTTCAGGTGTTCAATACCTGCAAGCACTTTATCCGCACGATCCCGAACCTTGTGTACGACGAAAGCAACGTGGAGGACATCGACACCCGGCAGGAGGATCACATTTACGACGAGTGCCGCTATGTGCTGATGGAGAACCCTATCAGCCCGCCGGTGCGCTGTGCTGCGCCGCCCATGCCCGACGACCCGCTGAACCTGCACAAGCGGGCAAGATTTTACAGAATTTAAAGGAGAAACGCAATGGACGATTACGAGAACGAAGCTTTGCCCGTGGGTGAAGCACAGGTGGCCGAGGCCATGCAGACCTTGCAGCGGTACAAGGCGGGCAAGGCTGCGCTGGACAAGCGTATTGTGGATAACGAGCTGTGGTTCCGCATGGGCCACTGGAAGAACTACCAGAATCCCATGATGCCCGGCAAGGCTCAGCCTTCCAGCGGGTGGCTGTTCAACAGCATTGCCAACAAGCACGCCGATGCCATGGACAACTACCCGGAACCGAACGTGCTGCCCCGAGAGGCAGATGACGAGGACACCGCACGGGCACTTTCCAGCGTTTTGCCGGTGGTGCTGGAACAGGCTGACTACGAGCAGGTGTACAGCGACTGCTGGTGGCGCAAGCTCAAACAGGGCACCGGCGTGACCGGTATCTTCTGGGACCCTGCAATGCGCGGCGGCATTGGCGACATTGCGGTGCGCAGCGTGAACCTGCTGATGCTCTACTGGGAGCCGGGCGTGGCGGATATTCAGGCATCGCCGGACTTTTTCAGCCTGAGCCTTGAGGACACGGCCCGGCTGTGCGCGCAGTACCCGCAGCTGGCAGGACACACCGCTAGCGTGCTGGACGTGCCCCGGTACATCCACGATGAAGGGCAGGACACTAGCTCCAAGAGCGTGGTGGTGGACTGGTACTACAAGCGCCCGGATGAAACGGGGCGCATGGTGCTGCACTACTGCAAGTTCTGCAACGGCGTGGTGCTGTACGCCAGCCAGAACGACCCGGCGCTGGCAGAAAGCGGCCTGTACGACCACGGGCAGTACCCCTTTGTATTTGACCCGCTGTTCGTGGAGGAGGACAGCCCGGCGGGCTTTGGCTACATCGATGTGATGAAGGACTGCCAGACCGCCATTGACAAGATGAACCATGCCATGGACGAGAACGTGCTGCTGAGTGCAAAGCAGCGGTATGTGCTCAGCGATACGGCAGGGGTCAACGAGGAAGAGCTGGCCGATTTCAGCCGGGACATCGTGCATGTGGTGGGACGGCTCAATGACGACAGTTTCCGTCCGCTGCAGACGGCGGGCCTGCAGGGCAACAGCCTGAGTTACCGCCAGAGCCGCATTGAAGAGCTGAAGGAGATTAGCGGCAACCGGGACATGACGCAGGGCGGCACTGCCGGAGGTGTGACCGCAGCCAGCGCCATTGCGGCCTTGCAGGAGGCAGGCAGCAAACTCAGCCGCGATATGCTCAAGAGCGCCTACCGTGCTTTTGCAAAGCAGTGCTATCTCATCATCGAGCTGATGCGCCAGTTCTACGACGAGCAGCGGGTATTCCGCATCGTGGGCGAAAGCGGCGAGAGCCGGTTCGTGCCCTTCTCGGCGCAGGCGCTGCGGGCGGTGCCCGGCGGCAGCGTGGGCGGCGTGGAACTGGGCAGCCGGGAGCCGATCTTTGACATCGTGGTGAGCGCCGCCAAGAAGAGCACCTTCAGCCGCCTTTCCCAGAACGAGACGGCCAAGGAGTGCTATCAGCTGGGCTTTTTCAAGCCGGAAAATGCCGATGCCGCCCTTGCGGCACTGGAAATGATGGACTTTGAAGGCATTGAGAAGGTGCGTCAGAGGGTGCGGCAGAACGGCACCCTTGCCCAGCAGCTGGCTAGGATGCAGCAGCAGATGGCACAGATGGCGGCGGTGATCGCCCAGCAGGGCACCGGGCCTGACGAACCGGCCCGCAGTGCAGGCGGTGCATCTGCGCAGAAGGACGGGCAGGCGGTAAAGCTGGCGGGCCTTGGCAATGCCCTGCCGGTGGCCGCCGCTGCACGTGCCATGGACATCCATTAAAAAGGAGGTGAATTTTATGATGAAAGTTTGTTACAGCGAGATGGATACCCCCGCCGGGCTGAGCTGTCGGCTGGAAGCTGCCGGTCATGCAGGCTATGCGCCTGCCGGGCAGGACATCGTTTGTGCAGGAGCCAGCACCGTGATGCAGGGCCTTGTGTACCTGCTGGCCGGGGAAGAGAACGCCCACAGCGAAGCCTTTGATGAGCCGGATGGCCCGCGTCTGGCAGTGAGCGTGGATGCGCCCTGCGAAGAATGGGTGCGCGGTGCCTTTGAGCTGGCCAAAGCCTGCTTTGTGCTGCTGGCCGAACGCTACCCGGAGAATGTCCGCTTTGCAGATGTGAGCCGCAGAGGAAAGGAGAGCATGATGGATCTGCAGCTGTTTGCAGCGGAGGCGACCGCCGCCTGCGGCGGAAACAGGGAGCCGAGGCTGGGGCAGCGGCCAGCAGAACACGAGTGCCGCTCAAGGCACGAAGTGGACGCTGGGAGCCGCAACCCGTGGGGAGCCTTTATGCTACAGCTCTTTGCAGAGGGAGAAGCCGCTCCCCCTGCCCTGAGCGAAGCGCAGACCCGGCAGGCGGTGGCCTCCGGCACCATGAAGCCGGACGAGGCAAAAGCGCCCGCTGTGCCGCAGGCTTCGGCAGAGAAAACCGTAGAGCTGCAGCCGGAAAAGCCTCGGCAGGAACTGCCTGTGCAGCGCCCGGAACTGCCGCCGCTGTCCAGCTTTGCCCGCAGCACACAGGCTGCTGTGCACAGCCTGCATGCCCGCTGGGCGGCAGAGGAAGCGGCCATGCGCCGCAGCCAGCCGGACTTCGACCTGCAGGACGAGCTGCGCAGCCCGGAGATGCGCCGCCTGATGCAGCTGCCCGGCATGAGGGTGCGGGATGCGTACCGTCTGGCCCACTACGACGAAAACCTGCGCACTGCAGCGCAGGCTGTGGAGCAGGGCGTGGTGGAACGCATTCAGCAGCGGGCCGCACGGCCCACCGAAAACGGCATCCGGCCCGGCGGCGCGGCTACCGTCCGCCCGGATGTAGCCAGCATGACCCGCGCCCAGCGAGAAGCACTGGAACGCCGTGTGCTCCACGGAGCACAGATCGAATTGTGACTATTTTACAAGAGAAAGGAATATGAGCATGAACAAGAATTTCAACATCCAGCTGTTTGCGGAAAACCTGAACACCACCGCTACCATGTCGAAAGAGATGAAGACCTTCTATGAGAAGCGCCTCATCGATCAGGCAGAGCCGCGTCTGGTGCACGACCAGTTTGCGGACTACTACCCTGTGCCCCAGAACGGCGGCAAGACCATTGAGTTCCGCAAGTACGACAGCCTGCCCAAGGCATCCACTCCGCTGACCGAGGGCGTGACCCCGAACGGTCAGGCACTGAATGTGACCACCATCACCAGCGATCTGCACCAGTACGGCGGCTGGACTCCGCTGACCGACGTGCTGCAGATGACCGCCATTGACAACAATGTGGTGCAGGCCACCCGTGTGCTGGCAAGTCAGGCAGGCCGCACCATGGACAGCATTACCCGCGATGTGCTGGCGGGCGGCACCAATGTGATCTATGCGCCCAAGCTGGCCGCAGACGGCACCGAGACTGCCGTTGCCAGCCGCAAGGCACTGGACAAGACCTGCACCCTGACCCCGAAGCTGTTCTTTCAGGCAGCGGCACAGCTGGGCGCGATGAACGCCGACCCCATCGGCGACAGCTACATTGCCATCATCCATCCCTACGCCGCCTACGACCTGAAGACCAGCAAGGAGTTCATTGAGGTGCACAAGTACGCCGACCCGGACACCATGTTCCGCGGCGAGATCGGCAAGCTGGGCAACATCCGCTTCATCGAGACCAGCGAGGCCAAGATCTGGAAGGATTCCACCTGCCCGGACGGTCTGGCTGTGTTCGGCACGCTGGTGCTGGGTGCCCACGCCTACGGCGTGACCGAGCTGGAAGGCGGTGGTCTGGAGCACATCGTCAAGCAGCTGGGCTACGGCGACGACCCGCTGAACCAGCGCGCTTCCGTGGGCTGGAAGGGCATGCGTGCGGCAGAGCGTCTGGTGGAGCAGTACATGGTGCGCATTGAAAGTGCGTCCAGCTATTCCGCCACCGCTGCTGCAAACTGAGGAGGCGTGAGCCATGGCTGAAAAGAAAAATGTGCGCATCCGGCTGTTCAAGGATAACAGCCACTACAAGGGCGATCTGTTCGTGAGCGTGAACGGTGTGAACTATAAGATCCGCCGCGGCGTGGAGGTGGAAGTGCCGCCCGAAGTGGCCGAGGTGCTGGAGCACAGCCAGATGCAGGATGAGCTGACCGCCGCCCGCATTGCGGCGGCAGAGAACGCCGCCCAGTAAACCCGAAACAGACAAAAAGCCCGGCTGGGGAGCCTGCCCGGCCGGGCCTTTATAAAAAGGAGAGTGAACATATGACCGTAGGACAGGCGCTGGAACGCGCCGAAGAGCTGCGCCCGGGCAGCCGCATTGCGCTGGCCACCCGGCAGGCGTGGCTGAAGGAAGCAGACGCGATGCTGCGGGAACGCTTTTTTAAAAACAGCATCACAGATGCATACGACGATGTGGGCGCAGACCTTGCATGGGACGACAGCCTGCAGGACGACGATGTGCTGCTGGCACCGGCACCTTTTGATGCGCTGTATCCGCATTATCTGTGTGCCATGACCGATGCGGCCCTTGGTGAGACCGACCGCTACGTCGGGGAGCAGGCCCAGTACAACAGTCTGCTGGCAGATCTGGCGGCGTGGCTGCGGCGCAGCTACCCGACCCTGACGGGTGCCCAGTGGCGCTGGTAAGGAGGTGAGAGCATGGTTCTGGCAAACAGAGCGAAGCTGCAGAACAGCCGCAGTCTTGTGCGGGTATTCGGCGGGCTGAACGAGACCTATGCCTGCTCGGAAGCAGAGTACAGCGCGGGCGTGAATTTTTCTGCCCGGGATTTCCCGGCGCTGAGCACCCGCAAGCCGCGCCGCAAGCTGAGGGAGTTGACCGGGCTGAACGGCATGTATCACCTGAACGGGCTGCTGACCGTCTGCGGGAAGGATCTGATCTACACGCCGGATGCCGACGGCGCGAACCCGGTGACCTGCACCGAGGCAGTGACCGACGGCAAAAAGGCACTGGTGGGCATTGGTACAAAAATCCTGATCTTCCCGGACAAGGTAGCCTTTGATACAGCGGACGGAAGTGTTTCGGCACTGGGAGCTGTGTGGCAGGCAGAGGGACAGAGCGTGCAGTTTGCACCCTGCGATGCCGCGGGCAAGGCCTACGAGGTGAGCGGTTACGGCAAGGAGGAACCGGAGAAGCCTGCAGACGGACAGCTCTTTTTGAAGGTGGAGGACGAGGAGCACCCATGGGCCAGCACCAGCACACTGGAAGAGTACAGCGCATCCTCCGGCAGCTGGACGGCAGTGCCCCTGGAATACTGCCGCATCACAGCGGCGGGCGCGCAGAGGCTATTTGCCCAGTGGGACACCGTGACCGTGCAGGGCACGGCAGCACAGCAGGCTGGCATGTGGACAAAGCTGGACGGGGATCTGGTAGTTTACGATGTGCTGGAAAACGGGCTGCGCGTGCGGGTAAGCCCGGAGGGAGATCATGTTTACGGCACGCTGGTACAGAGCGCCGAGAGCGCCCAGTGGACCAGCTTGGACGGCAAGGAGACACGCAGCTTTGCGGTGAGCACGCCGGTGCGGATGGAACGCCGCGTGCCGGATCTGGACTACGTTACCGAGTGCGACAACCGGGTATGGGGCTGCAGCAGCAAGGAAAACGTGATCTATGCCTGCCGCTTAGGCGACCCCACCAACTGGTTTTCCTACCGGGGCATTGCGGCAGACAGCTACGCAGTGACGGTGGGCAGCGATGGTGCGTTTACCGGCGCGGCCACATGCATGGGCTATGCGCTGTTCTTTAAGGAGAACACACTGCACAAGCTCTATGGCTCCAAGCCTTCGGATTTTCAGCTCACCTCGCTGCGCTGCCGGGGCGTTGCCAAAAACGCGGCGCGCAGCCTGTGTGTGCTGAACGAGACGCTCTATTATCTTTCGCCGGACGGAGTGATGGCATGGGACGGCAGCATTCCAACAAAAGTGTCCGGCGCGTTGGATTCGGGCCGACTGGCCAATGTGCAGAGCGCGGTGGGCAGTGCGCTGGATGGTCGCTATTACCTGCATGTGGCCCGCACGGCGGCAGGCGAAAATACGGCAAGGCTGCTGGTGTACGATACCGAGCGCGCGCTCTGGAGCGAAGAAAACGTGTGCTCCTACGAGATGACCAGCACCGGCGGACAGCTTTATCTGTGGGACGGGCAGGCACTGTGGGCCGCAGATCCCAGCCGCGAAGCGGACTGGCAGGCCACCGACGGTGTGGAGGAAAAGCTGAACTTTGAGCTGACCACTGGTGACATTGGGCTGGACGGGGCCGAGGACCGGTATCTTTCCCGACTGACGCTGCGGCTGGATGCCGAGTGCAGCAGTACGGTGGAGGTGGCCGCCAGCTATGACGGCGGCCCATGGGAGACGGTGGCAAGCCTGACGGCACAGGACAAGCGGCGCAGCTTTGATCTGCCGTTCGTGCCCCGGAGGCACGGCACCCTGCGGCTGCGCCTGAAGGGCAGGGGACAGATCACCCTGCGCAGCATTGCAAAAACAATGGCCGCTGCCAAGGGCGGCATTGCAGGCGGGGAGGTGTGACGAATGGCAAGCGTGATGGGCATTAACAAGATCGGCCTGCCCAAGCTCAGCGAGAATATGGACCCGGAGGATGCCCGTGCCCTGCGCAGCTACCTGTACCAGATGCAGGAACAGCTGCAGTATGTGCTGAGCAATCTGGACGTTGAGAATATGTCCGACGAGATGCGCACGAAACTGCAGAATTTATAAGGAAAGGATCATATATGGCAAACAGAAAGAAAAAGGACGAAGCGCTTGCCGTTGTGCAGGCGCAGACGGAGGGCAGCGGCCAGCCTGCCGTGCAGAGCGGCTATTCGGCGGCAGGACTGGAAAGCCGCTCGGAGGTGGAAAACGCGCTGGCAAATTCCAGCTACAAGCCCAGCCAGACCGTGACGGATGCCGCAGATGCGCTGAAGGAGTGGCAGGCAAACCGCCCGGGCGATTATCAGAGCAGCTATCAGGAGCGGATCGACCAGCTTTTGAACCAGCTGCTGCAGCGTGAGAGCTTCCAGTACAGCTACACCAAGGATCCGCTCTACCGCCAGTACGAGCAGAACTATTTGCAGAACGCCCACAATGCCAGCGCAGATGCTGCGGCGCAGGCTGCAGCCCTGACCGGCGGTTATGGTTCCAGCTATGCCACGAGCGCCGCCCAGCAGGCGTATCAGCAGCAGATCGGTGCGCTGAGCAGCGCCATCCCCACGCTGTACAGTCTGGCACTGGATACGTATACAAGCGGCGGCAACGAGCTGGTGAGCCAGCTGGATCAGCTGAACAACAGCGAACAGGATGCCCAGCAGCAGTACAACAACAAGCTCTCGGACTACTACACCCAGCTGAAGCAGAAGGGCGAAGCATACAACAACGCCTATGCGCAGGACTACGGCGCGTATCAGGATTATCTGAGCCAGCTGGGCACCCTGCACGATTATTACTCCGCGCAGGAACAGCAGCAGGCAGCACGCCGCCAGCAGGTGTTCAGCAATGTGATGACCGTGCTGGGTGTGCTGGGCGATGCGGTGCAGATCGTTCTCAGCGGCACCACGGGCGTTGGCTCCATGCTGAGCGGCCTGCTGAATACCGGCTACAACATCTACTCCGGCAACCGTCAGTACGAGGCAGACCGTGCGGACACTCAGTGGAACCAGAAGCTGCAGGAGCGTCAGTATCAGGACAGCCTGAACCAGCAGCGCTACGAGAACGAGACGAGCGAGCGGGAGTATCAGGACAAACTCAACCAGCAGAAATTCAACAACGATGTCACAAGCCAGAAGCTGAACATCGCACTGGGCGAGTGGAACCTGAAAAAGTCCAATGCAGCGCAGAAAGCAAGCCGCGCTGGCAGCACGGCGGCAGGCAGTAAGACTGGCGGCACTGGCACGGGCAGTACGTCCTCCGGTACAGCCAACCGCAGCACGGGCACTGCCACCCGTCTGGGCAGTGACACCTCCCGGAATGTGACGGTGCCCTACATGGCCATGCTGATGCGCAGCCAGGGCAAGAGCGATACCAGCATCAGCACCGCACTGCGGCAGGATGGCTATTCCAGCGCAGAGATCGCACAGATCCTGCAGCAGATGAGGCGCTGACCGTTCGGGTGGATACCAAACAATAAAAAGCATGTGCAGAGCACACAGGAGCCGTTCCGGCCAGAGGTGTTCTGCACATGCTTTTTTAGCAGAAAATAATGGTGTGCTGTTCGAGTCCCACTGGGCACCCCGCCAAATAAAAAATCCGCCGATGCAAAGCATCAGCACAGCATTTGTCTTGGTAGACATTCCTACTGATTGGAACCCGCAGGCTAACCAACAGCCCACTGGGCTGTTGGTTGCTCTGCCGCTGATGCGTCAGAGCCGCCTTGTTCGAGCCCAACTGGGCACCCCGCCAAATAAAAAAATCCGCCGATGCAAAGCATCAGCGGATTTTTTGGTGGGGTGCCCAGTGGGACTCGAACCCACGGTCTCCAGATCCACAATCTGGCGCGTTAACCGACTACGCTATGGGCACCACATAGATGCGCCCGAAGGGACTCGAACCCCCGGCCCACTGCTTAGAAGGCAGTTGCTCTATCCACCTGAGCTACGGGCGCACGTTGTAATCCCATGGGTTCCATTATGGCGGCAGCTGTGTGTCGGCACACGCTGCGAGAAGTATAATACCATACAGGCCCCATTCTGTCAAGCAAAAAATGCAAAAATCTTTTTTCTTTTTTCAAAGCCCGCAAAGCACTGCTTTACAGCAGCCACATGCCCGCAAAGCCCAAAGCAAAGCCAAGCGCGGCTCCGCCCACGACATCGCGGATATGGTGCACGCCGGTCAGCACACGGCCAACACAGATGAGCACCGTGATGCCCACCATCACCCAGCCCGCCTTCGGGTAGAAATACATCCATGCCATGGCCAGCACGGAAGCGCTCAGCGCGTGGCGGGATGGGAAGGAGTGTCCCCGGGTCTCCTTGTGCCGCAGCGGTTCAAAGCCGGGCTGTTCATAGGGACGCGGCAGGTTCAGCCTGTCCCGCAGGATGGTGCCGCCCCAGAAGGTAAGCCCCGGCACGAACACCGTCCGCGCAATGACGGCGGTGAGGTCCAGCGCGGCTTGACGCTGACTGCCCAGCAGCCGAAACAGCCGGACGTTCAGCAGGCAGAGAAGCACCGGATAACATACAAAAGGGATGAGCGGCAGCCAGCGGTCCAGTGCCACCACACAGCGCTTGGCTGTGGGGTGGGCATCCATCCAGCTGTGCAGGGCGTGATAATGTTCTGCGGTCAAAAAAGATCCCTCCGCATCGAGCACCTGAAAAATTAAAAGCAGGTGTCCAGATAATTTTCCACATCAAAGGGTTCCGGGGTGGAATCCTTGCGCAGGTACAGCGGGTGGTGGGGGTGGCCCTTTTTGCTGCGCCTGCCAAAGGTGACCCACGGGATCTCCCGCTCCCGCGTCAGGGCCACCATCTCCCGCATCAGGCCGGGCAGATAGTCCCGCTTTTCGATCAGCGTGCCCCACGCTGCCCACATGGTGGGTTCGGTCTGGGCCAGAACGGCTTTGAGCCAGCGCAGGTTTTCGTCACACAGGGCGCGGTCCGGCACACGGTCCATATCGTTAGGGTCGGTGGCGCGCTGGGGATACACGTTGAACATGATCCAGCTGTCAAAGCCGTTGGCGGCGGCAAGGCGCTCCACACTTTTCAAGGTGGGATCCAGCGCACCGGGCTGGGCGGTGCTGGGGTTGATGCCAATGCATACCAGCGGGTGGGTGCCAACGCGGCCCAGTACGTAACGGTAAGGCTGATATGTATGCGGCTCGTAATACCAGATGCCGCCGGGATATTCGTCGGCCTTGAGTACGGGGATCTGTTCGGTCTGCATGGAAAGAATGCTCCTATCATTGTTTGCTTTCTATTATCGTACCTGAAACTGCAGGATAAATCAACTCTTTTGTGCGGAAAATCCTCCCATAAAATCAAATTTCATGGTATACTAAAGAAGGACGCTGCGGCAGCTGGCTGCAGCGCATTGCAGATGAGAAAAAGGAGCAACTATGCTGGAAGATTACAAGAACGCACTGAAGAGCGGCCAGCGTGCTTACCGTGCCTGTGTGGCGCGCGGCCAGTCGCCGTATCTTGCGGTGCTGGACGATATTCTGGTCAATGTGAACATCGTGGCGCAGGAGCCGCTGGGCCTTGTGGAGATCCCGGCGGAAAGCATCGTCGGCACAAAGACCAGCGGCCGTCACACCGCCTTTGCACCGAACTTTATGCCCCTGCTGGAGCCGGACACCGAGTTTGCAGGCAAGTGGTCAAACCTCTGCGATGCACATCTGGAAGAGGGCATCCACACCCCCATCATCGCCTACGAGTTCCTGAACAAATTCTATGTGCAGGAAGGCAACAAGCGGGTATCGGTGCTCAAGTATTTTGATGCGGTCAGGATCGCGGGCACGGTCACGCGGCTCGTCCCGGAACGGAACGACAGTCTGGAAAACCGTATCTACTACGAATTTCTGGATTTTTACAAGCTCTCCAAGGTCAACGATGTGCATTTCTCCCGTCTGGGGGGTTACGCAAAATTGCAGACGCTGGTGTGCAAGGCCAGCGGTGAAAGCTGGACGGATGATGACCGGCTGAGCTTTTCCTCCTTCTATACCATGTTCCGCCAGCAGTTTCTGGCTCTGGGCGGCGACGGACTGAATCTGACTGCCGGCGATGCCATGCTGGTGTATCTGTCGGTCTACCGTTACGCGGATGCCTGCGAGAGCACGCCCAGCCAGATGAAGCAGAATCTGGAAAAGCTGTGGGATGAGGTGAAGGTGCTCACCGAGCCGCAGGCCGTGGCCCTTTCGCTGGAGCCGAAGCAGGGCCCAGGCGAACCGCTGCTGGCAAAGCTGAACATCTTTACAAAGCCCAGCGAGCTGCGGGTGGTGTTCCTGCACGAGCACAACGCCGAAAACAGCGCATGGGTGCGCGCCCACGACAAGGGCATCGAAGCGCTACAGCAGGCGTTCCCGGACCGGGTATTCATCACCCGCAAAGAGAACATCGAGCCTGAGGTGGACGCGGAGCAGGTGCTGGAGGATGTGGCCCACGACAATGCCGACGTGGTGTTCACCTCAAGTGCCCGGATGCATACCGCCTGCCTGAAGGTGGCGGCCCAGCACCCCAAGACCCGCATCCTGAACTGTTCGCTCAACGCGCCGCACCCGCTGGTGCGCACCTACTATCCCCGCACGTATGAAGTGACCTATCTGCTGGGAATGCTGGCCGGCGTGATGGCAAGGACCGACCGCGTGGGCTATGTGGCGGCAAACCCGGTGTATGGCATCCCGGCGGCAGTAAACGCCTATGCGCAGGGTCTGAAGACCGTGCGCCCGGACGCAAAGGTGGTGCTGCGCTGGGCCTGCCTGCCGGACCCGGCACACCCGCTGGACTTCTCTGACCGGCCGGATGTGGAAATCTTCTATGCCCGCGATAACCGCGAGCCGGAAGGCACCCACCGGGATTACGGCCTTGTGCGCCGCATGCCGGACGGCAGTTTGCAGCCGCTGGGCCTGCCCGTGTGGCGGTGGGATACGTTTTATACCGAGATCATCCGCTCCATTTTTGACGGCGCGTGGGACAGCGATGCAGCGGGAGCTAGAGCCGTGAATTACTGGTGGGGCATGCGCAGCGGCGCAGAGGAAATCGATTACAGCAAAGACCTGCCCGCAGGCACTTTACAGCTGCTGGACCTGATGGAAAAGATGCTGCACGAGGATGACCTGCGCATCTTCCCGGAAGACCTGTACGCGCAGGGGCATGTGCTGCACTCGCCGGAGGCTGTGGTCTACAGCCCCAAGGAATTGATGGAGATGGACTGGCTGGACGAATGCGTGGAAGGTGCGCTGCCGCACTACGATGAACTGGATGTAAAAACGCATACGCTTATGGCGATCAACGGCCTCAATACCCTGAAAGGGTTTGTGAAATAAGCGGCCCTCAGGCCGAGAGAGAACGGAGCAAACCGATGTGAAAATTCTTGCAATTTCGGATGTGCCCTCTAAAGCACTGTGGGACTACGGTACCCGCGAACATCTGGAAGGCATCGACCTGATCCTTTCCTGCGGGGATCTGCCGCAGAAGTATCTGGAATATCTTACGAACTTTACGGCTGCGCCCATCTTGTATGTCCACGGCAACCACGACGGCAGTTACAGGGAAAATGAACCTGGCGGATGCATTTGTGTGGACGACAGCGTGTATGTGTGGAAGGGCCTGCGCATTATGGGACTGGGCGGCAGCATCCGCTACAATAACCGGGAGGACAGCTTCCAGTATACGGAAAGGGAAATGCGCCGCCGTGTGCGCAAACTCTGGCGCAAGGCCCATCATGTGGGCGGCATCGATCTGCTGCTCACCCACTCCCCGGCGGCTGGCCTGAACGACAGCACGGATCATGCTCACAAGGGCTTTGCGTGCTTCAATGATCTGATGGATGAATACGAGCCGCAGTGGTTCGTGCACGGCCATGTGCACCTGAACTATGATGCAAAGCTGCCGCGCGTGTGCACCCGCGGCAAGACCACCGTGATCAACGCTACCGAGCGCTATGTGTTCGAGATCCCGGACCCGGACCCCGTGATCCAGCATTATCCGTTCTGGAAAAGATGGTTTGATGTAAAATGAAAAGCTGCCTTGCATTTTTGGATGCAGGGCAGCTTTTTTACGGTTTAAAATGGAGCCTTGTGTGGGAACGGACAACCTGCCGCAAAACAGGTGCGGAGTGCTTTGCAGCAGGAGAAAAGAAGACAGGAAAAGTTACAGCTCCAGCTTGCCGGAGACTTTGTTGATCACGTAATAGGCAGCGTCTTCCTCGGGCTTGACGTATACCTTGCAGGACTGCACGCCAACCTTGTGGGTAGCGCGGTAATCGGCCTTGGCACGGTCAATGATATCGGTCACGTTGTACTGTTTGCCGCTGAACTCCACGTACAGCTCCGGTGCAAGCGGGGGACGGCCGCGGCGTGCAGGGGCCTTGGCAGATTTACGGGTCTTAGACTCCTTGGCCTCAGCGGCAGGAGCTTCCACAGCAGGAGCAGCCGCTGCGGTCTTTTTCTTTTCGGGCATAGATAAACCCCTCCTTGATCGTATTTGGATGCTGCACAGGGGGCTGCACAGCATTGGCTCCATGAAATATATTACTTATATAATATGTTTTTGGAAATGGTTTGTAAAGTCTTTTTTGCAAAAAACTTTCGGAAAAAGGCAGGAAATCGGGAAACAAACTGTCCGGAATGCTTTTTGCGGACGCAGTGCCGTGCAAATGCCGCCAAAGCACAGAAAAAGGCAGACTTTTCACAGCACTTCCGAGGAAGCCGAAAAGTACAAACCTTTCGGGTTAAAAACGCGGTTTCCGGGTGCCGATTTACTCCCGGCAAAGCTTTTGCGCGTGCTGCACTACGGGCAGAAGAAGCTCCTCGTCCCAGTCCTCGGCAAGGGTGAACAGCAGCTGATAAACGGCGGCCTGCGCCTGACCCTGCGGGCGCTTTTGGGCCAGCGCAAACGCGGCAGAAATCATTTGCAGCTTGAGGGTGCGGATACTCTCGGGCGCAGCCCACAGGCGGACAAAATCGTAATCGTTCGTGTTGCCGCAGGGCATGGCACAGGTGGCGCAGCCCGGGGCAACGCGGTGCTTTTCAGTCTGGACGATGGCAAGCATCCGCTGCAGCCTTTCCTCCGGTGCATCCGGCTGCGCGGCAAGGCGCAGACCGGCGTTCAGAACCACGTCGGTGTCGTCCGTTTTGGGCTCGCTGGTGGTGGCCCGGGCAAGCCCCACGAGGGCACCGAGAAGGGTATCTCTTGCCTGCTGAGCAGGGGTGACAGGCGCTTTTAAAAGTTCAGGCATGGCACAGTTCCTTTCAATGAATCTTTCTGCGGAAAGTATAGCCGATTCTGCTATGTTTTACAAGATGAACAAAACGGAAATTAAAAATAAAATATAGGCTGCTTGTGAGTTTGATGCCGTTTGTGGTTATGACCCTATTTCGTGAAAAAAAGTTCTCAAAAAGCCCGCAAGCTTTTTGAGAACCCAATAAAAATAATAATTCCGCTAAAGATGCTCAGAGCGGAGCTTTTAAAATCGTGCTCTGCTCAGATCAGGCCCGGTACTTCTTTGGCCAGCAGCTCCGCCAGCTGTGCGTGGCCCTTGCGGGTCAGGTGCATGAAGTCCACCTGATTGAACTCGCAGTCCTTTGCGTCCAGGAAGTGCACGCCCTGCCGCTCGCAGATGATGCGGAGCTGCCCGGCCACACCGGCGGATTTTTCCACACAGCCATCACCCATCACGGCGTCGTGGAAGCCTGCGCCGATGGGAGGAGGTGCCACCACCAGAATGTTGGGCTGTTTGGTGCCCCAGCAGTCCACGCTCTTGGCTTTGAGGATGAGCCGCTCCATGCCCGCAGCGATGCAGGCGGCGTTGGCACCAAAGCGCTCCTTGACATCGTTCGTGCCCAGCATGATGATGAGCAGATCGACGACTTCGTGGCTCTTGAGCAGGGCATAGATGACGCTGAGGGCATCCATGGATTCGTGGATGGGGTCCACAAATACGGTGGTTCGGCCGGAAAGTCCCTCTTCGGTCACAAGGTATTCGTCGCCCAGCGCCTTCTGCAGGCGGCAGGTCCAGCGCTCCTCTTCATTGAAGCGGATGCCGTGGTCGGCGCAGTCGTTCGGGTCGGCACAGTAGCCGTGGGTGTTGGAATCACCCAGACAGAGAATATGTGTTTTCATATACAATTACTCCTTTTCCATGGTCTGTCGGAAGTAGTACACTGCGCCCACCATACCGGCGTCGTTGTGCAGCTGAGCGGCACGTACTTCCAGCCCCTCTGCAAAGGCGGGCATGACCGATGCTTTCACCTTTGCGGCAATGGGTTCGATCAGCAGTTTCTGCTGCGCGCTCACGCCGCCGCCGATCAGAATGAGCTGCGGGTTGAAGATGTGCACCATGCCTGCAAGGCCCTGTGCGATCTCGTCCGTCCAGTGGTCCAGCAGGGCAAGAACTGTCTCGCTGCCTGCTTCGGCTGCGGCAAAGATGGCGCGGCCATCCTTCCAATCGGGGTCCTTTTCCTGTGCGGCGCGCACCAGCGCGGTGGTGGCAGCGTAGCGTTCCCAGCAGCCCTTTGCGCCGCAGGTACAGTCCACACCGTCCAGTGCGTGGGTGCGGTAGTGGCCCAGCTCACCGCCAAGGCCCCGTGCACCCTCTAACAAATGGCCTCCGGTCAGGATGCCGCCGCCTACGCCGGTGCCAAGGGTCACACCGATCACGTCCGTATAGCCCTGTGCAGCGCCGACCCACACTTCACCCAGTGTCATGCAGTTGGCGTCGTTGGCCACTGTGACGGGCAGGCCGAAGTCCTTTTCCAGCGCAGCCTTGATAGGGCTGCCGATGTAATTGGGAAAGTTGCCGCAGGTACCGGCCACGATGCCCTTGCGGCTGTCGATCTGACCGGTGGCCGAAACGCCGATGCCCGCAAGACTTTCCACCGGGATGGAATTTGCGGTCAAAAACTCCTTTGCGGCCCTGCGCACGGTGGTGAGAACAGGCGTCTGGTAGCCGTCAAAACTGACACTCTCTTCGCCCTTGAGCAGCACCCTGCCGGTCTCATCCACGATGCCCAGCTTGACGGCGGTGCCGCCGATATCAATGCCAAAATACTGTTTCATCCGGCACACTCCATTTTACTTTTTTGCGGCGTTGATGGCACCGGTAAAGCGGGCCGTGATCTCTGCCGGGCGGGTGATGGCACCGCCCACCACCAGTGCGAATGCACCGGCTTCCAGCGCCTTGACCGCCTGCTCCGGGTAGTGGATGTGGCCCTCGGCAATGACCTTTGCCGGGCACTCTGCGGCCAGCTTATGGACAAAATCAAAGTCGATATCGTCAATGCCCTTGGTCTCCGGGGTGTAGCCGCGCATGGTGGTGCCCACAAAGTCGGCACCGGCTTCGGCGCAGGCCATGGCATTCTCAAAGTTGTCGCAGTCGGCCATCACCAGCTGGTCGGGATACTTTGCCTTGATGGTGCGGATGAACTGGGCGGAGGTGGAGCCGTCCGGGCGCAGGGCACCGGTGCCCTGCACGGCAAGAATGTCCACGCCGCACTCCACCAGCTCGTCCACTTCCTTCATGGTAACGGTGATGTACATGGGCGTGCCGGGGTAGTCCTTTTTGATGATGCCGATGACCGGCAGATCCACCACCTGCTTGATCTGGGTAATGTCGCGCACGGTGTTGGCACGGATGCCCACAGCACCGCTCATGGCGGCGGCTTTTGCCATCAGCGGCATCACGCCGCCTTCTTTCGTGTACAGGGGCTCCGTCTCCAGTGCCTGACAGGAGACAATCAGACCACCCTTGATCTGAGCAAACAGCTTTTCCTTATCCATCGTTCAATCCTCCATCCGAATCTTTACAACAGCCTTGCGCACGCCCACACAGCCGTGCTGTACAAGGCCGGGTTTGTGCAGCTCCGTGGGGAAGAACAGCACAAAGCGTCCTTCGCCCAGTGCGCCGGTCACGACACTGGCGCTGTCCTGAAAACCGCAGTCGCCGGTAAAATCGCCGATCTCCCTGCCGGGATTTGTGGTAAAGCCCCAGCCCTCGCTGCCGGTGATGTCGAGCTGCAGGTCGGCGTACTTTTTGTGATATTCCGGGTGGTAGCCGTGGTCGGAATGGAGCGTGGCATCCATCGTGTTGATGAATACCTCCTCGCCATCCACCTCGGTGCGGCCCAGAGGCAGGCTGGCAGGGTCGTGGGTCAGCAGGTAATCAATGGCCGTGTCGAGATTTTTGCAAAGGCCCTTGTAGCGCGTCAGGTGCTGCAGGGTATCACAGATCATAAAACGTCCCTCCAAAAACAAGCGCCCGCTCTCCCCTCTGAAAAGAGACGGAGAGGGGCGCTGCTTCAATTTTACAGCTTTGCGATGGCAGCTTCGATCATGGCCTGTGCTTCGGTCACGATGGCTTCATCTTCCGGGATCAGGCCGGGCATCGGCTCGCGCACGCCGCCCAGCTCCAGACCGTACATCCGGCGCAGGATCTCCTTCTGCACGGCGTACAGGTTGCCGTGGGCTTCGCACATTTTGTAGATGATGCGGTCGGCATCGTACTGGATGGCGCGTGCGGCTTCGATCTCGCCCTTGTTGATGTGGTCGTTCATGGCCAGATACAGCTCCGGCATGACGGCGTAGGTGCCGCCGATGCCGCCGTCTGCGCCGATGACGCGGCCGGAAACGAACTGCTCATCGGGGCCGTTGAACACCACAAAGTTCCCCTCGCCGCGGGCGGCGATGCCGGCATCCTTGAACATCTGGATGTCCTGCGTGGGCATGGAGCTGTTCTTCACAGCCACTACATTGGGGTTCTTGAGCATTTCCTTCAGCAGGCTCATGGTCAGGCCGGTGCCTGCCAGCTGCGGGATGTTGTAGATGACGAACTCGGTGTTGGGAGCAGCAGCGGACATATCGTTCCAGTATTTTGCAATGGCGTACTCCGGCAGGTGGAAGTAGATGGGAGGAATGGATGCAATGGCATCTACGCCCACGCTCTCGGCATGGCGGGCCAGCTCCACGCTGTCGGCGGTATTGTTGCAGCCGACATGCGCAATGACGGTCAGCTTGCCCTTGGCTTCGCTCATCACGGCTTCCAGAACGGCCTTGCGCTCATCCACGTGCTGGTAGATGCACTCGCCGGAGGAACCGCCTACATACACGCCCTTGACGCCTTTGGCGATCAGATGGCGGGTAAGGGCCTTGACGCCCTCGGTGGAAATATTGCCCTCTGCGTCGTAGCAGGCGTAAAAGGCGGGGATGACACCCTGATATTTTTTGATATCTTTCATGTTCCAAACCCTTCTTTAAAAATAGTAATAAATACAGATGAAATGGTTTTGCATCAAGCTCGTACGCTTTCTGTTCCGGGCAGCGGCATCAGCGCCCTCTTGCGGTGCCCTGCATCCGCTTCGGCCCTTGGGCGGGCCTTGCGTCTTGCAGACCGCTGCGCCAAAAATCCCTCCCTGCATGCCCCTTTTTGTCGCTGCGCGACATCTTCCCCCGGCCGGGGGAAGTCTTTGCCCGCAGGCGGCGGTCGGGATTTTAGCCCTTAACAGCACCCATTGCGATGCCCTTGGTAAAGTACTTCTGGAAAATGAGGAAGATGATGATGATAGGCACAGCAGCCAGTGCGGCACCTGCCATGATCAGGCCAAAGTCGGTGCTGTTCTCAGCCTGCAGCTTTGCAATGCCCAGAGAAATGGTCAGGTTGCTGGTGCTGGACAGCATGATCAACTGCATGAAGTAGTCGTTCCAGCTGTTGATGAAGGTAAAAATGGCCAGTGCACCGATGCCCGGCTTGACCATGGGCAGCACGATGTCGATAAAGGTCTTGGCCTCGCTTGCACCGTCGATGCGGGCCGCTTCCAGCATCTCAGTGGGGATGCCCTCACTGAACTGCTTCATCAGGAACACACCAAAGGGCCAGCCCACGATGGGGAAGATGACGGCCCAGATGGTGTTGTACAGGTTCAGGCTGCTCATTTCGCGCAGCAGGGGGATCAGGATGACCTGCTTGGGCAGAGCCATTGCACACACGATGAGGGTGAACAGCAGCTTGCGGCCTACAAAGCGCTTTTTTGCCAGTGCATAGCCGGCCATGGCGGCTGTGATGCAGGTGAGGATCATGGACATGACGGCCATGAACACGGTGTTGATCATCCAGCGGATGGCAGCGGGAGCGGTGGGGCCTACCGAGAAGTAGATGGGCTCGCCGTTAGCGCTGAACTTGGAGCCAAAGGGCACAGCCAGCTGCCACAGCGGGGCGCTCTTGCCGGAGAACAGCTTCTGATAGTTGGTCAGCACCCACTGGCTGGGCCACCATTCGGGGGTGGTGGCGTTGATGGCGGCACCGGTCTTGAAGGAACCGGTGATGATCCAGTACAGCGGGAAGGCGAACAGCACCGCAACGATGCTGATGAGGATCAGCGTCAGGATCATGTAGGCGCTCATTCTCTTGAGCTTGCTGGGGTGACGCTTCAACGGTTTTTGCTTTTTTGCAGCGGCATTTGCACTCATTGTCCGGCACCTCCTTTAATTATCCTGGTTGCCCAGCTTGAACTGGACAGCCGACAGAATGGCGATGATGACTGCCAGCACCACACCCATTGCGTTGCCGTAGCCGTAGCGGTACAGCTTGAAGGCGGTGTAGTAGATGTAGTACATGATGGTATCGGTGCTGTGGTTGGGGCCGCCGGAAGTCAGCAGCTGGATCAGCGCAAAGCACTGGAAGGAGTTGATGGTGGTAATGACCAGAATGTACAGGGTGGTGGGCATGATGGCGGGCCACTTGATCTTCCAGAAACACTGGAAATCGGTGGCACCGTCCACTTCTGCGGCTTCCACGATGGACTGGTCCACATTGCCCAGAGCGGAAACGTACAGCACGATGGGCTGGCCCACAGAGGTGGTGAGCAGGATCAGGATGATGCAGCCCAGAGCAAAGCGCTCATCGCCCAGCCAGTTGATGTTTTTGTCAATGAGGCCCAGAGTCTTGCCCAGATAGTTGAAGATGCCATAGTAGTTGTTGTACATCCACTTCCACACCACGGTAACAGCCACAGAGCCGGTGACCACGGGCAGGTAGAACACGCAACGGAAAAGGCTGGTAGCCCACTCGGGCAGGTCTACGATGGCAGAGGAGACCCACAGCGAGAAGGCGCAGGTGACGGGCACGGACACCACCACGATAATGAAGGTGTTCTTTAAGGCACCCAGAAAGATGGGGTCTGTGAACAGTTCCTTATAGTTTGCAAGGCCCACAAAGATATCGGCACGGTTCATGGTGGAATCGAAGAAGCTGGTCACCACGCACAGCACCATGGGATAGATGACGAAGCCCAGAAAGAAGATCAGGCTGGGCAGCAGGAAGCAATAGGAAGCGAAGGTCTCGCGCCGTACCAGCGCACTGCTGCGCTTAGGCTCTTTGATCGCCGTTTTTGCAGCCAAGAGGATCACCGTTCCTTTCGGTTATGATTTTTTTTTTACAAATAAAGCCCCTCCCTCGTCGGGATCTTCGAGGAAGGGGCGAAGCGTCAATAATTATCTGCCCCCGGCAGAGTGGATGGGCTTATGCCTGTGCGGCAGCGTTTGCGTTGTCCACAAAGGTCTTGACGGCAGTCTCGACATCCTCACCGGAGCCGACGCGCTGCAGCATGTTCCACCACTCGGTACGTGCGGTTGCCCAGCCCGGAGTGATCTGGTAGTAGTCGCCCAGATAAGCCATGAACTTGCTGTACTCGCTCATGATCTCGTTGTCGGCGTAGATATCGCCCACGCTGGTGCGGACCGGGAAGTAGGTGGAAGCCAGCACACTGTCCTTGACCTGATCGGGGTCGGCAGCGATGAAGTCGATGAAGGTCCTGGCTGCTTCGATCTTGGCCTCGTCGCCGTTATCAAAGATGCCGAAGCCCCAGATGCCGCCGCACAGCTTCGGGTCGCCGCTGTCGGTGGGGAAGGCCATGGGGAAGATCTCGTCGCCATCGTTGGTCAGACCGGCGGCGTTGTTGTCGCTGTTGGCCTGCTGTGCAATGTTCCAGCAGAATGCCATCTGCAGGGTGCCGTTGCGGAACAGGGTGATCTCGTCGCCGCCTGCGATGGAAGCGTCAAAGTTGATGCCCTTGGTGTCGTGCAGGGTCTGGATCGCCTTGATGTTCTCGGCGGAGTCGGCAGTGTACTTGGTGTGGGCTGCATCGGTAAAGGTGCCGCCGTACATGTTGTTGATGATGGCGCGGGTGCCCTGGTCGCCGCCCTGACCTGCGCAGTAGATGGCTGCAACGTTCTCGTAACCGCCGTTGTACAGGGCATCAACGGTCTTCAGGAAGCCGTCGGTGCTCCAGGTATGCTTGTCGGTATCAATGTACTGGTCAGCGCCCACTTCCTTGACCTTGGTCATGTTCACGGCCATGCAGTGTGCGGTCATGCACAGGGGATACTCGTAGTAGTTGCCGGCAGTGTCCTTGCAGGCGGACTCAACGGACTCGTAAATGTCCTTCTTGGCATCGTCGGTCCACAGGTCGTTCAGCGGAGCCATAACGCCCTTTGCGCCCCAGTTTGCAACCAGACGCTCGGGACCTTCCATGATCAGATCAGGTGCGCTGCCACCCTCGATGGCGGTGTTCACCTGATCGTCGCCGTTGGTGTAGTCCAGATACTCCACAGTGACCTTGATGTCAGGATACTTTGCGTTGAAGCTGGAAACCAGACCCTGAACGGTCTCGTCATTGCCCCAGCCGCCGATGGGGTATGTCCACAGCTTGATGCTGGTGGAAGAAGCAGCTGCGCTTGCAGCGGTAGAACCTGCGGTGGAAGCAGCAGTGCTGGTGCTTGCAGAAGAGCCGCCGCATGCGGCCAGAGCGCCGGCTGCGCCCAGAATGCCAGCGGCCTTCAGGAACGAACGGCGGGAAATGCAGTTTTTCATAGTAGTTTCTCCTTCGCATTCAAGATGCTTCACGTTGTTGGCGGCCTGCCGTGCCAGCGGCCGCTCTTGATGGCTCCATTATAGAAAAATATTTTCATTTTGTCCATTCATGGTTTTCATAAATTTTCAGAATGACAGTGTGCATTGTGCACAAAAGTGTGGGATATATGTTGAAATGCAAAGAAAATCTTGCTTTACTCTTCTGAAACTATTACAAAATGGTACAAACCCACAAAAACGATAGTGAAAATGTTTTTCTAAACAAAAATGTAAAATTGAAAGATATTTTCACAAAATGGCCGTTTTTTCCGCCAAAACTGTGTGCTCTGCACAGAACTGCGGGCCAAAATGTGGGCAATGCGTCTCTTGCGAAGCGGGGACGATTCTTTTATACTTTTTATAAAGGTGAATGAAACGGTCGGCAGCTGATCCGGGTCGGTGGACTGCTGCGCCGGAAAAGAGGAAAAAGAAAAATGGCAACGAATTTTTGGGAGCTGCTGCAGCAGCATCAGGGCGACCTGACAAAATCGGGCCGCACCGTGGCGGACTATCTTGTGCAGCACGCGGCAGAGGCACAGTATCTGTCCATCTCCTCGCTGGCAAAGGAGTGCTGTGTGGCAGAGGCAACGGTGTTCCGCTTCTGCCGGGCGCTGGGGTTTGAGGGCTATCATGAAATGCGCATTGCGCTGGCGCAGGCCAACGCCACCGGTGCACTGGTCAACCAGCATGTGCCGGAGCCGGATGCCGACACGGCAACTTTGTGCGAGCACGCCAGCGCCCTGCTGATGACTACTATCAACGGCACCCAGAACAATCTTTCGCCGGAGGCGGTGGACAAGGCTTCGGAGCTGATGCACAAGGCCCGGCAGGTGTACTGCCTTGGTCAGGGCGGCAGCATGTATATTGCAAATGATATCTGCGCCCGCTTTGCCTGCATCTCCACCAAGTTCCGCACGGCAGGCGACAGCCATATGCAGCTGATCACGGCCAGCCTGATGACCCCGGAGGATGTGGTGCTGTTCGTTTCCTATTCCGGCGCTACCCGCGATATGCTGGAAACGCTGCGTGCGGCCAAGGCGGCGGGCGCAAAGATCATTCTGCTCACCCATTATGAGGATTCGCCCGGCGCAAAGCTGGCGGATATCGTGCTGCTGTGTGGTGCGCAGGAAAGCCCGCTGGACTCCGGCAACATCCCGGTCAAGGTGGCGCTGCTGTATGTGGCTGAAGTGCTGGTGCTGCGCTACACCATGGACGACCCCGAAAATGCCAACGCCGCACAGGATCGCACCAGTGAAGCACTGGCGGTCAAAATGCTGTAAAAATATTGCCCGCAAGGCCCCTGCAGATCCCGTGTTCTGTGGGGGCCTTGGCATATCCGGCAAAGGGTGCGTAAAATCTGTTTCTGATCTTTTTCTTCAAAAAAATAGACCTCATCTTTTTGATGAAGTCTATTTTTCTTTAGCCTCTTAACTTAACGGCATTGGGCGAATGCCTGATGGGCTTTTATGCCGGTGGTGGGGGTCTCCCGCGCACTGAGCAACAGCCCGCAGGGCTGATTGCTCCCCTGCTGTGCAGGGTCGAACCCACACGTGTTATTAGCACAAGGGATTTTGAGTTTTGAGGAGGGTTTTCCATTTGGTGTCATCTGGTGCCCGACTTTAAAGCGGAAAAGCAACAGTACATCGAATGAATTTTTGATAAATCTACGATTTTTCGTTACGTTTCCCCTCGGCTCCGATTTCTCGATTTGGAAGGCAAAAAAGGAAATTGGAGGGATGTTCAGGAGGAATGCAGAGCCTGCCATGCAGGACTGTGCACACAGGCTTTTTTCTTTTTTTGGAAAATATTTCAAACCCGTGCAATTCCGGGGGGCGGCTCATTCGTATCCAGAATGTAGCAACGAAAACCGGGTGCACACCCCGGCAGCGATCACACAATAAGCGGAAACATTTATTTTGATATTGCAAACAAGCCAGACCGGCGGGTCTGGCTTGTTTGCTGTTCCACGGAGTGGGCGTGGAGGAAAAGTGCTCCTGCGTTTCCAGCAGCTCGCCGATGGTATCGCACGCCGGAGGTGGCACGGCTGGGGTCCAGCTGGTGGGCGATCTTGTTGGTGCGGTTATAGAAAGCATCGTCATCCACGCTCTCGTTGATGTGCACGCCCCACAGGATGATACTGGGGTGATTGCGGTTCTGCAAGATTATCTCTTGTAACATTGCACAGGCAGCGTCTTTCCATGCAGCATAACCTCAAAGCTGTGAGCCTTTTTATTTGACTCGTCCCTTTCTCTGCTGTCACTCTGCCTGTATCTCTTCCACCAGCGGCAGATAGTCGGCACAGTATTTCCGGTATAGCGGCTGCACCAGCTGCCGGAAGTTCTGCATTTCTTCTTCGGGCAGCGGCAGTTCCTGGCACCCGCCAGCCAATGCCGCTTTTCGGGCAGCGGTTTCCTCCTGTGCCCAGAGTTGGCGCTCGTACTGCGCCGATGCCCGGGCGCATGCCTGCAGGGTCTTCCGGTATTCCTCCGGCAGTGCATCCCATGTGCGGCCGGAAGCCAGCTGCACCTCCGGTACGCGGCTGTGCTCATCGGCCATGTAGTACCGTGCCACCTTATAGTGCTCCATGGAATAGTAGGCCGGCCAGTTGTTTTCGGCGGCATCGATCTGCCCGGTCTCAAGCGCCGAGTAGACGTCGCTGTACGCCGTGGTCTCCGGCACTGCACCCAGCAGGCGGATCATGTCGATCACGATCTGCGAATCCTGCACGCGGATGGTCTTGCCCTGTAAATCGTTCAGGCTGCGCACCGGCTGACGGGCATAAAACGAGCGGGCACCCGCGTCGTACCAGCTCAGGCCTACCCGTCCCTGCGCGGTAAAGTCCTGCAAAAACTCAGCTCCGATGCTGCCGTCCAGCACGCGCCACATGTGGTCGGCATCCCGGTAGAGATACGGCAGCAGCAGCACGTTGAGCCGGGGCAGGTCGTCCGTGACCACCGAGAGCGACACACGGGCAAAATCTACGCCGCCAATGGCAAGCTGTTCCCACACCTGCTGTTCCGAGCCGTACTCGCCGTTCGCCTTGACCTGAATGACCACCTTGCCCCCGGTCTGCTGCTGCACAAGGTCTGCAAAATACTGCGCGCCCTGCGTAGTGGGGTACCCGGCGGGCTGGTTGTCGGCATAGGTCAGCACATAGTCCGGTGTGGTCTGCGGCTTTGCGGCACAGCCTGCCAGCTGCAAGGCTGCAAAGCCAAGCCCGGCTAAAAAAGTCCGTCTGCGCATGGTGCCTCCCTCCCTTTGCAGATAGTATAGCGCACAAGGCTGCCTTTGTGCAAGAGACAGAAAAAGGCGGTGCCCGCCGCAAAGCAGGTACCGCCTTTTTTAGGAGAAGAAGGGAATGTCTCAATTACATCAGGCCCATTGCCTGCGGCAGTGCGGTAGACACTGCCGGGATAAAGGTGACCAGCAGCAGGCCGCCGATGATGGCCACATAGTACATAAGCATGTACGGCATGACCTTGGAAAGCGAGGTGCGGCCCACCTTGATGCCCACGAACAGTGCGTTGCCCACAGGCGGGGTGATGTTGCCGATGCACAGGTTATACACGAGGATCAGACCGAACTGGATGGTGCTCATGCCAAAGCTCTGGCAGATGGGCAGGAACAGCGGGGTGAAGATGAGGATGGCCGGAGTCACATCCATAAAGGTGCCGGACACCAGCAGGATCACGTTCATGATGAGCAGGATGATGTACTTATTGCTGGTCAGGCTCAGCAGGGCTGCTGCCACAGCATCCGGGATCTGCAAAAAGGCCATGACCCAGCCCAGAATGTTGGAAACGCCTACAAGGAACACCACCATGCCGGACATCTTGGCAGAGTCCACGAGGATCTTCCACAGGCTTTTCAGGTTGATGGAGCGGTAGCAGAAGGCAAGGATCAGAGCATAGGCAACGGCAATGGCAGAGCCTTCGGTGGCAGAGAACACACCGCCGATGATGCCGCCGATGACCACGATGATCAGGGACAGCGAAGGCAGGGCGCGCAGGGTGCAGATGCCGAGATTTTTCCAGTCAAACTTGCCGGGGGTGCCTTTATAGCCCAGCTTGACCGCCAGCAGCACGCCCACCACGCAGCAGCACAGCGCCCAGATGATGCCGGGAATGTAACCGGCCATGAACAGCGCAGCCACAGAGGTGCCGCCGGATGCCAGAGAGTAGGTGATCAGGGCGTTGGACGGCGGGATCAGCAGGCCGGAGCAGGAGGAAGCGGCGTTGGTGGCAGCGGTCACGGCGGGGTCGTAGCCCTGCTCCTCGGCACCGTCGCGGATCATGGAGCCAACGGCAGCAGCCGCAGCGGATGCAGAGCCGGAGATGGCGCCGAACAGAGCGTTGGTGCCGATATTGGTCACCAGCAGTGCGCCGGGCATCTTGCCCAGAATGGCCATGACGAAATCCACCAGACGCTTGGCGATGCCGCCCTGATTCATGATGTTGCCGGCCAGAATAAAGAACGGGATGGCGGTCAGGCTGAACTTGCTCATGCCCACAAAGGTGCGCTGGGCAGCGGTCAGCACGGCTACGTTCAGATCGATGGAAGAAAGGATGGCAGTCAGAGAAGAGACTGCAATGGCGTACGAGATGGGCACGCCGAGAAACAGCAGCACCAGCAGCACTGCCAAAATTACGAGTAACGCTTGAATTGCCACAGCTTAGTCCTCCTTATTTTCCTTGTCGGCATCGGCAGCCATTTCGGCTTCCACTTTTGCAAAGTCTACATCCTCCGGGGTATCCAGACAGATGGAGCCGTTGGCAATGCCGATAATGTTCAGCACGGAATACACCAGAATGATCACGCCGCAGATGGGCATGACCCAGTAGAATACGCCCACGGCTACGCCCAGCGAGGAGGTCTGCTGTCCCATAGCCAGCTGGGACACCTGAAAACCGCCGAACACCAGAATGGTCGCAGAGAAGATGAAGGCGATGACCTCAGCAAAGATGTGGAACGCCTTGCGCATGGTGGGGTTGAACCGATCCACCAGCACGGGGATGTTCATGTGGCCGCGTTCGCCAGAGACGATGGTGGCACCCAGCATGGTGCTCCAGCCGAACAGATAGCCCACCAGTTCCTCCGACCATGTGGAGGGAGAGTTGAAGATGTAACGCACGATGACCTGATAGGTGGTCAGCACCACCATGACCGTCATGCTCAGACCTGCCAGCAGGTTGAGCACCTTGTTCAGGGTATTTCTCAGTTTTTCCATGATGCTCCTCCTCAGTCCGCAGTGTGGGCAGCGTTGTGCTGCTGGATCAGGTCATAAATGGGCTGCAGTTCCGGGTTTGCTGCCAGCACGGAATCGTGCAGGGGGGCCATAGCCTCCTGAAACGGTGCAGTGTCCGGGTAAATAAAGTTGACGTGCTGCTCGTTCTCGGCCTTATCTTTCGCCTCAGCCACAGCATCCTCCCAAGCATCCTGCTCGGTGCGCTTCACGATCTGGAAGCCCTCTTCAAAGATCGCGCGCTCCTCGTCGCTGAGCTCGTTCAGGAAGGCGTAGTTTGCAACCAGCAGATCCGGCACCATCTGGTGCATATCGTAGGAGTAATACTTGCAGATATCGCCGTGACCGTTATCGGTCAGAGCCAGCTCGTTGTTTTCGGCACCGTCCAGAATACCGGCCTGCAAGGCGGTGTACACATCGCCGAAGCCCATGGGCGTAGCGGTGCCGCCCAGCAGACGCATCATTTCCACGTTGGTGGGCGACTGCTGTACGCGGATCTTCAGACCCTTTAGGTCGGAGGGCTGGTTGATGGGGGTCTTGATGGTGTAGAAGTTGCGGGTGCCGGCATCCAGCCATGCCACCGTTTCCAGACCGGCCTTGGAAGTGGTCTTGAAAATGGGGTCCGTCACCTCGGGGTCGTCCATCGCCTCGTGGTAGGCTTCTACGCTGGAGAACAGGTAAGGCAGGTTGAAGATCTGGTATTTGGCACTGAAGGTCTCCATGATGGCAGTGGATGCCACCACAAAGTCGATGGCACCGGTCTGGGTCAGCTGCACCATTTCGGTCTGGGAGCCCAGCAGCTCGCTGGGGTACACCTCCACACGGTACTTATCGCCCAGCTTCTCGTTGATGTAGTTGGCAAAGGCTTCCAGTCCAAGATGATCCGGGTGGGTCTGGGACTGCACATGGCCGATGCGCACGATCTTGCGGTCGTCACCGGAGCCGGCACCGCAGCCGGTAAGCATCATGCTGCTGGTCAGTGCCGCCGCGCCCATCAGCGACAGAAACGTTCTTCTCTTCATGAATGGCATCCTCTCTTTTCACGTTTTTTCTATGATTATATTTTAACAACTCGTTCATTTTTGCGAAACCGGATTATTTTGTGAAACGTAGTACGATTTTGTCTTTGTTGTATCCAAGTACAATTTTTGTGTTTTTTGGACGAAAAAAACTGGCAAAAACAAAAAAGCACCCGTTCCTCTCCTGTTCACAGGCAGGAAAGAACGAGCGCTTCTTTTGAATCCGATTTATCCTTGTGCCGCTTTTTCCGCTGCGGCTACGCGGTATTCCGAAGGGGTCTGGCCGGTCAGGCGCTTGAACACCCTTGTAAAATAGTTGGCGTCGCTGTAACCCACAGCAGCGCCGATATCCTTCAGGCTCAGGCGCGGGTCCAAAATCAGCTGGCGCGCCTTGTTCACCCGGTATTCGTTCAGGTAGGCCGAAAAGTTTACCCTAAAGCACTGCTTGAACAACTTGCAGAAGTAGGCGTCCGAGTAGCGCAGCGCAGCGGCGGCATCCTGCATGGAGATATCCTCCCTATAATGAGCGTCGATGAAGCGGCTGATCTCGGCACGGATGATGGCGGTGCGCATATCCTCGTCCTCTTCCCGGCGGAGAGGCTCTGCAGGCGCAGGGGGCTGTGCCGGGCGGGCAGGCAGCGGCACCGACACCTGCCGGATGGCATCCTCCACCGCGAATACCAGTTCCTGCTCGTTGTAAGGCTTGAGCAGATAGTCCATCGCCCGCACAGAGATCGCCTGCCGTGCGTAGTCGAACTTATCAAAGCCGGTCAGGAACAGGATGGCGCAATTTTTGTCTGTTTCACGGATCTTGCGCGCCACCTCCAGCCCGGTGAGACCCGGCATTTCAATGTCCAGCACAGCCACCTGCGGCGCTTCGCGGGCAAAAATTTCCAGCGCTTCCCTGCCATTTTTTGCTTCGTACAGGCAGATCAGGTCTCCCAGATACTTCTGCAAGGTCCGGCACAGCACTTTGCGCTCGATCAATTCATCCTCTGCCACCAGCAATTTGCACTTCACGAGAGCGTCTCCTCCTTTTCTTCCGGCTGCTGCGTTTGCGGGAGCTCAAACCGCACCACAGTACCGCAGTCTGCGCGGCTGTATACCTGCATTTTACCGCCCGGATACAGCATCCCGATGCGGCGGGAAATATTGCCTAGGCCAATGCTGCGTCCGGTCTGCTCGCTCTGGGCAATTTTAGTTTGCACAGCGTCCAGTTCCTCTGGGGTCATTCCCTTGCCGTTGTCCGCGACCGTGAGCACCAGCACCTTGCCCTGCATCCATGCCCGCAGCAGGATGCGTCCGCCTTCCTCGCAGGACTTGAGCCCGTGCGAGTAAGCGTTTTCCACCACTGGCTGCAGCATAAAGGACGGCACCAGCACCGCCGCAGGCTGCACCCGGATGCTTTTTTCTACGGTAATGCGTCCGTCGAACCGCATTTGCTGCAAATAAATGTAGTCCTCCAGCCCGTCCAGTTCCTCCTCCAGCGTGATCTGCTGGCGCTTGGTGCGCAGATTGTGCCGGAACAAACTGCCCAGATGAACGATCATCTGGTCGGTGGTGGCAGCATCCTCCAGCCGTGCCATACAGGAGATCATGTTCAGGGTGTTGAACAGAAAATGCGGATTCACCTGACTTTTGAGCACCTCCAGCCGGGTGTGCTCCAGATCCTTTTCCAGTGCAAGGTTCCGCACCTCTTCCCGGTGCAAAGCCTGCTGGGTGGTCAGCTGCTGCGCCATGGCGTGCTTCATCTGGTTAAAGGTTCCCGTCAGCCGCCCCACCTCGTCGCTGCTTTTCACCGGTAGGTCCGGTCTGGAAAAATCGCCCTCGGCAATGCTGCGGGAAGCCTGCGCCAGCCGCAGCAGCGGACGCACAACAGCGCGGCTCAGCACCCGGATGAGCAGCAGCATTAGCGCGGCTGCCGTCAGGAACAGCCCCAGATACAGCCACGGCAGATGCCGGATGTGAGCCGCCGTGCTGCTGTAAAGGGCGTTTTCCTGTTCCAGCGTGGCCTGTGTCAGACGTAGCGCATACTCGGCAAGGTAGTCCTGCAGTGCCATCACATGGTACATCTGTTCAATATAGGTATCTGCCGAGGGGGAAAGCTGCAAAAAGGCATCCCGCTCCTGCCGATAGCCCGCATACCCTTGCAAAAGGTTCCATGTACGGGCATAGCGCTCCTCGCCGATGCGGGCATAATCGAAGGGCAGGGCCGCAAGGCTCTGCTCGGAAGCGGTGCAGGCGGCGGTATAGGCCTGTTCGGTTTCAGAAGTAGGCTGGCGCACATAGCGTGCAAAGGCCTGTGTTTCGTCCTTGAGTGCGTTCTGCATCGTGTAGCAGACGGCGTTGTCGGCCAGCAGCGTATCAAAGGAGCGTACCGTCCACTGACCTGCCATGGTAGCAATGCCAGTGGAAAGCATGGTGACCAGCAAAATCGCGGCAAGCCATGCCGTGACCTTGCGGCGCAGGGAGATACCACCCTGTGCGGTTTTGTTCCGTGCCATACGCTTTCCCTCCTGTCCTTGCAGCACCCGGCCTTTTTTATAAGTATAATAATCTCCCGGGGAAAGTGCAACTGCAAAAAAGCACCGGCTTTCGTAAGGGAGCCGGTGCTTGCAGGCAATGTGCCAGGCTGTCAGCGGGTCAACAACTGAAAATGATTCCGCATCTTCCCAGAAAACACCAAAGTATAAGAAACTGAGCAGAAAAAGAAAAGCAGCCCAAAACCTTTCGATTTCGAGCTGCTTGCTATGCCGGTGGTGGGGGTCTCCCGCGCACTGAGCAACAGCCCGCAGGGCTGATTGCTCCCCTGCTGTGCAGGGTCGTGCTGTTCGACCCGCTCACACGCCGCAGATAAAAAGAAAGCCCCCCAGACAAGCTGGAGGGCTTCCTTTTTATGCCGGTGGTGGGGGTCGAACCCACACGTGTTATTAGCACAAGGGATTTTGAGTTTTTATCCTCATCTTCCATCTGGTGTCATCCAGTGATATCTAGTGATATCTGGTTCCCACTGTGCAAAGGCAAAATTCACGCCTCAACGAACAATAATTTGAAATATCCACGATTTTTCGATGCGTTTTTCCTCTACTCTGTTTTTTCGGTTTGGACCGCCCAAATGGAAATTGGAGGGATGTTCAGGAGGGATGCAGGGCAAAACGCTCCTCTGCTTAGGCACAAAACGAAAGGAAAGTCAAGGATAATGAATCAAAATCAAGCAAAAGAGTATTATAAAAAATTATTTGTGAACTATCCTGATGTGCTGTCTGTCGAAGAAGCAACAACTTTACTCGGTTTCAAAAGCCAGACTGCCATCATCAGAAGAATCCATCAACATAGAATTCGCTGCCTGAAAGTCGGACGATCTTTCATGATTCCGAAAGAATATCTCATCGACTATCTTTTGGATAGCTAAATTATATAGCCATTATATTACATAGCGCACCACTTTTCAATAAGAAAAGAGTGCGCTTTTTATTTTCAAACGAAAGGCGGTTGATTTTTTGAACACAAGCTGGAGCAAAACGTTGAAAAAGCCACATGACCCTTGACTACTTTTACGGACAAGCCGGAGAACTGTTTTCATTCTACCGCATTCCCAAGGCTCTTTTTCAGGAGCCACGGTTCCAGAGTCTGTCCACCGATGCAAAAACCCTGTACGGCATCCTGCTGGACCGCATGAGCCTGTCTGTGAAAAACGGCTGGCTGGACGAGCAGAACCGGGTGTTCATCATCTTCACGATAGAGGATGTCAAGAGGGCGTTGTGTTGCGCAGACAACAAAGCGACCAAGCTGCTCCGGGAACTCGAAAAGTTTGGTCTGATTGAACGAAAACGCAGAGGTCTGGGAAAGCCAAGTTTGGTGTATGTGAAGAACTTTTCGGCAGAATCGTCAAAATCAATATTCCAAAATCGTGATTTTCACGATTCTGGAGGCTTCAAAAACGCAAGTCAAGACCCTTCAAAATCACGATGTAATAAGACTAAAGAGAATGATACTGAAATGAGTGAGACTGATCCATTCAATTCTGAAGAAGCGGATGGGATGAGCAAACGCACCCAACTGGAAGAATATTTTTCTCAGTCTTTGGAGATAGACCTTTTGCTCCGGCTCTGCCCGGATGACAAGGACATTATCTACCAGATCGTAGACTTGCTGGTGGACACCTGCGCTACCAACCGTAAGCTGCTGCACATTGCTGGGGACGATAAGCCCGCCGAGGTGGTATGCAGTCGGTTTATGAAGTTGAACGCCGACCACATCCGCTTTGTGCTGAAGTGCTTTGCAGAGAACAGCAGCCCGATCCGTAACATGAAACAATATCTGCTCGCTTCTCTGTACAACGCGCCCACCACCATGCAGCTTTCCTACCAGAACCAAACCAACCACGACTTAGCGAATCGGAGGTGATGAAAATTTCAAAGAAAGCAACCACGATAGCCATCGTCAACCAGAAAGGCGGCACCGGCAAGACCACCACCTGTGAAAATCTGGGCATCGGGCTGGCGATGGAGGGCAAAAAAGTTCTGCTGGTGGACACTGACCCGCAGGGCAGTCTTACCATCAGCATGGGCTGGCAGCAGCCGGACGAGCTGCCTGCCACATTGTCTACTCTGATGCAGAAAGCCATGAACGACCAGCCTATCCAACCCGGTGAGGGCATCCTGCACCATGCAGAGGGCGTAGACCTCATCCCTGCCAACATCGAATTGGCAGGATTGGAGGTGGCTCTGGTAAACAGCATGAACCGGGAAAAGATGCTCAAACAGGTGTTGGACGGAGCAAAACGGGAGTACGATTATATCCTGCTGGACTGTACTCCCTCCCTTGGTATGCTCACCATCAATGCACTGGCGGCGGCAGACACTGCTTTGATACCCGTACAGGCTCAATATCTTTCTGCCAAAGGTCTGGAGCAGCTTTTGCAGACAATCTGTAAGGTACACCGGCAGAAAATCAATCCGAAGCTGAAAATCGAGGGCATCCTGCTCACCATGACGGACAGCCGCACCAACTATGGAAAGCAGATCGACACTTTGATTCGTCAGGCATACGGTAGTAAAATCAAGGTGTTCGACCAGACCATTCCCCGGTCTGTTCGTGCTGCTGAAACCAGTGCCGCCGGCAAGAGCATTTTCCAGTATGACCCCAAGAGCAAGGTGGCAGAAGCCTATCAATCTCTTGCGAAGGAGGTGTTGGTGGATGCCGAAAAGCGGCTTAAACGTAGCACTGAAAGGTCTCGATGATATTTTTTCGACCGAAGAATCCCGGCAGGAAGAACAGCGGGAGCAGGTACAACAGATTCCCGTCAGCGAACTTTTCCCGTTCAAAAACCACCCGTTCAAAGTTCTGGACGATGATTCCATGACCCGGACGGTGGAAAGCATTTCGCAGTTCGGTGTGCTTGCGCCGCTGATTGCCCGCCCCAGACCAGAGGGCGGCTATGAGATCATCTCCGGGCATCGTCGGAAACACGCCGCAGAGCTTGCAAATCTGGACACCGTGCCTGTCATTGTGCGAAATATGGAGGATGATGCCGCCACGATATTGATGGTCGATTCCAATTTGCAGAGAGAACACATCCTGCCCAGCGAGCGGGCATTTGCGTACAAGATGAAGCTGGATGCAATAAAAAATCAAGGTGCTAGGTCAGATTTAACTTCGTCCCAAGTTGGGACGAAGTTGAGAGCCGATGAAAAAGTAGCAAAAGATTCAGGCGAAAGTCGCAATCAAGTCCAGCGTTTTGTGCGTCTGACGAACCTTGTCCCTGAATTGCTCGACATGGTGGACGAGAAAAAAATCTCTTTTAACCCTGCGGTAGAACTGTCCTATCTGGACGAAAAACAGCAACAGGATTTTTTAGAAGCAATGGATGCTTCCCAGAACGCACCATCTCTTTCACAAGCCATTCGGATAAAAAAGCTGGCGCAGCAGGGTGAGTTTGACTATGATGCAGTCTACAACATTATGAATGAGGAAAAGAAAAGCGAACTGGACACCGTGACCATCAAAAACGAAACCCTGCGGAAATACTTTCCACGCAATTACACGCCCCGGCAGATGGAAAGCATCATCATCAAGCTGCTCGACCAGTGGCAACTAAAAAAGCAACAGGCAAAACAGAAGAAGCAGGAAGAAGCGCGCTGATCGCAGACTGAACCAAAAGACCCAGTTCCGGGTCTTTTATTTTGCAAAAATTTTGGAGGAAACGTCTATGAACTTTACTACCACTCACATCCGTTCCGAGAAAGTCACCATTGATACTCGCATCTACACGATTCTGAACGGCAGAAAAAAGCCTGGTGAAGTCTATCTCGCTGCCATTGCCCCGGATATGGAGCTGACCATCATCACGCTGGACGAGGCTCCCGGCATCCTGCCCTGCTTTGAGGAGGATGATGCCTGCCTGAACCTTCCCAACACCTCGCTGCTGCTCTGCTACAACCCGGCGCAGGTGCTGAAGATGGGCGGAAAGCACTACCTGACCGGCCCGGTGATTCTTGTTCGCACCAACATGGACGGCGAGGTCATCTCGCTGACCATCGATGAAGTCTACCTGTTCCAGAAGTATCTGGCAAGCCACAGCATCACCCTGATGGCAGACGACCAGAAGCTTCCCTGCATCTGCATGGAGTGAGGTGTGCCATGCTGAACTTTTTTATCGGTTTCGCATTTTTTGAAGCCGGCGCTTTTTTCGGCTTCTTCGTGGCAGCTCTGTTGAACGCCGCCCATGCCTGGCAGGAGATCTCTATCAAATTCGAGGAGGACGATAATGGAACAGAACGAGAACACCTTGTCGGTGCTGAAAATTGCACCGGGACAGTATCCGCAGCAGGTCGAGATTGACAACAACCTGAAAGCCTTGCAGGAGGCGGTGGGCGGCACGATTGCTGCTGTTTACCCCTTTGCAGACCCAGTGGCTATCATCTGCAATGACGATGGTAAGCTCATGGGTCTGCCCCTGAACCGTGCTCTTCGGGATGAAAACGGAGAAATGTATGATGCCATTGCCGGAGACTTTCTAGTGGTGGGATTGGGCGAGGAGGATTTTGCATCCCTGACCCCAGAACTGGCGCAGAAGTACGAGCAGCTTTTCCATCAGCCGGAAGCCTTTCTGAAGCTAGGCAACCGTCTGTTGGTGCTGCCGGTGCCTGATGAACCTCCCGCAGAAAAGCCCCGCACCAAGCCCCCGGCAGAGCATGACCGCTAAAATCACCCTGCTGCACGGGAGGTGATGGCATTGCAGGAAGAAATCGAACAGAAGTCATTCAACATTATGATCTCCACCACAAAGCTGTCTGCCCGGACTGTCCTGCGGGCGATAAAAGCAGCGCTTCGGCTGTACCAGTCCAAGGCATCCCAAGGCAAGCAGAGCGTCCGCACCCTGTTACGGCAAAACCGGGGCGTGTCCAGCGTGGAGATCAGCAAGACCGGCATCCGTGGTCTGGAACGCTACGCCAAAAAGTACGGCATCGACTACGCCATCCGCAAGGACACCTCCGAGGTGCCGCCCCGGTATCTGGTCTTTTTCAAAGCCCCGGATGCAGAAGCGTTTCAATCGGCGTTCAAGGAGTATTCGGCTTCGCTGCTGAACAAGGATAAACGCCCCTCGGTGCTGGCACGATTGCATGAACTGGTGCAGGCGGCGGCAGAACTCCCCGGTAAAGTCCGGCACAAGGAACAGGAGCGTGGACTGTGACCACAAAAAAGCTGACAAAGCTGCTGGCTCTGTATCTGCCCTATATTTTGCTGGGATTGATTGCAACCAACTTTGGCGAAGCGTGGCGGCTTGCAGAGGGCAAAGAGTTGGGCGATAAGATCATGTCCATGATGGGCACCATCCCGGTAGCGTTTGCAAACCCGCTGCCCAGCCTGCATCCACTGGATTTGCTGGTGGGCTTGTGCTGCGGCGCAGGGCTGCGGCTGGCAGTTTATTTGCGTGGTAAAAACGCCAAGAAGTACCGCCACGGCATGGAGTACGGCTCTGCCCGGTGGGGTACACCCAAGGATATTGAGCCGTTCATGGCTCCAAAGTTTGCCGACAACATCATCCTGACCAAAACGGAACGTCTGATGATGTCCAACCGTCCGCCTGACCCCAAGAATGCCCGAAATAAAAACGTGCTGGTGGTGGGCGGCTCCGGCAGCGGCAAGACGAGATTTTGGCTTAAACCCAACCTTTTACAATGTCATAGTTCCTATGTGGTCACTGACCCGAAAGGTAGTATCGTGGTCGAGTGCGGGAACGCACTTCTGAAAAACGGTTACAAGCTGAAAATCCTGAACACCATCAACTTCAAAAAGTCCATGCACTATAACCCCTTCGCCTATGTCCACAGCGAAAAGGACATTCTCAAACTGGTCACAACCCTGATGACCAACACCAAGGGTGAAGGGTCCGGCGGGGACCCATTCTGGGAAAAATCGGAGCGTCTTTTGCTTACTGCCCTGATCGCTTATCTGCACTATGAAGCCCCGGTGGAGGAGCAGAATTTTGCAACACTGTTAGAAATGCTCAACACCATGCAAGTGCTGGAGGACGACGAGGAATACCAGAACCCTGTGGACTTGCTGTTTGAGGATTTGGGCAAGAAAAAGCCAAAATCCTTTGCCGTGCGGCAGTACAAACTTTACAAGCTAGCTGCCGGCAAAACGGCTAAGTCCATCCTTATTTCCTGCGGTGCCCGGCTCGCCCCCTTCGATATTCAGGAAGTCCGGGATGCCACCATGTACGATGAGCTGGAACTGGACAAGCTGGGCGACCGGAAAACGGCGCTGTTTCTCATCATGAGCGATACGGACAGCACCTTTAACTTCCTGATTTCCATGATCTACACCCAGCTTTTCAATCTGCTCTGCGACAAAGCCGATGATGTGTACGGCGGTAAGCTGCCTGTCCATGTCCGCTGCCTGATCGACGAGTGCGCCAACATCGGGCAAATCCCCAATCTGGAAAAGTTGGTGGCGACCATCCGCAGCCGTGAGATCTCTGCCTGCCTTGTTTTGCAGGCGAGAAGCCAGTTGAAAGCTATCTACAAGGACAACGCAGATACCATCGTGGGCAACATGGATTCTCAAATTTTTCTGGGCGGCTCCGAACCCACCACCCTGAAAGACCTGTCGGAAATGCTGGGAAAAGAGACCATCGACGCATTCAACACCTCGGATACCCGTGGCAACAGCCCCAGTTACGGCACTACGTTCCAGAAGATGGGGCATGATGTGCCATAATAACTCGTGATGAATTCAGTTGCCCTAAATTCATACGAGCAGGGACACGACCAACTGGATTCAGAGAATGAATACATACAGGAGGTTCTAGTATGAACAAACTGCTTTCTTGCCATTATAACATGGACACCAACCGAGTGGAAGCCCGGTTCGCAGATGGCACTACCCTTGCCATTGACTGCATCGCCATCGAGGATGAGTACGGAAACACTCCCGCACAGCGGGCAGAACTGGACTGGCTGCTGTATAATAAGCCCCTGGAGTATGCCCAGCTTGTGCTAGGTGGAGAGATTGAGCATTATCTCTTGCTCGGCTGTGACCACGGCAGACTGGAAGATTGATCTTTAATTAAAATACCCGAAGCAAAACAACAACCCTCTACTTGCAGTCGTTGCAGATAGAGGGTTATTGTTTTGATTTGATAATTAGTATTCTTTCAGGTTCAAATGAGATATACTTGCTTGATACTCAAGAAAACGAATCGTCCGATGTTCGATATCAAAATCACTTACTCCTCTTGCGATGGTAAGTTCCCACTGGAGTTTAGCACAATTAGAAACCATATAACCTGTTTCCTGTTCAAAAACCACATATATGTATGAATCTGAATCTGGAATATTGTAATATGGCGCATTTTGATCGGTATTTCGCAAATGATACAAACGAAACTTCAATTGGGTAGAATCAGTTATAGCTCCATTATTGAGAAGACAATTTAGTGCATTGTAGTTCAACATCTTGGCAAAAGCATCTGAAAAATCCGTCAATTTCACTTCTTCTATATCTGCTTTTTTGTTTAGCCATTCTTGAAGTTCGCCAACACTAAGAACATTATGATTAGAAGCCATCGTTATTTAACCCAAACCATTCCAGAAAATTCGATGCTTGACTGCCATGTCGCTTTGGTTAAGTTATAGGCTTGTAAGCTAGAAGACTTGACAATGACTTTGTTTATATCGCTGCTCAGTTTGAAATCACCAATTTTAACACTTCCGGTCATTCCCGCAGTCGCGGGACGTGTCACAAAATGTCTTCCCGTACCAAAAGTCGCATACGGTTTTTCATCACCCAACATACTAGTAGTTTTTACCGTTATTTGCTTATACCGGAATGAACTATATACAGCGTTTCCATCCCACTCGATATATAGTTCGCAGTCTTCACTACTTCCGCTTCGAACAACGGCTGCAGAGATAACGGCATTTCCATTTGCATGAGTGGAAACATCCGACTTCAACTGATTAAGATGCCGTTCATACGCTTCCGCACTATCAAAGTATAGCGTAGGAATTTCAACTGTGGAATTTTCTGCTGTTCTACTATCAAATGCAGCTGATGCCGCCAAAGCAGTAGAGATAGCCAGAACAATGGCCATAAGTGCCGATAAGAATTTCTTCATATTGATTTCTCCTTTTAATTTTTTAAACATATTTGAAACTTTGTAATAAAATCTCATTACCATGCATCGAGGAACATACCAACGATAAGCATTAACATTCCCAGAATAACTCGTGCGCCAAAAAGAGCACCATCTGCTTCATTTTTGTCGGTACTTTTAATTGCTTTCACTAAAAAACCGGGGAACATTGCGCCCAAAATTGCCATTAAAACAACTAAAACGTAGTGCATGACTTTCCTTTCTATGATATAAGTCAAACCGTTCCAGCGGTCTGATACCCTTGGCCGTTATATTTAAACGTTGCATTGCCTCTTGCAATAATTGTTGTCTTTTTTTGAGGAGTAAAGTTTATCGACATTCCAACTTGTTTCCACTGAAGCGCAACATCAGCGGAAAACGTTACGCTTACAGTTGAATGTGCATATGCAACGAAAATCTGAATTGTTTCCATATTTGAAGAATTCGATTGAGTACCCACGCCAACGGTTCCACTTATATGTTTTCCATAGGTAGATGTGTTCTGGTGATTGATAATAACAGGAGTTCCAACAACACCCCCACTTTGGCTTGTGTCCATATCCACACTACTGCTCAATCCAGCACTGTTTCCCGTGCTTGCGTAACAGTAGGATACTTCGCCTACAGCACTAGCCGTTTTCGTTGCAAGTTGATGTGAACTAGAGTCAGCTGCTATCCAACCGATGCCAAAACTATCAATGCCTACGTAGATAGGTCTCTCCGACCATTTTATATCATATGCAATTGTTACCTTCTGCCGACTACCACTTCCTGCAAGACCATAAAGGAACTTGACTGTTGCACTGGATCTTGCAATACCGGTTCTTTCATTTGGCGCATACAAATAATCAAATGCGTCTTCGATGCCATCGTACTCTTCAATTATCGCAATTTGCGATTCAGAGAATCCTCGCTCAACCAGTACGGAACTTGGCTGCTCAGCTAATTCAAGCAAATGTTGTTTCAAGTCCTGTGGCGTGAGTTCTCCAGAAGAAAGCATCTCCTCAATCATATCTTTTTCCGAGCCAAAGACTTCTTGAACATCATCAACATATTGTGTTATATCCGTGTTCTCAAAATCGAATATTCCGTCTTTGAGCAAAGGATAATCCGACAAATCTGTTGCCGATGCCGATGCGATAGGAAGTGACTGCAAAATTGGGATAGAAGCACTTACGCCGACCAGTTTCAAAAAATTCCTTCGTGCAATTTTTTTCATAGGAATACCTCATAAAAATTTGTCCCAATAGATGGTCTCACTTACATATTTTTGCTTTCTGCATCGGTAACACCTACTTTCAACCTAACTTTATTTTTTAATGTGTAGTCGTAGATGTGATAGTTTCACTCCGTCCATCAGAATAATTAAATGTTGCGGAATACTCCAGCTTGTAAGATTTTCCCGGTTTGGTATTGTAGTTACTGCTTGCCATGCAGTTCGAGGTCGTGCTTGTATTTGAACAGTTGCTTACTCTCTGCCATGTTCCAAAGGTTCCTTTTTCATAGAGAGTACCGGAAACGCTGATACTTTTTATGCCAGTTCTCGTTTGAGCATCAACCTGATAGTAGGTCTGGTAGATTGAACCGTTAACTGTGCTGTTTCCAATATACCGACCAGACTGCCCTACAGCCAAGGCAGAGCACGCTAGGCTCAAGATCATCACCGCTGAAAGAACAATAGACAAGAAACGTTTTTTCGACATAGACAATGTACCTCCAATTTTTTGCTCCCAATAGGAGCTTTTGCTTAGTCAACGTAATTCGCCTTGTATTTGTGACAGCTTTTTTGAAAAATTTTCTGGTTTTTGTTACATTTGTACACTTATATAAAAAAGCTCCATGCTATTTGTTAATTTCGACAAACAGCATGGAGCTTCATATTAAAATATGTTTTCAGCGATTCTCACGATCTCATCTCGTGAGATGTTTCCCATAATCGTGTTTGAAACGCCTCCTTGCTCCCAGCTTAAAATATAAACGGTATCTCCGCTTTCTCCTACGCTCGTTCCCAAAGTTGCGTCTGCATCTCCAACTTTTACATTCTTATATGTTGTATGCTCATTGTCAAATGAGGACTGTTGCCCCGGCTGTATAATGGAGCATCGAACGGTATATCCCTCACCGCTTTCTTTTGACGAGTAAACGTGCAAAAAGTTTTCAGCTCTTTCAAATTCCTGCTCACGATCTCGTTCAAATCCATCCGGCACATAATGGTCGCTGTATCCATTCGGGAGCTGTTCCAACGGCTCGCCATCTACCTGATATGTCAGCTGCATCTCAATGGGCAGGAACTTCTGAATCATCGTATAAACTGCCTTGCGGAAGTCTGCGCTTACTGCAAGCGCACCGAGGGTCAGAATTACCAGCGTCAGGGCCGCAACAAGCACTCGTTTTAGCACAGGGCGGCGTTTATGCAACGCCGCTTGCAGGCGAGCATCCCATCGGGAAGTATCCGGGTAGCGTTCTTTAAGCTGTGCCGGAGTTGGCAGCTCGTCCAGTTCTTTTTGTGCATCTGCACGGAGTGCCATCATCAACGCTGCATCAAAAGAAACTTCTGTCTGCTCACTCATGGCTGTTCAACTCCTTCCACAATAGTTTTCTTCCACGGAAAAGCCGCATCCGAACCACTTCATCCGTCAGTCCAAGCGATTCGGCAATCTCCCGGTTGGTATAGCCCATTGCCAAAAGGCGCAGTGGATCACGGTACATCGGTTTTATCTGCCCAATCAGTTCTGTCAGATGTTGGATGTTATCGGTGCTGACTACGGCATCATCCGGCACCGGGGCATCATCTGGTGCGTCCGGAACTTCTTCCAGTGGTTCTTCTCGCTGCTTGCGAAGCATATCGTATGCACGGCTTCTACTACAACTAACGAGATAAGCAGCGAGTTCGTGACAGTTTTCTCGATGAATTTTAGAAAAATTTTTGGCAACGTATAAAAACACCTCTTGCAGCACATCCTCTGCCAGATACGAATCGCCCATAATTTTGTAAGCGGTATGATAGACCAGCCGCTTGTAGGTATTATATACATCTATAAATTGTTCTTCATTGCTTTGATCGTCAAGAACAGCTAAGTACAGGGAAAGCAACACAATCACCTCTAACGGATTCGCATGGAATGGATGTAGTGTACCATGAACCAACAAAAATGTCGAATGCTATCCCTCAAAAATAGCAGAAGTCTTTTTAAGTTACTTGTGAATTATGTCAAGAGGGCTGGCACCGTCCAGCCCTCTGTCTTTTTGCCAAAGTTTTGGAAATGTTTTCTTGCACTCTGCCGAAAGTAGCGGATTTTCAAATTTTCTTGTTGACACGGCACGAATTTTATGGTAATCTATCCCAACAATTTAATATAACATATTTACTTAGAGTTTCAGCTCGGCTCCTGAAGGAGCCGGAGCAAGTTTTTAACTTTCTATCGCTACATAACGAACCCGAACCAAGGCCATCCCGGAAGGGATGGTCAGGTTTAGGTTGTTGTGTGGCGTTTTTTTATTGCCAAATCCAGCACCGAACCTTGACAACCGAAAGACCGTCTGCATGGGATACACGGCGATGACCCCGCAAGGGAGAGCCGGAAAACGTCGCCGAAAGGGGGCTGGAAAGCCATGCAGGGAGAACGGCACACTCAATATCAAGTGGTCAAAATGACCACCTGATTGGGGGAATAACACAAAACGTCATTCACCAGAAACATCTTCTACGTTACAGCTCATACCATGTGGACATTTTGACCACATGGAGTGAACTGACGTAGCCCAAGTCAATGTGTTCAAATTGAACACATTGACTCCATCCGTGTTACGCTTAACCTCGACTTGACATTTTGCCAAGCCACGGTCACTCTGTGCTGGGTTACGAAAACCGTAACTCACCACTTTTTTGAGGTAAAGTGGTAAGTGGACAAACTGTCCAGATACCACCTATCTGTAACGCGTAAATTTAGTTGGTGGTCATTTTGATCACCAACCAGACAATCGTAACGCTTTATTGTGTGAAAGTGGCCGTTACCATTTTGATAACCGCCACGCATCTGTAACATTTGGGGCGAATAATGCTTTTCATTATCCACCACACACCCGTAACAGCCAAAGGAGGATGCCTATGACAACTGAACAATGGGAACACGAAAATCAGGACACTCTGATGGAATATTTCATTGATGGCGACCCCAGTGTGCGCAGAATCCAGTGTGAACACTGCCGCAAAATTATCTACACTCAGACCCGAAACCGCAAATATTGCAGCTTCCAGACCTGCGGCCACAAGATGCTGAACTTACGCAAAAGCATCCGAAAGCGTATTGAGCGCGGAACGTACACCTGCCCTTGCTGTGGGGAGCAGTTCCTACCAATTCGGGCAGATGCCAGATATTGCAGCAATGCCTGTCGGCAGAAAGACTACCGCCAGCGCAAAACGAAGAGATACTCTGGCAACTGACAATTTTTGTCACTTGCCAGATTTCATGCTTCTCTTTGAGGAACTTGATAAAGATTGTCAAGTTCCTCACCCACGCTTACTTTTATAAAGTAAAGTGGTACTTCCCATTTTGGGAAGTACCAAAATACCGTAACGCTTAAATTTCTTGTTCCCAAATCCTCAAAATGGGAATTTGGGCTGCGCGGCTGAAATCAGGTTACGCTTTCCGTAACTTGATTTTAGCCGTATCAAAATCAGGTTATCAAAATGATAACTTGATTTCGTCCGTAACGAAGCCACCGGAGTTCTCATTTTGATAACTCCGGTTCTATCCGTAACACGGCAGCTTACACTATCGTAAAAATCAGGTTGCCAAGAAGACAATCTGATTCCATCTGTAACGCTTCAAGGTCTATTGGAAATCAGGCGCTGCCACCCGGCACTTGATTTTACCCGTAACAAAACCAGTGGGTCAAAATGGCCCACTGAAAAAGCCGGACGAGCTGATGGCAGGGATTCGCAAATCTTTGCTTGCCCGGTGCAGGAGTGCAGAGGGTGCAGCCCTTTGCCCCAGTGATATGATGCTGTGCGTCATACCCTACTGGGTATTATCTGGCGCAAAAAGGCGGCAGATTCAGCAGCTTCGCTGCTGCGTTCTCCCCGCCAAGATGTTGAAACGGAGGGATGTCTATCTGAAATTGACACGACACAACGGACGAGCCGGAACCCATGGCACCTATAACCCCAAGCACAATGACCGGAGTTTCAACCTTGCCAACAGCGAACACATCGATCAGGAACGCGCCAAGGGCAACATCTACTGGGACTGCTTCCACGGCTTCCGCTCGGTTCTCGCTCCACCCGACCCGGATGATCTGGCCGCGACCTTTTCGGATGTGGAACGGCGATTCTATGAAACCCACTACACGGCGTTTGTCGAAGGGCAGAATGAACGCAATGCCAAGAATCGGCACACAGAGCGCAACCGTTCCATTCCCGATTTGCTGTCCAGCCGCAAGACCTGCCCGGAAGAAACCATTTGCCAGTTGGGAACGCTGGATGAACACGCTTCGGCAGAGGATTTGCTGAACATCGTCACCGAGTTCATTGACGAGTTCAAGGCCAAGTTTGGCGACCACGTTCATGTGCTGGACTGGGCGTTGCATCTGGACGAAAGTACGCCCCACATCCACGAGCGTCATGTGTTCGACTGTGAGAACCAGTATGGCGAAATCGCTCCCCAGCAGGAAAAGGCACTGGAAGCGTTGGGCTTTGAGCTACCTGACCCGGCCAAACCTCTCAGCCGCCGCAACAACCGCAAGATCACCTTTGATGCTGCCTGTCGGAAAATGCTGTTCGAGATTGCCAAGCGGCATGGGCTGGATTTGGAGGAAGAAGCGGAGTACGGAAACCGCAAGTATCTGGAAAAGCAGGACTTCATCCTTGCCAAGCAGAAGGAGCAGCTTGCCGCCCAGCAGAGCAAGCTGGACGAGTTGACCCTCAAGGTCAACGACATGGAAACGCTGATTGACGAGGTTTCGGCTGCGGCCTACGACAAGGCGGTAGAGGTCGTGACGGACGTAGTGCGCACCGAGACCCGCAAGGAAGATATGAGGATGATCGAGGACACAAAGAAGTGGGTGCTGTCCCCGGAACGAAAGGCTGCACAGTCCACGAGAGAATATGCGGCTCATCGTCTGGACGATGTTCTGAACAAGTTTCTCAAGACCATGCAGACCACCGCCACCCGCTTGCAGGATAAGCTCCTGAAGCCGGAAGTCCGGCAGAAAGGCAAGGAACAGGTCAAGGAAAAGGCGCGGGATTCTGTTCTGCAACTGCTGAACCGTTTGCAGGCAGAGCAGATACAGCGAAAGCCATCTGTGCCACCCGTTGCCGAGAAATCAGAAACACGAGGTGATGTTTATTGAGCAAAGAAGTCAATCAGGAAGAATACGCGCCCCGAACCATTGCGGACGTGAAAGAAATGCTGAGCAAGCACTCCAACGGAGAAATTCAACGTACCATCAGAAACTGTGAATTGATACTGCAAAACGACCATGTGCTTGCCAATGCCATCCGGCTGAATCTGTTGAGCGAGCGCATCGACATTGTAAAGCCTGTGGGCTGGCCGCGTTCCGGCAAGGCGTTGAATGACACCGACATGAAGTATATCCTGCGGCGGATGGAGAAATACGGCATATCCAGCGAGAAGAAGATTGAATCTGCCATCCGCATTGTTGCCAATGAGAACCGCTACCACCCCATCAGGGACTATCTGAACAGCCTGAAATGGGATGGAACAGAGCGGATAGCCCACGTCCTGCACCATTTTCTCGGTGCTGCGGAGGACGATTACACTTGCGAGGCAATGAAGATATTCCTGCTGGGAGCCATCAAGCGTGTGTTCCAGCCGGGATGCAAATTTGAGACCATGCTCTGTCTGGTGGGCGGTCAGGGTGCTGGAAAGTCCACCTTCTTCCGGCTATTGGCAGTCAAGGATGAATGGTTCTCAGATGACCTGCGGCGGCTGGACGATGGCAATGTGTTCCGAAAGCTGCAAGGACACTGGATCATTGAAATGTCGGAGATGATCGCCACCGCCAATGCCAAGAGCATCGAAGAAATCAAGAGTTTTCTCAGCAAACAGAAGGAAACCTATAAAATCCCCTACGAAACCCATCCTGCCGACCGTCTGCGCCAGTGTGTCTTTGCTGGCACGACCAATCGGCAGGATTTTTTGTCCCGTGACCGCACAGGCAACCGCCGCTTTATTCCAATCCCGGTGGACGCGGAACTGGCCGAAGTTCACATTCTGGACAACGAGGATGAATCCCGCGCCTATATCGACCAGCTTTGGGCGGAAGCAATGACGATTTACAACAGCGGCAACTACAAGCTGGCATTCAGACCTGCCATGCAGGAAACACTGCAAGCCCATCAGCAGGACTTCATGCAGGAGGATGCGCAGGCTGGCATGATTTACGCCTTTCTGGAGGACTATGCAGGTGATCGGGTGTGTTCCAAACAGCTTTACGCGGAGGCACTGGGCAACACCAATATCCCGGCAGAATGGGAGACCCGTGCTATTTGCGAGATCATGAACACCGGAATTTCGCGCGGCGACATCCAAGGCTGGCAGGCTCATAAGACCGCCAAGCGTTACCCGAAGTACGGCGTTCAGAAAGGCTGGGAGCGCGTAACCAGCCCCGAAACCGGGGCTGAAGATTTCTCCGAAATAACGGATGCAGAAGCTCAGCAGATGGGCTTTCCCTTCTGACAGTCAGCGGTTACACGACTGGTTACAGATTCGGTTACGTTCCAGTTACGGCGAAAAATCCGCACAACTGCTGGATTTTCCGCTTTCTGTAACCATGTAACCTTAAAAGAACAAGAAAAAGTATAAAACGCACCGGATGCTCTGTGTGCAGAAAAAGAGAGTTTTCCTGCACGGTTACAGGCGTTCGGTTACAAGGATATGGAGGTCTGCCTATGAGCAATACGCCTGCGCACACCACGAAGCAGCAGACGAAGAAGAAATTTATTGTTTCCCGTGAGTTTTCTGGAAATCAGTCCATGCGGGAAGCCTTTGAACAGCTTATTGAGCGTCAGTCACACTCCCATTTTGAGGAGTGGCTGGAAAAGAAAGCAGGATAAGTTCAATTTGACCGTTGAAAGGCTCGCAGGGACATGGTATTATAATGGTGTCGTGTCCCTGCTCATAGAATAGGAGAAAAAACTATGAGCAGAAAGAAACAGAATATCCAGAAAATCACTGCCCTCTATTGCCGCCTTTCTTTGGAAGATGGGCGCGAAAATGAGAGCATGAGCATCAGCAACCAGAAGTTGATGCTGAAGGACTTTGCGGAAAAGAACGGAATGTTCCGCTACGAATACTATGTGGACGATGGCTACACCGGGCGCAATTTCAATCGTCCGGCGTTCCAGCGGATGATTGCCGACATCGAAGCCGGGAAAATCGACTGTGTTATCACGAAAGACCTTTCCCGGCTTGGCCGCAACTATATCGAAGCTGGCAGTTATATCGAGATTTTCTTTCCGAAACATCATATTCGATATATTGCTATCACGGATGGTGTGGACAGTCTGACCCGGCAGGAAATGGACATTACCCCGTTCAAGAACATCCTGAACGACATGTACAGCCGTGACATTTCCAAGAAAGTTCTGGCTGGCATCATGACCCGTTCCCGGCAGGGCAAGTTCTGCGGCGGCACTCCTCCCTATGGTTTGATGCGCGACCCGAAAGACAAAGGGCATCTTATCATCGACCCGGATGCAGCACCCGTTATCCGCAAAATTTACGACTACGCCCTTGACGGGATGGGCAATATGAGAATTGCCAAGAAGCTGCTGGAAGAGAAAATCCCCATTACCCGTGTGAAAGCAAATACAGCACTGGATGCCAACTACTACACATGGGGTACAGCAAGAATCGGCCACATCCTCCGCAACCCGTTTTACAAGGGCGCACACCTTGTGTGCCGGACACACCAAACGGGCATCCGTTCCGGTTCGTTCAAGTTCATCCCCCGTGAGGAATGGGAAATTATCGAAAATTGCCATGAAGCAATTGTGACCCCGGAAGAATGGGCGAAGGTACAAGAACTGATCGACCGCCGCCCGACCATTATGACGGGCAATGACTGCCCATACTACAACATCTTCCACGGCATCATTTACTGCGCCACCTGTGGGAAATCCATGCAGGCACGGTATGAAAAAGTCGGCAGAAAGGATGTCAACCGAACTACCAAGAAGAAGCGTGAACCCATCGACAAAGCATTTTTTACCTGTCAGACCTATAACCGAATCGGTTGCAAAGTATGTTCCAGCCACAAAATCGAAGCCCGTGACCTGCATGAGCTGGTTCTGAATGATATTCAAGAGTTGGCTGCACAGGCCATGAAAGATTCGGATGCTTTTTATCAGCGGTTGAGCCGCCGCATGGAGAACCAATACCGCACGGATACTTCTGCGGTTCGGACAGAGATTCGCCGTTTGGAAGAACGGAATCAGGAAATTGATGATGTGTTTCTGAATCTTTACACGGATAAGAGCAAAGGCATCATCTCGGAACAGCGTTTTCTGAAACTGACGGATGCTATGGAACAGGAGCAGAACAGCAACAAGGCGCGTTTAAGCGAATTGAATCTTCTTCTGCACCAGTCGGATGAACAGGAAAGCGATGTTCATGCCTTTATCGAGGAAATCCGCAAGTATGCCGCCATCAAGGAGCTGGACGAAGTTGTACTGAACCGTCTTATCAAGAAAATCATGATTGGCGAGGTTCAGAAGGTCGATGGGCAGAAAATTCAGGAAGTCAAAATCATCTACAATTTTGTTGGAGAAATTTCCGCCTAATCTAAAATTGAAAATTCACACGATATAACATTGATTATAGTGACCCTTCTCGTTTTTTTGACGGGAAGGGTCTTTTCTTTTGCGAATTCATCACTTGACTTTACGGCAGGGAACTTATGAGCCGGGATGAGCTGGCGGTGCTGGATGGCGGCAAGTGCATCTTGCAGCTGCGCGGTGTAAGACCCTTTCTGTCGGATAAATACGATCTGACCCAACATCCGAACTACAAAATGACATCGGATGCTGACCCCAAAAATGCTCTGGATATTGAAAAATATCTGAGCCATAAAGAAAAAATCCGCACGGACGACCAGTTCGTCCTCGTGGATGTTGATTCACTCCCGCCCGCCTGACAAAGACGAGCGGTTATTTTTTATCCTGACCCAAAAGGCGCACCAGAAAATCAGCCCTTGCCGCAGTTTACGGCAGTTCACAAGTAGGTTTCGGGTGTGCGCAGGGTCACTTTTTGCCAAACAAAGGAGACGAAATATGGAATTTTTCAATAGTGCAGTGGACGTTCTGAAGACTCTGGTCGTGGCACTGGGTGCCGGTCTGGGCGTGTGGGGTGCTGTCAACCTCATGGAAGGCTACGGCGGCGATAATCCCTCCGCAAATGCTCATGTACGGTAAAGAAGCAAGCAACCGAAAACAATAGATAGACCGCCAGCACTACACTATTCCGAACCAAAGACCAAAAGATAAGCATTTTGAGAAAATCTAAACTTTTGGATTTTCCTACAATGCCGACTACGGCGGAATCCCTCCCACTCCTTATATATTTCTTTCTGTATACATTGAATTTGTATTTAGTAAAATGCAGACAACACCACGGATCGGCTTTTGGCTGGACAATTCCAACCAAACACCGCAGCAGACAGTAGAAACCATTCTGAACGTTAGGAAGCCGGTATGATTGTTACATATAAGGGGAAGAAAAATTTCTTTTAGATACTTGTTTTCCTAAAACTGATGTGATATAATAATTCAATTCCAGAAAAGGAGTAAAAAATATGCGGCAAGGTATTCTTAAATAAAACTATAATCAAATAGTGGGAACAAAGGATTATGATAGTCCCTTTTGTAGGGGCTTAGTTTTTTGTACCCAATTTAAGAATACTTTTGCCTTATCAATTTTGACATATCCCCAAAAACAGCACTCACAAACAGGTGTATGCTGTATATGTGTATGTCCGCAAATTATCATCCCCAGTGGTAAAAGTATTTTACTGCTGGGGATTTTTATGCCCTTCGGGGCAGTAAAGGGAGGACAATCACATGAAAATAATCAATATTGGAATTCTTGCCCATGTAGACGCTGGAAAGACGACCTTGACGGAGAGCCTGCTATATGCCAGCGGAGCCATTTCAGAACCGGGGAGCGTCGAAAAAGGGACAACGAGGACGGACACCATGTTTTTGGAGCGGCAGCGTGGGATTACCATTCAAGCGGCAGTCACTTCCTTCCAGTGGCACAGATGTAAAGTCAACATTGTGGATACGCCCGGCCACATGGATTTTTTGGCGGAGGTGTACCGCTCTTTGGCTGTTTTAGATGGGGCCATCTTGGTGATCTCCGCTAAAGATGGCGTGCAGGCCCAGACCCGTATTCTGTTCCATGCCCTGCGGAAAATGAACATTCCCACCGTTATCTTTATCAACAAGATCGACCAGGCTGGCGTTGATTTGCAGAGCGTGGTTCAGTCTGTTCGGGATAAGCTCTCCGCCGATATTATCATCAAGCAGACGGTGTCGCTGTCCCCGGAAATAGTCCTGGAGGAAAATACCGACATAGAAGCATGGGATGCGGTCATCGAAAATAACGATAAATTATTGGAAAAGTATATCGCAGGAGAACCAATCAGCCGGGAAAAACTTGTGCGGGAGGAACAGCGGCGGGTTCAAGACGCCTCCCTGTTCCCGGTCTATTATGGCAGCGCCAAAAAGGGCCTTGGCATTCAACCGTTGATGGATGCGGTGACAGGGCTGTTCCAACCGATTGGGGAACAGGGGAGCGCCGCCCTATGCGGCAGCGTTTTCAAGGTGGAGTATACAGATTGCGGCCAGCGGCGTGTCTATCTACGGCTATACAGCGGAACGCTGCGCCTGCGGGATACGGTGGCCCTGGCCGGGAGAGAAAAGCTGAAAATCACAGAGATGCGTATTCCATCCAAAGGGGAAATTGTTCGGACAGACACCGCTTATCCGGGTGAAATTGTTATCCTTCCCAGCGACAGCGTGAGGTTAAACGATGTATTAGGGGACCCAACCCGGCTCCCTCGTAAAAGGTGGCGTGAGGACCCCCTCCCCATGCTGCGGACGTCGATTGCGCCGAAAACGGCAGCGCAAAGAGAACGGCTGCTGGACGCTCTTACGCAACTTGCGGATACTGACCCGCTTTTGCGCTGCGAGGTGGATTCCATCACCCATGAGATCATTCTTTCTTTTTTGGGCCGGGTGCAGTTGGAGGTTGTTTCCGCTTTGCTGTCGGAAAAATACAAGCTTGAAACAGTGGTAAAGGAACCCACCGTCATTTATATGGAGCGGCCGCTCAAAGCAGCCAGCCACACCATCCATATCGAGGTGCCGCCCAACCCGTTTTGGGCATCCATCGGACTGTCTGTTACACCACTCCCGCTTGGCTCCGGTGTACAATACGAGAGCCGGGTTTCGCTGGGATACTTGAACCAGAGTTTTCAAAACGCTGTCAGGGATGGTATCCGTTACGGGCTGGAGCAGGGCTTGTTCGGCTGGAACGTAACGGACTGTAAGATTTGCTTTGAATACGGGCTTTATTACAGTCCGGTCAGCACGCCGGCGGACTTCCGCTCATTGGCCCCGATTGTATTGGAACAGGCATTGAAGGAATCAGGGACGCAACTGCTGGAACCTTATCTCTCCTTCACCCTCTATGCGCCCCGGGAATATCTTTCCAGGGCTTATCATGATGCACCGAAATACTGTGCCACCATCGAAACGGTCCAGGTAAAAAAGGATGAAGTTGTCTTTACTGGCGAGATTCCCGCCCGCTGTATACAGGCATACCGTACTGATCTGGCCTTTTACACCAACGGGCAGAGCGTATGCCTTACAGAACTGAAAGGGTATCAGGCCGCTGTCGGCAAGCCAGTCATCCAGCCCCGCCGTCCAAACAGCCGCCTGGACAAGGTGCGCCATATGTTTCAGAAGGTAATGTAAAGATACATAATCGTCAAGACGGCAACAATCAGAAGTTATGGAGGGTAACAATGGAATATAGTAAGGAAGATTTAATGGAAGCAAAAAAGCAAATTTGGGGAGTGGGAGAGAACATGGGAACAGAGGAAAGTAAAAAAATCTGGGAGGAGAACGCACAATTTTGGGATAATGCAATGGGTGACGAATCTAATGAATTTCACAGAGAGGTAGTGCGTCCCAAAGTAACGGAACTTCTATCTCCTAATCCTGCGGATTACATTTTGGATATTGCGTGTGGCAATGGAAATTATTCTTCGTATCTTGCACAAAGAGGCGCTTCGGTTGTCGCTTTTGATTACAGCAAAAAAATGATAGAATTGGCTAAAAGACGGCGATCACAATATGCAAAACAAATTGAATTTTGTGTGGCGGATGCGACCGATAGAAAAAGTATATTAGAATTAAAAAGAAATCGAGCCTTTACGAAAGCAGTTTCTAATATGGCAATTATGGATATTACGGATATTGAACCACTTCTTATGGCTGTTTATGAACTGTTGGAGGAAAGCGGAATTTTTGTCTTTGCAACGCAACACCCTTGTTTTGTCACGTTGACTGAAAAATATATGACACCGCACAGTTACTATGATATAGCGATTGAAGGGCAACCGAAAGAGCAGATTTATTATCATCGTTCCATACAAGATATTTTTAACCTTTGTTTTAGAGCTGGATTTGTCATTGATGGATTTTATGAAGAATGTTTCAAAAACAACAAAGAAATTCCTATGGTAATGATAGTAAGGCTTAAAAAGGTAAAACGTGATAGCTTAAAATAAATTCAAGTTTGCCGGATAAATAGCAAACCTGGCCGAGCCAGTCAACGGTCAAGATGAACGGGCTTCGCCCGCCGTTGACAGCCCCGCCCGGTTTTGCAGTTAGGCAGTCAAGGAGCGACAGCCTAAAGTGCTGCCGCCCCTTACTATCATAAAAAGCAACTACTAACCAGCCACAGCCCTTTTGGGAGGAAAGGGGGATTTTCCATGACCTGTACAGAAGAATATCGGGAACATATCGAGTACACTTTCCATGCCTTTTGCAAAGTCGTTATCCGAAATGCAACGATCAACGCAGCGAGGACACGGAGCAGGAAGCACAAAAGAGAAATATCCCTTGAATACCTCACAGACGAAAAGCACTACCCTTTAGGCACGACAGATGAATATTTCCAAGCCCCGGAGCCGGACGAGGAATACATACTTACCCTTTGCGGCGATACGGTCATTTTCAGCAGCGGCTTACTTGCGGAAGCCCTGTCACGGCTGGACGAACGGGAGCGGGAAATGATTTACCTGTCCTTTTTCAAGCGTATTCCACAGCACGAAATTGGCAGACAGTACGGGCGCAGCCGCAGCACAGCGGGCTACCATATCCGAAAAGTCCTACGGCAGCTCCAAGCGGAAATGGAGGGAATGGCATATGAGAAATAATAGGCTTCTCCCCTATGAAACAATCGTCCAAGCCACCAGCGGGGAGCCGGAAGCGGTGGGAACTGTATTGCAGTATTACCGCCGCCGCATACAATGTGCCGCCCGTGTGAATGGACGGGTAGACCAAGATACAGAGGACTACATCACCCAGACGCTTCTCACAGCTATTTTCAAGTTCCGCTTTGGGAGATAGCCCTACCGCCTACAACTGAATAACCGCCGCTTCGCCGGCAACCAGAAAGCAGTAAATCTATTCAACAGATTTGCTGCTTTTTTTCGTTCCTGTTTGGCATTTTTGAAAATCCCCAGTATGAAAAAACAAAAGGGAAAATTGCCGCCGCAGTTGGCAAAATCCCTTACTTATCCGTGGAGGGTATCAAAGAAAAAAATACTGCCATTGTCCGCCTTTTTCGGCTTGCGTGGTGTTGTAGGGAATAAGGGGAAATTCTAAAAATCTCCGTCCATTTTGCTTTGCGTGGTGTTGTAGGTAGTGAAAGGAAAATTTTCAAGATATGCCGGAATAGCGGGTAGCAAAGCCCTTTTGAAACGTCTTGTTAGCGGAAAGTACGGAAGCCGGGGAACGCCGGAGTTTTTCAGAGCAAGATTCTACCGCAGTACCAAAATTCGCTTATCGCTCATTTTGCCCCTGCGGGAATCTTGTTGGGGAGTGCCTTCCCCAAACCCTGCTTATGCGGCTTACGCCGCTGGAAAATCCCTCAAAATAATTTTTCGGATTTTTCAAAAACAGTTCCGCTTTACACCCTGTTTTTCTCCTATTAGTGAGAGGACACCACGCACAGCCGAAGGAGGTTTTACCATGCGAAAACGATATAACACGCCGCACCGCAGCCGGGTAGTCAAGACACGCATGACCGAGGAAGAATACGCCGAGTTTGCGGAAAGGCTTTCTGCTTACAACATGAGCCAAGCCGAGTTTATCCGGCAAGCCATAACCGGGGCAGCCATACGCCCCATCATAACCGTTTCCCCCGTCAATGACGAGTTGCTTGCCGCTGTCGGGAAGCTGACCGCCGAATACGGCAGGATCGGCGGCAACTTAAACCAGATAGCCCGGACGCTGAACGAGTGGCACAGCCCCTACCCGCAGCTTGCCGGGGAGGTACGGGCGGCGGTTTCCGACCTTGCTGCCCTAAAGTTTGAAGTCTTGCAGAAAGTGGGTGACGCTGTTGGCAACATTCAAACATATCAGCTCTAAAAATGCGGACTATGGCGCAGCGGAAGCCTATCTCACATTTGAGCATGACGAGTTTACCATGAAGCCCACCCTTGATGAAAACGGGCGGCTGATACCGAGGGAGGATTACCGCATTTCTTCCCTCAACTGTGGGGGCGAGGATTTCGCTGTTGCCTGTATGCGGGCTAATCTCCGCTATGAGAAAAACCAAAAACGGGAAGATGTGAAAAGCCACCACTATATCATCAGCTTTGACCCACGGGACGGGACAGACAACGGCTTGACCGTAGACCGGGCGCAGGAGCTGGGCGAGCAGTTCTGTAAAGAGCATTTCCCCGGACACCAAGCCTTAGTCTGCACCCACCCGGACGGGCATAACCACAGCGGCAATATCCATGTGCATATCGTCATCAACTCCCTGCGGATTTATGAAGTCCCGCTTCTGCCCTACATGGACAGACCAGCCGACACACGGGAGGGCTGCAAGCACCGCTGCACCAACGCCGCTATGGAATATTTCAAGAGTGAAGTCATGGAGATGTGCCACCGGGAGGGGCTTTACCAAATCGACCTCCTAAGCGGCAGCAAGGAACGGATAACCGAACGGGAATACTGGGCGGCAAAGAAAGGACAGCTTGCCCTTGATAAAGAGAACGCTGTCAGAGAAGCCGCAGGACAGCCGACCAAGCCCACCAAGTTTGAAACGGACAAGGCGAAGCTGCGCCGGACGATACGGCAGGCACTTTCCCAAGCTGGCAGCTTTGACGAATTTTCTTCCCTTTTGCTGCGGGAGGGTGTGACCGTCAAGGAGAGCCGGGGGCGGCTTTCCTACCTCACGCCGGACAGGACAAAGCCTATCACAGCCCGGAAGCTGGGGGACGATTTTGACAAGGCTGCTGTCCTTGTCCTGCTTACGCAGAACGCCCACAGAGCCGCCGAGCAGACCGCAACCGTACCCGAATACCCCCGCAACATAAGGGAGCGTTTGCAGGGTAAAAAAGCTGTCCAAACCACCCCGGAAAAGGACGGTATTCAGCGCATGGTTGACCGGGCGGCAAAACGAGCGGAGGGAAAAGGCGTGGGCTATGACCGCTGGGCGGCAGTCCACAATCTGAAACAAATGGCGGCTACCGTTGCCGCCTACGGGCAGTACGGCTATTCGCCGGAGGAGCTGGACGCAGCCCTGGTATCTGCCAATGCGGATTTACAGGACAGCACCGCCAAGCTGAAAGCCCTGGACGCTGCTATCCGGGAGAAAAAGGAGCTTCAGACACAGGTGCTTGCCTATGCCAAGACCAAGCCTGCCCGTGACGGTCTGAAAGCACAGAAAACGGAGAAAGCCCGCAGCACCTATCGGGAACGGCACGAAAGCGATTTTATCATAGCGGACGCAGCCACCCGTTATTTCCGGGCGCATGGCGTTTCCAAGCTGCCAAGCCATAAAGCCCTGCAAGCGGAAATCGAGCAGCTTACCGCCGAAAAGAACGCCCATTACAACGAATACCGGGAGAAAAAAGCCCGTGTCAAGGAGCTGCATACCGTGAAAAGCAATCTTTCTCAAATCCTGCAAGGCGAGAAAGACAGAGAGAAAAAGCACGAACATGAGCGTTAAAAACCGCCCCGAAACGATACCAAAACAGGGATATGCCCTGCACCCTATCCGCAATACTGCCCACCTTTGAAACGGGGCGCACAGCGCAGGAAATCCCCGAAAATGACACCGAGAAACTACATTTTTACCGACCTATCCGCTTATACCAGCGGAAACGGCAGAAAGGAGCGAGAAATGCCACGTATGAGCAAAAAGCGGCGGTTGGAATGGAGCTTTTTCCTCAACCACCGAAACCGTATTACCTACAATGACCTTTGCCGGGGCTGCACACACGGCTGCAAGCAGAGCTTCCGGGCGATTATCGTCCTCTGCCCCCGGTATTTCTCTAAGAGATGGAAACACAGGGAGGACACCGCCAATGGCAGATAACCGCAAATATTACTACCTCAAACTGAAAGAAAACTTCTTCGACAGCGATTCCATTGTGCTGTTGGAGGACATGAAAGACGGGATTTTGTATTCCAATATCCTCTTGAAGCTGTACTTAAAATCGCTGAAAAATGGCGGCAGATTGCAGCTTGACGAGCATATCCCCTATACCGCCCAGATGATAGCCACGCTGACCCGTCACCAAATCGGGACGGTGGAACGGGCATTAGCCATCTTCCAGCAGTTAGGGCTTGTGGAGCAGCTTGACTGCGGGCTGCTTTATATGACCGACATCGAGCTGATGATCGGTCAATCCTCTACCGAAGCGGAACGGAAACGCGCCGCAAGGCTTGAAAATAAGGCACTTTTGCCGCCGCGGACAAATGGCGGACATTTGTCCGACATTCGTCCACCAGAGATAGAGATAAAGAAAGAGATAGATATAGAGTTAGAAAAAGAGGAAGAGTTAAAGGGACAAGCCCTCGCCCGCAGCTATGGCAGATATGAGAATGTATTTCTGACTGATACGGAGCTTTCCGAACTGCAAGCGGAGCTGCCCGAAAAATGGGCGTACTATATTGAGCGGCTTTCCGGCTATATCGCGTCCACGGGCAAGAAATATAAAAACCACGCCGCCACTATTCGCAGATGGGCGGCAGACGATACCGCAAAGGCTGCCCCGAAACAGGGCATACCCGAATACACCTGCAAGGAGGGCGAGAGCTTATGAGTAATCTGTTTACAGAACGAGTTTTGAATATGACGGCTGTTACCCCACAGCCGGAGGACTACATGGGCGAGGACGGACTGCTTTACTGCGGCAAGTGTCACACTCCGAAAGAAGCCTACTTCCCGGAAAAGCAAGCCGCCTTGTTTGGGCGTGACCGCCACCCGGCAGAATGTGACTGCCAGAAAGCCCAGCGTTTGGAGCGTGAAGCCGCCGAACAGCGCAGAAAGCACCTTGACACCGTGGAGGACTTGAAACGCCGGGGATTTACCAATCCTACCATGCAGGAATGGACTTTCGCCAACGACAACGGGAAATGCCCGCAAATGGAGATTGCACACTTCTATGTGGAGCATTGGGAAATCATGCGCGAGGAAAATATCGGCTATCTGCTATGGGGCAAGGTCGGCACAGGAAAAAGCTATTTTGCCGGTTGTATCGCTAATGCCCTCATGGAGCAGGAAGTCGCTGTCCGCATGACGAACTTCTCTGCGATTTTGAATGACCTGACCGCCAGCTTTGAGGGGCGCAACGAGTATATCGAGCGTCTTTGCCGTTTTCCTCTGCTTATCATTGATGATTTTGGAATGGAGCGCGGCACAGAGTACGGTTTAGAACAGGTCTACAATGTGATTGACAGCCGCTACCGCAGCCGCAAGCCCTTAATCGTTACCACCAATCTGACATTGGACAGCCTGCAAAATCCGCTGGACACCGCCCATGCCCGGATTTATGACCGCCTTTTGGAAATGTGCGCCCCTATCCTCTTTACGGGAGAGAACTTCCGCCGTGAAACGGCGCAAGCCAAGCTGAACAGACTAAAAGAATTGATGAAATGAAAGGAGTTGCCTATGGCAGAGAACAAGCAGAACACCACCCCGGAACGCCGCCCGGACTGCGTGACAGAGATCCGCATGGGCAACACCGTCCTTATCGTTTCCGGCTTTTTCAAAAAAGATACCACCGACACCGCAGCCGATAAGATGATGAAAGTGCTGGAGGCGGAAGCCGCCGCAGGACACAAAGCCCAGCTTTCGCCCTAACGCTACAAGCCGCACAGTAAAAAATCGTCATTTTGACAGGCGGTAAAGAAGCAGAAGCCGCTATACAGACAGCCGCCCCATGTGGTATAATCGAAATACGGAATAGTGGGGCTGGCTGTCGGAAACGGAGGATTTTATGTTAAGACAGACCACCCAGAAAATCACTGCCCTTTATCCAAGACTATCCCATGAGGACGAGCTGCAAGGCGAAAGCAATTCCATTTCCAACCAGAAGCGTATTCTTGAAACCTACGCAAAGCAGAACGGTTTTTCCAATCTGCGCTGGTACACGGACGATGGTTATTCTGGTGCGAACTTTGTTGAGGTAAGATAACGATACCTTTTTTGCAGAGGGTGTTATCTTACCTCTTTTTGATGTATGTTAGATAGCATAACTCTTTACGTCGGCTCCTATCTGTCTGAAATAGGAGATACTTTCGGTAGGCTTGTCACCTGTATCAACTCTGCCGACAAAGCTATAAAAGATTTCGATTTTGCGGGTGTTCGTTTCCTTATCCAGTTCGTGAATAAGAATACGGTCAATAAATTCATGGACGTTTTCGTAGGTCAGTTCTTCAATCGCTGTGTATCTGCGTACCAGTGCGACAAACCTTTTTACGTCCGCGCTGCGCTCGGTGGCGTTGTCGATTTCCTGTGACAGCTCCGCAATCCTCCGGGTCAGCGTCTTTTTTTCTTCATCATAGCCGGAAGTCAGAAAAGCAAATTGTTCATCTGAAAGTTTCCCTAAAGCGTTGTCCTCGTAGAGCTTGCGGAATAAGATGTTCAGCTCGTTAATACGGTTCTGCGCCTTGTCAAGCTCTTTCCGCTGCTGTGTCAGCGTCTTTTGTACTGCCTTTGCGCTGCACTCGTTGGCTGTTTCGATAAACTCCTGTTCATGCTCTTTCACATAAGACGTTACTCGCTGCAAGTCTGCAAGGACAAGTTCTTTCAATACGCTTTTGCGGATATAATGCGTAGTGCAGAGCATATCATTTCTTGCCCGGTTGCGGTAGTTGCCGCAAGTGTAGGCGTGTTTCCGTTCAAGCGTCCCGGCTCCGCGTACTGCATACATTTTGTAGCCGCAGTCCCCGCAAAAGAGCAGCCCGGAAAACAGGTCAATTTCATCAACCTTTGTCGGGCGTTGCCGGGTGGCAATCCGCTTCTGTGCAAGTTCAAAGGTTTCTTCATCAATCAAAGGTTCGTGAGTGTTGGGGAAGAAATACCTTTTTTCCTCCGGGTTCTTTTTCGTCTTTTTCGACTTATAAGATACCTTGTAGGTTTTCCCGGTTATGGTATGCCCTAAATATTCTTTCCTTGTCAGAATGTCGTACAGCGTCTTATCCGGCCAGTTGTACCATGCGTTGAGCTGTGGGCGGGGGTGGCGTTTGCTCCCTGTCCTGCGGTAGCGCAGTTCCCCGACGGTCAGTATTTCATTGTCCCGCAGCCAGTTCTGGATTTCACACATACGGTCGCCCCGTACATACATTGCAAAAATCTGTTTTACGACGTGCGCCGTTTCCGGGTCGGGTATCAGATGATTGCGGTTATCCGGGTCGATAAGGTAGCCGTAAGGAGCTTCGCCGTTGACGCGCTCGCCTTTCTGCGCCTTTGCCTGTTTGACAGCCCGGATTTTCTTTGAGGTGTCGCGGGCGTAAAACTCGTTGAACCAGTTCCGCAGAGGGGTAAACTCGTTATCTTCCCTTGCTGTGTCTACACCGTCGTTAATGGCAATGTAGCGCACTTCATATTCGGGAAAGACAATCTCTATCAGCTCCCCGGTTTTCAGATAATTACGTCCCAGACGGGAAAGGTCTTTTGTTATGACGGTCGCCACGTTCCCGGCTTCAACCTCATGCAGCATGGCTTGAAGCCCCTCACGCTCAAAGCTCACGCCGGAAAATCCGTCGTCTACGAAAAAGCGCGTGTTGAAAAAGTGGTGTTCGTCAGCATACTTTTGTAAAATCAGTTTTTGGTTCTGTATGCTCTCGCTTTCCCCGGCTTGCATATCTTCCTGGCTCAATCTGCAATATAAAGCGGTAATCTTGTCTGTCTGTAACATTTTGTCCTCCTTTCCGACGACAGACAAGCATGGTATTTGTACTGTCTATATTATACCACATACCGCTGCCTGTGTCATGTATAAAATGTGAAGAAACGCCCTATTTCCGGGCGTTTGCGGGGTTCAGTTCCATGTCTTTGCGAATGAGTTTTTTTATCTTTTTATCCAGTGTGTCCGTTGCGCGTTCACTTGCGGACGAACATACAAGGTAAGTAACTTTTCCTATTTTATGCTCCGTTGTGGTAACGGGCGTTTGGTTTTGCGTCAAAGAAAATCCCCCTTTCTTTCGCAAACATATAATATAGTCTATGAATAGCAGCAAGTCCACTATTCAATAAAACAAAGGCTTTAATCGGACGGTTATTAGCATAACCTCATGGGAATTTCACCCCGGCATGGTTCTCATGCCGCCCTACCCATTGCCTGCGACGCTCTTAACGCTCGGACTGTGGCTGTAAGGAAGTATCATTGTATATTCTGCGTGTCGTCGCCCGCAAGCCGCTACACTTGCTTTCCGGCGCGGTGTTGGTCGCTCGGCTGTCCGGGCGGGGATAACCTCACCCGGATAGCGTCATGGCGCACCCGCCGTATGGCTCGGCGCAAAAGGAACGTATCCGATTTGCCCTATGCTGCGCCGCCGTTATCTTGCGCCGCTTTCTTTGTCAAGGTTCAGAATGGCTTTGCTGCCGCGTCAGCAGCGGAACGGAAAAGGGGGAGAGAGAAAGCGTCCCGCCGCCGCTGCGGTTTATTCCTCTGCCTTAAAGGTGAGGACAGCCATCATCAGTTTTGCTTGCAGCCGTTCCCGAATGTCGTGGTCTACGCCAAAATAGACGTTCCCGCGCTCGTCGTACAGCTTCCGCATGGAGAGGCGGGCTATGTAGCCGCTGAAATGCTGCAAGACAATCTTCATGGCGTCCGGGTCGCCCTTTGTCGCTGCCACAATGACAGGATAAGGAACAAGGGCATTTTCCGGGTAGCCGGGTTCGTTACCATTCGTCCCATTCATCAGCATTTTCCTCCAGATATTTTCTTAATTTCTCAAAAGAGCTTGTCCGCCTGTACTGTATCGTGCTTCTCGACGTGTTGAACAGCTCCGCAATCTCGGTATCGTTCATTCCCTCGAAGTAATACAGCAATATGGCTTTGCGCTTTTCTTCCGGCAAAGTACGGATTGCTTCAAGAAGCAGCTTTGGCGTGATTTTCTTCCCGGCTTTCTCAAAGACGGTTTCGGCGGCTTCACGTTTGAAATATTCATCAAACGTATGAAGCTGCCGCGCTTCGTCTAAGGTCATGTCGGAAAAGGTCACTTCCTTTGCCTTGTGTCTGCGAAGTTCTCTATGGGTGTCGCAAGCTTCATTGTGCAATACCGTATTACAAAACTTCTGAAAAGCACACTGTTTGTAAAACTCCCTGCTATTAGGTTCCACATTCTCACCTCCTTTCTCGTTGGAAAGTTGGTGGTGCTTCCCCCCTTTTCGCGGGGCAATACGGCGTTTTTCAAAAACGCCGAAGATTTTTTGAAATTTCTTCAAAAATTTTTTGAACGTACAAAATGCGCCCGTCCGAAAAGCCCGGACGGGCGCATAGGCATTGTAAGCAGTATCCAGATGATTAGACAGTTCATATATATAAGCGTAGTTTCCCCCGGTGGTGGGCGGGCTTTTTTTGATAAGTCAATAACTGTCGGATTTTGTCGATATGCTTTTTGCTTCATGGCGGCTACCTCCTTTAGCCGCCGATTTCAACAGTGATACCGCGTCATTTCATTAGAAGATAAAAAGAAACGGCGGCTTTGATTTTTCAAAGCTGCTGCGGAAATCAAAGAACGACAAGCAACAGTTCTGATTTTGCTCCAATATGGTTATTAGGGGCACAAATTAAAATCAAAAAAGAGCCGATAACAGCAGTATTTCAAACTGCATATTATCGGCTCTGCGTCTGTGCGTCTGGCTCTTTTAATTAAATTATTTCTGTTGTTTTTTGGCTTTATTATATGTATTAGCTAACTGTCCACAAGCTGCTTTAATCTCTCTACCATGAGAAACTCTCATGGTAACTTCAAGTCCTGTTTGCTCTAATTGATGTTTGAACGCAACCATTTCTTGTTTTTGTGGTGCTCTAATTTTTGAATTACTCGTCGGGTTGTATTGCAGCACGTTAATCATAACATTTTTGCCCTTAAACCATTTTGCAAGTTGCCTTATATCTGAGGAACGGTCATTTATACCTGGTAAAAGCAAATACGCAAATACCACTTTTCGATTATGCCTTTGAGAATAGGACAATGCTTGCTTAACAACATCTTCAATAGCGTACATGTGCATATGAGGAATGATACAGTTTCTCGCAGCCTGTGTTGCTGCATGTAAAGATATTGTCAACTGAATTTTTAGATGTTCTTCGCGCAATTTTTTTAATTGATTAACTGGACCAACTGTTGATACGGTAATGCCGTCGGTTGGAAAGTTAAGTCCATTTCTATCTCGAAGAATATGGATTGCTGCAATCAAGTTGTCGTAATTGAATAAAGGTTCTCCCATTCCCATAAAAACGATACGATTTACTTTTTGACGTATCAATACAACCTGCTGCACAATTTCAGACGGTGTTAGATTACGAACAAAACCATTGCGTCCGGACTCACAAAAAATACAGCCAACAGAACAACCAACTTGCGTACTTACGCAAACAGTCCCACCATCTCGCCGTTTAATAAAAACCGTTTCAATATACCTGTTATCTTTCAATTCATAAACATACTTTTCAGTATCGCTACTTTTATAGACTTTTTTTGTTGATATTGATAGATTTTCTTTGTGAAATGGCTGTTTATACAATTCCGTATATAAGGCTCTTGCTTTATCCTCTCCAATTACTTCCGACATTTCTTTGTAAGTAAATCCGTATGGGTCATTCAATATTTCCGTAGGTGTACTTTTAGGTAAGTGTTTCATTTAAATATCCTTCCTTTTCAAAATTAAAAAGTTTGTTTTTCAGAGTTTTTGATTATGATTTCTAGTTTTTCAACATCAACGATATGCGTTAATTTACATTTAGGGCAGAAAAGAGGAAAATTTCTTAATACCGTATTATAAAATACTTGAACCCTCGTCTTTCCGTTACAAATTGGACATTTTATCCAATATTTTTCAAGCATAATATTTCTCCTTTTGCGCAAAAAAATGCAGGTCAATTCTCAACATGAGCATTGACCTGCATTTATACATATAATACTACAACAAAATTAAGGCATAGTTTTTATACTATGTCTATACGTCGTTAGTTTTGTTGTATAGCATACGCAAAATAAGCATGACAAAAAAGCCCATATTGAAAATGGGAAAAATCTTTTTTGATTTCAATGCTTATCGAATACGCATGCTATGTAACATAAACATTCCCCCCCTTTTATATAATATTATATACAAAAGCAGCTTGTTGTCAACATATATATATATGAATTATTTTGGCTAACTGATAGAACTACGTAGACATATCCAAGAAGAAAGGGGAACAGTAAAATGTAATAGGGTGAATAACTATGGCAAAAAGACCAGTACCACGATACGACTTTAAGGCTTTTGGGGCAGCGATAAAGGCAGCGCGTGAGGGATGCAAGGAGAGCCGCAAGAAAGTAGGCGACGAAATGTTTATCTCGCCGCGCTACCTTGCGAACATTGAGAACAAGGGGCAGCACCCAAGTTTACAGATATTCTTTGAGCTGATACAGCGTTACCATATATCCGTAGACCAATTCCTTTTAGAAACGCCGCCGGAGAAGAACACGCAGCGGCGGCAGCTTGACGCGCTTCTTGACGGTATGAGCGATACAGGCATACGGATTGTAACCGCAACGGCAAAGGAGATTTCCGAAGTCGAAAAAGAGGGCGAATAGGAATGTCCGACTTAAAACTGAACAGGATTTAGAAAGCGTTGTAATCTTTTTTGAGGTTGCAGCGTTTTTCTTTTGCGTAAGTTTGGCAAAATCGCTTTTTCTCCGTAGTAGGTGATAAGAGCCTAAAGGATAAAAACATTCGTAGCAAGCATAGGAAGCGGGTACCACTTCCGTATTTTCGCCCTCCCGCGCTGCGGCGCGTCGGTTGAAAATTGCTTGTTGGGAAGTGTCCCAAACCCTCGGAACGGAAAGGAAAGGAGCGAACACATGGACGGACGCAAAAGGACAGTGCAAATCAAATTCAGAGTGACGGAAGCGGAACGGGATTTAATACTGGAAAAAATGAAGCTCGTACCCACCCGGAACATGGCGGCGTATCTGCGGAAGATTGCCATTGACGGGTATATCATTCAGATAGACCACGCCGATATAAAGGCTATGACCGCAGAGATACAGAAAATCGGTGTCAACGTCAACCAGATAGCACGCCGCGTAAACGCGACGGGGAACGCATACCAAGAGGACATAGAGGAAATAAAGGGGGTGCTTGCGGAGATATGGCGGTTACAAAGATTAAGCCTATTAAAAGCACTCTAAGCAAAGCCCTTGACTATATCGAAAACCCGGACAAGACGGACGGGAAAATGCTTGTGTCCTCTTTCGGTTGCTCCTATGAAACGGCAGATATTGAGTTTGAATATACCCTGTCGCAAGCACTCCAAAAGGGGAACAATTTAGCCTTTCATCTGATACAGTCCTTTGAGCCGGGGGAAGTCGATTATCAGAAAGCCCATGAAATCGGAAAGCAGCTTGCCGACGCGGTAACAAAGGGGCAGCATGAGTATGTACTCACGACGCACATTGACAAAGGACACGTCCATAACCATATCATTTTTTGCGCGGTGAACTTTGTAGACCACCATAAATACAATTCCAACAAAAGGAGCTATTACGGCATACGGAACATGAGCGACAAGCTGTGCCGGGAAAATGGCTTGTCCGTTGTCGTCCCCGGCAAGGGCAGCAAGGGAAAGAGCTATGCGGAGTACCAGGCAGAAAAGACGGGTACAAGTTGGAAAGGCAAGCTGAAAACCACTGTTGACGCGCTTATCCCCCAAGTTTCCAGTTTTGAGGAATTGCTAACGCGGTTACAGGCGGCGGGCTATGAGATAAAGCCGGGGAAATATGTATCATGCCGCGCCCCCGGACAGGAACGCTTCACCCGCCTTAAAACCCTCGGCGCAGACTATACAGAGGAAGCCGTAAGGGAACGGATAGCGGGCAGACGGACAAAGGTGGCGAAAGCTCCCAGAGAGCAGCGCGGCGTGTCGCTGCTTATCGACATTGAGAACAGTATCAAGGCAGCGCAGAGTAAGGGCTATGAACAGTGGGCGAAAATCCACAATCTGAAACAGGCAGCTAAAACAATGAATTTCTTGACGGAACATAAGATTGAGCAGTACGCGGATTTAGTCAGCCGGATTGAGGAAATGGCAGCGGAAAGCGGACAGGCGGCAGACGCATTGAAGAACGCCGAAAAGCGGCTTGCGGAAATGGCGGTGCTTATCAAGAATGTTTCCACCTATCAAAAGACAAAGCCTGTCTATGACGCATACCGCAAGGCAAGGAACAGGGAGAAGTACCGCGCCGGACAGGAACAGGCAATTATCCTCCATGAAGCCGCCGTAAGGTCACTGAAAGCGGCGGGCATTGCGAAGCTCCCGAACCTCGCCGCGCTGCAATCGGAGTATGAAGCCCTCCAAGCGCAGAAAGAAGCCCTTTACGCCGACTATGGAAAATTGAAAAAGAAAGTCCGGGAATATGATATTATCAAGCAGAACATTGACAGCATTTTACAGGCAGACAGACAGCCGGAACGGGAAAAGGAAACAGAACGCGGATAAGGATAGCAAAATCCCCGCCGCTGTGCTATGATAGGGCTATCAAAAAGCAGAGGAGCGTTGAGCATGGAAAACCAGAAAATGCCGGAATATGAAACCATACGCGCCGCCGTTGCCGGGGAGAAATGGGCGGTGGAGAAAGTCGTGGATTGCTACAAGGACGAAATCGACAGGCTATCGACGGTAGCGGTCAGACAGCCAGACGGAAGCACGAAACAGGAAATCAACGAAGATATGCGCCAGTCTATCACAAAGAAGCTGATAGAAGCCCTCCCGCAGTTCCCGCTTGAAGAAATGGAAAAGGGAAATGTCAGATAGGCAAAAAAAGAACAGGGCGCGGAAGCCAGTATATGACTTCCGCGCCCTGTCTTTTTATGGGTGCTGTTTTCGTGAATGTTACGCAGTAGAACGCCATTTTCGGGGGTAAAGGTATAAAGTATCGCCTATCCGATTTTCACGCCCGGAAAGCCCTGTAAATCAAGGGATTTTCCGCACCTACTGCGTAACAGGGGTGCGTCTTTTCCTCATGCGCTCGGCAGCTTGTCTGCGGGTGATACGCTTCCGGCAGACGGGGCAGTATTTGACACTGTTAGAGGTTGACGCAAAGAACGCGCCGCACTCGGTACACTTCTTCTTGTCCCCTGTCTGGTAAAGCTCCGCATAGAGTAGCCTGTCGGCGGGAAGCACCGCAGCCCGGAACCACTTGCAGAGAAGCGAATAGGAAATGAGCTGCGGACAAACGCACTCGTCCCCGTCGTCCAGTAAGATACAGTTCCCGTTATCATAATTGCAGCACGTCCGGCGCACAAGGGCGTTGACTTTCCGGCTCTGGGGCGGCGTCAGCCGCTTAACCCCGTTCATACTTCATCAGCGGCGTAAATGGGAAGCTCTGCAAATTCCGCTTCGGTCAAAGCGTCCACTTTGGAAAGGGTGCGCTTTGCAAGCTCCCGCATATCCGCGTCCATGTAGGGCAGCGCGGCGTTGACATTCTCAATCAAAGCCCGCTTGCCGCCCTCGTTGTAAATGCTCAAAAGGTTTGTTTCTTCAACAGTCAGTCTAATCATGCTCATACCTCCATATCGTGATTTTTTGTTTTTGCCGCCGCCTTTTTCGGGGCGGTCTTTGCCTTGTCTGCTTTAAGCTGCGCCCGGATAGAGGGGCGGGGCTTCCTTATCTTCCTGTCCCGGTTCTCCCCCTTGTCAATCAGCGCATACGTCCCATGTCTGCCCTCGATTTTGGAAAAGGCAAGGGTCTTGTAGGGCAGCATGGAGAAAAGGCGGTCAGTGTCCTTTGTGGCTGCAAGCTGCATGAACGCCGGGGAAAGCTCTACCATGAAATGGGTCTTGTTGGGGCTGTTCGGCGTGTCGTGCCGCTTCATTTCCCGTACAATGCGCCGCGCTTCCGTTTCAATCAGCCCGTCCCGCAATGCGGCGATATGCGCCTTGAAATCCCCCGGCGGAAGCTGCTCCCGGCTGCGCCGTTCTTCCTGTAAGAGCGATTGCAGCGCGTCCGGGTCGTTGGGTACGGCTTCAAAGCGTTCAAACTTTCCAAGCTCATAATCGGGATTGCCGTTGAAAAACTGTCCGGCGGGTATCTCCCGTTCCCCATGCTCATAAATCAGCTTCACCGTATCGGCGGGCAGCTCCTTTTCCTTGACGCGCTCATAATGTTTAGCGTAGTCCAGTTCGTACAGATTGCCCTTGATTTTCCCGCGCTCCGTCCCCGTTAGCTCGATTGCATAGGCAAGGACGCGGTCGCTCGTCTGCTCCATGTAGAAACGCCATGTGTTGTGGGGCGCGGTGTCTTTGAGGAAAACGTCGCGCTCCCGGAAGCAATGCGTCCCGGACGGGCGGCAGAACCACAAAAGGGTCTTGTCCTCCTTGCGGGGGCTTGCCGCCGCCTTTGCGATAATCTCCTTGTCAATCTCCAAGTCGCTCTGGTAAAAGCCTGTGTTCTGCTTCATAACCGCATTGAGGGAAGCGAACAAATCCACGTTCTCAAATTTACTCTGTTTCGGCATGGGTCAGCTCCTTTCCAAATCCTGTAATTTCTGCTTTGCGTTTTTCTTCTGCGCCTTTTCCTTGTCAGCCCTAAGCTGCGCCCGGATAGAGGGCTTCTTTTCCGGCTTCGCTTCCTTGCCGCGCTCTTTGTCGGCTTTGACCGCGTTAGCCAGGTCAACAAGGGAAATTGTTTCTCCCGCCTTAACCTTTGCTTCCAGTTCGTCAACGGTAGGGGTGTTGTTGATGATACCGTCAAAGTTGTTGTCGTTCTGCTCTACGGTGTCCTCGATATGCTTCAAGGGGTTTGCCTTTTCCGGCTGCTCTGCGGCAACAGCAAACGCCCGCGTCCCGTTCCCCATAATCAGATACTTTCCGTCGTCCGACTGGTGGTGAAAGCCATATCCGGCGGCTTCTATCTGCTCCCGGCTCATGGCGGTCACATGGAAAGTCCCCCTCGGTGTCTGGATTGTTTCGCCCGTTGTCAGCTCGTCCGGGGTAAGCTGCTTCTGCTCCTGTAAAAACTCCGGCACTTGCCGGAAGCCTACGCTGTCAACGTAATGCGCGGTGTCCTGTCCGTTCTGATGAAGCACTACCACGTCCGAAACGGAAAGGCTGTGTCCCTTAAAATCTTTTGGGTGGTCGATATTGAAGCGGGTATAAATATCTTCAAGGGAAGTTTCCGGCGCAAGGGGCGCGGAATAGACAAGCTCATAGTTCGCTTTATCAACCACATTTCCCGCCGCCTGCAGGCGGTCGTAAGGCTCAAAGCGGAAGTCCCTTGTTTCGTCCCCGCCCTTTATCTGGTAAATGGAAAAGGTGTCCTTGTCCTGTCCGGTGGTCTGCGCCGTTTCCTGTGCCTTTGCGTAAAGCTGCTTTACGTCGCCCTCGGTCAGCTCGCCGCTTTTGAGCTGCCCCATAAGCTCGCGGCATTTCTCCGGCGTTCCCGTATAAAGCACGTCGCCCATTTTCGCCCGCCCGTTCTCCTGTGTCACATAGGCTTGCAAGAGGTGGCTGTTTTCCCGGCTGTCGCTGTAAGGGTTCCGGCGCACTCTGTAAATCGTTTCCGGGGTAAAGGCTTCTTTCGGGGCTGCTTCCGGCTTTTCTTTCCCGGCTGTATCTGCTTTTTTCGGGGCTTCCGGCTGTGGCGCGGCTTCTTGTCCCTCTCTGGTGGGCTGCTCCTGTCCGGCGGTCTGCTCCTTGTCCTGTGCCTTTTGCAGCTCCGCAAAATTCGCGTCTATGGAATTGATAATCTCGGCGGCTGCGCTGCGTATCGTTTCAAGGGAGCTTTTCAGCTCGGACAGCTCCCGCCCGCTGCTCCACCCGGCGACATAGCCGAAAGAATAGTCCGACGTGTCAAGCCCGTAATGTTGGCAGACGGTATAGGCGACGCTTTCCGCTTCGACTTCGCGGGTGCGGCGGTCAACGCGGGGTTGCTCGTCCTTTGGCGCGTTGAGGTCAATGTCGTGCAGCTTCGCATGGGCGATTTCGTGAATGGCGGTCTTTAAGGTCTGTAATTCGCTCATGCCCTCGTTGATAGCAATGCGCTTGTCCTCCAAGTGGTAGTAGCCATGAGAGCCGCCCTCGATATTCTCAAAGGCGATAGGAACGGGGGAAGTCTTTTCAAGGGCTGCGAAAAAGTCCTTATAGCGGTCAACGTCGCCTGTCAGTTCGTCAACGGCAATGTCCGGCAGTTCCTTTCCCTCGGTCTGGGAAACGTCAAAGACGGATACCACCTTGTAGGCGGGTATGGTGATTTCCTTTTCCTCGGTGACGGGCTTTCCGTCCTTGCCGATTATGGGCTTCTGCGTGTGCGGGTCGATTTTCTGCATTTCCTGTTTGATTTTATAGGGCGACGGGGCAATGATTTTAATTCCCTTTTGCCCTCTCATCACATTTCGCTCAAAGTTGTTCTTCCAAGCGGAAAAGCCCGCCAAAAGGGAAGCGTCCGGCTTCTGCATGGCGATAAGGACGGTGTTTCGGAAGCTGTAATTATGGAATTTTGACATGACTTTCAGATATTCCTTGTAACGCTCGCTGTCAAAGAGTTCCGTAATGCCCTGTTCCAGACGGTCGGTAATCTCTTTTAATTTCTCGGCGGGCTTCCCGGCTGTCAGCACGATAGGGATAACCGGGTGCGGCTCCTGTGGCTGCTCTGCGGCGGTTCGGGCGGTCTGCTCTGTGGCGGCTGCGTCCATAAAGGTCTTGTCCTGTCCGCCGCGTTCCGGCTGTGGGAAGCTCATAACGCGGTATTCTTTGGGTATCTCGTTTTCCGTTCCCCGATACCATTCGGTAAAGGTGTTCTGATTGTTATAGATATAGCCCTGTTCGGTAAACTGCCCCTTATCCTTGCTAACTGCGTCCCGCCCGTATTCTTCATACTTGAAATATTTCTTTGCTTCTTCGGGAAGCTCCAGCTCGTCCAGTTCGTCGATAAGATAATAACCGTAATCTTCTTCGCTGCGGACAGTGGGATAGAGCCAGTAACAGTCAAGGTTTTGTGCAAGGTTGATAAGGTCTTTCATGCTTCCGGCATACTCGCCATGTGTAACCGCCGCCGCAAATTTATCCTTGTCCCCGTCACTCTGCATTTCCAGAAGTTTTCCAAAATAATTCAGCTCGTCCATGCTTGCGCTTTGGATAACGGAAAGCGGCAAGTCAAAGGGGCAGTCCTCCGTAGAAGAATACCCGTTGATGAAAAAATCCTGCGGATTGTCTGCGGTAATGCCGACGCTTTCCATAGCCGCATGAAGCTGCTCTGTTGTGGTCGGCATGGGAAGCCACACGCCGCCCGGTTTGCCTGTTTCAAAGCGGCTGCGGCTGTCGATAAGAATTGAAAACTGCTCGTTTATGGTTTCACGCTCCTTTCTCTGTTCGGTGTCCTGTGGCGGCTCTGCTGTGGTGGGGGCTGCTTTTTCAGCGGTAGGCTGCGCCCGTTCCTCGCCCTCGATAGCATAGCCCGGTAAAAGCTGCCCGTTTACTTTGAAATGCTCTGCATACTCTGGCGGGATAGGCGGCGATACCTCGGTGAATAAATGCTGATAGGCTTTGATACGCCCATTCAGATATTTTTCCATAGCTGCCTTGTCTGCAAAGACTTTCCTTTCCTGTCCGGCGATTTTTGCCTGTCCGTAATTGTGGGGGCTGTTGGTGTAAATACTCCATGAAAGCGTCCACGAATAGGGAATGGATTTCTCTTTTTCCCTGTCATACCGGGTATTCTCGGATATGTGGTAGCGCATTTGGTAGACGCGGTTGCTGATGTGCTTCCCGTAGTCCGTAGCTTCCCACTGGTTCGCGGTATGCGTAGCTTCGGGTGTCCTCACATACTCAATGGCTTTGTCAATGGCAAGGGTCTTTCCCGCCTGTTCGTCCCATGCCGCCGCCTGTTCTTGCAAGGCTTCAAAAGCTGCCTGTTCAGCCGCCGCGTATTCTTCCCGCAATGCCTGTAACTGTTCTAAGGGCAGGGCGGTAAGCCCGGAAAGGTCAGCGGTCTGTTCCTCAAAATAAATATTTCGCTCTATCCGCATACTGTCAGCCGGGTCTAACTTGTCACGCTCAAACATGGAGTAACCTTTTTTCTTTTCCATTCATTCGCTCCTTTCTGAAATGGCGGCGCACCGCCGCGCTTTTGGGGTTCGCCCCGTACTACGGTGGGCTGTGCGTTATGCCAACAATTTTTTCATTTTTTTAGAGGGTTTGGGAAACTTCCCAACAAGCAAAATCCCCGTCCGGCGCGTCAGCGGCAGGACAGGGATTTACGGAAGTGGGTACCCGCTTCCTATGCTTGCTATTCAAGTTTTTAGTTCTTCTGTACTTCGATACGGTAGTTGACGTATTTCCCGCCAGTGTCAGCCAGAACGATAGTTCCGTCATAGGTCTTGCCTGTTTTCGGGGAATAGAGCTTCTTCACATTCACTTTGCCGGATTTAAGGAGCGCGGCGGCAATCTTCGCGGAAAAAGCGGTCTTGCGTTCCTCGAAAAAGCGGTCATTCTTCCACATGACAAAGGCACATTCTTTGTTGCTGCAATAATAGTTTTTCTTCCCCTCATGGACGGGGGAACCGCAACGGGGGCATTTGCCGACAGAGGGCTTTTCCTCCCGGAACAAATCCTTTTTCCCGTCCAGTGCTGCGGCGTGTGTCTGCACAAGCTCCCGCGCCATAGCTTCAATGCCGGACAGAAATTCGCCGGGGTCTGCGGCTCCCTTTGCTATCTGCGTCAGATTGTTTTCCCATTCTGCGGTAAGCTGCGGGGAAGTGAGCATATCCGGCAAGACTGATATAAGGGCGGCTCCGTTCTGCGTGGGGATAAGCTGCTTCCCCTTGCGCTCTGCAAAGCCGCCCTTTACCAGTTTTTCAATGACGGCGGCGCGGGTGGCGGGAGTGCCAAGCCCCCGGCGTTCCGCGTCCGGGTCGGTGTCCCCGTTCCCGGCTCGCTCCATAGCAGAGAGAAGCGACGCTTCGCTGTGGGGCTTCGGCGGCGTTGTGGTATGCTCCGTTACTTTTGCGGCGGGGTTAGGAAAGTTCTGTCCCTCGGAAAGCTCCGGCAGCGTCACGCCCTCATTTTCCCCGTCCTCTGCTTCGGGCTTATCTTTCAGCGTCGCCCGGTATCTGCGTTCAAGCTCTTTCCAACCCTCCGCAAGTACGGTCTTTCCCCTTGCGGTGAAGTCTGTCCCGGCGCATGAGAAAACCGCCGTAACCGCTTCATAAATATGCGGCTCGGCGGTGGCAAAAAGCAGACGCGCCCCCGCAAGGGTAAGGATATTCTTCTCGCTTTCCGGCAGCGCGTCCGGGTCAGCCTTTGCAAGCTCCATAGTGGGAATGATTGCGTGGTGGTCTGATACTTTCTTGCTGTCTAATACCTTTGCAATCTCCGGCGTGAAGTCCGCGCCCGCCATAAAGGGGAGCTTTTCGCAAAGCAGCGCGATAATGTCCGCTGCGGTGCCGCCCATGTCGTCAGTAAGAAAGCTGCTGTCCGTCCTCGGATAAGTAAGGAGCCGCTTTTCATAAAGGGATTGTGCAAGGTCAAGGGTCTGCTTTGCGGTGTAACCGAAAATGCGGTTCGTTTCCCGCTGCAAAGAGGTAAGGTCAAAGAGCTTTGGCGGGGCTGCGGTTTTCTTCTCTCTGGTAAGGGAAACGCATACCGCCTTTCCCGCTTCGCAAGCCCCTTTCAGCGCGTCGGCTTCTGCCTTGTCCGAAATCCTTTCGCTTGCCGCGTCCGCGCCGGATAAATCAAGGCGAACATGATAATATTTTTCTTTCTGGAAATGGGAGATAGCCGCGTCCCGGTCGGTGAGCATTTTTAAGGTCGGGGTCTGGACGCGCCCCACGTTCAAGGTCTTTCCATACAGGCAGGAGAAAAGCCGGGTGGCGTTAATGCCGATAAGCCAGTCAGCCTTTGCGCGGCAGAGGGCGGACGCAAAGAGCGCGCCATAGTCCCGCCCGTCTTTGAGGGAAGCAAAGCCCGCCTTAATCGCCCCGTCCTCCATTGAAGAAATCCACAAGCGGCGCATGGGCTTCTTGCAGCCCGCCACTTCGTAGACAAAGCGGAAAATCAATTCACCCTCGCGCCCCGCGTCACACGCATTTACCACTTCGGAAACGTCGGCGCGGTGCATAAGCTCTTTAATGGTTTTGAATTGCTTCCCCTTGTCCGGGTCAACGGCGTACTGCCATTCCTCCGGCAGAATGGGTAAGCTGTCAAAACTCCATTTTTTATATTGCTCCCCGTAGGCGGCAGCTTCCGCAAGCTGTACCAAATGCCCGACGCACCATGAAATGAGGTAGCCGCCGCCCTCGATATACCCGTCCTGTTTCCCCTTAATGCCAAGCGCGGCGGCGATAGTCTGCGCCACGCTCGGCTTTTCTGCAATCACAAGTCTAAATGCCATGAAAAAATCCTCCTTTCAGCGTTCCGGCGCGGTGTGCTTCTTCTCCTGTGCCTGTTTCAGACAATAGCCGATACAGGGGGATTGCGCCTTATAAGGGCAACGCATACACGCCGGGGATTTTGGAACGGGCGGCGCACTGTCACGCCGCCCGGTGGGTCTTTGTACCATCATTTTTTCTAAAGGGTTTTCGGTAAAAAGCGTCATGCTTCCTCGTCCTCCTGTTCTTCATCAGAAAGCCCGTCCCCCTCGTCCTCGTCGTAATCGTCAAAATCGAAATCTTCAAGGTCGGTGTCGCCCTTGACGTTCTGCTTTGGCTTCATAAACTTAAAATAATAGAACGCGCCCCCGCCGCCAAGAAGTGCCACGACAAGGAAAAGCACAAGCCCGCCTGTATTGCCTTTCTCTTTGGGCTGCTCTGTTGGTTTCTCGGTTTCCGGCTCCGCTTCCTTGCCGCTGCAAGCGGTCATGTTGTCCTTGCAGACAGGGCAGCTCACATTTACCTTTCCGGCTTCGCATTTATCGGTGCAACTGCAAACGGCGGGCGGGGCTGCTTCGGTGCTTCCGTCCTCCATGAGTGCCATAAGGTCGGCTTCGTCCACTTGATTAAGGAAATGTACGGTGTCCTCGCCCTCGTCGTCCCGGTCGATAAGGATATAAAAGTAATTGCCGTTTTTGGTCGTCACTGTGATAAGCTGCTTGTTGCCGCCGAAATCGTCTACAAGGGTCGCGTTCCCGTCCGGGGTAAGGGGTTCTTCCTTTTCGGGTTCCTCATAGACAACGCCGCTGTCGTCGGTCGCGTCCTGTCCCTCCGGGGTCTGTGCAAAGGCGGTGACGGAAAAGCCGCCCGTCAGCATGAGGGCGGCGCAGAGTGCGGTCAAGGTTCTAAGGATTTTCTTATTCATTCTCGGTGTCCTCCATTTCTTCGGTGTCGTGGTCTGCGGGTTCTGCGGGGTAGCCCGGCGCGGCTTCCATGCCCGGAATACCGCCGCCGGAAAGCATAGCGGAAAGCTCATGCGGGGAAAGGCGCATGGAGCGCACAAGCTGTACGATTTGCAGGTTTTCCGCTTCGGTTTTCTGCGCTTCAAGCCCCCTTAATCTGTTCTGGTACTCGGTGATTTTCTCGCGGGTCTTTGCAATCTCTTTGTCGATACGTTCAATTTTGTTCATAGCCATCAATAAATTTCTCCTTTCTTTGCTCAAAAATATGTTAATTCCAGTTCATCAGCCCATAGCCTTTGATACAGGAGTAATTGACGGGGTAGCTCTTTATCTTGCAGGCGTCGCCGGAATTGCCCTCGACGGTATAGACGCGCTCCCCGTCCGTTCCGATAACAAGCCCCACATGGTCTGCGCTCCCGTCCCCGTCCCAGTCGAAAAAGATAGCGTCGCCGGGGGCGATATTCTCATAGCCCCTCGCGCCCCATTGCCCGCGTGACTGGAACCAGGGTACGCCCTGTGACTGGCACCCGGCAAAGCGCGGCTCGCTCTTTCCGGCTTGATTGTAGCACCATGAAACGAAACAGGCGCACCATTCCACGCGGCTGTTAAATCCGTACCAGCTCCAAAAGGGTCGCCCGCCCACGTTGCCGACTTGCCGCTTCGCAAGGTCTACAACGGCGGTGTTGCCGGGGCGTGTGCCGTTTACAAGCTGTACGCCGCTTAAATCCTCGGACGCGCCCATATCGGGGGAGCCGCCGCCGAAAATCAGCGGTTTGTTTCCGCTTGTTTCCAGATAGACGCGGTACATTTCAAGCTGCTGTGGCGTTAGAAGTTCCTCCGCAATCTCGGAAATGGGCTTGTTCGTCAGCTTCACGTTGAGGATATGGTACTCGTAGGGTACTTCCTCGGTGGTTGTTTCCCCTGTTTCCGGGTCTGTGCTTGTTTCTGTGCGGTAGCGGATTTCCGTTTCTTCTGTCAGCGTCAAAGTGTACTGCATGGCAAAGACGCGATTTAGCTCTGCCTGTGCGCTCTGCGGGGTGTAGGTCTGTAAAAGGGCGGTGAGGTAGGACGCTAACTCATGGGGGTTATGCCCGATACTGTCAAGGTCATAGCGGTATTCGTCATAGCCGGGGTGGGTGCTTTCGATATTGTCAATCTGCTGCTGAAGCTCGTTTTCCTTTGCGGCGTAATTGTTCTCCGTCGCCACAAGGTCGCTGTCCTCCGACGTGTAGGAAGTCCCAAGTATGCCGTTCATCAAGCCGGAGAACATGGAACCGCAAGAGGAAAGCCCCGCCGATACCATGATGAATAAGAGTAGCGCGGCAACGGCGATACATACGCCCGCCGGGTGCCGCCCTACAAAAGCGATTGCCTTTTTTGTTTCCTCGGCGGTCTTTTTTGCCGCCTTGCGGGTGTTCTCTGCGGCTTTCTGCGCCGTTTTTGCGCCGCCTTTCCTTGCCGACTTTGCATACTGCCGCTTGATTTGCTGCTTCTGCATGAAGCGGGAAAGGGGATTGCCCGCAATCTGCGGATTGTCATGCAGGGCTTTATGGTACTGAAAATCCACATTCGCCTTGAACGCCGCTTTCTCTGCCTTTGCCGCCGCCCGGTAGGGTTTGAGCTTGTGGCTGTGGTAGCCCTCCTTGACTTTCCGCGCCCCGTACTTTGCGCCGCGCTCTGCCAGTTCTTCGGATTTGTGCGCCCCCTCAACGCCGGAATTGTCCTTTTCAACGGAATGTATCTTGTTGTGGACGAAAATACCCGCTTCCTGTGCGGGGCGGGATAGCGGGTTATTGTGGGGCTTATTCTTTCCTATGGGCTTTTCCTGTTCCTCAAAATGTAGGCGGGTCTTGCCTTTCCCGGTGGCTTCATCAAAGGTGCGCTCCCGTACAAGTTTCTTTTCTTTGGGGATAGCCGCCTTTGCCGCGTCCAGACGGTCGGCTGCTTTGTCCGATTTTCGGATATACCTTTCAAGCTCCGGCGTTGCCCGTTCCTCGTCGGTAAACTGCAAGCGGGAAGATTTTTCTTTTGCTGTGGCTTCTGCCTGTGCTTTCCTCGCCGCCTTTTTGCTCGCCTTTCTGGTACGCGCCCCGTCGATACGTTCCAAGACGCGCTCGGCTGCTGCGGTGTCCTGTTCCCGTTCTGCCCCCGGCGCATGGGGAAGCGGCGGCGTGTCGGTTAAGGGCGGGGAAGTTGCGCCGCCCGGTAGGGGCTGCGCTGCCTGTTCCGGCTGCGGTGGGGCTTCGGTCTTTGCAAAGTCCGCGTCCCTTATCCGCTTGCTGATACGTTTCTTTTTCCCGGTAGCGGCGTTTACCTCGACAGCCCCCTCGCGGGTCATTTTCTGCGTGACTTTTTCACGCGCCTTATATTGTTTTATGTGTCTGTCCCTCCAATCCGCGCCCTTGCAAGGGCGCAATACTCGGCGTTTATCTCAATGCCTATATAATGCCTGTCAAGCTGCTTTGCGGCTGCCCCCGTCGTGCCGCTGCCGAAAAAGGGGTCAAGCACAACGCCGCCTTTCGGACAGCCCGCCTTGATACAGGTTTCGGCAAGTTTTGGCGGGAACGCGGCGAAATGCCCGCCCTTGTAGGGAACGGTATTGATAAGCCACACGTCCCGCCTGTTCCGCATGGTCGGCATGAGGGCTTCGTCGTAGTAGCTGCCGCTTCGCGCCCGGTTAAGCCCCTGTACGTTCCCCTGTCCGGGTACTTCGTCCGCATATTTCTGTCCCGCGCTGCGCCCGGTGCGGTACCGCGCCGCCGTTGTGGGGGCTAACGGCTCGGCTATGGCGGCTGCGTCATAAAAATACTTCTTTGACTTCGTAAGCAGAAAGATATGTTCATAGCAGCGGGTAGGGCGGTCTTTCACGCTCTCCGGCATGGGGTTTTCTTTCTGCCAGATAATGTCGCTCCGTAAATACCACCCGTCAGCGCGTAGGGCAAAGGCTAAAAGCCAAGGGATACCGATTAAGTCCTTTTGTTTGCAGCCGGAAACGCGGTTGTTTCTTGCAATCTGCTGTCCGTTTCTGCCTTTCGGGTTCTTCGGGTCTGCATGGTAGCCTTTATTTCCTGTGCCGCAGTAGGTGTCCGCGATATTCAGCCAGAGCGTACCGTCAGAACGCAGTACCCGGCGCAGCTCGCGGAAAACCTCGGTCAGCCTGTCAATGTACTGCTCCGGCGTGTCCTCCCGCCCAATCTGCATATCAAGCCCGTAATCCCTAAGCGCATAGTAGGGCGGGCTTGTGACGCAACAGTGTACGCTTTCCTCTGGAAGCTCCCGCAAGGCATAGAGCGCGTCCCGGTTGATGATTGTGTCAGTTTTCAGCCCGTTCATGCTTCGCCCACTTCCTCCGGCTTCGTCGTCATTACCCGGTAAAGCTCGGTGTCTTTCGGGAAGCGGTCTACAAAGGGCAGCACCACGTTCCCGTAGAAGATAAGCCCCTCGCCCGCTTCGGTGTGGGTGACATACTTCATCTGCTGCGGGGAGATGTTGAGCTGCTTTGCAAGGATAGCCCGGTCGCCCGCCGCCTGATTGAGCATGAGGACAAAATCAGAGTTTTCAAAGATATTCTCCACTTCGCGGGAAGCAAGCAAATCTTTGACGTTCTGCGTGATTGCTGTGGGTATGCCGCCCCATTTTCTGAAACGCTTCCAGATTTCAACGGAATAGGCGGCGGTCTGTTCCTCTTTCAAGAGAAGATGAAATTCGTCCATAAAATACCGGGTGGATTTCCTTTCTGCCCGGTTGACGGTGACGCGGTTCCATACATGGTCCTGCACAATGAGCATACCTAATTTTTTGAGCTGCTTCCCAAGCTGCTTGATGTCAAAGCAGACAAGGCGGTTTGAAAGCTCTACATTCGTCCTGTGGTTAAAGACGTTAAGGCTCCCGGAAACATAAAGCTCCAACGCCGCCGCGATACGCGCCGCTTCCGGCTCCGGCTGCTTCAAAAGCTCGTTGTAGAGGTCGCCCAAGATAGGCATTTTCTCCGGGTCGGGGTCTGCAAGGAAAGGGCGGTACACGTTCCTAACAGCGCGGTCAATGACGGTCTTATCGACGGGCTGCAAGCCCTCCTTGCCGCCTATGACAAGCTCGCAGAGGGAGAGGATAAAGTCGGATTTCAGCGCAAGGGGGCTGTCGTCCTCGCTGTAATTGAGGTTAATATCCATAGGGTTCACATACTGGGGCTTCCCGTCAATGCCCTTGCCCGTAGGCGATAACCGTATCACTTGCCCGTCAAGCCGCTGCACAAGGGAAAAATACTCTGCTTCCGGGTCGCAGATAATTATGTCGTCGTCGGTAATGAGGAAAGCGTTTGTCATTTCCCGTTTGGCGGCAAAGGATTTCCCGCTTCCCGGCGTACCCAAGATTAAGCCGTTGGGGTTCTTTAGCTGCTTGCGGTCGCAGAGTATCATGTTGTTAGACAGGGCGTTTAAGCCGTAATACAAAGCCGCGCCCGTCTGAAAAAGCTCCTGCGTGATAAAGGGGATAAAGATAGCGGTGCTTGACGTGGTAAGCCCTCTTTGAATGGGGATAAGGTTCTCCCCAAGCGGTACAGAGGACATAAGCCCCGCTTCCTGTTGGTAGTCAAGGCGGGTTAAGGCGCAGTTGTTCTTCTGTGCAATGCCCGCCGCCGCGAATACGTCATTTTCCAGTTTCCTTTTTGTGTCTGCCATGTTCACCACAAGGAACGTCAAGAGGAACATTCTTTCATTCCGGCTCTGCAAGTCCTGTAAGAGGTTCTTCGCTTCGCTGCCGAAAGTGGCAAGGTCGGACGGGATTATATCCATGTCGTAGCCGCTGCGTACCGCTTTTTTCTGTTCTTCGATTTTCATTTTGTCAAGGTCGGTGATTTTCCGCTTGATTGTCTTTATGGCTTCGGTCTGGTCGATACTGTGGATATGCAGATTGACGATAACGCCCGTTTCCAAGTCCAGAATGTCAGATAAGATACGGTCGTTTAATTCCGGCGCAAGGATTTCAAGGAATGAAACCGCGCCGATTTTGCGCCCCATGCGGAAATACCGCCCCTCGCCAAAACGGAAAGAGGACGGGGCGATAAAGTCCTTTGTGGAAAGCCCGGACGGGGCAAGCCATGAAAAATCAAAGGCAAACTGCCCGCCCTCCGGGTGGAAAATGCCATGCAGCATTTTAAGGCGTTCATAGCCTGTCATGGGGCGGGCAGACACGCCCAAGAGCTTAAAGTTGTTGAGTACGTCCGTTTCGATACGGGCAAGGCGGGATTTCGCCGCGCCCAGACTGTCGGCTTCAATGGCAAAGGTGATATATTTTGCTTTGACAAGCCCGTTGTTGCCCTTTGCAAGCTGGTTTTTCAGCATATCCCGGTATTCTGTGCGGATAGAATTGAAAGCGTCCTCCTGTGCCGGGATATTGACCGCCTTTTCCGCTTCGCCGCGCTGCGTCCCCTGATTGATGAAAGAGAGCTGCACCGAAACGGAAGCGTCAAAGTAGTTGAGGAAGTCGCACCAGTTCTCAAAAATGGCGGTCTTGTCGTCTGCCTGTGCAAGCTGATAGTTAATATCTTCAAAGGCGACGGTCTTTGAGTATTTCCGTCCCGTAACCTTGCAGATACCGTCCGGGTACATCTGGATATAAGGGATTGTCTGCTGCGCGGTGTGCGCTTTCCCGTCGCCCTTTGCCTGTCTGATGATTTCCGCAATCTGCTTTTTCTCGGCGCGGGTGAGCTTGCGGGGCGGGTTAGGCTTTGCGCTTCCCGCCGCGCTGTTTCTTCGTGTTTCCTTTTGCAATCGCTGATACCTCCTTTTCAAGTTTTCTCTGCCGTTCTAAGACGGAATAAAAGTTGTCTGTCCTGTATGGTCGTTCTTTGGGGGCTATGAATTTCGTCTGAATGATGTTCTTCACCACCACTTCAAGGGGCTGTCCATGCTTCTCATACATGGCAAAGAGGAAACAGGGCAGCATGACGGCAATCATAGCCATAGACGCAAGGCTTGTGCCTGTGCTGTCTTTGAGCAGAAAGAAAAGCGGCAAGCCGAACAGGAGAGCCGCCGCAAAACATACAATCTGCCGTTTGGTAAGGTTGAACGCTACTTTTGTCTTGACTTTGGATAAGTCTTTGGGTACGGGTACATACGCCAAGTGAAAACCTCCTTTCTCTGGGTTTGGTGTTGCTGTAACTTCCCATAAGGGTAATCAAGGCAAAGGTCAATCTATGCCCTTTGCCCGCCCGTATTATATGGGGGTTATCCGCGTCAAGGTCGGGTCGTATTTTCGCCGCTTCGCTCTGAAAATCTCCACCCTGCCCTTGACACGCCGCTAATGCGCGGAGAATATCGACTTCGCCAGTGCGCCGGATTTGAACAGGGAGAAACAGAGGATAACGGTATAGGCTGCAAGGGAGAATATCGCGCTGTGCAGATTGTCCGCTATTATCATGTTGTTTACCAGAACCGCGTAAATGCCGACGCATATCATAATGAGGAAGCCTTGAAAACCGATAGCGAACAGGGATTTGAGGTAGTTGTTTCCTATCTGCCCCCATTCCCGGTTCGTCATTGTTGCAAACGGGATAGGCGATACCGAACAGTAAAGGTAAATCTCTATCATGCGCCCGTAGAGGATAACGGTTATCAGTACGGACATGATTTTCATGCACAAGCTCACAAGGCTTGTTTCCATGACAAGTAAGAGCAGTTCGGGGATTTCCATAGCGTCAAGCCCGTCCTGCATGGAAGCAAGGGCGGCGGCAACATCAATCTCTGTGCTGCCGCCGATTACCCCCGCCGCGCCGGAAACAACGTGCTGCGCCATATCGAACACCGCCATAGTGATGTCAAAGGTGTGCGTCACAAGGTAGACTGCCACAAACGCCTTGAACACCCACTTGAAGAACATGGAAGTGTCAACGTCGTGCATATTGTTCTTTTCCGTTACCATGCTGATAAGCTCATAGCATAGGACGTAGGTAATGACAAGCCCCGCAATGGGTACGATTACATTCTCACTAAGGGTCTGTATCATGGAGAATATATTTGCGTTCCACCCTTGCGGGGTCTGCCCTACCTCTGCGGCGATAGTGCCGACTTTCTCGTTTACGTCCCCGAACATAGTTGACAGATTACCGTTTATGGCTCCTATGAGGATTTCCTTTATCCATTCGTTAATCGCGTCAAGTATGCTCTGCATAAGCCTTTACCCGCGCTTCTTAACCGAACAAGCCGGAAAGCAGCGGTACAAGGGTCATGCCGATAAGGGCAACGCCGCCGCCCGCCATAAGCTGCTTCATGCCCTGGCTCTTCGCGCCCGGATTGTCGTTGCCGTAGCCCTCCATGAGATTGATAACGCCCCAGATACCAAGCCCGGCTCCAAGTGCTACAACAAGGGTCTGCAAAACGTCTACTGCGCTATTGAAAAATGCCATAAATAAATCCTTTCTGCCGCGTCTGCGGCTGTCCGGCAAGCGGACAAAAGGCGGTCAGCGTATGCCGCCGCATAAAAAAACCGCCCTCTGGTAAAGGCGGCTGTCCCCGCGCTGCGTAAGTTCTGCGGCGCGGCGGTATTCAGTTGTAGGGGGGTGCGGCTCCTGCCGCTGTGTGCTGCGCCGGAAAGTAGGGGCGCGTATCATGTAGCCGATATTGATATATGTGATTGCTTCGATTCCTCCTTTCGGTGTCCCGCTGTGCTGCCGGACGGGTATTATTCAGACTTGCGGGAAGTGAATAGCTTGCATAGCAAGGTGTTCGCTTCCCGCAAGTTCACAAAGGGGTAGCTGCCGCAAGGCAGCGTAGGGGAAGTGTAGCTTCCCCTGTCCCCCCCTCCCCGGCGGTCTGCCATGCTGTCACTGTTGAGGGATAAGCCCCCGGCGCGTGACATACTCCGTTGCAAAACGGCGGTGTTCCGCTTCCTTTTCCCGCCAATACTCCCATAATGCAGCGTCGGCGGCTTCCGCAACATTCATTAAAAACCGTTCAAGCTGCTTTTGTTTTTCCTCTGCGCTACGTTTCCTCATGGTCTGCGTCCTCCTGTAAGTCTGCTGCGTCAATCTCGTAATAGTCAAAAACCTCGTCGGGCTTGACAATGGCGGGGCGGCGTTTAAGGTGCTTTTCCATGTCAAAGGCGTTCTTCGGGTCTGCGTCGGATAGGTACTTGTATTTCGGGTGTTTCGTTATGTCGAATTTGTCCGAAAAGAACGGGCGCACCCCGCGTAGCTGCAAGATACATTTCCCTCCGTCCATGACTGCGATTTCATCTTCCGTCATAAGCTGCTTTCCCAATTTCTGATAGTTCAGCCCATGCGAAAGCTCCCGCCCCCTTGTTTCGGAAGTGTTGAAGCTGTCTATCGTTTCCTTGCCTAAAATCTCCGATATTTCTTTGAGCGTGGTTTTTTCCTTGCCGCCCAAGAAAAGCGTGGTGTCGCAGTTGCCGACTATGGTATCGGCGTTGTCCTTGTAGATTGCCTTTAGCTGTGACTGGCTCTGCAAGATGATTGACGCGGAGATTTCCCGGCTCCGTATGGTTGCGATTAGTTTCTCAAATTTGGGGATTTGCCCGATATTCGCAAATTCATCAAGTAAGCACCGTACATGGACGGGAAGCCGCCCGCCGTATTCATCATCTGCTTTGTCGCACAAGAGGTTGAATAGCTGTGTGTAGAGAATACTCACGACAAAGTTAAAGGTGTCGTCGGTGTCGCTGATAATCACGAAAAGGGCGGTCTTTCTGTCACCTATGGTGTCAAGCTCCATTTCGTCGGTTTCCATAAGCTCCCGCAGCTCCTTAATGTCGAATGGGGCTAACCTCGCGCCGCATGAGATAAGTATGCTTTTTGCGGTCTTGCCCGCCGCCAGTTTGTATTTTTTGTACTGCTTGACTGCAAAATGTTCCGGGTCTTTTTCTTCCAGACGTTCAAACATGAGGTCAACCGGGTTCTGGAAATCCTCGTCGTCCTCGCGGGCTTCCGACGCATTTATCATTTCAAGCAGCGTCGTGAAGTTCTTCTCGTCCTCTGGGGCTTCATACCAGATATAGCCGATTAGTGCGGTGTAGTAGAGCTTTTCCGCTTTCACCCAGAAATCCTCGCCGGATTTTTCCCCGTCGCCTTTGGTGTTGGCGATAATGGTATTGACTAATTTCAAAATGTCCTTTTCGCTCCGCAGATAGGCAAAGGGATTGTATTTCATGGATTTTTTGAAGTTAATCGTATTTAGCACTTTGATACGGTATTTGTACCGCTGCAACATTTTCCCGGTTTCCAAAATCAGTGTTCCTTTCGGGTCAGTGACGATATACGACGTTGGAAAATCCTTTGACGTACATTGCATGAGCGACGGTTTCACAAAGAACCGGGTCTTGCCGCTGCCGGAACCGCCGATTACAAGAATATTTTTGTTTCTTGCGTATTTCGGCTGCTTCGGGCGGCTGTTCATGGTGAGCCGTTCCGTCTGCGTTAAGGGGATATTGTTCTCAAATACCGGGTCTGTGTACGGCTTTATGTCGTCAGCCCCGCCCCAACGCGCCGAACCGTATTCTGTCCCGCGGCGGTATTTCTTCGCGTTCTTGCCTTTGGTGTAGATAATCAGCCGGACAATGACCGCCCCCGCAATGCCGATAAGTAAGTCTGCCGGGTGGAAGCTCGGCGCGATACTGGAAAAGGCGGTGGTAAAACCGTCCCCAAGATGTAGCAGCTTTGCGCTTGCGTCCGCGCCGGGGGATAGACGGACAGCCGCGCCCACTTTATCAAAGAGCCAGACAAAGAGCAGATACGGGAGATTTAGGATAAGCAGCTTCTTGATTTCCGGCTTCATAGCGATACCTCCCTGTCTTTGTTCTTGACCTTTGCCCGTTCCGCGTTCTTGCCCTGTGCAGCTTCTTTGAGGGTAGAGAGCAGCTTTCGGATTGAGGGCTTTTTCTCCTGTGTCAGCTTTTTTGCGGAAAATTCCTTAAAGGCTGCGGTCAGCACGTCCGCGTCCCGCCCCTTGAAGAAAACCAGATAGCGGGGCGGGCTTTCCGTCGCGTCCTTTTTCAGCGCAAAGTCGATACCGTACTTTTTCGCCGTACTCTCAAAGGCTTTGATATTGCCCTCGGTAATCTCAATGTTGGAAACGCCCGCGTTCTGCTTCATAAGCTGCTTTAAGCTCTGCTTGCCCTGTGGCGGTTTGGAAAGCTGCTTTTTTCCCTTTGACAGTATGGCTTTCATTGCCTTTTGGAGCGTCTGCGCGGTCAGCTTCCCGGTCTTGATGTAAAGGGCTATGGTCTTTTCGTTTACTTCGTCCTGCAATTTGTCGCGTCCTCCTTTCGCGTTTCTTTATGGGGCGGCGGTCAGATACGCACCCGCAGCCCGTTCAAGTCCTCGGCTCTGATACCCACAAGATACCAGTTGTCGCCGTACTCAATCCGGGTCGGCTTCCACTTGCCCCGCACGAATACGTCAAAGCACTCGCCGCAATGCAAGCCCCCGTAGTAGCTGTTTAAGTCAAAGCGGATGTCGTAACGGTCGGTGCGCTCGTCAAATACCAATGCTCCTGTCATTTTCTGTGCCATAATAAAATCCTCCTTTTGTTGTTTTACAGGCTTTCGCCCGGTTTGAATGAATAATAGTCCGGGTCGCCGTACTGCGGCTTCTTCGGTGACAGTGCGCCGCTTGCCATGTCATGGGCGACAAGGGAAGTGTAATAATTGCCGATAGTGGACGGGGCGTTGAAAAGGGCTGCTTTCAGATATTGCTTGATGTTGCGGATTTTCGTTGTGTTCTCCCGCATACAGTCAAGCACAAAGCGGATATGCTCGCCGTCCAGTTTCATAAACTTAGATTTCACAAGCTCTGCCGGGTAGTCGTCCCCCGCAATCCGTACCCGCTTTCTGGCGGTGCATACGGTTTCAAGCATGAGGTCTACAATCTCGTCAAGCCTGTCACTGTCAAACTTCATGTCCTGTTTGAGAATGTCGTAGTCGATATTGTCCTTGATGATTTCCCGGTATATATCAACTGCGCTCTGTGTTGTCGCTTCCGTTCCTTTCCGTTCCGGCGGCGCAGCCGCTTCTCTGCAAGGAGAGGGGTTAGGGGAAAGGATAGGAATGGAATGGGTACTTGATAAATCTGTATTTGATTTTTCTTTTTTTGGTAAGTCAGTTCTTTGTATATCTTTATTTAATTGCGTTGGATTTTCCAACGTAGGTTTTTCCAATGTTGGTTTTTCCTGCGTTGGATTATCCAATGTTGGATTTTCCAATGTAGGTAAATCCGGCGTAGGCGGCTGCGGCTGCTCGAATATCACATAGTCCGCGCCCCGCAAGCGTCCTTTCTCGTCGCGCTCCCTTGACCGAACGATATACCCGGCGCGTTCAAGCTCCTTAATGGCTTCGCGGATAGCGTCTATCTTCTCCCGGTTGATAAGGGATAAGCCTTTCAAGGTGTAGTCCCAATCTTCGGGGAGTGACAGCATTTGCGACAACAGCCCTTTTGCCTTTAAGGAAAGCTCCTTGTTGCGTAGGTGGTGGTTGCTCATTACGGTGTAGCCCTTGTTCCGTTCCACTCTGAAAACTGCCATAGTAAATCACTCCTTTTGCTGTGGATTTGTTACGCAGTAGAAGCGCGGTTTCGGGGGATAAGGTATAAATCCCTTGCCGCGCCAGATACGCGCCCGCAAAATCGCTTGTAGCAAGGCTTTTTCTGCCCCTACTGCGTAACAAAGGGCATAAAAAAGCGGCGTTCCTGTTCTCCCATGTAGAGAGTAAGAAACGCCGCTTCTGCGTCGTATTCAGTTTTTAGTACAATACCCTGCTTGTCCGTCGCTCGAAAAACCTTGATTTTCCAGTGTTTTCAAAAGTATCGTTATCTAACGTCAGCTTTCCAAAGACCGGGCTTTCAATCCATGCTTGCGGATATTGAAGCCGGGAAAGTGGCTACTGTTATCGTAAAGGATATGTCACGGTTAGGGCGAAACTACCTGCAGGTGGGAATGTATACCGAGATGATTTTCCCACAAAAAGGCGTCCGCTTTATCGCCATAAACGATGGAGTGGACAGCGCACAGGGCGACAATGATTTTGCCCCTTTGCGGAACATTTTCAACGAATGGCTGGTGAGAGATACGAGCAAGAAAATCAAAGCCGTAAAACGGTCAAAAGGCATGAGCGGCAAGCCTGTTACGAGCAAACCCGTGTACGGCTACCTCATGGACGAGGACGAAAATTTCATCATTGACGAGGAAGCCGCACCCGTAGTCAAGCAGATATACCGTCTGTGCCTTGCCGGGAACGGTCCGACCAAGATAGCCCGTATGCTGACCGAGCAGGAAATCCCAACGCCGGGAACGCTGGAATACCGCAGGACGGGCAGCACACGCCGCTATCACCCCGGCTATGAGTGCAAATGGGCGACAAATACCGTGGTGCATATCCTTGAAAACCGGGAGTACATGGGCTGTTTGGTGAACTTCAAGACGGAGAAACCGTCCTACAAGACCAAGCACAGCATAGAAAATCCCATTGAGAAACAGGCAATTTTCGAGAACCACCATGAGCCTATCATCGACACCCAGACATGGGAGCGTGTGCAGGAATTACGCAAACAGCGCAAGCGTCCGAACCGCTATGATGAAGTGGGCTTGTTCTCTGGTATGCTCTTTTGCGCGGACTGCGGCAGCGTCATGTATCAGCAGCGTTACCAGACCGATAAGCGGAAACAGGACTGCTATATCTGCGGGAACTACAAGAAGCGCACCCATGACTGCACCGCACATTTTATCCGCACCGACCTTTTGACTGCGGGCGTTCTCTCCAATCTACGGAAAGTGACGAGCTATGCGGCAAAGCATGAAGCCCGGTTTATGAAGCTGCTGATCGAGCAGAACGAGGACGGCGGCAAACGCCGGAACGCCGCCAAGAAAAAGGAACTGGAAGCTGCCGAAAAGCGTATCGGTGAACTTTCCGCTATTTTCAAGCGGCTGTATGAGGACAGCGTAAGCGGTCGCATTTCTGACGAGCGTTTCACGGAGCTTTCGGCAGACTATGAAGCCGAACAGCAGGAATTGAAAGAGCGTGTTGCCAGAATACAGGCGGAGCTTTCCAAAGCACAGGAAGCTACCGTAAACGCAGAAAAGTTTATGAACATTGTCCGCAAGCACATGAACTTTGAAGAACTGACCCACACCCTCTTGCGTGAGTTTGTAGAGAAAATCGTTGTGCATGAGTGCAGCTACGATGAAAACGGCACACGCAGACAGGATATTGAGATTTACTATTCTTTCGTCGGCAAGGTGGACTTGCCCGAATGACCGCCCGCCCTATCCGATACCAAAGACAAGTATCGGATAGGAAAGGCAAAATTTTTTACACTTCTATTACTTCTTTATCACACATAAGCAAAGAGTCAGGGGATGAAGCAGCTCATGGCTGGCGGCGGTGTTGCCCTGATTGGCATCACCCTGATCCCCCTGCTGAGCGGTCTGTTCGGCTGATCTTTTCCGGGCGGCGTTTGCCGCCCCGTACATATTTACTTGCAAGCATTTCCAGCCCCTCCGTGGCAAACGGATTCTTATTATAAAGAGGAAACGCATTGCAAATCGAATATTCACCTTTATTTTGAAAGGATGGTGCTATTATGCAGATTCTGACTCACCTTATTTTTCTGCTCAACCTGCTCAAGACCCTTATCAACCATTTTTCTTGATGGGTGGTGGCGCTGAGTGGAAACTGTTCTCAAAGCAATCTCCGATTGGATCAAGTCACTGCTGACAGCGGCGATCATGTCCAATCTCTCCGGCTTGTTTGATGACGTCAACACCCAAGTGGGCAACATCGCACAGCAGGTCGGCACCAAACCATCCAATTTTGAACCGCGCGTTTTCGCTATGATCGAGGCGTTGTCCCGGAACGTAGTGCTTCCCATTGCAGGCGTGATTCTGACCTTCATCGCCTGTTATGAGTTGATCGAGATGATCACACAGCACAACAACATGGCACAATTTGAGCCTGCGCTGCTGATAAAATGGATCTTCAAAACTACCATTTCGGTCTGGATGATCTCCAACACTTTCGATATCATCATGGCGGTGTTCGACGTGACTCAGCAGGTGGTGGCAAATTCCAGCGGCATCATCAGCGGCAACACAAGGGTCAACGATATCGGCTTGTCGATGCTGCAATCCAGCATGATGCAGATGGACGTAGGACCCCTGTTCGGGCTGTTCTTGCAGTCCTTCTTTATCGGCATCACTATGCGCATCCTGGCCATCGTGATTTTCGTCATCGTCTACGGAAGAATGATTGAGATCTACATGATGGTCAGCCTTGCCCCGGTGCCCATGGCAACATGGGGCAACCACGAGCAATCCCATGTGGGACAAAACTATTTGAAATCCCTATTTGCATTGGGGTTCCAAGGTTTCCTGATTCTGATCTGTGTGGCAATCTACGCGGTTCTGCTTCAGAATGTTGCCATATCCGGGGATGCCATCAACTCGATCTGGAGCATCGTGGGGTACACGGTGCTGCTCTGCTTCTCGCTGTTCAAGACCAGCTCTGTCGCCAAAACTCTGCTGGGTGCCCATTGATTCGGAGGTGAAATTTTGGCAGCTTATATTTCCGTGCCGCGCGATTTCAGCAAGGTGAAGTCCAAAGTAGCCTTCAATTTGACCGCCCGGCAGCTTATCTGTTTTGGTGCAGCGGCAGTCGTAGGCGTGCCGCTGTTCTTTATTCTGCGGGATACCGCAGGCAATTCCGGCGCTACCCTCGGCATGATGGCGGTCATGCTGCCCATGTTCTTTCTGGCCATGTATCAGAAGAACGGTCAGCCGGCTGAAAAGATCCTGCGGTACTACTTTCAGGCGCGCTTTGTTCGCCCGAAGGTGCGTCCGTACCAGACCCTCAATTACTATGCACTGCTTATGAAGGGAGATGACACCCATGATTCCGTTTCTGAAAAAGAATAAGGACGGCAAAAAGCCACCCAAGTCCACGGTGCCCCGCACGGCACAGGAGAGCATTCCGTTCCAGCGGATGTTTGAGGACGGCACCTGCCGTGTCCGTCCCGGTTACTACACCCGCACCATCCAGTATCAGGATATCAACTATCAGCTTGCGCAGCAGGAGGACAAGACCGCCATCTTTGAGGAATGGTGCTCTTTTCTCAACTTTTTCGACAGCTCTATCCACTTTGAACTGTCTTTCGTGAATACCGCCACCGATTCGGCAGACTTCGAGAAGTCCATCCGCATCCCGTACCAGCAGGATGGCTTTGATGATGTGCGAGCCGAGTACAGCCAGATGTTGCGGCAGCAGCTTTCCAAGGGCAACAATGGTCTGACCAAGACCAAATTCCTGACCTACGGCATCGAGGGCGACAGCATGGCGCAGGTCAAACCTCGGCTGGAGCACATCCAGAACGACCTGATGAACAACTTCCACCGGCTGGGCGTTCTGGCAAAGCCGCTGGACGGTACGGAACGTCTGCGGCTGATGCACGGGATGTTGAACATGGACGGTGCCAACAAGTTCCACTTCAACTGGAAAGACCTTGTGCCCAGCGGCCTGTCCGTAAAGGATGCCATTGCCCCCACTGCACTGGCGTTCAAGAACAGCCGTACCTTTCAGATGGGCGGCATTTTCGGGGCGGTCAGCTTCCTGAATATCACGGCTTCTGACCTGAGTGACCAGTTGCTGAAGGATTTTCTGGACATGGATTCCAGCCAGATCGTTACCATGCACATCCAGTCTGTTGACCAGAACAAGGCCATCAAAACCATCAAGCACACCATCACCGAACTCGACCGCAGCAAGATCGAAGAGCAGAAAAAAGCTGTTCGCGCCGGATACGACATGGACGTGCTGCCGTCTGATTTGGCGACTTATGGGCGGGACGCAAAAGCCCTGCTGAAAGAATTGCAGAGTCAGAACGAGAGAATGTTTTTGGTGACGTTCCTTGTCCTGAACACCGGCAAGACTGAGCAGGAACTGGAAACCAACGTGTTTCAGGCGGTCAGCATTGCGCAGAAGCACAACTGCGAATTATGCCGCCTTGATTTTCAGCAGGAGCAGGGGCTGATGAGCAGCCTGCCGCTGGCAGACTGCCAGATCGAGATCCAGCGCGGCCTGACCACCAGCAGTACGGCAATTTTTGTGCCGTTTACCACGCAGGAACTGTTCGATAACGGCAAGGAAAGCCTGTATTATGGCTTGAACGCCCTGTCCAACAACCTGATTATGGTTGACCGCAAAAAGCTGAAGAACCCCAACGGTCTGATTTTGGGCACTCCCGGTTCCGGTAAATCCTTCAGCGCAAAGCGTGAGATCTGCAATGCGTTCCTCGTGACGGACGATGATATCATCATCTGCGACCCGGAAGCAGAGTACGCTCCGCTGGTGGAGCGTCTGCATGGGCAGGTCATCAAAATCAGCCCCAACAGCACCCAATTTATCAACCCCATGGACATCAATGCCAACTACTCCGAGGAAGATAACCCGCTTTCCCTGAAAGCAGATTTTATCCTTTCCCTCTGTGAACTGGTGGTGGGCGGCAAGGAAGGTCTGCTGCCGGTGGAGAAAACCGTCATTGACCGCTGTGTGCATCTGATTTACCGCAAATATTTTGCGGACCCCTGCCCGGAGAATATGCCCATCCTTGAGGATCTGTACAACGCCCTGCTCCAACAGGACGAAAAAGAAGCCCACCATGTTGCTACGGCGTTGGAAATCTATGTGAAGGGCAGTCTGAACCTGTTCAACCACCGCACCAATGTGAACGTCAACAACCGCATCGTCTGCTATGACATCAAGGAACTGGGCAAGCAGATGAAGAAGCTCGGTATGCTCATCGTGCAGGATCAGGTCTGGGGGCGTGTCACGGCAAACCGCAGCAGCGGCAAGTCCACCCGATATTATATGGATGAGATGCACCTTCTCTTAAAAGAGGAGCAGACTGCGGCGTATTCCGTGGAGATCTGGAAGCGTTTCCGCAAGTGGGGCGGCATCCCGACTGGTTTAACGCAGAACGTGAAAGACCTTCTTTCTTCTCGTGAGGTCGAGAATATTTTTGAAAATTCAGACATGATCATCATGCTGAATCAGGCGGCAGGAGATCGGCAGATTCTCGCAAAGCAGCTCAACATCTCGCCCCATCAGCTTTCCTATGTCACCCACTCCGGTGAGGGCGAGGGACTGCTGTTTTTTGGCAATGTCATTCTTCCCTTCGTTGACCGTTTCCCCACCGATCTGGAACTCTACCGCATTATGACCACCAAGTTGGGTGAAGTTTCGGAGGGGCAGAAATGAGCAAGCCGAAACTGAACATCAAAGAGGAAACGTCTGCCAAAAAGACCCGTTCGCCCCCGAAAAAAGCCAAGGTGGAGCAGTCGGTGCCCAGAAAGAAGAAGCTGAAAACCGATGCAGATAAAGCTGCGGAAAAGGCACAGCATCTGCGGTTCGGCAAGGCAGAACTGACCCCGGACGAACTGAGCCGGTTGAGCAAGGCACAGAAGCGGGAAATGTACGCCGCCCATGCCGCCCGGTCTGCGGTACACAGGGAGGTTGACCAGTACGAAGATGACAATGTGGGCACACAGGCTCTGAGCGAGGGCGAAAAAGCGGCTGGAAATGTCCGGGATATTTCCAAGAGCAGATACGCCCGCAAACTCAAGAAGAAAGCCAAGATGCAGGGCAAAAAAGGCACCAAAACCGCTAAATCTTCCGCATCGGAGCCAACTGCGGCACAAGATGCAGGTGCATCCGGCACCGGCGAGGGCGGCTCCAACTGGCTCTCCCGATGGCGGCAGAAACAGGACATCCGGCAGAGCTACTATGCCGCCGCCCGGTCGGGCACGGCGGCGCAGACCGCAGGCGGCAAAGCGGCATCCAACGGTGCATCTGCCGCCCGGTCCGGCATGGAACAGGCGGTGGAGAAAGGCAAAACTGCCGTCAGCACCGCTGTGAAAGGGCTGGCGAATGCCGCCAAGAGCAACGCACACGTTCTGGTGATTGTGGGCGTTTTTCTTTTGCTCATTCTCATGGTCATGTCCGGCTTTTCCTCCTGCGGCATCCTCTTTTCCGGCGGCACACAGGTGTCCGGGCAGACCATGTATTCTGCTGAGGACCGGGACATCCGGGGCGCAGAACAGGACTACAAGAAGCTGGAAAAGGAACTGGACAAAAAGATCAAGCGCACTCCCACCGACCACCCCGGCTACAACGAGTACCAGTACCACCTCGACCCCATCGAGCACGACCCGTGGCAGTTGACCTCTTTTCTCACGACTCTGTATGACGATTACACCCGGTCAGAGGTGCAGGGCAAGCTGAAGGAGACCTTCAAAAAGCAGTACCAGCTGACCACATGGGTGGAGGTGCAGATACGGTATAAGACCGTGTGGGTCATCAGTCCGGCAGGAATCCCAGTTCCCACACAGGTGCCTTATGAGTACCGCATTTTTCACACAAAGCTGGTGAACCGTGGCTTGGAAGTGGTCATTCGGGAAGAACTGAATAACGACCAATGGAGACGTTACGAGATTTTCCAAGATACCTTGGGCGGTAGACCTTATCTATTCAACGGCGGATTGCCGCCCGGTGGTTCTGACGGCTCCGGCGCACCGGGTATTGATTATCAGGTTCCGGCAGAAGCCCTGACCGACAGCGAATTTGCCGCCATCTACAAGGAAGCCCAAAAGTATGTGGGTACGCCCTACGTCTGGGGTGGCTCCACCCCGGAAACCGGTTTTGATTGCAGCGGTTATGTCTGCTGGGTCTACAACCAGAACGGCTACGATGTGGGGCGCACCACCGCCAACGGTTTGTGGAACAAGAGCCAGCACATCAGCGAGGCAGAGGCAAAGCCCGGTGATTTGGTCTTTTTCAAAGGCACCTACGACACCCCCGGCATGAGCCATACCGGAATCTATCTGGGCAACGGCATGATGGTCAGTGCCGGAGACCCCATCAAGTACGCAAACATTCACTCGTCCTACTGGGAGAAGCATCTCGCTGGGTTCGGACGGCTTTCAAAATGACTGGAGGAGTTTTATGAGCGAAAAATCGGATAAGCTGCGGGCGATGCTGAAAAAAGAGAAGGAGCGCCGCATCAAATTGAACAACCGCATCGAGATTCTGGAGCGGCGCATTCAGGAGGAGGATTCCGCCGAGGTCAACGAGATGGTACGGACTGCAAAGGTCACGCCGGAACAGCTTGCCGCCCTGCTGCGGCAGTCGGCAACCGCCACCCCGAACCCGGCTGCGCTGTCTGCCGTGGGTGCAACTTTTGAGAAGGAGGTCGATGCTGATGAAGATTAAGAAACTGGGTGCGCTGCTGGTATCGGCGGTGCTGTGCGCTGGCATGGCAGCTCCCGCTTTTGCCTTTGAGGGCGAAGCCACCCCGGTGGAGCAGCCTATCCTGCCGGAGGTGGTGGAGGATGTTGTCACCGTCACGGATGAAACTTCTGGTGCTCTGACCCCGGAGGGCAACCTGACGCTGGTGGACGATTACCACACCGACTATTCCGATGGCAGCGGACAGCAGTTTATCACGTTGGTCAGCAAGTCGGGCAATACGTTCTATCTGGTCATTGATAGGAACAGCAAAGGGGCGCAGACAGTCCACTTTATGAACCTTGTGGACGAAGCTGATCTTCTGGCTTTGATGGAGGAAGAAGATGCAGATGCTTATACCGCTGAAAAGGAAGCGGCAGCGCAGGCGGAACAGGATAGGCTGAAAGCCGAGAAAGAAGCCAAGAAAGCTGCGGAAGAAGCGGCGGCATCTGGCACGGAACAGCCCAAGGAAAACAAGGTCACCAAGATCGCATCCGGCTTTCTGGGCGTGGTGGTGCTGATTGCGTTGGCAGCAGGCGGCGGCTTCTATTTCTATCGCCAGCAGATGCAGAAGAAAAAAGCCGAAAAAGAAGCCCTTGACCCCGATGCAGATTACACCGAGGACAAGGGCGATTTTGAAATTCCGACCGATGTGCCGGACGAGGACGAAGCCCCGGACGAGCAGGACACCGAACCTATCTGATTTTAAGGCGGCGTTTGCCGCCGTACATATTCAAATGAAAACAGATTGGAGGGAACGCTTATTTCAATTCTAGTTGTAGCAGAAAAATCCTCGGTTGCTATGTCCTATGCAAAAGTCCTTGGCGCAACCAGCCGCAAAGACGGCTACCTTGAGGGCAACAGCTATCTCGTCAGCTGGTGCGTGGGTCATCTGGTGGAGCTGGCTCCACCCAATGTTTACGATGCTAAGTACGTCAAGTGGAGTATCGCTGATTTGCCCATTCTGCCGGAAAGGTGGCAGTATCTGGTGTCTGCCAGCACCAAAAAGCAGTTTGGCATTTTGAAAAAGCTCATGCACCGCCCGGATGTGGACAGCGTGATCTGCGCTACGGATGCAGGGTAGTGCGGTTAGGTGACTCAAGAGAAAGAAAAAAGAGACCTCATCTCGTCAAAAATCAAATTTCAAAATCATTAAAGGAGCTATTCAAATGAAACGAAATCAGAATTTCGACCATAATCACTCTCAAAAACTGCTTTCCTTCCGCTACAACATAGACACCAACCGAGTGGAAGCCCGGTTCACGGATGGCTCTGCCGTCGCCAACAGGATGCCCAACTGCCTCAGAACATCCTCAACCCGCTACTTTACAGTGGGGTTGACACGGAGGATTGAGTGTCATCGTTTTTTCATGGCTACCGCCGAAAATCATTGTAACGTATTTTGTGTTACAAATTGGTCAAGCGAATGATTATGATTAAAATTCTCTTACTCGCACAATAAGTCATTTGATAAACTGGTTAAAATGCCAAATAATTTCAAATCATAGTCCAACACACAACAAATGTGGTATAATAACAATATATTTAATGCTTTAACTGTGTTTGCAAAAAGGAAAAGAAGATAAGTATGGAGATTACATGGTTGAAAAATGAAGATAATGCCATTCAATACGTCTATGCCTCTGCTGTTCCCCAAAAAATACCATTAGACATTTTTAAAGAAATTGTTCAGAGCAGTAAAGAAAACTGTCTACCTGAATTTTATGTGATATCTGAACAGGGAAAGTATATCGGATATATTTTATTATTGGCCGATAAAAAAGAAGACATCCCTAAACCTTTTACATTTCTTGCATGTCATAATGGCGATACTCTGCCAAAAGAAACTCACAAAAAAATATTGGAATTTATCGGCAAACGGTGTCGTGTAAACAACTGGAATAAACTCGCTTGGTTGGCCGAACAAGAAATCCAGCAATTGTGATATCATCGTTTTTTAAGCTATCTCTCTATAAAAACTCCTTAAAGACATAAAGGCAAACTTGAATAAATAAATTTATCTAAAAGCCCCACCTACAATAGATATTCCAAATCGAAGAATCTACTGCAGGTGGGGCTTGTTCTATGTGATAAGCTATTTTGTAAAAATCAAATACGTAGATTATATGGCAGAATCATTTGGTGACACTGAAAGCTAATGTTGCGCCATCAACGACACTATACATATCGCCGTTAGCCGCAGTAGCAATTCCAGTAAACTCAACCTCCCATTTTCCTTTAGAGAGTCCATATTTTACATCTTCCGTACCGATTGTGCCGTATGCAGAAATGGCATGATCAAAGGTTCCAAAGGGTGTACCAAGTTTATTGAAATGCAGGTTACCTTCAAAGGAAACAATTACTGCACCCGGAACGGTAATCGTCCATTGGATATACCCTTCAGACAGATAATCAAGTGTACATGAACCAGCATCGCCCCAGAAGGTTTCGCGAGAAATTGGGACAAGTTTGAATGTTGCAGAGTTTACAGTTGTTCCTTTATCAATTTCGATACTAGATTTTTTGGAAGAAAGTGCTACAACGCCTGGTTCAACTGCAACAGCAGCAGGCATCAAAACTGTGTTGAAAACAACCAACGCAGCACTCGTTCCAGCCATTTTAAGGAATTCATTTCGGGTCATCTTTTTCATGTCGATTTGCTCCTTATATTTTATTGACTGTTACAAGTCACCCAGCTACAATTTGGATTCTTTTTCGCTTAATTCTGCACTGGAATCACCTCTTACAAAATTTTAGTATATTGGCATCATCGTGATCAAAAGCAATATCACTAACAGCCACCTCATCACACTATAAAGCCGCAAATTTTCAACTCAGGTGTATGCTCATCGGCAAATAAATGTGAACCATACGAATGCCGCTGTTAAACAACCTGCCAAAACCACTAAAATACAACTTGCCAACTTTGGCTCAATAGCAACTTTTTGATTTTCGCACAGCGCAAATTTCTGAAGTTCCTGAAATGTTGTTTGATTGACATTGCCGTGTATTGCTTTCCATGCAACGAAATGATTTGTAATCAGAAGATAATCTGAAACGATTCCTACAAAAACAATGGCAAAAAATGCTGCGGAAAAGAACCACATTCCATCGCATTGATTCACCGTCAGGATATCCTGAAGGCTTGCTGGCTTCAATGCCCATAAAGCCACAACATATAGCAATACTTCGCAGAAATCTCTTTGGAGTGGCCCTTTTTGCTTAAAGAATCCCATTACATGTTCTCCCTGTTCTTTGAAGTCACTATCAGCCACCAATGGCCTGATAATAATCCGTTTTAGACCGAATCAAAGAGCCATTTGACTTATATTCCTTGACAGTTTGATGATAGCAATGTGTATAGTAGCTATTGTCATAGGAAAATAGGACTTCATACGTAATAGAAGATATTGTCACTTTATAGCAGTCCGAGGACATACTCTGAAGCATCTGATCGAAAATAAACGATGCTGTAGAAGAAATAACTGCTGCTGGTGTGCTTCCCCATGCAGTTGCTAAAATACTGGCTACATCAGATGCTTTTTTGCATTTACGCAAATCACTAGCATAAACCGTATCGGTTGCACTTGTGCCAACATAGCGGTGCTTGAACTGCGACCCTGTCACCTCGCTTCCAGTGAGTGCAGGAATTTGTGCCAGCTGTCCGTTTTTGTAATTTTGCTGATCTTGATAAATTTCATAGAACAAGCTATAGTCACTTCTTGCAGTTGATGTTGTTGATTCACCAGATGCACCTACAACAACAATGTCCATCACATCATTAGGATGCACCGTACGCGTAATTCGTGTGATACCTCCATCACGAATTGTAAGCTGTTCAACAACATCTTTTCCATTCATCGAGTACGAAACAGAATAATTTGATCCTGTCAAAAGAGATTCGCTATTGCCATGATTTGTTGAATCTGCAAAGGCAATGGGCATAATGGAAGCAACACAAAGCAGCACCGCTAACACGCAGGAAATATAACGCAAATATGTTTTTGTTTTCATTTTGTTTTTTCCTTTCATGCATTCCTATAGAACAACGGACTCTCATCTGTGCATCGGAAACACCTCCGAAGTACATTGATTATCGATGCTCTCACTTTTTCAAGAGATATTTTCCAAATGCAAGGACGCCTAGAATATAGAAAAGCTGACGAACAATCAACATAATGAATGAAAGCAGCTCCAACATAATCGAACAGTTCCTTTTAGAAAATTATCAAGAAATATATCCCGTAAGAGTATCGCTATCTTACCTTTCATATGAATTTCAGTCATGCTCAAGCGATTCCGGGACATCCGGCTGATATGCCGTAAAGCCACAGGTGCTGTTCACGCTCAAGACTGCGAGAGCCATTGCCATAATGCAAGTGACCTTGCTCAAGAGCAACATAATCTTTTTCATTTCTGTTACCTCCGTTTGATATTTTTTAGAGCATTCATCTTCTGAAAACACATGAACGCCCTCGTACCTTAGGATATCTTCGCTTGTTTCTGAAAAAACGGAATGATTGCAAAAATCACTAAAACCCATTTTGAAATGTAGTATACCGTTATACTGCGGGTGTCCGGAAGCACATTGAAAATGGCAAACAGGAAATCTATTGACGAAAGAACAGATGCGACCATCTTATAGCTTAACCGCTTCTTTTTGCCTAAAGGCTTATTCGTTGCTTCTATCGGAGAGAAAAAGATAGCGATGCCCATAAGAGCTGCTGTTGTCAGGATACGAAAAAGGTGATTGGCTGCAATTACTTTACTCAGCAAAATGCAGATAAGTGCCAGTCCGGTAAATGCCAGATAGCATCTGGTGTGCGACGTTGCATGATATCCACCAATGTAGATTCTCTGCGGGATAAACCCAATCAAAAATGAAAGTGAGTATCGAACATCACCACACACGGCAGAGACGAGGATGACAAGCAAAACACTTACAACAGACGATATGAGCAACTCGTACCCATAGACATACGCATCCGCTTTTGATTCGTCTACCACTTTTTGTTCGCAGAAAAGACGGACTAATTTCTGAGACAGCGTGCGTTCCCACATTGCAGTTGCGCCACCTTATCTTCTGATTTTTGCTTCACTGTATCATAAATTTCAACAAAATCAAGAGGTTTGGCAAAACTGGTCGTTCTGGTGACAAAAGTGGTAAGTCAGGCTACTTGTAAGGAGCCTTTGCACAGTCTATAATAGTATCAGAACATTATTTTGTGGAGGTTGTCGAAATGCTGAAGTACCACGTTGCAGTCTGCGATGATGAGAAGTCAGACCTTGATGGTATTGTTCAAAGCGTCCAGCGATACGATGTGCAAGGTTGCTTTGACATTGAAACTTACATGGACGGAAACGAACTTCTGAGCGAATTGCAAATGCAGAAGAAATCCTTCGATTTGCTGCTGCTCGACATTGAGATGCCATCCAACGGTTTTCAGCTGGCACAATCCCTGATTCAAATGGAGAAGCATCCCTTGGTGGTATTTGTCACGAAGCGGCACGAGTATGCTGTGCAGGGATATGGCATTGCATTCCGCTACCTTGTCAAACCTTTGGATCAGACGCTGTTCGCTGCGGCGATGGACGCTGTCCTTCAGGAACTGAACTCCAAACATTTCACAATCGAATACGATGGTGTCACCATGTCCTTGGAAACATCAGATATTTACTTTCTGGAAAGCCACGGACATAAAGTTCTGATCCACTGCAAGGAGCAAGACCTTACATTGAGAATGAGCATTCCTGAAGCCTTGGAGCAGCTTCCCAAACGATGCTTCGTGTCGCCACACAAAAGTTATCTTGTCAATATGGAACACATTGTTTACGCTACTGGAACCGCTGTTTTTCTTTCCAGCGGACATCAGCTACCGATCAGCAGGAGGAAGCGTCAGGAGTTCAATCAGAACTTTAACGCTTATTTGGGAAGATGATACTTTATTATTTCGTTGAGTTTGCAGGGAGCTTTGCCAACATCGCTCTGTTGCTGCTTTTTATCGGTCGGCTATTTCCTAAAAAGGAGCCCGTTTCAAAATGGTTCTATGTGTATGTTGTGCTTATGATCGCTGGCCAGTGTGCACTAAGCTTATTCCCGGACTGGGTAACGCAGCGCACGATCTATCTTTTAGTTGGCGGATTTTTCCTCGCACTGCTGTTTTACGAAGTGCGACCATGGCAGGCGGTTTTTGCAAGCGGAGCTTTCTTTACGCTGATTGCTTTGGTGGAAGTGCTTGCAATGCTCCTGATCGGGCTGCGCATCCCTGATACCGATATTCTGATGCAGGCTGGGGCAGCACGGTTGGTTTATGTTGTTTTTCAAACCTGATTCAAGTTCCACTTGTAGTCCTGATCTCACATTTTTTCAGTCGAAAGGGAAATGCTCTGCGCATCCTATGGCTGTTGCCAATTATTGCGATTCAAATCGCAAGCATCGCTGTCTGTTATGTGGCACAGTATCATGCTGCGGATGAGTATTTCCCGGATTATATGGTCGGCCTTATGGCTGTGCTTCTCCTTATAAACATCCTGATCGTGTTCTATGTGGAAGCTCTCCGGGAAAATGAACTGGAAAAATTCAAAGCCAAGTTCAATGAGCAGCAGTACAATCTTCAAATGGAATACTACCAGCAGCTCAAAGAACGTCAGGAAGAAGTCCGTTCTCTACGGCATGATGTGAAGAAATACATTCTGTCGATGCAGGCAGTTGCAGAACACGGCGATACCGAAGAACTTCACAAGATTGCACAAGCTGCCACGGATATTTTTGAGCGTTCCACAAATGTTTCTGCTGTCGGAAACCCTGTTGTTGATGCTCTTTTGAATTATTACCTACGCATCGCAGAGAAGAATAACATCAAGGTCAAACTGGATGTGACGATTCCTGAAGTTCTGACGATCTCATCGCTGTCTTTGAGCATCATCCTCGGAAATACATTTGACAATGCCATTGAAGCCTGTTGCAGTCTGCCAGCGGAACAGCGAACCATCCATTTACAGCTGCGCAAACAATATCGGAGCCTTTTCTATCGGCTGGAAAACCCATACAGTGATACTTCTCGCGGAATCCGCATCGGAGAACATCATGGTTACGGGCTAAAAAATATAAACCGTATCGTTCAGGAAAACCATGGTGACTTCTACACGAAAAAGAAAGACGGTGTATTTACGGTTCAAGTTCGCTTGAACTGCGAAAATTAAATATGTTTCCACAGCCAAATGATCAGCCTTTATACTGATTGTTTGGCTCTTTATTTTGTAAAGGAGCGTGATGCTATGACCCAGCCCAAATCCGACCTTGCCTATCTCCGCAGCGAAAAAGCCAAAGCGGAGCAGCAGCTACGCTACTACAAGCACCGTGAGAAAATTCTGGAACATCAGATACCGGAGCTGACCCGCAAAGCCCGTGTGCATCGTCTGTGTACCCGTGCCGGAATGCTGGAAAGTTTTCTGATTGCGCCGGAAGAACTCACCAACGATCAGGTGATGGAGCTGCTGAAAATTGCGTTCCGTCAACCAGAAGTTGCGCTGGCACTTGCAAAGATGATTCACGACTTGCAGGAACGCCGCAGCGTTTCAAACCCTTTAGAATAAAGGGCGCAATTATACACCGTTCCGGTGAAATTGCGGTCTTGCAGACGGCTCGATGAAATCGAAGCTGGCGTTTGTGCGCCAGCCCGATTCCATCCCAAAGAAAACTGCATTTTCCTTGCGCTGCTTTGCAGCTGTCCTTTTGCGGCTCCCGCCTAAGACCGAAGCGCACAGCACTCCGTTCCAAGGCGGCGAGCAAAACCGAATACGATTCCAGACCGTTCATCAAGAGCAATCTTGCTGGGCGGTCTTTTTGTTTGGGGGTGATGCCTATTCCGTGTCCGCATTTCAAAATCACCATCGTCAAGCGCAGCCAAGGACAATCCGCTGTTGCCGGGGCCGCTTACCAGAGCGGCGAACGGCTGTTCAGTGAGTACGACCAGAAAACGAAGTTCTACAACAAGAAGAAAGAACTTGTCCACGCCGAAGTCATGCTGCCGTCCCATGCACCACCCGGATTTGCAGACCGTGCAACGCTCTGGAACGCCGTAGAAGCCGTGGAGAACCAGTGGAACTCCCAGCTTGCCCGGCGCATCGTGCTGGCGTTCCCGGTGGAGGTGCCGAAAGAACAGTATCTGAAAATGATTCGGGAGTTTTGTCAGGAGCAATTCGTATCCAAGGGCATGATCGCCGACTTTGCCATTCACGACAAGGGAGATGGCAACCCACACGCCCACATTCTGCTGACGCTCCGGGCAATGGACGAACACGGAAAGTGGCTTCCAAAAGCCAGAAAGGTGTACGACCTTGATGAAAACGAAGAGCGCATCCAACTCCCATCCGGCAACTGGAAATGCCACAAAGAAAACACGGTGGACTGGAACGACCAGAAGTACGCCGAGGTCTGGCGGCATGGCTGGCAGACCATCACCAACCGCTATCTGGAAGCTGCAGGCAGACCGGAGCGTGTTGATCTCCGCTCCTTTGAGCGGCAGGGCATCCAGCAGATACCGACCGTGCATCTCGGTCCTGCGGCACACCAGATGGAAAAGCGTGGAGTGGAAACCTTTCTCGGAAATCTCAATCGGGATATTCGAGCCGCCAACAGCCTGATACAGTCCATCCGCAGTGCGATTCGTGGGCTGCAACGCTGGATCGCAGACCTGAACGAAAAGAAGCAGCTTCTTCTGGACGCTCTGGAAAAGGCGAAAGAACCCACGCTGTCCGACTTGCTGGTGGATTACTTCAACCTTCGCAATGATCAGCGGAGCGATTGGTCGAGCAGGGCGCAGATAAAATGTACTGCCCGTGACCTCAACGAAGTTATGCAGGCTGTTGATTATCTGAAAGCCCATTCTCTGAACATCATCGAGGATTTGGATACCGCAATTTCCAACCTGAACCAGACCATCGCCCCTCTCCGCAAGCAGTTGAAGCAGAACGAGAACCGTATGCGTTCGATTGCTCAAATCAAGGACGCTGCGGCCGTCCATGCCAAGCTGAAACCCGTCCACGACACTTTTATTAAGAAAAACTTTAAGCTGACCAAGGACGCTTACGCCGCCCAGCACAAGGACGAGCTGGACGCATTCAACAAAGCCGTTCGCACCCTGATGAAGCTGAACGGCAGCACAGCGGTGGATTTTTCGGCATTGGATGCCGAATTTTCTGCGCTGCAATCCAGCAGCGCAGAACTGCGTACCCAACTGGAAACCTTGCAGCCGGACATCTCCGCCCTGAAAAATATCCGCAAGTATATCGACATGGTGCTGAATAAGCAGCAGCTTTCCACACCGGGCGGCAAGCCCCCGGAGAAGGAATCGGTGCTGAAACAGCTGGAGCAGCTTCAGCAGAAAAAGTCCAACTACAAAACGATTTCTACCACCCCAAACCGCGAAGAATCGCTCTAAACGATCTTTCTGTCACCGATATGCCGTTGCAATCAGTGGCAGAAGTACATAATTCATTTGTTTTTTGCTGGCTTTTGGCTATTCTCGCTGGCTAGTGAGTAGAGGCGTACTTTTAAGGCAGAAATTTTCTCCAACACCCCCCATTTTAGGCCACTTTTTCTGTTAATAGTAGAAGCGCCTCTTTGAAAGCCGGTCATTTGTGACCTTTTTGTTAATTCTCAAAAAGATGGTTGTCTTTGGGCTGTTTTCGTTGCCTACCTATTGAGAGGATTTTTTCAAAAGCGGAGATTTGGTCTCAAGAATTACAATTCAATTACAAGTTTCTCACCAATGCTACGAAACAGGCGTTCTCGATGCCTACCAAGTGTAGGGCATCTTTTTCAAGACCATTCTCGGACTATTATGACGTTTTGTTTACAAAATTGCTTGCAATGCTACGAAATGGCCTTTTTCATCGGCTACCAAGTAGAAGGATGTTTTTCGTCCGTCAAAGTCCAGAAATCTTCCATATGTTCCTTGACAAGTGAATAGTTCAATCGTCCGGTACTTCACAAAAGGTACTTCTGTAACTCGCAGCCCGGTCATAACGAAGACGGGGTGGCTGAAATGCCAATGGTGCGGTGCAAGCCCGCCGCCGGACGATTCCCCACTCCTAGGGAAGTCGAGGACCAATATGGGAGACCTTAACTTATTAACGCAGTTGAGCACTTGTTTCGTGCTTTTCTGCGACTGGAGAATTGGAACCCTCCAATTCTCGTTACATACTCTTTGTTCCTGATTTCTGCTTCAGCTGGAGGTGATCAACATTTCAGAATATCTTACCACGCAAACTCCGCTGCCGCCGTTTCTCCCATACCCACGCTTCCTTTTGGAACTTGACCTGAGTCAGACTGCAAAAATGACTTATGTGTTGCTACTCGACCGTGCCACACTCTCGCAGAAAAATCTCTGGATAGATGAACGTGGATTCGTGTTTGTCATTTTTACGATTTGCTCTTTGGCTGAGCAGCTAGGGCGCAGCACTGTCAGTGTTTCCAGTGCGCTTAAGGAATTGGACGCTGCGGGATTGATTGAGCGCAGACGAACGCGGTTTTCTTCGCCCAATCACATCTTTGTGAAAATTCCAAATGTTGAATAGTTCTGCGTTTTTCACGATTCAAGAACCGCCAAAATCACGATTCTGTGATGCAGATTCTTAATGGCATCTGCAAAAGATATTTTTCCTATGCAGTATAGCAGCCTTTAAGACTGTATCGAAGAAAACTTTCACCTAACCAACGTAATAAAACAAAAAGAGAAAAACGAATAGAATCCATCCATTCCTTTCCGTATTTGCACCACATGAATGAGGAGGTCTGCCCTTGAACAAAGAAAAATCTGAGAAGAAGCCCACCACACGCAAACGTGCGCCGAGAAGTCCGAAGTCCGTGCGCCTGATCGTGGAACGCCATTATATCGGCAATGTGCCGATGAATACGCTTTTTCAGCGGCTTGTGGAAGAAGAAATTCGTAAAACTGCCGAATCGTATCTCGCCGCTGGCTAATTGGACGTTTTACTGCGGAAAAGGGCTTGCATCGTCACGCAGCATCCGCTACAATGTGATTGATGAGGTCTCTTTTCCATTATGGAGGTACACATGGAAAAGGACAAAAAAGTAACTGCTTTATACTGCCGACTGTCAAAAGATGACGGTTCAAACAGCGAAAGCCTGAGCATCCGCACTCAAAAGTCAATGCTTATGGAGTATGCCACACGCAACGGTTTCGGGAATTGCCAGTACTATGTTGATGATGGTTACAGCGGTACGAACTCTGACCGCCCTGCCTTTCAGGAACTTCTGGATGATATCCGGGAAGGAAAGGTGGCAACAGTCATTACCAAAGACCAGTCCCGACTTGGACGCAACCACATCGAAACCGGAACGTATATGGAAATCTTCTTTCCTGAACACGGTGTCCGCTATATTGCAATCAACGATGGTTATGATTCCAACGAGCAATCTCAGATGGATATTGCCCCGTTCCGAAACATCATCAATGAAATGTACGCCAAAGACACTTCCCGAAAGATCAAGAGTGCCCTTCGGACACGCAAGAAAAGTGGAAAGTATATCTCCAGCGGCGCACCGTTTGGCTACCAGAAAGACCCTGCCGACCACAATCACCTTGTGATCGACCCGAACACCGCCCCCGTTGTTGAGTATATCTATTCAATGGCAGAGGAAGGGCTGGGGCTTCACCGCATCGCCAAGCGGCTCCACGATGAAAAAGTCTTGAAGCCGTGTTACTACAAGAAAGAGATGTTTGGCCGCTTTATTGATGATGAAAAGATGTATGATTGGGACAGTGCCTATATCAGTCAGGTTCTGCACAGCCCAGTCTACGCCGGACACATCATCTACGAAGCCAAGCCCACCGTGTCCATGAAATCCAAAAAGCGGCGTTATATTCCGTTTGAAGAACGCGCTATCGTTCCGAATACACATGAAGCAATCATCCCACAAGACCGTTGGGAGAACGTGCAGCGAATCCTTTACAGCCGTTCCAGTAGTTTTATGTGCGATAAGACCGACTACGACAATATCTTCAAAGGCATCGTCCGCTGTGCAGACTGCGGCAGAACGATGTTAGTCAAGGTCGAGCACAGGCGCAAACGTAACAGTGTTCTGGATCAGACCTTTTATTGTTGCAGCACTTATCGGAAATATGGTGCGAAAGCCTGTGACTCGCATAATTTGGAAGCCCGTGTTCTGCATGAAGCTGTCTTTGCGGACATTCAGGCACACGCAAAGGCCGCTGTGAGCAATCGGGAAGCCCTTGTGAAGAAGATTGCAAATCAGATGCACCTCCGGGTGTCCTCTGACCGGGCGCAGCACAAACGGGATTTGAAGCAGTGTAAAGCACGAATCGCAGAAATCGAAGACCTGTATGCAAAACTTTATGAGGACGTATCAAAGGGACTTCTCCCGGAGAAACGTTTTCAAATGCTTGCAGATCGCTACGACAAAGAACAGGCTGAACTGACCGAGAAGATTGAGCAGTACGAGCGGGAAGGCCGTGCTGAACACGATCAGCTGGACAAGATTCAGGATTTTATTGATGAAGTCAGCAAGTACGCTGGTATCACCGAACTGAACTATAAGATTCTGCATCAGCTGATTGACAAGATTCTGGTATCCAGAGCGGAAAAGGTCGATGGCGAATACGTCCAGAAAATCCAGATTTTCTACCGCTTTATCGGCCCATTGGATGCCATCGAGTAACAAAGTCAGAAAAGTCACCTCCGAGAACTATCCTACAGATGCAGGACGCGAAGGAGAACTGATTTTTCGGCTTGTCTACCAGCAAGCCGGGTGCAAAAAGTCCTTTTCGCGGCTCTGGCTTTCCAGCATGGAGGACAGCGCGATCCGGGAGGGCTTTGCAAATCTGAAACCGTCAACCGAATATGATGCCTTGTATCAGGCTGCACTTTGCCGGGAACGTGCCGATTGGATGGTCGGTATCAATGCTTCCCGGCTTTTTTCGTGTCTGTACGGTCAACCTTTGGCGGTAGGGCGTGTTATGACCCCGGTGCTTGCCATGACGGTGGTGCGGGAAGCCGCCATCGCTGCCTTTGTGCCGGAGAAATTCTACACGGTGGATCTGGAACTGACCAGCGGCTGCACGGCATCCAGCCGCCGCATTCCTGAAAAATCCGTTGCAGAAAACCTGTTGAAAGCCTGCCGAAAGGAGATGGTGGCAACGATCCAGCGCATCACCCGCAAGGAAAAATCCGAGAATCCGCCGTCGCTGTACGACCTGACCACCCTTCAGCGGGACGCCAACCGCCTGCTGGGGTACAGCGCACAGCAGACGCTGGACTATGTGCAGAGCCTGTATGAGAAGAAACTTACCACTTATCCCAGAACTGATAGCTGCTATATCACCGACGATGACGAGGAAATGCTGGAGGAACTGACCGAGGAACTGGAAGGTTTTCTCGACATTACCCCGGAAGATGTGGACGAGGCGGTGCCCCGGACACGGCGCACCGTCAACCAGGAAAAAGTCACCGACCACCACGCCATCTTGCCCACCCGCAGTATGCTGCAAGCCGATTTGGAAGCACTGCCCAAGGGCGAGCAGAACGTCCTGAAGCTCATCATCGCCCGGACGCTGATGGCGGTGAGCAAGCCCTTCCGGTATCTGGAAACCCTGCTGACCACCGAGTGCGCCGGGGAGGAATTTACCGCCAAAGGCAAGGAGATTCTGGAGGAAGGCTGGAAAGCGGTGGAGCGCAAGGTGCTGGCAGACATCCTGAACCGGAAGCAAGAACTCACCGCCCTGCCCAATGCAGCGGAAAACGAGTGCGGCATCCTCAACGCAGAGCTGAAGGAGGGTCAAACGTCCCCGCCGAAGCATTTTACCGAGGACACCCTGCTGCACGCTATGGAAACCGCCAGTGCAGACAGTATGCCGGAGGGCGTGGAACGTCAGGGCATCGGCACTCCGGCAACCCGTGCTGCCACCATCGAAAAGCTGGTGCAGAAGGGTTTTCTGGAGCGCAAGGGCAACAAGAAAGCCAAGGTGCTGCTGCCCACGGATAAGGGAAAAGCCCTCATTACCGTAATGCCCGAAGAGATTCAGTCTGCGGATATGACGGCTGACTGGGAAGCGAAACTGCTGCAAATCGAGCGTGGCGAAATGGAGCCGAGCGAATTTATGACCGAGATCAATACGATGATTACCGAACTGGTAAAGAACACGGAAATGAAAAAAGGAGCGAATGCGCTTATGAAAAACAAAATTATTGGTGTCTGCCCGAATTGCGGTGCAAATGTTGTAGAGCGTGAAAAAGGCTGGTTCTGTGAATCCAACCCTTGCCGTTTCGTGCTGTGGAAGGACAATGCGTTCTTCAAGCGTCTGGGCAAGCGTCTGGACGCTCATGTGGCAGACAAGCTGCTGCGGGATGGGCGTGTCCGCCTGAAGGACTGCCGCAGCGCCAAGGGCAAGACCTACAATGCCACCGTGCTGCTGGGCACCGAACCCGATGGCCGCAGCAAGTTTTCGCTGGAATTTGAAGGGGGCTGCTGATGGAGCAGATAAAAGAAACGGTCTACCTTATCAATGATGAACGCTATCTGCATCTCCGGGAAAACGGTGCAGGGGTCGGCTTTGCCACCTATAACAAGGTAACTGGCGAGCCGCTGGAAAGTGGGCAGATCTCGGAAAAGAATCTGCCGCCAGATGGACAAAACATCATCCCTGCCGCCCGGAACTGGTATCTGTTTGAACTTTCGAACGATGACCGTAAGGCCATCCAACAGGAAAGCGTAAAGATCCTCGAAAACATCCCGCAGGCGGGCATCGGCAGGCGGCGCATCTGGGAGCCGGAAACGCTGCCGAAGGATATTCGTCTCATCAACAGCCACTATGATGACCTCTATCGCATTCCAGATGGCGGCGTGATTCAGGTGGATTACCCGGATGGGCGCAGCTTTACGGCACGGGTGGAACATCTGGATGATTACCACTTTGACATGGGCGGTCTGGGCAATGTGTTCCACATCTGCCAGTTTGCCGAGGTCATGGAACGAAACCATGCAGACTTCTACCCGGAGATTCAGACACAGGACGAGCAGGCTGCATGGGAACTGGGCGGCAAGGGCTATCTTGCTATCCAGTCCTGTGAGGATGGATGGGACTACACCCTCTACCACAGCGATTATTCTGTGATGGACGGCGGGCAGCTGAATGCCCCGGAACTGACCATTCAGGAAGCCCGTGAGCACATTCTGGAAGCACACCACATGGAAAAGGGCCGGCGGCTACTGCAGGACTACGATGCAGTCATGGATAAAGTTGCGGAAGCCGAGGAACTGAGTGCAGACCATCGCCCTTCCACACTGGAAAAGCTGGCAGAACTGGCAGGTGATACGTCTGCGCCAAAATCCTCTGCACATTCTGTACCGGAACTGTGAGGTGGACGATGCAGCAAAAATGGAACCAGAATTTTGACGGTGAACCCATGACGGACATCCCGCAGAAATTTCTGAACGCAGGGTGCGATGTTTATATGGTGATGCAGCTGCGGCATGACGAAAAAATCCTCAATGAAAGATTTGCTTCTATGCGGGAGTTGAATCGTCGAGGCAAAACGCCCGACCCGGAGCATTACGAGGTCACCTACTATGCTGATCTGCCCGCCATGTGGCAGGATGCTCCGAACAATGAAGTTTTGGAAGAGCTGTTTCAGGTGTTCAGCCTCTCTCGTCCGCAGGATTTTGAGGGGCACAGCCTGTCGGTCAGCGATGTAATCGCACTCAAACGCAATGGCGAGGTGTCTGTGCATTATGTGGACAGCATCGGCTTCAAGGACCTGCCGGGGTTTCTGGAAAAGCAGCCAGAACGCCCTTCGGTGCTGATGAATCTTAAAGAGAAGTGTGATGCCCCGGAGTGTAACCCCAGCGGATGTAAAAAAGAAAGGAGCGACCATGAACTTTGACCATGAAGAACTCCTGCTGATGATGCTCTACAATACCGGCACCCGGCAGGGGCTGGTGCGGGAGCTGCGGCTGATGCAGTGCTACCTGATGCCGGATGAAACTGCTTTGCGGGAACTGTCAGAGCAGGTCATTGAAAAGCTGAACCGGCTGACGGATGCCGAGTTTGCAGGACTGGAATTTCCAATGAACTGATTTTTGCCGCCCGCGGGCGGCGTACATAAGCTCTATTACAATGCTATTTAGTATGGTATATTGAACTCGACAACTCGGAACATACAAACTCTTGACAGTAAAACTCCTATATAGTATTATTAAAAAACTACTATATAGGAGCTTTTGCATGAAAACAAATGGCGGATTTCTTGTCACCAAAATAAAACAACTTGGAGACCGGATTTTTGAAAAAATTCTCAGCGAAAAAAATATTGATGCGTTTAACGGAGCTCAAGGGCGTATTCTTTATGTGCTGTGGCAGGAGGATGGTATCCCAATCAGGTCACTCTCGGTCAAATGCGGATTAGCGATAACATCTCTTACGACGATGCTGGAAAAAATGGAAAATCAAGGGCTGATAAGACGTGTTCAGTCTGAAACAGATAAAAGGAAAACACTCTTGTTTCTGACTGAGAAAGCACATTCCTTAAAGGGCGAGTACGATTCTGTATCTGACGAGATGGGAAGTATTTACTACAAAGGTTTTTCAGAAGAAGAAATTGCCCAGTTTGAGGAATACCTCGACCGTATCAGAAAAAATCTTGAGGGTTGGCAGGAATCATGAGCATTTGTATCAAAGATCAGATTCAGAACATGAATATCGTCATCGGCTGCACAGTGGGGTGTGCATATTGCTATGCCCACAATAATGTGAAACGCTGGCATATGATTGATGACTTCGCTGACCCTGAATTCTTTCCGGGTAAGCTCAAGATGATGGAAAAGAAACGTCCGCAGAATTTTCTTCTTACCGGCATGAGCGATCTCTCCGGATGGAAGCCGGAATGGAGAGACGAGGTATTTGCAAAGATCCGTGAAAATCCACAGCATCAGTTTCTGTTTCTGACTAAGCGCCCCGATCTGCTGGATTTTGATACCGAGCTGGAAAACGCATGGTTTGGCGTTACGGTGACGAGGAAAGCAGAACTATGGCGTATCGATGCCCTTCGGAAAAACGTCAAAGCAAAACATTACCATGTTACCTTTGAGCCGTTATTCGACGATCCCGGTGCAGTTGACCTTTCCAGAATCAACTGGATCGTTGTCGGCACCATGACCGGGGTTCAGAGCAGGAAGGTTCATACGGAGCCGGAGTGGGCATGGTCTCTGACGGACCAGGCAGATAAGCTCGGCATTCCGGTGTTTATGAAGGAAGACCTTGTCCCTATCATAGGGGATGAAAATATGATTCAGGAAATGCCAGAAGAATTCAATAAAGTGTTAGAGGTACAGAGATCATGGCAGAAGTAATTGATGGAATCCTCATTCGTGAGGTGGAAACAAAGAACATCATGACCAAGTCCAGTCTGCCGGTAGGCGGTTACTCGGTCAATCCCTATGTAGGCTGTACACATGCCTGCAAGTATTGCTATGCTTCTTTTATGAAGCGCTTTACCGGACACACGGAGGAATGGGGCACTTTCCTTGATGTGAAGCATTGGCCGGAAATTAAGAATCCGAAGAAATATGCCGGACAGCGGGTGGTCATCGGTTCTGTGACAGATGGCTACAATCCACAGGAGGAGCATTTTGGGAATACCAGAAAACTTCTGGAGCAGCTGATCGGCAGTGACGCAGATATTCTGATCTGTACAAAGTCGGATCTTGTGGTACGGGATATTGATCTGCTGAAGGAGCTTGGACGAGTAACCGTTTCATGGTCGATCAACACACTAGATGAAAATTTCAAGAACGATATGGACTCTGCTTCTAGCATTGAGCGCCGTATCGCTGCTATGAAGCAGGTATATGAAGCAGGTATCCGTACAGTCTGTTTCGTATCCCCGGTATTCCCCGGTATCACGGATTTTGAAGCAATCTTTGAGCGGGTAAAGGATCAGTGCGATCTGTTCTGGCTCGAAAATCTCAATCTTCGAGGCGGTTTCAAAAAGACAATTATGGATTATATCGCCGAAAAATATCCTGATCTTGTACCGCTTTACGATGAGATCTATAACAAGCATAACCGCAGCTACTTTGAAGCGCTTGAAGTAAAAGCTGCGGAAATGGCTAAGAAGTATGATTGTCCCTTTGTGGATAATGAAATGCCTTATGGCAGAGTCCCGCAGGGACATCCGGTAATCGTGGATTATTTCTATCATGAGGAAATCCGTGGGACAGAGAATACTGGAAAAAGAAATCGTTAAACAGAAATTAACCGTCTGCTGGAGATGGCAGAAAAGTTTACCGCAAAACACGAATAAAATACCATAGATTCCATAGCGAGTGACCTGAAAAGGCCGCTCGCTTTTTTGTTTACAACGAGATTGAAGGGAGGAACGCTATGCCAAGCAAAACCGAAGAATATCTCGCCCTTGCCCAGCGCACGGCAAATGGCTTAACCCGGTACTGGGAAAGTTGGACGGATTACCTGACCACCGCATCCCGGCTGTACAAGTACCCCTTTGCAGACCAGCTCATGATCTACGCCCAGCGGCCTGATGCCACTGCCTGCGCCAGCTTCGACATCTGGAACAATCGCATGAACCGCTATGTCCGGCGCGGCTCCAAGGGCATCGCACTGTTAGACCAGTCCAGCAGTGTGCCGCGTCTGCACTATGTCTTTGATGTGAGCGACACCGGGGTGCGCCGCAATTCCCGTGACCCGGAGGTGTGGCAGCTCGGCCCCGATCTGGTGCAGCCTGTGTCGGAAATGATTGCCAGAGAGTACGGCGTTTACCATGAAAGGCTCAGCCGGCAGATTTCTGACCTGACGGGCAAGCTGGTGGATTCCTATTGGGACAACAACGGTGGCGACATCCGTGCCATCGTTGACGGTTCGCTCTTGATGGATTATGATGAAGCCGGGGTGGAGATGCAGTTCAAAAGCGCAGCAGCAATGAGTGTCACCTACACGCTGCTGGAACGCTGCGGCTTTGAGCCTGCCGGGTGGTTTGACAAGGACGATTTTCAGGCAATCTACAACTTCTCCACCCCGGATGCCGTCTTTGCCCTCGGCGCAGCAGTCAGCGACATGAGCCGGGAGGTGCTGCGGAACATCGAGCGCACCATAAAAACAACCATTCGCCGCCGCAATGCAGAAAGGAGCCAATATGAATACGAACAGCAGGAACGTGACCTACTCTACCGTCGGGGACTACCAACTCCCGAACCTGACCCTCAGCCAGCCGAAGATTCCGTTGGGCAAGTACGGCAGGATGCGCCGGAACTATCTGAAGCAGCATCACCCGGTGCTGTACAACTCGATGCTCCTGAACGGAACGCTGTGCCCGCACCTAATGGAGGTGGAGCAGACGGCAGAGAGCCGGATGCAGCAGATGATGGCCGAACTGCTGAAGCAGAACCCAGCCCCGGACAAGGAGAAGAACCAGATGAGCTGGGTGAGGCACATGAACAGCCTGCGGGCGCAAACCGAGGAAATCATTCTGACGGAGCTGATCTACAGCTAAGTTTTCTGGATGCCGCCATCCCTACCGAAGCAGAACAGATTAAGAACATCAACCGAGCGGAGAGCGAGAAATCGTCCTCCGCTTTTGTTTTGTCGCAGGCTGAAATCGAGAACGAACTGCGTAAGCATGGTTCTGGGTTTACAGGTGGCAAGCAACGCATTATGGCACTGTACCAGACCCAGCCTGACCGAAAACTCCGTGCCAAGGCGTTGGCAAAGGAGTACGGCATCGGTGGGCATTCCCACGATTTTCTGGACGGCAGTCGAGGCTTTGTCAACCACGACGGGAGAGGAATGGAATTCGACCACTATCCCGACCACAAGAAATTCATCCTGAAATGGGCGCAGGTGGAAAAGTATATCGACCTGATGATCCAGTCCGACCGCTACCTGACCGACAAGGAAAAGGAGCATTATTCGCCGCCTGCGCCGGTCAGCGCAAAGCCGGATGGTGCCTTGACTCATGCCAAAAACCTGATTCGGGATTTCTGTTTGAAAGAATACGATTCCGAGCCGGACTTCTCTGACCTATCCAAGATTGGTATTGCCTACACCAACGCCACCGATGAGGATATTCCCATTCAAGTTAATGTGGATTTGGTGGGATACCGGGTGGAACGGTATCTGGGTGAAGTGCTGATCGACGAGCGGCAGTACGAAAGTCTGGAAGAACTGACCGAAACCGAGCTGGAAGCTTTGGACTTTTCGGAACTGGTCAGCGTCACGGATGAGGAATTGGAGCACTACCACAGCAAAGTGGAGGAACGCCCTGCACTGCTGCCGCTGGATGCCGCCACCGAGTACAATGCCCTGAAGGAGCAGCACCCGGATGCGCTGGTGGGCTTTGAGCAGAACGGACAGTTTGAGTTTTACGCAGATGACGCGCAAAAAGTCAGTGAACTTCTGGGCGGCAAACTGCTGGAAAAAGAAACTGCACTGGGCACCGTCCCGGTCACCGGCTTCCCCAGAGACCAGTGGGCGCACCGTGCCAAGCAGCTGTGGCAGTGTGGTGAGAACGTCTATCTTGCCGGGCTGAACGAGGACGGCACCCATCACCAGACCAAGTACCTGCGCCGAGAGGACTATCTGCCGCTGGGTGCTACCATCCACATGGAAGGGCGGGCTTTCCGAGTGGATACGGTAAACTATGATAGGGGTAGCGTGACCCTGCAGGATGTGGCACTGGCAGAAATGCGGATGCCAGTTTTCCGGGAAGAACCGCTGGCTATTGTCCGGGAGTTGTACGAGGAGCAGGATATGATGGAACCCCCCCTGCCCGATTATAAGGTCGGTGATAACGTTATCGTTGATCTTCCTACCCGAACCATCGAGGGAACCATCGGCTATGTAGGCGAAACGGATGTTCGCATCGACACCAGTGCGCACGGACAGTCGTGGGATAACGAAGTTATCAACAAACGACAATTCGAGGATGGCTTGCGGCAGAATGAACAGGTTACTACGCAGCCAGATGATACTGTAAAAACGGTTGCCATATACCCTGCTGAAGAAAACCGTATGCCTTATGATATTGTGATCCAGACGATTGGCTCAAAATCACCTACTCTGGATGCAGTTGAACCGGAACAATCCACACTTGAACTTGCCGGGAACTTCCACATCACGGATGATGATTTGGGTGTCGGAGGCCCCAAACAGAAATTCGCCCGGAACATCGAAGCTATCCGTACCCTGTTCAAGCTGGAAGAGGAGCACCGGGGTGCCACCGCCGAGGAGCAGCAGGTGCTTTCGCAGTATGTGGGCTGGGGCGGTCTGGCAGACGCTTTTGACCCCGGCAAAGATAATTGGGCAAAGGAATACGCCGAACTGAAAGGACTGCTTTCCGAGGATGAGTACGCTGCTGCCCGTTCCAGCACCCTGAACGCCCACTATACTAGCCCCACCGTCATCCGTAGTATCTACGATGCCGTGGAGCGCATGGGTTTCCACAACGGTAACATTCTGGAACCTAGTATGGGCGTGGGCAACTTCTTCGGAATGCTGCCGAACACCATGCAGGACAGTCGGCTGTACGGCGTAGAACTAGACAGCATCACCGGGCGCATTGCGAAAAAACTGTACCCGCAGGCTGACATTACCGTAGCCGGTTTTGAGACCATCGACAGGCGTGACTTTTATGATCTCGCTGTTGGCAACGTGCCTTTCGGTCAGTACAAGGTCAACGACAAAGCGTACAACAAGCTGGGATTCTCCATCCACAATTATTTCTTTGCGAAAGCCATCGACCAAGTGCGTCCGGGCGGCGTGGTGGCGTTCGTCACCAGCCGCTACACCATGGACAGCAAGGACAGCACCGCCCGCAAGCACATGGCAGAGCGTGCCGACTTGCTGGGCGCGATCCGTCTGCCGAATAATGCGTTCAAGGCGAATGCTGGCACCGAAGTGGTTTCGGATATTATCTTCCTGCAAAAGCGTGACCGCCCCATCGACCATGAGCCGGACTGGGTGCAGCTTGGCAAGACCGAGGACGGCTTTGCCATCAACCAGTATTTTGTGGACCACCCGGAGATGGTGCTGGGCGAGCTGACCACCGAAAGCACCCCATACGGACACGATCTGACCGTTGCGCCCATTGAGGGCGCAGTGCTGGCCGACCAGCTTGCCGAAGCGGTACAGCATATTGAGGGCCAGTATGTTGAAGTCGAGGTGGAAACACCAGATGTTGCGGATGCAGAAGTCGAGCGCAAGACGCTCCCCGCTGACCCGGATGTAAAGAATTTCTCCTATGCCGTGGTGGACGGTGAGGTGTACTACCGAGAAAATTCGATTATGACGCAGGTGGAGTTGTCCGATAATGCCAAAGCCCGTGTCACCGGCATGGTGGAACTGCGGCAGATCGTCAACCAGCTGATTCAGGAGCAGCTGGACGATTACCCGGATGAGGACATTAAGACAACCCAAGCAAAGCTGAACACAGCTTATGACGCTTTTACCGCAAAATACGGTCTGCTCAACGACCGCAAAAATGGGCGTTTGTTTGAGGATGATTCTTCCTACTATCTGCTCTGCTCTTTGGAAAATCTCGATGAGAATAAACAGCTCAAAAGCAAGGCGGATATGTTCACCAAGCGAACGATTCGCCCGGAGCGCACCGTCACCAGCGTGGACACCCCCAGCGAAGCACTGGCAGTGTCCATTGGAGAACATGGCCGTGTTGATCTGCCCTATATGGCGGAACTTCTCGGCTCTCCCGGCGATTATGAGCGTATTACCACAGAGCTGCAAGGCGTGATTTTCAAAGACCCTTCTGCGGATGCAGATGAGCCGGAAGCAGGCTGGCAGACTGCGGACGAGTATCTTTCCGGCAATGTGCGGAATAAACTGCGCATGGCTCAGCTTGCCGCTGAAAGCCACCCGGAGTTCAAGATCAATGTGGAGGCTTTGACCAAAGCGCAGCCGAAGGACCTTGAAGCATCAGAAATCGACATCCGACTGGGTGCCACATGGCTGAATCCCGCCATTGTGCAGCAGTTTATGATGGAGACTTTTCAGCCGCCCTACCGCATCCGCTATAACAACCTGATCCAAGTCCACTACTCTCCATTTACGTCCGAATGGCGCATCGGCAACAAATCTGCCGCCGGAATGTATGATATCATGTCCACCGAAACCTACGGCACCCACCGGGCCACCGCCTACAAGATTTTGGAGGACACCTTGAATTTGCGGGACTGCCGCATTTATGATACCATTGAGGAGGATGGTAAAGAGCGGCGTGTCCTGAACCAGAAGGAGACGATGCTTGCCCAGCAGAAGCAGCAGGCCATCAAGGATACCTTTGCAGGCTGGGTTTGGCAAGACCCGCAGCGGCGGAATCTGTTGGTGAAGCAGTATAACGAGTTGTTCAATAGTACCCGGCCCCGCGAGTATGACGGAAGCCATATCCATTTTGTCGGTATGAACCCGGAGATCAATCTGCGGGAACATCAGCGCAATGCAGTTGCTCATGTGCTTTATGGTGGGAACACCCTGCTCGCCCACGAGGTGGGTGCCGGCAAAAGTTTTGAGATGGCAGCTTCGGCAATGGAATCTAAGCGTTTGGGCCTGTGTCAGAAAAGCCTGTTCGTGGTACCCAACCATCTGACCGAGCAGTGGGCCAGCGAGTTCCTGCGGCTATACCCCAATGCAAAGCTGCTCGTTACCAGCAAGAAAGACTTTGAACCCGCCAATCGAAAGCGTTTTTGCGCCCGCATCGCAACCGGCGACTACGATGCCGTCATTATCGGCCACTCGCAGTTTGAGAAAATCCCTCTTTCTGCGGAACGGCAGGCACGGATCATCGAAGATCAGATCGAGGAAATCGAAAAAGCCATTGCAGAGGCCAAGGAACAGTCCGGTGAGCATTTTACCGTGAAACAGATGGAAAAGACACGGAAAACACTGGAGGTGAAACTGAAAAAGCTACAGTCCACCGATCGCAAAGATGATGTGGTCACATTTGAACAATTAGGCGTAGATAGGTTATTTGTGGACGAGAGCCAGAACTACAAGAACCTATATCTTTACACCAAGATGCGCAATGTTGCCGGCCTTTCTACCTCCGAAGCACAGAAGTCCAGCGATATGTTCGGCAAGTGTCGTTATCTGGATGAAGTGACTGGCGGGCGCGGCGTGATTTTCGCAACGGGAACGCCCATCAGCAACTCCATGACGGAAATGTACACACTGATGCGCTATTTGCAGTACAGCACTCTCCAGCAGAAACAACTGACCCACTTTGATGCATGGGCTTCTACGTTTGGCGAGACCACCACAGCCATTGAGCTTGCGCCGGAAGGAACCGGCTACCGTGCGCGCACACGTTTTGCCAAGTTCTTTAATCTGCCGGAGCTGATGAATATGTTCAAGGAGGCAGCGGACATCAAGACTTCCGACCAGTTGCATCTGCCTGTTCCGGAAGCCAAGTTTGAAACTGTCGTGGTCAAACCCTCGGAAATCCAGCAGGACATGGTGAAATCCCTGAGCGAACGCGCTGCTGAGGTGCATAGCGGTGCGGTTGACCCCTCGGTGGACAATATGCTGAAGATCACCTCGGACGGACGTAAAATCGGCCTTGACCAGCGGCTGATGAATCCGCTCACCCCGGATGACCCGGACAGCAAACTGAATGCCTGCGTCGACAATGTTCTGCGTATCTGGAACGAAACCAAAGAGGATAATCTGACGCAGCTGATTTTCTGCGATATGTCCACGCCCAAGGGAGACGGCTCGTTCAATGTCTACGATGATATTCGCACAAAGCTGCTTGCCGCCGGGGTGCCGGAATCGGAGGTCGAGTTCATCCACAACGCTGATACTGAAGGTAAGAAAGCGGATTTGTTCTCCAAAGTCCGCAGCGGCAAGGTGCGTGTCCTGCTGGGCAGCACTGCAAAGATGGGCGCAGGCACCAATGTCCAGACCCTGCTGGTGGCCGTGCATCATCTGGATGTAGGCTGGCGACCGTCCGATATGACCCAACGCAACGGCCGAATCATCCGTCAGGGCAACAAAAACAAACAAGTTTACGTCTATAATTACGTCACGGAGGGGACATTCGACGCCTACCTCTGGCAAACGCTGGAAAACAAGCAGAAGTTTATTTCGCAGATCATGACGAGCAAATCTCCGATGCGCTCCTGCGATGATGTGGATGAGCAGGCTCTTTCGTATGCCGAGGTCAAGGCCCTATGCGCAGGCGACCCGCGCATCCGGGAAAAGATGGATCTGGATGTGCAGGTAGCAAAGCTCAAGGTGCTGCGCTCGGATTACCAGAACCAGAAATATCGTCTGGAAGATAAGCTGCTCAAGCATTACCCGGAGGAAATTCAGAAAGCGAAGAACCGTATTGCGGCTCTGAAAAACGATGCCCAAATCGCAGACGCACACCCGCAGGATAAGGAGAACTTCTGCGGCATGACGATCAAGGGCATGGTGTTCGATGAGAAAAAAGCAGCTGGTGAGCGGCTGATGCTCGCCTGCAAGGAGATGCCGAATGCGGATATGATGCTGCTGGGCACCTATCGCGGCTTTGAGCTGAACATTCGCTTTGACAGTTTCAAGAATGAGCATCAAATCGTTCTCCGCGGCGAGCTGAGTTATCCGGTACCGCTGGGCGATGACCCTCGCGGCAACATCGTCCGTCTGGACAATGCCATCGGCAATTTTGCCGACCGCATTGCCGATGCTGATGCCGCACTGGATTCTCTGGAACAGCAGAAGCAGGCCGCAGAGGTTGAAATCGCCAAGCCGTTTGCGCAGGAGGAAGAACTGCAAACCAAATCTGCCCGCCTTGCAGAATTGGATGCGCTGTTGAACATGGAGCATCAGTCCAGCCGGACAGAACCCGAAGCGGAAGAAAAGCCGGATGCCCGCCCCTCTGTGCTGGCAGCTCTGGAAGAAAAGGCTGATAAAGTGGAGCCTGTCCGACCATTCAAATCTTACTTGGATAAGGATGGTGATGCCCGGTGACGGAGCGCCGTGACCAGCAGATCCATTTTCGTGTCAGCAAAGTCGAACTGGAACGCATTCGTCAGAAGATGGAAAGTTGCGGTATTTTGAGCATTGGCTCTTATCTGCGAAAAATGGCTCTGGATGGTTACTGCCTGAATCTTGATTTACCACAGCTGCGTCGGATGGCGTACCTTCTTCAGAATTGCAGCAACAACCTGAATCAGGTGGCGAAACGGGCCAGTGAAAGCGGGCAGCTCTATGCCGCCGATTTAGAGGACTTGCGTAGTCGGTTGGATGAGCTGATAGCTATTGGCAAGCAACTTCTCGCCAAACTCACCGAACTCTAAAAAATTTCCCGCAGTAGGAGGCTGCGGGTTTACATAACGGTTGACACCCTTGCAAGGCAAGGGGCGATACCTTTATAATAGGGGCGAAAAAGAAAGGCTGGTGTTTGATATGAGGTTTTTATTCAAGATGATGCTTGCCCCGATCTCTCTGTTCGTGGCTTTTCTGGCTCTGATGGCAAAGTGGCTGCTTACTCTGTCCAGCTATGTTGTCGCGCCGTTGATGCTGTATATCTTTGGCTGCGGCATCTACACCGTCTACCGCCAGACTTGGGATCAATTTCTGATTCTGCTGGTTGCCGAATTTCTCTGCTTTGTCCTTTTTGTCGGCGCAACTGCAATGGTGGAGGGCGTTGAGAAATTCAGCGGTTGGCTCCGGGACCTGATTTGATTTTGAATCTTCTTGCCGCCTTCGGGCGGCTTTTTCATTTAGGAGGTGATCTGCTCTGGCTGCTACTCGTCTGATCGCACTGCATCAGCACAAAGGAAAATCTATTGCCGCCTGCCTGAAAGACCGCACCAACTATGCACAGAATCCTGACAAGACTGAAAAAGGCGAACTTGTCAGCAGCTATCAATGCAGCCCGCTTACTGTGGACGAGGAGTTCATGCTCACAAAAAAGCTGTACGAGCAGGCCACCGGGCGCAGCCAAAAAAGTAACATTATCGCCTATCAGATACGGCAATCTTTCCGACCTGGTGAAATTACGGCTGAAGAAGCAAACCGCATCGGTTATGAGTTGGCCTCCCGGTTTCTGAAAGGCAAACACGCCTTTATCGTTGCCACCCATACCGACCGGGAACACATTCACAATCACATTATCTATAACTCGACCACTCTGGACGGCACAAGAAAATTCCGGGATTTTTTCTTTTCCGGTCTGGCAGTGCAGCGGTTGAGCGACCTGATTTGTCTGGAGCATCAGCTGTCAGTCATTGAAAAGAAGCCTTACCGGGAACGGCAGAAGCGCATCATTTACCCACCAAAGGAAAGCAACCGCGACCGGCTGTGCAGTGTAATCGACGAGATTTTGCAGCAGAAGCCCACCGACTACGAAGATTTTCTGCAAAAGCTGGAACAGCAGGGCTATGAAATCAAACGCGGCAAATACACTTCCGTTAAAGGCGCACGGCAGAAACGCTTTATCCGGTTAAAGACACTGGGTGCCGGGTACAGCGAGGATGAAATCAAAGCAGTCATTGCCGGAAAAGCCGAACACCGCCCACATCAGAAGCAACCTCCCAAAGAGCAGCCGTTCCAGTTGCTGGTTGACATTCAAGCAAAACTTGCCGAGGGCAAAGGTGGCGGCTACGAACGCTGGGCGAAGAAGTACAACTTGAAAGAGATGTCCAAAACGCTGATTTTTTTGCAGGAGCAGAAAATCGGCAGTGCGGATGACCTGAAAGAGCGTGCTGATGCTGCACTTTCTCGCTATCACAAACTGGGCGATTCCATCAAGGCCGCCGAGAAGCGTATGGCAGAAATCGCCGTCCTCCGGGCGCACATCGTCAACTATGCCAAGACCCGGCCTGTATACGATGCTTACCGCAAATCCGGGTACAGCTCCAAATTTTTGGAAGCGCACCGGGAAGAAGTCACGCTGCATAAGACGGCGAAAGCCGCTTTCAATGAATCCGGCCTGAAAAAGCTGCCCAAAGTGAAAGACCTGAATGCAGAGTATTCGGCTTTGCTCACCAAGAAAAAAGCACTCTACCCAGAGTACCGAAAGACACGGGATGAGATGCAGGAAATCGTAAAAGCACAGAAGAATGTGGAACTGTTCTTTGCGGAGGAAAAGGACTCCAAGCAAGTCGAGCAGATCCGATAAAACAATACGGCCCTGAGAACTTTGCCGCTTATCCGGCAGGGTTCTCAGGGCTTTTTTGCTTATTACTCAGTCTGTACTCAGAGCAGCGGTGATTTCAATTTGTTTAGCAATCATGCTTTCCAGTTCCTGCGTGATCGTTGCACAATTTGCAACACGATAATTCCAGAAGTAAGAAACGCCTTCACACTCCTCAACGGACAAATCGCTGTTGACCAAAAGCAGTCGGTCGGAGGTTACTTTCAGCTTTTCGCACAGAGCAGCATATTTTCCATAATCAATGCTTCGGCTGGACGATTTGGCTTCCACCCAGAAGAATTTTCCGTTGATGGAAAACGCAACATCCAGTTCATGCGTGCTCCCTGCGGATGCCGCTTCTGAAAGAATCACATTGGAGCAAAGCGAAACTTCTGCGCCCTGCTCCTCCTGATAGCGATTCAAAATCTGCTGAACCTGATGCTCCACAAAAAGTTCCAGCCACTTCCCGCTCAGGAAATGCCGGACAGTCTCATTTTGCGCAAGCTCATAGACGATATTCTGCGGATAGATCACAATGGATGCAAAAAGTCCCATTTTATCCCACGTCTGAGCGATTTCCGAAAGTGTGGCAAACGAATTCTTGGAAGTACCCTTTGGGATACGAAACGAAAAAGAACCGTCACTCTGCATATGTGTCCGAATAAACTGCAAGAAATCCACCACTACCGGGTCGCAAAGAGCTTCGCCTGTTTTCCATGCCATCCGCTGAACGGCAATCGGCGGAAGTTTTTTCGGTACGACCTGCTGAACGATTCTATACCCACAGCGTTCCAGATGCTCCAATGCGGTCAAAGGCTTCGGAGGGATTTTTTCTTTAACTTCGGACTTTTCTGCACCGGATGTATTCTCAGTCAGATAGTTAAACTTCCATCCGTATTCCCAAGCAGGCGAACGGGTCAACACACCAACTGCATGAAATCCGCTGTCCGGTTCCTCCATCGGAAATGTGATTTTGTTCTTTTGGATATTGATTTGGAGCGTTTTATTTTTCAGCGCTATCTGATAAGCGTCAAGAAGGAATTCCTTTCCCTTATATGTCAGCTCACTGGAACTATTTGCAGAAAGGCCAGCATTTTTTGCCAAAGAGAGAAGCAGACAGGTCGCTTTGGGCAGCTCAAGGATATGCTCCATCTGCGCAGCGTCCGGAATCACTTCCGCATTTGCGTTATCGGGCTGCGGCAATTCGTCTGCCGGAGTCTCCTTTGCTGGTGCAGAAACTTCGGGTGTCATTTTTGAAGCAGCCTCAGATTTTCCAGACTTGGGCAAAGGTTTCGGCTCCGTATAGACCTCAGCAATAAATAATTCATAGGAATCGATGCACGAAAGTTTTCCTGCCGCTGCAAGTCCCACATAAATCGCAGCCGCCCGCGAGGAATCGCCATAATACTTTTTAGAATCCGCTGCGGCAGCAATATCAGAAAAAGCATTATATCGGCTCAGCGGCTCCGCCTTTTCCGGGAACTGCTTCAATGCACGGCAGTAGAGCCATTCAAAAAACGAATCCATGTACGGCTCTGTCGGATACTCGTTTCCTTCCAGCGAGTAACGAAGCAGCTCTCCACTGGTTCTCAGCCGGGTGTCTTTATGAACCTTGGGCGGTTCGCAGGTCAAAAGGTCAGCAAATGGCCCACCATGTTCAAACACTTTGGTGGCTTCAAAAACCGTGCTGATGGGTACATCCTGCGCAACAGAATCCAGATGCAGCAAAAGCCGCAGAGAAGAAACAGCTTCACCCTCCGGCTGAACGGATGCAGAGCTGACTTCCAGAATCGAAACATCAGGGTCTGTTGTATGGACGGCATCATGGACGGCACGGATATTCTGCCGCTTGCTGCCTTTTATCCATGTGAATGTCACCGGCTGTTCTCTGCAATAGGGATAGCCGGATATGGGAAAACAAATGGTTCGTGTTGCCATGAACACCTCCAACTTTTTAGGACAAACAAGTTTATGTAAATCAAGTATAGCACAATCCCGGATGTGCTGCATAGCACTATTTTCTGCTTCCGGGAATCCATCTGTGCAAAAAGTGCCGATACCACAGGCATCGGCACTCAGATTAAAAAGCATTTTTCAAAAATGTGCAGCCTGCATCCACTGGATGCAGAACACAAGGGGTTTGGGCACAGCCCAACAAGCATTTTGAATTTGATTTTTAGAAATCGGATTCAAAAATTGCAAGTTGGTACCAGCTTGCACTGCTTGCCACAACAATGCGTCCTTTTTGTCCGCAATTTGTAATTTTCAGATTGGAGAAAAACGCCATGGCAAAGACGAAGGCTGAAGAACAAGCTCTCAACCTTGATTAGATTTTGTTTAACTGCCGGGATTATCTGCGCGCTGCGCGCAACTCCGGCTCGTTCTTTGAAAAGCGTGATATCCCCCGCAGTACAGCCCCGAAGTTCTCAAAAAGGTCATGGAACAGGTAGAGAACTTTGAGGAGAACAATTAAGCATTTTCTCGTTTTAACGTGGGATTAGATTGCTGTAGACCTTAATACAAAAAGATAGATAATGAAAATCTGGTGTCTGCTGGTACCAAAAAGCAGTTTGGCATCCTGAAAGACCTGATGAACCGCTCCGACGTGGATATCATCGTCAATGCCTGTGATGCAGGGTAGTGCGGTTAGGCGACTTAAGAGAGAAAAAAGAGACCTCATCTCGTAAAAAAGTCAATGCGGTCGTCTGCTTCTGTATTGAAATACAGTGGACGACCGCGTTGATCTTTGATGAGCAAGTACTGCCATGCCCCACACAGCGGGCAAAACTGGATGCGCTGCTGTATAATAATCCTTTGGAGTACGCCCAGCTTGTGCTGATTGGTGAGATTGAGCACTATCTCTCACTTGGTTGTGACCACGGTAGAATGGAAGACTAACCTTTAATTAAAATATCCAAAGCAGACAAAACAGCCCTCTACTTGCAGTCGTTGCAAATAGAGGGCTGTTGCTTAGTTAGCAGTTTAGGTCAGTTTACAAGGAACTACACGCAGACCACGAAACGGGGGGCTGCTGACAACAAATAAAGGCTGAATATCAAGCACCGGGGAAGTGCGAGATATTCAGCCTGTTTTGTTGTTTGGGGTTTCCAAAGGGTACCCCTTTGGCACACGACTTTGCTTGCAAAGTGTAGTGTGTTATACGCTCTGTCGGCGTTGCTGCAAAAATGCGGTTGCCACAGGAAAGGGCAAGAACATTTGAAGCAGCAGGAAAACAGGGCTGTGATTGCGTGGCGTGGAGCCGCAAGCGCAGGACTGGTTTCATCAGCAGACAGGGCGTATATGAATGCCCCCGTCCCTCGTCTTACGCTGGACTATGGGACAAAGTGTCCCAGACGGATAGCCACACTTACGAAAAAGCAGACGGATTTTTCTCTCAAAATTGAAATGGGCGGGAAGCCATTTTAGGGCTTTCCCGCCTTGATTGCCCATCAGCAAAGGCGGGCGGGGCTGTCAATGGCGGCGCATTTGTGCGCCGTTCATCTTGACCGTTGACTGGCTCGGCTGGCTTTGCTATTTTCCCGGTAAGTGAGAATGGGAATAGGTATGTATCATATTATTTTATCATAATTCCATCTGGCAAAATAATATCGCCATCATCTCCACTCACATCAAAAAATCCAACCTTGTGTTTTTGAGCTAAACTACGCATAAGTTCATACGCCTCGTCTGCCACCGACCAAGAAAACGCAGCGTAAATTACATTATACCCAATACTGTAATCAACCATATGCAACTCCAAATTTTCATCGTCATCAAGAGCATCGTCATTCGGTGCATATTCCCCATTCATGGGCGGGAATTTTTCTTTCATTTCCATAAACCAGTTTTGTAAAGCCGGAGAAGAAACACTAATCGTTTGGTAATCATGTTCTTCCTCCCATTCCATTTGCTTTTCATACCATGCCATAAACTCTTTTTTTGTGGTAGGTGCTTTTGTTCTCTCAAAAACCATCAAATCATAACTCATATTGATAACTCCTTTCAGATTTCTTGTTTATCGCTCTCTTATTTTCTCCCCCGCTGCGGGTTTGGATTTTTCAGCAAGTCCGACTTCTGTGCAATCTTTTTCAGCCACTTCTTTTCTTCCTCGGACAGCTTTTTCAAATTCAGCTTGAGCCGCTTACAGATAAACGCCAAAGCCGCTTGCTCCGGGTCGCTGTCTGGACTGGCAGTTTCCTCGGCGGTCTGCAAGAAATCCTCCAGCGGATTGTCCTCCGGAACGCTGAAAAAATCGTCCTTATGGGCTTCCCGCAGGTCAAGGGCTATCTTGTTTATGTCTTGCTGTATCACATAGCGGCAAAAGCTGTCATCGTCAATATGGGCGGCGACAAGCTGCCTTAACTGCGGGTCGGACAAGCCGGGATTGTGCTGCTTCATAATGGTTGCGCTCATAATATCCACAATGGCATTTGCGCTCTGTACCTGCTTGACTGCCGTTCCGTTCACATAGATTTCAAGGTCAGCCATTAGCCGGGGGAAATCCGGGTGTACCGCCAGCTCACACAAGAGGGAAGTATCCACCCGCCCACTTTTCAATAGTTCAATCATATCATCACTCAAGCGCAGGTCTGCAAGATCGGCGTTTGGGTGATTTCTTGTTTGGGACAGCCCCAGCAGATAATCGGCAGTCACGCCGTAAAACTTCGCCAGCTTGATAATGGCATAGTGGCTGATGTCCTTGAAGTCCTTTGCTTCATAACTGCCCAGTGCAGACTTGGAGAGATTTACCTGTTCCTCAAGCTGCTCCAGCGTCAGCCCACGCTCCACACGCAGGTCTTTCAATCGTTCTTGTATGGATAGTTCCATGCTCCCCCTCCTTGTCTGCTTGATAGTCAAAAATATTTCTAATTTTCTCGCAGATAATTCACTGATATTGTCAACTGCTCATTTTACTCGGTAGCACAAAGCTCATTCATTTTTGGAATCAGTAATTTATCCATCCACTGACAAACAATCTCAAAGGTATTATCAATTTTTTCTTCATTTCCTATGTCAAGATATATTTCATTGTCTCTTAAACTGTAAAACAGCGGTTGTGTGTTGAGGTCTGGTTTGGCATAACCATAAGGGTCGTATGGACGAGTGTTGATTATATAGCAAACCTCTATACTTATGCTATCCTTTGTGTTCCCGCCGAATGAGGAAAACGCAATCATATAGGTGAAATTTTTACTGTGCCTCGTAAGTGTTTTGTCAGATTTTTTATACTTAAAGCCTAAATGTCCGTACTTTCCTTGCAACTTGTTTCCAAGTATTTGCATTGCTTCGTTAAAGTTCATTGTGCCTCCTCCATTTTTCCATCGTGAAAATGAATATATCTTTTCAAATATCCATTTATAAAGGCTTTCCTATCTCCTATTTATCACTCATTATTTCTATTCTACCACAATTCCGAGAGCGTGGAAATAGAAAGTTTTCCGGGCTGATTTCCGACTTTATGGATATACGGGGCGGGCGGTCATTTAGGTGTAGACTTATCTTAGTTCATCGATGAGCCGCACCTTGAAAAATGAATGACCGTCCGAAAAGGAATACCCCGGCAGGGGAAGCACCGCTACGAGCCACTTCGGGACAAAATGTCCCGAAGTCCGGGGAGCGTGCCTCGTCGCCACAAGCTGCGTATCATTCGCTTCCGCCAAATGGCGAAAGCTCACTCGCTCCGCTGTGGCTCCTCTCCCCACAAAGTCCAACGACTTTGTGGGGGCCCCTGTTGGGAACACGCCGCAGGAATGGGGCAGGAAGCCTTTTTGGGGAGAACGGCAACAGAAAAATGGAGGGAACACATGAGAGAGAACCCATATAAACGACTGCCGCCCATAGAGCGCAAACCGGACGGCTCCCTCTACCGTATGACGCCGGCGCAGCGGAAACAGGCAAACAGCCTGATACGCCGGGAGTGCTGCTGTTATGAGGACGGGAACTGTATGTTCCTTGACGATGGGGACACCTGCACCTGTCCGCAGACGGTTTCTTTCTCGGTCTGCTGTAAGTGGTTCCGCTGGGCGGTCTTGCCGCTGGACGGGACGCTGGAAGCGGAGATTTTCCGGGATAAGGACTTGAAACGCTGTGCGGTCTGCGGCGGTGTGTTCGTCCCTAAATCCAACCGGGCAAAATACTGCCCCGGCTGTGCCGCCAGAGTTCACAGGCGGCAGAAAACAGAAAGTGAACGGAAAAGGAGGTCTTGTGTGGACAGTTAGGGGCTGAAAAGTCCTTGATTTACAAGGCTTTGCAAGCACAGAACAGGGGCAGGCAATAGAAACTACCGTCTGCCCCCGGAAACGGGCTTCTAACCGTCCACAAAACACGATATGACAAACACTATTTATATCCATCAGCCGGAAAAGGCGGTCAGCTTTACCCGGCTTCCCAATTTCCTTTTTGAAGCCCCCACATTCACGCCACTGTCCAACGAAGCAAAGGTACTGTATGCCTTTATCCTGCGCCGGACAGACCTGTCCCGGAAAAACGGCTGGGCGGACGAATATGGGCGCATTTACCTCTACTATCCCATCAATGAGGTGGTGGAGCTGCTCCACTGCGGGCGGCAGAAAGCAGTCAACACTCTGCGGGAACTGCAATATGCTGGACTGGTGGAGATCCAGAAGCAGGGCTGTGGAAAACCCAACTGCATTTACCCAAAATCCTACGAAGCGGTTCCAAACACCGACTTCAAGAAATCCGGTTATGGAACGCCGGAGGACTGAAAACCGCACTTGACAAGTACGAAAATCAACCCTCTTGGAGTACGAAAACCGGACGGTATATAGAAATACAGAGATTAAAACGATTTTATTTATATCTTATCCATTCCTATCCTATCTGAGATATTTTCTGCGGGATTTTCCTGTGGAAAAGTCCCGGAAAGGAACGGAATGGGGAAAGGAGCAGAATGGCACAACACGCAATTTTGCGGTTTGAGAAACACAAGGGCAACCCGGCAAGGCCGCTGGAAGCCCATCACGAACGGCAGAAAGAGCAATACGCCAGCAACCCCGACATTGACACCAGCCGGAGCAAATACAACTTCCATATCGTCAAGCCGGAGGGCAGGTACTATCATTTTATTCAAAACCGTATCGAACAGGCCGGTTGCCGTACAAGGAAAGACAGCACCCGGTTTGTCGATACGCTCATTACCGCCAGCCCAGAGTTTTTCAAGAAGAAGTCGCCAAAGGAGATACAAGCGTTTTTCCAGAGGGCGGCAGACTTCCTCATCGGGCGGGTAGGCAGGGAAAATATCGTGTCGGCCGTGGTACACATGGACGAGAAAACACCCCACCTGCATTTGGTCTTTGTCCCTCTGACAGAGGACAACCGCTTGTGTGCAAAGGAGATTATCGGCAACCGGGCAAACCTGACAAAATGGCAGGACGATTTTCACGCTTATATGGTGGAGAAATATCCCGACTTGGAGCGTGGGGAAAGTGCCAGCAAGACAGGCAGGAAGCATATCCCCACCCGTCTGTTCAAGCAGGCGGTCAATCTATCCAAACAGGCCAGAGCCATTGAAGCCACGCTGGACGGCATTAACCCGCTGAATGCCGGAAAGAAAAAAGAGGAAGCCCTCTCCATGCTGAAAAAGTGGTTTCCGCAGATGGAGAATTTCTCCGGGCAACTGAAAAAATACAAGGTCACAATCAATGACCTGTTAGCGGAAAATGAAAAGCTGGAAGCAAGGGCAAAAGCCAGTGAAAAAGGCAAGATGAAAGATACGGTGGAACGGGCAAAGCTGAAAAGCGAACTGGACAATTTACAGCGGCTGGTTGACCGTATCCCGCCGGATATACTGGCGGAGCTGAAACGGCAGCAGCGGCAGCATGGAAAGGAAAGGTGATTTTATAAGCAGATTTTTACGCCGTCCCTGTGCGGCATTGTACCTTGAAAATTGAATACAGGAGGTTCTATGGAGCATATCAGATACAAAAAAGAAACAGAGGTCGTGACTTTTCAGGGAAAAGAAATCACGCTGGAAAATCTCTCCCCGGTGTTCACGCCGGATCAGGAAGTGGCAAAACGTCGGGAACTGGAGCAGCAGCTTTATGAGGTGTTCCGCAAATATGCCGATAAGCGGCAGAAAGAGGAAGCCGGGGCGTAAGGTTTTCCGAAGCCATCGTTGATTTGCGGGGCTGCTGGCGGTATAATAAAACTGTCAGCAGCTCCGTTTCTTTTTTGAGAAAAGGAGCGACAATATGAACAATCGAATAGACGCAATCTATGCAAGGCAATCGGTAGACAAAAAGGACAGCATTTCCATTGAAAGCCAGATTGAATTTTGCAAATATGAGTTGAAAGGCGGTAACTGCAAGGAATACACAGACAAAGGGTACAGCGGCAAGAATACAGACCGTCCAAAGTTTCAAGAACTGGTGCGGGACATCAAGCGGGGCTTAATTGCAAAGGTCGTGGTTTACAAGCTCGACCGTATCAGCCGTTCCATTCTGGACTTTGCCAATATGATGGAACTGTTCCAACAGTACAATGTAGAGTTTGTGTCCTCTACGGAAAAGTTTGATACCTCCACCCCGATGGGGAGGGCTATGCTGAATATCTGTATCGTGTTCGCCCAGCTTGAAAGGGAAACGATACAGAAGCGGGTGACGGACGCTTATTATTCCCGCAGCCAGCGAGGGTTTAAGATGGGTGGAAAAGCCCCTTACGGCTTCCATACAGAGCCAATCAAGATGGACGGTATCAACACAAAGAAGCTGGTGGTAAACCCAGACGAAGCGGCAAATATCCGGCTGATGTTCGAGATGTACGCCCAGCCCACAACCTCCTACGGGGACATTACCCGGTACTTTGCCGAACAGGGAATTTTATTCAACGGCAAGGAACTAATACGCCCCACGCTGGCGCAGATGTTACGCAATCCTGTCTATGTGCAGGCAGACCTTGATGTGTACGAATTTTTCAAAAGTCAAGGGACAATCATTGTCAATGACGCTGCCGACTTTACGGGGACAAACGGCTGTTATCTGTATCAGGGACGGGATGTGAAGCCCAGCAAGAAAAACGACTTGAAAGACCAAATGCTGGTGCTGGCTCCCCATGAGGGCATTGTCCCGGCGGATATATGGCTGGCCTGCCGCAAGAAGCTGATGAACAACATGAAAATCCAGTCCGCCCGGAAAGCCACCCATACATGGCTGGCGGGAAAAATCAAATGCGGGAATTGCGGGTATGCTCTTATGAGCATTAACAATCCTGTGGGAAAGCAATATCTCCGCTGCACAAAACGGCTGGACAATAAAAGCTGTGCCGGGTGCGGGAAAATCATCACTTCGGAGCTGGAAGCGGTTGTTTATCAGCAGATGGTGAAGAAGCTGGCAAGCTACAAAACGCTGACGGGCAGAAAAAAAGCGGCAAAGGCAAACCCGAAAATCGCCGCCCTGCAAGTGGAGCTTGCCCATGTGGACAGCGAGATTGAAAAGCTGGTGGACAATCTGACGGGCGCAAACAATGTGCTGCTCTCCTATGTGAATGTGAAGATAGCGGAACTGGACGGACGCAAGCAGGAACTTCTGGCGAGGATAGCGGAGTTGACGGTGGAAGCCATCAGCCCGGAACAGGTCAATCAGATTTCCGGCTACCTCGACACATGGGACAATGTATCCTTTGACGACAAGCGGCGGGTGGTGGATTTGATGATTACCACCGTTGCCGCTACAAGCGATAGTTTGAATATCACATGGAAAATCTGACGGGCGGAACCCCTCCCGTCAGATACCTACCCTGTGTAGTCCCTTGTAAACTGTACTTTAGCCTATTATAGTAATCATCTGAAAATACTGATACTGATATTCGTCTTCTAATACCGCTTGCATTTCTTCCATGTATAGCGGGTCTTTCAACAGTTTGGGATGAAATGCTCGCTCTCTCCAGAGTCGGACTCCAATTTCGGGAAAAATATATTCCGTTCCCAGTTGCAAGTCCTTTTCGTTGCAAATAACGTTGTCCTTTTTCATTAAGCTATCAATAATACACTCGGCGGTTGTATTAAACATATCCATCCCGAACAATTTTATTGATGCCACCTTAGACAAATCTCGCTGGATGCCGATTTCAGTAGCTTTTCCGTTCCGATACTGCACAAGAAAGAACAAATCATTATCCATATATCGTCCGGTTATCAAATTAGGATCATCGGTTTCCGCACAACATTCCATTTGCATTGCTTCATCAGAAGAATTCGACCACTGTTTCTTCATTTGTAGAAGAGCATTTTCTAGCTCATCTGATGTCATGCCTAATTTTAATTGTCCAATTCCAATATCTTGCTTATATTGTATATCGAACATCTGTTCACTTCAAGGATAAAAATTTCATTTGAAAAGAGGTGTTAAAAATCAATAACACCTCTTTTGCGCTATATAAATTCCTGAGCGATTTGCTGCATTTCCGTAATGCACTCTTTGGGAGAGAGAATTTTTATTTTCCCTTTGAATTTGAATATCCAGCCATAAAAAGTTCCACTGGGGTTCACTTCAATTTTGGCTGTGAAGTGTGTATCATCATACCTATCAACAGCAGCATCTTCTCCATAATGATCTATGATTACTCTCATCAATTCGTTTTCACATAGAAGGGTTACTTCCTTCGATGACTCCGATGTAAACATATCAACCATTTTATTTGTATAGGAGGCTACATCAAATCCCTCTATCGGCATAAAGTAAGTTTCCAGATTTTCTACACTTGTTAGCCGATCTACACGGAAGTGAGCAATTTTCTGATGCTTCAGAGAAAATCCAATCAAATAGTAATGGTCATTTTTCCATTCAAGCGCATAAGGATTTACGACATAATAATATCCATCATGCTTTAAGATTTTCTTTTTTTCTTGAGTATATTCATAGTATTGGAACCGAATTTGCTGATGGTTTCCAATCGCTGTTTGGATATTGTCAATGATGTAGTAAACCTTTTCATTATGCGGTTTGACACGGCTGGATAAAGCAGCAAATTTTTGAAGCTGCTTTGCCTGATGTAGACTGGTCAGACGGCATAATTTCTGCACCAGCTCCTCAGACTTCTTGGCAGAAATGATCTTCGAGGATGCTACTGCGTCTGTCAGCATTTTCAGTTCTGGATACTCAAACAGGCGGTTTCCCATAAAATATTGGTTTTGGGTACTCTTGACCACCACAATATCAATCCCTGCATCGATCAGCGCATTGGTATCTGCGTAAACAGTCTGCCGCACTGCCTGAATTCCTTTTCCATTCAGATGGGCAATGATGTCAGATACTGTGGCGGGATGGTTTTCATCGGTCCGCTCATAGAGAAACCGGAGTAATTCCAGTATCCGCATATTTGTTGAATTCTGCATACTTCACCTCCTCGATTCTTAAAATGGCCTATTTTGTATGGTGTCCAGCCCCAAAGACCAGAAGCAGGGCGACAGCACAGAGAAGCAGGCCGATCCAATTTCGATCTATAATCAGCTTGATCACCGCCACAAGCAGAAGTCCGCCTACCAGGAGCACAACGCCATTCATTCAGCGTCCTCCCGAAGCATAGTTTCCCATGTTGATGTCCAGCACCCCTCTGGGCGGCTGGATCAAGGCATCTTCATATTGGCACTTCCACTGGATCTCCCGGCACATCTGGCCATCCGCCACGCCGTCTATGGTTTCCCCATCCTCAATGGGGTTATCATGCTCCAGAATATAGGACGCTGCATTATAGGCGTGGTTTACCACCCAGTTGGGGTCCATGCCGTGGAAGTGGTACTGGAGATCCGGCAAAAACAGGGTGCTCATGCCCACCGTGTCGATGAGCATATCCTCCGTGCCCTCGATGTTGAAGAAACGGACATTGACGCCAAAGCGGATGAACCGATCCGGCCCCTCAATCAGATGGGAGCGCACATCCTCTGCCAGAAACAGCTTACCGCAGTTCTGGAAATAGAACGCCTCACAGGTGGGGTACAGCTCTGCCAGAGCCTCCAGAAAGTCGGCATCCAGGTTGGCACGCTCCAGCGCTGGAAGCGCCGCAGTCAGCATATCGGTGGCCACCACCTGATATTTGCACTCCCGGAAGATCCGGTCACGGTCCTCCTGGCAGTCCCACATCTGGCTCATCAGAAAGGCATCAAAGCCTTTGCCCTTGAACTTGTCGCATTTCATCACCATCAGCTGTACCGGGCACTTGCCGTCCTGAAATTCCGCGACATGATCCAGGGCGGCAAAGCCGGCCATTTTCTTATCATAACAGAAGCACTCTGTTGATCCGATGTGCTTCTCCATTATGGCAGTCATTTTTTCTTTATCCGGCATTTCTACCGGCTCTTTGAACAGCATCTGAATGAGATAGGGACCTCCGGGCTGGGGGCCTTTTTTGTCGTCCAGATTTTGCTGGAAAGCTTTATTGCTCATTTGGTTTCCTCCTTCTTTTCTGGGAACAGTTTCCACCGAAACTCCAGCTCTTTCTGGACAAACTCTTTCGGCAGGCCGCGGGGGTTGGCGATGAGATACCATACCCGAAAGGTGCGCTTCTTCGGATCTGTTTCCTGCCGGTAGAGCTGATAGCCCGCCTCATCCTCCTGTGTCCACTGTCCTGTCTGCCGCTTGGCCTGCACAAAGGGTTCCACCACCTGGTCCAGTTCCTCTCTGGTGCGGCTTGAGGCCCAGGCTTGATCCACATCATTGGCGTGGGAGAGGTGGAACAACATCGAACCCATCCAGTTCTTTGCCTTGTGTCCAGGCGTTCCGCGCAATTCCGCCTGACGGCGGTACTCCTCCATCTGCTCCGCCGTTCCGTACCGTTCCACCATCTGCTCCCGCACATAGATGAACCAGCTGTAGTCCTCCGCCTCGGTGAAGGGGGCGCAGACCGGCTGTAATGCCTCCACGGGGTCTGCCTCGAAGCGGTCGATGAAGTCGAGGTAGTTGGCTTTGACCAGGGGCAGAAAGGTGTCCAGCAGCCCGGTGTTCAGCCGCAGGTCCTCTGTCAGCATCCGAAAGAATGAACCGCCTGTTGTGGGTTCAATTCTGAAAGAGTAGAGGTAGTCATCTCCCTGCTTTATGATACAGCTGAAGCCCACCTCCACATTCCCATGGCCGATTTCGTAGTCTATGTAGTTGTAGCGGCTCCGGTCAAACCAGATCTGATAGGTCAGCCCGTTTTTCATTTTCTTTTTGAAGTCGCCCTTTTTCAGACGCTTCCAGCCCTTTTCTTCCAGGCCCAGGCCGTTCCACAGGTAGTCCAGAAGTTCCTGAATTATATCTGCCGGCCGTTTTTGTTCCACGGTCTCCACCCCTTGACGAATTCTCTTTAATAGTCAAGCAGGATGGGCACCTGCTGTTCCTCGGCAAACCGCATGGCCCGCCAGAACATGGAGAAGGCAAACTTGGCAAGGGATTGAGTGTCATACTGGGTGTGTTCCGGGATGTCTGCCTTGCTGTACTGTCCATCTGAGTCTACGGTTCCGTCTACCGGGTATCCCTCCGTGTCTGCCCAGCCAAGGATAGTGTCCTCATCGGCCTGCCACGCCAGCTGGTTCAGCTTTTCCAGCTCCTTCCGCAGTCCGCCCAAGGTGGCGATAGCGGCGGTGTCATCGGTAGGCAAGGACCCTTGGAACAGAAAGCTGTCAGAAAGAGGGAGCCACCAGGTAGCCCCACGAAACAGGGACCACACCCGCTCCTCATCTGATGCAAGGCGGGCGACCAGAGGATGCTCCCCGAAGATCCAGTCCTTCTCCACGGTGGAAGGCACCGGTTCCTCGTATGTACGACAGGCGGCCACCAGCAGCATAGCGCCGAAGGCATCCCAATCCGGCTTGTCGGTGTAATAAGGTTTCTCATTATCTTCAAGCCAGGGAGCGTAGGGGGGCTGGCCCGGCTGAGAAATGGCGCTCAAGATCTGATCCCGCCAGTTCTCCACCGCCGCCTGGACCTCAGCCGGGGACATTTCTTCCTCGTTATCAGCAGGTTCCCCGTCCGGGGTGATGCGGTTGAAAGAGTATCCGTTTTCCTCCGCCCACTGCTGCACAACAGTTTTCCAGTTGTGAGAATAGTACCGGGTCAGCGTCCCGGCGTAGATGTCAAGTCCCATAGTAATGTCTCCTTTTCTGTTATGCAGTCATTCTTTTGCTGGAGCGAACATCTGGTCAATCTTCTCCAGATCGTATTCCAAAATCCAGTCATGAAATTGATGATAGAGAGGCAATAGCAGCTTCTGTGAGCCGCCCAGCACATCCAGCCCACGGTCATCGTACAAATGGTAGAGGAACGGCCCCGGCCCAGCCAGATAGACGCTGGACACAAAGCCGTTCCAGCCGCCGATGTCCCCCAGAATGATTTCCCGAAGAAGCAGCTCTGGTTGAAAGCTGATCTTGCTGAGATCCCAGTAAAACTGCACTTGTGCATGGGTATCCCCATCTTCATCCTGCTCTGTGGCCGAAAGTTGTTCATCGGGAACTGGGAGGCCCACTCGCTGCCGGATAACGGTCAGCAGGGACTCGGCGGGTTCTTCATCGGGATACCCGTCGATCCGCAGAAGGTCCGGCACCGCCGGAAGTGCCCGATAGATCGCGGCGGCTCGGTCCAGCGCCCCCTGAACATAAGCGGGGTTGGTTTTCAGCTTCGCCGCACGCCTATCCAGATAGATTGGTTCCTCCCCGCCGATCTTAAAACGAATGCCCACCGGTGCATGGTAGAACAGAGGGTGTTCCAGCCCAGCCATGCCCAGATCATGTAAAATGTGTTCAAACCGCTTTGCCAGCATGGTATCCCTCCGTTCTCATGTCATTTCATACAGCAGAGCAGCATCGCCCTGCACCAGTTCCAGATGGGAGCGCAGCGTATTAAGCCCGCTTTGCACCGCCTCGGTGGGCAGATCCCAGTCCGGGGCAATTTCAGCGGCCAGCTCCGGGAGATCCTGCTCCCGCAGAGCTGCCAGCAGTTGAGACGCCAGCTCTCCCTCCAGCAGAGCGCAGTCCAGGGTGTCTTCCGTCTGGGGAGCAGGAAAACGGACATCCAGATCCAGTTCGCTCTCACACCAGTCCCAGATGGCCATATAGACCGCGCCGGAGCAGTCACCGTCGGACAACTCCTGCCGCTGGTTATTTTTTATCAGATAAAAGGACGCGATCTGTGACATGGTGGTTCCTCCTAAATGTTATTCGCTTCCATCAGCCCTTCGGCCTGCAACCGGATCACATAGAAAGCCCGCACCCAGTCCAGTTCCTGCTCCATGGAGTCCTCCAAAGCCAGCAGGCGGCGCTTGCCAAGCCTGCGATCCAGAAGGGCAAAGATACGGACAAGGGGATTCTCGCTGACAAGGCTTTTCTCGATGCTCTGGTTGTCAAAGATCCCAAACGCCTCATAGAACACCTTTTGGTCAAAGGTGCCCTGCTCCAGCGCATAGGCATGAGCCTGATTGATGGCCTCTTTTGCGGAGTCGTGATCTTTCAGCGTGGTGGAGCGCAAGTGATGAAATTTCGTCCACACATTTTCAAAATAGGTGTAGTAGTTGCTCCGCAGCACTTCCACGCCGTCCACACGAATGGCGGCCCGGCCCTCATGGTCGGCGCTTTTGCTGTAACTGGTGGCAAAATACTGGATGTGGCCCCGGAGTGCCGGGCACAGGTAGTCATTCTCCAATTTGTTCCGGATTCCACTCCAAGTGGATACTCTACTGTTTGACATAGGTGTTGTTTCCTTTCTGCTGATTCCTACTGCTTTTGGAGATACTCCCGGAAGCATTCGATGAACTCCCGATTCCGCTTAGGGACATCGAACCCCTTCCGATGGGGGAAGAACCCCTCCTGTTCCACATCGTCCAGCAGCTTGGGCAGATTGGAAAACCGGGCAAAGAATGGTAGTGCATAGTCCTGGATCTGCCCGGAAATTTCCTGGATAGAGCGTTCCCGCTCCAGCAGAGTAGATACCTCATAGCGGGGGAAGTCATCATACCGGTGGGTCAGCCGGGCGATGGAGGTACCCACGATACCATCATAGGTTTCCTCCGTCCCTTCCTGCTCACTGCGCCACTGGGCAATCACCGGGGAACTCACATCGAAGAAGGCAGTAAAAGTGGTGGAGCCAAAGCGGATGGAGGGGGAAAAGTAAAAGGAGAACACAAAGATGCCGTCTTTTTTGTAGATGTCATTTTTGCTCTTGCGGTATTTGTAGCCCAGCGGGTTCAAAGGCTCCGCGATCCGCTCACAGGTATAGACGAAGATCTCACGGGGCTTGGTTCCCTTGGGAAAATCCTTCTTCTCCATGTTGCCACCTCAATCAAAATCCATCCAGACCAGGTGTTTTCCGCAGTGGAGGCACTGGAACAGATAGCATTGCAGATGCCCGCCATTGACGGATTCCTGAATCATTTTCTTCTGTTCGTCATCCCACATGGAATCGTCCAACACTTCCTCGAGCACACCCAGCGCCCGCAGTTCTCTGGCACCCACATGGCCCAGGTAGGCGCAGTAGTCGCCACAGTGGGCGCGCCAGTATTCCTGCTGCCAACCGGAGTAGCCGGGAGTTCGGTGGATGAGCTCGTCCAGCTTCTCTGGATCGTCTACACCATTATCCAGAGAGCAATCGTCCTGGAAGCAGCCGTCATATTTCCGGGCTGCTTCGCCACTGGAGATACACTCCGGGCACAGATACTCAATATCCTCCACAGCGTAAAAGGGGCCTGTATAGAAAATATGGGTCGTCTTGCCGCAGCAGTCGCAGACAACGCCGTCTGCGGATTCCTCAAAAGCCCCAGTTTCCAGAGGGTTTGGGTGATACCGGAAGGCAGGCAGGCCCAGCTGGGCCTGCCGTTCCTTTTCTTTCTGCTTTTCCTCCGGCGTTTTGGGCTTGGGGAGAGCATAATGATTGCCCCAGTTTTCCGCATAGTCCTTCAGCGTGCCCAGCCGCTTGAGGGTCTTTTTATCGGAACGATTTCCGATTTGGCAGAGCAGTTCATAGGCATCCTTCTTGAAGTCCAGTAGATCATACATATCCACCAGCACTTCCTTGGCCTGCTGATCCTCACTCTGCTCAAGTTCTTCCTTGAAGGTATATAGAGCGCGGACATTGTCTGGACCTTCATTGGTCGCAACAAACTGTTTTTTTAGTTCGATATAGGTTTTCTGATATTCTGTCATTGGTCGCACCTCCCATCAATCCCACCAGAAATACCAGACAGTGGACTGCCACAGGACATCTGCCAAGGAGCCAATGCTTCCATCCTCATTCTGATCCAGATCTGGGCAGAAACCATATTGCTCCACAGCCACCTCCATAGCTCTTTCCTTGGAGATCGGAGTTGGAAGTTCAAACTCCAATTCATCGTGGCTCATGGCGGCAGGGATGGCACCATGTTGCTCGAACCAGTATTTCGCCACTGCCATCAGGTCCGGTGTGTCGGGACACTCATTCCAATTTCCAAAGGGCAGATAGGCGAAGATCTCCCAGGGGTTCTTTACCGGAATTTTAGCCAGAATGAGCGGATATGTCATTCCGGTATCATCGTTCCAATAGTTTGCGAAGCGGTCGTTGGGTTCTCCGCCCTCCATCTCGCCCAGGACTTCCTCCTCCCAGTCCAGATCATCGTCCTCGGCTTCTTCCTTGCGCTGGCCGGTCAATTCCTCCAAAATCGCCTTTCCGTCCTTAACAGGAGCGGAGAGCATCTTCTTCCGGTACTCCTCTACCGTTTTGAGGTCAAATTCATAGCAGTCCGCATCATGCTCCGGGTCGGCGTTCATCACCAGACACTCCAACAGCGTTTCATCATCCGCCTTGATGAGCACGGGAACAAAGCCCTCCCGTACCCCCAGCCGCTGGGCGTAGCTGTATGCCGACATGATGGGGTCATCATCTGCCATGGATGGGAAATAGGTACACTCGCAGTCCAGATACTCCATGATGGCCTGAGCAACCTCGGAAGGCTCCAGCGTATCCTCGTCGAAGTCCTGTCCCTGCCAGTTTTCAAAGCGTTCCTCAATCACTTGAGCCATGGTCTGATAGTATTTCTCATCAAATGGGATGAATAAGTATGCCTCCTGTTGAAATTCATTGGAGTGGTATCGGGACGGACCAAAATATTTCAGGGCATAGTCATCAATGTCGGCAGGATAGTAGGGGCTGTCGCCCTCTCCGTAGTAATAGCCTGCAAAGGCACGGCCTTGCTGATTGAACAGCACAGAGAACAGACAGCCGTCCAGCTCATCCCGGATAAACTCCCTCAGATCCACATTGGCAGGATCAGCTTTGACCTGTTTGGTCACTTCGCTGTATTCTTTCAAGAAGTCCTCGCCCATCAGGTCGTGCTCCATACACCAGCGCAGGTAGATGGCCATGTGGTTATAAGCATTGATGGGGTCAATAGGCAGTTCCTTCTCCTCAATGCTCTCGATATGATAGGAAGCGTCGTCCATCTCACCGTCAAAATTATCATTGGAAAGGGTGCCACGGGTGATCGCATTCTGGCGAGTGGGGTTTACAACAAAACTGATCCCCCTCATCTTGTTCAGCAGAGCGTCTACATCATGTTCCAGTTTATAGTCCAACTCGTCCTCATAAAGCGGAATGACCTGATAGAAGTTGACCTCCTCGCCGCCCGGCAGGGTGCAGACCTCGCCGCCCTCCTCTGTACTTTGGGGGCCGGTGAGAATGGCGGCACACAGCTTCGTATTTTCCGCAAAGTTCTCCTTGTTATCCATGGTATGTCCAAAGCCCAGCCATGTATCGCTGGCAATGGGAAGGCGGGCCAAGGATTTCAGCAGGCGGATGGGCCAGTACCACTTTTCGTCTTTCATGGACTCCTGATCCAGCTTCCAGTCCGCAGGCAGGGCAATGGCCAGCTCCGCCCGCTCCAGCTTATATTCCGCCAGTTCCTCCGGCACATTCATCCGGTGAGCGCCCATGCCCATGGTGACCAGGGTGCAGTAGTCCCGCTCCTCAGAGGGCGGCACCACGCAGATGTCCACATGGATGTCGGGAGAAACCAGCTCATGGAACACATTCTCGAACTTGCCGAAATACTGCTCAATGTGCCCCTCGACGGCTTCCATCTCCTCCTCGGTGTAGACTTCGGGATTACTGAATTCTTCCTCATCCTGCGTGTCATCATTGTCTGAGTGGTCGCAGCTGTCATCCTCCGGATCTCCCTTTATAGGCTCGTAACCGATCTTCAGGGTCATCTGTTCCTCCGGCAGGGAGACGCCGGGGCTGCGGGTGATGGTGTGCTTATCGTCCGCAGAAAAACCGATGGTCTCGCCGTCTTGCAGTGTCACATCACACGCCAGCACATAGGAGGCAAGGCTGGCCAAAAAGTCCCGCAGTTCCTCCGGCTCAGCGTCGGTGTTCAACACCTCCATTTCCTCCTTGCCAAACACATCCATGCCGTAGGTGTAGCCGTTTAGGCCCCCCTCGCTCCGGTACAGGCCGAACCAAACCCAGTTGAAGATGGGCAGTTCGTCCTCTTTGAGCATATCGGCAAGGCCCTCATAGAAACGAGGCTCAAATACCACGCCGCTGGTGTAGACACCGGTGGCATATTTCTGCTTGCAGCACACTGCCATCGCCTTAGTGAACAGCTTACCCCGTTCCAGCAGTTTTTCCTCCTCGCCCAATACAGCCACCACGATATGGGCCTTGTGCGCTTTGGCCACCTCTACGGCCTCTGGCCACATATAGTTGTTTTCGGCGTTGATCTCCGCTTCATTGTCCGGGATGTGACCGTGGAAGAGTGTCACGATCAGCATCATGCCGCCGACCCGCATTACCACAGCGTCATCGCTGTTCTCATCATCTTCGTCGCCCTCATCCGGCTCCTCATCTACGATGCCCCATTCTTCCCGCAGATTCCGGATCAACTGCTCCTTGTCCCATTCCGCTTTGGAGAGGAGCACAGACCCGGCAAAGGAGCCCTTACGGTCAGTTTTCTCCTCGTCGGCGTCATCCTCAAGACCCTCTGCATCTTCATCCAGATCATAGAGGGATTCATGTTCCAGTCCACAGATGAATTCCTCAAAGCTGTCTGCCAGATGGGTGATTTTATAGTCATTTTCCTGATCCACATGGACCACCGCAGGCTCTCCCTGGGGGCCGCAGGCACGGTAGTCCAGGAAAATCATATCGTGTCCGGCGCTTGGACAGTCGCAGATGGCCACTCCGATGGCAGGATACTCCCACTCATCGATCATAAACTGGCTTCCCAGCTCTCCGCAGAGGGAGCAGCTCTTTTCCCGCCCGATGCCGAAAATGCCGGTGATGGCCACATGGTCTTCTGCCCAACAGGTCGGCTCATCGCAGGGATAGCAGGTATTCACCGGAATGCCGCCGTTGTGCTGCTTCATCAGCCAGATATAGGCGGCGGGCAGCTTATAGCCCAGTTCCTCCTCCACGCTGGCGATCAGCTCATCGGAAGGCGGATCGCTGACATACTCTTTCAGCGCATACATACTGTCGTCCCAGAAGTTGGTGAGGTCGAAGCCCTCGAAGGGGGTATCACCGGGCACGAATTTGGCCTTCTTCCGGCTGCGCTGGCGTTTCCGGATCTCCGCCTTACACTCCTGAATCACCGCCGAGGCATTTTCGTCCTCTGGGTCCAGTTCTGCCCACCGCTGGGCGTAGGGAATGGCCTTTTCCTCCTGACCATAGAGATACTGATAGCCGTAGGCCATCCGCATATTCCACTCCGCCTTGTCCTGGCCTTCCTCCCGGACGGACTCCAGCACCTCGATGGCGCGGCACAGGGCCTTGTCTCCCTTATAGCGAGGGGTGCCCTCGTCATGGTCCCCGATAATGGCGTAGTTTTCCAGCGCCCGTGCCAAGGCGTAGGCGGTGCGATAGTTCCTCCAGTCCTCTGGGATGGCATTCAGTGCCTGGATACAGCGGGTGTACTCATCCTCGTCGTTCCACTGCTCCAACTGAGCGAAGAATGCTTCGGCGTTCTGTTGGGTATAAGGAATATAGTCCATGCCCGTCAGCGCCTCGTCCACCTCGTCATCCTGATTCTCAGTTTCTGACCCAGCATCTTGTTGCTTTAGGGGCACAGAACCTGCTTCACGGCGGAAGGTGTGGAAGATGGCCCATGGGATGTCCGTGCCTTCAAAGAACTCTTTCGCCATGTTCAGTGCCTCTCGGATGTCCCAGGCGATGAAGTCCACATAGCCGCAGTAGAGGCCGGTGGCCCCGCCGGTGAGAGTGAGCACTTCCGAACCGTCCCCGATGGTGAATAATTCTTCCAGCTTGTCCCGGAAGTCGAAGATCTTCTGACTGCCTTCCTCCTCCCGCAGGGTATCCAGGGGATAGCAGAAGAAGCCCGCTACCGCGCCGTCGGCATGGAGATCGTCCATAAAATCATTGTCGGCATTCAGATAGCCGTTGATGAGCGGCACACAGCAGGTGGAACCGGCCATTACATCCAGCCGCCAATCGGCGTCCGGGTCCTGTTTGGGTTCCATTTTGTAACCAAGGTAGCTCTCCAGATAGGCTTCCGGGTCGGTGGAGAGCTCCAGGCCCTGCTCCCGCAGTTTGTCGGGCAGCTGGGACAGGAGGAAGGACGGCTCTGCCTTGGGTTCCTCCAGCACATCAAAGCTGTCTATGTATCTCATGTGGGGGATCTCGCCCAGCACTTGGTCGGTGAGGGTGGTGAGCATCCACCAGGCCCGGCCTTCCTCATCCCGGAGCATAGGCAGCAGCTTTTCACAGTAGGCGGAGATGGCGAAGCTGTTTTCACCCTGCTCCTCCAGCCAGATCTGCACATCCTCCCCGGAGATGTCCCAGCCATCCTCAGTACGCAGGCCGATGTTCTGGAGAGGCTGACGGCCCACAAGGATATTCCAGTGCTCCAGCACCTCCTTGGGGGCGTGCTTCTGGAAGTAGACCAGCTCAAACAGTTTGACCTTATCCCCCTCCGGGGTGAGGATCAGCTCATGCTTTTCGCCGTTGAAGCCCATCTCGAAAGAGATCTCGTCAAAAACCAGATTCAGGGTTTCCTCCATTTGGGCCACGAGTTCGGCACCGCGGGTGTGATCTTTGTCCTCGTCCATCATCTGGCGCAGCTCTGCTTCCATCTCGGCAAAGGTTTCCCACCAGTTCTCTGTCCGTTCCCGGAAGCACTCCCAGAACTGCGGCAGAGAAATACCCTTTTTGCACGAGTCAATTAGTACCTCCATGTCCTGTCGGGTGTTGAGCTTAGGATCATCACCGGGATGCAGTTCCAGAGCTTTTTCAAAATGCCGCAGAGCGCGGCCCTCCTGATCCAGATAATAATAGGCATACCCCATACGGAAATTCCAGGAATAAGTATCTCCCAGTTCCTCCTCATGGGACTGCATCAGTTCCAGTGCCTGGTGAAGCAGCTTCCTTCCCTCCGGCTCGCTGGAGTCCGCCAGATTGTTGTAGGCGCGGGCCAGCTCCATATCCATTTCCGGGGTACGCTCCTCGGCAGAGATTGCCTCCAGTGCGTCAACGATTTTCTGGTGTTTGTCCTCCTCATGCCACTTCTGGCACTGCTTCAAAATATCCATATCAGGGTCCTCCTCGTCCTCATCTGGTTTCCAGTCTTTGATCTGCTGGAACACGCCATTTTCATCCCGCTCAAAGGCGCAGGGAGCGGGGGTGTTCAGCAAAGGGATGATGTCGGGATCGTCATTGCAGATCGTGTTCAGCTTGTAGATCCCGGCGTTGTTAGGGTCGTCCATGTACTCGTCGCTCTCATCACCGGCGGTAAAGCGCCAGCCGCTGTCCCAGCCGCCGTCCGGCTCCTCCCTGTAGCAGTAGCCCACCTTGCGGCCCTCTACTGTGATGCGGTTGGTGGCGATGCAGCCATCGGCACCCTTCCAGTCAGGGAGCAGAGATTTCACATCCTCCGCTTTCACATGGTAGTCCCGGTTGCGGCCAGCGGCCTCGTACAGTTCCTTCCGCAGCGCCTCCACATCCCGAGCCATCTCCTGGATCTCCTCGTTGTCCATCATCTCACTGAGGTCATATTCCAGCGGATTCTGGGCAAAATCCGCCAGGGACTTGTTCATGGCGTCGTGTTCCTCTGGCGTGGCGGTGATGCGAATGCGGCGGGCAGGGGTGTTGTACTCGTCCAGATCCTGAAGGTTTACACTGCCGCTGACGCTGCACTCCAGCAGGATGGCGGCCAGATCAGTGACCACATCAATGGCGAAGTGGAAGTCCATCTCCACGCCATCGGAGTGTGTAAACTCCAGATACTCCACGGTCTGGCGGAAGTCCCAGTTTTGTTTGTCCAGCCCAATCTTGGCAAATATCTCGCTGAGGGGGATCTCCTCTTTCTTCTGGTCTTCCAAAAATGCCACAAGGTTCAGACTGTCATCGGAACCGCCAATAAAGTTGCCCCAGTATTTTTTGATATACATTTGTCGTGCCTCCTGTTCTGAATCCAGTCGATCAATGAGCTGATTCAAGTGTTCCAACCACGCAGGAGCGATCTCACCGCTGTCCTCGTTCTTCCAAAGATCCACAATCTCACGGATGCCGTCCTCGTCCGGCACCTCGTTTTTGATGTCGGTGAGCTGCCGCAGCAGGAAAGCAAGGGCTTCTTTGGATGCTGTGAAACCGGTGACTTTATCCCATATAGCTTCTTCATGATCGTAGTCCAGTTTGCTGTTATCCTTCCATTGGAAATACAGCTCCGCCAGAGCCATCGCAGTATTGTCAAAGAGGAAGTCGATTTGTGAGAAGTCAGATCCCAGCATGACTTCCTCTTTCATCAGTTCGATCATCTCGCCCAGATCCATTACCGGATGCTCCGGTACATATTCATTTTTGAGGATGTCCAGTACATCCAGCCCTTCGTCACGCTCTAATGCTTTTATGCCCCATGCTCCCATGTCGGCACCTCTCTTTCTTTATTTCGTATCAAGCTTCTATTGTCAATCATGGTTCTCCACCCGGATAATGGGCCGGTAGAAGTCATAATCTCCGTTTAGTTCCTTGTCCTCCTGCACTTCCGGCTTACAGTGGGGCGAACAGGGTAGGAAACCGAGAAATGGGCCCAGCCCGCCGCAGATATTGCACCCGCCGTCACCGCCGCAGGTGGTAAGTCTATCAGCCTGCACCACTTCCCGCATATAGGGATCGTAGGCGATGGACAGGCCGAAGAAGTTGGGTTCCTCCATATCATAGGGTCGGTTCTCATCCTCATCCATGTCCTCAAACCAGCGCAGACGCATGGAGTAGTCTAACCCATCTCCCCATGGGAACAGGGTCCGACATCCGCCGCCGCACAGGTAGGCCCACTCGTCCGCTGTGGGCAGCGAAAGTCCCTGCTTTTCCAGCCCGGCAAGAAGCGCATCGTAGTCTGTGCAGTGATAAATCCAGGTCTGAAATCCATCTTCTGTCCGTTCTATGCGGGCCGACTGATGCAAGGTAAGACTGCTGCTGTCACTCCAAGCAAAATCACGGAATTCCTTCAGCCAGTCAGGGTGGGCAGTCAGCCTGGGATCGTCCATCTTGACCGGCTCCCAGCACAGTTCCTCCAGCTCCCGGCCCACCAGCATGGGGCCAATGACCGCCTGCCGAACGGGAGCCATGCTTTCCCGGATCATCTCCTCCGGGTTCTGCGGTTCCATTTCCCATTCCCGGAACAGATACTCCAATTCCTCCCGGCTCTCCTGATTCAGTCCCACGGCAAACTGCTCCCAGCCCAGGGTGACGGTATCGCCGGGAACAAAGACAAACTTCCGGCCATCTTTTTCGAATATGCCGGTGGTGCTGCTCTGGCCCCAGCGGTCAAAAGTATGTAGATCAAGAAAGGTCATATTATAACGAGCAGCCAGGCTTTCCATCAGTGTCTGCTTCTCGGTGGTGTCCATTTGATTGAATTGGGGACGGGACAGTTTTTCGTTCATAGTAAGTTCTCCTACAGCCTATCCAGGTTTTCCTGTAAATCGCCCTGCATCAAGTGCTGGGCAATGGCTTGGTTCAGTGGCTTATGGGGGTGATAGGCTGCCTGCTCTACATCGTGCAGGCACTCCTCCATCAATGCCTCCGGAGAAATGCCTTCCCGTTTGCCATAAAGATGGCCGAAGGCATAGCACACGGACTTGAGAAAGTCGAAAATATAGTCGTGATTTCCACGCATACTGGGCAGGTCGTTGAACGAGCCCATACCTCCGTATGCCCGAAGATGGTGGGCAACCTCCCGCCGCTGGTTCCAGTCCTGAATGTCCCGCTCCAACCAGTCGATCCAGTTTTGGAACTCTGGATGGTCTGCCAGAAGGATGGAGCGCAGACAGGTCAGAGCCTCGGTATAAATATCAGACTGTTTCATTGGCCATCGCTCCCCCAAATACCTCCATAGAGCACACCATCTTTTCCAAGGAACAACATCCGGCTGCGAAGCAGGCTGCACTGCTCCACAGCGACCTTGTTTCCGTCACAGGTGGGAATAGCCTCCTGTTTTTTCCCAAGGTGATCACCATGAGCGGTAAGGAAGTAGAATTTATCCCGTTGCTGGTATCCGCCTTGAAACAGGAAGGTATTGCCGGACGGGGCAACAGAAAAAGCTCCGCTTCCTTCGATTGGCAGTTCAAATACAAAGTCCTCTTTGAAGTTCGTCCGCACCAGCCGGAATTCATCGTAATAATAAAACCACAGGTTTTCTTCTTCGTCCAGGCTGATGGCGTAGCAGTCATAGATGGAATAGTTCTCATTCTTCCAGAGAGGAGTTCCCTCCGATGTCCATGCAATCAGGCCGCAAGCACCCAGAGGTTCATCCCAACCGTAATTACCAAATACACCTTCGTCAAAGTAGCTGGTAATGATGGTGCCATCTTTTTTTACCACACAGTCTTGAATGCCATCCCCCAGGCAGAAACGGGACAGCACAGCTCCGTCCCGGCTGACGATCCAGGCGTTCTGGTCGGGGCCGTTTTCCCGATAGGCGCATCTTGCCCCCAGCAGGAGGAAGTGATCACCTGCGGGCCGCAAATAATGAAACTGGAACTTCAAGAGGCCAAGAGGAAACAGCGTCGTTTCCAGCACCCGCTGTTCCGCCCAATCCAGCTGGATTTCCACTGCGGTATAGGTGGAAGGAGTGCTGAGCCAGTCCTTACCCTGTGTTTCGGACGGCTGTTCCATGAGAAGATAGACTTTTCCATCCCTTGCCGTGAAAAAGTCTGTCACTTCTGTGCCCTCCAGATGTTTTTCCCGGCGCAGCTGGTCCAGGTCAATGATGGAGAACAACGGCAGATTTTTGGCTTTTATAGGTTTGTTCATAGTGTCTCCTCCTGGCTACTTTAACGCTCCATCATAGGTGTGGCTTTCCCAGGCGGCCTCAAATTCCGCCTGCTCTATGACGCAGGCGTGGAACTCCTCACCCCAGACATGGGCGTTCAATTCCTCCACGGTGGGGATCGGCGTGATCTCGATGGCGCCGTCGTAAAGGTCAGGGATATTGCGGGTGCGGCCATCTGCAAAGATGTCAATGGAGTGGAGGGCCAGCCGCTCATTTTCTGTATCCACTTCATAGAGGATCACCGACGGTTCTCCCTCCGGTGCGTCCTCCCAAAAAAGCTTGATGTACTCCATCATTCCATTTCCCTCATTTGAACCAATGCCACCCTGTCATGGTGCCGGTTACCTCATCTATCTGTATTGCAATATCATAATTGCCGCGACAGCCCAGCAAGGCCGCGAGATGATCGTTTTCCATAATCAAATCATAAAACTCAACCGCTATGTCTTGGAATTCCTTCGGAATTTCCAGTGCAGAGAAGAAATCCACTGATTGAGCATTTTGGAAAAATTCAATGGCCGTTTTACTGCATTTTACTATAATCCCTGTTTGAGTGGTCAAATCTTTCATGCTTTCGCAACCTCGCTCATGTTCAGATACATCCCCATCGTTTTTTCATTGTCACAGGCCGCCCGGATCATTTTGGACAGCAGCATCAAATCGTCGATGTATTGGGAGTACACGCAGAACACATCCTCGTCAGAGTCGAAGTGAAACAGATCCACGCCGCTGTTATTTTCCTCGAACTCCTGGATCACGCCCCGGACCAGCCGCTCCCAGTCTCCGCTGCTTCCAGTCAGTCCCAGCCGACGGAATACTTCCGTCCGGAATCCATTGTTGATTTTCAGCAGAAGGGAGAGCGCATAGGGGTGGTGGGGAATGAGAAAGAATGGCGCAATCTGCTCCGGCTTCACCCAGATTTTGAAGGGCGGACGCGGGTCAGGTATCCAGGGCAAGATTTCCCATTCGTCCTCCGGCCGGTTTCCGTATTGGCAAAGGTCTTTCATAGTGTTCTCCTTTGTTCTGTCACATTTTTAATCCTGCTCTCGATAACTGGCTTCAATGTCGATGAAGCGCACATACACGGCGCAGACTTTGCCCTTTGCGTCATACCCGAAGTAGACAGGATAGTAACCATCCCCCCAGCCGGAGGCAAAGATGGGCAGGTTGCAGTCCGTGCCCGGCACTGTCCAGTTGAGCCAGTCGCCGCAGTCCCCCTGATATTTGGGGTAGGCTTTGGCGTTTTCTTCCAGAAGATCGCAGAACAGGTCGTTGTAGGGGTCGATGTCCGGGTCTTCTTCTAAACGCTTGGCCCAGTATGCCTTGAAGGCCGCCTGGGTCTGGATGTCCGCGACACAACCCATCCCGGCGTCTACGCCAAAGCCAAAATACTCGTCCTCTCCCAGTTCCTCGTCCAGATCCTCATTGCCCACCATGCCCAGCTCATAGCGGACAAGCTTTTCCTGAGAAACCTCCACCTTGACGCAGGCATAGCGGTCGCCGTATTGTTCGCTGGGCACCACGCAGATTTTTACGGGATAAGTTCCGGCGGGGATCGTTTGAAGGAACGGCAGAGTGTCCTCCAGTTCCACCAGCGGATCACAGGCGAAAATCTGCCCGGTGGGGAAATGGACGGTGCCGATGTCCAGCACATCCACCGCCATGTTCCCAATCACTTTCTCTGTGAAATGGGCCTCCAAGTCATCTTTACAGGTCAATTTATCCTTGATTGCTTCGTATTTGTTCAGCCATTCAGTTGTAGGCATATCAGTTTCCTCCTGTTGATTCTGTTTCTTGATGTACACACTCTTTGAGCCGTCCCAATAGCAGTTCACACACCGGCCATCCTGAAAATGATGGTCACAATTCGGGTAGCCATAGAGAACATGGGCACATTCTGGCACAGCCCCATCATCTGTGAGGAGCCTTTGAAAAACAGGCTTCCGCACTCATCACAAAGGGCCAGTTCTTTTTCTGCCATAGGGTTCACCAGTCCCGTTCCCGGATGGCCTCCTCGGTGTCAATGGGGATGCCAAACCACTCCAGAATGTAGGCCACGGTTGCCGCAATACATTCCCGCGCCACCGTTTCGATCTCGCTGTCGTTCTCGTCAAACTCCTCCTGGAGATCATTGATGCCGCAGACCGCCTCGTCCAGCGTTTCCTGCACCACTTCGGTGTCGGTTTCGCCACTCTCCAGCAGGGCGATGACCTTCTGAAGCTCGTCCTTTACCTTGTCCACCAGAAAAGCAGGATAGTAATCGTCCTGATACATCTCGTCCAGCAGCTTGTAATTGGGGTCAAATGCTTTCATAGGGATTGCTCCTTTCCTCGTGTATGTCAGTCACGCTCAGCTCTCATGTGTGATACAGAAAATCTCCTTGTTCAAATCAAAGTAGATTACCATCAGTTCGTCGGTAATCTCCGGGTTAAAGGACAGATCCAGAATGAAAACTTGCTGGTTCATCTCGCTATCCACCAGACTGCCGAACCGCTTGAGCTTCAAAAAGTCAACCATCTCAGCAAAGGACAGTTTGGCTGGGTCGGTTCCCGGAAAAAGTTCCGCCACAATATCCGGGCCTACATCGTCCCGATGGAACTCCATGAAAAATGTCACAACGCTATGGTAGCGGCTGTCCTCGTCTGCCAGCGCCGCTTTGATGGCGGCTTTGGCCTTCTCCGCCAATTTCTCCGCCTCATCCAGCATTTCTCCCACCGCATCCATGACAGCAGGATCGCCGGTCAGTTCTTCCTCTACATCGAAGATAAAGGGTAGTCCCGATTCCTCGGGAAAGTTGAAGATTTCCTCACCGGGTGTATATGTAAAATCAATGCGTTTACAGCTCAGTTTCATAATGTTATCCTCCTTACCCCTCAATGTTGGCAGTTTTGAGGCCCTTTTTCAAGGAGCCGTAGACCGTCACCGCATGGTCGGTGAACATCTCGTCGCAGTCAAACCAGGCAGTGAAGCTGCCGCCGGAGGTGACGGATAGACTCGTCAGGCTGATTCGCCGGGCAAGTTCGTCCTCTGTGATGGGGTCGGTTTCCGGATTGCGGGGGTTTTCCTCATCTTGGGAGAGCCAGTTGTTGGCCAGCTCGGTCAGGTTCTTGGCTGCAAGCTCCCGCATGGCCTTATCCCAGGTGTCACAGTCGGCCAGCAGCTTTTTGGCGGCGCTACGGGCGCGGGTCCAGGAGGGCTTGCTTTCGGCATTGACCTCCAGAGAAAGGCTCACATCCTTTCCGCACCACTGGATTTCGCCCTCGAAGGTATCATAGTCCTTGTCCAGTGTCAGTTCTCCCAGCACCTGGTCCTGGATCACCACTGGCTTGTGGTACTCGTCCAGAACGGCCTGGAGTTCCGGGCAGTCCTCGTGGGCCTTGACCACCTGGGAGATACACCAGGGCTGCACCACCAGATCCTTTGCCCATTCTTCTTTCATCCGGCGAATCTTCAGGCGGCAGATCTGCTCGTTTTGAAAGCGTCCCCAGCCCTTGTCACTGTGACGCTCCTCGTCGGTGACCGGCCAATCCAGTCGCTCCTCTTTGGTGCTGACCTTGCCGGTGTCACAGGACACTATGCCCAGCGTCACAACGGTCATTTCCCAAAAGTTACCTTTCCAGTTAAATCCGCCCCCAATGCAGCGATTGATCAAAGCGACCACTTCCTGCTCCTCGGACTCGTACATCTCATAAAATTCTTCAAACATAGATCATTCTCCTCATCCCTCTATATGATTGCGGTATTCCTTTTCAAGCTGGGTGTACCACCGTTTCAGCATGGTTTCCAGACTGGTCTTTCCGTTGCGATCTGTAAAAACAAGAAACTTCTGCATCAGTCTGGGGAACAGATATTTGCCCGCTTTTGTCAGATCCTGATTGAGATAGACCATCCGCAGGATACGGCCCTGCCGGTCCAGAGGGTCCTTTTTCAGCAGTTCCTTTTCAAAGCAGAAGCGCAGGAATACCACATTCTCGTCGTAGAAGTCCTCCACCACAGCCGCGCCGATGCTGGTGTAGGTGATGTCGTACACCAAACGGCTCCAATCAAATTTCTCGGCATAGAGAAGTTTCAGCGCCTTCGCCCAATGTTCCTCCGGGATCACCAGCATCCTGTGCTGGGCGGTGCTGGAGTAGCCGTGGTAGACGGGTTCCGGCTGCCCCAGCAGTTCACTCACACTGTCGGCGTAGACGAAGCACAACTCCTCGTCGAACAGACCACCGATAAAGTTACCATTGCAGTACAGCATATAATTCTTGGACTTGGCCGGAGAATAAGAGAGGTTATATTCCTGGGAGTCCAGGCTTTTATGTACCTTGTTCAGAAAGTCTATGGATGTCATGGTCTTGCTCCTTATTCCTCAAACTCACCCTCGATCATCCCGTTCAGATATCGTCCGGGATCTGCGATGAAGTCATCCCATTTGGCCAGAGGGTGGAATTCCTCATGCTCGATGTCCAGATACCACAGTTTTTTGTCCCTGGGGCTCCACAGCAGCAGATAGTCGCTGTAGTTGTCCATCTGCACCATCAGGGAGAGCAGCTTCTTCCGTTTCCAGGTCATCTCCTGCACATCCATGAAGGAGTAGAGCTCCGCCCACTTCACCCATTCCTGATCCGGGAACTCCAGCCGCAGGGGGCCGGTCTTCAAGTATTCCACCAGCTTGGCAGGCAGCTTGTAGGGCATAAGCTGCCGGATCTTTTCCTGCTTGTTGTGCCATTCCTCCGGCTCCAGGGCTTTCAGGTAGTCGGCCATCTCCTGATTCTTGTTCTGCACCGCCACGGTGTAAGGCCGGTCGCCGTATTTGTCAGCAATGGTGATGTCGGCTCCTTGCTCAATGAGCCAGCGCACCATGGGGAGATTCTTATGCCGAGCCGCTTCGGTGACAGCGGTGGGGGCGTTCGGAAACACCATGTCCGGCTTGTGGTAATTGATGTCTGCCCCTTTTTCCAGAAGCAGCCGGGCAAGTTTGGTGTTGCCCTCGGACACAGCGGCCCGGAATGCCTCGCCGCCAAACTTGTCCACTGTGATCCCAGCTTGCTCCAGCACCTGGATATTCTCCGCTCGCTGTCCCCAGCGTACTTCCTGGAAGGCCCGCTCTTTCTGCTTCGAGCTGAGTTTTGCGGCCTGTCCAGCAAAGAGCGCCACCACCTCCGGCCCACAACAGCGGGCGGCGGTGAGCAGCAGGGGCTGTTCCTCTGCCAGACCGGGATCAGCTCCATGCTCCAGCAGGAAGTGGATCATGGGCACATCATTCCGAAAAACCGCGATCTCCAATGGCATCAGCTTGATGTATTCGCTGAGCTGGATGGGAACATCTAAATCCAGACCGCCTTGTAGCAACGCCTCCAACTTGGGAGTGTCATGGTCACAGATGGCAGCAGCCGTTTCCGGAAGGGTCTCCCAGCGGCCAATATATGCAATTTGGTACATAAGGCACCTGCTTTCGTTGTTGTTTCACTTTATAGGGAACGGTTCGGCCCAGCACCCGGCCCTTGCCAACGGCATTGGCTCCCTCATAGATCAAAAATTCCGCATTGTTTTCCAGCGGGGCATAGTCAATGGTATCTGGATATAGGGGTTGGGCATTTCCCAAAGCTGGTGTATCAAATGTACACTCGGTTCCGTCCAGAAAGCATACACCCAAATATTCTGTAGTTCCTGTGACCACAAAATGGGGACAATACTTTCCACTGACCAGGCTGGGTGGTATTTTTCGTTTGCCGCTCCAGAAGATGACCTCCACATGAAGCGCCGCCCGGTTTTCATCTGTTCCAATCATGCCGCATTCTCCTTTTATCCCACAATGGTGGTTTCCTGGATAGCCAGATTATCGTAATCCATGGCGATCAGCTTTTCAGCGGCCTGTGGGGTACACATGAACCAGGTGCTCACGCCCCAGGCATCCATCCTTGTGACGGTGAAGAAGTCGGTTTCGGCGGGAGAGGGATTTCTGGCGTCAAGATAGCGGTCAGAATAGAGGTAGACCAGATCCACCTCCCGGTCCGGTAGCCACTTGGCCCGGCGCGCACGGGGCTTTCCGTTTTTCAGAGTCTTTTCTCTGGGGTTCTCAAACCACGCCAGTTCCTTGAGCTTCAGACCGGTAAAGGTATCCATGAGCCGCTGGGCGATCTCCCGGTGGGTAAATACTCCGCAGTCCCAGGAGCCTATCAGCCATGTCTGTATAAAGTCGCCCACCTTGCTGCCAGGAGCAGGCGGCCCGTAGACGCTCTCATCCGCCCACATGACCTCTATCTTTTCACATTGATCTGGCCGAGGACAGGACTGCTTGTTGCCATAGCGGTACATGATATTTACATAGCCATAATCTTCGCCGGTTCGGTCATGGCCGACGACTTCTATTTTATAAGCAGTGATTGACATTGCAGTTCCACCTCCTTAGCCAGGACAAATCCGCACAGCCCAAGGGATGAGTCAATGACAAATACCCGGATGTGCTCCCGTTCCATGCGCTTCCGCAGTTCCTCGATGCTGCAGCAGGCGGGAAAGCCGTAAGAGATGGTCCTGCCCAGCAGGTCTTTGTACTGTTCAAAAAAACCGTCCACGGTGATCTCGTCCATGCCGAAGAGGATGTTGTCCTGGACCACATTTTCAAACCAGTGGGCCAGCAGGCCGGTGAAGCGAACGGATACTTTCTCTCCGGCCTCGGTCCGGGTATCCATGTGCAGGGTATGGGCTTCAAAATCAGCGCAGCAGCGCAGGACTCTGTTGTCGTGCAGATTGTCAAAAGATTGAATTACCATACTCATGCCAACTCTGCGTCCAGTATCTGGACTTGTTTTCCTTCCTCGTTCACATAGTAAAGGGCGATATAGTCGATGCCGTCCCGCTTGACCTGTTCCCAAGGCATACGCTCGCCGTTAATCAGTTCCACAGTATCCGCCTCATCCGGTTCGAAGTCTTCTTTTTCGTCCTCGTAGTCCACGCTGTACCCCAGCTCCAGCACCAACTTGGAGGCGGGGATCTCATACCGCTTGAGGGGGCGGTGCTCCAGCTCGGATGGATCATGTTCATCGCAGAACATATTGTCGTAGCCATGCCGTCCACCGTCAAAGATGACGAACTCCTCGCCGCTCTCCGGGTCACGGGCTGTCACCAGTCCGGGGGCCTCGTCGCTATCTATGATATAGGATTGGGGTTCTCCTTTCACCGTGAGCAGATCTCCGTAATACCAAACCTCCAGCAGTTCATTGCCGGTGGTGGAACAAAGTATCACGGTGGGCAAACGCTTCTCCGCCCATTCTTTCACATGGCCGATGAGCCAGGTGGGATATTTCTCAGTCATCATAGTCTTTCTCCTCCTATTTCAATTTCAGCACAAATCCCCAGATACTCACCACAATCAAGAGGACACCCAGCAGAAAGAAAACCACACGCCGGTATCCTCTGCTGTGTCGATGGGCATCCCGCGTACCAGTGGGGTCGCAGAGCCAGTTCCAGTTGCGGATCGCTCCAAACAAAATCACGGCCCCGATGAGCACCGAGGCAATGTACCAATGCTCTTGTAAAAATGCTGTGATCTGTTCGCTGTTCATTTACAGATACCCCCCCCCTTTTTTTACATCATCGGGAGTTTCCTTTCGGATGATTTCCTCCCGCTCTTTTAAATCTAGCTCCAGAGCTTTTTCCTCCTCCAGATATTCCTCGCAGTCCCGAACCAGTTTTTGGGCGGCTGGGTCATCCGGGACCAGGGCCAGCCAGTGCTTGGCGTATTCATAGGCGGAGGCGGCGGAACGGTATGCCATCAGGCAGGAATAGCCCATCCGGGCGTTCCAGTAGGGATCGTTCTCACCCTGGGCGCGGACGGACTCCAGCAGCTCAATGGCGTGTCGGATGAGATCCCCGTCCACTTCACCGTCGGTCCCATGCTCTCCATGATCTCCCAGCACCGCCAGATTGCTGTAAGCCCGACTCAGCTTGACGGTCAGCAGATAGCCCCGCTCCTGTTCCGGGATGGCTTCGATGGCCCGGATACACCGGGAATACTCGTCCTTCTTATTCCATTGCTCAAGCTGCTCCAGCAGCTCTGCTTTTTCTGCCTGATTCATCATTTCACCGCCTTTTCCGTGTCATCCTTTGCCTTTTTTGAAGTGTTCGCTGCCTCGCCAGGTGTTGACCACACAGGTGAAGATCTGGCCGCAGTGCTTGCACCTAATCATGTGAGCCATAATTTTGTCTGCCCAGCCATCCTCTGTCTTTACCTTCTCCAGTGGGCAGGTGGATTCCTCTTGCATCAGTTCAAATTCCCCCTCCGACACCAACTGCTGAATGTAAGCAATACAGGCCAGATAGTCCTTTGGGGCGTCAAATTTTCTCCATGTTTGAATGTTTCGGCAGTGCTCGCACATAGTGGACGCCTCCTTACGCAAATACCTGCTGGTATTTCTCTTTTCATACCGTGCGACTTTTTTAGGTCTGCTGGTGCTGCATGGACACGATATGGCAGTCCGGGCAGAATTCCACATAGAGCGTGCCCTCCGCACAGTCAAACACCGTATCCCACTGGATCTGGGCCAGATATTTCATAGGTTTCCCGCAGTGGGGGCAGGTCGTATATTCCGCGTCCTGTACCCAGTTGGCAAAGCCACCCACCGTGTTCACATCCTGGCAGGCCGCACCGTAAAACAGGGGCACGGGCGCTTCGCCCAGCACAAAGGGATTTTCCGTGAGGGCCTTGTAGTCCTCGGGACTGACATAGCAATCCGTTTTCTCCGCCCCGTCAAAGAGCTCGGAGGGAAAGACTTCCACGCCGCCATCCAGGGTAAAACTGTTAAAGGCTGGACCTTTCAAGAATCCCACACAGTTGGGGCAGCAGGTGGCAGTCAGAATACCATCCAACCCCAGAAATTTCAGCCGCTCATCCCGGCCATCCAGCACCAGCATGTCCACCATGCGTCCGCCACAGTGGGGGCATGTGTCCTCCCGTGCCCGGCCAATGCGGACGGGAGATTTCTCGCTGGTGGTTCCTTTGACCATAGGATAGCAGGTATCGAAGTTGAGCTGGATTTTCTGGCCCTCCTTGTCGAAGGTCCAGCCTCCGATCTGCGCATAGCTGGATGGGTCTACATAGAGGCCCTTGCGCCGGGGCCGGGGATTTCGCTCCAGCTCCAGCAGAGTCTCCATTGCCTTGTCATCTCCTTGCATAGCAAGGCAACTCATCAGGTTGGAGGCCGCGCTGGAATATTCTGCGGACAACAGCGCATGGATCAGACCATCCCGCACATCGGCGGGAGCATGATAATAGATCTCACAGGGCCAGAACACCTCTGCGGCCAGTGCCACTCGCTGAATCTCCGGGGTGATGGCATCATGGTAGCCAAGCAGCTGCCAAAAGTCGGCGAACTCTGGGTCCTCCATATCAGCCAGCCTCTGGATGTTCTGTATCAAGTTTCTTTGTTTTTCGACAATTTGTTCCGGCATCCAGGCCAGAGCAGCTTGCCGTTCTTGCTCGCACTTACATTTCCAACACAATCCCTCATAACCCAATGGGGTTCCACAGCTGGGGCAGGTATATTTCAGACTCATGTTCTCATACTCCTTTCAGGCAATAAAAAAGCCCCACGCCGCACTGTCATAAAGACAGGCTGACGCAGGACATGAAGAAGCCGCGTTGAAGGAGCCGCATCCACCAGCAGATGTAGTTTCTTCAACAACCAAAATATTTTTTTCGTATCTTAAAGCAGCAAATTGCTGTCCAATATATTTGTTCATAGCGGCACCATTTATTCTGAGCGTAGTTTTATATCTTATTATATCACAGCACCCCTTCAATGAAAATATTTTGTTGGAAATGCTAATGAAAAATTTTTGTGAATTTGTTAAGGCGCAGGGGCTGTTATCTCCATAGTGTCTGGATGGATCAGAGTGATTACTTTTCCCTGATGCAAGGCATAGTTGACTGTCTGTGCTGTGCCTGAACGCAGCTTTTTCTGATTATCAAACACACCGATGAGGTACTCTGCATGATCGACCATATAGTAATTCCTTTTTTTATAACTGGAAACATCCGCAGAATGTGAAATAACAATAGAATCGTTTGCGTTTTGGATCAGCTTTTTCAATCTATGTTTACTCTGATCCGGCCATTTAGAGTCATAGCCGAGAAGGGAACTACAACGATAATTTTAATATAACAACTCTGATTATCTCCAAAAAGCCCGGAAACACGGGCATTTCACGGGATATAAGAACTGAATTTACTACCGATTTACTACTTTCGGATTGAGCTTTGACACGCTTCTTCCTCCCGTGAAGCCCACCGCCCAAATAGTGACACATCGAAAATTGAATACGACACCGCAGACAGCGGCGTTCTCTTTTCCCCTTTGGGGAGATCAGGACGCCGCTTTTTTGCGCCCAAAACCAGAAAGGAGGCGACCGCCTATGTACTTTACTTCCGGCAGCGACCGGGCCTTTGAACAGCTCATGCAGACGAGGCCGGGCGCAGATCATTTTGACAGTGGCGAGGCCGGAGCGCCGGAGGGCTGCGGCACCTGCCGTTTCTACCGCCCGCACTGGAAGTACCAGTTTTGTGTGTATGAGGAATGTCCCTACCAGCCGGGCAAGCTCACCGCCCTTGACGGCGCGGTGAAATTTCAAGTGAAAGGAGTGGACGACGAGATGGCAGTTTTTCGAGTGGAGAAAAACCGGGGCTACACGGTGATGTCCAACCACCACCTGCGGAACAAGGACTTGTCCCTGAAAGCCAAGGGCCTGCTGTCGCAAATGCTGTCCTTGCCGGAGGATTGGGATTTTACGCTGAAAGGCTTGTCCCTTATCAACCGGGAGCAGATCGACGCGATCCGGGCGGCTGTCCGGGAGCTGGAACAGGCGGGCTATATCGTGCGTTCCCGTGAGCGTGACAGCCAAGGCCGCCTGCGCGGGGCGGATTACATCATTTACGAACAGCCCCAGCCTGTGCCGGATTCACCTACATTGGAAAATCCAACATTGGATAATCCAACGCAGGAAAAGCCTACGCAGGAAAAACCAACGCAATTAAATAAAGATAGATCAAGTAAAGAGAAATCAATTACAGATGGATCAAATACCGATTCCATTCCTATCCTTTCCCCTCCCTCTCCTTTGGGGGAAGAAGCGGCTGCGCCGCCGGAACGGAAAGTAACGGGAGCGAAATCACAGAGCGCCGTAGAGATTTATCGGGAGATCATCAAGGACAACATCGAGTATGAACACCTTTGCCAGTACGCCAAGGGGATTGACCGGGATATGCTGGACGAGATTGTGGACTTGCTGGTGGAAACCGTATGCAGCGCCCGAAAGACTATCCGCATTGCCGGGGACGATTACCCCGCCGAGCTGGTGAAATCCAAGCTGATGAAGCTGAACAGCTCTCACATTGAGTTTGTCTTTGACTGTATCAGCAAAAACACCACGGAAATACGGAACATCAAAAAATACCTGCTGGCGGTTCTGTTCAACGCCCCAAGCACCATCAACGGCTATTACACGGCGCTGGTGGCCCATGACATGAACACAGGCAGTTGGGGAACCCCGCAAAATCGGTGATTTTGTGGGGAGAGGAGGAACAGCGAAATGAGCGAGCTTTTCACGCTTGCGTGGAAACAAGCGATATGGAGCTTGTGACGACGAGAAAGGAGGACGGCCCTATGAAACAGGGTGCTTTGATTTTTGACGAGCAGACAGACCGCTACGACATCCGCTTTGACCTTGCGGACTATTACGGCGGCCTGCACTGCGGAGAAACTTTTGATGTGATGGTGGGCGGCAGATGGAGGCCGACCCGCATTGAGATGGCCGAGAACTGGTATCTGGTAGGAATCCATGCCGACGACCTCTCCGGCCTGCGGGTGCGGATTTAAGCCATCCGCCTGCCTGCTGACTTTCCAAAGGAGGGATAGCAGTTGCAGGAAGAAGTAGACCAGAAAACCATAGCGTTAGCGGTTAAGACGGGCAAGCTCACCGCCCAAGTGCTGCAAGCGGCCATCCGAAAATATCTGTCCGCCCGGCAGAAAGGGACGGGTAAGGCCCATCACGGCCAGCAGAGCTTACGGCAGCTCAAAAAGGACGGTTCCGCCCTGTCCAACATTGAGATCACCGACGCCAACATTGGCCTGTTTAAGCCCTGCGCCAAGAAATACGACATTGATTTTACCCTGCGGAAAGACCGCACTACCCATCCGCCCCGGTATATCGTGATCTTCAAATCCAAGCAGGCGGACAATCTGGAACAGGCGTTTAAGGAGTTTACAGCCAAGAAGCTCCAACAGCAGGAACGCCCCTCCATCCGAAAAACCCTTGCCGTCCTGAAAGAAAAGGCAGCGGCCAGAAGCAGCCAGCAGGCCAAGGAGAAAATCAAGGAAAGGGGGCTGTCACGATGAAGCCGGAAATGAAAAAGCTGATAATCGCCAACCTGCCCTACCTGCTGTTTGTGTACCTGTTCGGCAAGCTGGGACAGACCTACCGGCTGGCGGCTGGGGCGGACTTGTCGGAAAAGCTGCTGCACCTTGCGGACGGCTTTTCCCTTGCCTTTGAAAGCGCCGCCCCCAGCTTCCACCTGTTCGATCTGGCGGTGGGCGTGGCCGGTGCGGTGGCATTGCGGCTGATAGTGTACTGCAAGAGCAAGAACGCCAAGAAATACCGCCGGGGCGTCGAGTACGGCAGCGCCCGTTGGGGAGGCCCCAAAGATATAGCCCCGTACATCGACCCGGTGTTTGACAACAACATCCTCCTGACCCAGACGGAACGCCTCACCATGAACAACCGGCCCAAAGACCCCAAGACCGCCCGGAACAAAAATGTGCTGGTGATCGGCGGTTCCGGCAGCGGCAAGACCCGGTTCTTTGTGAAGCCCAACCTCATGCAGTGCGTGTCCAAGGACTACCCGACCTCATTCGTGATTACTGACCCGAAAGGAAGTCTGATCGGCGAGGTGGGCCAGCTCCTTGTGCGGTGCGGCTACCGGGTAAAAGTGCTGAATACCATTAACTTTTCCAAGAGTATGCGCTACAACCCGTTTCGCTACATCCATTCGGAAAAGGACATTTTGAAGCTGGTAAACACGCTGATCTGCAACACCAAGGGCGAGGGCGAAAAGAGCGCCGAGGATTTTTGGATCAAATCGGAACGCCTGCTGTATTCGGCCCTCATTGGCTATATCTGGTACGAAGCGCCAGACGATGAAATGAATTTCACTACGCTGCTTGAAATGATAAATGCCAGCGAAGCCCGCGAGGACGACCCGGAATTTCAATCCCCGGTAGACCAGATGTTTGAACGGCTGGAAGAAAAAGACCCGGAACATTTTGCGGTGCGCCAGTACCGTAAATTCCTGCTGTCGGCGGGCAAGACCCGCAGCTCCATTTTGATAAGCTGCGGAGCCAGATTAGCGCCCTTTGACATCCGGGAGGTGCGGGAGCTGATGGAGGACGACGAACTGGAACTTGACACCATCGGGGATAAAAAAACAGCCCTGTTCCTGATTATGTCGGACACGGACACGACCTTTAATTTCATTCTGGCAATGGTGCAAAGCCAGCTCATAAACCTTTTGTGTGACCGGGCCGATGACAAATACGGCGGGCGGCTGCCTGTCCATGTCCGTCTGATCCTGGACGAGTTTGCCAACATCGGCCAGATACCGAACTTTGACAAGCTGATCGCCACCATCCGAAGCCGTGAGATATCGGCTTCTATTATTTTGCAGAGCCAGTCGCAGCTAAAGGCCATTTACAAGGACGCGGCGGAAATCATTTCCGACAACTGCGACTGTACGCTGTTCCTTAGTGGCCGTGGCAAGAACGCCAAGGAGATCGCGGAGGTGCTGGGCAAGGAAACCATTGACAGCTACAACCAGAGCGAGAACCGGGGCGCGCAGACCTCCCACGGACTGAACTACCAAAAACTCGGAAAGGAGTGTCCGTCAGGTGCTTCCTGATTTGCGTAACCTTTTGGGTGCTACGGCGGATTTCCGCCATCCGGTCATGCGCCTGCTCCATGCAGACATCCGCAGCGGGAATAGATGCTGCTTCCTCGGAAAGCTCGTCCAGTGCAAGGGTATGATTAGCGTAGACATGATCCTCTTTCTCGGAAGCATGATAGTCTGCATCCGACAGGGACTTCCATTTCAGAAATTCTTCCTCGCTGGCAAAGTCCTCGCGGGTTAGGCGGATGATGGCTTCGTTGGCATCCATGTAAACGATAGCGTTGGGGTCTTTCTTGTTCAGCGCATAGCTGCTCTTTCTGTTAAACATAATATGTCCTCCGTTTCGGTGTTGGGTGGGTGGTGAACCAGACCAACACCGGCGGAGAACGACAGCCGACAGGAAAACGTAAAAAGGCGCTCGAACAGGCATGATGACCTGAACGAGCGCCTTGCGTGCGAGTGAAAACATGAGTAACGAATACTGTACCGGGAGGGGCTAAATCACGGATGAACCAAACCGCATAAAAAGAGAGCTGCAACTCGCTTTCGTGAGTGCAGCTCGTCTGGGGGATAGCCGCGTGCTTTTTGAAGTGGACGGCTAATCGGTGCTTATGCTTTTTTACATGACCGCGAGCGGCCTTAGCAGTATCTCCTGTTCATCCGTGACATCATAAAAATACCTCCAACTCGCTGAATATGATTTGCGGCTCATTTAATGTGAGCTTCATGTGTATTTAAGTGAATTGAGGCTCACTCTACAATGTAGTAGAGGTGATTTACAATGAACTTTCTTGACCTGTTCGCCCAAAAGCTTCGTGAAAAGCGGGAGCAGAAAAAGATCACGCAGCGCGAATTAGCGGAACGGCTTAATATGTGTACCCGAACTGTCATTGAGATTGAAAAGTGCAAGAGCAATCCGAAATTTGAAACGGTTGCGCTGATCTCAGAAGAAATGGACATCAGTCTGGATGGAATCGTGTTCCACGATAGAGCGCCGCAGACCGTTGCCAAGTGCGTTCTTGATTACTTTGCAGGAAAGGGTGAAGAAGAGTCGCAACGGTACATAGACCTGTGCATGAGCGCAGATAAGCTGAAGTGATGTACAGGGGAAAACAAAAGGGCCGATGATTGTCTTTCATGTAGAGCAGCCAGTGGGCTTATATTTTCCCCACTGGCTGCTCTTGTCCGCACAGTTGGAACGACGGGCATTAGTATCCTATTTTTCCTGTTTGTGTGCATCCCGGATCTTTTCAAAGGTGTCCTGACTGATGGCGTGTTCAATCCGGCAAGCATCTCGCTCTGCAATTTCAGGGTCAACGCCAGCTGCGATAAATTGCTCTGTAAAGAACTGATGCCGCTCATAAATTTTTTCGGCAACATTCCGGCCTGTTTCGGTCAAATGCAAAACGTAATCACTATCTACCGTTAAAAAGCCCCCTTCACGCAAAGCCGACACCGCATAGCTTACACTGGCTTTTGAAACTCCAACACGCCGTGCAACATCAATAGAGCGGACAGCACCGTGATTCTTTTGAAGAACCAGCACAGCCTCCAGATAATCCTCTCCGGACGCATGAATCTTCACTATTGTCTCCTTTATGCAAGGCTCCAGCCGGAGGACTTTTTACGGATATTTACAAAATCCTGATAAATCCCGGCTTTTGCTATAAGCTCGTCATGGGTTCCTTGTTCACTGATCCGTCCATCGGCAATCACCAAAATCTGATCAGCCTGACAGATGGTATTCAGGCGGTGTGCAATCACAAGCAATGTTTTACCCTTTACCAGCTCATTGATTGCCTCCTGGATATAACTTTCATTATCGGTATCAACACTTGCAGTCGCTTCATCCAGAATGACAATCGGCGCGTCTTTCAAAATGCAGCGGGCAATAGAAATTCTTTGCTTTTCGCCGCCGGACAGGGTTGCGCCACCTTCACCGATGACTGTCTGGAATCCATCCGGCAGCGCCATGATAAAATCATAGCAGCGGGCTTTTTTTGCAGCCTCATAGACTTCTTCCTCAGTAGCGTCCGGTTTACCCATGCTGATATTGTTGTAAATGGTATCCTGGAACAAGTACACCCTCTGGAAAACCATGCTGATCTGTTCCATCAGTTCAGCGAGAGGTACATCCCGAATATCTGTACCACGGATTGTCACTTTGCCGGATTTCACATCCCACAGACGCGCCAGTAAGTTTACAATCGTGGATTTGCCGCCGCCAGACGGTCCCACAAGTGCGGTCATGGTATTCTTCTGCATAGAGAAGCTGATATTGTGCAGGACTTCCTTGTCCTGATAGGCAAAAGTCACATTATCAAAACAGATTTCCGGTGGGCCGGAGCTTTCATTCGGAATATGTGCCGTCCCTTTGTCCGGCAACTCTGTTTCATTCAGAACCGCTTCAATACGGTCTAAAGCAGCGTTCATAACCGTGAGGCGCGAGGCTTCTCCATACAGTGCCTTTAACGGGCTGAACAGATCAAAGACAAAGAGCAGAACGCCAAGCAGATAAGGCAGCGAAAGGGAACCGCTTTGCTGAAGCCAAACGGAAAGCGCAAAAATAGCGGCGATTCCGACTGCGTACAAAATATTCAGACCTCTTGTCCACGGCGTCATTTTACGTTCAAAGGCAGTGGATGTATCTCTGGAACGTCTGAAATTCCCGGTTAATTCCTCCGACTTTTCGCCAATCAGGTTATAGCTCTTAATTACGCTAATCCCCTCTGCAAAGGAAAGAACTGCGTCCGTCAAATGTTCGCTTTGATCCTGTCTGCAAGCTGCTTCTTTTAAGGAAACCTTGTTCATCCCTTTTGCGGTAAAACATGCTAGCAGCGTTACAGCAGCCGCAGCCAGACCAAGCCGCCAGTCCAGAAAGAACATAAATACCAGCAAGATAAGTGCAGAGAGCATGTAGCTCATCATATTGCCAAGTGTACTCATGGCAATTTCTTCAATGAATACCATATCCGTACTAAGTACCGAACTGATCTTGCCAATGTTGCCCGAAGTAAAATAACCCATCGGCAGCTTGCGGAGATGACCGCCGAGCTCCATCCGCTTATCCGTAAAAATCATATATCCGGCAGCGCTTTGCAGTCTGTCACAGAGATAATGGACAATCACCTGCGCAGCCACAACGCCAACAAGTCCGATACCGATATACAGACATTTTGTGCCTGTCAATGTTTTCTGATAGAATCCAGAGAGCACAAGAAAGGCTAAAAAGATAGGCATTTTTGAAAGTATGGATTCGAGAAAAGCACATACGAAAGCCCCCTGAATCCGGCACTTATACTTGCCGGAGAGTTTTAGGATTCTTGAAAATAGTGCCAGCATTTATTTTCCCTCCTTTACAGCGTTGACTTTCCATTCTGCGCTGTCCTGCGAGGCTTTCCACAGTTTTTTGTATTCCTCACAGGTTGCCAGCAGTTCAGCATGAGTGCCGGTTGCCGCCAGTTTGCCATGTTCGATCACACAAATCTGATCGGCGTTCATAATTGCAGGAAGTTTGTGGGCGATCACAAATAAGGTCTTGCCTTTTACCAATTCCGCAATCGCAGCCTCCATCTTTTCCTCATTCTCCGGGTCTGCATATGCAGTCGCTTCATCCAACACGATGATAGGAGCGTTTTTCAAAATGGCTCGTGCCAAAGAAATACGCTGTCGTTGACCGCCAGAAAGCATTTTCCCGGCATCTCCCGCCATCGAATGAATCCCCTGCGGCAGCTTTTCAAGAAATTCCATGCACTGTGCTTTTTTCGCCGCTTCAAGGACTTCTTCATCTGTAGCGTCTGGCCGCCCCATACGGATATTTTCAAGAATGGAAGTATTGAATAAATACTGATCCTGCGCCACGTAGGAAACCTGACTGTTCAATGCCTCTAAGCTCATTTCCGTTATTTTTTGCCCACCAATGGAAATGCTGCCCTGCTGCGGGTCGTAGTAGTGAATCAGCAGTTTCGCCAACGTACTTTTTCCGGAGCCGGATTCACCAACTAAGGCCGTTTTCTGTCCTTCCTTTGCAGTAAAACTAATATCATGGATAACTTCATCCATTGTTACCATCGGCTGTCCATCAGGTCCCGGCTGACTTTTCTCATACCCGAATGTAATGTGATCGAAACAAATGTCGTAATTCTTCCCATGAAAAACGGCGTCCGTCTGCTGTAACGGCGCTGTTTCCAACACTTGCTCCAAAGCGGCAATCTTATAATTGAGCTGCGGCATAGTCGGTAAAAAGCTCAAAGATTTCAGCAGCGGAATACCAATACTAAGCGACAGGCAAAGCACCAAAATCAAATCCGGCAGAGTGGAGAATCCACAAAGTACAAACCATGCCCCCAAAGGCAGAGTAAGGATAATCGTACAGGGTAAAAGGCTGCTGTAAATTGCCATCCACGGCCATGCTGCCTTATACCATTCCAGCGTATAGTCCCGATAATCGGAAATGTCTTTGCGGAAACGCTCATAGGATTCTGCGTCCTTGTTGAACACTTTCACAACTTCCATACCGTTGATATACTCAATAATGGTATTGTTCATTTTCTGCCCAGCCATGTAATACGGCCCCATTTTCTTCATACCAACGGAATACATAATCATCATAGCCGCAAAGCTGATCGGAATAGACGCAAGAGATAGCAGGGCCAGTTTCCAGTCGATGAAAAACATAGCAACATAAATTGCAATCGGAATCATCAGGTTTGCAATCCCCTCCGGCAAAGAGTGGGCAAGCAATACTTCCAGACTGTCCACATCATCCACAAACAGCTTTTTAATTGTGCCGGTTCCCTTATCCTGGATAAATCCAAGTGGAACTGCTTCAAATCTCTTTTGCAGGGAAGTGCGAAGCCGGAGCAGCGTGCTATAAGCGGCCTTATGGGATACATCCAGTCCCCAGCCATAAAGAATGGCCTGTAAAATAAGGCAGATCAAAACGCCGATTACCCGTATGCACACATATTTGGTATCAACGGCATTGCCCATGACAAGAGGCGAGATCACCTGATAGGCCAGCACAAAGGGAAGTACCCCCATCAGGACGCTAAGCAGGACGATGAAAGTTGCTATATATAAGTCCTTTTTGTGCGGCCCGGCATACTCAAATACTTTCTTGAACATAACAAAGCCTCCAATCAATTAAAGTATTGTTTTGAAAGTGACAGCAAGATTTCCGGGGTTAAGACCTGATTCTTGATCGAATCCTGACCATCAAGCTGTAACACTTCTGAACAGGTGCGGGTAATAAATTCAAAATCATGCGACACAACGAAAATAATCACACCGGCTGCTGCAAGCTGCTCGATCAAATGGCTTACCCTCACCATAGAATCGTAGTCAAGGCCGCTGGTGGGTTCATCAAAATAGATGACCGGACTGTCCTTGACAATGGCAGCGCCTATCGTCACCCGCTGTTTCTGTCCTCCTGATAAGGACGCAGGATGACACTCCCGGTATGCGCCAAGTTCCAGAGCCTCTAAAGTTTCCGTGACTTTCCCGGAGCAGTCATTTTCAATTCCTAATGATAATTCCTCTTCCACGCTGCTGCCAAAAAGCTGATAATCGGTATCCTGCATGACAAGATAGGACAGGTTCCTTCTCTGGCGCGGGGACAGCTTTTTGCCGTTATAACGGATACTCCCGGTTTTCTCTTTTAGAAGGCCTGTCATAATCGAGAGCAAGGTGGTTTTTCCGGCTCCGTTATGCCCCAAAATACCAATCACATCACCTTTATGGGCTTCAAAATTGATATTCCGTAAAACATCCGGCCCCTTTTTATATGCAAAGGAGAGGTTGCTTACACTCAATCCATCATTGGATTTATGTGCCGGTTTTAGCTGATACTTCGCTGCCTCCCGTTCTGGATAGACTGTACGCAATCCGTATTGGATACGGGTTTCATCGGACAATGAGCAAAACTGTTCTCTTGTGAAGCTCTGTATAAGCCTGCCATCCTGAATCAGATATGCCCGGTCAAGCAACTCCCTCAAATAGTAGAAACGATGCTCAACAACAATAATGGTATATCCATCAGCTTTCAGGCGCTTCATGGTTTCTGCCAGACGTTTTGTGGCAGCATAGTCTAAATTCGCTGACGGTTCATCAAAGATATACACTTTAGGCAAAAGGGCATAGACTGAACCAATCGCGATCTGCTGCTTTTCGCCGCTGGATAAATCAAAAATACTGCGGTTCAGATAATCGCTTAGTTCCAAATCCAGCACCGCTTTTGTAATGCGGTCAACGGTTTCCTCACGGGAATACCCCATATTTTCGCACCCGAAAGCAAGCTCCCGTGTGGTATCTGTCATAAAAAACTGTGAACGTGGATCTTGGAATACGGTCCCCACCTTACCCGCTAAATCAGACGGCTTCAATTCCAGCAAAGAGTGTCCGTCCAACAGAATATCCCCCTTTGACTCTCCGGGGTAGAAATGTGGAATCAACCCATTCAGGCAGCGAATCAGGGTAGTTTTCCCGCACCCGCTCCGACCTGTCAATAAAACAAATTCGCCTGTCTGTATTGTCAGGTTCAGATCTTTCAATGTAAATTTATCCCTTTCCTCATAGCGGAAAGAGAAATTATCAAAGGTAATCATCGCTATACCCTCCATATAATGATTTCCCCAATAGAGGTATGGTCGAGGAACAGAAGTAGCGCTAAAAAGACAATTCCCAGCGCAGTCACTGCATACTCTTTCCACGAAAAACGGACAGGGTTCAGCGCATATCTCTTTCCTTCCAGTTCCAATCCCCGCGTTGTGCCGGATGCTGCTAATTCATCGGTTACTTTCAGGCAACGCATCAGCAAAGGGATCAGAATATATTCAATCGTAGCAAGCGGATGGATAAGTTGTTTCCATACCGTATCACCGATGCCGCGAATGTCCATTGTATTACGAATCATGCGGTATTCAATCCGTAAAGTAGGTATGTAGCGGAACATGACCACTAACGGAATTGTAACAGCCTGCGGCAATCGCATGCGTTGCAGCGATACCATGAGATCATCCATTTGTGTTGTGTGCAAAATCCATATTCCCATCATTGCAATAGGAACCAGTTTCAAAATGGTCACACCAAACACACTCATGATCACGCTGAGTACCGGAATAGAAACATACCGCAGTAAGGCATTGAGATAGGCAATGACAATATAAAAAATCAGCATCTTGGCGGCCCATTTTCCGCCATTGCCGACAGCAATGAATAGCGCAAAAGATGCAACAAGTACCAAACTGCAAATTTCGCCATTCAGAAAATAACTGACACATCCGATCATAATCAGCAGCGCAACTTTGCACCGTGGGTCTAAAGCTGCCGTTCTTTGAAATTGTCTTTGTGTAATGAGTTTCTTTATGTTTTCTTCCATACTGTTCTCCAAAAACAAGCGGGGCTGACATTGCAGCCCCGCTTTTGATTCAGGCACTCTACTGACAAATCTGGCGTCTGTCAGTTTTCGGAGCTGTTACTTCACCGATACAAGTCCGGCCTTAATAAAGTGCTTCTTCAATGCTTTCTGGCCGATGTAACCGCCAATCAAGCCACCGAGCAAGGCAGCCACTATAATGACAACAGGCATAAATCCAGATGTAATGCTAATCATGCCATCTATGTATTCCTGCGCAATGTTGTTCTTTTCCATCGCCCCTACAAAAGCGTCCTGCAGGAAGCTCATCGGCCCTACAATTGCACCAAAAGCAAAGATACCGCTGAAAATCGTGTAGGTAATCATCATGGACTTCATTGTGATTTCTTTTCTTCCCATAATCAAAAAATCACAAATGGCACCGCCTACAATCAATGCAACCGGGATAAGCCAAAATCCGCCGACCAGCAGGAACAGGATTCCCTGGATTGTGCCGCAGATGGTGAACACGCCTTTCTTCGGGACTTTTGCCAGCAACAGCATCATCACGATTCCGTTGGGGATTGCTACGACAGCAGGATAAAATACGTTGGTAACGGGTCCGGCAATGCTCATTACGGTGCTGATAATCATGCAAATGATCCACATGAGCGCAGTCAGAACGCCGATCAGGATAAAATCCTTTGCATTCAACTTCTTATTCATGGTTGTTCCTCCTAAAATTAAAATGCGTTGTGTGGTTAGAGTGTTCTAACCACACAACGCATTTTAGCAATTTCATGCCCAATATCCAACCCAAAAGCAATTTCATTCTACCCAAAATCGGTATTTATTTTGGGTATGCAAAGCACCTATTTGATTCGGCTAGCCTCTCGATAATCTTTTGGCATAACTCCATACTTTTTCTTAAATGCAGCAGAAAAGTTGCTGGGCTTTGTATAACCCACAAGAACCGCTATCTGCCCAATGTTCATATTGCTCTCCAATAACAATCCTGCGGCTCGCTCTAACCGCTGCTCAATAACATACGCATGAACCGAAATGCCATACATCATGGAGAATCCCCTTGATAATTTAGAGACGCTGATTTGAACCTGCCTTGCCAGTCCTTCACAGCTTGGCGCAAAGGCAAGCTCGCTGTCAATGATTCTCTTTGCCTCGATGATGCAATCACGTTCACTTTTTGATATGCAGCAGTATTCCGGCGAGAGGATTCGCAGCTCCAACACTTCGCTCAAATATACTGATAGCAATTCGTGGATTTTGCTTTCCAGAAACAGATACCCAAGCCCACCCCGATAATGTGTAAAGTCTTGTAACTCTGCGAAAATATGCTCCATATAGGGCGTTATGCTCACCTTTGAAATTCCGGTCAGCAGTTTCTTTTCATAGACGGTAATCTCGCCATCCTCGAAGTAGTCCTGTAATAAACGTTTGAAATATGGAACGGGAATTTTGATGTTCTTAAAATAGAAGTCGCTGTTTTGCGCATAACAGAGAGACTCCATTTTCCCGTGTCCACGGTAAATGCAGGATTCTCCCTTTGCAAGACAAGCGCCCTCTCTGCTGCCTGCAATATTCCACGACACGCCGTCGTTCAGGCAGAACAGCATTTGAATATAGTCCTCGCTGTTAATCCCGCGCACATTCATGTCAGAAAAATAATTCATCTTCCAGTCTGAAACAACGGCACCCTGTTTTGTCACCACCTGCGCAATTTGTCCGGTTCCCATATCAGAAGGAATCGGGATCGTTACGGTCTGCGGTGAATTGGAGAGCAGATCCCGATAGAGGTTGTTCATGTATTCGCTTATCATTGGATGCCCTCCTTTTTTCGGTTAGCAGTGACTAATGTACTAATATAGTTTACACGATTTACGCCTGAAAGTCAATTTTCAGCACGAATGCAAGCTGCTACAGAAAAAATCAGGGACGTTCCCGCAGGGGCAGAGTGCCATGTCGCGCAGTTCGGGTACGACGAGGCGCAGACGCAGACACGGTCAACCGGCCGCGTGCGAGGCGAAGCGTTACGCTATATGCGGCATCGAAAACCACGGCTTCAGAGGGGTTACGAACGGGAACAAGAAACTGGCAAGCAATGCAAAGCGGTACCCACTTTGCAAAAACAGGCGGATTCCGTTTACACGGAGCCCGCCTGTTTCATGCTTGTTGGGGCACTGCCCCAATCCCCGCAGAACACAGAGTTTGCGTTCTGAAACGATGGATAAATCCATCGGCTGCGCGATTTTGCAAATCGCTTGTGGGCGGGCAGCTCAACGCTGCTCCGCCTCTTTTTCCCGTCGTTCATTTGCTTCCTCCTGCTCCTTGTCCAGCTCCAGAATACGGTCGATATTGGCCTTGGCCGTCAGCAGCTCTTTCATTTCCTCACGGGCCTTGCGGTAGTCGGCGTAGACGGATTTCTTCTCCGCCAGCAGCTCGGCGTACTCGGTATTCAGCGCCTTGATGGTGGGCAGCTTCTTGAGGCCCAGTCCATCAAAATAGTTCTTTGCGGCCTTATGGATCGTGATCTCACTTTCATGCTCTGCAAGAAATTTCTTGGAGTACCCGGCCTTGCGATAGGCAACGTAGGTGTCGCGGGTCTTGGTATAACCCACGATATGCTCCCGCAGCACGGCAATCTCGGCCATGCGTGTTTCCGCAGATTTGATCCTTGCGGAAAGCTCGTTGAAGTGAGCAGACGCTGCCGCCGCTTTCTCTGAGAGAACGGCGTAATCTAAAAGCTCATGGTCTTGCAGATAGGCCACCGTCTGTGCCATCTGCTTCAAATTGAACAACGTCGCCCAACGCGCATAACCGGCACCCTTGCCAGCGCGTAATTTTGCCTGAATGTCCACCAGCAGATTCCCGCTGCGCTTTTCCGGTTTGACCGGCGCGGCGGCGTTCTTTCGCGGCGTATGCGCCTTTTCACCTGCAATCACCGCGCGGAGATCTGCGGGAGTATAACCGTCACCGAGGGTATCCATGCGAATGGACTTTTTCTGTTTGCCGCCCAACAGGGACGGGACTTTCTTGCCCTTGACCTCATACCCAGCCTGCCGCAGCAGCTCCAGCAGCGCTTCAAAGCTGTCGGGCTTTTGTGCCAGTGCATCGTCAATGGCTGTGCATATCCGCTCCCGGTGGGAGGGCTTCTTTTTGTCGCCCAGCCACTTGTTGTAGCTCTTGCCGTGGCGCTTCGGATTCTCCACGATGGAGTAGCCGTTCTCGATGCAGATGGTATCATTAAGCCGCCGCACGGCGCGGCTGCTGCCCCAAAAGTTTCGGAATTTCCGGGTCTGGCTGAGTGCGGTGGAGTTCCATATCACATGATTGTGAATATGGGCTTTGTCGATATGGGTGCAGACGATATAGGCGTGATTGCCCTTGGTGAAGCGCTTGGCCAGCTCACAGCCCAAACGGTTCGCGTCCTCCGGTGTGATCTCTCCGGGAACAAAGGATTGCCGCAGATGGTAGGCAATCACATTATCCTCGCCGCGCACTCTACCGGTCTTTTGAATGTACTGATTCTTGGTGAAAAGAAACTCGGCGTCGGCGATCCTACTGTCGCATTGCCAGCTCGTAATCAGCCTGCCGCCGTCTGTCTTTTGCGGATTTTCGGTGTAGTCGATGATAGCGCTGATGGCCTGTCCCACCGCGCGGCCTTTGCCGGTGTGCAGAGGCATCAGGCGCGTGGTTGCCATGTTGGGACACCTCCTTGAAAAGTCAAACGGCCTGCCGAAGCAGACCGTTTGAAATGTGTTAATTTGCAAGAGGTAAAAGCAAACTGATAGTTCAACAAACAGGAATTTCTCGTTTTTTTACTTCCAATGCTTTAGCGTAGGAACTAAAGACTCCATATGTGCCCTGACTTTCTCGGCAGGCCAATTCTCATTTGCCATATGTTCTACACAAAAATCAATAAGCTGTTCTTTGCTCTCATATGTGAATTTACCATCACTGTAACACCATTTACAGTAATCTTCATTAAATTCGCCATCTGGTTCTTTGCTAAGTGTTTCATCGTCAAGAGGCATTCCGCAACATTGGCAAATAAGCTGTCTCGGAGTTCCTAACAATGTATTGATAGATACGTCGAACAATTTTGAAAGCTGTTTTAAGGTTTCTGTATTTGGGATTGTTTCACCCGTTTCCCAACGAGAAACTGCCTGACGAGTTACAAATACCTTTTCAGCTAGTTCTTCCTGAGAAAGATTGCCTTTGTTTCTCAGACCGAGTATCACATCTTTTGTTTCCATTTATATCACCACCTTGATTTAATTATAATGATTCGCACCGGCAAACACAAGCAACTGGCTGTTGCCCTAAATCTACAAAAATTTTATTTTGGTTTCAAAACTATAGTACAATCTTTTTCATCGATGGCTTCATCAAACCCCTCGCTTTGGATTTCAAAGCCTTATGAAATGATTCGCTTCCTCCATACATATGGACACTATCATAACTTCCGATTTGCAGCTCTATTACTCCCACACCAGCTCATATAGGCTGCGGATGGATTCCATGACCGTATGCCACGACAGGTCGGCAGCATAGGAGAACTTCTTCTGATAAGCTCGCCACAGCTTTTCCATGTTCGGGTCGGCCTCGACTTCATCAAAGGCCGCAGGCGCATCGGCAAGGTACTTCTCAGTACCGCGTTTCCTGGCCGTTGCAATGAGCGCCGCACGGAGATCGGCGGGGACGATGCTCTGGCCGTGGAGCTGGCTCAGAATGTGCAGATCATAGAAATCTCTCATGCGGGTGTTGGCGGTGGCACGGGACACGACGGTTTCCAGCTTCTCGGCCAGAACAGTTTCCAGATTGTACGCCCAAATCTCGATGGAGCGATCCTCCAGCATCAGCTTGAAGCTGTAACGCACCTCGCAGGGCGTGATGGCGTCGCCGGTGGAAATGTCGATCTTGAGCGGCGTTATTACGCCGTCAAACTCCGTTTCCATGCTGACGCGGATGCCCGGATACTCAGCCTCGTCCATGATCTCGGAAATGCGCTTCACCCGGAACTCCACGCCATCGTCCACCGGCACGGAGATGATGGAGGCGATCATATTCTCTACTTCCTCGATGCCGACCGTTGCGCCTTTTACGGTTGCGTCAATGTCCATTGTGGAGCGGGCGTCAAGGCCGACCATAGCAGCCACCAGCATTCCGCCTTTGAGAATGAATTTGTCCCGGTATTCCGAGAGAGAAATGCGCTCCAGAAAACGCTCCATCATGTAATTGCGCATCAGGATTTGCGCATCTGCGGATTTATCCTTAGAGAGATTGCGGATCAGGTCTTTGAGCTGCCGTGCAGTCTTTATCATAAAAGCACCTCCAAATACTGCCGAAGCAGTTTTTCAACACGGAACATCTGCGCATAGCGCATCAGCTTCCGTAAGTCCTTGTCTTTTCGTTTTGTGTATTGCTTGAGCGCATCCTGAAAGGTCTGCATCTCGATCCCGCTGCGGCTGCGGATCAGATCGCAGATGGTGCGCTCCATATCATAGACCGGAACGGGATTGCCGAACGGCGTGTTCATCGTGACGATCCCTACGTCATGCAATTCTTTCTTAATGGTATAAACCTTGATGCCGTCCGCTTGCAGGCTGGCAGGATTGTAGCCGGTCTTGACCGTAATGGAATACGGACTCGGCTCCCGGTCGGTCAGGTCATGGAAAAACAATGCGCTCTCATGGGAGAATACGGCCTGCGCGCAGCGAAGGTGCAGCAGGTACATGGCATCCGTCCATGCGTCAGGCGAAACATAAACGCCGTGCGCGGCCTGTTCCACGCCGCGCTGTTTTGCATAGGCATAAAACACAGACTTGGCAATGCCGTTTTCCAAAACCTGCGCAGTTTTGAGGATCCCATTGTTTTGCTGAAAAAGCAGGTCAAGCCGTTCATAGGCGGTCATGTTATCACTTCCTTCTTGCTAATATTATATTCGAGATTAGCAAGAAAGTAAACAACAATTTTAGGAAAGCAAGCCGAGGCGTTCGCCCCGGCTTGCGCTTTAACTATGAATGAAGTTTTTCATGGCGGTGTTCATGTCTTGCAGTTTGCCCAGCCCCCACACGGCCAGCATGGGAAGTCCCATCGGGCTGATCAGAAACGCCAGCATAAGGAGAATGATGCCGTTCTTTACGGAGTAGGTAATCAGCACGGCGAAAGCCAGCAGGGAGAGCAGTCCGCTTGCCAGCTTGAACACGAAGCCGGAACAAGACAGCAGCCCCGCGCACAACCAGACGAACAGGGACAGGATAAGCGACAGCGACGCAAAGAGAATTTTCAGGATGAACATTTTGCGGCCTCCTTTTCACAGAGCGCGGTCAATGCGTAGCGTTCTTCCGCAAGCAGCGCTTCTTCCGTAGCAGTCAAATCACGATCACCGCCCGTGATCTCCAGCTCGCGGAAGCTCTCATAAGCGTTCAACAGAGAGTCCCGCAGCGCTTCGGGCGTAGGGCAATAGTCTACGGTGTTCCAGTCCTGACGGTGGTTGTCAAAACCCATGACCGTGTAGCCTCTGCTGGTTAGGACAACTTCAAAATCCGTATCGCGGTTGAGGTAGTCGGAAAATACCTTCAGCACAATTTCGTTTGTCAGCATACGTTCCGCAGCTCCTTTCCAAGCGGTCAAATCTTTTTCTGATATTAGAATACTTTGCTCATTGGTGTTTTGCAAGGATGCGGCAAAGTCATACGAATAGTTTTCGCCTTTTGCCCGACATCTAACCATATCACAGAATCTCGCTTTAGTACAGCTACCTGAACTAATTTTCTCCAGATGGGAAATATAATGTTGGTACAGTTACAGGGACGGGAGGTGTGGTACTTGCAGTTGAATGAAGCCGTCAGCAGGCGTTTGGTTGAGCTGATGCAGGAGCGGGGCATGACGCAGTATCAGCTTTATATGAAAAGCGGCGTACCGAAGTCCACCATCGGTAATCTTGTGAACTGCGCATACCCGTCTATGAAGCTGCGGATCATCCACGAGCTTTGTCAGGGATTGGAGATCGACCTGAGCAGCTTTTTTGCCTCGCCGTTATTCAATGAAAATAATCTGGAACCGTAGAAGCTCCGATGCTGTTTTGCGTCGGGGCTTTTGCTTTTGTACGGGCAGGGGCGGCGGTTATTCCGCCGCCCCTGCGACTTATTTCAGCGCCGCCAGCGAGGAAACGATTTTCTCCGCCGCCGTCCATATCCGCTCCTGATTTTGCTGAATGTCCTTCAGATCGGCCTCATAGATACGTCCCGTCTCGTGGGCGCGGCGGGTGAGCTGATTGAGGTTGTTGCTGGAATACCGAAGCAGGGACACCAGCTCCCGCAGCTCCGGGAGATCGAGCTTTACCACGTATCCGTCAATCGCCATCTTGCGGAGATACGCCGCCATGTTGGTGGTGCCGAACTGCGCCATCTTCGTTTCGATCATTTCCCGTTCCTGCGGTGTGACGCGGAATTTAAGCTGAATATCTCGTTTACGCTTTGCCATCGCTCAACGCTCCGGGGCTTTGGACTTCGCCGAAATTTTCGGCGAAGTTGTTTCAGGCGGCTTTTTCAGCTTGTCCCGGACAGAGGTTTTCTGCTGCTCCTGCGCATAGGCTTTGCGGGTCTGGCTGAGAAACAGATCGACCAGACCGGGATGGCTGTTGACGGCCAGATAGCAGTTGCGGTCAGTACCCCATGCGTCGGAATTGGCGGGGATGGACATAGCGTTTGCCCATGCTCTGTTGTCGGGAGAATACCGCCTGTCCCAATCTGCTTGACAGACGGTGATGGCGAGGATATGAAACGCGCGGTCATAGCCAAACTGCTGCACCACCTGATCGACTGCCGCTGTATCCAGCCGGTTATCCCGGTAGTGGTCGCGGATGGCGGCTTCGATCGCTTCCTTGCAGGCCGTGTTCGCCTGATTGGAAGCGCGGTAGGCCGCAAGCTCGGTATGCTCTCTGGCGTAGGCCGCCGTGTGCTTGTAAACAGGAATATTTTTCATCATCGTGCCTCCATTTCTTTCTTGTGGGGCTTTTCCGGTGCGCCATGAACAGGCGGCGCTTTCAGCCTGTCCAGAACGGAAGGCCGCGCCGATTTTGCAATCGCCTGCTCAGGCTGTGGCTGTCCCTTGCCGTCCAGATTCAGCTCCATATCCAACTCAATGAGCCGCGCCGTTTTCGCGGCCAGCTCCTGCTCCTGCGGGAATGGCTTACCGACCTCAGCCTTTGCCGCTGCCTGCTGGTTATAGAGGTTTTCAAGCTGCTCCTGAACGCTGCGCAAACGCTCCGGCATTTTATCCAGCGCGTTCTCAATGCGGACAAGGTTGCCTCTGGCATCCGAACCGAGTTCAACGCGATGGGTCATCTGGCCTTTCAGCGTCAGCGTGTACGTTTTCCACATGGAATCAAAAGCAACGGACATGGTAAAGCCGCGATAGCTGCCGATCTGTACCGGGTCTTTGCCCTTGACCTCCTTGCAGGTATCCAGCAACGCGGCACCGGCGTTTTCCTTATCAGTGAGCCGGTCGCCGCGAATCTCCATGCCGACAAAGCCTTCTGCCGGGAGCGGATGCGCCGCGAGGGTCTGCATATCCGCCTCCAGCCCACGAACAAAGCCTTTGTGTTCTTCTATCTTTTCTGGGAAGTATTTCAGCAGACTGTCCTCCAAGCGGAATTGCTTGCTGTTGTGGTCTGCTTTCATAATTTTTAGCTTGGACACCTCAATGTCCAAATCCATGCGCTCCTTGATACGGGGATCACCGGCACACAGCGCCTTGATCTCCGCAAAGGACAGCGCCGTAGCGTCCACGTCCTCACAGGAGCGAACCGGGGATTTTGAGGTCATGATCTGAGAGATGAATTTCTGTTTGTTCTCAACGGTCTGCCAGAGGTAGGCGTCAAAAGTCCCTTCGGTCACATAGCGGCAGACATGAACGAGCTTGTTCTGATTGCCCTGACGCTCAATGCGGCCTTTTCGCTGCGTGAGATCACGGGGACGCCACGGGCAATCCAAATCGTGAAGTGCGACCAAACGATCCTGCACGTTGGTGCCCGCGCCCATCTTGGCCGTGCTGCCCATCAGGACGCGCACCTGACCGCTGCGTACCTTTGCGAACAGTTCCCGCTTTTTGACCTCCGTATTGGCGTCGTGGATGAACGCGATCTGCTCCGGGGGCATACCGGCGTCAATGAGCTTTTGACGCACATCCTCATAGACCGTAAACGGCGTGTCAGAGCTTTCTTCCAACGGAATTGCACTCTCCAGCGCACGGATTTCCGGGCTGTCCAACGTACCGGGAGAAGCCTTTGCTGCCCGCTGCGAGGGTGCGGTCTTTGGCGTAGAAATGTCGCAGAACACAAGCTGTGTCAGCTTATCCGCCTCGCCGTCGCGCCAGTATTGGAGAATGTTCGCCACACATTGATTGACCTTGGTAGATTCCTCGTCGGGGAGCATGGGATTGATGATGCGCTGGTCAAGTCCCAGCTTGCGTCCGTCCGAGGTGATTTTGAGCATATTGTCCACATCCGGGCTGACCGCACCGCTGTGTACCTTGGACGCTCGTTCCGAGAGTGCTTTCACCATGTCCTGCTGGATCTGTGTGGGTTTGGTGGCGATGGTGTGATACGCAACCTCCGGCGTGGGTAAGTGGAGCTGATCCGCCGTTTTGATGTCGGCGACCTCTTTGAACAGATTCATCAATTCGGGCAAGTTGAAAAACTTTGCAAAGCGCGTCCTTGCCCGGTAGCCGATGCCCTCCGGCGCAAGCTCCAGTGCGGTGGTGGTTTCTCCAAAACGGCTTGCCCAGCAGTCAAAATGCCCCATACCCATCTCCTGCAAGCGGTCATGTTGCAAATAGCGCTGGATGGTGTAAAGCTCTGTCATGGAGTTGGAAACCGGGGTGCCGGTGGCAAACACCACGCCGCGCCCACCGGTCAGCTCATCCATGTAGCGGCACTTTGAGAACATATCCGAAGATTTCTGCGCATCGGTGGTAGAAAGCCCTGCCACGTTGCGCATCTTCGTATAGAGGAAAAGATTTTTATAATTGTCCGACTCGTCCACAAACATCCTGTCTACGCCGAGCTGTTCAAAGTAAATCACATCATCCTTGCGGTCGCTGGCTTGCAGCTTTTTCAGCCGCGCCTCCAGCCCCTTTTTCGTGCGCTCCAAGCTCTTGATGGTGAAGCTGTTGCCGCCTGCGAGCTTGGTATCCTGAATGCCATCGGTGATTTCCTCAATCTGCTGATGAAGGAGCCGTTCCTGCCGCTCCGGGCTGATGGGGATACGCTCAAACTGGCTGTGGCCGATGATAACGGCGTCATAGTCGCCGGTGGCGATACGGGCGCAGAATTTCTTGCGGTTGTGGGTTTCAAAGTCCTTCTTGGTAGTGACAAGGATGTTGGCCGAAGGATAGAGCCGCAGAAACTCGGACGCCCACTGTTCCGTCAGATGGTTTGGCACGACAAAAATGGACTTCTGGCACAGACCCAATCTCTTAGATTCCATCGCAGAGGCTACCATTTCAAAGGTTTTTCCCGCGCCGACCTCGTGTGCCAGCAGCGTATTCCCACCGTACAGCACATGGGCGATGGCGTTTTTCTGATGCTCTCGGAGGGTGATTTCCGGGTTCATACCGGAGAAAACGATGTGGCTGCCGTCATACTCGCGGGGACGAGTGCTGTTCATTTCCTCGTTGTACTGCCGTACCAGCGTTTCGCGGCGCTCCGGGTCTTTCCAAATCCAGTCCTTGAACGCATCCCGGATAAGCTGCTGCTTCTGCGTGGCAAGGGTGGTTTCCTTGGCGTTGAGGACACGGCGCTCCCGTCCGTCTGCGTCCTCAATGGTATCGTAGATGCGAATGTCGCGGAGGTTCAGCGCATCCTCCAGCAGCCGGTAGGCGCTGGCGCGATCTGTGCCATAGGTGGTGAATGCCGCCACGTCGTTGTAGCGCACCATGCTCTTGCGGGAAACCTGCCATTCTGCGGTGTACGGGACATAGCTGATCTCGATCTGTCCGCGCAGATAGCGAGGCGTTTCAAAGGTTTCATACATGAATTGCTCGATGTACTTCTTATCAAGCCATGTCGCACCCAGCCGCACCTCAATCTCGCTGGCTTCAAGGTCTTTCGGCTGGACAGCAATCAGGGCGTCCACATTCCCGGCAAAGAATGGGTCGCGCGCTGCTACACGCTGCGCGGTGCGGAGCTTCTGCCGGACGTTGCCGGAGAGATATTCGTCCGCCGTCTGCCAGCCCTTTGCCCAATGCTCGCCGCCGTCCTGCAAGTCAAATGGGCCACTGTTGGGTTCCTTGTAAATGACGCCCTTCAAATCCTCAACGATCTGTGGAATCTTTTCGCTGCTGCCCATGAGGGAGGCCATAAAGTCGAGATCGACGCAGGCTTTTTCTCCGATGCAGACAGCAAGGGCTTCGCTGGCGGTATCCACAGAATCTACGCTGCGCTGCTGCTTGATGGTGCGCTTGTGGAACATATCCGCCTTGCGCTCCAGCTTTCCGTCGTCGTCCAGCACTTCCAGTGAACACAGGAGGTAGTAAGAGGAATCGTCAGAGAACGCAAGACGGTTCGCACGGTCATTGATTAGGCCATGTTTTGCGGAGAACGCATCATAGAGGCGGTTTAGCTCGGTCTGCGCTTCCTGAATCCGGCTTTCTGCACTGTACTCGTCCATTTGCAGGGCAATCAGCTCATTCACGCAATCCCGCAGCACGACCATGCCCTTGACACGCTCGGCGGCGGTGGCGTTCAGCTCCGGTTTGACCATGCGGCTATTATCCCGGTAGTACACCTCGCCGCCCACCACGGTGTAGGAGTAGTTTTTCACATTGGGGTCTGCGGGGATAGACGTGTCGATCTGTTCGCCCTCGCCCAGCTCTGGCAGTTCCGCCTCCTGATAGGTGCCGCGAATGTTTTTCACGGCATCATGGAGCTGATCTGCAAGTTTCAGCCCCTCAATGGGGACAACGGTAAAATCCTGCTTGCCATATTGGGTGCTTTCGGAGGTCTGCCTGCCTAAAATCATCTCCGGGTGGTCAACAAAATAGCGGTTGATGGCAAAGCCATCCTCGTTCTGACCGAGGTGTACCCAATCCGGTTCGATCTCAATGGGACGGTCACGCTTTTGGAGAAAGAGAATGTCCGAAACCACATCCGTACCGGCATTGGCGCGGAACGCATTGTTGGGCAGACGAATGGCACCCAGCAGCTCCGCCCGCTGCGCGATGTACCTGCGGACTTCGGGCGATTGCTTGTCCATCGTGTAGCGGGAGGTCACAAACGCGATCACGCCGCCCGGACGCACTTGGTCGAGGGTTTTGGCAAAGAAGTAGTCGTGAATGGAAAAACCGAGCTTGTTATAAGCCCGGTCATCTACCTGATATTGTCCGAACGGGACGTTGCCCACGGCAAGGTCGTAAAAGTCTTTCCTGTCCGTTGTTTCAAAGCCCGCGATGGTAATGTCCGCCTTGGGATAAAGCTGCTTGGCAATACGTCCGGTGATGCTGTCCAGCTCCACGCCGTAGAGCTTGCTGCCCTGCATCTGCTCCGGCAGCAGGCCAAAAAAGTTGCCAACGCCCATAGACGGCTCCAGAATGTTACCGCTCTGGAAGCCCATATTGCCGACCGCTTCATAGATCGCTTTGATAACGGTGGGGCTGGTGTAGTGTGCGTTCAGCGTGGAGGCACGGGCGGCAGCGTATTCCTCCGGGGAGAGTGTGGCGTACAGCTCTGCAAACTCGTCCGACCAGTTTGGCTTATTCTCGTCGAAGGCATCCGCAAGACCGCCCCAGCCCACATAGCGGGAGAGAATTTCCTGCTGTTCAGGACTGGCCTGCAAGCCCTCAAACTCCAGCTCTTGCAGGAGATGGATCGCCGCCATATTTGCCCGAAACTTTGCTTTTGCGCCGCCGACGCCGAGGGCATCATCGGTGATGTGGAAATTCTGCGCGTCGCGGTGGCTTGCCGCCTTGAAGTCGGCATAAGCGGCCTGCTCCGCAGCGGCGACGCTGGGAAAGCCCTGCCACTCGCCGTCAATGGGGACGGATACCGCAGGACGGTGTGCGGGAAGCTCGTCGATCTCGGCCTGAGAGATGGCATCATCAAAATCAGGCACGAACTCGCCCATTTCCGAAAGTGCCGCGCGCCCTTCCTGCTCCAGAATCAGAGCTTCTTCCTCGTTCATGGCAGGCGGTTCAGGCTTGGCGGGTTCCGCAGAGGGCGGGTCATGCTCCGGTTCCGGGATGTGCAGCGTTTGGATTTCTATGTCGTAGGGCAAGTGCGTTTTCTCGGCAGGATAGAACGCGACGGGTTTGGTGACAGGCTGCGGCTGCTCCCGTTCCTGCTCTTCAACAAACGAGCGTATAAACGCAATGTGTTCAGCGCGGAAGATGGGAAATCCCTGCCTGTTTTGAAAAGTCACATCGCGCAGAGATACTTCATCCGTGCCGAAATTTACGCTGTCAATGACAAACTTCCGTCCGTCAATCTCCAGTTCCATGCCAATGGGGATATACTCCTTGGCATCGGCCTCGTTGATAACATCATAGCCGTCGGTTTCATTTGGCTGCGCAAACACGAAGCTGTGTCCATGCTCCAGCAGCCGCTTTGCGGCGCTTGCCCATTGTCCAAAATCATAGCCGGTCACAGCGGTTTCGCCCATACCGGGAATATCGCGTTGCAGCAGGCGGCGATTCAAAGCGCTGGCGGCTCGTTCTGCATCCGCGCCATAAAAAAGCAGCCGTTCTCCGACACGGACACCGATGAGCTTTTCGGGATGCTCTGCACGAAGTGCCTGATATGCCGAAATATTCGGCGCAAGCTCACGACCCTGATCTGCAATTCGTGTGAGGACAGCAGAAACCGGTTCGGTTCTGTGTTCCGGCTCGTGATTGCTCTCGCTGGAGGATGAAACGACGCTGAGATGCGCGACAGTTTCATCTGCGGAATCAACATTATAGAGCTTACCATCAATTTCCACGCGCTGCCCCATAAGGGTTTGAACCGCTTGCGGCGTCTCCGGGGTTGGCTGTTCTGTGTGCTGCGCCGCAATGACGCGCTGCGGCTCCGGTTCAGAAACCTCGAAATATCTGGTGTCGAGGTAGCGTTCAAAGGTATTGCGGTCGATGCTGACCGGCTCCTGTCCGGGTGCGTTCGGTAACGTGTGCCAGACGTGATCTTCATCTACACGCGCGATAGCGCCGACTGCTGCTATGTGGTCTAACTCTATGGATGAAATACGATCTCCAATATGATAAGTATAGCCAAGCGGTGTTGTAAACGCCGGAGGGGATAGCTCAATTCCCATATCCCGTTTGATGCCATCCAAGTAAGCAATGGCGTTATTCTGTTCTGCAAAGCGGAGCGTTTGTTCCCCGTCTCCGCAGAACCGTTCCAACACCTCATCCCAAATGCCGGTAATTCCGCCCTCGCCGGGATGCAGACGAATGGAGTATCGGTCAGGTGAAAATAACCGCAGTCGCTCATTCTCATCATAAAATTTATTCTCGCGGATGAGCTGTGCCAACCGCCGCTGTACCTGCGCCCATGTGAGCGTCACCGGCTCGGCGTTTCCTACATGGATATACATGGGGGTTTTGCTATCTTCCCAGCCATATTTTGCAGCCAGCCATGCGGCGGTGCTGCGTTCTCGCCCATGCGCCTGCATATATAGTGCGACTTCCTGCTTGCCCTTTAGGTTGTCGTGCCAATCCAGAAGCGCGTTGTCAATGTCCTCCTGTGTGATCTGATAGGGAGATGGTGCGACCGTCGCTGCCAGCGTGGGATACAGTTCCTCCAAAAGCTCCTGATGCAGCCGGTTATGGAACGCGGGCATATCAAAGTACAGGCGGACAAGCTGGAGATCATCAGATGCCGTGACAATACGACGGATAGCGTCCGCACCCTCCAGATAAGCGTTCTGGCGGTCTGAATTGCGGCAGGCATTGACAAAAGCCGTATCTTTGGAAAGCGCGTTGCCAACGGTCAGCTTGTACCCGTCAAACAGCTCCCGTACCGTGGGCTGCGTCACATCGGCGGCAGGATCATGGAACACGTTTGAACCGTCAGCGCCAAACTCCGTTTCCTGTACGTCGATGGAGGCTTCTGCTTCATGGTCAATAGAGCGCAGCGTGTAAATGTGGCGCTCACCCCTAAAGTCTGGCGCTTCGGCAATCGTCACATCATACTTATCGCGCAATTTCTCTACATACATCTCTAAATTGTGCGACGGTACGCCGCACATCTCCACACGGCCAGCGCCGGGTATCTCTCTTGTGGTAAGGTTGAGGTCAAGCAGCTCCGCCGCCTGTTTTGCGTCCTCGCCGTAAATCTCAAAGAAATCGCCCACCTGAAACAGCACGATGTCATCCGGGTGGGCTTCCTTGATGGCGTTATAGCTGTCGTAGGCGGTGTTTCGCACCACATTCTGTGCCTGCGCCTTATCATAAAGCGCCTGTTCGTCTGGTGTAAAATAGCGGTTCATCCGAATCAGCTCAGAGATACGCGAAGCGACCTTGTTCCAATTCATCTGAACATCTGCACAGCCCGCTTTTTTCAGTGTGATGCCTTTGCTGCCGTGATCTTCATAGCTGCCGCTTTCTCTGGATACGGCATGGGTATGCCCGCCGATGCCGTACTCCTTTTTCAGAAAATCGGCATTCTCCTTGGGAGTGTGCGAAGTCTGGAAAAACGCATAGATGCGGGTCTTTCCACCCTCAAAGCTGCTCCCGTTTGCAAGAGAAGCCGCAATTTCATCTTCGGTGATAAACCTGCCGGTTTCTGGAATAGCCTCCATATCGGAGCGGAATTCCTTTCGCGGAAGGGACAGATCTTCCAAACGTGTGAGAAGTGCCTGCGACTTGTGGTAATGGAAGCGCAGCAGCGCACGGTTTTCGCGGTAGGCGTCCATGAATACCTTGTATTCTGACAGGAGCCTATCCCGGAACGCCGGATTCAGCAGATCGTCCGTCAGACGCTCCGTTTCCTCTGGAAAGCTGGTGCTATGGATATTACCCAAGCAGGACAGATGCCCCAGCGACTTTGCTTCATCCGAGAAATCGTGATAAAGGTTCCAGACATCCACAGCAATACCCAGCCGCTCATAGCGCGGGGCTTCCGTGACCTCAAGATTGGTGGCAAATGCGCCGCCGTCCAGAAGCTCCTCAATACGCTCCGCCGCATCTGCCCAGCCTATCACTTGGGCAGAACGAAGATAGCGAGAGGTATCTCCGGTTGCAATATGGATACCATCGTCCCCGTACCATGCGGAAAGCCTGCCGTTATCCGTAATCAGGCCGTTGCCGCCGTAGTAAAGAGCTTTCAGAAATGCCGCGCAATCCTCTAAAGGTTTTTGCTTGGAGACTTCCGCAGCAATTTTCATCCGCGCTGCATCCGCATTACCGCCCGCGCGCAGGATGTGGTCAATATCATCCTGAGAAATGAACATAGAAAAAGCGGAGGGTGTTACACTCTCCGCTTCTGCGATGGATTGAATTTGTTCTGCCTCTGAGGGGAAGAAGGACATCTGTGCCCCAGCAGGGGCAGCGAACATATTTAGCTGAACACCAGTTCCGTGAGGATCGTTTCCTCGGCCTGCGCTTTCAGCGTGTTCATCAGCCCTACCCACTTCATCGGGTCGCTGGCTTTCAGCGCTTCCGTCACGCCCGCTGACTTCATCAGCTCCGGCATCATCTGTTCCAGCCGGTTGTTCGCTGCCTCGTCGATCTCCCGCAGATGGGGGTACAGCTTCTCGGACAGCAGGCTGTTCCACAGCACCGGACGATGCTCCTTCAGGTAATTCTTCCGCATCCTGCCGTACTTGCCCAGCGGGGTTTGCGGCTGCTCGGTCAGGCTCAGGTCGGGAATCAGATAATCTCCGCTGCGGGTATAGGTCAGTTCGCTCATGGCTTTCGCTCCTTTCCGCGATTTTCTCGCGCTCATAATTCTTGATGGTGACTTCGATCTGCCGCAGCACCAGCTCGCTGGACTGGCTGATGGCCGTTCCAAGAGCGGCGACGGTCTGCGGGGTGTTGAAATCAAAGACGTTCAGAAAATCCTCATGCTCGAAGTATTCTCCCGGCTGCATCCCACAACGGGACAGCAGCGCATAGGTGGTGCTGACAACGGCGGCATTCCGAAAAGCGGCTCCGATGTTGAACTCATCATAGTCCTCCAAAAAGGAACCGTCAACGATGCCGACAATATCGCGCCGGTTGTCGTGCCAGTATTCATCTACAAGCTGCGCCGCCACACGCTCCAACTGATCGGCAAGCCCGTTTTCACCGGAAACGTCGAAGCGCTGCTCCAGCGCCGCAGATACCACCCCACGATGCTCCTGCCGGTATTCCCAAAGATACGGGCGGCGAGAGTTCTCGCCGCCGCTGGTGTCGGAAACATCAAATACATATCGGAGTTTGGGTTGGTCGCTGCTGGTATCCACAAGGGCGATGCCCTTGCTGCCTCGTCGCACATACCGGCGCATCTGCTTATTCCAGAGGTCGTATTCCGCGCAGGCCGTGGCCTCCGGGCGCTGGGCGAAGATCATGAGCTGCTCGTTGTAGGGGTACTTATACAGCCTTGCGGCGGTGGTCAGAAATGCCGTCCACTTCTGGTAGCTTCCCGTGATCTGCTCCGCCGTGCGGTCTGCCATCTGCGCATAGAGCTGTACTTTACTCGGCATCCATATCCTCCTTTTCAAAATCGGGGAACAGGTCAAGCGCGTCATATTCCGCGTCGCTCATCCTGCGCAGCTTTGCGATGGCGCTGTCCGTCAGCTCCCGCAGCTCCGTTTCATCCGCAGCGAGGTAGCCGCGCATTTCCTCCAGCGCCGCGATCAAGCCCGTGCGGGTGCCGGTGTTGTAGAGGCTCATAAGCTGCCGTTCTTCAAATGTGATGTTCATATCAAAGCTCCTTTTCCGCGCTCTTTTTCGGCGCTGTTTTGTGTGGACGTTCCTGAACAGGCTGGTTCTTGAGCTGCTCCAGCACGGAGGGCTTGCGTTCACCGGCATCCCGTTCCCGGTGGGCAGCCGCCGCCAAATCCATCAGGGAGATGGACATACCGGCCTTGACCTGTGCCTCAAGATTGGCAACGGTGGGCTGTTTGGAGCCGTTATTGATAATGCCGTCGATCATGCCGTAATCGTCCTCCATCGACATTTCGGCGGCTTTCAGGTAATTCTCCGGCTTCTGAAAAGCGGGCAGCTCCTGAAATCCCATGCTGTCACAGTAGTGATAGGATACCTTGCCGTTCTGTTTCAGCGCAACGATGTCGCTGACGGAGAGGCTGTGTCCCACAAAATCGCCGGGGCGCTCGTCGTTGAAAATGTAGTAGAAGTTTTCAAGGATTCTGCCGGTATCATCGTCCGGGTACACCTCACGGGTATAAATGGCTTCATAGTTGGCCGGGTCAGGCGGTGCGGCCAGACTGCCGAGGCTGGCAAAACGCAGCTCGACCGGCGCGTCCCGGCGCAGTTGATAGATCGCCATAGAATCGGTGGGGCTGTTCAAAAAGCGCTGTTCCACATCACGGGGCGGGATATGGCCTTTGACCGCATCCCAATCCGGTTGTGTGATCCCGAACATTCCGTCATGCTTGATGATGTCCTCGGCCTCAAAAACCATTTCTTCGGCGTTGTCGGGATGGAGCATATAAACCGTGATGTCATGCTCCAGCAGCTCCAGCGCCCGGTCTTTGGAAAGCGGGAGCATATCGCCGTCCAGATACCCATAGCTGCGCATATCGTCCACCGTCAGCGTGGGGTCGGGCATCGGGGTGGCCTGTTCCAGCTCTGGCGAAGTTGGAAGTGTGCCTGCGGCACGAGAACCGGCCTCCTCGTGAACAACCTGATTGTCGTCCGATGACAATTCGAGTGAGTACAAAATCCCTGCAAACTTGTTTGACAAAACTTCAAACGGCACGGTCTTATCATAGCCATGTGTTTCGCAGATACGAATCGCAGCCGCCAAAAGAAAGTTTACATCATCGTCATGTACTGTTCCGCTTTCCAGAAGGTGTAGAGTGTCCTTGTCGTAAAGTTCATAGGCATATTTTGCACCATCTTCTGTTATGCGAAGATGCTTGCTCCCACCATCAACCGCATACCAACGCTCATTAGCGTCGAGTTCCTTTAAGGAAGTGTGACTTTTCTGAAATGCCTCAACTTCCAACAGCAGCTCATTCGCTCTGTGCGCGTATTCATCGCTCTGCTCAAGTGTTTCGGACAGGAAGCCTTTTATCTCATCTGCTCCTGTCAACAGATCTTCGTAGAAATGCTGGAGGCAATCTTCCTGACTTGCAAATTCGCTGAGAAAGGCAAGGCCATTCGCATCGAGATACAGCTCTGAAATGCTTTTTGCCAAGTCAGCCGCAGACATATTGCTGTTCTCTTTTAATTGGCTTTCCGCTTGCTCGGATTTCTCCACAGAAATGCCGCGCTCCCTGCAAATCTCCGCAAAATGCCGGTCAATGTCCGTAATCAGCTCGGAAGCCGTCTTGTTGATGGTTTCCAGACTGGCGCGAAGCTCTTTCAGCTCCTTGCCCTTTGACCATGTGGCGATATAGCCGAAGCTGTTTTCTCCCGTTTCAATGCCGTAATACTGGCAGACCGCATAGGAGATACTTTCGGCCTCGACCTCCTCGGTGTTGCGACTCTTTTCTCCGGGGACAAGGATCGTCTCACCATCGTCCGCAAGCTCTGTCATGTGTTCATAGTCGTGGAGCTTGGCGTGAGCAATCTCATGGACGGCGGCGCATACCGTCTGCACCTCACTCATACCGGCGCGGATGGTGATGCTCTGCGCCTTAATGCTGAAAAAGCCATCTGTGTCATGCGCAACGGGCTTTATCTCTATCGGAACGGGAGAAGCGCGGCGCAGCGCCTCCATGAAAACCTCATACTGCTGCACATTGCCGCTCAGATCAGCGGCAAGCTGGGGCAAGGGCTTTCCCGCAGTCTGTGACACATCAAAGACGGATACCACCTTGAACATAGGGTTTCGGATTTCCTTTTCCTCAATGATGGCCTTGCCATCCGCATCCAGCACCGGCGCATTGGTTTCCGGGTCGGTCTTGATTTCCTCGACCTTTTTCTTATAGGGAGTAGGAGCGATGATGCGGATACCTTTTTCGCCTTTCAGGACGTTCCTGCCGAACTGATCGCGCCACTTGTTGAAGCCCGCCACATGGGTGGCGTCGGGGCGCTGCATATAGATGAGCATGGTGTTGTTGACCGAGTAGCGGTGAAAGCGGCTCATGGTGGCAAGGTACTTCCGGTACTTATCGCTCTCGAACAGCTCCTTGATGCCGTTTTCGATGCTGTCAACGATTTCCCGCATCCGGTCTTTGTTGCTTTGCTTTTCAGCCATGATGATCTCCTTTCAAAAAATAGCGCCCCTGCGCAGAAGAAAACACATCCTGCACAGGGGCAATTCTCCGCAGATAGATGTTGTTTTCGGGCTTGCGGATAGAATGTCTCAGCCCCTTGGGATTCCGCATGGAAAAAGCCTTGCAGCATGGGGCTTTTTCGGCCTCTATTTGCGGAGGTTCCAGTATTGTTCACGCTTCCGTTTGGCGTCCTGCTTTCGGCGCTCCTGCTCGGCGCAGACCGGGCAATACTTGGCGCGGTTGGAGGAAGAATAGACCGGCTTACCGCAGACGGCGCAGCGCTTTCCCGGCCTTTCCCGCATCACGTCGGCCAGCAGCTCATGGTCGGCGGGAAGCACCGCGTTTCGGAACCAGTTGCACAGCAGCGAGTAGGAAATACCCTGTACGCAGACGCAAGGCTCTCCATCATCCAGCGCGAGGCAGTTGCCGTGATCATAATTACAGCAGAGCTTCCGAATGAGCTTTTTGGAGCGGCGGAGCTGCTTGTGATCCATACGCGGCGCATCAGCCATTGTCGAACACCAGCTTATAGCCCGTGCGCTGCCCATCGTCCTCCAAAAGAACGACGGCATCATAGGTCTTTCCGGTCTTTTCAGAATAACAGCCTTTCAGCGGAGCGCGGCCATTCTTCAGAAGCGCGGCGGCAATGGATTTCGTCAGTGTCTTTTTCTTGGCGGCGAAGAATCGGCTATTTTTCCAGAGAACAAAGGAACAGGCACGGTTCTCGCAGAAAAAGCCTTTCTGTGATTCCGTCACCTCGGCTCCGCAGCGGGGACACTTGCCGACCGCCTCGCGCCCGGATGGGAACAGGACTTCCACACCGGGGATGGGCTTGTAGGTCTGCACCAGTTCATTCAGCATGGCGGCGATCCCCGCCATAAAGCTATCCGGCGCAAGCTCGCCGCGCTCAATTTCTTTCAGACGATGTTCCCATTCGGCGGTGAGTTGTGGGGATTGAAGCTGTTCGGGCAGGACGGTGATGAGCGCCGTGCCGGTGGAGGTGGGCAGCAGATTTGTGATCTTCTTGGACTTCCTGCGCTCCACAAAACCGGAGGACACCAGCTTTTCAATGATACCGGAACGGGTCGCCGGGGTGCCAATGCCCTTGCGCTCGGCATCATCTGGCATATCCTCCTTGCCCGCGTTCTCCATCGCAGCCAGCAGCGTATCCTCGGTGAAATGCTTGGGCGGCGTGGTTTTTCCGGTCTTGACCGATGCGGCAGATACGGAAAGCGTCTGTTGCTCCGTCACCACTGGCAGCGCGGGCGCTGCCTCTGCCTGCTCCTGCTCATAGCGCTTCCAGCCGGGAGCAAGGACGGTTTTGCCCTTGGCGGTGAAGCTCTGACCGGCACAGTCCACCGTAATGACCGTTTCTGCGTAGCGATGTGGTTCATCCACCGCACGAAGCAAGCCCCTTGCCGCCAGCTTCAGCACCTCGCGTTCGCCCAGCGGCAGAGAGGCTATATCTACCTTTTCCGCGCTGATGGTGGGAACAATGGCGTGGTGATCGGTGACTTTTTTACTGCTGCATACCTGCTTGGCGCAGATGGTCGGCGGCTTCTCCATGCCGCAGACAGCGGCAGCGGCGGCGACAAGGCCGGGGACGCTGCCCTCCATATCGTCGGTCAGATAGCGGCTGTCGGTGCGCGGGTAGGTACAGAGCTTCTTTTCATAGAGCGCTTGGAGATAGTCGAGGGTCTGCTGGGAGGTGTAGCCGAGAACGCGGTTGGCGTCGCGCTGGAGGGCGGTCAAATCGTAGAGCGCGGGCGCTTTCTCAGACTTTTCCTTGCGCTCCACGCTTTTGACGGTTACTGCCTTGCCCTTGCAGGCGTTGGCGATGGCGTCGGCGTCCTTCCTGTCCTTCATTCGGCCTGTCGTGGCGGGAAAGCCGCAATCGAGCTGAACGGTGTAGAACGGTTCTGCCGCAAATGCGGAGATCTCCGCCTCACGCTGTACCAACAGCGCCAGCGTGGGCGACATGACGCGCCCGATGTTCAATGTGCGGCCATACGTCAGGGAGAAATACCGCGTGGCGTTGATACCAACCAGCCAATCAGCCTTGGCGCGGCACAGGGCAGATTGATGCAGGCCGTCATAGTCGCGCCCAGACTTAAGCTGCTGAAAGCCGCTGCGGATGGCATCATCCTCCATTGAAGAAATCCAAAGCCGCAGAATCGGCTTGGAGCATCCCACAAGGCAGTAAACCGTGCGGAAGATCAGCTCACCCTCGCGCCCAGCGTCTGTAGGATAGTTCTCGGAGGTGACTTTTCTGACTTTGTTACTCGATGGCATCCAATGGGCCGATAAAGCGGTAGAAAATCTGGATTTTCTGGACGTATTCGCCATCGACCTTTTCCGCTTTGGATACCAGAATCTTGTCAATCAGCTGATGCAGAATCTTATAGTTCAGTTCGGTGATGCCAGCGTACTTGCTGACTTCATCAATAAAATCCTGAATCTTGTCCAGCTGATCGTGTTCAGCACGGCCTTCCCGCTCGTACTGCTCAATCTTCTCGGTCAGTTCAGCCTGTTCTTTGTCGTAGCGATCTGCAAGCATTTGAAAACGTTTCTCCGGGAGAAGTCCCTTTGATACGTCCTCATAAAGTTTTGCATACAGGTCTTCGATTTCTGCGATTCGTGCTTTACACTGCTTCAAATCCCGTTTGTGCTGCGCCCGGTCAGAGGACACCCGGAGGTGCATCTGATTTGCAATCTTCTTCACAAGGGCTTCCCGATTGCTCACAGCGGCCTTTGCGTGTGCCTGAATGTCCGCAAAGACAGCTTCATGCAGAACACGTGCTTCCAAATTATGAGAGTCACAGGCTTTCGCACCATATTTCCGATAAGTGCTGCAACAATAAAAGGTCTGATCCAGAACACTGTTACGTTTGCGCCTGTGCTCGACCTTGACTAACATCGTTCTGCCGCAGTCTGCACAGCGGACGATGCCCTTGAAGATATTGTCATAGTCGGTCTTATCACACATAAAACAACCGGAACGGCTGTAAAGGATTCGCTGCACGTTTTCCCAGCGGTCTTGTGGGATGATTGCTTCATGTGTATTCGGAACGATAGCGCGTTCTTCAAACGGAATATAACGCCGCTTTTTGGATTTCATGGACACGGTGGGCTTGGCTTCGTAGATGATGTGTCCGGCGTAGACTGGGCTGTGCAGAACCTGACTGATATAGGCACTGTCCCAATCATACATCTTTTCATCATCAATAAAGCGGCCAAACATCTCTTTCTTGTAGTAACACGGCTTCAAAACTTTTTCATCGTGGAGCCGCTTGGCGATGCGGTGAAGCCCCAGCCCTTCCTCTGCCATTGAATAGATATACTCAACAACGGGGGCGGTGTTCGGGTCGATCACAAGGTGATTGTGGTCGGCAGGGTCTTTCTGGTAGCCAAACGGTGCGCCGCTGGAGATATACTTTCCGCTTTTCTTGCGTGTCCGAAGGGCACTCTTGATTTTTCGGGAAGTGTCTTTGGCGTACATTTCATTGATGATGTTTCGGAACGGGGCAATATCCATCTGGGATTGCTCGTTGGAATCATAACCATCGTTGATTGCAATATAGCGGACACCGTGTTCAGGAAAGAATATCTCCATATACGTTCCGGTTTCGATGTGGTTGCGTCCAAGTCGGGACTGGTCTTTGGTAATGACAGTCGCTACCTTTCCATCCCGGATATCATCCAGAAGTTCCTGAAAGGCAGGGCGGTCAGAGTTCGTGCCGCTGTAACCATCATCGACATAGTACTGGCAATTCCCGAAACCGTTGCGTGTGGCATACTCCATAAGCATCGCCTTTTGAGTGCGGATGCTCAGGCTTTCGCTGTTTGAACCGTCATCTTTTGACAGCCGGCAGTATAAAGCAGTTACTTTTTTGTCCTTTTCCATGCGTACCTCCATAATGGAAAAGAGACCTCATCAATCACATTGTAGCGGATGCTGCGTGATGATGCAAGCCCTTTTCCGCAGTAAAACGTCCAATTAGCCAGCGGCGAGATACGATTCGGCAGTTTTACGAATTTCTTCTTCCGCAAGCCGCTGAAAAAGCGTATTCATCGGCACATTGCCGATATAATGGCGTTCCACGATCAGGCGCACGGACTTCGGACTTCTTGGCGCACGTTTGCGTGTGGTGGGCTTCTTCTCGGATTTTTCTTTGTTCAAGGGCAGACCTCCTCATTCATGTGGTGCAAATACGGAAAGGAATGGATGGATTCTATTCGTTTTTCTCTTTTTGTTTTATTACGTTGGTTAGGTGAAAGTTTTCTTCGATACAGTCTTAAAGGCTGCTATACTGCATAGGAAAAATCTCTTTTGCAGATGCCATTAAGAATCTGCATCACAGAATCGTGATTTTGGCGGTTCTTGAATCGTGAAAAACGCAGAACTATTCAACATTTGGAATTTTCACAAAGATGTGATTGGGCGAAGAAAACCGCGTTCGTCTGCGCTCAATCAATCCTGCAGCGTCCAATTCCTTAAGCGCACTGGAAACACTGACCGTGCTGCGCCCTAGCTGCTCAGCCAAAGAGCAAATCGTAAAAATGACAAACACGAAACCACGTTCATCTATCCAGAGATTTTTCTGCGAGAGCGTGGCACGGTCGAGCAGCAGCACATAAGTCATTTTTGCAGTCTGGCTCAGGTCAAGTTCCAAAAGGAAGCGTGGGTACGGGAGAAACGGCGGCAGCAGAGTTTGCGTGGTAAGATATTCTGAAATGTTGATCACCTCCAGCTGAAGCAGAAATCAGAAACAAAGAGTATGTAACGAGAATTGGTGGGTTCCAATTCTCCAGTCGCAGAAAAGCACGAAACAAGTGCTCAACTGCGTTAATAAGTTAAGGTCTCCCATATTGGTCCTCGACTTCCCTAGGAGTGGGGAATCGTCCGGCGGCGGGCTTGCACCGCACCATTGGCATTTCAGCCACCCCGTCTTCGTCATGACCGGGCTGCGAGTTACAGAAGTACCTTTTGTGAAGTACCGGACGATTGAACGATTCACTTGTCAAGGAACATATGGAAGATTTCTGGACTTTGACGGACGAAAAACATCCTTCTACTTGGTAGCCGACGAAAAAGGCCATTTCGTAGCATTGAAAGCAATTTTGTAAACAAAACGTCATAATAGTCCGAGAATGGTCTTGAAAAAGATGCCCTACACTTGGTAGGCATCGAGAACGCCTGTTTCGTAGCATTGGTGAGGAACTTGTAATCAAATTGTAATCTTTGAGACCAAATCTCCGCTTTTGAAAAAGTCCTCTCACTTGGTAGGCATCGAGAAAGACCTTTAGACACCCATAATTTTGAGAATTAACAAAAAAGTCACATTTGGATTGTTTTACAATGTAAAAAATCTATGTATTCCTGCCACAGACTGCAATGGCACATCAGTGGCAGAAATATAATTTAGAGCGATTCTTCGCGGTTCATGGGGGTAATCGCTTTGTGTTTTGATTTTTCTTGCTGAAGCTGCTCCAACTGTTTCAGCACAGATTCTTTCTCTGGGGTCTTACCGCCCGGTGCAGAAAGCTGCTGCTTATTCAGCACCATGTCGATATACTTGCGGATATTTTTTAGTGCGGAGATATCCGGCTGCAAGGTTTCCAGTTGGGTGCGCAGCTCTGCGCTGCCGGATTGCAGCGCAGAAAATTCGGCATCCAATGCCGAAAAATCCACCGCTGTGCTGCCGTTCAGCTTCATCATAGTTCGGACAGCTTTATTGAAAGCGTCCAGTTCTTCCTTGTGCTGGCTGGCATAGGCATCTTTCGTCAGCTTGAAGTTCTTTTTTAGAAAGGTATCGTGGATGGGTTTCAGCTTGGCATGGATGGCAGCAGCATCCTTGATCTGGGCGATTGCCCGTATTCGGTTCTCATTCTGCTTCAACTGCCTGCGGAGAGGGGCGGCGGTCTGGTTCAGGTTAGAAATTGCAGTGTCCAAATCCTCAACGGTGTTCAGTGAATGGGTTTTCAGATAGTCCACAGCCCGTTTAACTTCCTCAAAGTCCCGGACTGTGCATTTAAGTTTTGCCTTGCCAGACCAATCGCTGCGCTGCTCATTGCGGAGGTTGAAGTAGTCCACCAGCAGATCGGACAGCGTGGGTTCCTTTGCTTGTTCCAGTGCATCCAAAAGAATCTGTTTCTTTTCGGTCAGGTCTGCGATCCAGCGTTGCAGCCCACGAATTGCGCTGCGGATGGACTGCATCAGGTTGTTGGCCGCACGAATATCCCGGTTCAGATTGCCGAGAAAGGTTTCCACCCCACGCTTTTCCATTTGGTGTGCGGCGGGGCCGAGATGGACGGTCGGTATCTGCTGGATGCCCTGCCGCTCAAAGGAGCGCAGGTCAACACGTTCCGGTCTGCCAGCAGCTTCCAGATAGCGGTTGGTGATGGTCTCCCAGCCATGCCGCCAGACCTCGGCGTACTTCTGGTCGTTCCAGTCCACGGTGCTTTCCTTGTGGCATTTCCAGTTGCCGGAAGGGAGCCGGATGCGCTCGCCGTTCTCGTCAAGGTCGTATACCTTTCGGGCTTTCGGGAGCCACTTGCCGTGTTCGTCCATTGCTCGGAGCGTCAGCAGAACGTGGGCGTGTGGGTTGCCATCTCCCTTGTCGTGGATGGCAAAATCGGCTATCATGCCTTTGGAAACGAACTGCTCATTGCAAAATTCTTTGAGCATGGGAAGATACTGCTCTTTCGGAACTTCCACTGGGAGCGCCAGCACGATGCGGCGGGCAAGCTGCGAGTTCCATTGATTCTCCACGGCTTCCACGGCGTTCCAGAGGGTCGCCCGGTCTGCAAATCCGGGCGGCGCATGGGACGGCAGCATAATCTCGGCGTGGACAAGCTCTTTCTTTTTGTTGTAGAATTTTGTTTTCTGGTCGTACTCGCTGAACAGCCGTTCGCCGCTCTGGTAAGCGGCCCCGGCAACAGCGGACTGCCCTTGGCTGCGCTTGACGATGGTAATTTTGAAATGCGGACACGGAATAGGCATCACCTCCAAACAAAAAGACCGCCCAGCAAGATGGCTCTTGTTGAACGGTCAGGAATCGTATTCGGTTTTGCTCACTGCCTTGGTTCGGAGTGCTGCGCACTTTGGGGCAAGGCGGGAGCCGCAAAAGGATAGCTGCAAAGCAGCGCAAGGAAAATGCAGTTTTCCTTGGGATGGAATCGGGCTGGCGCACAAACGCCAGCTTCGATTTCATCGAGCCGTCTGCAAGACCGCAATTTCACCGGAACGGTGTATAATTGCGCCCTATTTCATAGGGGGTTTGGAACGTTCTGCTTTTCGTGAACGTCATGCACCATCTTTGCAAGCGCCAGCACGACTTCCGGTTGACGGAACGAGATTTTCAGAAGCTCCATCACCTGATCGTTGGTGAGTTCTTCCGGCGCGATCAGAAAACTTTCCAGCATCCCGGCACGGGTACACAGTCGATGCACACGGGCTTTGCGGGTCAGCTCCGGTATCTGATGCTCCAGAATTTTCTCGCGGTACTTGTAGTAGCGCAGCTGCTGCTCGGCTTTGGCTTTTTCGCTGCGGAGATAGGCAAGGGCGGTTTTGGGTTGGGTCATGGCATCACGCTCCTTTACAACATTAGTGACATTCGACATTTTTGTTGGTTCGTGGTACACTACATCCAATCGTTGCGAATCAGTTGGAGGTGGTTGTGTTGCTTTCTCTGTACTTAGCTGTTCTTGACGATCAAAGCAATGAAGAACAGTTTATAGATTCCGGCACGGGTGCAAAGACGATGCACACGCTCTCTCCGGTTCAACTCTGACATCCTGCGTTCAAGGATCTTCTCTCGGTTCTGGCAAGAGCGCAGCTTTTGCTCTGCTTTGGCTTTTTCGTTGCGGAGATAGGCTAGGTCGGTTTTCGGTTGGGTCAATGGCATCACGCTCCTTTTTGGGAAAAATAAAAAGCCAAACAATCAGACTTGATTCGCACTGATTGTTTGGCTAGAGGTACTACAGGTGCTTATTAAATTTAAGCCTTTTACTTAATATCATATCCAACAGTGAATTATATCTCATTAGATGCTTTTCCCAATAATTTTTCTCGTATGTTGGTAGTTGAAAGTCTTTATAGCTTTTTTTCATTGAGCGAAAGCATTGCTCTTGTCTTTCAGAAACATGGATAAGTTCATCGTCTGCTGTAAGCACTCGAATTAATTTGTTTACTGATTTTTTGCATATGCTGGCAAATTCATCCTTGATCAAATTTTCTTTTTCAACAACCACCGAATCAACAACATAAAGTCCAAGAAAGTCGGATATATATTTTAGATATTCCATTGCGCCGTTCATGTTTTTTCGATCAGACACGGTTACTAAAATTGCATATTTTCCAGCGAGTTTAAATAGGTGTGTCCAACAAGAAATTCTATCAAGGAAAACTTTCGTACTTCCACTTATTGAGTTGTTATAAACTGGTGATACCAATACAATAACATCAGATGCAAGCATATCGCTTCTAATCAAATTCATAGAATCTGAGCACAAATACATTCCCGTTTTAAAGCATTCCTGACAACCAGAACAAAATTGAATGTTCTCCATTCCATGCGAAAGGAATTCGATAGACTCAGGAGCTGACATTTTTAGCAACTGCATGAACTGATCAATCCACATACAACAAACAGAGTTGGCTCTATGCCGACTTCCGTTAAAAACAAAAACTTTCATCGCTTATTCTCTATCCACTTTGACTTATGCAAATAATCCATCAATGACCTCTCGCACCAAAAATCTATTATGTAGGAAAGCGCAAAGAGGAAAACATACTGACTTAGGTTTGGTGTACAAACAGATTATAATAGATTCCTTTTTTATTCATTAACATTTCATGAGTTCCAGATTCTACAATTTTTCCACCATCAATTACAAGTATTTTGTCGGCGTTTTTGATTGTTGATAATTTATGCGAAACAATTATTGTTGTGATATTTAATTGTGCTAATTTACGATACAGATCTTCTTCATTTATTGAATCCAACGATGATGTAGACTCATCGAAAACCAGCAATTCAGGATGTCGGATAATTGCACGCGCAATCGCCAATCTCTGCACCTGTCCACCCGAAAAGTTAGATGATGAAGCAGAAATAACTGTCCTTAAACCCAATGGCATAGATAAAACATCATTTTTTAAATTAACAATATCCAGAGCATTGAACACATCGCTTTCTGTGATGGATTTGTCTCCAAATGTAACATTATTTAGAATTGTGTCATTGAGGATAAATGCGTTTTGCGGAACAAATGCAATGTTTTTAGAGAAGTAACAATCATCAATGTAATCTAATTTATAACCATTCAATTTTATATCACCCTTTACAGGCTGATATAGACCTGACAATAATTTTAATATTGTGGTTTTTCCACTGCCAGAGGCTCCAACTATGGCAACCTTTTCATGCTGCTTTACAGAGAAAGAAACATTTTTTAAAATATAATTTGTTGATGCATTATAAGAGAATGAAACGTCCTCAAATGTAAGCAGTTTGAACTCTTTCGGATTGATGTGTTTGTCTTTTTTTTGACTTTCTTCATCAAGAAAATCGTTTAAATATTCAAGAGACGACTTATATGTAGATGTATTAAGAAAAAGAGTGAAAAAAGAGATTGCAGATGAATAGTAGGTTCCCATTAATGAATATACAGCAACAAGCTCGCCGACGCTTAAAGTATCTTCCGGTAATATAATCAACAGATATAGTATTCCAAAAACTGGAACGAACATTGTAAAATAGCTGACGATTTGGTTGAGATTCAATGAAACTGAATCTGTTTTCAAGGTAACCTTGCTAAACTTGTGGAGCGATTCATAAGATCTGTTCAAAAACATTTTTGAAAGATGCATTGATCGAATTTGAAACATATCTTGAACAGTTTCTGTGTTAAGAACACTTAACTGCTCGTTTTCGTGAATCTGTTCGTTTCTCATCTTTAGGAGTATTTTATTCGAAATTACCACATAAAGAATTGCTAATAATGAAGTAGCAACGAGAAGTGGCATAAGTATGGGATAATGGGCACTCAAATATACAAGGATAACAAATGTCGATGTTCCCAAAACAACAAATTGAGGAAACACAGAACTAATAATTGACTGAAATTGTGAAAGGACATTTATGCGAAACAGTATATTTCCCTGCGATCTATTATCATAATATGAATATGGAATTTCAAATAAATGTCGAATGGCGTTCTCGTACAGTGCATTATATACATCGACTTGGCATCGTGTTATTATATTATTTTTTAGGAAAGAAAACAGGGTAAAAAAAGCCACTAATCCTAAAGCTATTAAGGCAAACTGAACTATAGCCGGAGTTCTTGATTTCACCAGTGTATCTACGATGTTCTGTAATAAAATCGGAACCAAAAGAGAAATTGAATATGCCAAAAGTGAAAAAAACAGAATTTTTACGAGAGTACCTCTAAATTCAAATAAATATGGTTTTATATGTCGTAAGGTTCCAATGTCACCTTTTCGAACACAAAACTTTTTTGAAGGCGTTGGAATAATTAAGTAATGGGCAAATTGAGATGCATATGGAATGGAGTCTTTCTTGTTTAGAGAGTATGTGCTTTTGCCTGTTGCGGGATCAAAAACAATTAACTTCTTTCCTCTCTTTTGAGCCACGACAAAATGCTGAGTATTTAAATATAATATACACGGAGCTTCGTATTGATGATCCAGATATTCAATCAAATCATCAATTCTCAATACTTTAGTATCCATATTTATGCTCTTATATATCTCACAAATCCCATCAATAGAGATTCCATCTCGACCGATATTAAACTGCTTTCTATAAAAGGCTAATGGTTGATTGAATGAATAAGCACTTGCTAGCATAGAAATGCAGCAAAGCCCACAGTCTGATGTAGTTGTTTGATAAATCATTGGGATTTTTTTCATGTTTACAATCATTTCTTTCACCGTTTGATAAAACAAAACTGTAGCCGCATTATAACTCCAAACCCTATAAAATTATTCTTGGAAAAACAATTCGCTCTTGTATTGCAAGTCCTTTTTTATTTGATATGCTTTATACGGATGCTCCTTAGTACACGTAGAATGGCTTGTCAAGAAAAATTATAATTCTACTCCATATAGGCCTGCTGCAAGTGTATTGGGAATATTGTGATTTATCAATCTTAAATGCTCGTAGAGAACACCGGTAATGCCCGTCATAAATGATTCGTATGGATAGGAAATGCCGTTTACCCACTGAATGCTCATGGGATTCACATTTAAATATATATTAGGAAAAGATTTCTTCTGCTTTGAATTATCTTTAAGATAATTCAAAACAGAAGCTACTCCGTAAACACCATGGCAAAGACATAATTGTTTGCAAGACAGTAAAACATTTAGATATTTTTCTTCAAGATAGCTGTTCAGTGAACTTTCAAACACCTCTTTGGTAGATTTGTTTAAGGTGGCCGTATATCCAATTACTCTTGCCAGTATTTGTCCAGCAATGCCATTACACCAACTGGGCAAACATGAATGCTCAGAAGATTCTTTAAACATATGATCATCAGCCTTTATACATTGTTCAAGCTTATTATAATCAATTGGAATTAACTTTGATATCATTGCAACAGTTGCAATATTTCCGGAAATACCATGGGCAAAACCAATTTCGCTAAAAGTACCATTAAGGAAAGAGTAAAAAAACGCATCAATGTATTTGCGTGAAATGTAATCGAAATCATCAAAGAATGTAATGAATATTTTGTTATCGTTTCTCAAAATTTCTGCCAGAAGATATATTGTCCCACTAAATCCGTGCATAAAATCAAAATCGTTTTCTGCATTTTCAAATCGCTGTTGCAAAAGTTTGTCTATGATTGTTTTTATTAAATCGAAAACGCATGCGTAATCGGTCTTGTCATCAAACATTAGATACTCATTATATTTTATATATAATGAACTTCCCCAAAAACCATATAATGAAAAGGCATTTTTTTCAGCAATCTTTGACGGGTTCTTTAGAGCATCTTTTGCGTTTTCCAACAATCTGTCTGCATATAGCTTATCCTCTAGTTTGGAAAACACTTTTGCGTATGCCAAAATATAGAAAATTATACCTCCTTGAGCATAAAAATCCGGACATATCGTTGATAAGCATGCAGGAGTTTGTGTATCTTCAATAGCTGTTGGAATAATCATAGATGCGTGAGTGGAATCTACAGGGCACTCGCTGATTTTTAGATATTTTAGAAATTCTTCGCACCATTCTTTTGAGGCTTCAAGATACTCTGTAGTATAATTATCATAACCGTTAATATAAAAAATATTGTCAAAATTATGGATTGTATTTGAAGGATCCAAATTTGCAGAGTGCAAAAAAATCGACATTGCAATTAAACGCTCTTGATATTTAATGGTTGTTTCGTCAAGATGAAGTAGCTTTTCCAAAATAGTCTCTTTAGCAGAGAATTGGTAATATCCCGGACAAATAATTCTACCGTCTGCAAATAAATCATTCTTGCAGAATTCGCTATAGAAAATCGGTATGTTTCCTCTTTTCATTTCAGAAATTTCATATTCGAGTCGCGTCGTACCATATTTTGCATCACTTTTGAAATTTTCACGTAAAATATCAAATAGAGCTTCCCGATTTTCTTTTGTTCTTTCGCAACATGGTTTATGTGACTCATCAATAAACTTTGAATAAGTATAGGTTGGTCTTAATAATTGGCGAACTTTCATCTTCGAATATTGTGGGTCAGAAACAACTTGTAGCACAGAATTTTTTCTTTTTATTATTTCGGTGCATCCCGCGTTGAATCCAGCAAGAAGCATCCCTATAACATCTTTTTCTTGTGCACAGCCCAATTTTGAATGTAATGCTGAAAGTTTTGGCGTTTCGTTAACTAGAACATATTTATATTTAATGTCTAGTTCCACATCGTCAACAATCATCGGAACCTTGATTTTATTTGACTTCATCGTTTCTGCAAATAGTCCACTCACGTCGTAATCGAATACATCAGTGGGTAAATTAACGGGAAGCATCCGACTCTGCAAAACACTTGATTCCAGTGTCTTACCTATTTGATTTTGTTCAAAATTATGTTTTTGAGCAGAAACAACCGTTTCGCAATCAATAATTCTTGGCGAATCCATACAACAAACGACATTTTCTGAGTGCATGTCGGTCGATGAACACAAATACATAACAGCGAGATAAACCCCAGCTCGATAATAATAATTTTTAACAGCACTAATGTTATTAGCTATCTGGTATATTATTGGCCGATGCCATGAATGTGTTGTATCGCCCCAAAAGTCAGTTTGATTATTCTCTATGCTTTGTGGCGAAACAATGGTAAGTAGCTCCTCAAAGAAACGATCCGTTAAACATGCTCGTGGCTTATAAAACAGTGTGCCATTTTCAAATTCCACTTCACACACATTTTTACCATTATGTGTATCGCCCATTCCACTATGTATTGCAATCATCTTTCCGTATATAAAATTAAAATGATTTTCCAAATCGGCTTTATCTTTCTTATAGCTTTGTACGATTTCACCAATCATATCATAGTAATTATTTATATACTGGTCAACATCATTTTCTAATAATTCATACTTGTCAAAAATGTATTTCCTGTATTTTTTCGTTGTTGACAGCTTTCTAAAATGAGAAAATCGTGATTCTACAGTCGAATCATTGATGATATGATTATTGCGAGCTTCAGAATATTCTTTAATCCAAATGCTTGATAATAGATTAGCAATAGCATTTGTAAGTTGAGTTAGTACTTGCCCATATAGCGTTTCTCCGCATTCATCTCTCAGTAGCGAATTTTCAGAATTTTTTTCATTTACAATCGATGCTGCACACTCCATTATGATACTTAAAAATTCATCTTTCATTTTTATCGCCTCAGCTTTTGACAATTATAGAGCGTTCCTTCGTTGCAAATTAAAGCACCGCTGTATCGTCTTGTCAATTAAATTATCACCAAATAATCCCAATCAAGTACTTTGTCTTTTGTGCTGTTTTAACCTTGACAACTAGAAAAATGCACCTATAATATTGATTTGCATTCCGGATTTAATTGGCTGTTTTTTGTGTTAATCATATGAAAGGAACATGCTGCTATGAATTCTAATGAAAAACATGAAGAAATTGACTGCGCTGAACTTGAACGGCTGGCTGCTTTTGGTGGTTCTGATGATAGTCAAATTAACCCCTGCTCTGATGTTGCAACGACTACAGCTATTATTAGCGCAATTTCGTCCGTTGTTTCTGCAATTTCTAATATTTCAGCTGCGATGACCAAGGTGCCTGCTTGTAAACCTAAGGGTTGACTTTTTGATTCCGGAATGCAGATTGCCTTATTTTGGACAGCTTTTTGATAGAGTAATCTTTCACTAAAAAAGCGTAAGCACCTTAGATTCTCAAAAAAGTCTAAGGTGCTTATTTTATTTGCAATGTTTAACAAAAAGTCAGTCTTCCAATTTACTATTATCGTAGCTAAGCGAGGGATAATGTTCAACCTCACCACCCAGCACAAGCTGAGCATACTCCGACGGCTTATTGTATAACAGGCGGTAGAAAAACTGGATTTTCTGGACGTATTCGCCATCGACCTTTTCCGCTTTGGATACCAGAATCTTGTCCAGCTGATCGTGTTCAGCACGGCCTTCCCGTTCGTACTGCTCAATCTTTTCGGTCAGTCCAGCCTGTTCTGTGTCGTAGCAATCTGCAAGCATTTGAAAACGTTTCTCCGGGAGAAGTCCTTTTGATACGTCCTCATAAAGTTTTGCATATTCGACATTTTTGTTGGTTCGTGGTACACTACAATCAATCCATGCGAATCAGTTGGAGGTGGTTGTGTTGCTTTCTCTGTACTTAGCCGCTCTTGACAATCAAAGCAGTGAAGAACAATTTATAGATGTATATAATACCTACAAACGGCTGGTCTACCATACCGCTTACAAAATTATGGGCGATTCGTATCTGGCAGAAGATGTACTGCAAGAGGTGTTTTTGTACGTTGCCAAAAATTTTTCTAAAATTCATCGAGAAAACTGTCACGAACTCGCTGCTTATCTCGTTAGTTGTAGTAGAAGCCGTGCATACGATATGCTTCGCAAGCAGCGAGAAGAACCGCTGGAAGAAATCCCGGACGCACCAGATAGCACCCCGGTGCCGGATGATGCAGCAGTCAGCGCCGACAACATCGAACACCTGACAGAACTGATCGGACAGATGAAACCGATGTACCGTGACCCACTGCGCCTTTTGGCAATGGGCTACACCAACCGGGAGATTGCCGAATCGCTTGGACTGACGGATGAAGTGGTTCGGATGCGGCTTTTCCGTGGAAGAAAACTATTGTGGAAGGAGCTGAACAGCCATGAGTGAGCGGACAGAAGTTTCTTTTGATGCAGCGTTGATGATGGCACTCCGTGCAGATGCACAGAAAGAACTGGACGAGCTGCCAAGTCCGGCCCAGCTTAAGGAACGCTACCCAGACACATCCCGATGGGATGCCCGCCTGCAAGCGGCGTTGCATAAACGCCGCCCTGTGCTGAAACGAGTTCTTATTGCGGTCCTGACGCTGGTAATTTTAACTCTCGGCGCGCTTGCAGTAAGTGCAGAGTTCCGCAGGGCAGTCTATACGATGATTCAAAAAATTTCTGCCCATTGAGATGCAGCTGACGTATCAGGTGGATGGTGAGCCGTTGGAACAGCTTCCGAATGGATATAGCGACCATTATGTACCGGACGGCTTTGAACGGGATTATGAACAAGGGTATGATAACGAAATATCCTTTCTTCATGCCTATGTTGATGCCAATGATAAAAGCATCTTTTATTATGTGGACTGTTCCGTAATTCAAGACTATGGACAAATCGAAACTTTCGACAATGAGCATACGGTTTATGAGCGCATTAAAGTTGGAACAGCCGATGCCACACTCGGAACAAACAATAGCGGAGGACGTACAGGATATGTGCTAGTATGGGAGAAAGATGGCATTTCGCATACGATTATTGGAAAGATATCGCGTGAAGAGCTTCTAAGAATTGCGGAAAGCATTTCCTGATTTGTCAAGACCTTGCCGACACACTTGTGATTATTTACAAGTGTGTCGGCATTTTTTGTGCAAATATACAAAGCTAATAAAATTTCGAATTTTTTTCAAAAAAGCTGTCACAAACACAATGTGAACTACGTTGACTAAGTAAAAGCTCCTGTGGGAGTGTACAAAATGGAGGTTATGCCTTATGTCTAAAAAACGTCTGATTACTCTTATTCTGTCAATTGGTATTTTTCTGAGCCTTGCCGCAACGGTTTTTGCTGCTGGCCAACCTAGGCGGTATAAAGAAAACAGCACTGTCAAAGGGACGATTTCTCAAAGTTTTTATCAGGTTAATGCCAAAACTGATGTTACGGTAAAGCGCATCACCGTCACTGGAACGCTGTATGAAAAAGGAACATTTGGTACATGGCAGAAGGTAAGCAGCTGTTCTAACACAAGTGCATCTTCTTCCTGCTCAGCAAGCAGTAATTATAATACAAAACCCGGAAGATCGTATCGCCTTGAATGTTCAGCAACATTCACTTATTCAAATGGGCAGAGCGAAACTATCACATCAACTGCCAGCCATTAAATGATTTTATAAAAGAGTGATTTTGTTAAAAAGAGGTGATGCTAATACAGCATCTAAAGCGTTATTAAATGAAAGACTATTTTGATCGCCTATTTACCAGAAAGGAAAAACCATGAAAAAATTAATTGCTTTGTTGCTATCTGTACTCTTGGCCTTAACCAGTATGGCTCCTGCTTATGCAGCCAAACCATATTTGGAAAATCAAAATTTCTCTATTGAAGCATCAATTGATGAGTTGGCAGATGGAATTACATTTGCAATAATCCAAGAAGCAGATGGCTCACTTACCGTACAAAAGATAGAACAGAGTGATATAGCTTTACAGGCAAACCAACGAGTGGTCGGTACTTTTCACTGTGGACTGACCTACCACAAAAACGCTAGTACAGCACATATCCATTGGACCGCTACCAGTTCGCAAATAACAGGGGTAAGGGCACGTGTTTACTGCAAGCCTACATATGTTATCGGCGGAGATTATGGTAATTATTTCTTTTATGGAGACATTGACGAATATCGCGATTTGAATGGACGATATAATACAGCCAATGGCGCTACTGATGACTTTGACATTGATAGCGGACTGAAGAAAGTCAATATTGGCTGGACTCATGCTTCTGTCTCAACGGTAAGGGGTGGTACACTTGCGCTACCGGCATCGATTGACACGATTGAACTAAACTAAAGGATTCATTAATCAAAATGACGAAAGAAGAAGTCATTTCCATGCTATCAAAGGAATTGAACAGTGAATGGACGAATGGAGTCACATGTTTGATGGTGGAAAATTCCGATAGCTATATTCCAGTAATAGTTCATCACAATAAAAATGAACTTATTGTTGAAGTAGGAGAACAAGACAAGAAGATTTACCGCATCGGACGAAATGAGCTAAATAAAACATCTTAGTCATCACCAAAAAAATCATTGAAATCAGTCACAATTTGACGCATAGAATATGAATTCAAACTTGATATGAGGTGATTCCAGTGCAGAACTCAAACCAATACAGATGCAATGCTTTTATAAAAAGGAGTTGACATAAAATGACATTATCGAAAAGAATGACATCACTTTGCATAACTTTGGTTGTGGCGAGCCTGTTTTTATCCATTTATGCATCTGCCGCATCGGCTCCAATTCACAAAACCACTGTTTGGGTTGCACCAGAAACAGAAACTCTTATCAATGGAATCCCTGAATCACAAACTCCGATGGTAACAGATGTTATTATGGGACCGTATTTTTACAGATACGATTACAATCAAAAGACAACTGTTGACAAATATCGACATATTGCACACTTCTCACATGATAACAGATTGAACAAGCTGTCTGAGCAGATGGAAGCACAGATAACAAATTCTGCCTCTCAGGGAGCCGAGTGGAGCGGAAATGTTGAATTTACAGCTGAAATCAAAAAGAAAATCATTGAGTCGTTAAAAGGAACTTTAGGAATATCTTATAAAGAAACCCGCACAACCAATGAAGCTGTTGGATATAAAGTTGTCCATACAGTTCCAGCCGGAAAAGTGGGTCATATAAATTTGTATTATAAAGGCTATAAAATTGGTGGCAGACTAACTGTTTGGACGGCTAATACGAGCAACCCATCTCAAAGTAAGAGGTATGCTACTTATGATGTTAATTCTACTTTGTATCCCAGTGATACTTTGGACATTTTCTCTGAGTCGTACAATGCAAACACTTAAAAAACCGCCTCTGACAGTGCTGCTCTGTTTGATAGTTTGCTTTACATTAACATCTTGCTTTAATACAAAAAATAAAAGTGAATCGGTTCCGGATAACTATTCATTGTATTCGCAATATGTTGATAAAGTTGTAAAAAAATTCGAGCCAGAAGGATTTGAGATATTAAATAGTACAGCCGATATCTATAGCTCTGGATTTCCTGAAAACGAATACTTTGAGGAGCGAGATGATTTGTATGATGGTAATCCACTACAACCAAAAAACAGAAAAGCTATCTATTTAAACTCAACAAATGGTATCCTTGCGTGTATGACATTTTTATATTCTGAAGAAGAACTAGGAAAGCGAATGCTGACAATTGATTCCTTGCCAGCAGAGGCGGTTGCTACTTTTCAGAAGGAAGATGACATAAACATTCAAGAAACATACGAAATGGTTCTGGAAGATCAACACTGTATTGTGTTGCTTAAATTTATCTCAACTGAGTCATTGCAGAGCAATCAAGAGCAAGCAGTTACCCGCTACAGAGCATCAGTAATTGATTTTTTTGAAGAATATACACAATTTCTAAAAAGTCAAGAAAATATAGAATAGCCTAAGACCAATATACAAGGACACCATGAATCGGTGTCTGAAAAACGAATAGCTAATAATAAACAGCTCTCTATTTGCAAAGACTGCAGGTAGAGGGCTGTTTGTTCCACTTCAGATATTTTAAGTTTGCCATTGTCACGGTTGAAAGAAGTGGTTTTCCAGTTTCCCTTTCAGCATGAGTTGTTTGTAAGTTGCTTTTCGACATGATGAGGTCTCTTTTTTCTTTTAAGTCACCTAACCGCACTACCCTGCATCGCAGGCGTTGACCACCTCTGCCACATCCTCCCGGCGCATCAGCTCCCGCAGAATGTCAAACTGCTTCTGCTTTTCAGAGCGGACGATGAAGCGGAACGAGGTAGGAATGATGGGCAGCGCCGCCAACGTCCATTTGGCATCATCGGCATTGTAAACGGCGGCGTCGGCCAGCTCTGCCAGATGCCCAAAGCACCACGACACGATATACCCGCCGCCCTCCAGATACCCGTCATGCCGTGATTTAGCACCCAGCACGGCGGCGATGCTCTGCGCCACGGAGGGTTTTTCGGCGATCACAAGGCGCATGGTGCAGCCTCCATTCTCTTTACGTCACGGTAGCAGGGGCGAACGCAGCTCTGTCCGAAGCGCTTGCAGCCGTAGCAGAAGTGTTCCTTGGCAGCGTCGGGAGGGCTGTCCTCCCGCGCTGCTTTCGGCTTCTGCATCATCAGGCGTTCCAGCGGGTTATTGGTGAAATATCTCATGCGTCTGTATCCTCCGTAGTATCCTGTTCCGGTTCGCCCTCATACGGCTCAAACTCATATTCGTCCTCGTCCTCGCCGTAGTCATAATCGTCCAGATCGGCGCTACCCTTGGTCTGCGGCTTGGCCTTTTTCTGCTTGAAAATGTAGAACGCAGCACCGCCGCCCAGCGAGACGATCAGCAGAACGACAAGGATGCCGCCCACGCCGCTCTTTTTCTCCGGTTCCTCGGCGGCGGATTCTGTCGGCTCGGTGGGGACTTCGGGCTTTGCCTCCTTGCCCACGCACTCGGTCATGTTGACCGCGCAGACGGGGCAGGATGTATTGACCGTACCGGCCACGCATTTTTTGGTGCAGGAGCAAGTGGCGGCCGTTTCTTCCTCGCCGGTCAGCGCCATCAGGTCAGCCTCATCCACCTGATTCAAGAAGTGGACGGTTTCTTCGCCCTCATCGTCGCGGTCAATAATCAGGTAAAATGTATTGCCGTTCTTGCTTTCCAGCGTAATGAACTGTTTTCCTGCCTTGGTGCTGGAGCCAATATCGTCGATCAGTGTCAAATTGCCGTCCGGTGTCAGCGCATCGCTGCCGCCCATCATGCCGCCGATGCTCACGGTGCTGTCGGCGGCGTCGGTGACGGTCAGATAGCTGCCGTACACATAGCCCACACGGGCAGGTAGCAGGATTTTTACCCAATCGCCGTCCCTGCCAATCACATCGACCACCGTGCCGTTGGGGAGCTGCGTAAACGCGGTGTTGTCCAGTCCCGCGCCGGTGCGGACGTTCAGGTTGCCGCCGTTGGTCGTGACCGTGCCGATCTGTTTTGTTTCCTGTGCGTCTGCGGCGCTGCTTTCGGCGGTGGGCAGCGCATCATCAGGATAATCACCGTCGCTGGCAAAGGCGGAAACGGGGAGAATCCCGATGCACAGGAGCATCAGCAGCAGGCTGATAAAAATGCGCGGTGTGTTTTTAGTCATGGTTCAACGCCTCCTTTTCCGAAGTGGCCGGTGCAGGCGTGGCCTGCATACGGCGGAACAGCTCGGCAAACTGCTCCATCGTCATGCCGTTCTCACGCACCATGCCGATGATGTCGGTGTCCTCCAGCTCACGAATCTGCTTTTCCAGCTCGCGGTTGCGGCCTTGCAGATCAGAGATTTTGCCTTTGTTCTTCTCCAGCTCTCCACGGAGCTTCATAATTTTCGGGTTCATATCGTTCACTCTCCTTTACGGCAAGCGCCCATAGCGGTAGAAATGGGACTGCCAATAGTTTGAATTTAAGTTTGCATAAGAGATCGGATCTCCGCAGTGGATCATCATATTGTTGCCGACGTAGATACCCACATGGCTGACACCGGGGGTATCATACGTTCCGGTGAAAAACACCAGATCGCCCGGTTTGACGTTGGCAGAGGATACAGGCGTGCAGATGTTGCAAAGCCCCTGCGCTCCCAGCCTGCCCACATCCCAACCGGAATGATTGATGACCCAACTGACGAAGCCCGAACAGTCAAATGAGGTAGAGGGGCTGCTGCCGCCCCAAACGTAGGGGTAGCCGAGATACTTTTCCGCTTCCTTGATGATGGCGGCGAATACCTCATCGTCCAGCGCCTCCGGGGGAATGTCGTAGTCGGTATAGCTGCCCTCCACATACTTGCCGATGTAGCCTGAACCGGGGAACAGGTCGGGACGGTTGCCGAGGGTGGCCATATAGGTGGCGTACATTCCGAGCTGTTCTTCGCTCATAATGTAAACGGGAACATGGGAGAGATTGAAGTTTTCCAGCGTGACCGTGCAGATGTAGTAGTCATACGGCACCTGATAGGTGTCCGTATGGGTGTTGCCGTCCGCGTCCGTCCATGTGTCGGTTTCCGTGCGGTAGCGGGTTTCCACCACCACATCCTCGGTCAAGATGTACTGGCGGTCAAAGAGCATCTGGAGCGTACCCTGCACCTCATCCAGCGTCCATTCCCCTTGATGCAGCGCCGTAATCATGGAAATGAGTACATAGGGGTCATGCTCCATGGTGTCCAGATCAAAGTGGTACTCATCGTAGTCATGGGTGCTTTCGTAGGTGTCGAGGTAGCGCTGAAGCTCTGCTTCCATCGCGCAATACTGCGCCTCCGCACCCAGCATATCGGCGTCCTGCGATGGATAGGTGCTGGCCGCGATCCCGGAGCCGACGCCATCCATCATCACCGAGCAGGAGGACAGGCCGTTGAGCAGAAACGCCAGCATCAGCAGAATCGCGGCGGCAATGGCAAAGCCGCGCCGGTGCTCCCACACATATTTGCCCGCTTTCTCAGCCTTTTCAGCGGCCTTTTTCGCGGCCTTGGCGGTATTCTCTGCCGCCTTTGCCGTAGTCTGCGCCGTCTGATTGTGCTTGGCAGCGGCATACTGCTTCTTAATTGCCTGCTTCTGCTGCCATTTGGAAACGGGATTGCTGGTGGGGCTGTCGATCTCTGCTTTCTTCTGGAGCGCGTCAAGATTGGCTCGTTCCAGCTTTTTCTCTGCACGGATGGCAGCACGATAAGGCTTGAGCTGATGGGCGCGGTGGGCAGACTGCACCAGCCGCCCGCCGCTCTCCACGGCTTGCTCTACCTTGTGCGCGGCCTCTACGCCTACATTGTCATCCTCGCTCTGCCGCACCTCCCGGTGAACCTGAGAGAGAACAAAGTTGGCGGGGGCATCCTGCACGGCATGGGTCAACTTTGAGGGCGGCTTTTTCTTATCCACTTCCTCAAAACGGAGCTGCGTTTTGACCTTGCCGGTGGCAGGATCAAAGCCGCGTTCCTTTTTGATCACGGTTTTCTTGGGGATTTTCGCCTGCGCCTTATCCGCCTTGGCCTCCGCTTTTTTCACCCGCTTGATGGGCTTTTCCAGCTTCGGCTCGGCAAGATCGGCGTCGGAAAACTGCAAACGCGGTTCTCTTTTCATGCCGACGCCACCTCTTGCGGTTTGGTGGTCATGACGCGGTACAGCTCGGTGTCCTTCGGGAAGTGGTCAATGAAGGGCAGGATCGTGTTGCCGTAGAACAGCAGCCCCTCGCCCTCGCCGGAGTGGGTCACATAAGAAAGCTGATGCGGCGAAATGTTGAGCTGCTTTGCGAGAATCTGCCGGTCGCCAGCGGCCTGATTGAGCATATAGATGAAATCGCTGTTCTCAAAAATGTTCTCAACCTCGCGGCTGGATAACAGGTCTTTGACATTTTGAGTGATCCCGGTGGGGATGCCGCCCCATTTGCGATAGCGCTTCCAGATCTCGACACTGTACGAAGCCGTCTGTTCCTCCTTCAAAAGAAGATGGAACTCGTCAAGATAGTAGCGGGTCGTTTTATGGGCGGCGCGGTTGATTGTCACGCGGTTCCAGACCTGATCCTGCACCACCAGCATCCCGATTTTCTTGAGCTGCTTGCCCAGCTCTTTGATGTCGTAGCAGACGATGCGGCTATTCACATCCACGTTCGTGTGATGGTTGAACACATTCAGAGAACCGGTGACGTAGATTTCCAATGCAGTGGCAATGTACTGCGCTTCCTTTTCATCCTGCGCACGGAGGGCGTTATACAAGTCCTCCAGCAACGGCATATTCTCCGGCTTCGGGTCGTTGAGGTAATCCCGGTAGACGATGCGCACACAGCGGTCGATGATGGTCTTTTCTACAGGGGCAAGCCCATCCTTGCCGCCGACGATCAGCTCGCACAGCGACAAAATGAAGTCGGATTTCAGGCTCAGCGGGTTATCATCGTCGCTGTAATCCAGATTCAAGTCCATCGGATTGATATAGCAGGGCGAACCGTCGTAGCCCTTGCCGGTGGGCGACAGCTTAATGACCTGACCGTGCAGACGCTCCACCAGCGGTGTATATTCACCTTCCGGGTCACAGATGATGATGTCATCCTTGGGGCAGATGAGAAACGCATTGGTGATCTCACGTTTTGCCGAAAACGACTTGCCGCTGCCGGGAGTGCCTAAAATCAGACCGTTGGGATTTTTCAGCAGCTTCCGGTCTACCATGATGAGGTTGTTGGAAAGGGCGTTGATGCCGTAGTACAGCGCCTCCGAACCGTTCTGGAACAGCTCCTGCGTGGTGAAGGGGACGAAGATCGCTACGCTGGAGGTGGTCAAGCCCCGCTGAATCTCAATCTGATTCAGCCCCAGCGGGAGGCTGCTCATCAGTCCTTCCTCCTGCTGGAAGTCCAGCCGGGTCAGCGCACAGTTATATTTCTGCGCGATGCTGGAGGTCTGGAAGATGTTGTTGTCAAGCTGCCGGGGCGTGTCTGCCGTGTTGAGAATGAGGAAGGTTAGCAGAAACATTCGCTCGTTGCGGGACTGCAAATCCTGCAACAGCTTCTTGGCCTCTGCGCCGTAGGTAGCAAGGTCGCTTGGAATGATGTCCATGTCGTACCCGGCGCGGACGGCTTTCTTCTGTTCCTCAATTTTGGATTTGTCGAGATCGGTGATTTTGCGCTTGACGGTCTTGATGGCGTTGACCTGATCCACAGACTGCACATGGAGATTGACGAGGACGCTGCTTTCCATATCCAGAAAGTCCGCCAGCATCCGGTCATTCAGCTCCGGTGCCAGAATCTGCACGAAGCTGATCGCACCCAGCTTTTTGCCCATGCGGAACATCCTGCCGGTCTTGAACTCAAAGGAGCTGGGCGCGATAAAGTCCTTGGTGGACAGCCCGGATGGAGCCAGCCAGTCCCACGAAAAGCGGAACGGCTCCTGCTCGTCCATCCGCAGAATGTCGTGCATGACGTGCAGGCGCTCGAAGCCGTTCAGCGGCGCAGCCACAACGCCCAGCCGCTTGAAGTTGTTCAGGAGGTCGGTTTCGATGCGCTCCAAACGGGGCTTTGCCGCGCGGAGGTTGTCGGCCTCAACGCCGAACGTGAGATACTTGGTCTTAATGAGGCCGTTGTTGCCGCGGGCAAGCTGATTTTGCAGCATACCGGCGTACTCGGCGCGGATGCCGTCAAACTCGTCCCCGCAGGGCGGAATGGAAATGCTCCGTGCAAAGGTTTCCTGCGAAGCCGAGAGGTTCACAAAGGAAAGCTGGAATTGCACGGAGCTGTCAAAGTAGTTCAGGAAATCGCACCACGCCTCAAAGATGGCGGTCTTGTCCTCGTTCTGTGAGAGCTGGTAGTTGATGTCCTGATACTGGATCGTTTTGGTGTAGCGCGTATTGGTCACACGACAGATGCCGTCCGGCCACATACGCTGATACGGGATGCTGTCCTGCGCCGATGTTTCCTTCTTATCCGTTCGGTTCGCTCTTGCGATGGCGGCTTCGATCTGTTTTCGTTCGGCGCGGGTCAGTTTTTTCTTTTCGGACAATTTGATACACCTCCCGGTCTAACTGGTTTTGCCGCTCCAGAACGGCATAAAAATTGTTGGTCTTATACGGGCGCTGCTTTGGCCTCTGGAAGCACACGCGGTAGATGTTGCGGATGACGACCTCCAGCGGCTGACCATTCTTTTCATACATGGCGAACAGCATGGCCGGGATCATCACCACCATCATCACCATTGCGGCGGGGCTGGTGCCGATGCTGCCCTTGAGCAAGAAGAAAAGCGGTACGCCGATGAGCGCGCCGCTTCCGAAGCAAATGAGCTGTCGTTTCGTGAGGTTGAACAGCACCTTGGTTTTTACTTTGGTTAAGTCCTTTGGGACGTTGACATAGGCCATAGAAATCCCCCTTTATAAGAGCTTTTCATATCGAAGTTTCATCTGCGCCGGGTACAAAGCGGAGGCGGGCTTACGGCTGCCTGTCCAGCATTTGCCGCCTGCCATGCCTGCACAGCTCCAGCCAGCGGCGCGGAGGCTGCTGCCATTCTCGCTATCCAGCGTATAGGTGATGATCTTGCGGTATCCCATTGCCTTTGCCGCCCGCGCAGATGCGGCATAGAGAATACTGCAAGCGTTTCTCTCGCCGGTGGTACAAAGACGATTGACTTCCAATGTCCAGCCATCATCCAGATACCGGCTCACAGGACGGCCTACGATTGCAACACCGACAAGCTCTCCATCCTTGGCACAGCCGATGGAAAATTTATGCCCAGCAGTTGCCTTATGGTGCCGGTGATGCGCATTGACAAATGCGTTCGCTGTTGCAAGCGCGACGGGCGTGAGTGTCAGCATGGTATCACCCCCGTTAATGTGCATTGAACACGGACTTGGCAAGGCTGCTGGTTTTGAACAGGCAGAAGCACAGCAGCACCGTGTAGCCCATGCAAGTCCAGATGGCGTAGATGATGTCATCCACAAGCGCGATGTTCTGCACCAGAACGGCGTAGATGGCAACGCAGACGATGATGAGAAATGCTTGGAAGCCCAGCGCCAGCAAGGAACGGATGTAGTTCTGTCCCATGCCGCCCCATTCCTTGCCCATCATGGTCGCCATCGGAATGGGGGCAACAGAGGTGACGAGATATATTTCAATCATTCTTCCGAATGTGATAATGAAAATGCAGATGGTCAGCGCCCACATGGTAATGCCCACGAACAGCGATTGGAACCACAGGCCGAACAGCGGCCCCAGCTCCATTTCCATCAGCCGATCCTCAATGCCCACCATGACGCTTGAAATGTCGATGCTGGTATCGCCGATAATCAACCCGGAGGCGCTGGCAACGACGCTTTGGGCAGCGTCAAACACGCCCATCACAATCGTCCATGTGTTTGTTACAATCAGGACAGCGGCAGCGGACTTGAACGCCCACTTGAAGAATATCCATGTGTCCATGTCGTTGAGGTTATTTTTGTCGGTAATGAGCTGGATCAGTTCCAGCGTCATCACAAAGGCGAGAATTGCGCCTGCGATGGGGACGATCACGGTTTCTGACAGGTTTTGTATCATGCTGAAAATGCTGCCGTTCCATGCCTGCGGCGATAAGCCCACCTGACCGGAGATCTCGGCAACCTTTTGATTGGTTGCATCGAACATCCCGGACAGATTGCTCACGATACCGCCGATGAGCATTTCTTTCAGCCATTCCGTGATCTTATCCCATAAGAAATCCATAGGGTTGCCCTCCTTTCGGGAGGATGCCGCCAGAAAGCGGCACCCTCCGTGGATTTATGGGAAGCAAACGAGCTGCCTGATTAGCCGAATAGACCGGACAGCAGCGGCACGAGGGTAATGCCAATCAAAGCCACCCCGCCACCGGCCATCAGCTGCTTCATGCCCTGAGATTTAGCACCAGATAGCCATAGGTAAGCATTTGATATGATCTCCAGCTTTTCCCCGGCTCCACACCGTGCGTGCAGCTTTCACCGCACACGGCGTTCCATCGAATTTGGTCATACAGGGCTTGCGACACTTTGTGTGTGCTTCTTTTGCCAAATTCGACTTGTGGCCTTTCCTCCACCGTTTACTTTTTCACGGCTTCATAGGTACTACGCCACTACTTTCACTGAAACAAAGAATGGTTATTGCCTTCTCACGAAGGTATTCCCATCCACCATCTCGCAGCCTTGCAACAGGCTAAATGTTTTCAGCTTCCTGCGTTCCGATATTTCTATCATGGGCCGCATTTAGGTTCTTCCTCTAAGCCTGTATTCAATTCTTTACGAATCGTGCCGCCTGTAACGGCACATGGACTTTCATAACAACCATTTTTACTTGTCCACGAATACCTCCGTATAAGGAGTACCACCGTTTCGATGGTATCAACGTTTAGACTTGTACATTCAGAAGTTCGTCAGTATTTCCATACATACTAACCATGTGCGGTTGACACCCGGCATATAGGATGCGCTATCCACCTCTGGACAGCTTTCGATTTCAGCCTTGCAGCCAAAACTACGGCATCTCTCTGCCGACTTCACCGAGCTTCTGACAATCGGCGGTTGCGCACCTATGCCAGTCGGAGTATTAGTGTGGACGCTTCGGGGCGTTACCCCCTCATTTCATCCATCGAAATATCAGTTCTCCAAGGTTTTGGACTTCATTCGTCCTTCGACCTGTGCCTGACCTTTTCAGTCAGGAACGCATCGCACGGTTGTCGTTGCCGTAGCCCTCCAGCAGATTGATCGCACCCCAAATGCCGAGGCCAGCGCCCAGTGCCACAACGAGGGTCTGAAGAACACCAACAGCAGAATTAAAGAAAGCCATAAATAGTACCTCCGAAAAATATGTTTTAGATTTTGGAGGGTACATTTCTTCCACGAAGTTTCATCGAGTCGTTGTCAAAACAGGCTGCCGCCGTCAGGCGACAGGTTCACCGGAAAGGTCTGCCTGATACACCTCAACTGCATCATCCGGCTTGAGCTTGAGGCGATGGGACAGAAAACGCTCTATGTCAAAGGCGTATTTCTTGTCATAATCCGCTGTGTAGCGGTAGAGGGGATGCTTGGTGAGATCATATTTGTTGGACAGAAACGGGCGGACGCCGCGAAGCTGCAAGATGCACTTGCCGCCATCCAGCACGGCAAGCTCATCCACGCTCATCAGCTCCTTGCCCAATTTCTGATAGTTCAGCGAATGGGAAACCTCGCGGCCACGGCTCTCGCCGGTGTTATAGCTGTCGATGGTTTCCTTGCCCAGCGCCGCCGCCAGCTCTTTCAGCGTACCGGGTTCCTTTCCACCCAAAAAGATGGAACAGTCCATGTTGCCGATGATCGTATCCGCGCTGTCTTTATACAGGGCTTTGAGCTGGCTCTGTGCCTGCAAGACAAGGCAACAGGAGATTTCTCTGGAACGGATCGTCGCTACCAGCTTTTCAAGCCTCGGTATCTGCCCGATATTCGCGGCCTCGTCAATGAGGCAGCGGACATGAACCGGCAAGCGCCCGCCGTACACATCATCTGCCTTTTCGCACAGCAGATTGAAAAGCTGGGTATAGCACATGGAAATGAGAAAGTTAAAGGTATCATCCGTGTCGGACATGATGATGAACAGGGCGGTTTTTCGGTCGCCCAGCGTGTCCAGTTGCAGCTCGTCATAGGCCGTCAATTCCCGCAGCTCCTGAATGTCAAAGGGAGCAAGCCGTGCGCCGCAGGAAATCAAGATGCTCTTAGCGGTCTTGCCGGCACTTAGCTTGAATTTGGCATATTGGCGGACGGCGAAGTGGTCTGGCTTGCGCTTTTTCAGCTCGTCGAACATCAAGTCCACCGGATTTTTGAAGTCCTCATCGTCCTCACGCACCTCCATCGCATTGATAAACTCAATGAGCGTAGAGAAATTCTGCTCCTCCACCGGCGCTTCATAGTGGATGTACCCGATAAGGGCGGTGTAGAGCAGCGTTTCCGCTTTCACCCAGAAATCGTCACCGGCTTTGCCCTCGCCCTTGGTGTTGGCGATCAGCGTCGTGACCAGCTTCAAAATGTCCTTTTCCGAGTGGATGTAGGCGAACGGGTTGTAGTGCATGGACTTCTTGAAGTTCAGGGAATTGAGAATCTTGATCTGATACCCGTTCTTTTGCAGCGCATGGCCGCAGGAAACCACGATGTCCCCTTTGGGATCGGTGACGACGAAACTGGTGGGATAGGTTTTTGATGTGCATTGGAGCAGATTGGGCTTCAACCAAAAGCGGGTCTTGCCCGAACCGCTGCCGCCGACGATTAGGACATTTTTGTTCCGCGCCGTTTTTGGGTCTTTGGGGCGGCTGTTCATCGTCAGCCGCTCCGTCTGCGTGAGAATGATGTTGTTTTCAAACGCGGGATCGACGTAAGGCTTGATGTCCTCGGCGGTTCCCCAACGGGCGCTGCCGTACTCCAGATTTTTGCGGAATTTCTTTGCGTTTTTGCCCTTGATATAGACCGCCAGCCGAATGGCGATGGCGGCGACAACGCCCACGCACAGGTCAATGGGATGAAAGCTGGGGACAAGGGAGTGAAACGCTGTGTTCAGGCCGGTCATAATGTTCAGCAGCTTCGCCGAAGCGTCTGAACCGGGAGCCAGCCGCACCGCCTCGCTGACCTTGGTGGCCAGCAGTGCGATGAACACATACGGGATGTTGGGAAGGATGAGCTTTTTGACGTTGACTTGCTTCATCGTTCCAGCTCCTTCCTCTTTGTCCTGTCCACCACAGCCGCCTGAATGAGCGACTTGAAGTGTTGCAGCTTTTCCAGTACCGAGGGGCGTTCCGCCTTTCTGACCTGCTTGGTGGTATATTCCTTGAACGCGGCGGTCATGGCGTCGGCGTCCGGCGCTTTGAAGAACACCATGTACCGCTTTTCGCCCTTGACCTTGAATGGAGCGAAGTCAATGCCATACTTCCGGGCGATCCGGTTGAATGAGCCGATATTCTGATCGGTGACTTCAATGCTCTGCAATCCCTTATCCTTGGCGGCAAGCTGCTTGACGGTCATTTTTCCGTGGGGATTGGCCTTGCTGTACTGATGCTTCTGATGGCCGCTTTTTAGCTGCTCCAGCAGCTTGGCAACGGCCTTACGAAATTCCTGTTCACCCAGCTTCCCACAGGAGATCATCAGGGATACGATTCTCTGTTCAACTTCTTCCTGCATGACTTATCACGCTCCTTTCCTCCGATTTGCAGGGAGAATGCCGGGACACTAAGGCGGTACCACCAGCCGGTGCAGAAGATGCTCATTCATTTCTGCGCCCCTGTCCCTTGACGGTCAGGATGCCGTCCAGCGTGGTGGCGGTGATCCGCAGACGCTCGGCCACGGCGATGTCGTTTTTCACGCTTTCATCCACGGTGCTGCCGCAAACCACCAGCACACGAGCGCGGCGCAGATACTCCCGCGCCATGTCGATACAGTCCTTGTGCTCCTGCGGAATCTCATCGCGCAGGAACAGCGGCAAAAACAGCGCGGGGCAGACGGGCGAAAAGCCCGCGTCATAGACCGCCCTGCAATACTTGGCGGCATTTTCGGTGTTCTCAAACTCATTCTCGCTCCACGGAGCGGTGATGTAGGCAAGGGGGCGTTTCATCGGTATCAAATCCTTTCTCCCGGAATCGGGCATGAAAAATGACGGCCTTTAGGGGCCGCCGTGAAAATCGTGATTGACCAGCATGGCATAGTGGTTGTCGATGGTGGAAACAGAGTTGAACAGCGCCGCCATGAGATAGGCTTTCGTGTTCCAGACGCGGGTGGTGTTCTCGCGGATACCGTCCATGACCTTTTCGATGTGCATGGAGGTGATCTTTTCAAAGCGCTGTTGGACGAAGCCAGTGGGATACTCCGCATCCCGCCCGATCTTGACCGTGGGGCTGCGGTTCATAGCGACCTCCAGCATAATCTCCACCAGCTCATCAAGCTGCATCCGGTCATACTGCTGACAGAGAATGTCGTATTCGATTTGCTCTCTGATCTCCGCTTTTTTCTCAAATCCGTCCGTCATTCCGTCCGCCGCAGGCAGAAAGAATGAATGAGTGCTTGATAGATCAGTATTTGATTTTTGAGTATTAGATTTCTTAGTATTTAATTGCGCGGGATTATCCGTATCCGATGCCTCCGTATCCGGGTTATCCAGATACGGGTTTTCCGTATCTGGTAAAGTCGTATCCGGTGGAGAGGGCTTTCGGGGCTTCTCGAAGATGGTGTACTCCGTGTCGGAAATGCGCCCGTCCTTGCCGCGAAGCTGACGGCGGATGATGTAGCCCGCCAGCTCCAGCTCCTTGAGCGTTTTCCCGATGGCGTCCACGCCCTCCTTGCAGATCGCAGCCAGCCCCCGCGTGGTGTAATTCCACTCGTCGGGGAGGGAGAGCATCATGGAGAGCAGCCCCTTGGCTTTCAGGGAAAGATTGCTGTCTTTCAGGTGATGGTTGCACATCACCGTGTAATCCCGCGTCCGTTCAACGCGAAATACAGCCATATTGCTTCAATCCTTTCCGCAGGGCAGTCAACCTGTTTGGCCGTCCTCCTCGCCAAACCGCGTATCCAGCCGCTTTACGCTCCAGTTCTGCTTGAACTGTCCCAGCGGGCCGGTGCCGAACTGCGCCAGCGCACGGCGATCCAGCTCCAGCAGCTTTTTCCACAGCTCCGGGTGATGCTTTCGCAGCTTCCGCAGCTCGTCGATACGCTGGAACGGGCAGCACCAGCAGGACGCACGGTGGTAAATCTCATACAGCCTGCCGAAGTCAAAGCCACGGTCGTAACAGGCTTGGAGCGCCTGCGCCTCCGTGATGCCCCATTCCACGAGGGGATACCGCTCATCCTTGCAGCGCCACGCTTCATCGGCGGCGATACCGACATAGTGGATCGCGCCCAGCTCGCCTTTGAGCCGGTTGACCTCCTTGGTGATGAGGTGCGTTTTGAGCTGCCCGGTACACCAGCGGACGCGGATTCCCGGCCAGCCGTTGCCGTAGGGCGGGATGCCCAGCTTTGCACGGTTTTCCAGACTGCGGGGCTTCTGCTTGGGTTCGTCGAACATCAGGTATTCAAAGCCCTTGGGATGCCGCAGCGTAGTGATATGGATGCCGCGCTCCCGGAAAAGATGCTCGTCCAGTTTGGCAAGGTGTTCATACATTTCCGGGAACTCCATGCCGGTGTCCGCTGACAGCACCATGTCGATGGGCATATCCTGTTCGATCATCAAAAGCAGCATGGCGGTACTGTCCTTACCCCCGGACAGGCTGACGGCGTGAAACTGCTTGCCGTTTGCGTTCTGAATGGTTTCCCGCATGGGGAAGCCGCTCCGTTTTCACTCCTTTCCCACATTACAGCTCATAGATGGGCTGCTCGTGTTCGTAGTAGGGATCGCACAGGGCGGCAAGCTCGGCCACCAAGTCCTCCAAATCCAGAGAAATCTCGCTGTCTGCCCAATCGCTGCCCTTGTAGACGCGATACTCGGTGACGTATTCGCCTTCTCCGGCGTTCACGCTGAATTTGGCAACGACGGCGAAGCCCATATCCTCCAGCAGCCACAGCTCCATCGACCGGGCAGCAAACACCGCGCCGATATAGCTGTCGCCTACGTCCTCATAGAGAAGCGTCGCTCGCTGCTTGAACAGCTCCGAGCTGCGATAGTCCAAGCTCAGCGCATTTTTGCCGTCTGCGCGGTAGGCATAGACCGTTTCAGCCTTGTTCCAAACGGCTTGCAGCAGGGCGTGATAGTCGATGTTTTCCAGAAACTCGTCGATCTCCGTTTCCGTGTAGCCGACCTCCGTACCCTTGCGGAACAGCGTGGTCAGCGCTTTTTCCAGCTCTGTTACTCTGTTCGTGGTAATTCCTCCAATCATTTTAGTGACGCCGCTTTTTCCGGTCAGGAAGGATATGCCCCTCAATGACGGCGGCGTGTTTGCGGATTTTGATTTCTCCGCGCCTCTCGGATGCCTGCGCCTTGGCATATCCCACGTCGGAGAGGAACAGCCGCAGCCGTTCGCCCTTTTCACCCACAGGAGATTTCCATGACAGGACATCAAAAATAATCATGTGGCGGGTTTCGTCCATAAAGCGCTCCAGCGCAAGGATGCTGTGCCCGCCGACAAAATCATCAGCGTTCATATTCGGCACCTCGCGCTCTGATCTGAAAGGCGGCAAGCCCGTAGCGGGCGATCAGAGTGGCGTTGACGATCAGGCGCAGCGCCTCCGGGTCAATGACCTCCGGTTCCGCCAAGTCCGCCATCGTGACGGCCTCCGTCTTGTCGCAGAGGTCGCGCGCCGCCATGAACAGTGCGTAGTTGTGCGGCGAAGTGTTTTTCAACACCGCATAGCCGAACTCGATCCCGTCCTTGCAGAAGCAGTTTGCCGTGCGGCGGTAAATGTCGTCATTAGAGGTCAGCAGGTACATGGCCGCATAATAGGCGTTGGTATCCCTGCGGCGGCGGTAGCCCTGCACGGCGCACTGATACTGCATTCGGCGCTCATGCTGCTCGTTGCTCCAAAGGCTTCCGGGATAGTGCTTGATCAGCAGGTTCAGGCGCGGGGACAGACGGCGGTCGCGGGGGAATGTTTCCATGACGACCTCGCGGTAGCCGACCACACCGGCCTCGATGCGCTCGGCCAGCCACGGGCAGCGCAGGGCGGTACAGCCCAGCTTTTTCACATACTCGGTACAGAGCTGGCAGTTCACATCTTTGGGCGTGTATTTGAACGTGTTGATATACATGGCGTCCTCCTTTTGGCATGAAAATAGCGGACAAACTGCTTGTCCGCTCAACGGCTCTGGTCGCGCTGGCGCTTTTTCTGCCATGCGTCCAGTAATTTGAAAATGGTGTTCTCAATCTGGAACGGGGTATAGGAACGCGGGAAGTATTTGCGGAGCTTTTCACCGGAGAGGGTAATGTCGTTTTTCTCCGGTTTCTTCTGCTCCATCATAATGGAGAGCATGGTGTCCTCGTTCAGTTCGCCGCTCTGACTGAGCTTTTTCATCCGCTGTGCCTGCGAGAGCGAGGGGGTGGCCTGTTCGCTGTCGATGGTTTCCAAAAGCAAGCCCTGCTCTTTGGGAGTCAGCGCCGCGATCTGATAAGCGGGACTGAGGGCGATCTTCTTCTCGTCCACCATCTGCTGAAGCTCTGGGACTAACTGTGTCAGAGCGATGTAGTTGCGGATGGTGTCTCCGCTCACACCGGCATCCTGACCGACTTCATCATCGCTGCGGAACTTCGCCGAAATTTTCGGCGAAGTCAGATCCGTTCGTGCGCCCTGCCGCTTGATGGCCTCCATCTTCATCTTGTAGGCTTTGGCGCGTTCGGAGGGCAGGATATTCTCTCGCTGGAGGTTGCTGTCCACCATGATAATGGTGGCAGCGTCCCGGTCAATGTCGCGGACAATGACGGGCATGGTGGCCAGCCCCGCCAGCTCACAGGCGTGTTTGCGGCGGTGGCCTGCAATCAGCTCATAACCGCCGTCCTCCCGTGGCCGTGCCAGCGCGGGGACGAGGACGCCGTATTCCTTGACGCTTTCGGCGGTTTCCTGCATGGACGCATCCTCCCGCACCTGAAAGGGGTGATCCGGGAACGGATGCAGCTCAGAGAGCGAAATCTGAACAACTACTTCCTGCTGCGGTTTCGGCTTTTTGGATGGCGCGGGCTTTTTGCCCGGTTCCTTCTGCACGGTTTTTTCAGGCATTGTGTTCCTCCTGTCGGCATCTGATTTTGGGTACAAAAAAGACATTTCTTCTTTGCAGAGGAAATGACCTGATTTTTTGGACGGGCTGACAGCCCGCCCAAACGGTATTTTATTTTTGTCGTTACTATAACACCCCCTACGAAATAACTACCTCGCGGCTCGATTTTTCGGTTTGGAAAAGGATGAAAAACCTTGCCAGATAACCGAAAACCCTTGATATACGGGGCTTTTCCGGCTTGTCGTAATTATACCGTAAGGGCATAGCTGCGCCAGTCTGCTCTATGCCAATGGCGTGAGCCTGAAGGAGATTCAGGAGTGGCTGGGGCACAGCGACATCAGCACGACAAGCAACATTTATACACATCTGGATTTCTCCAGTAAGGTATCTTCGGCGAATGCAATCGTCAATATCTTCCCAGAAAACGCCAAAGTATAAAAAATGGGCAAAAAAGAAAAACAGCCTAAAATCTTTCGATCCTAAGCTGTTTTATGATGAAGTGCCGATGGTGGGACTCGAACCCACATGGTTTCCCGAACGATTTTGAGTCGTTTGCGTCTGCCATTCCGCCACATCGGCTGATATTCAATTTTGAGACATTCGTACCGGTTTCTGAAGATTGGAGGGATGTTCAGGAGGGATGTAAGAAATCCTGCTTCGACAAACCTTCAAAATTCAACGCACAATCGTGAATTTCTCGTACAGACAAGAAAAATCACGAAGCGGATTTTGAGTCCCCCTCGTCTGCCATTCCGACACACCGGCTGATATGCAATTCAAAAGAACATTACTATTATAGCGGATTCTGCGCACAAAATCAAGACTGAGTTTCCGGCGGAAACACGTGGACTGTTCCCGGGCAGAGCGGGCAGCAGACGGCCGGAAAACTGCACTCCCCAATTTGCGTCGCTTTGTGCGGCACAGTACGGTGTCTGATGAGGAAATTTGACAAAAATAAAGAGCTTACGTTGATTTTACAGGATCAAAACGACACATTCCGCACTGCGGGCTGCAAGGGGTGAAGATTGACGTATTCTGGTAAAAAATAGTATAATGTTATTCGTGAAGGAATGCCGTGCGGCCCAAAACGCGCGGTTTTGCAGCGGGGGATATGCGATGATGAGCAAAAAAAGCAGAACACGCCAGCAGATGGAAGAGGAAATGCGCCAGCTCCGCAAGGTGTTCATGACAGTGCGCCTGATGAAGGCGGACGAGGTGCAGGGCGGCAAAAAGGGCAGCGCGCCCTGCTATGCCCAGTGGCGGCGCAGCCGTCCGTGTGAAAACTGCGTGGCAAGGCAGGCGCTGGAAAAGAACACCCGGAAAACAAGGCTGGAATACTTTGGGCAGGAACTGTACGAGATCACGGCCAGCTGTGTGCAGGTGGATGGCCAACTCTGTGTGCTGGAGCTGACCCGCAAGATCGACCGCAGCGTTCTGCTGGACCCGGAAAACGGTGAGCGGCTGCTCAACAGCATTACCGACGAGCGGGAAAAGCGCTACCGCGACCCGCTGACCGGTGCCTACAACCGCACCTATTATGATGAGAACTACCGCTATCGCAGCATTACCGCCGGTGTGGCGATGCTGGATATGGACGATCTGAAGTTCTCCAACGATGTTTACGGCTCCGGTGCAGGCAACAGCGTGCTGGAAACGGCGGTAAGCACCATCCGGCGCGGCCTTTCGGAAAAAGACCGCCTGATCCGCTACGACGGCGGCAGGCTGCTTTTGCTGCTACCGGACATCCGGCAGGAACAGCTCAGCCCGCGTCTGGAACAGATCCGTCTGCAGCTGCAGGCGGCCAGCGTGCCGGGCTACTCCCGCATCCGCATGTCGGCCAGCATTGGCGGCGTGTGGATCGACGACGAAAATGTGGACGATGCGGTGCAGCACGCGGAACGACTGATGCACTATGCACGCATCCAGAAAAACACCGTGATCACCGAGCGTCAGCCGGAGCCGCACGCCCTGCAGCCCACCCACAGCCGCCAGAGTGTGCTCATCGTGGACGACTCGGCCATGAACCGGATGCTGCTCAGCCAGATGCTGAACAGCCAGTTCGACACTGCCGAAGCGGCTTCCGGCGAGGACTGCCTGCGCCTGCTGGAACAGAACCCCACCGGCATCTCCGTTGTGCTGCTGGATATCCACATGACCGGCATTGACGGCTTTACCGTGCTGGAAGCCATGAGCCAGCGCGGAATGCTGGAAGAGATCCCGGTCATCATGATCTCCAGCGAGGACAATGTGGACACGGTGCGCCGCGCCTTTGATCTGGGTGCGTCCGATTATATCAGCCGCCCCTTTGATGCAAGGGTGGTGTATCAGCGCATTACCAACACCATCCGCATGTATGCAAAGCAGCGCCGCCTGAGCGCCATGGTGGCGGATCAGGTGTCGCAAAAGGAAAAGCGCAGCCAAATGATGATCGGCATTCTGAGCCGGGTGGTGGAGCGCCGCAACGGCGAGAGCCGCACCCATGTGCAGCACATCAGCACCCTGACCGGAATGCTGCTGGACCATCTGGTGCAAAAGACCGAGACTTACCCCCTGACGCAGGAGATGCGTCGTACCATCAGCATGGCCTCGGTGCTGCACGACATTGGCAAAATGGAGATCGGGGAACAGGTCCTGAACAGCCCGGAGCCGCGCACGCCGGAGGATGAAGAAACCATGCGCCAGCATACCCTGCTGGGTGCACGGATGCTGGAAGAGCTGGATGCCTACCGCGACGAAGATTTTGTGCGGGTAGCCTATCAGATCTGCCGCTGGCACCACGAGCGGTACGACGGCAGCGGCTACCCGGACCAGCTGGTTGGCGAACAGATCCCCATTGCGGCACAGGTGGTCGGCCTTGCGGATGCCTACGAAACGCTGACCACTGGCAGCGGAAGCCAGCCGCCGGTACCCTGCGCGGCTGCAGTGCAGATGCTTTGCACCGGCGAGGCCGGGGCGTTCAATCCGGTGCTGCTGGACTGCCTGCGGGAGATCGAGAACGAGATCGACGATGCCATGCGTCGTCGGCCGGAGACCTTATAAATCAGACCGGAGAGCAGCCCGAACGGGAAAGGCCCTCCGGTTTCTTCTTTGTCCAGATGTGAAAACGAAAGTCCAGTCCTTGCCCGCAGGCGCAGGCTGTGTTACACTGTAAAAAACACGGTCAGAAATCTGCAAAAAACAGGAGGAGATCACTTTTGAAACATCTGCATCGGTTTGTGCGCCGCGCGGCGGCGTTTGTGCTGGCAGCAGCGCTGTGCGTTTGCGTGCTGGTCCCGGCGGCTTCGGCAGCCACCACTATGGGTGGCGCGGACACGACCTTGATCCCTGCCGAGGAGGAAAACTGCCTTGCATGGCTCTTTGGCACCAGTGATACCATCACCATGCCTTACCTCAACATCAAGGGAAAAGGCCTGCAGCGCAATGTCACGCTGAACCTTGTGGACTGCCTTGTGGGCATTACCTACACGGAGCTTGGCTCCATTGGCAGCTATGTCAGCGCCAGCGCCGCCCAGCAGGCGTGGAAGGCGCAGGCGGTGGCCATCCATTCCTATCTGGAATACCACAAGCAGTACGGCTCCTCTTCCAATGCGCTCATCTACACTCCGGTGGACCAGATCCCGTCCTCGGCACGGGAAGCCATCCGCAGTGCGGTGGAACCGGTGAAAAATGAGATCCTTACCTACAACGGCAGCGTCTGCGACGCCGTGTGGTCGGCCAGTGCGGGCTATAACACCCAGACCGGCGTGTACGGCACCTGCTCCAGCCGGGACGCATGGGGCACCGATGTGCCGTATCTGCAGAGCGTAGAAAGCCCCTACGAGGAGCAGTACCACAACAAGCTGCGCCGGGTCATCGGAAAAGACTATACCTATAAAGAGTATAACGACAGCCGCACCGGCGAGCCCTACGTCAGCGCCGACACCACCCACAAGGATCTGGGCGGCTTTGTGCAGTACAACACCTTTGTTTCCAATGGCCGCAGCTACCGCTATATCGGCCAGTTCGTTTCCTCCCGCTACTGCTTCGACTTTGGCGCGGACGAAAGCGGTACCCCCTGCATGACCTATTACGGCTTTGGCCATGGCGTGGGCATGAGCCAGTGCGGTGCTGTGGGTTACGCACAGGAGCAGGGCATGGGCTACCGGGAGATCCTGAGCCACTACTACACGGGTGTGAGCATTTCCACTTCCGGCAGCTCCGGCGGTGGGTTCTTTGGCTGGCTGCACAGCCTGTTCCACTGGTAAGCAGTGGAAAACTGCAAAGAAATGCGCGCAAAACCTTCTCAAATCATGCCGGATTTGGTATACTATAAATCGTGTGATTTTTTGAGAGATCATTTTAAGATAAAAAAGTTCCATAGGAGCGGAGATCGGAATGGATCAGGAAAAAGAAACCAAACGACAGGCCGAGCGCTGCCGTGCACTGGCGCAGCGCATCGTGCGGGAGCTGACCCCTGCCAGCATTCAGGTGCTGGGCGGCAGCGGCGCACTGGCCGAAGCACTGGAAAAGGCCGGCGCACAGCTGCTGCCGGAGAATGCAGAGCAGGGCACCGCTGCCCTGCTGGTGGTGGAGGACCCGGAATGGGTGGATCTGCCCGCACTGCAGTGTGCACAGGTGCTGCTGGTATGCACCGATGCATCGGCCATGGCTGACTGTGCAAAGCAGTTGGCCGCACAGGGCCTGTACCGGGATTTTGAGTGGAAGAACCGCGGCAAAGCCCAGCAGACCGCGCTGTTCTGCCGCAGCGCCGCTGTGCAGGATGCACAGCAGCTGCTGGCAGGCTACGAGATGACGCTGGACGATCTGCGAGAGCGGATGCAGCAGGCCGAGCGCACTGGCGAAGAGCAGACGGCTCAGCTGGAACGCCTGCGCAGCGATCTTTCGCTGAGCCGCAGCCATGAGCAGGATCTGGAAAAGACACTGAACAATGTGACCAGCTCTACTTTCTGGAAGATGAGCTGGCCGCTGCGCTACTTTGTCAGCAAGGGTCGTCAGCTGGCACACACCTTCCCGCCGTTCGTCTTTCTGGGCCAGCTGCGCCGGGTGGGCATTTCCGGCGTGCGTGCGCAGGCAAAGGCCAAAAAGGAATATGCGAAGCTGTTCCCGGGCAGGACCATGCGCGCCGACCGCTTTGCCAGCGCAGAGCTGCTGGTAAGGCAGGCGGCCGACCAGCCCGCCGCGCCGCGCATCAGCATCGTGGTGCCGCTGTACAATACGCCGCAGCAGTTTCTGGTGGAGCTGCTGGACTCGGTGCAGAACCAGACCTATCAGAACTGGGAGCTGTGCCTTGTGGATGCCGGACAGGACGAGACGGTGGGCCAGACCGTAGCAGCCCGTGCTGCGGAAGACCCCCGCATCCGCTACCAGAAGCTGGAAAAGAACGAGGGCATTGCGGGCAACACCAATCAGGGCTTTGCGCTGGCAACGGGCGAGTTCATCGCCCTGCTGGACCACGATGATATCCTGCACCCCTGTGCTCTGTGGTACGTGGCACAGGCCATTGCCGAACAGGGCGCAGACTTTGTGTATACGGATGAAGTGACCTTTGAGGGCGACATCGACCATCTGACCGTTTACCATTTCAAGCCGGATTATATGCTGGATAATCTGCGCTCCAACAACTATATCTGCCACCTGAGCGTGTTCAGCGCAAAGCTGCTGGCCGCTGTGGGCGGCGATGAGCGTGCAGCCTACAACGGCAGTCAGGACTATGACCTCTACCTGCGCCTGACCGAAAAGGCGCACAAGATCGTGCATATCCCGCACCTGCTGTACTACTGGCGCTCCAGCCCCACCAGCGTGGCAAGCAACATTTCGGCCAAGACCTACTGTCTGGAAGCTGCGGTCAAGGCCCTGTATGCCCACTACGAGCGTGTGGGTGTGCCGGTGGATGAAGTTTCCATGATCCCGGGTACGCCGGGCTTCTATAAGACGGACTATACCATCACAAAGCCGGGCCGGGTCAGCATCCTGATCCCCAGCTGCGACCATTCTTCCGACCTGCGCACCTGCGTGGAGTCCATCTACCGCAGGAGCACCTATGAGGATCTTGAGATCATCGTCATCGAGAACAACAGCAGGGAGCCTGCCACCTTCCGCTGCTATGAAAAGCTGCAGAAGGAGCACAAGAACCTGAAGGTGATCACATGGCAGGGCACCGGCTTCAACTACAGCGCCCTGAACAACTTTGGCGCAAAGGAAGCCACCGGCGAATATCTGCTGCTGCTCAACAACGATACCGAGGTCATTTCTCCGCGCTGGATCGAAGAAATGCTCATGTACGCCCAGCAGGACCGTGTGGGCTGCGTGGGCGCAAAGCTGCTTTATCCGGACAACACTATCCAGCACGCGGGCATCGGCTTCGGCTTTTTGACCCTTGCGGCCCACATGCACAAGAACTTCCCGGTGGGCCACCCCGGCTATATGGGACGTCTGGTCTATGCACAGGATGTGTATGCGGTCACTGCCGCCTGCCTGATGGTGCGCAGGAGCGTCTACGAGCAGGTGAACGGTCTGGACGAGAGCTTTGCTGTGGCCTTCAACGACGTGGACTTCTGCGTGCGCGTGCGTGAAGCGGGCTATACCAACGTGTTCACTCCGTTTGCACAGCTGTACCACTACGAGAGCAAGAGCCGCGGTCTGGACGAGAACCCGGTCAAGCGCAAGCGCTTCATCTCGGAGGTGGAGCGCTTCCAGAAGCGGTGGGCAAAGCAGCTGGCCGCAGGCGACCCCTGCATGAACCCGAACTTTGACCTGATGAAAGAGGACTTCAGCTTTGACATCAAACCGCTGGAGTGAACGACATGGAACTTTCTGCTTGTATTGTAGTTTATAACGGCGCGGATGAAGCGCTCAGGGCGGCACAGACCGTGCTGGACTGCACCCGCCGCCACCCGCTGACACTGTATCTGGTGGACAACGCCAGCCCGGACGGCAGCGGCCAGTGCCTTGCCAAGGCTGCGAAGGACGGCACCCTGCACATCCGCAAGGACCAGAAGGTGGAGGTGCTCTGCCGCACAGAGAACGGCGGCTTTGGCACCGGCCACAACACGGTGCTCAGCCTGCTGCAAAGCCGGGTGCACTTTATCCTGAACCCGGATATCCAGCTCACTGCGGATACGCTGAGTGACCTTGCGGACTGGATGGCACAGCACCCCGGCGTGGTGATGGCGCGGCCCGCGCTCACCTTCCCGGACGGGCGGCCCCAGCGTCTGCCGCTGCGCCGGTGCAGTGTGCGGGCCATGGTATACCGCCAGCTGCCCTGCCTGAAATTCTGGGCAAAGTACAACGAGCGCTATCTCATGGCGGACAAAGACCTGACAAAACCCACCGAGATCGAGTTCTGCACCGGCAGCTTCTCAGCGGTGGATACCGCAGCCTTCAAGGCCGTGGGCGGCTTTGATGAGGACTACTTCATGTATGTGGAGGACGCCGACCTCACCCAGAAGATGCGCACCCGGGGCAAAGCGTATCTGGTGCCCCAGTACACCGCCATCCATGCATGGCACCGCGCGGCGCACCGCAGCCTGAAGCCCTTTTTGTGGCAGCTGCGCAGCCTGCTGCGCTATTTCTCCAAGTGGGGCTTTGCGTGGTAACTCCCCCAGTCAATGCCTGCGGCATTGCCAGCCCCCTCGGAGAGGGGGCCTTTTGGGCGGAACAAATGCGAGATTGAAGGAGTTTCAGAACGGCTTTTCCGGAAAATTTTTCGGAAAAGCCGTTCTTTCTTGCTTTTTGTGTGATTTGATAGTAAAATAAAGTGAACTGCTATTCCCATTTTGCCATTTTGGGCAGGGGGGGAGCGGCTCCTGAATTTGTTTACAGCGGACGCAGCTCCGCTTTGAATCCATACGTCATCCGGGCGGTCTCCCATCTGGGCGGCGTACAGCTGCACAACTTTTCAATCTATTTTAAAGGAGTGCACAAATATGAAAGGTATCATTCTTGCCGGCGGTGCCGGCACCCGGCTTTACCCGCTGACTATGGTCACCAGCAAGCAGCTGCTGCCGGTCTACGACAAGCCGATGATCTATTACCCCCTGTCCACGCTGATGCTGGCAGGCATTCAGGACATCCTGATCATCTCCACCCCGACCGATACGCCTCGCTTTGAGGCGCTGCTGGGTGATGGCAGCCAGTACGGCATCCATCTGCAGTATAAAGTTCAGCCCTCTCCGGACGGTCTGGCACAGGCCTTCATTCTGGGCGAAGAGTTCATTGGCGACGACTGCTGCGCCATGATCCTGGGCGATAACATCTTCTACGGCAACGGCTTCTCCAAGATCCTCAAGACCGCCGCTGCCAATGCGGAAAACAAAGGCCGCTGCACCGTGTTTGGCTACTATGTGCAGGATCCGGAACGCTTTGGCATCGTGGAGTTCGACAAGGACGGCAAGGTGCTCAGCGTGGAGGAAAAGCCTCAGCATCCCAAGTCCAACTACGCCATCACCGGCCTGTACTTCTATAACAAAGAGGTCGTGAAGATGGCAAAGCAGGTCAAGCCCTCTGCCCGCGGCGAGCTGGAGATCACCACCCTGAACGACATGTATCTGAAGAAGGACGAGCTGGATGTTCAGCTGCTGGGCCGCGGTTTTGCATGGCTGGACACCGGCACCATGGACAGTCTGGTGGAAGCAGCCGATTTTGTGCGCATGATCGAGAAGCGCCAGGGCATCAAGATCAGTGCGCCGGAAGAGATCGCCTTCAAGTACGGCTGGATCGACCGCGACACCCTGCTGGAAAGCGCTGAGCGCTACGGCAAGAGTCCTTACGGCCAGCACCTGAAGAACGTTGCAGACGGCAAGCTGCGCTATTAAGCAAAAGAGAGGCATACCCATATGAAAATCATTGTTACCGGCTGCAAGGGTCAGCTGGGCACCGAGATCCTCAAGCAGCTGCGCGAAGGCCGCAGCGAGATCGGCCCCATCCCCGAAAAGCTGCTCAATGCCACGGTGATCGCCGTGGACCTGCCGGATCTGGATATCTCCAACTACAAAATGGTGGACGAGTTCATCCGCCGCAACCGCCCGGATGTCATCATCAACTGCGCTGCCTACACCAATGTGGACGGCTGCGAAGTGAACCATGATGCCGCCTTCAAGGCAAACGCCCTCGGCCCCCGCAATCTGGCACAGGCAGCGGAAAAGACCGGTGCACGACTGGTACACGTCTCCACCGATTATGTGTTCTCCGGCCGTGAGAACGGCGGCGTTGCACAGGACGAAGCCACCATTCCCGGCCCCATCAGCGCCTATGGCTCTACCAAGCTCATGGGCGAAAAGTATGTGGAGCAGTTCTGCCACCGTCACTTCATCGTGCGCACCGCGTGGCTCTACAGCTACTACGGCAAGAACTTCGTCAAGACCATCGTGAACGCAGGTAAGAAGTTTGGCAAGCTGGAAGTGGTCAATGACCAGTGCGGCAACCCCACCAACGCGGTGGATCTGGCCCACGAGATCCTACAGCTGTGCGTGACCCACGAGTACGGCCTGTATCACTGCACCGGCGAGGGCATCTGCTCGTGGTATGATTTTGCGTCCGAGATCATCCGCCTGTCCGGCGTGGATGCCGCTGTGGCACCCTGCACCAGCGAGGAATACAAGGCAAAGCACCCGGAAAGCGCCGACCGCCCCAAGTGGAGCGCACTGGACAACCGGATGCTGCGCTGCACCGTGGGCAACGATGTGCGCGACTGGAGAGACGCTCTGGCCTGCTTCTTCGCCCACTGGGACGGCGACAACGGGATGAAAGACTGAAAAGAGGAAATTGAACCTATGAAAACCTATCTGATCACCGGCTGCGCCGGTTTTATTGGCTCCAACTTTGTGCATTATATGCTCAAGAAATACCCGGAGATCCTGCTGGTCAATCTGGATAAGCTGACCTACGCCGGCAATCTGGAAAACCTGAAGGATGTGGAGGGCGACCCCCGCCATGTATTCGTGCAGGGCGATATCTGCGACAAGGAGCTGGTGGAAGGCCTGTTCCAGAAGTACGATTTCGATTACGTCATCAACTTTGCCGCCGAGAGCCACGTGGACCGCTCCATCAAGAACCCCGAAATTTTTGTGCAGAGCAACGTGATGGGCACCGTCAACCTGCTGCAGCGCGCCAAGGAAGCATGGTATGATGCCGATGCCAAGACTTGGAAAGAGGGCAAGAAGTACCTGCAGGTGTCCACCGATGAGGTGTACGGTGCACTGGGTGCGGACGGCTTCTTTATGGAGACCACCCCCCTGTGCCCCCACAGCCCCTATTCTTCCTCCAAGGCCAGCGCCGATATGTTCGTTATGGCATTCCACGATACCTACGGCATGCCGGTGAACATCACCCGCTGCTCCAACAACTACGGCCCCTACCAGTTCCCGGAGAAGCTGATCCCCCTGATGATCAACAACGTCAAGCACCACAAGCAGCTGCCCGTCTACGGCGACGGTATGCAGATCCGCGACTGGCTGTATGTGGAAGATCACTGCAAGGCCATCGATATGGTAGCCAACGGCGGCAAGATCGGTGAGGTGTACAACGTGGGTGGCCACAACGAGCGCCCCAACATCTTCATCGTCAAGACCATCATCAACCAGCTGCACGACCGTCTGCAGGACGAGGGCATCAGCGAGGATCTCATCAAGCATGTGGCCGACCGTCTGGGCCACGACCGCCGCTATGGCATCGACCCCACCAAGATCAAGAACGATCTGGGCTGGTACCCCGAGACCCCCTTTGAAAAGGGCATCGTGCTGACCATTGACTGGTACCTGAACCATCAGGAGTGGATGGACCATGTCACCAGCGGTGATTACCAGAACTACTATCAGGATATGTACAAGAATAAGTAACAGCCTGTAAACCAAGCAAAACCAAAAGCCGGACAGCCCGCAAGCTGTCCGGCTTTGTTTGGTTCAAGGGGTGTTCTTCCGCTTTGCTATATGGCACCTTGGTCTTGCCGGCGGCGCGGAAGCCATTTCAAATCGTCCCGCCTTGGGTGGTGTCTACCACAAAATCCGCCGTCTCCGCAATGTGGTACTGGGCAAAATAGCCCTCCTCCAGCGGCACCCACCGGGCGGCAAAATTGGCATATCGCTCCCCCTCCCGCGCCTGCAGGCGGTGGGTCTGCTCTTCTTTTGCGCAGGTCAGGAACACCCGCAGCGTTTCGCAGCCGGTCAGCAGCGGGTGGTGGCTGTAGCTGCCCTCCAAAATCACCAGCGGCTGCGCGGCCAGCTCCCGCGCGGGCAGGTACGCACCCTCGCGGCAGGAATAGGCACGGTACTGCACCGGCTGGCCCTCGTAGGCTGGGCGCAGGGCTTCGTCCCGCAGGCGGTCAAGGTCCATATTGGCGCAGGGCGTTTTCTCCCAGCCGCGGATGCGCTGTGCAGGCGGCAGGTAAAAATCATCGGTGTGCAGGGTGATGCTGGCCGGGAACTGCCGGGCCAGCGTATTCGCAAGGGTGGTCTTGCCGCTGCCGCAGCGGCCATCCAGCGCCAGCACCAGCGGCTTTGTGGGCTGCTGTGCCAGTGCGGCGGCAAGAAGGGAGATCAGGCCCGGCGGTGCAATGTTCTGTGGCATGGATGCGTGCTCCTTTTATAAGATAGAACCCTCTCAGTCATTGCTGCGCAATGCCAGCTCTCCCGAAGGAGAGAGCTTTTGAATGCGCTGACTCTATAAAGAGCTCCCCCTTCGGGGGAGCTGGCGCGTTAGCGCCTGAGAGAGTTTTCCTTATTATACCATACCGTATCTCAAAACGGTAGAATGCACAAAAAGCGAGGCGGAGAAAACTGCGGTTTGTCACGAATAACTTTTTTCAAGAAAAGTGTTGACAACGGCCCACCGCTGTGGTAAGATACAGTCACGTTAGAAGTAACTAACCGCAAGAAACAGATCGGCAGGCCGAAGCCTTGAATGCTCCGCGCAAAGCTGCTTCTTTTTTGGAATCGGGGTTAGAAATATCTAACTTATAACCACGGCGCATCCGGGGAACAATAGCCCGGAGAAACAAGGCGGGAGGGCGCAGACATGGAGCGTAATTTTGAAACGGTCATGATCGAACAGTGTGCCCCGGTGCTGGCAAGCCTGAAACCGGCAGGCCTGTTCCGCTATGAGACCCGCGACTGCGCCGACCTTGCGCGCCGGGTGAAAAACTGGAACACTCAGCTGAACCCCAAGGGCCTGCGTGTGCGGGTGCTCAAGGGCTGCGTGCTCAACCACCGGTATCTTGTGTATGTCTACCGCGAAAGCAAGCTGGCTGCCGTGCTGGCAGATAAAAAGGTGCAGAGCTTTCTGCGGCAGGAGGGCTACCGCCTGCCGGAAGCGGGCGAAGCACCGGATGTGGGCAATATGCTCACTCAGCTTTCCCGCAAGCTGTGCTGTTCGGCAGAATTTCCGCATGAGATCGGGGTGTTCCTTGGCTATCCGCTGGGCGATGTTGTGGGCTTTATCGAGAACCGCGGCAAGAACTTTACCTGCTGCGGCTGCTGGAAGTCCTACGGCGACCCGGATGCAGCGCAGAAGCATTTTGACCAGCTGAGCAAGTGTACAGCAGTCTATCTGCGGCTGTTCCACAGCGGAACACCCATTCTCCGCCTTGCCGTGGCGGCTTAAAATTTGTCATTCTCTTTTCAAATACTCTCTTTTTATCCTGGCACCTGCTGGTGTCCACGCACCGGCGGGAAAGAAATCCTCCTTTTGACACGCGGCCGCGCGGTGCAGACTGACCACTGTACCGCGCGGCTGTGTCATTTGCAGCAAAAGAGCACAGCAGGTCAGAGAAAAAGCTTTGTGATAGTTTACAAGATGCTGTCCAAAAAGAACAAGAAAATGTAAACAATGGCTAACTTTGATTCAATAATTTGAGTTAGTTGTTGTTGATTGTGGTGAAAAAACGGAAAAAATCGGGCAGAAAAATTGTTTGTTCATATGAACTAACTTTTAATTATGAAAAAACTATTGACATAAAAGGTTAGTGGGCGTAAACTATCCACGTTGGTAGTTGCGGCTGACTAACCGCAGCGATATCCCAGATTCAAACAGGAAGGGAAGCGGAAGTATGATGCCTTTGACAATGGCAAAAGCAGGGGAGACCGTCACCATCAAAAAGATCACCGGCAAGGACGAGATCCGGCTGCATCTGGCAGAGCTGGGTTTTGTGGTGGACAGTGAGGTAACGGTCGTCAACGAGATCGCAGGCAACCTGATCATTCAGGTCAAGGAGAGCCGCATCGCGCTGGACAAGACCATGGCAAACCGTATCATGATTGGCTGAACAGTGCCCCGGCGCTGTTTGGGAGCTGCTCCGAAACTGGAATAGTCTCTCTATAAAGACAAGCAGAGGAGGATGGTTAAGTATGAAAACTCTGAAAGACGTAAAGGTCGGCGAGACCGCTACTGTGGCAAAGCTGCACGGTGAAGGTCCGGTCAAGCGCCGCATCATGGACATGGGCATCACCAAGGGTGTTGAGATCTATGTCCGCAAGGTGGCACCTCTGGGCGACCCCATGGAGCTGACCGTGCGCAACTACGAGCTGAGCGTGCGCAAGGCCGATGCTGAAATGATCGAAGTAGTCTGATCCCAAAGGGAGGAAGGATTAAGCAATGAGCATTAAAATTGCACTTGCCGGCAACCCGAACTGCGGTAAAACGACCCTGTTCAACAATCTGACCGGCTCCAACCAGTATGTCGGCAACTGGCCCGGCGTTACGGTGGAAAAGAAGGAAGGCAAGCTGAAGGGCGATAAGGATGTTATCATTCAGGACTTGCCCGGTATCTACTCGCTGTCTCCGTACACGCTGGAAGAAGTGGTTTCCCGTACTTATCTGGTCAAGGAGAAGCCCGATGCCATCCTGAACATCATCGATGGTACCAACATTGAGCGTAACCTGTACCTGACCACCCAGCTGATCGAGCTGGGCATCCCAGTGGTCATGGCTGTGAACATGATCGATCTGGTGCGCAAGAACGGTGATAAGATCGACCTGAAGAAGCTGAGCGCAGAGCTGGGCTGTCAGGCGGTGGAGATCAGCGCACTGAAGGGCGAGGGCACCGAGGCTGCTGCAAAGGCTGCTGTGGCTGCTGCAAAGGCTACCAAGGCTGCTGAGCTGCCCCATGTGTTCACCGGCAGCGTGGAGCACGCCATTGCCCACATCGAAGAGTCCATTCAGGGCAAGGTGGATGACCGCTTCCTGCGCTGGTATGCCGTCAAGCTGTTCGAGCGCGACGAGAAGGTCATGGACGAGCTGAAGCTCGACAAGAGCCTGAGCGACCACATCGACCAGCACATCAAGGACTGCGAAGCTGAGATGGACGATGACGCTGAGAGCATCATCACCAACCAGCGCTATGCATATATCAACACCGTCGTGGGCAAAGCTGTTAAGAAAAAGGCCCGCGTGGAGCACCTGACCGTTTCCGATAAGATCGACCAGATCGTGACCAACCGTATTCTGGCTCTGCCCATCTTCGCACTGGTCATGTTCCTGATGTACTCCCTGTCCATGGGCACCTCCATTGCAGACGGCGGCTGGGCCATTGGTACCTTTGCCACCGACTGGACCAACGATGTCCTGTTCGGTGAGATCGTGCCGGGTGCTCTGGGCGGTTTTCTGGAGAGCATCGGCGTGGCAGGCTGGCTGTACGGCCTGATCATGGACGGCATCGTTGCCGGTGTCGGCGCGGTTCTGGGCTTCGTTCCCCAGATGCTGGTGTTGTTCTTCCTGCTGTCCATTCTGGAGGATGTGGGCTATATGTCCCGTGTCGCCTTCATCATGGACCGTATCTTCCGCAAGTTCGGCCTGTCTGGTAAAAGCTTCATCCCCGTGCTGGTCGGTACCGGCTGCGGCGTGCCCGGTGTTATGGCTTCCCGTACCATCGAGAACGAGCGCGACCGCCGCATGACCATCATGACCACCTGCTTCATCCCCTGCGGCGCAAAGATGCCCATCATCGGTCTCATCGCAGGTGCGATGTTCGGCGGTTCTTCTCTGGTGGCTGTCTCTGCTTACTTCATTGGCATGGCTGCCATCATCTGCTCCGGCGTGATCCTGAAGAAGACCAAGCTCTTCGCAGGTGATCCCGCTCCCTTCGTGATGGAGCTGCCCGCATACCATGTGCCTGCATGGGGCAACGTGTTCCGTGCAACCTGGGAGCGCGGCTGGTCCTTCATCAAGCGCGCAGGCTCCGTCATTCTGGCCGCTACCGTTGTGCTGTGGTTCCTGCAGGGCTTCGGCTTCGAGAACGGTGTCTTCGGCATGGTCGAGGATCAAGACAACTCCGTGCTGGCTGCGATCGCTACCAAGGTCGCATGGATCTTTGCACCTCTGGGCTTCGGCAACTGGCGTGCAACTGTCGCTTCCGTCTCCGGCCTGATCGCAAAGGAGAACGTGGTTGGTACCTTCGGTGTTCTGTATCACTTCGGCGGCGAGCTGTCTGAGAACGGCGATGAGATCTGGGCTGCTGTTGCGCAGGACTACACCGCTCTGTCGGCTTACGCCTTCATGATCTTCAACCTGCTGTGCGCTCCCTGCTTCGCTGCTATGGGCGCCATCAAGCGCGAGATGAACAACGGCAAGTGGACCGCCATCGCCATTGGTTATATGTGCGCTCTGGCTTACTGCGCCGCTCTGGTGGTGTACCAGCTGGGCGGCCTGATCACCGGTGAGATTGGCTTCAACTTCTTCACCATCGTGGCTGCTGTTGTTCTGGTTGGCTTCATCTACCTGCTGGTCCGTCCCAACAAGTATGTTGGCGACAACGAGGTCAAAATCGACGTGACCAAGATCTGATCGAACCGCATGACATTGTGAAAGGGTGTGTTTTGTATGATGGAATTCCTCGCTGCAAATTTTAATCTGCCCACGATCATTGTGGCAGTCATCGTGTTTGGCGGTGTGGGCTGGATCACATGGCACTCCCACAAGCATGGCGGCGGCTGCAGTGGGTGCAGCGGCTGCGGCGAAGGCGGCTGCAATGGCAGCTGCAGCGGTTGCAGCGGCTGTCACTGAGCATTGAAATGATCCGCAAAGGGCGCGGGCTGGAAGTTTCGGCTCGCGCCCTTTTTTCAAAAACAAAAAGTTAGCTTTGGATAACATTGGAAATTCAGAACGAAAGAGAGTGATCGGGATGGAACTTACGTCGGCGCATCTGCGCTATCTGCTGGCGATCTACGAAGTCTCACAGACCCATCTGGATATCAGCTCCCGCAGCATTGCCGAAAAGCTTGGCGTGACCAAGCCCTCGGTGGTGCGTATCATGAATCTGCTCATGGAGCGCGGCATGATCGTAAAGGAGCACTACGGCAAGATCTATATGACAGACCGGGGCATCTGGGTGGCAAAACAGGTGGATCGGGAGCTGAAAACGATCCTGACCCATTTCCCACCGGTCAGTGAGCCGCTGAGCGAAGAAGAGCGCTTTACCGCTGCCCTTGCCATGACCAGTGCACTGCCGGAGCGCATCTTTACCGGCGAATATGAGCGTCTGTTTGGCAGTGATGCAGAAAAAGCAGAAACGGAGAAAGCCCAGTGATCAACAAAAAATTGCTGTCCTTTGACCGCGGTGCGCTGCGGTATGTGGGAGCCAATGTGGCTTTCCAATGGCTGGGGATGCTGTGCAACGTGATCTTTGTGCGGGCCATTGCCCAGCTGGTGGGCGCAGCCTTTGCGGGCAGCCTGACCAGTGCACAGCTGTGGCAGAACCTTGTGCTCTGCCTTGCCACGGTGCCCATGCGCTTTGCCTTTACCATGCTGGCATCGGCCATGAGCGATCAGGCTTCCAAGGATGTCAAGCGCACCCTGCGCAGCAGCATCTACGCAAAGCTTGCCCGCCTTGGCCCCAACTACACCGAGACGGCGGCCACCAGCGAGGTGGTGATGCTGGCCAGCGAAGGTGTGGAGCAGATCGACACCTACTTTGCAAAATACCTGCCGCAGCTGTTTTACAGCCTGCTGGCACCCGTTACCCTGTTTGTGCTGCTGGTGGGTGTACACGCACGGTCAGCCATCATCCTGCTGTGCTGCGTGCCGCTGATCCCCATGTCCATTGTGGCAGTGCAGAAGTTTGCCAAAAAGCTGCTGGCAAACTACTGGGGCGAATACACCACCCTTGGCGACAGCTTCCTTGAGAACATTCAGGGCCTGACCACCCTGAAAATTTATCAGGCCGACGGCTGGAAGCATAAGCAGATGAATGCGCAGGCCGAGCGCTTCCGCAGGATCACCATGAAGGTGCTCACCATGCAGCTGAACTCGGTGACACTGATGGACCTGATGGCTTACGGCGGTGCGGGCCTTGGCATCATCAGCGCGGTGGCTGCGTTTGCGGCAGGCCGGCTGACCCTGACCGCCACATTGACCATCGTGCTGCTGGCGGCGGACTTTTTCCTGCCGCTGCGGCTGCTGGGCAGCTACTTCCACATTGCCATGAACGGTGCCGCTTCGGCAGAGAAGATCTTCAAGCTTCTGGCAGCGGAAGAGCCTGCCGATGGTGACCGCGTGCCCGGAGAGAATACGACTCTGAAGCTTGAGCATGTCACCTTTGGCTACGAGAAGGACCGCACCATCCTGAACGATGTCTCCTTTACCATTCCACAGGGCAGCTTTGTCTCGCTGGTGGGTGAGAGTGGCTGCGGCAAAAGCACCATTGCGGCGCTGCTGTCCGGCAGCCGCACCGGCTATACCGGCAGCGTGACGCTGGGCGGCGTGCCGGTGCAGGAGCTGCAGCAGGAACAGCGTCTGCGCACCCTGACGCTGGTGCCCCACAACGCCGCCATCTTCAAAGGTACGGTGGAGAGCAACCTGCGCATGGCAAAGCCGGACGCGGACGAGGCACAGCTCTGGGCGGCATTGGAACAGGTGAATCTGGCCGATTTCTGCCGCAGCCAGAACGGCCTGCAGACCGCTCTGCATGAGGGCGGCAGCAATCTTTCCGGCGGCCAGCGCCAGCGCCTTGCCATGGCGCGGGCTCTGCTGCATGATACGCCCATCTACCTCTTCGACGAGGCTACCTCCAACGTGGATGCCGAGAGCGAGAACGACATCATGCAGGCCATCCACAGTCTGGCCGGAAAAAAGACGATTATCCTGATCTCCCACCGTCTGGCAAACGTGGTGCACAGCGACTGCATCTATGCAATGAGCAATGGCCGTGTGATCGAGCAGGGCACCCACGCCGAATTGCTGGCCCGGCAGGGGGCTTACAGCCGCCTGTATCTGGCACAGCGGCAGCTGGAAACACTGGAAGAGGAGGATGCCTGAGCATGAACAAGAGCAATCATCGCAGCCCCTTTGCCATTGTGGGACGGCTGATCGTACTGGTAAAGCCCATGCTGCCCGTTATGCTGGCAGCGATCGTGATGGGGGTGGCAGGCCACTTCTGCGCCACCTTCATTACCATCCTCGGCGGTTTTGGCATCCTGCGTGCGCTGGGGCTTGCAAGCCCGGTGAGGACCGTGGGCACGGCCTTTGCCTGCATTCTGGTGTTTGCGCTGCTGCGCGGCGTTCTGCGTTACGCAGAGCAGGCATCCAACCACTATATCGCCTTCAAGCTGCTGGCCCTGATCCGCGATAAGGTGTTCGGTGCCTTGCGCCGTCTGACCCCTGCAAAGCTGGAAGGCCGTGACCGCGGTGACCTGATCTCGCTCATCACCGCCGACATCGAGGCGCTGGAGGTGTTCTATGCCCACACCATTTCGCCCATCTGCATCGCGTTCATCTGCGTCATCGGCATGACGGGCTTTGTGGGCAGCTGGCACATCCTGCCTGCGCTGGTGCTGCTGGCGGGCTATCTGCTGGTGGGCGTGGCCCTGCCGGTGTGGAGCGCAAAGCGCGGCGACCGTGCCGCCCGGGAGTACCGTCAGGCACTGGCCGATACCAACAGCTATGTGCTGGAAAGCCTGCGCGGCCTGAAGGATACCCTGCAGTATCAGGACACTGCAGCCCGCGCCGAGGGCATCACGGCCCACAGTGAGATGCTGGGCGAAAAGCAGAAGGCGATGAAATACCGCGAGGGCCTGACCGTGGCCATCACGAACACCTTGATCCTGCTCACGGTGCTGGCCGTGCTGGGTGTGAGCCTGAACCTTTACCAGAGCGGTAAAATGGGCGTGGAGGGCGTACTGGTGTGCACCCTTTCGGCCCTCAGCTCCTTTGGCCCGGTGGTGGCGCTGGCAAACCTTGGTGCCAGCCTGACGCAGGTGTTCGCCAGCGCAGACCGCGTGCTGGACCTGCTGGACGAACAGCCCGTCACCGCCGATGTGACCGACGGCACAGACACCGCATTTGCAGGTGCTGCGGCAGAGCATGTGAACTTTGCCTATGCCAATGAGGAGGTGCTGCATGACCTGAGCCTGACCATTCCGGAAAAGAAGATCGTGGGCATCACCGGCCGCTCCGGCAGCGGAAAGTCTACCTTCCTGCGGCTGCTGATGCGCTTCTGGGATGTATCCAGCGGCAGCATCCGCTTTGGCGTAGAGGATATCCGCCGCGTGAACACCGCCGCCCTGCGCGAACAGGAAAGCCTTGTGACGCAGGAGACCGAGCTGTTCGACGATACCATTGAGAACAACATCCGCATTGCAAAGCGGGATGCCACCCGGGAAGAGGTGGAAGCAGCCTGCAAAAAGGCTGCACTGGACGGCTTTATCCACAGCCTGCCCAAGGGCTATGATACCCCGGTGGGTGAGCTGGGCGGTGCACTTTCCGGCGGCGAGCGCCAGCGCATCGGTGTGGCGCGTGCCTTCCTGCATGATGCACCCTTCCTGCTGCTGGACGAGCCTACCTCCAATCTGGACAGCCTGAATGAGGGTGTGATCCTCAAGGCTGTGCGGGCAGAGTGCAAAGACAAAACGGTGCTGTTGGTCTCCCACCGCAAGTCTACCATGGCTGCGGCAGATATCAGCTTTTCGGTGGAAAGCGGCCGGCTGAGCTGAAAACAGAACAGCGCAAAAAAAGCCTGTCTCGTAAAATGAGACAGGCTTTTTTGATGGAAAGCTCACTTCAGAGCATTCAAAATCTGGTTTGCAATGTACTGGTGGCCCTTAACGGTGGGGTGGCCGTCGGCAGCGGTCTGCGCACGGGGAATGTCCACATAGATCAAGCCTTCCTGTGCGGCAAGGTCTTTGGCAAAGCGGTTCAATTTGCTGAAATAGCGGTTCCATGCGGGCAGCAGAGGCACCGGATTGGTGTAGCCCAGCAGCACGATTTTGGCATCCGGGTTCAGTGCGCGGATACTGGCCACGATCTGCGGCAGGCTGGCGGTCACATTGGTATAGGCCTGATCGCAGATCTCATCCATGCCGCGGAACAGCAGGCGGTTGGTGGCGCGGCTCTCGTCAAAGGTAAGGGTCATACGGTTCAGCGCTTCGAGGAAGAGCCCCAGCTTCTGGAAGTTGAAATCACGCAGGGCACCGCTGACCATCAGTGCGGCAAGCTGCTCGCTCTTCCAGTTGGTGGCCTCGCCCAGACCCACGATGCAGGGCACCAGCGCGTCGTTGGAGCCGATCTGGATGGAAATGATATCGGCCTTGCGCAGATACTCCTGATATTCCGGGTAGACGTAATATGCGCCGGAAGCCTGATTCATCTTGGGCATGGCGCTGTTCTGCACCATATCCAGCATGTCAGGGCTCATCAGGCCGGGCAGGCCCAGATTGATCGCGTGCTGGCGGTCCAGCCCAAGGCCCTTGCCCACAAGGGCGGTGTAGCATTGGGAAGGGTAGCCCTCAAAGTTCGGCTGCAGATCGTAGCCGATCTGGGCGATGTTGTATTTCATATCGGCAAGGCCGACACCGGAGGTGATGCTGTCGCCCAGCGCCACATAGGTGAGCTGCTGCTCCGGTTCGCCGGCTGTCTGGGCATCGGCGGGCAGGGCGGTCTCCTGCTCGGCAGGCGCTGCGGTCTGCTCCTGCTGCACCTCTGCTGCTTCGGCGGCAGGCAGCTCCGTCTGTTCGTCGGCAGCAAATGCAGGCATGGCCAGCAGCACAAGCGCTGCCGCTGCGGCCAGAAAGCTGGCAAACTTTTTGTTTTTCATTGTAATTCCTTCTTTCTGGAATGACTGCACCTGTGCGGCACAGCTGTTGTCTCTATGATAAAATGGAAAGTAAAAATTGTCAACTGACAAAATTCAAAAAATTGCGGCCATCGCTGCGTCCGTATTCTGCGGTTCCTTCCATACAAAAAAGCTCTCCCTTTCGGGAGAGCTCAGTGTCTGAAAAATTACAGGGTGAAGTTCAGGATCAGTAATCGCGGGGAGTGATCTCTTCTTCCAGCTTGCGGTAGTCCACCTTGCCAACAGGGGTAAAGGGCATTTCGGAGATGAACTTGTAGCCCACCGGCTGCACATACTCCGGCAGCTCTTCATTGCACAGCTGGCGCAGTTCCCGCACGATCTGGCGCTTTTTCTTGTCGCCTTCCGGGTCCAGCACCACGTAGACGAAGGGCAGGCGGCCCTGCACATGGTCCTTATCGGTGCAGCCCACCACCGAGCACTGATGCACGGCCGGGTGGCGGCTGATGACGTTCTCGATCATGGACGGGAACACCTTGAAGCCATCGTGACGGATGATCATGCGCTTGATGCGGGAATCCAGATACACAAAGCCGTCCTCGTCCATGTAGCCGACATCGCCGGTGTGTGCCCAGATCTGGCCGTCTGCATGGCGGCGCAGGATCATGTCGGTCTCCTCGGGCTTATTGTAGTAGCCCTTCATGACGGTGGGGGTGCAGATGCAGATCTCGCCGCGCTCACCGATGGGCAGTTCGGTCTCGGTGCCAGGCTCAAAAATGGACACCACCGTGTTCAGCATGGGAATGCCCACGCTGCCGGGCTTGGTCACGTTGCCGGCGGCAACGGTAGCGGCAGAGGCGACCTCGGTCATGCCATAGCCCTTGGCCAGCGGATATTCCACGTTGTGCGCCTTCAGGAACTCGTTCACAGTCAGCTCAGCGCCCAGCGGCAGCGAGTCGCCGCCGGCGGCATAGTTGCGGATGAAGGAGAGATCCTTCTTCTTCTTGAGCAGCGGAGAAGCTGCCATCTGCTGGTAGTGGGCCGGAACGCCGAACATGTGCTCGGGCTTGTGCTTCCAGATCAGTGCGCCCAGCTTGTCGGGGTCCAGATTGGGGATGATGACGACGTGCAGGCCCATGACCAGCGGCATGTGCACGCCGCAGGCATAGCCGTAGGCAATGAACGGAGGCATGACGTTCATCAGCTTCTGGCCGCGGCAGAACAGGTTGCTCTGGGCGATGAATTCGTGGGCCAGAGAGTTAAAGCAGTCGTCGGTCAGCATAACGCCCTTGGGCGAACCGGTGGTGCCGCCGGTGTGCACCACCACGCAGGCGTGCTGCGGGTCGTAGGGTTCGGCGTTCATGCTCTGATCCTTGCCCTGTGCAATAAAGTCCTTCCAGTGGATCACATTGGACTTGTAGCGGTTCTTATCGGGGTTGGTCAGCTTGTAGCCGACGGCCAGATGCAGCGGCAGAGAGTCTGCGGGGCTGATGACCAGAACGCGCTCCACATTGGTGCGCTTTTCTGCCTTGTGGCAGCGCTCATAGGTCACATTCAGGCAGATCAGCAGGCGGGAATCTACCTCTTCGATGTACTCGTGGATACCCTCAACGCTGTAGCGTGGGTCCACCAGATTCAGCGTTGCGCCGATCATATCGACAGCGTAGAAGGCATAGATCACCTCGGGGGTCATCACGCTGACAACGGTGATGATGTCGCCCTTTTTCACGCCGAGAGCACGGAAGGCGGCAGCGGTTTTCTTGACATTCACAAAGAGGTCTGCAAAGGTGAATTTGCGGCCATAATACTCCAGAGCGGTCTCGCTCAGATGGTTCTTGTTCTGATGGCAGAGATACTCAAAGGCGCTGCACTTGGGCAGGGGCATGTCGATGTATTTCTGGTCATAGTACTTCAGCCAGGGCTTCGCAGTGGACGCATAGAGCGGTTCACGCTGTTCAGTAGTCATAGAATAAAGTCCTCTTTTCTTTCTTCTTCTTTTTATTGCCAAAAGCCGACAGCTTCGCAAAGAAGATGAAAGCCGCCGGTCAGAACACGCTAATAACTCAAAAATCAGAATCAATGATGCAGATTCTATTGTAGTGGAGCTGCCGGAGAATGTCAAGAAATAAACTTTGAATGTTGCGTAAAAGTGCCGTAAAACAACGGTTCCTCCCGAAATGTCGGGGGTCAGCGCGGCAGCCACTGTTCGGCTTCGGCAGCGCTGCACAGTACAAAATGCTCAGGCCGCAGTTCGCGCCACTGGGGGGCCTCTCTGGAGTAGTCGTGCATGGCGGGGTCGTACACCAGCAGCTTTTTCTGCCGCTCCCGGCGGGGGTCCGGCATGGGAATGGCGGAAAGCAGGCTGCGGGTATAGGGGTGGATGGCGTGGGCTGTCAACTCTTCAGCTTCGGCCAGCTCCACGATGCGGCCCTTGTGGATGACGGCGATGCGGTCGGAGATGTAGCGCATCACGGAAAGATCGTGGGCGATGAACAGGTAGGTGATGCCGCGTTCCTTCTGCAGGCAGCGCAGCAGGTTCAGCACCTGTGCACGGATGGACATATCCAGTGCGCTGATGGGCTCATCGGCAACGATGAACTCCGGCTCCACGATCAGGGCCCGGGCAATGCCGATGCGCTGGCGCTGTCCGCCGGAAAATTCGTGCGGGAAGCGGGAGGCAAATTCCGGCAGCAGACCCACGTCCAGCAGAGCCTGACGCACCTTTTCCTCCTGCTGGGCGGTGGAAAGATCAGGCCGGACGTTCTGCAGGCCTTCGCCCACGATATAGCTCACCTTGGCGCGCTCGTTCAGCGAGGACTGCGGGTCCTGAAAGATCATCTGGATCTCTTTGATGATCTGCCTGTCCAGCTGGCGGGAAATTCTGCCGTTGATCTTCTGGCCCTTATAGAGGATCTCACCGCCGGAGGTGGGCAGAATGCGCAGGATGGCGCGGCCAATGGTAGTTTTGCCGCTGCCGCTTTCGCCTACAAGGCCGAAGGTCTCGCCCTTATAAATTTTAAAGTTGGCATCCTGCACAGCTTCATATGCTTTTTTGCCGGAGCCGTAGGTTACGTTCAGGTGGTTCACTTCCAAAAGAACTTCGCGTTCATTTTCCATCTTACAGCCCCTCCTCTCGCAGCATTTTTACCGCAGCAGGCGGCTCGATCTTGGGTGCCCGGGGGTCCAGCAGCCATGTTTTGGCCTTGTGGGTGGGCGTTACCTCAAAGTAAGGCGGGCGCTTGACAAAATCGATCTTCAGCGCCTGCGGGTTGCGGGGCGCAAAAGCATCGCCGCGAATTTCCGCAAACAGGTTTGGCGGTGTGCCCACGATGTTGAACAGGTCCTCGCCCTTCACGCCCATCTGGGGCATACTGGAAAGCAGCGCCCATGTGTAGGGGTGGCGGGGATCGTAATAAATTTCGTCAGCAGTGCCGATTTCCACAATGTCGCCTGCGTACATCACAGCCACGCGGTCTGCAATGTTTGCCACAACGCCCAGATCGTGGGTGATCATGACGATGGTCAGATCGTACTTGAACCGCATTTCCTTCAAAAGCTGCAAAATCTGGGCTTGAATGGTCACGTCCAGTGCGGTGGTAGGTTCGTCGCAGATCAGGATCTTGGGGCTGCAGGCCACCGCAATGGCAATGACCACACGCTGGCGCATGCCGCCGGAGAACTCGTGCGGGTACTGCTTAAAGCGCTTTTCGGGGTCGGTGATGCCCACATCCCGCAGGTATTCCAGTGTTTTTTCCTTGGCGGCAGCACCCTTTAAGCCCTGATGCAGGGCAACGGCTTCCATGATCTGTGCCCCGATGGTCTTCAGCGGGTTCAGGCTGGTCATGGGGTCCTGCATGACCATGGCAATCTCGCGGCCGCGTACCCGCAGCCAGTCCTTTTCGGTTCTGAGGTCAGAAAGGCGCAGCGGCTTGCCGTCCGCCATGCCGTAGTAATCAATGGTGCCGCTGGTAATGGAGCCGTTGGCATCCAGCAGGCCCATGAAGCTCTTGGTAAAAACGCTCTTGCCGGAGCCACTCTCGCCTACGATGGCAAGCACCTCTCCCTGATAGAGGTCAAGATCGATGCCACGGATGGCGTGCAGCACTTTTCCACGCAGGTTGAACTGGATGTTGACATCTTTTGCGGAGAGAATGAGCTGGTTGTGTTCCATGATACCCCCTCCTTACTGCAGATGGTTCTTCGGGTCGGCGGCGTCCGAGAAGGCGTTGCCGATCAGATAGAACGCAATGGTAACAAAGCTCAGGATGAGGGTGGGGTACAGCAGCTGGTAGCGCAGCCCGGCTTGCATCATCACCTTGCGGCCGTCGTTGACCAGGTTGCCCAGCGAGGGGGTCTCCACGGACAGGCCCAGACCGATGTAGGTGATGAACACCTCGTTGCCAATGGCTTCCGGGATGGTGAGGGCCATGCGAAGCATGATGACCGAGACGAGGTAGGGCAGCAGGTTGCGCAGCACGATGCGGGTGGTGGGCGTGCCGATGCAGCGGGAAGCCACATTATAATCCCGGTCGCGGATGATGAGGATCTGGTTGCGGATGAAGCGTGCCATTTCGATCCAGCCCTTGATGGCCATGCCAAGGACCATGGTCCAGATGCTGGGGGTGGCTACATAGGAAATGAGGATCAGCACGATGGCGGTGGGAATGTTATCGAAGATGTTGTACAGCTCGGTGAACACAAAGTCCAGCCCGCGCACATAGCCCCACAGCACACCGGCGGTAATGCCCACCACAGCTTCGATGAGGGCCACGAAGAAGGCGATAGTCAGACTGGTGCGTGCACCGGCCCAGATGCGTGCCCACAGGTCCTGACCAATGGAGTTGGAACCCCAGATAAAGCCGTCCTGCCCGGGGGCGATGTTGCGGTACTGGATGCCGGTCACAGGGTCCACGGCGCACAGGTTCGGGTCTGCCTGACCGGGCAGGTGGGGCTGGATGAAGGCAAAGGCAACCACGACCACCAGCGCGATCAGCAGGGCCACGGCGAACTTGTTCTTGAAAAAGGCACGGAAGGTGCTGCCCCAGTAGCTGTAGTTGGAGCTGGCGGTGGCTTCGGCCTGTTCCTCACTGAACCCGGCGGGGGTGAACAGCTCATCCTCCGGCAGATTTTCCCAGCCGGTGCGGCGCTGTGCCTGAGCAGCATTCAGCTGATCCTCCAGCTGCTTCGATTTTTCGCGTTTCAGAAAAGAGAGCATCAGCGTCCACCTTCTTTCTTGCCAAAGTTGATGCGGGGGTCAATGAGCACCATGAGCACATCGCCCAAAATCAAGCCGATGATGCCCACGCAGGCGTACAGCAGCACGATGCCCTGCACCATGGTATTGTCGTGGCGCTGCACACAGGTGACCAGCAGGCCGCCCATGCCCGGGATGCTGTACAGGCTTTCGATGTAGATGGAGCCGACGACGGTGTTCAGGAATGCGGAGGGAATGTACTGCACCAGCGGCACCATGGCGTTGCGGAATACGTGGTGCAGGGCGATATTGTTCTCGCTCACGCCCTTGGCGCGGGCCAGCTTGACGTAGTCCTTGTTGCTCTCGTCCACCATATAGCGGCGCAGCCACATGGCGTAGAACGCAAGGTTTGCAAGGCTCATGCTGCACACCGGCAGCACCCAATAGCGCCAGTTGGCGGCATCGAACAGCAGGCCCACGCCCATGGCGGTGGTGCCGTACATCTGGATATACAAAAAGTACACTGCCGCAGGCACCGCCTGAATGAGCACGATGAATGCCGTGCCCAGCTTATCCGGCCAGCGGCCCTTATAACGGCCCATGACAAGGCCCAGCGGGATGCCCAGCACAAGGCTCAGCAGCATGGCCAGCACACCCATTTCGATGGAAATGGGCAGCTTCTGGGCAAGGATCCTGGTCACGGGAGCGTTGAGCTTATAAATGTGGCTCACGCCCAGATCACCGTGCAGCGCATCCCGCCAGAAATGGCCGATCTGCACCGGCAGCGGGTCCAGCAGGCCCATGGACTGCAGCCCGGCCTGGATCTGTGCCTCGGTCATTTTTTCGTAGTTTGCAAAGTAGCCTTCCACCGGCATGAGCCGCAGCAGGCAGAACACCAGCGTCACAATGACGAACAGGGTCAGAATGGAGCGCCCGATGCGTTTTGCGAGATATTGCACCATAGCCGTGCACCTCTCTTTTCTTTATAAATACAGATAAGTATAGAATAACGCAAAATCTTACGTTTGGAAAGTGATTTGTGAGTTTTTGCGGGAAAAATGAGGAGCAAACAAAAACTCCCTCAGCCTTTGCTGCGCAAAGCCAGCTCCCTCGGGGAGGGAGCCCTTGGCATGACGGGAAAGTTTCCGGTTTCGCCAGAGGCCCCATCCCAGAGGGGGCTGTCTGCGCAGCAGACTGGGGGAGTTTCCGATTCAGTTTTTACCGCGCATCCCGGTTGGCGTTGTACTCCTCCATGGAAACGTAATGGTCGAGGATGTGCACGCCCTTCAGTCGGTTGGTGGAAAGCCCTGTGGGCGCGTACTGGCCCTCCCACAGGTTCAGGCGGGTGGCAATGTAGGGCGGCACCGGCATCCCCAGCGGGATGACCAGTGCGTTCTCAATGAGGAAGGCTTCGGCATCCGCAAAGGCTTCGTACCGGGCATCCAGATCCTCGGTGATGGTCTTGGCGTTCTCCACCATGGACATGTACTGCATCACGAGGTCGGCGGTCTCGCCGGTCACGATGCCGTCCTCCACGCCGGTGCGCAGGAAGCTGTAGCAGGTGCCGCGGTCGCCGGCTTCCTGATAGAAGGGGTACACCTCGGTCTCGGGGTCGGAGTAATCGGCACCCCAGTAGTAGGACATCAGCTGATAGGCACCCACCCGGCGCACCGCATTCAGGAAGTTGTCGGACGGACCCTGCGTGATGATGATGCTGATGAAGTCGAAGCCGTCGTTCAGCACGGCTTCCACCTGCTGCTTGAACACCTGACACTGCTTGTCCCAGTCCACCACAGCGGGGTTGTACGGATACTGGATCTTGATAGGGAAGGTGACACCGGCGGCGGTCAGCTCTTCCACAGCGGCATCACGGTACTCTTTGGCCTTGGCTTCGTCAAAGAAGTCAGAGAGGTTTGCAAGGCCGCCGCACTCAGTATAATCCACGCCTTTGCTGTTGGCACAGAAGGACGGCGGAGTGATGGTGTGCAGCTTGTAGTTATCGTAGCCTTCCGGCGCGGTGACGGCCAGCGTCACAGACGGATTGATGGCATACAGGAAAGCCCTGCGGAAGTTGGTGGAGTTGATGGCCTTGGCCCAATTGTCCGGCTCGTACTGGGCATCCACGCCGGTCACGGTCCAGTTTGAGAACTCGTGACGGTAGGGCAGGAAGTTGAAGATGTAGAAGTAGCTCTTGCCGGTTTCCGGGCGCTCCATGGAAACCATGTCCTTGGTGGTGTCGTCGGCCAGCCAGCTGTCCAGAATGTCGGAGCTGATGGTAGCCTGATCGATCTCGCCGCGCTTGACCATCTCCGGGCCGCTGATCAGCTCTTCCTGATTGTAGATGTAGCGCACCGTGTCGATGTAAACGCTGTCGGCATCGTAGTTTTCGGGGTTCTTCTTCATCACCCAGTTTTCCAGCGGGGTGTACTCGGCCAGATAGAACGCGCCGCAGCTGCAGGCGGTCTCGGCACTGGTGCAGAACTGGTCGGCAAACTCCTCCAGCAGCGGGCCGTAGGCAGGCTCGTAGGGAGCGTAGCTCAACAGGCTGAGGAAGCCGGGAAAGTCGAAGTTCAACGTGTAGGTCAGGGTGTGGTCGTCCACAGCCTTCACGCCCACGGTGGAAAAATCCACAGCCGGGTATTCGGTGGTGGTGCCATCGGCGGCAGCGGCGGTCACGGTGCCGTTGGCATCAATGGCGTAGGTGGTGCCGTCCTCGGCCACGGTGCCGTTATTGGCGTTGTTGCGGTAAACGCAGTAGTTATAGTAGTCGTCCGCACCGGCCACATAGGGGGTGACAAGGCTTGCAGTGGAGGAAGCGTAGTCCGGGTTCAGCACATAGGCCAGCGCATCCACAAAGTCCTGCGCGGTCACAGGGCCAAGCACCTCGCCGCTGCAGTCCACCCAGTTCTCATCCCGCAGGTGGAACGTCCATGTCAGGCTGTCGGCATCCCACTCCCAAGCAGTGGCAAGGCCCTCCCGGATCTTGCCGCGGTTGTCGTACTCCACCAGCGTGTCGATGCACTGAGTGCCGTGGTAAAGGTCCGGGTCAGCTGAGCAGACCAGATAGTTCAGGGTGGCGGGCTGACGGGAATACAGCACGGTGTAGGTGGAGCTGCTGCCGGCAGCGCCGGTGCTGCCGCCATTGGAAGCGGAAGAGCCGCCGCAGCTGCTCAGCAGACCAGCCGCTGCTACAGAAAGGGCGGCTGCGCCGCTGCCTTGCAGGAACTGGCGGCGGGAGATGGAATGAGCCATAGTAAAATCCTTCTTTCGTAAGATCTTGGCAAAAGCTTGCTTCGTGCTTTGGGATAAGAAAGGGGTAACGGAAATAGCTCCGTTACCCCTTTGTAACAGTCGGTGGCCACGGTGCGTGGTCTTATGGTCAGTATAGCATTGAATCTGTGCGCCGTCAATCGTTTTTCGGTGTGTCGGGCACATCCTTTTCTGCGGTGTTTTCCGGTGCGGCAGCAGGGGTTTCGTCCAGCGCGGCGGGGACTGCTTTTTCCGGGGTCAGTGCTGTGATCACGGAACCGGCCGCAGCAGGCACGGCAGCGGCCGCAGCGGTTTCTGCGGGGGCGGCAGCCATCTGTACAGCTGTCTCAGCAGCGTCGGCACCGGCTTCGGCTGCTGCCTTGGCGGCTTCCTCTGCAGCCTTTTTGGCTTCGCGCTCCTCACGCAGCTGCTTTGCCCGGGCGGCGGCTTCCTCCTGCCGCTTTTTGGTGCGGGCCTTGATGCGGCACACGGTGCACACACCATCCACACTGCCCGGCGCAATGGGCTTGCCGCATTCCTTGCACAGGGTCTTGGTGCATTTGTGTACACTTACCGGGCCAAGGGTGGTGAGCTGGCGCAGCTTCATGCCGTTGATGCCATGGTTGGAGCAGGAGGCCACGCACACCTCGCACTCGCTGCACTTCCACGGCGTGATGACGATGCGGGTCTGGCCGTCGGGCAGGTCCTCCAGCTTCAGCGCACCGGCGCGGCAGGCCTTTTCGCACTTGCCGCAACCAAAGCATTTATCGGTAAAGTTGGGCAGGTAGTAGCCGTACTTCAGCGGTGTTTCCATGGATGCCTTCAGCTGCCTTGTGCGCTGGTGCAGCAAAAGGCGGAAATCCACACCGCCGTCGTCCTCGCTGTGCAGGCCGGGCAGCATCTGCAGCAGCTTTTTGGTGCCACTTTTGGAGCCGTGGCTCACCTGCTCAAACATTTCGCGGCGGCTTAGCTCCTTTACGTGGTAGAGCGCTTCGTCCGGCTCGTAGGCCAGAGTGAACCGTGCCTCGAACATGGGCTGGCCAAAGAAATCCACAAGCCTTGTCAGCTCCTTGCGCAGCTGGGCGGCGCACAGGTCGTTCTCACATTCACCGCAGGGGGTCAGGTCCAGCACGATCTTTTTGTTCAGGGCAAGGTAGGCCAGTGTCTCCCATGTGAGGGCAGAGATGCAGGTGCGCACCATGGAATTTTTGCGGGTGGACTTTTCGCAGCCGATCCAGATGGTGTCATTGTCGGTATCGGCGGCAGAGGTGTCCCGTTGCACCTGTTCCGGCGAAGGGATGATGCAGCCGCTGCGGCAGGCAGAGACACACAGGCCGCACTCGGTACAGGGGTCCCAGTCCTTCACAAGGTTCGGGCGGGTAAAGATCTGTTCGCCATAGGGGCAGATATCCTTGCACTCGGTGCAGGGCTTGCGATGGGGATGCAGGTTCCAGCACTGGCGGCGGTTGATCTCGGGATGGGTAGTTTTCATCAGCATATCCATCGCGGTGCGTGTAAAAAAGCCCATAGTTTACTCCTTTTCCACAACCGAAGTGATGTTTGCGTGGTCGATCAGGAAACGCTGCACCTTCTGAGTGGTCACGGCAGAGGCCACAGCGTCCCGGCTGAGCACATTGCGGATCTCGGCTTCCGGGGTATCGTGCAGCTTGGAAAGGCGGACGTACTCGGCATCCACCTCTGCGTTGGACACGGTGATCTGTTCGGCCTTGGCTATGGCCTGCACCGCAAGGATGCTGCGCATCTTGCGCTCGGCATCCCGGCGGAAGGCGGCGCGCACCTCGTCCGGTGTGGTCTGGCCTGCCTTGCAGTACAGCTCCATGGTCATTTTGCTGCGGCGCAGCCGTTCGCGCAGGGCGTTCATGTCATGGTCGGCATTCTGGTCCAGAATGGCGTTATCCAGCTCCGCCGTCAGGTTGGCACCGGCCATGCCCAGCAGGGCGGCTCCGGCAATTCGGTCGGCGTTGGCCTCGTGGGAGCGGCGCTTTTTCTCGCGGATGCTCTCCTTCAGGGCATCCACCGTATCAAAGCCCAGTGTCTTGGCAAAGGCATCGTCCAGCGGTACAGGCTGCTTTTGCTCCACGGTGTGCAGGGTGATGGCGAATTGCGCCGTCTTGCCGGAAAGCTCCGGCACCCGGAACTCGGCGGGATAGGTAAAATCGAAGCGGAAGCTCTCGCCTGCTTTGTGGCCGTACACGGCATCCTCGGCGGCGGGCATCAGCTGACCGGTGCCCAGCACCACGGTCACATTTTCCATTTTGCTTTCCGGGATGGGCGCGCCGTCCATGAAGCCCTCAAAATCCAGCGTGACGCGCATCCCGCGCGCGGCGGACTTTTCCACCGGTGCAAAGGGGGCGCGGGTGCGGGTGAGGTTCGCCGCCTCCAGCTCCACGGCCTTTTCCGATACCGGGCGCACCCGGCGGGTGAATTCCAGCCCCTTGTATTGGCCCAGCGTGACCTTGGGCAGGGCGTTTGCATTCTGTTCCATGGGAAATACTCCTTTTATATCCAAAGCGTTTGCAATTTAAAGTCCATGCCCGGCAAGCCAGGCTTCCGCCACCTGCGAGAACATTTCGGGGTAGAGGGCATCCTCCTGCGCGAAGGCATCCAGATAATATTCCACCTCAGCCCGGTCGGCAGGCTCGGTGCGCTCCCACACGGTGAACACAGTGCCGTTGCCCATGTCAAAGCTGGCGGCCTGCGTAAAGTGCTCATCCCGCGCGGCGCAGAAGAGGGCATTCCACCGGCCGGAGAGCTCGCCACCGCTGACAAAGGTCTGGGGGAAGGGCTCTGCGGTGAGCACATACTTCGCCTCAAAGAACCGCACCGGGAACTCGTGGGTGCCCGGGATGGAGATGCCGGCGGCCAGCTTGCCCTGCAGCTGGATGTCCGGCAGGGCGGCGTACTGGAATATGTCCGAGTTGTACAGCATATCGTGGGGGATCATGTAGGCGAACTCGCCCTTTTCCGCATCGCAGTGGGCATCGATCCAGTCGTCCACGCGCTGGATCTGGGCGGCGTCGGTGCGGTCGTAGGTGAGCTTGTCCAGCCGGACGAATTCCGACACGGCCTTGAGGGGAAAATGATCCACCACAAAGCCCGGCAGAGCAACGGTGGTCAGCGGCGAGCAGCGCACGGACACCGCAAACACCATGGTAAAGCCCCAATAGCAGAGCTTGACGGCGGTGTGCTTTTTCAGGCCGTCGGCCAGTGCGGCGGAACCAACGAGGAACAGCAGCAGCCACCCAGGCACGAACAGCAGCATCTGGTGGGAGCCGGTGTTCTGTACCCGGGTAAACAGCACAAGGCTCACCAGCAGCTCTGCCCCTGCAAGGCAGGGCAGGGCAGGCAGACGGCGTTTTGCGGCAAACCACAGCCCCATTCCGATGAGGATGAAGTTCAGCAAACCGATGCGCAGTGTCTGTGCGGCCAGCTCCAGCGTGATGCCGCCGAAGTTGTAGTAAGAGTAGCGCCCGGCGTAGTCAAAGCTTAAAATTTTGCGCACCATGGGCAGAAGCAGCAGCACCATGGCCCCGGCCGCACACAAGCCGAACACCACCAGCCGTACCATGCGGTGCACAGCGCGGCTGGGCTGGCCATCTTTTGCCAGCCGGATGCTGGAAACTGCCAGCAGCAGCACGTAGGCAAAGCAGTAGCCCACCACAAAATATAAGTACCAGCGCCGGGTGAGGATGATGCCCGCCGTGGCGGCGAAGATGAGCAGATAGCGGGGCAGGTCGATGCCGTCAAAGCGGTAGTCCAGTGTGAGCAGCATAAGCATGAAGGCAAAGATCAGCCCGAACCAGTCCGGCTGGCCCAGCACTGCCGACATGCGCACGAATGGGAAGGTAGCGCACCACGAAAAGCCGATGAGGAAATACCAGAACCGGTTCTTTACCCGTAGCATCCGGCCCACCTTGACCGTCAGGCCCGCCAGCAGCACCAGCAGGCTGGGCAGTACGCTGAATACCTGACAGAATGCGTAGTCGTCGCCGGTCTTGCCGCTCAGGCAGAACGGGAACTCGGTGAACAGGGTGATGAAATTCGTATAGTCCTCGGTGATGGAATCGAGGAGAAACCGGAAGCCTGCGCCTGTGCTCTGGGCAAAGGCGGCTTCGGCATGATACTGCTTTAGAATGTAGTTTACGTAGTCCCAGTGGTAGAGGAAGGTGCGGCTGCCGAGGGTCCAGTAAAAGTAAAGCACGGCCGCTGCCCACAGGCCCACCAGCACCGCCTTGTGGAACAGGTCCAGCTCCATACCGGCCCGGCGCAGCACCAGCAGCGCCAGTGCAAACAGTGCTGCATTGCACCACAGGCTCACCAGCGGGAAAAACAGGCTGCTGCCCGGTGCGGCAAGGCCGAATACAATAAGCGCCAGTGCCCCGGCAGCAAGGCCCAGCCAGACCTTGCCAAGGACAGACAGACGGGAAACGATTCCACTCATCCCAAAAACCTCTCAGCTGCAGAATATCACAGCTACAGTATAGCAAGCAAAATCTGCACTGTCCAGCCGCTGTGCACGGAAAACAACAAAATGTCCCGCCGCTTTAAACGCAGACGGGACATTTTAAAACGAATATTACTTGTTGGAATTGGCTGCGGCCTTTGTGCTGCGGGCAGCGCGGCGCTTTGCGTTCAGGGCTTTGTTGGCGCTGATGCGGGCCGCATCGGGGTTCGGGGCCTCCGGCGCAAGGCGCAGCAGGCAGCTGCCCATGGCAGGCAGGTCTACTGTAAGGGTATAGTCCCGACCAAACACACCGCCATCGGTGGTGTGAAGCTTTGTCTTGCGGCGGCCCTTCAGTGCACCGCCCCACTCGGGGGATTCGGTGTTCAGCACCTCCTCGGCACTGCAGGGAAAGCGCAGATACAGCGGGAATTTTTTGTGGGCATGGTCCTGCGTGTTCATGATGCACAGCAGGCTCTGGCCCTGTCCCTTGCGCAGCCATGCGTACACACCCTCGCTGCGGCTCTCGCAGGCCACCCACTCAAAGCAGTCGGGGTTGTACTCGCCATCGTAGAGGGCGGGCTCGGTGGAGTAGACCCGGCTCAGGTGGGCAAAGTATTTCTGGAAGGCATCGTGGAAGGGATATTTCAGCAGATCCCAGTCCAGCTCCCGCTTTTCGTCCCACTCCCGGAAGTGTCCCATCTCGTTGCCCATGAAGTTCAGCTTCTTGCCCGGGTGCATGTACATATAAAAATAGAGGGTGCGCAGCTGGGCGCATTTTTCCGCATAGGTGCCCCACAGCTTATCAATGATGGTCTTTTTGCCGTGCACCACCTCGTCGTGGCTCAGCGCCAGCAGATACAGCTCGTTGTAGAAGTAGTGCATGCTGAAAACGATCTTGCCGTAGGCATTTGGCCGCTCACCGAAGGGGGTAGCAAAATAGTCCAGCGTATCATGCATCCAGCCCATATCCCACTTGTAGTCGAAGCCCACGCCGTCGTAGCGGGTGGGAGCTGTCACCTTGAGGAAGTTGGTGGAGTCTTCGGCAGTGTAGATGCCGGTGGGCCAGCGCTCGTTCAGGCCGTGGTTCAGGCTGCGCAGAAAGTTCACGGCACCCTCGTTCACGCCGCGGTTCGGGTCGCCCTGCCAGTACAGCGCGCGGGAGATGGCATCCATACGGATACCGTCGCAGTGGTATACGTCCATCCACAGGGCGGCAGCGCTGTTCAAAAAGCTGCACACCTCGCGGCGGTAGTAGTTGAAGTTGCAGGTGCCCCACTCGCTGTGGCCCACATCGCTGTCGTACTCGTAGAGGTAGGTGCCGTCAAACTTTGCCAGAGCGTCGGCGTTGGCGGCAAAGTGCACCGGCACAAAGTCCATGATGACGCCAATGCCCATGCGGTGGCAGGCGTTCACAAAGCCGGCAAACTGGGCGGGAGTGCCGTAGCGGCTGGTAACGGAAAAGTAGCCGGTGGTCTGGTAGCCCCAGCTGCCATCGAAGGGATGTTCGGCCAGCGGCAGCAGCTCCACATGGGTAAAGTGATGGTCCAGCAGCCATGGGATCAGCTCCTTGGCCAGCTCCTCATAGTTGTACCAGCCGTCTGAGCCGTCCTCCTGCTTGCTGCCGGGCTTGTGCCGCCAGCTGCCAACATGCATCTCGTAGATGTTCAGCGGGCGGTTGCGGCATTTGTCGCGGCGCTCCATCCATGCGCTGTCGTCAAAGTGGAAGTCCAGCTTTGCCAGACGGTTGGCCGTGCCCGGCCGCAGCTCGGTGGAAAATGCGTAGGGGTCGCTGCGCATCACCACACTGCCGTCGGCACCATGCACCCGGTATTTATAAAGGTCGCCCTCTGCAAGGCCGGGGACGAATGCGCTCCACACGCCGGTATCGGCTTTTTCCATGGGCACGCCTGCCTCCCAGCCGTCGAAGCCGCCGCAGACTTCCACTGCCGTGGCACCGGGGGCCCACACTGCAAAGCGCCACCCTTCGATGCCGTTGTCAGAGCAGGGATGCGCACCAAGGATGCGGTAGGCATCAAAGCAGTCTCCATTGAAGAATTCACGGGGAATGGCGGGGTAATTCATGCAAAGATCTCCTTACATTCTATGATAGGCAGCGCCCGGCGGCACTGCATGTGACACAGGTGTTTGGGCAATATATCCAATAAGAATAAGACGAAATGGGGCATAGTGGCTGATATTCTTGTCGATTCTTGACAAAAATCAGCAAAAATTAACATGTTTTACAGATTCTGTGCTATACTATTCCTGCCGCCGCAGTGGGCGGAGGCTGATTTTTTTGTATGGGAGCGGTATGAACAATGGCTTGGTATGACAACGCGGTATTTTATCACATCTATCCTCTGGGGCTGTGCGGCTGCGCACACGAGAACGATGGGCAGGCGGTGCCCGGCGCGTTTAATAAACTGAACGCATGGGCTGAGCACGCAGCGGACATCGGCTGCACGGCCATTTATATCGGCCCGCTGTTCGAGAGCGGTTCCCATGGCTACGACACCATCGATTACCGGCTGGTAGACCGCCGCCTTGGCACGAACGCAGAGTTCAAGGACTTTGTGGCCCGGTGCCATGCCCGGGGCCAGAAGGTGATCGTGGACGGCGTGTTCAACCATGTGGGCCGCGATTTCTTTGCGTTTCAGGACCTGAAGGCAAACCGCGAGAACGCCCGCTATAAGGACTGGTTCTGCGATGTGAATTTCTGGGGCAACAACGAGTACAACGACGGCTTTTCCTACGGAAACTGGGGCGGCTTCAATCTGCTGGTCAAGCTGAACCAGCGCAACCCGGAGGTGCAGAACTACCACTACGATACCATCCGCTTCTGGGTGGATGAATTTGACATTGACGGCATCCGTCTGGACGCAGCCGATGTGCTGGACTTTGACTTTATGCGCGGTCTGCGCCGCCTTGCCAACGAGGTAAAGCCAGAGTTCTGGCTCATGGGCGAGGTGATCCACGGCGATTACAGCCGCTGGGCAAACCCGGAGATGCTGCACTCGGTGACCAACTACGAGCTGCACAAGGGCCTGTGGAGCGGCCACAACGACCACAACTATTTCGAGATCGCCCACACCATGCGCCGTCTGCAGGGCCTGTGCCACGATACCCGGCTGTATCTGTTCTCGGACAACCACGATGTGGAGCGCCTGCCCAACAAGCTGCGCAACCGGGAGCACATCCGCCACATTGCAATTCTAGTATATACGCTTTGGGGCATTCCGTCCATCTATTATGGCTCAGAATTTGGCATTGAAGGCAAAAAAGAGTGGGGAAGCGACTGGCCGCTGCGCCCCTGCCTGGAACTTTCCGACTTCAAGGACGCTGAGACCACCAACCCTGTCACCAGCGTGTATGCCGCACTGGGCAGACTGAAGGCGGAGCTGCCGGAGCTGACCGACGGCGAGGTGAAAGAGCTGCAGCTCACCACCCAGTGCTATGCCTTTGCCCGGGTGCTGGATGGAAAGGCCTGCGTCGTGGTGCTGAACAACGGCGACAGTCCCGCACAGCTGGAATTCCAGCTGCCGGTGGAGGCATCCGCTGCAAAGGACCTGTTGGCCGACACGGTGGGCGCACAGCCCGTTTTGACCAGCATGGAGTGGGGCCGCATGAAAGTGCAGCTGCCCTCCAATTATGCTACCATCCTGCAGCTGGAAAAGTAAACGCATTCTTGCATGATCCGCCGTCTTTTGCTACAATAAGAGCATAATACCGTAAAGCGGAAAGGAAGCTTTGAAAACCATGAATGCAGCGCAGCGCAGAGAATCCATTCTGAAACGGCTCAGCGGGGCCGAAGCACCGGTCAGTGCCAGCGCACTGGCGGCTTTGCTGGGGGTCTCGCGCCAGATCGTGGTGGGAGATGTGGCTCTGCTGCGGGCAGGCGGTGCGCAGATCGATGCAACGCCCCGGGGCTATCAGCTGCACCCGGCGGAAAAAGGCTATACCGCCATTCTGGCCTGCGTGCACAGCACCGAGGACGAGATGCGCACCGAGCTGTACACCGTGGTGGATCAGGGCGGCATCGTGGTGGATGTGGCCGTGGAGAACAGCCTGTATGGCGAGCTGCGCGGCAACCTGAACCTTGCCAGCCGCTACGATGTGGACAACTTCATCCAGCAGGCCAAGGACACGCCGGAAGCGCTTTTGAGCCGCATGACCGGCGGCGTGCATCTGCACACCCTGCACTGCCCGGATGCCGGGAGCTTTGAGCGCATCAAAAAAGAGCTGGAAGAAAAAGGCATCCTGTACCGCAAGGAGTGATGCGGATGGGGATAGACCCAGTATAAAAAAGGCTGAGGGCCTTGTCTATCCGCAAAACAGGAAAATGGTTGGATAATCAACGAAAAAGCAAAAGAGGTGGGTTTTCTGGATATTCGCATTGAAAAAACGGAGCGTGCCATCAAGCAGGCATTCATGGAGCTGCGGGCGCAGAAACCGCTGGAAAAGATCAAGGTCAAGGAACTGTGCGATCTGGCCTGCATCAATAAGTCCACCTTTTATGCGCATTATCAGGATATCTATGCGCTGGCCAACGCCATGGAGGACGAAATGGTGGAGGTGGTGGTGGAAAGCCTGCCGCAGCTGACCGCCCGTGATGTAAGCGAGCGCACCGAGTGGCTGACCCGGGAAATGTTCCGGGCGTTCACCCGGAATCAGACCGAGATCGGCATTCTGTTTTCCGGCTCCCGTCAGGGGCTGTTCATCAACCGCGTGGAAGCTGCAATGAGCAAATGCATCTCGGAGAGCGACCCCTCGTTTGATGCCGATGTGGTGCGTAAGATCGTGCTTTCCTTCTGCGTGCAGGGCTGCTACTACACCTTCACCAGCTACTGCGGCCAGATGGACGAAAAGCGGCTGGTGGCTCTGCTTGCGTCCATTGCACGCGCGGCACAGAAGATCCGGATGTAACACAACAATTTAGAATGCCCGCCGCGTTCGCTTTGGGCATGAATAGCGGAAAAATAATTTTAATAGAGCAATGCCGGGCGGTCTGCGGACCGCCCGGCATTGCATTTTCACAGATGGAGCTTGGACGGCAAGGGGCGGATGCCGCGCCTGCTTCCTATGGAAGCGGCGGCGCAGCGGGGGAAGAGCTAGCCCTCTCAGCCTCGCTCCGCTCGGCAGCTCTCCCAAAGGGAGATCCCTTGGCATGGCGGCAAGGTTTCCAGCTCAACTGCGAAGTTTCCAGTTTCGCCAGAGCCTCTCCCTTTGGGAGAGGTGTCACCGCAGGTGACGGAGAGGGTTCCCTCTCGTGAAAAAGTAGATCGGGAAAATCCGCAGATTTTCCCGATCTACAAATTATAGAATATTCTTTCCGCTATTCATGCGCAAAGCAAAGCGGAGCGCATTCAAAATGGTCTGGCGTTACACGCCGGAAGCACCGTAGTTTGCCAGCACACGGGCCGAGGGGTCGTTGACGTTGCAGTTCGGCCATGCCTTGTTGGGCATCCAGAAGCCCACGATGGTGCGGCTCTGGTCGTGGTAGTACTTCTCGAAAATTTCGCGGTAAAACAGGCTTTCCTTGGTGAACGGCATGCAGTGGGCCGAATAGTTTGCCCGGCGCAGCTGGAACTCCTCGTCGGTGTAAAGGCTTTCGGCATACTCTTTGATGTCGTCCACCATGCTGTGGCCTACAGCATCCGAGAAGGCGGCCTTTTCGCGCCACAGGATCTCCGGCGGCAGCCAATCGCCCTCAAAGGCCTTGCGCAGCAGATACTTGCCCTTGCCGTAGCTGTTCAGCTTCTTTTCCGGGTCAATGGCCATGACGTAACGCACAAAATCCAGATCACCAAAGGGCACGCGGGCCTCGATGCTGTTGGAGGAGATGCAGCGGTCGGCGCGCAGCACATCGTACATGTACAGCTCGCGGATGCGCTTCTGGCTCTCCTGCTGGAAGGCATCGGCGGTGGGGGCGTAGTCGGTGTACTTGTAGCCGAACAGCTCATCGGAAATCTCGCCGGTCAGCAGCACGCGGACATCGGTTTGCTCGTGGATGGCCTTGCACAGCAGGTACATGCCCATGCTGGCGCGGATGGTGGTGATGTCCCAGGTGCCCAGCAGGCGGATGACCTCTTCCAGACTGTTGATGACCATATCCCGGTTGATGATGATCTCGTGGTGCTCACTGCCCAGATATTCTGCGGTCTGGCGCGCATATTTCAGATCAATGGCATCGGTGTCCATGCCAATGGCAAAGGTGCGGATGGGCTTGCCAAGCTTCTTGGTGGCAATGGAGCACACCAGCGAGGAATCCAGACCGCCGGAGAGCAGGAAGCCCACAGGGGCATCTGCGTCCAGACGCTTCTCTACGCCTGCGATCAGCTTTTCGCGGATGTTCCGCAGCACAGTGTCCATGTCGTCCTGCATGGGGGCGGGCACATCGGCAATGTCCTCATAGCGGACGAAGCGGCCATCGCAGTAGTAGCTGCCAATGGGGAAGGGCCGGATGTCGTCGCACCAGCCAATGAGGTTCTGCATCTCGGAGGCGAATGCGATCTGGTGGCTGGACTTGGAGTAGCCGTAGAACAGCGGACGGATGCCGATGGGGTCGCGGGCGGCGATGAGCCGGTCCTTGCGGGAATCGTACATGATAAGCGCGAACTCGGAGTCCATGTGGCGGAACATATCCAGACCGTACTCATAGTACAGCGGCAGCAGGATCTCGCAGTCGCAGTCCGACTGGAACTTGTAGCCGCGGCGCTTGAGGATCTCTTTCTCAAAGCGGAAGCCGTACAGCTCGCCGTTGCACACCACACAGTCGGCACCGCGGTAGAACGGCTGCATGCCTTCCGGCGTCAGGCCCATGATGGCAAGGCGGCCAAAGCCCATCAGACCAAAAGGCCCTTCCACCACACGTTGGTCGTCCGGGCCGCGCATGACCGTGCGCAGCAGGTATTCCTTGAATTTGGCGGCACTCAGATCGTGCCCGGTATAGCCCATAACACAACACATATTTCTTACCCCTCTTTTTAAATAAAAAATACGGCAGCTCATTCATCCCAATCGCTAGGACGAATATGCTGCCGTATCCGTGGTGCCACCTAAATTACCGGCATAAAACCATGCCAGTCACTTTTGTGCGCTCTCCCTGTTGAAAGCACTGCCGCGATAACGAGCGGCGCACGTCGGCCCCTACTGCTGCACAAACAGGTTTAGGGGGAAGCTCACGGGTGTTCGTTCGGGTTTCGCTCTCTGCGCGGCTTCCACCTACCCGCACTCTCTGAAAGAGGACATTGAAACCTTACTTTTCCCGGTCAACGCTTTTTTCTTGCATGCATTGTATCACGGCTTTTTGCCCGTGTCAACACAGCAGGCGCATTTTTGTGCGGTTTGACCATCAGAGTCGGACTGTTCCTCTTTTTGGGCGCAGTGGCGGCACAAACCATACAGAACGCTGCCCTCGCACTGCAGGGTAAAGCCATGCTCTGCCATCAGGTGGGCGCGCACCTCGTCCATGAAGTGGCAGTCCAGATGATAGATGCGCCCGCACTGCACGCATTTGAGGTGCAGATGCTCCCGGCAGTGGCGGCCCTCGTCCACGTACTGGAATACGGCTTTTTCGCCCTTGTCGGCAACGTATTTCATGATGCGCTGCTCCCCGGCCAGCTTGTCCAGATAGCGGTACACCGTGGTGGGGTTGGGGCTTGCGCCCTGCTCTTCCAGATGCTCCAGAATGTTGGAAGCACTCACCGCGTGCTGCCGGTTGTTGATGAGATAATCTAAAATCAGTTGACGGGTCTTGGTATTGTAGCCGTCGCTTCGTGCCATAAGAGAGATCCACACCCTTTTCAATATTTTTTACATTGTAGCATATTTTTGCATTGGATGCAAAAGAACCGGGCCAAAAGAAGCGGCATTGGCTACAAGCACAAAAAAACTTGTTGATTTTGGCAAAAATGGGACATAAAAATTAGATAAAACATAAAACGCGCCAAAGTTCACAAAAAAGTATTGTAATAATTGCCCTATTATGAAATAATAGAACTGGAATACTACTTGGATTGCAGCAAGAATACAAGATGCTTTGAAGTTAGAAAGCATGCGCCCCAGAGTATTATAGGAGAAGAACCTTTTTCTTTGCAAGGGAAAAGGGAATAGGAGTTGTGCAGAACATGAAAGAAATGGAGTCGCAGACCAAACCGAGCCTGAAGCTGCAGGCATACCAGTACCTTAAGACCAAGATCCTGAACTGCGAGTACCGGCCCAACGAGTTTTTGAACGAGCAGAAGCTTTGTGCCGAGATGGGCAACATCAGCCGCACCCCTATGCGGGATGCTCTTGGCCGCTTGGAGCAGGAAGGCCTGATCACCATTCTGCCCAAGAAGGGCCTGATGGTTTCCGGCATCACCGAGGAGGACGTGCACAGCATGTTCGAGATGCGCCTGCTGGTGGAGCCTTACGCCCTGCGTACTTATGGCAGCGGCATCCCGCGGGAACAGCTGGAGACATTTGCCGAGTTGATGCATCACCCGGACAGCATCACCGACTTCTGCGAGTCGGACGATGAGTTCCACGAACTGCTCATGAGCACTTTGCCCAACAAGTACCTGCGTTCGGCGTATGACCGCATCACCGGTCTGAACACCCGCTTCCGCATCATGACCGGCAAGGTGAGCATGATCAATCAGGAGCAGACCTGTGACGAACATCTGGAAATTCTGGATGCCGCTCTGGCCGACAACTGGGACAGTGCTGCAGATTCCCTGCAGCGCCATCTGGAGCTGGCCCGCGATAAGGCTGAAAGCGTGATCAAGGTCATCCGTTTGTGGTAAGAACTGCATAAAAAAGACCGTTGCACGAAAAACGTGTGACGGTCTTTTTTGTTATGAAACTCCCCCAGCCGCCTGCGGCGACAGCCCCCTCAGAGATGGGGCCTTAAAGCCTCCCTCTTTGAGGGAGGTGGCATCGCGCAGCGATGACGGAAGGAGTTACAGTGCGTCCAGCTCCTTTTGCAGTTGTGCCAGAGAATCGCGGATGGGCAGCTTCTGCGGGCAGACGGCTTCGCACTTACCGCAGCGCACACAGTGCAGGGCCTTTTCGCTGTCCGGGAAGCAGGTGGTCCACTGGGCTTTGATGGCGTCCTTCTGGCCGAACATGCCCAGCTTGTTCCAGATGCTGAAATTGTCCGGGATGTCCACCCCCATGGGGCAGGGCATACAGTACCGGCAGCCGGTGCAGCCAATCTTGATGCGGCGGTGCAGCTCGTTGGCTACGCTTTCCACAGCGGATTTTTCGGCAGGGGAGAGCGGCTCAAAGGGGGCAAAGGTGGCGAGGTTGTCGGTCAGCTGCTCCTCGGCGCTCATGCCGGAGAGGATGACGTGCACGTTTTTGTGGCTGCCCACCCAGCGCAGCGCCCACGACGCATCGGTGGCGTCTGGACGCAGGGCGTGCAGCGGTGCGGCGGCGTCTGCAGGCAGGGAGGCCAGCGTGCCGCCCTTGACGGGTTCCATGATGATGAGGGGCACGCCGCACTCCTCGGTCAGCTGATAGCCGTGATCGCCGGAGATCTCCTCGGCGCGGTCGTCCCGATCAAGGTAGTTGTATTGCAGCTGGCAGAAATCCCATGGCTGGTCGCGCAGAATGTACTCAAACCCGGCGGCGTTGTCGTGGCAGGAAAACCCAAAGTTCCGGATGCGCCCTGAGGCCTTCTGCTGCCACAGCCAGTCCACAAGGCCCATAGCCTTTCCGGTTTCGTACCGGGCCTTGTGCAGGGAGTGCAGCAGGTAGAAATCGATGTAGTCCACGCCAAGACGCTGGAACTGCTCTTCAAAAATACGCTTGGCATCGTCCAGACTTTTGCAGTTCCACAGCGGCATTTTGGTGGCAAGATAAAAGCTGCTGCGGTCCCATTTGGCAATCACGCGGCCCACAAACGGCTCACTCTGGCCGTTGTGATAGGGATAGGCAGTATCGAAGTAGTTGACACCGGCGGCCTTAGCGGTGTTCAGCAGCGCTTCGGCGCGCTCTTCGTCAATGGTGCCGTCAGCTTTGGTGGGAAAACGCATACAGCCGTAACCCAAAAGGGAAGTGCGGATGTTGTTTTTGTTCCAGTTGCGGTGTTCCATAAACTCTCTTTTTGCGGCAGAGGGGGGTGAAGGCTCTGCCGTTCCTCCTGTTGAGGATAGTATAACATAGTTTTTGAATGCAGAAAAGGCGAATTGCATTTGGATTACGGGCTCGCCCTCTCAGCCTCACTTTGTTCGGCAGCTCTCCCAAAGGGAGAGCCCTTGGCAAAAAGATGAAGTCTGCGCGGACTGCTAAAACATCTCTCTTTGACAGACTCCCCCGACCGGGGGAAGCCTTCAGCTCTTCCGCACACTTTGCACTTAAGCCGGAAACTCTGCCGCCATGCCAAGGCCTCTCCCTTTGGGAGAGGTGGTATTGCGTCAGCAATGACGGAGAGGGCGAGGCTGCTAATAATTTTGCACAACAAAAAAAGATGCCCGCACCTTTCGGTACGGGCACCTCATTGTTCAAGAATGAACGACTCTCAGAAGAGGTTCAATTACTTGATCTCGACCTTAGCGCCAGCCTCGGTCAGCTTCTTCTGGATGTCCTCAGCCTCAGCCTTGGAGACCTTCTCCTTGACAGCCTTGGGAGCGCCATCGACGATAGCCTTAGCTTCCTTCAGGCCCAGACCGGTGATCTCCTTCACCAGCTTGATGACCTGCATCTTGGTAGCGCCAGCCTCAGCCAGGATGACGTCGAACTCAGTCTTCTCTTCCTCAGCGGCAGCAGCAGCGCCAGCAGCAGCGGGAGCAGCAGCAGCAACAGCGGAAACACCGAACTCTTCGCAGTAAGCGTCGATCAGTTCCTTCAGCTCCAGAACGGACAGCTCCTTAACGGAGTCGATGATGGCAGTAATCTTCTCAGAAGCCATAGTAGTAACCCTCCAATATCAATGGTTTTGTTTGTTAGTTTCTTGTTTTGTTTAAGCAGCGGTCATGCAGCAATCAGGCTGCAGGCTCCTCCTGCTTGTCGGCATAAGCCTGCATTGCAACGGCCAGACCAGACAGAGTGCTGGTGAGGGCGCCTGCGAACATGGACAGCATGCCTTCGCGGTTGGGCAGCTTTGCGATTGCGTTGGTCTCGGCAGCGTCCATGACCTTGCCTTCCATGAAGCCAGCCTTCACGACGAACTTCTTGGACTTATCGCCATCCTGATACTTGCACAGGATGCGGGCAGCGGACATGGGATCCGCTTCGTGAGCAAAAGCGATAGCAGTATCGCCCTTGAACTGCTCAGCCAGGCCCTCCAGAGAGGTACCCTTGACAGCCAGACGCAGCATGGTGTTCTTCACGACCATGTAATCGACGCCTGCCTCACGCAGCTCCTTACGGAGCTTGGTGTCGTTCTCGACGTTAATGCCGCCGTAAGCGACGACGCAGCCGGAAACCGCACTCTCAAACTTTGCCTTCAGATCAGCGACATAAGCCTGCTTTTCAGAAAGAATCTTTGCACTGGGCATTCGGTTTCACCTCGTTTCAAAAACTTGTATCGAAAACCGGAGCAAGTATGAAAAAAGCCTCTTTCCCGCACTTGGTCGAGAAAGAGGCATAAAACAACTTTACGCACGTTTCTCGGCAGGCGGCATAGCCTTACACTGGACTCCAGTACCTGCTGTCTCAAAAACAGCATGATTATTTTACCGCAAACGTGCGGAGTTGTCAAGTCTTTTTTGAAATTTTCTGACAAAATTTTTCTGCCGCCCATACGAACGGCAGAAAAACGATCAGAACTTCAAATCAGACACCGTACTTCAGGGTGTTCAGACGGATGCCAGGGCCCATGGTGGTGGCGATGGTAGCGCTCTTGAAGTAGGTACCCTTTGCTGCAGCGGGCTTTGCCTTGGCAATAGCCTCCATCACAGTGTCCAGGTTGGCGTACAGCTTCTCTGCACCGAAAGAAGCCTTGCCCACGGGCACATGGATGATGTTCTGCTTGTCCAGACGGTACTCGATCTTACCAGCCTTGGCCGCGGAAACAGCCTTGCCCAGGTCGGGAGCAACGGTGCCGGCCTTGGGGTTCGGCATCAGGCCGCGGGGGCCCAGGACCTTACCGAGACGGCCAACGCGGCCCATCATATCGGGAGTGGTCACGACAACGTCGAAATCCATGAAGCCGCCGGCGATCTTTGCGATCAGCTCGTCATCACCGACGATATCAGCGCCAGCAGCCTCAGCAGCGGCAGCTGCGGGACCCTTGGCGATTGCGCAGACGCGGACGGTCTTGCCGGTGCCGTTGGGCAGAACGACAGCGCCGCGGACCTGCTGGTCAGCGTGACGGCCGTCAACGCCCAGACGGACGTGCAGCTCAACGGTCTCGTCGAACTTGGCAGAAGCGGTCTTGCAAGCCAGCTCCAGAGCCTCGTTCACATCATATGCCTTAGTAGAATCGACCAGCTTTGCAGCGTCGACATAGTGCTTGCCATGTTTCATTGTATATCCTCCTGTGTGGTCATGCGGGCAGTTTTATGCCCTCCCACTGTTTATGTCTCAGCCCTCGACGGTGACACCCATGGAACGGCAGGTGCCGCGAACCATGCTGCATGCAGCTTCCAGAGAAGCAGCGTTCAGGTCGGGCATCTTGGTCTTGGCGATCTCTTCCACCTGAGCGGCGGTCAGAGAAGCGACCTTTTCCTTGTTGGGCTTGCCGGAAGCGGTGTTGATGCCAGCTGCCTTCTTGATCAGAACGGCTGCCGGAGGAGTCTTGGTGATGAAGCTGAAGGAGCGGTCAGCATACACAGTGATGACGACGGGGATCACATAACCCATCTGGTTCTTGGTACGCTCGTTGAACTCCTTGGTGAATGCCATGATGTTGACACCCTTCTGACCCAGAGCAGGGCCAACAGGGGGAGCCGGAGTTGCCTTGCCGGCCTCGATCTGCAGCTTAATGTAGCCAGTAACTTTCTGTGCCATAATAAATGCACCTCCAAAAATCTGTGGTGAGTTGCGGCACGGTGTCTCCGTGCCTCCCACGAGCATGTGCACAGTGCACACGCTCTATAAGAACCGCACTGCGGTCTTACCTTGGTAAACGATTTGTGCCGGTTGGTTACGGCAGCTCGACCTGACCGATCTCCACCTCTGCGGGGGTCTCGCGGCCGAACATGTTGACCTTGAGCTTCACTTTGAAGTTCTCGGTATCGATCTCCTCCACAAGGCCCATAAAGCCTTCCAGAGGACCGGCGGTGATCTGCACGGTGTCGCCGACGTTGAAGTCGACTGCCAGAGGTGCAGCCTTTTCCACGCCCATCTTCTCTACTTCTTCAGCAGAGAGGGGAACGGGCTTGGATGCGGGACCGACGAAGCCGGTGCAGCCGCGCGTATTGCGCACCACGTACCAGGTATCGTCGTTCATCACCATTTTGACCAGAACGTAGCCGGGGAAGAGCTTGTGCTCCACCATCTTCTGCTTGCCGTTCTTGTCAATTTCGGGAACCATCTCGACGGGAACCTTGATATCGCAGATCAGATCCTGCAGATGACGGTTCTCCACCATGGTCTGCAGGTCGTTCGCGACCTTGTTCTCATAGCCGGAATAGGTATGCACTACATACCAAAGTGCCTCATTGGATTGTTCTTCCATTTTGGTCTGCCCTCCGTTTCAAGATGATTCTCAGGCGCCGATGATCAGGCCCAGGATGCCGCCGAAGATGGCATCCAGCAGGATCATCACGACCGCTGCGATGGCGACGGTCACGAGCACGACGATGGTGTTGGTCTTAACGTCCTCTTTGGACGGCCACACCACCTTCTTCAGCTCGCTCTTGGTGTCGCGGAAGAACTTGGCACACTTGCCAAAGAAGTTCTTCACAGCGGCCTTTGCTCTGGCCACAAAGCCCGGCTTGTTCTCGGTTTTGTCTGCCATGATGCGTCCGCCTTTCTTACTTGGTTTCGCGATGAACGGTGTGCTTCTTGCAGAAACGGCAATACTTCTTCATCTCGAGACGATCGGGGTTGTTCTTCTTGTTCTTCGTGGTGTTGTAGTTGCGCTGCTTGCACTCGGTGCAGGCCAGAGTGATTTTAACGGTCATTTGTTGACACCTCCATTATAACGGTTGTTTTGAACCTCCCTCGGGTTGCGGGTGGTACCTGTAAAACAGGCGCACTTAATAACCCCGCAAAAGAGGTGATATCATTGTACCACGCACTTTTCCATCCGTCAAGCGGAAATCTTCGATTTTTGGAAAGTTTTTTTGAAAAATATCTCTTTTACCCACCGGCAGCTTTTTGGCATTCTGCTTGCATCGCGCGCATAGATATTGTATAATAAGCCAGAACGGCATTTTTACCGGTTATATCCCGCCCAGGTCTTGGGCTTTGTAAATAGGAGAGAGTTATCATGCAGTCTGAAAAAATGTGCGTTGTGCTGCTGTTCGGCGGTATGTCCAGCGAGCACGAGGTCAGCCGCGTTTCTGTGGGCAACTTCGTCAACAACATTGACCGTGAAAAATATGAGGTGCTCACTGTGGGCATCACCAAGGAGGGCCGCTGGCTGTACACCGAGGCCACGGCCGCCCAGATGGCCGATGGCAGCTGGGAAGAGCTGGCAGGCAACATGGCCTGCGTCATCAGTCCGGACCGCGCCGACCACGGCATGATCCTGTTCACCCCGGAAGGCCATGTGGAAAAAGTGCATGTGGATGTGGTCATCCCGGTGCTGCACGGCCTGTGGGGCGAGGATGGCACGGTGCAGGGCCTGCTGGAGCTGGCCGGCATCCCCTACGTGGGCTGCGGCGTGCTGGCAAGCGCGGTGTGCATGGACAAAGCCGTGGCCAACGCTCTGTTTGAAGCCAACGGCGTGCCCCATACCAAGTGGCTGGCTGCCGACCGCTGGGAGATCGAATCCGATCTGGAAGGCGTGTGCGAGGGTGTGGAAAAGAAGCTGGGCTGGCCCGTGTTCGTCAAGCCCGCAAACGCCGGTTCCAGCGTGGGCATCTCCAAGGTGTCCAGCCGTGACGAGCTGAAAAAGGCCATCGACCTTGCACTGGAAAATGACCGCAAGGTGGTGTTTGAAGCCTTTGTGGACGGTCAGGAAGTGGAGTGCGCCGTGATCGGCTCCGACCCCGCCGTGGCGACCCGTCCGGGCGAGATCCTTGCCGGTGCCGAGTTCTATACCTACGACGACAAGTACAAGAACGGCGTGAGCCAGACCGTCATCCCGGCTCACCTGCCGGAAGCAAAGCTGGACGAGGTGAAGACCTACGCCGCCATGGCCTACACTGCCCTGAACTGCGAGGGCCTTGCCCGCTGCGATTTCTTTGTGGAAAAGGGTACTGGCCGGGTGCTGATCAACGAGATCAACACCTTCCCGGGCTTCACGTCCATCAGCATGTACCCCAAGCTGATGGAGCACGAGGGCCTGCCGGTGCCGCAGCTCATCGACCGGCTGATCGCGCTGGCGCTGGAAAGGAAGGAAAAGCAGCATGGATAACCGCCCGATCGGCGTATTCGACAGCGGCCTTGGCGGCCTGACCGGTGTGCGGGAGCTGCGCAAGCGCCTGCCCCACGAGGAGATCATCTATTTTGGCGATACCGGCCGCGTGCCCTATGGCAGCCGCAGCCCGGAGACCATCCTGCAGTATGCCCGTCAGGACGTGGCATTCCTGCTTTCTAAAAATGTAAAGTGCATCATGGCGGCCTGCGGCACCGTGTCCAGTACCTACCCGGCTGCAGAAGCGGCAAAGCTGCCGGTGCCATATCTGGGCGTGGTGGATGCTGCCGCCCGGGAAGCAGCCTTTGCTACCCGCAACCGCCGCATCGGCGTGATCGGCACCGCTGCCACCATCCGCTCTCGCAGCTACGAAAAGCTGCTGCGTCAGCTGGTGCCGGGGGTGGAGATCACCGCGCAGGCCTGCCCGCTGTTCGTGCCGCTGGTGGAGGCCGGTTACGTGGATCACAGCGAGGAGAGCCGACAGCAGGTGACGAAGCTGGTGATCGCTCAGTACCTGACCGAGGTGCGTGAGGCCGGTGTGGACACCCTGATTTTGGGCTGCACCCACTACCCGCTGCTCAAGACCATGATCGGCGAGTTCATGGGCCAAAGCGTGACGCTGGTGGATCCGGCCAAGACCGCCGCCCACCATCTGGAACAGATGCTCTCCGAGCGCGGCCTGCGCGCTGCACAGGAGCACGAGGGTCAGGCGCACTTCTACGTGAGCGATGTGCCGGACAGCTTTGTGCAGACGGCAGACCTGTTCCTGGGCGAGTACAAGGGCGGCCCGGTGGATCAGATCGCCATTGATAAATATTGATAAGGACAGAAAAACGTGAGCAAACCGCTGAAGGAAGATTATATCATCCGCATCAAGAGCCGCATTGAGCAGCATGTGAAAGAGCCTGTGGAGCAGGAAGAAAAGGAAGAGTTTGTGGAGCTGATGACCCGCGGCCAGTTCGTGCAGAAGGGCGGCAGCTACTACATTACCTATAAAGAGACCGAGACCACCGGCTACGAGGGCTGCACCACCACCCTGAAAATTGCCGCCGACGGCAGCCGCGTGGCGATGCTGCGGTTTGGCAAGGGCGGCGGGGCCGGCACCCAGCTGCTGATCGAAAAAGGCAAGCGCAACCTCTGCCACTACGAGACAGGCTACGGCTCCATGACGCTGGGCGTGACCGCCGACGAGATCGAGTGCGGCCTGACCGAGAAGGGCGGCACCGCAAAGTTCGGCTACCTGCTGGATGCCAACAGCGCCGAGCTTGTGAGCCGCAACCGCCTTGAAGTGACCGTGACCCACGTAAACTGAGATATTTCCCAGACTGTGAAAGGAACCAGACCAATGACTGAATTTGAAAAGATCTACCAGAACTATAACCCCCGTCAGGCTGCGCTGGACGAGGCACGCGCTCTGCTGACCGCTGCTGCCAAGGCCGCCATGGCCGATGGTGCTCTGCCGGAAGCTGAGCTGCCCGCCTTCATCGTGGAGATCCCCGCCGATACCAAAAACGGCGATATCGCCTCCAACATCGCCATGGCCGGTGCACGCAGCTGGCGCAAGGCTCCCAAGATGATCGCGGATGCGCTGCTGGCACATCTGCCCTCCATCGAGAACAGTGTGTTTGCCAAGGTGGAAGTGGCTGGCCCCGGCTTCATCAACCTGTTTTTGGCTCCGTCCTTCTGGGCCAGTGTGGTGCTGGGTGCCTGCTCCAACAAGGAGTATGGCCGCACCGATCACGGCAAGGGTGCCAAGTACAATGTGGAATTCGTTTCCGCCAACCCCACCGGCCCCATGCACATGGGCAACGCCCGCGGCGGTGCTCTGGGCGACTGTCTGTCCGCTGTGTTGGACTGGTCCGGCTATGATGTGACCCGTGAGTTCTATATCAACGATGCCGGCAACCAGATCCAGAAGTTCGGCAAGAGCCTTGCCGTGCGCTACCTGCAGAAGTACTGCGGCGAGGAAGCCTATCCGCTGCCCGCCGAGTGCTATCAGGGCGGCGACATCAAGGTGCTGGCCGGTGAGTTTGCAGAGCTGAACGGCGACAAGTACGTTGCCGCTTGCAAGGGGATGGACGAGGAGACTCTGTTCGAGAGCGAGGCTTTTGCCGCCCTGAAGGACGCACTGGTGGCCTACGCTCTGCCCAAGAACATTGCTGCCCTCAAGCGCGATCTGGGCAAGTACCGCATCGACTACGATGTGTGGTTCCATGAGAGCACCCTGCACGAGTCCGGCGCGGTGAAGGCCGTGGTGGATAAGCTGCTGGAGCTGGGCGCATGCTATAAGGCGGAGGACGGTGCCATCATGTACCGCAGCGCCCAGTACGCTGCCAAGTACGGCACGGTGAACAAGAAAAAGACCGAGGACGGAACCGAGGAGGAAGCCAAGGACGAAGTGCTCGTCCGCGCCAACGGCATCCCTACCTACTTTGCCGCCGATATCGCCTACCACTACAACAAGCTGGCCACCCGCGGCTTTGCCAAGGCCATCGATGTCTGGGGTGCAGACCATCACGGACATGTGGCCCGCATGAAGGGTGCCATGGATGCCATCGGCCTGAACGGCGAAGATCTGGACGTTGTGCTGATGCAGATGGTCAACCTGATGCGCGACGGCCAGCCTGTGCGGATGTCCAAGCGCACCGGCAATGCCATCACTCTGACCGACCTGCTGGAAGAGGTGCCCATCGACAGCGCACGCTTCCTGTTCAATATGCACGACGCAGGCAGCGGCATCGATTTTGACCTCGATCAGGCTGTCAAGACCGACAACGATAACCCCGTGTACTATGTGCAGTATGCCCATGCCCGCATCTGCTCCATCCTGAAAAAGATGGAGAGCGAGGGCGTGCAGTTTGCCGGTGCCGAGAAGGTGGATGCCACCCTGCTCACCGAGCCTTCCGAGATGGATCTGATCCGGATGCTGGCAGCCTTCCCGCAGGAGATCGTCATGGCGGCAGAAAAGTACGACCCCAGCCGCATCAACCGCTTTGTCATTGATCTGGCCAGCGCCTTCCACCGCTTCTACGGCAACTGCCGCATTCAGGGTGCAGACCCCGCTGTGCAGCAGGCACGTCTGGCCCTGTGCATCGGCGTGAAGAATGCCATCTTCAACGTGCTGACCATGTTCAAGATCAACGTGCCGGAGAAGATGTAAAAAAGGCTCCCTCATTGAGGGAGCTGTCGAGCGAATGCGAGACTGAGGGAGTTTTCTACAGGAACTCCTTCCGTCATCGCCTGCGGCGATGCCACCTCCCTCAGTGAGGGAGGCTTATGCCGTACCCGAAAGGATTCGCACGGTAATACCCAGCTCCCCTGCGGGGGAGCTTTTTTCGATAACAGCGAGGAACAACCAATGGAACCTTTGAAAATCGGCAATATCATCCTGCCGCACCGGGCGGTGTTCGGCCCGATGGCGGGCTTTACGGATGCACCCTGCCGCCGCCTGATGGCCCAGCACGGTGCAGGCTTTACTGTGAGCGAAATGGTGTCCAGCCGGGCGCTGGTGTACGGCGACCACAAGACGGTGAGCCTGCTCAAGGCCGAACCCAACGGTGCACCCTATGGCGTGCAGATCTTTGGCGAAGTGCCCGAGATCATGGGCGAAGCCACCGCCGCCATCGAACAGTACGAGTTCGACTTTGTGGATATCAACATGGGCTGCCCGGCCCCCAAGATCGTTTCCGGCGGCGCAGGCAGCAAGCTGATGCTGGACCCGGACCGCTGCGGGCGCATCGTGGAGCAGGTTGTGGCAAATACAAAACGGCCTGTCACCGTGAAAATGCGCAAGGGCTGGGATGCCGACCACATCACTGCAGTGGAGTGTGCCAAGGCCTGTGAGCAGGCCGGCGCAGCCCTCATTGCGGTGCACGCCCGTACCCGGGAGCAGATGTACACCCCCGGCATCGACCCGGAGATCATTGCCCGGGTGAAGGATGCCGTCAGAGTGCCGGTGCTGGGCAACGGCGACATCCACTCGGCAGAGGATGCGGTGGAGATGATGCAGGCCACCGGCTGTGACGGCGTGATGATCGCCCGGGGCGCGCTGGGCGACCCGTGGCTCTTTGAGCGGGTGAACGCCGCCATTGAAGGCCTGCCTGCACCCAAGGCACCCAACCTGCAGGCCCGCATGAATGCGCTGCGCCGTCAGGTGGAGGAGATGGTGGAGCAGAAGGGCGAGTTCGTCGCCATGCCGCAGGCCCGCTCTCAGACCATGCACTATATGAAGGGGCTGAAAGGCGCGGCCAATCTGCGCCGCTACTGCTGCACCCTGACCCATCTGGAAGATCTGGACGAGCTGATCGATGCTGTTTTTGAAGAACAGCGCAAAGCGGGCATCGACCCGGACGACGTGCGCGAGGTGCCGTTTCCGTAAGGGGAATATTACTGCTGCCGGGTCAGCTCATCCAGATTCTGGGTGTAACAGGGCAGACAGTGCTCTATGAACCAGTCGGCTTCCGGGCAGTGCATGGCCTGCAGGGCCGCTTTCTGCTGGGCCAGCGCCGCGTCAAACTCGTGGTTGCCGCTGCGCTGCTCCTCCGTGCATTTGATGAGGGCGCTCAGCCGGTCGGCGGCCTTCAGCAGGCGCTTTTCCTCGGCGGTGAGCAGTTCCCCGGAGATGAACGGGGACAGCTCTTCGCTCAACTCGTCCGGCAGAAGGCCGGTCATGCAGCGCACGCTCTCGGTTTCCAACGCCTTGTAGGCATCCCGCAGGGTGGGGCTGCTGTACTTGACCGGTGTGGGCATGTCGCCGGTAATGATCTCCGGCGCGTCGTGGTACAGCGCCGCCACTGCTACCGTTTTGGGGCGGCAGGGCGTGCCGGTGTACCGCCGTGCGATCAGGCAAAGCATGTGGGCCAGCAGGGCGGTATCGCAGGTGTGCTCGCTGAGAGATTCGGCCCGGGTGGAGTGCATCAGGCTCCAGCGGGTAATGTATTTCATGCGCGCCAGCAGGGCACTGAACGGGTACAGCATGGCAGCTTCCTCCTTTTTTCTCCAACATACCTGTCTGGCAGAGCGTTGTCAAGCCCTTTTTTCTGTGCAGTGTTCGTGCTATACTAAAATAAACCAACTTTCTGCCGCTTTGGCAGAGAAAAGAGGAAACCATGGAGCGGTCTGGTACTGCCCGGCAGCCGCAGCTGCTGGGACAAAAAAAGGATAAATTCTGGCTGACGGTGGGCCTGTGTGCCCTCACGGCGGCCCTGTTCTTTCTGCCGTTTTATATCATCGACGGCGGCTTTTTCCACTATGCAGGCGATTTCAACAGCCAGCAGATCAGCTTTTACCGCTATATGAACGGCTTTATCAAGGGCGCAGGCTACCCGGACAGTGCGTTCACCTCGGTGCACAATACCTTCTCATGGGCTACCGACCTTGGCAGCGGCGTGATGAACGCCTATTCGTTCTACCTGTACGGCTCGCCGTTCTTCTGGTTCTCGCTGCTCTTCCCGCAGGGGTGGCTGCCCTACCTCATGGTACCGCTGCTGGTGCTCAAGTTTGCCGTGGCGGGCGGCGGTGCGTACCTGTATCTGCGCCGCTACGTCAAAAATATCGACTACGCCGTGCTGGGAGCCTGTCTGTATACCTTCTCCGGCTTTACGGTATACAATGTGTTCTTCAACCACTTTGTAGATGTGGTGGCGCTGTTCCCGTATCTGCTGTGGTCGCTGGACGAGGCCCTTTACAACGACCGTCGCAGCTGGTTTGCGTTCTGGGTGGCGGTGAACCTTGTCAACAACTACTTCTTCTTCATCGGTCAGGTGGTGTTTCTGGCCATCTACTTCATCTGCAAGCTCAGCACAAGGGACTTCCGTCTCACTGCAAAAAAGTTCGGGCTGCTGGCCTTTGAAAGCCTGCTGGGCGCTGCCATGGGCAGCATCCTGCTGGTGCCTGCGGTGCTCTCCATTTTGCAGAACCCGCGCACCATCGACCTTTCCTCCGGCTGGGGCTTTCTGACCTACAGCAAGGTGCAGCAGTACCTTGCAATTCTCGTCAGCTGGATCATGCCGCCGGATTCTCCCTACCTCACCTCCATCTGGTCGGAGGGCGTGATCAAGTGGACCAGCATGTCGGCCTATCTGCCGCTGTGCAGTCTGGCCGGTGCCGTGGCCTACTGGAAAGCAAAGTGCGGCGACAGTAAAAAGCGCATCGTGGGCACCTGCGCCGTGTTCGCACTGGTGCCCATCCTGAACAGTGCGTTCTACGCCCTCAATTCCAGCTACTATGCGCGCTGGTACTATATGCCGGTGCTGGTGCTGGCCGCAATGACCGTGAACGCGCTGGAAGACCACAACACCGATCTGGACAGCCCGGCCCGCGGCATCAGCTGGCTGATGATCGCCACGGTGGCCTTTGCGGTGGTGCCGGTGCAGGACAGCGACACCGGCAGCTGGTCGTTCGGCGTGCTCAAGAACCCCGGTCAGTACTGTGCGGTGCTGGGCTTTGGCCTGCTGGGCCTGCTGCTGTACCGCTATCTCTGCCAGAAGTGGCGGGGCGACAGCCGCTTTGCCCAGCGCATGACGGCGGCAGTGCTGGCGTTTGCCTTCCTGTTCAGCGTGGTGCACATCGGCATTGGCAAGTTCGGCCAGTGGTATACCGACAGTGACCTTGTGAAGCAGGACACAAGCGCCCTGCTGTTGAAAAACGACCTGTCCGAAGGCGATTACCGCGTGGATACGTACAAGATCCACGACAACATCGGCATGTGGCTGGATAAGAGCTGCCTGCAGTATTTTGGCAGCACGGCAGCCCCCAGCATCCTCAGCTTCTACCCGGCGCTGGGGGTCAAGCGGGATGTGCGCAGTGAGCCGGAGCTTTCCAATTATGCACTGCGGGGCCTTTTGAGTGTGGAGTACCTTATCACCACACCGGAAAAGCAGACCGACTTTGAAAACGAAGCCGACGACGGCTGGGAATATGCCTTTGCAAAGGACGGCTATGCGGTCTACCGCAACACGAACTACGTGCCCATGGGCTTTGCCTATGATTATTACCTCACCCAGACCGAGTACGAAGAAACAGCCAAGGCCACCCGCGCAAACCTCCTGATGCGTGCACTGGTGCTTACCGACGAGGATGCTGCAGTCTACGGCAAGTACCTCACCCATCTGCCGGAAGGCAGACGGGAGGAGCTGTACTATGAGTCCTACGTGCAGGACTGCCGCGAGCGCCGTGCCACGGCTGCCAGTGTGTTCCAGATGAACAATTCGGGCTTCCACGCCGAGATCACGCTGGAAAAAGAGAAACTCGTGTTCTTCTCGGTGCCTTACGATGACGGCTTTACGGCCTATGTCAACGGGCAGGAGGCCGACATTGTGGAGGTGGACGAGGGATTGATGGCTGTGCTGTGCCCGGCAGGTGAAAACAGCATCGATTTTGTCTACCAGCCCGACGGCATCCGGCTGAGCCGTGCGCTGACTTTGGGCGGCATTGTGGTATGGCTGGCGTACACGGCGTACTTCGTCTGGCGCAAGCGCCGCACAAAGCGGGCCTGATGCACGGAAGAATGACTTTGTGCTGTAGAAAAAAGAAATTTTTGAAATTTCCCCTTGACTTTATGCCAATAAAGTGTATAATGCAATCAAACCGATGAGGCGGAAGAGAACCTGCACAGCGCATCTTCAGTGAGCCCGGACAGTGAAAACGGGCGAGAGCGGGGCAGAGCTTCGTGGGCCGCCGAGGGCCGGGCAAATGGGCAGCAAGCCTTAGTAGCTTTGGACGGAAGTCTCCGTTACAGGACAGGGGAGTGTTGGCTCTCCGTGAGAGGCTCTGCATTTTGCAAAGCAGGGCAAGCAAGGTGGCACCGCAGAATCGAACTTTACCGATCCTGTCCTTGTGGATAACACACAGGGACAGGGTCGTTTTTTATTTGTAAGACCCGTCCCGCAAAGGGAGCGGGTCTTTTACTTTTGCCGCCCGCTCCGGGAAAGGAGTTTGCTATTATGAAAAACGTTACCATGATCTCCCGCCGCAGCTTCCTCAAGGCCGCTATGGCTGCTTCCGCCGTTTCTGCACTGGCATTCACCGGCTGCGGCGGCTCCGCTTCCAGCACCGTGGCTGCATCTTCCACTGCTTCTTCCGCTGCCGCTTCCGCAGCAGCCGAGGGCGGCCAGACCTTCAAGGTGGGCATCGTCAACTATGTGGATCATGCTTCCCTCAACCAGATCGTGGAATCTGTGGAGAGCCGTCTGGATGAGCTGGGGGCAGAGAAGGGCGTTACCTTCGACTACGCCGACTACTACGCAAATGCACAGGCTGACCAGTCCAACCTGAACCAGATCGGTGCCGACCTCGTAGGGGACGGCGTGGATGTGATCGTGGCTGTGGCTACCCCCACCGCCGCAACCATGCTGGCCGCTGTGGAGGATACCGATATCCCCGTTGTCTACTCTGCTGTCACCGACCCCGCCGCTGCAGGCTTTGACGGCGAGGAGAACATCACCGGCACCTCCGACGCACTGAACACCGAGGCCATCATGAACCTGATCACCGCTGTCAACCCGGATATTGACACCATCGGCCTGCTGTACGACCTGAGTCAGGATGCCTCCACCCAGGCCATTGCCGATGCAAAGGCTTTCTGCGATGCCAACGGCATCAAGTACATTGAGAAGAACGGCACCACCACCGCTGAGGTGCAGATGGCTGCCGAAGCCCTGATCGCTTCCGGCGTCAAGGCCGTGTTCACCCCCACCGACAACACCGTGATGACCGCAGAGCTGTCCATCTACGAGACCTTTACCGAGGCAGGCGTGCAGCACTACACCGGTGCCGACAGCTTTGCACTGAACGGGGCCTTTGTGGGCTACGGCGTGGATTACGTCCAGCTGGGCGAAGCCACTGCCGATATGGTGGCAGAGCTGCTGTGCGAGGGCAAGACCACTGCAGACCTGCCCTACCAGACCTTTGATAACGGTATCGTCACCATCAACACCGAGACCTGCGAAGCGCTGGGCCTTGACCTCGACACCGTGAAGGAAGCCTTCAAGTCCTACTGCACCGAGATCGTGGAAGTAACCACCGCAGAGAACTTCTCTTAAAAAAGTACCCTCTCAGTCAAAACCTGACGGTTTTGCCAGCTCCCCCGAAGGGGGAGCTTTTGGCGGTTCTAGGAAAAGTTTTCGATTCAATTGCAAAGTGTGCAGCTTTGCCAGAGGCTCTCCCTTTGGGAGAGCTGGCGCGTAAGCGCCTGAGAGGGCGAGGACGCCGCCCACAGCGCCGCGCTTTCGCAGAAAGCGGCGCTGCAAATGCCGTTTTCCGTCACGACCCTACTCGTGAAAAGGGGATTCAGAAAAGCCCGCAGGCTTTTCTGAATCCCGAATAAAAACCCAATTCCGCTGAATATGGCCAGAGCAAAAGCGGAGGCCATTTTAAATCGTCCAATCAAAAAGAAACATAAAAGGAGCACACACATGCTGGCGAGTATCTTTTCGCTCAACGTCCTACAGACGGCGCTGGAACTGGGCTGTATCTATGCCCTGGTGGCGCTGGCACTGTTCCTGAGCTATTCCATCCTGAACATCGCAGATCTTTCCACTGACGGCTGCTTCACGCTGGGCTGCGCCGTGGCCTGTCAGGTAGCACTGACCGGCCACCCCATTCTGGCCCTGTTCGCAGCCATGGCGGCAGGTGTGTGCTCCGGCTTTGTTACGGCTTTTCTGCAGACCCGCCTTGGCGTGGAGAGCATCATGGCAGGCATCATCGTCAATACCGGCCTTTACACCATCAATCTGGCCGTGATGGGCTTTTCCTCCACCATGTCGCTGGTCAAGACCGACACTGTTTTCTCGCTGGCAAAGGGCTCACTGAGCTTCCTTGGCGGCTGGTATAAGCTGGCCATCGCGCTGGCCATGATCCTGCTTGCCGGTGCGGCGATGCTGGGCTTTCTGGGCACCCGGCTGGGCCTGTCCATCCGCGCCACCGGTGACAACGCTGCCATGGTGCGTGCTTCCAGCATTAACCCGGCTTTCACCATTACGGTGGGCCTGTGCATTTCCGGCGCATTGTGCGCCCTCTCCGGCGGCCTGCTGGCACAGTATCAGAAGAGCTGCGATATCAATGTGGGCACCGGCATGGTGACCATCGCACTGGCTTCCCTCATCATCGGCGAGACTCTGCTTGGTAAGCGCACCATGTTGCGCCGGATCATCGGCGTGGTGTTCGGCAGCTGCCTGTACCGTTTTATCGTGGCTGTGGCCCTGCGCTTCAATGTGCCTGCCGCCGCCATGAAGCTGGTATCTGCCATCATCGTGGCCATCGCCATTTCGATGCCGGCCATCAAGGAAAAAATCGCCTTTGAGCAGCGCAAGCATGGGGCCTGCCGCCGCCGCGTGACCACCGGCAAGGAGGGAAAGTAAGATGGAAATGCTTCAGCTGAACGATCTGCACAAGACTTTCAACCCCGGCACGGTCAATGAAAAAGTGGCCCTGAACGGTGTCAGCCTGCACATGGAAGCCGGGGACTTTGCCACCATCGTGGGCTCCAACGGCGCGGGCAAATCCACCCTGTTCAACGCCATCACCGGCGGCTTCATCGCCGACGAGGGCAGCATCCTGCTGGGCGGACAGGATATCACCTTTGAGCCGGAGCACCAGCGCAGCAAGGTCATCGGCCACCTGTTTCAGGACCCGCTCAAGGGCACGGCACCCAACATGACCATTGAGGAAAACCTTGCACTGGCCTATCTGCGTGCCGGCACCGCGCCCCACGCCATCTTCTCCCGCATCTCCCGCAAGGACAAGGAAGTGTTCCGCGAAAAGCTGGCGCTGCTGGATATGGGCCTTGAGGACCGCATGAAGCAGCCGGTGGGACTGCTTTCCGGCGGCCAGCGGCAGGCGCTGACCCTGCTCATGGCCACCCTCGTCACCCCCAAGCTGCTGCTGCTGGACGAGCACACCGCCGCACTGGACCCCGCCACCGCCGAAAAGGTACTGGAGCTGACCAGGAGCATCGTGGCTGAAAAGAAGATCACCTGCCTGATGGTCACCCACAATATGCATCAGGCACTGGAGCTGGGCAACCGCACCCTGATGATGGATTCCGGCCGCATCGTCTTTGACGTGAAGGGCGAGGAACGCAGCCGGATGACTGTGGACGACCTGCTTGAAAAGTTCCGCGAGAACGCAGGCAAAAATCTGGATAACGACCGCATCCTGCTGAGTAAAGTGGAAAAGTGATCCGGACAGAAAAGCACAGCCCCGACAGACCATGCAGTCTGCCGGGGCTGTATTTTTGCGGGAAAGTGCACCGCAGGGAAAAGCGGTTCCCCCTGAAACTGCAAATCCCCCCTGCGCAGATGCACAGAGGGGATTTTAAATATCAGAAATTACTGAACGTATTCAACCGTGTACTCGAAGCCGTACTCTTCCTGCAGCTTCTTCACCTCGGCCTCGCAGTCCTCGATGAAGGTGGGGGCGTAGACGGAAGCGCCATTGTGGGCCTTCTTGTAGTCCTCAACGATCTGCTGCAGCTTTGCCCAGCCCTCGTTGGCCTTGTTCTGGTCGATGCTGTCGGGGAAGTTGATGATGAACTCGCGGTGCTTAGGAATACGTGCTTTCATGGTAGGTTCTCCTTATAACAGTTTGGATTTTGATTGTTGATTTATACAGAAGCACAGAGAAAAACCTGTGCAACTTGCGAAAAACGAATCACAGCCCGTATACCCGGCGGGCATTTTCGGCTGTGGTGCGGAACACCTCTTCGGCAGAGATGCCCCGCAGCTGGGCGATATACTCGCCCACATAGCGGATGAGGGAGCTGTCACAGCGGGTGCCGCGCACCGGCTCCGGTGCCATGTAGGGGCAGTCGGTCTCCAGTACGATGCTTTCCAGCGGCAGGGCGCTGATGGCTTTTGCCGCCCGCTTGGCACCCTTGAAGGTACACGCCCCGCCAAAACCGATGAACAGTCCCTGCTTTGCCAGCCACACCGCGTCATCGGCACTGCCGGAATAGCAGTGGACGATGCCCTTGGGCTGGTATTTTTTCAGCAGGGCGTAAACGTCGGCGTGGGCGTTGCGGTCGTGCACGATGATGGGCTTGTCCAGTTCCAGCGCCAGCCGGATGTGTGCCTCAAACATGGCCAGCTGGGCATCCTTGGGCACAGGCCAGTGGTAGTCCAGCCCGCACTCACCCACAGCTACCACCTTGGGGTCCTCGTAATACTGGGCCAGAGCGCGCATCTCGGCGGCCCAGTCCCCGCCGTACACCGAGACCGTAGGAGCCGGGCCTTCCTCGCCGCAGTCGGCGGCGGGCAGCAGGCTTTCCGGGTGGATGCCAACAGCCGCCACCACCCACGGGTAACGGTGCGCCAGCTCCAGCACTTTGGGTGCATCCCCGGAGTGGGTGGCCTGTTCACACACGCCCACCACGCCCTTGCCGGGCAGGCTGCCCAGCAGGAAATCGCGGTCTGCGTCAAAAGCGCGGGCACTGTAGTGCGCGTGGGTGTCAAAAATGGGGCCGGTCATTTGCTCTCCTTTTTGGCGGGGGCCTTGTTCACCAGCCAGATGCCCACACACACGAACACCAGCGCCGCCAGATACTGCCAGCGGAACAGGGGTTCGCCGTTGAGCACGGCGCTCAGCAGTACGTTGACCACCGGGTTCACGAAGCCAAAGATGGCAATGCGGCTGACCGGGTTGTTCTTCATCAGCAAGGCCCACAGCACATAGCCTGCCCCGCAGATGAAAGCCAGATACAGCATGACCACCACCGCCAGTGCGTTTTGCACATGGAGGCTGCCGCCCAGCACAGTGCCCAGCACGAACAGTGCCAGACCGCCCACGAACAGGTTGATGAAGCAGACGGCAAAGCTGTCTGCTTTTTTGGTCACGGATTTGTTCCACGGGCCGGACAAAGTAAAGATGACGGTGGCCGTCATCATGCAGAACACGCCCCAGCCGCTTCCGCTGCCGTGGTTGCCCAGCGTGCCGATGAGCACGCCTGCAAAGCCGATGACACAGCCCAGCGTTTTGGCAGGGGTCATGCGGTCGGCGTTGCCGTAGATGAAATGGGCAAAGATCACGCCCAGAAAGCTCTGGGTGCTGTTCAGGATGCCGCCAAAGGCACCCGTGAGCATGGCAACAGCGATGTAATAGAATGCGTACTGGGTCGTGGTCTGCCACAGGCCCAGAGCACAGCACTCCGCTGCCACTTTGCCGCGGGGGAACTTGGGCAGGCGGTTCTGCAGCAGAACACTGCCCAGAAGCACCAGAAAGCTGCCCAGCATGAACCGCACACCGGCAAAGCAGAAGATGGAGGCGGTGTTGCCGGTCTCAATGGAGAACAGCCGGTAGCCCAGCTTGATGAACGGGAATGCCGAGCCCCACAGCACATTGCAGAAGATGGCCAGCAGCACGGCGAACACCGGCGTGCCGAAGATCTTATCCAGCCATTCCGCGCGGGAAAGCGTTTTGTTTTCCTGCATGGCGGCTCAGTGGATGCGGCTGCCTACGGGGGTGTCGTCGCCGTAGAAAGCGATGGAGCAGCCGCCGTCGGCGGTATCAGCAGCAAAGATCATGCCCTCGCTGACATACTTGCCCTTCATCATGGGGCGAGGTGCCAGATTGCACACAATGCCGATCTTCTTACCGATCAGGTCTTCCGGCTTGAACCACTTTGCAATGCCGGAAAGGATGCAGCGCTCCCGCTCGCCGTCAAACACGGTCAGGTGCAGCAGCTTCTTGCTTTCCTTCAGGTTCTCGCAGGCGCGCACTTCGGCCACGCGCAGTTCCACCTTGCAGAAGGTGTCAAAGTCGATCTCTTCCTCGTGGGTAAAGTCCACGGTGCTCTCCTCGGCGGGGGCGGCAGCCTTCTTCTCAGCTTCAGCCTTGGCCTTGTTGGCAGCTTCGGCAGCGGCCTTGCGCTTCTCGTCCTCTTCCTTCAGGTGGGCAATTTCCTTTGCCACATCGATGCGGGGGAACAGTGCCTCGCCCTTGTGCACGGTGTAGGTCTCCTGTACGCCGTAGGTGGTCTTGGTCAGGTCCAGAGCAGATGCGTCCAGACCCAGTTGTTCCATCATCTTGGGTGCGGTGGTGGGCAGGTATGCGTTCAGCAGGATGCCGCACACGCGCAGTGCCTCGCACAGGTGGTACAGCACGCTCTCCAGACGGGCCTTGTTGGCCTCGTCCTTGGCCAGTGCCCAGGGAGCGGTCTCGTCGATGTACTTGTTGGCGCGCTGGATGACCGCAAAGATCTCCATCAGGGCCTGCGGGATGGTCAGGCTGTCCATGTCGGCCGTGACCTTTGCAGTCAGCTCGTTGACCATGGTCTCCAGCTCGGTGTCAATGGCTTCGGTACCGGCCACATTGTGCACGGTGCCGCCGAAGTACTTCTCGCACATGGCGACGGTGCGGCTGAGCAGGTTGCCCAAATCGTTCGCCAGATCGCTGTTGATGCGGGTGATCAGGGCTTCGTTGGTGAACATGCCATCGTTGCCAAAGGGAATCTCACGCAGCAGGAAGTAGCGGATGGCATCCACGCCGTAGCGGTCGCACAGGATCACAGGGTCCACCACATTGCCCACGGACTTGGACATCTTGCCGCCGTTCATCAGCAGCCAGCCGTGGCCGAACACCCGTTTGGGCAGGGGCAGATCCAGAGCCATCAGCATGGCGGGCCACAGAATGGTGTGGAAACGCAGGATCTCCTTGCCCACCATGTGAAGGTCGGCAGGCCAGAACTTGTCGTAGTCGTGATATTTTTCGTTACCGTAGCCCAGCGCGGAGATATAGTTGCTCAGGGCATCCACCCACACATACATGGTGTGCTTGGGGTCGAAGGGCACGGGGATGCCCCACTTCACGGAGGTGCGGGACACGCAGGTGTCCTGCAGGCCCTGCTTGATGAAGGCAATCATCTCGTTCTTGCGGCTCTCAGGCTGGATGAACTGGGGGTTCTCCTCGTAGAGCTTCAGCAGGCGGTCGGCATACTTGCTGGTCTTGAAGAAGTAGGCTTCCTCGTGTGCGTCGTACACTTCGCGGCCGCAATCGGGGCACTTGCCGTCCACCAGCTGGCTGTCGGTCCAGAAGCTCTCGCAGGGCTTGCAGTAGTGGCCGATGTACTCGCCCTTGTAGATGTCGCCCTGCTCATACAGCTTGGTGAAAATTTTCTGGCAGGACTCCATATGGTAGTCGTCGGTGGTGCGGATGAAGCGGTCGTAGCTGACGTCCAGCAGCTTCCACAGATCCTTGACGGTGGCTACGATCTTGTCCACATACTCCTTGGGGGTCACACCGGCATCGGCGGCCTTGTCCTGGATCTTCTGGCCGTGCTCATCGGTGCCGGTCAGGAACATGACGTCATAGCCCTGCATCCGCTTGAAGCGTGCCAGTGCGTCGCAGGCGACAGTGGTATAGCTGTGGCCGATGTGCAGCTTGTCGCTGGGGTAGTAGATGGGAGTGGTGATGTAGAATGTCTTGTGCTCACTCATAGGTTGATACTCTTCCTTTCCTGATTTGGCGGGGGACGAAAAAAGCCCTCATCCTGCCGGACTGAGCCGGACAAGGACGAGAGCTTGTAACTTTCGTGGTACCACCTTGCTTCGCCGCACCCTTGCGGGCGCAGCCTTTTGCCGGGCAAAAAAGCACGGCGCAGCGCGGTAACGGGCGCACCCGTCGCAGGCTCAATTTTCACCTGCGCAGCTCCGAGACCATCTTCGGCATCGCGCGGCCTGCCCGGTTCCATCCTTCGGGCTTTCTGTCAGGCGCAGACGGTGCGTACTCTTCTCTTCACAGCCAATTTACATTGTTATGTCTATAATACGCAAAAATGGTGGGTTTGTCAACATTAAATCTCGTAATCCAGACAGAACCGTGCCTTGGTGTAGGGCCGCACCTTGCCGTCGGCCACAGCCACATGGGCGGGATGGACGGAGTAGCCCTTGAGGGCCTCGGCGCTTTCAAAGGTGGTGTCCAGCATCAGGTCGGCGGTGGAAGAGGGGAGACCGTTGATGTTGACATGCACTTCCACAAGGCCCGGGACCTTGCCTGCCAGACCTTCCAGCCCTTCCTTGATGCCTGCCTTGACGGCGGCTTTTTCGGCATCGGACAGCTCGTCCTTCAGCTGCCACAGGATCACATGCTTGACCATAATAAAAAAACCTCCTGCGTTTTTTCTCATTGTAGCAGGGTGAGAAAAAATCCGCAAGAGGAAAGCTGCAAAGTATTATTGGGGTGCGAACAGCAGAACCACCAGAAGCACGGCACAGAGCACCGAAAGTCCGATGCCCTCCAGCCGGGTCAATTTGATGTACGCTTCCGTTGGTTCGGTCTGTGTATACCGTCCACGGTCATGCAGGGCAATGGCATCTTCCGGATGCAGCGCCATAAAAATGCCGAACCCGATGCCGAAAAGTGCGGTTAAGATCGATAAGATGACTTCCATAGCAACCCCTCACTTTTTGGTTTTGTCGTCCCTGCTCAGAGTATAGCACAGATACGAGATCAGCAGGGCAGCGCACAACACGAGCGCTGCCACCATCAAAATGGAATTCAGCGGCTCGACCCTGGGAAGAAAGGTGTTGACCAGATAGAGTGCACCGCAAAGGATCGAAGCAATGCCGTAAAATTTGCGGAAGTGCTTCTTTTCGTCCTCACTGCTCCATCCGGTGCCGGTGCCATTGTACAGATCCCGGATGCCGCGGTACAAAAACAGCACACCCAGCGCGGCGTTCAGCCAATCCCAGTCCGAAAGATTCAAATTCATGGTGACCCCTTTCCGGCTGTCAATCCGCACTATGGTTCCAGCTTTCGTAAGCGACAAGATAAAGAAGGTCTCCCACGATGGCGATGCCGAAGATGATACGGTAAATCAGCGATGTAACAGGTGTGAAAGCTAGGATCAGAAAGGCGATGCTGTTGAGCATGTAAAACACGCCGTTCTTTTTCTGCCAGAAGGCGCGGTACTCCGGGTCGCGGTGATACTGGTTGAACGGCAGATCGAGGAACGGGTCTTTGCCTTGAAGATCCCGAATGCCGGAGATGAACCAGATAACGGTCAGCACAAGGTTGAACAGAGTGGAAAACGAAACGAACGACTCCATGAAATGCACCTCCCATCTTTTTCCACAGTATACCACAGAAAAGTGCAAAAACAAAGGACGGTATTCAACCTTCCTGCGTAAAATTTGCACAAATCGGGTGTTGACTATTGGTAAAAACAGCACAAAATAAAACCAGCCGGACGAGGCGGTTGCAAGCCCTCGTCCGGCTGGATACTTACTTCTTCGGAGTCATAAGCCTCTTCTCCTTGGGGTTCCTCATTTTCGGAGTAAACGTTTCATAGGGTGACTCTCCTTAGAAACTACTGGAAACTGAGAATCTATTTCAAGGGGACTGATTACTTAGTACATTGGATTGACCCTTCTCTTAACTGATGGAGTGCGGCACCGAGATTCGAAAGATGAATTTCATATTACCACATTCTTTCGAGTTAGATTCGCCAGGGGCAAACTACTTAGTACATTGGTAGAACTCCTTTTTTGCTATTCAAATAATGTTCTCCGTACAAAAGATACCTTCATAGGAATCATCTCCGGCGGATTTATTTGAATCGCTGGGGGTTAAGTTTATCGACAGGTTGTCGTGTAATCGCATTTTTGATGCTCAAGACTGGCTCATTTTTGTTGTGTTTTTATACGGGGGAAACATCCCGTCTGTGGTGAGCCTCTATTTTGCTTCTCAGCGAATCCCGACAGCCTGTCCCTGCTGTGCGGGTTCCATATCGACCATCGGTCTCGCTCCTTTCTGCTTCAAGTCAGCGGGATTAGCTCTCTCTTGAGCTTCTGCTGTACTTCTCTGGTTTCTGGCTTTATTATACATATTCCTGATTGATTTGTCTATTCGCAGAGTGCACAAGGATAGAAATATAAAATTGTGCAGTTCTTGAAAAACAGCAGATAGAACGTGCAAAATGCCGCTTTCTGTGCGGTGTGCCCGGGCGATCGGGCCCTTTGGGGAGGAACTCTGTGCCCTGCAGGGAGGGCTGCCGGGAGAGTCACAGCAAAGCTGCCCAGAAGTTCCGGGCCGTTTGTGGAGGATTTTGCGCAAAACGGGAGAAAGTGTCCACAGGGTATTATGCGTCAGATCGATTTGTGCTAAAATAGCACCAATGAATGGTAGTCGCCGCCGCCCCGCGAGATGAAAGTTTCGCGGGGCGGCTTTTTTGCGGCAAAAATTTAGACACAAAAGAAACGGAGAATCAAAATGCCTAAAACTTTACCGGAACGTATCTTCTTTACCATTGTCATGGCTGCAATTATGGTCTATGGCATGATCGTTTACAATGTGGCGCTGAACACAGGCGGTGTCACCAATGCCACCTTTGTTATGGCACTGCACGAGATGCCGATCATGGTTCCCATTGCCTGCGTGCTGGAATTTTTCGTGGTGGAGAAACTGGCCACCGGATTGGCGTTTATGTTCATGCGGCCCACAGATCGTCCGCAGTTCATCACCTATGCCATCTCGCTGATGATCGTGTGCATCATGTGCCCGGTGATGAGCCTGATCGCAACGGTGCTGTTTAAAGAACCCGGCTTTGGCACCTGGGTGCATACCTGGGGCTGCAATATGCCCATGGCTCTGTGCTGGCAGATGCTGTACTGCGGGCCGCTTGCCCGTGCCATCTTCCGGCTGATGTTCCGCCGCGGCGCAAAACAGGCGGACTGACAGATTTTAGATATGCAGTTATAATAAATATGTATAGGAGCGGGTGTAATACCGGACGAGACACCTATACGAATTTTATATATCGGGCATATAAAGTATGTACAATGGGGCATTTTTGATGGAAATATTTCCCGGAATGCCCTGAAGAAGCCATTGAAACCTAAGAATCGGCTAAGAAATTTGTGTAAAAAGTACATGCGAAGAGCGTTTTATTGGACAAGATGCACAACTTTTTTTGTATATCAATGCAGTAGAACCACCTAAAATGTAGAATGTGCACAAAGCCACTTGCCAATTTTCGTCAATCGTACTATCATACACAACGAAAAAAGACGAAGTGACCCGTGCAGGAGGGAGGGTGTGACCGGATAGAGCCGAACACCTTCCTTACTTTTTTCACAAAGCTGCGCCTTTTCTTCGAGCGATAAGAAGGACGCTGCGCCGCCGGGGCGGTGCGGCGGTCTTACCCCCGGAACCCTATTCTTCAGGAAGGAGGAAAAACAATTGAATAATCTGACCAAAGCATTGATGGAAGAGCTGACCGTCGAATACGTCAAGGTCGGCCCGCTGCAGATCCCGGAATCCGTGGTCATCAGCTGGGTGATCCTGGCCATCGTTACCATCGGCTCGATCCTGCTTACCAGAAACCTGAAGGTGGACCACATCAGCAAGCGTCAGGCCGTGCTGGAAATGGCCTACCTCGCAGGTACCAATTTCTTTGAAGGTCTGCTGGGCGAAAAGGGCAGGCGCTATGTGCCTTACCTGATGACCGTGGCCATCTACATCGCCTTCAGCAACCTGATCGGCGTGTTCGGTGTCAAGCCCCCCACAAAGGATCTGGATGTGACCGCAGCGCTGGCGCTGATGAGCATCATCCTGATCGAGGGTGCCGGCATCCGTGCACGCGGCGGCGTGGGCTTCCTCAAGAGTCTGTCTGCCCCCACTCCGGTCATGACCCCTATGAACATCCTCGAGATCGCCATCCGCCCCACCAGCCTGTGCATGCGACTGTTCGGCAATGTGCTGGGCGCATTCGTCATCATGGAGCTGATCAAGCTCGTGGTGCCCGTGTTCGTCCCGGCGGTGTTCAGCCTGTATTTTGACCTGTTCGACGGTCTGATCCAGACCTACGTGTTCGTGTTCCTGACTTCACTGTTCATGAAAGAGACCATGGGCGGAGAAGACTGATCCATTGATATTTACTGAATTTAAAAGGAGATTATTACTATGAATGGTTTGATTGCTCTGGGCGCTGGCATTGCAGCGCTGACCGGCATTGGCGGCGGTATCGGCATCGGCATCGCAACGGGTAAGGCAACGGAGGCAATCTCCCGTCAGCCCGAGGCATCCGGCAAGATCCAGACCAACCTGCTGCTGGGCGCTGCTCTGGCAGAAGGTACTGCAATTTTCGGCTTCGTCGTTGCACTGCTGATCATCCTGTTCCTGGGTCAGTAACGGAGGCGCAGACGAATGCTGAAGTTGGATATTAACCTGCTGTGGACCGTCGTGAACGTCCTCGTCATGTATGCGGTGCTGCGCAAGTTCCTGTTCAAGCCTGTTCAGGACGTGATCGCAAAGCGCCAGCAGATGGTGGACGCAAACCTGGCCGATGCGGAGACCTCCAAGAAGGAAGCCGCAGAGACCATGAACGCCGCACAGGAAAAACTGCGCAATGTGGACAATGAGGCCGCTGCCCGCCGCGAAGCCTACGAAAAGCAGGCTGAGGTCGAAAAGCAGCAGCTGCTGGCAGATGCCCGCAAGCAGGCAGACGCCATCGTGGCAGCCGGCAAGGCAAGCGCCGAGGCCGAACGCCAGAGCAAGCTGCGGGAAGCCGATGCCCAGACCACGGCACTGGCCCGTGCGATGTGCGAGAAGCTGCTGGCCCGCAATCTGACCGCCCAGGACGACGCACGTCTGCTGGACGATCTGCTGGAGAAAGCAGGTGCAGGCAATGGCAACTGAATTCAGTCGTGAATTTTTTGCGGACAACCGCATCGTCAAGGCCGAGCTGCGCAGCGCCCGCAAGCCCCGGGAAGAGGAGCTGAACCGGATCCGCGCCGAGGTACGCAAGCTGTATGATGCCACCGAGGTCATCCTGAACGTGACGGTGGACGAGAGCCTGCTGTCCGGCTATGTCCTGCAGGTGGGCGACCGTGTGTTCGATAACTCCGGCCGTCATCAGCTGGACAAGATGATGGAGGGCAAGCCCTCGCTGGCTACCCTCAAGACCCGCATTGAGGACTACAAGCCCGCCGAGACCTCTGCCGAGGGCGGTGTGGTCATCTCCTCTGCCGACGGCATCGTGCACGTCGAGGGCATGAACCGCGCCGTGTACGGCGAGATCGTCACCTTCGACAACGGTGCCAAGGGTATGGTGGAGAGCGTGGACCCCGAACAGCTGGGCATCATGCTGTTCGACGGAGCTGAGACCGTCGGTGTGGGCACCATGGTGACCCGCAGCGGCAAGCGTGCCGGCATCCCGGTGGGTGATGCCTTCCTGGGCCGTGTCATCAGCCCGCTGGGCGAGCCCATTGATGGCAAGGGCCCCATTGAAGCTGTGGGCTACAACCCCATCGAAAAGCAGGCCCCCGGCATTCTGGAGCGTCAGAGCGTGGATACCCCGCTCCACACCGGCATCCTCGCTATCGATTCCATGTTCCCCATCGGCCGCGGCCAGCGTGAACTGATCATCGGCGACCGCCAGACGGGCAAGACCTCCATCGCCACGGATGCCATTCTGAACCAGAAAAACACCGGTGTGCTGTGCATTTATGTGGCCATCGGCCAGAAGGCTTCTTCCATTGCCCGCGTGGCAGGCGATCTGCAGAAGCACGGTGCCATGAGCTACACCACCATCGTGGCGGCTACTGCTTCGGATTCCGCTCCCCTGCAGTACATCGCACCCTATGCCGGTACCGCACTGGCCGAGTACTTCATGAGCCAGGGCAAGAGCGTGCTGATCGTTTACGACGATCTGTCCAAGCATGCAGTGGCTTACCGTGCCATTTCTCTGCTGCTGCGCCGCTCTCCGGGCCGTGAGGCTTACCCCGGCGACGTGTTCTATCTGCACTCCCGTCTGCTGGAGCGCTCCTGCCGGATGCGCGACGATCTGGGCGGCGGTTCCATCACCGCACTGCCCATCGTTGAGACGCAGGCAGGCGACGTTTCGGCTTACATCCCCACCAATGTCATTTCCATCACCGATGGTCAGATCTTCCTCGAGAGCGCACTGTTCAATGCAGGCAACCGCCCGGCCGTCAATGTGGGTCTGTCGGTGTCCCGTGTGGGCGGCGCTGCCCAGACCAAGGCCATGAAGAAGGCCAACGCCAACCTGCGTATCGAGCTGGCACAGTACAAGGATATGGAGTCCTTTGCACAGTTCAGCTCGGATCTGGACGCGGAGACCCGCCGCCAGCTGGACCACGGCAAGGCTTTGATGGAAATGCTCAAGCAGCCGCTGTATCAGCCCAAGTCCGACGCCGAGCAGGTGGTCACGCTGGTGCTGGCTTCCCACGGTGTGCTGGACGAACTGCCCACTGCCGAGCTGCGCGCCAAAACTTCCGCATTTGTGCGTCAGTTCCGCGCGGATGTGTCCGGTACGATGGATAAGATCACCGCCACCGGCAAGCTGGAACCTGAAATGGTCGATGCCATCCTGAACGCCTGGAAAGCTTATGCGGGAGGCGACAGCCATGCCGTCCAGTAAGCTGCTGAAGGAGCGCATCGAGAGCATTCAGGACACCATGAAGATCACGAACGCCATGTACCTGATCTCCTCGTCCAAGCTGCGCAAGGCACGTAAGAACTACCAGAATGTATCGCCCTACTTCAACCGTATGCGCGATACCATTTCCCGCGTGGTGCCCCACCTGCCGGAAGAGCCGGTGCATCCGTTCTTCCACGAGCGTAATATCGCAAACCCCAAGCGGGCCTACATCGTGCTGACGGCAGATAAGGGCATGGCAGGCGCTTACAACCAGAACATCATCAAGTTCCTCAAGGAAAATGCGGATGAGAACGACCGGTTCTATGTGATCGGCCAGACCGGCTACCGCGCCCTGTACCACAAGGATCCGCGGCTGGTGGAGGATTTCCACTACGGTGCCACGGAGCCTACGCTGCAGCGTGCCCGCGATATCACGATGGACGCCATCGATGATTTCAAGACCGGCAAGCTGGATGAGATCTATCTCATCTATACCCGCATCGAGAATGCACTGACCAGCGAGCCCACCATGGTGCGTCTGCTGCCGCTGGACCGCGCCCATCTGCAGCCTGCCCCCAAGGGTCTGGGCGATCCGAAGGGCGATGTGGAGATGTTCCCGTCTGCATGGACGGTGTTTGAACAGATCGCGCCCATTTATATGCACGGCATGATCTTTGGTGCCATGACCGAGAGCTTCTGCGCAGAGCAGAGCGCCCGCATGACCGCCATGGATTCCGCCACCAAGAACGCCAACGATATGATCCGGGAGCTGCAGCTGGAATACAACCGCACCCGTCAGGGCTCCATTACACAGGAGATCACCGAGATCATCGGCGGTGCGGCTGCCGTGCAGAACCGGGCGGAATAAAACGTATTTACAAATTAGTATAGAGGCAATCGTATGATACAGGGAACTATTATTCGCGTAGCCGGCCCTGTGGTGGACGTGCAGTTCACCGCAGGCAAGCTGCCTGCCCTGCAGGAAGCGCTTACCGTGACCGCCGAGGGCACCGAGCGCACGATGGAAGTGACACAGCATGTCAACGAGACCACTGTGCGCTGCATCATGCTTTCCGCCAGCGAGGGTCTGGGCAAGGGCATGACCGTGACCGCTACCGGCCACGGCCTGACCGCACCGGTGGGCGAAGCCACGCTGGGCCGCATGTTCGACCCGCTGGGCAGACCCATCGACGGCAAGGGCTCTGTGGATGATGTGCCGCATTGGCCCATCCACCGCAAGGCCCCCAGCTTTGCAGAGCAGAAGCCCGCGACCGAGATCCTGGAGACCGGCATCAAGGTCATCGACCTGCTGGCCCCCTATGCAAAGGGCGGCAAGATCGGTCTGTTCGGCGGTGCAGGCGTCGGCAAGACCGTGCTGATCCAGGAACTGATCCATAACGTGGCCACCGAGCACGGCGGCTACTCCATCTTCACCGGCGTCGGCGAGCGCTCCCGCGAGGGCTGCGACCTTTGGGGCGAGATGAACGAGTCCGGTGTTCTGAATAAGACCGCACTGGTCTTTGGTCAGATGAACGAGCCCCCAGGAGCACGTATGCGTGTTGCCGAGACCGGCCTGACCATGGCAGAGTACTTCCGTGAGGAGACCCACAAGGACGTGCTGCTGTTCATTGATAACATCTTCCGTTTCGTGCAGGCAGGCTCCGAGGTGTCCGCTCTGATGGGCCGTATGCCTTCTGCTGTGGGCTACCAGCCCACTCTGGCCAACGAGCTGGGCGCTCTGCAGGAGCGCATCACCTCCACCAAGGAAGGCTCCATCACCTCTGTGCAGGCCGTCTACGTCCCCGCCGACGACCTGACCGACCCGGCCCCCGCCACCACCTTTGCACATCTGGATGCCACTACCGTGCTGTCCCGTAAGATCGTGGAGCAGGGCATTTACCCGGCCGTGGACCCGCTGGCATCCACCTCCCGCATTCTGGAAGCGGATATCGTGGGCGAGGAGCACTATCGCGTGGCCCGCAAGGTGCAGTCCATTCTGCAGCGCTATCAGGAACTGCAGGACATCATCGCCATTCTGGGCATGGACGAGCTGGACGAGAACGACAAGCTCACCGTTGCCCGCGCCCGCAAGCTGCAGAAGTTCCTGTCCCAGCCCTTTGCTGTGGCCGAGAACTTTACCGGCCTGAAGGGCAAGTATGTGCCGCTGCAGGATACCGTGCGCGGCTTTGCCGCCATTGTGGACGGCGAGGCCGATGATCTGCCGGAGTGGGCTTTCTTCAACGTTGGTACGCTGGAAGATGCCCGCCAGAAGGCAGCGGAAAAGCTGGCTGAGGAAAAGGGCGGTGCCGTCTGATGAACAAGTTCATGCTGAACATCACTGCGTCCAGCGGTGAGTACTATCAGGGCGATTGCGAAGACCTTGTGCTGCCCATCAGCGATGGCGTGTACGGCATACAGGCCGGACACAGCCCGGTGCTGGTGGCCATCCACATGGGCATCCTGCACTTTGAGGTGAACGGTGAAAGCCAGGACATCCTGGTAGGCGATGGCATTGCCGAGGTGACGCCTGCCTACGTGATGGTGCTGGTGGACAGCGCCGAGCGTCCGGAGGATATCGACAAGAACCGTGCCGAGGCTGCCCGCATCCGTGCCGAGGAGCGTTTGCAGCATCAGCAGAGCATGCATGAATATTATCAGAGCAAGATCGCGCTCGACCGTGCGATGCAGCGCCTGCAGGCCGCTGCAAAGTACCGGCGCTGAGAATGAGCCGCATCTGCCAGGACAAGATCTGAAAAAAGAGCATCATTTGTATCCGTTGAGGGTGCAAAGTGATGCTCTTTTTTGTTTCAGGCTGTTCCATGGAACGCAGCTTTCGTGTATAATAAAGTCAATGCAACCCCGCGTGTTGTGCGGGAAAGGAGGAGGTTTTCCATGATCCAATTCGGCCTGCGTCTGCATGACGCGGAAAAGCTGCCCGTTGAACAGGTGCTGCCGCTGGTGCGCCAGAAAGGCTTTACCTGCGCCCATGTGGCTCTGAGCAAATCCTTCAAGGAGCTGCCCTGCACCCCCAGCGCCCTGACCCCCGGCTATGCGCTGTATCTGCGGCATCTGTTTGAGAAAAACGGCATCGACATTGCCGTGCTGGGCAACTACCTGAACCTTGCCCACCCGGATGCGGATGCCCTGCACGCCATTCAGGAAAAATACTATGCTCATATCCGCTTTGCAAGCCTGCTGGGCTGCGGCATGGTGGGCACCGAGACCGGTGCGCCCAACGCGGAGTACAAATTCTGTCCGGAGTGCCGCAGCGATGCCGCACTTTCCACCTTTATCAAGAACTTCAAGCCGGTGGTGCGCTGCGCCGAGCAGTACGGCGTGACCATTGCCATTGAGCCGGTGGTCAAGCACATCGTGTACGATGCCAGACGCGCCCGCACCGTGCTGGACGAGATCGGCAGCCCGAACCTGCAGATCCTGTTCGACCCCGTCAACCTGCTGAACATGGAAAATGTGGACCGCCGCGAGGAAGTGTTCGCCGAGGCCATCGAGCTTCTGGGCAAGGACATTGCCATGATCCACTTCAAGGATTTCCTGCGCAAGGATGCGGGCGGCCAGCTGGCTGCTACGGGTGCAGGGCAGGGAGGCATGGAGGACTACCGCACCATCCTGCGGTTTGCAAAGCAGGAAAAGCCCTATATCTTTGCAACGCTGGAGAACACCACCCCGGAAAACGCGGTGGAATGCCTGAACTACCTGAAAAAGCAGTACGACGAGTGCTGAACACTTTATAACAAGAAAAACATCTGCAAGCTTTGCCCGGAATGGGGCAGCTTGCAGATGTTTTTTGTATCAGATGAAGTTTATGGTTCGGCCTTTTACAAATTGCAATTAAGAAGTAGTTTCGCTGAAAATGCCCAGAACGAAAGCGGAGGACATTAAGATCATTCCAGATTCAGCTTATGCTCCATCAGCCAGCGGGTCAGCAGAAAGTATCCTGCGGCAAAGGCGATGCTGACCGCCAGCCCGAACAGGGTGGTGAACGCACTGGGCGCAGCGATGGAGATGTCCACGCCGCCAAGGGTGGGATCGGAAACAGCCTGCAGCATGTCGGCACTGCTGACACCGGAGCTCAGCCAGTTCTGCAGGAAGGACAGCAGGAAAAATGCCAGAATACCGGCCGGGACCATGTGCTTTTTGAACTGGTGGCCGATCATGCATGCGGCATAGATGCACAGGATGCTGGACACCAGTGCCACCAGCCCGTTCAGCGTTTCAAAGGCCAGCCAGAGCCACCCGGAGCTGCCGGTCATGCGGAAGATCTCTCGGAAGATCTCTACCACTTTCTGCCACAGCTCCGGCAGCTGCTGCAGGGCCGCGCTGTTCAGAGACAGAGCCAGCAGCATCACCGCAAAGGAGAAAATACCCACGATGCTGCTGCAAAGCATCCACACCACGCTGGAGATCAGCTTGGAAAGGATGAGCTGGCTTTCCGTCACCGGCAGGGTGTGCATCAGGTAGCCTTCGCGGCCCAGCAGATTGCGGGTGAAGCGGGTCACAATGGTCATCACGGACACCACTGCCACAGCAACGGCTACGACCATGTATGCGAACAGCAGCAGAGATGCAAAGTCGTCCTTGGAAGAGCTGCGCAGGGAAAAGCCGCTCAGCACTGCCAGCGCAACAAGGGCCAGATACAGCCCGCCGTAGGTGCGGCCGGTGGCCTTGAATTCATATTTTAACAGCTGTTTCAGCATTTGAATACCTCCCGGAAATATGCATCCACGCTCATGCCCTCGGTCTCGCGCAGCTCTTCGGCATTGCGGTGGGCGAACACCCGGCCATCCTTCAAAAAGACGGCTTCGTCCAGAATTGGCTCGATATCGCCGATGAGGTGGGTGGAAAGAATGACGGTCGCATCCCGGCTGTAGTTGTTCAGGATGGTGCTCAGGATGTAGTCCCGGGCGGCAGGGTCCACGCCGCCAATGGGCTCATCCAGCAGGTAGAGCTTTGCGGCGCGGCTCATGGCAAGGATCAGCTGCACCTTTTCCTTGCTGCCCTTGGAGAGGGTCTTGAGCCGCGCCTTCGGTTCCAGTTCCAGCCGGGCCAGCATTTCGTTTGCCTTAGCGGGGTCAAAATCGGCATAGAATTCGCGGAACATTTCCACCAGCTGCTCCACACGCATCCAGTCCGGCAGCCAGTCGGCGTCCGGCAGATAGGACACGATGGCTTTGGTGTCCGGCCCGGGGGTCATGCCGGCGATCCGGATGCTGCCTGCACTGGGCTGCAGCAGACCGTTCGCCAGCTTGATGAGGGTGGTCTTGCCGCTGCCGTTGGGGCCAAGCAGCCCCACGATGCGGCCAAAGCCGATGTGCAGGTCTATATTTTCCAGTGCGGTCTTATCCTTCTGATAGCACTTGGTCAGTGCTTCACAGCTCAAAAGTTCACTCATTGCGGTCCTCCTTTGCGTCCCAGTGTTCCAAAAGCGCGGCTGTCTGTGCGGGACTGTAGCCGATGCCGCGCATCTTTTCCAGAAAATCCGACGCCAGCGTCCGGGCGGTGTCGGCGCGAAGCTGTTCGATCAATGCAGTATCCTCCGTAACATAGCGGCCTGCGGTGCGTTCGGTGCGCACCAGTCCTTCCGTCTCCAGCTGGGCAAGGGCCCGCTGCATCGTGTTTGGGTTCACCCCGGCGGCTGCGGCCAGATCACGTACCGAATCCAGATGCCCGCCCGGCGGGTAGGTGCCGGCCAGGATCCGGGCCTTCAGCCGTTCCACAAGCTGTGCATAGATCGGGCGGCTGGCATCAAACTGTTCGCCCATGGTATCATCTCCTTGTCTTGCTGTATTAAGCGCTTGATACAATAATACACAATTTGCGCTGCTTGTCAAGGGAAAAAAGAAAAAACATTATAAAACTATGGGAAATTGGGAAAAAGTGCCCATAAAACACTGCACATTGATAAAAAATTACAATAAATTCAAACAATTTCACATTGCAAAGCTTTTAACAATGTGCTATGCTGAAAAACAGAGAGCTCCGCCCGGAAAGCGGCGGAAAAGAGATTTGGAGGAAAAATAACTATGGCTGACCGCATCGTTCTGAATACCATCTCCTACCATGGCCACGGTGCCATTGAGAACATTGTTCCCGAACTGACCGCCCGCGGCTACAAGAAGGCATTCGTCTGCTCCGATCCCGACCTGATCAAGTTCGGCGTCACCAAGAAGGTTACCGACCTGCTGGATGCTGCAAACTTTGCCTACGCTGTTTACAGTGAGATCAAGCCCAACCCCACCATCGCCAACGTGCAGGACGGCGTGGCCGCTTTCAAGGCTGCTGAGGCTGACTGCATCGTGACCATCGGCGGCGGCTCCTCCATGGATACCGCAAAGGCCATCGGCATCATCATCAACAACCCCGAGTTTGCGGATGTCCGCTCTCTGGAAGGCGTTGCTCCCACCAAGAAGCACGCGGTGTTCACCATCGCTGTTCCCACCACTGCCGGCACTGCTGCTGAGGTCACCATCAATTACGTCATCACCGATGTGGAGAAGAAGCGCAAGTTCGTCTGCGTGGATACCAACGATATCCCCGAGATCGCCGTGGTCGATCCCGATATGATGTCCTCCATGCCCAAGGGCTTGACCGCCGCCACCGGCATGGACGCTCTGACCCACGCCATCGAGGGCTACATCACCAAGGGTCACTGCGTCATCTCCGATATGTTCCATCTGGAAGCCATCAAGCTCATCAGCCAGAGCCTGCGCGGCGCAGTGCAGAACACCCCGGAAGGCCGCGAGGGCATGGCTCTGGGCCAGTACATCGCCGGCATGGGCTTCTCCAATGTGGGTCTGGGCATCGTCCACTCCATGGCACACGGCCTGTCCGCTCTGTATGACACCCCGCACGGTGTGGCCTGCGCTATCCTGCTGCCGGTGGGTCTGGAGTACAACAAGAGCGTTGCCGGTGAGCGCTACCGCGCCGTGGGCAAGGCCATGGGCGTTATGGGCATCGACGAGATGAACGATGTGGAAGCCGCTGATGCCACCATCGCCGCCGTCAAGCAGCTGAGCGCAGACGTGGGCATCCCCACAAATCTGCACGGCATCCTGAAGGAAGAGGATATCCAGTTCCTCGCCGAGTCCGCATTTGCGGATGCCTGCCGTCCCGGCAATCCCCGCGACACCAGCGTGGAGGAGATCGTGGAGCTGTATAAGAGCCAGCTGTGATTCCGCTCTGTAAATTCAAGCTGTAATTTTGGGCCCTGCTGTCCTTCGGGATGGCAGGGCCTTTTTCTAAGATGTATCTGAAAACAAAGCAACAGGCTGGATCTTCGTCTTTTCAGAGATGCCCGGAGAGCCTGCCGCGTCGCAGAGTGACAAAATTTCTGCACGGCTCTTGTACACAGCGCCCAAAACAGGTACAATCAATGCAGTAAGAAAAAACTGGAAGCGAAAGGAACCTTATGACGCTGAACTTCTATACTCTGGGTGTTATTTATCTAGTATATTCCTTTCTGGGCTGGGTGGCTGAGACGGTAGTCGCGACCATCCGGGGCGGAAGGTTTGCCAACCGCGGTGCGGCGGCAGGCCCGTTCTGCTTTATCTACGGTACCACCGGCGTGCTGCTGGCCGTGAGTTTCGGCGATCTGCGCACCGAGCCGGTCTACCTGTTCTTTGCCTGTATGATGGCGGCAACGGTGATGGAATGGATCACCGCCAAGCTGCTGGAACGCCTGCACCGCCGCAAGTGGTGGGACTATTCCGGAAAAAAATTCAATCTGAATGGCTATGTGTGCCTGCAGTATTCGCTGCTGTGGGGTGCACTGGGCACGGCAAGTGTGCTGTGGGGCAATAATGTGCTGCTGCGGCTGTGTGCGCATATCCCGGTCTGGCTGCTGCGTCCGGCAGTATGGGTCTCGCTGACGGTGGCGGTGCTGGACCAGATCGGTTCGGCGGTGCTGGTGCAGCAGTATGCGGCCCGGCACCCGATGCTGGAGCAGCTCAACCAGAGACTGGGGGAGCGGTCGGATACGCTGCGCCGCAGGATCGCGCTTTACATTGAAAAACGCATCCAGTATGCTTACCCGGCTGCGGCCCGGCAGGAGCAGACTGCGCTCCGGAAGGGGGAAAAGAACTTCCTCAGCGTGTCCGATCTGCTGTGGCTGTTCGTGATCGGCGCGTTTCTGGGCGACATGGTGGAGACGGTGTTCTGCCGCGTGACCGCCGGGGTCTGGATGAGCCGCTCCAGTCTGGTCTGGGGGCCGTTCAGCGTGGTGTGGGGTCTGGCGCTGGTGCTGGCAACGGTGCTGCTGCGTCAGGAAAAGGACCGGAGCGACCGCTATCTGTTCGCCTTCGGCACCGTCATGGGCGGTGTGTACGAATACGTGTGCAGCGCCGTCACCGAGCTGCTGTTCGGCACCGTGTTCTGGGACTACAGCAAGTTCAAGTTCAATCTGGGCGGGCGCATCAACCTGCTGTACTGCTTTTTCTGGGGCATTGCGGCGGTGATATGGATGCGCTACGGCTATCCGCTGGTGCTCAGAGGCATGAAGAAGGTGCGCAGCCGCGTCCGCCCATGGATGACCGTCCTGCTGGCCGTATTCATGGCGGTGAACATGCTCACCAGTGCGCTGGCGCTGGCCCGGTACGATGCCCGCACCAGCGGTGAAGGCCCCAAGAAGAGCATCGATATGCTGCTGGATGCGCATTTTGACGATGCCCGCATGGAGCGTATTTATCCCAACGCGAAGAAAGTGACCAAGGCCGGATGAAATTTCAACGCTCCTCTTGCACTTTGGTGCAAAAACCGGTATAATATTTTTCGGATAAAAGGGAGTAAAGGGCGCTCGTTTTGCAAAAACGGTGCGCTGTGGCGCAGCGACATCCCGGCAGAAATGCCCGCTGTGTCACCGGAAGCTTGAGACTTTTATTACACTTTCCCGTTTTTGGGCAGGATGTAATAAAGGCCTCTTTTTTATTGCTGCTCTGCCAAAAACAAAAGGAGAAAACTATGCTCATTCCTGTTTTGCTGTTCATCGTGGGCCTGCTGTGCCTCATCAAGGGCGGTGACTGGTTCGTGGATGGTGCCACGGGCATTGCCCGCCGCTTCCATGTGCCGGAGCTGCTCATTGGTGCCACCGTGGTGTCCATCGGCACCACCCTGCCGGAGGTGATGGTCTCCACCACCTCGGCTCTCACCGGCCACGGCGAGATCGCCTACGGCAACGCCATCGGTTCGATCATCTGCAATGCATCGCTCATTGCGGCCCTCACCATTGCGGTGAAGCCGGGCAAGGTAGACCCCAAGAGCCTGCGCACGCCGGTGCTGTTTTTCTTTGTGGCAGCGGCCTTCTATGCCGGTGTGGCCTACACCACCGGCTACTTCTCCCGCCCGGTGGGCCTGATCCTTCTGGCCATGTTCGTAGCGTATATCATCTGCAACGTGATGGCCATGAAGAACGCCCCCGCCCCGGAAGAAGAGGAAGAACCGGAAGAAAGTGCATCCTTTGCCAAGGAGCTGGGTCTGCTGGCCGTGGGCGCTGTGCTCATTGCCGTGGGTGCCAACCTGCTGGTGGATAACGGTACCCTGATCGCACAGGCACTGGGCGTGCCGGAGTCGGTGATCGCGCTCACCTTTGTGGCACTGGGCACCTCGCTGCCGGAGCTGGTAACGGCCATCACCTCGCTGGCAAAGGGCCACGGTGCACTTTCGCTGGGCAATGTCATTGGTGCAAACGTGTTCAATCTGGTGCTGGTGAGCGGTGTTTCCGCCACGGTGGCACCCTTCACCATCCCGCAGAACTCCATGCTCTTCGGCCACAATGCATCGCTGGTGCTGGAGTTCCCGGTCATGTTCGCCGTGATGCTGCTGCTCACCCTGCCCGCCCTCTTCAAGGGCAAGCTGAGCCGCCCGCAGGGCATTGCGCTGCTGTGCATTTACGCGGCATTCTGTGTGGTGCAGTTCACCATCTGATAAAACAGCAAAAGGCCGACGCAGTACTGCGTCGGCCTTTTGCCGTTTTAAGGGTTATTTTTTCAAATGGGAATCCCAGCCGGAAGAGGTGATGACCTGCTGATCCGGTGTGCACCACATGGCTTCCACGCCGTCCAGACTTTCCACGATCTTCATCCCGTCCTCCAGCGGCTGGCAGAACAGGCCGGTGGTCAGGCAGTCGGCAAGGCCGGAGTCGCTGCACAGCACGGTCACGCCGTTAAAGTAGGCGGCGGGGAACAGGGTGTCCGGGTCGATCAGGTGGTGGTAGCGCTTGCCGTCCACCACGTAGTAGCGCTGGTAGTCGCCGCTGGTCACAAGGGCCATATCGCTCATGTTGATGGCACCGTCCAGCATGGAATCCGAGGTGTATACATCCGAAGAGCTCCATGGGTTTTCCACGCCGCCGGTCCACTGGCTGCCGTCCGGTTTTACACCAATGGCGCGCAGGTTGCCGCCCACGCTCACCAGAGCGCTGGTCAGGCCGCGGGCCTCGGCAGCCTGACACACCATTTCCACGGCGTAGCCCTTGCCCACGCTGCCCACATCCAGCAGCATTTCCGGGTCGGCCAGATAAACGGTCTTGGCATCTGCGTCGATGATCACGTTGTTGATATCACAGTGCTGGGCGGCTGCTTCCAGCTCTTCCATGGTGGGCAGCTTGTTGTCGGCATCCGTCTCGGCGGCTTCGGCAGCTTCGCGGTAATTGTGCCAGATATTCAGCACGCTGCCCATGGCAATGTTCAGCTTGCCGTTGGTGGTCTGGTACATCTGGTCGGCCAGCTCCAGCATGGAGAGGATGCGGTCGTCCACCTCCACCGGAGCGCTGCCGGCATTGTCGTTGATGGTCTTGACGTTGGTCACGCCGGGGTAATCGTTGTAGATATCATACAGCTGGTTATAGGTAATAAGGTCTGCGTGCAGGGCATCCATCTGGGTATTGAATTCTTCCTCGCTCTCGCAGTAGGCAATCACCTGCGTTACGGTATCGAACACATCATAAAAAACGGTGGAATAGCGGGTAAGCTCTTTCTTTTTGGAGGCACAGCCTGCCAGCAGGCTCAGGCAGAGCACCCCGGCCAGCAGGGCGCTGACGAAACGTTTTGCGCGGGTCTTCATACGGTGTGGTTCTCCTTTGCGGCGGTAAAGGCGGCGTGCTCCTCCTGCAGGTGGGCCAGCAGATCGCCGAACACCCAGCTGCGGTTTGAGGGAGTCACAACGGCCTTGAGCGGAATGGTGACCTGTGCCTGCTTCATCAGATCCAGCAGGGTGTCCACATCCTTCTCCTTGAAGTTGGCCAGAACCACTGCCGGCGGGTAGGCACCCGGTTCCAGCACCAGCGTGCGGGCGGCCTTGGTCTCCACCTCGCCCAGCAGCTGTGCCACGGTCTTGCCCGCATCGGCAGGGGAGACGAGCAGCACCTTCATGCCAAAGGCAGGAGCCATGCCTTCCAGTTTGCCGCGGTCAGCGGGGGAAAGGTTCCAGCCCAGAATCAGCGGGACACCGGCGTTCTGGTTGCGTGCGATATGTGCTTTCATAAAAAAACCTCATTTCAGGGTGGATTGCAAATACACTATAGTATAACACAAATACGCAAAAAATGGAATGCCGGGGGGCCGGTACTACCGGGAAAAGTTTCAGAGAATTTCGAGCAAAGGCAACAAAAATTAGAAGAAATTACAAGGCAAATTTCAGTGCAGGTGAAGATTGTATGCAGAAAATAGAGGTGCTATACTAAAAATGCGAGACATAAGTCTCAGAAATTTAACAGAAAGCAGAGGTTTTGAGGATGAAAAAACAGAAGATGCGGTTCATCAGTGCAGTGCTTGCGGCATGCATGATGACATCTGTCCTTCCGGTCAATGCACTTGCTCGGGGGGGGTACGCCTGAAAATGGCGTAACTGCACAGGAAAACGCGGAAACGGCCACGACGATCCCCACTACGGGCATGAAAATCACCAAGGGCGGTGATTACGAGATAAAGGGAGACACTTATACGGAAGGCATTACCGTTAATGCCAGCGATAATGATGAAGTGACGATTCACATTGCTGGTAACGTGAAGTTTACGCGGGATAATCAGGTCTTTATCTGGGTGGAAAATGCAAAACTGGTGACGATTGAAAACACCGATAATCACACGGTGACACTGAACGGACAGCATTTTTACGACCTAAGTACTGCAAGCAATGGTGTGGAGAGCGTTATAAATGGCGGCACCTATATAGCACCGGGTCGAAACATGATCATGGTCCAGGGAACGAACAACACTCTTACCCTGAATAATGTTAATATACAGACGAACACCGGGTATGCCGTGACGACGGGCTCTAATACGGTGTATGTCAACGGTGGAACATTTACCAAAACGTCATCGCGCTATAGTGAGTTCCAAAACCAGGGACACCTGACGCTGACAGATGTTACGGTTACACCGCAAGTTGCCGTCGACGGCAAGACGAGTACTATCGTTGAAAATTATACCGGTGCAGTTGTTGAAATCAACGGCGGAAACTATAAAACGACAAACCAAAGCTGCATTGTTAACAATGGAACGGTAACAATCAATAATGGCACTTTGGAATCTGAGGGGGCAAGCTGCATCCAAAACAACTGGGGTCGTGTGGAGATCAACGGCGGCACCATTACCTCGGATGCCGACTGCACCATCAAAAACCGCGGCGGCCTGCGCATGAACGGCGGTACGGTCGCCAGCACGAATCCAGATGCCGCGGTCATTGACTGTAACGGCGATTTCGGCGATACACAGATCAACGGCGGCACCATCAAGGGCGGAAAAGACGGCATCCGTCTGGCGGACCTTGGCAGTTCCGAAGTGACCCTGAAGAACGCGGCCTTTGAGAACAACACCCAAAGCAATATCCATCTGGGTGCTGACCAGACGATCAACATCAAAAAGACCTTTACCGGTACGGCAACGATCCTGACCGACGATCCAAGCCGCGGCCGTCATATCACGCTGGAAAACGAGGATCTCAGCTATCAGAACAAGCTGAAACTCGTCAGCGTGGATCCCAGATACATCATCGGCTATAAGCGCGGCGATGATGGCGTGGAATACCGCTATCTTGCCCCGGCCAACGGCAAAATCGTCACCGCTGAAAATGCGAAGGCAACCGCTAACATCGGTGCCGGGGAGCAGGAGCTGGATACTACCACCGTTGTGCCGGAAAACACCCTCGTGACCGTGACGGCAAACCTCCCGGAGGGCGCAGAGGGCGCAGAGTTCCTCGGCTGGAGCGCCGTGCGTGACGATGGCAAAGAGCTGGACTGGACTCCGGCTAGGGACGACCCCCAGACCATCACCTTTACAATGCCCGACTGCAATGTGACCGTCACGGCACTGTGTCAGGGTGGAAATGATGACATCGACAACCCGAGCGGCGGCGGCAGCAGCGATGTGGTGACCGGCATTGCGGCTGTTGCGCTGACCGGTGCAGCCGTGTGGGGCATTTACGAAACCGGAACCGGCATCTATCGCGTGCTGAATATGCCCGGCGTCCCCATGCCCTCCAACCGCGCCGGTCTGGCGACCCTGATCTGGGAAAAGGCCGGCTGCCCGGAACCGCAGACGGTGAAGAGCTTCAGCGACATCGATGACGCCGACCTTCATCTGCGGCAGGCTGCCAGCTGGATGGAAGAGCAGGGTCTGATGGACGATGTGAAGGAAAACGAGTTCCGCCCCTATCGCTATGTGACCAAGCTCCAAACCTGCCTTGTCTGGGATAAGGCCAAGGAAAAGAGCCTGATCTCCTGAAAAGTAGATCATTCTTGTAACAACCCCGGGGTGACCGCAAGCGCCCCGGGGTTGTTTTTTTTTACAGGAAAAGGGGCAGAACCGGAAGATGCAGTGTGAAAAAAGCAACGAGGAAGATCCCGCAGGATCTTCCTCGTTGCAAACACAAAATAATAATTCCGCAGAGGATAGTTCAAATCATCAGTTCAGCTTTTTGCCAAAGAACTCCACTTCCTTGCCAATGAACTGCATCAGTTCATCGAACTGGTCGGGGGTCAGGCTCTGGGCACCATCGCACTTTGCCTTGGCGGGGTTGTTGTGCACCTCGATCATCAGGCCGTCGGCACCGGCAGCAACAGCGGCCTTTGCCAGATCCGGCACCATCCATGCGTGGCCGCAGGCATGGCTGGGGTCCACAATAACGGGCAGGTGGGTCATCTTGTGCAGCATCACCACACCGGCAAGGTCGAGGGTGTTGCGCATGCTGGTCTCAAAGGTGCGGATGCCGCGCTCGCAGAGGATGACGTTCTCGTTGCCCTCAGCCATGATGTACTCGGCGCTCATCACGAACTCTTCCAGCGTATTGGCAAGGCCGCGCTTGAGCAGCACCGGCTTCTTCTGACGGCCGACGGCCTTGAGCAGCTCAAAGTTCTGCATGTTGCGGGCACCCACCTGAATGAGGTCTACATTCTCGAACAGGGGCAGGTGCTCGGTGTTCATGATCTCGGTCACGATGGGAGCACCGGTGGCGCGGCGTGCCAGCTTGAGCAGGTCGAGGCCCTCGCTGCGCATACCCTGAAAGGAGTAGGGCGAGGTGCGGGGCTTGAATGCGCCGCCGCGCAGCAGGGAAGCCCCCGCAGCCTTCACGCGCTGTGCGCAGTAGGTGATCTGCTCCTCGCTCTCAATGCTGCAGGGGCCTGCAATGACCGCAAAGTTTCCGCCGCCGATCTTTACGCCGTCCACATCGATCACGCTGTCGTCCGGGTGGAACTTGCGGTTGGCCTTCTTATAAGGCTCGGTCACGCGGCGGCAGGTCTCCACCACCGGGTTTGCCAGCACCCAGCTCTCGGCCACGGCCTTGGTGTCGCCGATCAGGCCCAGAATGTGGCTCTCACTGCCCTTGGAATCGTTGATCTGCAGGCCCATATCCTGCAGTTCGTGGCAGAACTCGCGTACCTGTACCTCAGGTGCGTTCTGTTTGAGTACGATGATCATAGTGCTTTGTCTCCTTTGCCTTATCGTGTGAAACGGCGAGGGAGACCGGCTCCTTTGCCGCAGCTTGCAGTGTCAAACTTCAGGGTTCTGAAGTGTGTGACGCTATGATATCACTTCAGGAAACTGAAGTCAAGAGAATTTTGAATTTTTTTGAAGAAAGTGGTAGAATAAAAAAGAACCCTCTCAGTCATTGCTGCGCAATGACACTTGCCGGGTTGCGGCTCCCAGCAATCACTTCGTGCAAAAATGCACTCGTGCTTTGCTGGCCGCTGCCCCAACAACAACTCCCTGTATCCGCCACTGGCGGCGGTCGTTGTTGTTGCTCCCGAAGGGCGAGCTTTTTACTGCTTTCTATGGGGCATTACTTCACGGTGAAAGAGGATCAGCCAGTTACCGCGCATAAGCTCCCCCTTTTGGGGGAGCTGGACGCGAAGCGGCCTGAGAGGGTTCAATACAAGCAAAGGGGATATCAGAGATGGGAAAAGAAGCAAAAACCAATGCCATGCGCATTCTGGAGCGCGAGAAGGTGCCCTACACCGCCCACGAGTACGCTCATGAAGAGGGCGTTGCCGTGGCAGGTGTGGATGTGGCAGGCAGCATGGGCGAAGACCCTGCCTGCGTGTATAAGACGCTGGTGACGCAGGGCAATAGCAAAAACTATTTTGTGTTCGTCATTCCGGTGGCAGCAGAGCTGGATCTGAAAGCCGCTGCCCGCAGTGTGGGCGAAAAAAGCGTTGCCATGATCCATGTGGCCGATATCAACAAGGTCACCGGCTATGTGCGCGGTGGCTGCAGCCCGGTAGGCATGAAAAAGCAGTATAAGACTGTGTTCGATGAGAGCGTGCTGACGCAGGAGAAGGTCTATGTCTCCGGCGGGCGCATCGGCACGCAGGTGTGCTGTGCCCCGGCGGACCTCATCCGTGCTGCACGGGCAATTACAGCAAAAATTATTTTTTAAAAAAGTCCGTCTATTGTACAAAAAGTTAACGCATCCTATTTACATAAAATATACTTAAACTATAAGTCATACTTAAAAAGAAAAACAATGTCGAAACTGCACAAAACTTTTGAAAGTTTTTTGACGGCATGAAAACACAAGGTAGAATTTGTGGGAACACTCTTTTCAAAGATGTTTTTTTGCCGTAAACTGTATGTAGTACAGGGACGGCGGCCCGCAGAAAGGGCTTTTCCGCCGCCTGAAAACGCAAGCACAAGGAACTGCGGAGGAGAACTTCAATGATGAAGATGCTGCCGGGTCTCATGGGTCGAAACAACATTCGGGCATGTCAGGGGCATCGTGCAACTTTGTGCAAAGCGTCGGGAGAGCATACGCAGAATTAAAGGCCGTGGTACGGGTGTACCGCAGCCTTTTTTGTTTGTCGGTTGAGAAAGAGAGGTTTGGATATGGTTCGTAAAGTGGCTGTGATCATGGGTTCTGACAGCGATTGGCCGGTGGTAAAGGGCGCATGTGCCCAGCTGAAAGCGCTGGACATCCCTTTTGAGGCGCACATCCTTTCGGCACACCGCACCCCTGCCGAGGCAGCGGAGTTTGCCAAAAGCGCCCGTGCCAACGGCTTCGGCGTGATCCTGTGCGCAGCAGGCATGGCAGCACATCTGGCGGGTGCCTTTGCTGCCAACACCACCCTGCCGGTGATCGGCATTCCCATGAAGGGCGGTGCCATGGACGGCATGGATGCCCTGCTTGCCACGGTGCAGATGCCCAGCGGCATCCCGGTGGCAACGGTGGCTCTGAACGGTGCCAAGAACGCCGCATGGCTGGCTGCGGAAATTCTGGCTTTGAGCGACGACGCTCTGGCCGAAAAGCTGGCAGCAGAGCGCACCGCCATGGCCGCACAGATCGCTGCCAAAGAGGAAAAGCTGCAGGCTGAGATCGCCCAGCTGTAAAGGAGAACCAATGTCTGATTTTGCATATCCGCTGCACGAAGAATGCGGCGTTTTCGGTATTTACGACCGTGCCGGTACCGAGGATGTGGCCGCTGCGGCCTACTCGGCTCTGTATGCCCTGCAGCACCGTGGTCAGGAGAGCTGCGGCATCGCCGTGAACGATGATGGCGTGATCAACGGCCACCGCGACCTCGGCCTTGTGAACGAGGTGTTCACCCCGGCGGTGCTGGCAAGTCTGGCAAACCCCAATGCGCACATGGCTACCGGTCACGTGCGCTACGCCACGGCAGGCAGCCGTGTGCGCGCCAATGCACAACCCATGATCGTCCGGCACGGCCGCGGCACCATGGCACTGTGCCACAACGGCAACCTGACCAATGCCATCGAGCTGCGCCGCCAGCTGGAAAACGAGGGTGCCATCTTCCACGGCTCCTCCGATACCGAGGTGATTTGCTACCTGATCACCCGCAACCGCCTGCGCATGGGCAGCATCGAGACCGCCATCAGCAAGACGATGGATGTGCTGGAGGGTGCCTACAGTCTGGTGATCATGTCGGCCACCAAACTCATTGCAGTGCGTGACCCCCGCGGCTATCGGCCCCTGTGCATCGGCACGCTGCCCGGCGGCGGCTACGTATTTGCCAGCGAGAGCTGTGCACTGGACGCTGCCGGTGCCACCCTGCTGCGGGACGTGGAGCCCGGCGAGATCGTGGTAGCAGACGCAAAAACCGGTGAGCTGCGCAGCATCAAGGATCACTGCGGTCGGCCGGACACCCAAATGTGCGTGTTCGAGTTCATCTATTTCTCCCGCCCGGACAGCATCATCGAGGGCAGCTCGGTGCACGAGGCCCGCAAGCAGGCTGGCCGGTTCCTTGCACAGGAACACCCCGTGGAAGCGGACGTGGTCATCGGCGTGCCGGATTCCGGTCTGGATGCAGCGCTCGGCTACTCGCAGGAGAGCGGCATTCCCTATGGCATCGGCTTTATCAAAAACAAATACATTGGCCGCACCTTCATTCAGGGCAGCCAGAAGCAGCGCGAGAACAGCGTGCGCATCAAGCTGAACGTCGTTTCCAGCACAGTCAAGGGCAAGCGGGTGGTGCTGGTGGATGATTCCATCGTGCGCGGCACCACATCTGCCCGCATCATCAAGCTGCTGCGGGACGCCGGTGCCACCGAGGTGCACTTTATGGTGTCGGCACCGCCGTTCAAGTACCCCTGCTACTTCGGCACTGACATCCCGGATCAGAAGCTGCTGGTGGCCACCGGCCGCACGGTCGAGCAGATCAATGAAGTGATCGGGGCCGATACGCTGGGCTACCTTTCCACTGAGCATGTTGTCCAGCTTACAAAGAACGCAAAATGCGGATTCTGCACCGCCTGCTTTACCGGCGAATATGCCGTGAAGCCGGACGAGGTGCTTTCCACCGATATTCACGAACGCCACCTGAACGACCGTCCCAAGGACGAGAAAAAGTTAGGAGAGTAAGACCATGGAAAAAAGCTATTCTGAAAGCTATGCAGCCGCCGGTGTGGATATCACCGCCGGTTATCGCTCTGTTGAACTGATGAAGCAGTATGTGGCCCGCACCATGAACGAGCACTGCATTGGCGGTCTGGGCGGCTTTGGTGGCCTGTTTGAGCTGGACTGCACCGGCTACAAGCACCCGGTGCTGATCTCCGGCACCGACGGCGTGGGCACCAAGCTGAAAATTGCCATGATCATGGACAAGCACGATACCATCGGCATCGACTGCGTGGCTATGTGCGTGAACGATGTCATCTGCGCCGGTGCAAAGCCGCTGGTGTTCCTGGATTACATCGCCTGCGGCCGCAACATTCCCGAGAAGATCGCAGAGATCGTCAAGGGTGTGGCTGAGGGCTGCGTGCAGGCCGACTGCTCTCTGGTGGGCGGCGAGACTGCCGAGCACCCGGGCATGATGCCGGAGGAGGAGTACGATCTGGCCGGTTTCACCGTGGGCGTTGTGGATAAGGAAAAGATCCTGAGCAACGAGACCATGGCAGCCGGTGATGTGATCCTTGCCCTGCCTTCCACCGGTGTGCACTCCAACGGTTTCTCGCTGGTGCGCAAGATCTTTGACATTGACGCAAACCCCGATGTGCTGCACACTGCCCCTGCAGAGCTGGGCGGCAAGACGCTGGGCGAGGCCCTGCTGGCTCCCACCAAGATCTACGTCAAGCCTGTGCTCAAGGTGCTGGAAGAGGTGGATGTGAAGGGCATTTCCCACATCACCGGTGGCGGCTTCTACGAGAACATTCCCCGCAGCCTGAAAAAGGGCTGCTGCGCACGCATCAACAAGGCAGATGTCCGCACCCCGGCTCTGTTCCAGCTGATGCAGAAGACCGGCAATATCTCCGAGCACGATATGTTCAACACCTTCAACATGGGCGTTGGCATGGTGCTCACCGTCCCCGCAGAGCAGGCCGACAAGGCACTGGACATCCTGCACGCAAACGGTGAGCCGGAAGCTTACCGTCTGGGCGTCATTGCAGAAGGTGAGGGCGTGGAGCTGTGCTGAACATTGCAGTTTTAGTCTCCGGCGGCGGCACCAACCTGCAGGCTCTGCTGGACAGCGAAGCCCGGGGCGAGAACCCCAACGGCAGGATCACCCTTGTGGTGGCCTCCAAGCCCGGTGTCTATGCGCTGGAACGGGCCGCAAAGGCCGGTGTGGAAGGCTGCGTGGTGCGCCGCAAGGATTACGCCAGTAGTGAGGATTTTGACGCAGCTCTGCTGAAAACATTGAAAGACCACAACATCGATCTGGTGGTGCTGGCAGGCTTTCTGTCCGTGCTGGGGCCCAGTGTCATTGAAGCGTATCCCCGCCGCATCCTGAATGTGCACCCGGCACTCATCCCGTCTTTCTGCGGGCCAGGCATGTACGGTCTGCGTCCGCACGAAGCGGCTCTGGCCCGGGGCTGTAAGGTGACCGGTGCCACCGTCCACTTCGTGAACGAAGAGTGCGACGGCGGGCCCATCCTGCTGCAGAAGGCCGTGGACATCCTGCCCGGCGACACCCCCGAGGTGCTGCAGAAGCGTGTGATGGAGCAGGCCGAGTGGAAGCTGCTGCCTAAGGCCGTGGCTATGGTGTGCAGCGGAGAAATTGAGTGAAAACTCCTTCCGTCACGCCTGACGGCGTGCTACCTCCCTCAAGGAGGGAGGCAAGGCTCCCTCTCCGAGGGGGCTGTCGCCGCAGGCGACTGGGGGAGTTCCGTAATAGGAGAATTTGACATGGAAAAGATCAACCTGAACGAGTATCTGGCATCCAACGAGTATCCCGGCCGCGGCATTGCTGTGGCAATGGCTCCGGATGGCCGCCAGATGTTCATTGGCTACTTTATCATGGGCCGCAGCGAGAACAGCCGCAACCGCGTGTTTGACCCCGTGCCCGAGCGCGGCGGCATCTGCACCATCGCAGCGGACCCCGCAAAGCTGGAGGACCCCAGCCTCATTATTTACAATCCGGTGCTGACGCTGGGCAAGACCCATATCGTGACCAACGGCGACCAGACCGATACCATTTATGACCTGATGAGTCAGGGTAAGAGCTTTGCCGATGCCCTGCGCACCCGCACCTTTGAGCCGGACGGCCCCAACTACACCCCCCGCATCTCCGCTGTGGTGTACGCCGACGGCAGCTACCAGATGAGCATTCTCAAGTCTGCGGACGGCAATGGCGACAGCGTGCAGCGCTATTTCTTTGATTACCCGCAGCCCGTTGCAGGCGAGGGACATTTCATCAGCACCTACAAGCACAACGGAAATCCCATCCCCAGCTTTGAGGGTGAGCCGCTGCGCTTTGCCTGCCCCCGCACCATCGGCGATTTTGCACAGGGTCTGTGGAGCAGCCTGAACCCGGACAACAAGGTGAGCCTGTTTGCCCGGGTCATTGATCTGGACTCCGGCGAGACCGGCGACATGATCTTTAACAAGTACGATGCCGTGTGCAGCGATCTGGACGACCCCGAGGAGCCGGAGCTGCTGCCCGAAGAGCTGGAACTGCTCAAAAAGCTTGACGCAGAGGAAAAACAGGACTAAAACAATAGAGAAATAAGGAGGATGCACCAATGAACGAACTGGCACTGAAGTACGGCTGCAACCCCAACCAGAAGCCCAGCCGCATTTATATGGAAGATGGCTCTGACCTGCCGGTCACTGTGCTGAACGGCAAGCCCGGCTACATCAATTTTCTGGACGCGCTCAACTCCATCCAGCTGGTCAAGGAGCTGAAAGCTGCCTGTGGTCTGCCCGCAGCAGCTTCCTTCAAGCACGTTTCCCCGGCAGGCGCAGCGCTGGGGCTGCCCCTGACCGATGTGGAACGCAAAATGTACCACATTGCCCCGGATATGGAGCTGTCGCCGCTGGCAAATGCCTATGCCCGTGCACGCGGTGCGGACCGCATGTCCTCCTTTGGCGACTGGATCGCCCTTTCGGACATCTGCGATGTGCCCACCGCAAAGCTGATCCAGCACGAGGTGTCCGACGGCATCATCGCCCCGGGCTACGAGCCAGAGGCACTGGCTATCCTGTCCGGCAAGAAGAAGGGCAACTACAATGTGGTCGCTATCGACCCGGCCTACCAGCCCGCTCCCATCGAGCACAAGCAGGTGTACGGCATCACCTTTGAGCAGGGCCGCAACGAGCTGGTCATCAACGCTGACACCATGCTGAACAACTGGGTCACCGAGAACAAGGACGTGACCGAAGAGCAGAAGCGTGATCTGGTCATTGCACTCATCACCCTGAAGTATACTCAGTCCAACAGCGTGTGCTACACTTACCACGGCCAGACCATCGGCGTGGGCGCAGGCCAGCAGAGCCGCATCCACTGCACCCGTCTGGCAGGCCAGAAGGCCGACAACTGGCAGCTGCGCCACATGGATAAGGTGCTCAACCTGCCCTTCCGCGACGATGTGGCAAAGCCCAACCGCGACAACGCCATTGATGTTTACATCGGCGATACGCCCGAGGATGTGATTGGCGACGATGTGTGGGCCGAGACCTTTACCGAGCAGCCCGCCCCGCTGACCGCTGAGGAAAAGAAGGAATATCTGAGCAAAGTGACCGGCGTGTGCCTTGGCTCGGATGCTTTCTTCCCCTTCGGCGACAACATCGAGCGTGCCCGCCGCTCCGGCGTGACCGCCATCGTGCAGCCCGGCGGCTCCATCCGCGACCAGCAGGTCATTGACACCTGCAACAAGTACGGCATCGCAATGGCCTTCTGCGGCCTGCGGCTGTTCCATCACTGATAGTACGGCACAGCGGAAGCTTCCTCCTCGGACACGAATCGGGCCATTCCATCGCCCGCCCTGCGGCCTGCGGCGGCAGGGTCCAACCCCAGCGGACGGTCCTCGGAGAAACTTCCGCCGTGCCGATGCATAGAGAAGGTGCAATTATGAAGAAAAAAATTCTGGTTGTCGGCGGTGGTGGCCGCGAGCACGCCATCATCAAGGCACTGAAAAAGAGCCCTGACTGCGGCGAGATCTGGTGCGCACCCGGCAACGGCGGCATCAGCTATGACGCAAAGTGCAAAAACATCAAGTCTACCGATGTGGACACCATGGTGGGCTTTGCCGTAGAAGAAAAGTTCGATTACGTTGTGGTGGCGCAGGACGACCCGCTGGCTCTGGGCATGGTGGATGCGCTGGCAGCAGTGGGCATCCCGGCCTTTGGCCCGGATAAGGCCGCTGCCCGCATCGAGGCCTCCAAGGTGTTCTCCAAGGACCTGATGAAGAAATACGGCATCCCCACCGCAAAGTACGAGACCTTTGACGACCCCGCCAAGGTCATGGAGTACATCAAGGCCGAGGGCAAGTACCCGGTGGTCATCAAGGCCGACGGTTTGGCACTGGGCAAGGGCGTGCTGATCTGCGAAAATGAGCAGCAGGCTGCGGACGGCGTGAAGGAGATCATGCTGGATAAGAAATTCGGCGCATCCGGCAACCATGTGGTGGTGGAGGAATTCCTCACCGGCCCCGAGGTCAGTGTGCTGAGCTTTACGGATGGCAAGGTGGTCAAGCCCATGGTGTCCAGCATGGACCACAAGCGTGCCAACGACCACGACACCGGCCTGAACACCGGCGGCATGGGCACCATTGCTCCCAACCCCTACTACACCCCGGAAGTGGCCGCTGAGTGCATGGAGAAAATTTTCCTGCCCACCATCAAGGCCATGAACGCCGAGGGCTGCCCCTTCAAGGGCTGCCTCTACTTCGGCCTGATGCTTACCCCGGACGGCCCGAAGGTCATCGAGTACAACTGCCGCTTTGGTGACCCCGAAACGCAGGTGGTGCTGCCCCTGCTGGAAGGCGACCTGCTGCACATCATGCAGGCCTGCACCAACGGCACGCTGGAAAACGAGAAGGTCAAGTTCTCGGACGGTGCTGCCGCCTGCGTCATTCTGGCTTCCGGCGGCTACCCGGTGGCTTACGAGAAGGGCAAGCCCATCACAGGCCTTGTGGACGGCCAGCTGCCCGGCGAGGAAAATGTGACGGTCTACCACTCCGGCACCGCCATCACCGAGGACGGCACCCTTGTCACGGCCGGCGGCCGTGTGCTGGGTGTCACCGCCACCGGCCCGCGGCTGACCAATGCGCTGAGCCATGCCTATGAGGCGGCAGAGAAGATCAGTTTTGAAAAGCTGCACAAGCGCAGCGATATCGGCCTGCGCGCCCTGAAGGCACTGGCAGAGAAGGAATAAATGGCTCGCCCTCTCAGGCCGCTTCGCGTCCAGCTCTCCCAAAGGGAGAGCCCTTGGCAAAACCATGAACTTTGCGTGGACTGCCAAGGCCTCCCACTTTGGGGGAGGTGGCAGCGCGTGAGCGCTGACGGAGAGGGCGAGGACGCTAGATAAATTTTAGAATCATAAGGGGGAACCTACCCAATGGTCTATCGTATTTATGTGGAAAAAAAGCCCGGCTTTGATGTGGAAGCCACCGGCCTGAAAAATGAGCTGACCAGCCTGCTGGGCATCCAGTCGCTTACCGGTCTGCGTCTGCTGAACCGCTACGATGTGGAAGGCATCGACGAAGAACTGTTCAACCAGTGTGCAAACACCGTGTTCAGTGAGCCGCCGGTGGATAACACCTATGCCGAGCTGCCCGCCAGCGACGGCGTGTCCTTTGCAGTGGAGTATCTGCCCGGCCAGTTCGACCAGCGCGCCGACTCCGCTGCTGAGTGCATCCAGCTCATCAGTCAGGGCGAGCGCCCGCTGGTGCGCTCTGCCCGCGTCTATCTGCTGGAAGGCACCCTGACCGACGAGCAGGTGGCCGAGATCAAGAAATACGTCATCAACCCGGTGGAGGCCCGCGAGGCTTCGCTGGACACCAAGCAGACCCTGAAAATGGAGTACCCCGTGCCCGCCCCGGTCAAGGTGCTGGAGGGCTTCAACCAGCTGGACGAAGAGCAGCTGAAAAAGTTCATTGCGGACAACGGCCTTGCCATGGATCTTGGCGATATCGAGTTCTGCCAGAAGTATTTCCGCTCTGAGCACCGCGACCCCACCATCACCGAGATCAAGATGATCGACACCTACTGGTCCGATCACTGCCGCCACACCACCTTCGGCACCATTCTGGACGATGTGCAGATCGACGATGCCGTGGTGCAGAAGGCCTTTGACCGCTACATGGCCATGCGCGCCGATCTGGGCCGCGAGAACAAGCCCCGCTGCATGATGGACCTTGCCACCATCGGTGCCAAGGAGCTGAAGAAGCAGGGCATCCTGAAAAATCTGGACGAGTCCGACGAGATCAACGCCTGCACCGTCAAGATCAAGTGCGATGTGAACGGTAAGGACGAGGACTGGCTGTTCCTGTTCAAGAACGAGACCCACAACCACCCCACCGAGATCGAGCCCTTCGGTGGTGCGGCTACCTGCATCGGCGGTGCCATCCGTGACCCGCTGTCCGGCCGCAGCTACGTCTATCAGGCCATGCGCGTTACCGGCGCAGGCGACCCGCTCAAGCCGGTCAGTGAGACGTTGCCCGGAAAGCTGCCCCAGCGCAAGCTGGTGACCACTGCTGCCGCAGGCTATTCCTCCTACGGCAACCAGATCGGTCTTGCTACCGGTCAGGTGGACGAGATCTATCATCCCGGCTATGTGGCAAAGCGCATGGAAATCGGTGCCGTTGTAGGCGCTACCCCCGCTTCCCACGTCCGCCGCGAGTGCCCCGCCCCCGGCGATGTCATCGTTCTGCTGGGCGGCCGCACCGGCCGTGATGGTGTGGGCGGTGCTACCGGTTCTTCCAAGGCCCACAAGCTGGACAGCCTTGAGCACTGCGGTGCCGAGGTGCAGAAGGGCAACGCTCCCATCGAGCGCAAGCTGCAGCGCCTGTTCCGCCGCGAGGATGCCTGCAGGATGATCAAGCGCTGCAACGACTTTGGTGCAGGCGGTGTGTCCGTTGCCATCGGTGAGCTGGCCGACGGCCTGTACATCGACCTGAACAAGGTCACCAAGAAGTACGAGGGTCTGGACGGCACCGAGCTGGCCATCAGCGAGAGCCAGGAGCGCATGGCTGTGGCGCTGGCCCCCGAGGACGTGGACAAGTTCATTGCCCTCGCCAACGAAGAGAACCTTGAGGCCACTCCTGTGGCAAAGGTGACGGCTGAGCCCCGCCTGAACATGGTGTGGAACGGCATGTCCATTGTGAACATCAGCCGCGAGTTCCTGAACTCCAACGGTGCCGAGAAGCACCAGAAGGTCCATGTGGAAAAGGCCACGGTCTGGCAGCCCCAGTGGGAGGGCCTGACCTTCAGCCAGAAGATGAAGAACATGGTGGGCGATTTGAACGTCTGCAGCAAGAAGGGCCTGTCTGAGCGGTTCGACTCCACCATTGGTGCCGCCACCGTGCTCATGCCCTTTGGCGGTGCCTATCAGCTGACCCCGCAGAACGCCATGGTGGCAAAGCTGCCGGTGGACGGCGAGACCAGCACCTGCTCCGGCATGGCATGGGGCTTCAACCCCTTCCTGATGAGCGCAGACCAGTACAAGGGCGCTCAGATGGCTGTCATCGAGAGCGTTACCAAGCTGGTGGCCTCCGGCTTCCGCTATGAGGATGCTTACCTCACCTTCCAGGAATATTTCGAGCGTCTGGGCACCGCCCCGGAGCGCTGGGGCAAGCCGCTGGCCGCTCTGCTGGGTGCACTGGATGCTCAGATGGGTCTGGGCATTGCATCCATCGGCGGCAAGGACAGTATGTCCGGCTCCTTTGAAAAGCTGGATGTGCCTCCCACGCTGGTCTCCTTTGCAACCGCCATCGGCAAGGCAAACAAGGTAGTCTCCACCGAATTCAAGAAGCCGGAGAGCACGGTGGTGCTGGTACGGCCCATCATCGACCCCGAGACCGGTTGCCCCAACTTCTTCTCCCTGAAGGCCAACTACAAGATCGTGGAGGACATGATCGAAGAGGGCATGGTGGCATCCGCCTGCTCTGTGGGCTACGGCGGCATTGCCGAGGCTCTGTTCAAGATGGGCCTTGGCAACCACATCGGCTTCAAGATGCGTGCGGATAAGACCACCCATGAGATGTTCCAGCCCATGTACGGCTCCATCGTTCTGGAAATGGTGTCCGATTCGCCCGCCGGTGAGATCCTGGGCGAGACCACCAAGGAATACGTCTTTGAAGCCTGCGGCGAAAAGCTGGACATGGCCCAGCTGCAGGAGATCTGGGAAGGCAAGCTGGAGCCGGTGTACCCCTACCGCAAGGCAGGCCCCACCGTGGAAAAGATCAACGGCAAGCTGACCGCACCCGCCGCACCCAAGATCGGTGTGGCAAAGCCAAAGGTCATCATTCCGGTGTTCCCGGGCACCAACTGCGAGTACGACACCGCCAAGGCCTTCGCCCGCGCCGGTGCCGACCCGGAGATCCTGGTCATCCGCAACCTGACCCCCGCCGACGTGGCCGAGAGCTGCAAGGCACTGGTCAAGGCCATCGATAACAGCCAGATCGTCATGCTGCCCGGCGGCTTCTCCGGCGGCGACGAGCCGGATGGCAGCGCAAAGTTTATTGCCTCCTTCTTCCGCAACCCGGAAGTCACCGAGGCAGTGCGCCGTCTGCTGCAGCAGCGCGACGGCCTGATGCTGGGCATCTGCAACGGCTTCCAGGCCCTCATCAAGCTGGGTCTGGTCCCCTACGGCGATATCCGCCCCATCACCGCTTACGATCCCACCCTGACCTTCAACACCATCGGCCGCCACCAGAGCATGCTGGTGCGCACCCGCATTGCATCCACCGGCAGCCCGTGGCTGTCCAAGTGCGAGGTGGGCGAACAGTTCACCGTTGCCATCAGCCATGGCGAGGGCCGTTTCGTGGCTCCGCAGGAGGTGCTGGACACCCTCATGAAGAATGGTCAGATCGCCACCCAGTATGTGGACATCGAGGGCAATCCCACCATGGATCAGAGCTATAACCCCAACGGCTCTGTGCTGGCGATCGAAGGCATCACCAGCCCGGATGGTCGTGTGTTCGGCAAGATGGGCCACTCGGAGCGCAGCGGCGAGTACCTGTACAAGAACGTTACCGGTGACAAATATCAGCCGATCTTTGAGGGCGGCGTGGACTATTTCAAGATTTGATGGTAGAATAGAGAAAAACTCCTTCCGTCATCGCTGATGCGATGCCACCCCCCTCGGAGAGGGAGGCTGAAAGGCCCCCTCCCCGAGGGGGCTGTCGCCGGAAGGCGACTGGGGGAGTCACTTTCAGGAGGAAACAATCAATGTCTCAGCATGATCGTTATATCAGCCCCTTTTCCACCCGCTATTCCTCGGACGAGATGCAGTATATCTTCTCGGACGATAACAAATTCCGCACATGGCGCCGCCTGTGGGTGGCGCTGGCCCGGGCCGAAATGGAGCAGGGCCTGACCAACATCACCCCCGATATGGTGGCTGAGCTGGAAGCCCATGTGGACGATATCAACTATGAAGTGGCCATCGAGCGCGAAAAGCTGGTGCGCCACGACGTGATGAGCCATGTGTACGCCTACGGCCAGCAGTGCCCCAAGGCTGCCGGCATCATCCATCTGGGTGCCACCAGCTGCTATGTGGGCGACAACACCGACATCATCGTGATGCGTCAGGGTCTGGAACTGGTGCGCAAAAAGCTGATCGGTGTGTTGGCAAAGCTGGGCCGCTTCGCCGAGGAATACAAGGACATGCCCTGCATGGCCTACACTCACTGCCAGCCCGCTCAGCCCACCACCGTGGGCAAGCGCGCCACCCTGTGGGCCAACGAGCTGGTGATGGACCTGCAGGAGATCGACCACCGTCTTGCTGTTCTGCAGCTGCGCGGTGTCAAGGGTACCACCGGCACGCAGGCTTCCTTTATGGAGCTGTTCAAGGGCGATGCCGATAAGATCCGCGCCGTGGATGCTTCCATCGCCAAGGAGATGGGCTTTGACCCCAAGGCCGTCATTCCGGTGTCCGGCCAGACCTACAGCCGCAAGGTGGATGCCTTCATCCTGAACGCCCTTGCCGGCATTGGCCAGAGCTGCATGAAGTTTGCCACCGACCTGCGTCTGCTGGCTAACTTCAAGGAGATGGAAGAGCCGTTTGAAAAGAACCAGATCGGTTCCTCCGCCATGCCTTACAAGCGCAACCCCATGCGCTGCGAGCGTATCTGCGCGCTGAGCCGCTACCTGATGGTAGATGTGCTGAACCCCAGCTTCACCACCGGCACCCAGTGGTTTGAGCGCACGCTGGACGACAGCGCCAACAAGCGTGTCGCCATGGCTGAGGGCTTCCTTGCCACCGACGCTATCCTGAACATCATGCTCAACGTCACCGACGGCATCGTGGTGTATCCCAAGGTGGTGCGCAGCCGTCTGATGGCAGAGCTGCCCTTCATGGCCAGCGAGAACATCATGATGCAGGCTGTGGAAAAGGGCGGCAACCGTCAGGAGCTGCACGAGCGTCTGCGCCAGCACGCCATCGCCGCCGGCAAGCAGGTCAAGGAAGAGGGCCTGCCCAACGACATGGTGGACCGCATTGCTGCCGACCCCGCCTTTGGCCTGACCCGCGAGGAGATCGTGGCGGGCCTTGTGCCGGAGAACTTTGTGGGCCGTGCACCGCAGCAGGTGGAGGAGTTCATCGCCAATGTGCTCAAGCCCATCTTCGATGCCAACCCCGATGCCGTGGAGCAGCACGCATCTTTGAGTGTTTGATTTTAAATGCTCTCCGCTTACGCTCTGAGCGTAAACAGCGGAAGTTACAGTTTGTTTTGCAAGAAGGAGAAGCCTGCGGGCTTCTCCTTCTTGCTTTTTCACGAAAAGGACCGGAAAGAAAAACTCCTTCAGCTGAACTTCGTGCGTCAGCCGTTCCCCTTTTTGTTACCTTTCGGTGACATCTTCCCCCGACCGGGGGAAGTCTTTCTCAAAGAGGGAGCCTCTGACGAAGAGGAAGAGTTTACCGTACGGCCAAAGCCTCCCTAATAAAGGAAGGTGGCATTGCGCAGCGATGACGGAAGGAGTTCTCTTGCGCAAATCATTTTATCATGTTACACTAAAACTCCAAACCTATGTAAAAGGAGAACCGCGTATGCGATTGGATAAATACTTAGCCGAGACGGCCCAGTGCACCCGCAGCGAAGCTAAGGCGCTGCTTTCCAAAGGGCGGGTGCAGGTGAACGGTGCTGTCTGCAAAAAGGGAGACACCCAGCTCAGGGAAACCGATACGGTGGCCGTGGACGGCAAAGCCCTGAATTACCAGCAGTTTGTGTACCTGATGCTCAACAAGCCCGAGGGCGTGGTGAGCGCTTCCACCGACAAGCGCGACACCACCGTGGTCGATCTGGTGGGGGACGCCTACCCGCGGCGGCAGCTGTTCCCGGCGGGAAGGCTGGACAAGACCAGCACCGGCTTTGTGCTGCTGACCGATGACGGCACCTTTGCCCACGACATCCTTGCTCCAAAGCGCCACGTCTCCAAGACCTACACCGTGGTGTTGGACACGCCGCTGACCGAGCAGATGCGCACCGGCTTTGCGGCGGGCGTGACCCTTGCCGACGGCACAGCACTTTCGCCTGCGGAGGTGACGGCCCTTTCGGCCGACGGCCTGACCGTGCGGGTGGTGCTCAAGCAGGGCGTCTATCACCAGATCAAGCGGATGTTCGGCGTGTACGGCGCAGGTGTGAACGGCCTGCACCGGGATGCCATCGGCGGCCTTGCACTCGACCCGGCCCTTGCACCGGGCCAGTGGCGGGAGCTTTCTGCCGAAGAAGTGTCAAAAATTTCCAGCTGACAGGGTCGGCTTTTCACCCGAATTTCAAAAAAGCAACACATTTTTCCGGTAGAATAGGGGGCAGAACCACGCAAAAAGGCACTTTTTTGGTTCAGAATGGCCCCTGAAGATAATATTCACAAGAAAAAACTATCTTTTTTGTTGAAATATGTTGCAAAAGTAAATTCTTTTGTGTAAAATATAAAATGTAATGCAGCTAAATTGTTAAAAATCACGACCGGCTGCCGCTGCGGTTTGCACAAACGAGGAAAAGGGGTATCCATTATGGCCAATAGAGTATTTCAAAGCGTGATCTACCAGATGAAAGACGCGATCAACCGGGTGGTCGGCGTGGTGGATGAGACCGGCGCTGTTATTTCCTGCTCGGAACTGAACCTGATCGGCGAGGTGCGCGAGGGTTTCATGGCGGAGCGTCTGACCGCAGGCGACCGCTTTGTGCGCGATGGCTACACCTATCAGCAGTTCTCCAGCGCCAAGCATAACGATTATGCAGTATTCGTGGAAGGCGTGGACGAGACGGCTGGTCAGTTTGCCGCTATGCTGTCCATCAGCCTGCAGAGCATCAAGCAGTACCACGACGAAAAGTTTGATAAGTCCAACTTTATCAAGAATGTGGTGCTGGATAACATCCTGCCCGGCGATATCTATGCCAAGGCCCGTGAGCTGCACTTTGCCACCGATGTTTCCCGCGTGGTGTTCATCGTGCGTGTTACCAGCGGCGGCGATATCTCCGCCTACGATGTGGTCAGCAGCCTGTTCCCCGACAAGCAGAAGGACTTTGTGTTCAATATCAGCGAGACGGATACCGTGCTGGTCAAGGAGATCCGCAAGGGCATCGACCGCACCGATATGGAAAAGCTGGCTGCCAGCATTGTGGATACCCTGTCCGGCGAGCATTACATCAAGGCTGTGGTGGGCATCGGCACCCCCATCTCCAACGTGAAGGATCTGGCTACCTCCTTTAAGGAAGCACAGATCGCCATGGAAGTGAGCAAGGTGTTCGACACCGAAAAGCAGATCATCCGCTACGATAATCTGGGCATTGCACGCCTGATCTATCAGCTGCCCACCACCGTGTGCGAGATGTTCCTGCGCGAGGTGTTCAAGCAGGGCAGCATCGAAAGCCTGGATCAGGAGACCCTGTTCACCATCCAGCGCTTCTTCGAGAATAACCTGAATGTGTCTGAAACCAGCCGCGGCCTGTTTGTGCACCGCAACACGCTGGTGTATCGTCTGGAAAAGATCAAAAAGCTGACTGGCCTGGATCTGCGTGAGTTCGACGATGCTATCGTCTTTAAGGTAGCACTGATGGTCAAGAAGTACCTGTCCAACAATCCGGCCAAATACTAATAAGCTGCAGGCTCTGCCTGCAGTGCAGAACCGGCCGCTCGAAACCGATGCTGGCCGGTTCTTTTTGCTGTGAAAACAGATTTTAATGTCAGGAGCTAATATTACCCTATGATCGATTTAGAACACGTTTCCAAGGAATATAAACGGGGCGGACCGCTGGCACTGGACGATATCAACCTCCATGTGGACGACGGCGAGTTCGTGTTCCTGCTGGGCCATTCCGGCGCAGGCAAATCCACCCTGCTCAAGCTGCTGCTGCGCGAAGAGCTGCCCAGTGAGGGCAAGGTGACCGTTCTGGGCAAGGATGTTGCCAGCCTGCACCGCCATCAGGTGCCGTATCTGCGCCGTCAGATGGGCATTATCTTTCAGGATTTCCGGCTGATCCCCACCATGACTGTGTACGAAAACATCGCCTTTGCCATGCATGTGACCAACGTCAAGAGCCGGGAGATCAGCGACCGTGTGGAGTACATGCTGGAGCTGGTGCATCTGGAGGATAAGGCCAAGGCCTATCCGGACACCCTTTCCGGCGGTGAACAGCAGCGCGTGGCTGTGGCCCGCGCCCTTGCCCACGGCCCCAAGCTGGTCATTGCGGACGAGCCCACCGGCAACATCGACCCGGAATTGAGCCTGGAAATGATGGAGCTGCTGGAGCGGGTGAGCGAAACGGGCATCACCGTGGTGGTCGTTACCCATGAGCACGAGCTGGTGCGCCAGTTCCACCAGCGCGTCGTCACCCTGAAAAAGGGCCGCATCATTTCGGATGTGCCTGCCGACAAGGAAGCCATCCGCGCACGCGCAGAGCGCAAAGAACGCCTGTTCGAGACCGAGCTGGAACCTGCTGACACCGCAGAAAAGGAGGTGGCCACCGTATGATGAGACCTTCTACCTTCTTTTTTCTGATCCGGCGCGGCATCCGCAATCTGGGCAAGCACTGGGCCATGACCTTTGTGTGCATCCTGTCCCTCAGTGTCTGTATGACCCTGAACACCTTTGCAAGCCTTGCCGAGGTGAACGTGGACAGCATGGTGAACTATCTGGGCAGCCAGAACGAGACCGTGGTCTATCTGGACCCGGAGTGTGATGATGCCACTGCGCAGGCCGTGGGCGAAAAGCTGGCGGCAATGCCCGGCGTGACCAATGTGCAGTTCGTCTCCAAGCAGGACGTGCTGAACACTTACCGCAATTACATGGAAGATTACTCCTCCCTGTGGGATGAGTTTGAAAATGACAACCCCTTCAAGGCCAACTACCGCGTTTCCATCGCGGATCTGAGCCAGATGGAGAGCATGAGCAAGCAGATGCAGGCCATTCAGGGCGTGTACAGCGTTACCGCCCCGGTGGAAATGACCAACGTCTTTGTGCAGGTGCAGCGCTCTGTTACCAAAGTGGGCCGCGGTATCGTGCTGGTGCTGATGGTCGTCAGCATCATCACGGTGGGCAGCACCATCCGCCTGAGCGTGTTTGCGCGCCGCCGCGAAATTGAGATCATGAAGTACGTGGGTGCCACCAACGGTCTGGTCACTCTGCCCTTCGTTGTGGAAGGTCTGGCCATGGGCTTGATCTCCGGCGTGCTCACTGCAGCGATCAGTCTGGGCGGCTACTCCTACATGGTGCAGGCCTCCGACGGTCTGGGCGGCGTGTGGGAAATGATCATGGGTCAGGCACTGGTGCCGGTGAGCGCCGTCTGGTCCACTATCATCCCGTACAGCCTCATCGGCGGTGCCGTTGTGGGTGGTCTGGGCAGTATGTTCTCCATCCGCAAGCACCTGAACGTGTGATCGAAAGGAGCCGCACATGAAAAAAGCACTTCATGCAAAGCCCTTCCGGCTGCAGATGCCCGGCCATACGCCGCGCCATGCACGGCCGGAGCCTGCCCGCAGCAAGCTGCTGCGCGGCGTGAGTCTGTGCCTGGCGGCGGTATGCCTTGCGGCAAGCGTCAGCTTCCAGCCGGCCACGGCAGCCACCAGCATGGCCAGCCTGCAGAACAAGCTGAACAGCCTTTCCAAATCCATCGACCAGCACAAGAAGGAGCTTTCGGACGCAAAGAAAAAGGAAGCTGCTGCAAAAGCGCTGGAAAGTGAGCTAAAGGAGCGCGTGGGCGTCATTCAGTCTCAGATCAGCGTGCTGAGCACCCAGATCGCTGCTGTGCAGAACAACATTGGCCAGACCGAGCAGAAGATCACCGCCAAGGAAGGCGAAATCACCCAGAAGCAGGCCGAGATCGACAGCCAGTGGGGCGATTTTAAAAAGCACATGGCTGCCATGCAGGAGCTGCGCGACGGCGGCAGCGTGGCCATGCTGAGCGCAGTGAATGACCTGTATGAGCTGCTCACCTTCAACGAGGTCATGCAGGATATCTCCATCAAAGATACCGAGATCATGGACAATATGAAGGCCGCCAAGAGCGCTCTGGAAGCAGATAAGGTGGAGCTGGAAGCCCAGCGCAAGGAGCTGACGAGCCAGAAGGCGGAGCTGGATACCCAGAACTACCAGATGAAGGCAAAGCAGAGCGAGCTGAACAGCAGCATTTCTGCGGCGCAGCTTTCTGCACAGGATGCCCAGAAGGCCCAGCAGACGGCACAGGCCGCTATTGAATCGGACGAGCTGAACTATGAGGCCGTCAAGAAAGAGATCCAGAAGCTGATCGCGGCGGCTGCATCCAGTAAGCCGCAGCTGAGCTTTACCGGCTTTGCCTGCCCGCTGAAGAGCTATACCCGCATTTCCAGCGAGTACGGCTGGCGCAAGAACCCGGTGTCCGGCGTGAACAGACTGCATGCCGGCATTGATCTGGCTGCGCCGGGCGGTACCCCCATCTACGCAGCCGCAAGCGGCTATGTGCAGGTGGCGGGCTGGTCCAGCGGCGGCTATGGCAACTATGTCATCATCTACCACGGCAGCATGTCGGACGGCAACGCCTACAGCACCCTGTACGGCCACATGAGGTCGGTCGCCACCAGCGCAGGCAAGTATGTCAAGCAGGGCGAGTTGATCGGCTACGTTGGCTCTACCGGCAACTCTACCGGCAACCACCTGCATCTGGAGGTCTGGAAGGGCGGCAAAAAGGCCAATGCGGTCAATCCGCGCGGTTATATCCCGTTCCCGCACAACTGAGTGTGTTTATAAGGAGTCTGGTATTCTATGAACGAACAAAAACACAAGCGCTGGCTGCGTATCGGCTGCCTTGTTCTGGCAGGCGTGTTTGCACTCTCGCTGCTGAGCAGTGTGATCATGATGCTGCTGTATTAACAGGGAGGGGCAAGCATGAACCGTAAAATCTCTGTGGGCATGGCTGTCACCATTGTGATCCTTGCCATGACCGTGACCTTTTCCATTACCATGCTCATTGCCATGCGTCTGTTTGACAGCACGGTGAGCAGCGTGAAGGAAAAGGAGAGCATGTACAACAAAGTGGCCGAGGTGGACCGCTATGTGCGCAGCAACGACTACTACACCATTGATGAAACGGTGCTGTACGACCGCCTGACCGCAGGCTACCTGCTGGGCACCGGCGACAAGTACGCCCGTTACTACACCGCCAACGCCTACACCGAGCTGATGAACCAGCAGAGCGGCAAGGTGATGGGCATTGGCGTGGAGCTTGGCATGGACCAGACCGGCTATGCCAGAGTGACCAGGGTGTATGAGGACTCGCCTGCGCAGGAAGCCGGTATCGTGGTGGGCGATTACATCACTGCTATTGACGGCACCGATGTGAAGAGCCTTTCCGGGGTGGATGCCGTGCAGTCCCGCCTGCAGGGCGAAGCCGGCACCATCGTCAATGTTACATGGCTCGACAGCAAGGCTGCTTCCCGGACGACGGACCTGACCCACTCCGGCTACACCAGCACCACCGTGGACTACCAGATGCTGGACAGCGTGGGTTACATCAAGATCCGCCAGTTCGACGGCAGCACGCCCAGCGAGCTGGACTATGCCATCCGGTCTCTCACTACCAGCGGTGCCCAGAGCCTTGTGTTCGACCTGCGCGATAACGGCGGCGGCGTGTTGGATGATGCCATCAGTTGCATCGACCTGATCGCCCCGGAAGGCACTGTGGCCTATGCCGAGGATAAGAACGGAAACCGCACCATCATTGGCAGCAGCGACGATGAGAGCAAGGTGGAGCTGCCCATCGTCTGTCTGGTCAACGGCAACACCGCCAGCGCAGCAGAGCTGTTTGCTGCCAGCCTGCGCACTATGAACGGCGCACGTCTGGTGGGCACCACCACCATGGGCAAGGGAACCATCCAGAGCAGCCCGCAGCGCCTTTCGGATGGCAGCGCCGTGAGTATCACGGTGGCAAAGCTCATCTGCGGCGACGGCTCCTGCTTTGATGGCACCGGCCTGAGCGTGGATGTGGAGCGTGCCCTCAGTGCCGAAGAGACCACGAATTTCTACGATTATACCCCCGAGGATGACCCGCAGATCCAGCGTGCGGTCAGCGCAGCACAGCAGCTGAGCGGTACCACGACTCTGGGCGGTGTCAACGAAGCAGCTTCTTCGGCTGCTGCTTCCGAAGAAGCCGACAGCGCTGCCACTGAGCCGGAGAACGCTTCCTCTGAGGAAACGGCTTCCTCCACCGAAGCAGAAGCCGGCGGCGAAGCAGCATCCAGCGCAGAATAAAGGGTAAAACCGGCAGAAATGCTGCATGGGCTTCTTCTTGTAAAAAGGAACCCGGTTTATTGCGGTGCTGTTTGCCGTACGCATGTTCCTTTCTTGAAACGGCTTTTGATCGCGCCCGTAGGGCGCGGTGATGCTGCCTGCCGTACCGACTCCTTACGTGAAAAGGCGTTTTGGAGCGCCCCGCAGCGCTCCCGTTTACCGTACCGACCCCTTCTCGTGAAAATGCAACCCAGCCAGACCCGCAGGTCTGGCTGGGTTGCCATATTATAATAATATTTCCGCTGAATATGCCCAAAGCGACGCGGAGGGCATTCAAATCGTACTATGAAAAAGGATGGAATCTATGCCCGAACTGACCGACCTCTCGGTGATCCGCGCCCTGTGCGAAAAATACGATTTTGCACTCTCCAAGGGTTTTGGACAGAACTTTATCATCAACCCGGGTCTGCCGCCCAAGATCGTGGATGCCAGCGGCGTGGATAAGCGCTATGGTGTCATTGAGATCGGCCCCGGCATCGGTGTGCTGACTCGGGAACTGGCAAAGCGCGCCGCCAAGGTGGTGTCCATTGAAGTGGACGAACGCCTGCCGCCGCTGCTGGCCGAAACGATGGCCGGAGTGGACAATTTTAAACTGGTATTACAGGATGTGCTGAAAGTTGACCTGAAGGCTCTTATTGCGGAAGAGTTCCCCGGTATGCCGGTGGCTGTGTGCGCCAACCTGCCCTACTACATCACCAGTCCCATTGTCATGAAGCTGCTGGGCGACCGCCTGCCCATTGAAAGCCTGACCGTCATGGTACAGAAGGAAGCTGCCGACCGTCTGGCTGCTGCGCCCGGCACTCGTGCATCCAGCGCCATCAGCTGCGCGGTGAGCTACTATGCCACCTCCAAAATGATGTTCACCGCTGCGCCCGGCAGTTTTTACCCGGCCCCCAAGGTGACCAGTGCCGTGGTGCGCATGGAGATCCGTCCGCAGCCCGCTGTGCAGGTGGAGGACGAAGAAGGCTATTTTGCGCTGGTGCGTGCCGCCTTCGGACAGCGCCGCAAAACGGCTGCAAACGCCATTGCCAGCGGCCTGGGAATGCCCAAGGACGCGGTGACAGCCGCCATTGAAGCCGCCGGTTTTGATGCCCGCATCCGCCCGGAAGCCCTCACACTGGAGGATTTTGCAAAGATCCAGCAGGCCCTTGCCCGCTGAAGCAGCCCGCTGCTCAAAAAAGAATACAACAGACTTTGAACCCCACAGGAGCCGTCCGCGGTTCCTGTGGGGTTTTTATGATAATAGAATCGAATGGTTCGATTTTATTATCGATGTATTGCGTTGAAAATTACGGGTATCAAAATGTGATACAACAGAAAAGAATGCTAAAAGCAGACGAAAGCATGAACTGATGGCAATGGCACCTCATTTGTTAAACGGTATAGTATACTGTTTGGGGAATGGGTTGTTTTTTGCGCGCCAAGAAGATATTGACAAGCCGCGCGTTTTTTGGTATTCTATCAAAAGACCGCTTGGTCCATGCTGGTGTGGCGCAATGGCAGCGCAACTGATTTGTAATCAGTGGGTTGCAGGTTCAACTCCTGTCACCAGCTCCAAAAAGCCGCTCAGGAACGTTGATTTCTGGGCGGCTTTTGCTTTTGTACTTTTGCTTTCGGCACAAAAATCCAAAAATTCCGCAAAAGATGTTGACAAACTATCATCCGGGTGGTAATATATACAGGCAATCCATGGACTGCAAAACTGAATATGGGCGTGTTCCCGAGTGGCCAATGGGGACAGACTGTAAATCTGCTGCTTTCAGCTTCGGTGGTTCGAATCCACCCGCGCCCACCAAACAAGAAAAATCCGAACCTATTTCCGATTGGAGAAGGGTTCGGATTTTTCGTTTTCTTCGGGTACAACAACGAAGGTTCCTGTGGACGGCGCAAAACTCCGATACCTTGTCATAGACCGTAAGCCAATAACAAGATTTGGAGGGTATGATTATGAAGTACGATGAAAGAGCCTGCAAGTTTAATATGGACACTGGCTGCGTGGAACTGCTGCTCCGGGATGGGAGAATGATCTCCATTGACTGCACTAGGGTCGAGGATGCACTGGACGTGACCATGGCGCAGAGGTCAGAACTGGATTATCTCATCTACAATGACCCGCTGGGCTACGCAGATTTGATTCTGAATGGTGACCCGGAGGAATATTTGAAGAATACAACTGGGAGCCATGGGTTAGAAGATTAAGGGCAAAAAAATAAGAGGTGTGCCCAGCTGGACACACCTCGGTGAGATACATCTATATAAGGCAGGGCGTTCCCTTTTCTGGGAGCGTCCTGCTGTTTTTATGCGGCTACAGGCAAGGCTTGTAGAGCTTCCTGCTCTTTCAGCCATTCCTCATATTCACGCTGGCCTTCCTCACTGTTGAAAAACTCAACCATGGAGGGATAAAAGCAATGCGCAAGGGTCTTGATTGCTTCATCCGGGTAGCCGGATTTGTTTGACTTCTTCTTTTTGTTCAAATAGTATCCTCCGAAACTCAAAGTTCCATATCTTGCCCACGCTTGCGGTTTCGCTGCGGCGCATTCACAGTACGCTCCTGCTTGGGGGCAAGAATTTTTTCCAGAAAGCCGCGCACCAGTTCGGGCGCACGGTGGAGAGCATCCAGATAGGGTTTCACGTCGTACCACAGGTCGTGGTACTTGTTGCTCCAACGAACGGCTTCTTTCTTGGCGGTGGAAAGTTCTTCTTTCAGGCGGCGGTTCTCCACGTCCATCATATAGCCGTGGTCGGCTTGCTTTTTCAGCTTGGAAAATTCTTCTTCGGTCAGCGAGTAGTTGCCGAGGAAGGTGCGCTTGCCGATATAATCCAGATCACGCGCATGAATGAGGGCTTCTTTCGTGAGCGTGGCCTTTTTCTGAACAGCGGCAAGTTCTTTCTCCTTTTGGGAGAGGGCCTGACTGGTTTTAGCAAGCGATTGTGCCTGCTGGTCGGCTTGGGCGGTCAGGCTGTCCAGCCGTTCCTGCTCCCGTTGAACTTTGAACTGGGTGACGGTCAGGTGTTCTTCGGTGCTGCCACGTTCGCCGCGCTCTATATCGGTGTACCCGGCAGCGCGCATAAAATTGAAGAAGTTGTCCTGCAAGATGCTGTACGACTTCTTCAGGACTGGCTTGCCGTTCTTTTGCAGGACGGGCTCTCCAGCATCGTCCATCAGGGGCTTGGATGCCCACTTCTTGCTTCGGCTGACCTGCATGACGGTCTCCTTGACGGTGCCGACCAGTGCCTTGTCCTTGCAGCGTTTCGACCAGAGGATCTGCTTTTCCACCACAGGCACATAGACCACATGGAGATGGTAGTGGTAGACCTCCCGGCCTAATGCTTCGGTCATGGCGCGGTTGATCTCATCGGCGTGCATGACTGCCGAGAGGATATACTGCTCACCGCCCACGATTTGAACGGCAGCTTGGTAGGCATCCTCATAGAACTGCTTGGCGAACTCGTAGCCGCCGTGGTTGTCAAAGTAGGCCGAGTTGACATCAAAGACAAGCTCGCAGTAATGGGTGGCATCCGGCTTCAAGCCGCGCGTTGAAATCGTGCCAGCGGTTTCCAGTTGGGAGAACAGGTCGGTGTAGCTGGCGGTTGGCTTTTTGAAGTGGATGTTCCATGCAGTGCGCTGGGGGATGATGTCGGGGTTCCGGTAGCTGTCCTTTTCGCGCTCGTTGTGCTGCTGAGTGTTGCCAACGGCCTTGTCCGAAACGGCGAGATTTCGAACACTGGTGCGGTCAATGCCATCATTTCTTGCCAAAGGGCATCCCTCCTTTCAAGGTTCATCGAGAGGTGACGGGGAACGAAGATGCACTTCTGCGGAAGTGTAATAACCCACTATGACACTTTCATCCCTGCGGTCTGCAAAGTGTAGTGGGCTCTCCGAGGGGGAACGAGGGAAAACGTCTCCTGCGGGAGAGCTAATCGAGTTCACGTTTGCGAAGCAATGAAAGCCCCAGTGGGGCTTTTAAGCGACCGAACGGTCTTGCGCCAGCAAGATGGAGGGGCCTCGCCCCGACAAGTTCGCACAATGCGAACTTGATTGCTCCGTACGCATCTGAAAAAATTGCGTACGGACTTCAAATAACCTGTACGGTTCGTACGACGTACAGAAATCCGAAATATAAACGATAATGCGCTTCAATTTGCTTCAATTCGCCGTACAGGTGCGTACAAGTACAGACCGTACAGGTTGCACGAACTTCTTCCGTGAAAAAATGCACTTTTTACGGACAGGGGTGGACAAGCGGTTCGATGCCTACAAAGCCCCGCACCCTGCGGCCACCGGGCAGGTAGATGTTGTTGGTGGCTTCAAGGTTGTAACGGCGGTCGTTCTGTCGCAGTTCTGCGCTGAAACGAATCGCCGATACGCTGTGGCAGGCGTTGTCCTCGCACCACTGCTTATAAATGTCGTAGAACTCCTTGGAGCTGATGGAGTAGTCCGCCTTGAAGCGGAAGTAGCCCTCGGACTCCATGAAGTCGATGACATTGTTGCTGCTGCGCTTGATGGTGTCCACGTTGGCAGCAGCTTTGGGGCTGACCGTGAAGCGGAAATCGTTCTGCACCAGCCGGTGCAGCCCTTCCAGACACCACAGCAGGATGCCCTCCAACTCGGCGCACATCTTCTCCACAAGGAAAGGGTCATCCGTGCGGTCGGCAGGCTTGTCTTTGGTGGTCAGGATGAGCTGACGGCGGAAGAAGCCATCCGAATGGTCATACAGCGAGGTCAACGCGCCGTTGCCGAAACAGAGAAACCGGGCGTAGATGTCCCGCTGGTAGCTCTGGACACCTTTGCGCTCCAAGTCCAGCTTGGCTTCGGCGGTCACAATGGTCTTAATATAATTCGTTTTAGGCAGGGCGTTCATATCCATATCATCGTCGATCATCAGCAGGCGGCGTTCCAGATCGGCGCGGGCAAAACGGTTGTTCTCCACTTTCTGGACGCTGCCGTTGCTGGCGGCATCTCCCATGAGCCGCTTGAGCACCAGCCCGATGCGGGACTTGCCCTCGCCGCCCTTGCCGACAATAAGCATCATCTTCTGCCCCTTGGTGCTGGGAATCAGGCAGTAGCCCAGATACTCCTGCAAGGTGGGAATGTCAGCATCGTCCAGCAGTTCGTGCAGGAAGGTCAGCCAGCGTTCCGGGCTGGGGGCCTTGGGGTCGTACTTCACCGGTAGGCGGTTCTGGCAGAACAGGCGGCTCTCCTGAAAAGAGCCGTCCGGCAGATGGTACACGCCGTTCTGGAGGTGGATGCAGTCCTGTTCGATGGGAAAGGGGTCGGAAAAGGCCAGCAGCTTGATGGTCTCCAGAATGTTGGTGACCTTTTTGGACAGGCCGGAGGTGACATATTCCTCGATGTTCTCCAAGATGCGCTGCTTGATCTCACTTTCGTCCTCCACCGGGCCGTCCAGCGTGTACAGCGTTCCGTTGACGCATTTCAGCGGCCACTGCTCCAGAAAGGCACGACCAAACTGGACTTCATCGATCTTCTTACCGTTGTACCAGTCCGGCCATAAGGGGTTGCTGGAAATGTTTTTCTTCATAGGGTGGTTCTCCTTTAGAAAAGTGAAGTGGCGGGTCTCACGGTGAGACCCACCACTTCGGGTGAATAAACTATTAGGCGCACTTTGCCAGAGCAAGGCGGTCGGTGCGCTCCTCCAGCATCAGCAGGTACGACCCGGACAGCAGCTGTGCGGCGGCAGCGGCCTTCTGCTGGGGCGTCCCAAATGCAACGCAGTCCGTCAGGTGCTCGACGGTCTCGGTCATGTGGAGGGCTTCCACGAACCGCTCGTCCAGCGATTCTTCCGGGCTAGTAGGCTTGTAACACTCTCGCCAGTCGTGCTGCAGGTCGAGATAATCGGTCAGCACCCGCAGACAGTAGGCGATGTCTGCCCACTGCTCGTCCGTCAGGCCACGCTTGGGCGGCGGCAGGGCGATGGCATTGGCGAGCGGCTTATCCGGGTCAAGCCAGAGCTTGTCGGGGCGAGGCCCCTCCATCTTGCTGACGCAAGACCGCTCTGTCACTTGCAGTCCCCACTGGGGACTGCATTGCTTCGCAAACGCGAAGTCATTTATCAGCTTCTCGGCGGCTTGCCGGGGGTTCAGGTCAAACAGCTTGGCGGTGAGGTCGATGGCATCTCCATTGGCCCCGCAAGCGAAACAGTAATAGTAGGATTCGTTCAGCATCATACTGGGGTGGTTGTCGGAATGGAACGGACAGCACACCATGCCATGGCGGTCGGGCTCCATGCCGTACATCTCTCCCACCTGCCGAACGGTGATGGCGGACTTGACAGTTTGATACAGGCTCAAGGGCATTCCTCCTTTGTTTCGTGCGTTGCACCAGAGTACCCCAAAGTGGGAACTCTGGTGTTTTTTGCCTTGTGCCTGAATATACGGAAAATTTTGGAGGAAAGGCAAAAAAGCGGCAAAACTGCAACGGAAAAAGAAAAAAGCCCTTACTGGTTGCAGAGTTGCAACAGCAAGGGCAGAGAGGAAACCGTATATTGAACAAAACGGCAGAGCGTATTATAATGAGAAAAAACGCCAAAAGGAGGGCCGACCACGTGGCACAGGAATATCTGCCCGCACCATCCAACGTCCGTCTTGCGGACTTGATGAAAGAGCACAACATCAGCCAACCGGAGCTTGCCAAGGAGCTCGGCTGCTCCAAAAGCACCATCAGCCGCTTCATAAGCGGTGCAAAAGGGACGCTGACCCATGAGCAGGTGCTGAAGATCGCAAGGCTGTTCAACGTATCTACGGATTTCCTGCTGGGAGAAACCAACATCCCCGACCGCAAGAACTACGACATTGCCGAGTTAGGCTTGTCCGTAGAAGCTGCAAAGAACCTCTACACAGGACGTGTCAATACAGAGGTGGTCAACCTGCTGCTGGAAAACGCTCGCTTCGCAGAGCTTACTTACCGCATATCGCAGTATTTTGATGATACCTTTGCTTCCGGCATCGCAGCACAGAACGCCATGCTCACGACATTGAGCACCCTGCTGCGCACAAAGGTCAAGACCCCGGAAGCAGCCAAAGCCGCAAAGGACATCAGCCTTCGGAGAAAGCCGGTGTATCAAGGCGATCTTGATGACATTGAAATGTACTTCATGGCGGCGGTCAAGGAAATCAAAAAGGGGATCGGGAGCCATTACGCCGAACAGGAAGCCATGAGCAAGAAAGTGGCAGAGAAGATGTTCACCGAATTGACCAAAGGGCAGGATGTGCAGCACCCAACGATTACGGCAGAGCAGTTGACAGATGCAATGTTGGACAGTGTTTCGGGCATGGAAGGAGCCACGCCGGAAGCACTGGAACAGCTGCGGAACGGTCTGCTGGGAATCTTGCAGTCTGCCGCAGAGCAGGAAAACGCCCATGAAGCAGACGAATGAACGGCTTTGTGCGCTGGCACAGAAAGGCGATGCTGCCGCGCTGGACAGCCTGATCGACAACAACAAGTCCTTTATTGGCAAGGTGGCGAATGACCTTTTTCGCAGCATGAATTTGGCACAGGCTGGCCTGAACCTTGATACGGACGATTTGAAACAGGCGGGCAATCTGGGCTTATGGAAAGCTGTGCCGAAGTTCGATGCAGCGCGCGGCATGAAGTTCCTGACCTATGCGGCTCCTGCCATCCGCAACGCCATGATGGACATGGTGCGGGATGCCTTTGCCGCTTTTGAGCAGCGGATGGTAACGGAGGACAAGGACGGTATCTGCTACCAGCGCGTTTCGCTGGACGATGTTCTGCCGGGAGAGGAACAACTGCGGCGCATCGAAGCCATAGCCGACCCTTATGCCATGCAGCCGCAGAGCATTATGGAAGAGCAGGAATCGCGCCGGGAACTGTACGATGCTCTGAAACGGCTGAGCCAGCGGGAGCAGACCTATCTTCTGTACCGCTATGGCTTCACCGATGGCGAGGAACATCCGCTGATCGGCACGGCGATATACTTTCACCTGACAAAAGGCCGCGCTAAAAAGACCGAAGAGCAGGCCATGGATAACCTGTGGTTGGAACTGCCGTGGTGGTTTATCTGAATTGGCAGAGAGGAATTGTGTCAAGTTGACATAATTCCTCCCGATAAGAGGGATGTGGGCGAAAATGCTGGCAATGTATCTGGCAGTTCTGGATGACCGGAGCAGCGAAGAACAATTTATAGATGTATATAATACCTACAAACGGCTGGTCTACCATACCGCTTACAAAATTATGGGCGATTCGTATCTGGCAGAAGATGTACTGCAAGAGGTGTTTTTGTACGTTGCCAAAAATTTTTCTAAAATTCATCGAGAAAACTGTCACGAACTCGCTGCTTATCTCGTTAGTTGTAGTAGAAGCCGTGCTTACGATATGCTTCGCAAGCAGCAAGAAGAACCACTGGAAGAAGTCCCGGACGCACCAGATGATGCCCCGGTGCCGGATGATGCAGCAGTCAGCGCCGATAACATCCAACATCTGACAGAACTGATTGGGCAGATGAAGCCGATGTACCGTGATCCACTGCGCCTTTTGGCGATGGGCTACACCAACCGGGAGATTGCCGAATCGCTTGGACTGACGGACGAAGTGGTTCGGATGCGGCTTTTCCGTGGAAGAAAACTATTGTGGAAGGAGTTGAACCACCATGAGTGAGCAGACAGAAGTTTCTTTTGACACTGCGTTGATGATGGCACTCCATGCAGATGCACAGAAAGAACTGAACGAGCTACCAACTCCGGCGCAGCTTAAAGAACGCTACCCGGACACTTCCCGATGGGATGCCCGCCTGCAAGCGGCGTTGCATAAACGCCGCCCTGTGCTGAAACGAGTGCTTATTGCGGCCCTGACGCTGGTAATTTTAACTCTCGGTGCGCTTACAGTAAGTGCGGACTTCCGCAAGGCAGTCTACACGATGATTCAGAAGTTCTTGCCGATTGAGATGCAGCTGACGTATCAAGTGGACGGAGAGCCATTAGAGCAGCTTCCCGATGCGTATAGTGAACATTATGTACAAGTCGGATTTTGGCGTGACTATACGCAAGGCTATGATAAAAAGGAAACATTCTCTCATGCGTATGTTAATGCTGCCGGAGAAATCTATTTTGTGGATTGTTCAATTATAACCGCATACGGACAGATTGAAACATTCGATAATGAACATACCGTTTATACAACTGTAAAGATTGGAGATAAGGAAGCAACACTTGGAACAAGTGAGATTCCGGGGCAGGTCACCTGTTATATTTTGGTTTGGGAGGATGCTGGTGTTTCCTGCACAATTATGGGCGATGGTTCATTGGATGAGTTGATGAAGGTTGCAGAAAGTATTTATTAACGGCAAAATGCCTAGATATTTGTAGATGAGCACAAATGTGAGGATGGATTTTTGTTTAAGTAAACAAATTTGGGAAATCCTGCAACAAATGTGTTGGTTGCTGCGTTGTCTAAGTAAAAGCTTCTGATGGAAACAAACGGGAGGTGTATGCTCTATATGAAAAGGAGCTTCATTGCAATTTCGGTTGCGACAATCATAGGATTGTCAGCTTGCGCAACAAAAGTATCCTCTTCAACTTCTATGAACTCTCCTATATCGACATCGGTGACAAGCGAGCAGGAATTTTTATCTAATCTTGAAAACGCCAGCACAAGCCAAATACTGCAAAAGCTTAAAGAATCGGATGGTGGGTATACAGAAGATTGCTTTTCGGTGTTGACAAATCGTCTTATCAAATTCCCTCAAGACACACTGTATGTGTTGAAATATGACAAACTGATGAATGATAAAGACTTTCAGCAGCTTGTTTTATCCGGCATAAAAACAGAGCTTCCCTATAGAGGATCGGATGAAGAAAGAAATACGCTTTATCAGTATCTGGAATCCATCACTACTGATAAAGAATATGGACAAATCGCATCAGATATTTTAGGAGAACAAGCTGAAAACAAGGAGAAACCAAATCGGCAAATTGAATTTCAAACTGAAGAATTAGGACAAGCGAGCAGTGTTATTTCAATCGAACTTCCGCAAGGGTGGAAAATTCAAAAGAGAGAACAAACGCAACGTGCTGAAAATAAACCACTTGCTCTTGCAAGCCTGAATCCGTCTTATCCAGTATATGATATTTATGACAAAAATCATGTGTTGGTTGGCGCGGTTGGATACAGTACCTATGAACCATATGAAGGTGATAGAGATTCCGTGCAGATTGTTTACTCTGCACTTCGGCTAGGATCGGTTTACAGGTTTGACACGGATAATAAATACGATGTGATACAAACCACGGAACGCGGAACGACTGCACTTACAACGGTAATTTTTCAAGATGGTGCAAATTCAGAACCAGTAAACAATTTAGGCGTTCTCGCTTATGATAACGAGAAAGAATGCTTTGTTGCAATTGAACTTGAAGCAAGTTCTGTGTCGGAAAGCCAGGCATTGGAAATTGCAAAATCAATTCGCTTTTAGACATGATGGGAATAACGGTGTATAGGTGCCAGCAGATTAAGGAGAACAACTGTGAACAAAGTACCGTACTTTATGTCATTGCGGTACAGTCCTTGAAACCGGCAACGCTCCGAGATACTTTGACAGCAAGCCAATGGAGCGGTATGTGGTTCTTTTCTCTGGCATTTTTCGCCGTCATTTTTATGGAAATGCTGTCTGATTTCTTGCTGGTTACAGAACGCCGCAATACATGGAAAGCGTTAAATGGAAATGTCAGCGAAGCCGAATTTCACAATCTTCAGCAAATTGTCTTGTGCGAAAATCAGAAAGTTTCCATTGAGAAAAAACTTGCAAGTACGATACTACTGGTTCTGATGATATGTGCAACTGCTGCATTTGTATGGCTCACTTTTTGGTATAAGGTTTTGTTATGAAAGAGATAATTATTGAACCACATATTGGAATTGGACAATTAAAATTAGGCATGACATCAGATGAATTAGAAAATGCTCTTCTACAAATGAAGAAACAGTGGTCGAATTCTTCTGATGAAGCAATGCAAATGGAATGTTGTGCGGAAACCGATGACCCTAATTTGATAACCGGACGATATATGGATAATGATTCGTTCTTTCTTGTGCAGTATCGGAACGGAAAAGCTGCTGAAATCGGCATCCAGCGTGATTTGTCTAAAGTGGCATCAATAAAATTGTTCGGGATGGATATGTTTAATACAGCCGCCGAGTGTATTATTGATAGCTTAATGAAAAAGGACAACGTTATTTGCAACGAAAAGGACTTGCAACTGGGAACGGAATATTTTTTTCCCGAAATTGGAGTCCGACTCTGGAGAGAGCGAGCATTTCATCCCAAACTGTTGAAAGACCCGCTATACATGGAAGAAATGCAGGCGGTATTAGAAGATGAATACCAGTATCAGTATTTTCAGATGGTTACTGTGATGGGTTGAATTGCTAACGATTAATGGGATTTGATATAACTTTTCCGCTTGTAGTACATAGCAACGAACGCAGCTATCTGCTAATATGGGTGAACTAATTTGAAGTATTTTATTGACGAAGATCAAAGAAAAGCCTCACACAGCAGCTGCTATTTGGAATTTCAACAAGGGCAGTATCACGACAAGTGCTGGCTTGACACATCTATTAGCATCAGTGATGAAATATGGAATAGCCGCCACGTTTCAGATCTGATTCTTGAAGTGATTCCAGAGTTTGACTTTTATGGAATGACAATCGTTACAAAAGTACAATGGGATAATATTTTAACAAAAAGTCAATCGGATGGATGTACTTGCAAAGAGATTATTGCAGAAGCAGTTCCTTGGGCAGCAAAGTGTTTTGAAACGAATGATGTGTTCACTATCATAGGGATGTGAGTCGAACTTTCTCGGAGAATAACAGTGATACACAAAGGAGAGTGTAACATGAAAAAAATTCTTACAACAATCGTATCGGTAAGCATATTTATTGTTGGAATTTTGCTTATACTTTGTGCGGACACTAATTTTTTATGGTATGCCTTTAATCAAAATGTTCGCCTTACAGTAGTTGCAGGGATTCTCATTGCACTTGTTGGTGGCGTTGGTGTGATAATGAATCTTTGGTGTATTCTAAAAGAATTGTACAGTAAATAGTTTATTGAAGGTTAAACTTCCAGTCTGCCATGGTCGCAGCCAAGAGAGATAATATTCAAGCTTACTACTCAGCAAAAGCTGGGCACACTCCAAGAATTTATTATAGAGGGTGAATATCCAGCACTTTGAACAATTTAACGATGAATACATTGTGCAATATGGAGAATTTCATTTGCGCGTTCACCTCGAATTGACTTGCAACGCAAAATACGTTACAATAAAATCGAGGTGATAACCATGGAAAAAACGATGACACTCAATCTCCGTGTCAACCCGACCGTTAAGCAGCAAGCCGAGGATGTGCTGAAGCAGCTCGGCATCCCGATGGCAACCGCCATTGATATGTACCTGCGCCAGATCACCCTGACTGGCGGCATCCCCTTCTCGCTGTCCCTGCCGAAGGCTCCTGCGGCTCTGAACGCTGATACCATGACCGATGACCAACTCCATGCAGCCTTGCAGGTGGGCATTAAGGAAATCCAGAACGGTGATACCGTGGATGCTGCAAGCGCATTCGCACAGTTCAGGGAACAGCACAGATGAAGCAGTATGACGTAAAAATTTCCCATGCAGCCCTCAGTGATATGGAGCAGATTTACAGCTACATTGCTGACCGTCTGCTGGAACCTGACACGGCTATGGGGCAGTATAACCGCATTGCGGAAGCCATCCAGTCGCTGAACATCCTGCCGGAACGCTGCGCGCTGGTGGAAAGCGAACCAGAGCGCACCCAAGGGCTGCGGCAGATGCTGGTGGACAACTACTCGGTGTTCTACATCGTGGGCGAGGATGCGGTGTCAGTGGCTCGTGTGCTGTACAGCGCATCCGACCTTGTGCGCCGCCTACGGAGAATGAAGTGAAAGAGGTGTTTGCATGACCGCCGTGATTTACGCCCGCTATTCCAGCGATAACCAGCGTGAGGAATCCATCGAAGGCCAGATTCGTGAATGTACGGCTTATGCCGAAAAGAACGGCATTACCGTGGTCAAGCACTACATTGACCGTGCCCTTTCCGCAAAAACCGACAACCGCCCGGATTTCCAGCAGATGATCAAGGACAGCGAAAAACGGCTGTTTGACATCGTGCTGGTCTGGAAACTTGACCGTTTTGCCCGAAATCGCTATGATTCGGCCCACTATGAGTACCAGTTGGAACGAAATCATGTCAAGCTAGTGTCTGCCACGGAGCCCATCTCTGACAGCCCTGCGGGTATCATGGTCAAGAGTATGCTCACCGGCATGGCTGAATACTACTCGGCAGAGCTTTCTGAAAAAGTCGTGCGCGGCATGACCGAGAATGTTCTGAAGGGCAAGTACAACGGCGGCACGATTCCCATTGGTTTTAAGGTGGATGAGGAGAAGTTCTTTCAAGTCGACCCGCTGAAAGCTCCCTTTGTGGTAGAAGCCTTTCAGCGGTACAACGATGGCGCAACTATGAAAGAACTGATGAACTGGCTGAACGACAGTGGCGTGACCACCAACCGCAACCAGAAGTTCACCTACAACAGTGTTCAGACGCTGCTGACGAACAAACGGTACATCGGAGAAAACCACTTCAAGGACATTGTGATGCCCGACAGCATCCCGGCCATCGTGGACAAGGACTTGTTTGAAGAAGTGCAGCAAAAAATCAAGAAGAACAGCCGCGCTCCTGCCCGTCACAAGGCCGAGGATGATTACTTGCTCACCACCAAGCTGTTCTGTGGAATGTGCGGTGCGATGATGTTCGGCGAGTGCGGTACGGGTAGAAACAAGGTCGTTCATCATTATTATAAGTGCGCTACCGCGAAGCGTTTCAAGACCTGCAAGAAAAAGACCGTCCGTAAAGAGTGGCTGGAAGATTTGGTCATAGCTGAAACCATGAAGCTGATTCAGGACGATGCCGTGATTGATGCCATCGTTGCGGAAGTGATGGAGTTGCAGGATCAGGAAAACACCACTCTCCCTTTGCTGGAAAAGCAGATGCGCGAGGTGGAGAACGGTATTGAGAATATGCTGAACGCCATTCAAGCAGGTGTGCTGACCAATTCCACCAAGTCGCGTTTGGAAAAGCTGGAAGCCCAGCAGAAAGAACTTGAGGTTCGGATCGCCGAAGAAAAAATCGCTCGGCCACGGTTGAGCGAAAATCAGGTTCGTTTCTGGCTGACCCGGTTCCGCAAGCTCGACCCGAACGTGAAAAGCCACCGGGAGACGCTTATCAATACATTCGTGAATGCGGTTTATCTCTATGATGAAAAAGTTTTGATTACATTCAACTACAAAGACGGCACAAAAACCATCACTTTCAATGAAATCGCCGCCAAAGATGCCCCAGAGGGCAATGGTTCGGATTTGGGTTGCTTCGCTCCACCAAAAAACCTCAACGTATGAAAGTACGCTGAGGTTTTTGTTTTGCGACAAGGCTAAACTCATCGGGCGGGTGGATTCGAACAGCATCGGCCCTCCGAATAGTCCGGAGGGCAAAAAAGCCCCTGCGGGGCTTTTTTAGATGCGCGGCTCGCGACATCCACCCGCGCCCACCAAAAAAGCTCTAGCGTATTTAGTACGTTAGAGCTTTTTGTTTTGCTTGTGCGTGAGGCCCACAAATGCAGGTGGATTCGAACAGCTGCGGCGATGTCGTTGAAGACGGCGCAAAAACAGCCCCGATGGACCGTCAGGTTCACCGGGGCTGCTGCTATACCATAATTTTGTTGACGTTAACATTTTCGTGATGCCGCGAAAACATCACATGTAGGATATCTGTTTGTGCCGCCGTTACTCTTCCGCTGCAGCTTTGGATTCGTTCACAAAGGCGGCGATCTTATCCACCTGAATTTCGGCAACAGCACGGCCGGTCTCGTAGACGCGGCGCAGCTGGACCGGATCGCGCTCCATGGAGCCGATCTCCAGCGGGATGGGCGGGCGGATGACGAACGCCTTGCCGGTCTGCTCCAGCATGGCAATGTGATCCAGCGTTTCGTTGTAGCGCTCGTGACGGTCGGCAACGGCTTCCACGAAAGCGGGGTAGCGCATGTAGCGTGCCCGGATGACGGGCAGCATCTTGTTCTTCTTTTTCACAAAGCCCTTGGGCTGGGTCAGCACAATGAGGTTGCGTTTGTAGCCGATGGACTCGAAGAACCGCACGGGGATGGAATCGGCAATGCCGCCGTCCAGCAGCTGATAATGGCCGATCTTTACGATCTTGGCCGCCAGCGGCATGGAAGCGGATGCCTGCATCCACTGGATATCCTCGGCATCGCCGGTGCGGCACTTGTGATAGATGGGGTCGCCGGTACGCACATCGGTGCACACCACAAAAAAGTCCATGGGGTTCTCTGCAAATGCCTTTGCGTCGAACACGTCCAGCTTTTCCGGCACGGTGTGGTAGCAGAACTGCTCACTGTACAGGTTGCCGGTGCGCAGCAGGTTGCCGAAGCTTGCGTAGCGCTTATCGTTGCAATATTGGGTGTTGTAGCGGATCACACGGCCGATCTGATGGGACTTGTAGTTGCAGCCGAACACCGCACCGGCCGAAACGCCAATGGCACCATCCAGCACGATGCCATGCTCCATCAATACATCCAGAACACCGGCGGTAAACATGCCGCGCATGGCACCGCCTTCCAGCACAAGACCCGTTTTCATATATGCTCTCCCCTCCTGTGTGCCGGTGCACAGATGCCGGACACACCTTATATTAACTACAGTATACTCGAATCTGTAAAAAGTACAAGAGCGGAAAACCTATAAATTTATCAAGAAAACCTCTTGCCAAAGGAAAGAGCATCCGGTATACTAAGTGAAATAAAAAGAGAAATATGCGCTGCAAACGCATGGGCATGGAAAAGATCAGGTTGGAGGAACTGCTGCACTATGAAGATGCTGGAAGATCGTATTCGCAAAGATGGTATCGTACGCGAGGGCAATGTGCTCAAGGTGGATAGCTTTATCAACCACCAGATGGACATTCCGCTGTTCCGGGAGATGGCAAAGGAGTGGAAGCGCCTGTTTGCAGGCAAGCCCATCAACAAGGTGCTCACCATCGAGGCCAGCGGCATTGGCATTGCAGCCATCGTGGCCAGCGAGTTCAACGTGCCGGTGGTATTTGCCAAAAAGTCCATGAGCATCAATCTGGACTACAACAACTACGAGACCAAGATCCAGTCCTTCACCCACAAAAAGATCTACAATGTGATCGTCTCCAAAAAGTTCCTCACCCCGGAAGATCATGTGCTGATCATTGACGATTTCCTTGCCAACGGCTGTGCCCTGATGGGCCTGCTGGATCTGGCCCAGGAGGCCGGTGCCACAGTGGAGGGCATCGGCATTGCTGTGGAAAAGGGCTTCCAGCAGGGCGGCGAGCTGATCCGCAGCAAGGGCATCCAGCTGGAGAGCCTTGCCATTGTGGAGTCCATGAACAGCGAGACCGGCGAGATCGTCTTCCGCGAGCAGCCGCAGCAGAATTAAACAAAAAAACATTGCAGCCCCGGGAAAGTCGGAAGACCTTTCCGGGGCCGTTTTTTGCTTACGCACCGTCAAAGCTGTCACCGTCGGCGGGCAGGTCGGCAGCGGTCTGGGCGGGATCGGTATCGGTTTCCGGTTCCACGGCGCGGGGCACGCCCTTGTACACCAGCGTCTGTTCCAGCACCTCGGCGCACACCGGGGCTGAAAGGCTGCCGCCGGCAGTCGTCCAGCTGTGGGGTTCGTCCAAGCACACCAGACACAAAAACTGCGGGTCGTCAATGGGAGCCACGGCCACAAAGCTGGCAATACGGGCTTTTTCGTCGGCGCTGTCCAGCTTCTGGCTGGTGCCGCTCTTGCCGCCCACCCGGTAGCCTTGGATGCGGGCATTGCGCCCGCCGCCGTAGAGCACCACGGCTTCCATCATCTCACGCATGGTTTCAGAAGTTTCCGGTTTGATCACCTGCCGCCTGCACACCGGCTCTGTGTGCTGAAGAATGCTGCCGTCCGGGTTCAGGATATCGCTGACAAGATAAGGCTGCATCAGCCTGCCGCCGTTCACCACAGCGCACACGGCTGCGGCCATTTCCATATAGGAGATCTTGCTGCTCTGGCCGAAGGCGCAGGAGGCCAGCTCCACCGGCCCCATGCGGTCGGCGGTGTAGTACAGACTCTTTTTGGGTTCGGCGGGCAGATCGACCCCGGTTGGCTCCCGCAGGCCGAAAGCGGCAAAGTAATCGCAGAAGGCTTCCTTGCCCAGCCGCGCGCCGATCTGGATAAAGCTCTGGTTGCAGGAATTTTCCAGCGCCTGGGTCACGGTCTGGCTGCCGTGGCGCTTGTGGTTGGCGCAGTGGAACCGTGTGCCCGCCACCGAGATGGACTCGCCGCAGTAAAAGGTGGAGTTTTTGCTCACAGCCCCGGCATCCAGCGCGGCGGCGCAGGTGATGAGCTTGAACACGCTGCCCGGCTCGTACAGGTCGCTGACGGCCTTGTTGCGCCACTGGATCTGCTGGGCCAGCTGCAGGGCGGCAGCGCGCTCGCTGCCGGTAAGGGCATCCACGGCCTTGCGGGCGGCTGCATCGTAGATCACGCGCGGCTGGTTCGGGTCGTAGGCAGGCGTGGTGGACATGGCCAGCACGGCCCCGGTGTTCACGTCCATCACGATGCCCACGGCGCGCGCCGCCACATGATGCTCCTTGACCGCATAATCCAGCGCGTTTTCAAGGTAATGCTGGATGTTGGCATCGACAGTCAGCCGCAGGCCGCTGCCTTCCAAGGGCACTTTTTCGGTCTCGTAGCTCTGCTCCAGTGTGTAGCCCCAAGCGTTGACGGCGGTGAGCACCACACCATTCTGCCCGGTGAGCACATCGTTATATTTCAGCTCCAGCCCGCTCACACCGGCGTTGTCTACATTGGTAAAGCCCAGCACACTGGCCAGAAATTCCCCCTCCGGGTACCAGCGCTTGGAGTCCTGATTGATGCGGATGCCGGTGATGCTGTTCTCTTCACAAAAATCCCGCACACGGTCGGCGGTGTCGCGCTCCACGCGGTAGCGCAAAAGGCAGTCGTTGGAGGTGCGGTCACTGAATTTTTCCATCAGCTTTGCTTCGTCCAGCTCCAATATTTCCGCAAGGCCCTGCGCGGCAAGGCTGAGCTTTTCCTCCGGCATCTCGCGCGGGGAGGCCCGCAATGTCCAGCAGCTGCTGTTGGCGGCCAGCAGTACACCGTCGGCGCTGTAGATACGGCCCCGGTCGGCAGGCACCACAGTATCGCGCAATTGCTGGCCGAGGGCGCGGTTCGTATACCAGCCGCCCGCAAACAGCTGCAGATACGCCAGCCGCGCGGCAAGCCCCGCAAAGCAGACGCAGCACATCAACGCGGCCACCAGCCGTGCCCGGGCACGGAATGTCCGTTCCGGCAGGGTGCGCAAGGGACGCGGCTCCGGTTTTGGCATGGCAGGCACCTCCTTCTCTGGGCAAGTGTATGCGCCGGTGTGCCGGGGATATGACTAACCGGCACTGCCGCCGCGTACAATAAAGGAACGGAGGTGATACGGATGCACAAAGCTGCTGCCCATGCAAAGCGCGGCCTGCCGCTGCGGCATCTGCCGGCCATGGACCTGCCGTTTCTGGTGCTGGTGCTCACGCTGGTGGGCTTTGGCCTTGTAATGCTGGGCAGTGCCAGCAGTGCAGTGGCGCTGTACCGGCGTGGCGATGCTTTTGCCTACCTGCGGCCGCAGCTGCTGTATGCTGCGCTGGGCATCGGGGCCATGTGGGTGGCAAGCCGGGTGGACTACCATGTTTACCACAAGCTGGCATGGCCGCTGCTGGCGCTTTCAATGGTACTGCTGACGGCGGTGCTGTTCATGCCGGAGTACAACGGCTGCAAGCGCTGGCTGGTGCTGCCGGGCCTGGGTACACTGCAGCCCAGCGAGATCGCCAAATTTGCGGTGGTGCTGGTGTTTGCGCATATCATTGCGCTCAACCACGACCGCATGGGCAGCTTTGCGGTGGGGGTGCTGCCCTTTGCACTGGTGCTGGGAGCGGTGGCGGTGCTCATGCTGCTGGAACCGCACCTCTCCGGCACCGTGCTCATTTTGGGCATCGGCGCGGTGCTCATGTTCGTGGGCGGCACCGGCCTCAAGTGGTTCGTGCTGGCCGGGGCGGGCGGTGCAGCGGCCATTGGAGCTGCCATCATCATTATGCCGGACCTTGTGCCCTACGCTGCCAGCCGTCTCAGCTCATGGCTGGACCCCTTTGCCGACCCGCTGGGCGACGGCCACCAGACCATCCAGAGCCTGTATGCCATCGGCTCCGGGGGCGCGGCGGGCCTTGGCCTTGGCAGCAGCCGCCAGAAGCACCTGTTCGTGCCCGAACCGCAGAACGACTTCATCTTTTCCATCCTGTGCGAGGAGCTTGGCTTTGTGGGAGCCTGCGCGGTGATCCTGCTGTTTGCGCTGCTGCTGTGGCGGGGCATCACGCTGGCGGCGCATGCACCGGATCGGTTCGGTGCGCTGCTGGTAGTGGGCTTTGTGGTGCAGGTGGCCCTGCAGGCAGTGCTGAATATGGCAGTAGTCACCAACACCATCCCCAATACCGGCATCAGCCTGCCGTTTTTTTCCTCCGGCGGCACCAGTCTGATGATGCTGCTGGGCGAAATGGGCATCGTGCTGTCGGTGTCCCGCGGGGAGACATAAAACCGGGCGTTCCCTGCCATAAAACGACAGCATCCTCTGCCGGTTCAGCTACAAATGACCGGACAAACAAATGGCACAACTGCAGACAAAATAAACAAAAAGCCTTCGCGCCGCATAGCATGAGGTATCTTTTGCGGAACGGGGGCTTTTTGCATGGGCGGAGATCTTATCATCACAGGCGGCATGCCGCTGAACGGCACAGTACACATCCCGGCAGCCAAAAACAGCGTGCTGCCGCTGCTGGCAGCGGCCCTTTTGTGCAATGGCACGGTGCGTTTTCTGCAGGTGCCGCATCTTGCGGATGTGGACACCAGCGTGGAGCTTTTGCAGGGTGCGGGCTGCACGGCCCGCTGGCAGGGCAGCGACATCACGGTGCAGGGCGTGCCTTCCACCTGCCGCCTTGCGCCGGAAGCCGCTGCGCGGATGCGGGCATCCATTTTGTTCTGCGCACCGCTTCTGGCACGGCTTGGCCGGGTGGAAACGGTGCTGCCCGGCGGGTGCCGCATTGGTGCAAGGCCGGTGGACCTGCACCTTTCCGGCCTTGCGCAGATGGGCGTGCACTGCCGGGAGGAGGGGGAAAGGCTGATCCTGACAGCGCCTGCCGGGCTGCACGGTGCGGACATTACACTTGGGTTCCCCAGCGTGGGTGCTACCGAGACCCTGCTTCTGGCAGCAGCTGCGGCGCAGGGCGAGACGGTCCTGCGCGGGGCCGCACGAGAACCGGAGATCAGCGATCTGGCAGCATTCCTGAACCGCTGCGGCGGCTGTGTACAGGGCGCGGGCACCAGCACCATCCGGGTGCAGGGCAGACGAATGCTGTATAGCTGCAGCTTTGCGCCCATGGCCGACCGCATCGTGGCATCCACCCTTGCCTGTGCCTGCGCGGCGGCAGGAGGCCGGGTGGAACTGACTGGCTGCAGGCCGGAGACCTACGCACCGCTGTTGGAAATTCTGGCACAAATGGGCTGCAGGGTAGAAACAGGGCCGGAAAGTGCGGTCATTACCCGGCTGGGCGCGCTGCACGGCGCGGGCAGAGTGTTTACCGGGGTATACCCGGCACTGGCAACAGACGCAGCGCCGCTGCTTGCTGCTGCCATGCTTGCCGCCGACAGCGCCAGCAGCATCGAGGATGTGGTGTTTGAGCGGAGATTCGGCTGTGCAGAGGGTTTTGCGGCTTTTGGAGCCGCTGTGCAGGTGCAGGGACGCACACTGGACATCCGGCCGGTGCGGCAGCTGCAGGGCGCGTGTGCACGGGCTGCGGACCTGCGCGGAGGCGCGGCACTGGTGGTGGCCGCGCTGGCGGCAAGGGGACGGAGCCGCATTACCGACACCGGTTACATCGACCGCGGATATGCCGGTTTTGCACAGATGCTGGCGGAACTTGGTGCCCAAATTGAGCGGGAAATGCCGCGGGAAAGCGCCAGCGAGAAAAAAACACCTTCAAAAAAGCAAAATTGACTTGCATTCAGGGCAAAAAGATGATACGATACAGTTATATAAGTGTAAGCAGATAATTTCTGTGCGCTATGCGCAGTTTTACGATAAAATCCGATGGAGGACAAAGTTATGGCACTCATGCTCGATGAAGAAATGGACGAAAACGTTACGACGATCAAGGTGATCGGCGTGGGCGGCGGCGGCGGCAACGCTGTCAACCGCATGGTCAGCGACGGCCTGCAGGGCGTCGAATTTATCGCAATGAACACCGACCAGCAGGCTCTGGCCAAGAACCACGCTGCCACCAAGGTGCAGCTGGGTTCCAAGCTGACCAAGGGCCGCGGTGCCGGTGCAGACCCCGAGATCGGCCAGCGCGCCGCTGAAGAGAGCAAGGACGAGATCGCAAATGCGCTCAAGGGTTCCCAGATGGTGTTTATCACTGCCGGTATGGGCGGCGGAACCGGCACCGGTGCAGCACCCGTTGTGGCCGAGGTGGCACATGATCTGGGCATCCTGACCGTTGGCATCGTCACCAAGCCCTTCTCCTTTGAGGGCAAGCGCAAGATGGGTCTGGCAGAGCAGGGCATTGCAAACCTGCTCATGCATGTGGACAGTCTGATCGTCATTCCCAATGAGCGCCTGAAGATGATCAGCCAGGAAAAGATCACTCTGATGAATGCCTTCCAGGCAGCCGATAACGTGCTGCGTCAGGGCGTTGAGTCCATTTCCGCTCTGATCAATGTGCCTGCCTTCATCAACCTGGACTTCGCCGACGTGCGCTCCATCATGAAGGATGCCGGCTACGCACACATGGGCGTGGGCAGCGCCAAGGGCGCAGGCAAGGCCGAGAACGCCGCAAAGGCTGCTATTTCTTCTCCGCTGCTGGAGACTAGCATTGCCGGTGCACACGGCGTGATCATCAACATCACTTCCAGCCCGGACATCGGTCTGGAGGATGTGGAGACCGCAGCAGGTCTCATTACCCAGAGCGCACATCCCGATGCAAACATCATCTGGGGTACTGCGTTCGACGAGAACCTCTCGGACGAGATGCGTGTGACCGTGGTTGCTACCGGTTTTGACAACAAGAGCGCAAGCGACCTGCGCAGCAGCATCAGCAATGCAATGGGCGGCGCACAGTCCACTCCGTCTGCTGTGTTCAGCAGCGAGACTGCAAGCCCGGCAGCTTCTGCCGCAGGCGGCGCTGCACCGGCACCCACTGCTGAAAAGCCCGTGGAAGAGGACAACAGCGATAATGGCTATTACGACCAGCTGATGGCCATGCTGAACAAGCGCAGATAAAAGGCTGGCCGTCATAAGCGGATCAGGCGTATCGGATGGATCGGAGGGACACCATGGCGCAGGGCAGGCAGCAGAACAATGGTTCGCGGCAGCGCTGTGCCCAGTCTGCCGCAGCAAAGGCTCCGGCAGAGCCGCCGAAGGCGGTGTGTGCCCAGCTGGAGCAGATGAACCGAAAGCTGGCAGCGGCCAGTGCGGAAATTTTGCGCTATCAGACCCGTCTGTTTGCCTGTGAACGGCAGATGGCCGCGCTGCGGCAGGAAAATGCCCAGCTGGAAGCGGCCTGTGAGCAGGCGCGGCAGGAGGCTGAGTGCGCGGGCGCTCATGCAGAGCAGCTGCGTCAGGAGCTGGCCCGCCATGCGGAAGCTGTGCGGCCTGTGCCGGTTGCGGCGCATACGCCCCCGCAGCCGGAACCATCGGCAGCGCAGAGTCCGCGGCCGGAGCCGGAGGCCGAACAGCCTCCACAGCCCGGGCCGGAGGCTCCGCAGCCTGCTCAGCCGGACTGGAAGCCCCAGACCAGATTGGAGCACCTCTCGGTGGAGCTGATGAACTGGTTCGACGATATGATGGGCGCATGACGGAAAGCCGGATGATCTGCAAAAAAAAGCAGATATGAGTGAAATGAAAAGCTGCTGCAAAGCGCAAAGCTGTTGCAGCAGCTTTTTTTGTGGTCCGGTAGGAAACGGAAGACCCTGCGGCCGGAAGTACAGGAGCGAGGAGCGGTTGAGATGGAACCAAAACAGAAAATACTGATCGTGGATGACTCGGAGATCAACCGCGCCATGCTCAAGGAGATTCTGGGTGAGGGCTACGAATATCTGGAAGCCGAGAACGGCCTGCGCGCGATCGAAATTCTGCGCAGACGCACCGATATCGCGCTGGTGCTGCTGGACCTGATCATGCCGGAAATGGACGGCTTTGATGTGCTGCGGGTGATGCAGTGCTATGCATGGCAGGAGGAGATCCCGGTCATTGTGATCAGCGCGGCAGAGGACAACCGAAGCGTCGAGCGCGCCTATGATATGGGCGTGGCCGATTACATCCGCCGCCCGTTCGAGCGGGTCATGGTGCTGCGCCGGGTGAAGAATGCGCTCATGCTTTACGCAAAGCAGAAGCGCCTTACCCGCCTTGTGACCGATCAGGTGTACGAAAAAGAGCACAACGGTGTGCTGATGATCAGCATTCTGAGCCATGTGGTGGAGTTCCGCAACAGCGAGAGCGGCCAGCATGTGCTGCACATCCGCACCCTGACCGGCCTGCTCCTGCATCAGCTGGCGCAGAAGACTGACCGCTACCAGCTGGATGAGAGTGATATCTCGCTGATCAGCACAGCATCGGCGCTGCACGATATCGGCAAAATCATGATCCCGGAAGAGATCCTGAACAAGCCCGGCCGCCTGACAGAGGAAGAGTACGCCACCATCAAGACCCACACCACCGAGGGTGCCAGGATCCTGAAGGGGCTTGCCATCGGGCAGGACGAACCGCTGGTAAAGGTGGCACACGCTATCTGCCGCTGGCACCACGAGCGGTGGGACGGCGGCGGCTACCCGGACAGGCTCAAGGGCGACGAGATCCCCATTGCAGCACAGGTGGTGGCACTGGCCGATGTGTACGACGCACTGACCAGCGAGCGCTGTTATAAGCAGTCCTACAGCCACGAAAAGGCCGTTGACATGATCCTGCACGGCGAGTGCGGCAGCTTCAATCCGCTGCTGATGGAATGCCTGAAAGAATCCTCGGAGTTGCTGCGCACAGAGCTGCAGCGCTCGGAGTATGACCGCGGTTTCCGCCACGAGACCCGCCGCCTTTCGGAGGAGATCCTGCACCGCGAAGCTCTGCCCCGTGAGGATCGTGCCCAGCGCCTGCTGGATCTGGAACGGGAGCGCACCGCTTTTTATGCCGAGCAGCGCGGCGGTATTCAGTTCGATTACGATATACTCAGCGGCAGCGTGACCGTGGTGAACCGCTACGAGGATCCGGTCAACCGAACCCAGAAGCTGGACTTTGATAAGGGCATGGGCCTGACATTTCTCTCCGGCAAGGACCGCCGCAAGCTGCTGGATGCCATTGCAGCCGCAACGCCGGAAGAGCCGGATGCCGCATTCTCGGTGCTGATCGCGGTGGATCAGGAATACCGGCTGCACCGGCTGGTGATGCACACCATGTGGAGCCGCGCCGGTGTGCGCCACTGCGTAAGCGTGGTGGGCCAGATCACAGATGACCATGCCCGCCTGCAGGAGCTGATGCTGGGCGATGTGAACAGCGACCAGCCGGAAGCACTGCTGGAACGCCTGAAGGGCATTTTTGACATCGTGCGTCTGGTGGACCCGGAAAGCACCAAGGTGCTGAGCCTGGGCAAGGATGGCCGGCTGACCGAGATGCCCGGCATCTGCCACATGGTGTGGAACAAATCGGGCCGGTGCGAAAACTGCATTTCCAGTAAGGCCCTTGCCCGCAAGGAATCCCTGAACAAGATCGAGTTCAAGGACGATCAGGCTTATTTTGTCATGGCAAAGTATGTGGAAGTGGGCGGACGCGGCTGCGTGCTGGAAATGGTGTCCAAGCTTTCGGACGGACGCTGGCTGGATATGGGCGGCCGCCGGATGCTGCTGGACCGCGGCTCCAACTTTGACCGCAGCGCCTTTGTGGATTCGCTGACCGGAGCATACTCCCGCCAGTACTTCGAGTGCTTCCTTGCGGAGAGCAAACAGGTGGAAGGCGTAGTGATGATCGACGTGGATCACTTCAAGGAGGTCAACGACCGGTTCGGCCATCTGGTGGGCGATAAGGCCCTGCAGAGCGTGGCACAGTCCATCCTGAGCAACCTGCGCCAGACCGATGTGCTGGTGCGCTATGGCGGCGATGAATTCCTGCTGCTGGTGCCGCACATCCGGCCCGGGGAACATGTGATACAGCGCGTGCGGGAGGCTGCGGCCAGTGCCAGAGTGGAAGGCTACCCGGAGCTGGAGCTTTCGGCCAGTGTTGGCGGTGTGTGCGGTGTGCATCCGCTCACCGAGGCCATCCGTCAAGCGGACGTAAAAATGTACCAGAATAAGGCCGAGCGCAAAAATTAAACAAAACAAAGCCCGGACAGGCTGCAGTATCGCACTGCTATGCCTGTCCGGGTATTTTTGTTTTTTCAGCGCACAGCGCTGGTGCGGTGCTCCATCAGATAGGTGGCTTCCAGATCAGCGATGTGCAGCTTGACGGCAAGGGGATACTTGTCGTAGGCTTCCGAGATGGCAAAGCAGCCGCCCCGGGCCGCATCGTCAAAGCCGCCCATGTGCCAGCGGATGGCAACGGCTTCCTCGATGTGCAGTTTCATGAACCGCTCGATGAGGAATACGCTCTTTTCGCCGTGGCCGTAGGGGAACAGATCCTCCACGCTGTAGCTGGGCACCTTTTCCCACTGGCCGGTGGCTTCGTTTTTCACGTTGCGGGTGCCGGGCTTGTAGTAGTTGGCCTTGCACAGATCGTGCAGCAGTGCACAGATGGCAAAGGTCTCCTCGCTGTCGCCCTCGGCAAAAAAGGTATCGTGCAGCGCATGGTAGACGTTCAGGCTGTGCATACACAGCCCGCCCTCACACGCACCGTGGAACCGGGTGGAGGCCGGTGCCGTAAAGAAATCCGTCTTATGGTCCAGCCAGTCCAGCAGCTTTTCGCTGCCGGGGCGGGTGATGTGCTGCTGCCAGATCTGCAAAAACTCTTCGCGGCCGCCCATGCTTACAGCTCCAGATCGTCCAGAAGGCCCTTGAGGATGGCCATTTCGTCGTGGCTCAGGGAAATGCCCTTGCCCATGCGGGTGCCGTCCGGGGACCAGTCGCGGATGTCGTACTTGGGTTCGCCGTCGTTCCAGCTGATGAGGTTCAGCTGACGCTCCCAGCCGCGGGGACGCTCCGAAAGAACTGCAATGCGCTGAACAACTTCATATTTGATCTCTGCCATGATGCAAAACCTGCCTTTATCTTTGTTTGCTACCATAATAAGGGAAGCGGACGCAGATTTCAACAGGTAGAGCAAAAATAATTTGAAAAATTTTTGTTAGCCGTAAGGTGCATCCTCACGCCAGTCCACAAGGCTCAGCACCTGAGAAGCATCCTCGTCCGGGGCCGGATGGCAGGAATGGGTGTGCTGGTCTGTGCTGAACAGTCCGGGTGCATAGTGGGCCATCACGCTGGTCTGCACATCCCCGGCCAAAAATTCCCGGGCGTTCTTCTGGTAACAGGCGGCCGGGGTGCCGTTGGTCATGGGCACACCCTGCGGGGCGCTGTTTGTGTCCGGGTGCGGGGTCTGGCCCGGTGTTTCGATCTGCGGCGGCACCTGTGTGCCGGGGGCAGCGGGGTCGTCTGGCAGCAGGGGAGCCGGCTCCCTGCCTAGCGGCGGGCTGCAGCGGGTGCAGCTGTTTTCCGGTGCGGCGGTAGTGCCGGGCTGGTGTTCCAGCTCGTGGCGGATAAAGGGCGTCAAGCTCATTGGAAAATCACCTCCGCCCATAGGATGCCCCGAAAAGACGCAACTTATAAAGAGGCCTGCGGCGTTTTACACGATCAGTTCTACGGTAGAGCCGCCGGTGCGGGCTTTGCGCACCACCACCTGTCGGTCGATGCGGTCTTTCAGAGCACCTACGTGGGAGATGATGCCCACCAGCCGGTCGCCCTCGGTCAGCCCTGCAAGTACGCGCATGGCCTGTTCCAGCGATTCGTCATCCAGACTGCCGAAGCCCTCGTCGAGGAAGAGCGTGTCCAGACGGATGCCGCCTGCCGCGCTCTGTACTTCGTCCGAAAGGCCCAGTGCCAGCGCCAGCGATGCCTTGAAGCTTTCGCCGCCGGAAAGGGTCTTGACGCTGCGGCGGGTGCCGTTGTAGTGGTCGATGATGCCAAGGTCCAAGCCGGACTGGCTGCGCTGGTTCTCGGCACCAATGCGCTCCAGCTCGTACTGCCCGGCGGTCATCTGCATCAGGCGGGTGTTGGCGTGGCGCAGGATGCGGTCCAGATAGTTCATCTGGATGTAGGCTTCCAATTTGATCTTCTGCTTGCTGGTCAAGGTGCCGCCCGCCGTGGCGGCAAGGGCACTCACCCACTGCCAGCGCTGTTCAAGCTGAGTGCGCGCTTCGGCAGCGGTGCGGTATTTTTCAGCGGCTGCACGGTTGGGCAGCCGCTGTGCGGCCAGCTGCTGGGCCTGCTCCCGCAGGGCAGTGCGGGCGGCGGCAAGGCGGGCCTGTTCTGCCTGTAAAAATTCCAGCGGCTGGGCAGGCCCGGCGGTTTCGGCAGTGGCTTGCTGGGTCTGCAGGGCATCCACAGCGGCTTTGGCAGCGGCATAGGCCTGCTCTGCCTGTTTGAGGGAATGCTGAGCCTGCTCCATGCCGGTGCGCAGGGCGGTGCGGCTGGCTTCCAATGCATTCAGCGCGGTCTGTGCCTCGGCCCGCTGCGGGTAGGGCAGGGCTGCACGAGCGGCAGCGGCCTGCTGTTCCAGCGCATCGGCGCTGGCATTCTGCGCGGCGGCGGTGCTGTCAGCTTCAGCGGCGGCCTGTTCCAGTGCCGGGCGCTGGCGGCTTTTTGCCTGACGGTCGGCCTCCAATGCCGTGCGGCGAGCGCAGTCTGCTTCGGCCTGCCGAAGCGCGGCGACACACTCGGCCTGTGCTGCGTGCAGGGCACAGGCTTCTTCCGTCAGGACAGCGTTCATCCCCTTGAAGGTCAGCTGTACCGTCCCATCCGGGGAAGTGAAGCGCTCTGGCAATAGGCTCTCAGCATCCCGGCGCAGGGAGCGGCGGGCTTCGTCGGCTGCGGCAAGGGCGCTCTGTGCGGCAGTGCTGGCAGTCTGGGCCAGTGCATCGGCCTTTTCGGCTTCCTGCTTGGCGGCATCCACCTGCGCCTGCGTGGGGGCTGTGTGGGGCAGTTGGGCCTTTGCCGGGTGGTGGACGCTGCCGCACACGGGGCAGGGCGCACCCTCGGCCAGCGCCTGCGCCAGCAGTCCGGCCTGTGCGTCCAGAAAGGCTTTGTCCAGCGCATCCCGCCGGGCATGGGCCTGCTCCTTGGCTTCGGCGGCAGTGCGGTAGGCATCCTGCGCACGGTGGGCCTTTTGTGCCTGCTGCTGGCAGGCGGCAAGCCGCTGGTTCAGGGTGGTAAGGGCGGTGCTGCGCTGGGCCAGCTCCTTTTCCCGGTTCTGCAAGGCCAGCAGCCGGGTGGGAGCATCTTCCAGCGCGGTCAGCTCCTTTTCAGCAGCGGCCAGCGCTGTGTCCAGTGCGGCCAGCTGGGTGCGTTTTGCTTTGGCCTTGGCAGCGGCCAGCTGGGCAGCATCCCGCGCGGCCTGCTGCTGATGGCACAGGGCATCCAGCTCATTGTAGGCGGCAAGGGCCGTCTGTGCCTGCGTCACCTGTCCGGCAAGAACATCCAGCTGGGCGGCATCGCCTGCGTGGCGGGCGCTCTCGGCACGGGCAGCTTCCAGCACAGGCAGGGCAGCGGTAAGCTCTGCCTGCTTTGCGGCCAGCTGTGCGGCCAGCTGTCGGGCCTGCTGGGCAGCACCCAGCTGACGTTGTACTTCGTCCAGCTTGGCTTCGGTGTCCTTGAGGGCAGCAGCAACGGTCTCCTGCGCGGCCTGCTGGCGGGCCAGCAGACCTTCCAGCAGGGCAATGGCCGTCTCCGGCTCGGTCTGGGCGTTCAGTGCGGCAAGGGCATCGGCATCCGGGTCGTCGGGAGAAAACCGGATGCCGGAGAGCAGACTGTCCAGCTTTGCATTCTGGGTGGTGCGCTGCTGGCTGAGGGCGGCGCTTTCGGCCTGCAGGCACTCCTGCAGCCGGGCATAGCGCTGGGTGCGGAACAGCTTGCGGAAAATGCGGCTGCGCTCCTCGGTGGAAGCGTTGAGCAGCTTTGTGAACTGACCCTGTGCGATCATGGCGATCTGGCAGAACTGGCTGTAGTCCAGCCCGATGATCTCCTGCACGGCGGCAGTCACATCCTTGGCTTTGGTCACCGGCGGACGGCCATCGGAATAGGTGAGGGTGGCATCCGCTTTCTCGGTGGTCATGCCCTCGCCGCGGTTTTTGGGGCGCTGGTACTCCGGGTTGCGGCGCACGGTATAACGCTGGCCGTTCACCTCAAATTCCAGCTCCACAAAGGTGGGCGTTTTAAGATCAGCATATTTGCAGCGCAGCATGGTACCCTCGCGTACGCCGCCGCTGGAATGATCGTACAGGGCGTATGTAATGGCATCGAACAGGGTGGTCTTGCCTGCGCCGGTATCGCCGGTGACAAGGTATAAGCCGCCTTTTCCCAGTTTTTCCAGTTCCAGAACCGTCTCGGCGGCATAAGGGCCAAAGGCCGAAAGAGTGAGCTTCAGCGGTCTCATGCGTCCTCGCCCTCCTTCCAGATCTCCTCAATGAGCTGCTGGCAGAATGCCGCCTGCTCCGCCGTCAGCGGCTGATTGTTCTGCAGCTGGTAGAACGCCGAGAAGTGCTCCAGCGGGGTGATGCTCTCGGCGCGTTCCGGTGCGGTGATCTCCTGATCTTCCCGGGTGCGGAGGTTATCGTAGTCCAGCCGCATCAGGTTCGGGTAGATCACCCGCAGGCGGGCCAGCGCGTCCGGCACGTCCTGCTCATCGGTCAGGGTAATGTGCAGGTAGTCGTCCACCGCAGTGCCGTCGTAATTGCGGCGGTCGGTCAGCTCCATGTAGCTGCCGCGCACTTCCCGCAGGTCGTGCTTCGGGGTAAGCGGCGCGGTGGTGATGGAAACTTCGCCCTTGAGACCGAACTCCACAAAGGTGGCGCTCTTGTGCTGGCCTGCTTCCGAAAAGGAGTATTTCAGCGGGGTGCCGCAATAGCGTACGGCATCGCGGCCCACCTTCTGGGGGCTGTGCAGATGGCCCAGCGCCACGTAGTCAAAGGCATCGAACAGGCTGGCATCCACGCTGTCCACACCGCCCACCGAGACTTCCTCGCTCTCACAGCAGGCGGCACCGGCTGCGAACTGGTGGGCCACCAGCACGCTGCGGTGGGCCGGGTCCAGCGGGCAGTGGCGCAGCACGCAGGCAAGGGCATCGTTGTAGCTCTCCACAGGCTCGTCCGGCCAGACATGCCGCACCATGGCGGGCTTGAGGAAGGGCAGAAGGTACACGTCCAGCGTGCCGTACTCGTCGGTGAGGGGGATGGGCATCGGCGCACCGGAGAACACCGGGCTGACGTACACCCGGCTGTTTTGCAGCAGGGCAGAGCCGAAGGCGATGCGGTCGGCGGAGTCGTGGTTGCCGCTGATGGCGAACACCGGCAGCTGCCGCTCAGCCAGCTGGGTGAGGAACCAGTCCAGCAGGCGCACGGCTTCGGCAGGGGGAACGGGTTTATCGTAGAGGTCGCCCGCCAGCAGCACACCGTCCACGGGTGTGCTGTCCAGCAGGGAGAGGATCTGTTCCAGAATGTACCGCTGGTCGTCCAGCATGGAGAACTCGCACACCCGCTTGCCCAGATGCAGGTCGGAAAGATGCAGAAAACGCAAACGGAAACACCGCCTTTTCAGAGTTTTCTTTATTATACAGCAGGGCGGGGGTGGGGGCAAGGAAAACTCCCCCAGTCATCGCTGCGCGATGCCAGCCCCCTCGGGGATGGGGCCTTTGGCAGTGCGGAAAAGCTTCCGGTTTTGCCAGAGACTCCCTCTTTGAGAGAGCTGGCACGGCGCAAGCCGTGACTGAAGGAGTTCGCTTCCCTTAAATCAGAACATCTTCTCCCATGTTCCTTCGCCGACCGCGCCGTCGGCGGTAAGGCCGTTGCGGCGCTGGAACCGCTGCACAGCCGCTGCCGTTGCCGCGCCGAACCTGCCGTCGGCGTTCAGCCGTTCACCCAGCGAATTGAGCTTCTGCTGCACCAGACGCACTGTGCCGCCGGAAGAGCCGCTGCGCAGGGCAATGCCGGGGTAGGGCACATGCAGGCCGTGCTTGGCCGTGTAGCGGGTGTAGAGCACGTTCCATGTGTTCGCGCCCACCTTGCCGTCCACATTCATCTTGTTTTTGAGTTGGAACTCCTTCACGGCGTTCTCGGTGGAAATGCCGAATTTTCCATCGGCCTTCAGCTCGCCGTACCATGTGCAGGCATCGCGCACACCGTTGAGCCAGGTCTGCACAAGAGCTACGTCCGGCCCGGAAGAGCCACGCTGGAGCAGGGAATAATAAGCAGGGATCGCCATAATGATCACACGCTCCTTTCGCCACATGCTATGCGGAAAAAGTGCCGGGCGTTACCCCACAAGCACCACATCCTCCCGGCGGGCGGTGCGCTGCTGCACCCATTCCACCAGCCGGAGCCGGAGGATGTACTCCCCGCACACAAGGTCGTTTTCGGCAGGCTGGGCATAGCTGCCGCAGGCAGAGCGGCACAGGCCCGGATAGAGAACGCACCACCAGTTGCGGCCTTTTCCGGCACCGAGATCGATGCGCAACGCGTCGTACCGCCCGGCGGGAAGAGTGCCGGAACCATAGCGCCGGGTGGCAAAGTACATATTTACCAGCTGCACCCGCACCGGCGTGCGGATGTTCAGCCCTGCCAGCGCGTGCCGGGCCGTGAGCTGCAGCTCAAACAAATGCCGCGCCGCCCAGCAAAGGGCATCAGGCTTGCTTTCGGCAGGGCAGGCGGTGTCCAGATAGGCAAGCACGGCATCCCGCACATGGAGCTTTGCGCTCTGGCTGGCAATGGAATCGCTCTCAGCCCGGATGTGCAGCCGCAGGGTGTCGGCGCACACCAGCGCCCCGGTGTCCAGCTGGGTGCGGCCCCATGCAAATGCCTGCCATGCGCCACACAGAGCAAGGGCGAGAAACAGGCCAAGGCAGAGCAGAGCCATCTGAGAGCGTGTAAGCATTCTGGATAACATAAAAACAGACCCTTCTTCTGGAAATGTTATCCAGAGGATGGGCCTGTTGGAGTAGATTTATTCTCTTAGTTCTTCAGCGACTGCATGGGGGCAGGCAGGCGGCCGCCGCGGTTGATGAACACGGACGGGTCGTGCTGGTTCACGGCCATGATGGGGCCATAGCCCAGCAGACCGCCAAAGTCCAGCACCTCGCCGGCCTTGCGGCCAATGGCAGGGATCACGCGCACGGCGGTGGTCTTGCTGTTCACCATGCCGATGGCGGCTTCGTCAGCGATCAGGGCGCTGATGACAGCCGGGGTGGTGTCGCCCGGGATGATGACCATATCGATGCCCACCGAGCAGACGGCGGTCATGGCTTCCAGCTTTTCAATGGTCAGGCATCCGGTCTCGGCGGCGTGGATCATGCCGGCATCCTCGCTGACCGGGATGAAGGCACCAGACAGACCGCCCACGTGGTTGGAGGCCATCACGCCGCCCTTCTTCACGGCATCGTTCAGCAGGGCCAGACAGGCGGTGGTGCCGCAGCAGCCGCAGGTCTCAAGGCCCATCTCTTCCAGAATATTGGCCACACTGTCGCCGATGGCGGGGGTAGGTGCCAGCGACAGGTCGATGATACCGGCGGGCACACCCAGTGCCTGAGAAGCCAGATTGGCCACCAGCTGGCCCACGCGGGTGATCTTGAAGGCGGTGCGCTTGACCAGCTCTGCCACCTCGTCGATGGGGGCATCCTTGGGCAGGCGGGCCAGTGCAGCGCGCACAGCGCCGGGACCGGAAACGCCCACGTGAATCTCACAATCCGGCTCGCCGGGGCCGTGGAATGCACCGGCCATGAAGGGGTTGTCCTCCGGTGCGTTGCAGAACACCACCAGCTTTGCGGCACCGATGCACTGACGATCAGCCGTCAGCTCACTGGCCTTCTTGACGGCCTCGCCCATGAGCTTGACGGCGTCCATGTTCAGTCCTGCCTTGGTGGCACCGATGTTCACCGAGCTGCACACGATGTCGGTCTCGGCCAGTGCGCGGGGAATGGACTCGATCAGGCGGCGGTCACCGGCAGAAAAGCCCTTGTGCACCAGAGCACTGTAGCCGCCCACAAAGTTTACACCCACCTTTTTACCGGCGGCATCCAGAGTTTTTGCAAACTCCACAGGGTCGGCATCCGGGCAGGCACCCAGCAGCATGGCGATGGGTGTGACACTGATGCGTTTGTTGATGATGGGAATACCGTACTCGGCACTGATATGCTCCACCGTGGGCACAAGGTTTGCGGCCTTGGTGGTGATCTTGTTATAGATGTTCTCGCACGCCTTCTTCGGGTCTGGGTCGATGCAGTCCAGCAGGCTGATGCCCATGGTGACGGTGCGCACGTCCAGATTGTCCTGAGTGAACATCTCGATGGTCTCGAGAATGTCACCGGTATTAAACATACTCATAGCTGTGTACTCCCTCCATCAGATGGTGTGCATGGCATCAAAAACTTCCTGACGGGTAACATTGATCTGCATGCCCATCTCGGCAGCCAGCGCGTCGGTGCGCTTGTGCAGCTCTTCGTGGCTCACATTGCAGTTGCTGATATCCACCAGCATGATCATGGCGAACATGCCCTGCAGGATGCTCTGGGTCACGTCCTCGATATTGATATTCAGTTCGGTGCACAGACCAGCGACCTTGGCAACAACGCCCACGGTATCGTGACCAATGACGGTAATGAATGCTTTCATCGTTTCCACCCTCGTTTTCCTTTTGATGAACGGTGCCGCAAGCGTTCCGGCACACTCTTACTCTTCCAGTATAGCAGATTTGGCAAAATTTGAACACACTTTTTGTAAAAAAGAACAGACACGAGGGGAAAAAGACATTCTATCCCAAAAATCGGGTGCAATCTTTTACAGCTTGTGCTATACTTATAGATAATTTATTTCCCGATTACGGGCTGAGAAGGAGCAAAATACTATGGAACAGCTTTTGAAGATCCTGGAAGACAATGCGCGGCTGCCCATTGAGGATATCGCCACGATGCTGAATAAATCCCCCGCCGAGGTGGCGGCCATGATCGATCTGGCCCGGGCGCAGGGCATCATCAAGGGCTACAAGACCCTCGTGGACTGGGAAAAGGCCGGGGTCAACCGTGTGGAGGCCGTCATCGAGCTGAACGTCAGCCCCAAGAAGAGCCGCGGCTTTGACGAGATCGCAGCCACCATTGCCGCCTTTGACGAGGTGGAGAGCGTGCTGCTGATGAGCGGCGGCTACGACCTGCAGCTGGTGATCAAGGGCCAGACCTTCCAGGAGATCGCTCTGTTCGTGGCAAAGCGCCTTTCTCCGCTGGACGATGTGCTGTCCACCGCCACCCATTTTGTGCTGCGCACCTATAAAAAGGAGGGCCGCCTGTATCAGGACGAAGAAATCGATGAAAGAGAGTGCACGGTGCTGTGATGGACTACGATAAACTGATCGCGCCTGCCGCTGAGGCCATGCGCCCCTCCGGCATCCGCAAATTTTTCGATCTGGCTGCCGAAATGCCCGAGTGCATCAGTCTGGGCGTGGGCGAGCCGGACTTCAAAACGCCATGGGCTGTGCGCGAAGCCGGCATCGAGAGTCTGGAGCATGGCCGCACCCGCTACACCTCCAACGCAGGCCTGAAGGAGCTGCGCGCCGAGGTGGCAAAGTATCTGGAGCGCCGCATGGGCCTGCACTACGACCCGCTGCACGAGGTGCTCATCACGGTGGGCGGCAGCGAAGCCATTGATATGTGCATCCGCACGCTGGTGCAGCCCGGGGACGAGGTCATCATCCCGGAGCCCTGCTTTGTGTGCTACGAGCCCATCACCACCCTGTCCGGCGGTGTGCCGGTGCATGTGGCCTGCCGTCAGGAGGACGAGTTCCGCCTGCGTGCCGATGCGCTGAAAGCAGCCATCACCCCCAAGACAAAGCTGCTCATCATGCCGTTTCCCAACAACCCCACCGGTGCGGTGATGGAGCGCGAGGATCTGGAAGCTGTAGCTGAGGTGCTGCGCGGTACCAACATCATGGTGCTCTCCGACGAAATTTATGCAGAGCTGAACTATGGCCTGCGGCCTCATGTTTCCATTGCCACCCTGCCCGGCATGGCCGAGCGCACCATCGTGGTGAACGGCTTCTCCAAGACTTACGCCATGACCGGTTGGCGTCTGGGCTATGCCTGCGGCCCGGCACCCATCATCCGGATCATGACCAAGATCCACCAGAGCGCCATCATGAGCGCTCCCACCACCAGCCAGTACGCCGCCATCACTGCCCTGAAGGAGTGCGACGGCGAGATCGACCGCATGCGCGACGAGTACAATATGCGCCGCCGCCTTGTGGTGAAGTCCTTTAACGATATGGGCCTGACCTGCTTTGAGCCGCGCGGTGCGTTCTACGCCTTCCCCTGCATCAAGAGCACGGGCATGAGCAGTCAGGATTTCTGCACGAAGCTGCTGGAACAGAAGCATGTGGCCATCATCCCCGGCGACGCCTTTGGCGCTTCCGGCGAAGGCTACGCCCGCATTTCCTACGCCTACAGCGTGGAGCATCTGAAGGAAGCGCTCCGGCGCATCCGGGAATTCCTGCAGGAAAACAGCATCTATCACGGCATCTGAGGAGGAACAAATGGCAAGGCTGAACTGCGTGACCATTCTGGCCCCCGCAAAGCTCAATCTGGCGCTGGACGTGGTGGGCCTTCTGCCGGGCGGCTACCATGATCTGGACATGACCATGCAGGCCATTACCCTGTACGAGAGGGTGGTGCTGCGCCGCAGCCCCTACCTGAACCTGCGTCTGCCGGGCAGTCTGGTGGCCCCCAATAACAAAAACACTGCCATCAAGGCAGCGCTGGCCTTTTTTGACTACACCGGCCTTCTGGCGGGCGTGGACATCACAATCTATAAAAATACCCCGGTGCGGGCGGGCATGGCGGGCGGCAGTGCCGATGCTGCCGCTGTTCTGGTGGGCATGAACGAGCTGTACGGTGCGCACCTTTCCATGAGTGAGCTGTGCGCACTGGGCGCAAAGATCGGTGCGGATGTGCCCTTTGCCCTGATGGGCGGCACCTGCCGGGTGCAGGGTGTGGGCGATTTTCTCAAGGCGCTGCCGCCGGTGCCGGAGTGCTGGTTCACGGTGGTGATGCCGGACTACGGCGTTTCCACCCCGGAGGCCTTTGCGGCCTATGACCGGGTGGGTAGCAGCGTCCACCCGGACTGCGGAGCGCAGGAAGCCGCTATCCGTGCCGGAGATCTGGATGCCCTTTGCGCCGCCGCCGGCAATGCGCTGGAAGAGTGCAGCGGAGCAAAGGATACCGGGGCCATCAAGGCCCTGCTGCGGGAGCATGGCGCTGTCACCGCCCTGATGACCGGCAGCGGTGCGGCGGTGTTCGGCGTATTCCGGGACGAAGGGGCCGCACGGGCTGCTGCACAGGCCGCAAAGCGGCGCTGGAAGCAGGTGTACGTGGCGCAGCCTGACCGCGGCGGCGCACGGGTGAGCCGATAAAGATGCATAGACCTCCTTCCTACGGGGCATACTGCCCGCAAAGGAAGGAGGTCTTTTTTGTGCAGACCTTTTATAAAATCTGTCTGATCTTAATGATCGTGGGCGGCATCAACTGGGGCCTTGTGGGGCTGTTCCAATTCGATTTTGTGGGCTGGCTGCTGGGCGGCAGTGCATCCATCTGGTCGCGCATCGTGTTCACGCTGGTGGGCATCGCAGCCCTGTGCGGCATCCCGGGACTGTTTGCAGATGAAAGCTCTGAAAATTGAAAGCGGCCTCGCCCTCTCAGGCGCTGACGCGCCAGCTCCCCCAAAGTGGGAGCCTTTGGCAGTCAGTGCGGACTTCATCGTTATGCCAAGGCCTCTCCCTTTGGGAGAGGTGGATTTGCGAAGCAAAGACGGAGAGGGCGAGCTCGCTAAAACAAAAGCACCTGCGGTTGATTCTGCAGGTGCTTTTGCTTGTTGACTCAATTACTGCTTCCGTCAAGATCATCCCAGCCTACCAGATCCGGCAGGGTGAGCGTCTCGTCGGAGCAGTGGGGGTGTGCACGCCGCTGGTCCTCGGCCATGGTGCGCACCACCTCGCGGGTGATCTCGCGGATGGCGGCGCAGTCCTCCGGCAGGTCGGTCTGGCTGCGGCCGGAGTGGGTAAACAGGATCTTACCCATGTGGCCCACCACCAGCGTCAGCGGCAGCTGCTGTGGAGCATTGCTGTTGTAGCGGTAGCCCTGCTCTTTGGCCGCTTTGTAGATGCGCTGGGCCGCAAAGCTCCAGCTCAGGATGCCGCGGGCCTGTTCTACGCCAAGGTAGCCGTACAGCACCCCCGGCGCGTCGCAGATGAGGGTGAAGGGAAACTCGGCCCCCTGCGTGGCCTTTGCCACCATGCGAGGCGAGGAACGCACCACGCAGGCCAGCCGCACGCCGCGCAGTCTGGGCAGGGTCTGCAGGTAGCGGGTCAGATATTCCCGGGTGACAGGGTGGTCAAAGGCAGGCAGGAAGATCATGACCAGAGGGTGCTCCCCTTCGCACAGCTTGTAAAAATCATTGCCCGGTGTGGTGGGGGTATCAAAGGTGAAACGGGGGATGGAGGTGCCCACCAGATGTTCTGACTTCATGCCGCAATGCACATCCTTTCAAGATAATAAAAAAATCCACACACTGCATCTCTGCAGAAAGTGCAGAGGACAGCGGTGGATGGATTGCTATAAAAAGATCCCGCCCGGTCGTCTGCGGTCAATCAAACCTACCCTTACGGACAGGTGGGTGCCCTGTCTCCGGGTTCGCGCTTCCTCATCGAGCCTTCATGGTCGCCCCATGACGGGGAGGTCTGCAATCCACCGGGGAACTCCAAGCTCCCGTTGAATGATTAGTAGGATCATATAAACCGCAACAAATCGAGCCGGGCAGGAAGTTTTGCCGGGTAATTTGTCTGGAATTATTCTTCGATGTCGTACTCGTCGCTCAGGCGCTCTTCAAACAGCTTGCCCAGCTCCAGCAGCAGTTCGTCGTCGTCCACGACATCCAGATATTCGCCTTCGTCATCCTCGCCAACGCTCAGAATGACCAGCTGAGCATTCTCAGCTTCCTCTTCGGTCTCGGCGTATTCCACAGCAGCCAGATAATGCACACCCTTGTGGTCCAGCGCATCGATCACCTCAAATGTGATCTCGTTGCCGTCCTCATCCTCCAGGGTCATCAGGTCGGGCTGATCTTCTTCGGTATTAGGGTTCTTGATTTCGTCAGACATAGATATTGTCTCCTGTATCGTGTCATAAAACGGGCTGTTTGTGCGCCGCCCGCTTGGCCTGCATATAGTGTAGCGTTTTTTTGCCTGCTCGTCAAGATGCTTTTTCGCACAGAAATTGTGCAGCAAATTTTCACGCATTTGCTCTCGCACTCTGCGGCAGAATATGATATACTATCCTCTGAATCTTCTGTGCACGGTGTGCCGTGCAGGTTACTATAGAGTATGGAGCGTGGGCGGAAATGATGCATAAAAAAAGATGGGCGGCGTTTGTGCTGGCAGCGGCGCTGGTGCTGACGGGCTGCAGTGCCGGGAGCTTTCTGCACTTTGGCAAAGGCAGCGACGGCAGTACAGTCCAGAAGATCGACCGCCCGGCAGTGGAATCGGCAGAGCTGCAGTTTGCCCACCCTGCGGCGGGGGACACCATTGCGGTGTTTGATACCTCGGCAGGCGTGTTCAAGGCGGTGCTTTTCCCGGACAAGGCTCCGCAGGCCTATGATAACTTTGCAGGCCTTGTGCAGGCAGGCTACTACAACGGCCTGACCTTCTCCCGCGTGGAGAGCGGCTTTGTGGTGGAAGCCGGGCAGGGGGCCGACGGCAGGGGCAACACCATCTGGAACGGCAGCCGCTACCCGGCTGAGACCACCGACAGCCTGCACCACTACTCTGGCGCGCTGTGTATGGGCACCGATGCTTCCGGCGAGTGCGCCAGCGTTTTTTACGTGATGCAGACGCTGCCGGGAGACCAGTCGGTGACGCAGGAGCTTGTGGACCAGATGAACAGTGCCGGCTACCGCGCAGAGGTGGTTTCGGCCTATCAGACCGTCGGCGGCGCGCCTTATCTTGACTACACCGATACCGTGCTGGGGCAGGTGTACGAGGGTATGGACGTGGTGGATGCCATCGGCCAGACCGCCGTGGACGAAAACCAGAAGCCCCGTGAGGACATCACCATCAACAGCGTGAGCATCGAGACCTATCAGTGAACCAAAAGGCACCCGCAGCGTTCAAAACTGCGGGTGCCTTTTTTATAACTCCTTCAGTCGCCTGCGGCGACAGCTCCCTCAAAGAGGGAGCCCTTGGCAGTGCGGCAAAGTTTTCCTTTTCGCCAGAGCCTCCCTCAATGAGAAAGACTTCCCCCGGCCGGGGGAAGATGTCACGCAAGTGACAAAAAGGGGAGCAGTGGCATCGCGCCAGCGATGACGGAAGGAGTTGAATCAAATCTCCCCCGGATGTTCTTTCCGCCATGCAAGGTAGTCATCCAGAATGACTGTGGCGCTCACAGAGTCCAGAATTTCCTTCCGCTTTGTGCCAAAGGTGCCGCTTTCGTCCAGAATGTCGGCGGCGGCGCAGGTGGTCTGCCGCTCGTCCCACATGCGCACCGGCAGGCCGCTCCAGATCTCGACCGTCTTTGCCAGCTTGCGGCTCTTGGCGGCGCGCTCGCCCTCGGTGCCGTCCATGTTCAGCGGCAGACCGATGACGATGAGCTCGGCGCCGATCTCCTCTGCCACCTCGCATACCCGGGCGGCTACCTTGTTGCGGGCTTTCAGGGTGATCTGCGGGGTGATGGCCGTTGTAAGGAACTCGGTGCGGTCACAGGTGGCAAGGCCGGTGCGGCTGTCGCCGTAATCAACAGCTAAAATTTTCATACAGGCTTCCTCTCTTGTGTGGAAAAGTTTGTCGATCCAAGTGTACCACAGCTGCAGGCTAAAAGGTAGAGAATCACACTTTTTTTGAGAGGATTTTCGTGTTACAATAAACACAGATCGTTTTTTTAGGAGGAAGTGCCCCATGCTCAAACTGGTTTTAGGCGGCTCCGGCAGCGGCAAAACGACCCTGCTCTATTCCCGCATCAAGGCCCGGGCCGAGGCAGGTCGGCGCAGCATCCTTCTGGTGCCGGAACAGTTCACTTCCAGCACGGAGGGCCGCATCTACCGGGAACTGGGCGATGCTCTTTCCGGCATGGTGGAAAGCTTTTCCTTTACCAGTCTGGCCGAGCGCATTCTCTCTGCCGAGGGCGGCGCGGCGGTGCAGACCCTTTCGGACGCGGGCCGCGCCGTGCTGGTGCGCCGCGCGCTGGAAGAGCTGCAGGATCATGTGCACTACTACTACCGCCACCGCCGCAGTGCGGCCTTCTGCCAGATGGCGGCCCAGACCATCGACGAGCTGAAAAGTGCCGGCCTTTCCGGCGCACAGCTGGCAGAGCTTGCGCCGGACTGCGGGCCGGAAAGCGGCAAGCTGAGCGAGCTGGCACTGATTTTTCAGGGGTACGAAACGCTGCTGGCGGGCACCGGCATGGACCCCGCCGACCGGCTGGAGCTGGCGGCTGACCGGCTGGAAGCCGCTCTTGCCCGGGGCGAACTGCCGGACTTTCTGCGGGAGCGGGAAGTGTTCATTGACGAGTTCGATACCTTCAACGCACCCAAAAAGCGGCTGATGGGCGCGATGCTGGCGGCGCTGCCCACCGTCACGGTGGCCCTGTGCGACGACGGTGCGCCCATGGTGCCGGGGGATATGGGGCTTTTTTCCGGCGCAAAGCAGGTGGCCGCACAGCTGCGGCAGCTGGCCCGCAAAAACGGTGCTGATGCGGTAGTGCCGGAGCTGCTGCGCCGCGACCTGCGCCATAAGGATGCGCCCGGCCTTGCGGCTGTGACAGAGCTTTTGGAGACTGGCACCTGTGAGGTGCCGCCCGCTGCGCCGGAGGTGCGGCTGTTTGCCGCTGCCAGCCGGGAAGAGGAAGCCCGCTGCACCGCTGCGGCCATCCGCCGCCTGATGCGGCAGGGCGTGCGCTGCGGCAAAATGGCTGTGGTCTGCCGCAATATCTCAGATTACCGTGCGGCCATCCGGTACGAGTTCCGCATGGCAGATATCCCGCTTTACTGCGATGAACCCACCACCCCGGAGTTCAGCGCCCCGGCTACGGCGGTGCGTGCACTGCTGGCACTGCTGCGCGGTGCGGATATGACCGAAAACCTGACCATTCTTGCCAAGACCGGCCTGTGCGCTCTGACCGAGCCGCAGGTCTGCGCGCTGGAAAACTATGCCTATACCTGGTCACCCAATGCGGCGGCATGGCGCACAAAATTTGAGAAAAGCCCCAAGGGCTTCGGCGAAAATGAACTGTCCGATGAGGATGCAAAAACGCTGGAGGATGCCGAGACTGCCCGCCAGCTGCTGGTAACAGCCGTGGACGAACTGCGCAGCAAGGTGCGGGGCGGCAGCGCCGAACAGATCAGCCGGGAACTGTATTTCTGCCTGAAAAAGCTGGGTGCAGAAGAGCAGCAGGCAGCGCTGGTGGAAGCCGTCCGCACTGCCCGGGGCATCCCGGCGGCAGAGGAAGCGGCCCGCGAGTGGAACGTGGTGATGCAGCTGCTCAACGAGATGGCCCACCTGTTGGGCGGGCAGGGTGTGACCTTTGCAGAATATGAGGACCTGTTCAGCCTGCTGCTGCGCTCTTCGGACCTTGGGCACATCCCGCAGACGCTGGATGCCGTGGTGCTGGCAAGCGCGGGCAAAATGCGTCTGGACGCGCCGGACTATGTGTTCGTGCTGGGCCTTGCGGAGGGCGAATTTCCCTGTGCACCGTCCGAGACGGGCCTTCTGACCCACGCCGACCGCGATGTCCTGATGGCAAAGCAGATCGATCTGCCGGACTGCTTTGAGAACCGCGTGGTGCGCGAGCAGGTGTGCGTTTACAAAGCCCTCACCGCACCGGCAAAGGGGTTGTGGCTCAGCTGGCCCAAGGGGCAGGGCAAGACCCTGTGCGCAGCGCTGGAACCCATCGTGGAGGCCCTGCACCCGGCGGCACCGGAGCTGGAGCTTCCCGACCTTGCAGCCACCCCCGCCGATGCACTGGATACGCTGGGCGGCTGGCCGCTGACCGACACGGAACGCGCCAGTCTGACTGAGGCGCTGCGTCTGCCGCAGACGGATGCGCCCCGGGGCCTTGCTCTGCTGCGCCGCATGGAGGAGGACCCGCCCCGGCAGGTGAACGACCTGTCCGCGCTGAGCGGCCTGCTGGGGCAGCGGCTGCGCATCTCGCCCAGCCAGCTGGAAAAATACTATACCTGCCGTTACGGCTATTTTTTGCAGTATGTGCTGGGCCTGAAGCCCCGCAGACGGGCCGAGCTTTCTGCCGACCAGAGCGGCACCCTGATGCACTGGGTGCTGCAGATGGCGCTGGACCCGCACCCGGATGCGGATAATCCCTGCGCCGGGCTGGCCCCATTTCTGGAGCTGGACGATGATGCCATGGCAGAGCTTGCCAGCCTGCTGGTGGATAAATATGCAAAGCGTTATCTGCCGGAGGATACGGCCCGGTTCACCTATCTGCTCTCGCGGCTCAAAAAAAGCATGACAAGCCTTTTGTGCTACCTGCGGGACGAACAGAGGCAGTCCTGCTTCCACCCGGCAGCCTGTGAGCTGCGCATCGGCTCCGGGGAGGACGCCGTGCCCGGGCAGGTGTATCATCTCTCGGACGGGCGCACCGTGCAGCTGGTGGGCACGGTGGACCGCGCCGACGAGTGGGTGGAGGAAGACGGCACCCGCTGGGTGCGGGTGGTGGACTATAAGACCGGCACCAAAAAGCTGAACCTGAAAGAGGTATACTGCGGGCTGGACTGCCAGATGCTTTTGTATCTGTTCAGCCTGACGCGGGATAAGAGCGGCCGCTTTACCGGTGCGGAACCGGCAGGCGTGCTGTATCTGCTGGCAGACCCGGCCCCCAAGACCACCAACCGCCAGCAGGCACAGCAGGACGTGCAGTACGAGCTGGACGGCCTTGTGAGGGACGAGCAGAAGGTGTTCGATGCCATGGATGCGGATGAGACGGGCCGCTACCTGCCCTTTGGCTACCGCAACGGTGCACCCAGCCCCAGCCAGAAGGATAAGCGTGCCGATATTGCAAAGCTCAACCGCATCCAGCTGCATCTGGATGACCTTGTAACGCAGATGGGCAGCCAGCTCTACAATGGCCGCATCGAAGCGGAACCGCTGGTGGCAGGAGCGGGCAGGAACCCCTGCATCTGGTGCGACTACAGCTTTATCTGCTGCCACGAGACCGGCATCGGCGAGCGTGCGCTGGAGGCTCCGGCCAAGCCCTTTGAGCCGGAAGAGACCGAGAACGAGAAGGAGGGTGAGCAGGCATGAGCGAACCCAAATGGACCCCGGCCCAGCGGGCCGCCATCGAGGACCGGGGCGGTGCGCTGCTGGTGAGCGCAGCGGCGGGCAGCGGCAAAACAGCCGTGCTGACCGAACGCGCCGTGCGGCTCATCACCGATCCGGACCACCCGGTGGATGCGGACAAACTGCTCATCGTCACCTTTACCAATGCGGCGGCGGCAGAGCTGCGGGCCCGCATCGGGCAGGCACTGCTGCGGCTCAGCCAGCAGCAGCCCCACAACACGAGCCTGCGCCGCCAGCGGATGCTTTTGCAGCGCGCACCCATCTGCACCATTGACGCGTTCTGTCTGGACCTGCTGCACAAGCACTTTCAGGCACTGGACATCCCGCCGGATTTTGCCCCGGCAGATCCCGGCAGCGTGGAGGTGCTGCGGGCTTCGGCGCTGGCCGAAACGCTGGAAAATGCCTACCGCGACCCGGACTTCTGTGCCTTTGCAGACCTTTACGGAAAGGGCCGCACCGATCAGGCCGCAGGCAATACCATCCTGCATGTGTACGATTTTCTGCGCGCTCTGCCGGACTATGACCGCAGGCTGGACGAATATCTGACACCATGGCAGCAGGAAAACGGCTTTGCTTTTACCTGCTGGCATGACCTGCTGCTGGCGGAAGCGGCCCGCTGCGCAAAGGCCGCGCGGGAACTGCTGACGGCAGCACTGGCAGACTGTAAGGAAGATTTTGTCCTTGCACAGGCACAGGCCGAGGAAAAAGGCAAGACCGCTGCTTCCAAGGCAAAGGCCGTGGCCGGTGTCAACGATAAATTTGCAGAGCCGCTCTCCCGGCTGGAAAGCGCCGCCGCCCTGCTGGGCGAGGTGGAACGGCTGGCTGCGGCAGGGCAGTGGACACCGCTGTACGATAAGCTGACACCCTATGTGCTGGGCATGGAGGAGATACCCGGCTTCAAGGGCATGAAAAAACGGCTGACCGGCGATCATAAGGCGGCGGTCAGGACCCGCGCAGACGAAGCCGCCAAGCTGTTTGAGCACATTACGGAGCTTGTCTCCTGCAGCGAGGAGGAAGCCGAAGCGGACCGCAGAGCGGCCCTGCCCCGGCTGCGGGCGCTGTTTGCCGCCGTGCGGGATTTTGATGCCCGCTTCTCGGCAAAGAAAAAGGAGCGCAAGCTGCTGGAATTCAGCGATTTTGAGCATCAGGCCCTGCGGCTGCTGCGCACACCGGATGGCGTGTGCACCCCGCTGTGCCAGAGCATCCGGCAGAGCTATGCCGCCGTGATGGTGGACGAATATCAGGACACGAACGCTTTGCAGGATGCCATTTACCGCTGCCTTGCTTCCCCGGCGGGGGATGACCTGTTCCTTGTGGGCGACCTGAAGCAGAGCATCTACCGCTTCCGTCAGGCCGACCCAAGCATCTTCCGGGCTAAGCTGAACGCATGGGCACCGTTGCCCAGCGGCACTGCCCGCCCCCGCCCGGAGGAGGGTACGGCAGGCGGAAACGCGCTGCTGGCGCTGGATGCGAACTTCCGCTCCGCCCCGCAGGTGGTGGCAGGCATCAACTTTATCTTTGAACAGCTCATGACCCCCCAGCTGGGCGATACGGCTTACGGCGACGGCCAGCGGCTGGTGTGCGGTGCACCCGGCGAATACGCCGGCAGCGTGGAAGCGCACTTCCTGCCCGACGACACCGCTGAGACCGACGCGGCGTGGATCGCCCAGCGCGTTGAAGAACTGGTGAAAAACGGCGAACCAGTGCGGGACGGCAGCTCCACCCGCCCGGTGCAGTACGAGGATTGCTGCATCCTGCTGGCGGCGCGCGGCGACTTCCTCGCTTATGAGGAAGCGCTCACGGCCCGGGGCATCCCGGTGTATGCGGATGCGCGCGAAAACTTGATGGAAGCAGCGCACATCCGGCCGCTGATCTCGCTTTTGAAGGTCATCGACAACCCGGCGCAGGATATCTACCTTGCCGCCGCCATGCTGGGGCCGATGTTCGGCTTTACGGACGACGACCTTGTACGCCTGCGTGCCCAGAGCGCCGCAATGCAGAAAAAGGCGCAGGAGGAACAGGGCGCGAAGGAAACGGGCAAAAGGGCTTCCCGCATGAGTCTGTACGGCGCAGTGCTGCAGGTGGTGCAGAATGGTGATGAAACGCCGTTCACCCAAAAGGTGAAGGACTTTTATGACCGACTCACCGCACTGCGGCGCATGGCCCGCAGTGCCCCGGCAGAACAGCTGCTGGAAGAGATCTTTGTCTCCACCGGCTATCTTGCTGCGCTGGGCGTACTGGAAAACGGTGCGCACCGCCGGGAAGATGCCCGGCGCTTTGCGGCTTTCTGTGCACAGACCGGTGCAAACGGCATCTCGGCGCTGGTGCGTGCCATCGACGCGGCGGCGCAGGCCGGTTCTACCGGGCAGGACACTGTGCCCGGCGGTGCGCGGCCTGGCTGTGTGACCATTATGACCATCCACCGCTCCAAGGGCCTGCAGTTCCCGGTGGTGTTCGTGGGCGACACGGCCCGGCACTTTAACCTGAGCGACACTTACCAGCCGGTGCTGCTGCACCGGGAATACGGCGCGGGCCTGCGCCTGCGCCCGGAACAGGGCGAGAGCATGTACAAGACTGCAGCCTACGCTGCTCTTGCCAGCGTCCATGCACAGGAAACGCGCAGCGAGCAGATGCGCCTTTTATATGTGGCGCTCACCCGTGCACAGGATAAGCTGATCCTCACGGTGCCGCTGGGCATGACCAAGACCGGCAATCCCTTTGCCAAGGCGGCAGCATTCCTTGCTGCGGGCGCGGGAGAAACGCTGAACCAGCAGGCGGGCAGCTTTGCCGACTGGCTGCGTGCAGCGCTGCTGGTGCATCCTTTCGGCGGGCCGCTGCGGCGGCTGGCAGGAGATCTGGAACTGCCCTTTGTGTTTACGGAAAGCGAGATCATGGTCACGGTGCAGGAAGCTCAGCCGGAGCCGGAAACACCGGGACAGGAACCGGAAGCGGCAGAGCCTGTCCCGGCAGACCCGGCATTGGTGGCTCAGCTGCAGGAGGGCTTTGCATGGCGGTATCCGGCAGCAAAACTGGCTGCGGTGCCCGCCAAGGTCAGCGTGACCAGCATCGTGCACAAGGCCGAGCAGACCACGCTGGAACGCCCTGCCTTTCTCTCCAAGGACGGACTGACCGCCGCCGAGATGGGCACGGCTCTGCACGCTTTTCTGGAACATGCGGACTTTGCCTCCCTTGCTGCTGCCAAAGCGGCGGGCACGCTGGAGGAAGCCATCCTTGCAGAGCGCCAGCGGCAGGTGGACACCCGGCTGGTGGCCCCGGAAATTGCGGAAAAACTCAATGCAGGCCGCATCCGCCGCTTTGCCGAGAGCGAAGCCTTTGCAAAGATCTGCGCAGCCGAAAAGGTGCTGCGGGAGCTGGCCTTCATCACGGCGCTGCCCGCGTCGGCCGTGCTGACGGCACAGGGAGCTTCCGCGCAGGAAGCCGCCGCCGTGCAGGATGAGCAGGTGCTGGTGCAGGGCATTGCAGACCTTGTGCTGGTGTTCCCGGATCATCTGGAACTGCTGGATTACAAGACCGACCGCCGCAAGACCGAAGCGGACTTCCTGAGCGCCTACCGCCCGCAGCTGAACCTCTATGCCCTTGCCATCGATAAGCGCTTTGCGCCGAAGAAGGTAACGTATAAGGGCATCTACTCGCTGGAGCTGGGGAGGCTGATCGAAGCGTAGGAGAACGTCGGTGCCGCCCACTCCGTCCTGCTTCCGCTCGCCAGTCCATCCAGCGTGAGAAGCCCTCGCACTTCCCGTTAAGGCTTTTTGGTCGATTTTAATTGCAGCCTACACTTTAGACCATGGCTTCGCGTCATCCTGCCGGAGTGGGCGGCACCGATGCCCGGGCAGATGCTGCTCCCTGATGGCCTGCTTTTCGGAAAAGTCATATTTTTCCCGCAAAACGCATAAAAAGTGCTTGACAGCGCTTTCTGCCTGTGGTAGAATAACCGGGTAAAGAAAGCAGCTACGGCCTGTGCCGCGCTCGCCTTGCGAGGGAAAGATCCCCCGGGCTATACCTGAAGGCAGTTCATTATGAGTGGACTGCGGCTTTGAGTGAATTTTTGCGCGGCTGTCCTGAAAATGGGCGGCCGCGTTTTCTATGCCAAATATTGCAACAAAATGGATTTTGTTTGGAGGTGCATTCATTATCGCTACCGCTGGAAAGTCGAAGGAACTGGAGATCAACGGTCAGATCCGTGACCGTGAGGTCCGTCTGATCGGTGCAGACGGCGAGCAGAAGGGCGTTGTGTCCATTCAGGTGGCCATGCGCGCTGCTGAAGATGCTGGTCTGGATCTGGTCAAGATCGCACCGCAGGCTGTTCCGCCTGTGTGCAAGGTGCTGGATTACGGCAAGTACCGTTTTGAACAGCAGAAGAAGGAGAAGGAAGCCAAGAAGAACCAGAAGGTGGTCGAAGTTAAAGAGACCCGCCTTTCGCTCAACATTGACACCAACGACTTCAATACCAAGCTGAACCAGACTGCCAAGTTCCTGGCAGCTGGCCACAAGGTTAAGGTTTCGATCCGCTTCCGCGGCCGTGAAATGGCGCACAGTGCTCTGGGCGCAGACGTGCTGAAACGTTTTGCCGAGGCTCTGCCTCAGGCATCCACCGATAAGCCGCCGGTGCTCGAGGGCCGCACGATGTCCATTCTGCTGATCCCGAAACCCAATAAGGACTAATTTTAGGAGGAAACTAAAATGGCTAAGATGAAACTGAAGACGCACTCCGGCGCTAAGAAGCGCTTTAAGCTGACCAAGAACGGCAAGATCAAGCGCGGCCACGCATTCCGCAGCCACATCCTGACCAAGAAGACCACCAAGCTGACCCGTGGCTACCGTCAGCCCAGCTACGTTGATAAGACCAACGCAGCTACCATCAAGAGCATGCTGCCCTACGCCTAAGAGCGAGCCGCAGGCAAACACATTCTATTGAGACAACTAAAGGAGATATAAAAAATGGCACGTATCAAGGGCGCAACCATGACTCACAAACGTCGTAAGAAGATGCTGAAGCTGGCCAAGGGCTTCTACGGCTGCAAGAGCAAGCACTTTAAGATGGCCAAGCAGCAGGTCATGAAGAGCGGCAACTACGCTCTGGCTGGCCGCCGCATGAAGAAGCGTCAGTTCCGCAACCTGTGGATCTGCCGCATCAACAACGCAGTTCGTCCTCTGGGCATGAACTACTCCACCTTCATGGCTGGTCTGAAGAAGGCTGGCATCGAGCTGAACCGCAAGATGCTGTCTGAGATGGCTATTAACGATCCCAAGAGCTTTGCAGCTCTGGTCGAGACCGTCAAGAACGCCTGATTAGGAACTTGAATCGTGACGCCCGCGCGTATACGCGGGCGTCCGTTTTGTATCCGGGGTTCTTACGGCAGGGGAACATGTTTTTCAGGGCAGCGCCCTGCCGCAGGAACGCTTTGTGGCAGACGCTGCCCTTTTTGCATTTTTTGAACAAGACGGCAGACTACTTTTTGAACGACAGTACAGCGAAAGGTTGAATACACACGATGGACGAAAAAATCACCAGCCGGGAAAACGCAAAGATCAAATACGCCTGCCGCCTTTCTTCCAGCGCGGCATTCCGCCGCAGCGAGGGCCGCTTTCTGGCCGAGGGCCGCAAGCTCTGCCCGGAGCTTGCCCGCGGTGCGCAGCTGGAGACCTTATTTTATACGGAAAGCGCTATGGCAAAGTGCCCGGAGCTTGCCGGGCTGCCCGGTGAACACTACCTTGTGGAAGACCATGTGGCCGATAAGCTGGCCGATGTGGGCACCCATCAGGGGGTGTTCGGCGTGTTCCGCACCCCGGTGCACACACTGGACGAGGTGAAGACCGGCGGGCGGTATCTGGCGCTGGAACGGGTGCAGGACCCCGGCAATGTGGGCACTCTGCTGCGCTCTGCTGCGGCCTTTGGCTTTGACGGTGTGATCCTGAGCGACGGCTGTGCCAGTGTGTATGCCCCCAAGACCCTGCGCGCTTCCATGGGTGCGGCAGTACGCATCCCGGTGATCGAAGCCGGTGCCATGCCCGATGCCATCACCCGGCTGCGGGAAAAGGGCATCACCTGCCTTGCTGCCGCGCTGTACAAGTCTCAGCCGCTGAGCGCGGCGCAGGCAAGCTGCCCCGGCGGCGTCTGCGTCGTCATCGGCAGCGAGGGTCAGGGCCTGACCGATGAGACCATTGCTGCCTGCAGCAGCACGGTGCGCATCCCCATGACCGACCGGGTGGAAAGCCTGAACGCCGGCATTGCGGGCAGCATCCTGCTGTGGCATTTCCGGGAGGAAAGCCTATGAGCGGCCTTGCAGGGCAGACCAGCCTTTTCCCGCCGGAGCCTGCCCCGGATCCGCTGCTGTGCTGGTTGTGGCTGGCCCATGTGCTTGGCCCGGCCAGCGTTCATGCGGGCCGTGTGCTGGATGCCTTTGGCGGTGCACAGGAAGCATGGGAAGCCCGCGATACGGCAGAATTTCGTCTTGCAGCAGGAGAGACAGCAGCTCTGCGGGCGCAGCAGCTGGCCCCGGAACAGTACCACCCGCTGGTGATGCGGTGCGATGATCTGGGTGTGCGAATCCTGCCGTTTGACGACCCTGACTATCCGCTGGCGTTTTCCCGCATCCCGGATATGCCGCTGGTGCTCTACTGCACCGGCGATCCGCTCTGGCTCAACGAGCCGGGCGCGGTGGGCATCGTGGGCAGCCGCAAGCCTACCGAATACGGTTTGAACGCAGCGGCGGACATTGGCGGGGAACTGGCCCAAAGCGGCGCTTTGATCGTCAGCGGCCTTGCGGACGGGCTGGACAGCGCCGGGCACCGCGCTGCTGTCAAAAACAACTGCCCTACCATTGCTGTGATGGGCGTGCCCATCGACCGCACCTATCCTGCGGCCAATGTGGTGCTGCGGCACAAGATCGAGCAGAAGGGCTGCGTGATCAGTGAGTACCCGCCCCGCAGTGAGGGCGTTGGCCCAAATGGATTTTTGCAGCGCAACCGGCTCATTGCGGCGCTCAGCTCTGCATTGCTGGTGGTGGAAGCGCAGGAAAAAAGCGGCACCATGTCCACCGTGTCTCACGCCGAACGCTATGGCAAGCCGGTGTTCGCGGTGCCGGGCAGCATCTACTCGCCCAATTCCGCAGGCACAAACGGCCTTTTGCGGGACGGCAGAGCGCGTGCCGTGTGTTCTGCTGCGGACCTGCTTGGCCCGCTGGGCCTGCGCCGGCAGAGCGCAGCGGCGGTGACGGCAAAGCAGCCGGAGCCTCTGAGCGAGAACGAGCGGAAGGTGCTTTCCTGCATCGGGCCGCAGCCCCTTGGCATTGAGGAGCTTTGCGTGCGCAGCGGCCTGCCCACAGCGGTGCTGCTGGGCACCCTGATGAAGCTGGAGCTTTCCGGCCGGGTGCTGTGCATGCCGGGCAAGCGGTATGTGATAAAATAGTATAATTTCTGCTGGCGCAGCACACAACAGCTGTGGTATGATATAAAAATAGAGAATCCCGTACTGTGCAGTTGCACGGTGCGTTCCTGATAGAGAAGAAAGAAAATTTGAAATGGGAGTAAACTCGAATGGCGAAACTGGTTATCGTGGAGTCGCCTGCTAAGGCGAAAACCATTGGCAAGTATCTGGGCGATGATTACGAGGTCACCGCAAGCATGGGCCATATCCGTGACCTGCCCGCTTCCCAGCTGGGCATCGATGTGGAGCACGGCTATGCCCCACAGTACATCAGCATCAAAGGCAAGGAAAAGCTCATCAAGGAATTGAAGAGCAAGGCCAAACACGCAGACGGCGTGCTGCTGGCAACCGACCCGGACCGTGAGGGCGAAGCCATCAGCTGGCATCTGGCAAACATTCTGGGGCTGGACCCCCACGAGCCGAACCGCGTGACCTTTGACGAGATCACCAAAAAGGGCGTGAAGGAGGGTATGGCCCATCCCCGCGCCATCGACGAAGATCTGTTCAACGCACAGCAGGCCCGCCGTGTGCTGGACCGTCTGGTGGGCTACAAGCTCAGCCCGTTCCTCTGGCGCAAGGTGCGCCGGGGCCTTTCCGCAGGCCGCGTGCAGAGCGTGGCCGTGCGCCTGATCGATGACCGCGAAAAGGAGATCGAGAGCTTCAAGCCCGACGAATACTGGAACGTGGATGCCACCCTCGGCGCAGGCCACAAGAGTTTTACCGCCCGGCTGGCCACCGATGCCAGCGGCAAAAAGCTGCTGCCCAAAAGCGAAGCCGAGGCCCGCGCCATTGAAAAGGGTCTGGAAGGAGCCGAGTACGTGGTGGCAGAGCTGAAAAAGGGCAAGCGGGCAAAGCAGCCCACTCCGGCTTTTATCACCAGTACCCTGCAGCAGGAGGCATCCCGCCGCTTGGGCTTTACGGCCACCCGCACCATGCGCGCTGCCCAGACCCTGTACGAAGGCGTGGACATTGCGGGCCACGGCACCATGGGTCTGATCACCTACATGCGTACCGACAGCCTGCGCATCTCGGATGAAGCCGTTGCCGCCGCAAAGGAATATATCGCAAGGGCCTACGGTGAAGCCTATATCTGCCCCTACAAGCGCACATGGAAGACCAAGAGCGCCACTGCCGCACAGGATGCCCACGAGGCCATCCGTCCCTCGGTGCCGTCCCTGACACCGGACGAGGTGGACAAGAGCATCAGCGGCGACACAGCAAAGCTCTACCGCATGATCTGGAGCCGCTTCATGGCCAGCCAGATGGCAGACTGCCAGCAGGACACCGTGTCCGTCACGGTCAGCGCGGCGGATTACCGTTTCAAGGCCAGCGGCTATACCGTTACCTTTGACGGCTTCACCGTCCTGTACGAGGAAGCCACCGACGAAAAGGAAAAGAAGGAGACCGCCCTGCCTCCGCTGGAGCAGGGTCAGGTGCTGAAGCTGCGCGACCTGAAGAGCGAGCAGAAGTTCACCCAGCCGCCCGCCCGCTACACCGAAGCGACCCTCATCAAGGCACTGGAAGAAAACGGCATCGGTCGGCCTTCCACCTACGCACCCATTATCACCACCATCATCGACCGCGGCTATGTGGAGCGCGACCAGAAAAAGCTCAAGCCCACCCTGCTGGGCCGGGCGGTGGATGGCCTGATGCTGGAACAGTTCCCCCACATCGTGGATGTGGACTTCTCTGCCCAGATGGAGAAGAATCTGGATAAGATCGAGAGCGGCAAGGCTGACTGGCACAAGACGGTGGATGACTTCTATCAGGGCTTTGCGGCAAGCCTCGAGCAGGCCGAAAAGAACATGGAAGGCAAGAAGGTCAAGGTGCCGGATGAGCCTTCCAGTGAGGTATGCGACCTGTGCGGCCGGCCCATGGTCATCAAGGTGGGCAAGTACGGCAAGTTCCTGGCCTGCAGCGGCTTCCCGGAGTGCCGGGGCACAAAGCGGCTGGTCAAGGATACCGGCGGCATCTGCCCCAAGTGCGGCAAGGGCCGTATGCTGGAGCGCAAGAGCTCCAAGGGCCGCATCTATTATGGCTGCGAGCGCTACCCGGACTGCGACTTTATGACATGGGACATGCCGGTGCCCACCAAGTGCCCCAAGTGCGGCAGCACCATGTTCCGCAAAGGCTCCAAGCTGTATTGCGCAAAGGAAGGCTGCGGCTACGAGATGCCGGTGCCGAAAAAGGACTAAAAGGATAAAACTATGAACTATAAAGTAACCGTGCTGGGCGCGGGTCTTGCGGGCTGTGAAGCCGCCCTCTGGCTGGCGGGCAAGGGCGTGCAGGTAGACCTGTACGAACAGAAGCCCGTGCATTTTTCGCCCGCACACAAAAGCGCAGGCTTTGCAGAGCTGATTTGCTCCAACAGCCTGAAAGCTGAGCGGCTGGACTCTGCTTCCGGCCTGCTGAAGGAAGAAATGCGCCGGATGGGCAGCCAGCTGCTGAATGCCGCCGAGACGGCCCGCGTGGCCGCTGGCGGTGCGCTGGCGGTGGACCGCGATGCATTCAGCGCCGAAGTGACCCGCATGGTGGAAAGCTGTGAAAATATCACCGTCCACCGGGAGCAGGTGGAGCACATCGATGCATCTGCCCCCATTCTGGTGGCCACCGGCCCCCTGACCGACGGCGCACTGGCCGATGAGATCGGGGCCTTGACTGGGGACGAGCGGCTGCACTTCTACGATGCTGTGGCCCCCATCGTCACCGCCGAAAGTCTGGACTACAACAAGGTGTTTGCCGCCTCCCGCTATGACCGGGGCGAGGCCGACTACCTGAACTGCCCTTTCAACAAGGAAGAGTACGAGAATTTCCACGCAGCTCTCGCTTCGGCAGAGCGTGCCCCGCTGCACGACTTTGACACCGGGGCCGAGCAGTCTGCTCAGCCCGACCCGGATGCCCACGGCAAAAAGGCCGACACCGTCACGGTCTACGAGGGCTGTATGCCCATCGAGATCATGGCCGCCCGGGGTGCCGACACCATGCGCTTCGGTCCCCTGCGCCCGGTGGGCCTTGTGAATCCCAACACCGGCCACCGTCCGTGGGCCAATGTACAGCTGCGCGCCGAGAACAAGGAGCGCACCCTGTATAACATCGTGGGCTTCCAGACAAACCTCAAGTGGGGCGAACAGAAGCGGGTGTTCAGCATGATCCCCGGGCTGGAAAATGCCGAGTTTGTGCGGTACGGTGTCATGCACCGCAACACCTTCCTCGATGCGCCCCGGGTGCTCAGCGCCCAGCTGTGCCTGAAAGAACAGCCCAATGTGTTCTTTGCGGGCCAGATCACCGGCTTTGAGGGCTATATGGAAAGCGCTGCCTGCGGCCTGCTGGCGGCCCGCAGCCTGTATGCCCGGCTGGAAGGCAAAGAACTGCCCGCCCCGCCTGTGGATACTATGTGCGGTGCGCTGGTGCAGTACCTGACCACCGAGAACAAGAACTTCCAGCCCATGGGCGCGAATATGGGCATCCTTCCTCCGCTGCCGGAGGAGAGCCGCCCGCGGGACAAGCGCCTGCGTTACATGGCACAGGCTCAGCGCGCTGTTGCCAGCTTCCAGCACTGGCTGGATGAAACTTCTCTTTAAGAAGGGAGAAAAGCTATGAAGATTATCGTGGATATGATGGGCGGCGACAACGCCCCTCTGGCTGTGCTGGAGGGTGTCGCACAGGCCGTGAAAGAGTACGGCATCACCGTCGTCGGTGTGGGCGACGAAGCGCTGGTGCGCAGGACCGCACAGGAGAACAGCATCCCGCTGGATGGCATTGAGCTGGTGAACTGCACCGAGGTCATCGATATGTGCGATGAGCCTGCTCGCGCCATCCGCCAGAAGAAGGATTCCTCCATCGTGGTGGGCTTGAACATGCTGAAAGACGGCAAGGGTGATGCCTTTGTTTCCGCCGGCAGCACCGGTGCGCTGCATGTGGGCGCAAGCCTGATCGTGCGCACCCTCAAGGGCATCAAGCGCCCGGCTCTGGCTACCATGGTGCCCGCCAAAAAGCAGGCTTATCTGCTGCTGGACTGCGGTGCCAATGTGGAGTGCCGCCCTGAGATGCTGGCGGCGTTCGCTGTCATGGGCAGCTGCTATGTGAATAAGGTGGAGGGCCGCCGCAGCCCCAGCGTGGCGCTGGCCAACAACGGTGCGGAGGAGAGCAAGGGCACCCCCATGCTCAAGGAAGCCCACCAGCTGCTCAAGACCACCCCCGGCATCCGCTTTGTGGGCAACATCGAGCCCCGCGATGTGCCGGGTGGCGAAGTGGATGTGGTGGTGTGCGACGGCTTTACCGGCAATGTGATCCTCAAGCTGACCGAGGGCGTGGCAAAAATGCTGCTGGGCATGCTGAAACAAATGTTCCTCGCAAACCTCGGCGGCAAGCTGGCCTATCTGCTGCTCAAGGGCAGCGTGGCAGACCTGAAGCACCAGATGGACAGCGAGGAGTACGGCGGCGCACCCTTCCTGGGGGCCAAGCAGCCGGTCATCAAGGCCCACGGCTCTTCCAAGGCCAAGGGCATCAAGAACGCCATCCGTCAGGCAAAGATCTGCGTGGAGAACGATCTGTGCGGCACCATGCAGTCTGCGCTGGACGAGCTGGCTGCGGCACAGAAAACTGAGGAATAAGGGAAGCGGGCTTGCCCTCTCCGTCATTGCTTCGCAATGCCACATTCCCCACTCTGTCGCTATTGCGACATCTCTCCCCGGCCGGGGAGAGTCTTTCCTCAGAGTGAGAGGCTTTGGCAGTTCGTGCAGACTGCATTGCCAAGGGCTCCCCCTTTGGGGGAGCTGGCGAACGGACGTGAGCCTGAGAGGGCGAGGATGCTGACCATCAATAAGGGAGCTAAAACATATGAGCCATCAGTTGGAAACAATTATTGGTTATAAGTTCAAAAACCCGGAGCTGCTGGAGATCGCGCTCACCCATACCAGCTATGCCAACGAGAGCCGCACCCCGGTCAAGCACAACGAGCGGCTGGAATTTCTGGGCGACAGCGTGCTGCAGATCGTCTCGGCAGACTATCTGTTCCATGCCTATGCCGACCGGCCGGAGGGCGATTTGACCCGCATCCGCGCCAGCCTTGTCAGCGAGGGTGCACTGTTCCAGTTCGCGCAGGAGATCGATCTGGGCGAGTACCTGCGCCTTGGCCGCGGCGAAGAGCGCTGCGGCGGACGCAACCGCCCCAGCGTTGTGTCCGATGCGTTTGAAGCGCTGATCGCGGCTTTGTATCTGGATGGCGGCATGGATGTGGCCCGCAGCTTCATCCTGCCCTTTATCACCGAGGGCAAGCACGCCGAGGCCGACTACAAGACCCGCCTGCAGGAGATCGTGCAGCAGAACCCGGAAGAGCGGTTGAGCTATGTAGTAGAAAGCGAGTCCGGCCCGGATCACGACAAGCATTTTGTGGTGGCGGTGCGGTTCAACTCTGACCGCGTGGCCCGTGGCGAAGGCCGCAGCAAAAAGGCCGCTGAGCAGTGCGCCGCAAAAGAAGCGCTCAAGCTGCTGGGCGTGATAAAGGAAAAGTAAATGGTATTCAAGGAACTGGAGATCCAGGGCTTCAAGAGCTTTCCCGATAAAGTCAAAATTCGGTTCGACGCAGGCGTTACTGGCGTGGTAGGTCCCAACGGCTCCGGCAAGTCGAACCTTTCGGACGCAGTGCGCTGGGTGCTGGGCGAGACTAGCTCCCGCCAGCTGCGCGCGGCAGGCAAGATGGAGGACGTGATCTTCGGCGGCACCCGGCGGCGCGGAGCCATGGGCTTTGCGCAGGTGCGGCTGACGCTGGATAACGCAGACCACACCTTTGATGTGGATGCGGACGAAGTGACCATTGGTCGCAAATATTACCGCTCCGGCGACAGCGAGTATACCATCAACGGGCAGGTGTGCCGGTTGAAGGATGTGTACGAACTTTTGCTGGATACCGGCATTGGCCGCGACGGCTACTCGGTGATCGGGCAGGGCCGCATTGCGGAGATCGTGGCCGCAAAAAGCAGTGAGCGCCGCGAGATCTTTGAGGAAGCCTGCGGCATTGCCAAGTACCGCTACCGCAAGACCGAGGCGGAACGCCGCCTTGCTGCGGCGGGCGAAAACCTTGAACGCCTGCGGGACATCCTTGGCGAGCTGGAAAGCCGGGTAGGCCCGCTGGAAAAAGAGAGCGCCAAGGCAGAAAAGTTCCTCGAGCTGGCCGCACAGCGCAAAACGCTGGAAGTGACCCTGTGGACCGACGGTGTGCACCGCGCGCGCGAAGCCGTGCGCCAGCAGGTGCGGGACTACGAGACAGCACAGGCCGACTACGAGCGCTTTGACCGGGAGACGAAAGCCGCCGAGCAGGAGGCTGAGGAGATCCGGATGCAGGCACAGCAGCTTACGGTTGCTGTTGAGCGCCTGAATGGGGATATCCGCAGCATCACCGAGCAGATCAGCGGGTCGGAAAGCCGTATCGCTGTGCTGGAAAACGACATTCTCCGCAACGAGGAGAGCGCCGCATCCCTGCAGGAAGAGATCAGCGCCGGGGAACAGGACAGCACCGAGGCACAGGCCGCCTTGCAGCGTCACCGGGCCGTGGCAAAGACCATGGAAGCGGAGGGCGAAAAGCTGGCGGCAGAGATCGAAGCGTTGAACGCGGAGATCGCACGTCTGACCGATGCCAGCAGTGCCAGCGGTGCCCGCAAGGATACCCTGAAAGCAGAACTTGCCGGCCTGACAGCCCGGCGCACCGAAGCGCAGGTGGCGCAGGCCGCTGCCGAAGCTGCCGGGGAAACAGCCCGCCAGCGCCTGCCTGCCCTTGAGCAGAGCGTGCAGGAAAGCACCGCCCAGCGGGACGAAGCAAAGCAGGATCTGGACGACACCATCAAGTATCGCCGGATGCTGGAAGAAAACGAGAAGCAGCTGGCAAATGTCCGTTCCGGCGTGGAACTCAAGCTGAAAGGCCGCAAGGCTGCGCTGGACGATGCCGACGCAGCAGAGCAGTGCCTTGGCCGTGAGCTGGATGCGGCCCGCCAGCGCCTTTCCGTGCTGCGGGAACTGGAAAAGAACATGGACGGCTACCAAAACTCGGTCAAGGCCGTCATGCGTGCTGCCGGTGCACGCCGCCTGCGGGGCATCATCGGGCCGGTGTCCGCCATCTTAAAGGTGGAGCCGGGCTGTGAAGTGGCTGTGGAAACGGCTCTGGGCGGTGCGCTGCAGAACATCGTGGTAGAGAACGAAGCCGCTGCCAAAGCGGCCATTGCCCTGCTGCGCAATGACAATGCAGGCCGCGCCACCTTCCTGCCGCTGGATACCGTCCAGCCCGGCGTGTTCCGTGGCCGACTCTCCGGTACGGCACGGCTTGCCTCCAGTCTGGTGCAGGCCGACCGCCGGTATGACAACATCGTATCGAACCTGCTGGGCCGCATCATCGTGGTGGACGACATCAACGAAGCTTCTCGCGTGGCGCGGGACAACGGCTTTCGCAGCAAGATCGTGACCATGGATGGTCAGGTGATCAATGCAGGCGGCAGTTTTACCGGCGGCAGCGTCCAGCGCAGCGCAGGCCTGTTCACCCGCAAGCAGGAGATGGAAGAGCTGCGGGTGAAAGCGGCCAAGTTACAAAAAGACTGCCTTGCTGCACAGGAAAAGACCGACCGCTGCAAAGAGCAGGTAGATGCCCTTCAGGCAGAGCTGACCGCCACGGCCAGTGAACAAATCACCGCCGCCAACGACAAAGTGCGTGCCGAGGCAGAGCAGAAGCGGCTGGAAGCTGCTGCCGCCCAGCTGGAAACGGCTCGCAGCAACGGCCAGCAGCAGATCGACGCTTTGCAGGCGGCCATGACAGAGAGCCGTGGCAAAGCAGAGGAAGCTGCCAGCCTGCAGGCCCGGCTGACGGCAAAGATCGACCTGCTGACGGCGGAGATGAACCGAATTGCCGAAGGTGACGACAACTTTGTGGTCCAGCAGACCGAACTGAGCCAAAAGCTCAGCGCAAAGCGGCTGGAACAGGTGACCCGCCAGAAGGATGCAGAACTGGCCTACAGCCAGATCGCGGCACTGCAACAGCGGGCACAGGATGCCGCTGCCCGCCGCGCCACGATGGAAGAAAGCCTTGGGGCACTGGCACAGCGCAGCGAGAGCTGCCGGGCAGAAATTGCAGCCATCCGGCAGGCAAAGTCCGACAGCCAGACCGAGATCGCCCAAAAAGAAAAGGCAATCCGGGAAGCCACGGAACAGCGGCTGGAACGCCAGCAGGCTGAAACAGCGGCACTGAGCCGGGCGCGTACATCCTCCGACAGCCGCGAGGAAATGGGGCGCGAGATGGCCCGCCTTGCAGAGCGCAAGGCCGCTGCCGAGACCGAGTACGACCAGACCGTGGCAAAGCTGTGGGATGAATATCAGCTCTCGGTCAGTCAGGCAGAGAACCTTTGCGTGGAGTTTGAAAGCCTGACGGCCCTGCGCGCACAGGTGGCCGACCTGCGCGGCAAAATTCGCGCCCTTGGCAGCGTGAATGTGAGCGCCATCGAGGAATACAAGGAGGTCAAGGCCCGCTACGATGCCCTGATGCATCAGGTGACCGATGTGGAAGAAAGCCGCAATGAGCTGACCCGCATGATCTCCAAGCTTTCGGCACAGATGCGGGAGATCTTCTCCGACAGCTTCCGCGCCATCAACGAAAACTTTGGCCGCGTATTTACCGAGCTGTTCGGCGGCGGCGAAGCCAGCCTTGTGCTGGAGGATGAAAGCGATGTGCTGTCCTGCGGCATCGGCATCCGGGTGGCACCGCCGGGCAAGGTGATCAAAAATCTGGAAGCGCTTTCCGGCGGCGAGCAGGCGCTGGTGGCCATCAGCATCTACTTTGCCATTCTGGCGGTCAACCCGGCCCCGTTCTGTATTCTGGACGAGATCGAAGCCGCTCTGGACGATGCCAATGTGGTGCGTTTTGCCCAGTACTTACGCCGGGTGAGCGACAAGACCCAGTTCATCGTCATCACCCACCGCCGCGGCACAATGGAAGCCGCGAATGTGCTTTACGGCGTTACCATGCAGGAGGACGGCGTGTCCAAGCTGCTCAAGCTTGATCTGGAACAGGTTGACGCAACGCTGGTTTCCTGATATATATTAAAGAAAAAGATAGGAGGACACCATGGGGTTCTTCGGATTTGGCAAGAAAAACAAAGAAAAAGAACAGGAAAAAATGAAAACGGGTCTGGAAAAGACCCGCACCGGTTTCTGGGGCAATATCCTCAACACCCTCACCGGCAGCGTCATCGACGATGATATGTACGATGATCTGGAAGAGCAGCTCATCCTTGCAGATGTGGGCGGCGAGGTGGCCGTGCGTCTGGTGGATAAGCTGCGCGACCGTGTGCACGAAAAGGGCCTGAAGACCGGCGAAGAGGCGGCGGATGCCCTGCGCGACATCATTGCCGAGGAAATGACACCGGATGCCGAGATGGATCTTTCCGGCAAGCCGGCCGTCATTCTGGTCATTGGCGTGAACGGCGTGGGCAAGACCACCAGCATTGCAAAGCTGGCCGATTACTACACCCGCGAGGGCAAAAAGGTGATGCTGGCCGCAGGCGATACCTTCCGTGCTGCAGCCAGCGAACAGCTGGAGATCTGGGCTGACCGCGCCGGTGTGCCCATTGTGAGCGCAGGCGAGGGCGCAGACCCGGCGGCTGTCATTTTCGACACCGTAAAGTCTGCCACCGCACGTGGTTATGACATGGTCATTGCCGACACCGCAGGCCGTCTGCACAACAAGGCAAACCTGATGGCAGAGCTTTCCAAGATCAGCCGCAGCGTCAAGAAGGCCAGCCCGGAAGCCAGCCTTGAAACGCTGCTGGTGCTGGATGCCATCACCGGCCAGAACGCCATCAGTCAGGCCAAGGAATTCTGCAAGGCTGCAGATGCTACCGGCATCATCCTGACCAAGCTGGACGGCACCGCCAAGGGCGGCTGCGTGGTAGCGGTCAAACAGCGTCTGGGACTGCCGGTGCGCTTCATCGGCGTGGGCGAGGGCATCGACGACCTGCTGCCCTTTACCCCGGAGGGCTTTGTGGAAGAGCTGCTCCCGCGCCAGTGGAAGCACTAAGGAGGGTCGCAGCATGAAAATTTGTGCAGCTACCGGCAACGCCGGAAAGCTCCGCGAACTGCGCCGCATTCTGGAAGCGCAGGGCCACGAGGTGGTCAGCCAGAAGCAGCTGGGCATCACCATCGAGCCGGAGGAGACCGGCACCACCTTTGCCGAGAACGCCCTCATCAAGGCTGAAACCATCTGCAAGGCATGCGGTCTGCCCACCATCGCTGATGACTCCGGCCTGTGCGTGGATGCGCTGGGCGGTGCGCCCGGCGTCTACAGTGCCCGCTACTGCGGCCGCCACGGCGACGACGAAGCCAACAACGACAAGCTTCTGGATGCCATGCAGGCTGTGCCTGCCGGGCAGCGCGGCGCAAAGTTCGTGTCCGCGGTGTGCTTCATCCTGCCGGATGGGCGGCATCTGACCTGCATGGGCGAGTGCCCGGGCAGCATCGCCTTTGAGCGGCTATGCGGGGACTACGGCTTTGGCTACGACCCGCTGTTCATCCCCACCGACTGCGGCGTGGGAAAGCACGATAAGCGCCCCAACACCGAGGGCCGCAGCTACGCCCAGCTGACCCCGGACGAAAAGGATGCCATCAGCCACCGCGGCAATGCGCTGGCGGAATTGGAAAAAGAACTACCTGATTTTTTGAAATAAAAGGAGAAAAAACTATGCTGACAAGCAAACAGCGCGCCATTCTGCGCGGCAAGGCAAACACCATGGACCCCGTTTTCATCGTGGGTAAGGGCGAGATCGACGAGACCATGATCCAGGGCGTGAAGGACTGTCTGGATGCCCGTGAGCTCATCAAGCTCAAGGTGCTGGAAAACAGCATGTACAATGCCCGTGAAGCTTCGGTCAAGCTGGCTGAGGCCACCGGTGCCGACTGCGTACAGGTGATCGGCTCCAAGTTCGTGCTGTACCTGCAGAAGAAAAAGGACAGCGCCTACGCTGATCTGCTGAAGTAAAAATGAAAGTTCTTCTCTACGGCGGTACATTTGACCCGCCCCATAACGGCCACCTGAACAATCTGCGCGCTGCCGCTGCCCGCGTGCAGCCGGATAAGGTGGTGGTAATGCCTGCCGGGCTTTCGCCCTTCAAGCAGAAGACCTCTGCGCCGGGCGCACTGCGGCTGGAAATGTGCAGCTGCTTCCATGCACTGGAAGAGGATGCGGACACGATCCCGCAGCTGGAGGTCAGCGGCTGGGAGATCGAGCAGGCCGCTGCCGGAAACCGCAACTATACGGTGCTCACGGTGGAAAAACTGGCTCGGGAAAATCCCGGGGCACAGCTGTACCTTGCCATTGGCAGCGATATGCTGCTAAGCTTTGACGGCTGGCACCGCTGGCAGGATATCCTGCGCCTTGCCCATCTGGTGGTCACCAGCCGCCATGTGGGCGACGACCCCGAGCTGCACGCAAAGGCTCTCCGGCTGGACCCCACCGGGGCACGCATCCTGTTTGCACCGGTACAGGCGCTGCCCATGGCCAGCAGCGAGATCCGTGCACGCCTTGCAGCAGGGGAAGCCTGCGAAGCAGAGCTGCCGCAGGCCGTGTGGGAGGTCATCCGCCGGGAGAAACTCTACAAAAAGGAAGTATCAGCCAATGAACCTCAAACAGGCAAAGGAGCTTGTGCGCGGCCGCTTGAGCGATAAGCGCTATGAGCATACCTTGAATGTGAAAAAAATGGCCGTCAAGCTGGCAAAGATCTACGGTGAGGATGAGGAGCGCGCCGCGCTGGCAGCTCTGCTGCACGACTCGGCCAAGGAGATCAGCAAGGATGAGATGCGCGAGATCCTGCGCGCTTACCCCCAGTATGCCGAGGGCGGCGAAGAGCGCCCGGCCCCGGTGTGGCACGGCGTGTGCGCCGCCATTCTGGCCCGCACCCAGTGGGGCGTGACCGACGAAGCGGTGCTTAGCGCTATTGCCTGCCACACGGCGGGCAAACCCGGCATGACCCGGCTTGACAAAATTTTGTATCTGGCCGATATGACCAGCGCGGAGCGGGACTGGCCCGGCGTGGAAAAGCTGCGCAAGCTGGAAAAAAAGAATCTGGATGCCGCTATGCTGGCCGCGCTGAAGCAGACCAACGATTTTGTGCTCTCGCAGGGCAAGCCCCTTGACCCGATGTCCAAGGCTGCCTATGAGGATATCCTTGCCCGCAGCGGGAAGAATGAACGGTGAGAGCACAGCTGCTCTGAAACAAGCGGAAACAGAAAACGGATTGCAGATTTCGTCGGATAATGCTATACTTAAGAGCATGACAGGTCTGCAGGAACATTTTTTTGCAGGACCGCGAAAATCTGGAGGATACAAAAAAGCATGAGCCAGACGCCACGCCATATCAATACTTCGCGTTCTCTGAACCGGCCGGATCCGGCAGCAGCCGCACCGCGCCACGCTGCATCCAGCACGGATGCAAAGCAGAGCGCAGGCGGTGCACACAATGAGCCGCCGCGCCGCCCGGCACAGGGAGCAGGGCAGAAGCCGCCGCGCCGCCGCAAAAAGAAAAAGAAAATGCCCCTCTGGCTGCCTTTTGCAGTGGTCATGGCCATCATCGCGGTGATCTCCGGTGTGGTGGTGTACGGCGTCAGCCTTGTAAACAAGGTGGAGGACAGCATCCGCCCGGACGACAGCACCCCTACCATTGAGGAAGAGGTGAAGACAGCCGAGGAATACAAGGGCGATGTGGTGAACATTCTGGTCTGCGGCATCGACTATGAAGAGGGCCGCAATTATTCCAACGACCCCACCTCTAACGACGGCATGACCGACATGATCCTGTACGTGCAGTTCGACATCAAGAACGGTGCACTGCGGATGCTGCAGATCCCCCGCAACAGCCTTGTCACCACCAAGAACAAAAAGATCACCCTTTCCAATGGCAAGACCTACGCCGCCACGAATTATCAGATCAACTCGGTGGCAATCTCCAATGGCGGCAGCATCGCCGCTCTGGCCGATGTCATCTACGATCAGTTCCGACTGCCCATCGATTACTATGTGACGGTGGATATGCAGGCACTGGTGGATATGGTGGATAACTTTGGCGGCATTGAGGTGTATATCCCTCATGATATGTCCTACGGCGGCAGCAAGCTGCTCAAGGGCTACCGCAATCTGAACGGTGCATCGGCAGAGTTCTTTGTGCGCTGCCGCCACGGCGACGGCTACGCCAATTCCGATATCGACCGCCTGAACATGCAGCGCTATTTCTATGCCGGCCTGTTCAAGCGTGCCCGCGCCATGGGCGTTACCGATATCCTGAACCAGCTGCCGCTGGTGTTCAAGAACTATATCAAGACGGATATGGACATTTCCACCATTGCAAAGCTGGTGGTGTCTTTCCTCAAGCTCGACAGCTCCAACATCATTCTGGCGCAGACACCTGTGTTCATGGGCGTGCCCAACGTGGGCAAGACCGACACCTTTGCCGGTTACTCCTGCGTGGTGCCGGATGCGGGTTCCATTGCAAACCTGCTCAACCAGTATTTCTGCACCTACACCGGCCCCATTGATGTGAGCGAAATGAACCTTGTCACCGACGAGTGGCCCCACGGCAGTGCATCCACCGATGCCAACGTGCAGTATATGGGCCGCATCGATAAGGAGTCGGACGATGCCATCCTGAACGGCGATACAGACCTTGATGGCGCTGTTACCACCGACGGTCAGGCCGCAGGCTCCGCAAACTGAAACTGACAGAAAGGAAAAACATATGGAGAACTTCAACGACAGCAAGGCGCTTGCCATTGAGATCGCAAAGATCCTGGATAAGAAAAAGGCCCACGATGTGCGCGTGCTCAAGGTGGAAAGCCTGACCGTGCTCACCGATTACTTTGTCATTGCCTCCGGCACTTCCACCACGCAGGTGGCGTCTCTGGCCGACGAGGTGGAGTACGAGCTTTCCCAGAAGGGTCTGGAGCCCTACAGCACGGAGGGCTACGACTCCAAGAACTGGGTGCTGCTGGATTATTCCAACGTCATCGTGCACGTATTCGTGCCCAACACCCGCACCTATTACGATCTGGAGCACCTGTGGGCAGATGGTGAGCCCATTGATATCTCCGAGTACCTCACCCCTGACAGCACCCTTGAATGAATCAGGCAAACAGGTCTGCTTCTGGCAAAACCCTCTCCGTCATCGCTGCGCGATGCCACCTCTCCCCAAAGGGAGAGGTTTTGGCGCAATAGGGAAAGTTGGCAAAAAAGCTCCTCCCTCGGGGGAGCTGGCAGGGCAAATGCCCTGACTGAGAGGGTCTATACCGGAAGCACCTTGAAAGCATACGCCCCCAAGCAACGGTATTTTGGATAAAGTCTGGAGCTGATTAACAACATGAAGTACGATTACAAGGCAGTTGAAGCCAAGTGGCAGAAGGTGTGGGAGGACGAAAAGACCTTCCATGTCGAGATCGACCACAAAAAACCCAAGTTCTATGCACTGGTCGAGTTTCCGTATCCGTCGGGTGCCGGCCTGCATGTAGGCCATCCCCGCAGCTACACCGCGCTGGACGTGGTCAGCCGCAAGCGCCGTCAGAACGGCTACAATGTGCTGTACCCCATGGGCTGGGACGCTTTTGGCCTGCCCACTGAGAACTTTGCCATGAAGAACCACATCCACCCGGCCATTGTCACCAAGAACAATGTGGACCACTTCCGCAGTCAGCTGAAGGCTTTGGGCTTCTCCTTTGACTGGGACCGCGAGATCAATACCACCGACCCCGAGTACTACAAGTGGACCCAGTGGATCTTCCTGCAGCTGTATAAGCATGGTCTGGCTTACAAGAAGGAAATGAACGTCAACTGGTGCACCGGCTGCAAGTGCGTGCTGGCCAACGAGGAAGTTGTCAACGGCGTGTGCGAGCGCTGCGGCAGCGAGGTCGTTCACCGCGTCAAGAGCCAGTGGATGCTCAAGATCACCGCTTATGCCGATAAGCTGATCGATGGTCTGGACGGTCTGGATTACATTGAGCGCGTTGCCACCCAGCAGAAGAACTGGATCGGCCGCAGCCACGGCGCAGAGGTCAACTTCGGCACCACCGCAGGCGATACCCTGACCGTGTACACCACCCGCTGTGACACTCTGTTTGGTGCCACCTACATGGTCGTTTCTCCGGAGCACGCTATGGTCAAGGAGTGGCTGGACAAGGGCATCCTCAAGAATGCCGATGCTGTCAAGGCCTATCAGGCCGAGGCAGCCCGCAAAAGCGACTTTGAGCGCAGCGAGCTGAACAAGGAAAAGACCGGTGTCAAGCTGGAAGGCGTCATGGGCATCAACCCGGTCAACGATACCGAGATCCCCATCTTTATCTCGGACTACGTTCTGTCCACCTACGGCACCGGTGCCATCATGGCTGTGCCCGCCCACGATACCCGCGACTGGGAGTTTGCCAAGAAGTTCGGCCTGCCCATCATCGAGGTGGTCAAGGGCAATACCCCGTCCAATCTGGACGAAGCCGCCTTCACCGATGTGGCCACCGGCACGCTGGTCAACTCCGGCTTCCTGAACGGCCTGTCCGTCACCGATGCAAAGAAAAAGATGATCGACTGGCTGGAGGCAAACGGCAAGGGCTGCGATAAGGTCAACTACAAGCTGCGCGACTGGGTGTTCAGCCGTCAGCGTTACTGGGGCGAGCCCATCCCCATGGTCAAGTGTGAAAAGTGCGGCTGGCAGCCCCTGCCCGAGAGCAGCCTGCCCCTGACCCTGCCGGACATCACCGATTTTGAGCCGGGTCCGGACGGAGAATCTCCGCTGGCCCGCCACAAGGACTGGGTCAAGACGACCTGCCCCTGCTGCGGCGGCCCCGCTACCCGCGAGACTGACACCATGCCCCAGTGGGCCGGTTCTTCCTGGTACTTCCTGCGCTACATGGACCCCCACTGCAAGGATGCCATTGCGTCCAAGGAAGCTCTGGAATACTGGTCTCCGGTGGACTGGTACAACGGCGGCATGGAGCACACCACCCTGCATCTGCTGTACAGCCGTTTCTGGCATAAGTTCCTGTATGATATCGGCGCTGTGCCTTCTCCGGAACCCTACCAGAAGCGCACCGCTCACGGCATGATCCTGGGCCTGAACCCCCACAGCTTTGTCAACCTGCCCGCTGAGGAGCAGGAAAAGCTGCTGAAGGAGTACGGCAGCCAGAAGGCCGCTGAAAAGGCTCTGGAAGAAAAGTACGGCGAAATGTCACGCCACCCCATCGTGAAGATGTCCAAGTCTCTGGGCAACGTCATCAACCCGGACGAGGTGGTGGACCAGTACGGTGCTGACACCATGCGTCTGTACGAGATGTTCATGGGCGACTTTGAACAGGCTGCACCGTGGCAGACCTCTGCCATTGCAGGCTGCAACCGCTTCCTGGACCGCGTGTGGACGCTGAGCGACAAGCTGGTGGAGGGCGAGGGCTATCGCCCGCAGGTCGAGACCCTGATGCACCAGACCATCAAGAAGGTGGGCGCTGACATCGAGACCCTGAAGATGAACACCGCCATTGCCCAGCTCATGACGCTGGTGAACGCCCTGTACGACAACGGCGGCGCGACCAAGGCCGAGCTGGAGACCGTGGTTCAGCTGCTGAACCCGTTTGCTCCCCACATGACCGAAGAGCTGTGGGAGAAGCTGGGCCACAGCCACGACGAGCAGCTGGCTTACTACCCCTGGCCCAAGTACGAAGAGGCCAAGTGCGTGGAAAGCACAGTGGAGATCGCTGTGCAGGTGAACGGCAAGGTGAAGGCCCGCCTGAAGGTGGCTGCCGACATTGACGCTGCTGCCGCCATTGCTGCCGCCAAGGCTGACCCCGCTGTTGCTGCCGCTCTGGAAGGCAAGCAGCTGGTCAAGGAGATCTACGTCAAGGGCCGTCTGGTCAATCTGGCTGTCAAGGGCTAAACCAACCGATACCCTGCCGAAAGGCTGGATATACAACTACCCGCAGAGGCGGACTGGCGCATAAAACACCCGGGAACGTTTATTCAAAATCTTTTCAAAGATTTTGCGCAAAAAACTTTCAAAAAAAGGTTGACGAACCGGAGAAAATGCGCTATACTGTCTACTGTTAGTTACCATGTAACAACGAAATTCCTGCCTCACGGTCCAAGGGAGGGAATAAGATGTCGGAAATTCGTGTTAAAGAGGGCGAGTCGCTGGAAAGCGCACTGCGTCGCTTCAAGCGCAGCACCGCTCGCAGCGGTGTGCTCGCAGAGGTCCGTAAGCGCGAGGCTTACGAGAAGCCGTCTGTCAAGCGCAAGAAGAAGTCCGAAGCAGCCCGCAAGCGCAAGTTCAAGTAATTGATCACTTGAAGTCGCTGTTGCTTTAGATTTCATACGCGTTGCTAACGCCGATGTAGGGGAGCCTGTATTGCAGGCTCCCCTATTTTCATTGCAGGGAGAAATACTATGCTCATCACCCCCGAATACGTTTTCAAGGATGTCACCCACATCACGCCGGAATGGCTGGCGGAAAAAGGCATCACTGCGCTGGTGCTGGATATCGATAACACCCTCACCGCCGACCGCAGTCAGGAGCTGCCGGAAGAAGTGGCCGTGTGGCTGGACACTATGCGCAAGGCGGGCATCAGGCTCACCATCGTGTCCAACGGTGCGGAAAAGCGGGTGCGGCCCTTTGCCCAGAAGCTGGGCCTTGCGTACCTGTACCGCTCTGCAAAGCCGCTGCCCTTTGCTCTGATGGCGGCGCAGCACCGCATGGGCGTGAAGCGCCGTCAGATGGCGATGGTGGGCGACCAGCTCTATGCCGACCGCATGGCGGCAGCGCTGTACGGCATTCCGGGCTTGATGGTGGTGCCCCGCGGCCCGGACCTCGGTGCGCAGGTCATCCTCAAGCGTAAGTGGGAGAAAGAACACTGGCAGAAATACTATGACCGGGGAGGCAAGACCCTGTGAGCGATTGGAAGATCCGGTTCGGCACCGCAGGCACCAGCGACAGCTTTGCCGCCCAAGGCTACAAAAGCAGCTTGGATGTGCCGGAGTACACCGCAAAGATGGGACTGAACGCCTTCGAGTACCAGTGCGGGCGCGGCGTGCGTCTGGGGCTGGACAAGGCTGCAAAAATGGCCGCACTGGCCGGGCCAAAGGATATCCTGTTCAGCGTGCATGCACCGTATTATATCAGCATGTCCAGTCTGGAAGAGGAAAAGCGGCTCAACAGCATCCAGTATCTGCTGCAAAGTGCGGCGGTGTGCAAAGCGCTGGGCGGCAGACGCATCATCTTCCACTCCGGCAGCTGCGGCAAGCAGAGCCGGGAAGCGGCCCTTGAAAAAGCATTGGATACCATGCGCCGTGCCGTGGAAGCGCTGGACGAAGCAGGCTTTGCCGATATGACTCTCTGCCCGGAAACCATGGGCAAGATCGGCCAGCTGGGCACACTGGACGAGGTGCTGGCGCTGTGCAGCGTGGATAAGCGCATTATGCCCTGCATCGACTTCGGCCACCTGAATGCCCGCACTCTGGGCGGCATCCGCTCGAAAGAGGACTACGCTGCCATCCTTGACCGCATGGCAGAAAAGCTGGGGGACCAACGGGCAGAACGGTTCCATGTGCATTTTTCCCGCATCGAGTATTCGGCGGGCGGCGAAAAGCGCCACTGGACCTTTGCCGAGACCCAGTTCGGCCCGGAGCCGCAGCCGCTGATGGAACTGCTGGCTGAGCGGAAGCTGCAGCCGGTTATCATCTGCGAGAGCGCAGGCACGCAGGCTGAGGATGCCGGGGCTATGCAGCAGATGTACCATGCAGCGTGCAAAACGTAAAAAATTTTGTGTTTTTATCGTCTTTTTTGCCGAAACCCCTTGCCAAATGCAAACGGATTGGGTAAAATAAATAAAGATATGCGTTAAGCATTTGAGATTAAACTAATGGAGGAATTCCTATGATTTCTGCAGGCGAGTTTCGCAATGGCGTGACCTTTGAGCAGGACGGCCAGGTTCTTCAGGTCGTTGAGTTCCAGCACGTGAAGCCCGGCAAGGGCGCTGCCTTTGTCCGTACCAAGACCAAGAACGTGATTACCGGCTCTGTGGTTGAGACCAGCTACAACCCGACCGCAAAGTTCCCGCAGGCTTTCATCGAGCGCAAGGACGTGACCTATAGCTACGAGGATGGCGATCTGTACCACTTCATGGACAACGAGACCTACGATGACATCCCCGTCAACGCAGCCGATGTGCCCGATAACTTCAAGTTCTGCAAGGAGAACGAGCTGTGCAAGCTGCTGAGCTACAAGGGCAAGGTGTTCAGCGTCGAGATCCCCAACTTCATCGAGCTGGAAGTTACCCAGACCGAGCCGGGTGTCAAGGGCAACACTGCCACCAACACCCTGAAGCCCGCTACCGTCGAGACCGGTGCTGAGATTCGTGTGCCTCTGTTCATCAACGAGGGCGACCACATCCGCATCGATACCCGCACCGGCGAGTATATGGAGCGCGTCTGATCCCTTTAACGCCAAACCGGGCTGCGGGCAACCGTCTGCCCGGTTTTTTAAAACTCCGATTTTTTCATTTTAAGGAGGGCATTCGTATGGAACTGAACAAAAAGGCAGCTTATCTGCAGGGTCTGGTCGATGGTCTGGGCATTGATGATACCACCAAGGAGGGCAAGATCATCAAGGCCATGAGCGCACTGCTGGGTGAAATGGCTGAGGTCATCGAGAGCGTGGACGAAGATCTTTCCCGCGCCTACGACCAGATCAACGACCTGAGCGATGAGCTGGAAGATCTGGAAGCAGATCTGTACGAGGATGAGGACGAAGACGGCGAAAGCGAGGACGCTGAGGATGAGGACTCCGACGGCGACGACGATGACGATGCCAAGGATGATGACATCGCCAGCGAGCCGTTCTATGAAGTGGCCTGCCCCAACTGCGGCGAGACCGTTTACGTCAGCGAGGATGATCTGGATGCAGGCGAAGCCAACTGCGCGCACTGCGGCGTGACCTTTGAGGTCGCTCTGGAAGGGGACGGCGAAGAGGATGCCGAGGATGGCCCCGTGCAGTACGAAGTGACCTGCCCGGACTGCGGCACCACCGCCGTGTTTGAGGAAGACGAACTGCTGGACGGCGCACCTAAGTGCCCGAACTGCGGCAAGCCCCTCGACTTTGAAGTGACCGAAGAATAAGCAAAAAAGACCGCTGCACTCCGGTGCAGCGGTCTTTTTTTGTTTACTGTGCGTTTGCCTTCTGCAGCCAGATGCTGCCGATGTCCAAAGCGTTGTACAGGCCGATCTTGGTGGTCTGACGCATCACGCGCTCCTGCGGAGCCTTGGTGGTGTCGGTAGAGAGCAGCATCAGGTGGACCTTGTCTGCAACCTGCTGGTCGCCCACAGGCTTGGTGGTCGTGATCTGCAGATAGAGCACATATGGGTCGGTCATATTGCCGTAGTACAGCTCATTGTCCTTGCGGACGAGGGGCTTGCCTTTATAAGTCAGTTTTGGAGTAAATGCCATCGTGAAAGCCTCCCTATCAATAGTAGTTCAGTTCAGTATAACACATCTATGGTACAGGATGCAAGCTTTTGACCCGATAGAAGGCGGGCTTTTTGCACACAATGGCATGCCTGCGTGCAAAAGAATCTGCAATTTTAGGCACTCTGGCAGAAAACGGGTCTTGCCGGAATGCACAGATATGGTATACTAAGAACGAGAAAGCCCGCAGCATAGCCTGGGCAGAAAAGTGAGGGAGACAGCATGGCAGACTATCAGGAATACCGGCGGCGCGTGTTGCGCAAACGCTGGCGCAGGCGGTTCATGGCGACAGCTTTGCTGCTGCTGCTTTTGCTGGTGGGAGCCATCGGGATGTTGTGGAAGAGCCTGCACCGGGAACAGCGGCCGTCCGGCGTTGGGCAGAACACCATCCTGCAGGAGGTAACACAGGATAATACTTGGAACACGGCCTCCTACGCGGTGGCGCGGCAGCTCACGGTGCAGCCGCTTGCAGACAGCGCGGCCACTGCGCTGGATTTCCGTATGGCGGCGCTGCCAAAGAGCAGCACGGCTGTGGGCAAGGAATGGTTCAATGACGTGAGCTTTGTGGGCGACAGCCTGACGCAGGGCATGCAGCTGTACGAAGAAGGAATGCAGAACGCCATGTTCTGTGCGTACAAGGGTGTTGGGCCGAACGTGATCGTTAACGGCACCACCTGCAAGCGCGCCGACGGCGTGGCTGAGGTGCCGCTGGAAGCGTTGACCGCCCAGCAGCCCAGAGCTATTTATGTTCTGTTGGGCACCAACGTGCTGGGCCGCGATACCGATTATAGCAGCTTCCTGACCTATTACCGGCTGATGCTGGACATGCTGAGCCAGACACTGCCAAATGCAAAGATCTATGTGCAGTCCATCACGCCGGTGCGGCCGGAAGTATGCCAGAAGTCCGGCCATGAGGGCTTGAACCGCGACCGCCTGTGCCAGATCAACAATGAGCTGGCAGCCATTGCGCTGGAAAAGAACTGCTATTTTCTCAACTTGTGGGAAGTGCTGGCAGATGAAAACGGCGACCTGATCGAAAGCTACGCCCAGCCGGACGGCTACCATTTGAGACCCGCCGGGTATGCCGTATGGACGGATTATCTGTGCAGCCACACAGAAGGATAAAAAATAAGAGGTTCGTTCACTGAGCGAACCTCTTATTTTTTACTTGAAACTTAGAACAGGCCGGTGATCTTGCCGTTGGCATCCACATCGATGCCCACAGCGGCGGGCTTCTTGGGCAGGCCCGGCATGGTCATGATATTACCGCAGATGACCACCACAAAGCCTGCACCGGCAGCAAGGCGCACCTCGCGCACCTCCATGGTAAAGCCGGTGGGGGCACCGATGAGCTTTGCGTTGTCGCTGAAGCTGTACTGGGTCTTGGCGATGCACACGGGCAGGTTTCCGTAACCCATCTCAGTCAGCTCGGCCAGTGTCTTGCTGGCGGCGGCGCTGTAGTTCACGCCGTCGGCCCGGTAAATTTTGGTGGCGATGGCGTTGATCTTGTCCTTCAGGGGCATTTCCAGCGGGTAGGTGTACTGGATGGGACGATCCTCCAGCACCTCCAGCACCTTCTCGGCCAGCGCCTTGCCGCCCTCGCCGCCCTTGGCGAACACCTCGCTCAGCACGCAGGGAACACCCTGCTCGGCGCACATCTGCTCCACATAGGCCTGCTCTTCGGCGGTATCGGTGGGGAAGGCATTGATGGCGACCACCACCGGCAGGCCGAAGCCATTTTTCAGGTTGTCGATGTGGCGGATGAGGTTGGATGCACCGGCCTTGACGGCTTCGAGGTTGGGCTGGCTCAGGTCGGCCTTTGCCACGCCACCGTGGCTCTTGAGGGCACGCACAGTGGCCACCAGCACGCAGGCAGAGGGAGCGATACCGGCGTAGCGGCACTTGATATCCAAAAACTTCTCTGCGCCCAGATCAGCACCAAAGCCTGCTTCAGTGATGGTATAGTCGGCCAGAGAAAGGCTCAGCTTGGTAGCCAGCACGCTGTTGCAGCCGTGGGCGATGTTGGCAAAGGGACCGCCGTGGATGATGGCGGGGTTGTTTTCCAGCGTCTGTACAAGGTTCGGGTCCAGCGCGTCCTTCAGCAGGGCGGTCATGGCACCGGCAGCACCGATCTCACCGGCAGTGACGGGCTTGCCGTCGTAGGTGTAGGCGCATACGATCTTGGAAAGACGCTCCTTCAGATCGGAAATGCTGGTGGCAAGGCAGAAAATTGCCATCACCTCGCTGGCAACGGTGATATCAAAGCCGTCCTCGCGGGGGGTGCCGTTCACCTTGCCGCCCAGACCGTCCACGATGAACCGCAGCTGGCGGTCGTTCATGTCCATGCAGCGCTTCCATGTGATGCGGCGGGGGTCGATGTTCAGCGGGTTGCCCTGCTGGATGCTGTTGTCGATCATGGCGGCCAGCAGGTTGTTGGCCGTGCCGATGGCGTGCAGGTCGCCGGTGAAGTGCAGGTTGATATCCTCCATGGGCACTACCTGTGCGTATCCGCCGCCGGCTGCGCCGCCCTTGACACCGAACACGGGGCCGAGGGACGGCTCACGCAGGCAGAGCATGGTCTTTTTGCCCAGAGCGTTCATGGCATCGGCCAGACCCACGCTGGTGGTGGTCTTGCCCTCGCCCGCCGGGGTGGGGCTGATGGCAGTGACAAGAATCAGCTTGCCCTGCTTTTTGGCATCGTGGATCAGGCGGTGATCGATCTTGGCCTTGTAGCGGCCATAGGGAATCACGTGCTCATCGGAAAGGCCCAGCTGGGCGGCGATCTCGGTGATGGGTCTCATTTTGGCTTCCTGTGCGATCTCGATATCGGTTTTCATCAGACATCCTCCTTTGGAAGTCGTTTTTACAAGCATTGCACGCCGCCTGAACGGCCTTTTTGCTCGCATCCTGCGTTGCTTTCTCTTGCAATCCGTCAGGATTGCTGCGAAAAATCGCCTTGTCTGCGGGCAAAAAATCCCGCCATTCAACGCACCCTGCTTATAAAAACAACTTCCGACAACAAAAAAGGCAGCTTTGCGCAGCAATTGCGCAAGGCTGCCCAGACGGTCGGCATTGACTCTCCCGCCATCCCTGCACTGTGGTGCTCCACAAGGTTCCGTCAGCAGAGATACGGTCTCTATGCAGTAAAGATAGCACAATGCCGGGGTGTTTGTCAAGGAAAAACATATACGAACTTGTCGGGGCGAGGCCCCTCCATCTTGCTGCGCAAGACTGTTCTGTCGCTTAAAAGCCCCACTGGGGCTTTCATTGCTGCGCTGCGCTCGCAAACGCGAATATTTTGCGTTCTACAGCTTTCTGTGCTATAATTAAACTGGATTATTATGAAAACAGAAAGCAGGAATCCCTTTTATGCTGCAAAACCCTGAATTGCATTATCTGGATAACGCCGCTACCACCATGGTGGCTCCCGAGGTGGCGGATGTCATCGACAAGGCCATGCGGGAACACTGGGCAAACCCGTCCAGCCTGTACGGCCCCGGTGCCCGCAGCGAGGAAGCGCTGAACGCCGCCCGTGTCGCTGTGGCCCGTACACTGGGCTGCAAGCCAAAGGAGCTGTACTTTACCTCCTGCGGCAGCGAGAGCAACAATCTGGCCCTGCTGGGCGCGGTGCGCACCCGCACTTTCGGCAAGGGCATCGTGGTGTCCGGCTTTGAGCACCCCAGCGTCCAGCGCCCGCTGGAAGAGCTGGCGAAGCAGGGCTACAACGTCACGGTGGTCAAGCCCCGCCCGGACGGCACATTGAATATCAACGAAATGCTGGAGCATGTGGACAAGAACACCATCCTCGTGGCCTGCATGATGGTGAACAACGAGGTGGGCACCCGCAACGATGTGGAACGCCTTGCCGCCGAGGTCAAGCGCCGCAACAGCCGCACCATTGTCCATGTGGACGCAGTGCAGGCGTGGATGCGTGTACCCATCAAGCTGGCGAACATCGACACCCTGTCGGTGAGCGGCCACAAGATCCACGCTCCCAAGGGCATTGGTGCGCTCTACCTTTCTGACCGTCTGGTGCAGGCGTTCCGGCCGCCGTACCTCGGCGGTGAGCAGGAGCGCGGCCTGCGCCCCGGCACCGAAAACCTGCCCTACGCCATGGGTCTTGCCGCAGCCGCCACCCGTCTTGCCAAGACCATGAAGAGCCGTGACACCGCTATGAAGGCCCTGAACCAGCGTCTGCGGGACGGCCTGAAAGCTTTCCCGGAGGTGGAGCTCAACAGCCCGGAAAACGCGGTGCCCGAGGTGCTGAACTTCAGCGAGAACTGCATCAAGAGCGAGACCATGCTGGCATGGCTGGCCGAAGCACAAATTTACGTTTCGTCGGCCAGCGCCTGCGGCCGGGGCCAGCCCAGCCATACGCTGGCGGCAATGGGCAAAGACCCGCTTGCCATCGACACGGCCATCCGCGTGTCCTTCTGCGGCGACAACACCCCGGAGGATGTGGATGCTTTCCTCAACCGCTTTGAGGACGGAATGAAGCATCTGCAGAAGATCCGGAAGTGATTCCGCAGGCAGGACCATCTGGAATGGCCGCCGCTTTGCTCTGGCCATGTTTAGAGGAAGGATCATTCTGATTAGGGCGTTTGTCGTGCCCTGCGGGGCACTCCAAACGCATTTTTACGGAAGGGGTCCGGACCGGCAGATGCAGCAAATTGTTTCTCTGTATTTTTCGTCAGGATACTTTCGCGAATAGGAGGATGGATGCCGCTGACCGTTACGACCCTGCCCGTGAAAAAGTGTTCTGGAAATGACCGCAGTCATTTTCAGAACACAAATATAAATATTAAAATTTCCGCTGAGAATGGCCAGAGTGCAACAGCGACGACCGCTGCCTGCGGCAGAGACAGGGAGGAGCTGTTGGGGCCGCGGCCTGCAAGATGCGAGTGCCGCTCCAAGGCACGAAGCAGATGCAGGGTGCTGCAACCCGTACAGCGGAGGCCATGTTAAATCGTAACCTAGGAGATACAACATTTATGCATGAAATTATCATGGGCTATCAGGGTGAAATGTCCCTGAAAGGCCTCAACCGCAACCAGTTCGAGTCGGCGATGATGAAAATTCTGCGCTACCGGCTCAAGACCGTGGGCAAGTTCAAGGTCTACTGCACCCAGTCCACTTTTTACATGGAGCCTGAGGAAGAGGACGTGGATATGGACCTCGCCTTTGACCGGGTGAGCAAGGTGTTCGGCCTTGCGGCGCTCAGCCGCGCCGTGGTCTGCGACAAGGACTTTGACACCATCTGCCAGACCGCTGAGGATTACCTCGGTGCCAGCCTGCACGGCATCCGTACCTTCAAGGTGGAAGCCCGCCGCTCCGACAAGACCTACCCCATGACCAGCCCTGAATTGATGCGGGAGCTGGGTGCCTATCTGCTGGGCAAACACAACTACCTCAAGGTGGATGTGCATAACCCGGATTTTAAGGTGATCGTAGAAATTCGTGATTACGGCGCGTATATCCACGGCCCCAAAGTGCCCGGCGAGGGCGGTCTGCCCGTGGGCACCAGCGGCCGTGCATTGAACATGCTGTCTGGCGGCATCGACAGTCCCGTGGCAGCTTACCGCATGGCAAAGCGCGGTCTGGCACTGGACCACATCCACTTTGCGTCTCCGCCGTACACTTCGGAGCGCGCAAAGCTTAAGGTGAAGGCTCTGGCGCAGCTCACCAGCATCTATACGGGCAGCTCCAATCTGTTCGTCGTGCCCTACACCAAGCCGCAGGAGTACATCCGGGATAATGCTCCGGATGTGCTGTTCACGGTGCTGATGCGCCGCAGCATGATGCGCATTGCCAACGTTATTGCCAAGAAGCAGGGCTGCGAAGCCCTTGTTACCGGCGAGAGTCTGGCTCAGGTAGCCAGCCAGACCGTCAAGGCCCTGCAGTGCACCGATGCTGCGCAGGATCTGCCCATCCTGCGCCCGCTCATCGGCATGGACAAGACCGAGATCGTGGAGACGGCCCGCCACATCAACACCTTTGAGACCAGCATCCTGCCCTACGAGGACTGCTGCACCATCTTCACCCCGCCGCACCCGAAGATCCGCCCGGAGCTGGCCGAAATTCTGGAAGCCGAAGCCGCCATGCCCGGCCTTGCCGCGCTGGAAGCCGAAGCAGCAGAGAGCGCCGAGCGTATCCGCATCCGTATCACCGATCAGGTCGAATTTGAGGGGTGAAAGCCATGACAGCAGAGATCATCAGTGTGGGTACCGAGCTGCTGCTCGGCAACATTTTGAACACCAACGCCCAGTATCTGAGCCGCGAGCTGGCGGCACTGGGCATTACGGTCCAGCGCGAGAGCACTATCGGCGACAACCACGACCGTCTGGCAGATTTTGTCAACGAGGCAAAGCAGCGGTGCGATCTGCTGGTGTTCACCGGCGGCCTTGGCCCCACGGCGGACGACCTGACCAAGGAGACGGTTGCTGGATGCTACGGTGATACGCTGGCTTTTGACCCGGAAGAATGGCAGAAGATCGTGGATTTCTTCACTCGTACCGGGCGCAAGACGACCCCAAACAACCGCAAGCAGGCCATGGTGCCGGTGAACGGCCACAAGATCATCAATAACCACGGCACTGCCCCCGGTGCATGGTTTGAACAGGATGGCCACTGTGCTGTGCTCATGCCCGGCGTGCCTCACGAAATGAAGGCCATGTGGGAGGAGAGCGTGCGCCCGCTGCTGCTGGCCCGTCAGAACTGCACCCTGCATTCCATCACGCTGCGGGTGCTGGGCGGCGAAAGCGATATCGAATACCGTGTGCGGCATCTGCTGGAAAACGCAAATCCCACCGCCGCCATCTACTGCAAGACCGGCGAGTGCGAGATCCGCATTACTGCCCGGGCAGAAACCGACAGTTCAGCCGAAAAAATGTGCCGCGCATACGCCACAAAGTTCTATGATCTGCTGGGTGATGCGGTGTATGATGAGGATGTGACCGGTCTGGAAGAGACTCTGGTGCACACCCTGAAGAAAAAGGGACTCACCATTGCCACGGCAGAAAGCTGCACAGGCGGCATGATCGCCCAGCGGCTGACCAATGTGTCCGGTGCAAGTGAGGTGTTCGGCTTCGGCTTTGTTACCTACTGGGAGCAGGCCAAGGCAAAGATGATCGGCGTAGACCCGGCGGCGATCGCAAAGTACAATGTGGTGTCCGCACCGGTGGCAGCACAGATGGCACTGGGCGCAGCCGAAGCTGCCGGGGCCGATATCGCTGTCAGCGTCACCGGTCTGGCCGGCCCCAACGGCGGCGATGCCGTCCGCCCGGTGGGCACGGTGTATCTGGGTGCGGCCTGCGGTGAGACCGTCTATGTAAAAAAGCTCTTCGTCTCCCGCCCCGACCGTGCGCTGGTGCGTGCCCGCGCGGCACAGGCGGCACTGGAACTGGCGCTGCGTCTGGCTCAGGGCAAAGTTCCTGCAGATACACAGGCACTGGCAAAAAGCGCCCGGCATGATACTGCGGCTCTGACGGCACTGGACAGCACCTTCCTCAAGGGTTAATACGAGCGGCCCCGGGCCGCGGGGGTGAAGCAGTTGATACACGAAGAAAAAACGCAGACCACCTGTGTGCTGCGGTTGTTTGGCGCACCGCTGTGGGCAGTACAACAGGCAGTGCAGCAGACAGGACTTGCTGCCCAGTGCCGCAGCCGCGGTGCAGAAACACTGGCTGCGCTGCAGGCAGAAACGCCCGCGGCATTGAGCAAGGCGCGGAAAGCGCTGGCAGACCGCTTTGCGGCAGAGCTGTACGGAGAAGGGGAGATGACCCTTGTTCATGCAGCGGTGCAGGCGCTGGAAACGCACCACAGGCTGCTGGTATGCTGTGATGCGGATGCAGGCACTCTGCTGGAAGCCCGGATGGAAACGGTGGCCGGCGCAGAAAAAGTGTTTGATTTTGGAGCCATGAGCTATGCCGATGCAAAGGTGCGGGAAAAGCTGAGCGCAAAGGTCTGCCGGGTCAAGGGCGGGCCGGTGCCGGCAAAGCTTACCCGTGTGCGGGCAGCGCAGCGCCTTGTGGGTGCAGACTTTGCAGCCGGGTGTCTGGAGCGCGCCGAGGACACGGTGCTGTTTCTGGGCAGCCGGAAAGGCTGCTGGGTGCGCACGGTGGCCAATGCAGATACGCCTGCTTTGTGGCTGCTGGATATGATCCGCCGGGCGGCTTCCGGTCTGCCGCAGGCGGCGGGAACGATCTGGCAGAAGTACGGCAGGGCCATCCCGACAGATGCCCTGACGGCGCAGCGCCTGCCGGACAAGCCGGAGCCGGATGCACCGACAGCAGCGCCGCGCAAACGGCACAGGGTGCGGAATGCCCTGATTTTTCTGCTGATTCTGGCACTGGCCGCGTTTGCCGCTGCGTGGTATTACACCGGCGGCGACCTCGCCGCCCTGCCGCAGCAGCTGCAAAGCCTTGGGGCCGACAGCCTGCCCCATGCGGGGGCAAAGCTGATATAAAAAAGACCCCGGAGGGTGTGAACCTTCCGGGATTTTTTTGTTTATAAAGGCGATTTTTAAGAGATGCAGTGTGCTGCTCCGAACCCATCCGTGAAAAAGAACCTCCGGAAAATCCGCAGATTTTTCGGAGGTTCAAATAAATGATAAATTTTCCGAATGGTTATGCCTTGTGGTCGCTCAGCCACCGCAGAGCCATATAAACATAGGCTGCAGAGCCCACGTACAGCACGCTGTCGTTAAAGCGTACCTTGGGGTGGTGCTGGCCGTAAACATAGCCCTCCTTGGCGTTGCCTGCGGAGAGAAACATGCTTACGGTGGGCACTTCGTGGCTGACAAAGGCAAAGTCCTCGCTGCCGCCGCCGGGCTTGCCGCCGGTGAGGACGGTCATATCCATGGCACCACGGCCCAGCAGTTCGGTCATATAGGTCAGGGCATTCTTGGCAAGAGGCGTATCCACCACCATGCAGGGGCAGTGGTCGCTGAACTCCACATCAGCAGTGCAGCGATAGGCTGCCGCCACGCCCTGCGCGATCTCGGTCATGCGCTGGTGGATCTGCTCGCTCACGGCACCTTCGGGGTCCACCGTGCGGATAGTGCCCCACATATCGGCAGAATCCGGGATGACGTTGGATGCCTTGCCAGCTTCAAACCGGCCCGTGGTGAATACGCCAAACTTGGCGGGATCCAGCTCACGGCTGTTGATCTCCTGTAGGGCAATGTGGATGTGGGCCGCTGCGGTGATGGGGTCGATGCAGGCGTTGGGCATGGAGCCATGGCCGCCCTTGCCGTGTACGGTGATGTGGTACTGCTCACAGCTTGCCATGGTGATGCCGCCGCCCGGCACCAGCACGGTGCCAACGGGCAGGGGCATCCCGGCCAGAACATGGAACATGACCGCGGCATCCACCTTCGGGTTTTCCAGCAGGCCGTTTTTCAGCATGTCCAGCGAACCCTGAAAGATCTCCTCTGCAGGCTGGAATTCCAGCTTGATGGTGCCCTCGATCTCGTCCTCGTGTTCTTTGAGCAGCTTTGCCGCACCCAGCATCATGGCGGTGTGCATATCGTGGCCGCAGCCGTGCATCCGGCCCGGGATCTCGGAAGCAAACTCCTCACCGGATTCTTCCTGAATGGGCAGGGCGTCCATGTCACCGCGCAGCAGGATGGTCTTGCCGGGGCGCTTGCCGCCCGCTAGCGCGAGTACGCCGCACCTGCCGCAGTCCTGCGGGGTGTAGCCCATCTCGGTCAGGGCTTTTTTGACCAGTGCTTTTGTCTCGGGCAGGTCAAAGCCTACCTCCGGGTGGCGGTGCAGGGTGCGCCGCCATGTGCGCAGCTGGGTTTCCAGCTCCTTTGCGGATTCGAGCAGTTTTTCTGGTGTGATCATTCCAAAATCAACTCCCTCTATTTTATCAAAAACCTCCCAGACCCTGCCTTATGGCAGAGCCTGAGAGGTTTTTTACTTAGTTTTCGTTCGTCGATGTGCCTTCCGGGTGGTACTTGGCGCAGGTGCACTTTTTCCACTTCAGGCCGCTGCCGCAGGGGCAGGGGTCGTTGCGGCCAATTTTGATGACACGCACAGGCTGGCCGTGGGGTGCACCCTTGGCACCGGGTGCACCGTTGCCGGGCACAAAGCCTTCGCCGGTGGGCTTTGCCACCTGCTCACGCTTGGGGGCAGCACCGGCCTGACGGATCTCGATGGTCAGCAGCATCTTCACACTGGACTCACGGATGGAATCCACCATCTGGTCGAACATGTCAAAGCCCTCGATGCGGTACTCCACAACGGGGTCCTTCTGGCCGTAGCCGCGCAGCGCAATGCCCTGACGCAGCTGGTCCATGTTGTCGATGTGGTCCATCCACATGCGGTCCACGCACTTGAGCAGGCAGATGCGCTCCAGCTCACGCATGATGGGAGCACCGTAGCGCTGCTCCTTGTCGGCGAGGATCTTCATGCCGCGGTCATAGAGCTGGTCGGCAATGCCCTTGCGGGAGATATCGTCAAAGTCGGTCACGGTGTAGTGGAGGTCTTCCTCGGTGGTCAGCCAGCCCAGATAGTGGCGGCGCAGGGCACCAAAGTCCCAGTCGTCCTTCACATCACCGGCCAGGAACTGGTCGCAGCTGGAATCGATGTTCTCGCGCAGCATCTTGTGCATTTCGGTGCTGATATCCTCGCCATCCAGCACCTTTCGGCGCTGACCATAGATGATCTCGCGCTGCTGGTTCATCACGTCGTCGTACTTCAGCACGTTCTTGCGGATCTCGAAGTTGCGGCCTTCCAGCTTTTTCTGGGCGCTTTCCAGCGTGTTGGTGATCATGCGGTTCTCGATGGGAGTGTCCTCATCGATTTTGAGGGTATCCATCAGGCTGGAGACGCGGTCGCCGCCGAACAGGCGCATCAGGTCATCTTCCAGGCTCAGGTAGAAGCGGGAAGCACCCGGGTCGCCCTGACGGCCGGCACGGCCGCGCAGCTGGTTGTCGATGCGGCGGCTCTCGTGGCGTTCGGTACCGATGATGAACAGGCCGCCTGCAGCGCGCACCTGCTCAGCTTCGGCATCGATCTGGGGCTTGCACTGGGCGTACAAATCATCGAAGCGCTTGCGGGCAGCAAGGATGTTGGCATCCTCGGTATCGCCGTGGCCGTTGGCTTCGGTCAGCAGCATTTCCACTGCAGCCGGGTCGGCATCCTCGGGCTTTTCCGGGTTCAGCAGGTTTTCGCAGAAGTGTTCCTTGCGCATCTGGGCCTTGGCCATGAACTCGGCGTTGCCGCCCAGCATGATATCGGTACCACGGCCTGCCATGTTGGTGGCAATGGTAATGGCACCCTTTTTGCCGGCCTGCGCCACGATCTCGGCTTCACGCTCGTGGTTCTTTGCGTTCAGCACGTTGAAGTCGCGGGTGTATTTCTGCAGCATCTTGGCAAGGGTCTCACTCTTTTCCACGCTGACCGTACCCACCAGCACGGGCTGGCCCTTCTGGTGGCATTCCAGCACCTGCTGGATAACGGCATTGTATTTGCCGTTGACCGTCTTGTAGATGGCATCTGGATAATCGATGCGCTGACGGGGGCGGTTGGTGGGCACCGTAACGATGTTCAGGCCGTAGATCTCGGTGAACTCGGTGGCTTCTGTCTTGGCGGTACCGGTCATACCGGACAGCTTTTTGTACATGCGGAAGTAGTTCTGGAAGGTGATGGTAGCCAGCGTTTTGCTCTCGGCGGCAATCTTCACGCCCTCCTTGGCTTCGATGGCCTGATGCAGGCCTTCGTTGTAGCGGCGGCCGATCATCAGACGGCCGGTGAACTCGTCCACGATGATGACCTGACCATCCTTGACCACGTAATCGATGTCCCGCTGCATCACGCCGTAAGCCTTGATGGCCTGATCGATGTGATGGGCAAGGGTCATGTTCTCGGCGGCGGCAAGGTTTTCGACCTTGAAGTAGGCTTCCGCTTTCTTGATGCCGCTGGCAGTCAGGGTACAGGTCTTGTGCTTTTCGTCCACGACGTAATCACCGTCGGTCTGCTCGTCGGTAGAGACTTTATCCTCCAGCTCTACCACCACGCTCTTGCGCAGGGTGCGCACAAAGCGGTCCACCTGTGTGTACAGGCTGGAAGAATCCTCGCCGCGGCCGGAAATGATCAGGGGCGTGCGGGCTTCATCGATCAGGATGGAGTCCACTTCATCGACGATGGCATAGGCGTGGCCGCGCTGCACCATGTTGGCCTTATAGGTCACCATGTTGTCGCGCAGGTAGTCGAAGCCGAACTCGTTGTTGGTACCGTAGGTGATGTCGGCAGCATAGGCGGCGCGGCGTGCATCGCCGTCCATGCCCTGTGCGATCAGGCCGACAGAAAGGCCCAGCCAGCGGTAGAGCTTGCCCATCCACTCGCTGTCGCGCTTGGCAAGGTAATCGTTGACGGTGACAACATGCACGCCCTCACCGGTGAGGGCATTCAGGTAGGCGGGCAGGGTAGCCACAAGAGTCTTGCCTTCACCGGTCTGCATCTCGGAAATATCACCGCGGTGCAGGGCAATGCCACCGATGACCTGCACAGGGAAGTGCTTCATGCCCAGCACGCGCCATGCGGCCTCGCGGCAGACGGCAAAGGCATCGGGCAGGATATCATCGGTGGTCTTGCCGTCGGCCAGCTGCTGCTTGAACACAGCGGTCTGTGCCTGCAGGTCGGCATCCGGCATGGCGGCATATTTTTCTTCCAGAGCCAGCACCTGCTTGGCAATGGGGTTGATCTTTTTCAGCTCCCGGTCCGAGAAGCTGCCAAAGAGTTTTTCAACAAGGGACATTGGTAACACCTCATAGATCAAATTCGGGAAAATGCTTCCCGGAGATAGACATAAATACACACATATATGATACACCAAAGCGGCAGACGCGTCAAACCTGCAAGGTTATTTTAGCCGGTTTTTGAATGAATTTTCTGTAAATTTGCGCTGGCGGGGGGCATAAAAGGAAAAGATATGTGGTGGAGGCGAACAGCCTCGCCCTCTCCGTCTGCTCCCGCTGGTCGCATCCACCTCCCCCAAAGTGGGAGGCCTTGGCAATCCACGCAAAGTTTCCGGTTTCGCCAGAGGCTCCCCCTTTGGGGGAGCTGGTGAGCCAGCTAAAACAAAAACCACCTCTGATTTTTGCAAATCAGAAGTGGTCAGGTGTACATTATAAGGTTTCCAGCAGCTGCGGCAGCTGTGCCAGATCGTCGATGACATTCGGGCACACAGCCTCGAGCCGCGCGCGGGACTGGTGGCCGCCGGTGTAGAGCACGCATTTTGTGCCAAGGGCCTTTGCAACTTCGGCATCGTGCTGGGTGTCGCCCACCATCACGCAGGCAGCAGGGGCGATGCCGCTTTGTGCAAGCCACTGTTTGCCCACCTGCACTTTGCTTACGCCATAGATGTCTGCAAGGCCGAGCAACTCAGTAAAATAGCCCTGCAGGCCCCGTGCGGCTACCTGCTCGATCAGGTAGTCCCGGCGGGAGGCGGAAAGCACGCTCTGCCGCCAGCCCCGGCGCGAAAGCTCGGCCAGCGTTTCGGCAGCGTGTGCAGAGGGGGGACAGGCATCCACACCTGCGTTATAATGTTCCATAAAGCACTCGGCCAGCTCCGGATAGGGATGTCTGGCAAAGTCGAAGCCGGCGCGGATGTAGTATTCCTCAATGGGAAAACCGAAAATTTCCCGGTAAGCGGCAAGATCGTACCGCTGCGGATAACCGTGGGTCTCCAGCATCCAGTTGAGACAGCTGTGGGTGAAATCAACATCATCCATCAAAGTGCCGTTCCAGTCCCAGAAGATCATTCCGTTTGCCTGCATGGAAACCTCCTTGCGGTCATTAAGCTGCAAAAATTTTGCGCAGGGCCTTGCTGCTCTCGATGATCTTCACCAGCAGCACACCCAGAACGGTGCAGCTGATGAGCTCGCCGATACCTACGGAGATGCCGTTGGTGATGCAGGCCAGCCAGATGGGAGCGCTGGAGGTGGGGTCCGGGAACATGACGGCGATCTCAATGCCGATGATCACGGCATTGAACAGCACCGGCGGCAGGGAAGCCGCCACAGCCAGACCCTTGATGCGGATGTTCCGCAGCTTGTAGGTGACAAGGCAGGCCAGCAGGGTGGCAAGGGTGCCAAAGATGACATCCACGATGGTGGAGCCCAGCAGGTTTGCCAAAAAGCAGCCCAGTACCACACCGGCAATGTACTCGGCACCGAACACCGGCAGCAGGCAGAGCGCCTCAGCCACACGCACCTGTACCGCACCATAGGAGAGCGGCTGCAGAGCCATGCAGAGAACAACATAAATGGCTGCGACCACGCCGCAGCGCACCAGTTTACGGACGGAAGGATTCTGATTCATGATAATACTCCAGCGGGATGATTTTGACCGCACAGGGCCGCCAGCCCCTGTGGGTTTGGCCCGGCATGGTTCGAGACACGCCGGGGAGCCTAAAATCCTAAGTTGCTCTGAAAGGATGCCGCACAAAAAGCACAGCAAAAGGCAGTATAGCATAATTTTTGGCAGATTGCAACGAATTTTCGCAGAATCAGGTACAGATGCAGTTTTTGGTTTGGACCCTTCCGGTGAAAAAGAGGTTCCGAAAAGCCCGCAGGCTTTTCGGAACCTCAAAATAAAAATAAAATTACCGCTGAAATAGCCAGAGCGAAAGCGGAGGCTATTAAAATCGTGTGTTACCCTCTGGGGTGTCCGGTGTATACCAGAGCCACTGTGTCGGGGCCGGTGTTGGCGGAAACGACGCCGCCCAGCTCAAACACCAGCAGCGGCGGCTTGCCAAAGGCCTTGCGGCAGGCCTTTTCCAGATCGGCGGTCTGCGGGATGTTGGTGTGGCCAATCATATAATCAAAGTTCTCCACGCCTTCGCTGCGCTGTTTGCACAGCTCCACCATGGCGGGCACCACCTTGTCATCGCCGCGTACCTTGGCTTCCACCTTGGTCTTGCCGTCGATCAGGGTGATGATGGGACGAATGCCCATCAGCTCGCCCATAACAGCAGCAGCGGCAGAGATGCGTCCGCTCTTTTTCATCTGCTTCAGGCTGTAGGGGCCCAGAACGATCTCCATGCAGTCCATCTGCTTTTCAAACTCCCGGATCACATGGCTGATCTCTGCACCGTTCTTCAGCTTGCGGGCCATTTCGCACAGATACCAGCCGAACACCATGGAATAGGTGTGGGGGTCCAGCAGATGGATCTTCAAGTGGTGCTCCGGGCGCTCTTCCCGCAGCATCCCCTGTGCCATGAGGGCGTTATTGTAGGTGGAAGAGCCGGATTTGTTGATGGGTACATGAATGACATCCGTATAGCCCTCGTCCACGTACTGGCAGTATTTTTCGCAGAACTGGATGGGGGTGATGGCGGCAGTGGAGGGCACGCCCTTAGCGGCACGCATCTTATCGTAAAATTCGGTGTTGGTGCAGCTTTCACGCTCCACGTAGTCCACATTGTCCAGCAGGATGTGGAAGCTCATGATGTCGATGCCGTATTTTTCGGCCATCTCCTGCGGGATATCGCAGGAGGAATCGGTCAGGATCGCAATCTTGCTCATAATGTCCCTCATTTCCATTCGTAGTCTCGTAAGTGTCCGTGGTCCAAAAGCTCCGGAAAGGCCCACTGGCGCAGCACTTCATACACGCCCACGGCCACGCTGTTGGAAAGGTTCAGGCTGCGGCAGGTGTCGCGCATGGGCATTCGGATGCAGTGCTCCTGATTGGCGGCAAGCAAGGCTTCGGGCAGGCCGGCATCCTCGCGTCCGAACACGAGGTATGCACCGTCCGGGTAGCTCACATCGGTGTAGCGCTGCGGTGCCTTGGTGGTAAAATAGTAATAGGGGCCGCTGTTTTTGGCAAAGAACTCGTCCAGACTGTCGTAATAGCTGATGTCGAGGTAGTGCCAGTAATCCAGACCCGCATGCTTGAGCTTTTTATCATCGATGGCAAAGCCCATGGGGCCTACCAGATGCAGCCGACAGGCAGTGCAGGCACAGGTACGGGCCACATTGCCGGTGTTCTGCGGGATGCGCGGTTCCACCAGAACGATGTTCAAGGTTGGCTTTTCGTTCATCGGTGTACCTCCCCTTATTCTGCCGAGCTTGCCGGGCACAGGCGCGGCAGAAGCGGCTCGAACCAGACCCCGTAGCGGGTATCCTGCGCGGCGGGCGTGCTCTGGATGGAAAGCGCCACGAACTCGGCAGCGTTGTCGGCGGCGGCACTCAGGGCGTTGCCCTGCAGCAGCGAGCCGATGAGCACCGCACCGTACAGGTCGCCGGTGCCGGGAAAGCTGCGGCTGATGTGCAGCTTTTTGATGAGGAAGCGGTCTTTTCCGCTGCCTGCACAGCCGATGTATTTGCCCAGCGGCAGGCCGGTGACGACAGCCCCGGGGGCCAGAGCGGTCAGCTCGTCAGCCAGAGCCTGTGCGGCTTCATCGGTGAGCAGCTCGGTCTGCGGCTGGCGCTGCAGCAGGATCTGTGCCTCGGTGTAGTTGGGCAGGATCAGATCGGCAGCACCGCACAGTGCACGGATGCGGTCGATCAAAGCAGGCGTTACGGTGGAGTAAGCCTTGCCGTTGTCGCCCATGACCGGGTCAACGATCTTTTTGGCTGCGGGCCAGAGGGTAAAGGCTTTTTCGGCTAGTGCTACCTGATCCTCACCGCCCAGATAGCCGGTATAGATGCAGTCAAACTCCACGCCAAGCGCATGGTAATGCTCCAGCGCCTGTTCGCCGTAGGCGCAGCCGTCCAGCCGTGCAGGTGTGCCAAGCCCGCCTGTGTGGGTGGAAAGCACCACCGTGGGCAGGGCTACCGGCTGCACGCCCATGACCGACAGCACCGGCAGGATCACTGCAAGGCTGCAGCGGCCCATGCCGGAAAGATCGTGGATGCAAAGGACTTTTTTGGGTTCAACAGGGTGTATCAAATAAGGAACCTCCTTACCAGTATGCGGAATGAGCAGTGCACTTTTTAGCCGGGCACACCCGCCCATTAAAACATCGTAGAACAGTATACCACAAATTTCTGCATAAAAAAAGCGGATACCAGATAGTTTACAGGAAATAATAACGCCGGAGACCGGATCTTTTTCACCGAAAGGAGTTTTACTATGAAACATGAATCCACCAGTTCTTCCGGGATGCTGCTTGGCATGGCCGCGGGGGCGGCACTGGGTGCCGTGGGCGTGATGGCCGCCACCCAGAACCAGCGCCAGCTGCGCCGCACCACCCGCAAGGTGATGAAGGGTGCCGAGAACGCTGTGCTGCAGCTGGACAAAATGGTTGGCGACTTTGTGGAAAAGCACATGGAGTGATAAAAGCAAAGAACGGCGTTCCGGTGGGGAACGCCGTTCTTTGCTTGAAAAAGCTTACTTGTTCCAGATGCACATGCGGGCCGCGGTGTTGATCTCGCCAAGCACGCTCAGATCCATCTGAATGTTGCAGGTAACGGTGAGTGCCTTGTTCACATCGCTGCCGGTCAGCACCGAGGCGGGCATGTTCTTGATGGTGAGCACGCCGGTGCCCTTGGCAACATCGCCGGAGACGGTGCCGGTATAGGTCACATCACCAATGGTCAGGCCGGACAGATAGCCGGTGACACCCATCTTGCTTACCTGCTGGATGGGCAGGGTGAGCGTGTAGGTGCCGTTGGACTGGCGGGTGAGGGTGACATCACGGCTGGCATCGATGCCGGTGTTGGCCATGGATTCCTTATCGGATCTTTCTTTCCAGAATTTAATGCCTACGTTCAGGCTGGAAGCAGCGCTTGCACCAAAGGTGAACATGCACAGCAGCAGCACTGAGAGCAGGGCGGCGCTTACGCGCTTATAAGTGTTCGTCATGAATGATCTGCCTTTCCTGCCACAGAGGCGGCGTTGAACAATTGCGGTAATACCGGTTTGTCAATGCTAAAATAGCATGGCTGTGCAAAATTGTCAATCCGCTTCGTGAAGCTTTCACAGAAATGTTGCACATTGATAAAATATGGTGGGCAAAGATGACGAAGAACCGCCCCTCCGGCAGGAGAAGCGGTTCTTGAAAAATCAGCGCTTAAAGTTCAAAGTCGGGGTCGTCCTTCAGCACATGGATCTCGCTCATAAAGGGGCTCTGCTCCGGGTCGGCGAAGGGAGCTTCCTTGACGTACTTGTTCAGCTGGATGGCCGTGCGTGCGGGGTCGGCAATGGTGCCTGCGCCGCCGATGCAGCCGCCCGGGCAGCCCATGCCTTCCAGCAGGTAGCCGTTGTACTTGCCGGCCTTGGCCAGCATGAGCAGCTTCTTGCATTCGGCAAGGCCCTGTGCGGATGCGATCTTGACATCCATATCCGGGTGCCATTCCTTGATCTTATCGGCAACAGCCTTGGCAACGCCGCCGGACTGTGCAAAGCCGCGGCCTGCTGCGGATGCAGCGTGCAGAGCTTCGGCCTCGTCCACTTCCAGCAGGCTGGTGTCCACATCCTTGGCCTCGATGATACCGGCCAGCTCTTCAAAGGTGAGCACGAAGTCCACATCGGAGCGGACGGTGCGGCGGGAAGCTTCCAGCTTCTTTGCGGCGCAGGGTCCAATGAAGCACATACGGGCCTCGGGGTCCTTCTGCTTCATCATGCGGGCGGTGAACACCATGGGGGTCATGGTCATGGAGATATTCTTGGCAAGATCCGGGAAAGCGGTCTTTGCCATCATGCTCCATGCCGGGCAGCAGGAAGTTGCCATGAAGTTGAGCTTCTCGGGCACTTCCTCCAGGAAGTCGTGTGCTTCGTCCACGGTGCACAGGTCGGCACCAATGGCAACCTCCACCACATCGTAGAAGCCGACGGCCTTCAGGGCGGCCTTGAGCTTGCCGGTGGAAGCCAGACCCGGGAACTGGTTGATGAAGGCGGGAGCCACCAGCGCGTAGATGCGGTCGCCGCGGTTGAAGCCCTGGATCAGCTGATAGATCTGGCCCTTGTCGGCAATGGCACCGAAGGGGCAGTTGACCAGACACTGGCCGCAGGAAACGCACTTGCTGTAATCGATCTCGGCACGGCCCAGCTCATCGGAGTGGATGGCACCCATGCCGCAGGCTGCAGCGCAGGGACGCTCGGTCTTGACGATGGCGTTGTAGGGGCACACGCCGACGCAGCGGCCGCACTTGATGCACTTGTCCTGATCGATGATGGAACGGCCGCTCTCCCATGTGATGGCCTTCTTGGGGCACACTTCCATACAGGGGTGGGCAAGGCAGCCCTGACACAGGTCGGAGACCTTGACCAGCTTTTCCGGGCAGCGGTTGCAGGCAAACTTGATCACGTTCACCAGCGGGGGATCATAATACTTATCGGCGATGGAAGCATCCTCCAGACCGGAGACGACGCTGTTGTGCTCGTCCATGCGGCGGGTGGGCAGGCCCATGGCCAGACGCACGCGCTCCTCAACGATGGCGCGCTCCAGGAAGATGTCCTTGCGCAGCTTGCCTTCCTCGCCGGGGATGATGGTGTAGGGGATCTTGCGCATCAGGTGGTTGGCCTGCTCGCCCTTGACGTTGGCGTAAGCCATGCGTGCCACCTCGGTGAACACCTGACGGCGGATCTGGATGACCGTGGTATTGATTCCTCTGAAACTCATTCCAATTCTCTCCTTGCTTTGCTAAAAACAAACGGGCTGCACCCGGCTGCCGACAGCGTTCTGCCGCGCAGGGCGGGCGCGTTACAGGGCACATTGGTAACGCACTGCTGCAAACAGCGCTGTGCCCGGGATGATCCACTTTCATTTTAGCATAAAGCGTGCCGGATGAAAAGGGATAAAACGCAAAATTTGTTAAAAATTTGTTGTATTCGTCCTCGTGTACAGAATCAACAGTTTTAAGCGCGTAAACTCAGCAAAGTGCTGCACGCACACGCTCGCCGTCGTACTCGCCAAGCGTTACGTGCACGATCTGACCGCTTTCGTGGCCGGGGGCGGACACCACCACCGGAATGTACAGCCGGGTGTAGCCGGTGAACAGCGTGCCGGAAAGCGGGGTCTCCAGCAGCACATCGTCCTCGGTGCCCACATAGGCGGTCAGCACTTCGCGGCGTACCTCCTCGGCAATGCCGTTCATCACGCGGCTGCGCTCCTGCTTTTCCCGCTCGTGCACCTGCTCCGGAAAATCGTAGGCCGGGGTGCCGCTGCGGCGGGAGTAGGGGAACACATGTACCTTGAGAAAGCCGATCTTTTTCAAAAATTCGCAGCTCTCTTCAAAATCGGCCTGCGTCTCGCCGGGAAAGCCGCAGATGCAGTCGGTGGTAAAGCTGACCGGGCGCGCACCGTAGGCGGCGCGCAGCTGGTCCACCACCTGTGCATACTGCTCGGCAGTGTAAACGCGGCGCATCCGGCGCAGGGTGGCAGTGCAGCCGCTCTGCAGGCTCAGGTGGAACTGCGGGCAGAGCTTTTTCACGGCGGCAAGGCGGGTGATGAACTCCGGCGTGAGCATATCCGGGTCCAGACTGCCCAGACGGATGCGCTGGATGCCTTCCACTTGAGCGCAGTGCTCCACCAGCTCCACAAGGTTGGTGCCGGTATCCAGACCATAGCTGGGCAGGGAGATGGCACTGAGCACCACCTCGCGGTAGCCGGAAGCCGCCAGCTGGCGCAGCTCGGCAAGGATGCTGGCTTCGTCGCGGCTGCGCACCGGGCCGCGGGCCCGGGGGATGACACAGTAGGCGCACTGACGGTTGCAGCCGTCCTCTACCTTGATAAAGGCACGGGTGTGGGTCTCGAACCGCTCCACGGGCAGCTCTTCAAATTTTTCGCCGCGCTGGTGGGGCGTGATGGCCACAATGCGCTCATGGCCGTCCAGCAGCTTGAGAACGTTATCTAAAATGGCCTTGCGGTCGCCGTTGCCGCACACAAGGTCGGCCTCGGTGAACTGGGCGGCTTCCTCCGGGAAAGCCTGCGGGTAGCAGCCGGTAAGCACCGTGACCGCGCCGGGGTTCTCGCGCTTTTTGCGGCGCAGCCACTTGCGGCTTTTCTGGTCGCCAAAGTTGGTCACGGTGCAGCTGTTCACCACAAAAACATCCGCAGGCTCGTTCTCCTGCGCAATGGTAAAGCCGTTGGCGCGGAACATCTGTTCCAGCGCGCCGGTCTCATTCAGGTTGACCTTGCAGCCAAGGGTATAAAAACAAACTCGCATGAGGGGGTATCCTTTCGACAAAAAACGGGGTGGTGTTTGCATTGCTCTTTATTATATATCACAGCGGCGGTGCGGCGCAAGACCGGATGCACAGCAGCAGGCACTTTTTTGCTGGAAAGCGGGCAAAACAAAAAGAGACGGGCAAACGCCCGTCTCTCAAAGAGAACTTTAGAAAAATTATTTAGCAGTGGACTTGACGGTGACTTCCAGATACTTGTACTCTTTACCAGTCTCTGCGTCCGTAGCGGTCTTATACTCGGCCTTTTCCACAGCGAAGCCGGAGAGACCATTAGCGGCCAGATTGATCATCAGGAAGCTGTTCAGATAAGCGCCGTTTGCATCAGCAGGCCATACGACCAGCTTCTTTTTGTTCAGCTCTGCAACAGCAGCCTGGAACTCCTTGGTAGAATCCTTAGCGGCGACTACCTTGATAGGAGTGGTGGAGAAAGCACCACAGCCGGTGAACATGGAAGCACCTGCAGCAGCAACAACGGTCAGACCAGCCATCTTCAGGAAAGAACGACGAGACAGAATCATAATAGTATCCTCCTAAAAAATAATTCCACAAATGAAGCAATACAGCCTTTTTGGGCCATCTCCAATTTACACTATAAGGTGGGCAAAAGTCAAGCCCTTTTGTAGAAAAAGACAAAATAAAAAATGCAGGCTGCGGTGCGGGCGCAGGATATTCTAAACAAAAAGGCCCCTGCATACTCTCTCAGCAAGAGACATTGCGCAGGGAGGGACCGAAATGGAGCGGAAAAACTTGGCGCTTTTGTGTGCAGGGGTGGTGTGCTTCTGGCTGTTTGCGCTGGCCTTTGGCACGGCGCAGGGCAATGGGCTGCGGCAGCAAAACCCGGCGGTGCAGGCGGCTGCAGACCAGACCCAGCCGGTGCAGCCCGCGGCGGCACAGCCTGCCTTGGAGCTGCCCTGCCGCGCCGCCTGCCTGATCGACCAGCAGACGGGCACTATATTATATGAAAAGAACGCCGACCAGCAGATGCCCATTGCATCCATTACCAAGGTAATGACCCTGCTGCTCACCTTTGAAGCCGTGCACGACGGCCGCATTGCCATGGACACGCTGGTGCCGGTAAGTGAACACGCCTACCACATGGGCGGCAGTCAGATCTGGCTGGAGCCGGGGGAGCAGTTCACACTGGACGAGATGATCAAAGCCATTTGTGTGTCCTCTGCCAACGATGCCGCTGTGGCTGTGGCAGAGCTGGTGGGCGGCAGCGAGCCGGGCTTTGTGCAGATGATGAACGCCCGCGCAGCAGAACTGGGCATGGTGAACACCACCTTCCACAATGCCTGCGGGCTGGACACCGAAGGGCATCTTTCCACCGCCCACGATGTTGCCATCATGAGCCGCGAGATTTTGAACACCTGCCCGGAGGTTCTGCACTATACCGGCATCTGGACGGACACTCTGCGCGGAGGTGCCACCCAGCTGGTGAACACCAACAAGCTGCTCAAGCGCTACAACGGCATCACCGGCCTGAAAACCGGCACCACCAGCGGCGCGGGCGTGTGCATCAGCGCCAGCGCCACCCGCGACGGGCTGGACCTCATCGCCGTGGTGCTGGGGTCACTCTCCAGCTCGGAGCGGTTCACAGCGGCCACCACCCTGCTGGATTACGGCTTTGCGGCCTACGCCGCCGTGCCGCTGCCCGCCATGGAGGATCGGCCTCTTCTTATAAAAGTAAAGGGCAGTGCAGAGGAAAGCGTACCGCTGGACTACACCGCTCTGCCCGAAACGCTGCTGATGCCCAAGGAAAACGCCGCCGCCCTCACCGCGCAGCTGGATCTGCCGCAGGAGCTGGAAGCACCGGTGCAGCTGGGCCAGACCGTTGGCACGGTGCGCATCCTGAGCGGGGAGACCCAACTGGGCGAGTACGAGGTGCGCGCCGCTGCCGATGCTGAAAAAATGGACTTTGGCACCGCATTCGGCCTGTTGTGGGACGCTTTGACCGGCTGCGAAAGCTGAATGCACGCTTCAGCGTACAAAAGCGCGCTGCAGTAAGCTGCGTGGAACTGTCTGTGTGAACAATTCTGGATGAAGAAACAAAAAAACACTATTAAAATTGTATGAAATCCAAGGATTTTGACCTTGACTTTGCCCGGAGGGAACGGTACACTTATACCAAGATATTTCCTCGCAGGGCAAAGGCCCGGCAAATCGTTTGGAGGTTATAATAAAATGAGTGTCGCACTGAACACCAAACACCTCTCCAGCTTTATCAGCGAAGAGGAATATGCAGCCATCTATCCGCAGGTGGAAGCTGCCCATAACCAGCTGGAAGCAAAGTCCGGCCCGGGCAATGATTTCCTCGGCTGGATGTATCTGCCCCGTGATTATGATAAGGAAGAGTTCGCCCGCATCAAGGAAGCCGCCGCAAAGATCCGCGAGGATTCTGATGTGCTGGTGGTGGCCGGCATCGGCGGCAGCTATCTGGGCGCACGCGCTGTCATCGAGGCCGTCAAGGGCCAGTTCCACAACGAGCTGGAAAATGGCCCCAAGATCTACTTCTGCGGCAACAGCATCAGCCCCACCTACCTGAACAACATCATCAGCCTGTGCAAGGGCAAGCGCTTCTCCATCAACGTCATTTCCAAGTCCGGCACTACCACCGAGACTTCTCTGGCATTCCGCGTGCTGCGTGAGCTGCTGGAAAAGGAGATGGGCGTGGAAGAAGCCAACAAGCGCATCTACGCCACCACCGACCGTGCCAAGGGCACCCTGAAGCAGCTGGCCGACGCACAGGGCTGGCCCACCTTCGTGGTCCCCGACGACGTGGGCGGCCGCTACTCCGTGCTGAGCGCTGTGGGCCTGCTGCCCATTGCTGCTGCCGGTATCAGCATCGACGACCTGATGAAGGGCGCTGCCGATTCCATGGAGCGCTTCTCCGTTCTGAGCAAGGACAACGACGCTTACAAGTATGCTGCCATCCGCAACATCCTGTACCGCAAGGGCAAGAGCGTTGAAATTCTGGAGTGCTACGAGCCGGACTTCGCCCTGATGAACGAGTGGTACAAGCAGCTGTTCGGCGAGAGCGAGGGCAAGGACAACAAGGGCCTGTTCCCCGCAAGCTGCATCTTCTCCACCGATCTGCACTCCATGGGTCAGTTCATTCAGGAAGGCTCCCGCACCATGTTCGAGACCATCGTGGACGTGAAGAAGCCTGCACAGGATCTGTTCATCGACCCGCTGGAAGGCAACTTTGACGGCCTGAACTTCCTGGCAAACCAGAACATGAGCATTGTCAACCGCAAGGCCATGGAGGGTACCATCCTCGCCCACACCGACGGCGGCGTGCCCGAAGTGCTGATCGAGGTGGACGACCTGACTGCTTACAATGTGGGCTACCTGATCTACTTCTTCTGGCGTGCATGTGCCTGCAGCGGTTATCTGCTCAGTGTTAATCCCTTCAACCAGCCGGGCGTTGAGAGCTATAAAAAGAATATGTTTGCTTTGCTGGGCAAGCCGGGCTACGAAGGCCTGACCGCCGAGCTGGAAGCAAAGCTGAAGTAAATAAAAATGATCTCCCGCCGCAAGGCGTGGAAAATACAGGAGGACTGAACTATGATTAAACTGATTGTTGGTACCAAGGGCTCCGGCAAGACCAAGGCTATGATCGACCAGATCAATGATGCGGTCAAGACCTCCAAGGGCAACGTGGTCGTCGTTGAAAAGGGCATGAAGCTCACCTACGACATCGCTCCTGCTGCACGTCTGATCGACCTGGACGAGTACAAGATCTCCGGCGGCGAAATGCTGTACGGCTTTGTTGCCGGCCTGATGGCAAGCAACTACGATATCACCGACCTGTACATCGACGGCATCCTGAAGGTGCTGGATCATGACATCAACCGTCTGGGCGTTGTGCTGGACGAGATGGCAGCCATTGCAGGCGACAGCGTGAAGGTGACTGTTACCGTCAGCGCTGACGAGGCTGCACTGCCCCACGATGTGAAGAAGTACCTGTAATTCCGGAAAATCGGGATCTGAACCACTTTGAACAGGCAGAGAACCGGGAAATTTAAATTTTTTCGGTTTTCTGCCTGTTTTGGTGTTGACAAAGGGCTGCGTTGGCGCTATACTAACAAAGCAGCCTTTTAGAGGTGTACTATGCAATTTGACCTGAGAAAGTTTATCGCCACCGGCAGACAACCCTATCATGCAGAGTTTCAGTGTGATTTATCTGCACATGATTATGCCGGGGCAAGGATCCCGCAGCCGGTCACCGCTGTTTTTGAAGCGGAGACGGACGGCGACGAGGTCCGGATGACACTGCGGGCAAACGCATCGGTGCACGGAGAGTGCGCCCGCTGTCTGGACCCGGTCATTCGGGAGGAGACGGTCGATACGGAGTGGACGGTAAAGGAACGGGATCTGGATGACCCGGATTTTGACCTTCCGCTGGACGAAAAAGGACATCTGGATGTAGATGAATGGCTCAATCAGGAGTTTATGTTCCAGATCCCCACGGTGCTGCTTTGCAGTGCCGACTGCGCCGGGCTTTGCCCCGTGTGCGGCAAAAAGAAGGCGGAATGCACCTGCCAGCCGGCAGAGCATGCCGAAGCTCCCGTAGACACAAGGCTCGCAATCCTTAAATCACTGCTGAACTGATAAACCCATCAAGGAGGTGCAAAAATATGGCAGTACCTAAGAGACATCTTTCCAAGGCCCGCCGCGACAAGCGTCGCAGCAATGTTTGGAAGCTGGAGGCCCCCGCACTGGTCAAGTGCAGCAACTGCGGCTCTCTGAAGCTCCCCCACCAGGCATGTGGCAACTGCGGTTACTACAAGGGCGAGGAAGTCATCAAGAAGGCCTAATTTGCGCGTAATTGGTGGCATAATGGTGTTATGTACAGAAGGGGAGGGCGCATGCCTTCCCCTTCTTGTTCTGTCTGAAAGGAGGTGGATGCGGTGGCAATGAAGATCGCACGGGTGGAACCCGGCAGCGAAGCGGAAGTGCTGGGCCTTGGCCCGGGTGACGAGCTTTTGAGCGTGGATGAAAACGAGCTGAACGACAGTCTGGACTACGATTTCTACACCGACAGCAAAAGCTTCCACCTGAAAGCAAGGGTGGCAGACGGCATCCGCGAGTGGGATGTGCAGCGCACGGAGCGCGGTCCCTTTGGCTGCGATTTCCAGACCTATCTGGGCGATCAGAAGCACTCCTGCTCCAACCACTGCATGTTCTGCTTCATCGACCAGCTGCCCCCCGGTATGCGCGAGAGCCTTTACTTCAAGGACGATGACGAGCGGCTTTCCTTTTTGTTCGGCAACTATATCACCATGACGAACATGCAGGACCACGAGATCGACCGCATCATCAAGATGCACATTTCGCCCATCAACATTTCAGTGCACACCACGAACCCGCAGCTCCGTGTGCGGATGCTGGCCAACAAGCGCGGCGGCGAGGTGCTCAAGTATCTGCCCCGTCTGGTGGAGGGCGGCATCGCCGTCAACTGTCAGCTGGTGCTGTGCCGCGGCATCAACGACGGCGACGAGCTGCGCCGTACCCTCTCCGACCTTTTGGAGCTGACCCCTATGGTGCAGAGCATCGCTGCAGTGCCCTGCGGTGTGACGGACTACCGCGAGAAGCTGTTCAAGCAGACACCGTATGATGCAAAGACCAGCGCCGAAGTCATTGATATCATGGAAGAATTCGGCGATGAGTGCAAGCGCCGCCACGGCAAGCGCATCATTTATCCCAGTGATGAATGGTACCTCAAGGCAGGCAGGCCCATCCCGCCGGAAGAGTTCTACGAGGACTTCGACCAGCTGGAAAACGGCGTGGGCATGATGCGCCTGTATGCCTCGGAATTTCTGGCGGAGTTGGAAAAGCCCCACCGCATCTACGGTACCAAAAAGATGGACGTGGTCACGGGCGAAATGGCTTCGCCGCTCATCCACCAGATGATGGCTGAGCTGCACCGCCAGTACCCCATGGTCGAGGTGACGGTGCACACCATCAAGAACAAATTCTTCGGCGGCAATGTGGGTGTGGCCGGGCTTGTAACGGCGACCGATATCATTGCTCAGTGCGAGGGCAAGCTGACCAGCGGCACGCTGGGCGTGCCCGCCGTGATGCTGCGGGAGGAAAAAGACACCTTTCTGGACGACATCACCACTGACCAGCTGGCCCAGCGCCTTGGCGTGAAGGTGGAGGTGCTGCCGACCTCTGGCGGCGACGAAGCCCGCGCCCTGCTGCGCAGCGGCCTGCACATTGCAAGGAGAAGAAGAGCATAAAACCTTTTGTTATAGAAAGGAGGAACCCCTATGAGCAAACCGATCGTAGCAGTGGTGGGCCGCCCCAACGTGGGCAAATCCACCCTGTTCAACAAGCTGTGCGGTCAGCGCCTTGCCATTGTGGAGGACACGCCGGGCATTACCCGTGACCGCATTTTTGCCAACTGCGAGTGGAACGGCCATGACTTCCTGCTGGTGGACACCGGCGGTATTGAGCCAAAGGCTACCGAGGGCATTCTGGCTCACATGCGGGAGCAGGCCCAGATCGCCATTGACACTGCAGACTGCATCATCATGGTGGTGGACGTGCGCGACGGCCTGACCGCCGCGGACGAGGATGTGGCCCACATGCTGCGCCGCAGCCACAAGCCCATCATTCTGGCCGTGAACAAGTGCGACAAGGTGGGCGATGCCCCCATGGAGATGTACGAGTTCTACAACCTCGGCTTTGACGAGGTGATGCCCATTTCGTCCGTGCACGGCCACGGCACCGGCGACCTGCTGGACGCTGTGTGCGCCCATCTGGACTTCAGCGAGACGGTGGTGGAAGAGAACCGCATCCCGGTTGCCATCATCGGCCGCCCGAATGTGGGCAAGTCCAGCCTGACCAACCGCATTCTGGGCGAGAACCGCATGATCGTGGCAAACGAGGCGGGCACCACCCGTGATGCCATTGACACCCCGGTGGACAACGCTTACGGCAAGTTCATCTTTACCGATACCGCCGGTCTGCGCAAGCGCAGCAACATCACCGACGGTCTGGAGCGTTATATGGTAGTGCGCGCACTGGCCGCTGTGGAGCGCAGCCGCGTGGCGCTGATCCTTGTGGATGCCACCGTTGGCTTTACCGAGCAGGACAGCAAGGTGGCCGGTTATGCCCACGATCAGGGCAAGGCGTGCATCATCGTCGTCAACAAGTGGGACGCGGTGGAAGGCAAGGAGACCAACACCATGGAGCTGCAGCGCCGCGATTATGCCGAGTGCTTCAGCTTTATGGGTTATGCTCCTATCATCTTCATCTCGGCTCAGACCGGCTACAACGTGAACAAGCTCATGCAGCTGATCCGCGATGTGGACAGCCAAAACGGTGCCCGCGTGCCCACCGGCGTGCTGAACGAGATGCTGGCCCGCGCCACAGCCCGGATGCAGCCGCCCAGCGACAAGGGCCGCCGCCTGAAGATCTTCTATCTGACTCAGGCATCCACCCGCCCGCCCACGTTCGTGGCCTTTGTGAATTCGAAGCAGCTGTTCCATTTCAGCTACCAGCGGTATCTGATTAACCAGATCCGCGAGAACTTTGGTCTGGAACACACTCCCATCCGTCTGGTGATCCGCGAGCGCGGCTCCGGCGAAGTGGGAGCAAAGGACGTGTAAGCGCCCGCAAAGGAGGCATCCGTTTCTATGATGAAAGCGATCCTGATCGCCGCAGCCACCATCCTGCAGGCGTACCTGCTGGGCAGTGTGGATACCGGCATCCTCGTCAGCAAATTCGTATATCATGACGACGTGCGCAATCATGGCAGCGGTGCGGCCGGCATGACCAACATGCTGCGCACCTTTGGCAAGAAGGCTGCCGCCATGACCGCGACAGGCGATGTGCTCAAGGGCGTGCTGGCCGTGTGCATCGGCCGGTGGCTGTTCCACATGCTGCCCGCCGATGCTGGTGTGTCGCCGTATCTGGGTGTCTATCTGGCCGCCATCTTTGCAGTGCTGGGCCATCTGTACCCGCTGTACTTCGGGTTCAAAGGCGGCAAGGGCGTGCTGGTGGCAGCTGGTGCCATTCTGGCCATCCAGCCGGTGCTGCTGCCGTTTCTGGCCATTATCTTTCTGGTGTGCCTGATCCCCACCGGCATGGTGTCGCTGGGCAGCGTGGCCATGGCAGCACTCTACCCGGTGCTGACCATCATTTACGGTTCCCTGCAGGGCTATGCCGCCGGTGATATGCTGGTGTGCGCCATTGGCTCCGGCTTTATGTCCGGCATGGTGATCTATATGCACCGCGCCAATATCCAGCGCATCCGTGAGGGCAAAGAGTACCGCTTCGGAAAGCACAATAAAAAATAAAAGCATTATAAAATGCCCCGCAGCCTGCTGGTTTTCCGGCAGTGCTGTGGGGCATTTTTGTTTATGTTATTTTGGTTCCGGGGCGGCCTGCTCAAAATCGTACTCGTCAAAAGTCTCTTCTTCGGAAGGAATGGCCTCGGCCACCTCGGCCTTGGCGCGCTCCTTCAGGCGGGAGAGAAACGCATCGGCGGGGATGCCGCTCTGGCGAGGTGAAAGATCCGGTGCCGGATGGCCGTCCGGCAGGTGGGCACCAAAGGCCGGCACAAAGAAGAACTTGCGCACAATAAAAATCAGGGCGATGGCTCCCACGCTGAGCAGGTTTTCTACTGCCGAGTCATGGCCCACTACCAGATGACGGGCAATGGCGTAGAGCAGCACTTCCAGACTGCTGCCGGGGCTGTGCTTGGCCAGCATTTTGATGAACTCGATGCCGATCACGATGTCAAGGCTCCGCTCCAGAAAAATGCGGATCTCCACTTCGTTGCCGTCAAACAGCAGGCCGGGCATCCACTTGATGAGCGGCACAGCGCTGAGCAGCAGGCCGATGAGCACAAGGCCGGAGAGCAAAATTTCCAGCAGACTGGACGCCTGAATGATGCGGTTGCGCAGCTGGGTGCGCCAGCGGCTTTCCACATGGGAGGAGGAATTGTCCATATTGAGCCTTCCTTTGCAAAAAAAGTTTCAACATTCATGTGTAATATTGTAACAGAAATGCAGAAAGCTGTCAATTGCTAGAAGATCAGACGGCACTGTTCGCTGCAGTGGCGGGTGCCACCGCTACATAGCCGGATTTTTTGATGCAGTCCTGTCCGGCGGCGGTATCCAGCCAGTCGTAAAGCTGGCGTTCCGGGCTGTCGGCGGCAGCGTCCGCATGGAGAACGGCATAGAACTCGTTGCACAGCGGGTAGCTTTCGCTGGCGATGGTGTCGTTGGAAGGGGTCACGCCGTCCACGGCCAGCAGACGCAGGCCGGGCTGGGAGTACATCTGGTCGATGTAGTAGTAGACCGAGAAGCCGATGGCATTGGCGCTGTTGTTGTAGGCGGCGATGCTATCCACCAGCTCACCCATGGCAGCGGGAGCCAGCTCGGTGGGCGGGTCCATCAGTTCGCCGCCCTGAATGAGCAGCTTGCGGAACAGGGTCTGGCTGCCGGAGTCTTCGCCCCGCTGGAAGGGCACGATGGCAAGATCCTCGCCGCCCACTTCCTTCCAGTTGGTGATCTTACCGGCATAGATATCCTTCAGCTGCTGCCGGGTCAGGCTCTTGACCGGATTGTTCTCGTTCACGATGAACACCAGTGCGTCCCGGCCAATGGGTTTCTGTTCCAGCTGGGCGTTTGCTTCTTTCAGCTCTTCCTTTACGTAGTCCGGCGCTTCGTAGACCACCAGCATCCTGGCAGTGTATTCCTCATCCGGGTACAGGCCGAAGTTTTCCCACGCATAGGCCGTGGTGCTGACCGAAATGCCGCTCTGGGCTACTTCCAGATCGATGCCGGTGGTATCGGCCATCATCTGGGCCATCAGCGGGATGCAGGCAGTGCTGCCGTCCAGCTTGGGAAAATCTTCCACGGTAAACAGCCCGATGGGTTCAAGCTCGCTCACGGAAGAAGCGGGTGCTTCCGGCGAGGTGGAAGCGCTGCTGGCGGGGGTGTCATCCCCCTTGCAGGCAGTGAGAATGCCTGCGGCAGAGCAGGCGGCAAGGCCAAGCAGAAAGCTGCGGCGGGAAATTTTAGCATTTTTCATAAGGCATTCCTCCTATTGGGTCAGTAGCCCATTTCATCGTCGGCGTTGATGGAAGAGAAGATGCTTTGGCAGTAAAGCCATTTGCCGTTCGTATCCATCCAGCCGTAGTAAAAGCCGCGTTTTGCAACGAACACGTGTTCTGGCAGCTGGTTCAGGCTGTTGTCGTAGTAGCTGTAGCAGCTGCCAAGGCCATAGAACACAATGTTGCCGTTTTCATCCAGCACGTCACACATTGAGCCGTTGCTGCTGGGCGCATTGGCGTTGCCACAGTACAGCGGCCTGCCCTCCGGTGTGGTGATGAGATAGTTTAGGGCATAATACTTGTCCTGCAGATGGGTCAGGTCGGAGACAAGGCCCTCGGGGCCGTACACGCGGGTGGCGGTGGTCTCAAAGTTATCGTTATCCCGCAGCTCCAGCCAGACGTAGCCGTCACCCTTGTTATCCATCATCACGCTTTGCTGGCCCTTCACTGGCTCCACGGTGGTATCGGTGATCAAATCGCCGGTTTCGGTGTTGAACACCTTCAACCGCCCGTCCTCATAGTAAAGGGCGATGGTGTCGCTCATGACGCTGGAGGCGTACAGCGGTGTCACCTCACCGGTAACAAGGTCGTGCAGATCATAGCCGAAGTCGCCGCTCGTGCGCCATGTGACCACATAGCCCGGGAAATAGCTGCTGGGCTGGTCGTCGAAGGTGCCAATGAGGGTGCGGTCCACGGTGGCGAGATCCCGCAGCTCGTAGCGGCCATCGCTGGTCTCGAAGCAGGCGGTGCCGCTGCCGCATACCTGTCGGAAGCCGGTGAAGCCTTCGCCGGTGGCGGGGTTATAGAGCGTTTCGTCCGTTGGTTCGCCGCTGGCGTGGCAGGTGTCCAGCTCTACCCAGTCGTTCAGAACGTCCGGTGCATAGGAAAGGCTCAGGGCAGTAGTGGCATCTGCGCCGTAAGTCTGTGTACCGTCTTTCGTCTGTATAATGATCCAGCTGTGCAGGGCGGGTTCATCGTCCCATGCGTCCTCGGCAAGGTCTGCTGGGCGGGCATAGCAGGTGAACACCAGCCTGTCCCCGCACACGATGCAGCGGTATGCGCCATCCGGCACGGGCAGACGTTCGCCGGTGGAAAGGTCGATCACCTGACAGGTGCCGTAATCGTCGTAGCCGTTTTCGTAGCTGCCGTTCACGGCGTGGGCTTCCTGCAGCACCAGCAGACCGTTCTGCATGGAGGCGTTCTGCTCCCCCTCAAAGGTCATGACTTCATTGCCGTCTTTGTCAAACAGGCCGCTGCGCCGTCCGCAATAAGCGTCCGGGTCGGCCCAGGTGCGGAACCAGTAGTTGGTCTCACCGGTCACGGTGTCCTGCAGAAGGTTCACGTTCTCGCTGCGGAAGGACTGGTACAGCACCTTGCTGCCGCACAGAACGGTGCAGGCACCGCCGGAATTGTCGTAACCGTAAAGCATCCGCAGCTTTCCGTCGTCCAGCCGGGAGCTGTCGTAAAGCGGATCCCCGTGTGCATCGGTGGGCACTGAGGAAGCAGGAGCAGCAGGCTTGCCGGAAGCGGGCGGCAGCACGCTGCAGCTGCAGCCAAGGGTAAGGCACAGGGCAGCGCATACAGCAGCGCTGCCTATGCGGCAAACGTTACGCTTCATAAAGATCACTCCTTACAGTATGGAAAGGAACAAAGTTTAAAAGAAAGCCGGAAAGGTTTTCCAGTTCAATTATAATACGAAACAGCCGCGCATTCCATTGCAGGAAAACGCGGCTGTTGATTACAGTTTTATGACAGACTTTCAGGACTGTGCTTTGGCTTTTTCAGCATCGTCCATCCGGTCCAGCTGCTTGAGAAAGGCCAGCAGGAACGGCAGGGATACAATAAAGGTGAGCGCATCCGCAATGGGCTGGCAGATCTCTACGCCCACAAGGCCGAAAGTGCGGGGCAGAATGAGGATGAGCGGAATGAAGAACACGCCCTGACGGCAACAGGCCAGAAAGGTGGCGCGCCCGGCTTTGCCCACGCTCTGGAAGGTCATGTTTGCCACCACAATGACCGGCTGCAGCAGAATGGCAAGGCACTGATAGTGGAAGGCGGGCAGCGCCACGGCGGTAACATCCGGGTCATCACGGAACAGGCGGATGAGGGCATCGCTGTTGACCCAGCACAGGCTCACCAGCACCACCAGCATACAAAAGGCTGCACCCATGGTAAAAACTGCGGCTTTTTGCACCCGGCGGAATTTGCGTGCACCGTAGTTGAACGCGGCCACCGGCTGCAGGCCCTGCCCAACGCCAATGGCTACCGAGATGATGAACATGAAAATGCGGGAAACGATGCTCATACCGGCCACAGCGGCATCGCCGTAGCTGCGGGCGGCAATGTTCAGCAGCATGCCGCCGATGCTCTGCAGGCCCTGGCGGCCAAAGCTGGGCGCGCCGCCCACCAGGATCATGCCGAACTCCCGCGCTTCACGGGTGACGGCAGCAATACGGAACTGACTGACGGTTTTGCCCCGCAGGAACATGGACAGCAGGATGCAGAAGCTGATGCTTTGGCTGAGAGCCGTAGCAATGCCTGCACCGGCGGTGCCAAGGCCCAAGCCGAACATAAAGATGGGGTCCAGCACAATGTTCAGCACGCCGCCGGTCACAAGGCCGATCATGGCAAAGTTCGCCTTGCCCTCATAGCGCAGGATGTTGTTCATCACAAGGCTGGAGATCATAAGCGGGGCTGCAATGAGGATGGGTCGTGCATAAGCGCAGGCGTGGGGCAGAATGGTCTCGGTGCTGCCCAGCAGCATCATGAAGCTGGGCAGAGTGGCAAGGCCCACAACGGCCAGCACCACGCCAGCGGCCAGAGCAGAAAAAAAGCTGGTGGAAGCAAAGCGGGTGGCGGCATCAGTGTTCCGGCTGCCAAGGCTGCGGCTGATGATGGTGCCGGAGCCGTGGCCCAGTGTAAAGCCAAGCGCCTGAATAATGGCCATCAGGCTGGAAACAATGCCCACCGCACCGGAAGCGCTGGTGGAGATCTGGCCCACAAAAAAGGTATCGGCCAAGTTGTAGATGCTGGTGATGAGCATACTTAAAATGGTAGGGACGGCAAGACCGAGGATCAGCTTTGGAATGGGTGTCTCGGTCATTTTTTTGTATTGCTGAATGTTGAGCTCGTCTGCTGACATGAAAGAACCTCCTTTTATCATAAGGAATAGGTCAAGAAAAGCCGCCCAGCAGCAGAGCGGCGGATAATTTGAATGTGTGCACGGGATGCACGTTCCATAGTATAACGCAGCTGCGGCAAAAAGTCGAGAGCCGAACCGGTACAGAATGGTGCCTGAAATGCCCATGAAGCGGGAGAAAAACGGACGGAAAGCTTGACTGTTTTTGTCTGTTTTGCTAAAGGCTGGTCGAATTGCTTGTAGAAAATCACGATATGTGGTATCATTTACCATAAGGAAAACAAAAGAGCCTGTGCATCTGTACAGGCTGCATACAAAATATAAGCGGCAGCCGCAGGCAGAGCCGGGCGGCTGCGATCCATAGGAGGAACAAACCATGAAAACTGTTGCACAGACCGTGATCGAAGCCGATCACTTTTACACCATTGCCGCGCACACCGGCAACGTCATTCAGGCCGTGGAGGGCACCAAGGAAGCCGGTACCGTCCGTCTGGGCAAGTACGAGCATAAGCCTGAGCAGGAGTGGAGCTTTATCCGCGTGGGTGACGGCGTTTACCGCATCCGCAACCGCGCATCCGGCAAGCTGCTGGACCTGACCATGACCGGCACCGCCAACGGCACCTGGCTGCACCTGTGGGAGGATGTGGGCGGCACCTCTCAGATGTGGACCGTTCAGCCCACCCCGGAAGGAACTGTGCGCCTGCGCTCTTCCTGGGCCGGCGGCAAGTGCGTGGACACCGTTGGCATGGGCGCTGCGGTTGGCACTGTGCTGCAGATCTGGCAGGAGGTGTCCGGCGCAGATGACCAGCTGTGGACCATTGCCGAGGTGAAGGAGCGCGCAAAGCGTGCCGCAAAGAAGGCCGAGGAACCTGCTGTGGAGGCTGCCGCTGAAGCTGCCCCCGCTGCAGAAAAGGCACCGGCCAAGAAGACTGCGGCCCGCAAGCCCCGCACCACCAAAAAGGCGGCTGCCGCCAAGGCAGAAGCTGCAGAAGAGGGGAAGGCAGAGACCGCAGCACCGGCAGAAAAGCCCGCAAAGCTTGCCCGTAAGACCGCCGCAAAGAAGACCGCCGCCAAGGCTGCCGAAAAAGCAGAGCCTGCAAAGGCAGAAGTACCTACAGAGGAAAAGCCTGCTGCGGAGAAGCCCAAGCGCAAGTGCGCACCCCGCAAGAAGAAGGAGACGGTCTGATCTCGTTCTGTTGATTTGTTAAAATGAAAGCGCCCGCCGGAGGTCTAGCCCTGCCCGGCGGGCGCTTTTGGTTATTCTGGAAGCTGCTTTAAAACAAAGCGGTTTTTATCAAATTCCAGCAAACCTTCGTCCCGCATTTTGCACAGCTCTTTGGAGAGAGCGCTGCGGTCCAGATTGAGGTAGTCGGCCATCTGCTGGCGGTTGAAGGGCACCTCGAACGCCATCCTGCCGCAGCGTGCTGCCTGTGCGGAAAAATAGGTCAGCAGCCGTCCGCGCACAGTCTTGGGCGTTGTGCAGAAGATGCGCTGCGAAAGGCTGAGGTTCTTGCGCATGGACACCGCCAGCAGGCGGCGCAGCAGCTTGTCTTTCAGCGCTGGCTCGATCCGCGCATCGGTAAGGGCGGCAGTGTGCAGGAACAGTATTTCGCAATGTTCGGCCGCAACAGCATCCACCATCAAGGCCTCGCCGCAAAAGGCGTAGGTCTCGGCAAAGGCCTGCCCGGCACCTACGCTGCTCAGGATGCTTTTGGTGCCCCAGAGATCCAGATTTTCAATGTGCACGGAACCACGCAGCACAATGCCGATCTCCCGCACGCAGCTTCCGGCGTGGAAGATGACCTCGTGCTTTGCAAACTGCCGGGTGCGCAGGTGCCCGGCAGCAGCAAGGGTATCCAGCTCGGCTTCTGAAAGATCCTGAAACAGGGGCGACGCGATCTTTTTCATAAAAATCCTCTTTCTGTGGTTATAACAACCGAAAGCATGGTCTGATTATAGTATACTCAGAACATCAAAGCAAGGAGGATTTTTCCATGATCCGCAAAATCATTCATATAGACGAAGAAAAATGCAACGGCTGCGGTGCCTGCGTCACCGCCTGCCACGAGGGTGCCATCGGCCTTGTAAACGGCAAGGCCAAGCTGATGCGGGACGACTACTGCGACGGCTTTGGCGACTGCCTGCCCGGATGCCCCACCGGTGCCATCACCTTTACCGAGCGCGAAGCCGCCGCTTATGACGAGCAGGCTGTGCTGGAAAACAAGCAGAAAAAGGCCGCTGCCGCCCAGCAGCAGGCACAGCCCGCCGCACCGGCGTTCCATGGCTGCCCGGGCAGCATGATGAAACAGTTCCACCGTGAGCAGACCGCACCTGCCGCAGCCGCAGTGCCCATGCAGTCCCAGCTGGCACAGTGGCCTTGCCAGATCAAGCTGGTGCCGGTGAACGCGCCCTACTTTGACGGTGCCAAGCTGCTGATCGCCGCCGACTGCACCGCCTATGCCTACGCCAATATCCACGAGGAGTTCATGAGGGGCCATGTGACCATCATCGGCTGCCCGAAGCTGGATGCTGTGGATTACAGCGAAAAGCTGACCGAGATCATCCGCAGCAATGATATCAAGAGCGTGACCGTGCTGCGCATGGAGGTGCCCTGCTGCGGCGGGCTGGAGCACGCTGCCATCACTGCTCTGAAGAACAGCGGCAAGTTCATCCCGTGGAATGTAGTCACCTTCTCCACCGATGGCCGCATCCTCGACCGGTAAAATGACAGAACAAAAGCCAGAAACGACTGCTGCCGTTTCTGGCTTTTGATGTTTGCGGAAAGATCAGCCCGCGTTCTGTACGCTGTTGGCAGCGGTCTGCACGAACTGCAGCACGCTCTGGATGGTATCGCGGATCTGCACTAGCGTCTGGATGTCTTCGTCCTTCATGCGGGATGTGGGCGCAGTGAGTACCACGGTTTGGGCACTCACGGTGCCAGTGAGCTGGATGCTGACCCCGTGTTCCGGGATGGTGAGCAGGATGTGCACCGGGATGGCATCCGCAAAGAACCTGCTCTTTTCCAGCCCGATAACAAGTACCGGTGCATTGGCGCTGGCATCACCGGTATCCAGCTGAAAATAAAGGTAGCCGTCCTTTGCGTTTTCCGGCTGTACGCGCTGCAGCTTTTTCTGCGGCAGCTCAAACTCGGTCATGTCCTGCAGGCTGGTGGCTGTGGTGTCCACACCCAGCAGGCTTGCCAGCTGGGCCTGCGAGATATAACTGCCAAGGCTCCAGTCCGGCAGCAGAAGGCTCGCCAGCGGGTAGCTGCCGGTGATGGAAGAGCGGATATTTTTGTACAGCTGCCCGACATCGTATAAGGTCTCGCTGCTGCTGATATACACCCGGGTGAGCGGGCCTGCCGGGATAACGGCATCCGGGGCCGAGATGCTCAGCTGCAGTGCGTCCGGCGCATACAGGCCGTTGACGGTGCCCTTGGTGGAGCCTGTCTTTTGCAGGATGGTGTAAAGGGCAGGGGAATCGGCTGTGGATGTGATCTCATAATCAAAGGTAAAGGCCGCGCCTGCCTGCAGCGCTTTCACCCGGCGGGCTACCAGACTGTACCCGGTTACAGCGGCCACGACTGCAAGCAGTACAAGAATGAGCACTGCAATCAGGACCACATAGCCCGCGCCGTGCTTTTTTCGTTTGGAAGATGCCATAAAAAATCCTCCCTCAGATGTTTTATTCAGCATAGCGGAACAGCGGACAAAAGTCAAGGCGGAACAGAGAAGCGCTGAAAAAAACAAAAAATCCGAAACCGTAAGGTTTCGGATTCCTGGCGGAAAGATGGGGATTCGAACCCCAGAACGCTTTTGACACGTTACACGATTTCCAGTCGTGCGCCTTAGACCAACTCAGCCATCTTTCCATATTCAGTTGTGCGTCACAACGCTCTACTATAATACCTGAAAGGTGCGCATTTGTCAAGCACTTTTTTTAAAAAAATGAAAAATGAGAAGATAAAACAAAAAATCCGGGACCCAAAGGTTCCGGATTTCTGGCGGAAAGATGGGGATTCGAACCCCAGAACGCTTTTGACACGTTACACGATTTCCAGTCGTGCGCCTTAGACCAACTCAGCCATCTTTCCATATTCGGTTGTACGCCGCAGCGCCACACTATAATACCTGAAAGAACCGCTTTTGTCAAGGATTTTTTGAAAAAAATGGGTTTTTTTCAAAACGACATCTCTGTGCAGGCAAAAAACGGCAAAAAATTCAGGGATGCAGCAAAAGCCCTTGACGAAGCGGTTGAACCGGACTATGATGAAGCAGGAGAGTACTGCGGCGGGAAATCTTTGCGGCCGCAGAGTGGAATAAAAAAGGAGGATGCTTTCTTATGACTTATCCTGAAGTGCTGGCCAATGCCCGTGAGTGCATTGGCAAATACTGCAAGGCCTGCCCGGTGTGCAACGGCGTGGCCTGCAAAAACCAGATCCCGGGCCCCGGTGCCAAGGGCGTGGGCGATACGGCCATCCGCAATTATAATAAGTGGGCCGAGATCCGTGTGAACATGGACACCCTGTGCGAGGGCGGCACCCCGGACACCCATATTGAGCTGTTTGGCAAGAGCTTCAAGTACCCGTTCTTTGCAGGCCCGGTGGGTGCTGTGAACCTGCACTACTCCGAAGCCTATACCGATATGACCTATAATGATGTGTTGGTGCGCGCCTGTGCAGAGAACGGCATCGCTGCCTTTACCGGCGACGGCACCAACCCCACCGTTATGGAGATGGCCACCAAGGCCATTGGCGCAGCAAACGGCTGCGGCGTGCCCACCATCAAGCCCTGGAACATTGATACCATTAAGGAAAAGATGGCCGAGGCCAAGGCCAGTGGCTGCTTTGCCGTGGCCATGGATGTGGATGCAGCCGGTCTGCCCTTCCTGAAGAACATGACTCCGCCCGCAGGCAGCAAGAGCGTGGCAGAGCTTGCCGAGATCGTCAAGCTGGCCGAGCGCCCCTTCATCGTCAAGGGCGTTATGACCGTTAAGGGCGCACTGAAGGCAAAGGAAGCCGGCGCGGCTGCTATCGTGGTGTCCAACCATGGCGGCCGCGTGCTGGATCAGTGCCCGGCCACTGCCGAGGTGCTGCCCGAGATCGCAGCAGCCCTCAAGGGCACCGGCGTGAAGGTGCTGGTGGACGGCGGCATCCGCACCGGTGTGGATGTGTTCAAGGCACTGGTGCTGGGCGCAGACGGCGTGCTGATCTGCCGACCGTTCGTCACGGCTGTGTATGGCGGCGGCGAAGAGGGCGTGAAGTGCTACATTGATAAGCTGGCCGGTGAGCTGGCCGACACCATGCAGATGTGCGGTGCGCATTCTCTGGCCGAGATCACCCCGGATATGGTGCGGGTATAAGAAAAAGAGTGAATAGAAAAGCGGTCTGTGCCTTTGCGGTGCGGGCCGCTTTTTCATCCTTGCAGCTGCGTGCCGGGGTAGTAGTGTGCCAGAATATCGGCATAGCTTTTGCCCTGCTCCGCCATGGCCTTTGTGCCCCACTGGCTCAGGCCCACGCCGTGGCCGTAACCCCGGGTGGTAAAGCTGAAATTCCCGCTCTGGTACTGTACCGTAAAGCATGTGCTGCGCAGGCCCAGCGCCCGGCGCAGTGTTGTGCCGGTCACGGTCTGCCCGCAGACCGTGACGGTTTTTGTGTATCCGGCGCTGGTCAGCACTGCCGGGCCGAACCAGCCCTCCGGCGCGGCGAGATCGGCAGAAATGCCAAGGCCTGCAAGGGCCTGCTGCACCTGCTCTGCGGAAAAGGTGACGGTGTATTCGTAGTTGTCAGCGGAACGGTCGGTGCTGCTGTCCACTGAAATGAGGTAGGGCAGGGCGGAACCCCATACATTTTCACTGGCCTCGGTCTGCCCATTGGAAATGGCAAAGTAGCTGGCGCAGGCAGGAGCGTTCTCATAATAAAGTATCTCATCCAAGACCTCGTCCACAAGGGCGGAGAGGCGGGCGTAATTCTGCTCGTAGGCGGTGCCCCAGTAGCTGCGCAGCACAGGCTCGGTCAGGCAGCCCTGCCGCCGGGCTGGGTCGGCAGTGAGCCAAGCGCCGCTTTGCAGGGTGGTGTGGTCCCGGCAGTAGAGCGCATAGCTGTGGGCGGCAATGGCCTGTGCCTTGAGCGCTTCGTCCGGCCAGCTCACCGGCATCTCGGCGGCGACAGCACCCAGAACGTATTCCTGACGGGAAAGCTCCAGCACCTGTCCGGTGGCCTGATCCTCCACCAGAAAGGTCTCGGCATCCGCAGAAGGCACGGCACTTGGCGGCTGCGCAGATGCTGCAGGCGAAGATACGGCAGAAGATGCGGGCTCTGCCCCGCTGAGCACGGCGCGTGTGACCCGGTAGGCAGCCAGCGGCAGAATGCTGCCCAGCACCAGCAGGACCGCAAAGATTGGCAGAAAAAACTTTTTCATAGTCACAAACCCTCCGACAGCGGTGTTTTTTTAATCAGAATACCGGATATACCCTGAAAAAAGATGCGAAACAGGGAAAAAGCCTTTTGTGGTGCAAGCGCAAAAAAGCACCAAACCGACTTTTTGAGCGCTGAACGGTGCAGTTAATGCTTGAATTTACTCGTCAAAAGCGATAATATAGAATTATACCCATCATTGAGGGTGGGCGGGAAAGTATATAAATAGGATGAAAGGAGAATTCCCCTTATGAATTTTGCACATTCGGAGGTGGCAACGCTGGACCCGAACACGATGCGGACTTTGTGTGAGGAATATGTTGCCAACAACTACATCGATCCGGAGACGAGCGAACGTCTGGGGGTCAAGCGCGGCCTGCGCAACCCGGATGGCACCGGTGTGTTGGCCGGCCTGACCAACGTCTGCGACGTTGTGGGCTATAAAAAGGATCAGGAAGGCCATGTGATCCCCACTCCTGGCAAGCTGATCTACCGCGGTGTGAACATCAACGAGATCGTGGACGAGGCCTACCGCAATGACCGCTTTGTGTTTGAAGAGGTGATCTGGCTGCTGCTGTTCGGCAGTCTGCCCAACCGGGAGCAGCTGGACGATTTCTGTGAGATCCTGGCAGAGCACCGCGCCCTGCCGGAAGGCTTCATGGACACCATGAACGCCCCCTCGCCCAATATCATGAATAAGCTGCAGCGCTGCGTGCTGGGCCTTTACTCTTATGATGAGCACGCCGAGGATCTGAGTCTGGAGAACATCCTGAGCCAGAGCATCAATCTGATCGCCAGCATGCCCACCATGATGGTGAACGCTTACCAGATGAAGCGCCGCTACTACGATAAGCAGAGCATGTTCTTCCACCTGCCCAAGCCCGGCCAGAGCACGGCAGAGCACATCCTGAGCACCTACCGTCCGGACCAGAAGTTCACCCACGAGGAAGCAAAGTTGCTGGATATGTGCCTGCTGGTGCACGCCGACCACGGCGGCGGCAACTGCTCCACCTTTACCACCCGTGTGTTGTCCTCCTCCGGCACCGATACCTACTCTGCAATCGCGGCGGCCATCGGTGCACTGAAGGGCCCCAAGCACGGCGGTGCCAACCTGATGGTGAACCGTCAGCTGAAGGATATCCTCAAGCATGTGGAAAACCCCGAGGACGACGATGAGGTGCGCGAGTATCTGCGCCGCATCCTGCGCAAGCAGGCGGGCGATGGCTCCGGCCTGATCTACGGCATGGGCCACGCGGTGTACACCATCAGCGACCCTCGTGAGGTGATCCTGAAGCAGCGCGCCCGCCATCTGGCCTACGACAAAGGCTTTGAGGAAGAGTATAATATGCTGTGCAGCATCGAACGGCTGGCCCCCGGCATCTTTGCCGAGGAAAAGGGCAGCACCAAGCCGGTGTGCGCCAACGTGGACCTGTTCAGCGGCCTGATCTACAACATGCTGGGCATCTCTGAGGATATCTACACCCCGCTGTTCGCCATTGCCCGTGTGCCCGGCTGGTGTGCACACCGCGTGGAAGAGGTGGTATTCGCCAACCGTATCATTCGTCCCGCTTACAAGTATCTGGGCGTGCGCCAGAAATATAAGCCGATCGAGGAACGCTGATGAATCCTTCTGTTTTGTTCGTTTTTATCCTGAGCATTCTGCTGGGCGTGCTGCGCGCGGCAGACCTTGCCTTTGGCACCGATGCCGTCACCGGTTTGTGCGTGGTCGGCTCGGTGTGGTGGCGCTATCTGGCACTGGGTATCGTGGTGCTGGCTGCAGTGCTTGTGGGCCGTACACAGCCTTCCCGCTCGGAAGCGGTGCGTAGCCGCAGGCCGCTGGCCGGTATTCTGGCTTTTGTCGGTGCAGTATGTTTTCTGGCCGCAGCGGGTGCACAGATCGCGCTGGGCGCAGCTTCCGGTCTGGGCGGCTTTGTGCGGTGCATTCTGGAATGCCTGTGCTCCGCGTGGCTCAGCACCATGGGCCGCTGCTGGCTCAGCCCCAACGAGTGGAAAAAGCCCCTTGGCGGGCTGTATCTGGCCGTGGCGGGCAGTCTGCTGTTCTACTGGAACGTGCTGCTGCGCTTTATGGAGAACAGCTCCAGCTGGCACCGCGTGACCCCTACAGCGGCGGTGTGGCAGGCGCTTGCGGCACTGGTGTTTTTGGCAGCGCTGGCCCGGGCGCTGCATGTCCCGCAGCCGGGCAATGACAAAACACTGTGCGCAGCCGGGCTTGCCGCATTTGCACTTTGCCTGTGCTGGCAGCTGCCCTATGTACTGGTTTTGATGAGCGGCCTGAGCTGGGCCGCACCGGCTGTCTGGCCGGAGATCTTTGCCGGACTGGGCCTTTGCTGCGTGGGCGGCATTGGCGGAGCGTGCATTGCAGCCTGCTTGAACGGGGAGAGCTGACAAAAATGTTGGCACTCTGTTGGCGCAATTGCCGAAAAGCAGGGAATGAAAGGAATTAAAATCGTACAAAAGCAAAAAATGCAGTGAATGTCTTGTTAATTTTTTGGCAGACACTTGAAACTTTCTGCGTTTTGGTCTAAAATAAAGATACCGTGATTTATCCGATTATGGGTAAAATAATTAGGAGGTACTATTAACATGGCTGTTAGAGTTGCTATCAATGGTTTCGGTCGTATTGGTCGTCTGGCTTTCCGTCAGATGTTTGATGCTGAGGGTTACGAGGTCGTCGCAATCAACGACCTGACCAGCCCCAAGATGCTGGCTCACCTGCTGAAGTACGATACTGCTCAGGGTTCTTTCTGCGGCAAGATCGGCGAGGGCAAGCACACCGTCGAGGCTACCGAGGACTCCATCATTGTTGACGGCAAGGAGATCAAGATCTACGCTGTTAAGGACGCAAAGGACGCTCCCTGGGGCGAACTGAACGTTGATGTCGTTCTGGAGTGCACCGGCTTCTACACCAGCAAGGAGAAGAGCATGGCTCACATTCAGGCTGGCGCAAAGAAGGTCGTTATCTCTGCTCCCGCAGGCAACGATCTGAAGACCATTGTCTTCTCCGTCAACGAGAAGACCCTGACCGCTGAGGATCAGGTCATTTCTGCTGCTTCCTGCACCACCAACTGCCTGGCTCCCATGGCTAACACCCTGAACAAGACCTACCCCATCGTCTCCGGTATCATGACCACTGTTCATGCTTACACCGGCGACCAGATGATCCTGGATGGTCCTCAGCGCAAGGGCGATCTGCGCCGTGCTCGTGCTGGCGCACAGAACATCGTTCCCAACACCACCGGCGCTGCTAAGGCTATCGGCCTGGTCATCCCCGAGCTGAACGGCAAGCTGATCGGTTCTGCTCAGCGTGTGCCTGTTCCCACCGGCTCTACCACCATTCTGGTTGCTGTCGTCAAGGGCAAGGACGTCACCAAGGAGTCCATCAATGCTGCTATGAAGGCTGCTACTTCTGAGTCCTTCGGCTACAACGAGGATCAGATCGTTTCTTCCGATGTCATCGGCATGCGTTACGGCTCTCTGTTCGATGCTACCCAGACCATGGTCGCTAAGATCGACGACGACACCTATCAGGTTCAGGTCGTGTCTTGGTACGACAACGAGAACTCCTACACCTCTCAGATGGTCCGTACCATTAAGTACTTCGCTGAGAACTGCTAATCACAGCTCTACGCTCAAAAGTGCTTGAGGTGCCGTGCTGAATGACAACTAGTATTGGCTTTGCTGATACGAACATGCTGTGATTGGTACGACAACAGGATAACGAGTTCAACACCCTTCCTTTTGCGGGTTTCCGTGAGAGGAAGGGTGTTTTTTGCTGCAAAAAAGCAATGGAACGAGTTCCTTTCCAAAATGAATAGGTTACAACAAAAAGACGGAATAAAGTACGGAAATCTTAGCCATGATGCAGGCAATGATACAGCTGCAAAGTATTGTACCCCAGAGGAAAAAATGGTAAAATATTTTTAGTGTCAATAAATACATTTACGAAATTGATATTGATGATTCTGGAAATAAAATGTCAATGAATTGCGGCGTAAATCAGTCAAAAACCTGGGCGTAGATGCGTCCGGGCTTTTTTCTGATGTAAGGGAAACCGGGCCGGAGTTTGGCACGGTATGGGGATGAGATCCCTAAATGGGGAAAGCGACGGGAAAGGGAAAATGAAGGAGAAATTGAGGCTTGCTGTTTTTGGCCACAAAAGGTGGTCGAGAGAGGGCGGCGTGGAGATCGTGGTAAAAGAGCTGTGCACACGGATGGCGCAGCAGGGCTGTCAGGTGACATGCTACAACAGAGCAGGCCATCATGTGAGCGGTACGGAATATGACGATGCTGGTAAAACGGAGTACGAGGGAATCCGTCAGAAGTCTGTTCCGACCATTGAACGGCGCGGGGCTAGAGATATAATATGGGCAACCAGAGAAAAGCCTGATTTCATGCGGGTTTACGCGGCGTGACCTTTTTTTACCTCAACTTGTTTCTGTATGCCATGGTGCGTTGCGTTCCGGCGTGATTTCGGGGATTAATGGCTTCTGGCTGCGCTCTATACTTAACCCACCACAGCGAAAGCTGATTTCCAGAAACAGTATCCGCAGTGCAAGCTGGTACGCGCTATGCGCGGAACTGTGTTTGATGTCGCTGTTGATCTTAGAAGCAATTCCGAAACTTATACGCTGCAAGGGAACAGATGGAATACTTGGATGAAAAATATCCGGAATTTTCGCGACAAGAAATATGGGTGGGGCGAAAACGGGAGCATCGTAGGTGTTGATTTGCAGGGCACTGCAATGGAAAAGCAAATCGCTCCGGAAACAATATCGTATTATCATTATTTCTTTGATGGCGAGATCTCGCGAGACTGCTGCTACCAATGCCCTTACGCACAAAGACAGCGTGTGGGCGACATTACCGTTGGAGATTATTGGGGCGTTCAGAAATATGATCCGCAGCTTCTGGTGGAACAGAGAGGAACGATCAATAGCAAAGAAGGCGTTTCCTGCCTGCTGATAAACACGGAATGCGGACAACACCTTGTCGAGAAATACGGTGCGAAGATAGAAAGCTATCCGGTCGAATTTTCTAACATTGCTCAGGAGAATACGCAGCTGAACCGGCCAACGAAGCATACCAGACTGAGAAATAAAATTTTCAGGAAGTATAAGGCGAGCGGCTATGCTGGTGTGGAAGCAATTTTTGAGCGGGGTCAGCGGAACCAGAAGTTCATATGGGGAATGTATGACCGCATTTGCGGAATGTTCTGCCGGAAAACACGGTAAAGCTGCGGCTTTCGGTCAAAATACACACATTTCCGTGCATCAGCGGCAAATGTTTGTTAAACTATTATCTATCTTGCGACCTTGCAATGTGCACGGTTTTTGTTTATAATAGTAGAGTAACGGGGCAAGATCCCCCGAATGCGAGCGAAACTCTAGTTCAGAAATTAAAACTTGAGAGGAGTTTATTACCATGGGTTTAGGTAAGAAGACGATCGACGATCAGAACTACTGCGGCAAGAAGGTGCTTGTCCGTTGCGATTTCAACGTCCCGATGAAGGACGGTGTGATCACCAACGAGAACCGCATCAACGCAGCTCTGCCCACTATCCAGAAGCTGGTCAACGATGGCGCAAAGGTCATCCTGTGCAGCCATCTGGGCAAGCCCAAGAACGGCCCCGAGGCAAAGTTCAGCCTGGCACCCGTTGCTGTGGCTCTGAGCGCAAAGCTGGGCAAGACCGTTGTGTTTGCTGACGACGACAACGTTGTGGGCGAGAACGCAAAGGCTGCTGTTGCTGCCATGAACAACGGCGATGTCGTTCTGCTGCAGAACACCCGTTTCCGCAAGGAAGAGACCAAGAACATGCCTGAGTTCAGCGAAGAGCTGGCTTCTCTGGCTGATGCATATGTTGACGATGCATTCGGCAGCTGCCACCGTGCACACTGCTCCACTGCAGGTGTCACCGACTTCATCAAGGACACCGCTGTCGGCTACCTGATGGAGAAGGAGATCAAGTATCTGGGCAACGCTGTGAACGATCCCGTTCGTCCCTTCACCGCTATTCTGGGCGGTGCAAAGGTCGCAGACAAGCTGAATGTTATCTCCAACCTGCTGGAGAAGGTCGATACCCTGATCATCGGCGGCGGCATGGCTTACACCTTCGTCAAGGCTCAGGGCTACGAGGTCGGCAAGAGCCTGTGCGACGATTCCAAGCTGGATTACTGCAAGGAGATGATGGCCAAGGCTCAGGAGAAGGGCGTGAAGCTGCTGCTGCCCGTTGATGCTGTCTGCATCAAGGACTTCCCCGATCCCATCGACGCTCCGGTTGAGACCACTGTTGTTCCCGTCACCGCGATCCCGGCTGACATGGAAGGCTGCGACATCGGCCCCGAGACCATGAAGCTGTTTGCCGATGCTGTCAAGGCATCCAAGACCGTTGTGTGGAACGGCCCCATGGGCGTGTTCGAGAACCCCACTCTGGCAGCTGGCACTCTGGCAGTTGCCAAGGCTATGGCTGAGAGCGATGCTACCACCGTGATCGGCGGCGGCGACAGCGCAGCAGCTGTGCAGCAGATGGGTCTGGGCGACAAGATGACCCACATCTCCACCGGCGGCGGCGCTTCTCTGGAGTATCTGGAGGGCAAGGAGCTGCCCGGCATCGCAGTTATTCAGAACGCATAATCTGATCCCGGCATCATAATGGGTGCGGCGGCTTTAGCGCCGCCGCATCTTTTTGTTTGTGCAGAGCTTTCTGCACGATAGAAGGTAAATAAAGGAGATAGAGTATCATGGATAAGGCAAAGCGTAAGGCTATCATTGCAGGCAACTGGAAGATGAACAAGACTGCCTCCGAGGCTGCTGTTCTGGTGGACGAGCTGGTCCCCGCCGTGCAGGACGCAGGCTGCGAGGTGGTTATCTGCACCCCGTATACCGATCTGGTCACCGCTGTGGAAAAGACCAAGGGCACCAACATCCATGTGGGTGCTGAGAATGTTCACTTCGAGAAGTCCGGCGCTTTCACCGGCGAGATCAGCGCTGACATGCTGGTAGATCTGGGCGTGGAGTACGTCATTGTGGGCCACTCTGAGCGCCGCCAGTACTTCGCCGAGACCGACCAGACCGTGAACAAGCGCGCTCTGGCTGCTCTGAGCGCCGGTCTGAAGGTCATCATCTGCGTGGGCGAGAGCCTGCAGCAGCGCGAAGAGGGCGTGACCGAAGAGCTGGTGCGTATGCAGACCAAGATCGCTCTGCGTGATGTGACCGCTGAGCAGATGGCAAATGTCGTGATCGCTTACGAGCCCATCTGGGCCATCGGCACCGGCAAGACCGCTACCGCCGATCAGGCTGAGGAAGTCTGCGGCCAGATCCGCAAGGTCATCGGCGAGGTGTACGGTGAGGCTGTGGCTGAGGCTACCACTGTCCAGTACGGCGGCAGCATGAACGCCAAGAACTGCGAGGAGCTGCTGAGCAAAAAGGATGTGGACGGCGGCCTGATCGGCGGCGCATCCCTGAAGGCTCCCGACTTTGCAGTGATCGTCAACGCAGCCACCAAGGGCTGATCGACGGTTTAAATCAGCTGTTTCAGCGCCCGGCTGCGCCGCATTTTCAGCGCTGTGCCGGGCGCTGATTTGTTAAATTCAAAGGAGATTCAATTTTATGGCAAAGAAACCTGTTCTTCTGTGCATCATGGATGGCTTCGGCTGGGTGCCGGAGGAGACCTTCGGCAACGCCGTGGTCGCTGCAAAGAAACCCCACCTCGATGCTCTGATGGCAAAATATCCCATGACCACCATCAACGCTTCCGGCATGGCCGTCGGTCTGCCCGAGGGCCAGATGGGCAACTCTGAGGTTGGCCACACCAACATGGGCGCTGGCCGCATCGTGTACCAGCAGCTCACCCTCATTACCAAGTCCATCAAGGACGGCGAGATGCTCCAGAACCCGGTTCTGGTTAAGAACATGAAGGCTGCCATCGATGCCGGCAAGGCCATCCATCTGATGGGTCTGGTGGGCACCGGCGGTGTGCACAGCCACGCAGACCACTGGTTCGGCGTGCTGGAAATGGCAAAACATCTGGGCGCAAAGAACGTTTACCTGCACTGCATCACCGATGGCCGCGATACCGACCCGCACTCCGGCAAGGGCTTCCTGGCCGACCTGCAGGCCAAGCTGGACGAGCTGGGCATCGGCAAGATCGCCAGCGTCTCCGGCCGTTACTACGCCATGGATCGCGATAACAACTGGGATCGTGAAGAGAAGGCATATGCTGCCTTTGTCTACGGCGAGGGCAATCATGCCGCCAACGCTGCCGAGGCCATCGAGACATCCTATGCAGCAGACAAGACCGACGAGTTCGTTCTGCCCTGCGTCACCTGTGAGGGTGGCCGCGTGCAGGATGGCGACACCGTCATCTTCATGAACTTCCGCCCCGACCGTGCCCGCCAGATGACCCGCATCTTCTGCGACGATGCGTTCACCGGCTTTGAGCGCCGCGGCGGCCGCAAGCAGGTGAACTATGTCTGCATGGCCGAATATGATGCCACCATGCCCAACTGTGAGGTCGCCTATCCGCCTGTGGAGCTGAAGAACGTTCTGGGCCAGTACCTGTCCGAGAATGGCAAGACTCAGCTGCGCATTGCCGAGACCGAGAAGTACGCTCATGTCACCTTCTTCTTCAACGGCGGCGTGGAGGCTCCCTACGAGGGCGAGGACCGCTGCGTGATCCCCAGCCCGAAGGTCGCCACCTATGACCTGAAGCCCGAGATGAGCGCCCCCGAGGTTGCTGCCGAGTGCGTCAAGCGCATCGAGAGCGGCAAGTACGATGTGGTGATCCTGAACTTCGCAAACTGCGATATGGTCGGCCACACCGGCGTGTTCGATGCTGCGGTCAAGGCCGTTGAGGCTGTGGATACCGCTGTGGATCAGGTGGTGTCCGCTGTGCTGAAGGCCGGCGGTTGCGCCTTCATCACCGCCGACCACGGCAACGCCGAGAAGATGATGAACCCGGACGGCACCCCCTTCACCGCACACACCACCAACGTGGTGCCCTTTGTGGCTGTTGGCTGCGGCGATGTGAAGCTGCGCGAGGGCGGCTGCCTGGCAGATATCGCTCCCACCATGCTGCCGTATATCGGTCTGCCCGTGCCTGCTGAAATGACCGGCAAGAGCATCATTGTGGAGTAATTGACCGTTAAAATGGCCGACGCGTTCGCTTTGGCTATGAATAGCGGAATTGTTATTCTTATATTTACAGCTCTGGAAAATCTGCGGATTTTCCAGAGCTGTTTTTTCACGCGAAAAGCCGATAAGATAAATTGCGTTTTTGGGCTTCGACCCCATTCTAAATCAAAAACTTTTCTTTTTTCCCCATCCGTGCTACAATAAAAATGAATTTTTGATTGTAGGAGAAGCGGATGGAAACAACGCATAAACAAATCGTTCTGGGCATCCTTGCCCATGTGGACTCCGGCAAGACCACCCTTTCGGAAGCCATGCTCTACCGCTCCGGCGCGATCCGCAAGCTGGGCCGCGTGGATCACAAGGATGCCTTTCTGGATACCGACACGCTTGAAAAAGCGCGCGGCATCACCATCTTTTCCAAGCAGGCCCTGTTGACGGCGGGCAATACGGATATCACATTGCTGGACACCCCCGGACATGTGGATTTTTCCACCGAGACAGAGCGCACCCTGCAGGTGCTGGACTATGCTGTGCTGGTGGTAAGCGGCACCGACGGTGTGCAGAGCCACACCGAGACGCTCTGGCGGCTGCTGCGGCGCTACCATGTGCCCACCTTTGTGTTCGTGAACAAGATGGACCTGCCCGGCAAGAGCAGGGAAGAGCTGCTCGCCCAGCTGAACCACCGTCTAGGCGAGGGCTTTGTGGCCTTTGATGTGCCGCAGGCCGACCGGGACGAAGCACTGGCCCTGTGTGACGAAAACCTGATGGACCGGATGCTGGATGCTGGGCAGTTGACCGATGCGGACCTCATCCCGGCCGTTGCACGCCGGCATGTGTTCCCGTGCTGGTTCGGTTCGGCGCTGCGGCGTACCGAAAACGATGCACTGGAAAGCGTGGACGCTCTGCTGGACGGGATTGACCGCTATACCCGTCCGGCTCCCGCGCTGGATGCCTTTGGTGCCAAGGTGTTTAAGGTGTCGCAGGATGAGCAGGGCACGCGCCTGACATGGCTGCGCGTGACTGGCGGCGAACTGAAGGTAAAGGCCCAGCTCTCCGGCGAAGCAGATGGTGAGCCGTGGGAGGAAAAGGCAAACCAGCTGCGGCTGTACTCCGGCGTAAAGTATACGCTGGCGGAAGCCATCGGCCCGGGGCAGGTGTGCGCCGTCACCGGCCTGACCAAGGCGCGCCCAGGCGAGGGCCTTGGCGCGGAACGCGACAGCGATGTGCCGGTTCTGGAACCGGTGCTGAGCTATCAGGTGCTGCTGCCGGAGGGGGCTGATGTGCACGCGGCACTGGGCAAGCTGCACCGGCTGGAAGAAGAGGAGCCGCAGCTCCATGTGGTATGGAACGAGACTTTGGGCGAAATCCATGTGCAGCTCATGGGCGAGGTGCAGCTGGAAGTGCTGCGCAGTTTGTTGGCAGAGCGCTTTGGCCTGAACGTGGAGTTCGGCCCCGGCGGCATTCTGTACAAGGAGACCATCACGGAGCCTATGGAGGGCGTGGGCCACTATGAGCCGCTGCGCCACTATGCGGAGGTGCATGTCAAGCTGGAGCCCCTGCCCCGCGGCAGCGGGATGCAGTTTGCCGCCGACTGCCGGGAAGAAGTGCTGGACAAGAACTGGCAGCGCCTTGTGCTGACCCATCTGGAAGAAAAGCAGCACCTTGGTGTGCTGACCGGTGCGCCGCTGACGGACGTGAAGATCACCCTCATTGCGGGCCGCGCCCATCTTAAACACACGGAGGGCGGAGATTTTCGGCAGGCCACCTATCGCGCGGTGCGGCAGGGTCTGATGCTGGCCAAAAGCCAGCTGCTGGAGCCATGGTATGCCTTTCGGCTGGAAGTGCCGGTGGAGAACCTTGGCCGTGCCATGACCGATATCCAGCGCATGGAGGGCAGCTTTGACCCGCCAGAGAGCGGGGAAGAGGCTGCTGTGCTCACCGGTTTTGCACCGGTGGCCACCATGCGCAGCTACCCCATGGAGGTGGTGGGCTATACCCGGGGCCGGGGACACCTGACCCTGACGCTGGACGGCTACCGGCCCTGCCACAATGCGGCGGAGATCATTGAAGCCGTGGGCTACGAGCCGGAGCACGACCTTGACAACCCGGCAGATTCGGTGTTCTGTGCCCATGGCGCGGGCTTTGTGGTGCCTTGGGATCAGGTGCGCAGCCACATGCATGTGGACAGCGGCTGGGGAAAAAGCAAAAGCCCGGAGCAGGAGACGCAGTCCGTGCCCCAGCGCCGGACAGCGGCTTACCGCGCAACACTGGAAGAGGATGCCGAGCTGCTCAAAATCTTCGAGCGCACCTATGGCCCCATCAAACGGGACCCGCTGGCGGCATTCCGCCCGGTGCAAAAGCGGGAACGCCCGGATTTTGATGCCCAGCAGTGGGAAATCCTGCCCGAATATCTGCTGGTGGACGGCTACAATATCATCTTTGCGTGGGATGAGCTGAACGCCCTTGCAAAGGACAGTCTGGAAGCGGCCCGCCACAAGCTGATGGATATTCTGTGCAACTATCAGGGCTACCAGAAGTGCAATCTTATTCTTGTATTCGATGCCTATCGTGTGCCGGGCAGCCCCGGCAGCATTGAGCAGTACCACAATATCCATGTGGTCTACACCAAGGAAGCCGAAACCGCCGATATGTTCATCGAGCACGTTACTCATGAGATCGGCAAGGGGCGGCGGGTGCGTGTGGCTACTTCCGACGGTATGGAGCAGATCATCATTCTGGGCCACGGCGCGCTGCGTGTCTCCGCCCGCATGTTCCATGAGGAAGTGCAGAATGTGGAAAAGCAGATCCGCAAACTGGTGCAGGGGGAAGCATAAAATGTCAACCGAGATCACATCCGAATTTGTCTGGCACAACATCCCGCCGCGCCCGCGCGACAGCCACAAGGGCAGCTTTGGCACCGTATTGGCTGTGGCAGGCAGCGCATATTACCGAGGTGCGGCCCTGCTGGCTGCCGAGGGTGCGCTGCGCACCGGTGCGGGCATTGTAACGCTGGCCAGCGTGGAGCCGGTATTGGCAGCTGCGGTGGCCCGCCTGCCGGAATGCTGCCTGTGTCCCTGCGTGGTGGGGGCCGAAGGCGGCATCTCACCGGAGAGCATTCCACAGCTCCAGCGCCAGAAGGCGACGGTGCTGCTGCTGGGCCCGGGCCTTGGCGGTACGGCCCAGAGTGCAGCCCGCGCGGCCGAAACACGCACGCTGGTGCAGAAGCTTCTGCCCGGCTTTGCAGGCAGCGCGGTGCTGGATGCGGACGGCCTGAACGCCGCCGCGCAGCTGCTGGCCGAGGGCAAAACGCTGCCACACCCGGCGGGAGAGCTGATCGTGACCCCGCACCCCGGCGAGATGGCCCGGCTCACCGGGCTTTCGGTGGCGCAGATCAATGCGGACCGTGAAAATACTGCCTGCCAGTATGCAGAAAAATGGAACGCTGTGGTGGTACTCAAGGGCTGCCGTACCGTGGTGGCTGCACCAGATGGCCGCGTGTGCACAAACTCTACCGGAAACCCCGGTCTTGCCCGGGGCGGCAGCGGAGATGTACTGGCCGGTATGACGGCGGCCCTGCTGGCTTGCGGCCTGCCTGCATACGAAGCTGCGGCCTGCGCGGTGTATCTGCACGGTGCCGCTGCCGACCGTGCCGCTGCTGCGCTTGGCGAGTACGGAATGCTGCCGCATGATATCTTGTCCCAGCTGGGCCGGATATTTGCGGAAAACCACAGATAAAAAGAAAAGGGGTGTCTCTCTGTCTGCCGAAGAGACACCCCTTTTAACATTGCATCACATCGCCAGCACTTCGGCCCACTTTTCCTCGGCTACCGGGATGCCAAGCTCCATGTTCTCCTTGCGGCTGCGGTGCTCGCCCATGCCGGGGCAGCGCACCTCACGGCCCGGCTCTGCAGGCTCACTGGATGCCACATCGGCGGCAATGGCATCAATGACGGCATCGGTGAGGTCGGCGGACTGGAACTTTGCCGGATCAATGGCGATCATGATCTGGGTCAGGCCCACTTCATCGCCAAAGGTGCCGATCGTTGCCACCGAGTTTGCGCCCGTCAGGATAGTACCGATCATATCCAGCAGGATGGAAAGACCGCTGCCCTTCCAGTAGCCAATGGGGATCATGCGGCGGGTCTCTTCAATGGCAGCGGGGTCGGTGGTCAGGCTGCCGTCTGCATCGTAGCCGCCTACCACAGGCAGCTGTTTGCCGGCCAGACGCATCGTTTCCAGCTTGCCGTAGCTGAACTGGCTCAGGGCACAATCCACCATGATGTGCTCCCCGTTCGAGCGCGGCACGGCCAGAATGAGCGGGTTGTTGCCGATGTGGTTGTCCTTTGCGCCCCATGCAGGCATGTTGGGGCAGGTGTTGGACCAGCAGATGCCGATGCAGCCCGCGTCTGCGGCCTGCCAGCCGTAGGTGCCGCCGCGCATCCAGTGGTTGTTGTTGCCCAGCGCCACCATGCCAATACCGAACTGATGTGCCAGCTCTACGGCACGGTCCATGGCGTGCTTGGCGTTCAGAGGGCCAAAGCCGCGCTTGCCGTCCCAGCGCTCCATGGCACCAAAGCTGGCAATGCACTCGGCCTCAGCGGCGGGATCAATCTCGCCCTTGCGCAGGTATTCCACCACGCGGGGAAAGCGGTTCAGCCCGTGGCTGAACACGCCAGCCAGACTGTTCTGGGCAAAGATCTCGGCCGCTTCATGGGCACGCTTTGGGCTGAAACCGTATTTGGTCAGGACCCGCTCAAATTCGGCCAGCATCGTCTCGTAAGCAATGCGCATGGATTGTACCTCCTGTATGTAAAAAGTAATAAACAGATCGTTACACTTATTATAACAAGCGGCGGCGCGGTGCGCAAGATGTGCGGCCGGCATCAGTGCAGGCGGTGAAAGGAGTATACGAGCACACACCGACAGCTATGTGAAAAAACAAATGAATGTGCGAACTTCATAATTTTTTAAGATTTATTTTGTGAAAAAGTCATATTGAAAAACGAAAAGATGATTGATATACTAATACCACAATATCCAGTTGGACATGTTACTGGTAATGCAGGCAGGATCTGATGGAATGACGAATACCTTTTCTTTTGGGTGAATTGTAGCCAGATACTATGATTCCGGGAGAAATTGTACACGGGGTCATTCTGTTGGGTCTTTTTTCTTTTGTCCGCTTCGGCCGGGCGGCAGGGAAATGCCACCACACACAAGATAAAGGAGAACAAAATGAAGAACTACAAGCAGACTGCCTCCGACGTGCTGCGTCTGGTTGGCGGCGAGAAGAACGTTGTGCAGGTCGAGCACTGCTCCACCCGCCTGCGCTTCACTCTGGCAGACACCTCCAAGGCGGATGCTGCAGCCCTGAAAAAGACTGCCGGTGTTATGGGTGTTATTTCCAGCGGCCCGCAGTGTCAGGTGGTCATCGGCAACGATGTCATCGAAGTGTACGATGAGCTGCTCAAGCTGGGCACCTTCAACGCAGGTCAGGCTGCAGCTCCCGCTGCCCCCAAGGGCAAAAAAGAGATCGGCGGCATTATTCTGGACTACATGGTCGGCATCTTCCAGCCGCTGGTCCCCGCCATTGCAGGTGCAGGCGTTCTGAAGGCTCTGATGGTGCTGCTGAGCACTCTGGGCCTGATGAGCAGCGGAGATATCGCCTATAAGGTGTTCGTCGGCGTGGCAGATGCAGCTCTGTACTACCTGCCCGTCATGGTCGCCTTCACCACTGCAACCAAGTTCAACTGCAACAAGCTGGTGTCTGTGGCTCTGGCTGCTGCCATGATCCACCCCAGCGTTTCCGCTCTGCTGGCTACCGAGGGCGGTGCTTACTTCCTCGGCATCAAGCTGCAGAACATCGCTTACGGCGGCCAGGTGTTCCCGGCCATCCTGACCGTCATTTTCATGTCCTTTATTGAAAAGTGGGCCAACAAGTGGTGCCCCAAGGCCATCCGCGTGTTCTTTGTGCCCATGCTGTGCTTCGGCATTGGCTTCCCTGTGGCACTGGTCGTCCTCGGACCTCTGGGCTACAACATCGGTGCTCTGCTGACCACCGTGATCCTGGCTCTGTACAACACGCTGGGCTGGCTGGCCGTTGCTCTGCTGGCTGCCGTGCTGCCCTTCATGATCTCCATGGGCATGCATAAGGCTCTGGTCCCCTACGCAGTTGCTTCTATTTCTGACCCCGGCTTTGAAATGCTGTACATGCCTGCTTCTCTGGCACACAACATCTCTGAGGGCGGTGCCTGCCTCGGCGTTGCACTGAAGACCAAGGACGAGAACCTGCGCGCTACCGCAATTTCCGCTGGCATCTCCGGCCTGTTCGGCATCACCGAGCCTGCTCTGTACGGTGTTACCCTGCAGCACAAGAAGGTCATGATGTCCGTTGTGGCCTCCAGCTTCATCGGCGGTCTGTTCGTTGGCCTGATGAAGGTCAAGGCATTCGTTGCCATGGGCCCCGGTCTGGCTGGCATGGCCATGTTCGTTGACCCGGATAACGGCAAGAACATCCTGTGGGCTGCAGTTGGTCTGGTGATCTCTGTTGTGGCTTCCTTCGCACTGTCCTTCTTCCTGTATAAGGACGAGACCCCCGCAGAGGATGAGACCGCTGCACCCGCTCCCGAGACTGCTGCAGACGCAGCAGCTGCGGATTCCACCATCAGCAGCCCCCTGCAGGGCAAGGCCATTGCTCTGGAAGAGGTCAAGGATGAAGTTTTCTCCCAGAAGATCCTGGGCGACGGCATTGCCGTGGTGCCCGAGAAGGGTGAGCTGTACGCTCCCGCTGACGGCGTGATCGAGTCCGTGTTCGGCACCAAGCACGCCATCTCCATGAAGACCAATGCCGGTGCTGAACTGCTCATGCACATCGGCATGGATACCGTCAAGCGCGACGGCAAGGGCTTTGATCCGCAGGTCAAGGACGGCGAGACTGTCAAGAAGGGCCAGCTGCTGATGAAGTTTGACCTTGACGGAATCAAAGCAGACGGTTATGATGTAACTACCCCCATCGTCGTGACCAACGCCGATGAGTTCACCATCAAGACTGTGGCCGAGGGCGCTGTGGTGCCCGGTGCCGCACTGCTGAAACTGGAGGCAAATAAATGAGTTTCCCCAAAGGCTTTTTCTGGGGCGGCGCTGTTGCCGCGAACCAGGTAGAGGGCGCATGGAACGTGGATGGCAAAGGCCCCAGCGTGGCCGATGTTGCCACCTACAAGCCCAACACCGACGTGAAGGATTACAAGTCCCATGTTGCCATGGACGACGCACACATTGCTGCCGCCATGGCCGACCCGGATGATACCTATTATCCCAAGCGCCGCGGCATCGACTTCTACCATCATTACAAAGAAGACCTGAAGCTGTTTGCCGAGATGGGCTTTACCATGCTGCGCGTTTCCATTGCATGGACCCGCATCTTCCCCACCGGCGAGGAAGCAGAGCCGAACGAAAAGGGCCTGCAGTTCTACAGCGACCTGTTCGCTGAGATGCACAAGAACGGCATCGAGCCGCTGGTCACGCTGAGCCACTACGAAATGCCGCTGGCACTGGCCACCAAGTACAATGGCTGGGTGGATCGCCGCGTAATCGACTGCTTTGCAAAGTTCTGCCATGCGTGCTTTGAGCGCTACAAGGATCAGGTCAAGTACTGGCTCACCTTCAACGAGGTGGACAGCGTGATCCGTCACCCGTTCACCACCGCCGGCATCATCCCCAGCCGCGTGCCCGAGGATAAGATGCTGGAGACCTGCTATCAGGCCCTGCACCACCAGCTGGTGGCCAGCGCTATGGTAGTAAAGGACTGCCACGAGATCATCCCCGGCAGCAAGGTGGGCTGCATGCTGACCAAGCTCACCACCTATGCCCGCACCTGCGCACCCGATGATGAACTGGCTACTCAGGCAAAGAATCTGGAAAATCTGTTCTATGCCGATGTGCATGTCTGGGGCGAGTACCCCCGCCTGATCCTCAAGATGTTCGAGCGCAAGGGCATCCATGTGGAAATGCTGCCCGAGGATGCCGCCACCCTGAAGGCAGGCTGTGTGGACTTTGTTTCCTGCAGCTACTATATGACCATGACCGAGTCTGTGGACCCGAACGCAGAGCGTACCCCCGGCAACACCGTGCTGGGTGTCAAGAACCCGTATCTGCCCTCCACCGACTGGGGCTGGCAGATCGACCCCAAGGGCCTGCGCTACAGCCTGATCGAGCTGTACGACCGTTACCGCAAGCCGCTGATGGTGGTGGAGAACGGCATGGGTGCCAAGGATGTGGTGGAGGCCGACGGCTCCATCCACGACCCCTACCGTGTAGAGTACTTCCGCCAGCACATCAGCGAAATGGGCAAGGCCATCGATGAGGGTGTTGAGATGTGGGGCTACACCACATGGGCACCCATCGACCTGATCTCTGCATCCACCAACCAGATGTCCAAGCGCTATGGCTTTATCTATGTGGATCAGGATGATCTGGGCAACGGTACTCTGGCCCGCAGCCGTAAGGACAGCTTCTACTGGTACAAGAAGGTCATTGCTTCCAACGGCGAAGATCTGGACTAAGCGGCAGTCTTAAGGGTTCAACGGAAGGAGGAGGGACCGATGCACATTCAGAAGGTGCTGAACAGCAGCGTTGTGCTGGTGCAGGATGACAGCGGCGAGGAATCCATCCTGCTGGGCAAGGGCATCGGCTATGGCCGCAAGGCGGGCGAGCCCATTGAACGGCAGCCCTCAGACCGCGTGTTCCTTCCATTGTCCAACCCGGACGCACAGCCTATGCTGGAGCTGTTTTCCAGCATTCCGGCATCCTATCTGGAACTGACGCAGGACATTGTGGACGACGCAGAGCAGTCGCTGGGAGTCAAGCTTTCGGCGCACATCTATCTGCTGCTGACCGACCACCTGCATTTTGCAGTGGAGCGCCAGCAAAAGGGTCTTGTGGTGACCAACCGCATCTTCTGGGAAATCAAGCATTTTTATCCCAAGGAGTACGCGGTGGGCCAGCGCGGCCTGCAGAAGGTAAAGGCAAAGCTTGGCATCGAGCTGCCGGACGAAGAGGCAGGCAACATCGCCTTCCATATCGTCAACGCCCGGCAGGACCCGCAGGCCGGCTACGATGCCATGCGGGCAGCGCAGCTGATCGGTGAGCTGTCCAACATTGTCACCTACAGTATGCACTGCCCGGTGAGCACCGAGAGCATCCACTATGCGCGGTTCGTGAGCCACCTGCAGTATTTTGCCGAGCGGTTCTTCTCCGGCAAGCTGATGGACAGCGAAGACGACTTTTTGTTCCAGCAGATGCAGCAGAATTATCCGGCAGCGGTGACCTGCGCGGAAAAAATACGCACCTTTGTGCTGCGCAAGTACGGCGTGTTTTTGCCCAACGAGGAAACCGCCTATCTGGCGCTGCATGTGGCGCGGCTGACGAGCGGCAAATAAAATCAGAAAAAGGGGAGAGCTGCCTTGCGGAAGGCGGCTCTCCCTTTGGGTTTTGAAAAAGGGAAGGGGAAAGGAAAAAACAATGGAGATAAGTCTGTTATTGATGCAGCAGATCGCACAGCTGTTCCTCATTCTGATCATGGGCTATGCTGTGGTCAAGGTAGGGCTGCTGAAGGCCAGCGACAGCCGGGTGCTCTCGGTGGTCATGGTGTATCTGGTCACGCCCTGCGTGATCATCAACGCATTCCAGATCGACGATACGCCGGAGATCCGCAAGGGCCTTTTGTACTCCATGGCGATTGCTGCGGCTATCCATGTAGTGCTGCTGGTGCTCAGCGCCCTGTTGAGCCGCCCGCTCAAGCTGGATGCCGTGGAACAGGTGAATGTGATCTACAGCAACGCCGCTGCACTGGTGATCCCGTTGGTCAAGGCTCTGATGGGCGATGCGTATGTCATTTACTCCTGCGCATTCATCATTGTGCAGCTGGTGCTGCTGTGGACCCACGCCAGTTCCCTTTTGCAGGGCAGCAGTGCGCTGGACTGGAAAAAGGTGCTCACCAATATCAACATGATCGCCATTGTAGCCGGTGCATTGCTGTACTGGTTCCGTGTGGTGCTGCCTGCACCGCTGCAGAATACCATGAGCACAGTGGGCAACATGATGGGACCGATGGGCATGCTGCTGGCCGGTATGGCCATTGCAGAAAAGCCGCTGCGGGAGGTGTTCTGCACCCGCCGCAACTATCTGCCCACAGTGCTGCGTCTGGTGGTATGCCCGCTGGTGGTTCTGGTGCTGCTGTGGGTCTGCCATGCATCCAGCTGGGTGGCCGACGGCAAGAACATCCTGATGACGGTCTACCTTGCCGCCATCACCCCTGCCTGTGCTACTGTTACCTCCATGGCTCAGCTCTATGACCGCGATGCGGCGCATTCCAGCGCGCTGTATGTGCTGACCACTCTGCTTTCCATTGTGTCTATGCCGGTAATGATCGGCCTGTTCGATCTGCTGCTGTGATGAGCTGCGCTTATTCCCTCTGCCAAAATACAATAGAAAGGAACCAACCTCAATGAATCAACCCAGAGACAAGGGCCTGAACGGCAACGAAAAGATCGAGCAGGCGGTAGCCGCCCTGCAGCAGGAGCCCACACAGGAACAGCTGGCCCACACCCTTACCGTGATCCGGCGGCGCATAAAGGAGCACGGCCAGCTTGTCGTGGCGGTGGAGCCCAATTTGGGCAGTGAACAGATGCAGCTGCGGGCCATCCGGACGGCCGATGACGCAAGCTGGTGGTATGCATTCACCAGCTTTGACGAGGAAATGAAGGGAGCCGAGCCGGTGCAGTCCACCTTTCTTGTGGATATGGACAAGCTGTTTGATGCAGCGCTTGCCGTGCCGGAGATCAGCGGCATCATCCTGAACCCGTGGAACCGCACCATCCAGCTGGATAAGACCCTCATCCGCATTATCAAGGGTGCATGAGTGCGCACCGCAAACCTGCGATACATGGAGGAAACAAAAATGTTCAGACCCATGAGAAGAGCCAGCCGCGCCATCCCGGAAGAAGCTGCAAAGCACCTGCTGCAGCAGTCCCGGCGGGGCGTGCTGGCAGTGAACGGCGACAACGGCTATCCCTTTGCGATCCCGGTAAATTATTACTACGATCAGGAGCACGACAAAATCTACTTCCACGGTGCAAAGTCCGGCCAGAAGGTGGACGCGCTGAAACAGAATGATAAGGTATGCTTTACCGTTTACGGCAACGAACACTTTGAGCCGGGCGACTGGGCACCTTATGTGCAGAGCACCGTGGTGTTTGGCCGCTGCCATCTGATCGACGATGCCGCTGCTACCGAGGCCCGCGTGCGGGAGCTTGGCATGAAGTATTACCCCGGCAAGGAAGAGGTGGAAAAGGAAATTGCGCTGGACATCAAGGCCGTGCAGCTTTACGAGATCACCATTGAACACCTCACCGGCAAACAGATCCAGGAAAAGTAAAAATAAAACAGGGGACTGTTGCAAAATAAAAATGCGATAGCAACTTGCACAAAGAAATAGCACAAAATCAAAAACCCGGAGCCTTTTTTAAGCCGATTTGGCTGTGAAAAGGTTCCGGGTTTTGTGCATTGTTTTTTCAGAGAGCTATTTTGCAACAGTCCCGTATAGATCAGTTTGCAGGGAAAGGCCCGGCGGTTATCTGTGTTACGGGCGCTTGGGGGCCGCTTTGGTCAGCATCTGCTGGAACTTGCGGGCTGCCGTGTTCAGCGGGCGGTGATGGTCGTACACAAGGCAGATGGAGCGCTGAGGGATGATCTCCTGCAGATGCAGCTGCACGATCTCACCGCGGGCCAGTGCATCCTGTGCCATGGGCTGGGGCAGGAACGCAATGCCCAGCTCACTTTTGACAAGGGTCAGCATCTGGTCGGTGGTGGCAGCCTCGGTATCCGGCTTCAGCACCGCACCGTGATCCAGAAAGAACTGCCGGTAAAAGGCGCGGGTCATGCTTTCGTCGCTCAGGGAGATCAGCGGATAATTGTTCAGCTCCTTCAGCGAAAGGTTCTGGCTGGCAAGGGCAGTAAAGGTCCTGCCGCCCACAAGCACCTCATAAAAGGGCTTCAGCTCCACCATTTTCAGGCCGCTTTCCACCTCGGCAGGGGTGGTGATGATGGCAAAATCCACCTCGCCGTTTTTCACGGCCTGCAAAGCCTGCGGCGTGGAGTGGTTGGAGATGCGCAGGCGGATGCCGGGATAGTCCGTGTGGAAGGCGCGCAGCTTTTCTGCAAGGTAGATGTTCAGCGCAGTTTCGGTAGCGCTGATGCTGATCGCACCGTGTTCCAGCGTGGCGCTGGCGCTCAGCTCTTCTTCTGCATCCTGAATCTGAACCGCCGCAGATGCAATGCGGGAGTAAAGCAGTTCACCCTCCGGGGTAAGGGTAACGCCGCGGTTGGAGCGGATGAACAGCACGCAATTCAGCTGGCTTTCCAGCCGGTTCATCGAGTGGGTGATGTTGGGTTGGTTGTTGCCCAGCACCCGCGCGGCTTTGGTGAAATTCTGATATTTCGCGACATAATAAAAGATTTTGTAATATTCCCAGTCCACATACATAGCGGCGTGCCCTCTTTCATGTCAATTTTGTATCGTGATCATGTGCAGGATACTTTTTACACATTCTCTGCTTGCTAGTATAATAACACCGCAATCAAAAATTGCAAGAGGGAATTCAAAAGTATAAAGTGGTTTGAACGGAGGCGGTTCTTATGTCTGAGATCAAAAAGGTCGTGCTGGCCTATTCCGGCGGTCTGGATACTTCCATTATCATCCCATGGCTGAAAGAGCATTACAACAACTGCGAGGTCATTGCAGTGTGCGGCAATGTGGGCCAGAAGGGCGAGCTGGAAGGTCTGGAAGAGCGCGCCAAGGCAAGCGGTGCTTCCAAGCTGTACGTAGAAGATCTGACCGATGAATTTGTGGAGGATTACGTCATCCCCACCATGCAGGCCGGGGCCGATTACGAGGGCTATCTGCTGGGCACCAGCTTTGCACGACCCATTCTGGCAAAGCGTGTGGTGGAGATCGCCCGTGCCGAGGGTGCAGATGCCGTGTGCCACGGCAGCACTGGCAAGGGCAACGATCAGGTGCGCTTTGAACTGGCCATCATGCACTTTGCACCGGACCTGAAAATCATCACTCCGTGGCGTGAGTGGGATATCCAGAGCCGTGACGAAGAGATCGACTATGCCGAGGCACATCACATCCCGCTGAAGATCAACCGCGAGACCAACTACTCCAAGGATAAGAACCTGTGGCACCTGAGCCATGAGGGCCTTGACCTTGAGGACCCGGGCAACGAGCCGCAGTACGATAAGCCGGGCTTTTTGGAGCTGGGTGTCAGCCCCAAGACCGCACCGGACAAGTCCGAGTTCGTGGAGCTGGCATTTGAAAAGGGCGTGCCGGTGAGCCTGAACGGCGAAAAGATGAAGCCCGCCGTCCTCATTGCCAAGCTGAATGAGATCGGCGGCCGCAATGGCATCGGCCTGTACGATGTGGTGGAGAACCGTCTGGTGGGCATGAAGAGCCGCGGTGTGTACGAGACGCCCGGCGGTACCATCCTCTATAAGGCTCATGAGGTGCTGGAAACTCTGACGCTGGATAAGCTCACTGCCCACAAAAAGCGCGAGCTGGCCATCACATTTGGTGAGCTGGTCTATGACGGCCAGTGGTTCAGCCCCCTGCGCAAAGCTCTGAGCGCCTTCGTCACCTCCACGCAGGAAAACGTTACCGGTAAGGTGCGTCTGGAGTTGTACAAGGGTAACATGATCAATGCCGGTGTTTGGTCTCCGTATTCCCTCTACCGTGAGGACATTGCAACTTTTGCTGCCGGCGGCGACTACAAGCAGAGTGATGCTACCGGTTTTATCAGCATCTATGGTCTGCCCACCAAGGTACAGGCTATTGTAAATAACGAAAAAGAAGGTAAATAAGAAGTTATGCTTACCGCAGTTACTGGTATCAATTGGGGCGATGAGGGCAAGGGCCGCGTCATCGATCTGTTAGCCGAACATGCCGATGTTGTTGCCCGCTATCAGGGCGGCAACAATGCCGGCCACACCGTTGTAACGGAGCAGGGCAAGTTCATCCTGAACCTGCTGCCCTCCGGCATCCTGCACCCGGACGTTGTCTGTGTACTGGGTGCGGGCATGGTGATCGACCTCGACCATCTGGCCGGAGAAATGGATGCCATTGAGGAGCGCGGCGTAAAGGTAGGCTCAGAAAACCTGAAACTTTCAGATAAGGCCACCATCTCCATGCCGTGGCACAAGGTGCAGGACGGCTTGGAAGAGGACCGCCTTGCCCAGAAGGGTGCGGCCTTTGGTTCTACCCGCCGCGGCATTGCCTACGCCTACAGCGACAAATACCGCAAAAAGACCCTGCGTCTGGGCGATCTGCTGCATCTGGACGAAAAGCGCGTGCAGGACCGCCTGCACATGATCCTGGAATCCAAGAATCTGGAGCTGGGTGGCTGCTATCATCAGGAACCCATGAGCTACGATGCTCTGCTGGAATGGTGCCGGATGCAGGCCGGACAGTTTGCACCGTATATCTGTGATGTGGGTGCATTTTTGAAGCAGGCTCACGACAGCGGCAAGCGCATCGTGCTGGAAGCCCAGCTGGGTGCCATGCGCGATATCGATTACGGTATCTTCCCGTTCACTTCCAGCTCCAACACGCTGGCTGCCTATGCGCCGCTGGGCGCAGGCATTCCGAACTGCCGTCTTGACCATGTGGTGGGCGTGCTGAAAGCCTACTCCACCTGCGTGGGTGCAGGCCCCTTTGCCGCCGAGAACGCCATGAGCGAGGACTGGAATGAACAGCTGCGCAAGGCAGGCGGCGAGTATGGTGCGGCCACCGGCCGTCCGCGCCGTGTCGGCCCCTTCGACTGTGTGGCCAGCCGCTACGGCCTTACCTGTCAGGGCGCAGACAAGATCGCCCTGACGAAGCTGGATGTGCTCAGCAGCATGAAAGAGATCCCGGTGATCACCGGTTACACATTGGATGGCGTGCAAGTCCCCAGCTTCGACCCGCTGTCCGACCTTGACCGTGTAAAGCCGGTGGTCACTATGCTGCCAGGCTGGAACAAGGATATCTCCGGCTGCAAGAGCTGGGATGAGCTGCCCAAAGAGGCCAAGGCTTACGTGGAATTTCTGGAAAAGCAGCTGGGCCATGAGATCCAGTTCGTCTCTACCGGAGCCGAGCGCGAGAAGTTCGTGCTGAAAGGAGAATGGCTGTGAGACACTTTATTGAGCCCAACAGCTTTTCTCTGGAAGAGCAGCTGGCCCTTCTGGATCTTGCCGACCGGATGGAGGCCGACCCGGCACCCTATGCTCACCTGTGCGATGGGCGCATTCTGGCCACCCTGTTCTATGAGCCTTCCACCCGCACCCGCCTTTCGTTTGAATCGGCCATGCTGCGGCTGGGCGGCAAGACACTGGGCTTTGCAGGGGCACAGCTTTCTTCCGCCAGCAAGGGCGAGACGGTGGAGGACACCGCCCGCGTGGTGAGCAACTACGCCGATGTGATCGCCATGCGCCACCCCAAAGAGGGCGCACCGCTGCGGGCATCCCTTTCTGCACGTGTGCCGGTGATCAATGCAGGCGACGGTGGGCACGCGCATCCCAGCCAGACCATGATCGACCTCATGACGATCCGCCAGCGCAAGGGGCGGCTGGATCATTTGACTATCGGCTTCTGCGGCGACCTCAAGTTTGGCCGCACGGTCCACTCCCTGACCGCTGCGCTGAGCCAGTTTGAGGGCAACCGGTTCGTGTTCATCTCGCCGGAAGATCTGCGCCTGCCGCAGTATGTGAAGAATGAATCGCTGGAGCCGACCCATCAGATCTATAAGGAAACGGCTGACCTTGAAGCCGAGCTGCCGCATCTGGATGTGCTGTACATGACTCGTATCCAGCAGGAGCGCTTTTTCAACGAGGAAGAATACCTGCGCCTGAAAGGCTGCTACCAGCTGGACGAAGCGCTGCTGCAGAAGGCACCGCAGGATATGCCGGTGCTGCATCCGCTGCCCCGCATCGACGAGATCAAAAAGGATGTGGATGACGACCCGCGTGCCGCCTACTTTGATCAAGTGCACAATGGCGTGTATATCCGCATGGCCATCATTCTGGCATTGCTTGATATCCCTGATCCAGTTACCGGCAAAAAGGTGCTGGAAGCATGATATAAACCTCTTTCCCGAATCCTAAAAAGAAAGCCGGGCAGACCGCAGTCTGCCCGGCTTTCTGATATTACTTTAATCCACCACCGGAATGTTCAGCCCGAATTCCAGCGGGCGGAAGCGGGGGCAGACGTTCACGGTGATGCAGATGACCGATGCGGCCAGTCGGCTGCCGATCTCGCAGGACTCGGCCAGCGTTTTGCCGTAGGTCAGGCCGATGGTGGTGCCGGCAAAGAAGGCATCGCCTGCGCCGGTGGTGTCGATCACATCCACCTTCTTGGCAGGCACCACGCCGCACTCGCCGTTGGCGCGGGCATATACGGCACCCTGACCGCCCATGGTGATCACCATACTGGGAATGTTGGCGCTGTGCACATTGGCGGCCAGAACCCTGCACATCTCGTCCGGAGTCAGATGGCCGTAATCATCGGAGAACAGCAGCCCGGCTTCCTGCTGGTTACACACAAAGCAATCGATCTGCTGCAGGAAATCCCGGCGCTCCATGGCAATGCTCATGTTGGAAATGGCCGCAAAAACCTTTTTGTTGTACTTTTTGGCGTAGTGCAGCACCTGTTTTACAGTATCTTTTTCCAGATCCAGCTCCAGCGCAATGGCATCGCAGTCGGCAAAGATCTCGTCGCCCTTTTCCTTTAAAAGGCCGGTGAGGGGAGTGGTATCCGGCCGCTTGGAAATGGCTGCATGCACATCGCCGTCGTTGTCAAAGATGGCCAGCCAGGTGCCCATGCCGTCCGGCACGCGCTGGATGTACTTGGTGTTCACCTTGTGGTTCTCCAGCTTGTTGATCACATCCTGTCCCATGCCGGTGTCGTCCACCAGACTGACAAAGGTAGGGCGCAGCTCTACATTGGCGATATCCTCCACCACGTTGCGGCTCACTCCGCCGTGTACCTGCTCAATGCGGCCGGCATTGCGCCCGCCCGGAATATAGGCGGAAAGGGGATAGCCTTTGATATCCACAAAAACAGCACCGAGCACAACGATTCCCATAGCAAAAAACCTTTCTGAACAAGAAATATTTACGTCTATTATACCGTATTCTGACACAATGCGCCATCCCTTTTGCGCAAAAACTCCGCAAAGGTCAGGCAAGGGCTGTCTGCGCTGTGCGCACCAGATATTCCATGGCCTGCATCGGGTACTGTCCGGCAGCAGTCTCACCGGTCAGCATCACGCTGGCCGCGCCGTCCAGCACGGCGTTGTAAATGTCGCTCACCTCGGCACGGGTGGGCACGGCGCGGGTGCACATGCTGTCCAGCATCTGGGTCACTACCATAAAGGGCACGCCTGCAGCCCGGCAGGCGGCGGAAAGCTGCTTCTGGCAGCGGGGCAGCTCCCACAGCGGCATGGCATTGCCAAGGTCTCCGCGGGCGATCACCACCTCATCCACAAGGTGGATGAATTCCGGCAGGGCACGCACACCGGTCATGTTTTCAATTTTGGCAAAGATACGGATATCCGCAGCCCCGGCTTCTTCCAGCGCATGGCGCAGGGCCAGAATATCTGCTTTGCCGCGCACAAAAGGCAGCATCACACCGGTAACACCGCACTGCTTTGCAATTTTCAGGTTCTGCAGGTCTTCCTCCGTCAGGGTAGGCGAGGGCACCGCAAGGCCCGGTGCAGCAATGCTTTTGCGGCTCTGCAGGGTGCCGCCGCGCACCACGGTGCACACAAGGGCTTCCGGCAATGCCTGTGTGACCTGCACCAGAAGCTTGCCGTCGTCCAGCAGAAGCTGCTGCCCGGGCGCAGCCGCCTGTACCAGAGCTGCCGGGCAAGGTACGCCGTCTGCGCCAAGGCGTACAGAGCTGCCCTCAACCAGAGCAACAGGCTCTGCCAGCGTGCCGATGCGCAGTTCCGGCCCCTGCAGGTCGATCAGCAGCTGGCGGATGCCGGCTGCGCGGATCATGGCCAGCCAGTCGGTGTGCGCCGCCAGCGGCCCGTGGGAAAGGTTCATGCGAATGCCGGTCATGCCGGCTTCCACCATGTGCTGCAAGATCGCCGGCTGTGCGCAGGCCGGGCCGATGGTACCATAAAAATCCAAGGTTCATTCCCTCGATTCATTTTTTATTTCTAATGTATATTGTAACATGAACTGTCCGGGTTGAAAAGAGCCGGACGCGGGCAGAATAAGGGGATTGAAAAAATGCGGTAGCAGCCTGCGCAGGGAAATTGCGAAAAATCAAAGACCCGGAACCTTTTTAGAGCTGTTTAGCCCTGAAAAAGTTCCGGGTTTCGTACAATGTTTTTGGAGAGCTGTCTTGCAACAGCTTTTTCGCATGTTCGGATGCTTTTATCGGCAAAGGCCGAGACGCTTTTTGAAGCCCTCCCACAGGCGCACCACCCGCTCCCGCGGCAGGAAATACCCGCAAGGACGGCGATTGCCGGGTGCACTGTGTGGCGCGGGTACCGGTACACCTGCCCGAATAACAAAAGAGGCTGCCGCACATCGTTTTAGCCGAAAGTGCAACAGCCTCTTTTTATTGTGGGCAATCAGCCCTCCGATGCAAAAAATTCTTTGGTCAGCCTGACCACCGTGCCGGAAAGCAGCAGCAGCGCGAGCAGGTTCGGAATGCTCATCAGGCCGTTGAAGGTATCGGCGATGCTCCACAGCAGGCCCAGATCCATCGTTGCGCCCAGAATGGACACAAAGGAGTAGACCAGAAAGAAGGGCTTTGCCACCTTATCGCTGCGGCACAGGAACACCAGGAACCGGGAACCATACAGGCCCCAGCCGATGATGGTGGAAAAAGCAAAGCAGCACAGGGCCACAGCGGTAAAGATGGAAGCCCAGCCGCCGTAGGTGGTGGTAAAGCCGCTGATGGTCAGCTCTGCACCGGCTGCGGTGCCGTAGTTCACGGTGGTACCGCTGCACAGAATGACCATGGCAGTCAGGGTGCAGATGACGATGGTATCGGCAAACACTTCAAAGATGCCGAACATGCCCTGCTTGACCGGCTTTTTGGTGTCGGCGCAGGCGTGGGCAATGGAACCGGTGCCAAGGCCGGCCTCGTTGGAGAAAATGCCGCGGGACACACCCTTCTGCATACTGACGAACAGGCTGCCGATGGTGCCGCCGGTGAACGCTGCCGGGTTGAACGCGCCCGCAATGATGGACTCGAACACATAGGGCAGGCGCTCAAAGTTCAGCACCATAACGCCCACGGACAGCACGATGTAGAACAGAGCCATAAAGGGCACCAGCTTTTCGCTCACGCTGCCAATGCGCTTGATGCCGCCCAGCAGCACCATGGCCACCAGCATGGCCACTGCGATGCCAACCACGAGGTTCAGGGTAGAAAGCGCACCGCCGCCCACCACGCCGTACTCCAGCAGAGCGGTATCGATAGCGGCAACGATGGTATTTACCTGTGTGGCATTGCCGGTGCCAAACACGGTCAGCACGCCAAACAGGGAATACAGCACAGCAAGAAACTGCCAATGCTTGCTCAGGCCGTTTTTAATGTAGTACATGGGGCCGCCTACCCATTCGCCCGCCTCGCTGCGCTCACGGTAGTGCACCGCCAGCGTGACCTCGGCAAACTTGGTGCACATGCCCAGCAGGGCAGAACACCACATCCAGAACACGGCACCCGGTCCGCCAATGGCGATCGCGCCTGCCACACCGGCAATGTTGCCGGTGCCCACGGTGCCGGCCAGCGCGGTGCACACTGCCTGAAAGGGAGTCATGGCGCCATCGGAAGCGTCTTTTTTGCGGAACATGCGTCCAATGGTGATCTTGATGGCGTAGGGAAATTTGCGGATCTGCAAAAAGCCCGTGCGAACGCTCAGGAGCAGGCCTACGCCGATGATGCACACCATGGCGGGCACGCCCCAGATGAATTGGTTGACCGCCTGATTGACGGCCGTGATCGTCTCGATCATATTTTTCCCACATCCTCTGTTAAATTGCGCTTTTCCAGCCGAAATGCCGGAAAACAAACACCTTATTTTACCGCAGTTTTTGCGTACTGTCAAATAAAATGCACAAAAAAGAGGGAGGATTTTTGGCAAACTCTCCCTCAACTGCTTGAAACTATTTTATTTTACTTGTCCTTCGCCGTCCAGCGCTTTCAAGAAGGCTCAGCACTTTCCAACTGCCTTGCGGTACACCGGGTAAGCCACGATGGCGGACAGCACTTCGGTGATCCAGAATGCATGCCACACGCCGTTGGCACCAAGGAAATGGCACAGCACAGCGGCCAGCGGCATGATGAATACGATGTAGCGGCACAGCGAGATGACCAGCGATTCTGCGCCCTTGCCAAGGCCTTCCAGTGCACCGGAAGAGGTGGTGGATACGGCAGAAACCACAAAGCCCAGACAGATGATGCGCAGGGCAGTCTGGCCGATGGCGACGGTTTCGGGGTTGGAAGTGAACAGCTGCATCAGCGGGCGGGAAGCGAACAGGCAGATGACCGTGCCCGCAGCCATGATGGCAGCACTCATGATGAGGGTGAGTTCGTAGAGCTTTTTCACGCGGGCGTGCTGTTTGGCACCGTAATTGTAGCCAATGAGCGGGCGCATACCCTGCACGATGCCATTGGCGGGCAGATACAGGAAGGTCTGCAGCTTGTAGTAAATGCCCAGCACCACCACGTAGCTCTGGGAAAAGCCCGCCAGCAGGCCGTTCAGGAAGGTAACCAGCAGAGAGGGCAGGGCCAGATTGAGGATGGCCGGCACGCCGATGGCATACAGTTTGCCGTCCAGTGCAGCATCCGGGCGCAGGCAGCTGCGGCGCAGTCGGATAGGCAGCTCAGTACGGACGTAAACGAAAAGGTAAACGCACAGGCTCAGCAGCTGGCCGATGCCGGTGGCAAGGGCCGCACCCGCAATGCCCATGGCAGGCACCGGGCCAAGGCCGAAGATCAGGATGGGGTCCAGAAGGATATTGCACACACAGCCAAAGATCAGCGCCGCCATAGTCACCTTCATGCGGCCCACGGCCTGAAACATCTTTTCAAAGGCCAGTGCCGCCATGTTGATGGTGGCAAACAGGAATACGATGGTGGAGTAGGTGATGCCGGATGCGATCAGGCCTGCGTCGCTGGTGAACCGGCGCAAAAAGCCCGGCATGATGACAATGCTGACAATGGTGATGAGAATGCCGTGCATCAGGCTCAGCGCCATACCGTGGGTGGCGGCAGTCTCGGCCTTTTTGTGGTCGCCCGCGCCAAGGTACAGTGCGATCATGGCATTGATGCCGATACCGAAGCCGATGGCGATGGCGTTGGCAAAATTCTGGATCGGGAACACCAGCGACAACGCAGTCATGGCGTCTTCGCTGATGCGGGCCACGAACAGGCTGTCCACGATGTTGTACAGACTGTTCACCAGCATGGAAATAACATTGGGCAGCGCCATGGATACCAACAGCGGCAGCACCGGTTTTTCTTTCATAAAGGTCTCGTTCATAGTGTTTGCATTGCTCCTGTAGAGAAAAGGAATGAATTACTGCAGCCGCGGAATCGTCAGGGCGAGACTGCTCGAAGATAAAAGCAGACGCAAAAAAGCCACACAATGGCTTTTTTGAAGTCATTGTGTGGCGAAAAGTAGCATACTGCTGTAAAAATCCACACGAATTTTATTAACTGTAGGATAACACGGCTTCCGGCAGATGTCAAGAGGTCAAACAGATAAAGTATGACTTTTATAGACTTGACCATTTTTCACCGGGAGGCTAAAATAAAAATAGATACTTTATAAAATAAGGAGAATCCTGCCATGAAATGGATGATCGCATCCGACCTGCACGGGTCGGCGTTTTATTGCAAAAAAATGATCAAAGCGTTTGAGCGGGAGAGAGCAGATCGGCTGCTTTTGCTGGGGGATCTTTTGTATCACGGCCCCCGCAACGACCTGCCGGAGGGTTATGCCCCGAAGGAGGTCATCCCGCTCCTGAACGGGCTGAAGCCGGCGCTTTTGTGCGTGCGGGGCAACTGTGACGCTGAGGTGGATCAGATGGTGCTGGATTTTCCCATTCTGGCCGACTATGCGGTGCTGCCGGTGGGCAGGCGGCTCGTTTACGCTACCCACGGTCATGTGCACAACCTGAAAAACCTGCCGCCGCTGGCTCCGGGGGATGTCCTGCTGCATGGCCACACCCACATTCCGGCGTGGACAGAGTTCGGCGAAGGCAATCTCTACCTGAACCCCGGTTCTGTGAGCATCCCGAAGGAGGGGAGTGCACATAGCTATATGACACTGGAAGGGGAGACTTTCCTTTGGAAAACGCTGGAAGGCGAAGTGTACCGGGAGCTGGAGCTGTGATGGGGGCAATGGAGCTGGAAGAGAACACGGTTCAGATCCGGGATGATTTCGACCCGGACAAAATTCTGGAAAGCGGCCAGTGCTTTCGCCCCCGGAAGCAGGCGGAGGGCTGGTATCGGTTTGTTTCCGGGAGACAGCTGCTTTACCTCAGACCACTGCGCAGCGGAACCTACACGGTGCGGTGTGAGCCGGGCGCATGGGAAACCTTCTGGCACGGTTACTTCGACCTTGGCCGCAGCTATGCCGCCCTGCGCGGAAAGCTGGACAGCCGGGACGACTTTCTGCAGCGTGCCATGGAATACGGCCGGGGCATCCGGGTGCTGCGTCAGGATGAGTGGGAGATGCTGGTCAGCTTCATCATCTCGCAGCGAAAGAGCATCCCGGCTATCCGCAGGGCGGTAGAGCTGCTTTCGGAGCGGTTTGGCGAGCGGCTGGGCAGCGATAGCGAAGGGCCGGTGTATGCGTTCCCGACAGCAGAAGCGCTCTGCTGTGCCGGGGAGCAGGCGCTGCAGGAGTGCGGTCTTGGCTACCGCACCCGCTACGTGCTGCATGCGGCGCAGCAGGCGGCAGAGGGCACACTGGACCTGAAGAAGCTGGCTTCCCTGCCCGATGAAGCACTTTTTGCCCGTTTGATGGAACTGGACGGTGTTGGCAAAAAGGTGGCAAACTGCGTGTGTCTGTTCGGCTATGGCCGTGTGGGCCGTGTGCCGGTGGATGTCTGGATCGAACGGCTCATCCGGGACGAGTTTGCCGGGCAGGACCCGTTCCCGCAGTTCGGGCTGGAAGCAGGCATCGTGCAGCAGTACCTGTTCTTTTATAAAAGAAGCGTGGGATAAGAACCGCGGAGCCGCAGGCAGGAGCGTAGGATCATCCGCTAAGCAAAAAAGGCAACGGCTTCCTCTGTTTGAGGAAAACCGCTGCCTTTTGATCATTTTACCGCCTGCTTTAACCGTTCCAGATCTTCTGCATCCGGGTGAGAAAGGGCGTTGTCAAAATTCTCGATCAGTGCATCCAGATTGGGCAGATGGATCGGCTGCTTTTTCATGCCCTCATACCGCTGGCGTACCGAAAGCGGCATCTTGCCCTGACACATATAACGGCCGAAGACCGTGTTGCTCCTGTCCAGTGAACGCTCCACCTTTTTCAGGATCTTGTTGAAATACTCCTCACTGCCGCCAAAGCCGGCGGTGCCAAAAAGGAAGATATTTTTGCCGTGCAGCTGCTTCAAAAAGTCCAAAGTGCTTTCGTCAGCGTTTCCCTTGTCTGTCCAGAAGCCCACATAGAGGTCGTCTGCTTCCATGGCAGCAGGGTCCGGGGTGCCAAAATAGCAGCAGTTTTCCTGTGGCAGACAGGCGTGCAGCGTGTCTGCCAATAATTTTGTGTTGCCTGTTTTACTGCTGAATACGATCGCGTAGCTCATAGTTTCTCCTTTGGTCGGTAACAACAAAAAACACCACACGTTTCCGTGCGGTGCTTTTCCTTCTGGTGGAGAATACCGGGATCGAACCGGTGACCTCTTGCATGCCATGCAAGCGCTCTCCCAGCTGAGCTAATCCCCCAGATGTTTGTGCCGTGCCTGACGACAGGAGTAATTATACCAGCGCTTTGCCGGATTGTCAACAGCTTTTTTGGGATTTTCTGCAAAAAAATTCCCGCCGGGGAAATGCCCTTCCCGGCGGGAAAAATGACTGCGAAAAAACTTACGCTCTTGCGTTCTGCGGGTCGAAGATCTGCGGTGCGACACGGATCAGGATCACCACAAGGACCGTGGTCAGAATGGCTTCGGGCAGCATGTAGGTGGCGTTGTACACGGCACTGTACAGCCAGCACAGACCGTCCACGCTCATGTTGGAGATGCCGGGAAAGCCGATCTCGGTCATCCAGCTGAAAGCGTAGTCGTAGTCCTTCCAGACGATGTAACCGGACAGAAAGCTGCACAAAAAGCGCAGCAGGCACACCACAAAGGCGCTGACACCGACACCCACGGTGCGGTTGCGGAAAGGCTTTGCGATCAGGCAGGCAAAGCCCAGCACCGTGAAGGCCAGAAGGTAGTCCAGCAGCACGCAGCCCACCTGTGCCGTGAGGGTCTGGCAGTATGCCAGATTGCCAAGGCCCTGCACAAGCTGGATCAGGCTGTTGACGAAAGCGGTCATGATGCCCCACTTTGCGCCGTGGCGGTAGCTCATTACCAGAATGGGCACCATGCTGAACAGGGTGATGGAACCGCCGTGGGGCATGAGCGGGATCTGGATCATGCTCAAAACGGTGGACAGAGCGATCATCAGCGCACCCTCCACCAGAATGCGGGTCTTGGAATAGGTTTTGGTCATAGGGATTCCTCTTCTCAGAACGATAGTACACAAAAACAAAATGCGCCCGCTTTCCAGCAGGCGCACGGGGTTTGTGAAAGAACGGACAGTTCTGCAAACTCCCACGCCGGCATTGTCCGGTCAGGTAAAAGGGTACTCCGCAAAACGCGGATCTCAGCCTTTCGGCACCCCTGTTTTTATGTCCATGCAAAAGTATAGCGCGTCCGGCGCAAAAGTCAAGCCCCGGCGGAACATATCTGCCCCGGCCTGTGCATAGGCTGTACCATAAGTTCACAATGGGAGGAGTCTGGATATGAAGGGAGACCCCGAACAGAGGGCGGTACAGCTGGGCGAATATATCGCGGCCAACCGGGCCACAGTGCGTGCGGCGGCAGCGGTGTTCGGGTGCAGCAAGTCCACCGTGCACAAGGATGTTGCGGTGCGGCTGCGGACGCTGCAGCCGGAGCTGTTCCGGCAGGTGCGGGCGGTTCTGGCCTGCAATAAGGCAGAGCGGCATCTGCGCGGCGGTGCGGCCACCCGGCGCAAATACAGCCGCAGATAAAAGACGGCACACTTCCGAACAAAACGGAAGCTGTGCCGTCTTTTTTAGGTTCAGTCCCGGGTGCGGAACTGGCTCAGTGCGCCTTTTTCCAACCGGCTGACCTGTGCCTGACTGATGCCGATCTCCTGCGCCACCTCCATCTGGGTCTTGCCCTGCAGGTAGCGCAGCTCCATGATCCGCTTTTCCCGCGGGGTCAGCCCGGCCACGGTCTGCCGGAACTGCAGCCCGCTGATCCAGCTGTCCTCGCCGTCCGGGTCCCGCACCTGATCGATCACATACATCGCATCGCCGCCATCGGTGTACACCGGCTCTTCCAGACTGATCGGCTCCACCACCGATTCCAGCGCGGCGGTCACTTCGCGCCGGGCAAGGCCCGCCGCCTGCGCGATCTCGTCCATGGTCGGCTCGCGGCCAAGCTGCTTTTCCAGCGCTTCACGGCTCTGCATGGCCCGGTAGGCGGTATCCCGCAGGCTGCGGCTCACCCGCAGGGCATTGTTGTCCCGCAGAAAACGCCGGATCTCGCCAATGATCATGGGTACACCGTAGGTGGAAAAGCGCACCGGCTGGGCGGGGTCAAAATGATCGATGGCCTTGATCAGCCCGATGCACCCCACCTGAAACAGGTCGTCCAGATTTTCGCCGCGCTGGGCGAACCGCTGCACCACGCTGAGCACCAGCCGCAGGTTGCCTTCCACCATTTGTTCCCGGGCTGCTGCATCACCGGCGTGGGCGCGGGCCAGCAGTTCCCGCTTTTCGGCTTCGGTCAGCACAGGCAGCTTTGCAGTGTTCATGCCGCACAGCTCCACTTTGTTGTACATCCAAACGCCCCCGGTCTGTTTTGATCTTCACCGGGAGTATGGGATGCGCAGCGGCATTGTATGCGTGGAAAAAACTGTGCGCTTTCCCGTTTGACAGGAAAGCGCGGCAAAATATTGTTTTTCGTGCAGATTTATGATATGCTGTATTTGCGGCGGCAACGCCGCCATCAGGCGCTGTGCCCACAAACGCAGGCGGCTAGTCCTTACCGGTACTTGGGTGCCGGCTAAAGACGATTTTTTCTTGAAGATCTCGTTCTCCCCGGATGCCCAAGGGCGGAAAGGGGGGATGCACCATGACGTTTGAACAGGTCGTGCTTCTGCTCACGCTTCTCGGCGGAGCAATCTACGTTACGTTTGAAATTACATGGACTGTTTCTCACAGTGATGACAAAAAGAAAAAATGACCGCCTCGAGTCCCAATCCGAGCGGTCATCTTTTCTTGACTAATCCGGTAAGGAACTAGCCGTTTGCAGGGCCAGCGCCTTTTGTAGTTTTATTATACGCAAATCAGCGTGGATTGTCAAGCCCAGCGGGCGGCAGTCCGCGTTTTTTCACCTCACTCGTTTTCCAATTGTACTTTTAAGGTATGGATGATCCGTTTTTCCAGCCGGGAAATGTAGCTTTGGCTGATGCCCAGTGCGTCGGCGGCCTCCTTCTGGGTGCGCTCAATGCCGTCCGCCAGACCAAAGCGCAGCTCCATGATCTGCCGTTCCCGCGGGGACAGGCTGTCCACGGCCCGGCGAAGCACAGCGCGCTCCGCATCCTGCTCCAGCCGCTGGCTGATCTGGTTCTCATCACTGCCCAGAATATCAGAAAGCAGCAGCTCGTTGCCGTCGCCATCCACGTTCAGCGGTTCGTCGATGCTGGCTTCCTGACGGCGGTTGGAGCTTTTGCGTAAGTACATCAGAATTTCATTGCCGATGCAGCGGCTGGCGTAGGTGGCCAGCTTGATGCTGCGCTCCGGCGTGAAGGTGTTCACCGCCTTGATCAGCCCGATGGTGCCAATGCTGATCATGTCCTCGGCAGGCACACCGCTGCTTTCGTACTTTTTGGCAAGGTACACCACCAGCCGCAGGTTGTGGGTGATCAGGTCGTCCCGGGCAGCGGCATCGCCTGCAGCCATACGGGAGAGCAGGACTTTTTCCTGTTCCGGGGTCAGGGGCGGGGGCAGGCTGGGCGCGCCCGCCAGAAAATGTGCGCCGCCGCAATAGCCCAGCCGTGCAAGGAGCCAACGCCAGAACCGGTGCAGAACATGAAACATGAATACCCCTCCTGTACATCTATAGATATCGATCGCATCAAACGCTTCTCAGCGGATGCCCAGCTGTACGGCCAGTTCGCTGCCCAGCAGAGCTGTCCATGGCTGCTGCGTTTCCGGGCGGCAGAATGCGGCCAGAATGCCCGCTGCACTGCCTTTGCTGGTGCGCAGGGCCTTGGCCGGAACGGCAGGCAGCACACAGTGCCCGGCAATGGTGGTGCAGGGCACCAGCCGCACCCGCAGCTCCGGCGGCGGTGCCGTGCCACAGGCAAAATAACGGTCCAGGAATGTGCGCAGCTCCTGCGGCAGGGCGCTGCGCACGGCAGGATAATAGACCAGAACCACTGCCTGCCCGGTCAGCGGGTCCTGCACTGAGAAGCCAGTGTCGCAGAAAGCCTGTACGGAGAGGACTGCACCTTCCAGCTCCAGCACAGCGGCAATGCAGCGGGTGCCTGCACGGCCAAAGCAGAACAGTACGCCGCGCAGCACGGCAAGCACTGCACCGCAGCACAGCAGCAGCCGGCCCGGAGACAGCGGCAGATAGACGCAGAGATTTGCGCTTTGCACTCCGGGCAGCAGCACGGCTCCGCACAGCAGCAGGTTCAGCAGCAGATACCACACACACAGCTGCACAAAATTGCGCAGGCCCGGCACGCCGTAAGCCGCAGCTACAGCAGCACAGCAGGTGAACACCTTATAAAGGAAAGCTGCAGGGCCGGGCAGCTCCGGCAGCAGAATGCCCAGCGAAGCTGCTGCCGCTGCCGCACTGCCCGCCATCAGCCGCAGGCCGCTGCACTGCCGCGCACACAAAAGCCCTGCGCCCAAAAGCAGCGCTGCTGCGGCCAGAAAGTTCGTCAGCAGCAGTTCGTCCAGATAGATCACGGTTTTCATACACGATCCCTTTCAAATTCCAGTATCTTCCAATTCCGCAAAAAACCATGTCGCTGTGTGCAAAAAAGCGGCTTCTGTAAGAATTTTGAGACCGGATTTTCACAGTCTATCACATTTTTCACATTTTTTTCAAAAAAGTACTTGAACATTTCTGGAAAGTGTGGTATATTATTGCCATCCTAGTAAGGGACGTAAGCCAAACAAATGGCTTGCAAATATCTTTCTAAATTTGAAGGGAGAAATTCATTATGATGATGCCTGCAAACTTCTCTGCTGTTGCAGAAAACGAGATGACCTACGTTGTTGGTGGTAGCCTGGTTGATGTCCTGGCTCCTGTCATGACCACTGAGAACTGGCAGAACGTTTCCGCTAACGTGATCAAGATCGTTGGCAACTCTTTCCTGGATGCGTACACCAGCTCCATTCTGGGCCAGCTGTTCGATGGCAACTACGTTCCCGGCGATGTGATCGGCTTCTCTGTTAAGAATCTGGATAAGGCTTACAACAAGGGCTACAACACCTTCGGCGGCAACTGGGGCTTTGCTGTTGGCGCTCTGAACGCTGGCATGCAGATCCTGGGCGGCCTGTCCGCTATCTACACCCTGGGCAGCGGCTCCATCGGTCTGGAAACTAAGAAAGGCACTCTGCCCACTCTCTAATAACTAATCTTTCCTGAATAGGACAGATGGTTTGATTTGACATAGCGCTTGCTGTGTCAGATAAAAAGAGCTAGGGACCCCGCACAAGACAAGCAATTGTTTTGTGCGGGGTTTTTGTTTGCATAAAAACTTAGCAGGTTGTGGGAAAACGGCGCAGGGATGGAATGAGAATAACCCGTTCAAAAACAATTTCCCGATGGCAGACAAACTGCTGCAGAATTTTTCAAAAAACAGTTGACAACTCCCGGATGTGCTGATATAATAAATCACGTCGTCAGGCACGGCACGAACATCTGGGGGATTAGCTCAGCTGGGAGAGCGCTTGCATGGCATGCAAGAGGTCACCGGTTCGATCCCGGTATTCTCCACCAAATCAGAAAGGCATCACACATTGTGTGGTGCCTTTTTTGTTGTTGCCAAACGAGTGAGGGCTTAGCTCACCCAGGGGAGCGCCGTGCATGGACTGCAAGAGGGTCACCGTGATCAGAATTGGCCCGGTATTCTCCACCCAAAAAGCACTGTACTTCGTAGGAAGTATGGTGCTTTTCTTTTTATACAGACGCAGAAAAAGGCGGGAGCTTCCCACAAAAGGGAAAGCCACCGCCTTTGTTGATCATCGGATGAGCCAGCCGTAATCCTGTCTGCAATCTACCACATGATCTGCATAAACCGTATGATCTACGATCTGGAAGATAAGCATATAGCGTTTTTCAAACAAGATAAATCGGTAAGCATTTTTAGGAATGTATTCGCCTTTGAGCCATGGGCAGCGCTGCGGCATCTGCTCCAGAGATTTTGCAGCCTTTTCAAATTCCACTGTAAGCCGCTCTGCTGCTGCAGGGCTGACCTGTGCCAGAAATGCGGCATGGGACACCAGCATCTGAGCAGCCCGTGCTGACACGATCACGCGGTATTTATTTTGCTGCTCCATGTCCGGCGGCCTCCTTGATCGCACTGCGCATCATGGAAGTGACCTCGTCGATCGAATAGCCCTCGCTTCCACGCATCCGGTCCTCTTCCACGGAAAGCAGCTCTTCACGGAGCTTCAGCATTTTTTCACGGCGGTTGTAGGTTTCGATGTCCATGACGACCAAGTCACCCTCGCCGTTTTTGGTGAGAAAAATCGGCTCAGCGGTTTCTCTGCACAGATCGGCGATCTCGTTATAGTTCTGACGAATCGCTGCAGATGGACGGATATTCATAAAAGCACCTCCTGCTCCTGAACGATCTATAATAGTAAAATTCTAATTATATTATATCCATATTGTGCAACGAAGTCAATGCGAACAGCTGTCACTTCGTTCTCCGGTTCGATCCCGGTAATCTCCACCAGATCAGAAAGGCATCACACATTGTGTGGTGCCTTTTTTGTTTTGCATTGCAGCAGGAAAACACAAAAAAATTTCTGCCCACTGCCGCAACCTGCGCGAAACGGGCTGTTTTGTGCGCGAATGGCAGACCACGGAAGGCGGAACTTGTGCTATAATATAAAAAACAGGGAAGCAGAAGGAACAGGGGGTGTAGCAATGAACCTGCAGACGGCGATCGTGGAAGACAGCAAGCCGGATGCCGAACGGTTGAAACAGCTGCTGAAAAAGGCATTTGAAAATGAGAACATATCCTGCAGCTGTTTTGCCAGCGGAGATGAATTTTTGCGGGCCGGCGGGCGCGAAGGGTATCAGGTGGTGTTTCTGGACATCTGCATGGAGGGCACCAATGGCATTGAGACGGCGCAGCGGCTGCGTGCGGCCGACCCGGACCTGCTGATCGTGTTTGTGACATCCTCGCCGGAGTACGTGTGGGATGCCTTTCCGGTACATCCATTCGATTATCTGCTCAAGCCTTATAAGGAAGAAAAGTTTGAGCAGCTGGCAGGGGAGCTGCGGCGGGTGCTGTGCCGCCAGCAGCCGGAGCTGGAGGTGCGCATTGCCCGGCAGATCGTGCGGCTGCCGCTGACCAAGATCTACTATGCTACGGCACAGAACCATTATGTGCGTGTGGTCACGGATGACGGCGAGTGCCGGGCCACGGCAAATTTTGCACAGGTGCAGGAACAGCTTCAGACCCAGCCAGAATTTCTGGTGTGCAACCGCGGCGTGATCATCAACATGTCCAAGGTGCTGCGGTTTGAGGGCGACTGCATTGAAATGCTGGATGGGACCCATCTGCCGGTGCGGCAGAAGGACAAAAACAGCCTGCTTGCCCAATTTACGCAGTACCAGTTCCGTGGTATGCAGCGGGAATTCTGACCCGGAAAGGAGAGCGCTTGTGAATTTTGCATTGTTTGGACGTTTTTTTCTGGAATTTGCAATGATGTATCCGGCAGAATACCTCTGCCTTGCCTCGCTGCAGGAGCACTTGCGTGCACCGCGTAAAACCTATGCCATCGGTGCGTCGGCGATCACACTGATGGGTCTGGCTGGCGCAGCGGTGTGCTGCATGCTGGACATAGAAACGAACTTCCTGCTCATCCCGCTGCTCATCATCAGCTTCTGGCTGCTGCGCTGGCGCACCGACCGGGAAGTATCGATCAGCCAGACCATGTTTCTGTTCTCAGTGTCGGCGGTGATGATGTCTGTGTGCACCCTGCTTGCCATTGTGCTGAACGCGGAAGCTGAGCTGGACAATGCACAGCCGGTGTTTCTGCCCAGCACCTCGGTCATCTGCCTGACCCTCTCGGTGATACTCAGCGTCATCTTCCGTTTTACGGCAGTGCGCTGGAGCCGGTGGCTGCTGCAGGAGTACCACGGCGAAGCCTTCTGGGAGTCGGCATGGCCGCTGCCGGCACTGTACGCGGCGTTTCTGGTGTTCTGTATGCCGAAGGAGATCGGCGTCATCCTGATGAACCGCATCCGCATCATCGCGGTGCTGGCAGTGAGCATCTCGCTGCTGGGCATCTTTCTGCTGCTGTACGAGATGTACCGCGTGGCAAAGGAGTATGCCCGCAGCTCCCAGCTGGACCGCGAAAACCAGCTGCTGGCCGTGGAGTCCCGCCGCTATATGGAGCTGCGCAGCTATCTGGAACAGACCCGCCACCTGCGGCACGATTTCCGCCAGCACCTGCATGTGATCTCTGGCCTGACCGAGGCCGGGCGGCTGGATGAACTGAAAAGCTACCTGAGCCAGTACGAGAGCGAACTCAGCGATGCCAGACCCACCCTGTGCGTCAACGCTGCGGTGGATGCGCTTGCCGGCCACTACGACTACGAGGCCCGGAAACAGGGCATCCAGATCGAATGGAAGCTGGAACTGCCTAAGCTCCTGCCCCTGCCGGAGGCCGACCTGTGCACCATTCTTGGCAACCTGCTGGAAAATGCGCTCCATGCCAGCCAGAAGCTGCCGCCGGAAGAACGGCAGGTCAAGGTGCTGGCCCGGATGCTCAGCCCGGCCATGATGGGCCTGATGGTGGAGAACCGCTACGATGGCGTGCTGAAAAAGCAGGGCGGCGTTCTGCACTCTACCAAGCATGACGGACAGGGCATCGGCCTTGTTTCCGTCGAAACTGCCGTGCACAGGTATCACGGCAATCTGACGGTGGAAACGGGCGGCAACGTTTTCCGGGCCAATGTGCTGCTGAACCTGTAAAATATTCCCGCCCAAAGGCACCGGCTTTTTTGCACAAGCCGGTGCCTTTGGGTTGCACTTTTCCCGGGAGATCATGATACTTATTTATAAAAGAAAAGGCAGGAGGGGAGCATATGGCAGCAGAAAGCAAAACCGGCTGTTTCTTAAACTTTCCTAAAAAATCTTTGTCCGGCCCGGCCCTCCCCCCCCCGACGGGAGGGCTTTTTGCTGTCCGCACGACGCATACGGTCAAGTTGAAAAATGAATAAAATTTACACATGGAATGAGATGATTTTAGGCTGAATGAGCAAAGAATCGAAAGAAGTCCCATAATCATATTGACATAATGGGTAATAGGGTGTAAACTACGTGCATCGGGTCGAGCAAATCCGAAAATTGAGATCATTCAGGGAGGAAACGGCTATGATGTGTTGTTGCGCAATGTGTTGTTGTACCGCAAACGCTTCCCGGACCGGCCGCCCTGCAGTATGGTATGCCGTGTGAGCATATCTGCATATTCTGTGTGGGAACACGCAGAAGGATCTGTCGCTGACCGCCTGGGAGCTTACTTGAAGAGGGAGCTTCCGGGCGTTTTGTTTTGACCCGCAAATCAGGATACAAGGGAGGAATCCGGCAATGGACTGGAATGCGATCCAGCAATATTTGCCGCTCTACCAGAAGGCCGCTGTACTTACCGTGCGGCTGGGCGTTGCAGGCATCATTTTTGCCATCATCATTGGCCTTGCCTGCGCAGTGATCCAGTATGACAAGGTGCCCGTTCTGCGGCAGATCGTGGGTGTTTACATCCAGCTGTCCCGCAACACACCGCTGCTGGTGCAGCTGTTCTTCATTTATTATGGCCTGCCCAAGGTGGGTATCCGCACCAATGCCGAGATCTGCGGCATTGCCGGTCTGGCGTTTCTGGGCGGCAGCTACATGGCCGAAGCGTTCCGCAGCGGTCTGGAAGCCATTGAGCCCATCCAGACCGAAAGTGCCTACAGCCTTGGCATGAACCGCTGGCAGACCATGCGCTACATCATTCTGCCGCAGGCCATGTCCACCAGTATGCCGGCTTTCATGGCAAATGTGATCTTCCTGCTCAAGGAGACCAGCGTGTTCAGCGCCATCAGCCTGATGGACCTGATGTTCACGGCAAAGGACCTGATCGGCATGTACTCCAAAACCATCGAATGTCTGTTCCTGCTGGTGGTGTTCTACCTTATCATTCTGCTGCCGGTGTCCATTGTGGGCAGCCTGATCGAAAGGAGGCTGCGCTATGCTGGATTTGGGTCTTGATGTCCTGTTCAAGGGCAAAAACATGGCCCGCCTGCTGGGCGGCCTTGGCGTTGCACTCAAGATCAGCGCCGTCTCGGTGATCATCAGCCTGCCGCTGGGCATCCTGCTGGGTGTGCTCATGACCTCCCGCAACCCCGTTATCAAGGCGATCCTGCGGCTTTATCTGGAGTTCGTCCGCATCATGCCGCAGATGGTGCTGCTGTTCCTCGTTTACTTCGGCACCACCCGTGCCTTTGGGTGGAACCTTTCCGGCGAGATGGCATCCATCATCGTGTTTGTGCTGTGGGGCACCGCAGAAATGAGCGACCTTGTGCGCGGTGCGCTGATCGCCATTCCGAAGCACCAGTATGAGAGCGCCGAGGCCCTTGGCATGAGCCGTGCGCAGACCTACTGGTACATCATCATTCCGCAGACGGTGCGCCGCCTGATCCCGCTGTCCATCAACCTGATTACCCGCATGATCAAGACCACCAGCCTTGTGCTGATGATCGGTGTGGTGGAAGTGATCAAGGTAGCACAGCAGATCATCGAGGCCAACCGCACCGCCAGCCCCAACGCAGCGTTTGGCATTTATCTCACGGTTTTCGTGTTATATTTCTTCGTATGCTGGCCCATCAGTCTGCTGGCATCCTATCTCGAAAAGAAATGGAAGTGACCGTACATGGCAGAACCTATTTTGACTGTTGAACATCTGATCAAGGCCTATGGCGAGACCCCCGTGCTGGATGATATCAGCTTTGCTGTCAAGCCCGGCGAGGTCATCGTGGTGGTCGGCCCTTCGGGCTGCGGCAAAAGCACCCTGCTGCGCTGTCTGAATGGTCTGGAGCCCACCCAGAGCGGCCGGGTGCGGCTGGGCAATGAGACCGTTGCCTACGGCGGTAAAAATCTGACTCAGCTGCGCCAGCGCATCGGCATGGTGTTCCAGAGCTATGAGCTGTTCCCGCACATGACGGTGCTGGACAATGTGCTTCTGGCACCCACCAAGGTGCAGAAGCGCCCCAAAGCGGAAGTGCAGCAGGAGGCCGAAGCTCTGCTGGACCGTGTGGGCCTGCTTGCCAAGAAAAACAGCTACCCGCGTGAGCTTTCCGGCGGCCAGAAGCAGCGCGTTGCCATCGTGCGTGCACTGTGTATGCACCCGGAGATCCTTCTGTTTGACGAAGTGACCGCTGCCCTTGATCCGGAAATGGTGCGCGAGGTGCTGGACGTTATGCTGGACCTTGCCAAGCAGGGCAAGACCATGATCATCGTCACCCACGAAATGCAGTTTGCCCGCGCCATTGCCAACCGCGTCATCTTTCTGGATGGCGGCAAGATCGTGGAAGAAGCTGCACCGGCCGAGTTCTTTGACCGGCCCAAGACCGAGCGCGCGCAACGCTTCCTGCGCACCTTCACGTTTGATGCTGTGAAATGAGTCACAGATCAAGATAAAGGCTGCGGGTGTTCCGCAGCCAAATGGGAAAGATTTTGTAAAGGAGTAATCATTATGAAACAGTCTAAGATCTCTCGTCGTTCCTTCCTGCTGGGTCTGGGTGCAGTTTCCGCTGCCGCTGTTCTGACCGCATGCGGCGGCTCTTCTTCTGCTTCCACTGCAGCATCCGGCAGCGCAGCATCTGGCAGCAGCGTGGTCTACCGCACGCTGGATCAGATCAAGGAGTCCGGCACCATCAACATCGGCGTGTTCTCCGATAAGAACCCGTTCGGCTATGTGGACGAGAACGGCGAATATCAGGGCTATGATGTCTACTTTGCACGCCGTCTGGGCGAGGATCTGGGCGTAGAGATCAACTTTGTTTCTACCGAGGCTGCAAACCGCATCGAGTACCTGCAGACCGGCAAGGCGGATGTGATCCTGGCAAACTTCACCGTGACCCCGGAGCGCGCAGAGGAAGTGGACTTTGCTCTGCCTTACATGAACGTGGCTCTGGGTGTCATTTCTCCGGACAGCAACGTTATCACCACTCTGGACAACTGGAACGCTGACGACCAGATGATCGTCATTTCCGGCACCACCGCCGAGACCTACCTGACCAAGGAGTACCCCGACATTCCGCTGCAGAAGTACGATTCCTATGCAACGGCCAAGAATGCACTGGAGAACGGCAACGGCGTGGCATGGGCCAACGATAACACCGAGGTCATTGCATTTGCAAAGCAGAACACCGGCTACACGGTCGGCATTCCCTCTCTGGGCAGTCAGGACACCATTGCTCCCGCTGTGAGCCAGGGCAACACCACCGTTCTGGATTGGCTGAACGAGGAGATCAAGGCTCTGGGCGAAGAGAACTTCTTCCACAAGGACTATGAGGAGACTCTGGTGGATACCTACGGCCTTGACTATGAGGATGAGCTGGTCGTTGAGGGCGGCGTGACCGGCGGCGCAGATGCCGCATCCAGCGAAGCTGCTTCTTCGGAAGCCGCATCTTCTGAGGCTGCTGCTTCCGAAGCAGCTTCCAGCGCAGCCGCACAGTAAATAAAAACACCGAACGGGCAGGAGAGGGCTGAACCTTTCCTGCCCGTTTTTGCATTGCACCATCTGCCGGAACGTGCTATACTGGAACAAAACAACTCCTGTCCGAAAAACCTGAAAAAGAGAGGATGTTCCCAATGAAACGTGCTTATACGAACGGGATCCTGCTGGATGGCACCGAGCAGATGCAGCCGGTAGAGCACAAGATCCTGCTGACCGAGGATGATAAGATCATTGCCATTGTCGATGAGGGCGTGGATCTGGACGGTTATGAGGTGATCGATCTGCACGGAGGCTATCTGTGCCCGGGCCTGATCAACCTGCATGTGCATCTGGCAGGCAACGGCAAGCCCAGCGCAAAGCCGCGGGATAATGCTGCGCTGGTGCGCAAAATTCTGAGCAATGGCCTGACCCGTGCGGTGGCCTACAGGCTGGTATGCAGCTACGCGAAGCTGGAACTGCTGGGTGGCGTGACTACCATCCGCACCGTGGGCGGCATTGCAGATTTTGACACCCGCTGCCGTGATGATGCTGCAGCTGGCAAGCTGCTGGCACCGCGCATCCTTGCTGCCAACGAAGGCATTTCGGTGCCCGGGGGACACATGGCGGGCTCGGTGGCAGTTGCGGCCCATAACAATGCCGAAGCACTTGCTCAGCTCAAAAAGGCCAGCGGCCAGAAGGTGGATCTTGTCAAGCTGATGATCACCGGCGGTGTGCTGGATGCCACCGAAAAGGGAACGCCCGGAGAGCTGAAAATGAAGCCGGAGATGATCAAAGCCGTCTGCGACGAAGCCCACAGGCTGGGCTACACCGTAGCAGCACACACCGAATCGCCGGAGGGCGTAAAGGCGGCGCTGGAAAACGGCGTGGATTCCATTGAGCACGGCGCAAAGATGGACGATGAGACCATCCGGCTTTACAAGGAGCGGGGAGCCTTTGTGTGCACCACTATCTCCCCGGCGCTGCCCTATGCGCTGTTCGATACAGCGGTTTCCGGCGCTTCGGAAAAGGACCAGTATAACGGCAAGATCGTGTTTGACGGTGTGGTGGAAAGCGCAAAGACCGCCCTTGCCAACGGCATCCCGGTGGCCTTGGGCAACGATGTAGGCTGCCCGTACATCACCCAGTACGATTTCTGGCGGGAGCTGTGCTACTTCCACAAATACTGCGGTGTAAGCAACCAGTTCGCCCTGTACACGGCCACCCTGCGCAATGCTCAGCTGGCCGGAGTAGGAGACGTAACCGGTTCCATTGAGCCGGGCAAGAGCGCAGATTTTATTGTGACAAAGCACAACCCACTGGACGACCTGCGTGCGCTGCAGCATCTGGAACTGGTGGTCTGCCGCGGCCATGTGATCAAAAAGCCGAACCCCAAGCGGAACAAAACGGTGGATGCCCTGCTGGACCCGTACCTCGAATAATACTGAAAAAGCAAGGAGAGACGATCGGTCTTTCCTTGCTTTTTCGTTCACATGCCTGCCATCACGGCCATGATGCTTTGCCAGCTCTTGTTGCGGGCAGCGGGCACAGTGGTGCGGCGACGTGCGGGTGCAGAGCCGGAAGAGACCGTATTCATGGCAGTCATCGGCACCGACGGATGGAAGAATACGGCTGTATCACCGGCCAGCCACTGGGCGGCAAGGCGGGCTGCCTGCGGGTCGGCCTGCAGGGTGCGGCGCTCGGCACCGGCCAGATGATCCGCCAGCCAGTAGAGGATGGCACCCAGCGGCAGGCTGGGCAGAACATCCTGACTCCAGTAGGACCAGCGGGCACCGGCCCCTACAAAACTCTCCACGGTAATAACGGCACCGGTGCGGGCGTTCTGCGGGATGCTGCCCTGATAATCGATACCGGCGCACTGGCGAAGCTCGGCAGTGATGCGCTGGGTGCGGGCCATATCCAGCCTGTCCTCACGGCAGTAGGCGCGGAAATCGGTCTCGTCGATCAGGCCGTCGGCGCTGGAAGGGAAGCGGCCCACCAGCTGGCCATCGGCGTTGTGGCACAGCTGCCAGCCCTTGCGGAACAGCTGAAAGTTCAGGTGGCGGCGTCCCATGGTGGAGTAGCACAGAATGGAGGTGCTCTCACCGGGCAGCTGCTTCAGCTCCAGGCAGGCATCGTTGCCGCAGGTGTCCTGCAGCTTTACCGTTAAAAGCAGCTGCGCACCGGGGTGCTGAGCTGACATAGCGTTGTGCATGGCATCAAAATAACGGTTGGCATCCATGATCGATTCCCTCCTGAAACTATAACACAGCAGTTCGTTGTATAACGGATGGGCACTGCGCCAAACGACCCGGTGCACAGCAGGCAGCTTACGCAGGAATGTTTTATTGACTGAACATAGTATAGCATACTTCACAACGGAAAACAACTATAAGTTTGTAGAAAAACAAAATATTTCCGCGCATCCTGCAACAGTGACCCGAAACATGGTTGTTGCAAGAGCGAATCAGTTGTGTTCTGTATCAAAAACAGCCCACAGACGGCAAGGCCAAAGCCTCCCATCTGTGGGCTGTTCTGGTAAAATATGGTTCAATCGCCCAGTTCACGGATCTCGTTCTGAATCAGCCGCCCGGCCGCGCGGGCCAGTTGGTCCATGCCGCGGATACGGGCCATGTTTTTGCCGTAGATCTGTGCAGCGGCACCGGCAGAGCTGTCCTCACCCATGAACACAGCCGACACCCGGATGCCCATGCGCTGCAGCGCACGCACCTGCGCGGCAGTGTCAGCCACACCGGCAGCGTCCTCGTAACCGCAGCCCAGCGGGTTTTCTGCACTGGGCGGGATGCGGCGGCTGTCGTTGGGCGAAGCGTCCGTCAGCACGATGAGCAGATGCCGCGGCGCAGGACCGGGCGCATACTGCAAAAGGTCGCCTGCGGCCCGCAGAGCAAGGCCGTCACGGTTCCAGCCGGAAGCAAAATATCGGTTGATGTTTTGCAGGTTTTTGTCTGCAAAGCCTTTGAGCACCCGCAGTACGGTGTAGCCCCGCAGGCTGCTGAAGCTGGACACCCGCACCGGGATCCCGCAGGCCGCAAGGCTCTGGGCCAAAATGGATCCTTGAGCAGCGATCACTTCCTGACAGTGCAGGCGGGAAGCGGATGCGTCCAATAAAAGGTCTACCGTAAAAGAGGGCTGGTTCTCTTCCTCGGCACACAAAAACACCCGGTCATCGTTCAAAAGTGGTGCGCGCCAGATGCGCCCAGCGTTCAGGTTGCCGCTGCGGGCAACACGGGCGTTGGGCTGCTGGTGCACAAGGATGCAGTTGCGGATCTGCTCGGTAAGCCGCAGCACCACACTGCGGTGCAGTTCCCGATTTTTGGCGTAATAAGCGCGGTTGCGGTCGGCCTGCAGCTCAGCCTGTTCAGCCAGATGCTTTGCTTCCGGTGTGGGAGCCTGCTCCGGGCTGGGCACACCGGCGCTGAACCACAAATGGCATCCCAGGTGGTCGCCCACGCAAAGCTCCTGCTCAGCCTTGCGCAGCCGTTCCGGTGGGTAGAGAGAGCGGCCGAAGCAGCTTTCGATGTAGGCTCTGTCCTGCGCGGCATTCTGCTTCAGGGTGATGTGGGCCCTGCGCTTGTCCACCGCCAGCCCGCCGCCCACAGCATCCACGGAGTTTGAGTGTTCCACGGTCACGCGGTCCGTTTTGATCATCTGGGTGGGCATGGCTTTGGTGGCAAGCTTTGCCAGCAGGCCGTCCAGATGCAGATGCAAAGCTGCTCTCTGGTGCACAGTGCCGTCGAACAGGTTGAATTTTGCGTAGATCGATAAAATTTCGGCTTTCAGCTGTTCCGGCTCCGGCACATGCTCCGGGGCCAGCGCGGCGGCAAGGCCGGACTCGTAAGGGGTCATCACCGGGTCGGTGCGGCCCAGCACACGCCGCCAGCGTGCGGCCTGCATGGTGTAGACCAGCTGATTTTTTGCCATCCACTCCTGACGGGAGAGCTTGTATTGAATCGCAAAAAAGTAATCTGCATGGGCATGGCGCAGCGCTTCCAGAACCGGGCGGCGGGGCAGCTCCAGCCGATAGGCTGCATTTTCCAGATACAGCCATGTCATGTCGTCCAGCATGGTCTGCCGCAGATCACCGTCCCATGCATCAAAGATGCTGCGAATCAGCGCGTCACCGTAATATTTATGGATGAGGCCCACGACCGTGTTCATGTAAAAATCGGTGGTGCCGTCGGTATAGCGGGCCAGAAACAGCGGCTCAAAGCCATAGGCTCCTGCAGCAGCCCAGACCTGATTGGCCGCACGCCGCTCCTGCGCGGTGTAACTCTGGGCGTCCATCAGCCAAAGAGCTTGGCGGCATCCAGCTTGGCCGGAATGCGCGCCGCGATCACATCACGGATCAGGCCCTGCTCATAGGAGTCAAAGGCTTTGTTGGTGATGCCCATATCCAGTGCCGCGCCTGCCGGGATGCCGCGCCGGATCAGCCGCAGGGCATCCAGCATACCGCGCAGATCCAGCGCCTTGGTGGAAATTTCCGCACTGTCGCACTTTTTCTGCAGGTCAAGGAACAGCAGTGCAAACTGGCGCACATACTTGGAAGCAAGATCGGGGAACTGCGTCCGCAGCAGCTTTTCCAGATCGTCCTGCGTAATGGTGGGCATCTGGATGACCACGAAACGGGAGGTGAGGGCCTCGTTCAGCTCACGAGTGCCGGCATAACCGTAGTTCATGGTGGCAATAAAGCGGGTCTCCTCCGCCAGCGGGATGCGGTCGTAGCCGGGCACATCGATGGCGCGGCGGAAATCCAGCACCGCGTGCAGCACGGCCAGCGCTTCGTTTTTGGCCATGTTGATCTCATCCAGCACACCAAAGCCGCCGCACTGGGCGCAGCGGTATACCGGGCCGGGCCGGAACATCACCTGACCGTCCGCAAAAGTGTCCATGCCGATGAGGGATGCTGCATCCATGTTCACATGGAAGGAGATGTCCCACGCAGGACGGCCAAAGGCGGCAGCAAGGTTTTCGGCCAGCACGTTTTTGCCGGTGGCTTTTCCGCCTGCCAGCAGCAGGTTTTCACCGCAGAGCAGCGCCGCCAGCGCCTGCTCCCACACCTGTTTGCCGTAGTAGGTAAAGGCAGGGGAAGGGATGCGCGGGCGCAGTGCGTCCGGCAGGGCATGGGCAGCGCGGTACTGTTGGACTGCTTCCAGCAGGGCGGGGTCTACCCCTTCCTGCTGCAGAGTTTCAAGGAGATCAGACATTTGTACAAACACCTCGATTTTGCCGGTTGTCTGGCACAAACCGGCTGTTCAGCTTTATCATAGCACAATCGTGGGGATTTGTGTAGGGGGCACGTGGCGAAAAAATGGCAAAGAGAGGCGGCCCCAAACAGGGACCGCCTCTCTTCATGAAGAAAGAAGAAATGGAAAAACGCTTAAGTTGTGCCGGAAAACCGCGCTGGATCAGGTGTTATCCAGACCCGCCATCTGCTTGACGGCCTTCATGGCGAAGGTCAGGGTGCGGCCCATGGCTACACCGGCCATCAGGCAGGGATAGTTGTTGGCAAAAAAGCTGCCGGACATATCACCGGTGATGTACAGGCCCTCCATGGGCTGGTTGTTGTTGTCCAGCGCCTGACCCTTTTCGTTGATGGCAATGCCCTGCTCGGTGGTCAGCAGAGAGGCACCCAGCCAGCAGCCATAGAAGGGCGCGGTGCGGATGGCACTCAGGCGGTAAGCGGGCTTGCCGAAATCCTCATCGTTCTGCTTGTCGTACAGCTCATTGTAGCGCTCCACGGTAGCAAGGAAGGTGTCCTTGGCAGCACCGGTAAAGCCCATCTTGTCGGCCAGCTCGTCCAGCGTATCGCACTTGAACAATGCACCGGCCTCAATAGCCTCGTCCATCTTACCCTGAATGTACTTCTCGCCGCCGTTGCGGGTCTGGGCAGAGCAGCCGATGGTGTGGAAACGTTTTGCGTCCTCCAGAATGTTGGCATCGCAGATCTGTGCGTAGACGCGGCCCGGCTGGTGGGCGGCAGCGTAGACGATATCGTTGTAGGGGCAGCTCTCGTTGGCAAAGCGCTCGCCGTTGCGGTTCACCTTCAGGAAGGGCTGGGTACCGGGGTTGTACTGGCGGATCTTGCCGGGGAAGGCCTTGCCGCCAAAGGCAGTGTCGCTATCCACATAGCCGCCATCTACGCCGGGGGCAACAACGCCGCGGTCAAACAGCATGGGAGCGGCTTCCTTGTCCAGATTGGCACCGGCCCACACAGCAGCGCGGATGCCGTAGCCCTTGTCGGCGGGGGAGTAGGAGCAGGCGGTGGTCACGCTGGTGCCCAGCGGGTCCAGCTGCTCCATCATGTAGGGGTTGCCGGGGAAACCGCCGCAGGCCAGCAGCACGCCCTTGTTGGCGTTGTAGCGGATAAAGTGGTCATCTTCGGTGCTCTGGGCGATGATGCCGGTAATGCGGCCCTCGCTGTTCTTTTCCAGTTTGGCCAGACTGGTCTTGAAGTCCACATCGTAGCCCAGCTCCTGAATGTACTGCAGCAGCAGCTCGTTGCGGGCCAGACCAGATGCGCTTTCGCTGGCCATGTAGTTATGCTCCTGCACAGGGAAGAGGTAGTCGGTATTGTGCTCAGCATTCTCTGTGGGCCATGCAGCCTCGCTGCCGGAGGTGAAATCGCACACCCAGCCGTACTTATCTTCCAGAATGCTGCGCATGAAGTCGTGCATAGCGGCAGACTCATTGATCCAGGTCTTGACGACGCGCTGGTCACACTTACCGGAGGCGTAGCGGGAGATCTCGCTCAGCAGCTTGGCGCGGTCGGCGGGCTTTTCACCGGCCTCCTTGGCGGCAGCGGAGTCGATAGCGCCGTACCAGTGGCGGGTGTCCTGTACGTTGGCGTTCTGCTCGATAACACGGAAGTTCAGGCCGTTCGCAGCTGCATAGGCGGCAGCAAACATACCGCCGTTGCCTGCACCCACAATGAGGATGTCGGTGTCCACGGTCTCAGTGATGGCAGTCTCGTCGATATCAGGCTCTTTGCCCAGCCAGTCGTTTGCGTCGCCTGTGGGCAGCTGCACACTGGACACCACGGCCTCACCCTTTGCCTGTGCGTAGCAGCTCTTGGCAGCCTTCATCACGGCATCGGAGGTGATGGTAGAGCCGGAAACGCCGTCGATCTCGGCAGAACCGGCAGCCATCAGCTGCTCACGCAGCTCATCGGCAGCGGCAGCGCCGAAAGAAGCGGTCTCGCCGGAGGTGTCCACCACCACGTCGGTGACAGCGCTGTCGGAGAAGGTCATGGTGACCTTGACGGTGGAGGAGATGCCCTCGGCGGTGCCCTCGTAGGTGCCGGGAATGTACTGACCGGCGGCACCGGAGGCAGTGGAGCTGGAGGCGGAATTGCAGGCGGCCAGAGCACCGGCAGTGACACCGCTCATGGCGGCGGCAGCGGCGATCTTCAGAAAGCCTTTGCGGGAGATCTTATTCATAGGGATGCTCTCTTTCTCTTTTCTCTTCTTATCGTGCAGCAGGGTGAAAACCACTTTGCTGAATCTTTAACAATTGTAGCGTAGAGTGACGCACTTTACAATTCAATTATGTTATATTATAATTTAGGAAATCCTAATGTAAGAAAGCGAGGACGCGCAGATGAACCAGAGTGCACTGGAAGGATTTGTGAAAATCGTAGAGATGGACAGTTTTTCGGCAGCAGCAGAGGCACTGTATCTTTCGCAGTCGGCGCTTTCGCAGCAGATCCGCACGCTGGAGGGGCAGCTGCAGTTTGAACTGTTCCAGCATGTACCGCGCCGGGTGATCCTGACCCCGGCAGGCCGGGACTTTTACCCCAAGGCAAAACAGTTGACGGCCTTATATCAGGAGGCAGTGCGCCATGCCCGTGCGGTACAGCAGCAGGAAAATCCGCCGGAACGGCATCTGGTCATTGCATGGAGCCATGAGGCCATGCGGATGTTCGGGTACGACCTGTTTTCTCTGACGAACGAGCTGTGTCTGCAATACACGTCTATTATGATGCAGTGCGCCAGTCGCAGCGAGGTCTGGCGCAGTCTGAAAAAAGGGGACGCGGACCTTTCTTTCCAGTTGGAAAGTGCGGAATTTTACGCGCAGGGGTTCACTTTCATCCCGCTGCTTTATGTGCCGGAGCTGTGCATTCCCATCCACCCGCCCGCCGATATGCCGGTGGGCAGGCTGAGTCTGGAGCAGGCGCTGCAATACCGCTGGCTGCCCGTCAAAGAGATGTACCAGACCGTCTACGAGACCAGCCTGCTGCAGGAGGGGCTGGAGCGCGGAGTGAACTTTACGCCGGTGGGCGGCATCCGCAGCGCATCCTATGGGGATCCTGCGCTCAAGATGGTTCCTGCAGTCTATTACCGCAGACCGGATCTCAGCTTTGTGCGGGTACTGGACTGGGGCAGGGGACACCGGTTTGGCATCGTGCTGGGGAAAAAGCGCGGGGACCCGTTGGTGGTGGCCTATGTCCGCGCTTTGCAGCAGCTGCTGCCGTCCCTCTCGGAAAAGCTGTTCGGCCTGAAGCTGGAACCGGTGGAAGAATAAAGAAAAAAGAAAACCCTCTCAGGCGCATTCGCGCCAGCTCTCCCGAAGGGAGAACTCTATTGCAGCTGACCGGTAACTGCTGAAAAGCTCCCCCTCTCGGGGGAGCTGGCATCGCGTAGCGATGACTGAGAGGGTAAACAAATAGCACCTGCTGCCTTCGGAAAGGAAGGCGGCAGGTGCTATTTTTGTGCTTATACTGCGATGACGGGCAGCTTACTCCACCACGTCCTCGAACTGGCTGTTGTACAGATCGGCGTAGAAGCCGCCTGCTTCGATCAGCTGGTCGTGGGTGCCCTGCTCCGCAATATCGCCATCTCGCATTACAAGGATGAGGTCGGCATCCCGGATGGTGGAAAGACGGTGTGCGATCACAAAGCTGGTGCGGCCCTCCATCAGGCGGTCCATGGCGGTCTGGATGCGCTGCTCGGTACGGGTATCCACGCTGCTGGTGGCCTCGTCCAAAATCAGGATGCGGTTATCTGCCAGAATGGTGCGGGCGATGGTGAGCAGCTGCTTCTGGCCCTGACTCACGTTGGAAGCGTCTTCGTTCAGCTCCATCTGGTAGCCGCCGGGCAGGGTGCGGATGAAGTGGTCAGCGTTGGCAGCCTTGGCGGCGGCGATCACTTCTTCGTCGGTAGCATCCAGTCGGCCATAGCGGATGTTCTCCATGATGGTGCCCTTGAACAGCCATGTGTCCTGCAGCACCATGCCGAAGCCCTCGCGCAGAGCGCTGCGGTCAAAGTCACGCACATCGTGGCCATTCAGGGTGATGGAACCGGAATCCACATCATAGAAGCGCATGAGCAGCTTGACCATGGTAGTTTTGCCCGCGCCGGTAGGGCCGACGATAGCCACCTTCTGGCCGGGCTTGACCTCACAGCTGAAATCGCGGATGACGGTCTTGTCCGGGGTGTAGCCGAAGCGGACATGACTGAATGTCACCTGACCGTTGATGCAGCCGGGGTCGGCCCGGCGGGACGGGTCTGCCTGCTGATCCTCTTCCGGCTCGTTCAGAAATTCGAACGCCCGCTCAGCGGCAGCGGCCATGCTCTGCAGCATGTTGGACACCTGAGAAAGCTGCTGGATGGGCTGGGTGAAGTTCTTGACGTACTGGATGAAGGCCTGAATGTCACCGATGGTAATGGTGCCGTTTGCCGCAAAAATGCTGCCCACGATGGCCACTGCCACATAGCCCAGATTGCCTACAAAGTTCATAATGGGCATCATCAGGCCGGAGAGGAACTGGCTTTTCCACGCAGATTCATACAGCTTGTCGTTGGCGGCGTTGAAGTCGTTCAGCACCACGGCCTCGCGGTTGAAGGCTTTGACCACGTTGTGGCCGGAGTAGACTTCTTCCACCTGACCGTTTACAACGCCCAGGATGGCCTGCTGTGCCTTGAAGTATTTCTGGCTGAACTTGACCACGATGAGCACCAGCACCAGCGAGACCGGCAGGATCAGCAGGGCGATCAGGGTCATCTTCGGGCTGATGGACAGCATCATGACCAGCACGCCGATCATGGTGGTCACACTGGTGATGAGCTGGGTGATGCTCTGGTTCAGGCTCTGGCCCAGCGTGTCCACATCGTTGGTGATGCGGGACAGCACCTCGCCCACGGTGCGCTTTTCAAAGTAGGCAAGGGGCAGGCGGTTGATCTTTTCGCTGATCTGCTTGCGGAAGTCGTAGCAGACTTTCTGGGAAAGGCCGGTCATGAGCCAGCCCTGAATAAAGCTGAAGGCGCTGCTCAGCAGGTACATGCCCAGCAAAAACAGCAGGATGCGGCCGATATACACAAAGTCGATGCTGCCGGTGCCGCGCAGCTTGGCGATCCAGCCGGTGGCAAGAGCCGTGGTGGCCTTTGCCAGCACCTTGGGGCCTGCAATGTTGAAGATGGTAGAAAGAATGGCAAATACAATGGCGGTAACGAGCGAAAGGCGGTAGCGGCCAAGGGTGCGCACAAGCTGCAGCAGGGTGCCCTTGAAGTCCTTGGCGCGTTCGGTCGTCATGCGTCCGGGTCTTGGCATATCACTCACCCTCCTTTTCGGTATTCAGAGATTCGAGGTCCAGCTCCTTCTGGCTCAGCTGGCTGCGGGCGATCTCCTGATACTCCGGGCAGGAAGCCATCAGCTGGGCATGGGTGCCCTTGCCCACCAGACGGCCTTCGTCCAGCACCAGGATCTGGTTTGCGTGCAGCACAGTGGAGATGCGCTGTGCCACAATGATAACGGTAGCGTTATCGGTTTGGGCTTTCAGTGCACGGCGCAGGGCAACATCGGTCTTAAAGTCGAGGGCAGAAAAGCTGTCGTCGAACAGATAAATTTTGGGGTCCTTGGCAATGGCGCGTGCAATGGAAAGGCGCTGCTTCTGGCCGCCGGACACATTGGAGCCGCCCTGTGCAATGGGGCTTTGGTAGCCCTCGGGCTTTGCGTCGATGAACTCGGTGGCCTGCGCAATGGCAGCAGCCTTTTTCACATCGGCATCGGTGATGTGCTCCCCGCCGAACTTCAGGTTCGAGTCGATGGTGCCGCTGAACAGCACGCCCTTCTGGGGCACATAGCCCAGCAGGTCGTGCAGCTGTGCCTGCGGCATATTGCGCACATCGATGCCATCCACGGTCACGCTGCCGCCGGTGACATCATAAAAGCGGGGGATGAGGTTGAGCAGGGTAGATTTGCCGCAGCCGGTAGAGCCGATGATGGCGGTGGTTTCGCCGGGCTTTGCGGTAAAGCTGATGTGCTCCAGCGCATCGCTGTCCGCACCCGGGAAGCGGAAGCTCACATCGTGGAACTCTACCTCACCCTGCCAGTTTTCGTGCTCCTGCGCGGGCTTTGCAACAGCTTCGTCCGGGTCGTTGATGGTGGCTTTGGTGCGGATCACCTCGTCGATGCGCTCCGCAGCCACACCGGCGCGGGGCAGCATGACGGCCACCATGGCCAGCATCAGGAAGGACATGACGATCTGCATGGTGTAGGTGATGAATGCGATCATCTCGCCCACCTGCATGGTGCCGTTGTCCATGGCCTTGCCGCCGAACCAGACGATCAGCAGGCTGGTGCCGTTCATGATGAGGGTCATAAAGGGCATCATGGCAACCATGGCATGGTTGGTGAACAGCTGGGTGCTCATCAGGTCTTTGTTGGCCTTGTCGAAGCGCTCCTCCTCAAACTTTTCACGGCTGAAGGCACGCACCGGCATGATGCCGGTCAGAATCTCGCGGCTGACGAGGTTCAACCGGTCCACCAGCTTCTGCATGATCTTGAACTTGGGCATGGCCACACTCATCAGGAAGAGGATGAGCAACAGCAGAACGGCCACATCCAGCACGATGATCCAGGAAAGGCCGGTGCTGCTGTTCAGCACATGCAGCACGCCGCCAATGCCCAGAATGGGCGCATAGGCCACCATGCGCAGCAGCATGACGCAGACGAACTGCACCTGCTGGATGTCGTTGGTGGTGCGGGTGATGAGAGATGCGGTGGAAAAATTCTCGATCTCTGCATTGGAGAACCCGATGACGCTGGCAAAGGTCTCACGGCGCAGGTCACGGCCAATGGCGGCGGACACACGGGAGGCGAGGAAGCCCACCGCAATGGACACAGCCACCATCAGCAAAGTCAGGCCCAGCATCTGGCCGCCTACGCGGTAAAGGTAGCGCATCTGCACATCGTGGGCGATGCCCTGTGCCTCGTATTCCAGCTGCACCAGCAGCATGGACTGGCTTTTGAGGTTCTCCATCAGGGTATCATCCAGACTGGCAAAAGCACCGGCCAGCTGCTGCTGAACAGCTTCGCGGGTGAAGCCGGGCATCTGGCTCATAGCGGCAAACTGGGCGCATACGGTGTCCAGATCTTCGGCAGTGGGGGTGACGGTCTCGCTATCCGTGGTGGTGCTCTCAGAGGATGCCGCCTGCATGTCAGCAAGGCCGGTCATGCCCATGGTGTCCTGCCCGGCGGGGGCGTTCGCTGCCTGCGCGGCGGCCATATACAGCACGATGTCCGGCGTGGTGACGGCATCCTCCAGCGCGGTGCGCTCGTCATCGGTCAGGTCGGTGCGCAGCTTCAGCACGCCGTCGTCCTGAAGATAATACCCGTAGGCGTTCTGGAGCGCATGAGCGTCCTCTTCGCTCATCAAAAGCGTGAGGGCGTCCAGCGTGCTCTGGCGTATCGTTTCCGGCAGGGGGCTTTCAATGCCGCCCTGCTGGATGCCGGTGTCCACGATCCTGCTGGTGTAGTCCGGCAGCGAAAGATCGCAGTACGCCTGCACGAACAGCAGCGAGAACACCACAAGACAGACGGCCCAGTGCCGGGCCAGCTGCTTGAAAATTTTCGTCATAGTTCGGTTCTCCCTTCGTTGTTTTTTGCTTCACGGGAAGCGTTTTCCGCAAGAATGGCATCCATCAGTGCGCCGCGCAAAGTATTCATCTGCTGCACCTGCTCCGGTGTCAGCCGGGCCATCACGCAGGCAAAATAATCGCTGAGTGCATCCTCACACCGGGCACAGGCGGCGTAGCCCTCCGGCGTGATGCGCACCAGCGTTTTGCGCCGGTCAGCCGGGTCCGCTTCGCGCAGAACAAGGCCGTCCTGTTCCAGCTGGCGCAGGCTGCGGCTGATGGCCGGCAGCGGCTGGTGTGCCTCCCGGGCAAAATCGGAAACATACACCGCTCCGTTCTGCCCATGGGTACTGATCGTGTGAGCCAGACCCTCCAGCATGGGAAAGTGGCACTTGGGACAGCCCCGCAGAGCCGCCTTCATGCCGGCCCGGGACGCCTTGCTCAGCCGTCCAAAAAAATGGCACAGACCGTGAAAGCTCGCGGCGGCTTCGGTCTCGTTCAACATTCTATCCCTCCTCATTGCAAAATGCTTAACAGCTGTTAACTATTAACGCCTGACAATAATATTCCTCCGGCACCCAGAATGCAAGGGCAGTTTAGGATAATTTTAAAAAAGTTCACAAAAAGGGGAGGGCGGCAGAAAGCCTGAACCGCCCGGCAGCTGCATAAATAGAATAAGAAACGTTTCTGCGGGAGGGGCGGCGGCAGTGGAACAGAACCTGACAAGAATTTTTACACTTTTTGGCGGCTTGGCACTGTTTTTATACGGCATGGATGCGCTCAGCCACAGTCTGGAAACAGCGGCAGGCAGCCGCCTGAAAAGCCTGCTGGCCGCTGTGACCGGCAGCCCGATGCGGGGCGTGCTGGCGGGGGCTGCGGTCACGGCGGTGCTGCAAAGCAGCTCGGCAGTCACGGTAATGGTGCTGGGCTTTGTAAGTGCGGGCCTGCTGACCCTGCGGCAGGCGGTCCCGGTGATCTTTGGCTGCAACATCGGAACCACCGTTACCGCACAGCTGCTGGCCTTCCGGCTGGAAGATGTGCGCGGCCTTGTGCTGCTGGCCGGGCTGCTGCTCTGCTTTGTCTGTGCGGGGCGGAAGGCCCGGGCTATTGGCCGGGCGGTGTTCGCCTTTGGCCTGCTGTTCGAGGGCATTGCCGATATGGGCACTGCCATGGAACCGCTGGCGCAAAGCCCGGTGTTTGTGCACTGGCTGGGTCGGGTGCGGCAGCACCCATGGCTGGGGCTGCTGGCGGGGCTTGGCATGACCCTGACAGTGCAGAGCAGCTCGGCTACCATTGCCCTGCTGCAGAACTTTGCAGCCCGCCCCGGGCTGGACGGCAGCAGTCTGCTGGGTCTTGCGGGTGCGCTGCCAGTGCTGCTGGGCGATAATATCGGCACCACCATCACGGCAGTGCTGGCATCCTTGAGCGCAAGCCGGGACGCAAAGCGGGTGGCTGCGGCCCATGCAGTGTTCAATCTGACCGGCGCGGCGGTGTTCTGCGCCGGTCTGCCGTTGTATGTGCGGCTGACGGCTGCACTTTCGCCCAAAGGGCCGGAGCTTGCCGTGATCGCCCGGCAGATCGCGAATGCGCACACCTTGTTCAATGTGGCGTGCACGCTGGTGTGGCTGCCGCTGACCCCACTGATGGTGCGGTTTGTGTGCCGCCTTGTGCCGGACCGGGCAGTGCGGTAAGTTTTTACTGGACAAACATACCAATTGCGCATATACTGAAAGGGATGAAACCTACCGCGGAACAAAAAGGAAACATTGCTATGCGACAGAAAATCGGAAGAGTGTGTATGGTGCTGGGCGCGCTGCTGATCCTTGCGGCAGCAGCCCTGCTGGCCTATAACAAGTGGGATGCATCCCGTGCAGACAAGGCCTCGCAGGAGGTGCTGGGCGAGCTGGAGCAGACCCTGAACGCTGCCATTGAGGAAAAGGCAAAATCGGATACCGTGGCGCTGCAGCCGGAGCTGGACCCCACGCAGGAAATGACCGTGACCGAACTGAACGGCTGGGATTACATCGGCTATCTGTCCATTCCGTCCATCGGGCTGGAACTGCCGGTGATGAGCCAGTGGAGCTATGCGGGCCTGAAAATCGCACCGGGCCGTTACTCCGGTTCCACCTATGCGGATAACATGGTGGTCTGCGCCCACAACTATGCAAAGCATTTCAGCCCCATCAAGTGGCTGACCGAGGGCGCGCAGGTCTATTTTACGGATATGGACGGTATGCGCTGGACCTACGAGGTCTCTTATGTAGAAAACCTGCAGCCTACGCAAATTGAGGAAATGACCGAAAAGACGGAGGAGTCCGATGAATGGGATCTGACCCTCTTTACCTGTACCACCGGCGGCAGCGCCCGGTGCGCTGTACGGTGCGTGCGGACGGGCTACCCGGCGCTCACAACGGAGACCGCAGAATAAGATGCAAAAAATCCCCTGTGCACTGGCACAGGGGATTTTTCATATCCGGTATTCAGTGGGCGGTGCCCACCTTCACAGGGAATTACTTGCTCTGAATGTACTCGTCAATGGCCTTTGCAGCAGCCTTGCCTGCGCCCATGGCCTTGATGACGGTGGCTGCGCCGGTCACGGCATCGCCGCCGGCGTACACACCATCGCGGCTGGTCTTGCCGTCGTCGCCGTCGGTAACGATGCAGCCGTGCTTGTTGGTCTCCAGACCCGGGGTGGTGGAGCGGATCAGCGGGTTGGGGCTGGTGCCCAGGCTCATGATTACGGTGTCCACGTCCAGCTCGAACTCGCTGCCCTTCTTTTCGATGGGGCGGCGGCGGCCGGAAGCATCCGGCTCGCCCAGCTCCATCTCAATGCAGGTGATGGACTTGACAAAGCCCTCGTCGTTGGCGTGGATCTCCACAGGGTTGCACAGGGTCTTGAAGATGATGCCCTCTTCCTCGGCGTGCTCCACCTCTTCCTTACGGGCGGGCAGCTCAGCCATGCCGCGGCGGTAGACGATGTACACGGTCTCGGCACCCAGACGCAGGGCGCTGCGGGCAGCGTCCATAGCCACGTTGCCGCCGCCCACAACGGCGACCTTTTTGCCGGTGCGGATGGGGGTCTTGCTGGTGGGCAGATAAGCCTTCATCAGGTTGGAGCGGGTCAGGAACTCGTTGGCAGAGTAGACGCCCTTCAGGCTCTCGCCGGGGATGCCCATGAAGCGGGGCAGACCGGCACCGGAGCCTACGAACACGGCCTCGTAGCCGTACTCGTCCATCAGCTCGTCGATGGTGAGCACCTTGCCAATGACCATATTGCACTCAAAATCAACGCCCATCTTCTTCAGGCCGTCGATCTCCTGCTGCACGATGGCCTTGGGCAGACGGAACTCAGGGATGCCGTACATCAGCACGCCGCCGGCCACATGCAGGGCCTCGTAAACGGTGACCTTGTAGCCAAGCTTTGCCAGATCGCCTGCGGCGGTCAGGCCGGCAGGGCCTGCGCCGATGATGGCCACCTTATGGCCGTTCCATTCGGGCACGATGGGGGCGGTGTGCACATTCTCACGGTGCCAGTCGGCAACAAAGCGCTCCAGGCGGCCGATGCCCACCGGCTCGTTCTTGATGCCGCGGGTGCACTTGCCCTCGCACTGGCTCTCCTGCGGGCATACACGGCCGCAGACAGCGGGCAGGGAAGAGGAACGGTTGATCACCTGATAAGCGGCTTCAAAGTCGCCCTCGGCCACATGGCCGATGAACTCGGGGATATCGATGCCTACAGGGCAGCCGGTCTGGCAGGGTTTGTTCTTGCAGTGCACGCAGCGCTTTGCTTCGTTCACGGCCATTTCTTCGGTGTAGCCAAGTGCAACTTCCTTAAAGTTCTTGTTGCGCACATTGGGGTCCTGCGTGGGCATGGGGCACTTCTTCGGGTCCATATTGAAAGCCATCTTATTTTACCTCCTGATTGAGCAGATTGCATGCCGCTTCACGAGCGTGTGCCTCAAACGGGCGGTACATGGTGCCGCGGGCCATTGCCTCATCAAAATCCACCAGATCGCCGTCAAAGTCGGGGCCGTCCACGCAGGCGAACTTGGTCTCGCCGCCAACGGTCAGGCGGCAGCCGCCGCACATGCCGGTGCCGTCGATCATGATGGGGTTCATGGAAACAATGCTCTTCAGGCCATGCTTCTGGCAGGTCTTGACCACGAACTTCATCATGATCAGCGGGCCAATGGTGATGACCAGATCGTACTGGTTGCCGGCGGCCACCAGCTCGTCCAGTGCAGCGGTAACAACACCCTTGGTGCCATAGCTGCCGTCGTCGGTCATAATGCGCAGCTCGTCGCTGCAGGCTTTGAACTCGTCCTCAAGGATCAGCAGGTCCTTATTGCGGAAGCCCACCACGCTGTGCACCACACAGCCCTGCTCGTGCAGCTCACGGGCAATGGGCAGAGCGATGGCGCAGCCTACGCCGCCGCCCACGACACATACCTTCTTCAGGCCTTCCACCTCGGTGGCGCGGCCCAGCGGGCCTACAAAGTCGTGGACACTCTGGCCCACCTGCAGGCTGTTCAGCTCCATCGTGGTACCGCCCACGATCTGAAAAATGATATCCACAGTGCCCTTTTCGCGGTCGTAACCGGCCACGGTCAGGGGGATGCGCTCGCTGTCCTCAAACGGGCGCACAATGATAAACTGGCCCGGCTTTGCCTTTTTGGCGATCAGCGGGGCTTCAATGACCATCTTCGTCACGGTGGGATTCAGCGCGACTTTTTCAGTGATCTTATACATTGTGTTTGCTCCTTTATGCTGGCTTTTCCTATTTCTGCGCACGAAAACGCGCCTGTATGCCCTCAGCGGCATAACAGACGCAGCTCTTACAGGCGACAAAATGACACTTTCCATTATAATAGTTTACAAAAGGGAAAGCAAATCAATTTTCTTCGTGTATGTCGTGGCAAACTTGAATGATAACACAGGTAAAGCCCGCAAAAGTGAAGTCTTTTGAATACAGACAGGCGGGTTTCCAACTTTTTTGCAGAAAATGCAAATTTGTGGTTGACAATTTCCGGGCAGTACGGTATAATAATCAGCGTCGCCGGTAAACAGTCCGGCACAAACACGTGGAATGTGCGGCCGTAGCTCATCTGGTAGAGTGCCACCTTGCCAAGGTGGAGGTAGCGAGTTCGAGCCTCGTCGGCCGCTCCATTTTGTGGAAGTTTAGCTCAGCTGGGAGAGCATCTGCCTTACAAGCAGAGGGTCAGCGGTTCGAGCCCGTTAACTTCCACCATTTGGCCCGGTAGCTCAGTTGGTTAGAGCACCAGCCTGTCACGCTGGGGGTCGTCGGTTCGAGCCCGATCCGGGTCGCTCGTCGAAAGTCCTGCAGTTCATCGGGCGCTCTTGCAAGCAAGACTGCCGTGATGAACGCCAGACTTTCTCCTCTTCCCCACAAAATCTTGCTTCGCAAGCTTTCGCGGGGGCCCCGAAATTCGCGAGAATCGCTCGGGAGGGTGCAGGGATAATTGCACCGCTTATGCCTCTGTAGCTCAGTCGGTAGAGCAGGGGACTGAAAATCCCCGTGTCATTGGTTCGATTCCGATCGGAGGCACCAGCTAAGGAAATCCAGCAGGGTTTCCAATATGCGGCCGTAGCTCATCTGGTAGAGCGCCACCTTGCCAAGGTGGAGGTAGCGAGTTCGAGCCTCGTCGGCCGCTCCAATACGAAGCCATCGTTGATGCAGAAATGCAAAAACGATGGCTTTTTTGTTGTTTCCCGTTACGGCTCCTTCCTGTGAAAAAAGAAAAGCCGGAAAATCCGCAGATTTTTCGGCTTTTGCAAATATGAAAATAATGATTCCGCTGATATTGTCGGAGCGCGATCCGTGCGCGGAGACAATTTTAAATCGTTTCTTACAGGATCACATTTTTAATGAGCAGCGAAATGCTGCCGTCGTCGCTGTGCAGAAATTCCACCTCGTTGTCCGAGTTGAGCAGTTCGGTGGGAATCTTCACCTCAATGCCGTTGGCGGTGTGGATGCTGCGGCTCTCCATGCGGCGGATGCGCGCAGGGGTCACGGTCACGGGCTGCTCAGGCGCTTCCAGCACATCACTCTTTTCCACATAATCATCAAAGGGCACGGCGGCAAGGGGATATTCCTCTTCCAACTGCTGACGCACCTGCTGGATGGATACCTGATTGTCGTTGTCTGCGGCCTGATTGGCGATCAGCATCGCGACCTGAGCCTCTACGTGGGGCTGATCTGCGTAGTTTTCCTGCACGGCCTGCACGGCGGCTTCCTGAATGGCCTGCAGCTTTTTCTTTTCCGGCTGGGCGGTGGTGTACTGGAACACTACCGTGGAAAGGTAAAAATCCTTGTGGCCGTCGATGTCGAACTTTTTTTCCAGCAGCTTCATGGAGTAGTCGGTCAGATTGACAAGGGCACCTTCCTCCACCTTGCCGCTCTGGCTGGGCAGGCAGGCCCGCTGCTGTATGATGGAGTTCACCGGGGCACCCTCCACATTCTCGGTGTAGTGGGTGTAGCCGTTTTTGTAGTTCAGCTTCAGGATGCCCAGCCACGGCTCACCATCGCGGGTAAAATCCACCACGGCAAGGTCTGCCCCCGGAATGGTGGTGTGCGCGTGCATGTAGTCGAACAGAACGCCCGCGATGCGGCAGGAGAGGTCCACAAAATCGTGGTTGTGCTCCAGCTCGTTTTTAAAGGCGGAATCCGGCAGCGGGCGGCACTGGCGGATATCGTCGCTGGCAAGCAGCTTTTCGATGTGGTACTGGAAATAGGCGGTCTTTTCGGCGGTCATTTCCATGCCGCTGCCGCTGAGTACAGGCGCATCCATGGTGGTGTCCAGCACGTGCAGAATGGCCTGATGAATGATGATCTCCATGGGAGTTACCTCGTTTTTATAAGAATCTCTTTGGCATACAGTATAGCACAGCCCGGCCCAAAAGGCGAGAGCACATCTTGTAAACCGCCTGCAGGAATGCTACAATAAGGGCAGAAAACCACGCAGGAAAGGGGACAAAAACCATGGAATTCCGTGATAAGCCAATGGAAAACCTCATCCGCCTTCAGGAAAAGGACATCTGCAAAAATGCCCGCGCGCTGCTGCTGGACGGTGAGAGCATCGTGGGTGCCTACAAGACGGTGCGCGATCAGGTGATCTTTACCACCCACCGCATCATCATGGTGGATATGCAGGGCGTTACTGGAACCCGGCAGCAGATCTTTGTGCTGCCGTACCGCAAGGTGCTGCACTTCGGGATCCAGACGGCAGGCTTTGGCGACCCGGTGCAGGCATCGCAGCTGACCGTCTGCTTTGCGGACGCACACGAGGCAAAGTTCGGCTTTATCGGCCAGCAGGAACTGTTTGCGGTCGCCAACGCCATCAGCCGGTGCATCCTGTAAATAACTCCTTTAAAACAGCAGGCTCCCCGCCCGAGACCGGACAGGGAGCCTTTTGCTGTATATGAAATAGGAGAATGGCAGAATTAGCAGCGGCTTGTTTTGCGCACCAGCTGTTCGTGCATGAATACCATGAGCACCAGCAGTGCCAGCAGGTAAAAAGGGAACAGTGCCGGAGTGATGTTGTTTGCCAGCAGGCCGAACAGCGGCGGCATGGCCAGATTGCCCAAATAGGCGCTTGCCATCTGGATGCCGATGACCGCCTGCGATCTGTCCGCGCCGAAGTGTTCCGGCGTGGAGTGAATGATGCTGGGATAGATGGGCGCACAGCCCAGCCCCACCAGAACAAGACCGCTCAGGGCAAGGATCTGCGGCCCGGGCAGCAGCAGAGCCAGCACCCCTGCGGCCAGAATGCACTGACCCATGCGGATCATCTGCGTATCGTTGAATTTCAGGGTCAAAAAGCCGCAGGCGGCGCGCCCGGCAGTGATGCCGATGTAGAACAGGCTGGCAAAGCTGGCGGCAGTGCCGGCGGCAACGCCTTTCGTCAGTGTGAGGTAGCTGCTGGCCCATAGACCGGCCGTGGTCTCCAATGCACAGTAGCAGAAGAAGCACAGCATCACCTCTCTGGCACCCGGCAGACGGAATACCTGTCCAAGGCTCAACGCCTGCGTCGAAGCAGTTTCGGTGTCGGTGCCTGCAGTACGGCTCTGCCATAGCGGCAAACTGAAAAAGAGCACTGCGCTCAGCAGGATCTGAAACAGGGCAATGTACCGGTAGCCGGATGTCCACGGCCCGCCGCCTGCCAGCACCCGGCCCATGACCATGGGGCTGATCATGGTGCCGATGCCCCACATGCAGTGCAGCCAGCTCATGTGGCGGCTTTTATAATGTAAGGCAACATAGTTGTTCAGGGCCGCGTCCACGCTGCCTGCACCCAGCCCATAGGGCACGGCCCACAGGCAGAGCATCCAGAACTGTGTGGAGACCGAAAAGCCGAACAGCGCGGCAGCTGTCATGGCCACACTGAGGGCGGTCACTTTTCCGGTACCCAGCGCACGGGTGAGCCGGTCGCTGTTCAGGCTGGAAACAATGGTGCCAAAGGAGATGATCATGGAGATCAGCCCCGCATAGGACACCGGCACACCGAGCGCCGGATACATGGAGGGCCACGCCGACCCCAGCAGGGAATCCGGCAGGCCCAGACTGATGAACGAGATGTAAATGATCGGAAGCAGAAGCTGTACCATAAATCTTGAGTTCCTCCGGGAAGCGTGTTATACTTGCAATGCATCTTGTACTTTGCTAATGTAATAATATCACACATCAGGGCTGAATGTTAGGATAAAAACGCCCGATTGATACAACAAAACCGGCGCGGATGCGGATGCGCACCTTGACGGAAAGGAGATGGCTGATCGTGGCATTTCAGACCAGCTGTGCAGCAGCGGGCGGGCTCAACTGCCTGCCGGATGTTGTGGCGGATGACGAGGGCAGGGAACTGGTGCAGCACGGCAGCGCACTGTTTCCTATTGCCTGCTATGAAGAGGACCTCAAAAGCTACTCGGTAGCATGGCATTGGCATGAAGAGTTTGAATACATCCTTGCCGTAAAAGGCCCGCTGGCGGTGGACGTGAGCAAAGCCCGGCTGGTTTTGCAGACCGGGCAGGGCGTGTTTGTCAATTCCGGAGTGTTCCATGCGGTGGAGCAGGCTGAGACCGGGGATGCCCTGCTGCATTCCGGGGTATTCCATCCACGCCTGATCGGCGGCATGGATACCATCTTCTGGCAAAAGCTCGTACACCCGCTGCTTCAGCCGGGAGCACCGGCGTTCTTTCTGCTGGACGAGGCAGACGACGGGCAGAAGGCCGTGCTCTGCCATTTGCGGGAAGTCTGGGACGCAGTGGCCCAAGAGGTCTTTGACTATGAGAATCAGGCGCGGTACCATCTTTCGGCGGCGGTGCATCTGCTGGGAATGCAGTGCGAGGGTGGAAAAACAAAGGTCTCTCAGCAGGAGCAGATCGCGGCCCAGCGCATGAAACAGATGCTGCGTTTTGTGGAAGAGCATTATGCTGAGGAACTGAACGTGGAGCGCATTTCCGACTGCGTGGCCCTGAGTGAGAGCGCCTGCCTGCGCAGCTTCCGGCAGCTGCTGGGGATCACACCCATCCAGTATGTCAAGCAGTACCGCATTGAAAAGGCCGCCGAGCTGCTGCTTTCCACCAGCATGAAGATCGGCGAGATCGGTGCCGACTGCGGCTTTTCGGATACCAGCTACTTTACAAAGACCTTCCGGGAGATCAAGCACTGCACGCCCAGAGAGTACCGTCAGAAGTTTGCAGGAAGAGAGCAGTCTCTTTCAAGGCGGGACGGCGGCAGAGCCAGTGCACCGGCTGAAACAGCGGTATAAAAAGGAGAATCGGAAACAATGCAGCGTAGTTTGACCAAAGGCCCCATCACCGGCAGCATTTTGCTGTTTGCTCTGCCGCTGATGCTGGCCTATCTGCTTTCGGCCACGCCGATGGGCGTTACCGGCATCTGGCTCAGCGTGCCCGTCGGCTGGGCGCTGGCAGATGCCATTGGCATTGGATACTATTTAAAAAAGAAGCGGTGACGGCAGGGGGGAAAAGAAGATGGTCGACCATATCAGGATCCGCGGCGCGCGGGTGCACAACCTGAAAAACGTGAATGTGGATGTGCCGCTGGGCAAAATCGTGGGTGTGGCGGGCGTGTCCGGTTCGGGCAAGTCCAGCCTTGCGCTGGGCGTGCTTTACGCCGAAGGCTCCCGCCGGTATCTGGACGCACTTTCCACCTATACGCGCCGCCGCATGACGCAGGCGGCAAAGGCATCGGTGGACGAAGTGCTGTATGTTCCGGCTGCACTGGCACTGCATCAGCGGCCCGCTGTGCCGGGCATCCGCAGCACCTTTGGTACCGGCACGGAACTGCTGAACAGTCTGCGCCTGATGTTCTCCCGTCTTTCCAGCTATCCCTGCCCGCAGTGCGGCCACTGGCTGGAACCCAGCCTTGCCGTGGCGGCAGAAAAGCCGCTGCTCTGCCCGCAGTGCGGTGCCAGCGTGCGCGCGCTTTCCGCTGAAGAATTTGCCTTCAACAGTCAGGGTGCCTGCCGCACCTGCAGCGGTACCGGCATGGTGATGACCGTGGACGAGAGCACCCTTGTGCCGGACGATTCTCTTACGATCGACGAAGGTGCCGTGGCCCCGTGGAAGAGCCTGATGTGGTCGCTGATGGTGGATATCTGCCGGGAGATGGGCGTGCGCACCGATGTGCCCTTCCGCGACCTGACCGACCGGGAAAAGGATATCGTTTTCCATGGCCCGGCGGAGAAAAAGCACATTTTTTATCATAACAAAAATTCCAATCAGGCCGGGGAGCTGGATTTTACCTATTTCAATGCCACCTATACCGTGGAGAACGCCCTCTCCAAGGTCAAGGATGAAAAGGGCATGAAGCGGGTGGAAAAGTTCCTGCGGCAAGGCATCTGCCCGGACTGCGGCGGCACCCGGCTGTGTAATGCGGCTCGTACCCCAAAGCTGCGGGGCATCACGCTGGACAAGGCTTGTCAGATGACTCTTGTGCAGCTTACCGATTGGGTGGCGGGTGTGCCGGACAGTCTGCCGGAAGAGATGCGGCCCATGGCCCGCAATATCTGCGAATCCTTCCAGACGGCAGCGGCACGGCTGCTCTCGCTGGGCCTTGGCTACCTGACGCTGGACCGCTCCGCTTCCACTCTTTCCACCGGTGAGCGCCAGCGGATGCAGCTGGCCCGCGCGGTGCGCAACCGTACCACCGGTGTGCTCTATGTGCTGGACGAGCCGTCCATCGGCCTGCATCCTTCTAACATTGAAGGCCTGACCGATGTGATGCACGACCTTGTGACCGACGGCAACTCAGTGGTGCTGGTGGATCACGATACCCAAATTTTAAAGGAAGCTGACTGGCTGATTGAGATGGGGCCGGAAGCCGGTGCAAAGGGTGGACATGTGATCGCGCAGGGCAGCATTCCGGAAATTGAACAGAACGCGGCTTCTCAGATCGGCCCGTTTCTTGCAGGCAGGGCGGGGGTGAACGCCCGGCCTCATGTGCCGGAAAATGAGCTGTTTGCACAGGGCCGCATCCATCTGGCAACCTCGGCCATCCATACTGTGAAGCCGCTGGAACTGGAACTGCCCAAGGGGCGGTTGACCGTGGTTACGGGTGTGTCCGGCAGCGGCAAGACCACCCTGATTTTGGAAAGCCTGGTCCCGGCCTTGCAGGCAAAGGTGAACGGCACGGCCCTGCCAGCGCATGTGAAAAGCGTGGAGGCCGAGGAAATCGCACAGGTGAAGCTGATCGATGCAACGCCCATCGGTATCAATGTGCGCTCCACCGTGGCCACCTATGCCAATGTGCACGATGAGCTGCGCAAGCTGTTTGCCAAAACGCAGGATGCCAAAGACCACGGCTATAAGGCGGGCGATTTCTCCTACAACACCGGTAAGCTGCGGTGCCCCACCTGTGACGGCACCGGCGTCATCAGTTTGGATGTGCAGTTTTTGCCGGACGTAGAAGTGCCCTGCCCGGACTGCGGCGGTTCGCGTTACAGCCGGGAAGCGGCGGCAGTGAAGCTGCCCACGGCGAACGGCGAACCAGCCTCCATGGCCGACCTGATGGACATGGATGTGTCCACTGCATTGGAAGCCTGTGCGGACTGCAAACTTGTGCGCCAGCGCCTGCAGGTACTGAAAGAATTGGGCCTTGGCTACCTGACCCTTGGCGAGGAGACACCCAGCCTTTCCGGCGGCGAAGCCCAGCGGCTGAAGCTTGCCAGCGAGATGGGCAAGGGGCAGGCAGACAGTGTGTTCGTGTTCGATGAACCCACCATCGGCCTGCATCCGCTGGATGTACAGACCCTGCTGGGTGTGTTCCAGAAGCTGATCGGGAACGGTGCCACCGTGGTGGTCATTGAGCATGATCTGGATGTGATCCGCAATGCGGATTACCTTGTGGATATGGGGCCGGGCGGCGGCGATGCCGGCGGACGCATCGTGGCGGCAGGTACGCCGGAACAGGTAAGACAGAACCCGGAGAGCATCACCGGGCGGTATATCTGATAGAAAAAGCAACGCCCGCCGGGGAGACCCGGCGGGCGTTCTCTGTACGGCGATAAAACTTACCGCTTAATATCGTAGTTCATGTTCATCAGGTTGCGGATAGTGCTCACATCATCGGTGATGTTGGCATCGCCGTGGATGGTGTGCTTGATGGCGCTGCTTGCCACCGCAAAGTTGATCATGTCCATAGCCTTGTAATCGTGCAGCATGGCGTAGATCAGGCCGCTGGCGAAAGCATCGCCGCCGCCCACACGATCCAGAATATTGAAGGTGAACAGCTTGCTCTCGAAGGTGTGGCCGTCGTACCACATGAAGGCCTTCAGGCTGTTCTCGCTGCCGCTGTGCGCATAACGCACATGACGGGCAATGCACTTGAGGTTGGGATACCGCTCGATGAAGTGCTGGAAAATCTCGTCCTGCTGCTCATAGCTGGGCTGCAGAGGAACGCCGTCCTTCCAGTCGCCCTTGGAGTGGTCGCTCTCATCCTTCCACAGGTGGTACGGCTCAATGCCAAGCAGCACATCCACATAGGGCAGGCACTCGGTGCAGAAATCGCGGGCTTCTTCCCAGCTCCACAGGGTGGAGCGGAAATTGCCGTCGAAGCTGACGGTCAGGCCCTTGTTTTTGGCGACCTTGAGCATATCCAGAATGAGGGTGCGGCAGTTGGGTGCCAGTGCTGGGGTGATGCCGCTCAGGTGCAGCCAGTCGTAGCCGTCCAGCAAAGCATCCAGATCCACCTGCGAGAAATCGTACTCAGTAATGGCACTGTGCTTGCGGTCATAGATGACCTTGGACGGGCGGATGCCGTAGCCGGTCTCCAGATAATAAGTACCCAGACGGTTGGAAGGAGTCTCGTTCGGCTCGGTCAGGATCATAGGGGTGCAGTGCACGTCGTTGGAACGCAGCCAGCGCACGGCGCTCTTGCCCAGACTGTTGTTGGGCACCACGCTGAAGAAGGTGCTGTCCACACCAAGGTTAGCCAGTGCCAGTGCAATGTTGGCCTCGCTGCCGCCGTAGCTGGCCTCAAAGCCGGATGCCATACGGATCTTCTCGTAGTTCGGCGGGGTCAGGCGCAGCATGATCTCACCGCAGGTGATGAATTTCTGGCCGGTGGTATCGTTGCCAAGGATCGGGTTAAAATGTTCCATAACGCTCCTCCTGATATTTACAGCTCATCAGAGTTCTGTTAACACATCGTTGTATCCATTATAATCCGGCCCGGGTGGGATTGCAAGCACTTCCGCGGGGATGCAAGAGAAAATAATCGGCCTTTTTTGGGAGATTTGACGAATTCATACCCCTGTCAAATCGAAAGAAGGCGTATACTCTTCCTTCGCGCTGCTCTTCTGCTGCATGTAGCCCTGCGCCAGTCCCTTGTCCATGGCATAGTTGACCACCCGGCGGTATTCATAGGTGGTAATGCGCCGTCCGATGCCGTGCTCTGCGGCTTTGTAAAACGGTGTGTACTGGCTCATGACGCTGGGGATGAAGCACTCGGGGTCTGCATCGTTCCACGCGGCCATCTGGTCAAGCACCGCAAAGCTGTCGTCAACATGGCCGGGCAGGGCAAGGTGCCGCAGAATGACCCCCTTTTGCAGGATGCCCTCTGCATTGAACACCGGGTGCCCGGCCTGTGCCATCATGGCTTCAATGGCGGGCTTTGCCTGCGCAAAATAGTCCGGTGCAGAGGAAAGCTCTGCCGAGAGGGCGGAGGAGACGTATTTCAGGTCGGCCAGCCAGATGTCGATGTATCCGCGCCATGCTTCCACGCTTTCCACCGTTTCGTAGCCGCCGGTGTTGCATACGATGGGCAGATGCAGGCCCTTAGCCCGGGCAATATCCAGCGCGGCAATGATCCAGGGCCGCCACTGGCCGGGCGTGACCAGATTGATGTTGTTGGCACCCTGCTCCTGCAGATTCAGGAAAATCTCTGCCAGATGTTCCACGCTGATCTCCTTGCCAAGGCCCTCGGCGCTGATGGGATAGTTCTGGCAGAAGCAGCATTTGAGGGTGCAGCCGGAAAAGAACACCGTGCCGCTGCCCTTTGTGCCGCTGATGCATGGCTCCTCCCAGTAGTGCAGGGCAGCGCGGGCTGCTTTTAAGGTGCCGCCCGCGCCGCAGAAACCGGTGCGTCCGGCAGCACGGTCGGCCCCGCACCGGCGCGGGCAGAGGGTGCAGGAAGAGGGAACGGAGACGAAATCGCTTTTCGGCATAATATCCAAAGTCCTTTGCTGAAAGTTTGTCAGCCCCAGTATACCACTTTTCGCCCCGGACGTGCTATACTATAAGATAAGGAAAAAATAATACATATGGAAAGCAACATCTTTGCAAGGTCCGTGTGGCGGACTGCGGCGGAGAGAACGTTGTGATGGAGGAGACCATGCGCACCGAAACCGATGAGATCCGCGATAATCTCAAGTACCTGACCCTGCTCTCGCGGGATTATCCTTCGCAGGCGGCGGCAGCCAGCGAGATCATCAGCACGCAGGCACTGCTCAAGCTGCCCAAGGGTACCGAGCACTTCATGAGCGACCTGCACGGCGAGAATGAAGCTTTTGTGCATATTCTGAATTCCGCTTCCGGTGTCATTCGCGAAAAAGTGGATCAGGTGCTGGGCGATACCGTGCCGAAGCATACCCGCGCCGAGCTGGCAACGCTGATCTATTACCCCAACGAAAAGCTGCCCCAGCTCAAGGCACGCTGTACCAGTGAGGAAGCGCTGGATCAGTGGTACACCGAAACGCTGCTGAGTCTCATTGATATCTGCCGTCTGGTGTCCTCCAAGCATACCCGCGACCATGTGCGCAGATGCCTGCCTGCCAGCTGCGGCTACATTCTGGACGAGCTGCTCCACGCCCATTTTGAGGATCACGACAAGGATCTGTACTACGGCCAGATCGTGGGCAGCATCATTGAAAATGGCCGTGCCGACCACTTTATCGTGCGGCTGTGCGAGCTGATCAAGCATCTGGCAGTGGACAAGCTGCACATCGTGGGCGACCTGTTCGACCGCGGCCCACGCCCGGATATCATCCTCGATCTGCTCATGCGCCACCACAATGTGGATATCCAGTGGGGCAACCACGATGTAGTATGGATGGGTGCCGCTGCGGGCAGCCCCATCTGCATCTGCACGGTGCTCAAGACCACGCTGGCTTATCATAACCACGGAATGCTGGAGGACTGCTACGGCATCAACCTGCGCCATCTGCAGCGCATGGCCGAGCAGTTCTACGGCAATGATGATCTTTCCATCTGGATGCCTCATACCGATGCGGCCCGCGGCCCCTACACCAGGGGAATGCTGCACCGCTGTGCCGTGATGCACAAGGCCATCAGCATTCTGATGTTCAAGCTGGAGTGCCATGTCATCGACCGCAACCCGGACTTCCAGATGCAGGAGCGAGATTATCTGCGCCGCATCGACTGGGAAAAGCACACGGTAAAGATCGGCGAAAAGGAGTATCCGCTGCGGGATACCTCGTTCCCCACGGTGGACCCCGCCGACCCGGCCGCACTGCACCCGGATGAACAGCTGGTGCTGCGCAAGCTGGTGCAGTCCTTCCGCCAGAGCGAAAAACTGCAGCAGCATGTTGAATTTCTCTATGCAAAGGGCAGCGTGTACCACATTGAGAACGGCAACCTGCTCTACCATGGGGCTGTGCCCATGACCAGCCGCGGCACCTTTGCCATGGAGCGCTTTGAGGGCCGCTACTACTCCGGCCGCGCACTGATGGACTACTGCGATGCCCGCGCCCGCCGGGGCTACTATGCACCGGAAGGCAGCGCTGCCCGCCAGAGCGGACAGGATTTTTTGTGGTATCTGTGGTGCGGCAAGCTTTCGCCGCTGTTTGGCCGCAGTGCCATGACCACCTTTGAGCGGCTCTATATAGAGGACGCTTCCACCCACACCGAGGTGAAGGACCCCTATTATACATGGTATAACGATGAGGCTGTCTGCCGCCGCATTCTGGCCGAGTTTGGCCTGCCCGGTGCCAGCCACATCGTCAACGGCCACGTGCCGGTGCGGGAAAAGAACGGCGAAAGCCCCATCAAGGGCGGCGGACGGCTGGTGGTGATCGACGGCGGTTTCTGCCGTGCCTACCACGAAAAGACCGGCATTGCGGGCTACACGCTGGTGTATTCCAGCCGCACCATGTCCCTGCGCACTCATCAGCCCTTTGAAAGTGCCGAGAAAGCGGTGAAGGATAATCTGGATATCATTTCCCAGAAAAACATTCTGGAAACCGAAAATCATCGCATTCTCGTGGAGGACACCGACGAGGGCGAGGTGCTGCGGGAGCGTGTGCACGACCTCAAGCAGCTGGTGGCTGCCTACCAGCTGGGCTGGATCACTGAGACTCGGTGCGAAGACCACATCTGGTAAAGAAAGCGCAACAGCAATGTATCTGGTTTTTGTAAAATACCTGAAAAAGAAATCAAAATTTTGGAATATCCTGCGCGAAAATGGGCAAAACAGAAAATAATAAAACAACACCAAACGGGGCTTTGCTTTTTTGTGAAAGTTGTGTATAATAAGATAGCTGTACGTGTACGGCCTTATGGCCCATGCACATCAGGCAGCTTTTATGGAAAATGCTTTCAGGAACCTTAACAGGCCCGCGGCTGCGGGCCTCCGACAAGGAGATCATAAAATTGGAGAAATTTGTTATTACGGGCGGCAAGCCCCTGCACGGCGAAGTTACCATTTCGGGTGCCAAAAATGCGGCGGTGGGCGTCCTGCCTGCAACCATTCTGGCAGCGGATGTCTGTGTGATCGAGAATCTGCCGGATATCAGTGATGTGGCGGTGAGCCTGAAGATCCTCAGCGTTCTGGGCGCACAGATCAAAATGATCAACCGCAACACCTACGAGATCGACACCACCCATCTGACCGGCACCAACGTCCCGGACGACCTGTCCCGCCAGATGCGCGCCAGCTACTACTTTCTGGGCGCACTGCTGTCCCGTTTTGGCAAGGCTCAGGTGGCCATGCCCGGCGGCTGCAACCTCGGCCCCCGCCCCATTGACCAGCACCTGAAGGTGTTCAGTGCTCTGGGCGCAGAGGACAGCGTGGACTACGGCATGATCACCGTGCGCGCCAAGGAGATGAACGGTGCACACATCTTCTTTGATAAGGTCAGCGTGGGCGCTACCATGAACGGTATGCTCTCCGCTGTAATGGCCAAGGGCCAGACCATTCTGGAAAACTGTGCCAAGGAACCCCATGTGGTGGATCTGGCAAACTTCCTGAATATGTGCGGTGCGAACATCCGCGGCGCAGGCACCGATGTGATCAAGGTGCGCGGCGTGGAAAAGATGCACGGCTGCACCTACAGCATCATCCCGGATCAGATTGAGGCTGGCAGCTACATGGTGGCTGCTGCTGCCACCGGCGGCGATGTTCTGGTGAAGAACGTTACCCCCAAGCATCTGGAACCCATTACCGAAAAGCTGCGCCGTGCAGGCGTGGAGGTGGAAGAATTTGACGATGCTGTGCGTGTGCGCCGCACCGGCGATATTCTGCCGCTGAAGATCAACACGATGCCGCATCCCGGCTTTCCCACCGACATGCAGCCCCTGATGGGCGTGCTGCTGAGCGTGGCCAAGGGCACCAGCACCGTGACCGAGAGCGTGTGGGACAACCGCTTCCGCTATGTGGACGAGCTGCGCAAGATGGGTGCCAACGTGCAGGTGGACGGTCAGGTGGCTGTGTTTGAGGGCGTGGATAAGCTCACCCCTGCACCGCTGCGCGCACTGGATCTGCGTGCAGGCGCTGCCATGGTGGTGGCTGCGCTGATGGCAGACGGCACCAGTGAGATCGAGGAAATCGGCCACATCGAGCGCGGCTACGAGAATATCGTGGAAAAGCTGCGCGGTCTGGGTGCAGACATCAGCAAGGTGGAGCGTATGCCCGCTGCACTGGATCAGGCACTGTAACTTATAAAAAGCAAACAGCCTGCTGCATATGCGGCGGGCTGTTTTTGAGTGTATCAGAGGTTTTTCATGGCAGAATTCATCTCGTTATATTCGGGTTCCTCCGGCAACAGCAGTGTGGTGCGCTGCGGGCAGCGGTATCTCATTGTAGATATGGGCAAGGGCGTGCGCACTACCTCGGCGGCGCTCAAGGCGCTGGGCCTTGCCGCCAGTGACTGCGACGGCATCCTTGTCACCCACGAGCACAGCGACCATGTGAAGGGGCTTTCCACCTTCCTCAAAAAGAACACGCTGCCGGTGTACGGTGCAGCGGAAACGCTGGATTTTCTGGACAGCAACGGCATTGTACCGGCCAGCTGTGAGCTGCACGAGCTGGAAGGCAGGGAAGAGGACGTGGGCGCGTTTGGCGTGCAGAGCTTTCCCACCAGCCACGATGTGCCCTGTGTGGGCTACCGCATCCACACCCCGGACGGCAAGACCATGACCATTGCAACCGACCTTGGCATGCTCACGCCGCCGGTGCACGAGGCGCTTTCCGGCTGCGACCTTGTGGCACTGGAGAGCAACTACGACCTGCACATGCTGCGCAGCGGGCCGTATCCCTATTACTTACGGGCACGCATTGAAAGCACCCGGGGCCACCTTTCCAACGACGAGTGCTCGGCAAAGCTGCTGGAACTCATTCAGGAAGGGTGCAAAAAGTTTGCGCTGTGCCATCTTTCGCAGGAGAACAACACGCCTGCGCTTGCCCTGCAGACCGTGTTCAACACGCTGGGCGCGGCGGGCGTTGTGCCGGAGAAGGACTGCATCGTGCAGGCACAGCGCCGCAACGAAATGAGTCCTGTATTAGAGTTTTAAATAAAACAAACGGCAATGCATTTGCATTGCCGTTTGTTTTATTCAGCTGCTTTCTGTGTGCGGATGTCATCGCCTGCAAAAAGGCAGGGGACAAAGGCAGAAAGGCGGCTGGAAATTTTTTCGGTATACAGCTTTTCCAGCAGAGCACCGTCAGTGATGTTGGTGGTGACGATGGTGGGCAGCTTTGCACCCAGCCGGTTGTTGAGCAGACTGTACAGACTGCTGATGAGGAAGGCAGAGTTGAACTCCGAGCCAAGATCATCCAGAATGAGCAAATCGGCCCCGGCAGCGGTCTGCATCAGCGTTTCCTCCTCGCCTGCCGGGTCTGCACCAAAGTGCAGCCCTTCCAGTTTGGAGAAAAAGTCCGGGCTGGAAACATAGATCACATCGTAGCCCTTTTCCAGCACGATGCCCGCAATGGCAAGGGCCGCATGGGTCTTGCCAAGGCCCGCATTGCCAAACAGCATTAGGCTCTCGCTGTGGTGGTCAAACTCTTCCGCGTAGCTGCGCAGGTCTGCCAGCATATCGGCCATGTAAGGGCGGATGGCGCCGCCCACCTTTTCATCGGCACGGTTCGGGTAATAGCGCAGCTCCATGGTGTCAAAGCTTGCAATGGACAGGCTGGACAGCGCCTCGATCTCCTTGCGGCGCAGCTGCTGCATCACCTTGTGCACGCACTCACAGGTGCGGCCATTCACGCTGCCGGTGTCCTGACATTTGGGGCAGACAAAGCGCGGCTCCAGTGCATCAGCGGGCCGTCCGCTTTGTGCCAGCAGGGCGGTCAGCTTCTGCTTTGCATCGGCAAGGGCGGCGGCAGCTTCGGTGCGGTCCTTGCCCGCAGCACCGGCCAGTGCGCAGCGGATGCCCCGCACCCGCACCTCTTCTTCTGCATGGCGCAGGGCGGGAATGGCGGCTTCGGCTTCGGCGCGGGCATCCTCGGCTCTGGCTCTGGCCATCTGCCGCCGGGCGGCCACGGTGCGCATGGCTTCCTGATACAGTTCGTTTTTGGTACGCATGGCTCCTCCTTATTCCGACTTCTTTTTCAACGGACGGCGGCGGGCAGCGTTCTTGAGGAAATCGTTGCCGCTGGGGGCTTCGCGGTCTACCCGGAGGTTTCGGCTTGCGCCTGCAGCAGCCACCGGGCTGCGCACATCGTGCACGGTGCGCAGGCCCTTGGCGTTCCATGTTTTGAGGATACTGTTCCAGTACCACAGGTCGCGCTTGGCCCCGGCCTGCACGGCAGCTTCCTGCACCATGGCATCGTCGTAGCCGTAAACCTCGTACCAGCGTGCAATGGCCTTGCGCCCGCCAAGGGTCAGCTCGCTTTCCGGGATGTTCAGAAGGCCGCTGACATACTGCTCGCGGCTCTGGCGCAGTGCCAGCAGTTTGAGGTGGGCATCGGCCTGCTCACCGGTCTCCACGCCCTCGGTGCGCCACACCTTCAGCTCATGCACTACGGCGGCCATGGTGCTGCGGCCGGTGCTGGCAACATAGGCGGTGCACAGCATCACGGTCTCCGGCGCAAAGCCCTCCTGCATATAAAGGTTGACCAGCTTTTCCATCTCCCTGTGGGTCAGCGGACGGGCAAAGCCGGTCTGTGCGCAGTCGATCAGGCTGGAGATCATGGGGTCGGTGCGGCTGGCCGCAGCGATCTCGGCCCAGGTCATGGGTGCGGGGGCGCTGGGTTCCTCGCCCGGTGCAGCGTTCTCTTCGTACCGCTCCAGCAGGCCAGCGCCTGCCCAGAAGGAGAGGGCGCTCTCGGCGCTGATGCGGCTGCGCAGCTTGAGGTCGGCACAGATCTTGTCCGGGTCGGTGATGCCGGTCGCCAGCACATACAGAGCCACGCGCACATTGTATTCTTCGGCGATGCCCAGTTTGGAAAACACCAGCTGCGGCACTGCAATGGTATCGCCCTTGAGTTCTTTTAAACGATAGATCATGTTTTATTCCTTCGGCTTGTCCGGCTCGGCTTCGGCGGCAGGCGGCTCCCACGGGTCGCTGTCCATCATGCTGGGACAGTTTTTCCAGCGGTCAGGATCGGCATTGAACGCGTCCTGCAAAAAAGCGGCTGTGGCCTCCCGGCCCTCGTCGGTGAGCGGAAACACCTTCTGCACCCGCAGGGCAGGGTCGGTCTTTTCAATGGTCCAGGGGTCCGGCCAGTAGTCCACGGTGAGGATGCTTTCCTCTTTTGTGGCACCCTCGCCGCCGTCCGGGTCCGGCACGGTGCGCTTGCCGGGGATCATCCGGTATCGCAGACCGTATTCGTTGCCGCTGTAGGAATTTTTGCATTTGAAGTAATGCAACAGGGGAACAAAGATCATGGCAGAGTCCTTTCGTATTTTGCAGGGAGCGGCTGTAAGCAAAAACGGCAAACCGATATTCCACGGTTTGCCGTTTGTTTTTGGAGCAGGGTACGGGACCCGAACCCGCCGCCTGCTGCTTGGGAAGCAGCCGCTCTACCGGATGAGCTAACCCTGCAAGTTGCTCATTTATTGTAGCAAAGAGGGACGGGATTGTCAAGGGCCGGAGAATGTCAGTTTTTCTGGGCATCGGTCAGGTCCAGCACCGGCGTGAAGGGGTCGAACACAAGGCCGGTGATGCCGTCCGCCACCAGCAGACGCCTGTTCTGGCCCAGCAGCGGCACCACGGCGCAGCCTTCCAGCAGCTGGCGCTCACAATCGGCCAGCAGGGCACAGCGGGCGTTGCCGGTCTGCTGGGCACTCTCGGCCAGACGCTGAGAGTAGATGGGGTCGGACCAGCCGGTCAGGCCGCCGCCCTCGGCCGTGAACTGCTGCAGCATCTGGTATACGCTGCCGCCTTCGGCGCGGATGGGAGCCAGCGCAATGGTGTAGCTGCCCGCTGCAAGGCGTTTGTCGAACTCCTCCTGCGGAACCTCTTCCACCGAGAAGAAAAGGGAGCAGTCCTTCTGCCATGCGCCGTTGATCTGCTCGGCCAGTTCGGTCAGGCCGGCTTCCTTCGGCAGCAGGATGGTCACGCCGGAAAAATCCGAGCTGGCCATGCCCTGCCGTGCATTCAGGTACAATGTACGGGGGTCGGTGATGGTGGGCAGCGGGTTCCTGACAGACTTGCGGTAATCGATGCCGTCCACGGAAAGGCCGGTGGGCACAAGACCCTCGGCAGCGGTGTACAGACCGGAAGAGGGCACATCCACATTCTCCCGGGCGATGCCGGCAAGCGCCTGCCGCAGTTCCTGATCGGCAAACACAGAATCTTCGGCGCTGTTGAACAGCAGTGCCCAGGTGGTGTCGGAGTAATCCACCGACTGCAGCGAGGTATCCTCGCCGGTGTCGTCCAGCGCGGCGGAGCATTTTTCGTCTGCAATGAGCTGGGCGGCGCTCTTGCCGGTGCTGCCGGTGTTCTGCACCAGACGCAGGCTGCCGATCATGGGGGAGGAGACATCCCGGCGCAGGAACAGGCCGCTGGCCGTCCAGTTGTAAAGATAGAAGCTGCCGCTGGAAAGGGTGGTCTTGGCGGTCAGGCCGTAGGTGCCGCGGGTGCTCTCAAAAAATGCTTCATCGCAGGGCATGGCACCGGGCAGGGTGAGCTTGGCAAGGAAGTTGTCGTCCTTTTCACTCAGGCGGAACACCAGCGTCAGCGGGCCGGCGGCCGAAACGCCCAGCGTGCTGGCATCGGCTGTGCCAGCCAGCACGGCAGCACTGTTCTCAAGGGCGGCAAACTCCACGGCATAAGGGGAATTTGTCTGCGGCTGGAATATACGCCGGAATGCAAACACAAAGTCCTCGGCAGTGATGGTGTGATCCGTGGAAGCGCCCTTAACGGCCTTGTAGGTCAGGCCGTCCTTGATCTGGAAGGTGTAGGTCTTGCCATCGGAGGAGACCGTCCAGCTCTCGGACAGATCGGGCACGATCTCGCCATCCGCTTTTTTGCGGACAAGCCCGCTGTAAAGGTTCTCGCAGGCGATCACGTCCGGTGCAGCAGAAGCCACCTGCGGGTCGAGGTTTGCGGGAATGGTATCCACGAACCATGTAAAGCTTGGCGCACTGGAACTGCTGCCGCAGCCGGTGAGCGCAAGCAGGAACGCAGCAGCAAGCAATGCTGCGGTAATACGGAAGAACTGTTTCAAGGGGATGACCTCATTCTATGGTATTTGCGAAAAAAGGCTTTTTGTATACAAAAAGCACTCTGCTTCGACAAGTGTAGCAGAAACAGCGGCAAAATACAATTGCAGAATTGTGAATTTACCTTGCTTTTTGGGGCAAAAAGGGCGTTTTTCCGTTGCCAATTGCGGCTAAATGGACTATAATGGTACAGCGAAACATCTCTGCACCCGTTTTGAGGTGCGTTCTGAATACGATATTATGGAGGAGGAACTGTTTTTATGCAGAAGGATCAGCAGAAACTGATTGAACTCATCAAAGGCAAAAAAGTGGCCTTTATTGGTGCCGGTGTCAGCCACAAGACCCTGATCAAGGAGTTTGTGGAGATGGGTGCCCATGTGACCCTGTGCGACCAGAAAAAGAGCGTGGAGGACTTTGGCGATTACGCTGCAACCATCAAGGAGCTGGGCATCGACCTGAGCTTGGGCGAAAACTATCTGGATGGCTTCAAGGGTCAGGATATCATCATGCGCACCCCGGGCTTTGTGGGCTACTTTGAAAAGCCCCTGCAGGATGCCATGGCCGCAGGCACCATGGTCACCAGTGAGGTGGAGCTGTTCTTCGACTTCTGCCCCTGCGAGATCGTAGCCGTGACCGGCTCCGACGGCAAGACCACCACCACCACCCTGATCTCCAAGTTCTACGAGGCCGCAGGCCGCAAGGTGCATCTGGGCGGCAACATCGGCGCAGCTCTGCTGCCCATGCTGCCCGAGGTGGCTCCCGATGATGTGGCTGTGGTGGAGCTTTCCAGCTTCCAGCTCATCAGCATGCATTCCAGCCCCAACATTGCCGTGGTGACCAATGTCACCCCCAACCATCTGGACCACCACAAAAACATGCAGGAGTACATTGATGCCAAGCGCAACATCCTGCTGTACCAGAAGCAGCCCTGCCGCGCTGTGCTGGGCTATGAGAACGAGATCAGCCGTTCCATGCAGTCCGACTGCAAGGGCAAGCAGGTGTGGTTCACCCGCCTGCACGATACCGACAACGGTGCCTTCCTGCGCAAGGAGGACAACATGCTCTGCATGGCCGAGGATGGCGTTGTGACCCCCTTCCTGGCCCAGAAGGACGTGAAGCTGCGCGGCCTGCACAACATTGAAAACCTGCTGGCTGCTGCCGCTGCCGTGTGGGGCGAGGTGCCCGTGGAAGCCATCCAGAAGGTGGGCAGCACCTTTACCGGTGTGGAGCACCGCATTGAGCCGGTGCGCACGCTGGACGGCGTGCTGTACTACAACGACTCCATCGGCACCAGCCCGACGCGCACCATTGCCGGTCTGCGCAGCTTTAACCAGAAGGTCATTCTGATTGCTGGCGGCTACGACAAGCACATTCCTTATGAGCCGCTGGCACCGGAAGTGGTGGCCCACGTGAAGAACCTTGTGCTGATGGGTGCCACCGGCCCCCGCATCGAAAAGGCTGTGCGCGAGGACCCGAACTTCAACGAAGCAGAGCTGCCCATCCAGCATGCCGACAACATGCAGCACGCTGTGGAGCTGGCCCGTGCCTGCGCAAAGCCCGGTGACATCATCATCCTGTCCCCGGCCAGCGCATCGTTTGACCTGTACCCCAACTTTGAGGTGCGCGGCCGCGAGTTCAAGAAGATCGTCAACGAGCTGAAGTGATCGCGCAGGTCAGCACAAAAGCCCACCGCGCCCGCTTTTTAAATGCCTGCCGGGGAAAATGGGTGCTGGGGGCGACCCTGCCGCTGGATCTTGCCCTTTTTAGCAAAAGCCAGCCGTGGCGATTCTACGCAGGACCTACACTGGCGCTGGAACTCAGCGGCAGCACCGCATGGGCAGCAGGGCACGCAAACCCGGAAGAGCTGGCCAGCTTTCTGGCTTTCTGCGGGTGTGAAAGCATCATTTTAGACGAAAACGAATGCCCACCGCCTGCCGGGTGGTGCAAAGCTGAAACGCTGACTGTATTCGGCCTTGCACCCGGCAAGGCTCTGCCGCTGCCCGCTGCAGACGAGACGCTCTGGGCCGGACTGACCCTTGACAGAGAACCCTCTGCCATGGATGTGGCACGGGCGCTCTACCCGGCGGATACGGCAAAGCAGGAGGACTTTTACTCCGAGCTTTGCACAAAGCGCACCCGCGGCAAAGCCCTTGTGTGGGCGCTGCGGCAGGGGAGTGAAACGATCTGCACGGTAGGGGCCTATGCCCTTGCGAACAGGCAGGCCTACATGGCCTGCGGGCAGACAGCCCAGCCTTTGCGGGGCAAGGGCATCGGCGGGCGGCTCATTGTGCAGATGGCGAACGAGCTTGCCGCCAAGGGGGAGCACCCGGTGTTTCTCTGCAGCCCGGAGCGGGTGCACTTTTATACCCGGCTTGGCTTTGAAAAGCTGGGGGAATATGCAAGATATGAACAAACTCCTTCAGTCAAAACCTGACGGTTTTGCCAGCTCCCTCAATGAGGGAGCCTTTGGCAGGACGGAAAAGCTTTCTGCATAAGTGAAACGTTCTGGTTTCGTCAGGAGCTCCCTCCCTGAGGGAGCTGGCGCACGAAGTGCGGCTGAAGGAGTCATTCCGACAGAAAGCCTGCGCTCTATAAAATCTATAAAATTAAGGAACCGTTATAATGTCAATGCTGAACCACTTTTTCAATTACAAACCCGAAGTTCTGGCGCTGGACGAAAAGGCTATGGAGCTGTGCCAGCCCTACTTCCGCCATATGGAGGAGATCCGCGATTTTAACCAGCTCAAAATGCTGAAAGCCTTTGCGGATACCCAGATGTCCTCCACCGATATGCTGGGCACCACCGGCTACGGCCTGTGGGATACCGGTCGCGCAAAGCTGGAGCAGATCTTTGCCGAGGTGATGGGCGCAGAGGATGCCCTCGTGCGCAGCCAGTTCCAGAGCGGCACCCACACGCTGGCTGTGGCGCTGTTCGGCCTGCTGCGGGCAGGGGACACCCTACTGGCTGCCACCGGCCGTCCCTACGATACGCTGGAAGGTGTGATCGGTCTGGACGGCAAGGGCAGGGGCACCGGCACCCTGATGGATTACGGCATCCGGTACGATGAAGCTCCGCTGAAAGCCGACTTCACCCCGGATTATGACCTGATCGCCCAAAAGGCCCCCGGTGCAAAGGTGTGCCACATCCAGCGCAGCCGCGGCTATCTGCAGCGCAATGCCTTTGATCTGGAAACGATCCGAAAAATTGCGGATACCGCCCGCGCCGCAAACCCGGACATCATTATTTTTGTGGATAACTGCTACGGCGAGTTCACCCAGACGCAGGAACCCTGTCAGATGGGCGCAGACCTTGTGGTGGGCAGCCTGATCAAGAACCCCGGCGGCGGCATCGCTCCCACCGGCGGCTACATTGCGGGCCGCAAAGACCTTGTGGAGCTGTGCGCTTACCGCCTGAATGCGCCCGGTCTCGGCAAGGATCTGGGCTGCACGCTGGAAACGCCCCGTGATATGTATCTGGGCTTCTACTATGCGCCCGGCGTGGTGTGCGAGGCCATCAAGACCGCCATTTACGCCCAGTGTATGCTGGAGCTGCTGGGCAAGAATCCAGTGCCGCGCTACTGCGACGACCACAACGACATCGTCACCTGCTTTGATGCAGGCACTGCGGATGCGCTCATCGGCTTCTGTCAGGGCATTCAGGCTGCAAGTCCCGTGGACAGCTATGCCGCCCCGGAACCTTCTCCGGAGCCGGGCTATACTGATGAGGTGGTCATGGCAAGCGGCAGCTTTACACAGGGCAGCACCATCGAGCTTTCCTGCGACGGCCCGCTGCGTGAGCCGTACACCTGCTACCTGCAGGGCGGTCTGAACTTTGCTGCCAGCCGTGCAGGCGTGCTGCTGGCCATCCAGAAGGCTTATTTTAAGGACTGAAAAGGGGAGAGCGCATGCCTGTTTTAAGTGACCGTGTGGGTACCTTCACGGATTCTGTCATCCGCCGCATGACCCGCATCAACAATCAGTACGACTCCATCAACCTCTCGCAGGGCTTCCCGGATTTTGACCCGCCGAAGCAGTTGCTGGACGCTCTGGCCGAAACAGCTTACAAAGGCCCGCACCAGTACGCTGTGACCTTTGGCGCGCAAAACTTCCGCGAGGCGCTGGCAAAAAAGACCAGCCCTGCCCTGCACCACGAAGTAGACCCCAACACCGAGATCTGTGTGACCTGCGGCGGCACTGAGGCCATGATGGCCGCCATGATGACCATCTGCAACCCCGGCGACAAGGTGATGATCTTCTCACCGTTCTACGAGAACTACGGTGCCGATGCCATTCTTTCGGGCGCGGAACCCATCTATATCCCGCTGGTGCCGCCCACCTATGAGTTTGACATCAGCCTGATCGAAAAGGGCTTTGCCGAGGGTGCCAAGGCGCTGATCCTGTGCAACCCCTCCAATCCCTGCGGCAAGGTGTTCCGCCGCGACGAGCTGGAAGCCATTGCAAAGCTGGCCATCCAGTACGATGCCTTTGTGGTGACGGATGAGGTGTACGAGCATATCATCTACGCGCCGGCAGAGCATATCTGCATGGCAAGCCTGCCCGGCATGTTTGAGCACACCATCACCTGCAACTCGCTCTCCAAGACTTACTCCATCACGGGCTGGCGTCTGGGCTATCTGATCGGACCCGCAGAGGTCATTGAGGGCGCGCGCAAGGTGCACGACTTTCTCACTGTGGGTGCGGCTGCACCCCTGCAGGAGGCCGCTGTGGCCGGTTTGGAGATGCCCGCCAGCTATTACGAAGAGCTGCAGGCCCTTTACACAGAAAAGCGCGATCATTTTCTGGCCGGGCTGGACCGTGTGGGGCTGAAGCACAATGTTCCGCAGGGCACCTATTTTGTGATGATCGATATTTCCGATTTTCTGGCGCTGCCCCAGTTCAAGGGCTGGACCGACCTGCAGTTCTGTGAGTGGATGATCCGGGAAGTGGGCGTGGCCGCTGTGCCTGGCTCCAGCTTCTTCCGGGAGCCGGTGAACCACCTGATCCGGATGCACTTTGCCCGCGGCACCGATGTGCTGGACGAAGCCGTCCGCCGGCTGGAAAAGCTGCAGGCTTTACTGAAATAAAAGCAAAACAAAAAACAACAGCGCCGCAGGAAGTTTCCTGCGGCGTTGTCTCTTTCCCGATACTCTATACACGATTCATCACACGGCGTGGCGCTGCACGGTGGGCATTGGCTCCACAAGAGCGGGATGCATCCCCTCGCGGTAGTCCAGGTCGCCCTGATCCATACCGCGCAGCAAGACCTCGGCGGTGGCAATGTTGGTGGCAATGGGTACGCTGTGCATATCGCACAGGCGGAGCAGATTCTGCTCGGTGATGCTGGCGGCATCCGCTTTCAGCGGGTCACGGAAGAACAACACCAGATCCACTTCGTCGCACGCAATGCGGGAAGTGATCTGCTGCACACCGCCCAAGCGCCCGGAGAGATAACAGTGCACGGGCAGGCCGGTAGCCTGCGCCAGCATCCGTCCGGTGGTGCCGGTAGCAATGACTGTGTTTTTGGACAAAATGGCGCTGTAAGCAGTGCAGAACTGCAGTGCAAGCTCTTTGCGGGAATCGTGTGCAAGAATGGCGATCGTCATATTGCTCTCTCCTTTGTTCCAAGTATAGTGTTGTGTGTGACGAACAACTTTCTCATTGGAAAGTGAAATGAAGTGAAATCGTTATCAAAATTTCCAATATAGTTTTACCGCAATAAAACCGTGCTTGTCAAGAGCTTTTTTATACTTTTTACCAGATAAAACGGAGAAAGTAAGACTATTACTTTGTAAGAATTGGAGAGAACTGGGATACAATCATCTATATCAGTGGTCGAATAGGAAAGGCAGATTGAAAACATAATTCAGTTTTTGTCTTTGCTGAAAGAACATTTCATGGGAATAAAACAAAAATACAGGCTGGCGCAAATCGCACCAGCCTGTTTCGGAAAAAACTTTTCAGTTTCGTTTCTAAATTATGAATATTATGGAGAAAACGCTCACTCCCGATTTCCGCACTGGAAAGGTGGGTTCAGCGGGCTTTAGCGGATCTGACCATTGCCGTGGATGATATACTTGTAGCTGCACAGCTCGGCCAGTCCCATGGGGCCGCGGGCGTGGAGTTTCTGGGTGGAAATGCCCATTTCACACCCAAGGCCGAATTCACCGCCATCCGTAAAGCGAGTGGAACAGTTCACATACACGGCGGCGCTGTCCACTGCGGCAGTGAACAGATCGGCATGGGCCTGTGTCTGGGTCAGGATGGCTTCGCTGTGGCCGGTGGAGTGCTCAGCAATATGCCCGATGGCCTCCTCTACGCTGTCCACGACCTTGACCGCGAGGATGTAGTCCAGAAATTCGGTGTCAAAGTCCTTTTCGCCGGCAGGCGTGCCAACGATTATGGCGGCGGCGCGCTTATCAAGACGAAGCTCTACCGGATGCAGACCCTTTGCAATGCGGTCCGGGCCAAGCCGCTGGGCCAGACGGGGAAGAAACTCCCCAGCAATGGCAGAGTGCACAAGGCACACTTCCTCGGCGTTGCACACGCTGGGGCGGCTGGCCTTGGCGTTCTCGATGATGTCCAGAGCTTTGTCCAGATCGGCGGTGTCGTCTACGTACACATGGCAGATGCCGGTGCCGGTCTGGATGCAGGGGACCTTGGCGTTCTGAACGCAGGCACGGATCAGCCCGGCACCGCCGCGCGGGATCAGCAGATCCACATAGCCTACAGCGGTCATCAGGGCGTTGGCAGAAGCGTGGGTGGTGTCCTCGATCAGGCAGACCGCTGTCTCGGGCAGACCGGCTTTTTTCAGGCCCTGCCGCAGGGCTGTGACGATGGCGTTGGCACTGCGCCAGGCCTCCTTGCCGCAGCGCAGGATACAGGCATTGCCGCTCTTGATGGCAAGGGCAGCGGCATCGCTGGTCACATTGGGGCGGCTCTCGTAGATAATGGCGATCACACCCATGGGCACAGCCGTCTTTTCAATGACAAGCCCGTTGGGGCGCTCCACCCGGTTCAGCACCCGGCCCACCGGGTCGGGCAGAGTGGCAACCTCGCGGATGCCCTGCGCCATGGCTTCAATGCGCGGTGCGGTCAGGGCCAGACGGTCCAGCATCACATCGCTGATGTGCCCCTTGGCCGCAGCCATGTCCTCGGCGTTGGCGGCAAGGATGGCCGCCTGATCGTCTGCGCTGCACAGCGCATCTGCCATGCCCAGCAGGGCCGCGTTGCGGGCGGTGTTATCGGCCAGCGCAAGGGCACTTTTGGCGCTGCGGGCGGCTTCCAGAATTTCCTGTGTGGTCATGTGTTCAGTCCTCCTTGCGGGCCGCAAAGCGGGTGCCTGCGGATCTGCCTGCGGCAATGTCGTACAAAAGCTCCGGGTGTGCGCCGTTGGCAATGACCATATCGGCACCGCTGCCCGTTACCATGCGGGCAGCGCGCAGCTTGGTGGCCATGCCGCCGGTGCCAAGGGCCGAACCGGCACCATCGGCCAGAGCCATCACCTCGGGGGTGATCTCCTCCACCAGCGGGATGAGCTTTGCGTCCGTGTGGGTGTGGGGATTGGCGGTGTACAGGCCGTCGATGTCACTCAGTAGCACCAGCATGTCAGCCTTGGCGCAGCAGGCCACGATGGCCGCCAGCGTGTCGTTGTCGCCAATGGAGGTGATCTCATCGGTGGCAACGGTGTCGTTTTCGTTGATGATGGGCAGGGCACCCAGCTCCAGCAGGCGGGACAGGGTGTTCTGAAAGTTCACGCGGCGTTCGGTGTGCTCCACGTCCACGCCGGTGAGCAGGATCTGCGCCACGGTGTGATTGTAGGCGTTGAACAGCCGGTCGTAGGTGTACATCAGCTCACACTGGCCCACAGCGGCGCAGGCCTGCTTGGTGGTGGTGTCCTTTGGGCGGGTTGGCAGTGAGAGCTTGCCCACGCCCATGCCAATGGCACCGGAGGACACCAGAATAACCTCATGGCCCTCGTTTTTCAGGTCGCTGAGCACCTTGACCAGCTGTTCCGTGTGGCGGATGTTCAGCCGTCCGGTGGCGTATGCCAGAGTAGAAGTGCCTACTTTTACAACGATGCGCATGATATCCTTAACCCTTTCCCATTTCCTTTGTCTTATTGTACGAGGCGATCACGGCATCCATCACCGCACCGCGCAGGCCGTGCTCTTCCAGCACGCGCACGCCCTGAATGGTGCTGCCGCCGGGGCTGCATACAGCATCCTTGAGTTCGCCGGGATGCTTTCCGCTTTCCAGCACCAGCTTTGCGCTGCCCAGAACCATCTGCGCGGCATATTCCTGCGCTTTGGCGCGGGGCAGGCCGCAGGCCACGCCGCCATCAGCCAGAGCCTCAATAAACTGGTACACCCATGCCGGGCCGCAGCCGGAAACGCAGCTGGCGGCATCGATCAGACTTTCCGGCACGGCATCCAGACGGCCCGCAGGAGCCATGATCCTGAGGAAGGCTTCTTCTTCCTCAGCGGTGACATTGCTGGAACAGTACTGGATCATACCCTCGCCCACCGAAGCCGGGGTGTTAGGCATGATGCGGATCACAGGAAAGTCCTCACCGGCCATCTCCTGAATGCGGGCGATCGAAAGGCCCGCTGCCATGCTGCACAGCACAAAACGGCTGGGGCGCTCGTCAAAGGTGAATTTGAGCGGCTGGAGCAGAGCTTCCATCATCTGGGGCTTTACCGCCAGAAAAATCAGGTCGCAGTCACCGGCCACCTCGGCATTTGTGGCGGTTTTGCAGCCCAGTTCTTTGGCCAGTGCCTGTGCCTTGGCCGCAGTGCGGTTTGCCAGAAAAACTTTCTTAGGGTCAACAGCTTTGCAAACGGCACGGGCGATGGCTCCACCCATGTTGCCGCAGCCCAGAAAACCAATGGTATCCATCATAGTTTGTACCCTCCCTCAAAACGGCACTTCAATCACAGCCGTCTGCTCCCATTCTAAGCGTAGAGGAATATAAAATCAAGGGCCTTTTCCGCTTTTTTGCCGGAAGAAGCCGCTTTTGCAGGCATTGCGCACCGCCGGAAGGGGTTTAGGGGGCTGAGAAACGGCTTTTGAAGCGAGAAACTGCCGGAGTGAAAACGCAGGAAGATTCTTTGTTTACAAAATGGACAGAATCAATGCTTGCAATCGGGACGGCTTTTGCGGTATTATAATGTACGAAGCTGCCAATCGCCGTACGCAGCGGGAAAAATTTCTACGGTCGGGAAAGGAAGGTTTTTGTGTCACAAACAACGAAGCGGGCACTGGAAGCATCGCTGAAAAAGCTGCTGCTGGAAAAGCCCCTCAATAAGATCACGATCAACGATATCACCGAGGACTGCGGCGTGAACCGCATGACTTTCTACTACCACTTCAAGGATATTTACGATCTGGTGGATTGGATCCTGACGGAAGATGCGGTCAAGGCGATGGAAGGCCGCCAGAGCTTTGATACATGGACCGAAGCATTTCTGGACATCCTGCACCAGATCCGGGATAACAAAGCACTGGTACTGAACGTATACCGCTCTGTGGGGCGTGAACAGGTGGAGCAGTATCTGTACAAGCTTCTGGACCCCATGCTGAAGGAATTTGCGGATCGCGAATGCCGCGACATCACCGTGCAGGACGATGACAAGCAGTTTGTGGTGGATTTTTACAAATATGCGCTGGTGGGCGTGGTGCTGGAATGGATCCGCCGGGATATGAAGACCGAGCCCGCTGTGATGGTAGAACGTATGGGACGGATGCTGCAGGGCGATCTGCGCCGCGCGTTATGCCGCCTTGCCAGCAATAAGATCCATCTGGAACAGGACGGTTGAACCGGAAGAACGACAAAATTTTATCATAATCCGCGCCGTGATGGGTTTTCTATCACGGCGCTTTTTCTGTTTATGGAAACTTGTGGGATAGAATGGTAGAGTAATGGCATAGAAATAGAAAAAGAGATTTCCGAAAAATACCGTTTGGAGGAAAAGGATAATGAATACTTCTGTTGAGAGCCTGACTCATAAAATGCAGCGTGCTGCCGTTGGTAAAATGGTGGACGTGGTGCTTTCTCATGCCGATAAAGACCGTCAGAAAACCGTGGGACAGCTGGTGGATATTGCAAAGCAGTTCTATGGCAGTTCGTTCAGCGATGAAGCCTACGAACACGCCAGACAGACCCTGACCGACCCCGACAGCAAGTGGTCCAAGCTCATCAACTGTGTGCTGGATCAGACCGACCCCAACGTGGCCCGCACCATGGCGCTGAATCTGGGCTACGAGGCTTTCTTCCGCGGCACCAAGACCATCCGCGAGAACCGCGTGAAGTATCAGTGCAACATCCCCTGGCTGATCCTGTTCGACCCCACTTCTGCCTGCAACATGCATTGCGTGGGCTGCTGGGCTGGCGAGTATGGCAACAAGAACAACCTCAGCTTTGAGGATATGGACAAGATCGTTACCGAGGGCAAGGAGCTGGGCGTATACCTGTACATGCTGACCGGCGGCGAGCCGCTGGTGCGCAAGGCTGATATCCTCAAGCTGGCCGAGAAGCACAATGATGTGCAGTTTGCCATCTACACAAACTCCACCCTCATCGATGAGCCCTTCTGCAAAGAGGTGGTGCGTCTGGGCAACATTGCCTTCATGCTGTCCATCGAGGGCACCCCGGAGACCAACGATGCCCGCCGCGGTGAGGGGCACTATGCCGCTGTTATGCATGCTATGGATCTGCTCAAGGAGCACGGCATCGTGTTCGGCACGTCCATCTGCTACACCCGCGATAATATCGAAGCTGTTACCAACGATGAGTTCATGCGTTTCCTGTGCGAGAAGGGCGCACACTTCGGCTTCTACTTCCACTACATGCCCGTGGGCAACGAGGCAGCACCGGAACTGATGCCTACCCCGGAGCAGCGCAAATATATGATCGACCGCATCCGCTATCTGCGCTCGGAAGAGTGCGATATCCCGTTCTACCCGATGGATTTCCAGAACGATGGCGAGTTTGTGGGCGGCTGTATTGCCGGCGGACGCAACTACTTCCACATCAACTCGGCCGGTGACGCAGAGCCGTGCGTGTTCATCCACTACTCCAATGCCAATATCCACGACCAGAGCATTCTGGAAATTCTGCACAGCCCGCTGTTCATGGCTTATCACAACGGCCAGCCCTTCAACAAGAACCATCTGCGTCCCTGCCCGATGCTGGAAAACCCCGAACTGCTGCAGAAGATGGTGCACGAGACCGGTGCCCACAGCACCGACCTGCAGTCGCCGGAGAGCGTGGAGCACCTGTGCGAGAAGTGCAAGAACTATGCAGCCAACTGGCAGCCCACGGCGGACGAGATCTGGTCCCACACCAAGATCCGCGAGAGCCGCTACGAGAACTACAAGGACTGGAAGCCCTCGCAGCCCATTGAAAAGTAACGAAGGCAGACATCATAATGCAAACAAAGCCCAGACGTTCCATTGAAGTGCGCTCCGTCAAGTAGACAGAGAAATAATATAAGTTTTTGTTCGCCGTTTCCACAAGGAAACGGCGAATTTTTTGTGCAAAAGTGATGGTTCTTTCTTGATATAAAAATACCCCCAGAGTACGCAGAGTTTTTGTTTTACTCTGTCTACTCTAGGGGGAGCATATCACACTCAGAGAGGGTCTTACTGTTTCATGAAAGAGTGGTTTTGAAAATTACCAGAACCAGTAGCGCTTTTTCAGCACAACATATGCAATGCCGATCAGAACCACTACAACACCACCGGCAATGAAGAAGGTCCAGTTGATATTGGCAAATTTCAGGTTCTGGTTGGTCAGCAGATAACGGCCTGCAGTATCGGCAGTGATGATGCCGTCGGTGTAGCTGTTCAGATACTGCCACTTGTTGGAGACGGTGTTGTACAGATACAGGCGGGTATAGGTGCTCACATCCAGATCGATGCGCACCGAGCAGGGAAGAGCCTTGCCCTTGTCCAGCTCAAACTCGATGCCCTGATCGGACTCAGTCAGGATGAGCATGGTGTCCAGCTCACTGGTGGTGCTCTTGACACCGCTGCCTGCAATCTGCATGGTGTAGCCATCGCCCACCACGCACAGGGTCTTGCCGGTGGTACGCAGCGCATTGAGGATATCACCGGTCACGGTAGGCACCTCGGCCTGTGTGAAAACGATCTCGTTGTCCTCACTGTCCTGAATGGCCTGCACAACGGGATCGATCTCGATGGGAGCATCGTTATCCGGTTCGGTGGAGCTGCTGTCCGAAGAATTATCGGAAGAAGATGCAGCCGAACGGTTGACGATGACCGTGACCATGGCGGATGCAGTGCCGTTGGAAACGGTAATGGAAGTAGCGCCGGTGCCCACAGCCGTGATCACGCCGCTGGGGCTGACCGTGGCAATGTTGCTGTTGGCGGACTTATAGGTGAACTTCTGGGAAGCGGAAGAAGGCTTGACACTGGCGGTCAGGGTGCGGGTGGCACCGGGCTTGAGCACAACGTAGGAAGGATTCACCGTGACGACCTGACCGCTGTTGGAAGAACCAGTGCTGGCGGTGCCGGTGCTGGAGTTGGGAATACTCATGACCGTGACATTGGTGGTAGCAGTCACCGAACCGCAGGTAGCGGTAATGGTGGCGGTGCCGGGGGAAATGCCGGTAACACGGCCGAAATTGTTCACCGTGGCAACCTTCTCATTGGAAGAGGTCAGGGCGACGGTGGCATAGTTGGAAGCCGAAGTAGGCCGCACCTGCAGCTGTGCCGAGACCGAGTTGCCAACATAGATGGTGTTGGAGGAAAGGGAAAGGTCCATCTCAGTAACGATCATGGAAGAATCCATGGAGACAACGATGGTGTAGGCACAGATCTGGTTGCCTGCGGCAGCGGTGATGCGGGTGGTGCCTACGCCCACAGCCTGCACGACACCGGAGTTGCTCACGGTCAGAATGGAAGTATCGTCCGAGATAAAGACAACCGAGTCGGTAGAGTTGCGCGGACGCACCACAGGAGACAGCTGCTGAGAGGAACCCAGCAGCATGTTGGCGGTATAGCTGCCGGCCTCAATGCTTTCGGCAGGCACGTCCTGATCCCACGGCATGGCAACGCCGCTCAGGGCAAGGCCGGAGACAGGGCTTGCTGCGGCCGCAGACACAGCTGTGCCGCAGGCCAGCAGGCAGAGCGCTGCCGCACAGACGGCCAGTTTTTTTGCGGTTGATTTCATAGTAAGTGTACCTCTTTGGGTGATATAACGGCGGCTGGCAGTCAGCACAGCTCCGGTTTAGCGGAACAGAACGCCCAGGGCTTCCATTGCGTACTCGAAATAGGTGACCTGATCGTACTCCACGCGGGCAGTAACGCTCATGCCGTTGGAAAGATCCACCTTGTCGCCGCTGCGGCTCACCACATAAGTGGCATCGGGCTTAATGGTCATCTTATAGTAGGAAGCGTTGGAACTGGCAGTCACGTCACTGTCAATGGCCGTTACAGTGCCGGTCAGGGTGCCATAGGAATACTCCGAAAGGCCGGTAATGGCGATCTTGCACGGGTCACCCACATGAAGCAGCGGGCGGTCATTCACGGTGACCATGGCAACGATCTCCAGATCGTCGTTCTCGCTGGCAACAGTGGCCAGCGGGGAGCCTGCGCTCAGCACCATGCCCTCTTTGTAAGGAGTATCCATGTGGATCACACCGGAGGTGGGGGCGTAGATGTAGTAATCGTTGGCACCGGTGTTCAAGGCATCGAGCTGAGCCTGAACGTTGTCCACGTTGCTCTGTGCGCTGGTAATGCTCTGGGAGATGGACTGCATGGTGGAGTAGTACAGAGCTTCTACTTCGCTCTGGCTCTGCTCCATCATGGTCTTGATCTGAGCATCGGAGTAACCGGCAGCCTGATAGGCCGTGGCATCAAAGGTCTTCTGAGAGACCTGGCTCTTGTAGGTCTCGTACTGATAGTAGTAGGGCTGATCTTCGGGGTTTGTCTCGCTGAAGTAGTTGGTATCATCCTGCACGCACTGCAGCAGCTTGTTGTACTGATCCAGCTGGGTCTGGTAGATCTTGAGCTGGCTTTCCAAGTTATCCTGCTGCATGTCGATATCCGTGCTCTTGATGTGGGCCACGAGGTCGCCCTCGTTCACATAGCTGCCCTCCGAAATATACATCTCGGTAATGGAGCCGGAATAACTGGACATGATATAGGTTTTATTGCTGGCCTGCACGGTGCCTGCGTTCTGGCTGACATAAATGCGGTTGGTATGGGTGCTCCACACCACCAGAAACAGCATGAAGATGCCCACCAGAATGACAAAAGCGTAGCCATAAGGCGGCAGCTTTTTTTCCATCATGATGCGGCGGTCCTGCAGATCCGAAAGGTTCTGAACTTTAATCGTCATAATTACTTGGTCTCCATAAAGACATCGACCACGGCATCATCCTCATCCTGATTGACATAGATGGTATAGGAGGTGCCGGTCAGTTTCTGCTCATTCTCAAAAGCGTGGACCTGCAGCTTGTAGGAAGCCAGCTGGCTTTCGGGCATGGGGCCGGTGTAGTGGGCATACAGGCAGTTCTTCACGCGCAGAACAGCATCCATATGGTAGTCCTGCTCCATCTGGCCGATGAACTGGGTAGCCTGCTGCATCATGTACAGGTGCATCTGACGGTCCTCACCAACCACCATGGCCTGCACAATGGGGCCAATGGGCTGTGCGTTGTTGCTCTTGATAAAGTTGTGCATCTGGGTCAGCACCACGGGCAGACTGGCCATCTCTTCCGGATGGATCTCACGGGAAAGCACATTGGTGAGCTTCAGGGTCTTGTTCTCGGCTACTTTGATCTCTTTCATGTTGAATACCTCGGTTCCTTTTCAGATTTACCTCAGAAGAGGCAGTAATAGGCAATCGAGAAAGGGGAGAAAACCGCTGCAGAGAGCAGCTTCCTCTCCGCTCCCGATCGCCTACTACTTATAAAAGTAATAGGGATCTTGCAAATAAAATGTGCCCGGAGGCGTTTTGCCTCCGGGCACACCATAGTGAGGCATAGTTACCTGAGCAGGCGGGGCCTGTTCAGGATAACACCATCTACTTCTACTAAACAGAAAGTCTTTCTAGCTCTTTTTTATCTGACACAGCAAAACTATGTCAAATCAAGCTATCCATCATGAATGACTCCCTTTCATATGTAACCGGGTACGCACCCGGCTGCAACACATCAATAGGTGATCGACTCACCGTCGTCATCCTCTTCCACCACGGCCTGCATGACAGACTGCTTGGGCTCTGCCTTTTTGCTGCGGTAGATACCCTGCTGCATGTTCCACAGCTCGTAGTACTTGCCTTCCTTGGCAAGCAGCTCATCGTGCGTGCCGCGTTCCACGATCTTGCCGTGATCCATCACAAGGATCAGATCACAGTCACGAACGGTGGACAGGCGGTGAGCTACGATCAGCATGGAACGATCTGCAAGCTGATCGTAGATCATGTTGAAGATCAGATTTTCCGTAGCAAAGTCCAGATTACTGGTGGATTCATCCAGAATGTAGAGGTTGGAATCTTTCAGGAAAGCGCGTGCCAGCGCAATGCGCTGCTTTTCACCGCCGGACAGGCCGTTGCCTGCTTCTTCCAGATAGGTGTTATACTGCAGGGGCAGATGACGGATAAAGTCGTGAGCATCTGCCTTCTTGGCAGCTTCCTTAACTTCGTCCATCGTAGCGTCCATACGGGAAACGCGGATGTTATCATAAATGGTCTTGCTGAACAGCTCAACGTTCTGCGGCACATAAGAAATTGCGCGACGGACAGAGTCGTTGGTGTATTCAGCCAGATTCACACCGTTCAAGTCGATCTCGCCATCTTCCGGCTCATAATACTTGAGCAGAAGCTTGGTAATCGTGGATTTGCCGCTGCCGCTGCTGCCCACCAGCGCGACCTTTTTACCGGCCGGAATGGTAAAGCTGATGTGATCCAGTGCAGGGGCACGGTTGCCATAACGGAAAGTGACATCCTTGAACTCGATATCGCCCTCCACCTTGTCCAGATCGGTGCGGTCTTCGTCGCCGACCGTCTCGGAGGGATAATCCATGATCTCGCCCAGACGCTTCATGGAAATGCTGGCCTCCTGAATCTGCATCTGCAGACCAATCAGGTTGCTCAGCGGGGAAGTAAAGTAAGAGGACAGCGTGCTGAAGGCCATGAATCCGCCCAGTGTCATCTCCCCCTTCAGAACCTGACTGATACCCACATAGGTGGTCAGCATGCTGAAACCGGTGGAAATGAAGGAGGAAATCAGGCCCTGCGTGGTGCTGATCTTGCTGGAGCGCAGGCTGATCTTCAGGCTCTTGATGTACTCACGCTCGAGGTTCTCCATTTCGGTATTCTCGTTGGCGTTGCACTTGACCGTCTCAATGCCGCGCAGGCTTTCGATCATCTGGCTGTTCAGTGCAGCGGACTGCACCATGGTCTCTTCGTTGATCTTTTTGTAAGGCTGCTTGTAGATCAGCACCAGCAGAATGCTGACCAGAGCCATGAACAGCGAGATCGAGAAGAGCATCGCATTCATGCGGAACAGGATGATACCGGTGATAATGGCCATCGAGATATCCATGATCAGGCTCAGCGCAATGCTGGTGAAGATGGATTTGATGGTGTTTGCATCCGAATAACGGGTGGTGATATCACCAGTCTTGCGGGTGGCAAAGAACTTCATGGGCAGACGGAAGATATGCCCGAAGTAGCCCAGCATCAGCGGAATATCGATCTTGATGGATAGGTGGATCAGAACCCACTGCCGGACAAAGCCCACCAGCGTATTGGTGATACTGACCATGCTGAACACAAGGATCAGCGTGACCAGCAGATTGTCTAGGCCATATGGCAAGACCTCGTCCATCAGGATCTTGTTGAACATGGAGGAGGCAATGCCCAGGATCGTAACGATCAGAGAACTCAGGATCGCATAGGCAAAGAGCTTTTTCTGGGGCAGCAACAGGTCGACGTAACGCTTGAACATGCCGCCCTTTTCGATCTTACCGCCCTTGAACTCCGAGGTGGGGTTCATCAGCAGCAGAACACCGGTAAAGTTCTTGTAGAACTCATCCAGACTGATCTTTTTCAGCTCACTGCCGGGGTCGCCGATCACGACATAATCCTTGCACTTGTGTTTTTTGCCGTTCTTCTCATCTTCCTTGGCGGCTTCGGCTTCTTTCAGCATGTGCCGACGACGCTCACCGTCATCTTTGATGGTGGTCTTTTTAAAGACGACCACAAAGTGGGCCAGACCCTGATCGGTGATGACCTGCGCAATGCAGGGCAGCGAGAAATCGCTGAGGAAATTTTCACGGTCTACGCGAACCGCTGCAGTGGTGAAACCCAACTCATTAGCGGCTTTCTGCAAACCAACAAGGTTCGTGCCTTTCAGGTCGGTACCCATCATATCGCGCAGGCGGGTGATGGTAACTTCCTTTTTGTAATGGAGGCACACCATTGCGAGGCAGGCAGCCGCACAGTCAGTGGTGTCGTGCTGCCGGACATAGGTATAACGCATAGATGCTTCCTTTGATCATATACAAATTTATTCAAACAGCGGCAGGCGTTTTGAAGAAGCGGCCTGCCGCAGATCTGACAACGTGAAAAGAGCCGGAGCCTGAAACAACAGCACAGAGACCGGTGCTTTGTCCTGTCCTGCGGAGAACCATGACAAAACACCGGTCGGCTGCTATCAAAAGAAGGGAGCACCTACCCTTTGATCTGTGTGCCGGACTTTGGAAAAACAGATACAAATTCCCAAAGCTTATAAGCAGTATACCACAATGTGACATCTTCTTCAAGTAGTCAAATTTTAAGAAATCATTATGCTTGATGCTTTTTTCGCATGGATGCTGTGTTTTTGGGACAGAGAAGCCCAAAAAACAGAGGAGAAACACGACTGCATGGCTGTACAGAAAAAGGGTGTAGTGTGGGACAAACAAAAAAGGCAATGTTCTGTGGAACATTGCCTTTTCTTCTGGCGCCTCTTGCCTGACTCGAACAGGCGACACCCTGATTAACAGTCAGGTGCTCTAACCGACTGAGCTAAAGAGGCAGATCACATTTGTGACTGCGAAAGATATTATACCGCATAAGAATGCCTTTTGCAAGCCTTTTTTTAAAAAATAAATCATTTTTGGCAAAATAAAACCGTCCTGCAGTGTTTTGAAACGCTGCAGGACGGTAAAGTACATATTATAAAAGAAGGAAAGGCTTATTTCAGCTTGCTCTTGGCCTTCATGCGCTGCTCGTGGTTCAGGATCTGCTTGCGGATGCGCAGATTTTCAGGAGTGACCTCCAGCAGCTCGTCCTGTGCCAAGAATTCCAGGCAGCCTTCCAGACTGAGCTTGCTAATGGGGATCAGGCGCAGAGCATCGTCGGAGCCGGATGCACGGGTGTTGGTCAGGTGCTTGGTCTTGCAGACGTTGACATCCACGTCCTCGCCGGAAGCGGTGTAGCCAATGACCATGCCCTCGTAGACCTTTTCACCAGCGCCCACCAGAAGGGTGCCGCGCTGCTGAGCATTGAACAGACCGTAGGTGACAGCCTCGCCGGTCTCAAAGCTGACCAGAGAACCGGTGGAGCGGTTGGCAATCATGCCAGCCCAGACATCGTAACCGTCGAAGATCTGGTTGATGATGCCTTCGCCGTGGGTATCGGTCAGGAACTGGTTGCGGTAGCCGAACAGGCCGCGGCTGGGCATACGGAACTCCAGACGCACACGGTCGGTGCCCAGAGATTCCATCTGCTGCAGGATAGCCTTGCGCTGGCCCAGACCGGTCATGACAGCGCCCTGATACTGGGTGGGCACATCGATGACGACATGCTCCATAGGCTCATAGGTCTTGCCGTCGATGACCTTGGTCAGAACGTGCGGGGGAGAGACCTGCAGCTCATAACCTTCACGGCGCATGGTCTCGATCAGGATGGACAGGTGCATCTCACCACGGCCCATAACGCGGAAGGAATCGGTGGTGGCGGAATCCTCCACCTTCAAAGCGACATCCTTCAGCAGTTCCTTCTGCAGACGGTCACGGATCTGACGGCTGGTAACATACTTACCCTCACGGCCGGCCAGCGGGCTGTCGTTGACGGAGAAGGTCATTTCAACGGTAGGATCGTTGATCTTCACGAAGGGCAGCGGCTCCACATTGGAGGGGCTGCACAGGGTATTGCCGATGGTCACGTCGGGCAGGCCGGAGAATGCCACGATATCGCCGGCGGTGATATTATCGCACGGCTGACGGCCATTGGCCTGGAAGTCGTACAGCTTGGTCAGACGACCGCGCATTTTCAGATCCTGATTGTGCCAGTCACAGACGACAACTTCCTCGCCCACCTTGGCAACGCCGTTCTGGATGCGGCCAATGCCGATGCGGCCCACGAAGTCGTTATAGTCCACAGAGGACACCAGCATCTGGAAGGGAGCCTCGGGGTCGCCCTCAGGCGGCTTGATGGTGCTCAGCAGAGTATCGAACAGAGGGATCAGGTCGGTGCCGGGCACATCCGGGTCCAGGCTTGCGGTGCCATCACGGCCGCAGCAGAACAGCATGGGGCAGTCCAGCTGCTCATCGGTGGCACCTAGATCCATCAGCAGGTACAGAACTTCGTCGATGACTTCCTTGATGCGGGCATCGGGACGGTCGATCTTGTTGATGGCCACCACCAGACTCAGGTTCTGCTGCAGAGCCTTCTGCAACACAAAACGGGTCTGGGGCATGCAGCCCTCGGCGGCATCCACCAGCAGCAGAACGCCGTTGACCATCTTCAGCACGCGCTCCACCTCGCCGCCAAAGTCGGCATGGCCCGGAGTATCGACAATATTGATCTTGACACCCTTGTAGGTGCAGGAGCAGTTCTTGGCCAGAATGGTAATGCCACGCTCACGCTCGATATCGCCGCTGTCCATGACGCGCTCAGCCACGACCTGATTATCGCGGAATGCGCCGCTCTGACGCAGCATTGCGTCCACCAGGGTGGTCTTGCCGTGGTCAACGTGAGCGATAATGGCAACGTTGCGCAAATCGTTACGAACCATAAAATTCAACCTCTCTATTATTAAAACTCATAAAATACGAACGAACGTCATACAAGTTTAAGTTTATAACAGAAAGGGGTGGTTTGTCAAGATTGTATAAAAAATTTTTCAACCTTTCGGCAAAATGCCTGAGAAAAGCCATGCGATTTGTGCGGCGTGTACCTTTAGAATATGCTATACTAAGGGTACAGAAGAAATAAAGCCGGAGGTGTTTTTATGAAGATCACATTTCTGGGCGCGAACCATGAGGTCACCGGCAGCTGCACTTTGATCGAAGCGGCTGGGCAGCGCTTTTTGATCGACTGCGGCATGGAGCAGGGGAAGGACGTATACGAGAACCAGCCCATCCCGGTGGCACCCGGCGAGATCGACTGGGTACTGGCCACCCATGCACACATCGACCATACCGGTATGCTGCCGCTGCTGGTGCGCAACGGCTTCCGCGGCAAGATCTATGCCACGAACCCCACGGTGGAGCTGTGCGGCATCATGCTGCGGGACTCGGCCCATATTCAGGAATTTGAAGCGGAGTGGAAAAACCGCAAGGGCCAGCGCTCCGGCGCAGAACCGGTGGAACCGATGTATACTGTGCAGGATGCTGAAGCAGCCATGAAGCTGTTTGTGGGCAAGGCCTATGAGCAGCGCTTCCAGCTTGCACCGGGCATTGAAGCCCGCTTTGTGGATGTGGGCCATCTGCTTGGCTCGGCCAGCATAGAGCTTTGGATCACCGAGGGTGAGACCACGACCAAGCTGGTATTCTCCGGTGATATCGGCAATCTGGATCAGCCCATCATCAAGGATCCTGCTTACATCAAAGAGGCGGACTACGCCTTTATGGAATCTACCTACGGCGACCGCAGCCACGGCCCGAAGCCGGACTATGTGAGCGAGCTTGCGAAGATCCTGCAGCGCACCTTTGACCGGGGCGGCAATGTGGTCATTCCCAGCTTTGCGGTGGGCCGCACGCAGGAGATGCTCTACTTTATCCGTGAGATCAAGGAAAAGGGCCTTGTGAAGGGACACGGCAACTTCCCGGTGTACATTGACAGCCCGCTCGCCATCGAGGCGACCCGCATCTTTAAAGATACCGACCCGGACTGCTTTGATGCGGACACCCGCGCTCTGCTGGAAAAAGGCATTGATCCGATCACCTTCCCGGGGCTGCGCGTCACGGTGACCAGTGATGAATCCCGCATGATCAATGCAGACCGCGTGCCAAAGGTCATCCTCTCGGCCAGCGGTATGTGCGAGGCAGGCCGCATCCGCCACCACCTCAAGCACAATCTGTGGCGGCCGGAGTGCACCATTCTGTTCGTGGGCTATCAGGCGGTGGGCACGCTGGGCCGCACCCTGCTGGAAGGTGCCACGACGGTAAAACTGTTCGGTGAACCTATTGAGGTGCAGGCAGAACTGTGCCAGCTCACCGGCATGTCCGGCCATGCGGACAGAGAAGGTCTGCTGCGGTGGGTGAACTCCTTTGAGCAGAAACCAAAGCGTGTGTTCGTGATGCACGGCGAAGATGAGACCGAGGACCACTTTGTGCAGACCTTGACGGAACAGGGCTTCACTGCCTGTGCACCCTACAACGGCGCACAGTGGGCCATCGGAGCCGAGGGAGCCGTATGCCTGCAGGAGGGCATGCGCGTCCGCATTGAGCACAAGGCTAATGAAGGCCAGAGCCGTGCTGCCAGTGTGTTCCAGCGGCTGGTCAGCGCCGGCAAGCGCCTGCTGCGGGTCATCGAGCACAACGAGGGCGGCGCAAACAAAGACCTTGCCAAGTTTGCCGACCAGATCAATGCCCTGTGCGATAAGTGGGACCGATAAAGCAAAACAAAAGCGCCGTGGCCCAAAAGGCCACGGCGCTTTTTTGCATGGAGCGGGCAATGGGAATCGAACCCACCTCCTCAGCTTGGAAGGCTGATATACTAGCCGATGTACGATGCCCGCATTTACGAACGATATTATAGCATGTTCCGGCACAAATGTCCAGCCCAATTTTTGTATGTTCCTTAAAGCACCGGAAAAGAATGCCGGAACGGCCTTGCTTTTCCATACGGCTCTGCTACAATAGAAAAGAACGGAGGGAGAGAGGATGGAGCCGGAAGCAGAGATCATTCGTGCGCAGCTGTTTGCCCTGCGGGATGAAGCATACCGCATCTTTCACAGTGCGTTGATGCCCACCGTGCCGCCGGAAACGGTGATCGGCGTGCGCGTTCCGGCTCTGCGCAGGCTGGCAAAACAGCTCGCGGGCACAGCGCAGGCAGAAGTGTTTTTACAGGCCCTGCCGCATGGATACTACGAAGAGAACAACCTCCACGCGTTCCTGATCGAACTTATCCGGGACTACGACAGGGCGCTGGCTGAAACGGAAGCGTTCTTGCCCTACATCAACAACTGGGCCACCTGTGACTGCTTTTGCCCCAAAGTGTTTGCAAAGCACAAGAAGGAACTGCTGGTGCCCATTCGCCGCTGGCTGGATTCGGGCGAGGTGTACACCGTGCGCTATGGCATGGAGATGCTGATGCGCTATTATCTGGATGATGCATTCCGGCCGGAATATCTGGAATGGGTGGCCGATGTGCACAGCACGGAATACTATATCAATATGATGCGGGCATGGTATTTTGCCACAGCACTGGCAAAGCAGCCGGATGCCGCGCTGCCGTGGCTCACAGAAAAGCGGCTGGATCTGTGGACCCACAACAAAGCCATCCAGAAAGCGGTGGAAAGCCGCCGCATTCCGCCCGGAATGAAGCAGCTGCTGCGCGGTCTGCGCAGCCGTTCATAAAAGCTTCCGGATTTCCGCGCAGATTTCCTGTTTACTTTATGAATGTTTTATTGTAAAATAAGCTATAGTAAAAAATGTCAGGGTATGCCTATGCCCTGACGGAAGATAAAAACAGGTGGTGTTTGGATTATGGCATTGAAATATCAGCGTATCCTTCTGAAGATCAGCGGCGAAGCACTGGGCGGCGAAAAGGGCATGGGTTTTGATGAACCCACCATGGACGCGATCTGCGGCGGCGTGAAGAAAGCACACGAGCTGGGCGTACAGATCGGTATCGTGGTTGGCGGCGGCAACTTCTGGCGCGGCCGTTCCAGCGGCAAGATGGAGCGCACACTGGCCGATAAGATCGGTATGCTGGCAACCGTGATGAACGCACTGGCTGTTTCCGATAAGCTGGAACAGCTGGGTGTCCCCACCGAGGTGTTCACCTCCATCGCCATGCCACAGGTGGCACAGCCCTTTACCCGCAAGGATGCCCTGCGCGCCATGGATGAGGGCAAGATCGCCGTGTTCGGCGGCGGCACCGGCAACCCGTTCTTCTCCACGGATACGGCAACCGCTCTGCGCGCTGTGGAAGTGAGCGCCGATGTGATGTTCAAGGCTACTATGGTGGATGGCGTTTACGATAAGGACCCCCACAAGTACCCGGATGCAAAGAAGTATGATACCCTCACCTTTACCAAGGTGCTGGAAGACCAGCTGGCTGTCATGGATGGCACTGCTGCCACTCTGTGCCGCGACAACAAGCTGCCCATCCTCGTGTTCGATCTGGCCGACCCGGACAACATTGCCCGTGCCGTGCAGGGCGAGAATGTGGGCACACTGGTTTACGAGGGCTGAAACGCCTGCAGCCGACATACATTATAGGGCAGACGCATTGCAGCGCAGCCCCAAGATAAAAAGGAACAGGAGACTACCGCAATGAGCAGCAACACCAAGGTTTACGAAGACAAGATGAAGAGTTCGGTCGAACATCTGGGCCGCGAACTGGGCGCTGTGCGCGCAGGCCGCGCAAATCCCGCTGTGCTGGATAAGGTCAGCGTGGATTATTATGGTGCCCCCACTCCCATCCAGCAGGTGGCATCCGTGGCTGTGGCCGAAGCACGCACCCTGACCATTACCCCGTGGGACCGTACTCTGCTGCGCCCCATCAGCAAGGCCATCATGGCCAGCGATGTGGGCATCACTCCCATTGATGACGGCTCTACCATCCGCCTGAACTTCCCGGCTCCCACCGAGGAGCGCCGCAAGCAGCTGGCAAAGGAAGTTTCCAAGCTGGGCGAGGAGGCTAAGGTGGCAGTGCGCAACATCCGCCGCGAGGCTATGGATAAGGCCAAGGCCATGAAGAAGGCCGGCGAGCTGACCGAGGACAGCCAGAAGACCATGGAAGAGGATGTCCAGAAGTTGACCGATAAGTATATCAAGAACATCGATGCTGCGGTGGAAGAAAAGCAGAAGGAGATCATGTCTGTCTGATCTGCGCAGATGCAATAAACTGGAGGTGCCGTGCGCTGAAGAAGAGTGCGCGGCACTTTTGTTGAAGGCGGCGTTGCTGCCGGGAGGAAACAATGGCGCATCCTAAAGAATTTGCCGAGGGCCTTTCCATCGGCATCATCATGGACGGCAACGGCCGCTGGGCAAAGAACCGCGGCCTGCCCCGCACTGCCGGGCACAAAAGAGGCGCAGAGGTGTTCAGCGATATCGCAGATTACTGCGATGAGCTGGGCGTTTCGTCGGTGTACTTCTATGCGTTTTCCACCGAGAACTGGAAGCGTCCGCTGGAAGAGGTCAACGCCATCATGCGGCTGTTCGGCGAATATCTGCTGAAGGGCTTTGACTACAAGAACCGCAATATCCGCATCAAGTTCATGGGCGACCGCACGGTGCTGGATGAAAAGCTGCAGCAGCTGATGAACAAGCTGGAGGCAGATTCTTCGGTCAAGACCGGCATGACCCTGAACATTGCCATCAACTACGGCGGCCGCCCGGAGATCGTGCGGGCGGCGCAGCAGCTGGCGGCAAAGGCGGCGGCAGGGGAGATAAAGCCCGAAGAGATCACGGAACAGCTGCTCAGCGATGCCATGTATACCGCTGGCCAGAAGGACCCGGATTTTATCCTGCGTCCCAGCGGAGAAAAGCGGCTGTCCAACTTCATGCTCTGGCAGGCAGCTTACTCGGAGCTGGTAGAAATGGACGTTCTGTGGCCGGATTTCACCCGCAGCGATCTGGACGCTGCCATTGAGGAGTTCAATCATCGTTCCCGCCGGTTTGGCGGACTGTAAAACCCAAGACCTCCTGCACACGGTGCAGGGACCGGACGGCCCGGCGGCTTTGCCGGAGCCAAACTTAATCCAGAGGGGCGCGGCACCCGACCGGTGAAAAGGAGATCCAATCTATGAAAACACGTGTTATTACTGCGATCGTGGGCATCATCGTACTGATCGGCGTGATGTTCACCTTCAACACTCTGATCTTTAATCTGGTCATCGCGGCCATTACGCTGATCGCCGTTCACGAGATCTACAGTGCCCTCGGCTTTGAAAAGAAGGACTGGCTGATGTATGTGGTTCTGGTGCCGTATACACTGCTGGTCATGACGAGCAACTATCAGGTCATGCGGCGGCTGGTGATGCCGATGTCCTTTCTGCTGGTCACCTTTTATGCCATCTATCTGGTGGTGCGCAATGGCACCATCAGCTATCAGAAGGCCAGCGGCCTGCTGATGTTCTCCGGTATCGTGATCTTCTGCTTCTATTCCTTTATCCGGCTCAAGGAGCTGCTGCCGGTGGAGCAGTACGGCTACGATGCGGTGTTCTTTATCTTGCTCATCCTCTGCTTTGCCTGGGGCGGCGATACCTGTGCCTACTTTGCAGGCCGTGCCTTTGGCAAGCACAAGCTCTGCCCGGTGGTCAGCCCCAAAAAGACCGTGGAAGGTGCCATTGGCGGTGTTCTGGGCACCATGGTGTTCGGTGTGATCATCACACTGGTGTACTCAGTGGCGGCAAACCGGATGGAAGCCTTCACCCGCTCCAACATTGGCGTTTCCATGTACGTGATCATTGCACTGCTGGGCTGCGTGGCGGCGGTGCTGGGCATTTATGGCGACCTGTTTGCCAGTGTGGTCAAGCGCCAGTGCGGCATCAAGGATTACGGCACCATCTTCCCGGGGCACGGCGGCATTCTGGACCGCTTTGACAGTGTGATGTTCATTGCGCCCTTTGTGACCATGGTCATTACGGCGGTGTTCTACTATTAAAAGGGGGAACGTGTGATGTCGAAAAAAATCACTCTGCTGGGTTCTACCGGTTCCATCGGCACCCAGAGTCTGGATGTGATTCGTGCACAGGGCTATGAGGTGTTCGGTCTTTCTGCCCACAGCCATGTAGACAAGATCCTGCAGCAGATCGAAGAGTTTCATCCGCGCTATGTCTGCATGACCGACCCGGATGCGGCCCGCAGGCTAGATGCGGAGCTTTCCGGTCGTGCAGATGCGCCCCGGCTGCTGGTAGGGCCGGAAGGGCTCAAGCAGCTGGCCGCACTGGACGGCACCGATGTGGTGCTGAACAGCGTGGTGGGCATTGCAGGCCTTGGTGCCAGCCTGTGCGCGATCGAAAGCGGGCATGATCTGGCCCTTGCCAACAAGGAGAGTCTTGTCACCGGCGGCCATCTGGTCACACAGGCCGTGGCAAAGCATGGTGTAAAGCTGCTGCCGGTGGACAGTGAACATTCGGCCATCTTCCAGTGCCTGCAGGATAAGGAGAGTGCCCCCAGCCTGACCAAGATCCTGCTCACGGCATCCGGCGGCCCCTTCTTCGGGATGAAGACCGAGGAGCTGCGCGGTAAGACCAAGGCGGATGCCCTCAAGCACCCCAACTGGAACATGGGCGCAAAGATCACCATTGACTCTGCCACCCTGATGAACAAGGGTCTGGAGCTGATCGAGGCAGTGTGGCTGTTCGGCCTGCCGCCGGAGAAGATCCAGATCGTGGTGCAGCGCCAGAGCATCGTGCATTCGGCGGTGCAGTTCAGCGATAATTCGGTCATTGCTCAGCTGGGTGTGCCGGATATGCGCATTCCCATCCAGTATGCGCTCACCTACCCAAAGCGCGTACCCGGCGTTGTGCCGGAGCTGGACTTTGCCGCACTCAAGGTGCTCACCTTCGATGTGGCAGACGACGAAACCTTCCGCTGCCTTGCCGCCTGCAAAAAGGCCATCAAAAAGGGAGGTCTCGGCCCATGCGCCGCCAACGGCGCCAATGAGGAAGCTGTCAAGCTCTTCCTTGAGGACAAAATTGGCTTCCTCGATATTGGCCGTCTGGTGGAAGCAGTCGTGGACAGCGACAGCTTTGGCGGCGAGTATACCCTCAGCGATGTGTACGAGTGCGACCGCATGGCACGAGAGTTCGTGCACGCACATCTTTGATCTTTAGGAGACGCAATGTCAATTTTTATCACCCTGATCGCCGCACTGATCGTGTTCAGCGCTGTGATCGCCATTCATGAATTCGGGCACTTTACCGTGGCAAAGCTCTGCGGCATTCAGGTCAACGAGTTTTCCATCGGCATGGGGCCGGCTTTGTGGAAGAAAATTTACAAGGGCACCCAGTACAGCCTGCGTGCATTGCCGGTAGGCGGCTATGTGGCGCTGGAGGGCGAGGAAAGCCCCGAGAGCCAGCAGGCCGAGGCGGCCCGCGACGAACGGGAAGCAGAGGACGAAAACCCTGTCCCGCCGGAGCAGCGCACCGGCATCCCTTTGAACGAGGCACTGGTATGGCAGCGTGTGCTTGTGATGGTGGCAGGTGCCTTCATGAATTTCGTGCTGGGCTTTGTGGTGCTGGTCATTCTTGTGGCAGCACAGGAAGGAGCCATCACCAGCAAGACCATCTATTCCATTGAGAACGATGCCCTCTGCGGCCAGACCGGCCTGCAGGCGGGGGACGAGATCGTTGCCGTGAACGGCAGGCGCTGCTTTGTGGCCAACGACATCCTTTATGAGCTGGTGCGCACCGAAGCCTATCGCGCCCGGTTCACCGTGAAGCGGGACGGCCAAAAGGTGGAACTGCCGGACGTGCAGTTCGACACCTGGCAGGACGAGGACGGCCAGACCCATATGACCCTTGGCTTTACGGTGTACGGCATCAAAAAAACACCGCTCAATGTGTTAAAAGAAGCATGGAACAGTACCCTGTACTACGGACGCATCGCGTTTATCTCGCTGGCAGACCTTGTGCGCGGACGTGAGAGCATCAACAATCTGTCCGGCCCGGTGGGTATCGTGACAGCGATCGGTCAGGCGGCAAGCTACGGCTGGCAGGATCTGCTGGAGCTGCTGGCCCTCATCACAATCAATCTGGGCGTGTTCAATCTGCTGCCCTTCCCGGCACTGGATGGCGGCAAGGTGGTATTTTTGATCATTGAGGGCGTTACCGGCCATGCAGTGCCGGAAAAGCTGCAGGGCACACTGACCGTTGCGGCCTTTGCACTGCTGTTTGGCCTGATGCTCTTTGCAACCTATAATGATATCATCCGGCTTGTGACCGGTGCAATGTGAGCAAAAACAGAAAGGGGAACTTTATGCGGCAGTTAAAACGGGAAGTGAAAATCGGCAATGTGACCATCGGCGGCAAGAATCCTGTTGCGGTGCAGACGATGCTCAACGTGCCGGTGGAGGATATTGAGGGCAATGTGGCGCAGGCAAAGCGGTGCGAAGCTGCTGGCTGTCAGATCCTGCGCGTGACCTGCCCCAGCCCGGCGGATGCAAAGTGCATCGAAGCCGTCAAGAATGCGGTGAACATCCCCATTGTGGCAGACATCCATTTTGACTACAAGGCGGCTCTGGCCTGCGCAGATGTAGGCGTGGATAAGATCCGCATCAACCCCGGAAACATCGGCGACGATGACCGGGTGAAGGCTGTGGTGGATGCCTGTCAGCAGAAGAACATCCCCATCCGCATCGGTGTGAACGGCGGCAGTCTGGAAAAGCACATCCTTGCAAAATACGGTGCCCCCACGCCGGAGGCCATGGTGGAGAGTGCACTGTACCATGTGCGCCTGCTGGAAAAATTCGATTTCAACAACATCGTCATTTCCATCAAGAACTCCAATGTGCCCCGCATGATGGAGGCCTACCGCCAGCTCAGCGCTGTCACGGATTACCCGCTCCATGTGGGTGTTACCGAGGCGGGTACCTACCAGATGGGTCTGCTGAAAAGCGGCATGGGCATCGGCGGAATGCTGCTGGAAGGCATTGGCGATACCATCCGCGTCTCGCTGGCCGCAGAGCCGGAAAAGGAAGTGGAAGCGGGCTACAACATCCTGCGCGCCGTGGGCTTCCCGGTAGCAGGCCCGGAGGTCATCACCTGCCCCACCTGCGGCCGCACCCAGTATCCCTGCACCGAGATCGCCAACGAGGTGGAAAAGCGGCTGCAGGGCTGCAAAAAATCCATCAAGGTGGCCGTGATGGGCTGCGTGGTCAACGGCCCCGGTGAAGCCCGCGAAGCAGACATCGGCATTGCCGGCGGCAAGGGCGAGGCGGTGCTGTTCATCCACGGCAAGCCCATCAAAAAGCTGACCGGAGACAACATCCTGGATCAGTTCATGGATGAGATCTATAAACTGTAATTTGGCTTTTTTCACAGCTGCCACACCTGCAAAAACGGGTGCGGCAGTTTGTGCTGTATAAAAAGGAGTACCATTTGTGACACCACTCGTATCCAACCTGTGGCCGCAGTTCATGGTGGACCCGGCATTTGCGGCCTGCTTCGGGCAGGTCATTGTGGAGCATGCGCAGATGCTGCGGCAGGAGCGGCAGGTCATCTTTACCCTGCGCAGCGGTGCGCCGCTGGACAAAAATCTCTGTGCCCGGCTGCTGGCATCCCTGCAGCCGGATTATGAGGGCTTTGAGCTGCGCATCCAGAACCTGTTTGGCTATGCCATGCTGGACGAAGCGGCCCTGCGCGATCTGATGGAAGAGATGAAGCGGGACGGCGTGCCCATCAATGGCTTTCTGGACCGGTGCAAGATCAACATCATCGGACAGAAGATCACCATCGGCGTATGCCATGGCACCAAGTTTTTGCAGGAGATGCACTTTGAAAAGCTGCTGGCAGAGCGCATTGCGGCCCACACCGGGGTAACGCCGCAGGTAACGCTGCAAAGCGCTGTAAGCGAAGCCGAGCAGCACCAGATGGAAGAAAAGCTGGAGCGCAAGATCGCGCCACCGGTGGTCAAGTTTGAGAAAAAGAACACAGCACCGTCCATCAAGGTGGATGGTCTGGACCTGACCGATAAGCCTGTCACCATTTTCCACGGCAAGATGTTCACCCCCAAGAACCTCACCCCGCTGAAAGACCTTGGCGGCGAGGGCGGCAAGTGCACGATCTGGGGCGATGTGTTCTTCTCGGAGGTCAAGGGCAACTTCCGAAAAATTTATACCGTATCCATCACCGATTATCAGGGCTCCATCAACCTGAAGATCCGCGCGCAGGAAGGTGAGGACTGCTCCAAGTGGGAGAGCCTTGGCAAGGGCACCACCCTCATCGTGCGCGGCGACTGCTCCTACGACAAGTACGAACACGATTATATCGTCTACCCCTACGATGTGCTCATCGTGGAGCGCAAAAAGCGGGAGGATACCGCACCGGTCAAGCGTGTGGAGCTGCATCTGCACACCAAGCTTTCCAGCATGGACGGCTTCTGTGACCCCGGCGGCATCGTCAAGCTGGCCCACCGCATGGGACATCCGGCCGTTGCCATCACTGACCACGGTGTGTGTCAGGGTTACCCGGAAGCCATGCTGGCAGCGGACGATATCCATAAATCAGACCCGGACTTCAAGCTGATCTACGGCTGCGAAGCCTACTTTGTGGACGACATGATCCCCTGTGTATACGGTGTGAAGGATCAGCCGCTGGACGGGGAGTTCTGCGTGTTTGATACCGAGACCACAGGCCTTGACCCCGGCGTGGAGTATATGACCGAGATCGGTGCCGTCATCGTGAAAAACGGCGAAGTGGTGGAGGAATTTGATACCTTTGTCAAGCCCGGCAAGCCCATCACCCCCAAGATCACCGAGCTGACCGGCATCACCAACGAAATGGTGGCGGATGCTCCCGGCGAAAAGGAAGCACTGGAAGCCTTCCTCAAATTTGCGGGAGACCGCATCCTTGTGGGCCACAACGTCCACGCCTTTGATATGCGTTTCCTGCGCGCCGCCGCCAAGCGCAGCGGCATCAAACTGGAGCCGACCTATATCGACACCCTGACCATGGCGCAGGCCATGTACCCCGGCCTGCACAACTACAAGCAGGGCACCATCAACAAGCATCTGGAGCTGCCTGCCTACGAGGCCCACCGTGCCTGTGAGGATTCTGCCGCGCTGGGCCGCATCTTCGGGGTCATGCTGAACGACCTGAAAGAAAAGCAGGTAGCAAAGGTCAGTGAGATCAACACCGGCCTTGGCGGCAACCGCGAGGTGCTGAAAAAGAAGTATTACCACCTCATCATTCTGGTCAAGAACCAGATGGGCCTGAAAAATCTGTACAAGATCGTCAGCGAAGCCCATGTGAACTACTTTTTCAAAAAGCCCCGGGTGCCCCGGAGCCTTTTGAACAAATACCGGGACGGCCTGCTGCTCACTTCCGCCTGCGAAGCCGGCGAGCTGTACCGAGCCATCGTGGATGGCACCAGCTATGAAGAACTGAAAAAGATCGCGTCCTACTACGATATTCTTGAGATCCAGCCGCTGGGCAACAACGCCTACATGGTGCGGGACGGCAAGGTGGACAGCGAAGAGGACATCAAAAACTTCAACCGCACGGTCATCAAGCTGGGCGAGGACCTGCACAAGCCGGTCATTGCCACCGGCGACGTGCACTTTACCGAGCCGGAGGACGCGGCTTACCGCGCTGTGCTGCAGGCGGGCAACGGCTTTAAAGATGCCGACAACCAGCCGCCGCTGTTCTTCCGCACCACGCAGGATATGCTGGCGCAGTTCTACTATCTGCCCAAGGAAAAAGCCTACGAGGTAGTGGTGAAGAACCCCCGCAAGATCGCGGCGATGATCGACAACAATGTTCGTGCCATCCCGCGCGGCACCTACCCGCCCAGCATCGAGGGTGCAGAGCAGCAGCTGCGCGATGCTACGTGGGAACACGCCAAGCGCGATTACGGTGACCCGCTGCCCGAAATTGTGGAAAAGCGGCTGCAGAAGGAGCTGGACTCCATCTGCGGCCATGGCTACGCCGTGCTGTACGTCATTGCGGTCAAACTGGTGGCCTATTCCAACGCGGGCGGCTATCAGGTGGGCAGCCGTGGTTCGGTCGGCTCATCGGCCGTGGCCCACTTCTCCGGCATCTCGGAGGTGAACAGCCTGCCGCCCCACTATCGCTGCCCCAAGTGCAAGCATAGCGAGTTCATCACCGACGGCAGCGTGGACGACGGCTTTGACCTGCCGGATAAAAACTGCCCCAACTGCGGCACCCGGATGCTGGTGGACGGCCACGATATTCCCTTCGAGACCTTCCTCGGCTTCTACGGCGATAAAGAGCCGGATATCGACCTGAACTTTTCCGGCGAATATCAGTCCAATGTGCACCGCTATACCGAGGAGCTGTTCGGCAAAGCCAACGTGTTCAAGGCGGGCACCGTGTCCGGTATTCAGGACAAGACCGCCTACGGCTATGTCAAAAAATATCTGGATGAGCGCGGCCGCACGGTGAACCATGCGGAGGAGAACCGCCTGACTCTGGGCTGCACCGGCGTCAAGCGCACCACGGGTCAGCACCCCGGCGGCATGGTCGTTGTGCCGGACACCTACGAGATCTACGATTTCTGCCCCATCCAGCACCCGGCGGACGATGTGGCAGGCGGCCTGCTGACCACCCACTTCGAGTTCAAGTACCTGCACGATACCCTGCTCAAGCTGGACGAACTGGGCCACGATATGCCCACCTTCTACAAGTATTTTGAGGAGTACACCGGTATCCCCATCGACAGCATCCCCATGAACGACCCCAAGGTGTACAGCCTGCTGACCAGCCCCGAAGCGCTGGGCGTGACCCCGGAGCAGATCGACAGCCAGACCGGAACCTTCGGCATCCCGGAAATGGGCACCAACTTCGTGCGCGGTATGCTGGTGGAGGCACGGCCCAAGAACTTCTCCGAACTGATCCAGATCTCGGGCCTGTCCCACGGAACGGACGTGTGGACCGGCAACGCGGACGAGCTGATCCGCAGCGGCACCTGCACCATTGCGGAGGTCATTGGCTGCCGTGACAGCATCATGCTGTACCTGCTGCGCAAGGGTCTGGAGCCCAAGATGGCCTTTGATATCATGGAGGCTGTGCGTAAGGGCAAGGTGGCCAAGGGCGGCTTCAAGGATGGCTGGGAGGAAGCCATGCGGGAGCACGAGGTGCCGGACTGGTACATCGAGAGCTGCCGCAAGATCAAGTATATGTTTCCCAAGGCCCATGCCGTGGCCTACCTGATGTCGGCCATTCGTCTGATGTGGTTCAAGATCTACCGTCCGCCGGAGTTCTATGCGGTATACTTTACCGTACGCGGCGACGACATCGACTACGAAGCCGCTGTGGGCGGTGCGGCAGTGGCCCGCGCCCACATGGAAGAGGTCAAGCGCCGCCTGAAGGAAGAGAAGAACGCCAAGGACGAGGATGTGCTGGTCAGCCTGCAGCTCGTCAACGAGATGCTGGTGCGCGGCTACGAGTTTTTGCCCATTGAGCTGGGCAAGAGCCGCGGCTCCAAGTATGTGGTGGAGGACGGCAAGGTACGTCTGCCTTTCTCTTCGCTGAAGGGTCTTGGCGGTGCTGCCGCCGATGCACTGGAAAAGGTGACCATCCACGGCGAAGAATATATCTCGGTGGAAGAGCTGCAGCAGGCTTCCGGTGTCGGCAGCAGCATTCTGGACCGTCTGCGTCAGGTGGGCGCTCTGGGCGACCTGCCGGAGAGCAGTCAGGTAAGCTTCTTCTAAGGATTCTGAAAACAAAAGTGCCTGCACGGCTTTAGCTGTGCAGGCACTTTTGCTTTAAAAAAGCACCCGCGGCAAAAATCGCAGGTGCTTAAAAATTCAGCAGAACGGGGGGTGTTTACTCCACGCTGATCATATAATAGTAAACGGGCTGGCCGCCGCGGATGTGGCTGACTTCAACGTGGTTCGGGCACTTTGCCTTTACGATCTCGGTCACTTTCTCGGCATCCTCATCGCTCACGTCGCAGCCGGAGATGATGGTGACGAAGCTGGAATCCTTCTTGCACATGCCGCGTGCCAGACGGTAGGTAGCTTTGGTGATATCGTTGGAGGTGGAAACGATCTTGCCGTTCTCCAGAGCCATGATCTCACCCTTTTTGATGCGCTTGCCGTCGTACTCACTGTCGCGGGCAGCATAGGTGATCAGACCGGTGGACACCTTGTCGGCAGCAGCCATCATGTTGATGGTGTTGGTCTCGGCGTTCACAGAGGGATCAAAGTTCAGCATGGCGGTAATGCCCATGGGTACGGTGCGGGTGGGCAGAACGACCACCTGACGGTCGGCCAGCTTCTGGGCCTGCTCAGCAGCCATGATGATGTTCTTGTTGTTGGGCAGCACGAACACGGTCTTTGCGGGCACGCTCTGGATGGCGGCGAGGATATCCTCGGTGGCTGGGTTCATGGTCTGACCACCGGAGACCACTGCGTCTGCAGCCAGATCGGTGAACACGGCCTTCAGGCCTTCACCGGCGGCAACGGCAACAAAGCCATAGTCACGGCTGGGGTCCACAGCAGCGTAGACGAACTCGCTGGACTGAGAAGGGGCCTTCTCAGCAGAAGCCTGCTTTTCCAGGCTCTTGCCCTGCTTCTGACGGGCCAGGAACTGCTCGTGCATGTTCTCGATCTTGAAGTTGGTCAGGTAGCCATACTTGATGGCTTCGCTCAGGATCTTGCCGGGATCAGCGGTGTGCACATGCAGGTTGATCACATCGTCATCCTCGATGCACACCACACTGTCGCCGTTGGATTCTGCAAAGGCACGCATCTTTGCGGCGCTTGCACCCTCATACTTGTTGATCAGGAACTGGGTGCAGTAGCCGTTCTTGATGTCCTCCACCTTCATCAGGTCGTCGGTGAACACGCCCTTGCCGGCGTTCTCGGTGGAGAGCTTTGCCTTGTTGGGAGCAGCCTCGCCGCCTGCCACGATGCCTTCGCCATGGAACACCTTGCCCATGCCCTCAAAGATGACCATGATGCCCTGACCGCCGGCATCCACAACGCCGGCCTTCTTCAGAACAGGCAGCAGGTTGGGGGTGTCCTCCAGAGCCTTCTGGCCGGCGGTCATCACCACATCCCACAGAGCGGGCACATCCTCGGCACCGCAGGCAGCAGCTTCCTCAGACGCAATGCGTGCAACCGTGAGGATGGTGCCCTCGGTGGGCTTCATAACGGCCTTATAAGCGCCCTCGACACCCTTCTTCAGGGCCTCGACAATGTCGGCAGCGGTGGCTTCCTTCTTGCCTTCCAGCGCCTTGGAGAAGCCGCGGAACAGCAGGCTGGTGATAACACCGGAGTTGCCGCGTGCGCCGCGCAGCATGGCGGAAGCAGCGGTCTTGGAAGCCTCACCCACGGTGCAGCTGTCGTCCAATGCTTCCAGCTCGCGCACAGAAGCACCCACGGTCATGCCCATGTTGGTGCCAGTGTCGCCATCAGGAACAGGGAAAACGTTCAGCTCGTCCACGCGGGAGCGCTGATTGTTGATGTTGTTGGCGCCAGAGATAATGGCGTCACGCAAAATCTTACCAGAAATCATTCTTTTTTACTCCTTGTACTTGCCGGAAAAGCCCGGCGCATTCGGATGAACCAACAAAAATCAGGCGATCACATCGTCTACCGAAACCACAACGCGGGCAACCTTCAGGCCGGTAGCCTGCTCTACCTCGTCCTTGACGCGGTGAGAGATGCTGCGTGCGGCGGTGGAAATGTTCAGGCCATAGCTCACTGCAATGTGCAGTTCGATCACCAGACGACCATCCTCCTGCGTGACACGGACACCCTTTTCCGGGTAATCAGAACCGTGCACCATGCTTCTGACGGCATCGGTCATATCACGGGGTGCCATTGCGGCAACACCGTAACACTGTTTGGCTGCTTCACCTACCAGAGTAGCAAAATACCCGGACGTAAAGCTGACATCCCCCAGAGGGAAACGGGAAGTGATCATAGTCGCTCTGCTCCTTTATGTTATTTTCATAAAACACATTCAAGGTCTGGTGCGCAGCGGCGGACAGATACACATACTGCGCCGAGAAACACCCACATTATTATACAACTTTGGGGCGCGCTTGTACAGCGCAAAATGCTGGTATATCAACTTTTTGCGCAGGTTTCTGCATTGGCGGCATGGTTCGGGCGGCTTCGCACCGGGAAGGTGATAGCATAACGGACGCTGGTTGTTTTTTATCAAAACCGAAAGTATGACGAAAGAAAGCAAACAATCTGTTAAAAAAATATAAAAGGTGGGTGATAACTCTTTATCCGACTATTAAAAAGTGCTAAAATAGAAACAAGGATAGGGACTGCGGCGCAGGGTCCCGCTTGTGCGGATGAACTGCGTTATTTTTTGCGCACGGCGCGTGGAACAATGTTTAGGAGCTGTTGTCATGAATATTCTGTTTTTCCTTTCACCCAAGCAGGATCTGATGTATGTTTACGACGATTTCACCCTTCGGCAGACGCTGGAAAAGTGGGAGAATAACCGCTACGCGTCCATTCCGGTGCTCAACCGGCAGGGAAAATATGTGGGCACCCTGACCGAGGGCGACATTCTCTGGGGGCTGAAAAAGTTCCATGGTCTGGATCTGGAAGCGGCTGAGGATGTCCCCATTTCGGCCTTCCCGCACAAGCGCGACTACAAGGCTGTCACCGTGACCACCAGCATGGATCAGCTGATCGAAGCGGCCATGAACCAGAACTTTGTGCCGGTTGTGGATGACCGCGGCATCTTCATTGGCATCGTGCGCAGGCAGGCGATCATCCGTTACTGCTATGAGAAGGCCCGCACAGAGCAGCAGGCCCATGAGCAGCGCATCCCGGAATATGCCGCTGTGCATTGAACGATATAAATAGGTGGCCAGCCGCCCGGTTCCGCATCTGAAGCCGGGCGGCTTTTTGTCTGCAAAATGCGTTGAAAATCCGATTTATAGTACCTGCTGTGTGCGATAATACAGCCATGGAACAAAAACGTTCTGAAAAGCTGCAAAAAACGAGATACAGGAGGGAACACGGATGAAAGATTTTGAACTGCGTTATGTTGGAAGCCATGTGGAAGTATACACCGGCAGCGGAGTGTTCCTGTTTTCGGCCGATACGGTGCGGGAAGCAATGGAAGAACTGGCAGAGTAAGCGCCCGCAAACAGACAGGGACTTCGGTGCAAATGTAAAATTGATGTAAAATAATTGAAAAGGAAAGAGCACGAATTCATTAAGAGACGGAAAAATGTGTAGAAAAAGTGATTTTCTTGTAAAATAAACCTTGTTGTGACAGGATAAAAAATGATATAATAGATCCAAGCGCGGTCATTGTGCGCCGTTCTGCGCAGCAGAGCGGCAGGCCGCAGCATCTGCCGGATCAAGCAGGCCCGGTGTGCGGGCAGGGCAGATGTACAAGGATCAAAAGGAAGATCATTTTTAGGAGTATCGTTATGGATATCACACACATTACCTCTCTGTTGGGTGGAATTGCGCTGTTTCTGTACGGCATGTCCATTATGGGCGCTGGTCTGGAAAAACTGGCCGGCGGCAAAATGCAGGGCGTGCTGCAAAAGCTGACCTCCTCAACGCTCAAGGGCGTTATTTTTGGCACCCTCATCACGGGTGTCATCCAGTCCTCGGCCGGCACGGTCGTTATTTGTGTCGGTCTGGTAAACTCCGGCATCATGACCCTTACGCAGTCGGTAGGCGTCATTATGGGTGCAAACATTGGTACCACTGTTACCGGCCAGCTGATCCGCATGGCGGATATCTCCGGTGACAGTCTCTGGCTGACACTGATCCAGCCCAAGACCTTTGCGCCCGTGGTGGCGTTTATCGGCTGCATTTTTTATGTGTTCCTGCGCAGCGCTAAAAGGAAGAACATCGGCCAGATCATGCTGGGCTTCGGCATCCTGTTTACCGGCATGAGCCTGATGGACACCGGTGTGGCTCCTCTGCGTGAGAGCGCCGTGTTCCAGAATCTGTTCGTTACCATGACGAATCCCGTTCTGGGCATTCTGGTGGGCGTGGTGGTCACGGTGATCATCCAGTCCTCCTCGGCATCGGTGGGTATCCTGCAGGCACTGTCCAGCACGGGTCTGGTCACCTTCAGCTCTGCCATCCCCATTATTCTGGGCGCACACATCGGCACGGCCTTTACGCCGCTGCTCACCATTGGCGGCTCCTCCAAGGACGGCAAGCGCGCTGCACTGATCCATCTGTACTTCAACATCATTGGCAGCGTGATCCTGCTGGCACTGGTGTATGCGGTGCAGTTCACCGTTGGCATCCCCATGTGGAACGACGTGATGAACAAGAGCACCATTGCAAACATCCACACCCTTTCCAGCGTGTGCGCCATGCTGCTGTTCCTGCCGTGCAGCGGTGTGCTGTCCAAGCTGGCACTGCTCACTGTGCCGGACAGCGCCGAGGAAGCACAGGAGCTGAGCATGCCGGTGCTGGACGAGCGCCTGTTCAAAAGCCCGGCTGTGGCCCTGCAGCAGGCTAAGAGCGCTGTGATCAAGATGTCCCGCCGTGCTGCCCGCAATGTGAATCTGGCTGCACCGCTGCTGCTGAAGATGGACGAGGATACCGTCAGCGCCATCCGGGTGCGTGAAAACCTGATCGACCGCATGGAGGTGGCAATCTCCAACTATCTGATCAAGATGACCGATCAGGAGCTGGGCGACGATGAGAGCCACACTGTGACCGAACTGCTGAATTTTGTTACCGAGTTCGAGCGCATCGGCGACTATGCGGTGAACATTATGGAAAAGGCAGAAGAATTGCAGGAAAAGGAAGCGTCCTTCAGTGAAAACGCCACCAAGGAGCTGCAGCTGCTGGAGAATGCGCTGAACCGCATCCTGAACCTGACCAACGATGCCTTTGAAAACAGCGATATGCGTCTGGCGGCTCAGGTGGAACCGCTGGAAGAGGTGATCGATGTGATGGCGGAGCGCCTGCGCGACCAGCACATCCTGCGCCTGAAGGACGGCGTGTGCTCCATTGATACGGGTGTCGTGTTCCTGGATGTGCTGAACAATGCAGAGCGTATCTCGGATCACTGCTCCAACGTTGCTGCCCGCCTGATCGGCATGGATGCCGGCGAGGACTACGACTCCCACACCCTCAAGAGCATCATGCACCACAACCCCACCAAGGACTACATGCTGGAATACGAGGAGTGCCGCAAGGCCTACCTTGTTCCGCTGGAAGAAATGGAAGCCTGAACCTGAATGAGAAAAGGACCTCCGGAGAAGCATCCGGAGGTCCTTTTTGCATCACAGTGAAATGGAGTGCTCAGGCACTTTTGGGCAAAGAGACAATGACCCAGCGGTGCGGCCCGTGAAAGCCGTCCACCTTGGCGGCTTTGCTGCAGGTGCCGGGGCTGGGCGGGCCGAGGTGGATACCGCGGTCCAGCTGCTTGCCGCAAAGACGGCACTGGTAATGGAGGGTGATCTGTTCTGACATGAGGAAGCACTTCCTTTTATGATCGCTGCAGGCGGTTAAAAAACTTTACTTCTATTATCATTATATAATTTTTACATCGGGATGTCAATAAAAATAATCAGTAAAAGTAGATAAAAATTGAGCATTCTGCACTCAACCGCCCAGATCTTCCAGCAGCAGGTCCAGTTCCCGTTCGCTGTACACGGTCACACCGCGCTTGATGCGCACGGCATCGTTCTCCGGCAGAAGATTGGTGTAGATGCCGGTGACGGTGACAAGCACATCCGGCTGGCCATTGGTGCCGCAGCGGTAAACGGCCACGCGCCCGCCTTTGTCGCACAGGCGGTAGCTTTGGGCAGCAAGCTCCGGCATGGCCTGTGCGGCAAGGTCTGCTGCGGAGGAAGGCGGTGCTTCGCTGCCGGGGTCGGGCACCGGAAGGCTGAGCTTGGGCAGGGCCATCCAGAACAGGCTGAACACGATGGTGAATACGCACAGCCCGTAGAACAGGCAGGTGCACAGTTTGCGCATGGAGAAACACGCTCCTTTCCGGCTGAAGTATGCCCCAAAACAAGGGGGCACAGTCAATTTTCACACGGGAATGCTGTACTTTGTCCGGCAGATTGTGTTATACTACAGATGATTAGACCTATCAGGGCCGAAGATTGGTTCTTGCCCGCGTTCTGTGCACGTGCTATAATATGGTATTGCGTGCAGTTCTGTGCGCTTTGATGGAAAAGTACCAGCGCATGGCGCTGAAAAAGCAGCCTGAATGTTAGGAGGCGATTTCTATCTCCGATATGAGAAAGATCAACCGTGCCGGTGAGGGGCATTCCCCGGCACCGGCGGGGCGGAAGGTAAATGTGAGCAACAGCCGCCGGGAGTCCCAGCCGGGACCCAGACGCGGCCGGGAACCCAAAGAACCAAAGGAACCCTGTGAAAAGGGCAGACATCCCATTCTGCGCTTCATTGGCCGAACCATTGCTACACTGATTTGTCTGGGCATCATGGCAGGCAGTCTGGTGGCAGTGGGTGCTGTGTATTACGTGGTGCAGGCTACCGCCAACGACGGCGACCTGCTGGATCTGGACAACATTGAGCTGAGCCAGTCCAGTGTGGTGATGGCCACCGACCCGGACACCGGTGCACAGGTGGAGTATGCCACGCTGCGCTCTTCCAACAGCCACCGCGTGTGGGCGGATCTGGAGCAGATCCCCACGAACCTGCAGTATGCGTTCATCTGCACCGAGGATAAGGACTTTTACAACGAGCCCGGCGTCAACTTCAAGCGCACCATCGGCGCAATGGTCAACGAATACCTGCTGCCCATCTACAGCTCCAAGCAGGGTGCATCCACGCTGGAGCAGCAGCTGATCAAGAACCTGACCGACGACAAGAGCGCCAGCGGCATTGAAGGCGCACTGCGCAAGCTGCGCGAGATCTACCGCGCCCTCTGCCTGAGCCGCAGCTATTCCAAGGAGACCATTCTGGAAGCGTACCTGAACACCATCAGCTTTACCGGCACCATTCAGGGCGTGCAGACTGCGGCCAACGAATACTTTAATAAGGATGTCAGCCAGCTGACCCTGTGGGAGTGTGCGACCATTGCGTCCATCACCAAAAACCCCACCAACTATAACCCCTACACCAACCCCGAAAACCTGATCAACCGCCGTAACTTCCTCATGTACAACATGTGGCAGCAGGGCGTGATCAGCGAAGAGGACTACCGCAACGCAGCGGCCCAGCCGCTGGTACTGGCCGAGGAAGAGGATACCAAGAAGAATTCTTCCGTTACCTCTTACTTTACCGATGCACTGTTCACCGAGCTGGTGCAGGACATTATGGACAAGGAAAACATTTCGGAATCCGAGGCACAGAAGCTGCTGTACACCGGCGGCTTTACCGTTGAGTCGACTGTGAACACCAAGGCGCAGTCCGCCATGGAAAACCTGATGCTCAACACGGATGATGCCTACTTCCCGGCCGGCTGGCATGAGGAAGAGGTGACCTCCATCTCGGACGACGATGTACAGGTGATGAACGAGGACGGTACGCCCAAGACCCGCACCGGCGACGACGGTACCGTTTACTATTACCGCAATGTGCGTACTCAGGCAGCCATGGTCACGCTGGACTATGACGGCAATGTGATCGCCATTGTGGGTGGTCTGGGCGAAAAGAACAAGAGCCTCTCGCTGAACCGTGCCTACAGTGTCACTCGTCAGACGGGTTCTACCATCAAGCCTATCGGTGCGTATGCACTGGGTGTAGAGTATGGTCTGGTGAACTGGTCCACCATGCTCAACAACTCGCCCTTGTATCAGAAGCAGGATATGGTGATCCGCGATGAGGATTACTGCCGCAAGAACGGCCTGATGGGCCTTTCCGACAAGCAGCTGCGCGCTTATCCCAACGCATGGCGCAGCTGGCCCCGTAACTATGACGGCAGCTACGGCGACAACAGTGATGTGCCGCTGTGGAACGGTCTGGCCCGCTCGCTGAACACCATTGCGGTGCGTGTGGGTGATCTGGTGGGCGCAAGCAACATCTTCAATTTTGTGTACAACACCCTGCAGCTGAACACGCTGGACCCGGTAAACGATGTGGGTCTGGCGCAGATGGTCATGGGCAGTCAGACCCATGGCGTTACGCCCACGGCGCTGGCAGCTGCGTTCCAGATCTTCTACGATGGCCAGTACACCACCCCGCACCTGTATACCCGCGTGCTGGACCGTGACGGCAATATCTATCTGGAGAACAACTCCACCAGCTATCAGGCCCTGACCCCGGATACCGCTTATGTGATGAACCGCCTGCTGAAGAACGTTCTGTACTCCAGCGTGGGCACCGCCGGCGGCCGCTACCCCAACTCCAACGGCATGGAAGCCTTTGGCAAGACCGGTACCGCCAGCGACGAAAAGGATCTGTGGTTCGTGGGCGGCACGCCGTACTACGTTACCGCCGTGTGGTGGGGCTACGATGCACCCTATGATATGACCAAGACGCTGGGTAAGCAGCAGGCCAAGACCCGTACCTGTGTTATGGCGTGGAAGGCCCTGATGGAACAGGTGCAGGCAAACCTGCCGTATAAGGCATTCCCGACCTCTGCCGGTGTGGTGGAGCGCCGCTACTGCACCCAGAGCGGCCTGCTGGCAGGCGGCTCCTGCCCCAGCACCGCCGTGGGCTACTACCGCGCCGATGATCTGCCTGGTACCTGCAACTACTCCCATGCAGCAGCTCCTGCAGCGGCTGCACCTGCGGAGACTGCGGCACCGGAGCAGGCTGTCATTCCTGCGGATACAGGTAATCAGGATACAGACTGATCTGTAGCCATATGAAGGACAAAAGGCGTACTATCGGCACCGGCGCGGAGTGAATCCGGCAAGGAAATACCGCGCTTGCCGCAGCAAAACTGGATAATCTGACAAAAACGCATCCGACCTCTTGCATTGCAGGGGGCCGGATGCTATTATATTCACTGCAAGAACACTTGTGTTTGTGAGGTGAACAAGTTGGAACGCCGCTTTTATCTGGTAGATGCGCAGGTGCTGCCTGAGGTTTTTCTCAAGGTGGTGCGTGCCAAGGAACTTCTGGCCAGCGGGGAGGCACGCAGCATTTCCGCAGCCACCCGCGCAGTCGATCTTTCGCGCAGCGCTTTTTATAAGTATAAGGATTGCATTTTTGACTCCGAGAATGGCCGTGAGGTGATCACCGTCATGGCTACTCTGCGGGACGAGACCGGTGCACTGCAGAGCCTGCTGGCCGGCATCAGCGCCGCAGGTGCAAGCATTGTGACCATCAACCAGTCCACACCGGAAAACGGTGCCGCACTGGTGGCAGTCACCATCCGCACCGATACCATGCAGATGACCCCCGAAGAGCTGACCGAAAAACTTTCGCGTCAGCGTATGGTGGTAGGTGTGCACTGCGGGTACAATCTGTAAGCAGTCTTCAGAAAACGAGGGAGAACAACAATGGCTAAAATTGCAATTCTGGGCTTTGGCACGGTGGGCAGCGGCGTGTACGAGGTACTGTGCCGCAACGCTGCGGGTGTCTCCCGCCGTGCAGGTGAGCCGGTGGAGGTCAAGTACATCCTTGACCCGAAGGATTTTTCAAACCATCCGGATGCACACCTGTTTATAAAGAACTTCGATACCATTCTGGAAGACCCGGAGATCAAGGTGGTGGTGGAGACCATCGGCGGCACCCGCTTTGCGTATCCGTATGTAAAGGCCTGCCTTGAGAGCGGCCGCAGCGTATGCACCTCCAACAAGGAGATGGTGGCCACCTACGGCGCAGAGCTGCTGGGCCTTGCCAAAGAGCACGGCTGTGCCTTCCTGTTCGAGGCTTCTGTGGGCGGCGGTACGCCCATCATCACCCCGATGCACCAGTGTCTGGCGGCAAACGTCATCACCGAGGTGGAGGGCATCGTGAATGGCACCACCAACTTCATGCTCACCAAGATGGTGCGCGAAAATCTGGGCTTTGACGATGCGCTGAAGATCGCGCAAGAGCTGGGCTACGCCGAGACGAAGGACCCCAGCGACGATGTGGACGGCCGTGATGCCTGCCGCAAGATCGCCATTCTGTCCTCGTTGGTGTGCGGCCATCAGATCTACCCCCAGAACATTCCCACCCGCGGCATCCGTGCCATTACCACGGCAGATGTGGAAGCGGCGGAAAAGCTGGGCTGTGTGATCAAGCTGATCGCATGGATGAAGCGCGGCAAGGACGGCAGCGTGGCTGCCGGTGTGGAGCCGTGTCTGGTGCCCAAGGCAAACCAGCTGGCCAGCGTGGACGATGTGTTCAATGCAGTGCTGGTCAAGGGCGATATGTTGGGCGACGTGGTGTTCTACGGCAAGGGCGCAGGCAAGCTGCCCACCGCCAGCGCCGTGGTGGCCGACGTTGTGGATGCCCTGAAGCATGGCTCCAAGGTGCACGACAGCCTGTTCTGGCAGCCTGCTGAGCCAGTGGAGGGAATGCTCACCGACCCGGTTCCTGCTGCATATTATGTGCGTGTAGCAGGCATTGCTCCGGCGGTGGTGGAAGCCATCTACGGCTATGGCAGGGTGGTGGACGAACGCTACGAAGGCTGCGCCTACTTTGTGGAGCGCGCCGACGAAAAGGCACTGGCCGAAGCAGCCCGCAAGGTGGAAGCCGTGGGCGGCAGCGTGAAGCTGGTGCTCAAGCGTCTGCCGGAAGAAAACTGATAACGGAATAAGGAAAGGTGCGGCGGCTATGAAGATCAAGGTTTCTGTCCCGGCCACCAGTGCAAACATCGGCTCCGGCTTTGATGCGCTGGGTCTGGCGGTGACGCTGTATAATACGGTCACCTTTGAAGAGAGCGAAGTGCTGGATATCTCGTCTGCGGACGGTACCCGCATCCCGCGCGGTGAATCGAACCTCGTGTACCGTTCGGCAAAGGGTCTGTTTGAGAAGGTGGGCAAGCAGATCCCGCCCCTCAAGATCACCCAGACCAACCCCATCCCCATGGCGCGCGGCCTTGGTTCTTCTTCGGCCTGCATCATCGCGGGTCTGCTGGGTGCAAACCGGATGCTGGGCGATGTGCTCAACACGCAGGAGCTGCTCACATTGGCCACCTCCATTGAGGGCCACCCGGATAACGTGGCCCCGGCTCTTCTGGGCGGCCTGACCAGCAGCGTGTTTGAGGACGGCAAGGTGTACTCGGTCAAGCGCAATGTGGATGAAACGCTGTGCTTCGCCGCCATCGTGCCGGACTACAAGCTGCTGACGGAAGCCGCTCGTGCGGCCCTGCCCAAAGAGGTCTCCCACAAGGATGCGGTATATAATCTTTCGCGCGCTGCGCTGGTGCCCGCCGCCTTCTGCGAGGGCAGACATGATCTGCTGGCCATTGCCACCGAGGATAAGCTGCACCAGCCCTACCGTATGCCGCTGATGCCCGGCTCCAAGGAAGTGTTCGATATGGCACGCCTGTGCGGGGCAAAGGCTGTTTACGTTTCCGGTGCGGGCAGCACCGTGATGGCCGTAGCGGAAAAGGCGGAGGCCGAAAAGTTCTATTCCAAGCTGGAAAAGGGTCTGGAGCTGCTGGAAGGTCTGGACGGATGTGAAGCATTTACATTGCTGCGTTTGGATGCCGATAACACCGGCGCAACGGTGGAATGATAAATGGGTAAGGGAAGTGCAAGGCGCTGCTGACCGCTTCCGCCCGGTGTACCCCCTTTTGACAAAGGGACAAAAAGAGGAGAGTGACAAGATATGGCGTTGATCGTACAGAAGTTCGGCGGTTCTTCGGTGAAGGACCGTGACCGTATCTTCAACGTGGCACGCATTGTGGCAAACACCCACAACGCGGGCAATGACGTAGTTGTGGTGGTGTCTGCTCAGGGCGATACCACCGATGACCTGATCGCCAAGGCTGGGGAGATCACCCACAACCCTTCGGCCCGTGAAATGGATATGCTGCTGGCTAGCGGCGAGCAGATTAGCATTTCGCTGCTGGCCATGGCACTGAATGAGCTGGGCTGCCATGCCATCAGCCTGACCGGCTGGCAGGCTGGCTTCCGCACCGACCGCGCCTATACCAAGGCGCGCATCACCCGCTTGGAGACAGAGCGCATCTCTTCTGAGCTGGAGCGCAACCGTGTGGTCGTTGTGGCGGGCTTCCAGGGCCTGAACAAGATGGATGACATCACCACTCTGGGCCGTGGCGGTTCCGACACCAGCGCTGTTGCCATTGCAGCAGCCCTGCACGCAGACCGCTGCCAGATCTTTACCGATGTGGAAGGCGTTTACACGGCCGACCCGCGCAAGGTGCGCAACACCCGCAAGCTGGATGAGATCACCTTTGACGAGATGCTGGAGCTGGCATCTCTGGGTGCACAGGTGCTGAACAACCGCAGCGTGGAGCTGGCCAAAAAGTATAATGTGGAGCTGGAGGTGCTCTCCAGCCTGAATCCCGTGCCCGGTACGGTGGTCAAGGAGGTTACAAAAGACATGGAAGGTATGCTGATCAAGGGTGTCGCAAAAGACACTGATGTTGCTGTTATCACGATTCTGAACGTTCCCGATGAGCCGGGCATGAGCTTCAAGATCTTCGGTCTGCTGGCCCAGAAGAACATCAACGTGGACATCATCCTGCAGTCCACCGGCCGTGACGGCAAGAAGGATATCAGCTTTACCTGCTCTGAGGGCGAAGCCGATCTGGCCATGCGCGTGCTGAAGGAAAGCGCACACTTCAACGATGTGAGCGTGGACACCACCTGCGCCAAGGTCTCCATTGTGGGTGCCGGTATGCAGAGCCACAGCGGCGTTGCTTCCAAGATGTTTGAGGCACTGTCCAACAACAACATCAACATCAAGATGATCTCCACCAGTGAGATCAAGATCTCCTGCATCATCAACCGCGACGATGCCGACAAGGCTGTTTCTGCGATCCACGATATGCTGTTTGACTGATTTGTAAAAAATGAATTTTGTGCGCTGTACAGTTTCTTTGGAAGCTGTACAGCGCTCTTTTTGTTAACGGCCTCGCCCTCTCAGTCGCTTACGCGACAGCTCTCCCAAAGGGCGAGCCTCTGGCGAAGAGAAAAACTTTCTGGTTCTGCCAAGGCCTCTCACTTTGGGAGAGGTGGACGCGAACAGCGTGAGCGGACGGAGAGGGCAAGGCCGCTGACGAGGACGGTCATACTTATTTTACACTTCCGGCGTTTACACAAAATGCAAAGGGGTGTATAATATACACTGTATCTGTGCGGCGCAGTGCGCTGCAAATTCTGCAAAAGGAGCTGCAACGCACCATGGAACCGACTGATAGAAATGCTGCAAAGCCCCGCCTGACCCGCGCTCAGTGGAAGCGCCGCAAGCGGCTGCGTCTGGCCCGCAACTGGGCCATTCTCATTCTCGTCTGCGCCGCCATTGTGGCGCTTATGACCAAAGGCATCCTCTGGCTGCTGCCAAAGGTGAACGCCATGCTTGCAGGGCCGCAGAGCTTTGATACGGCAAGCTACGATGGCACCGGCTACAGCTTTGATGCTGACGATGAGCGTTTTGTGCTGGTGAACACCAATCTGCCTTTTGCCGAGGAACCCTCTCCGGCCCTTGCCGATGCCGATGAAGCCAGCGGTATTCAACTGGAAGCCGAAGCAGCTGCAGCCTACCAGAAAATGGCTGCGGCTGCGGCCGAGGACGGTGTTGCACTGGTACTGACGGCAGGTTATCAGGACGCAGATGTCCGCAGCGCGGCCTATGAGACGCAGAAGCAACAGTATCTGGAAAAGGGCAAAACCGAGGAAGAAGCCGCCAGCCTTGCGGCAGATATCCAGCCGCCTGCGGAATGCAATGATCACGGCACCGGCTATGCGGCGGATATCCTCAGTACGGACTACCCGACCCGTGATACCGGCTTTGATACAACCCGCGCCTACGAGTGGCTCACCGCCTACGCCGCCGAATACGGCTTTATCCTGCGCTATCCGCAGGACAGGCAGGCTGCTACCGGCGTGGTGTTTGAGCCGTGGCACTGGCGGTATGTGGGCGTTGAAAATGCCCTTGCCATCCGTGCCAGCGGCTTGAGTCTGGAAGAATTTCTTGCCTTGCAGAAGGCATCATAAAAATAAAAGCTCCCTGTGAAAGCAGGGCGGAGGAACAAATTGGAACGTACTCTCATTGCGCCGGGTGTGCATCTTTCCTGTGACCCGGCGGAAAAATTCAACCGCTGCCGCATCAGCGTCCACTTTGCCTTTCCGGCAAAGCGGGAAACGGCCACAGCACATGCGCTGCTGCCGCTGGTGCTGGAGCGCGGCTATGCCGACTGCCCGGATATGACCCGCCTGACCAAAAAGCTGGCCAAGCTCTACGGTGCAGACCTCACAGTGGATGCCCGGCCCATGGGCTGCAGCCACAACCTGTGTGTTAGTGTTACCGGTATCAAGGATCAGTTTGCGCTGGAAGGGGAGACCCTTACAAGGGAATATGCATCCATTGCACTGGGTGCGGCCTTTCACCCGTATTTTGTGGGCGGCACTTTTGATCCGGAAGCCGTGGGCATTGAAAAGCAGATGCTGAAAAAGGCGCTGGAAGATGAGATCAACGATAAGCGCCTTTACTGCCTGCATCAGGCCAACCGGGAATTCTTTGGCGACAGCCCGGCGGGTGTGCGGCAGGAGGGCTATCTGGAAGAGGTGGAAGGCCTGACACCGGAACAGCTTACCGCAGCCTATTACGAGATGCTGCGCACCGCCAACATTGAACTGCTTGTGTTGGGCTGCACGGCAGAGCAGACCGCTGCGGTAAAGGATGCACTGCTGGCAGAGCTTGCGGCAATTGACCGCGCACCGCTGCCGCTGGCGGAAAACATTGCCATGCCCCGCCGGGAGCCGGTGCACAAAACCGAAACCTATGATATGGTGCAGGCGAAGCTCTGCATGCTGTTCACGCTGGGCGAACCCATGCGCACCGAACAGCTGGCTGCTGTGCGCCTTGCCATGGCGCTGTACGGCGGCAGTGTGACCAGCCGCCTGTTCCTGAATGTGCGCGAGCGTGACCACCTGTGCTACTACTGCTCGTCCTCGTTCCAGAGCTTTACCGGAAGCATGGCTGTGAACAGCGGCGTGGAGCACGCCGACGCAGCCCGGGCAGAGCGGGCCATTTTGAAGGAACTGGCCGACCTGTGCGATGGCCCCATCACCGACGATGAATTTGAGGACTGCCGTCGGGGTCTGCTGAGCGGGATGCAGGGGGTAGAGGATACCTTGGGCGGCATCGAGACATGGTATTACATTGAAGTGCTGCGCGGCGGCGACCCGGCCAAAGTGCAGACACCCGCCGAAGCCCGCGCCGCTCTGCAGGCCGTGACCAAGGACGACGTGCGCGCCATTCTGCGCAAACTGACCCTCTCGGTCAGCTATCTGCTCACAAAGGAGGTGGCTGCTCATGCCGCAGAATAACCAGACCCTGCTGGAAAAGACCGTGGCTGACCAGTGGCAGACCCTGCCCTCCGGACTGACCGTTATCGTGCGGCCCATGCCGGGTTATTCCAGCACCCATGTCATTTTTGCTACCCGCTTTGGCTCTATTGACCGGGATTTCCGGCTGGACGGCAAAGAGGTGCATCTGCCTGCAGGCGTGGCACACTTCCTCGAGCACAAGATGTTTGAAGATCAGGACGGCGATGCCTTTGCAAAGTATGCCAAGACCGGTGCCAATGCCAACGCATTTACCAGCTTTGACCGCACCTGCTACCTGTTCACTGCGACCCAGCAGCTGGACGAAAGCTTGGATGTGCTGCTGGGCATGGTGACTCATCCGTACTTTACCGAGCAGACCATCGCCAAGGAGCAGGGCATCATCGGACAGGAGATCAAAATGTACGATGACAGCCCGGACTGGCGGCTCATCACCGGCCTGTTCGAGTGCTTGTACCACGAGCATCCCATCCGCAGCGATATCGCGGGCACGGTGGAGAGCATTGCTGAGATCACGCCGGAGATGCTTTACGACAGCTGCAAGGCCTTCTATGCACCGGGCAATATGGTGCTGGCGGCTGCCGGCGACACTACCATGGAGCAGATCCTGGCTGCCTGTGAGCGCCACGGCCTGATGAGACCGCGTAGCACCGAAAGGGTGCAGCGGCTGTGGAAGCCGGAACCCATGACGCTGGCGGCAGCCCATAAGACCCTGAAAATGCCGGTGTCCAAGCCCTGCTTCGGCGTGGGCTTCAAGGAGAAGCCGTTGCCCCCGAACGATCTGCGCACTGAAGCGCTGTATGATCTGATCCTGAGCTGCATCACAGGCGGCATGTCGCCGCTGTACCGCCGCCTGTACGACGGGGGCCTTGTGAACCCCGGCTTTGGCGGGGAAGTGCTGCGGGTGGACGGCTGCTGCTGCATCCTGTTCACCGGCGAGAGCGATGCCCCCGATGCCGTGAAGCAGATGCTTCTGGACGAGATCGCCCGCATCCGTGCCGCGGGTGTGGACCGGGAGATCTTTACCCTGTGCAAGAACGAAAAGTACGGCCAGCTGATCGAAAATCTGGAAAATGTGGAGGACTCGGCCAGCCAGATGGCAGACTTTGCCCTCTCCGGCCAGACGGTGGCGCAGCAGATCACCATGCTGGCAGGGCTGACTGCCGAGGATGCGGACGCTGCGCTGCAGCACATCCTCAGCACCGACCGCATGGCTGTGATGGATATTCTGCCAGATGGCACTGCGCCGCTGGCCGAGAACGAGGAGGAAGCAGAATGACAAATCTGGTGCAGTTCCCGGGGCTGGGCCTGAGCTTTGAGATCAACCGCGTGGCCCTTTCCATTGGCGGGTTCAATATTTACTGGTATGGCGTGTGCATTGCCTTTGGCATCTGTCTGGCGCTGGTATTTGCGTTCCGCCACAGCATCGAGTTCGGCGTGGACCCGGACAGCATGGTGGACGTGATCTTGATTGGCATCGTGCTGGGCATTGTCAGCGCCCGCGCCTACTATGTGGCCATGGCACCCTTTAAATACGAAAGCATCTGGGAGATGATCGCCATTCGGGATGGCGGCCTTGCCATCTACGGTGGCATCATCGGCGGCTTTCTGTTCGGTGGCTTGGCCTGCAAACGGCGGGGCGTGCCGGTGCTGCCCATGTTCGACCTGACCGCTATGGGCTTTCTGTTGGGACAGGGCTGCGGCCGCTGGGGCAACTTTTTCAATCAGGAGGCCTTCGGCTGCAATACCACCCTGCCGTGGGGCATGTTCAGCGAAACGACCCGCGCTTACCTGATGGGCAGCACAGTCACGGCCCAGAGCGGCGTGACCATTGACCCGAATCTGCCGGTGCATCCCACCTTCCTGTACGAAAGCATCTGGTGTTTCGTGGGCTTTCTCCTGCTGTTCCGTTACATTAAAAAGCGCAAGTTCAACGGTGACATTGCCCTGCGGTATATGATCTGGTACGGCGCGGGCCGCTTCTGGATCGAAGCCCTGCGCACCGACAGTCTGATGCTGGTGCCCTCCATTGGTCTGCGGGTATCCCAGCTGGTGGCAGGTATCGCTGTGGTAGTCGGTGTGGCTGCGGAAATTTACTTCACCCACAAGTTCAAGGACAAGCCCCTGATGGTAAAGCTGGCAATGACGGCGGACAACAAAGCCGCAGTCAATAAGCTGAGCAAAGAAAAAACTGTTATCGGTCTGATGACGGATACAGATACTGAACTACTGGCTTCCAGCCCGCGCAAGCTCTTCGTGGAGCGCACCGAAGCGTATAATGCCGAAGTAAAACGCACCATCGCGGAAAGCGGGAAGACGGAAAAATAAAAAATCCTTCGGAAAGAGGAAAATTCCTCTTGCATTTCCATCGTTTTTTTGCTATAATATTCTAGCCGCATGGTGTGGGCGCCTGAAATGGCCCAGTGTAAGGGCCTGCCTTTACGACCAGCGAGTACAACGAAAAGGAATGAACAAAATGTACGCAATCATTGTTACCGGCGGTAAGCAGTACCGCGTGGAGCAGGGCGACATCGTCTACATCGAAAAGCTGGACGTTGAGGCCGACTCCGAAGTGAAGTTTGATCAGGTTCTCGCTATTGGCGAGGAGGGTTCTGTGAAGGTTGGCGCTCCCGTTGTTGAGGGTGCTACCGTTACTGCCAAGGTCATCAAGAATGGCAAGGGCAAGAAGCTGAACATCATCACCTATCGCGCAAAGAAGCACAGTGCTCGCCGTATGGGCCATCGTCAGCCCTTCACCAAGGTTGAGATCACTGCGATCAACGGCTAAGGAGGTAAATTACAATGGCACATAAAAAGGGCGTAGGCAGCACCAAGAACGGCCGCGATTCCGCAGCACAGCGTCTGGGCACCAAGCGTGCAGACGGTCAGTTCGTTCTGGCCGGCAACATCCTGGTTCGTCAGCGTGGCACCCACATCATGCCGGGTGAGAACGTTGGCAAGGGCAGCGATGACACCCTGTTTGCTCTGGTGGACGGTACCGTCCGTTTCGAGCGCGTGGGTAAAGACGGCAAGAAGTGCAGCGTCAAGCAGTAACTTCTTTCGGATAACTGCAAAACGTAGAGAGCCGGACCCTCGTGGCCCGGCTCTTTTTGATGAAGAATTCTCTTTTTGATTGTCTGGCAGAAACTCCCCCAGTCGCCTGTGGCGACAGCCCCCTCGGGGAGGGGGCCTTAAAGCCTCCCTCCTTGAGGAAGGTGGCATCGTGCAGCGATGCCGGAAGGAGTTCCCGGCAAGGGAAGGGGAATAAACGAACATATAAAACTAAGGAGGGGCTGTATGGCAGCACAAACCAACTTTATCGACATCGCCACGATATGGCTCCACGCGGGCAAGGGCGGCGACGGTGCGGTGAGCTTTCACCGTGAAAAATTCGTGGCCGCTGGCGGCCCGGACGGCGGCGACGGCGGCCGCGGCGGCGATATCATCTTTGTGGTGGACGATCACCTGACCACCCTGATGGATTTCCGCTATAAGCGCAAGTATGTGGCCCCGGAGGGCGGCAAGGGCGGTGCAAGCCTGTGCCACGGCAAAAACGCGGAGAACCTTGTCATCAAGGTGCCGCTGGGCACCGTCATCAAGGACACCGAGAGCGGCCTTGTCATTGCGGACCTGTCCGACCACACCCCAGTCACCATTGCAAAGGGTGGCCGCGGCGGCTACGGCAATGCGCATTTTGCCACTCCCACCCGACAGATCCCCAAGTTTGCAAAGCCCGGTATGCCCGGCGAAGACATTCAGGTGACGCTGGAGCTGAAGCTGATCGCCGATGTGGGTCTGATCGGCTTCCCCAATGTGGGTAAGTCCACCCTCATTTCCACCATCAGCGCAGCCAAGCCTAAGATCGCAAACTACCACTTCACCACGCTGGTGCCCACGCTGGGCGTTGTATCCGTGGCGGAGGGCGCAAGCTTTGTCTGCGCCGACATCCCCGGCCTGATCGAGGGTGCCAGCGAGGGCATCGGTCTGGGACATGACTTCCTGCGCCATGTGGAGCGCTGCCGCCTGCTGTTGCATGTAGTGGATGTTTCTGGCAGCGAGTGCCGTGAACCCATTGAGGATTTTGAAAAGATCAACGAGGAGCTGGCAAAGTTCAGCCCTGTGCTGGCTGAGCGCCCGCAGATCGTCATTGGCAACAAGTGCGATCTGGCCACCGAGGAGCAGATCGAAGCTTTCCGCAAGTATGTGGAGGGCAAGGGCTTGACCTTTGTGCCCATCTCTGCCGCTACGATGCAGGGCGTGAAGGAACTGCCGGGCCTCGTGTATAACCGCCTGAAGGATATCCCGCCGGTGCCGGTGTTTGCTCCCGAGTACAAGAAGCCCGAACCCAAGGCCAACGACCGTGCGTTTGAGATCAAGCGCATGGAAGCCCATGTATGGAGCGTGGAAGCCCCGTGGCTGGAATACATTCTGGCCGGCAGCAATGTGGACGACTACGAAAGCCTGCAGTTCTTCCAGCGTCAGCTGGGCGAGAGCGGCATTCTGGACGCTCTGGTGGCAAAGGGCGTGCAGGAGAACGACACCATCCTCATCGGCGATTACCAGTTCGATTATATCTTCTAAAGAAGAACCCTCTCCGTCAACGCTGCCGCGCTGCCACCTCTCCCGAAGGGCGAGGTTTCACGCATCTAAAAAGTACGTGCAATAAAAGCTCCCCCTTTCGGGGGAGCTGGCGAGCGGATGCGAGTCTGAGAGGGTTGGAGAATATTTATGAACGAACCTGAAAAGATCGACCCGCGGGAGCTCAGCCCGTTGGCGCTGGCCTTTGTGGGCGACAGCGTGCTGGAACTGCTGGTGCGACAGCGTCTGGTGGAGCATCACCGCCTGTCTGCCGGAAAGCTCAACGCAGAAAAGGTCAAATACGTCTCGGCCCGGGCACAGTTCCGGGAGGAACAGCTGCTGGAGCCGCTGTTCACTGAGGACGAACTGGCCGTGTTCAAGCGGGGCCGCAACGCCAGCAAGGCCAGCGTGGCAAAGCACGCTTCCCCGGAGGAATACCGTGCTTCCACCGGCTTCGAGTGCCTGCTGGGCTGGCTGTATCTGAACGGTCAGCTGGGCCGTGTGCACGAGCTGTTTGAAACACTGTGGCAGCAGTTCGACCCCAACGAGACCTGAGAAGTTGCTTTCATAATCATTGCACACCGCCTGAACGGTCTTTTTGCTGCCATACTGCGTTGCTCTTCCTTGCAATCCATCAGGATTGCTGCGGAAAACCGCCTTGGCTGGCGGCAAAAAGCCGCGCCCATTCGGCGCACCCTGACTATAAAAACAACTTCTGACGCGAAAGCCCGCTGCTTTCCGCACTGGAAAACAGTGCCGGAGGGCAGCGGGCTTTGCGATTTGAGAAAGATCAGAGGTTCGCGCCCGTGGTCCATCAGGCGCGAAGGGCAGCGTTAGCGGCTGTTTTTGGCGTTGCTGGAACGGCTGCTCGTGGAGTTCTTGGCGCTCTCATCGTCGGCACCCTTGGTGTACTGGTTGGGGTGCTTGTGCTCGTTGGTGGCGCTGTTGGTGGTCTGGTTGGACGTGCGGTTCGAGGTCTGATTCTTGCAGTTATTGCTGCGGTTTTCGGTTGCCATAGTGAATGATCTCCTTTCGGTTTTCCGTGCGGGGCGGTGTGCCCCTCACAAGACCTAGTTTGGCCGCGGACGGCGGCTTTATACATCCCACAGGAGGAATGCAGAATGCCCATGGAATATTTTGAACAGCGGGAGCGCGCTCTGCTGGGAGACCGGTTCGATGTCCTGTATGCAGCCCCGCAGGAAACGGCGGAGCGCGGCGTAACGGTGTCGGCCCTGCGCAGCTCACCGGAGCAGTTTGCCGCAAAAGCCGATTTCCCACTGGAAGCATCGCCCTTTTGCAAGGCGGCATTCGTGGTGCATCAGCCGGATGATTTGAAATTCCGGCCCGGGCGGCATCCGTACCACCATGCGGGCGTGTTCTACTCGCAGGAGCCGTCTGCGTCCTCGGCGGCACCGCTGCTGGGCGTGCAGCCCGGGATGCGTGTGCTGGACATGTGCGCCGCGCCCGGCGGCAAAAGCAGCCAGCTGGCGGCGGCGCTGCAGGGCCGGGGTGTGCTGGTGAGCAACGAATACGTTGCAGCTCGTGCGGATATCCTGAAAAGCAATCTGGAACGCATGGGCGTGTCCAATGCGGTGGTGCTCAATGAGACGCCCGCCCGCATTGCGGATGTGCTGCCGGAATTTTTTGACCGGGTGCTGGTGGACGCGCCCTGTTCCGGCGAGGGAATGTTCCGCAAGGAGCCGGTGGCCCGTCAGCAGCACTGTGAAGCGCTGGTGAAGCAGTGTGCTGAGCTGGGTGCAGAAATTCTGGACTGTGCAGCCGCTGTGCTGGCCCCGGGCGGGCAGCTGGTGTATTCCACCTGCACCTTTGCACCCGAGGAGGACGAGGGACAGGTGGCGGCGTTCCTGCAGCGCCACCCGGAGTTCACCCTTGCGGATGCCTTGGGAAATGTGGACTACACCTTTGGCAGTGAGGGCGAAGCCAACCGCACCGGCGGTCTGCCGCTGGATGTGAGCAAGGTGCGCCGTATCTGGCCCTGTCAGGGCGGCGAGGGCCACTTTATGGCCCGGCTCGTCAAAGCTGGCACTCCGCGCGTTCTGCCCGCAGAGGGCGAGTACACTGCCGAAGAACAGCTCTGGCTGGCAGCAGCGGAAGCTGCGGGCAAAAAGGCCAAGGGAAAGGGCGGCAAGCCTGCCAAGACCCCGGATGCCCGCAGTGCCCGCCGCGAGAATGCCCGTGCCTGCCGGGAAGCGGTGCAGGGCGAAAAGCGCAGCCGCGAAGCACAGGCAGGGGAGACAAGTCCTGCCCAGAGCCTTGCAGCATGGCACGCGTTTGCCGGGCAATATTTCCCGGCGCTGGTTGACCGCCCGGCTGTGGTGCACGGCGGCGGTGTGCTGCTGCCGGTGCCGTTCCCGCAGACGAACCTGCATGTGCTGCGGGCGGGCGTATTTGTGGGCAGCGTGCAGAAAGGCCGCTTTGTGCCGGAGCACCATCTGTTCACGGCATTTGGCGCACAGTGCATAAACCGCGAAGAACTCACCCTTGATGACCCGCGCTGCGTGGAGTATCTTTCCGGCCGTGAGGTGGAAGCCCGCATCGCTGCTGACGGCTGGTGCTGCGTGACGGTGGACGGCTGGCCGCTGGGCGGCGGCAAGGTGTCCGGCGGGCGGGTGAAAAACCATTATCCCAAGGCGCTGCGGCTGCTGTGAACGGGCAGAAAAAGCGCATTTTTCCGCGCAGAATGCTGAAAACCGGGCGGATAAGGCTTGAACGCTCTGCCCGGTTGTGCTACAATAATAGAGTTAGATTTTGTGTGCTGCCACAATGCGGGCGACCACAGCCCGTCTGCCCGCAGGCGGAGATTTGAGAATATACAGGAGGCTCTTTCCCATGTCTGGACATAGCAAATGGAACAATATTAAGCGCAAGAAGGAAAAGACCGATGGCGCAAAGGCAAAGGTCTTTACCAAGATCGGCCGCGAGATCAGCGTTGCCGTGCGTACCGGCGGCCCGAACCCTGCTTCCAACAGCAAGCTGGCTGACCTGATCGCCAAGGCAAAGCGCATGAGCGTGCCCAACGATAACATCCAGCGCATCATCAAGAAGGCTGAGGGCGGCGATAAGACCGAGTACGAAGCAATCACCTACGAAGGCTACGGCCCCGGCGGCGTTGCTGTCATGGTGGAGACCCTGACCGACAACCGCAACCGTACCGCTGCCGACCTGCGCCACTACTTCGACAAGAACGGCGGCAATCTGGGTGCTATGGGCTGCGTGGGCTTCCTGTTCAGCCAGAAGGGTGTCATTGACATCTCTCTGGAAGATAAGGATGCCGACGAGGCCATGATGGATGCTCTGGATGCTGGTGCCGAGGACTTCGATGCCAGCGAGGATGCAGCCGAGATCACCACCGATCCCGAGAACTATTCTGCTGTGGTCAAGGCCATGGAGGAGAAGGGCTACGAGATCCTCTCCGACGATCTGGCCATGGTGCCCATGACCACCACCCGCCTGACCGACCCCGACCAGCTGAAGCTGATGGGCAAGCTGCTGGATGCGCTGGAAGACAATGATGATGTCCAGAACGTCTGGCACAGCCTGGAGAACGAAGAGGATCTGCCGGAATAACCTTCCGCAAGGCTCTTTGCTCCTGAAATAAGACGATAAAAGCCGCTTTTTGTGCTAATTGGCACGAAAGGCGGCTTTTTTGTGCTGTGTTACGGGACTGAAAACGGCTTGGGACCTCCACTGAACAATAAAAATCCCCCGTCGGCAAGGCATACCGGCGGGGGAAAGGGGGAGAGCGTTTTTTAATAGATTATTGCACGCTTGCAAGGAACCGCACAAAGCCTGCGCGGCCAGCCTCGTCCATTTTATAGACACCGGCATCGGCCAATACCTGAGCGAACACATGGCCCACCTCGTCCTGCAGGATGAGGTGCACGGTGTCGCCGTTCAGTTCCGGGTGGCGGGCAAGAATATCCTCGGCCCACTCGGCGTGCTTCTGCAGTTCTTCCGGGCACTGGCTCACCGGGGTGCGGGCCACCAGTGCATCGGCCAGCTCAAACAGCTCCTTTTTCAGGCGGCTGGGCAGCACGGCAAGGCCCATGACCTCGATCAGGCCGATGTTTTCCTTTTTGATGTGATGCAGCTTTGCATGGGGATGGAACACGCCCAGCGGATGCTCCGGGGTGGTGATGTTGTTGCGCAGCACCAGATCCAGCTGATACTTGCCGTCCCGCATCCGGGCAATGGGGGTGATGGTGTTATGTGGCTCGCCGTCGGTCTCGGCAAAGATGAAGCATTTTTCGTCCGAGTAGCCGCGCCATGCGGTCAGAATTTTATCGGCCAGCTCCACAAGACGGGCATCATCTTCGCTGGTCAGGCGGATGCAGCTCATGGGCCAGTGCACGATACCGGCATCCACATCCTCAAAACCGGGGAAGACCCACTTCTTCTCGACGGGCGCCTTTGCCATAGCGAATTCATAGTGGCCGCCCTGGAAATGGTCGTGGCTGAGAATGCTACCGCCCACGATGGGCAGGTCGGCGTTGCTGCCCACGAAATAGTGGGGGAACAGGCCCACGAAATCCAGCAGCTTGCGGAAGGTAGCACGCTCGATCTTCATGGGAGTGTGCTGGTTGTTGAACACGATGCAGTGCTCGTTGTAGTAGACGTAGGGGCTGTACTGCAGGTTCCAAGCGCTGTCGTTGATGGTGAGAGGGATGATGCGGTGATTCTCGCGGGCGGGGTGGTTCATGCGGCCTGCATAGCCTTCGTTCTCGGCGCAGAGCTGGCACTTGGGGTAGGCGCTCTGGGGAGCCAGTTTGGCGGCGGCAATGGCCTTGGGGTCTTTTTCGGGCTTCGAGAGGTTGATGGTGATATCCAGATCGCCGTAGGGGGTCTTGGTGACCCATTTCAGGTCGCGTTTGATGCGGTAGCGGCGGATATAATCGGTGTCCTGACTGAATTTATAGAACCAGTCGGTTGCGGCCTGCGGGCCTTCGCTTTCGTAGCGTTCCTCGAAATTGGCGCGCACGATGCTGGGCCGCGGGGTCAATACGCCCATGAGCTTTGTGTCGAACAGGTCGCGGGCGGTGGAGTTGTCCTCGCACACACCGCGGGCAACGGCATCATCTACCAGCGTTTTGAGGATGCTTTCCAGATCGGTATAGCACACCTCGCCCTCCGGCGCGGTAAAGTCGTCCAGCTGCATGGTCATAAGCAGCTGGTTGCGGATGTAAATTTCATCATCGGGCAGGATAAGGCCGGTGTCCAGCCCGTAATTCACGAGCTGCTGGATGGCGGTAGAAATCACAGTACTGCGCCTCCTTCCGGGCGGATGCTCAGCACATGGCAGCGGCCCTCACCAAGGATGGCTTCCATGTGGGCCTTGAAGTCGGCCAGCATTTCCACCGGCACAAAAGCCTGAGCCGTACCGGCAAAGCCGCCGCCGTGCACGCGCACAGCGCCCTTGCCGTTCAGATAATGCTTGGCAGCTGCAATGGTCACGCCCATCTCCTGATGCTCCTTGTAACCGGCGGGGATCACGTTCTGCAGGTATTCCCAGCTGCTGTGGCCGGACTCGTTGACCAGACGCAGGAAAGTGTCAAAATCGCCCTCGCGCAGGGCAGCTACCTGTTTTGCCACGCGGTCGTTATCGGCATAGATATGGAAGGCGCGCAGCACGGCACGGTCGCCGCACTGCTTGCGGCACTCCGGAAGCTTTGCAAGGAAGGTCTCGAACGGCACATCCCGCAGCACTTCGCCGCCGCACACAGCAGCCACGGCGCGGCACTCGGCGGGCACAGCGGCATATTCGTCGGTCAGGTCGGCATGATCTGCGCAGGAATCCAGAATGCACAGGGCAAGGCCTGCCTTGGAGAAATCCACGGCCACCGGCTCCACATCCGGGTGGGCAGGGTCCGCAAAATCAATGGTAATGATGTTGCCCACGCTGGAAGCCATCTGATCCATCAGGCCGCAGGGCTTGCCAAAGTAGACGTTCTCTGCCCACTGGCCGATCTGCGCGATCTCGATGGGGGAGACTTTATCGGTCATGAAGCAGTCATTCAGGATCACGCCGATCAGCACTTCAAAGGCAGCGGAGGAAGAAACGCCGCTGCCTTTGGGCACGTTGGAGGAAATGTACACATCCAGACCGGCCAGCTTTGCACCGCGCTGACGGAAGGCTTCGCATTCGCCGCGCAGCAGAGAGAGGGTAGTGTTTTCCTCTTCCTTGCGGGCAGCAAGGTCATCAAGGCCGATCACACACAGGTCGTAGCCTTCGCTCTGCACGCGCAGCTGGTTCAGGGTGTTGGGTGCGGCGGCAGCGATCATATCAATATTCACGCTGCCGGCCAGCACGCGGCCATGCTGGTGGTCGGTGTGGTTGCCGCCGATCTCGGTGCGGCCGGGGGCACTGTAAAGACCAGCTTCAGCATGGGGGCCAAAGGTGGCATCCAGACCATTCAGAACAGCTTCGTAGCGGGCAGCCTGTGCAGGAGTTTCGTCGGGCGCACAGCAGTAAAGTGCTGCCAGCCGGGCAGCGTGAGCGCCGCTGGAAAGCTCCTGCTTCCATGCGGAAACAGATTTCATCATAGGATAATCCTCCTTTTGAGCGGGTTGGAACTGCAGTGCAGGGCCGCATACAGGATGCTCTGCACACTTCTGTCCTTATCATATAAAATCCGGACAGAAAAAACCATGTGTTATTGTTGCATCTGGATGAAAAGTTGCAAAAAGACTGAAATTGGCGCACAGAGTGGAATTTGACGGTTGAAATAAAATTAGATATAAAACGGAAAAACCATTGGCAAAAATGCCTGCAAATCCACGGCTTTGCGTGGGACGGACGAGGCCTGCACAACATGGAGATTTGCGCTTTGAAAAAACAGGGAAAAAGCTCATGGGCCTTTTCCCTGTTTCCCAAAATATTATTTTGTAAACTCGTTTCCGGTCAGGCCGTCCATGTTCAGCATCCCTTCCAGTGCGGCCACATCTGCCGAAACGTCCAGTGCGTCGGACTGGAACAGCTTGTCCAGCTGATTTTCAAAGGCGGTCACCAGCAGGTCCATGCTGCGCTCGATGTTCTTTTTGACATCGGCGATGTTTTCCCCCTGCACATCCTGCGCAGGAAGGCTGGCGTAGGTGTTCAGCAGCTTGAGGGCGGTGGGCAGATAGTAGTCCATGAATTTCTGCAGCTGAGCCTTTTTGCCGGGGTCTTGCTTTGCCAGCTCAAAGATGCGGGCACTGACCGCTTCCAGACGGCTGATCTTGATGGTCATCACGGGGTCCGGGATGGCATCGTTGACCTGCCGCAGCTGTTGCAGAATTGCGGTATATTGGTCCGCTGGTGCAGGTTCTGGGGCGGGCGCAGGCTTCGGTTTCCGGGGCGGCTGGGGAGCCGCGCCGCGCACTACCAGAGTATTGGTGCGGTTATCAATGTAAGCATCTGCACCGAAGTAACCGTGGGAAATAGCACTTTCCACCACGGTGCGGCCCTTTGCGGCATCGATGCCCGCGGCAGCAAACAGCTCGTCCAGCGGAATATTGTCGCGGTCGCCTGCGATCTTGTCCAACAGGCGTTCCAGCTTGCGGGTACGATCCATGTGCAGGCCGGTCAGCAGAGCAGCGCCGCCGCCCAGCATCTGGGCAATGGCGGTAAAGGCTTCCATCATGCTGGCAGCACCATCCATGAACAGGGTGCTGAAGCCCGCGAACAGAAAGACAGCACCGCCGATGGTGCACAGGGTGGTAAGGAGCTTATGACGCTCCTTAGCGTCCTTCTGCTCTTTGGTGGGAACATCGTGGCCGTAGGCTGGCTCGTTTTCCTGCCGGGGGGCCGTCTGCGCAGATGCGGGGCCGAGGTCGGAACGATAGTCTGCCTGCGCCTGCGCAGCGGCCTTTTCCTCTTTTTCGGCGTTTTTATCGATGCTTTTTAAGATGAACAGCAGCACGCCCAACGGTGCCGACATGGCAAACACAATAAAGATGGCAATGGTGGGGATGTGGGCAAAATAATGTTTTTTGGGCTGCATGAGCAAAAACCTCTCAATTTATCCTGACTGTCCGGCAAAAGAACAGAAAAAGACCGCGTTCCACTCTATTATAGCGGAGCACGGCCTTTTTGTTAAGGGGGAAATATTGATGTGCGTGGAAGCAGCAAGGGAGTAAGTCTGCTGCCTGCCGGAAAAAGTTACTTCATCAGGCTGCAGACGGCCTCGGCATAGGCGGCGGGATCATCCACCGGCAGGCCTTCGATCAGCTGAGCCTGTGCGTACAGCAGAGCACTGTACTTCTTGAGCTTGTCGGTGTCACCGGCCTCCTGTGCGGCCTTGAGCACGGCAAACACGGGGTGGTTGACATTCAGTTCCAGAACCTTATCGCTCTTTACGCCTTCGCTGCCGGGCTGCTTGGACAGCACTTTTTCCATCTCAATGGACAGCGGGCCGTCAGCACTCAGGCACACAGGGTGATTCTTCAGGCGGGTAGAGACCTTGACCTCTTTCACCTTGCCGTCCAGAGCGTCCTTCATGGCATCGAACAGGTTCTTGTTCTCAGCGGTAGCGTCCTCGGCGGCCTTCTTCTCTTCCTCGGTCTCAAGGCCCAGATCACCGCTGTTGACATTCTTGAACTCCACGGTGCCGTCCTTGCCTTCGGCATCCTTGCGGGGATAGGTGCGCAGGATCTGCAGGCAGAACTCATCCACATCCTCGGTCAGCAGCAGGACGTCATAGCCCTTATCCATGACCAGCTCAGCGGCGGGCAGCTTTGCCAGACGGTCGGTAGAATCACCGGCAGCAAAGTAGATATACTTCTGCTCAGCGGGCATCTTGTCTACATACTCCTGCAGAGTGACCATCTTCTGCTCCTTGGCAGACCAGAACAGCAGCAGGTCGCGCAGCAGCTCGGCGTGCATGCCGTAGTCGGAGTAAGCACCGAACTTGATCTGACGGCCGAACTCTTTCCAGAATTCCTCGTACTTCTCGCGGTCATTGGCCAGCATGGCGTGCAGATCGTTCTTGATCTTTTTTTCCAGAGCGTTGTGGATCAGCTTGAGCTGGTTGTCCTTCTGCAGCATCTCGCGGCTGATGTTCAGGCTCAGATCCTGACTGTCCACAATGCCCTTGACGAAGCTGAAGTAATCGGGCAGCAGGTCGGCGCACTTCTCCATAATGAGCACGCCGGATGCGTACAGGGCCAGACCCTTTTCATAATCCTTGGTGTAGAAGTCGTAGGGACGGTGGCTGGGTACGAACAGCAGGGCATTATAATTTGCAGTGCCCTCGGTGCGGCTGACGATGACGCGGGCGGGGTCGGTATAATCGCCAAACTTTTCCTTATAGAAGTTCGCGTACTCCTCGTCGGTCACTTCGCTCTTCTGCTTTTTCCAGATGGGCACCATGCTGTTCAGAGTTTCCAGCTCGGTGTAAGTCTCCCATTCGGGCTTATAGTCCTCCGGCTTAGGATCGGGTTCCGGCTTCTGGCGCTCGTGCTGGCGCTCCATCTGGATGGGATAGCGCACATAGTCGCTGTACTTCTTCACGATGGCCACGATGCCGTACTCATCGAGGAAGTTGTCGTAGTGGTCCGTCTCAGTATCCGGCTTGATGTGCAGGATGATCTGGGTGCCTGCGGTATCCTTCTGGGCGGGGGTCATTTCGTAGCCGTCCACACCGGAGGACTCCCACTGCCATGCTTCGTCCGAGCCATAAGCCTTGGAAATGACGGTGACTTTATCGGCTACCATGAAGGAGGAGTAGAAGCCGACACCAAACTGGCCGATGATATCGATGTTCTCGTCCTTGTTGTCCTTCTTGAAATCCAGAGAACCGGAGTGAGCAATGGTGCCCAGATTCTGCTCAAGTTCCTCTTTGGTCATGCCGATGCCGTTATCCTCAATGGTCAGGATGCGGTTCTCCTTATCGCGGGTGATGAGGATGCGGAAATCGCCCTTGTTCATGCCCACAGAAGGATCGGTCAGGCTCTTATAATAGAGCTTATCGATGGCATCCGATGCGTTGGAGATCAGCTCGCGCAGGAAAATTTCCTTATTGGTGTAGATGGAGTTGATCATCATATCCATCAGCTTTTTGCTTTCAGCCTGAAATTCTTTCTTAGCCATAATGCAAAACCTCTTTTTATCTGTATTCGGCACCAAGCACTCGGAATAGGATATTACTTTTGAATACTTAGCACTCGTAACTTTCGAGTGCTAATATACACCGACAAAAAGCAAAAATCAAGGGCTTTCATAAAAAGTTTAAAAAATGGTTCGTTTTGTGCTATAATGAACCGCAAAGGATGCTGTAAAAGGAGGAAATATCATGCAGCTGAAACAGCTGGAACTGGCCGGCGGTGGGACACTGACCGTTTATCTGCGTGATTGCTGTGAGCGGATGCCGAATGTGCTTGACCGGCCATTGGTGCTGGTGGTGCCCGGCGGCGGCTATACCCATGTGAGTGCCCGTGAGGGCGACCCGGTGGCGCTGCAGTTTGCGGCGGCGGGGTACCACACCGCTGTGCTGGACTACGCCATCTGCGAAAAGGCAAAGGACTACATGCCGCTGCGCCAGCTGGCCGAGGCTATTGGTCTTGTGCGGCAGCACGCGGCCCAGTGGCATATCCTGCCGGAAAAAATTGCTGTGTGCGGCTTTTCAGCGGGCGGCCACCTGGCCCTTTCCGGTGCTGTGCTGGACATTCCCGGCGAAGCGGCCCAGCCCCGGCCCAATGCGGTCATTCTGGGCTATCCGGTGGTCACGGCAGGGCAGTATGCCCACCGCGGCAGCTTTGTGCAGCTGGCGGGCAGCGCCGACCCGGCGGCACAGCAGGTGTTCGGGCTGGAGGATAAGATCACGCCGCAGACGCCGCCGGTGTTCGTATGGACCACCATGGAGGATGCCACCGTTCCGGTGGAGAACACCCTGATGCTGGTGAACGCTCTGCACCGGGCGGGCGTGCCCTGCGAGGCGCATCTGTTTGAAAAGGGGGTGCACGGTACCAGCATCAGCACAGCAGAGGTGGACCAACCCAGCCGCCGCCGGCATCACTGGGTGGAACTGGCAGTGGAATGGCTGGGAGACACTTTTGCCTTTTCCGTCTGTTAAGTCTGGATATATTTGAACGAACCTACAAAAAATTCACAATTAAACTGTTGACTTGCATAAGCCTTTGACGTATACTGGTCAGCAGGGACAAACTAAAGGAAGAAGGAAATACCTATGGTTATGGACCCGACCCTGCCGCGCATCTCTGTGCGCGACCTGATGATGCAGGCTTTTCTCACCGGATGGGAGCTTTCGGACAAGACAGTTTCGCAGGACGAATACCTGCAAAGCTCCATTCAGGTGATCGAAATGCTGCAGGTGGAACCGGAAAACCTTTATGCCGAAGAAGGCCTTGGCCTGCCGGACGGCGAAGAAGTGGATCATCTGGACGACTGGCTGCGTGCCGACGGCCAGTGGCTGTACTACGGTGTAGAGGAAGAAAATTTCTTCCTGATCCAGTGGTACCCGGACGAAGCTGCCGCAAAGGCAAAACTGGCCCAGCTGGAAGAACTGGGCGACGGCAAGCAGTATCTGGTAGATTTTTCCCTCAAGCGGGAGAACCCTTCCAGTGCAGAGAACTTCGGCAATTCCAATCCGGTCCAGCTCCGCTCCTGAAAACATCACCTTAAAGCGAAAGGAAATTTTGCAGCATGCAGCTTTCTGAGATCGAGCGCGAACAGCTTTATGCCATCGTTGAAAAATACGATCATCACCCGGATGTGCAGCGGATGCGGGAGTACATCCAGCACGGCTCTGTCACCACCTACCAGCATTGCAAGAATGTGGCGCTGGTGAGCTTCTGGCTCAACCGCCGTCTGCATCTGCACGCTGACGAGACCTCGCTGGCAGTGGGTGCCCTGCTGCATGATTTTTATCTGTATGACTGGCACACCACCGGTACCTTTCACGGCCTGCGCCGCCTGTTTGAGATGCACGGCTTCTCCCATCCGGGCTATGCCTGCGTCAATGCAAAGCGGGTGTTCAGCATTACCAGAAAGGAACAGAGCATCATTGCAAGCCACATGTGGCCGCTGACCTTCCGTCATGTGCCCACCTGCCGCGAAGCAGTCATCGTCTGTCTGGCCGATAAGTACTGCGCCGTGGTGGAAAGCATGTTCCAGCGTTCCCGCGCCGGTGCCGTGGTGGACGGCAGCGTGGACATCGACGGCGAAGAGTGGTAAGCCTGTTTTTACCTTTATCATTTTATCAATGGACAAAAAAGAACTCCGCAGCCTCAGGGCGCGGAGTTCTTTTGCATCTTACAGCTTTTTATATCCTTCCGGTTCATTGGCGGCAGCGCGGTATTCCATTAAGAATGTGTCCAGCCAGCGGCCGTGACAGTCGCGGGCAATGCGTTCCCGGCGGCCCACTAAGCGAAAGCCGCATTTTGTGTGCAGGGCGCGGCTGGCAGCGTTGTCCTGCAGCACGGTGGACTGCAGTGTCCAGTAGCCGGCCTTTTCTGCCTGATGGCACAGCTCGGTCAGCAGGTGATAGCCAAGGCCATGGCCCCGGAACTGCTCACCCACGTAAATACTCACCTCGGCAACGCCGCGGTAGCACCAGCGCGGGTCCACCCGGCGCAACGCCGTCCACCCGGCAATCACGCCGTCGGCCAGCAGTACCAGTCGGCATTCTTTTGCGTGGGAAGCATCCCACGCAGAATACGGCGGACAGGTGGTCTGAAAAGTGGCATGTTCTGTAGCAATGCCCTCCAAATAAATTCTGGAAACAGCGCTCCAGTCTTCCGGCTCCATGGGCCGGATCTCGATTTTGCTCATATTTCGATCCCGGCGGAAAGTGCATAGCTTTCCGCGCCCTCAACTCTCAAAAATATCCGGCTCCAGTATAGCAGAATTTGCGGTGCGGTACAAGCGCCGTACTGCACAGAAATTTCTTTGACAAGCGGAAGGTTTGTGATACAATAAATCATAACAAAGAAAAGCACGGCAGGATACGCCGCTGCAGAATGGAGGATGTCCCAAAATGAAGTGGATCAGAACGATGGTGTGTGCGCTGGGAATGCTGGCGTGCGTATCGCTTTCGGCATTTGCTGCAGAGTACGGCGAGCCGAACATCACAACAGAGACGACCATGAAAGAGCTGCGGGAGAACCCCAGCATCAAAGGCTCCGGCTACTATACCTACTGCAACGAATGGATCGAGGGCAGCACGCAGTACGATGATACGCCCATTGAGGGCTATGTAAGCTACGCGGCTGCCGAGGATGCCGCCGAAGGCATGAACCTTGTGATCGAAAACTACAACAGGGGCGTACAGATCACATGGCAGGTGTATACCCCGGAAGAAATTGCGGAAAATCCTTCTCTGGGCATGGTGCAGCTGTATTATTTCCCGGCTAAAACAGCCAACGCAAAGTACGCCATCGTGGTGCCCGGCAACGGCGGCAACACCACCGCAGAGCTGAACGAGGGTGCATCCATTGCCAACCAGCTGCACGAGCTGGGCTATGCGGCTTTTGTGCTGCGGTACCGCTCTTTCCTGAATGCATCCGACAATGCGCCACTGTACGATATTGCCAATGCCGTAAAGTACCTGACCGAAAATGCAGATCAGTTTGGCGTTCAGCGCGAAAACTATGCGCTGATGGGCTTTTCTTCCGGCGGACACATCGTGGGCCTGATCGGCTCAGACAACGAAAAGTTCGGCTATAAGGCATTTGGCCTCCCACAGCCTGCAGCGCTGCTGCTGGGTTACCCCATCAACGATTTCTTTGAGGTGAAGCCGCTGTATCAGCTGGCCATTGACCCGCTGGTGCTTGGCTGGCGTTACTACTGGACCGATATTTCGGATGTGGTGAACGAAAACTTTACCCCTACCTATTTCTTCTACGGCAAAAATGATCTTTATATGCAGCGCATGTGCTACTCCCAGCAGGGGCCGCTGCTGGAGCGCAAGCTCCGGGAGAGCGGGGCTGTTTATGAGTGCCATGTGTACGAGAACGCACCCCACGCCATTGGCCCGGGCCACCACACCGATGCGGACGGCTGGATCCGGCAGGCAACGGCATTCTGGGAAAAACAGTGCAAATAAAGAGATAAACGGGGGATTGCTGTGAGAAAACGATTGCGCACGGTGATGTTTGGTATTGGCCTGATGATCCTGCTGGCACAGCCGGCGTTTGCGGAGGAGCTTGGTCAGGCCAACATCACACCGCGCACCAAAATGGCAGAGATCCGCTCCAACCCCAGCATTGTGGGTGCGGGCATCTACACCTACTCGCTGGATCAGGACCGTGTGCTGGACCGGATGTACTGGGACGCGCAGCCGCTGAGCCGCCTTTCCAATCACTGGACGGCACAGGATGCGGCGGATGGACTGAACTATCTGATCCGCACCTATAACGCTGGGCAGCGGGTGACCTTCCCGCTTTATACGGCGGAGGAGATCGCGCAGGATACCAGCCGGGACGGTGTGGAACTGTATTATCTGCCGGCAGAAGGGGCGCAGGCGAACCAGAAATATGCGCTGGTGATCGGCGGCAATGCGATCGTGGTCAGCGCGGAGATTCGCGAGGGCATTTCCACTGCATGGAACCTGCACGAAATGGGCTATCCGGTGTTCGTGCTGCGCTACCGCATCGGCATGAAGGCTTCCAACAATGCGCCGCTGCAGGATGTGGTCCGCGCGGTGCAATACATCACGGAACATGCAGGACAGTTTGGCGTGCAGGTGGAGGATTATGCCATTGTAAGCTATTCCTCAGGCGGGCAGATCGCCGGACTGTTCGGCACCGACGCGGTGGGCTACAAAAATTACGGCCCGCCAAAGCCCGGTGCCATGCTGCTGGGCTACCCGGTAAACACCTTTCTGGAGTTCAAACCGGTCTATAATATCCTGCTGGACCCCGGCGTGTGCAAGCAGCGGTATTATAAAATGACATTGTCTGATTACATCACACCGGATTACCCGCCTACCTATCACTGGTACGGCAAAAACGACATGACCCTTATGACCATGTGCTGGTCGGCGCAGGGGCCTGTGCTGGAAAAGGCACTGGCCCGCAACCATGTGACGCATATCTACCATGTGTATGATGATGCTCCCCATGCAGTGGCCGCAGGCAAGGGCACCGATGCGGAGGGCTGGCTGAATGAAGCAGTTGCCTTCTGGGAGGAACAGGTCGGCTGAAAAGGAGATGTTGAGTTGAAACACAGGATATGCACCGCAGCAGCCTGTATCTGTCTGCTGCTGATGATGGCGCTGCCCGCATTTGCAGTAGAGTATGGCGAGCCGGATATTACGCCGCAGACCACCATGGGCGAGATCCGCTCGAACCCCAGCATCCTTGGTGCAGGCGTTTGGACCTATTCCAAGGAGCAGAACCTGCCCGGCACCGAGGACTGGTGCAATGACCAGACGCTGGAAAAATATGTGAGCAGCCATGTGGCACAGGATTGTGCCGATGGTCTGAACCTGCTCATCCGCAATTACAATGCGGGCGTGCAGATCACCTATAAGCTCTACTCGGAGCAGGAGATCGCCGAGGACAGCTCCCGCAACAATGTGGAGTTCTATTACTACCCGGCCAGCACGCCGGATGCAAAGTATGCGCTGGTGCTCTCCGGCAACATCTTCAACCGCACGGCGGAGTTAAAGGAGTGCATCTCCACAGCTTACCAGCTGCACCAGAAAGGCTATGCGGTGTTCGTGATGCGCTACCGCGCCTACCCGGACAACGACAACAACGGACCCATAGAGGACATTGCACGGGCGGTGAAGTACATCATCGGCCACGCACAGCAGTTCGGCGTGCAGACGGAAAGCTACGCCCTGATCGGCTATTCTTCCGGCGGACATCTGGCGGGCCTGTTTGCATCGGACGCTCTGGGCTATAAAAACTATGGCCTGCCCAAGCCCGGCGCAGTGATCCTGGCGTATCCCATCGTGCAGTTTTCCGAGATCACACCGATCTACCGTGTGGGCATCGACCCCTTTGTGTGCGGCCGGTTCTACTATGAATACAGCCTTGCCGACCTGATCACAGAGGACTATCCGCCGGTGTACTTCTGGTATGGCAGGGATGACCTGACCTTGAACCTGCTGTGCTGGCCGCTGCAGGGGCCGGCCCTCAGCAAGGCACTGGCCGCGCATGGCGTACCTTACAAAGAAGTGGTATATGACCACGCAGCCCATGGCATCGGCCTTGGCCGCGGCACGGCTGCGGATGGCTGGCTGGACGAAGCCGCTGCCTTCTGGGAAGAACAGACAAAATAATATAAAGTACGCAGATCCGGGCTTTGCAGCTGCACAGCCCGGATTTTGCAATAGGAGACATTATGGAATTTTTAGCGTTTCTTTACACGGTGCTTCTGGTGGCCATCTGCCTGATGATGGCTCTGCTGCTGTACCGCTCGGCAAAGCCTGCCGCAAACCGGGACGATGCAGAACGGAAGGAATGGCTGCGTCAGCAGCTGGAAGCGCAGAACCGCCAGATGGACGCGAAGCTGGCAGAGATGGCGCAGCAGAACCTTGCCGCTATGGGCCACATCAGTGAAACGCTGCAGGCTTCGGTGCAGAGTATGAGCACCGCCCTTGCCGCAGGGCAGGGCACCCAGCAGCAGACCATGGAGCAGCGCCTGCAGGGGCTGGAAGCCTCCAACGTCCGCAAGCTGGAAGAGATGCGCCGCACCCTTGCCGAGGGCATGACTGCCCTGCAGGCCCAGAACGCCCAGAAGCTGGACGAGATCCGCCATACGGTGGACGAACAGCTGCAGGATGCGTTGCAGAAGCGGGTGACCGAAAGCTTCAAGGCGGTGAACGACCAGCTGGAACAGGTGTACAAGGGTCTTGGCGAAATGCAGAACCTTGCCGCTGATGTGGGCGGGCTGAAACAGGTGCTTTCCGGTGTGAAGACCCGCGGTATTCTGGGTGAGATCCAGCTGGGAGCCATTCTGGAAGAGATCCTTGCCCCGGAACAGTACGACACCAACGTGGCCACCATTCCGGGCAGCACCCAGCGGGTAGAGTACGCCATCCGGATGCCCGGCGCGGACGGCGGCACGGTGTGGCTGCCCATCGACTCCAAGTTCCCCGGCGACACCTATGCCCATTTACAGGATGCGCAGGCATCCGGCGACGCACAGGCCGTGGAGAACGCCCGCCACGCACTGGAACTGGTGCTGCGGGCCGAGGCCAAGGACATCCGGGAAAAATATGTGGAGCCGCCCTATACCACGGCCTTCGGCATCCTGTTCCTGCCCTTCGAGGGTTTGTATGCCGAGGTGGTGAACGCGGGCCTGCTGGAAGTGCTGCAGCGGGACTATCAGGTGAACATTGCAGGCCCCAGCACCATGGCAGCACTGCTCAACAGCCTGCAGATGGGCTTCAAGACCCTTGCCATCCAGAAGCGCTCCGGTGAGGTATGGCAGCTGCTGGGTGCGGTGAAGACCGAATTTGACAAGTTCGGGCAGGGGCTTTCCAAGATGCAGCAGCGCCTGCGCCAGACCGACGAAGAGCTGGATAATCTCATTGGCGTGCGCAGCCGTGCCATCAGCCGCAAGCTGCGCGCGGTGCAGACCATGGACGAAAGCGCTGCTGCCGCTCTGCTGGAACTGGATGCTGAGCCGGGCAAACCGGTGGCGGCACGTCTGCCGGAGAATGGGGAAGAGCTCTGATGTGCAGAATATTCCCACGTTATCCCTTGCGATTTTTCTGACGATGTGGTATGATAGGAACTGTTCTCAGAAACAACCGCCGCAGAAACGCGGCACTGCATAAAAATATAAATAAGGAGACCGAGCATTATGAGCGTAAACAAGATCAGTGAAGCCATTTTGGGCGTTGGCGTGGATGATACCACCATCGACCTCTTCGAGAGCCAGTATCCGGTGCCCACCGGCGTGAGCTATAATTCCTATGTCATTCTGGACGAAAAGACCGCCGTTCTGGACACGGTGGATGCCCGCGCTACCGAGCCGTGGCTGGAAAACCTGACCGAAGCTCTGGCAGGCCGTAAGCCGGATTATCTGGTGGTCTCCCACATGGAGCCGGACCACGGTGCCAACATTGCAAAGCTGGCGGCACTCTATCCTGAGATGCAGGTGGTGGGCAACGCCAAGACTTTCCTGTATATGGATCAGTTCTTTGGTGCTGATGCTGCGGCAAAGGAGCGCCGCGTGGTGGTGAAGGACGGCGAGAGCCTGAGCCTTGGCACCCACACCCTGACCTTTGTGTTTGCCCCCATGGTGCACTGGCCGGAGGTCATGGTCAGCTATGAATCCACCGAAAAGGTGCTGTTCTCCGCGGATGGCTTCGGTCGCTTTGGCGCTGTGGCAAAGTTTGACGAAAAGGCCGACTGGGCCAGCGAAGCCCGCCGCTACTACCTGAACATCGTGGGGAAATACGGCCCGCAGGTGCAGGCGCTGCTGAAAAAGGCTGCGGCTCTGGACATCCAGACCATTTGCCCGCTGCACGGCCCGGTGCTGACCGGAGATCTGGGCAAGTACCTGAACTACTACGACATCTGGTCCAGCTACAAGCCCGAGGAGCCGGAAAAGATCCTTGTGGCAAGTGCCTCCATCCACGGCCACACCCGTGCAGCAGCCCACCTCATGGCCGAAAAGCTGCGTGCAAAGGGCGCAAAGGTCGTGGAGATGGACCTGACCCGCACGGATGTGTCCTATGCCGTCACCGAAGCCTTCCGCTGCGGAAAGATCGTGCTGGCCTGCGCCACCTACGACGGCTTCCTCTTCCCGCCGATGGAAAATCTGCTGACCCACCTCAAGACCAAGAACTTCCAGAACCGCACGGTGGGTCTGATGGAGAATGGCACATGGGCACCCATGGCCGCAAAGCTCATGCGCGCCGAGCTGGAAAGCATGAAGAACATCGCCGTGTGTGATACTGTGGTCACCATCCGCAGTGCTGCCAATGCTGCTGCCGAAGCGCAGATGGATGCACTGGCTACGGAGATCACGGAAAAGTAAACAGAATGGTCTGTACAGGGCCGCTGCCTGCCGAAGAGCCTCGGCGGGCGGCGGCCTTTTTGCAGCCATTGAACAGACGAAAGAAGTCTGATATAATACAATTAAAAATTTGGGTCAGAGGAAATTGCGAATGTTAAAAACAATAAAGCAGAATATACTGCAATGGTGGAATGAACTAGATAAAAAATATTTTTTGGGAATGCTGCTTTTTTCATCCTTTGTGTTTTTTCCGCTTGTCAGCCAGCGTTTGACAAATGCTTATGACGGAATGTGGACAACGGCGGAATACCGGGCAGGCGGGTGGGAGCTTTCCAACGGACGATGGCTTTGGCCAGTGTTCAGCTTTTTACGGTTTAGCCTGCAGCTGGAACCCATCAACGCAGTGGTGTGTCTGATGCTGGTTTCTCTTGGAGTCACCAGACTTCATATGCTCTTCAAACCGGTATGGATGAGAACATCCTGCATTGACTGGCTCGCAGGTTTATGCTACGTTTCCAATGTTGTGGTCGGGTGCTATCTTTCGTTTCACTTCATTGCACCGGAGTACGGATTTTCGCTTTTCTTTGCAATGCTGGCTACAGAGCACGTGATCCGGGGAAAATCAGCCGTAAGCAGCATTGTGCCGGCAGCAGTGCTTTTGGCACTGAGCCTTGGCCTGTACCAGACGAACCTTGCCTGTTTCTGTCTGGTGCTGCTGGCCTATTTTCTCCTGCTGCTTTTCCGGAATGGAGAATAACAAAAGATTCGGGAACATATTTGCAAAAGCCTGGCAAGTGCTGCATCCGGCGCAGTGCTGTATCTGCTGATCTTAAAGATTACACTGTGGGCGACGGGAACGGCGATGGCCGATTACCAGGGTGGTGCAGATATTTCAGTGTCTGGAATTCTGAAAAATCTTCCTTCCAGCGTTGCAAAGTGCTATGAGCTTTTTTATCGGTATTTCTTTGGCACCCTTGTAAAACACAATATGCTGCAGGAAACTGCAGTTGTATTTGTTTTGATTTTTTGTGTGGTGGGTGCCGCGCTTGCGTGCAGACTGGTTCGGCTCATACGCCGGAAAGATTGGGAAAACACTTTCTATGGCACAGCAGCGCTGCTGGTGCTGCCCATGATGTGCACGGTATTTATGGTGGCAACCTCGCAGGCATCGTTTTATATTCCCATGTCCGGAGGTCTGGCCTTGTTCCTGCCGGTCTGTTTCTGGCTATTGGACAGCAGCCGGGAGGGAGAAACAGCCTGTGATGCGTTCCGCAAATGCTGGAATAAAGCAGAAAAAGCACTGATCCTGCTGACGGCGGCTGCTGTCGTTTACGGGAGCGTATTCATGTCGGCGGTCGATCAGCAGGCGATGTATGAGGGCAGGCAGGCAACGAAAGAACTCTCTGACCTGATCGCACAGACGCTGGTGAACGAAGGATATTACGATAACGAGATCCCGGTGATGCTTGTGGGAAATGCAAGCAACAGCCCGTTGTTCCGCACCCATGAGCTATACCACACGGCAAACCCGTATGCGAGAGTGGGACTGTTTATGGCAGAGACGGCGGGTACGATCCGTTTTTCCTGGGATGCAGCTTTCCGCGATTATACGCCGATCTGGCTGAATCTGTGTGATGACAAAACTTATCAGAAACTTCTTGAAACGGAGGAGATCGCAGAGATGCCGACATTCCCGCAGGAAGGTTCCATCCGGAAAATGGATGGTGTGCTTGTGATAAAGGTCTCAGAAGAATATCATCTGGATGCTGACTGGAAAAATAAAATGATGAGCGGCGAATATGACTAATCCTGTTTGGGCGGAAATGATACAACCCCTTGCAAACTGTCCCGAAATGTGGTAACATAGCTCTTGGTTATAAAACCTGAATACTCCCAAACGCAGCGACGGAGAGAGTAGGCATGGCGTACACAGCAAAGAGAGAAGCTTCACCGGCTGAGAGGGCTTCCGGATGTATCTGTGCTGAAGTTCGCTCCTGAGCGGTCTGTGCGAAACAGCAGTAGTACAGAACGGCCACGCCCCGTTACGACGTTCTGAGAGCCGCCCGGCATCTGTGCACGGGTGGAAACCGGGTGGTACCGCGGAGCTAAGAATCAACAGCTTCGTCCCTTTTGCCTGAGAAATCGGGCAGGGGACGGAGCTTTTTTGTTGCACTCCGCTCATCAACACGAAGAATAAAGGAGAGAACATCCATGCAAGCAATGATCGACGAGCTGGCAAAACAGGCCGCTGAAAGCCTTGGTCAGGTGTCCGGCAAGGAAACGCTGGCCTCCTTCTGGCAGGAGTACCTCAGCAAAAACGGCAAGATCCCTGCCTTGATGAAGAATCTGCGCACCGTTGCGCCGGAAGAGCGTCCTGCCATGGGCAAGATCATCAACGAACTCAAGGCAAAGGTGCAGGCAGACTATGATGCTGCTGCAGAACAGGTGAAGCAGGCAGAGCTTGCTGCCCGCAATGCTGCCGAGACGGTGGACATCACCCTGCCCGCCAAGACCCGCTCTGTGGGCGGTCTGCACCCGCTGACCCTGATCACCAACCAGATCATCGACGTGTTCTCCGGCATGGGCTTTTCGGTGGGTACCTTCCCGGAGATCGAGGACGATGACCACAACTTTACCCGCCTGAACGTGCCCAAGGATCACCCGGCACGCGACATGCAGGACACCTTCTACCTGTCGGAGGAGTTCCTGCTGCGCACCCAGACCTCCGGCGGCCAGATCCGCACCATGGACGTTCAGAAGCCGCCCATCAAGATCCTGATGCCCGGCCGTGTGTTCCGTTCCGACTCGGACGCTACCCACAGCCCCATGTTCCACCAGATGGAAGGTCTGGTGGTGGATAAGGGCATCACGCTGGGCGACCTGCAGGGCGCACTGAATACCTTCGTGCAGAAGCTGTTCGGCGCTGACACCCGCACCCGCCTGCGTCCCTCCTACTTCCCGTTCACCGAGCCCAGCGTGGAGGTGGACGTGAGCTGCTTTGAGTGCCACGGCAAGGGCTGCCCGCTGTGCAAGCACACCGGCTGGATCGAGGTGCTGGGCGGCGGCGTTGTCAACCGCAAGGTGCTGGAGAACTGCAATATCGACCCGGACGAGTATTCCGGCTTCGCCTTCGGCATCGGCATCGAGCGTATCGCCATGCTGAAGTATGGCATCAACAACATCGGCCTGATGTTCGAGAACAACCTGCAGTTCCTCAAGCAGTTCCACGAATAAGAGGGGAGAGAAGAGACAATGAAAGTACCTTTCAGCTGGTTAAAAGAATTTGTAGATATCGACGTTACTGCGCAGGAACTGGAGGAAAAGCTCTTCTCCTGCGGCTTTGAGGTCGAAGAGCTGATCCCGCTGGATGCCGGCATCAGCAAGGTGGTTGTCGGCAAGATCGTGGAGATGGAAAAGCAGGAGGGCACCCACCTGACCAAGTGTGTGGTGGACTGCGGCGACTACGGCCACGACATCCGCATCAGCACCGGTGCCGCCAACATGAAGCTGGGCGACTGCGTGCCCGCTGCTCTGGATGGCTCCACCCTGCCCGGCGGCATCAAGATCAAGGCCCGCAAGATGCAGGGCGTGGAGTCCAACGGTATGCTGTGCTCCGGCGAAGAGCTGGGCCTGAACGACGACCTGTTCCCGGGCTCTGAGGTCTACGGCCTGCTCATTCTGCCCGAGGATTCTGTCCCCGGCACCGACATTGCTCCCGTGGTGGGTCTGGATGACTATATCTTTGATATCTCCATCACCGCCAACCGCCCGGACTGCCAGTCCGTTCTGGGCATCGCCCGCGAGGTGGCTGCCGTTCTGGGCAAGCCCCTGCACATGCCCGCCATGGACTACAAGACTGTCTGCGAACCGGATGCGCCCATCACCGTCAAGGTGGAGGCTCCGGATCTGTGCCCCCGCTATATGGCACACTATGTGCGCAACATCCGCATGGGCGAGTCTCCCCGCTGGATGAAGCGCCATCTGGCTCTGTGCGGCCTGCGCTCCATCAGCAATGTGGTGGATATCACCAACCACACCCTGCTGGAAATGGGTCAGCCCATGCACGCCTTTGACCTGAACAAGGTCGCCGGCCGCACCATCGATGTGCGCCGCGCCCATGCGGGCGAAAAGATCGTCACGCTGGATGAGAAGGAGTTCACTCTGAACCCCAACAATCTGGTCATCTGCGATGCCGAAAAGCCGGTGGCACTTGCCGGCATCATGGGCGGCGCAAACTCCGGCATGGATGAGAACACCACCAGCCTGCTGTTTGAGTGCGCCACCTTCGCCCGTGACTGCGTGCGTAAGACCAGCCGCGCATTGGGCCAGAACAGCGACTCTTCTGCCCGCTACGAGAAGGGTGTGGACCGTCACTCTCCTGAACTGGGCCTTGCCCGTGCCCTGCACCTGATCCAGGAGCTGGACTGCGGCGACATCACCACACTGGAATATGACCTGACCGATGGCCGCCCGATGGAGCGCAAGCACATCGTTACCACTCCGGCTAAGATCTGCGGCGTGCTGGGTATCACCGTGCCGGATCAGACCATGATCGACATTCTGCAGCGTCTGGAGTTCACGGTGGATGTACAGGCCGATGGCAGCTGGGACGTGTCCGCACCCCTGTACCGCGAGGACGTGGAGAGCTTCCCGGATCTGGCCGAGGAGGTCATCCGTGAGTACGGCTACGACCACATTGTGCCCACCTTCCTGAACACTGCCTCCGTTACAAACGGCGGTCTGAACTATGACCAGAAGCAGCAGCTCAAGACCAAGCGTTTGCTGGCTGCACAGGGCTTCTATGAGGCCTCCACGCTGGCCTTCTACTCCAACGCAGAACTGGATATGCTGCACATCCCGGCGGATGATGAAGCCCGCAAGGCCATCCGCATCCTGAACCCCATCAGCGAGAATTTGTCCATCATGCGCACCCTGCTGGCTCCCTCCATGCTGAACGTCATCGTGGACAACCTCAAGAAGGGCAACACGGAGGGCCGTCTGTTCGAGATGGCACCGGTGTATCTTGCCAAGGAACTGCCCATCAACGAGCATCCGCACGAGCGCCAGACCCTCTGCATTGGTGCATTCGGCCCTGAAGAAGATTTCTTCACGGTCAAGGGTGCACTGGAAGCACTGGCAGCCGGCTTTGGCCTGAGCTTTGATTATAAGCGCGAGACAACCCCGTGGCTGCACCCCGGCATCAGCGCCGCTGTTTACTGTGGTGACAAGCGTCTGGGTGTGTTCGGCAAGCTGTCCAACGAGATCAACGGCGAGCTGGAAATTGCAAAGGATCAGAAGGACAGCCAGAATATCTATCTGGGTGAGCTGGACTACGAGGCTCTGATGTCCTGCGTGGACGGTGAGCTGCGCTATCAGCCGCTCAGCCCCTATGCTGCTGTCAAGCGTGATCTGGCACTGGTCTGCGACGAAAAGACCACCTGCGGCGAGATCGAGGAGACCATCAAGAAGGCCAGCCCTCTGGTGGGTGAGATCAAGCTGTTCGATATCTACCGCGGCGCAAATCTCGGCGAGGGCAAAAAGAGCATGGCATTCACCCTGTCTCTGTCCGATCCGAAGAAGGAAGTCTCTGCGGAAGAAGTAGAGCGCGTGGTCAAGAAGATTCTCGGCAACCTGAAGTTCAAGCTGGGCATCGAGATCCGCTAACTCTATTATAGAAGTAATATAAGGCCGTCTGTGCAGGAATGTGCAGGCGGCTTTTTTGCGTAAAAAGAGAACGTTGAATACAAGAAAATGAACGTTTTTCAGCAGCGCAAGAAAAAAGATGAAAAAAGTTGTCAAAAAGTGTTGACAAGGAGGCGGGGGTGTGGTATTATACTTGAGCGCCAAGCGCTGAGGCAAAAGAATGACTTCCAAAGCCTCAGCAGGAAGCCCTTGAAAAGAACCAATAGACGCTGAAAAGTTCCAGTTTGTTCTGAGAAACTTCTTGGAGGTTCAAGTTTAGAAAGTTCAAAAGCTTCTAAAAAATAAGGCTTGACAAAAAACCGCTTCGGTGGTAAAATAAACAGGTCGTTAGCCGCAAGGCTGAGGCGCTACAGGACCTTGAAAATTGAACAATATCGAAAAACTTGTAAGGAACCTTTTAAGTGTTTGGAAAAACACTAAAAACAATTCCAAAAGTAATTCACACAGGACGCAAGCGATTGCGTGCTGAGCGAACAAGATTTAACACTTTAGAAGTGATAAATATCATTTATAAAGAGTTTGATCCTGGCTCAGGACGAACGCTGGCGGCGCGCCTAACACATGCAAGTCGAACGAGCGAGAGAGAGCTTGCTTTCTCGAGCGAGTGGCGAACGGGTGAGTAACGCGTGAGGAACCTGCCTCAAAGAGGGGGACAACAGTTGGAAACGACTGCTAATACCGCATAAGCCCACGGCTCGGCATCGAGCAGGGGGAAAAGGAGTAATCCGCTTTGAGATGGCCTCGCGTCCGATTAGCTAGTTGGTGAGGTAACGGCCCACCAAGGCGACGATCGGTAGCCGGACTGAGAGGTTGAACGGCCACATTGGGACTGAGACACGGCCCAGACTCCTACGGGAGGCAGCAGTGGGGAATATTGCACAATGGGGGAAACCCTGATGCAGCGACGCCGCGTGGAGGAAGAAGGTCTTCGGATTGTAAACTCCTGTTGTTGGGGAAGATAATGACGGTACCCAACAAGGAAGTGACGGCTAACTACGTGCCAGCAGCCGCGGTAAAACGTAGGTCACAAGCGTTGTCCGGAATTACTGGGTGTAAAGGGAGCGCAGGCGGGAAGACAAGTTGGAAGTGAAATCTATGGGCTCAACCCATAAACTGCTTTCAAAACTGTTTTTCTTGAGTAGTGCAGAGGTAGGCGGAATTCCCGGTGTAGCGGTGGAATGCGTAGATATCGGGAGGAACACCAGTGGCGAAGGCGGCCTACTGGGCACCAACTGACGCTGAGGCTCGAAAGTGTGGGTAGCAAACAGGATTAGATACCCTGGTAGTCCACACCGTAAACGATGATTACTAGGTGTTGGAGGATTGACCCCTTCAGTGCCGCAGTTAACACAATAAGTAATCCACCTGGGGAGTACGACCGCAAGGTTGAAACTCAAAGGAATTGACGGGGGCCCGCACAAGCAGTGGAGTATGTGGTTTAATTCGACGCAACGCGAAGAACCTTACCAAGTCTTGACATCCCTTGACAGGCATAGAAATATGTTTTCTCTTCGGAGCAAGGAGACAGGTGGTGCATGGTTGTCGTCAGCTCGTGTCGTGAGATGTTGGGTTAAGTCCCGCAACGAGCGCAACCCTTATGGTCAGTTACTACGCAAGAGGACTCTGGCCAGACTGCCGTTGACAAAACGGAGGAAGGTGGGGATGACGTCAAATCATCATGCCCTTTATGACTTGGGCTACACACGTACTACAATGGCGTTAAACAAAGAGAAGCAAGACCGCGAGGTGGAGCAAAACTCAGAAACAACGTCCCAGTTCGGACTGCAGGCTGCAACTCGCCTGCACGAAGTCGGAATTGCTAGTAATCGTGGATCAGCATGCCACGGTGAATACGTTCCCGGGCCTTGTACACACCGCCCGTCACACCATGAGAGCCGGGGGGACCCGAAGTCGGTAGTCTAACCGCAAGGAGGACGCCGCCGAAGGTAAAACTGGTGATTGGGGTGAAGTCGTAACAAGGTAGCCGTAGGAGAACCTGCGGCTGGATCACCTCCTTTCTAAGGAGTCAGGCGAAAGAGCGACATCGAAGATGGAGATCTTTCGGACAGGTAACAAACGAGAAGAGTAGATATTGTTCGATTTTGAGGGCCCTGAAAAGGACACTCAAAGACGTACCTTGAAAACTGAATAATAACTGCGAAACAAAGATTATAGTAAGTTCTTTTTAAGAAATATTACAATTTCAAAAGGAAGGGTAACAATAATCTTCGTTGGCAAGAGAGAATCAAGAGGATACCAAATGTTCCAAGAGAACGTTTGAAAGGTCAAGCGAACAAGGGCGCAGGGCGAATGCCTTGGCACTGGGAGCCGATGAAAGACGTGATAAGCTGCGATAAGCTTCGGGGAGCTGCAAATAAGCATTGATCCGGAGATCTCTGAATGAGGAAACTCACCTGGGTTCATACTCAGGTACGTTATACTGAACTTCAAAATAGGTATATCGAGGGAACCGCCTGAACTGAAACATCTAAGTAGGGCGAGGAAGAGACATCAAACGAGATTCCGTAAGTAGTGGCGAGCGAACGCGGAAGAGGGCAAACCGAGAGTAGAAATACTTTCGGGGTACGGAGCGCATTTAGGACTTAAGTTGTTAACCGAACGGCATGGGAAGGCCGGTCAGAGAGTGTGAGAACCACGTAGGTGAAAACGACAAGAGCCGAGCGAATTCCAGAGTACGGCCAGACACGTGAAACCTGGTCGGAATACGGGGGGACCACCCTCCAACCCTAAATACTACCCAGTGACCGATAGCGTATAGTACTGTGAAGGAAAGGTGAAAAGCACCCCGGGAGGGGAGTGAAAAAGAACCTGAAACCCTGTGCCTACAAGCACCTAGAGCGCGTCAAAGCGTGATAGGGTACTTTTTGTAGAACGGTCCGGCGAGCGATTGTATGCAGCAAGGTTAAGGACTTAAGGTCTGGAGCCGAAGCGAAAGCGAGTTTGAAAAGGGCGTTAAGTTGCATATAATGGGCCCGAAACCGGGTGACCTACCCATGGTCAGGTTGAAGTGGAAGTAAAATTCCATGGAGGACCGAACCGACCTCCGTTGAAAAGGCGGCGGATGAACTGTGGGTAGCGGAGAAATTCCAATCGAACCCGGAGATAGCTGGTTCTCCCCGAAATAGTTTTAGGACTAGCCTCAAGTTAGATACCTGGAGGTAAAGCACTGAATAGCCTAGCGGCCGAGAGGTTAGCGAAGCTTATCAAACTCAGAATGCCAGAGTATTGATGCTTGGGAGTCAGACAGTGTCAGATAAATGTCATTGTCAAAAGGGAAACAGCCCAGATCTACAGCTAAGGTCCCAAAGTCAGGTTAAGTGGAAAACGATGTGAAGATACGTAGACAACCAGGATGTTGGCTCAGAAGCAGCCACTCATTCAAAGAGTGCGTAATAGCTCACTGGTCGAGCGTCTTTGCGCGGAGAATTTAACGGGGCTAAACCTGACACCGAAGCTTAGGCAATACAGCAATGTATTGGGTAGGGGAGCGTTGTATACGCGGTGAAACAGTAGCGCAAGCGGCTGTGGAGTGTATAGAAGTGAGAATGCCGGAATGAGTAGCGCGAATGCAGTGAGAATCTGCATGGCCGAAAGCCTCAGGTTTCTGGAGGAAGGTTCGTCCGCTCCAGGTTAGTCGGGAGCTAAGGTGAGGCCTAACGGCGTAGCCGATGCACAGACGGTAGAGATTCCGTCACCACCAAAAGAGTTAAGCACAGGGACACATATGAAGTCTCGGAGCCGGGTGTTGGTTCCGGTAGCGATCGAGGGAAGTTAGTACCGAAGTCCGGGATGGAAGATGGCGAGAAAAGCTGTGTGAATTTCTGCGGTGCCCGTACCGCAAACCGACACAGGTAGGTAGGAAGAAGATTCTAAGGCCAACGGGAGAAGGGTTGTTAAGGAACTCGGCAAATTGACCCCGTAACTTCGGGAGAAGGGGTGCTGCAGCAATGCAGCCGCAGAGAATCGGCCCAAGCAACTGTTTACCAAAAACACAGGTTTGTGCTAAATCGAAAGATGACGTATACGAGCTGACGCCTGCCCGGTGCTGGAAGGTTAAGAGGAGATGTGCAAGCATTGAATCGAAGCCCCAGTGAACGGCGGCCGTAACTATAACGGTCCTAAGGTAGCGAAATTCCTTGTCAGGTAAGTTCTGACCCGCATGAAAGGCGTAATGATTTGGGCACTGTCTCAACAGCCCGCCCGGCGAAATTGTAGTACCGGTGAAGATGCCGGTTACCCGCGACAAGACGGAAAGACCCCATGGAGCTTTACTGTAGCCTAATATTGGGTTTCGATGTTGCATGCACAGGATAGATGGGACACTGGGAAGCAGGTGCTTTGGCGCTTGTGGAGTGGCCGTTGGGATACCATCCTTGCGATATTGGAATTCTAACCTGCGCCTTTGAATCAAGGCGGGGGACATTGTTAGGTGGGCAGTTTGACTGGGGCGGTCGCCTCCTAAAGAGTAACGGAGGCGTTCAAAGGTTCGCTCAGCTTGAACGGAAATCAAGCAAAAGAGTGCAAACGCAGAAGCGAGCCTAACTGCGAGACTGACGGGTCGAGCAGTAACGAAAGTTGGAGTTAGTGATCCGGTGGTATGTGAGTGGAAATGCCATCGCTCAACGGATAAAAGTTACCCTGGGGATAACAGGCTGATCTCCCCCAAGAGTCCACATCGACGGGGAGGTTTGGCACCTCGATGTCGGCTCATCGCATCCTGGGGCTGTATTCGGTCCCAAGGGTTTGGCTGTTCGCCAATTAAAGCGGTACGCGAGCTGGGTTCAGAACGTCGTGAGACAGTTCGGTCCCTATCTGTCGTGGGCGCAGGATATTTGATGGGAGCTGTTCCTAGTACGAGAGGACCGGAGCGGACGTACCTCTGGCGCACCAGTTGTTCTGCCAAGAGCATAGCTGGGCAACTATGTACGGATCGGATAAACGCTGAAAGCATCTAAGCGTGAAGCCGACCCAAAGATAAGATATCCCATTGTTTCAAACAAGTAAGACCCCTTGAAGACTACAAGGTTGATAGGCACGATGTGTAAGTGGAGTGATCCATTCAGCAAGCGTGTACTAATAGGTCGAGGGCTTGACCACAATTCGCTTGAGACTCTTAAGAGTCAACGAAAAAAATGTAAGCAGTGATTATTCAGTTTTGAAGGCACGTCCTTCTAAGAAACACTGGACAAAGTACAACAAACATGTTATACTGGTTCAGTCAGATCGGTCGGTGTCGATGACGGTGAGGTTCCACCTGTTCCCATTCCGAACACAGAAGTTAAGCTCACTTGTGCCGAAGATAGTTCGCTGGAAACGGCGCGTGAAAATAGGTAGTCGCCGACTTGAACAAAAAACGCTTCAGAAGAAATTCTGAAGCGTTTTTGTTTTGTCTTGAAACCGTTTTAGGAGAAAACAGAAAGGCAGGTATGCTTTGAAAATGATGTGAGCATTGAAGATGAAACAGACTGGAAGAGAAGGGCACAATTTCATGTAGAGTGAAGCGAAAAATTTTATGATGTGTTTGTGCCTTATCTATTGAACAAACAAAAACCTTAAATAAATCATGGTGGCTCGGCTGTGCTGACCTTTTGGTACGACCTGGCCGCTTTATTGTAATAAAGCCTTGACTCTTCAGTCGTTGTAGGGTTTACTATCTATAACGGAAAGGAGCTGCCCGGTCTGGCAGTGTAAGCTCTGTACATTCGGCAGAGAAGAGGGAAGCCGGGCAGAAAACATTATGGAAAAAAATCTGACTAGCGGCAGTGTGTTGAAAAGCATTTTGTTTTTTTCACTGCCCTATCTGCTTTCGTACTTTTTGCAGACGCTGTACGGCATGGCGGATCTGTTCATCATCGGGCAGTTTGAAGGTGTGGCCAGCACAACGGCGGTGTCCATTGGCAGTCAGGTGATGCATATGATCACTGTGATGATCGTGGGCCTTGCCATGGGAGCAACGGTCACTATTGGCCGGGCCGTGGGCGCAGAGAACAAACCTCGTGCGGCGCGGCTCATTGGCAACACAGTCACGCTGTTTATGGCAGGATCTGTGGTACTGGCAGCTGTGCTGGTAGGGCTTGTGGACCCGATCGTGCGCATTGTCTCCACACCGGAGCAGGCCGTGGCGGGCACTCGTACCTACCTGATCATCTGCTTTATCGGCGTTCCATGCATCACGGCGTATAATATCATGGCATCGATCTTCCGCGGGCTGGGCGATTCCAGAAGCCCGATGTACTTTATTGCGGCCGGTCTGTGCCTTGCCAGCCTTGCCGTGGTGAACGAAAAGGAGTACATTCTGGTCACGCTGGGGGCACCCGGAAACCACGCGACGGAGCAGACCAACATCATGGATGCTGTGCAGGTGTACCGCAGACTGGAAAAGAAAAAATGACTGTTTTGCGCCAATTCTACCGCCAGTCGGTTGTGCGGGAATGTCCGGTCCGGTACAATGGAGCCACAAACAGAACTGCTGGCTCACAAGGAGGACAAAACGATGTACGAACTGAACAAGATCGCTTTTGGGAGTTTTCTGGCACAGCTGCGCAGGGAAAAGGGCATGACCCAGAAGGAGCTTGCCGCCTGCCTGTATGTTTCGGATAAAGCCGTCAGCAAATGGGAGCGCGGCTTGAGCGTGCCGGATATCTCCCTGCTGGTGCCGCTGGCCGAACAGCTGAATGTGACCGTGGCCGAGCTGTTACATGGCTGCCGCGTGGAGGAGGAGCAGCGCTTTACCCGCGAGGAAACAGAGGAACTGATCCGCAAGGCACTGACTTTTTCGGCAGAACCGCCGGAACGCCGCCAGGCCCGCACGCAGAAGTTTCTGCCGCTGTATGGGGTCAGCGTGGTGCTTGGCCTTGTAGAGACCGCAGCTGTCTGGGCCGTGGGGCTGGCCGGGACCGAGGGCGCAATGATGCTGCTGATTATAAACGTGATCTTCGGCATCGTATATGGGGCCTACACCTTGTTCTGGATGCCGGAAACATTGCCGCGCTATTATGACGAAAACCATGTCTGCAATTTTGCACAGGGCGCGTTCCACATGCATATTCCGGGCGTGTACTACAACAACCGCAACTGGCTCCATGTGCTCAAAGCAATGCGGGTGTGGTGCGTGGTAAGTATGCTCCTGACACCGCTCTGCACGGCAGCGGCGGTCGTGTTTGAACAGGCCACCGGATGGCAGGTGTGGTGTGCAGTGCTTATCGGATACATTGCATCGCTGTTTGGCACAATCGTCATCCCGGCAAAGAAGTATCAATGACAGGATAGCGCAAGGGGAGCGGAAACGCTCCCTTTTGCTTTTGATGGCAATGTGATACAATAAAAATCAATATCATTCAGGAAGAAGGAAGATCATCCATGCGAGACCACCATATCGACCTGTGCGGCCAGATCGATTTTACCCGTACTGAGGCAATGCCCCTGCTGGCGCGGGATGCACATTTCAGCTTTGCGTGCAATGGCTGCGGCGACTGCTGCCGTGGCAGAGAGGACATTGTACTTTCAGGCTTTGACCTGTGGCGCATTGCAGCCCGGCTGCGCCTGCCGCCGCAGATCGTGGCGCGGGGATATTGCCGGGCCAGCATTGGCACGGTGAGCCATTTGCCGGTGCTGCGTCTGGCCCCGGTGAAGGAGAACCGGAACAACTGTCCCTTCCTTACGGGAGACCACTGCGCCATCCACGATGCCGAACCGCTGGTGTGTGCTCTGTACCCGCTGGCGCAGGAGATCAGCAGGAAAGGACAGGTGAGCTATTTTCTGCAGCCCACCGGCTGCGGCGGGCAGATGATCGAGGCAAGGGTGGAGGACTATCTTGCTCGTTACGATGTCCCGGCCCGGGAACAGACCGATGTGCGCTGGGCGCAGACCTGCATGACACTGGAAGACACGGTGGAACAGCTGGGTGCGCAGCTCAGCCCGGTGCTGGTGCGCCGGATGCAGGACAAGCTCTGGCAGGCGCTGTATTTTGGCTACAACTATGCCGCACCGTTCTTGCCGCAGCTGGAGAAAAACCTGCACTGGCTGGATGCTGAATTTGCAAAACTGGCAGAATATCAGCAAAAACGGAATAACGCATCAAAATAATCGATCAATATATTTGATACAATCGATAATAAAGGCCGTTTTAGGGCAAAAGTGAGTTGTTTTACCGTGAAATGTGTGATATACTTCACGAGTGTAAAGCGAGACTGTACGAGCCTTGCATACAAAACATAGCTTTCCGGTGCGGTACCTGTAGGCCGCACACGCAAAGAGATAGAGGAGATAAACATTATGCGTAAAATCACTCGTCGTTCGTTTCTGGCTGCTGCCGCTGCCTGCGGCGCAGCTGCTGCCCTGACTGCCTGCGGCGGTTCTTCTGCATCTTCTGCAGCTGCTTCTTCCGCTGCGCCTGCATCCTCCGCTGCTGCTTCTGCTGCAGCCGATGGCCAGAAGTTCACGATCGGCATCTGCCAGTTGGTGCAGCATGCCGCTCTGGATGCCGCTACGCAGGGCTTTGAGGATGCTCTGACTGCTTCCTTCGGCGAGAACGTCACCTTCGATTTCCAGAATGCACAGGGCGATTCCGCTACCTGCGCTACCATCACCAACGGCTTCGTTTCCTCTGGTGTGGATCTGATCATGGCCAATGCTACGCCCGCTCTGCAGGCTGCACAGTCTGCTACCGACAGCATTCCGGTGCTGGGCACCTCTGTTACCGAGTACGGTGTGGCTCTGGGCCTGACCGATTTCGACGGCACCGTGGGCGGCAACATTTCCGGCACCTCTGATTTGGCCCCGCTGGATCAGCAGGCTGAGATGATCGTGGAGTGGATGCCGGAGGCCAAGAAGGTTGGCCTGCTGTACTGCTCTGCTGAGGCAAACAGCCAGTATCAGGTGGATGAGGTCCAGAAGTATCTGGAGGAAAAGGGTGTCACCGCTACCCAGTACGCTTTCTCTGATTCCAACGACCTGTCCTCTGTCTGCCAGAAGGCTGCCGACGAGAACGACGCACTGTATGTGCCCACCGATAACACTGTTGCTGCAAACACCGGCATTGTGGACGGCATCTGCCGCCCGGCCAAGAAGCCCGTGTTCGCTGGCGAAGAGGGCATCTGCGCCGGCTGCGGCGTGGCTACCCTTTCCATCAGCTACTACGATCTGGGCTACACCACTGGTGAGATGGCAGTGAAGATCCTGAACGGCGAGGCTGATATCTCCACCATGCCCATCGAGTACACCGATGTGACCAAGAAGTACAACAAGACTATCTGCGACGATCTGGGCCTGACCGTTCCCGACGGCTACGAGGAGATCGAGGGCTAAAATACTCCGGGAAACCAAACAGAAAATCAGCGGAGAAGGGTAGAAAGTGCTCTTCTCCGCTTTCCCGTATCAAACGGGAAGTAAAAAAGTGTAACGTTTAGGAGGAATTGTTTTGGAAATCATTGCAAGACTGGCAAACCTGCCGGGCGCTTTGCCGGGTGCCTGTGCACAGGGCCTTATCTGGGGTATCATGGCCATTGGCGTGTACCTGACCTACCGTATTCTGGACGTGGCCGATCTGACCGTGGACGGCTCCTTTGGCACCGGCGGTGCAGTGTGCGTCATGTGCCTGCTGTCCGGCCAGAACGTCTGGGTCTCCCTGCTCATGGCGCTGCTGGCAGGCCTGCTGTCCGGCTTCGTCACCGGTGTCCTGCACACATTTATGGGCATTCCGGCCATCCTTGCCGGCATCCTGACCCAGCTTTCGCTGTATTCCATTAACCTCAAAATCATGGGCAAGGCCAATCAGGCCATCAACGTGGACAAGTACAACCTGTTGATCTCCCTGCGCTGGGTCAAGGAGTTCGCTCTCCACAACCCTATCGTTATGATCATCATTGTCACAGCGGTGCTGATCGGCATTCTGTACTGGTTCTTCGGCACCGAGCTGGGCTGTGCCATCCGTGCCACCGGCTCTAACCCCGCCATGTCCCGTGCGCAGGGCATCAACACCAACTTCAATATCGTGCTGGGTCTGGCTGTGTCCAACGGTCTGGTGGCGCTGTCTGGCGCTCTGCTGAGCCAGTATCAGGGCTTTGCAGATGTCGGCATGGGCCGTGGCGCGATCGTCATTGGTCTGGCTGCTGTCATCATTGGCGAGGCTCTGTTCAGCCGCATCTTCCACAACTTTGCACTCAAGATGGTTTCTGTCTCTCTGGGTGCCATCATCTACTACATTGTCATTCAGCTGGTGCTGACTCTGGGTTTCGATGCCAACCTGCTCAAGCTGCTGAGCGCTTCTGTGGTGGCTGTTTTCCTTGCCGTGCCGTACTGGAAGGGCAAGTACTTCTCGAAGCCGGTGAAGAAGGCAAAGGAGGATGCAAAAAATGCTTGAGATCCAGAATGTTTCCAAGACCTTTAACGCTGGCACGGTCAACCAGAAAACTGCCCTGAACGGCCTGAACCTGAAGCTGAACGAGGGCGATTTCGTTACCGTGATCGGCGGCAACGGTGCAGGCAAATCCACCATGCTGAACGCAGTTGCCGGTGTGTGGCCGGTGGACGAAGGCAAGATCATTATTGACGGTGTGGATGTGACCCGCCTGAGCGAGCATCAGCGTGCCGCTTACATCGGCCGCGTGTTTCAGGACCCCATGACCGGCACTGCTGCCACCATGCAGATCGAAGAGAACCTTGCCCTGGCTGCACGCCGCGGCAAGCCCCGCACCCTGCGCATTGGCATTACCAAAGCAGAGCGCGAGCAGTACCGTGAACTGCTCAAGACGCTGGATCTGGGTCTGGAAGACCGCCTGACGGCCCGTGTGGGCCTGCTTTCCGGCGGTCAGCGTCAGGCACTGACCCTGCTGATGGCTACCATGAACAAGCCCAAGCTCCTGCTGCTGGACGAGCACACCGCTGCGCTGGACCCCAAGACCGCGCTCAAGGTGCTGACCCTCTCGGCCAAAATCGTGGAGGAAAACCATCTCACCACCATGATGATCACCCACAACATGAAGGATGCCATTAAGTATGGCAACCGCCTGATCATGATGTACGAAGGCCATATCATCTATGATGTTTCCGGTGAGGAAAAGAAGAACCTGCACGTCTCCGACCTGCTGGCAAAGTTCCAGATCGCCAGCGGCGGCGAGTTTGCAAATGACCGCATGATTCTGTCCTGATAAATTACAAGGTTAAAATGCAAAGCGCTTGTCCCGGAAAACCGGGACTGGCGCTTTTTATGTATGTTTACCAATTCAAGAGCAAGGCGGTTAACTGGAGTTTTTGAGAGATGATTTTCTTTACATCTTTTGAAGAATGCGGGGCACCGTCCTGAATTGCAAAGAGGAACAGCGAGTAAAGTTCATTATATTTTGGAATAGCCATTTTTTCAAACCTCACACCTTGGAAAAGCTCAGCACACATTCGGTATGACTTTCATTGTCCAAACACAGATCAATATCGCTTTCAACGATAGGCAGTCGGAATTTGATGGATTTGAGCCACTGACCGTTGGGCTGACGCTCCGGGTAGATCTGAATTTCAGAAATCAGATGTTCCATCAGCTTTTTGCGTTCAAGGGGATTCATCACATTGTAGAGCTTTTCAAAGCAGATGAGAACTTTGTAAATGTTGTCGCCCGTGATTTTATCCGCTTCGATAGCCTGCTTCTTTGCCCGGGCATCCATCAGGTTGTTTTCGGCTTCCTCGATTTTATCGTACATCCTGTAAAGCCGCTCGTCAAGGTCAGATTTGCGGATGATATAGTGGCGCTCATCCGGGTCAAGGGTGTCGATCTCCTCCATAATTTTGGACTTGATGGAATAATACTGCCGCAACTGCTTTTCAGCGGCCGCAATTTCCTGTTCAATGGCAGTGGTGTCTACTTTGCTGTTGATCTTCTCCTGCATCATGGCGGCAAACTTTGGATTGCTGACTAGTTTGATGATAACCTCCACCACGGCGTTGTCCAGAACTTCTTCCTGAATTTGCTTGTTGAAATCGCATTTTTGCCCACGTTGCATCTTGCGGTGCTTGCAACTGTAATAAGAGAAAGATTTATAGGGTGTGCCATCTTTCTTTCTTTTGGTGCATTTGTTGCTGTACATTCCAGCACCGCAAATGGGGCACTTGACAAGGGCGGATAATAAATGCGCCTGTTCCGTTTTGCTGCGGTTGACTGGCTCGTATCGTTTGGATTGCACCAACAGCTTGACCTGTGCAGCGTTCCACAATTCTTCTGATACGATGCCCTCGTGCAGGCCGTCCACCAGCAAATAATTCTCCTGTGGAACCTGATGATATTCGTTCCGGGTGCCGTGAATCTTTTCGAGTTTGCGGCGGCCAAAGGCGATTTTTCCGCAGTAGACGGGGTTCTTCAGGATGGCACGAATCAATGTTGCGCTGAAAAGGGGAGAGGTGCCATTTTGACGAGCAAGTTTCTGAAAGCCGTGGGTCTCCAGATATTTGGAAAGTCCATTTGCACCTGTGTCCGTGTTTACATATTGCTCAAAAATCGTGCGAATGGCAGGAGCTTCATCTTCATTGATTTGCAGCACACCGTCAACCAAACGATAACCATAGGGCGCAAATCCGCCGTTCCAGCGGCCTTCCCGCGCTTTTTGAATGCGACCTTCCATTGTCTGGACGCGAATGTTTTCGCGCTCGATCTCAGCTACCGCAGAAAGAACGGAAATCATGAGCTTGCCTGCATCCTTGGAGGAATCAATGCCATCTTCCACGCAGATGAGGTTGACCCCGAAATCCTGCATGACCTGCAAGGTAGACAACACATCGGCGGCATTGCGGCCGAACCGAGACAGTTTGAACACCAAAACGTAGGAAACGCCATCTTTTCCTGATTTGATGTCCTCCATCATCCGGCAAAAAGAGGCACGGCCTTCGATGGATTTGCCCGATTTACCGGCATCCTCATACTCGCCAACGATCTGGTAATCGTTGAAGTCAGCGTATGCTTTCATCCGGGCTTTCTGGGCATCCAGCGAATAGCCATCGATTTGCATGGTGGTAGATACACGAGTGTAAATATAAACTTTTGTCTTTCCCTGTGACATAAGAAATCCTCACAGATACCGTTATTTCTTGTCGATTTTTTGCTCTAAGAACTGGATGGAATCCAGATAGTCCTGTTCCACATCGCTGAGCGTTCTTGCCTTATACTTCCGATATTCAGTGGTGGCTTTGTCCACGGCCTGCTTGTGCGTCACAGTGCCGTTTCCGACAAGCAACTGCTCACCGCTCATTGTCAGAATGCGGTCAAGGTGATTGGCCCAATCCTGCATAGTCATGGGCTGTTCGCGCTCTGCCTGACGCTCTGCAAAGTCCAGATAACCGGAAACAAGCTGTCCCATGGCGCGAAGCTCTTTCTCGTTCAGATAATTCTTAGCGATTTTGGCTTCTTGCAGGGTGGGCTGATTTCCAGCAAAAGTGGTCAGTCCCATAAACTCCTTCTCGGCATCGGCACGGTTGTAAATGACTTCTGCGGCAGTCTGTCCGTGGATGGCATAATGAATTTTATTCTGGACTTTTTTGAAGAAATGGACGGAGATTTCTGCTTTCGGGTCATAGTCGATGCTGGTTGCATAGATTTCCAGAACCTGACGATAAAACACTTTTTCGGAAGCACGGATGTCACGGATGCGTTCTAACAGCTCTTTGAAATATCCACCGCCGCCCAAATTTTTCAGGCGTTCGTCATCCAGCGCAAATCCCTTGCGCATATATTCCTTCAGGATGCCAGTTGCCCAGATACGGAACTGTGTGCCTCGTTTGGATTTGACACGATATCCAACAGAAATAATGACGTCAAGATTGTAGAATTCGACCTGATAGGTCTTTCCGTCTGCGGCAGTTGTTGCAAATTTTGCAACAACTGAATCTCGTTCAAGCTCACCCTCTGCAAAAATGTTTTTGATGTGACGGGAAATTGTGGATTTGTCACGTTGGAACAACTCAGCCATCTGGTCAATGGACAGCCAGACGGTGTCACCGTCAAAGGTAGTATCAATTTTGGTCAGGCCATCTTCTGTGGTGTAAATGAGGATGGAATTTTTAGGAGAGTCATCTGGACGATTCATTTTAAGTACCTCGTTCCGTGTATGTAGTACAGTGGAGAGAAAGGCCCTACCACTGTGTTGGGACAAGTATTACAAGAATATTATATCATGCTGCAATGGTGGTATCAACAGCATCTTGTTGATTTTCGTTGTTTGATAAGGATTCTGCTTTGTCTATTTCCAAGACAGATGCGTACTTCTCAATCACATCAGCTAGAAAGGTTGCGAATGCGCTCCATTCATCGAGTATGGGCGTAGAGCAGTCCGAAGAGGAAGGGCTGGTTTCTGTACGGCGGCAATTATTCAATAGGCAACTCCATTTCCTTGTAGCAGAACTTAGGACGTCCTGCGGATTCCTTCAGAAATGTTTCTGATCTATCCGATTAAACTTTTTAAGCGTTCCAGCTTTTCCTGTGCGTTCTCCTTCCGGAAGCTGACCCCAATGCAGGAAATCGGAATGCACATTTCCAGCAGGCGGTCATAGATGCGGGCATGAGCGGTATCCTGTGGGTGTCGTATCTCGTCCAGCGTCAGGTTGGTAGTGACGATCAGCGGCTTCCGGCTGCGGTATCGGCTGTCCACGATGTTGTAGATCTGCTCCAGTGCGTACTCGGTGCCTCTTTCCATGCCGAAATCGTCAATGACGAGCAGGGGATAGCGGCAGAGCTTGTCCACAATATCATTGCGCCCGGAAAAGCTGTTGTTCAGCTCGTTCAGGATCCGGGCAAAGTTCGTCATACGCACAGGCACCTCCTGTTCCATCAGAGCGTTTGCAATGCACCCGGCAAGGAAACTTTTGCCGGTGCCCACACCGCCCCAGAGAAGCAATCCAAGGTTCTCTGCACGCATGGTCTGCCACTGCTCCACATAGCGATGTGCATGGTGCATCTGCGGGCTGCGGCCATTGTCGTTTTCAAAGGTCCAGTCCAGCATTGCCGGGTCAGAAAACCTTTCTGCTTTCAGCCGCCGTACAAGGTCGCTGTGCTTCTGCTGCTTGATAAGGGCTTCCTGCTTTGTCCTCTCGATGCGCTGGCAGCTGCATTCAATGGGGTGCTTGTTCTTGCCAATCAGAGCGATGCCCTTTGCAAAGAACGCTTCTTTTGGGGTATGACATTTTCCGCAATAAAGCAGACCATCTTTGCCGTGATAATCCTCGGTGTTTTCGGGAATACTGGAAACGGACTGTTCTAAAATTTTCTCAATCGTCTTTATAGGCTTTCTCCCTCCTTGAATGTGTAGTCCGGGATGCCCGGTGCTTGCTTCTGTTCTGGTCTTTGCCGTTTCGCCCAGATGCGCAGGGTAGCGGCATGATCAGCGTACTTTTTGCCGGTAGACTGGATATAAGCTGAAAGCTGTTCGATCAGGCTGTCCAGCCCGGAGAAATCGGCATTAAGCTGCTTGTACTCTTTTTCAGTCAGAAAGACATTGCGATATTCTCCAAAGGTCAAATAAGCATCTGTTGTTTTTATCAGGTGGCTATCTTTCAGGTCGTTCTTATTACGTTGGTTAGTGGAACGCTTTTGTTCCATGGAAGGCATCATTTCTGTTCCATCGGACAGAACAAAATCGTTCCATGCAGAGGAATGTTTTTGCGCTGTCGGAACTTTTACAAAGAGGCTGTTGGGCACAGCAATGCGACTCCGTCTGCGCTCAATCAAATCGGCATCTTCCAGTGAACGCAACGCACGTTTAATGCTCATGGTGCTGCATCGTAGAGCATCGCTCAATGATGAAAGCGGGAAAATCACATAGACGAAGCCGCGCTCATCCATCCAGTTGTTCTTTTGAGAAAGAGTTGCCCGGTCAAGCAGCAGGGTGTAGAGCAACTTCGCTGTGTGGCTCAAGTCGGTATCCAGTAGAAAGCGAGCATAGGGCAGATATTGCGGCAAAGGTGTAGTGACAGTCAGGTAGTCGGAAATAAAATTCACCTCCAGTGTTTTTTCATCAAACAAATTTTTGGAAAGCATTTTACTGGCTGTTGGTAGTCTCCAGAAGATGCTGCCGATGCTGTTCTTTCAGATGCACAATATAGCTTTCTGCCTTTTGCAAAGTAGCAATAACTTTTGCTTCAATCTCTACATTTGTCAGAAAGTCGGGATACAGAGCAAAGCATTGTTCGAGACGGAAAATAAAGCTATCAGAGGCACTGTTGATTTCACTGAACATTCCTTCGGCATCGGCGACATGATCAACCATTGCCATCTTTTCTCCTAGCTCACGAATGGTCTGGAGTTCGGTGCTGCGCTTTCCCGATGAAATAAAAGGTCGATTCTCCGAGAGTGGATCAGCCGTTTGGATCTTCGATGTGGCAGCACTAGAGAAATTGCGTTCGGTGACCTTGGAAAGCAATTCTAAATTTTCATAGGTGTCTGCACTATCGTCTGGTTTACCGTTTAACTTTTCCTCTCGCCACGTTGATACCACGGTGGGCAATGCTTCTGTGGGAGTTCCACGGATAACGGTAGCCTCTCGCCGGGATAGCTTAAGTTTGCCGGATAAGATTTCTTCCTGAATACCGGGGCAGTATTTTTCCATCAGCTCAACGGTTTTCATGAACTGCTCGGCACGAATTACAAAAGAGAGACTTACATTATTTTCTTTGGCGATTCGTTCAGTTGTGTTTTCTACCGATGGCAAATTGTCAATTTGACAGTTTGCCACCTGTGTGTACTGATTGCCATGATTTCCCCCACGAGTGGATTTTTCAGAATGATACTGTTTTCCAATCAGGAACTTTTTCTGTTCAGGTGTCAGATTCCGACGACCCAGCTGATGTTTGCAGATCCATGCCAGAACATCTTCACGGGTTTCGCAGATGCAGGAAATCGAGCGGGTGGTATAAGGAATTTCTGGGTGCTGCTGGAGAATCTTATAGCGATTGTGGCCATCAACAAGAATGTTGCCCCAGACAATCAGGGGAGACAGGACTTCACCCTCTGAAAGGATGTTTTCTTCCAGTTGCTGAAATTCTTCATCGGTCAATGCAGGAATCTGAGATTGAAATTCAGAGTCGATGATAAATTCAAACTTGTTTTTCTTCATAGGCAAAATCTCCTTTCAAAAATCTATTGGTACTTCAGCCGTTTTCTCTGCATGGATTTCCTGCCCCCTTCCAGCGGCGTTTTCCGGCTCTCCTTTTTAGGATCTTCGCCGGGTATCCCATGCAGACGGTCATTTGGTTCTCAAGGTTCGATGAAGGCTTGTAGAAAGCATATCACAATGAAGCAGAAATTTTTAGGAAGCATTCCTTCCGGTTTTCAGTGGATTTTAGGAGGATCCCAAGGAAAAACCGGAAGGGATGCTTCCGGTTTTGTGCGATATTAAATGTATCAACGACGATTTTCCAAAAACAAATTTTTCTCCAAGAAATTTGCTTATTCAGCGGTCGTTAAGGTGCGAAACTAACGCATTCTTGTGCTGAACATCGGGTTTGGGCGAAGCCCAACAAGTGTTTTGAAGCTGGATTTGTAAAAAATCAGGTTTAAAACTTGTGAGGTGGTATCGGCTCGCCCTGCTTGCTGCAATTGCAAACTCGAAAACTTCTTGAGCAAAAAAATAACCGCCCGCATCAAGTGAAACTTGAAAATGGACGGTCTTGATCGCAAAGTGATTTTCAAATTTGGAAAGCACATTGAGGGGGTTCATAGCACCAGCAAGCAATGCCGTCGTATATACAACAGCGACTTTTGCGTTGCAAAATACTTGTTGGGGAACACCCAAACCCTTGAACTGCATCCGATGGATGCAGACTTAGCGTCTCCAAATGAGAAAGTTTGTGGTTCTAACACATTGTCAGCCATTGGTAAACAACTTTTTCCAGTCAAAAAAGAAAATAGCAATGATTAAAGATGAACAGTGCAGAAAAATGTGATACAATAGAAAATGAAAATCCAAACAACAGGAGGAACCCCCTCGTGGCAAATAATGTGAACGTCAAAAAACTGGAAGCTGACCTGTGGGAGTCGGCAGATCTGCTGCGTGCAGGCTCTAAACTCACCTCGAACCAATACTGCATGCCGGTGTTGGGACTGATTTTTCTGCGGTATGCGTACAGCCGCTTCAAACTGGTAGAACAGGAGATCCTGAAAGACCGTCCCATGCGCGGTGGCCGGGTGCTGCCGGTGGAACAGAGCGACTTTGCCGAGAAGAGTGCACTGTTTCTGCCCAAGGAGGCGCAGTACAATTACTTAGTCAATTTGCCCGCCAACATCCCGGAGCAGGGGCTGACCGGCATCGAGGGTAACCCGCTGAACAGTCTGGGCGAAGTGGTGAACAACGCCATGGAACTGGTGGAGCAGCAGAGCGAGCAGCTGCAGGGCGTTCTGCCGAAGGACTACACCATCTTCTCGGATGAACTGCTGGGGGAACTGCTGCGAATCTTCAACAATGATGCGTTAGACGATGTGGGCGGCGATGTGATCGGCCGTATCTACGAGTACTTTTTGAATAAGTTTGCCAAGAATGTGGCACAGGATGACGGCGTGTTCTTTACGCCGAAATCGCTGGTGAAAATGATCGTCAATGTGCTGGAGCCTGCCCACGGCGTTCTGTTGGACCCGGCTTGCGGCAGCGGCGGTATGTTTGTGCAGACCGGCGACTTTGTAAACCATGCGGGCATGATCGCCAACAACACCATGACCTTCTACGGACAGGAAAAGGTGGAGTACAACGCAAAGCTCTGCCTGATGAATATGGCCGTGCATGGTCTGACCGGCGTGATCAAGTCCGGCGATGAAGCCAATACCTTCTATCACGATGCCCACAACCTGAACGGCTGCTGCGACTATGTGATGGCAAATCCGCCGTTTAACGTGGATAAGGTCAAGTCGGAGTCGGCGCAGAGTGCCGGACGGCTGCCGTTTGGCCTGCCCGGCGTGAACAAGGCAAAAGAGGTGGGCAACGCAAACTATCTGTGGGTGTCCTATTTCTACTCCTACCTGAACGAGCATGGCCGTGCGGGTTTTGTGATGGCGTCCTCTGCTACCGACAGTCAGGGCAAAGACAAGGACATCCGTGAAAAGCTCATCCAGACCGGTCATGTGGACGTGATGATGAGCGTGGGCAACAATTTCTTCTACACCAAAAGCTTGCCCTGTTCGCTGTGGTTTTTGGATAAGGGCAAGCCGGAGCATCTGCTGGACACCGTACTGTTCATCGACGCCCGCAACTATTATACCGTGGTGGACCGCACCCAGAACGAGTGGAGCGACTGGCAGCTGAAGAACCTCAACGCCATTGTCTGGCTCTATCGCGGCGAGGTGGACAAGTACAAGGGGCTTTTGGCGGAGTATCACGCAGAGCTGGCAGACGACCGCCCCTTTGCAGAGATTCAGGCTGCACTGGAACAAAACGTGCAGGCCAAGCGGGAAGAAGCCAAAGCCGCTGTGGAGGCAGCACCCCGCAAAGAGCGCAAAGCCACGAAGGAAAAGTTCGACAAGGAGCTGGAAGCCCTCAACGAGAAGCTGACCGTTGCCAAGGAGGCCGTCTGGCTCACCGAAAAGTTTGGCGAGGGCGCTTATCAGGATATCCCCGGCCTGTGCAAGGTGGCCAGCCGCGACACCATCCTCAACGAGAAAGGCGCATCCCTGACGCCCGGTGCTTATGTGGGCGTTGCACCTGTGGAGGACGACGGTGTGGATTTTGCCCAGCGGATGAAGGAAATCCACAAGGAGCTGCTGGAATTGCAGGCAGAGTCCAGCCGCCTGATGGAAACCATCTCGAAGAATCTGGAGGAGATGGGAGTATGAAGTGGGAAAAAGTCGCAATTAAAGATATTTGTACAGGTATTTATGACGGCCCTCATGCAACACCACCATTAAGCGATACAGGTGCAATCTTTCTAGGAATATCAAACTTTAATAATGGCCGACTGGATTTCTCTGATATACGATATATTTCAGAGGATGATTTGCCAAAGTGGACAAAAAGAGTTATACCTCAGAAAAATGATATTGTTTTCTCGTATGAAGCGACACTGAATCTTTATGCAATTATTCCAGAAGGATTTCGTGGATGTCTTGGGCGCAGAATGGCACTTTTACGTGTGGACGAAACAAAAGCGGATTACAAATTTTTATACTACTATTTTTACTCGGATACTTGGAGAGCAACAGTTAATGAAAACATTGTTCTAGGGGCAACAGTTGATAGAATTCCGCTGATTAAATTCCCGGATTTCCCGGTTGAATTGCCCCCGTTGGAAACTCAACATCGCATCGCAGATATTCTCTCTGCCTACGATGACCTGATTGAAAACAACCAAAAGCAAATCAAGTTGCTGGAAGAAGCAGCCCAGCGGCTTTATAAAGAGTGGTTTGTGGATTTGCGCTTTCCAGGGCATGAAAACACGAAAATTGTGGATGGCGTGCCGGAGGGTTGGAATGAGTGCACGGTGGAAAGCTTTGGAACAGTAATAACAGGAAAAACACCGCCTACATCAAATAAGGAATATTATACAAATGGGAAGGTTCCATTTGTGACAATTCCAGATATGCATAATGTGGTTTATCCATTAAAAACGGAAAAAAGGATAACAATAGAGGGGGCTCAAACACAAAAAAATAAATATATACCCCCAAACAGTGTCATGATTTCATGCATTGGAACGGTTGGACTGGTAAGCATTGCCACAGAAGTGTGCCAAACGAATCAACAGATTAATTCCATTATATTAAATAATGAGGATGACTTATATTTTTTCTATGAGTCGATGCTAAGAATGAAAGATTTGTTGGATGGATTGGGAAGCAATGGAGCAACCATGACCAACGTAAATAAAAGCAAGCTTGAAAAGCTTATAATTATAAGTCCTAGCAAAGATATTGTAAAACAATATAATGATGTATGCAAACCATTGTTTGAAAGTGCTTTGAACTTATCAAGAAAAAATGTATACTTGAAAAACATGAGGGAAGCACTACTACCTAAGTTGATGAGCGGGGAAGCGGAGGTGTGAACTGATGGAGTATTACGGTGTTAAATTTTACGGAACAGGTGACTTTGCAAATGCAGAAGAATTAAGAAAGTGTGAAAAGATTTTTGGTGATTATCATAACTGGAATGGATATACAGATATAAATAAGATAATTGAACTGTATAATGTGAAAAAGTATATTGACACCGGGATACGACTTGATGATTGGGCAGATGAACTGTATCTGGATTTTCAGAAAAAGTCAGGCACAATTATGAATATCATTGGAAAGTTCTTTGCTAGCAGGGGTATAAATAATCTGTCGAAAATACATGAGAATATAGATGTTCTTTATAAAGATGATTTTTGGGAAATAATAGCCAAGATAGATATTTACAAGAAATGTTCAAAAGAAGAGTTTTTGGATTTTTTGAAGGAAACAGAGCCGGGGCTAAATGTATTACTGTCACAAAAAGATATTGTAGGAAGGCAAAGCGAGGCGGTTTCAAAGTATTTTTTATCTGATGCAGAACATGCGGAATTTTTGGTACAAATATACTTGCAAAAAGGTCAATCAGATAATAAGTACAGAATTCCTAAAGAATTGACAAATGAAAACAAGGAAGAGTTGGTAATTGCATATATAAAAAGCGACGCTCCTAATTTGAACTATCTTAGGTTGATAATGCAAGAAACAAACTCAAGTAAGTTAAAACTAAAACCATCAACAAAAATAATGGCTCGGCAGAAATATAAGGAATTATATGAAAAGTATAGTAGCCGCTTTATGGATTTTGGATGGAATATAGAAGTAAGCTTTCCATCTTTGGGTGGAGATGGAAAGACAGTTAGAGACATATCAAACGAAAGTGAAAAAGAATTTTGCATAAGATGTAAGACAGACTATGACTGGATAGTAGAAAATTTAGATTATCCTACGATTTTGAATAATTTAATATACTTGATTGAAATTACTGATAAACAAGGCAGGTGCCAATTAGTGGCCAATGCTTCTAAAGTGGGTTTTTTCGAAACATATATGGGAGTACATGGTATTAAAGAGTATCCAGCAGGAGCAGCATTTAGTGCAATGAATCAAATGACAGCACTTCAGATGCTGGGATACAGCAATATACTAAAAAAGTGTAATGTTGATATAGAGGACGTTTATAAGTGGTTCTTTGAAGTATATCTAAAAAATGAATTTGATATTGATGGATTCATTTTTCATCCGTCATCAAAAGGCGCAACGCAACTTGAAAAAAATCGGAATATTGCTATTGAGATCGAAAGCGTTTTAAAACAGTTTACGGAATATTGCCATTATGGAGTAGTTGATAGGGACAGTTTGGAATTTGCAGCAGAAAATTTAAAGATATCAGATGTGCCGAGTTTACTAGAAAATAAGTATGCGTATTCTAAGTCGGAAGAACTACAAAGAGAGAAAAATCTTTTGTATTCTGCACAGTTGGTTCCCTTTCTAAAAAACAAAGAAACTAGAAGGAGTTTTAAAAATATTGTAGAGCTGCTTTTGAAACAGAAAAAGAAGAAAGATGATTTTGATTTCTTTCAAAAAAATGATTTGAAATGGTTAATATTAAGAAAAACAATCTCAGAAACAGATGACGGATTTTTGAAATTGGATTTAAAACGGGCATATCTAATAAAAGAATTAAAGGACTGGGATTATTTGTTTTTAGGACAGGATGCGGGAAAAGAAGAATTTGTTAAAGAGGTATTAGGATTTGAAGAATTTGAGATAAAAGATACATTGTTCTCAGAACCAGAACAAAAATATTTGAATTATCTATTAAATAATGACAGCGTTTCAAATGGCATGGCGTTGAGAAATCGCTATGTACATGCAACAAACTCATTGAGCGAGCGTCGACAAGAGATGGACTATGCATTTTTCTTGATTGCTATGTCTCTGATAATAATAAAAATAAATCAAGAATTCTGTACATTAGACGAATTAAAGAAAACCAAATGAGGTGATTCTATGAGCCGCGAATACTCCGAAAATGTCCTTGTTCAGAACAGCGCAGGCAACTTGCTGCAAAATGTTCTGGGCTGGGAGGTCGTGCTGGCTTACAACTCCGAAAAGCTGGGGCCGGACGGGACGTTGGGCCGCACCAGCTATGGGGAAGTGCTGCTGACCCGGTATTTTCGGCAGGCGCTTTTGCGGCTGAACCCGTGGCTCACCCCGAACCAGCTGGACGAGGTACAGAAGAAATTCACGGCGCATGTTTCCACCGCATCCCTGATGCAGATCAATGAGGAAAAGTATTTTCTGCTGCGGGATGGCATCCCGGTGACGGTCAAGCGGCCGGATGGCCGCACCGAAATCCGAAGCGCGGCGGTGATCGACTTCAAAAACCCGGAAAACAATCATTTCCTCGCCGTAAAAGAAATGAAGATCCACTCGCAACTGTACCGCCGCAGAACGGACATTGTGGGCTTTGTCAATGGCATTCCGCTGCTGTTCATCGAGCTGAAAAAGCCCACCGTGGATGTGCAGAACGCCTACATAGACAATTATCGGGATTACCTCGATACTGTTCCGCAGTTGTTCTACTATAATGCCTTTCTTATGCTGTCCAATGGATTGGAAGCCAAGGTGGGTACGCTTGGCAGCAAGTACGAGTTTTTCCACGAGTGGAAGCGTCTGAAGGAAAGCGATGCAGGCAGCGTGGAACTGGAAACCATGCTGCGGGGCATCTGCGAGAAAAAGACCTTCCTCGATCTGCTGGAAAACTTCATCCTTTACGACCATTCCGGTGGGCGCACCACCAAGATTCTGGCCCGCAACCACCAGTATCTCGGCGTCAACGAGGCCGTCAGTGCTTACGAGAACCGCAAGCTGAAAGACGGCAGGCTGGGTGTGTTCTGGCACACGCAGGGGTCAGGTAAAAGCTACTCTATGGTCTTTCTGGCGCAGAAGATCCGGCGTAAGTTTGCAGGCTCGCCCACCATTGTGGTGCTGACCGACCGTGACGAGCTGAACCGGCAGATCAGCGATACCTTTGAAAACTGCGGTCTGCTGGGCAAAACCAAGGCTTCACAGTTCATTGCATCCAGCGGTACAGACCTTGTGAAAAAGCTGCAGGGCAACCCCAGCTTTGTGTTTACCCTGATCCAGAAGTTCAATCTGCCCAAGGAGCCGCCCATCTACCCGGATCACGACATTCTGATTTTGTCGGATGAAGCCCACCGTAGCCAGTACGGCATTTTTGCAGACAACATGATGCACCTGCTGCCCACGGCGTCCCGCATCGGCTTTACCGGTACGCCGCTGCTGGCAGATGACCATATCACCGAGCGCACCTTTGGCGGGTATCTGTCGGTGTATGACTTCAAGCGGGCGGTGGAGGACGGCGCAACGGTGCCGCTGTACTATGAGAACCGTGCGGATAAGATCGCCCAGTTGGACAAGCCGGAGATTACCGGGCGGATCCTGGATGCCATTGAAGCAGCCGACCTTGATCCCTCGCAGGAGGAAAAGCTGGAACGCGAGTTTGCAAAGGAAATCCATATTCTCACCGCAGATGAACGGCTGCGTTCCATTGCAAAGGACTTTGTGGAGCATTACTCTGACCTTTGGACCAGCGGCAAGGCGATGTTCGTCTGCCTGAATAAGGTCACCTGTGTGCGGATGTACAACTATGTGCAGGAATGCTGGCAGGCAAAGATCAGGGAGCTGGAAGCCCGGCAGGGCACAGCGACCCAGCAGGAAGCGCAGGAGCTTGCCCGTAAACTGGCATGGATGAAAGAAACCGAAATGGCAGTGGTAATCAGTCAGGAGCAGAACGAGGTGCAGACCTTCAAAAAGTGGGGGCTGGATATTCTGCCGCACCGTGCCAAAATGGAAAAGCGGGAGCTGGATAAAGAATTCAAGGACAGCAAGAATCCGTTCCGGGTGGTGTTCGTCTGTGCCATGTGGCTGACGGGCTTTGATGTAAAGTGTCTGTCCTGTCTGTATCTGGACAAGCCGTTGAAAGCCCATACCCTGATGCAGACTATTGCTCGTGCAAACCGTGTTTCGGAGGGCAAGAGCAACGGCCTGATCGTGGACTATATTGGTATCGTAAAGGCGCTGCGCAAGGCTCTGGCAGATTATACGGTAAGCAAGAACAGCCCGGCGGGCATTGACCCAACGGTGGACAAAACGGAGCTGATTCAGCGTATTTGCACGGTCATCGGAAAAACGGACGGCTTTCTGGCAGAACGCGGGTTCCGGCTGCAGGAACTGGTGGATGCACAGGACTTTGAGAAGATGAGCCTTGTACAGGATGCAGTCAACGCGATGTGCGAGACGTTGGAAACCAAGAAAACCTTCCAGACCTATGCGTCTGAACTGGCGCGGCTGTTCCGCTACGCAGACCGTGACGATGTGGACGATACCGTGCGTGCCCGGAAAAACGCAATTCTCGCCATCTACGAGGGCTTGCAGCAGAAGCGGAAACACGCAGATAACACGGATCTTATGGTGCAGATCAACGGTATCGTCAACGAGTACATTCATGTGGAAAAGCCAGATCAGGAGGCTGTACCATCCCGGCAGTTTGACATCAGCAAAATTGACTTTGACCTGTTGAGCCGGGAGTTCGCCCACACCCGGCGGAAGAACCTTTTGCTGCGCGATCTGGATGAACTGGTAAACCAGCAACTGGCGAAAATGCTGTTTGCAAACCCGCAGCGCATTGATTATTATGACCGCTATCAGGAGATCATCGATGCCTACAATGCGGAGCAGAACCGGGCAACCATTGAAAAAACCTTCATGGATCTGATGGAACTTGCCAGTTCACTGGACACGGAGCAGCAGCGCTATGTGCGTGAGGGCTTTTCCAGCGATGAGGAGCTTTCGGTGTACGATTTGCTGTTTTCGGAGAACCTCACGAAGCAGGAAATTGAAACGATCAAGAAGGTGTCCGTGGACTTGCTGACAAAAATCAAACAGCAGATCGCTAAACTTGACCATTGGACGGACAAACAGGAAACCAAGGCGATTGTGGATAATCTGATTCGCAATACCCTTTGGCAAGAACTTCCCAATAGCTATGATGTAAGCGATATCCAGACCTACCAGAAGAAAATCTACGAGTATGTATATATGCGCTACCCGGAAGTAGCATAACGCAAAAATCACCCCAGAGAGAACGCACAAGAGGCTATTCTCTCTGGGGTGATTGCGTATCAAATCATCTGAAAATGCCGCAGCGCCTCTACGATTGCATCCTCTTTTTCCTTCGGACACTTAGGAGGAGAAAGTTTGAAAAAACAGACGGGCGGGTGTGAAGGCGGGTAAATCGACATGGAAAAGATCAAAGCGGATGCTTCCCGAAAAACTGCTGGGCAATTCCATCCAGCTGTGCGGTGATTTGCCGAAAATCCTGATTCAGATCCAAGGTGCGTGCACCGATCTGATTGCCGCCTAAGTTGAAGAGACAATTCGGCGTGATGGCTTCCTGCGTTTTGGCGTAGACTAGCAGCCCGGAAACGTTTCCAGTATGGGCAGCATCCTGATTTTTAACGTAGGTGTAGATCTGGTAGAGGTTGGCAGAATGCAGGGTCTCTTTATTAAACTGCTGCTGCAATGTCTGGCTGTAATACTTGGCATCCAGAATGAGAACTTTTTCGCGAAAACGCAGAAAAATATCGGTTTGCATGGCAGGGAGAAACCGCAGCATGGCAGCATCGTGCTCTCCCACAAGATCCCATTTGACCTGCGCAGCCTTGACCTCAGTAAGGTAGGGATGATTTTGTCGGTAATACTCCAGAATAAAGCGTTCGTACAGCTTTGCCATGCGTTCATCCGAAAATGCTGTCATTTTATAGCTGCCGTTTTCGGTGGTCTGCAGCATATCGTGCAGCACGAAATAGCAGAGATTCAACAGCATCTCGTAATTCTGGTTGCTCCGCTGATAATGTAACTGCTTCCATGGGATTTGAGAGGGAAGCAGTGCAGAAACCGTGTCCAGAAACAGAAGCGCTTTCTTCAATTCCACTTTGCGCTCAGTAGAAACATTCTTATCCCGAAGCAGCACATGCAGGGTGGTTTTCAGAATCTGGTTATACAGGTTATCCTCGGAAAGCTCGTCAAAGGTACAGGCGACCTGTGGCTTGTGCTGGATACGGGTCTTAATGGTCTGCGGAAGATCCAGCTTTCCACGCAAAACTGACCGGGTCTCGCTTCGGGAAACATATTCTCGATAGAGCCCCTGCTTCAGCTGCCGGGAAACACCCTTTGCAAGGATGGCAGCAAACAAATCGTCGATACGCTCAAACTTTTCCGAGGCGATGCACTGATAATCCTGCTGCTGCAGCACCTGATAGGCGTAGGAGAGCATGTAGTAGATGTTCTGGATAAAGATCCCTTTGTCAGTCGTCATTGAAAACACCACGCAGATTCTTTTCCCAACGGTGCAGTTTGTCGGGCGCGTCGAACCAGTATTCTGCCAGCGTAGGCAGAAGGTCAAACTCCACCACAGAGCACATCCAGTCAGTGGTGCAGGCGGCAGGGTCGGCCAGACAAAAGTAACTGTGTCCAACACGAAATCCGGGACCGAGGGAGGCATCTGTGGTAATTTCCCGGTTCAATGCCTTGATCTGTTCCACCAGAGCATTGAAGGTTTCATTGTCAAGCGCAGATTGATATTTCTGGAATCCATCGGAGGTGAACGCCGGTTCGATCTCGAAGAAACTGAAGCGTCTGCGCAGCGCATAGTCGATCATGGCCAGGCTGCGGTCGGCAGTATTCATCATACCGATAATGTACAAATTTTCCGGGACATAGAAGGGCATCCCGTTATAGGCCAGTGTGATCTTTTCGCCCCGATGGTCGCTTTCAATCAGCATCATCAGCTCGCCGAAGATCTTGCTCAGGTTGCCCCGGTTGATCTCATCGATCAGGAAAAAGTATTCTCGGTCGGGGTCGTTGGAAGCCTTCTGGCAGAAGCGGTAAAATACACCCTCTGTCAGCTTGAAGCCGGAGCCGTCCGGCCGGTAGCCCAGCATGATATCCTCGTAGGAGTAATTCTGGTGGAACTGAACAAACTCAACCCGGGAGGAATCAGCTTGACCCATTATAGAGTACGCCAGCCGTTTGGCAGCATAGGTCTTTCCAACGCCGGGTGCACCCTGCAGAATGATATTTTTCTTGTGGCGTAGCAAAGAAACCAACACTTCATAGCGTTGCTCACTCAGAAAAACATCGTGCAGAAAATCAACTCTGGTGTAGCTGTCGGCAGATGCCTGCCGGACGGGAGCAGGGTTTTCATCCCGGATCAGATCCAGAATAAAGTTGTACTCACCCTCCGAGAGCTTGAACAGGCTTCCGTTCGGCTGTACGAAGAACTCCATTTTCTCCAGCTCAGGGAAAGCCTTCAGTACAGCATAGTCAATGGGGGAAGTCAGGCTCTCGGTCTTTTCAAAATAAATCTCTTTGCCGTTGCTTTCCTGTGTGATCTTGGCCAGAGCTACCACTCGCTTTACCGGATTGGCCTCATAGCCGATCACAAGATCCCCGGCTTTTGCATCGAGGAAATTCTGGAAAATCCTGCGCTTGTTCCCGTTGTCATTGTACAGCGTATAGGTCTGCTCTTCGCCGACCCGCAGACTGGAATAACTCCAGATCTTAGGATTGGCAGTCAGCCACCAGTAGTGGCGTGAAGGTGCTTCACAGGCGGCAGCGGCAGCCGGTACTTTCGAGAGGTCGGCTTTTTTCAGAGCCTGTAAAAGCTCATCTCGCAAGCGCCAGATGTAAGTGCCATCCGCCTTTGTGCTGGCATTTTTGCCCACATATAAAATGGGCCACCAACGCATATTTTCGCTGTCGCGGGGCATGCAGCGGCAGCCAGTCTTTTCTGCCACCCGCTGTGCAAGATGGTAGGAGTTGGAGATGTAGAAGTTGCTGGTTTCACCGTATTTAATGGCAAGCTGTTTGCAGGTGGCCTGCCCGCCGTAATCCAGCATACATTTCATCACCCGCAAAGCCTCCGAGGTAAAAACCGAGGTGTCTTGCAGCAAAGCACTCCACTGTGCGGTTGTAATGCCCGGATCATACTCACTTTCAGCAGGAAACCATCCGGCCTGCATCTGTGATGTCTTTTGTTCGGCAAGGTAGAAACGGCTCAGATAAAAGCCCAGATCAATGGCAGCGATATTCCAGTGTGTGTCTGGCCAGTATTTTCCGGCAGGGGCTGCTTCAATGGCACTGCGGATCATCTGGGTGATGGCAGCATTTTGGCTCAGTGCCACCCGCAGCTCATCATAAAGGCGGTAGCTGTTTAGCAGCGATTCTACGGAACCATCCCGCTTGGGCGGAGCATCGAAGTTCAGCGCATCCGAGATGTCACGGGCAACGGAATAGCGGTAGATATAATATTGATCCGGATACCGGAGCCACAGATAGACGCTAATGGCACTGGTGTTCTGGTAGTGGTTATTCCAACTGCCGTCGTTGTATTTTGTGCGTATTTCTTCGGTGGCAGCCTGAAATGCAATAATGCGCTGGGAAAGTTCGGTGGATTCATCAAACAAGCTGCGGAACATTGCGCGTGTTGCTTCACAGTCCGCTGCTGCGAAATTCAGGATCATCGCACGGGGATAGGCATAGCCGGTATCCAGAAGCGAAAAGACCTTTGCAGTGGCTTCCTTGAACATTTCACCAAAATCTGCCGCGTCAATATTCCAATGGTCGTGGAAATGCTGCGCGGCTTCCCATTTGAAATCTTCAACATGAGGCCAATGCTTCGGGAAATAGGTCTGGTATCCGCCCAAAACAGGCTCCAGTTTTGCAAGATCGATCATGACGGCTCCCTCCGAAATCAAAAAGTCTTTAAGATATTGTACCACGATAAAAATAGAAACACCATATTCCAACAAAAGAAAATGCCCGCCTGAAAATCAGACGGACATACTGTAAATCAAATCATCTGAAAATGCTTTAATGCTTCCACAATCGCATCCTCTTTTTCCTTCGGACACTTGGGCTGCTTTGCATTTTCATTTTTCGCTTTATTATAATTCTCTCGCTCGATGATGCCGTACTTCTGCTTCACCTGTGCGATATAGAGATTGGATACCTTCAACTGATGATGTTCCCATACATGCTCCCGAATCTCATTGTAAGTTGCCTTGCTTTCCGCAGCAGTCACATCCAGCTCATCCATGCTCACTTCCACTTCAATGTGGCGGTCGACGTTGAGTTTGGACAAAAGGAGAACGGCCTCGACAGTTGTTTCAGTTTCCAAGGGAAGTTCTTTCACTTCCTCACCATCAACAGGCACAGGAAAATTGAATACGATCTTCTTTATCCAGCTTCCGTCTTTCCTTTTCTCCGGGAACATCTCAATTCGCTCGATAAAGGCCTTCATAAACTCCTTCTGCTCCGCTTCCGTTGCGGAATGGTAGACTTCATCAAATGCCAGCAACAAGCGATAGATATTGTCTCCGGAAATCTTCTCCTGCTGGATGCTGCGGATCTGACTTTGCAATTCGCCAATCTGAACTTCGATTTCCTCTATGGTGTCATACTGCTCATCATAGCGGCGCTGCAAGTCCAAAATCTTTCTGTCATAGTGGGCATCATTGATGTCCAAGGTATCCATCTGACGCTCCAAGCGGCTTTTCGTTCCAAAGGCTTGCTTTAGCCGCCCTTGTAGGACAGCAATCTGCCGTTCCATATCTTCTGTATCAACTGCTGTTCCGATTTTCGCCTGAATCGCTTCTACAAACCGTGGATTGTTGACCATAGCGGAGATAACCTTCGCCACAAATTTGTTGATTTCCGTCTGCTCGATATTCAGACGGAAACTGCACTCATGCCCGGTAGGTGTTACCGTATTTTTGCAGTAGTAATAATACCGTGTTTTCTTGTCCTTGCTGTGCGCCTTGGCGATATTGCCGTACATACTCTTTCCGCAGCATGGGCATTTCAAGATACCGGACAGGATGTGTGCGTGGTCTGGATTGTTAACCTTTTCCCGCTTAAAAGAATTGATCTTGCGCTTTTCCTGTACCAGATACCAATCCTCTTCGGAAATGATAGCTTCGTGTTGTCCTTCATAAACCGGGAACTCCGACTGCTCAACCACGTGCATCTCGTTTCTTGTACCCTGTTTCTTTTCTGTTCTTCGTCTGCCGTAAGCAATCTTTCCCATATAAACAGGATTGTACAATACATTTTTCACAAAATCTCTTGAAAATCCCGGAATGGTATTATTCTGTCTTAGTTTCTTAGTATAACCATTGCGGTTCAGATATTTTGCAACTCCTGCAACACCCTCATTAGTGTGAATGTAGCGGTCATAAATGACACGAATTACTTCCACTTCATCCTCTGCAATGACAAGGTTTCCATTTTCCAGTTTGTATCCATATGGAGCGAAACCGCCGTTCCATTTGCCCTCACGAGCCTTTTGCTCACGTCCTGCCATTGTCTGTGTGCGGATATTTTCTCGCTCAATCTCTGCCACCGCAGACAGCACAGAGATCATCAGCTTTCCTGCATCCTTGGAGCTGTCAATGCCATCCTCCACGCAGATCAGATTGACACCGAAATCCTGCATGAGTTGCAAAGAATTCAGAACGTCCGCTGCATTTCTGCCAAATCGGGACAGCTTAAAGACCAACACATAAGAAACATCATCTTTGCCGTCCTGGATGTCATTCAGCATCCGTTGAAACTCCTGCCGCCCTTGAATGTTCTTTCCGGAAAAGCCCTCGTCAGAATACTCCCCGGCAACGATCATATCCTCGTATGCCGCATACTTCCGCAGCTTGTCACGCTGGGCATCCAAGCTGTATCCGTCAACCTGCATCGAGGTGGACACTCTTGTATAAAGATAGCATTTAAGTTGTTTCTTTTTCAGAATCTCCACCTCCCTCATTCCTTCCTTTTACCATAAGTCCCTCGTTGCGGATATAATACTCCAAAAGCCACAGCACATAATCCGGTGCATGGCGGTTGTCCAATTCCCATTCAGTCATAGTCCGGTAAGGAATATGGACGAGCTTGCAAAAATCTTTCCGATTCAGTCCTGTGCTTTCACGCAACTTTATAATTCTGTTTTTACAATCCATCCGTCTTTTCTCCACAAAAGCAAAAAAATACACGTTGCGTAATCATTATAGCATAGCCATAGCGAATACGCAACGTGTAAATTGCAAATTTTATGCAGCCTTATCCGTCAGAAGCTGCGCTTGATTACTTTCCTCGGAATGCTCCACTCCCTGCGGTGCGTCCTGTTCCAATTTATTCAAAACCTGATGTCCATATTTCTGGAGCATCTGGCTCATAACATCCACACAGCGGTCAAATGCCGCATTATATTTCGCTTCCTCATAATATTTCTTCAATAGGCGATTCCTCCATCAAAGTTCCATATCCTGTCCACGCTTCCGGGCAGGGTGTTCGTGTTCCTGTGTTTGCTTTCCTCTGATGAGGATAGAATTGATAAAAGCCCGAACCTTTTCGGATGCGATTTCCAGTGCATCCAGAAAGGGTTGGGCTTTCTGTTTGAGTTCCATATATTTTTCGTTTACCGCTTCATACCGCTGCTTCCAGATGGAAACCGTCTTTTCTGCGGAAGCCAGTTTTTCTTTCAGACGCTTGTTGTCAGCATTGGCGATAATGCCATTGACCGCATAGCGTTTGAGTGTGTCGCATTCATCCGGTGTCAGCGTGATATTGTTTCCGAATGTGGCTTTTTTGCCCATTACTTCAATGTCCTGCACTGTCAGCGCAATGGTCTTTGCCGCCTTGGTTTCCTTTTGCAAAGATTCCAGTTTCTTTTTCTGTTTTGCTGTGGCAGCTTTGGCATCCTCCAAATTCTGTTCTGCCTGTGCCACCTGCCCGGTCACAGCTTCCAGCCGCTGCTGTTCTGCCTGCACCTTGAACTGGGTCACAGTCAGATGTTCCTCGGTGCTTCCACGTTCTCCACGCTCCACATCGGTATAACCGGCGTTTCGCATGAAATTGAAAAAGTCATCCTGCAACACACTGTAGGATGACTTCAAAATCTTTTTCCCTTTTGCGTTGAGCATGGGATTTCCGTCCTCGCCAAGCACCGGCTTGGACTCCCATTTCTTACTGCGGCTGACCTGTGTGATGACCTCCTTAACGGTTCCCCGGAGGGCTTCATCCTTGCATCGCTTCGACCAAAGGATCTGCTTTTCCACCACCGGGATATAAACCACATGAAGGTGGTAGTGGTACACATCTTCGCCCAAAGCTTCGGACATTGCTCGGTTGCGCTCATCGGCGTGCATCACAGCGGAGAGGATATACTGCTCACCACCTACGATCTCCGCAGCAGCTTTGTAGGCATCGGCATAAAACTGTTTCGCAAATTCATAGCCGCCATGATTGTAGAAATAAGCGGAATTCACATCAAATACCAACTCACCGTATTTGACGGCATCCGGTTTCAGACCTCTGGTGGAGATCACGCCGTCTTGTTCCATCTGCTCAAACATTTTTACATAATCGTCCGTGGGTGCTTTGAAATGGACGTTCAGAGAAGTGCGTTCCGGCACGATGTCCTGATTGCTGTAGCTGTCCTTTTCACGCTCATTGTGTTCCTGTACCTTCGCCACATCAGCCGGTGTTTCCAAGTCCTGATTTCTGGCTACGGTACGGTCTATTCCATCATTTCTTGCCATTGGATTTTTCCTTTCTTTGAGATTTGCAACAGCGGAAGGCTGGAGAACGGCACTTTTTCAAAGTGTAATAACCCACTATGACACTTTCATCCATACTGGCTGCAAAGTGCCGTGGGCTCTCCGAGGGCTCTCCCGAGGGGGAATGCGGTCACTGCGGTGACCTCTGCTGACCAAGGCGAAAATGTCTGCGCCTTTTCCCATGGTCAGCCCGTCTGCATGAAGCTGTTCTGTGTCAACTTCCTCTTGCAGCCGGTGTCCACAGACACTTTTTCAAAAGCCTGTGGACATAGAAACAGCCCGAACGAGAGGATGTGTGCTGTTTCTATAACAAGCGTTTCACGCTCTTTTGCTGCGTACATACGTACCAGCAATGGGATTTACTCGACCTGCCGCCATTCCTCCGGAATGTCCTCCGGTACGTACGTACACGGCGAATCTCCGTAAAACCCATTTATATGAGGTCGTGCAATGGCTTCCACTCCCATGAATCCCCAAACCCGCCGTCCAGCAGAGTTGGTGATGTTGTTGCAATGCTCCAGATTGAATTTTCTGGCATTGGCAATCATGGCGTCGCTGAAGCTGCGGGCTTTCAGCGGTGCAAGGGAGTTTTCCTCGCACCACATCCGGTAGATTTCATAGAAATCCTTGGAGCTGATGGACGCATCCGCTTTGCACCGGATATATCCCTCTGATTCCATGAAATCAAAGATATTGTTGTTGTCACGCTTGACCGCTTCCCGATTTTCACGGATGCGGTCACTCTCCGTAAACTTAAAGTTGTTGGCAACAAGCCGCTGCAAGCCTTCAAATGCCCACAGGAAGATACCCTCGGCTTCAGCTTTCATCTTCTCTGCAAGATCAGGATCGTCAGCTCTGTCCACCTGCTTTTCCTTGGTGGTCAGCACAAGCTGTCTGCGATAAAATCCGTCGCTGCGGTCATACAAGGCTTGCAGATCACCGTTGCTGAATGCCAGCAATCGGGCGAACATCCAGCCCTGATAACTCTGCTTGCCTTTACGTTCCAAATCCATCTTGCCTTGTGCTGTCACGATGGATTTTACATAGTTGGTCTGGCGCAGAGCTTCCATCCGCATATCATCATCCACGCACAGGAGAATGTGTTCCAAATCGGCACGGGCGAAGCGGTTTTCAGAAATCTTGCCGATGCTGCCGTCTTTCATATTCGTGCCGAAGATGGTAGACAGTACCGCACCGATTTGAGATTTACCCTCGCCGCCGTTGCCTTTAATCACCATCATGCGCTGCCCCTTGTTGGAGGGAATCAGGCAATAGCCGATAAACTCCTGCAAAGTTGGAATGTCCTCGGCGTAAAGCAACCCATCCAGAAAGTTCAGCCAGATCACCGGCGCAGTAGCATCGGGATTGTAAGCAACCGGCAAACGGCTCCGCACGATAGCCGGTCTGCCCTCGGTAAATGTGCCGTTCAATAGCAGCGTACCGTTGGATAAATGAATCCGATCCTGCTCCGGTGGAAAGTCCGGCACTTGCGCTTCCAGTTTCAGCACTTCCAGAATGTTGGTGATCTTCCGGGGGATATTGTTTACGGCACAGAATTTCAGCTTGTCGTAAATCTCCCCACGCAGAGGAAGATCGTCCGTCACTCGACCATCGGGCGTGAAAAAAGCTCCGTTTGCGAAGATGATCCTGCGCTCTTGCAGAAATTCTTCACAAAACAGAGCTTCGTTGATGTTCTGCCCGTCAAACCACATGGGCAAGTTCATATCAGGCGTTTTCCGGTTCTTCGCCATGGTGCGCCACCTCCTTTTTCTTTTGTGCGGTATACTCTTGCAGAAAAGCAATTTTGCCGTCCTGCATCAGCTTGTCCACCAATGCCACCCGTTCTTCCAGATCACCCACCGTCAGCACATCTGCCATATATTCGATATGGCAGTGCATCTGGCAGGCTTCCACAAAACGGTCATCCAGAGCATCTTCCGGTGTCTTGGGAGCATAGCGCACTTTCCAATCTTCCAACAGATGCAAATAATCCGTCAGCACCCGGAAGCACAGCATTTCATCCTCCCGGAACTGACGGATATAGGGACGCTTCGGCTTGACCATAGCTGCGGCAGTGGGCGGTTTCGGGTCAAGCCCGAAGTCCAAAGCCAGCTTTTGCGCTGCTTCATAACTGCTCAGATTGAACAGCCTTGCCACAAGGTCGATCACATCCCCTTTGGCTCCGCAGCCGAAGCAGAAAAAATAGTCCTCATTCAGCTTCAAGCTCGGATGCCTGTCGTTGTGGAACGGGCAGCAAGCCATGCCGTTGTGGCTCACTTTCAGCCCGTAGTGTTCGGCGGCTTGCTTGACGCTGATTGCCGCCTTGATGGTTTCATAGATTGTCATAGAAAACCCTCCGTTCATAATATTCTGGAAAGCACGAAGCACCCGCCGTGATTGGCAGGTGCTTCGCTCCTTCTATTATGGTTATGACGGATTTTTCAAAAAACAGGCTAATGACAGGACAATCCTGTTTCAAAAAACAGGACAACTTATCTGAGGACGTAGATTTCTTCACATTTACATGATATAATTAGAAAAATGAAAAAACAGGACAGGAGGGCAAGCATGAATCAAGAATTGATGACATTGGATTTCTGGCAGGATACGGTCATATATGAGAGCAAAACATTTCCTGTCGGTACGCTTGCCTGTGATGCACTGAATGTTCCTGTGAATACCATTGCAAAAATAAACGAGCAATGCGAGAAAATCAATCTGCTGCTTGGAATATTAAACGCCGGACAGGATGCTTCTGCACTCTGTCCTATTGCAAAGGAAGCTGCTCTGACGATGCTCGATATTCTCAGTCAAACACCGCCGTTCTCCTATATGAATATCTCAAAGCACAGAGAACGGATTGAAAAAGTCTTTACTGTGGACAATGCGCTGAAATATGTGGAGTTTGCCATAAAAGCCGCAACCAATTCTTTGCAATTTGAAGAAATCCAGAACTTTACCGATGCGATGATGCTCCAACGCTATACCTCAGTTTTCGGGCATCTGGCATACTCCCTTGGGGAATACCAAACGGCCATGCTTGATTTTGCAGAAAAAACAGACGGCAACGAAGCAGACCGCACCGCAGAGGGTTTTGCAAAAATGTTCGGCAGCTATTTCCCGCCGGAGTTTTCCATCACGGAAGGCAATGCCTGGATGTCTACCCTGAACAATTCCGTTCAGTATGTATCCGTCATCCGTCCCGGCGAAAAAGTTGCGAAGCTGGTCAAGCGGATGCACTATGTATCCTTTGTAGGGATGTTCCGGTCTGATCTCTTTGAGGGCCTGTGTGTTGGTCATGCACCAAAGAAATGCAAAATCTGCGGCAAGTGGTTTCTGACCACCAACGCACGGCACACCAAATACTGTGGCGGCTATGCACCGGGGGACAAGCTGCACCGCACCTGTCGGCAGATCGGCAACCTGAAAGGCAGAGAACAACGGGAGCTTGCGGACGATCATCCGGTGAAACAGATTTATGAGAAACGGCTGAACACCATAAACCGCTATGTGAAGCGTGGTACTCTGGACGCTGATCTTGCAGAGGTTATGAAAAAGCTGGCAAAAGATAAGATGCTCCGGGCATTGAGCAATGTAGCCTATGCCAAGGGAGCTTATGAAAAAGAAATGGACCAGGCGGCTTTGAAAAAGGAAGCAAGTGCAAAAATATACAAAGAAAGGGACAAACATGAATAGAAAAGAACTTAGTCAGAATCATTGGAAATACTACTTAATGCTCGAAAAGCGTTTTGTTGAATCAATAGAGTTTGTAGAACTACATGAGGACAATTTTGATGCATTTTCTAACGGATATGCCCTCTTAATTCAAGCCATAGGGGCAGAGTTGGATACTGTATTCAAAGAGTTTTGCGGTTTCAATACAACGGATCGAAAAACGGTTGCAGACTATGCACAGTATATTTTGACCAACACACCGGATATAAAAAATCAAAAAATCAGTGTACAGGAATACGATATCGAAATACAACCGTTTATGAATTGGGATATTACCCAGCCCGCACAGTCGTTGCAATGGTGGGGAGCATTTACAGATGTCAAGCACAACCGCTATGAGCAGTTGAAGCAAGCAAAGCAGGAGAATGTACTAAATATCTTGGGAGCTTTGTATTTGATAGAAATGTTGTACTTGAAGAAAATCACTGATGGGACAGACGAATTTGATGTGTTTGATGAATCTTCCAACTTGTTTAGTTTGAAAAACTGGACTTCTAAGGCTGTGCCGCTGAGCCAAGCTTTTGCCGTGCTAAGTGATATGATGGACGACGAAAATAATACTACTAACAAAAAGTTCGATGCATAATTACTGTCGATATTGATAGAGAAAGAACCGAAAGGAGGTGCGCTATGCTGAGTGATTTTTCATGGGACATGACCGGATACATACCAAAACACGCTGTCAATCCGCACGGTGACGGCATCATTCCTTATGCGGCAGAGCGCATCTTCCAACTGGAACCGGAGCCTCCAGCGGTGGGCAATCTGAACGAATATATCCTGTCTGCCTTGCAGGAAAAGAATTTGATATATTTCTCATTCTTCCTACACCACTACGAGCCGCAGCTTAACAAGCGCATCAAAGACTTTCTCGGTGTGGATGGCGGCGATCTGTATGACACAGACCGATTTATAGATATAAAGCTCTCCTGCCGGGAGCAAATGCTCCAAAAGCTGATGGACTATGACCTTGCCAAGGGTGCAGAGTATGCTACATACATTTTCCCGTTCATCCGGGATGCTATGCTCCGTTTTCGCATGGGCGAAGAAAAATGGTCGGTGTCCTCTCTGACCAATTACAAAATGGTGCGGTCAATGGCTTGGCTGTACCACAATACCAAGGATGCGGTCAACGAATTTTCCAAGAAATACAACTGCGATCTTGCCCTTGCGGAAGAATATCTGAAAGTTGTCCGTGGAATCCGCAATCAGCAGCCATTCTATGTGACAGACGAGAACGGCGAGGAAACAGGCGAGGATGTAGCCCTTGACGATAGCTGGAACTATACCGATATCCTCTGGAACGGCATACAGGCAGAAAAGGTGCAGCGGGCATTTGAGAAACTGAATTACCGGGAACAGACCTTGCTTGAAAAACGGTTAGCAATTTGCATGACCTGTGGGCGTGTCAGCTCATGGAAAGACCGCCCCACCTTTGAAGAACTGGCGGTTATGTTTGAGGGCAGTACAGCCAGCGGTGCAGAACGAGCCTACCGAAAAGCAGTGGACAAGTTGACGGAATTGTTGGTTGCCGAGGGCGCAATCCATGCAGTCCGGCTAAAACAGAAATCCAAGATCAAGCGAAAAAAGAAAATCGCCGCCGCAATCTACGAATATCAGGCAGACTGCGACGGCGAATGGGGCGAAATATCATTAGATTTTGAGAACGGCAAGGCAGAGGTCATTTTGCTTGCCGATTGGGATACAGTGAAAACAAACAAATTTGCAAGCAGAGCAATCGCCTATCTTCTGAACTGTGAGAACGAAAAATTGCCCAAGGAAATAATGGTGGTATTTGAATAACGAGGGAGTGAGATATATGGAGCAATTACTGATTGTTGAAGATGATATCGGCTTGAATCAAGGCTTATGCAAAGCGCTGAAAGCAGATGACCGCCAGATTATATCCTGCCATGATCTAAAAGCGGCAAGAGAGCAATTGCTTTGCGGCGGTGTATCCCTGATCCTGTTGGATATCAATCTGCCGGATGGCAGTGGGCTTGAGCTGCTCCGGGAGGTCAAGGAAAACATACCCGGAGTTCCTGTTATTCTGCTGACTGCCAACGACACCGATCTGGACATCGTAGACGGACTGGAGAGAGGTGCTGATGATTACATTACCAAGCCCTTTTCTCTTTCGGTTTTGCGGGCAAGGGTGAATACCCAACTGCGAAAGCAAGCGTCAAGCCATAAAAATGCGCCGATCCATATGGATCTATTTCACTTTGACTTTGAGGCTATGACCTTTTATGTGGGAGATTCAAAAGTGGAATTGAGTAAAACAGAACAAAAATTACTGCGCCTGCTTGTTGAAAACCGAGGCCGAACCATGACCCGTGGAGACCTTGTCGACCGGGTCTGGACAGATGGCGCAGAATATGTGGATGAAAATGCTTTGTCTGTTACGATCAAGCGTCTGAGGGATAAGCTTGGCGCACAGAAATACATTAAAACCGTCTATGGAATCGGTTATAGCTGGGTGACAAAAGATGAATAAAACCGGCATTGTGATCATACTGCTGTGTTTTCTGGCGGCGGCAGCTGTTGTGTTATGGGAGCGGAGAAAGGCCAGAAAAACGATGGAAGAAATCGAAAGAATGCTGGACGCTGCCATGACCGGCTCCTTTTCTGAAACCAATTTTGATGAAAGCCAGCTATCTGCATTGGAAACGAAGTTTGCGCACTATCTTTCCGCCGCAGAAGCATCTTCTCAAAACATAGCGCAGGAAAAAGACAAAATCAAAACCTTGATTGCGGACATCTCCCACCAGACAAAAACGCCGATTGCAAACCTGCTGTTATACAGCGAGCTTTTGATGGAGGAAACTCTGCCTGCATCGGCGAAGGCAAATGTGGAGGCGCTGTACAAACAATCGGAAAAGCTGCGATTTCTGATCGATTCTCTCGTAAAGCTTTCCAGACTGGAAAACGGGATCATTTCACTCTCCCCCCAGCCGACAGCGCTGCAGCCGCTGCTTGAAAGTGTGGTAGAACAATATACTGCCAAGGCTTCTGAAAAAGGATTGTCTTTGCAAATGCAGGATACAGATGCTTTTGCTGTATTCGACTTCAAATGGACAGCGGAAGCGCTGGCTAATATCGTAGACAACGCCATCAAATATACAGAGCATGGCACCATTACTATTTCTGCCGTAAGCTATGAAATGTTTGCAAGGATCGATATATCGGATACCGGTTCAGGCATCCCGGAAAGTGAGCAAGCGAAGATATTTGCTCGCTTTTACCGCTCAAATAGTGTGCAGAAACAAGAAGGGGTCGGCATCGGCTTATACCTTGCCCGACAGATCATATCCGGCGAGGGCGGTTATATCAAGTTTGCTTCCGTTCCGGGAAAAGGAAGTACGTTTTCCATATTTCTGCCGAAATAACAACAATTCTATCAAAACTGTTAGATTTCATTTTCCGCCGGAAAGAATGTGGAAAGATTCCTATGCGATAATCTGTATGTATCAAAGGATCATTTCCTTTCATACATACAGATTTTTTCATGGAGGTACTCATTTATGGAAGTTTTACAGGCAAAAAACCTGAAAAAGATTTATGGCTCCGGCAATAACGCAGTTCATGCGTTGGATGGAGTTGATTTAAGTGTAAAGAAGGGCGAATTTGTTGCAATTGTCGGCACATCCGGCTCCGGCAAATCCACGCTGCTGCACATGCTGGGCGGGCTGGATCGCCCTACAAGCGGCACGGTCATGGTGGACGGACAGGATATTTTCTCCCTAAAGGAGGAAGCGCTGACCATCTTCCGCCGCAGGAAAATCGGCTTTGTGTTCCAAGCATATAATCTTGTTCCGGTGCTGAATGTGTATGAAAATATTGTTCTACCCATTGAGCTGGACGGTGGCAAGGTCAATAAGGATTTCGTACAGCAGATTGTACAGACCCTTGGGCTAGATGACCGTCTGGATGCGCTGCCCAATCAGCTCTCAGGCGGTCAACAGCAGCGAGTAGCCATTGCCCGTGCGCTGGCGGCAGCACCCGCTATCATTCTGGCAGATGAACCCACCGGCAATCTGGATTCCAAAACCAGCCAGGATGTATTGAGCCTTTTGAAAGTCACCAGTCAAAAGTTCGCCCAGACAATCGTAATGATCACTCACAACGAAGAAATTGCGCAGATGGCAGACCGCATTATCCGTATCGAAGATGGTCGGATCGTCTCCCAGAACTAACGGGAGGTGGCTACGATGAATGTCAAAAACAGAAAATGTATTCGAAAGCTCAGCTTAAAATCTCTTTATGCGAACCGTCGCCGCAATCTGATCGCCATTTTTGCCATTGCGCTGACAACGCTGCTATTTACGTCCATGTTCACCATTGTCTTGTCGTTGAACGCCAGCTATGAAACCTACCAGTTTCGGCAGGTAGGCGGCTATGCACACGGCACCTTTAAGGATGTTTCCCCCGAGCAGGCGGAACGTATCGCCGCCCACCCGAAGGTAAAGTCTGCGGGGGCACGGAAGGTGATCGGCATCACTGCGGATGGTGTCTTTTCCAAAACGCCGGCAGAGATCAGCTACATGGATGCCAACTGCACCAAATGGAGCTATGCCACCCCTACTACCGGACGGATGCCCGAAAGCGGCAAAGAGGTGACCATGGATACGGCAGCGTTGCAGCTGCTTGGCGTGACGCCGGAACTGGGCGCAGAGGTCACGGTTTCCTATTCCATCATGGACAAGGATCAAACCGCCTTTACTGTAACAGATACCTTTACGCTGGTGGGCTATTGGGACTATGATGAACTAATGCCTGTTCATTACATCAACATCAGCCGTGATTACGCAGATGATATCGAAGCGCAGGCAGTGAAAACAGGTTTACAGCCCTTCCGCACTGACCTGAATGTCATGATGGCTTCCAGTACAAACATTCAAGGGCAGATGGAGCAGGTGGATACCGATCTCGGCTACACATGGGACAGCTATACCGATCCCAACAGCGTCCGGATCGGCGTCAACTGGGGATATACCTCATCCCAGCTGGAGTCGCATCTCGATCCGGAACTTGTGATCGCCATAGCAGCTTTTTTGCTGCTGGTGATTTTCACCGGGTATCTTATCATCTATAACATTTTCCAGATCTCTGTTGCGGGGGATATCCGGTTTTACGGGCTTCTGAAAACCATTGGCACAACGCCCCGGCAGCTCAAACGCATCATTCGCCAGCAGGCACTTCTGCTTTGTCTGATCGGCATTCCGGCGGGGCTGCTGTTGGGCTATGGCATTGGCGCTGTTCTGGTGCCTGTTGTCTTGCGCTCCACCCAGTTGGATGCGGGCATCACCACCATCAGCACTTCGCCTGTGATCTTTGTTGGCTCCGTGCTGTTTGCCCTGCTGACGGTGCTTTTGTCCTGCTCCAAGCCCGGGAAAATGGCAGCCAGGGTTTCTCCGGTGGAGGCTACCAAATATACAGATGCGATGCAGACCAAGAAAAAACAGCGCAGCACCCGGGGAGCGAAGCTCCATCAGATGGCCTTTGCCAATCTGGGACGAAACAAAAAAAAGACGGTGCTGGTGGTGGTGTCTCTGGCACTGTCGGTGACGCTGTTCAATGCACTGTGTGCCTTTGTGGGCGGCTTCAGCATGGAGAAGTATGTATCCTTCATGACCTGCGCCGATTTTATCGTCAGCACGCCCGACTATTTCCGTTACAACCCGGCAGATGAATTCATCACGCCGGAACAGATCGAAGAGATCGCAGCAAATACAAAGTCCAGTCTTTCCGGCACGGGATATGCTGTGCGAAAACCCGTATATCTTTGGATGACGGAGGATGCTCTGCGGCAGGACTATGCAAGGTACGAAAGTGCTGAGCAGTTGGACAGCCATATGAGCCGCATGGAGCACCGGGGCGATATGGTGATGGGAGATACCAGAATCGAGGCTCTGGATAACAGCCTGTTTGACAAGCTGCAAGTGTTCGACGGAGATATTTCTCCTATGCTGGAGCCAAACAATAACGCTATTGCCATTGCGGTTTCCTTAGATGACTACGGTAATCTGCCCAATCCTGAATACTACCCCAAGGTGGGAGACACGATCACCGCCACCTATGCGGACGATGTGAAATATATCGACAGCCGCACCGGGGAACTCCGCACCGAAGATACACCGGAGGAGTACTTTCAGGAAAAACTGTATGGAGCCAGAGATGTAGAGTACACGGTCTGCGCCTTGGTAGAGCTTCCGTATTCCATGAGTTATCGTTATGGTGGTATTGGATATGAGACAGTTTTGTCTGTGGATACCGCACAGAGGGACAGCGGCGGTGCGGCCATTCCGATGCTCTACCTGTTCGACACAGCAGACGACGCAGACGAGGCCGAAGCAGAGCAATATCTATCGAAGCTCACTGCCGGTGTGTTTTCACCCTTGATGTATGAAAGCAAGGCCACGGCTCGCTCTGAGTTTGCTCAGTTCCGGCAGATGTTCCTTCTGGTAGGTGGTATCCTCTGTGCTATCATCGGGCTGGTGGGACTCTTAAATTTCTTCAACGCCATGATGACCAGTATTCTTTCCCGCCGCCGTGAATTTGCTGTGCTTCAGGCTGTAGGAATGACGAACCGGCAGCTCAAAACCATGCTGATCTACGAGGGATTGTTTTACGCAATGTCCTCCGTATCGGCGGCCTTTATTCTGTCGCTGGCGGTGGGACCTCTTGCAGGAAAAATGCTGGGCAGTATGTTCTGGTTCTTTGAGTATCGATTCACCATTCTGCCTGTCCTGCTGACAATTCCGGTATTTCTTCTGCTGGGGTGGCTGATTCCTTGCATGATGTATGACAATGCAGCGAAATGCAGTGTTGTAGAGCAATTAAGGGATGCTCAATAACTGTTAAGCAAAAAACGGCCCTCTGCCAAGGAAAAGGCAGAGGGCTGAGTTTTAATCTAAGGGTTTACATTCAGTTACCGTTTTTAGATAAATTTCGGGATCACCGTTCAAGATCAAGTCTGCATATCCAACCGGATCATTGTAGATTAGATAATCCAGTTCTGACCGTTGATACATATTGTCAGCAACCTCATTCTCCACGGCGATGGTATCAATGGCAATCATGCTGCCATCTAAAAATTTCAGTTCCACACAAGCGGTATCCATGTTAAACTCACAAGAAATCAATCTATCCATAAGAAACCTCCATTTTGCGGGATGTTAGATCATCCCAAAATATTTGAATGCTTCTCGGATTGCTTTCTCTTTTTCCTGCGGACACTGGGGCTGTCTGGAATCCTCGGACTTCGGCAGATTATAGTTCTTACCAACCCCAATCCCACATTTTCGTTTAATCTGTGAGATATAGAGGTTGGACACCTTTAACCCGGTATGCTCCAACACATACTCCTTGATCTGCGGATAGGTTGCCCCATCCTGAAATTCGGACATATCCATATCTTCCAAAGAGAACTCAACCCGAATCTTTTTCGAGTCGACCTCACCCTTGGAAAGCAAGACAATCGTCTCGCAATGCCGTGTTCTTGGAAATAGATCCACCGGCTGCACCTTCTCTGCGTGATATCCATTTTGTTCCAGCCATGCAGCATCTCTTGCGGCGGTGGCGGGGTTGCAGCTGACGTAGACCACCCGGCGGGGAGACATGCGCACGACAGCGGAAAGGGTGGCTTCGTCGCAGCCCTTGCGGGGCGGGTCCAGCATTACGATGTCCGGTTGAAGGCCCTCAGCGGCAAGGCGGGTGGCGGCCTGACCGGCATCTGCGCAGAAAAATCGGCTCTTTGCGGCCACATCTGCACCCATGCGGGCAGCGTTAGCCTTGGCACTTTCAATGGCTTCCGGTACGATCTCCACACCGATCAGCTCACGGCAGTGCGCTGCCATGGAAAGACCAATGGTGCCCATGCCGCAGTAGAGGTCCAGCAGCAGGTCGTCCGGGGTAAGCTGAGCATACTGGGCGGCAATGCCGTAAAGCTGCTCGGCAGCAAGGGTATTGACCTGATAGAAGGAAAGCGGGCCAAGCTGCACCGGAACACCGCACAGGGTGTCTTCAATATACCCCTGCCCATACAGGGTGTGGGTCTCGGTGCCAAGGATCACGTTGGTGTTTTTAGCATTTACGTTCAGCAGGATCGTGGTGATCTCTGCAAATTGAGCTTTCAGCCGGGTGCAAAGCTCTTCAGCGGAGGGCAGCTTGGCACGGGTGCAGACAAGGCAGACCATGATCTGGCTACTGTGAGCGCCGCGCCGCAGAAAGATATGACGCACAAGGCCCCTGCCGGTCTCCTCGCTGTACGGCTGGATGCCCTTTTCTGCAAAAAAAGCGCACAATACGTTGCCGATCTCATTCAGCACACCGGGCTGCAGGCGGCAGTCCGGGCAGGGGACGATACGATGGGTGCGCCCGGCGTAGAAGCCGATACAGGGCTTACCGCTTTTGTCCACGCCCACCGGGAACTGCACCTTATTGCGGTAGCGGTTCACTTCCGGCGAACCCACAATGGGCAGCACAGGCACATCCAATCCTCCGATGCGGGCAAAGGCATCTGCAACATTCTCCTGCTTGGCGCGCAGCTCGGCAGCATAGTCCAGATGCCGCAGGCTGCAGCCGCCGCAGGGGCCTGCCACGGCACAATCCACCGGGATACGGTCCGGCGAAGGAGTGAGCACCTCGTCCAGAATACCGAAGGCGTAGCGCTTGCAGTCCTTAACGATGCGCACCCGGGCTTCGTCGCCGGGGGCGGCACCGGGAATAAACACGGTCTCACCGTCGGGGCTGTGTGCTACGCCGCTGCCATCGCTGGAAAGACGCTCTACGCGCAGGGTGAGAACTTGATTTTTCTGTAAGGGCATGAAGGGTCTCCTTTACTGGTGGTCGGGGCCGTCGGCGGGAGCATCAGCCTGCGCCGCAAAATACTTGCTGGGCGGCACGCCCTTGGCGCGCTTGAATACCCGCGAGAAATAGAACTGATCAAAGAAGCCTACCGACACCGCGACCTCGGCAATGGAAAGGTTGCCTGCGCGCAGCAGCTTGCAGGCTTCGTTGATGCGGTATTCGGTAAGATAATCGATGGGGCTTTTGCCTACGTTCAGCATGAACACGCGGTACAGGTGACTGCGGGAGACACCTACGCTTTTTGCCACATCATCAATGGAAATATCGTGTGAATAATTGAACTGGATGTACTTGATGGCGTTGAGCACATACTGGCTGGAAGAGGAAGCCGTGTGCGGTTTGCCAGCGCTGGTCTCCTTCATCAGAGAAGCGATGAAGAGATAAAGGTAGCCCACCATGGCGGCTTCATCCTGCGGCTGCAGCCCGCGGGAGGAATAAATGTTGGCCAGAGCAGCACGCATCCCATCGGGGTCGTGGGTGTGATGCACCGGCGAGTCGTCGGTGAAGGGAAGCTGCGCGGCCAGTTTGTGGGCACACGCACCGTTGAAGCCTACCCAGCTGTACTCCCAAGGCTGCTGCTCATCGGCAGTATACCGGATCAGCTGGCTTGGCCGGGCAAAAAACAGCTGACCCTGGCTCACTTCCCAAGTGCGTCCGCCCACCTCGAATACGCCCTTGCCGGAAAGTACCAGATGGATCAGGTAATGGTCGCGGATACCCGGTCCCCATGTTTGGCCCGGAGCACAGCGTTCGATGCCGCAATTGAAGATGGAAAGCTCAATATTATTGGTATAATTTTGTTTGAAGGATTGCTTATATACATCTGCCATAGCCGCGTTTCCTCCGCTCTGTCACGTTGCGGGCAGCTTTGTGCCCGATCTTTGGTATAGTATACCACACATCTGCCCGCAAATTCAACAAAAGTACATCTTATTCTTTGAACTGGGTGCCAAAATTCGCGTTTTTTCAGCGTTGGAAATTGAAAAAAGCGGTTGGATGCATTACAATAGACGTAACATACCCATCTATCCCAAAGCAGCATATTGAGGGAGGAATCGTTATGGCAAACAGTGCGCAGCTCCGAAATGAGATCGCGGCGGGCAAATGGGACGATAAGCTCCGGGCACTGTATGGCGATGCGGCGCAGGAAATCTGCCGGCAGCGGGCACGCTACTGTGCTGCGCTGGAACAGTTTGAGCTGTACTTTGGGCCGGGCAGGCAGGTGCAGGTTTATTCGGCACCGGGCCGCGCAGAGCTGGGCGGCAACCACACCGACCACCAGCACGGTTATGGCCTTGCGGCGGCTGTCACGCTGGATCTTGTGGCCGTGGCTGCGCACAATACAGACGGCTACGTGCGGGTCAAATCCCGCGGGTTCAACAAGCTGGATGTGATCGACCTGACCGTGGAGGGGCCGCAGGAAGGGGAGAGCACCCACTCGGCCAGCCTGATCCGCGGCATTGCCGAGGGCTTCCGCGCGGCAGGCAAAGCGGTGGGCGGTTTTGATGCATACACGGCCAGTGATGTGCTGCGCGGCAGCGGCCTTTCCAGCTCTGCTGCCTTTGAAATGGGCATGGCTGCCATCTGGAACGGAGAATATGGCTGCGGTCTGGCCCCGGCGGAGCTGGCAAAGATCTGTCAGTATGCGGAGAATACCTATTTTGGCAAGCCCAGCGGCCTGCTGGATCAGCTGACCAGCGCAGTGGGCGGCATTATCTTTGCGGATTTTGCAGACCCCCAGCAGCCGGTTCTGGAAAAGATCCACGCCGACGGCCTGCTGCCGCCGGGCATGAGCCTGTGCGTTACCGATACGCGCGACAGCCACAGCGAATTGACCGGTGAGTTTGCAGCCATCCGGCAGGAGATGGAGCAGATCGCAGCGTTTCTTGGCAAAAAGGTGCTGGGACAGGTGACGGAGAGCGCATTCTGGGCAGCACTGCCTGCGCTGCGCAAAGCCTGCGGCGACCGCGCGGTGCTGCGCGCCATCCACTATTTTGAAGAGAACGCTCGCACCCTTGCCCAGAGGGACGCGCTGCAGGCCGGACAGTTTGATGCCTTTGCAGCGCTGGTGCTGGAAAGCGGACGCGCATCCTTTGCGCTATGCCAGAATGTCTACTGCAGCACCGATGTGCGGCATCAGGGGCTTTCGGTGGCACTGGCGCTGAGCCAGAGTATCCTGCAGGGAAGCACGGGAGCCTGGCGGATGCAGGGCGGCGGCTTTGCAGGCACCATTCAGGCGTATGTTCCCCAGAGCCTGCTGGAACGCTATCACAGCGAGATCGAGCGGGTATTCGGCAAGGGCAGCTGCTACATTCTGCGTCTGCGGGAGCAGGGGGCAGTGAAAGTGATCTGAAAATAAAAACGCATCTGCAAGATTTTGCAGATGCGTTTTTTGCTATGCTTTATACTGCTGGGGAAGTTCAGAAAACCGGTTTCGGGCCGGGAGCGGACTGAGCCTGCTCTTTCTCTTCTTCCCGGCGCTGCTGATCCGAGATATACTGCACCATGTCCCGCTCCTCGTGGGAAAAATGGAACAGGTCTGCGATGGTATCGTAGGCGCTCACCACGAAGTTGAAGCCTGTCTTTACCACATTGAACAGCAGCATGGGCACAAAGGTGAAAGAAAGTGAGATCAATCCGCCGCTAAAGAAAAGATCGTCCAGACGCAGATTGCTGAAGAAAAGATCCAGCGCATCGCCCAGCGGCCCGCCGCCGGAAATACTGCGCAGCTCTTCTTCGGAAACAGAAATATATGAATGCGGCATCTGAAGGTTTTTCATGGAGAAAGCTCCTTTCTGACAAGATCGTTCCGGGAATGAAATCAAACTCAGGCGGCAGCGGTTCCCTCGGCCTGAGCGGCATCAAAGCTCGGCATGGGGTTCACGATCTGATCGTAGATGCTTGTAACGGTACGAATGACGTTCATGACCTGCGAATAGACATAGACACCGGCCAGACCGGCAACGCCCACAGAAGCGATACGGCTCCAGGTGTTCATCTTATCCCAGGTGTGATAGAAGGTGCCGGACAGGCTCAGACCATTCGACAGACCGGACTGCACACGGCCTGCGATGTACCGGAAGGAATAGTTGGTCATCAGCACGAACAGGTTGATCGCTGCATTCTGGCAGAATGTAGCAAACTGATCGGTGTTGAAATAAATATCGTGATTAAAGGCTGAGCCAAGGTAGATGGACTGACCGCCATCCAGATAGGTCATTTCCTCTTCGGAGATAACGGCATAGGAAGCCGGTAAAAGCATGGTATTCTGATTGGGATGATCCACGGTGGAAGAACTCCTTTCCGTAATGGAATCTGCACAAAGGCAGACAATAATACTATCTGAATTGTAACATAACTGTGTCCAAATAACAAGAGCAGAGATGCGCAAAATCATGATACATTTGTGAACAAACTGTTACGGAAAGACGACAAAATCACGGATATCAGCCCAAAAATGCGCAATATGTCCATAATCTGGTCCTGAAAAAATGTTCTGTAGAAAAAGCAAAAGCGCCTGCACATTCCGAGTGCAGACGCTTTTACGAGGAGAAAATGATCGGGGAATTACTGTGCCCGTTCGTAGAGCACGGTCAGCTGCGCAATGTGCCCGGCCAGTGCTTCCGGCAGGGGACAGGTGAGCCGCCACTGCCAGTTGGAGCCTTGGGTGCTGGGAGTGTTGATGCGGGCCTCACTGCCCAGATGCAGCCAATCCGCCAGAGGGATCACAGCGGTATCCGATACACTGGCAAGGCAGGCACAGATCATGGCCTCGGTCAGCTCTTCCGGCTGGCAGCGCAGGTAGCGGCAGGCATAGGCCACATCCTCGGCACTGGCGTTGGTACGCCAGCCTTCGGTGGTCACATTGTCGTGGGTGCCGGTGTACACCACGCTGTTGCGGTGGTAGGTGTGGGGCAGGTAATTGCCGGATTCCCGGCTGTCAAAGGCAAACTGCATGATCTTCATGCCCGGGTAGCCGCTGGCAGAAAGCATGGCCTTGACCTCCGGAGTCAGGTAGCCAAGATCCTCGGCAATGATGCCGCCCTCGCCAAGGTTTTCGTGCATGGCGTTGATAAAATCGAGGTCAGGGCCTTTTTCCCAGTGACCGCCCGCCGCCGTTTTGTTCCCGGCGGGAATGGAGTAATAGCTCTCGAAGCCGCGGAAGTGGTCGATGCGCACCACATCGTAAATGGAGGTGGCGTGCTTCATGCGCTGCTTCCACCACGCAAAGCCGGTGGCTTTGTGCGTGGGCCAGTCATACAGGGGGTTGCCCCACAGCTGGCCGTCTGCTGCAAAGGCGTCCGGCGGGCATCCGGCCACCTGGGTCAGATGCATTTCTCCGTCGGTCTGGAACAGCTCCGGGTGGGTCCACAGATCGCTGGAATCCGGGCTGACATAGATGGGAATATCGCCCACCAGACGGACGCCCTTGCCGTTGGCGTAAGCCTTCAGGGCGTTCCACTGGGTGTAGAAGAAGAATTGCACCGCCTTGTAGTAATCCACCGCACCGGCGAGACGCTGTTTTGCGGCAGCAATGGCTTCCGGTTTGCGGCAGCGCAGGTCATCCGGCCAGTCGGCAAGGCCGGCCTGCCCCTGTTCGGCCTTGACAGCCATAAACAGGGCGTAATCCTCCAGCCAGAAGCTCTGCGCCTCGCAGAAGGCTTCATAGGAGGGGGAGGGGGCTGCCAGCAGGCGGTCGGCTGCCTTTTTCAGGATCACAGGCCGTTCGTTGTACAGTGCGCCGTAGTCGATGGGGCCTACAGGCCGTGCGGCGGGCACTTCATCGGCCGTCAGCAGACCGACGTCGGCCAGCAGGCGGTAGTCAATGAAGTAGGGGTTACCGGCAAAGGCGGAAAAGCTCTGATAAGGGCTGTCGCCGTAGCCGGTGGGGCCGATGGGCAGGATCTGCCAGTAGGTCTGCTTTGCATCGGCCAGAAAATCCACGAATGCAAAGGCCTCTTTTCCCAGCGTACCGATGCCAAAAGGCCCCGGCAGACTGAAAACGGGCATCAAAATGCCGCTTGCACGCATAGTGTGCGCACCTCCTTAGCCCTTGACAGCACCTGCCACAACGCCCTCAATGATGTACTTCTGGCAGGTCATGTACAGGATGATGATGGGGATAATGGCAATGATGATGCAGGCCATCATGGGAGCCAGCTCCACACGGCCGTAGCCGCCGCGGAAGTACTGGATGGCCATGGGAATGGTGCGGTATTTCTTGATGTCCAGCACCAGAGTGGGCAGCAGGTAGTCGTTCCACACCCACATGGTCTCGAGGATGGCGGTGGAGATCATGGTGGGCTTGAGGATGGGGAATACGACCTTGAAGAAGATCTGAATGGGGTTGCAGCCGTCGATCATGGCCGCTTCCTCAATTTCCATGGGCACGCTCTTCATGAAGCCGGTGAACATGAACACGGCCAGACCGGCACCGAAGCCCAGATAGATGATGCAGATGTTCCACGGGGTGTTCAGGTTGAGCTGGTCAGCGGTCTTGGACAGGGTGAACATGACCATCTGGAAGGGCACGACCATGGAGAACACGATCAGCAGGTTCATGAACTTGCTCAGCTTATTGTTCACGCGGGTGAGGTACCAACCGGTCATGGAGCAGCACAGCAGGATCAGCACCACACTGGTAACGGTGATGACAAGGCTGTAGCCAAGGCTGGAAAGGAAGCCCATCTTGGTGACACCGTAAACGTAGTTGCTCAGGCCCGCAAAGGTCTCGGCGGTGGGCAGCTTGAACACAGTGGAGGTGGTAAAGCTGCCCTCAATCTTCAAGCTGTTCAGCAGGATCAGCACGATGGGGTAGATCCACAGCAGACTCAGCAGCGTCATGATGACGGTGAGGATGTTATCCCACATTTTTTTCTGTTTAGGCATTACTGCTGCACCTCCTTGGAACGGGTAAAGTGGAGCTGGATCAGAGAAATGACCACGACGATCAGGAAGAACACCACAGCCTTCGCCTGACCAATGCCCTTCCACTGGGCACCGGAACGGCCATAGAAGGTGTTGTAGATGTTCAGGGCCAGCATTTCACTGGCGTTGGCGGGTTCGCCTGCGGTCAGGGCAACGTTCTGGTCGAACAGTTTGAAGCTGTTGGTCAGGGTCAGGAAGGTGCAGATGGTCACGCTGGGCATGACCATGGGAATTTTGATCTTGAACAGGATCTCGCGGTCGTTGGCACCGTCGATCTTGGCGGCTTCGATCAGGTCGCCGGGCACGCTCTGCAGGCCGGCAACGTAAATGATCATCATGTAGCCGATCTGCTGCCAGCACATCAGGATGACCAGACCGACGAAACCGGCCTTGGCATCCAGCGCCAGCAGAGGTTTCTGCAGGTTGGCCAGCACACCGTTGAGCAGGATCTGCCAGATGTAGCCCAGCAGGATGCCGCCGATCAGGTTGGGCATGAAGTAGACGGTACGGAAGATGTTGGTGCCGCGGATGCCGCGGGTGAGCACCAGCGCAATGGCAAAGGCGCAGACGTTGATGAGCACGGTGGATACTACAGTGAACGCTGCGGTAAAGCCGAAGGCGTGCAGGAAGGTGGAATCCTGAAATACGTTGATGTAGTTCTGGATGCCCACAAAGGTGGTCTTGCTAACAGTAGTGAACCGCTGGAACGAAAGGTAAATGCCCCAGATGAAGGGCCAGATAAAGCCGATGATGAACGCGAGCAGCGTGGGCAGCACGAACACCGGCCAATATTTGCTGATGGCTTTTTGCATGATGTACCTCCTATATGCGGAGTGGTTAACAAAAAAGGGGAGGCGGGGCGAACTTCTTCGCCCGCCTCCCTGTTCAGTTCTTTTTTATAGACCGATCAGGAGCTTAGCCGTTTGCCAGCTTGTATTCCTTAGCCCAGCCATCGACGAAGGCGGTCACAACGCCGTCCCAGTCGCCGGTGCCTGCTGCGTAAGCGGTCAGAGCGCTGCCCAGGCCGTTCTTCCACTCCTCGGAAGGCATGGTGGAGAAGCACCAGTCAACACTGGTCTTGCCGTCGGCCACATACTGGTTTGCAATGCCGATCAGGGGGTTGGTGGAGTCCTTAGCCTTCTTGAAGGGGATGACGAAGCCCATCTTGTCAGCCATCGCGCTGGTGCCGGCCTCAGAGGTGACACACCAGTACAGGAAGTCCAGAGTAGCCTGAATATCGGCATCAGAAGAGTTGTTGTTCACGCACCAGAAGTTCTCGGAACCGGTGCACAGGCCCTGATTCTCCTCGCCATCCACGCCGATGTAGATGGGCAGCATACCCAGGTTGTCGTCGCCCAGATCCTTCACGTCATTGTAAGCCCAGGTGCCGTTCTGGTAGAACACAGCCTTCTTACCCACAAACTCAGCCACAGCGTCGTCGCCGGTCTTGGAAGCCAGCAGGGTGGGATCGCAGGTGGAATCGGTGATGTACAGATCCCAAATCTGCTTGTAGTTGTCCAGATAGGTGCCCTTGATGGCATCGGTGGAGCCGATGCCGTCTGCCTTGTACTCGTAGTAGATGGGCAGGTTTGCCAGATGGGTCTTGAAGCGCCAGTCAGAAGAACCGTCCATGCCAGCGGAGGTGAAAGCACCGTCCACACCCAGCTCAGCCTTGCGTGCCTGAATATCGTCAGCGACCTTCTTCAGATCAGCAAAGCCCTTGATATCGTCCTGCGTGTAGCCGGCGGCGCTCAGCAGTTCCTTGTTATAGATGATGCCGTAGGTCTCGATGACATATGCGATGCTGGTAACAGCGTCGCCATCCTTCAGTGCGAAGGAATCGCTGGTCAGCTCACCGTACAGCTGGCTGCCGGACAGATCGTAGCAGTAATCCTTCCAGTTTGCCAGACCCACAGGGCCGTTCACCTGGAACAGGGTGGGAGCCTCGCTCTTCTCCATCTCGCTCATCAGGGTGGTCTCGTACTGGCCGGAAGCGGCGGTGACAACGGTCACAGGCACGCCGGTCTCCTTGGTGTACTCAGCGGCCAGATCCTGCCAATCCTGATCCTGCTCGGGCTTGAAGTTCAGGTAGTAGACCTTGCCGTCTGCCTTTGCAGCGGTGCTGGAAGCAGCGGTAGAACCGGCAGCAGAGGAAGCGGTGCTGCTGGAGGAGCCGCCGCAGGCAGCCAGACCCAGAGCAGCGGCGGAAACGCCAGCGGCCTTCAGGAAGTTACGACGAGTGATCATTTTCTTCATAATAAGTTCTCCTTCTTATTAAAAATAAACTATTTCAAAATCTCCGTCCCCTGACGGAGGGAAAACAAAATTTAAATCGCCCTTACGCTTTCGCCCTGCTGCAACTCCGGCTGCAAGGTGATGGTCTGGGCCGGTGCACCGTGCTCGATCTGCCGCACCAGCAACTCAATGCTCTGCAGCGAGATCTGTTCACTGGGCTGCACAACGGTAGTCAGAACAGGCACACAGTAACGGGACATCGTGATGCCGTCAAAGCCGATCACCGAAACATCCTCCGGCACCCGCAGCCCGGCGCTCGCCAGCGCGCGGATGGCACCTAAGGCAATCACATCGCTCATGGCGAACAGGGCGGTGAAGTCGGCCCGGCGGGCCAGCAGGCTGTTCACGGCGTGATAGGCAGACTCAAAATCGTAGTTGGACAGGCCGTACAGCTTGTCGCTGAACAGGATGCCCGCATCCTGCATCGCCTGCTGTGCACCCTCGCGGCGCATCACGCTGGGATAACTGGTGACCGGACCACCCAGCACTGCGATCTTACGATGCCCTTGCTGGATGAGGTAGTCCACAGCAGTGTAGGCTGCAGCGCGGTCATCCACGCCCACCATGGAAAGATTGGGAAAGTCCAGCTCGTCGGAGACCAGTGTGGTCAGCACCGAGGGGACTGTGATGTTGGCAAAGCCTTTTTTGAAGTTGGCTACGCTGCCGCCCAGAAAGATCATACCTTTGGGCTTGATCTCCCGCAGGATCTTTTCGGCGGCATCGATCTCGTTGGCGTTTTCATCCAAATAGGAAACGATGCCATTGTAGCCATACAGGGTGGCGGTCCGCTGCAGCTGGACTAAGAAGTCCGAGAAGAAGAGATTGCGGGTGCCTTTGACCACGAACACCAGACTGCGGGACTGCTGGATCTTCAGCTGTCGTGCATTGGTGTTGGGCACGAACCCGGCCTCCCGCATTACCTTGAGTACATGCTCCTTGGTCTCGGGCCGGACATCGGGCCGGTCGTTGATGACACGAGAAATGGTGCTTACCGAGCAGCCGCTGATCCGGGCAATGTCCTTAATGGTCAGATTCGGCATTTTGTCGGAGTACCTCACTTTCGGTAATAGATTCGGGAACGTTGTCGGGAACGTTTTCAGTGACTATAGTATGGCATAATTTGTATAAAAAATCAATAACCCAAAAGTGTTTTCGTGAAAATTGCATAGCATTCTGAGCTGCTTTTGTGCAGATTGAATTGCGTGCGAATCAAAATGTGCCGACAGTTCCGCAAATTCCCGGTACAAATCAGAAACAACCGGTAAAACCGTACCAATTTGTAACTTTTCAACATAGAGCAGTGGTTTTATAAAAGGAGAAAGAAAAAAACAATGCCCGGCAGATAACACAGCCTGCCGGACATTGCATGGTTTTGAAATGGTTTATCCGCTTTTTCAAAAATACGGGTGCTGATAGGGTTCGGGTTCCGGGCCGCAGTACAGGCCAAACGCATCGCAGATCCAGTAGCTGCCGTCCTCCATGGGCACGCGGCACCACTGGTGGCTGTACTGGTTCTCGTTCACATGCTCATATGGGATGCCCAGAATGTCCAGACACAGAGCGGTGGCCCGGGCACACCCGGCACAGGATGCTGTGCGCAGTACAAAATAACCGTAGGGGTCGTTGTAATGGTTGGCTTCCATAGAGTAAGCCATGGAGCCATCATCCACCACCGCACGCAGGGCAGAGGCAATGCCGTAAAGCTGGTCTTCCCGGCTCATGAGCGCCAGCGGTGTGACCACCTTCAGCGCTTCCTGATATGCCTGCGCAAACTCCTCATCGGTGCATTTGCGCTTGAGAGACTTGTAGTGGGCCAGCTTGTTGATGGCCACCGGCGACCAGACGGAAGAAAACTGCGCTTCGGTCAAAGAAAGCTCGTCATCACCGGCAATGCCGTCCGCAGAAGGCTTGCGGCCTTCGTCAATGCCGTGATCCAGATAATGACGCAGCAGTGCACCCTCGTCATTGCCGCATACGGCCGCAACATCCGGATACTGTGCAGCGTAGTATGCTGCATCAAAGGTAGAAAGCGCAGCAGCGGAAAGACCGGTCTGTGCGGCCAGGAGCACACCGGCTGTCAGCGCCGCAAGTCTAAGATACCGTTTTTTCATGACAAAAACCTCCTCAAAAAAGAACAAAACGCCTCCTGAGCTCAGTATAGCATATCCGGGCCGGAGGGAAAAGACAAAAAAGCGCTCCCACCTTGTCATCGGTGAGAGCGCTTTGCTGATTGCTGATTATTTTGATTGAGTTGATTCTTTAAAGATTAGTCACTGACGTAGGGCATCAGAGCAACGTGACGAGCACGCTTGATGGCGATGGTCAGTGCGCGCTGATGATAAGCGCAGGTGCCGGTCACACGGCGGGGAATGATCTTTGCACGCTCAGAGACGTACTTACGCAGACGGGGCACGTCCTTGTAATCGATGGTGTCGATACGATCGACACAGAAGCTGCAAACCTTCTTGCGGCCGCGACGCATGGGGCGTGCGGGGCGAGAGCCTTCGGTTCTTTCAAAAGCCATTGCTTATTACCTCCTATTGGATTTTTAACGGATTGACCGTTTCGTGTCAGAACGGCAGGTCGTCGCTGTCGTCGATGACGGCGAAGTCGTCTGCATTGCCGGCAGAGTAGCTGGGAGCTGCCTCCACAGCGGCCGGGCGGGCAGGCGCTGCGTTCTGGTAGGCGGGAGCAGAATTATTCTGATAATTTGCTCCGCCGCCTGCATTGCTGTTTTTGGAGCCTGCAAAGTTGATATTGTTGGCTACCACTTCCACAGCGGTGCGGTTGTTGCCGTTCTTATCCTGATACTGGCGGGTCTGAAGACTGCCTTCAATGGCAATCAGACTGCCCTTCTGGAAATACTTGCAAACAAACTCGGCCTGCTGACGCCATGCAACGATATCGATGAAATCGGCCTGACGCTGCTCGCCCTGACGCGCAAAATTGCGGTCACAGGCAATGCGGAAGCTGCACACATTGGTACCCTGCGGGGTGGTGCGCAGTTCGGGATCCGCCACAAGACGGCCCATGATGGCAACAACATTCAACATTTTACGGTCTCCCTTTCTGTCACAGAAGAATTACTCCTCGTGAGCAATGATCAGGCTGCGCATAACACCTTCAGTGATCTTGTACACACGGTCCAGCTCAGCAGGGAAGCTGGGCTCGCTGGTGAAGTCGATCACGGTGTAAACGCCTTCCTCCTCGTCGTTGATGGGGTAGGCCAGACGGCGCTTGCCCCACTCGTCGATGGAATCGATCGTACCGTTAGCCTCGATCAGGGACTTGAACTTACCAACCAGAGCGGCGGTAGCCTCCTCGTCGAGAGCGGCGCTGGTAATCAGCATGGTTTCGTACTTTGCCATTTTGTAGCACCTCCTTTTGGACTTAAGGGTCCTGCAATCACAGGACCAAGGGTACACACAAAACGCGGCATCGCGCCTTGTGTGCGGCGTGTCTGTTCAGACAGCAATTTATTATAGCAAGCTGTGTGGATTCTGTCAAGCTTTTTCCGAAAAAAGATATAATAAAAAATATTTTGATTTTTTTGTGAAAGAGGAATATAATATAGTGGCTTTCAGAGGATGAACGGCAGGGCAGCCGGGGAACGGCCGTCTCTCTGCTCTCTGTTATCCATCTTCGGAAGGAATGTATATATGGTTCTGGGAATTTTATAGTAAAGGAAGGATTCTTTGTGTATTCGGTTTTCCGTAACCTGGCAATCATCATCCTCAGCGCAAAGTTCTTTGGCCTGGTGGCCCGCAAGTGCAAGGCCCCGCAGGTGGTGGGTGAGATCCTTGCCGGTTTGATCATCGGCCCCTGTGTGCTGAATCTGGTGCAGACCAGCGATGCCATCTCCACCTTTGCGGAGATCGGCGTGGTCATGCTGATGTTCACCACGGGCCTTGGCACCAATCTGAAGGAACTGATCAAAGCCGGCCCCATCGCCACCCTGGTCGCCTGCGTGGGCGTAGCCGTTCCGCTGGTGGGCGGCACCCTGCTGTACAGTGCGTTCTACGGCTTCTCTGCCGTGGGCAGCCCTGAGTTCTATCGTGCCCTGTTCATCGGCACGATCATGACGGCCACCAGCGTGTCCATTACGGTGGCAACCCTGCAGGAGCTGGGCCACCTGAAGAGCTTTCTCGGCACCACCATCGTCAGTGCCGCCGTCATTGATGATGTCATCGGCATCGTAGTCCTCACCTGCGTGCTGGGCGCAAGCTCCGGCACCGGCACGGGTCTGGGCAAGGTGCTCATCAATACGGTGCTGTTCTTTGCCACTGCCGTGGGCGTGGGCGTTGTGGCTCACTTTGCTATGACATGGCTGGACAAGCGCAATCCCCACACCCAGCGCATCACCATCGTGAGCATGGCGTTCTGCTTTGCCATGGCCTACATCGCCGAGGAATACTTCGGCATTGCAGATATCACCGGTGCCTATATCGCCGGTATCGTTCTGTGCACCATGGACGATGCCCCCTATGTGGAGCGCCGCGTGGATATCAGCAATTATATCATTTTTGCGCCTATCTTCTTTGCATCCATCGGCTTGAAGACCGACATCAGCGGCCTGACGCCGGAAATCTTCCTGTTCTGCGTCTGCTTCGTCATTGTAGCACTTATCACCAAGATCATCGGCTGCGGCCTTGCGGCCAAGATCTGCCGCTTCAACTGGGGCGACTCCCTCAAGATCGGCGTTGGCATGATGACCCGCGGCGAGGTGGCACTGATCGTGGCCCAGAAGGGCCTGGATGTCGGCGTGGTGGACTCGGTCTACTTTACCGCTGTGATCCTGCTGATCGTGGTGTCCAGCGTGGCAACTCCGCTGGTGCTGAAGGCACTCTTTACCAAGATGCCGCCGCAGAAGCACCCCAGTCAGGTAAATGGGTAAACAATAAAAAAGATCCTCCGACAGGTCTGCCGGAGGATCTTTTATTTTCAGGATAAGTTACAGTGTCTTGCAGAACTCCTTCAGGTAAGCGCGGAATTCTTCGCCGATCTCCGGATGCTGCAGGGCCAGCTCCACCTGAGCTTCCACCACCTTGAGCTTGTTGCCCATGTCGTAGTGCTTGCCGGTGAACTCTACGGCCGTCATGCCGCCGCGGGTGCGGGCATACTCGGCCATGGCATCGGTCAGCTGGATCTCGCCGCCTGCGCCGGGCTTGGTGTGGGCAAGGATCTCGTAGATCTCCGGGGTCAGCAGCACGCGTCCCAGAATGGAGTAGTTGCTGAACTCCTGTCCCTTCTTGGGCTTCTCGATCATGTCGTCCACAAAGAAATAGTTGTCGTGGATGGGGGTGGTCTTCAAGCTGCAGTACCGGCTCACATCTTCCCATGGTACTGCGGAAACGCCTGCCGCCGGGCGGCCGAACTCCTCGTAGGCGCGGATCAGCTGGGCACACACCGGGTCCTCGCCCCAGATCACGTCATCGCCGTAGATGACAACAAAGGGATCATCGCCGGTGAAGGCCTTGGCGGTGTTCACAGCATGGCCCAGACCCAGCGTCTGCTTCTGGCGCACAAAGAGGATGTTTGCCATGTTGGCGATGCCAAGGCACTCTTCAAGAGCCTTTTCCTTGCCGGGCTTTGCCAGCTTTTCTTCCAGCTCAGGGCTGCGGTCAAAGTGATCCTCAATGATGCTCTGGTTGCGGCCCAGAATGATGAGGATATCGGTGATGCCGGAACGCACAGCTTCTTCCACCAGATACTGGATGGCAGGCTTGTCCACAATGGGCAGCATACCCTTGGGCATGGCCTTGGTAGCGGGCAGCACGCGGGTGCCAAGACCGGCGGCAGGAATGACAGCTTTGGTGACTTTCTTCATCATGATCCATATTCTCCTATTACTATTTTGAAATCCGCAATGCCAGCCTTTGCAGGCGGCATTGCAGATCAGAGCATCCCGGCCAAAGCGTCCAGATTCGGACCCATCAGCACGGTAGCGCAGGCACCCAGCACCATCAGCAGTACAAAGGCACCGACCACACCGGCGATGCTCACGCCGCCCTGCGCAGACAGGACCGCACGGCGCTGGGCAGCGTCCGGGAACTCGGCACGGATGCGGCGGATGCGCTCGGCTGCGCTTTTGCGGTACAGCCACTTGGCGTACAGGGTGCGCAGCATCACCAGCGCAAAGCTAAACACCGTCATAATGCGGGAAAGCACGACAATGGCAGTGCTGCTGATGCCCGCAGTGAGCGGACTGCCGGTGGCCTGCATCATGCTCAGCAGGGTGGGCAGGGCCACCACCAGCTCTGCGGCCAGAAAACCAAAGGCCGGCTTCCACGCCTTGCGGTAGAAGAAATAGAACGGGCCGAACACCAGCGCCGAGAAGCACATGGAAATTTTGGTGTGCTGCAGCTGCATCCGGCTGTAATCGTTCAGGTAGACGGGCGCGGCCTTGCCAATATAATCGTTCCAGTCGCTGTAGGGGATGCCGTCGATCAGCTCTTCCTTGCCAAAGGCCGCCTGCACGTTGCGGCGGGTGGGCTCCTCCACCGTCTGCTGATACTGGCGGTAAAGGTCGTTGTAATCAAAGCGTCCGTCTGCGTCGGTGCCGGGCTGGCTCTGGGTGGGCGGCTCCGGGCACTGGCTCTCCGGCGGAAGAACGGCACCGCAGCAGCGGCAGCGCTCTTCGGTGCGCAGGGTGCGCTCACCGCAGCTGGGGCAGGTGCGCAGAGCATCGTCTTTGTACGGGAACGTCCATTCATAGCCCGCGCCATGGGCGGGGGTGTGGATGCAGCGGCCAAGCTTTTCGTAGCACTCGCGGTGATAGGGTGCGCCGCAGTCCGGGCAGACCACGATATCATCGGTCAGCGCCAGCGGTCTGCCGCAGCCTTCACAGGGACAGCCATAATATTTCGGCATGATTTCCTCCTGTTGTATGGTTCATACTGGTATTATACTCCCCTGAAAGAGAAAAGAAAAGGTGAAAATCTTCAAAATTCCAGCAGGATAATCCATTTACCCCTTTACTTTAGCACAGATTCTCGGTATACTAATGAAGTATCTGTGTATAAACTGTGTCTTTTGGCAAGTACAAAGGACTTTATCTTATTTATCATTTCGAGAGGGATTTAGAGAATGATCACGATTGACGAACTGAAGGTGCAGCTTGCCGATTATGGCAAGGCGGTCAAGGACTTGGAAGAAGCCCTTGCCATTGATGCCTCCCGCAAGCGCGTGCAGGAGCTGGAGCACACCATGAGCCGCCCCGGCTTTTATGATGATGCAGACCTGAGCAAGAAGGTCTTTGACGAAGTGGGCGACCTGAAGGGCAAGCTGAGCCGCTTTGAAAAGCTGCAGGGCCTGTACGATGATGCCGAGACCATGCTGGAAATGCTGGATGAAGAATACGACCCCGCCATGATCCCCGAAGCAGAGGAGTCTGTGAACGCTGTGGGCAAGGCAGTGGATGAGCTGCAGCTGATGACCATGCTGAACGGTGAGTACGACCACAGCAACGCCATCCTGACCTTCCATGCCGGTACCGGCGGCACCGAGGCACAGGACTGGGCCGAAATGCTGTACCGCATGTACAACAAGTGGGCTTCCAACCACGGCATGACCGTGGAGGTTCTGGATTATCAGGACGGTGATGAAGCCGGCATGAAGAGCGCCTCCATGATGGTGAAGGGTGCCAACGCCTACGGCCTGCTCAAGAGCGAGAACGGTGTGCACCGTCTGGTGCGCGTGTCGCCCTTTGATGCCAACGCCCGCCGTCAGACCAGCTTTGCTTCGCTGGAAGTGATGCCCGAGCTGGATAACACCATCCAGGTGGATATCCGCCCCGAGGATATTGAGATGCAGGTGTACCGTTCCTCCGGTGCAGGCGGCCAGCACATCAACAAGACTTCTTCCGCTGTCCGTCTGATCCACAAGCCCACCGGCGTCGTGGTCAGCTGCCAGACCCAGCGCAGCCAGTTCCAGAACCGTGACTACGCCATGGAAATGCTGAAGGCAAAGCTGTATCAGATCGCAAAGCAGCAGCACATGGATAAGATCGACGACATCAAGGGCGTGCAGAACGAGATCGCATGGGGTCACCAGATCCGCAGCTATGTGTTCATGCCCTACACCATGGTCAAGGATCACCGCACCAACTACGAGACCGGCAATGTGGATGCCGTGATGGACGGCGATCTGGACGGTTTCATCTTCGCATACCTCAAGGCTGCAAGCCGCGGGGAGCTGCAGGATACCTGATCTTGAACGTATAAAATGCAAAGGCCGTGCTTCCTTTTATGGAGGCACGGCCTTTTTTGTGTTCTTACGCCAGATCGGGCAGAATGGTATCCCAGAGATTTTCCTCCTGCCGCAGGGCGTTGAAGCAGCAGTCCAAGTACATTTTGTTTGCCGCTGCAAGGATCGTGCTGCGGAGAAGCAGCTTTTCATCTGCGGCATCCACGGCAAGGTCGCGGATCTCCCTGGTGCAGCCGAATACAAACGGCAGGCAGTTCTCCATCTCGTCGCAGAAGTAGTCGTAAGCTGCCCCGGCGGAACAGTGCGCCCGCTGCATTTTGAATAGGGCATCGATGTTTTCCATTGAGAGCACCGTTTTGGAGACTGCAATGTACATCAGGGATGCGATCTGATCGCGGGCGTACTTCTTGCGCACCGGGTGGGACAAAATGCCCTTTTTAACGTAGTTGCTGACCATGGAAGAGGTGAGCTCCACGCCGCAGAAGGTGCGGAAATAGCTGTTGACGTACTGCACGGTCTGGTCAAGATAAAGCCCCATCTGCGGGAGATCGGCGTACCGGGGCAGGGCAAACCCGGCGGCGCAGGCCGCAACGCGGCATTTGGTTTCAGTTTTCATATCGTAAGCAGTTTTCTAAGGTTGGCGCAGCTGGGCTGCGCGGGATACAGAAAATGGTTTTCTGGCGGTATTATAGCGCAAATCGGTTCTCTGGTCAACGGATTTTTAAAACTTTTGAAAGAATGCATAAAATCCCTTGACAGGTTTTTGAAAAACTGCTATGATGTCTGCAGTGAACCGAAAAACCATGCAGGCGGAAGTGCGTGTAAGGCACGGAAAATAAAAAAATGACCTGCTATCACAAAATAGATTTGGAGCGTGCATTTTATGAAAACCAAGATCGTTGTGGATTCTTCGTCCAACCTGTATGCCCTGCCGGGCGTGGATTTTGCCTGTGTGCCGTTGAAGATCGTCACGGATGAACAGGAATATCTGGATGACGGTACTCTGGATGCTGTGGGCATGGCCCGGTCTCTGCGTACTTACAAGGGCAAGACCAGCACCTCCTGCCCCAATGTGGCAGACTGGCTGGCTGCTTATGAGGGTGCGGAGCAGATCTTTGTTGCCACCATCACGGGCACACTGTCCGGCAGCTACAATGCTGCACTGCTGGCAGCGGAAGAATACAAGGAAACGCACCCGGAGGCCCGTGTTTTTGTTCTGGACAGCCTGTCCGCCGGGCCGGAGCTGCGTCTGCTGGCAGAGCGTCTGCGGGATCTCGTCCGGATCGGGATGGAGTTTGACGAGATCTGCGAGGCGATCCTGGCTTACCACAAGCACACACATCTGCTGTTTTCGTTGGAATCGCTGGCCAATCTGGCCCGCAATGGCCGTGTGAAGCCTGCTGTTGCCGCTGTGGCACGGATGCTGGGCATCCGGGTCATCGGTCAGGCCAGTGAGAGCGGCGAGCTGGAGGTGCTGTGTAAGACCCGCGGCGAGCACGGTGCACTGGAGCGCATCGTGCTGGAATTGAAGGATCACGGCTTTACCGATGGCAAAGTGCACATTGCCCACTGTGATAACCCGGAAGCTGCCAAGCGCCTGAAGCTGATGATCCACGCGGTGTTTGCAGGGGCGCAGGTGGATGTGACCGAGTGCGGCGGCCTGTGCAGCTACTACGCTGAGCAGGGCGGCCTGATGGTGGGCTATGAGGACGGAAAAACAGAGTAAAAGAGTTTTTGATATTGCAAGCAAGCCGGGCCTGCGGGTCTGGCTTGCTTTTTTTTGAACAGCGCAAAACTTGAAAAAGTTGTAAAACCGCGCTATACTTACACATAATTATAAATGGGAAAGGAGGGCAGGCCCATGCTTTTTCGTTCACCGGTCGTGCGCTTTTTCAGCCGCATTCTGAACCGCGTCACCATCACGGTGGTGTTGGTGGCATTGCAGCTGCTGTGGCTGTGCTGGGTGGCGTTTGCCATCACCACCGGCACGGGCCGCGTGTGGGTGAACGGCCTGCTCAACGCACTGAGCCTGCTCATCGTCCTGTACCTTGTGCGCAAGGATGAGAACAGCGCCTACAAGGTGGGCTGGATCGCGCTGATCGGCATTCTGCCGCTGCTGGGCGGTGCGCTGTATCTGGCTTTTGGCAACAAACGCCCGGCCAAGCGTCTGCGCCTGAAAATGCAGGCGGTGGAGGATGCCCACAAAAAAGACCTTGTACAGGAGCCGGGTGTGCTGGAAGGTCTGGATGCCCGCGAGCAGGGGCAGAGCCGATATGTGGCAAAGTACGGCCCCTATCCGGCGTGGCAGAACACTCGCACGCAGTATTTTGCCTGCGGCGAAGCCATGTATCCGCAGCTGCTGGCCGATCTGGAAAAAGCTGAAAAGAGCATCTTTCTGGAATTTTTCATCGTGAGCCACGGCTGCATGTGGAACGGCATTGAAAAGATCCTGCGCCGCAAGGCTGCGCAGGGCGTGGATGTGCGCCTGATCTACGATGATTTTGGCAGTCTGCTGGGTCTGCCCGCCGATTTCATCGTGCGCATGGAGCGGGCGCACATCCGCTGCATCCCGTTCAACCCGGTGGTGCCGCTGCTCTCGCTGGTGATGAACCACCGCGACCACCGCAAGATCGTAGTCATTGACGGTACGGTGGCCTACACCGGCGGCGTGAATCTGGCAGATGAGTATATCAATGCGGAGCAGCGCTTTGGCTACTGGAAGGACGCAGCCCTGCGTGTGGAAGGCGATGCCGCGTGGAACTTTACGGTGATGTTCCTCAACTTCTGGAACGCCTTCCGCCCCAGCGAGACGGATTATGATGCATTTCGTCCCATGCCGCTGGTGCTGCCGGTATCGGACGGCATCGTGCAGCCCTACGCGGACAGCCCGCTGGACGAGGAACCGATGGCCGAGACGGTGTACCTGAACATCCTTGCGCAGGCACAGCGGTATGTTTATATCTACACGCCCTACCTTGCCGTGGGCGAGGAAATGCTGGACGCACTGAAAAACGCGGCCAAGCGCGGGGTGGACATCCGGCTGGTGCTGCCGGGCATCCCGGACAAAAAGCTGGTGTTCCGGCTGAGCCGGTCGTACTATCTGCCGCTTTTGAGGGCAGGTGTACGCATTTACGAATATACGCCCGGCTTTCTGCATGCCAAGTGCTGGGTAAGCGACGATGTAACTGCCGTAGTGGGCAGCATCAACATGGACTACCGCAGCCTGTTCCTACACTTTGAGTGCGGTGTACTGCTGCAAAAGAACAGTCAGGTGGCAGTTCTGCGGGACGATGTACGGGCCACGCTGCCGCAGTGCCGCGAGATACAGGTGATGGAATGCCGCACCAGCCTGCCCGGCACGGTGCTGGACAGTGTGCTGCGGCTGCTGAGCCCCTTGATGTAAAGAAACTCCCTCAGTCACCTCCGGTGACAGCTCCCTCGGAGAGGGAGCCTCTGGCGAAGAAGAAAAGCTTTCTGCACTGCCAAAGCCTCCCTCCGGGAGACAGACTTCCCCCGGCCGGGACAGATTCTCCCCGCGCCGGGGAGAAATGTCACCACAGGTGACAAAGAGAGGAACAGATGTCACGTAAGTGACAAAAAGGGGAACAGGTGGATGCGAACGAAGTGAGCAGACGGAAGGAGTTCCGTTTTATAAAACGTTCCTTTTCCGGGTAAACTAGCCCAAAAGCCCCTTTACGATGGGGGCAGGAAAGGGAGCGTTTTATTATAATGAAAAAGATACCTCGCATGATCCTGGACTGCACGCTGGCGGCAGCTCTGGCCCTGACCGCCTGCAGCCGAAGCGATTCCGGTTCCTCCGGCAGCATGAGCACGAACATGGGCGGCAGTTCATCGCAGACGGGGCAGGCGGGCCAGAACGCCGCATACCGCACCGGCCTTGGCATCCTGACCGAAGCGTCTGATCAGGAACGCGCGGGCAAGATCGATACCATTGCAGCTGCCGTTCTGCTGGATGCCGAGGGCAGGGTGGCAGATGTGATGCTGGACGAGGTGGAGATCTCGGTCACGGGGGACAGCACCGGCAAGGTGACGATGCCCACCGACAATCGCACCAAGCGCCAGAAGGGCGATGATTACCCGCTGGCGGCGGTGTCCTCGCTGAAAAAGGGCTGGGCAGAGCAGGCGGATGCCTTTGGCAATTATCTTACCGGCAAAACCCCGGATGAGGTGAAGAAGCTTGCCACCGACGATGACGGCAAGCCGAAGGATGCTGACCTGCTCTCCACCTGCACCATTGCGGTGGACGGCTATCGGGATGCTGTGGTGCGCGCCTGCGAGAATGCAAAGGCAGTCGGCTCGGCCCGCGGCGACCGCGCTGTGCTGGGTGTGTCAGTGCGCAATGACACCAAGGAACTGACCGCCGACGATGACCACGATGTGACCGCGCAGGTGGACATCACAGTGACAGCCCTGACGCTGGATGCTGACGGCCGTGTGACCGGTGCAGTGGCGGATGTGGCAGAGCCTGCCCTTACCGTGGGCGCGGATGGTACGGTGTCGGCACCAGAGATGGTCAAAACCAAGGTGGAACTGGGCGACAGCTACGGGATGCGCGGGGCATCCAGTCTGGACAAGGAATGGTACGAGCACAGCGAGGGCTGGTGCGATTACCTGAAGGGCAGGACCCGTACTGAGATCGCAGGCATCCCGGACGATGGTTCGGATGCCGACCTTGCGGCACTGTGCACCATCTCGGTGACGGAGCTGAAGAAGGCTGCGCTGGCGGCGTTTGCGGAAGAGTAAAGCGGAGAAAAGAGGAAAGGCGCAAAGCTTTTCCTCTTTTCTTTGTGCAATCAGACCAAAGAATTGGCGCAGAAAAGCCTTGAAAAAGACGAACTGCACTAACTTTTGCATTTCCTCTTGCCAAATGGCTGCAAACGCGCTATTCTATAGTCACAGTTTAACACTTTAGCATGATAAAATGCTAAACCGAGAGGGAACACATTTGGGAAGCAAAAAAGGGAGGAACCTTTTATGAAACGTCTTGTCTCTGCTTTTCTGGCTGGTGCCATGGCACTGAGCCTTGCCGCCTGCGGCGGTGCCGCATCCACTTCCACCGTGGCATCTTCTGCCTCTGCATCCGGGAGCGCAGCCGCCTCCGAGACCGCAGCCAGCGATCTGGACTACATCAAGGAAAAGGGCAAGATGGTCATTGGCTACACCGTCTATGAGCCGATGAACTACACCGATGCCGACGGCAACTTTACCGGTTTTGATACCGAGCTGGCAACTGCCGTGTGCGAAAAGCTGGGGGTCGAGCCGGAGTTCGTGGAGATCAACTGGGATACCAAGGTGGTGGAGCTGGATGCCAAGAGCATCGACTGCATCTGGAACGGTATGACCCTGACCGATGACATCATGGCCAACACCGCCACCACCAAGGCCTACGCCAAGAACGCACAGGTCGTGGTCGTGAAGGACGGCACCGACTACAGCTCCACTGCGGATCTGGTGGGCAAGACCGTGGTTGCCGAGGCTGGTTCTGCCGGTGAAGCCGCCATTGAGGGCGACGAGAACCTTGCACAGGCCGATTACGTCTCCAAGAGCGTGCAGACCGACTGCCTGATGGAGGTTGCCGCAGGCACTGCTGATGCCGCTGTGCTGGATCTGACTCTGGCCAACGCCATGATCGGTGAGGGCACCGACTATGCAAGCCTGAAGATCGTGGACGAGCTGAACGCTGAAGAGTACGGCGTGGCCTTCCGCAAGGGCAGCGATGCCGCCGCAGCTGCGGATGCCGCCTTTGACGAGCTGAAGGCTGACGGCACCATGCAGGCTCTGGCCGACAAGTACGATCTGGCTCTGGCCGATTAAGTATTTACATTTAAAATAAAGGGAGCGCCCCCTGAGCGGGGCGTTCCCTTTGTTAAAAACGGATTGATGGGTGTGTTCTTGTGTCTGTGATTCTGAGTCGCCTTTCCGGCGCGTTTCTGCTCAACTGTGAGCTGTTCGCTCTGACCCTGCTGTTTGCGCTGCCGCTGGGTCTGGTGGTGGCTTTCGGCTCCATGAGCCGGTGTAAGCCGCTTTCCGGCGCGGTAAAGACCTTTGTGTGGGTCATCCGCGGCACGCCGCTGATGCTGCAGATCATCGTGATCTACCTTGGCCCCGGCCTGCTGGGCATGAATAACCCTTGGCCCTCCGGCTCCGGCGGACGCATGGTGGCGGCGGTGGTGGCTTTTGCCATCAATTACGCCTGCTACTTCTCCGAGATCTACCGCGGAGGCATCGAAGCCGTTCCCAAGGGCCAGACCGAGGCCGGTCAGGTGCTGGGCATGACCAAGACCCAGATCTTTTTCAAGGTGACGCTGCTGCAGGTGGTCAAGCGCATTCTGGCCCCCATGGGCAATGAGGTGATCACCCTCGTCAAGGATACCTCGCTGGCAAACACCATTGCCAACAAGGAGATCATCATGATGGCCAAGGAGTACAGCGCAAAGGGCTTGATCTGGCCGCTGTTCTCCACTGCCATCTTCTTCCTGGTGTTCGTGGGTGCACTCACCCTGCTGTTTGGCTGGGCCGAAAAGAAACTGGATTATTTCCGCTGATGAAAGGGAGGAAATTGGATCATGGCACTGCTTGAAGCCTCCGGCATCGGCAAAAACTTTGGCGATACCAAAGTACTCAAGGATATCTCACTCACGCTGGAACAGGGCGAAGCGCTGGCGATCATCGGCTCGTCCGGCTCCGGTAAGACCACCCTGCTGCGCTGCCTGAACTTTCTGGAACGGCCGGACACCGGCATCATCAAGGTGAACGGCGAGACCATGTGGGACGCTGCCGACCCCGCCACCCAGCGCGAGAGCGAGATCCGCAAAAAGCGGCTGCACTTTGGCCTGGTATTCCAGAACTTCAACCTCTTCCCGCAGTACACCGCCCTGCAGAACGTAATGCTGGCGGGTGAACTGCTGGCGAAGGAGCGCCCGGACTACAAGGCCAACAAAAAGGCCATCCATGCCGAGCTGGAACAGCAGGCACAGGAACTTCTGGCCCAGATGGGCCTTTCTGCCCGGGCAGGCCACTACCCGCACCAGCTTTCCGGCGGTCAGCAGCAGCGCGTGGCCATTGCCCGCGCACTGGCTCTGCACCCGGACATTCTCTGCTTCGACGAGCCGACCTCGGCCCTCGACCCGGAGCTGACCGGCGAGGTGCTGCGCGTCCTGCGCGACCTTGCCGACCGCAAGACCACCATGATCATCGTCACCCACGAGATGCACTTTGCCCGTGACGTGGCCGACCGCATCATGTTCATGGATGGCGGCGTGGTGGTGGAGGAAGGCCCTGCCAAGCAGCTCATTGAGCACCCACAGGAGGAGCGCACCAAACAGTTCCTTTCGCATTACGGAGAATAAGCAAAATCACCAATTCTTACGGCAAAAATTTGGAAATGTTGATGCAATGCAAATCTTGTAAATCCTGCGTCACTCCACTATAATATCATTCATGAATGTACACGACGTCCTGCCCCTTTCCGGCAGGGCGTTTTTCACGGCAAAAATCACGACATCAAGCCGGTTCCCAGTGTGGCAGGAGGATTTTATACTATGACAAAGGATATGACCCAAGGCAGTCCGCTCAAGCTGATCCTTGCATTTGCGGTGCCGCTGATGCTGGGCAGCTTGTTCCAGCAGTTCTACAATCTGGCCGATACCATCATCGTGGGCCGCTTTGTGGGCGTGGAAGCGCTGGCCGCTGTGGGCAGCGTGGGCGGTTTGAACTATCTGGTGCTGGGCTTTGTGAACGGCATCGCCTGCGGTTTTTCCATCCCCATCTCGTGGACTTTCGGCGCAAAGGACTACAAGGAGATGCGCCGCTACACCGCCAATACCGTGTGGCTGTCCATCTTCTTTGCGGTGGTGCTGACCATTGTCACTGTGGCGCTGACCCGCTCGGTGCTGGTGTGGACGAACACCCCGGAAAACATCATCGACCTTGCGGATATCTACATCCGCACCATTTTTGCAGGCATCCCCTTCACTCTGCTTTATAATGTGACCAGCGCCCTGATGCGTGCACTGGGCGACAGCAAGCGCCCGCTGTATTTCCTGCTGGTGGCAAGCTTTTTGAACATCGGGCTGGATCTGGTGTGCATCATCGTGTTCCAGATGGGGGCATTCGGTGCGGCATTTGCCACTGTGGTCAGTCAGGCCGTGGCGGGTCTGGGCAGTCTTTTGTACATCCTGCGCCACTACCCGGAGCTGCGCTGGAGCAGGGAAGAGGGGTGTTTCAGCCTGACCCACTGCGCAAAGCTGTGCAGCATGGGCATTCCCATGGGCCTGCAGTGCAGCATTACGGCCATTGGCAGCGTGGTGCTGCAGGGTGCGGTGAACGGTCTGGGCAGCGACATCGTGGCCGCGCAGACCGCCGGCGGCAAGGCGGCGCAGTTCCTGTGCGTGCCGCTGGAGAGTATCGGCACAGCGATGACCACCTATGCCAGCCAGAATATGGGCGCAAAGGACCTGGACCGTGTGGACCGGGGTGTGTACACCGCCCTCGGCATCGGCTGCGTATACAGCATTGCGTCCTTCCTCATCCTGCGCGTGACGGATAAGCTGCTCATCGGCCTGTTTTTGGATGCCAGCGAGACCGCCATTATGGCCAATGCCCAGAGCTTCATCTTCTGGAACAGCGTATTCTACATCCCGCTGGCGGTGCTCATTATCTACCGCTACACCATTCAGGGTCTGGGCTTCTCCGGCCTTGCCATGTTTGCCGGTGTGGCCGAGATGATCGCCCGCGCCATGGTGGGCTTCTGGTTCGTGCCGCTGTGGGGCTACTTTGCGGCCTGCATCGCAAGCCCGGTGGCATGGTTCTTTGCCTGCTTCTTCCTCATTCCGGCCTATTTTGTGGTGCGCAAACGCCTGCAGAAGGAAAAGGACATCGAGAAGGAACACGATGCCCGCACCGCAAACGCTTAAAGAATGTTCGCAAGCTCTCCTGCAAAGGGGAGCTTTTTTGCTGTTTGGGCTGTAGGGCAGCCCTTGGTTTCAGGGAACTTTATCAGGTGCTACTGTGGGAGTGTTATCTGATACAGTGACGGATTATTGACGCTGATGCGATGAAAAATACAGTGTATCAAGCTGATACAGTGCCCCTTGATTGATACAGTGAGTCAGTGTATCAGGGCAGGCCAGTGTATCAACCTGATACACTGGCAAAAAGAAACATAAGTAAGTTATATATTTCTCACTGTATCATGTGTTTCTCCACGGTAGAGCTGCACTGCAGTCTGCCCGGATGATTTACAAATCCCGCCAAAAGCGTTATACTACTTATGATTGTGTAATTTGGCAGGAGGTGAGCGCATGGCAGAGCAGCAGCTGGAACAGATCGAGGGCACCGTGGAGGACATCATCTACGAGAACACCGACAACGGTTATATGGTGTTCGAGGTGTCCGGCGGCGGTGTGGTCACGGTGGTGTGCGGCATTGTGGGCGAACTGCACGCGGGCGAAAGCGTGGTCTGCCGCGGCCGCTACGAGAACCACGCCACCTATGGCCGCCAGTTCCACGCACAGGAGTGCGAGACCGACATGCCCAAGGATCTGGAAGCGGTGTACGCCTTCCTTGCCAGCCGGTCACTGCCGTACATCGGGGCCAAGACGGCGGATAAGATCATCGACCTGTTCGGTGCCGAGGCGCTTGAGGTGATCGCCAACGACCCGGCCCGGCTCACGCAGGTACCCGGCATCTCGGCGGACAAGGCCGACCGCATCCAGCAGGAGTTCAAGCGGATGTTTGGGATGCGGGAGCTGATCGCCTATCTGGCGCAGTTCGAGATCAGCCCGCGCCGCGCGATGGAAGTGTTCCGCACCTTCGGCCCCGGGGCCATGCAGGCCATTGCGGCAAATCCCTATCTGCTCTGCGGCGAACCGCTGCAGCTGGATTTCCGCCACGCGGACAGCATTGCCCAGTATTACCACATGGAAGGCGACTGCGCCCAGCGGCTGGAAGCGGCCCTGCTGCGCACCCTGCGCCACAACGCGGGCAACGGCCACACCTGCCTGCCGCGCATCCAGCTGCTGGAAACGGCATCCAATTTTATCCATCAGCCGCCGGAAAAGCTGGCTGCTGCGCTGGACGAGTGCATCCGCACCGAAGAACTGCGGGTGAAGCTGTTTGACGGCACACCGTATATTTATCTGCCCGACCTGCTGGAAGCCGAGGAGGACATTGCTGCCCGGCTTGCCATGCTGACAAAACGGGGCAAGAATACCGCCCACGGGCTGGATAAAAACATTCAAATTCTGGAACTGACGCAGGGCTTTGCCTATGCGCCCCTGCAGAAGGAAGCCATCCGCAAAGCCATGACCGAGAACTGCCTTGTGCTCACCGGCGGCCCCGGCACCGGCAAGACCACCACCGTCAACGCCATTCTGCAGCTGCTGGAAGATCAGGCGGAACGGGTGGCCCTGTGTGCGCCCACCGGCCGCGCGGCTAAACGGCTGAGTGAGCTGACCGGCCGCAAGGCCAGCACCATCCACCGTCTTTTGGAGGTGGACTACACCGGCGGCGTGGTCAGCTTTATCCACAACGACAAGAACCTGCTCAAGTGCGATGTGGTCATTCTGGACGAAATGAGCATGGTGGATGTGAAGCTGTTTCAGGCCCTGATCGCAGCGCTGCGCTACAGCTGCCGCATTATCATGGTAGGTGATGCCGACCAGCTGCCCAGCGTCGGCCCCGGCAATATTCTGGGCGAGATCATCCGCTCCGGGCTGGTGCCCACCGTGTGCCTGAACGAGATCTTCCGGCAGGCAAAGCGCAGCCTGATCGTGGAGAACGCCCACCACATCATCTCAGGTGAACCGCTGCAGAAGGGCGGTAAGACCGACGACTTCTTCTTTTTGGAATCGGACGGAGATGCGGCCCAGCGGTTGGTGTGTGATCTGGTCACCACCCGCCTGCCGCGCAGCTACGGCTTCGATCCGATCCGGGACATTCAGGTGCTGTGCCCCACCAAGCTTGGCCCTACCGGTACACAGGCACTGAATGTGGAACTGCAGAACCTGCTGAACCCGGAACAGACGGGCAAGCCCCAGCTGCAAAGCGCCGCCCGGGTGTTCCGCGTGGGCGATAAGGTGATGCAGGTGCGCAATAATTACGAGATCATCTGGAACCGCATTGGCGGGGAGCAGGGCGTGGGTGCCTACAATGGCGACATCGGCATTGTGGAGAGCATCAACACGCGGGATCGCTCCATGGTGGTGCGCATGGATGACAAGCGGCTGGTCTACCCGGCAGAGAACCTGGGCGAGCTGGAGATCGCCTATGCCATCACGGTACACAAAAGTCAGGGCAGCGAGTTCCCGGCGGTGATCTTGCCGGTGGCGCAGGTTCCGCCGCGGCTGTGCTACCGCAACCTGTTCTACACCGGCGTTACCCGTGCACGGAAGCTGTGCATCGTGGCGGGCCGCAGGGACGTTGTGAACCGCATGATGGGCAACATCCGCCAGAACCTGCGCTACAGCGGCCTTGCCTATCTTTTGCAGGCAGAGCTGCCGCCGGAACAGACGGAAGCAGAATAGGGCAGGCCAGCAGATAGCTTTCTCCGCGAACAGCCCGGAACCCACGGTTCCGCCCCAATACTTCGTATCGGGGCCCCACTTCCCGGTCATTCGCTGGAGAAACTATCTGCCGTCCTGATGGCATCGGCACCGTTCGCTCCGGCAAGATGCGCGAAGCCATGTCTAAAGTGCAGGCTGCAATTGGAATCGACAGCAAAGCCCGACGGGAAGTGCGAGGGCTTCTCACGCTGGTGGTCTGGCGAGCGCAGGCGGGACGGAGTGAACGGTGACAATGTTGCATTGCGCCAAAACCGGTATACTTTTTACGGCAACTATGCTATACTGTAGGCTGGTATGATTTCCGGCCTGCATCAACAGGCCGTTGTTTCGATAGAGAAACCAGAGAAAGGAAAAAAGAACTTATGGCACAGAACGATATCGGTATCGATCTTGGTACCACTACCATTATCATTGCGCAGGAGGGCAAGGGCGTTGTGCTCAACCAGCCCAGCGTTGTGGCAATGGATACCCGCAAGAAGACCGTGCTGGAAGCAGGCGATAAGGCCCTTGCTATGGTGGGCCGCACCCCGAACTATATTTCTGCCATCTTCCCGCTGAAGGACGGTGTGATCAGTGACCATACCATGACCCGTGAGCTGATCTGCCGTTTTGTCAAGCAGGTGTACAGCTCCCACATGGTCAAGCCCCGCGTGGCCGTCTGTGTGCCCGCCGCCATTACCGGCATTGAAAGCGATGCCGTGGTGGAGGCTGTGGTGGCCGCTGGTGCCCGTCAGGTGTACCTGATCGACGAACCCATTGCCGCTGCCCTTGGCTCCGGCATCGACATCACCCAGCCGGAGGGCCGCATGATCATTGATATCGGCGGTGGCACCACCGATATTGCAGTGCTTTCTCTGGGCGGCAAGGTCAAGGCCACCAGCGTGCGCGTGGCCGGCAACCACTACGACGAAGAGATCCTCAAGTTCGTGCGCAACAAGTACAGCGTTGCCATTGGCCAGCGCACCGCCGAAGAGCTGAAAAAGAACGTGGCCTGCTGCCCCCAGAAGACTGATTTCCACGAGACCATGGAGATCAAGGGCCGCAGCCTGCTCACCGGCCTGCCGGTGCGTGTGAATGTTTCTACTGACGACCTGTACGAACCGGTCATGATGCTCAGCGAGCAGATCGGCACCGCGGCCCATCAGGTGCTGGAAAAGACCCCTCCGGAACTGGCAGGCGATATCTTCCGCAATGGTGTCATGCTGACCGGCGGCGGTGCACAGCTGCACGGCCTTACCGAATACCTGAGCGAAGAGCTGAAGGTGGAGGTGACGGTTTCGCCCGATCCCGTCAACTGTGTGGCACTGGGCACTGCCATGAGCCTTGGCCTGAACGACAAGCTGGAAACCGGCTTTTTGGATGCAACGCCCCGCATTGGCCGCAGATAATCAAAGCTGCACCATTTATCCATGAATCTGAACAAAAGCGCCAAAAAGAAAAAATATCTATTTTTGTTGAAATAAATTGGAAAATAAGGTATAATGTACCCAAATTGATTTTCTGCTGACGATCTTGTATCGGACGCAGTATACAAGAAACAGGAGGAAAACCATGGATTTAGGTTTTGACGTGGTCGTTACCATTACCGGCATCGTACTGGTGTTCTTGATCCTTATCCTGCTGATGGCGATTATCACGCTGGAAGGCAAGATCTTCGATTCGATGAACGCAAAGAAGAAGGCTGCCAAGGAAGCCGCCAAGGCTCCCGCTGCACAGCCCGCTGCACCCGTGCAGCAGGCCGCAGCTGCTCCCGCTCCTCAGGTGGAAGAGGGCATTCCCGGTGATGTGATCGCCGCCATTATGGCAGCAATCCATGCAATGGGCAACGGCAAGTACACCCTCAAGGCTGTGCGCCGCAGCAAGAACGGCTGGGGCAATGCGGGTGTAAACGACACCACCGCACCGTTTTAACAGAGGAGGAAGAGCATGACACAGTTTATTGATACTCTGGTCGGTATTTTCCAAAGCTCCGGCTTTGCGAAGTTTGGCGAGCCGGGCGGCTACCTGTACGCAGTTATGATCTGCGTGGGCTGCTTTTTGCTGTACCTGGCCATCGTCAAAGAGTTTGAGCCGCTGATCCTGCTGCCCATGGCATTCGGCATGATCCTGGCAAACCTGCCCGGCAGCGGCGTTATCCACATGCAATATTTCGTCGGTGACGGTCTGGAACACCCCATGTGGGTGGAGATCCTGAACAACGGTGGTCTGGCCGATATGCTCTACATGGGCGTTAAGCTGGGCATCTACCCGCCGCTGATCTTCCTGGGCATCGGCACCATGACCGACTTCGCACCCCTGATCTCCAACCCCAAGAGCCTGCTGCTGGGCGCTGCTGCTCAGTTCGGCATCTTCGGTACTTACATGGGCGCTCGCCTGCTGACCGCTACCGGTCTGGTGGACTTCACCCAGAAGCAGTCTGCTGCTATCGCCATCATCGGCGGTGCAGACGGTCCTACCGCTATCTTCGTTACCTCCCGTCTGGCTCCTGAGCTGCTGGGCTCCATCGCTGTGGCGGCCTACAGTTACATGGCGCTGGTGCCTGTTATCCAGCCGCCCATCATGAAGGCACTGACCACCAAGAAGGAACGTACCGTCGTGATGAAGCAGCTGCGCACCGTCTCCAAGACCGAGAGGGTCATCTTCCCCATCATGGTCACCATCATCGTTTCCCTGATCGTTCCGGATGCCGCCGTTCTGGTGGGTATGCTGATGCTGGGCAACCTGATGAAGGAGTGCGGCGTGGTGGATCGCATCCAGAAGACTGCCGGCAATGAGCTGATGAACATTATCACCATCTTCCTGGCACTGTCCGTTGGCTGCACCACCTCTGCAAACACCTTCCTGAACACCCGCACCCTGTTCATCATCGTGCTGGGCCTGATCGCATTCTCCTTCGGCACTGCCGCAGGTGTGCTGTTCGGCAAGCTGATGTATGTGCTGACCGGCGGTCAGGTGAACCCGCTGATCGGTTCCGCAGGCGTTTCCGCTGTGCCTATGGCCGCTCGCGTTTCCCAGAAGGTTGGCCAGAGCGAGAATCCCTCCAACTTCCTGCTGATGCACGCAATGGGCCCCAATGTGGCCGGTGTTATTGGCTCTGCCGTTGCTGCTGGTATCCTGATCAACATTTTCAGCTAAGCGCTTTCTGAAAAGCATTTTTTCCGCCCGTCGGTTCGCAAGAGCTGCCGGGCGGTTTTTGTTTTACGATTTGAAATGCCCGCCGCGTTTGCTTTGGGCATAAAATAAGGAAATTATATTATTTATTTCGTGTTTGTCGCAGCCTGCGGGCTGCTCCAAACACATTTTCACAAAAAGGCCGTAACGAAAAACGGCTGCTGTTTTATCAGATGCAATTTTTCTCTACGACCTCTTTCGTGAAAAAGTAACTCCGAAAAGCCCGCAGGCTTTTCGGAGTTACAAATTATAAAAATATTTTTTCCGCTGAAAATAGCCAGAGCGAACGCGGCGGCTATTCTCAATCGTTTTGAAATGTGGTATACTGTATTTTGATAGTATAAACATAAAAGGAACAGGGGAAACCATGGCAACAGATCTCACACAGGAATTCTGCGCTCTGCGCGATACCTATATCGAAAAACAGTTTGGCCGCCTGAACGATATGCAGCGGCAGGCAGTGTTCACCACCGATGGCCCGCTGCTCATCCTTGCTGGTGCAGGCAGCGGCAAGACCACCGTGCTGGTAAACCGCATTGCAAACCTCATCCGGTTCGGCTCGGCCCACGGCTCCAAACAGACACCGCGCCCGGCCACGGAGGACGATATCAAGGCTCTGCGCAACGCCATCATGACCGGCACTGCCGCCCCCAGCTGGCTGGACGGGATGCTGCGCCAGAACGCTGTGCGCAGCTGGAACGTGATGGCCATTACCTTTACCAACAAGGCAGCAGGGGAGCTGAAGGAACGTCTGCGCCGGATGCTGGGCGGCGAGGAGGGCGACGAAGTGTTCGCTTCCACCTTCCACTCGGCCTGTGTACGCATCCTGCGCCGCTGGGCGGAGGAGATCGGCTACCCGCGCAGCTTTACTATCTACGATACCGATGATTCCCAGCGCGTGATGAAGGCTGTCTACAAAGACCTGAATGTGGACGATAAGTTCCTGCCCATCAAGGCTGCGATCAACCAGATGAGCCGATGGAAGGATCAGCTTGTCAGCCCGGAACAGGCCCTTGCCAGCCCCGCAAAAGATACCAAAGGCGCGCTGACGGCCCGCATCTACGCGGCCTACGAAAAGCGCCTGAAGGAAGCCGGAGCATTCGACTTTGACGACCTGATCTACCAGACCGTGCAGCTGCTGGCCGAGCACAAGGATGTGCGGGATTTTTACCAGAACAAATACCGCTATCTGCTGGTGGACGAGTATCAGGACACCAGTGTGGCGCAGTTCCGTCTGGTGAGCCTCCTCACCGGCCCGGAAAAGAACATCTGCGTGGTGGGCGATGATGACCAGAGCATCTACCGCTTCCGCGGCGCTACCATTGAGAACATCCTTAATTTCGAGCGCATTTACCCGGGCACCAAAACCATCCGTCTGGAACAAAACTACCGCTCTACGTCCAATATCCTGAACGCTGCGAACTGTGTCATTCAGCACAACACCGAGCGCAAGGGCAAGACCCTGTGGACCAGCAATGGCGAGGGCGATAAGGTGCAGGTGTACACCGCCGAGAACGAGCAGGACGAGGCCAGCCACATCGCGGATGTGATCGGCCAGCACCTGAAAGAGGGCGGACATCTGGCCGACCACGCCATCCTCTACCGCATGAACGCCCAATCGGCCCCCATCGAAAGCTACTTTACCCGTGCAGGCATCCCCCACAAGATCGTGGGCGGTCAGCGCTTCAACGACCGCAAAGAGGTCAAGGATATCCATTCCTACATGTCCATCGTGGCGAACCCCCGCGATGATGTGCGCCTGCGCCGCATCATCAACGAGCCTGCCCGCAAGATCGGTGCCACCACCGTGGAGGTGATTGCCGATCTGGCCGCGCAGGAGGGCGTGAGCATGCTGGACATCATCGGCCATGCCGACCAATATGCAAAGCTCAGCCGCGCCGTAATGCCGCTGCTCAAGTTCTGGCAGATCTATCAGCGCCTGCAGGATTCTTTGGAGACCCGCACGCTGGACGAGTTTGCAGCCGATGTGATCGAGCTGACCGGCTATAAGGCCATGCTGGAAGCCGATGCAGCCAAGGGCCACGAGGATGCGGCTGACCGCCTGCAGAACCTTGGTCAGCTGGTGAACAACGTCAAGAACTACTGCGACCAGCACGGTGAGGAAGCCACGCTGGAAGGCTATCTGGAAGATATCGCCCTCATCAGCGATATCGACAGCTATAACGAGAGTGCCGATCAGGTGGTGCTCATGACCATCCACTCCGCCAAGGGTCTGGAATTTCCGTATGTGTTCCTGATTGGCATGGAGGAGGGCGTATTCCCCAGCGAGATGAGCAAGTATTCCGAGGCCGATCTGGAAGAGGAGCGCCGCCTTGCCTACGTGGGCATCACCCGCGCCAAGAAGGAGCTGTACATCTCCAACAGCGTTTCCCGGATGCTGTATGGCCGCACCCAGCGCAACGAACCGAGCCGCTTTTTGCGGGAGATCGAGCCGGAGTATATCGAGGAGACCCGTAGCCCGGTACTGGAACAGCGCTCCCGCTTTGGCGGCTGGGGCGACAGCTATCGTGATACGGTGCCCGGTGGTGCGTCCGGTTACTCCGGGCCGTCCGGATGGGGCCGCAGCGCCAGTGGGTACGGTACGGGCGGCTACGGAAGCAGCTATAGCAATCGCAGCGGCTACCTGAACCGCGAATACAACGCGGGCGAGGGCCGCGGCTTTGGCTCGGCCTATGCAAACCGGGGCCAGAGCCAGAGCGGATACGGTTCCGGCTATGGCCGCAGCGGCGCAGGTACTGGATATGGCTCTGGTTACAGTTCTGCATATTCTGACGGAACAACGCAGAAAAAATCTGCAAAGCAAATCTCCTTTACGGGCGCACCGGCAGCAAAAACCGCTGCAAAAGGCGCAAAACACTATGAGCCGGGCGATCTTGTGGAGCACAAGGTATTCGGACGCGGTCAGGTAGTGGCTGTGAAGCCTGCCGCCGGAGATCAGATCGTGGAGATCAACTTTGAAAAGGTGGGCATCAAAAAGACCATGGCCAATTTTGCGCCCCTGACCAAAATCACTGCGGAGGAATAACACACTTATGATGACTGTTCGTTTGATCGCACATACCCCGGAACCGGAAAAGGTGGTGGCTGCAGCGGCAAAGCTCTGCTATTCCGATGCGCACATCACCGACCTGCTGGACGGCCTGACCGAGGAAAAGACCGCGAAGTTCCTGACCATGCTCAGCGATCTGGGCCATGCCAGCCCCATTGAACATGCCAGCTTCACCTTTGGCATCGAGGGGGTCAGCCGCACTTTGCTGGCGCAGATCACCCGCCACCGCATTGCATCCTTCAGCGTGCAGAGCCAGCGCTATGTGCGGCTGGACGATTTCCGCTATGTGGTACCGCCCGAGATCGAAGCCATCCCGGAAGCAAAGGAAGCTTTCCTTGCCAGCATGGAAGAGGACGCAAAGCGCTACCTCGACCTTGCCCACAAGCTGGAAGAAGGCCACACCGCCCGCCTGATGGCCGAAGGAATGCCGGAAAAGCAGGCCCGCGCCAAGGCCAGCAAGCAGGCCAACGAGGATGCCCGCTTTGTACTGCCCAACGCCTGCGAGACCAAGATGGTGGTCACCATGAATGCCCGCAGCCTGCAGAACTTTTTCCACCTGCGCTGCTGCAGCCGCGCCCAGTGGGAGATCCGGGAGCTGGCCGAAAAGATGTTCGAGCTGGTGTATCCGGTGGCACCGCATATCTTTGCAAAGTCCGGCCCGGCCTGTGTATCCGGCCCCTGCCCGGAGGGAAAAATGTGCTGCGGCAAAACCGCCGAGGTGCGCGCAAAATATGCATCCATCAAGGAGGCTGCAGGCGTATGAGCAAGGGAAAACTGATCGTACTGGAAGGGCTGGACGGCAGCGGCAAGGCCACGCAGGCAAAGCTGCTGGCAGCACATTTAAAGGAGCGGGGCTTTTCTGTGCGGGAGATCACCTTCCCGAATTATGAGAGCGACTCCAGCGCCCTTGTAAAAATGTATCTGGCAGGGCAGTTCGGCCAGCACCCGGACGATGTAAACGCCTATGCAGCCTCCAGCTTTTATGCGGTGGACCGCTATGCCAGCTACAAAAAGGACTGGGGCAGTTTTTACGAGAATGGCGGCATCATCATTGCCGACCGCTACACCACCTCCAACGCGGTGCACCAGTGTTCCAAGCTGCCGCCGGAGCAGTGGGAGAGTTTTCTCGGCTGGCTGTTTGATTTTGAGTTCCATCTGCTGGGCCTGCCTGCGCCGGATGAGGTGATCTACTTACAGGTAGACCCCGCCGTGAGCCAGAAGCTTATGACCCAGCGTTACCACGGCGATGAGAGCAGGAAGGATGTGCACGAGAAGGATACCGAGTATCTTGCCCGCAGCCGCTGCGCCGCCGAGTATTGTGCCGCGCACCTTGGCTGGGCCGTCGTGCATTGCACCAGCGGGGACAACATGCGCAGCATCGAAGACATTCAGGCTGAAGTGCAGGAGATCGTGTTGAAGCAGCTGACATAATTTTCGATAAGAGGGGGCATCCTGACAGATGTATCGTTTGATGCAGCCGGAAGATAAACCGGCAGTGCTGGCTTTATGGCAGAGCCAACGCAATGAATCAGAAGAATTTGCCAAAAAGGCCATTGAGCAGTTTGCAGGCGAGCAGAACGTCTATGTGGCCGAGGAAAATGATGAGATCGCTGCGGTGGCGCTGGCTGTGCCGGTCACGCTGCAGGGCCGCAGCGGCACCTACCTGTACGGTCTGTGCGGCGAGGGCAGCCTGATCCTGGCGGGCCTTGTGGACTATCTGTGTGCCCAGCAGAAGCTGCGCGGCGCAGGGTTTACGGTGGCAGTGCCCACCAGCCCGGAGCAGGCCGCACTGCTGCAGGATAAGGGCTTTGCATGGGCCTTCGCCCTGCGCTGTCTTCCCCGCGAGGTGGAGCGCAACCTGTGGAGTCAGGCGGAGTTTGATTCCGTCACCGCCAAAAAGCTGTGTGAGCTGCGGGAGCGCTTCTGGCCCGATACCGTGCAGCTGACCCCGGAGCGCATGGCCGTGGTGCTGGGAGATCTGTACTCCTCCGGTGCCACCATCGTTTCCAGCGCCCACGGCTATGGTATTTATTTCCGCAAGGAGGATACGCTTTACTTTGTGGAGCTGCAGGCCGACAATGACCGCGCCGCCGAAGTACTGATGGAAGCCGCCCGCGAAAAGGAAGTCATTGTGGAAAAGGCGGTCATTACCGTGGGCGCATCCCAGCCGCTGTTCCTCGGCGAGGGCACCCGGCAGGACTACGGCATGATCCGCTTTGATGCCGAACCCTTTGATGTAGCCGAAAGCTACATGCGCCTGATGCTGGAAAACTAAGATAAAAGGAAGGTGCTTATGGCACACGAAAAAAACACCCGCAAAAAAGGCGGTGTAGGGAAGATCCTGCTGGTGCTGGTGGTACTGCTGGCGCTGGCCGTTGGCGGGGCGCTGCTGTTTGCGCACAACGAGATCAGCGGCAATGGCAGACCCGGCATGGAGGTAACGGTGAGCATCCCGCAGGGCAGCGGCGTTTCCGTCATTGCGCAAAAGCTCAAGGATGCAGGTGTGATCCGCTCGGCCTATCTGTTCCGCTGGTATGTGGGGCAAAAGGGTGCGGCATCAAAGCTGCAGTATGGCGATTTTACCCTGCAGAAGAGCGCCTGTTCTTACGATGCCATCATTGCGGTCCTGTCCACTTACGCCAAGGCCGAAACGGTGCGCGTGACCATCCCAGAGGGAACCACGGCCATTGCCATTGCCCAGAAGATGGAAGCCGCCGGGCTGTGCAGCGCCGAGGATTTCCTGAAGGAAGCCAACGAGGGCGATTTCAGCGAATACACCTTCTGGCAGTACGTGCCGGACGATGCCGATGCGCCGGACCGCTTTATGAAGTGCGAGGGCTATCTCTTCCCGGAGACCTACGAATTCTTAAAGGACGACACCGTGCACAACTATGTAGCCACTTTCTATGCCCAGTTCGATGCACAGATCACCGATGAGATGTATGCAGAACTTAAAAAGCAGGATATGACCCTGCCCCAGCTGATCACACTGGCATCCTTTGTGCAGGAGGAAGCAGGAAACAGTCAGGATTCGAACGTGGCACAGGTGTTCCGCAACCGTCTGGCTGCGGATTCACCCTACCCGCGCCTGCAGAGCAACACCTCCAGCCACATCCAGAGCGACAGTGACAACAATTACCTCTGGAACTGGGTGGCACCCTACTATGGCGGCTGGGATCATATCCCGGAAAATATCGTGGCTGCGTATGATACCTACAGCTGCAAGGGCCTGCCTGCCGGGCCGATCTCGAACCCCGGCATTGCGGCCATCAGGGCAGCGCTGGCCCCCCAGCCCAATGAGGAAGCCAAGGATGCCTATTTCTTTGTGACCGACCTCAAGGGCAGCTATTATTATGCCCGCACCCTGAGCGAACACAACGCAAACTGCCAGAAGGCAGCACAAGTGAACAAAACTGTGAATACGGAAAAATGAGAGGAATTTGAACTATGCTGCAAATCCCGGAACTGCTGGCCCCGGCAGGCGATCTGGAACGCCTGCGCTATGCCATCAACTACGGTGCCGATGCCGTTTACTGCGGCCTGCCTGAATTTGGAATGCGGTCTGCTCCGGCCAACTTTACGCCGGAACAGCTGGCCGAGGGTGTCATCTACGCTCACGCCCGCGGCCGCAAGGTCTACCTGACCATGAACACCCTGCCCACCAACGAGGAAGCCGACCGCCTGCCCGAGGCCATCAAGGAAGCAGCCAAGGCCGGTGTGGATGCCTTTATCGTGGCAGACCTTGGTGTGCTGGATGCCTGCAAGACCTTTGCACCGGACATCGATGTGCACATGTCCACCCAGACAGGCATCACCAACTGGGCTGCGGCCCGCGCCGCCTACAACATGGGCGCAAAGCGCGTGGTGCTGGCCCGTGAGATGTCCCTGCAGGATATTGCGATCCTGCGCGATAAAACACCGCCGGAGCTGGAGATTGAAGCCTTTGTGCACGGTGCTATGTGCATGAGCGTTTCGGGCCGATGCCTGCTTTCCAACTACATGGCGGGCCGCGACGCGAACCGCGGCCAGTGTGCCCAGCCCTGCCGCTGGAAATACTATCTCAGCGAGGAGACCCGTCCGGGCCAGCTGTACGAGATCGGCGAGAACGAGAACGGCAGCTACATCCTCAACGCCAATGATATGTGCACCGCGCCCTTCCTTGATCTGATCTGCAAGGCAGGTGTGGACAGCCTGAAGATCGAGGGCCGTGCCAAGACCTTCTACTATGTGGCAAGCGTTACCGCCGCCTACCGCAGGGCGCTGGACGCTTATCTGGCCGACCCGCTCAACGACAACTTTGAGCTGCCTGCTGAAGTGTACGAGGAGCTTACCCGTACCAGCCACCGCCATTACTCGCCGGGCTTCTACTTTGGCCGCGAGCAGGCCAGACAGGCCACCGACAGCGCTACTTACATCCGCGAGTGGGAGTTTGTGGGCACGGTGGACGGCTGGGAGAACGGCGTTGCCTCCTGCCAGCAGCGCGGCAAGTGGAGCCTGGGCGACACTCTGGAAGCCCTCTGCCCGGATGGCCGCAGCATTCCGCTGAACCCTGAGTGGATCGAAAACGAAGCCGGTGAACGGGTGGAGAGCACCCCGCATGCTATGGAAAAATACACCATTCCCACGCCGGAGCTGCCGCCCATGAGCCTGCTGCGGCGCAAAACGGTATAAGGAGACCACAATGGAAGCAACACGCCTGTGTCCATACTGCCTGCAGCCGCTGCCCGGAGCAGCACAAAGCTGCCCGCACTGCGGCAAAAGCTTTGCCGGGCGCAACCCCGGCGGCACCCTGCCGGTGGGCACCGTGCTGGCCGGGCGCTACACCGCAGGGGAAATGCTGAGCATCGACGGCGAGGGCATTCTCTACCGCGGCGCAGAGAATCTGGGCCGTTTCCGGGTGACCATCAAGGAATATCTGCCCATTACCCTCACGGCGGAGCGCACGGCAGAAAGCACCCTGCGGCCCAAGACCGGCAGTGAGGTGCTGTTCAAGACCACCCGTATGGATTTTGCGGACCTGTACCGCTCCATCCAGCGCATCACTCCGGCCAATGGCCTGGAAGCCGTGCTGGATGTGGTGGAAGCCAATAACAGCGTTTATGCCATTCTGGAAAATCTGGGCGGCACCCCGCTGGATCAGTGGCTGGAAAACCACCCCGGCACCATCCGCCCGGACGATGCCTGCGCCATGCTGCAGCCGGTGTTTGAAGGCGTAGCCGCCATGCACAAGATCGGTCTGGTGCACCGCGGTATCTGCCCGGAGAACATCCGCGTGATGGAAAACAACCGCTGCCGTCTGGCAGGCTATGCCACGGTGGGCCTGCGCACGGCGGGCAGCGGCCTGCACGAACAGCTGTACGAAGGCTATTCCGCCCCGGAGCAGTATTCCACCGCAGAGTTCGAGGGCCGCTATACCGATGAATACAGCCTTGCGGCCGTGTTCTACCGCATGGTGTGCGGGCAGGCCCCGGTGCCTGCAGCGCAGCGCATGGTGACAGACTCCAACCCACGCGCAAAATCGGTGAACGGCAGCCTGCCGCTGTACGTCTCGCAGGTGTTGCAGCTGGGCCTGCGCCTGCGGCCCATGGAGCGCATCCAGACCGTGCCGCAGCTGTATCAGGCCCTTTCTTCCAAGGAATACACCGCCGAGCTGACCCGCACCATGAAGCCGGAGACTCCGGTGCGCACAGCCCCGCAGGAGCCGGAACGCAAGGAGCATCTGCTCAGCTTAAAAGCGCTGCTGGCGGGCATCGTGATCCTGCTGTCCATCCTCATTCTGCTCACGCTGTGGAGCGTGCTGAGCCAGCACATCCACCGGCCTGCCGCGTCGGCTGCGGAGTCGGAACCGGCCAGCAGCGAGGTGATGGTGCCGCAGAACCTTGTGCCGAACTTTATTGGCATGGACTACACGCAGGTGCAGAACAACCGGGAATATACCAGCATGTATCTGTTCTACGTCACCGAGGAATACAGCGATACCGCCCCGGCGGGCCAGATCATCCAGCAGGAGCCGAGCGCGGACACTGTGCTCAAGGCAGGGGAGACCATACGGCTGGTGGTGAGCAAAGGCCCGCAGATGGCAGAGATGCCCAATATCATCGGCTTTACGCAGGATGGCGCGGTAAAGGAACTGGAAGCCCGGGGCCTTGTGGCCAGCTGCTTTATGGTGGTGAACGATGGCTCCTATGCATCCGGCTGCGTGGTGCGTACCAGCGAGGAGCCGGGCACCAAGGTGGAAGTGGGCACGGTGATCACCGTGTATATTGCGGCAGACCCCAGTGTGCAGATCACGGTAACACCGGAGGAACCCGCCGCTACCGAACCCACCACGACAGAGCCGGCCCCTCCGGAAACAACAGATCCTACCCCCACGGAACCGGAATACAATACAGACTAAAAAACAAAAGCAGAAGCGGGAGCCTTGCAAAGGCCCCCGCTTCTGCTTGTTTAGGATAGGAAAGAGAATGGCTTAGTTAGAGATTGGTGTAACCCATCAGGTAGCGGTCTACCTCGGCGGCGCAGTCGCGGCCTTCGCGCAGGCCCCACACCACAAGGCTCTGTCCGCGGCGCATATCGCCGCAAACGAACACCTTTTCCACGTTGGTCTTGAAGCTGTGGTCTGCCACGTTGCCGCGGGCGGTCAGCTCCACACCAAATGCATCGGCCACGTAATTTTCGCAGCCGGTAAAGCCTGCGGCGATGAACGCCAGCTGGCAGTTGTAGGTGAATTCTTCACCGGTAGGCACCATGCTGGTACGGCCGGTCTCGGGGTTCCGCTCCGGCTTCAGGTAGGAGATGATAGCACCGGTCAGATTGCCCGCATCATCCTTCAAAAATTCCTTCACGGTGGTCTGGTACACGCGCGGGTCCTTGCCAAACTTTGCAAGACACTCGGTCTGGCCGTAGTCCACCTTCTGCACACGGGGCCACTCCGGCCACGGGTTGGAGACTGCACGCTCCTTGGGCGGCTGCGGCATCATTTCCAGTGCCACCAGATCAGTGCAGCCCTGCCGCAGGGCCGTGCCCTGACAGTCGTTGCCGGTATCACCGCCGCCGATCACCAGAACATTCTTGCCCTTGGCATCGATGGCCTTGCCGTCCGCGAACTGGCTGTCCAGCAGACTTCTGGTCACGCTGGTCAGGTAGTCCACGGCAAAGTGCACGCCGTTTGCATCGCGGCCGGGCACATTCAGGTCGCGGGCCTTCTTGGCACCGCAGCACAGCACCACGGCATCGTAGCCGTTCAGCAGCTCTTCGGCGGCAACAGCCCCGCCCACATCCATGTTGGTGCGGAACTCCACGCCCTCGGCCTGCATGATCTTGATGCGGCGCTCGATGACGGATTTGTCCAGCTTCATGTTGGGGATGCCGTACATCAGCAGGCCGCCCACGCGGTCTGCACGCTCGAACACAGTCACGGCGTGGCCGCGCTTGTTCAGGTATTCGGCCACCGAAAGGCCGGAGGGGCCGCTGCCCACCACGGCTACGCTCTTGCCGGTGCGGGAGGGCGGCGGTGCGGCGTGCAGCCAGCCCTTGGCGTAAGCCGTCTCAATAATGGCGTGCTCGTTCTCGCGCACGGTCACGCTGCTGCCGGTCACATCGCCGCAGGTGCAGGCTGCTTCACACAGGGCAGGGCACACCCGGCTGGTGAACTCCGGAAAGCGGTTGGTGGCCATCAGACGGTGCATGGCCAGCTCCCACTTGCCATGATAAACAAGGTCGTTCCACTCCGGGATGAGGTTATTCAGCGGGCAGCCGGAGGCCATGCCGCCGATCATCATGCCGGCCTGACAGAAGGGAACACCGCAGTCCATGCAGCGTGCTGCCTGCGTCTGCTGCTCCTCGCGGGAGAGCCAGACGTGAAATTCGTTAAAGTTTTCAATGCGTTCCAGCGGCGGAACATCCGTGCTGGTTTTGCGCGTATAGTCGATAAATCCAGTTGTCTTACCCATAACGCTGCCCTCCTTACTTCTTCTTCTGCACCGTGTAGAATGCTTCGATCTGTGCCTGCTCGCCGTCCAGACCGCGCTCCTCAACGGATGCGATCACACGCAGCATACGGTCATAATCGTAGGGCAGAACTTTCTTGAACTTGGGCAGGAATTCGCTGAAGTTGTCAAGAATCTCTTTGCCGCGGGGAGAGCCGGTGGCCTCCACATGTTCGCGGATCAGCTCTTTCAGGGTGGCAACATCGTACTTGTGCTCCACAGGCTCCAGGCTGACGGTCTCCTTGTTCACGCGCTGGTAGAAGTCCCAGTTCTCGTCCAGCACGTAGGCGATGCCGCCGGTCATACCGGCTGCAAAGTTCTTGCCGGTCTGGCCCAGAACCACCACCGTGCCGCCGGTCATGTACTCGCAGCCGTGGTCGCCAACGCCCTCCACAACGGCGGTGGCACCGCTGTTGCGCACGGCGAAGCGCTCACCGGCCACGCCGGAAATGAACGCCTTGCCGCTGGTAGCACCGTACAGGGCCACGTTGCCGGTGATAATGTTCTCCTCGGGCTTGAACGTGATGCCATTGGGCGGGCGCACGACGATCTTGCCGCCGGACAGGCCCTTGCCCATGTAGTCGTTGCAGTCGCCCACAAGGTCCAGTGTCAGGCCGCCCGGGATGAAGGCACCAAAGCTCTGGCCGCCTGCACCCACACAGTGGGCGGTGTAAACATCATCCGGCAGGCTGTTGCCGTATTTGCGGGTAATCTCGCTGCCAAAGATGGCACCAAAGGCGCGGTCGGTGTTGGAGACATCCAGCGTCACGCTCTGGGCATTCTTGCTGCTGAGCTTGAACTTCTTCATCAGCACCTTCATATCGAGGGTGTTTTCCAGATGGAAGTCGTAGGTGTCCTCCTTCACGAAGTGAACATTGCTGTTCTCGATGGCAGGGTTGTGCAGGATGCAGTCGAGATCCATCTTGGAAGCGCGGCTGCCGGGTGCGGCAGGCTTGACCTTGAGCAGGTCGGTGCGGCCCACCAGTTCATCGATGGTGCGCACGCCCAGCTTTGCCATGTACTCGCGCAGCTCCTCGGCCACAAAGGTGAGGTAGTTGATGATGTATTCCGGCTTGCCCTTGAAGTTCTTGCGCAGCTCCGGGTTCTGGGTGCAGATGCCCATGGGGCAGGTATCCAGATTGCACACACGCATCATCACGCAGCCCTCGGCCATCAGCAGGGTAGTGCCGAAGCCGAACTCCTCTGCGCCCAGCATACAGCTGATGGCAACATCGCGGCCGGAGAGCAGCTTGGAGTCGCTCTCGATGCGCACGCGGGTGCGCAGGCCGTTCAGGATCAGGGTCTGATGGGTCTCGGCGATGCCCAGCTCCCACGGCAGGCCAGCGTGCTTGATGGAAGTACGCGGTGCTGCACCGGTGCCGCCGTCGTAGCCGGACACCAGAATGACCTGTGCGCCGCCCTTGGCAACACCGGCCGCAATGGTGCCAACGCCGGCCTCACTGACCAGCTTGACATTGATGTTGGCGCTGCGGTTGGCGTTCTTCAGGTCGTAGATCAGCTCTGCAAGGTCCTCGATGGAGTAGATATCGTGGTGCGGCGGGGGAGAGATCAGGCCCACACCGGTGGTGCTGTGGCGGGTCTTTGCAATCCACGGATATACTTTGGCACCGGGCAGATTGCCGCCCTCACCGGGCTTTGCACCCTGTGCCAGCTTGATCTGGATCTCTTCCGCAGAAACGAGGTATTTGCTCGTTACACCAAAGCGTGCGGAAGCCACCTGCTTGATCTTGGAATTGCTCTCGCTGTGGTAGCGCTCTTCGGGTTCGCCGCCCTCGCCGGTGTTGCTGCGGCCGCCCAGACGGTTCAGGGCGATGGCAATGGTCTCATGGGCTTCACTGCTCAGGGCACCGTAGCTCATGGCTGCACCCTTGAACCGCTTGACGATGGAGCTTACCGGCTCCACTTCTTCCAGCGGGATGCCGCCGTCAGGAGCATAGTTGAAGTCCAGCAGGCTGCGCAGATGCACGCCGTCAGCACCCATATTGTCCACGGTGCTGGTGAACTGCTTGAAAGCCGAGTAGTCGTTCGTCCAGCAGGCTTTCTGGAACAGGTGGATGGTCTGGGGGTTGAACAGGTGTTCTTCCTTGCCGCTGCGGAACTTGTGTGCGCCGCTGTCGGCCAGCTCCATGTTGATGTCCAGACCCAGCGGGTCGAAGGCTGCGTTGTGCTGGGCTTCCACATCGGCCTGAATGTCCGAAAGGGTAATGCCGCCCACACGGCTCACCGTGCCGGTGAAGTATTTGTCGATGACATCCTTGGAGATGCCCACAGCCTCAAAGATCTGGCTGCTCTGGTAGCTCTGGATGGTGGAAATGCCCATCTTGGAGGCAATCTTCACAATGCCGCTGAGGATGGCGTTGTCGTAGTCCTCCACGGCTGCATAGTAATCTTTGTCCAGCAGGCCTTCGTCGATGAGCTGGCCGATGGTCTCATGTGCCAGATAGGGATTGATGGCGCAGGCACCGTAGCCCAGCAGAGCGGCAAAGTGGTGCACCTCGCGCGGCTCTGCACTTTCCAGGATCAGGGCCAGTGCGGTGCTCTTCTTGGTGCGGATCAGGTACTGCGAAACCGCGGAAACTGCCAGCAGGCTGGGAATGGTCACGTGGTATTCATCCACATCGCGGTCAGAAAGGATGATGATGTTTGCACCATCCTTGTAGGCGCGGTCAACCTCCAGAAATACACGGTCGATGGCCTTTTCCAGACTGGTATTCTTATAGTAGTTGATGGACACCGTGGCTACCTTGAAGCCGGGCACGTTCATGTATTTGATCTTGAGCAGGTCGGTGCTGGTCAGGATGGGGTTGTGCACCTTGAGCACCTTGCAGTTCTCGGGCTTGTCCTCCAGCAGGTTGCCGTGTGCGCCAATATACACGCTGGTGGAAGTGACCACCTTTTCGCGGATGGCATCGATGGGCGGGTTGGTGACCTGCGCAAAGCGCTGCTTGAAGTAATTGAACAGCGGCGGATGCTGGTTGCTCAGCACAGCAAGCGGGGTGTCGGTGCCCATAGCGCCGGAAGGCTCTGCGCCTGCCCGTGCCATGGAGAGGATCATGGTGTTCACATCCTCATACTTGTAGCCGAACACCTTCTGCAGGCGGGTGAGCTGATCGCCGGTGTAGCTTTCCACCTTCACGTTGGGAATTTTCAGTCTGGCCAGCTCCACAAGGTTGCGGTCGATCCACTCGCCGTAAGGCTCACGGCTGGCGTAGAACTCCTTGAGCTTTTCGTCGTCCACCACTTCGCCCTTCACGGTGTCCACCAGCAGCATTTTGCCGGGGCGCAGACGATCCTTGACCAAAATATTATCCGGCTCGCATTCCAACACACCCACCTCGGAGGACAGGATCATGCGGCCGTCCTTGGTGATGTAATAGCGGCTGGGGCGCAGACCGTTGCGGTCCAGCACAGCGCCCATCACGTCGCCGTCCGAGAAGAGGATGGCAGCGGGGCCATCCCAAGGCTCCAGCATGGTGGCATAATACTGGTAGAAATCGCGCTTTTTCTGGCTGATGTTCTTGTTGTTCTCCCACGGCTCGGGAATGGTGATCATCACGGCCAGCGGCAGATCCATGCCGTTCATCACCATGAATTCCAGCGCGTTATCCAGCATGGCGGAGTCAGAGCCGGAAGTGTTGATGATGGGCAGGATCTTGTTCATGTCGTCCTGCATGATGGAGCTGGAGATGCTCTCTTCACGGGCCAGCATGGCATCCGTGTTGCCCTTGATGGTGTTGATCTCGCCGTTGTGCAGGATGAAGCGGTTGGGGTGTGCGCGCATCCAGCTGGGGTTGGTGTTGGTGGAGAAACGGCTGTGCACCATGCCGATAGCGGATTCATAATCCTCGTCCTGCAGATCGGTATAGAACAGGCGCAGGTCGTGCACAAGGAACATGCCCTTGTACACGATGGTGCGGCTGGACAGGCTGGGCACATAAGTGCCGTTGCTGGCCTGCTCGAACACGCGGCGCACAATGTACAGCTTGCGGTCAAAATCGATGCCCTTGCTCACCTTGGCGGGCTTTTTGATGAAGCACTGCCAGATAGCAGGCATACAGTCGCGGGCTTTCTGGCCCACGGCATCCGGGTTCACGGGAACCTTGCGCCATGCCAGAAATTCGAGGCCTTCCTTGCGGGTGACCACCTCGAACAGCTTCATGGCCTGCGCACGCATGTGCTCGCTCTGGGGGAAGAAGAACATGCCCACACCGTACTCGCGCTCGTTGCCAAGGCTGATGTTCAGTTCTTCGGCCACCTTGGAGAAGAACTTGTGGCTGATCTGCAGCAAAATGCCCACACCGTCGCCGGTCTTGCCCTCGGCATCCTTGCCGGCACGGTGCTCCAGCCGTTCCACAATGGCCAGTGCATCGTCCACGGTCTGGTGGCTTTTGCGGCCCTTGATATCCACCACAGCGCCAATGCCGCAGGCATCGTGCTCAAACTGTGGATCGTACAGACCAAGGGTGTTTTTCTGCTCTGTAAAGTTTTCCATAGACTTTCCCATCCTTATCTAAAATCCTCACCGGTGCGGCACCCTCCGCATTTTGACAAAAAAGAAAAGCGCCCCGCAAAGGGCAAAATAGCCCCTTGCAGAACGCCTTTGTTCCGGTAACTATTATTATACTGAATGCTGAAAAATCTTCAAGTGTCAGCTGCACCAAATATGACAACTGCTTTACACCACTTCTTGTGCGAAACGCCGCGTATGGCGGTCAGTTGTAGCTATAGTGAGAACAGTGCAGGCTCAATGTCTGCCCAGAATGGCCTGCAGGTCATTTTCCGGCGTTGTTACGGCTTTTAAATCGTACTTTTGCTGCAGGGCAGCCACAACGACCGGCGAGAGGAACGGGGGCAGGGTAGGCCCCAGCCGGATGTTCCGGATGCCCAGCGCCAGCAGCGCGATGAGGATGCACACGGCCTTCTGCTCAAACCAGCACAGCACCAGCGAGAGGGGCAGGTCGTTGACGCCGCAGCCAAAGGCGTCGGCCAGCGCCAATGCGATGCGGATGGCGCTGTAGGCGTCGTTGCACTGGCCCACGTCTAGGATGCGGGGCAGGCCGGTGCCCGGCACGGTGCCAAGGGGCAGGTCGTTCAGGCGGAACTTGCCGCAGGCCAGGGTCAGCAGGATGGTGTCGGGCGGGGTAAGGCGGGCAAACTCGGTGTAGTAGCGGCGGCTGGGCCGGGTGCCGTCGCAGCCGCCCACTAGAAAGAAGTGCCGCAGCTTACCGTCCCGCACCGCCTGCACGATCTCGTCCGCGTGCTGCAGCACGGCGGTGCGGGCAAAACCGGTGGTCACCGTGGAGCCGCCGTTCAGGCCGGGCAGCAGGGTGTCCTGCGCGTAGCCGCCCAGCTCCAGCGCCTTTTCGATCACCGGGGAAAAGTCGCGCCCTTCGTCGATGTGGGGCACGCCGGGGTAAGCCACCACCGAGGTGGTGAACACCCGGTCGGCGTAGCTGGCGCGCAGGGGCATGATGCAGTTGGTGGTGAACAGGATGGGCGCGGGGATGTCCTCGAACTCCCGCTGCTGGTTCTGCCATGCGGTGCCAAAGTTGCCCTTGAGGTGGGGGTAGCGGCGCTTCAGCTCCGGGTAGCCGTGGGCGGGCAGCATCTCCGAGTGGGTGTAGACGTTGACGCCCCGGCCTGCGGTCTGTTCCAGCAGCTGCTGTGCGTCGTAGAGGTCGTGGCCGGAAATCACGATGAACGGCCCCTTTTCAATGGTCAGGGGCACCTGCACCGGTTCCGGATCGCCAAACGCGCCGGTGTTGGCCGCGTCCAGCAGCTCCATGCAGCGGTAGCTGGCTTCTCCTGTGGCCTGCACCAGCTGCCACAGGGCGTCGGTGGTCTGGCCGGGGTCGCCCACGGCCTGCAGGGCGGTACAGAAGAACCGGTCCAGCTCCGGGTCGATGCGGCCCAGCACCCGGGCGTGGTAGTTGTAGGCGGCCATGCCCCGCAGGCTGAACAGCACAAAGCATTTCAGGCTGCGCCGGTCGGCGTCCGGTTCCCGCCAGAGGGCCTGCATGTCGTAGTCCGGGCCGGTGCCGGGGCTGGCGTCGTGCACCCGGCGGGTCAGCGCGTCCACGGCGGCGGGGTCAAAGTTCACGTTGGTAATGGTGGTGAACAGCCCCTGCATCAGCAGCCGGGCCTGTTCCGGGGTCGGGCCGCGCCCCGCCGCGATGAGCTGCCCGGCAAACGCGATGAGCGCCCCGGTGAGCCGGTCCTGTGCGGCGGCTGTCTCGGCCGACTTGCCGCACACCCCCGCTGCGCCGGTGCAGGCGGTGCAGCCCGCCGCCTGCTCACACTGAAAACAAAACATCTGCTCGTCCATACAAAACTCCCTTTCTGCCATAAGATACTGCCAGTGTGGGCAGAGCGGGGCGGGGTTATACCAAAAAAGGGCCGCGCCCGACCGGACGCAGCCCTTTGAAAATGCTATGAAATTTAGTAGGTGATGCCCTGTGCCATCATGGCGGTTGCAACCTTCAGGAAGCCGGCACAGTTTGCACCGACCATCAGGTTGCCCTCGGAACCGGCAGCCACAGATGCATCGTAGGAAGCATGGAAAATGCCCTCCATGATGCCCTTCAGCTTGGCATCGACCTCTTCAAAGGTCCAGCTCAGGCGCTCGGAGTTCTGGCTCATCTCCAGACCGGAGGTGGCCACGCCGCCTGCGTTGGAAGCCTTTGCAGGTCCGTACAGGATGCCGTTGGACAGGTAGACCTCGATGGCCTCCGGGGTGCTGGGCATGTTGGCACCCTCGCACACGACGGTGCAGCCACCCTTCACCAGAGCCTCAGCGGACTCCTTGTTGATCTCGTTCTGGGTTGCGCAGGGCAGGGCGATGTCGCAGGGGACAGTCCAGACCTTGGTGCAATCTGCAACATAGGTTACACCCTCGTGGGTCTCGGCGTACTCCTTGATGCGGCCGCGGCGCACTTCCTTCAGATCCTTGACGTAGGCCAGATCAATGCCGTTGGGATCGTAGACGTAGCCGTTGGAGTCGGACATGGTAACGACCTTGGCACCCAGCTGGGTGGCCTTCTCGCAGGCGTAGATCGCAACGTTGCCGGAACCGGAGATGACCACGGTCTTGCCCTGGAGGCTGTCGTTGCGCATGCACTTCAGAGCCTCAGCAGTGAAGTAGCACAGGCCGTAGCCGGTAGCCTCGGTGCGGGCCAGAGAGCCGCCGAAGGTCAGGCCCTTGCCGGTGAGCATGCCGCCCTGGAAGCTGTTGGTCAGGCGCTTGTACTGGCCGAACATATAGCCGACCTCACGGCCGCCGACACCGATATCACCGGCGGGGCAGTCCACGAACTGGCCGATGTGGCGGTACAGCTCGGTCATAAAGCTCTGGCAGAAGCGCATCACTTCCATGTCGCTCTTGCCGTGGGGGTCGAAGTCAGAGCCGCCCTTGCCGCCGCCCATGGGCAGGGTGGTCAGGCTGTTCTTGAAGGTCTGCTCAAAGCCGAGGAACTTCAGGATGCCCTGATTGACAGAGGGATGGAAGCGCAGGCCGCCCTTGTAGGGGCCGATGGCGCTGTTGAACTGCACACGGTAGCCGCGGTTCACCTGAACCTTGCCCTGATCGTCAACCCAAGGCACACGGAAGGTGATGATGCGCTCCGGCTCGACCAGACGCTCGATCAGAGCGGCCTTCTCGTACTCGGGGTGCTTCTCAACAACGGGCTGGATGCTCTCCAGAACCTCGCGCACAGCCTGCAGGAACTCAGGCTCGTTGGCATTGCGCTTTTCCAGACCTTCGTAAACGCGCTTCAGGTATTCATTCGTCAGCATAGTAGAATACTCCTTTTCCCAATTACTCTATAAAATTTGAAAAAGACGAAACCGCCCGGCCCGCCGCACAGCGGACGCGCTGCTAAAACGCTTTGGGACGATCCCGGATTTCCGTTCTTACACACCGGCCTGCTTATGGCTGCAGACCGCTTTATTATTATAAAGCATTTCTGTGGGTTTGACAATAGCGAGAAAGCAGAAAATGCTTCAAAAAAACAGATGAAAAGTTGAGACCGCTTCACAAAACGAAAAATAAAAGAAAAAAACGGCACAGAACCTTGTTTTTTAAAGCGCTGGCAGAACAAAAGAAATACGGAAAAGAACGTCTTTTCTCCATTTTGCTGCATTTCGCAGGCGCAGAAAGCCATATTTTCTGCAACCAAAAAGCCCTGCACCACGCAAACGGCACAGGGCAGAGAAACGATTTTTACTTCTTCAGCAGCTTTTCGCAGGCATCTGCGGCACCTTCCAGATATTCGCCGCCGTAGGTCTCGATCATACCGGCATCGGAAAGCGCAGCCAGCTGGGGATCGATGGGACACTTGGCCAGCACGGGCAGGCCGTGCTTTGCAGCCACCTCATCCACATGGCTGTTGCCGAACACATTGATGTGCTTGCCGCAGTCGGGGCAGACGATGTAGCTCATGTTCTCCACGATGCCCAGCATGGGCACCTTCATCATCTCAGCCATGTTCACGGCCTTGGCCACGATCATGCTCACCAGCTCCTGCGGGCTTGCCACCACAACAATGCCGTCCACCGGCAGGCTCTGGAACACGGTCAGGGGCACATCACCGGTTCCCGGGGGCATGTCCACGAACAGAAAGTCCACATCCTTCCAGACCACATCGGTCCAGAACTGTTTGACGGCACCGGCGATTACCGGGCCGCGCCACACAACGGGGTCTTCCTCATTTTCCACCAGCAGGTTGATGCTCATAACATCAATGCCCATGCGGCTCTGAATGGGCCAGCAGCCCTTGTCGTCGGCCATGGCACGGCCATGGATGCCGAACAGCTTGGGAATGGACGGGCCGGTGATGTCGGCATCCAGAATGCCGCAGTGGTAGCCGCGGCGTGCCATGGCGCAGGCCAGCAGGGCGCTGGTCATGCTCTTGCCAACGCCGCCCTTGCCGGACACAACGCCAATGACTTTTTTGACGCTGCTGTTGGGGTTGGGGGCATCGTGCTTGGGCGCTGCATCGCGGGAAGAACATGCTGCTCCACAGCTGGAGCAGTCATGGGTACATTCTTCGCTCATTCTCTTTTTGCGCACGGCTGGCTCAGAGGCATTGGCCGTGTGCTTCCTCCTTGATCAGAATACGGCCATATAAAAGCCGCCCCTTTACTATACCATAAAAGCACTCAGGAAACAACCCGCCGCGCCGCTCTGCTTTTGCATATCCTGTTCCGCCGCTTCATATGCTGGAACCGGAACATTCCGGCAGGAGGTGCGCCATGCGGCAGAGCTATTTGAAAAATGCGGCGCTGCTCACCGGTTCAGACGTGGTGCTGCGGCTGGCCGGCATGGGCCTGCGCATCTGGCTGGCAAACGAGCTGGGCGGCGAGGGGATGGGCCTTTACCAGCTGGTGCTGGCGGTGTATTCACTGTTCGTCACGCTGGCAACGGCGGGCGTTTCGGTGGCGGCTACCCGGCTCATGGCCGAGGAACTCAGCGGCCCGGACTCTGCCCGCGGTGCGGCCCGGGGAATGCTGCGGCGTCTGCTGGCGGCGGGGCTTGTGCTGGGGCTGTTTGCCGCCGCGCTGCAGCTGACGACAGCGAATCTTGCGGCCCGGTTGTGGCTTGGCGATGTCCGCGCCGTCGGTGCTTTGCGCGTTTCAGCGCTGGGAATGCCGTGGATGGCGGTCTCGGCGGTGCTGCGCGGTTTTTTCATCGCCCGGCGGCATGTAGCTCCCAATGTGTTCAGCCAGCTTACGGAGCAGACGGTGCGCATCGTGCTGGTGGCACTGGCGCTTACCCGCACCGAGGGCCTTGCGGTGGGCGTGCGGTGTATGCTGGTGCTGGGAGCTACCGCTGTCAGCGAAGCGGTGTCGGCGCTGTGCATGCTGGCCTTTTACCGGCGGGATGCCCGCAGTGCCTTTGCGGGGCAAAAAGCCGTCCGCCCGGCAGACCCGGCCCGCCGTCTGTGGGAGATCCTGTGGCCGGTGGAGGGCGGGCGGGTGCTGGCAAGCGCTCTGCATACCGCAGAGAACATGCTGGTGCCCGCCTGCCTTGCGGTCTATCTGATCAACGCGGGCGGGCGCACCGCCGCGCTGGAGCAGTTCGGAGAACTGAAAGGCATGGCTCTGCCGCTGCTTACGTTCCCATTTGGCCTGCTGGGCAGTCTTTCGGTGCTGCTGATGCCGGAGATCACGCAGGCTCATATTCTGGGCCAGACCGAACGGCTCAAAACACTTCTGGACCGGATGCTGCGGCTCACCGGCTATTTTTCCGCGCTGGCAGGGGTGCTATTCTGGGTGTGGGGACGGCCGCTGGCACAGCTTTTGTACCAAAGTGCGGATGCCGGGTTTTATCTGGAAACGCTGGCTCCTGCCATGCCGCTGATGTATCTGGAAAGCATGGTGGACGGTGCCATGAAAGGGGTAGGGGAGCAGAAGGCGGCCTTCCGCTACAGCGTGTGGGATTCCATCCTGCGCATTGGCGGGGTGGTGGCGCTGCTGCCGCGCTTTGGCATGAAGGGCTTTTTGGCAGTGATCCTGCTTTCCAGCCTGTACACCTGTGCGGCCAACACCGGGCATCTGCTGTTTTCCAGCGGCACGCAGCATGCATTCCGCCGCTGGCTGGGTGCACCGGCACTGGCAGCTGTGCTGGCTGCGGCGGCTGGTATGGCGCTGCGGAAGCTGCTTGCGGATGGGTTTGCGGCTCGGCTGCCTTTGCAGCTGGCCGCGTTGGGCATAGGCGGCTGCGCTACCACAGGAGTGTTCCTACTGGCGGCATGGCCGCTGGGCCTTGGAGAGGAAGCAGCCGCGCTCTGGGCTGCGCACCGGCCCGGCAGACCGAAAAAATAGAGGGAGTTTGGCAGCGGATTCAAATTTTCTGGACATTCTGCAGTGTTCTGAGTATAATATAAAGATAGGGCTGTCCGGTGTACCGGATACTCTGTGAAACCGGAAGCTTTTCCGGCCAAAACTGCGGCTTTTGTGCCGTATGTAAAAGAGGACTTTTTTGTGAAAGATAAAAAGAACACACCGCAGGTGCTTGCGCGCCGGGCGCTGCTTGTGCTGCTGGATGCAGCCATTGTTGCATTCAGCTTTTATTTTGCGCTTCTGCTGCGGGCAGACGGAGCAGTGGAAGCTGCCTGGTGGCCGCATAACCGTGAGCTTCTATACGAAAATCTGCCATGGATCGTGGCGGTGTACATTGCCAGCTTTCTGTTCAGCGGGCTGTACTCCGTACTGTGGAAGTATGCCGGTGAACGCGACCTGATGCGTCTGGCGGGAACGGTGGCTGTGCCTACCGTTGTCGTCTACTGTGTCAACCGTCTGTGCATCCACGGCGTGCTGTTCAACTCCGCCAACTGTATGGCGGCGGTGCTCATCTTCCTGCTGGTGGGCGGCAGCCGTCTGGCATGGCGGCTGTTTTTGAACCATCCGCTGGGCGAAAAGCTACGCGGCGCTGCCAGCAAGGACCCCAACCGCCCGGTGATGATCGTAGGTGCAGGCGAAGCCGGTGCATGGGCCATCAACGTGTGCAAGTCCAATAAGGAATATGGTCACGCGGTGGTGGCGGTGGACGATGATCCCACAAAACTCAACCAGACCATCCACGGGGTGCCGGTGAAGGGCACGCTGGAGGATATCCCGGACTTGTGCAAGCGCTACGGCATCCACAGCATCATCATCGCCATTCCTACCCTGAAGGGCAGCAAGCTGAACCATGTCATCGATCTGTGCGTCAGCACCCATTGTGCGGTGCAGCTGCTCAGTGACCCGCAGCTGGTGGGCAGCGGTACACCGCAGCAGGGAGCCTTCCGCGAGTTGAACCCGGCGGACTTCCTTTCCCGCGATGAGGTGACGCTGGATACCGATCAGATCTCCGGCTACCTCACCGGCAAGACCGTTCTGGTCACGGGCGGCGGCGGCTCCATCGGCAGCGAACTGTGCCGTCAGGTGATGCGCTTCAAGCCCGGCAAGCTGCTTATTTTTGACATCTACGAGAACTGCGCCTATGAGCTTTTGATGGAGCTGCAGCAGAAGTACGGCCGGGATATCCCGGTAACGGTGCTCATTGGATCCATCCGCGATAAAAAGCGTCTGGATGAGGTTTTTGAAACATATCATCCCACTGTGGTGTTCCATGCGGCAGCACACAAGCATGTGCCGCTGATGGAGGTCAGCCCTGCAGAAGCGGTCAAGAACAATGTTCTGGGCACCAAAAATCTGCTGGTGAGCGCCAGCGAACACGACGTGGAGCGGTTCGTGCAGCTTTCCACCGATAAGGCTGTGAACCCCACCAGTGTGATGGGCTGTACCAAGCGCATCTGCGAAATGCTCATCCAGACCTTTGCGGGCAACACGGATATGAAGTGTGTGGCTGTGCGTTTTGGCAATGTGCTGGGCAGCCACGGCAGCGTCATTCCGCTGTTTGAGGCCCAGATCAAAAAAGGCGGGCCTGTCACCCTGACGGATCCCAACATTGAGCGCTACTTTATGACCATTCCGGAAGCGGCCCAGCTGGTGCTGCAGGCTGGTGCGCTGGCCGAAAGCGGCAATATCTATGTGTTGGACATGGGCGAGCCGGTCAAGATCATGGATCTTGCCAAGCTGCTCATCCGCTTTTACGGCTATGAGCCGGGCGTGAATATGGAGATCAAGATCGTGGGTCTGCGTCCGGGCGAAAAGCTCTACGAAGAGCTGATGATGGACGAGGAGCAGGATAAGATGCGCCGCACCCAGCACAATAAAATTTTTGTGGCTTCGCCGCGCAGCATCGATCTGGCCGAGTTCTACGGGCAGCTGCAGGAGCTTGCCGCTGCGGCAGAGCACAACGACGAGGGTGTGGTGCAGCAGCTGGCAAAGATGATCCCGACCTTCACCCCCACCCGCCAGAATCTGAAGCTGTAAACTCCCCCAGTCTGCTGCGCAGACAGCCCCCTCAAAGAGGGAGCTTGTCCGTGCGGCAAAGCCTCCCTCTTTGAGAAAGACTTCCCCCCGGCCGGGACAGATTCTCCCTGCGCCGGGGAGAAATGTCACCACAGGTGACAAAGAGAAAAACAGATGTCGCGCCAGCGACAAAAAGGGAAATGGGTGGCATCGCATCAGCGATGACGAAAGGAGTTTCTACTGATGTCACTGCGGCGATCGGCCGCGTGCATATAAAATGAGAGGGATGTTACTATGGAAAAGAAACCGTTTCTGACCGAGGCGATGGCACAGGAGATCATTCAGGATGTGCCCACGCCGTTCCATGTCTACGATGAGAAGGGCATCCGTGAAAATGCCCGCCGCATCAACAAGGCATTCAGCTGGAACAAAGGCTTCAAGGAGTATTTTGCCGTCAAGGCTCTGCCAAACCCTGTCATCCTGCAGATCCTCAAGGAGGAGGGCTGCGGCGTGGACTGCTCGTCCCTGACTGAGCTGATGCTCAGCGAGGTGTGTGGCTTCTCCGGCAGTGAAATCATGTTCTCCTCCAACCAGACTCCCGTGGAGGATATGAAGAAGGCCTACGAGTTGGGTGCCTATATCAATCTGGACGATGCCACCATGGTGGAATTTCTGGAGCGTGTCGCCGGTGTGCCGGAGAACATCTTCTGCCGCTATAACCCGGGCGGCACCTTCAGTCTGGGCGAGAGCGAAGAGGGCTTTCAGGTCATGGACAAGCCCGGCGATGCCAAGTACGGCATGACCGAGGAGCAGATGATCGAAAGCTACAAGAAGCTGGCCGCCAAGGGTGCCAAGAACTTCGGCATCCACGCTTTCCTTGCTTCCAATACCATTTCCGATGAGTATTACCCGGAGCTGGCAGGTATCCTGTTCCAGCTGGCTGTCCGGGTGCAGAAGGCCACCGGTGTGCACATCGGTTATATCAACCTGTCCGGCGGTGTGGGCATCCCGTACCGCCCGGAGCAGACCGAGAACGATATCATGGCCATCGGCGAGGGTGTGCGCAAGAAGTTTGAGGAAATTCTGGTGCCCGCAGGCATGGGCGATGTGGCCATCTTTACTGAGATGGGCCGCTTTACCACCGGCCCCTACGGCGCACTGGTGGCAACTGCCATCCACGAAAAGCACATCTATAAGGAATACATCGGTCTGGATGCCTGCGCAGCCAACCTGATGCGCCCGGCCATGTACGGCGCTTACCACCACATCACCGTGCTGGGCAAGGAAAATGAGCCTTGCGACCATATGTACGATGTGGTGGGCGGTCTGTGCGAGAACAACGACAAGTTTGCCATTGACCGGATGCTGCCCAAGATCGACATTGGCGATATCGTTTATATCCACGACACCGGTGCACACGGCTCTGCCATGGGCTACAACTACAACGGCAAGCTGCGCAGCGCCGAAGTGCTGCTGTGCGAGGATGGCACCCACCGTCTGATCCGCCGTGCCGAGACTCCGCGCGATTACTTTGCAACGCTGGATTTCCTGCCCCTGATGAAGCCGCTGTTTGAAGATTAAGAGGGATCATAAATGTTTTTTGGCTTTCAGCTCACCCTTGGCCTGATGATGGTATTCTACGGCTATTCGGTCATGAAAAATCCCCGTGTCTGGGGAGATCAGGGCCGCCGTGCCGTCAAGGCGGAGCACTTTGAGGAATACTGCCGCCAGAACGGCCTGTTCTTTTTGAAGGCAGGCTGCGTGGTGGCGGTGATCGGTGCACTGGATGCACTCATCACGCTGGATGCCCTGCTGTACGCTCTGCTGTACCTCTTCGGTCTGGCTTTCGCCTTCTATCCGCTGGTCAAATGGTGCCGTGAGAACGAGGGCTTCAGCTGGCCATGGCCCCATGTAAAGAGCGAGAAAAAGCGCATCAAAGAGCTGCGCCGTGAACAGGAATCGCAGGAAAAAGCAGAGCAGAACTCCGACAAAAAGTAAAGAATAAAGAGAAAAACGGCTGCTGTACGGTAAAGTACAGCGGCCGCTTTTTTGTTTCCACTTTATGCAGGGTGGTTTTCCTCGCTGTTCTTGCTCTTATCCAGCGCATCGAACTGCTTTATGATCTGCGGGTCCTTCAGCTTGACGACCTTGCCGGAGAGATAATGCAGGGTGTTTTCCTCGGGAATATCAAGGAAAGTGACCCGCACAGCGCACAGGGCCTGCGTTTTGGTGCCGGTGCGCTCGTTCATCTTGCGGTTGCCGTACTTGATGTCGCCCAGAACCGGACGGCCCAGATAGGCCAGATGTGCACGGATCTGGTGGGTGCGGCCGGTGACAAGGCCGATCTTGCACAGGGCGAACGGCCCGGCGGTGCGCAGTACGTCCACGTCCGTAATGATCTGCTTGCGGCGCTCGTCCTGCGACTGGTGTGCATGGATGCTTACCTTGTTGTTCTTCTCGTCGTGCTCCCACCATGCGGTGAACCGCCCGGACTGCGGGATACCCACCGTGATGGTGTAGTACTCCTTTTTGAGTAGGTCAGTGCGGATGATCTCGTTCATGTCCCGCAGGGCGGTGTAGCTCTTGGCGGCGATCACAAGGCCCTCGGTGCCGCGGTCCAGCCGGTTGCAAATGCCGGGCTTGAACCGGTTCTCGCCGTGGGGGTCGTACTCGCCTTTTTCGGCCAGATACTGGGTAAAAGCATCCACAAGGTTCGCATCGCCGGTGCGGTCACTGTGGCACAAAAGGTGGGTGGGTTTGTACAGCACAGCAATGTTTTCGTCCTCATAAATGACATTGACCTTGGGCTGATTCTGCTTTTTTTTCGGCGCGGCCTTCTGCACGGTTTTTGCGCCTTCCGGCGGGAAAAACTCGTCGTTGATGTACAGCTCGATCAGGTCGCCTGCCTGAATGCGGTACTCCGGCACGGCCTTTTTTCCGTTTACCTTCACGCGCTTATTGCGGAAGCTCTTGTACAAAAGGCTGGTGGGAAAATCGCGGGTCACGCTCTGCACAAAGCGGGAAAGACGAACGCCGTCGTCGTTGGCGGTTGCGGTATATTGTTTCATAAATGTTCCTCAATTTTCAAGAGATACCTTTATAGTAATACAGCCTTGGCTGCAAGTCAACGCGGAAACGCCCCGGATCAAAACTATTTTACCGCAAAGCCTTGAGTTCCGGGCGCAAAATGGGTACTATTATAAGGAATGAATCAGAAGGAGAGTACCGCAATGGCAGAACACAAACGGCATCAGGGACACCGCCAGCGGATGCGCGAACGGGTGCAGAACTACGGTCTGGACAGTCTGGCCGAGCACGAAGCGCTGGAATATGTGCTGTACCTCACCAACGCCCAGAAGGACACCAACGGCATCGCTCACGACCTGATCGACCGCTTTGGCGATTTTGCCGCTGTGCTGGAAGCCAGCGAGGAAGAGCTGTGCACTGTGGAGGGCGTAGGCCCGGCCACAGCCCGGATGTTGCATCTGCTGCCGGAGATCAGCCGCTACTATGGCCGCAGCCGTACCAGCACCACCCGCTGCATCAGAACTACGGAGCAGATGGGCAGCTATCTGATGGCGAAGTTTGCGTGGTCGGATTACGAGCGTGCAATGCTGGTCAGTCTGGACAGCCGTAAGCGGGTGCGCGCGGCGGTCTGGCTGCGGGAAGGCACCACCGACCGGGTAAGTCTGGACATCAAGGATGTGGTATCTGCGGCCATCAAGGGCGGCACCGACACGGTGGTGCTCAGCCACAACCACCCCAACGGTGCGGCCTTGCCCTCCATGGAGGATCTGGAAGCCACTGGCAATATTGCCCGGGCATTGGGCCTTGTGAACATCCATCTGCTGGATCACTTCATCCTGACCGATACGGAGTATTTCTCCATGCGGGACGCAAACCGCCTGCCGATCTATGACTTTAAAACAGGTACGCTTTTCTGGCCTTGATCTGTGAAACAACAAAAAAGTGTTTACATTATAAAACTGGTGTGCTATAATCAAACCGTAAAATACAACTGATTGTGGTTCTTTGCGCGAGGGCCGGAGAGGAGAGGGAAGATGGCAGACGAAAAATTTGAACTGGTATCCTCTTACCAGCCCACCGGCGACCAGCCGCAGGCCATTGAAACACTGGTGAAAGGCGTGGAGCGGGGCGACCGCTGCCAGACCCTGCTGGGTGTTACCGGCAGCGGCAAGACCTTTACCATGGCAAATGTGATTGCAAAATGCAACCGGCCCACGCTGGTTCTGGCCCACAACAAAACGCTGGCGGCCCAGCTGTGCACCGAGTTCCGGTCGTTTTTCCCCAACAACGCGGTGGAGTATTTCGTCTCCTACTACGATTACTACCAGCCGGAAGCCTATATCCCCAGCACGGATACCTATATTGAAAAGGACAGCGCCATCAACGACGAGATCGACCGTCTGCGCCACTCGGCCACGGCGGCGCTTTCGGAGCGGCGGGATGTGATCATTGTAGCATCGGTTTCCTGCATCTACTCGCTGGGCGACCCCATCGACTACCGCAGCATGGTCATCAGCCTGCGCCCCGGCATGCAGATGGAGCGGGACGAGCTGTGCCAGAAGCTGGTCACTCTGCAATATGAGCGCAACGACGTGAATTTTGTGCGCAACAAGTTCCGTGTGCACGGCGATATCGTGGACATCTACCTTGCCTATATGAGCGAGCTTGCCATCCGGGTGGAATTTTTTGGGGACGAGATCGACCGCATCACGGAGTTCAACCCTCTCACCGGGGCCAAACAGAATGTAGTCAAGCATGTAGCCATCTTCCCGGCCAGCCACTATATCGTCAGCTCCGAGAAGAAGGCCGCAGCACTGGAAAAGATCCGCGCCGAGTGCGACGCACAGGTGAAGCAGTTCACCGCCGAGGGCAAGCTGATCGAGGCGCAGCGCATTGCCCAGCGCACCAATTACGACATTGAGATGCTTAACGAGGTGGGCATGTGCAAAGGCATCGAGAACTATTCGGCGGTGCTTTCGGGCCGTGCGCCGGGCAGTATGCCCACCACTCTGCTGGATTATTTCCCGGATGATTTTCTGCTGTTTGTGGACGAGAGCCATGTTACCCTGCCGCAGGTGCGCGCCATGTACGGCGGCGACTATGCCCGCAAAAAAACGCTGGTGGAGTACGGCTTCCGCCTGCCGTCCGCCTTCGATAACCGCCCGCTCAAGTTCGAGGAAGTGGAGTCCAAGCTGAACCAGATGATCTTCGTTTCGGCTACGCCCGGCGACTACGAGCGGCAGAACAGCACGCAGGTGGCGCAGCAGGTCATCCGGCCCACCGGCCTTTTGGACCCGCTCATTTCGGTGCGCCCGGTGGAAGGGCAGGTGGTGGATCTGTTGGGCGAGATCAATACCCGTATCCAGCGGCACGAGCGCGTTCTCGTGACCACCCTGACCAAGAAAATGGCCGAAGACCTGACCGACTACCTTACCGAACAGGGCATCAAGGTCAAGTATATGCACCACGAGGTGGACACCTTTGAGCGCATGGAGATCATCAAGGACCTGCGCCTTGGCTCCATTGATGTTGTGGTGGGCATCAACCTGCTGCGCGAGGGTCTTGACCTGCCCGAGGTGAGCCTTGTGGCCATTTTGGATGCCGACAAGGAGGGCTTTCTGCGCAGCGAGACCAGCCTGATCCAGACCATTGGCCGCGCGGCCCGCAATGCCGAGGGCCTTGTCATCATGTACGCGGATGTCGTCACCGACAGCATGGACCGTGCCATCACCGAAACCGAACGCCGCCGCGCCATCCAGATGGCCTACAATAAAGAACATGGCATCGTGCCAAAAACCATCGTCAAGGCCATTGCAGACAGCATCGAGATCAGCGATAAAGCGGAGAACGCTAAGCTGAACACCCGCCGCATGGGCAGGATGGAGCGGGAGGCCGCCATCGAGCGCCTGACCCGTGAGATGAAGGAAGCGGCGAAGCTGCTGGAGTTTGAGCACGCGGCCTTCCTGCGTGACCAGATCGACCGACTGCGCCGGGGCGAGAACCCGACGGTGGACTCTGCGGCAGAAACGGAGCGCAAACAGAATCATTCACAGACACAACGAAAAGGGAGAAAATACCTTGGCAAACGATAAAATCGTCATCAAAGGTGCCCGCGAGCACAACCTGAAAAATGTTAACCTGACCCTCCCGCGGGAAAAGCTGATCGTCATGACCGGCCTTTCCGGTTCGGGCAAGTCGAGCCTTGCGTTCGACACCATCTATGCCGACGGCCAGCGCCGCTATGTGGAAAGCCTTTCCAGCTACGCACGCATGTTTTTGGGCCGCATGGACAAGCCCGATGTGGACGAGATCACCGGCCTATCACCGGCAATTTCCATCGACCAGAAAACCACCAGCCACAACCCGCGTTCCACCGTGGGCACCGTGACGGAGATCTACGATTATCTGCGACTTCTGTACGCCCGCGTGGGCGTGCCCCACTGCCCGGTGTGCGGGCGGGTGATCAGCCAGCAGACCGTGGACGAAATGGTGGACGCGGTGCTCAAACTGGACGAAGGTACGAAGTTTCAGGTGCTGGCTCCTGTGGTGCGCCAGCGCAAAGGCACCCAGCAGAAAGAGCTGGATGCTGCCCGCCGCGGTGGCTATGCTCGTGTGAAGATCGACGGCAACCTGTATGATCTTGACGAAGAGATCAAGCTGGAAAAGAACATCAAGCATACGGTGGAGATCGTGGTGGACCGCCTTGCCATGCGCAAGGGCATTCGGGGCCGTCTGGCAGATTCGCTGGAAACCGCGCTGGCGCTTACCGGCGGCATCGCCGAGGTGGACGTGATTGGCGGCGATTGTATGACCTTCAGCCAGAACTTTGCCTGCCCGGAGCACGGCATTTCCATCAGCGACCTGTCGCCGCGGTTCTTCTCCTTCAATAACCCGCTGGGAGCCTGCGAAAAGTGTACCGGCCTTGGCACCTTTATGCGGGTGGACGAGGAACGCATCCTGCCCAACCGGAACCTTTCCATCCGTGAGGGTGCCATCAAGGCCAGCGGCTGGTACTATGCCGAGGGGTCTGTATCCGAAATGTATTACCTTGGCCTTGGCAAAAAGTACGGCTTTACGCTGGATACGCCCATCAAAGAGATGAGCACCGAAGCTGTCAATGCGTTGCTGTACGGAACCAATGGCGAAAAAATTGAGATGCACCGCACGAATGAGTTCGGCAGCGGTGTGTACTATAATACCTTCGAGGGCATCGTGGAGAACCTTGAGCGCCGCTTCCGCGAGACCAACAGCGAGTGGATGAAGGAAGAAATCGGCAGCTTCATGTCCGGCGTGGAGTGCCCGGACTGCCACGGCAAGCGACTGAAACCCGTGGTGCTGGCTGTGACCATCGGGGATAAGAACATCAGCGATTTCTGCGAAATGTCCATCCGGGACGAGCTGAAATTCATTGCCGAGAACGAACCGAACCTGACCGAAAAGCAGAAGCAGATTGGCGGGCAGATCATGAAGGAAATCCGGAACCGCCTGCAATTTTTGCAGAGCGTGGGTCTGGATTATCTCACGCTGGCCCGCTCAGCAGGCACTCTTTCCGGCGGCGAGAGCCAGCGCATCCGCCTGACCACTCAAATCGGCAGTGCGCTTTCCGGCGTGCTCTATGTGCTGGACGAGCCGTCCATCGGCTTGCATCAGCGCGATAACGACAAGCTTATTGCCACCCTGAAAAATCTCCGCGACCTCGGCAATACGGTGATCGTGGTAGAGCACGATGAAGATACCATGCGCAGCGCGGATTATATCGTGGATGTAGGCCCGGGCGCAGGCGTGCATGGCGGTGAGATCGTAGCCGCTGGCAGCGTGAAGGACATCTGCAAGGCAAAGCGCAGCATCACCGGCGATTATCTCTCCGGCCGCAAACGCATTGCCGTACCGCAGACCCGCCGCACCGGCAACGGCAATTACCTTACTGTACGGGGTGCACGGGAAAATAACCTGCGCAATATCGACGTGAAATTCCCGCTGGGAGAGTTTATTTGCGTTACCGGCATTTCCGGCTCCGGCAAGTCCAGCCTCATCAACGAAATTCTGTATAAGACGCTTGCCTGCGAGCTGAACGGTGCGCGTTCCCGCGCAGGCAAATGCGATGGGGTAGAAGGGCTGGAATTTGTGGATAAGGTCATCGGTATCGACCAGCAGCCCATTGGCCGTACGCCGCGTTCCAATCCGGCCACTTATACCGGTGTGTTCAATGATATCCGCACGGTATTCTCCCAGACACAGGATGCCAAAATGCGCGGTTACGGCCCGGGGCGTTTCAGCTTTAATGTCAAGGGCGGCCGCTGCGAAGCCTGTGAGGGCAACGGTATTCTGCAGATCGAGATGCACTTCCTGCCGGATGTGTACGTGCCCTGCGAGGTATGCAAGGGTGCGCGTTACAACCGCGAAACGCTGGAAGTGAAGTATAAGGAAAAGACCATCTCCGATGTGCTGAACATGACCGTGGAGGAAGCAGTGGTGTTCTTTTCCAACCAGCCCAAGATCGCCCGCAAGCTGCAGACCCTGCTGGACGTGGGTCTTGGTTATGTAACACTGGGCCAGAGCGCCACCACCCTTTCCGGCGGCGAAGCACAGCGCGTGAAGCTGGCAAACGAGCTGGCCCGCCGCAGCACTGGCAAGACCGTGTATATTCTGGACGAGCCTACTACCGGCCTGCATATTGCAGATGTGCACCGCCTGATCGAGGTGCTGCAGAAGCTGGTAGATGCGGGCAACACGGTTATTGTCATCGAGCACAATCTGGATCTTATCAAGTGCGCCGACCATATCATTGACCTTGGCCCTGAAGGCGGCAGTGCAGGCGGCGAGATCGTGGCCGAAGGCACGCCGGAACAGGTGGCAGAGGTGCCGGGCAGCTTTACCGGTCAATATCTGAAACCGCTTTTGGAAAAAGACAAGCTTCTGCAAGCGAAAGAGCAAAAATGAATAAAGCGCGTACTTTCGCAAAAATCAGACTTTTTACGAAAAAAGCAAAGAAAATTGTAAAAATCTGTTGACAAAACTGCTGTATCTGAGTATAATATCTCATGTCGCCACGCTTCGGTAGGGAAGCGGCGGTCGATATCCGGGTGTAGCGCAGTTTTGGTAGCGCGCTTGAATGGGGTTCAAGAGGCCGTGAGTTCGATTCTCGCCACTCGGACCAGACGCTTCACCGTCGAACTTTCTTTTTGAAGTTCAGACGGTGAAGCGTTTTTGTTTTTGTCAGCGTTTTCTTCGGAAATGTTAAAATAAATAAGCAGTTTAGAATCGCTAACTTCCATAGAAGTTACGAAAGTGTGAACAACACGCCTACCGTAGTCCTCGTTGCGCTCGGCGGGGTCAATCAAGAACTGCTCCAACAAGAAAAGATATTCCTCCTTGGTGAAGCGCAGGGGCTTTTCATCGGTGAGAGTGGACAGCTGGAAACGCAAAGTATTCTCCCGCTCGGTCAGTTCATCCAGACGCGCGGTCAGATGCGGGTTTGCGGTGCCGTTCTCGATGGCATCCAAAATGTTCTTGCTCCGGCGGCGGACATCGGCAAGCTCTTGCTGGATGGCTTCACGCTCTGCGTTTGGCTTGTTGGCATCGGTTTCCTGCACAGCCACCATTGCTTCCGCAAGAGCTTCCATAGCTTCCGGCTGTAACAAGTTGTCAATGATAGCCTGAATGACCTTTCCTTCCAGTTCCTCTTTCGGAACGTTGTGCTTCTTGCATTTAGGATTGGAACAGGCATAGTACCAGTATACCTCGCCGTTGGTGCTGCTGTGCCCGCTGATCCCCTTCATCAGGCAGCCACACTCGCCGCAATACAGTTTACCAGAAAGGAAATAGTCCGCCTTGGAAGAATACTTTGCGCGCTTCTGCTTGTTGAGTTTTGCCATAGCCTGTGCCCTCCGCCATAACTCGTCGTCCACGATCGCGGGAACTCCGCCCTCGATCCGAACGTCATACGCCTTGCTGATATAAACGCCGCGGTACATCTCGTTCTGAATAATGCGATTGATACTGCTCTTGTTGAACTCGTTGCCCTGGCTGGTGCGGTAGCCCTTCTCGTTCAGCTGCTCCACGATGTACGCTGCGCTCTCCCCGGCGGCGTAATGCTCAAAGATGAACCGAACGGCGGGAGCGGTGCGCTCGTCAATGATGAACTTCTTGCCGGCATCGGTGGTGAAACCAAGCGGCCTGCAGCGGTTGATAGCCTGGCACTTGAGAGCGCTCTCACGCATACCGCGGCGCATCTTCTCGGCAAGCTCGGCGGAATAGTATTCGGCAAGAGATTCCATCAGACCTTCAATGATGATACCTTCCGCGCCGGAAATGTTGGATTCTGCCGCATAGATGATCTCAACGCCGTTGTCCCGCAGACGCTTCTTGTACACGGCGCTGTCGTACCGGTTGCGGGCAAAGCGGTCGGTCTTCCAGCAGATCACCATATCGAACGCACCTTTGTCGCTGTCCCGGATCATCTGTTGGAACGACACGCGGTCGTCGGTCTTGCCGGAGATATGCCGGTCAATGTATTCATGCTGAATCGTCATGCCGTGGAGCTTGGCGTATGCTTCACAGTCCCGTCGCTGACCCTCTATGGATTGCTCGGTCTGCCCGGAGCCACCGGAGTAGCGGTAGTACGCCACCAGCCGCAGTCCGCCTACCTCTTGCAGTTTCTTTTTACGAGGCATAAATACCACCTTTCAAGTAGTTTTAAGTTTGTTGCAAGTTCTGGGAAAAATAAATCTTTCCACACTTTCAACAGTCAAAAAGTTAAATTCATTTCCGAAATATCATATCTGGGAGCTATTTATATAAGTAGAGTTGCACATTTAGGTTCAACTCATTTCAAAATGCCCTGTCTTTTCTTTTGAGAAGATGGGGCATTTTTTATTTTTACATACACGAAAAAGCCTACCGGCTGTCCCCCCGGTGGGCTTTTTCTTTTTGCATGGCGGTCAGCGGTGACGCTTTAACCACTCGTCTGCGGCGCGCTGAAGAACTAACCGGCGGTAGTACGCGATTCTTTCTCCGGCGGCTCGTTCTTTTCCACAAGCGACTTGTACTCGTCGCTCTCGGCAATGCGCTGGGCTTCGCTGTCGGGTACTGCCGCGCTCTGGGCGGCATGGGATGTAGACCGGCTGAACACATTATGGAAGTATTTCAGTACCACATCCCGATCCTGCGGGGTCAGATCCAGAAATCCCTCCACAATGGCCCGGTGTTCTGCCCCAAGATCATACTCGGCGCAGAGCTTGTCCAGCACGGTTTCCCGCGTCTGCTCGAACATCTCCCCTTCGCCGGTGCGGAGCCAGTGTTCATTGACACCGAACTCCCGGCAGATAAGAGTAATGGTCTGAACGGATGGATTGTTCTTACCGCTTTCCAAAAGACTAATGGACGCTTTGCCTATGCCAATGCGGGAACCAAACTTCTCCATACTAAGTCCAAAATGCTCTCGAACCTCCCGGATTCTATCTTTCATACCTTTGTTTCACCTCCTTTACCATAATAATAGCACGGCGCGTTAATTAAGTCAACGAGAAAAGAAGAAAAGGGGGTTGACAATGATAGTTTGATAAACTATAATGAACTCGTAAAGTTAACTTAGCGAACACGAGAGCAACAAAGAGCGCCCCGCCCATGTCAGACGGAGCGCCCGAAGAGGTTACTGCTCTACCGGAGCAGTATAGATGTTGACGGACATCTCCTTGTTGTACACGCAGTCGTGTACGACGCCGACTACTTTACAAAGAGTTTCGCCAACCTTGATGATGTCGCCTTCGCCGACGACCGTTCCGGCAGGAACGGAGATCGGAGAACCCAAGTTTTCAGAGTGGGCAATCAGGCGCGCGCCGGAAACGTGCGTCTGACCAATGACAACATCAACATTGCCGGGATTCGACATGGTATCACCTCCTTTCGCAGAAGGGGGTATGCCGGCAAAACAGGCGGCGTACCTGCCGGGAGTTGGAGCTGACGGCAAGTGCGCACCTGTTTTCAAAGCTGACGGCGGCCAGCAATGACCGCACAGATACATTATAACACAGAAAAGGGGGTGAGAGGATGGAGAAAACAAGAACAGCACGAGCCGTGGCGTGGCTCGTGCTGTTGGCAAGCGAAAATGTGGAAGTTGACCCGGTTGCACTTACATATCGGGATGGATCAGAAGCAGCTCGGATTGAAGAACGTCCCGATATGCGCAGATCGTGTCCTTCTCCTGACGCGAGAAGTCTTTTCTCGACAGAGCGTAGTTGCAGGCGAATCCAAATGCGAGCGTTTCAATCGAGGTAGACGAGCCAGAGCCGAAGCGGAACTTTACGGGCAGTCCGCGGGCTGCGTTTTTGAGCTGGGCGATTCTGTCGGACGGTACATTTTCAAAGAATGCAACGGGAGCAGAATCGAACGCCTGAAAAACACGGGATAGCAAATCAATATCAGATGGACGAATGTTCATAAGTATACCTCCTTTCCTGCCCTGATTATAGCACGGCGGGAAGGGGCGGACAACAAGGAGCGGACGAAACCGTGAAGAGGAAAACAGTAAAAAAGATTACGAACGCATACCTGGCGGGCCGCTGGTGGTCTGGCGAACATGAGGAACTTGTTTGTGGCGAATGGTGGATCGTAGCAAATCTGCCGACGGCGGTTAGGGAGTACCTGCGCAGAGAAACGGTAAAAAGGGGCCGCTGTTGGAGAGAGAATCCGGCCCTGATTCAAATTGCATAAAAAGGAGCGTGAGAGTATGAGCGAGAAAGAAAAGATGCAGACGGAAGAGCTGGCAAAGATCATGGACGATGCAAAGCCGCTTGGTAAGTCGGCTCTTTCCTTTATGGCAGGGTTTGTGCAGGGCTACAAGGAAGCCCAGAGCGCAGACCCGGCGGAGAAACCGGAGGAAAAGGAGGATGCCGTATGAGCTGGCTGACACCGGCGGGCTGAAAGAGTAAAGGAAAGGCGGAAAAGGAGAATGCTTGAACTGGCAATCTGGCTATATCACATTGGCGCTCCCGATTTAACGGTGCGGATTGCGACGGATGTAGCTACAGTCATTTTCCTTTTGTGGGGCATCCTGAACTACTATGAAAAAAAAGAAGCTCAGGAGGCGTTTCGTGAGATGTCCAGATCAGCTAGATACTGGAAGATGGTATCAGAACACAGATGGAGTACGATAAAGGAACTCATGGAGAGACTGCACAGATGGAATGGATCGGGGAAATCGTAACGGCTGGAATTATTACGGTACTGGCCTGCGCCGGAATCTTTGAGCTGCTGGAACGCCGTAAGCGGGCAGTGTTCAAAGAGCAGATTCACAATCTGGCGCAGAAGCACATAGACAAGATGAAACAGGAAGAACACGTTAAAGAGTGAGCATCCGGGCATGGGCAGACCTACCCACCCACCATGCGGCTAGTCTATCTAGTAGGCGGCCGCCCGGCTACCGCAAGGCCGGAGCCCTACCTGCTGGGGGCAGAAAGAATACAGCGGGGCGGCCCGCATGGGTGGCGGCTACCTGTCCGATGCCGCCTTTTTATTTGGTACGGCCAGTGCAGGAGGGGGCGCATTCCCTTCCGCCCGGTGCCAACCCCGGGGCGTACCGCCACTTCCGAATATTTACACAGAAACAGAAAGGATAGACCATGGACAGAAAAGAAGATTGCGCAAAGATCACTGCTGTTTATGACGGCAAGGGCACCGAAATTGAAATGGAGGGCACGACCCAGGTGCTGCTGGTGACCGCTGGAACGATTGCAGCGAACGTTCTTATCACAACGACGAACGGAAATATGAGGCTGCTGGCGGCGACAAAGCGTGTCATGCACGAAATGATTGACAGCCTTGTGAACGAAGGGATGGAACGCAAGAGCAAGGAGAACGGGGAGCGGCACGCACCGAATGCAGATGATCCTATCGGCAGGGCGATCGCAGAAATGGTCATGCGCCACTTCGGGAAAATCTGACAGCATGTTCCAATGGCGGGAGGAACGAAAACAAAACCCGCTTCCAGAATGAAAAAGAAAGGCGTGAAATTATGAGCCGGAAAGTTCGGGCAACCTATTCACCGTTCGCTGCCGGGCAGATGCGGGAGATGCTGATCGCATATTTCGAGAATCACCCGGAGATTTTAGATCGTCCAACCAATTACCCGGAGGGGCGGGATCAGCTGCTGAAAGGAGTAAGAGCAAATGGGAAACAAAATGCAGAAAGCACGGGAAGCGTTTCTGGAAATGTGGTCTGATGTACTGGCGGACAGAGAGGGCAATAAGGAACTGCTTGACTGGCTGGAACACAGCGGATTCTTTACGGCACCGGCAAGCGCCAGGCACCACATGGCGTATGAGGGCGGGCTGTGCGAGCACACAGTGAACGTGGCAAACAACGCAGTGGAGCTTATGATGAACCTCCATGCTTTCCGGCATTGCACTATGAAGGCAGTTGTGGTGGCGGCTCTGCTTCACGATATTTGCAAGGTGGGCAGTTACGAGGAAACCAAAGATGGCTACAAGTCGAACGGCGGTTTGTGTCTTGGACATGGTGAAGGAAGCGTAATCATCGCACAACGGTTTATCAAGCTGACAGAAGCAGAAACCTATGCGATTCGGTGGCACATGGGGGCTTATACCGGAGAGCGGGACTGGAACACGGCAAGCAAAGTATTTGACGAATACCCGGAAGCCCTGTGCGTTCACATGGCGGATATGATCGCTACACACCACGATGAGGTAGGAAGGTAAAAGGATGAGGATACATAACCGGTCACCCACCGAGCGGAACGAGCTACACAAAGACAAACAGTGCAAACACACGTTTGAGATCACCGCTGCACGATGCGCCCCGTGCGGCGGCTACAACGTGGAGTGCAAGCACTATGAGGGAAACGATGCTGCTGATACAAAGCATTGTCCCCGGTGAAACAATAGGCAGCCCTGCCCGCAGAAGCGGGGCTGCTTTTTATGTGGCGCGGGGTGTCCTTCTGGCACAGGGACATCGTGAGCGGGGCCGGACCCCGCCTGCGCCTGCTTAACACTTTCCATGAAAGCCGGGCACGGCCATGAAGTCAGCCGCCTGGCACGGCGGAGCGGTGCTGTACAGCAGCGTCCTCCTTTCCGTTCAAGCCCGATGAAAAACCGGGCTGCCGTTCTTGCCGAAGCCGTACCCGCATGGATATGACGGGAACGGGTACGCCGCAGTGTGAGCGCAGAAACACCCTGTTCAACTTGCTCAGGCCAAAAGCAACAGGCCCGACCGCAACGGGTCGCCCCACCGCGCCACCTCTCTTGCGCGGTGGGTTTTGATATGCGGGTGTAGTAAGGAAGTTGCCTGCCGCCCTGATCCCCCAGTGGCAGGCAAGCCGGTTCGATTCCGGCCACCCGTGCAAGAACAAAAAGCAGAAGGGAGAAGAACAATGAAATGGTACTACATGACGTTCAGGTGCAGGCTGTGCGGGAAGACCTTCACCAACGGCGGAACTAGTGATAAAGAGACAGCCTGGACCGCAACGGCAAATGCGGCGTTTTCCGCCAGTGGAATTGGGCCGTTGAAGAAACTTGAAAACCAACCGCTTGTGCATGAAACGCATTGCTGCGAAGACGGCAGTTTCGGCGTTGCGGATTTTCTGGGAATGAAGTGGGCAGAAGATGGCGAAATTGTGGCAGATTATTTGATCGGCAGCAGCCCGTGCCAGGACTTACCCCATAAAGCAAGGTGGGGTGACAAGAAGTGATCCACCTTGGAGATATCACAAAGATACATGGCGACCAGATAGAACCCGTGTATTGCATCACCTTCGGTAGCCCATGCCAAGACCTTTCCATTGCTGGGCGGCGGGCGGGACTTGCGGGAGAACGGTCGGGATTGTTCATGGAAGCAGTTCGGATCATCAAAGAAATGAGGAGGGCGACACATGGAAGTTATCCAGTTGTCGTTATTTGGGAAAATGTTCCCGGAGCGTTCAGTTCAAACGGCGGAGAAGACTTCCGCGCCGTGCTGGAAGAACTTGCCCGCGTGGAAGAACCGGACGCTTCAATTCCTAGACCTCCGAGGGGGGGCAGATGGAGCAAAGCCGGAGCAATTGCCGGAAATGGATGGTCCTTGGCTTGGCGACAGCTCGACGCTCAATATTGGGGAGTGCCCCAGAGAAGAAAACGTATCGCTCTTGTCGTGGATTTTGCAGGTGGACGTGCCGGAGAAATACTATTTGAGCGCGAAAGCTTGCCGGGGCATCCTGACCAGAGCATCCCGACGTGGCAAGAAGCTGCAAGAACTGCTGGAAACCGCCCTGCTGGAAATGATCGAATGGTGGGCCAGCAGGGGGGGGCAAGCCTACACCTTGAAAATCCGGTCAGGCTGTGCCGGGGGCGGCAAAGGTGCACTGGTGCAGACCGAAAAAACAGGAACACTTTCGACGCTACAGGATCAGACCCTTTTTCAGCCGGCCTATTGCCTGGCAGGAAACATTATTGATCGCTCTGAAACGGCCGGCGCAAATGGTTCCGGCGTGAAGGAAAACCAGAGCTACACGCTGAACACTGTTGACCGTCCAGCAGTAGCGTATAAGGTCTTTGATGCACGGGGAAACGGTGATGGCAAGACAGTGCCGACCATTACCGGAGACCATGAAAGCAGAGTGACGGACTACACAGCCATCATAACTGAGCGTCAGACATTCAGCGAACAGTCTTACAGCTACTACAAGAAAAGCGACAAATGTTCAACCATGAAAGCAAAAGCCGGGAATGTTGGAAATGGTAGCGAGTGTCTAATTGCAGAGAAAACTATTCACTGGATCGTCCGGCGGCTGACACCGACAGAATGTGAGCGGTTGCAGGGCTACCCGGATGGATGGACGGACATTGGAGAGTGGACGGACACCAAAGGAAAAAAGCATAAGCCGGCAGACAGCCCACGCTATAAAGCACTGGGAAATTCCATTGCGTTGCCGCAGTGGTTCTGGATTGCCCAGAAAATGAAGCGATACCTTCCAGCGGGCGCAACGCTGGGAAGTCTGTTTGACGGAATCGGTGGCTTTCCTCTAGTGTGGGAGACTACATACGGGAAAGGCACGGCACGCTGGGCAAGTGAAATAGAAGAGTTTCCAATCGCGGTGACGAAAAGGAGGTTTGGAAATGACAGCGAAAATGAAGGCGATTCTGGTACTGTTCTTTGCAGCGGAAATTGTCAATGCCACAAAAGTTGCGGTGATGCAGAGACGCATTGATGATCTGGAAGGACAGCGCATTATCTATTCCGCCCGTCTGGCAAACTGGCAGGACAGAGCAATTCAGGATGAAGAAGTTATCGACCAGTTACAGACTGCCGCCAATGAAAATGCCCTGCCGGATGGGCTGACAAAGGAATATGCCGGGAAATTTCTGTGTACGGCGTACTGCACGGAAGAATACCCGCACATTTGCGGAGAAGGACACGGCATCACCGCCAGCGGCGCACCGGTGACGGCGGGGCTGACCGTTGCGGCAGACGAAAGCCTGCCATTTGGAACGGTTCTGTACATAGAAGGCATTGGCGTGCGCGTTGTGCAGGATCGCGGTGCAGCTATTCAGGGCAACAAGCTGGACGTGGCTGTTTCTGGCAACCATGAGGATGCGCTGAACTGGGATGGATACGGTGAACACCGGGTCTGGATCATAATGGGGGAGTAGAATGCGCGAAGGGATTGAACGCAAATCCTGTCCGGTTTGCGGTGGACAAATCGTAGTGTCAGATTTTTGGATGTTTTCTTATGACCGGTTACTTGGTAAGCATGGAAAACTTCTAAAGAAAAGGACGAGAAGCATATCGGGTCCGATGGGATGTCAGACAGCGTGCTGTCTGGATTGCAAAGAAGTGTGGAATGCCGACGAGTTCATGATAGACGAAGAAGATCGATTTGTGGACTTCAAAGATAGGGGAAATGGCTAAAAACATGGATCATAAAGTAAAAATCGGAAAGATAGAAGCGACCGGAATTTTCGCGGCGCTGGTGATCGCGGCAGCTGTTCTCTGGCTGGTGGCGGCTGTGCTTGTCCCGGCGGCGCTGGTGAAATTCTGCTGGCTGTATTTGATGAGGTAAAAAAATGAATTGCGATATTTGCAGAGCAAGGGAACGATGTGTACTGTATGTGCAGCCGGGATCGTTCATGTGCGCACTCTATCGGTTGCAACAGAGTTTAGAGGGAGAAGGCCAACCGCAACCTAAGCCGACGTTTTGCCCGTATTGCGGGAAACCGCTAAAAATCATTGGCGCGGAACGCTTTTGCACAAATATGGAATGCGTGAACAGATACCAGCCTACGGGGAAATGAGCGTAGACAAAGCGTGGAGCCGCCCGACGCGGCGGCTTCTTTTTATATGAGCATGGGACAGGCCCCACCCGGTTCAAGCCCGGAAGTGCCCACCGACAGAAAAAATAAATAGAAGGGAGCAAACGATGGCAAAGTTCAGTATCATGCTGTTTGGCATTGACAGCTATACGAAGGAAAATTTGTATCTGCCGTATAAGCTGGAAGCAAGAAATGCGAATGCAGCAGTCCGCGAAGCAAGGAAACACGCAAAGAGCGCCTACCCTAAGTTCATTGAAGATGGAGAGCCGGACGTGGAGGTGGTGAAAAGATGAAACTTTCTGCACTGGCTGCCCAAATCAAGAACTGCGGTCATTGTGAGGTAATCAACAACGGCGGCAGAATTTTTGTCGGCACGGGGAGTGCCTTTTACTGCATGGATGGCTACCCCAGAACACAGGACGCGGGAGAGCTGGGCGCTATGCTGGGCATTCCGCAGAAGAAGATGAAGAACATCTTCTACCATGAAGAATACACCATCGACGGAAAACTGTACGGCGTGAGGTGGGATGACGAGCCGGAACATGAAGGAACTACCTCTGAAATCAAGACGCGAATCGTTATCAACGGAGAAGAGCTTATCGCGTTGCGAAATCCTGACGGCAGCGTCGGGTTCATTCGGTCAGAACTGCTGAAACCGGTGGAAGGCGAGCTGAACAAGGAATTTGCGCAGATTTGTGTACGCCCTACCAATCAGGATTGCCGGTTTATCTATGCTGTGAAGGACGGAATGATCCTTCGGGCATTGGTCGCGCCTATGAATATCAAAGATGACGTGGCGAATGATCTGGACGAAATCATAGCAGAGCTGATGTCGAGACGGCAGAGGCAGATCGTTGAAAAGATGCACGATGACTTGCAGGACTTGGCTGCCCAGGAAGGGGCGGAGAAAGGAAAGGCAAATGATTGAAACGGGAACGAGATATCGTTGCGACCGGTGCAAATTCACTGTATTCGTGGAAGATGAAGGCGTAAGTAAAACAGAGAAAGATAGAATTGCAAAGAAATGGACTGTAGTACCTGGCACCGCTGGCGAAAAGGTTGCACTTTGTCCAGACTGCCTTAATGACTACAAACTCCGGTACGACAAAATGTTTGAAGAGTTCAAGAAGGAGAGATAAAGAATGGACGCTGTAGAAAAAGATGTCCGCTTGCTGGTTAAAAAGGAGCTGAAAGCAGCAAACCAGAATTTTCCGATGTTCCATAGTGCGCATGAAGGCTGGGCGGTGGTCCGGGAGGAAATGAGCGAAACGGAAGTGGAACGTTATCTGCTGGACAGGTGGATTGAAGAACGCCTGTGGAACGAAGTCAAGGCGGACCTGCAAATTCCGAAAGAGGACCTGAAGGAAATGCAACACCGGGCTGTTCATATGGCGGTTGAAGCAATCCAGCTGGCAGCAATGATCTGCAAGCTGGAACGGAGTCAGCGCCGGTGGCCGAAAAAGATGGAACAACTTTTCTAAAGAAAGGCGGAAAACATCATGAACTTGACCAAAGAAACCATCGAAAAGGCCGTCAACTGGTGGGTGGAAAAAGTGACTGCCAACCAGCCGCATAGCAATGGGGATAACGGCTACACGTCTATTGTGACGTGTCTCCTTGCGGATTCTATGGTAAAGAAAATCTCAAAGAAACAGGTTGAAGTTTTCAAAAAAGAACTGGCAATGAGGATTGAGGAAGAAGCAAAGGCGTGGACAGAAATCTCCATTGGGTGCGACTATGGGCCATGCGTGATGCTGGAACAGGCTGCTCTTGAAGCAGGTATTCCGGCTACAAATTTCCCATTCAAGACGTGGATGTACATTTCAGAAAAAGACGGCATAGAGGTGCACGACGGATACGGAGCACCGCCCGTAAGAATTTGAGGTGGCAGCATGGACAAGAAAAAAGATACCCCGGCGGAAGTTGAAACCGTCACGGTGACAATGAGCCGCCCGGTGGCGGAAGCTGTGCAGGCTGCTTGCGAGATGTATCTGCGCCTGCACATGGGGCAGTTCAATGATCTTGCGGAAGACCTCTGCATGGCGAAGCACTATGCCGATATGGATGCAAAGCGATTCAAAAACGCAGAGGACGAAAAAGAAGATTTTTACCGGGCACTGGAAAATCGGAACATGATGCAGGACGACATGGATAGAGCTTATCAGATGTTTGCCTGTCACCCACTTATCGAAGACGGCATGCGCATTCCGTACCGGGCAGAACAGGTCTGGCTGGGTATCCGTCATGCGCTGGCGTGGCACGATAAGCCGGAGGGAGACCGGATGAATGTGTGCTTTGATAAGCCGCTGAATCGGTCGGATCAGCCGCAACCGAAAATTGAACTGAATCTGCATCGGTCAAAAGAACGTGATGAACGGATTAAAGTTGGAGATTTGGTTTACTCGAAGATTTTGAAAACGGCCGGAACGGTTCTCCGAGCCGATCCTGATGACTATATTATCGCAGACTTTGATATGAGAAATGGATCGTCAAAGAGATATGCGTGCGAATGGGATGATCTTGTTCTTGTCGAACGAAAGAGCGGAGGAAATGAGCATGAAAAAACGGCTGATTGACGCAGATGCGTTTGCATTGGAACTTCGCACCATAAAAGGCTGCCTGTTAGGGGCACCGGGATGTGGAGAAGACAGGGCAAGGGTCGTGGAGATGGTAGAGAAAACGCTATCTGTCGCTCCGACGATCGAGCCGGAAAGCAATCTGTGGTGGCGCGATGCAAAGGTGGAGCTTCCGCCAAGGCATCACACGCCTTGCCCGCGCGGAAACAACCCGGAGTATGCAAAAGTGAGCGATACGGTCTGGCTTTACTACGAAGATGGAAACCAGACGGAGGGCACGCTTGAAGGCAATTCGTGGTTTGACGATCTGGGGCGCTGCGTTTCGGAAAATCCGGCGGGGTGCAGAGTTTCGCACTGGATGCCGCTGCCTGAGTCGCCTGAAGGAGGGAAAGATGTATGACGCTGGATGAAAGAATCGTGGTTGAAGCGTATACCGGCTATGTGATGACTGGCGGACAGGATAACCCGAAGGAAAACGGTTTGTGCCACAAGTACATAGAGCAGAAAATGGGCCGTCCGGTTTGGACGCATGAATTTGCCTTCAAAGAAGTTCAGGAACAGGTACGCAAAACTGTGCTCCCTGATTTTCTGAAACTCTGTCGTGGTGAGGAAGTTAAACTGAATTTGGAATAATTTTCCAACATAACATGAAGCCCCGTTGAACCGCCGCCTTGGGAAGGCGGCAAGGGGCTTGTATACCGAGGATAAACTAAGGGACACGAGAGCAGCGGCTTGCTTAAAGTTTGCTTAGAGCTTGCTTAGAGCTTGATTAGAAGCAGCCGTTCCCGTGACGGGGGTACAGGGGGAACCCCCTGTATTGTCTCCCCGCGGCAGTAGGGCGTAACGGACAGCAGAGCTCGCCGGAGCGGGGGCGGGGGCAAGCATAGAAGTACACGGGCGGTGGGCGGTTTGGCCTTTATTCAGCAAATTGGACGTTTACGGGAAGGAGGACGCAGTGGGTATGGGCAGCGGCTTTTATGTCAGAGAACAGAAATATATCTGCGGCAAGGATTATGCCACTGCGCCCACCATGCAGGCGGAGCTTTTCGAGGTCTCCGAGAAGGAGCACAAGGCCAGCACCCGGCGGAAGAAAGAACTCGCCACCAGTCTGGCGAAGGAAGCCTACAACCTCCGCAAATCTGGCCGCTATCTCGTCCTGCTGGTAAATACGAACTTTCGCCCCGGTGATTTCTCGGTTACATACACCTACGACGACGAACATCACCCTGCCCCAAATGACCTTGCCCGTGCTGACCGGGATTTCTCCAATGCAATCAAGAAGCTCTACCGCCTTTGCGATAAACAGGGCATCCAGCGTCCAAAGTGGGTCGTGGTGACGGAGTATTGCACCGTGGACCCTGTAACAGGTGAAGTCTTGGGACGGCACCATCACCATGTCATTATGACGCACCCGGCGGGGCTGACCCGGGAAATGGTGGAACAGGCGTGGAATGGCCGGGGTATGGCTCGATGTGAGCCGCTGCACTTCGACCACAACAGCGTGGAAAGCCTTGCCCGGTATATCGTGAAGAACCGCAGATGCAAACGGCACTGGCGGCAGAGCCACGGCCTGCAGCCGCCCAAAATGCCTAGGCCGAACGACAACAAAATGAGCCGAAGCAAGCTGAAGGACGTGTGTGAAAACTGTCTGGAAGACCGGGCGTACTGGGAACGGATGTACCCGGGGTATACCCTGCATCGGTGCGAAGTCGCCATCACGGGCAACTCTACCCGCCACCTGATCGTGAGCCTGTACCGCAAGGAGCTGCCCAAGAACAAAAACAGGAGGAACCAGCCGTGAGCACAAGACTGGAACTGGAAGACCTACCGCCTCGATACCGTGCCCAAGCGGAGAAGCAAATAGCCGACCGCCGCGCAAGGAAAGCCCCGGCGGGGGCAGTATCGCTGGAAGCTGCCGCCAAGACTGCCGGGGAGATCGGGAAGGTCTTCGAGAGCAAGGGCGAGTATGATTTTTACATTGGCACAGTGCTGCCGGGCATCCAGTCCGGCAGGATCATCAAGGCAACGCCGCACGTTGCCTTTCCTTTGCTGCCCGCAAAGGATTTCTGCGCTGTCCATCTCCCGGCGGCAAGGTATACGGCGGATTATGTGCTGGAATATGCCGACGGAACGGTGGAAGTGGTGGAAATCAAGTCAAAATTCACCCGGCGGGCGCAGAGGGACTACATCTACCGCCGCAGGCTGTTTGTTGACCTGATTGCAGAGCCGCGGGGCTATGTGTTCCGGGAAATCATCACCCCGGACACGAAAAACGAGATCAAAGAATGGAAACGTCTGGCTGAACAGGCGGGAAAGGAATCATCATGGGCAAAAGCAGAGCAAGAGTGCCGTCGTACTACCGGCAGAGCATCCAGAACGCTGTAAATCGGCAGATCAACCTTGGCCGCACCAAAACGGCGGCATCACTGAACCGGGAGGCTATCGGACAGGTCGTGTCATACTGCTTTGTAGCAGCGGCACACGACATTCTGGGTTTTGACGCAGGAAAGGCGGCTGTGCTGACCGTCAAGATGAACAATGCGGCGGAACGGTACACGCTGGATCGGGACAAACGAGGGGCACGGAAAGCCCGCATTGCACTGGAAGACCGCACCACGCCGCTGATGGTGGAAACTTTCCTGCTCCCGGCGGGCAAGCTGGGCAAGACGACCAATGAGCGGGAAATCCTTGCCGAACGCCGGGATGCTGCCGACATGGTGGCCCGGTATTGCGTGGAAGCTCTGCACGACATGAGCTATACCGTGGAGCAGATCGCCGCTGTTATGCAAGAGACTCGCTCCAACTTCGAGCAGTTCCTTGGATGGTCCGAGGACGGCGAGATGGTAGCTTACGAGAAGCTGCGCCGTGTGGTGGAGGACATCTACGGCGTGGGGGCTATGGTTGAGCGGGTAAACGGGCAAGGCCCCATCTTTGGCACTGAATTTTGATTTTTCGGGAGGCAGAGCATGAAGACACACGAGGCGGAAGCGATTCTGAAATACTGCGCAGACATTCCACGTCGGCTTTCAATCATCCGCCGCCAGTGTGCCGCTCTGGACGACGAAGTGGACACCCTGAAAGGCATCAACATGGACGGTATGCCCGGCGGAGGGCGGCCCGGGGACAGCACCGCGGCGATGGCCTGCAAGATGGATGATCTGGGCATTGGCGACAGGCTGCGCAGTCTGGAACGTCAGCAGGCTCTTTTGAAGTCCGACGAGGCTTTGATCCGGGGGCAAATTGACCGCCTGGACAGTGTCCACAATCTGATCCTGACAGAATACTACATCGGCCACAAAAAATGGGCAGAAGTGCAGGTCGATGCGGGATACAGCATCCAGCATTTGAAACGGCTTCGGAACGTGGCTTTGCTGGCCTTTGGCCGGGGCATGGAACGGCTGCCCGAGTGCCCCGCCTTATTATCACGCGCGTATAACGTGCGCGAGACCCTGCCCAGGGCAGATGCGTGGCTTGAGGGCGATATTCTCCTATAGGGGAGATCGACCGTCGGGGCCTCACGCAAATGCGCTTCCGCAAATTGTATCCACCCGGCGCAGAAAAACAAACACGACTACCCGGAAATGTGGAAAAGTTGGCAAGAAATTACCCGGCGGGCTGTGCGGCCTGCCGGGTGCTATAGAGAAAGCCCGTCAGGTCATCGACCCGGCGGGCTTTTTTGGATTTCGTGATTTACTTTTCGCGCGGCGGATCAGGCGGCACATTGCGCTTGAAGATGATCTGCGGTTCGTTCGGATCACGGCCTTCCTCTTTGGCGTTCTGGGCGATTTCGTCCATCAGGCCGACAGGAAAACCGTTTTCGTCGAGCGGCCCATCGTAACCGGTGAAGTCAACGACGTTCACGCAGGGCGGTTCGGGGATGGTTTTGTAGTATCTGCCGTCCTCATAGTTCTGATCCGTGACCCGGTTCCAGTAACCAATGTCTCCGTGCTGCTCCTGGGCGGCTTCCATCGCTTCCCGTGCCTGTTCTTCAGTCAATCCGTCGAACAAGAGCCGGGAGCCATCAGCAAAGGCGGCGACCAGCCGCCAAGGGGCGAAAAACTCTGCATCTTTCGTAGAAATGCCTCCTTCTGGGCAGTTAAGCCCCTAAATTGTAGGTTTTGTATCAAAAAGGCGGGTTAAATATGCCGAAATATCATCTTTAGCAGAAAAAGATGAAGTTTCGTTGTCAGGATTTCGATTTCGTGGGGATGTAACCGTTCAGGCAGCGATTGAAACCGCGTTTCGTGAGGGCATCGGTAACTCTGTCCTCTGGGAAGTAGTAAGCAGAACCGTCTGCCGCAGGAACAGCCCCGGCGGGATACTCTGCGCCGGTGTACCAGTCCGTTTCCGTGTCGTACTTGCGATGCAGGTACTTGTAAACGTCGCGCTGGGCTTTGTCGAACACCTCCACGAAAGAGAAGGATGCACAAGGCGGCATCTCTTTTGCCAGCATGGGTGCGTTCTGTGCCAGCCATGCAGCCATTACGGTTTTGGCTGCATTTCGTTTCGGCTTGCCTTCCCGGTGCACCAGATCCAGCAGCTGCACAACAAAGGGCTTTGGCAGATCGTTCAGCACTTCTTCCAGCGGGTACGGATTTTCGTGCAGCAGGGGCGACGTGCGCAGCTCCGGCACGAGATCCAGATCGTGACAGGTGATGGGATTCTGGCGGTCGTCGATGCGCTCACTGGTGTAATACAGCATATCTTTGATTGCGTTCTGTGCCGCGTCGGAAAGCTGCTCCACCAGAGCAACACTGTCTGCAAAGCTGATCTGCGCCTCGTTTCGTTCGCCGGTGATGCGGCCCGTCTTATAGGCCGCATCAATGATACCAAGCTCCATAGCCAGCCGGAAAATGTGCTTGCAGGGCTTTTTGCGCTTTACAAAATCGTTGCAGGTGCAGCTTGCAAGGCTGGCCTGGTACGGCTCTTTGCCGGATCCATAGAAAACCCCGGTTTCGTGTTCCTTGTCCACGGAAAGCGGGCTGGTCTTGCTCTGCTGGGCGCTGGCAAGACGCTTTTCTTCGTCAGTGTCTGCGGGATGCTCTGTCCAGGGGCCGAAGACGGGAATCATAGTCATAACGGGAAACCTCCTTTTCGTGTTTCGCTACTGTCATGATAGAGCAAAACGCAAATAAAAGCGATAAATTAGAACAAGATTTCGTGACGGAATGCAAGAATAACCCCGGCGGGCTGCCGGGGCTGGCTGTCAGAACGGCAGACCGGTATAGTTGCGCATGGGAATGGCATCGGCGGCGGGAACCAGCATATTAAGCAGCTGCCGGTATAAAGCCGGGTTTGCTGCACGCTGGGCACGGAAGTCCTCTAGGAATTGCGCCTGCGCTGCCAGATCAGCCAAGTTTTCGTCATCCACGTTGTAGCATTGGCATTGATCCGGCCCAGCGGAGTATATCCAACATCGAACCATGAAAACACCTCCTTTCCGTTTCGTGATGTTCCAGACGTAAATGTCGGGAAGATGGGGCGGGGTTGCTTTGCCCGGTGCAGCCCTGCCAAAATATCCGGTTTCGTGTTAAGCGTTCAGCTGTAAAAACGTGCTCTGCGTGGGGATCAGGTGCCGGGTGAGGGTGTCGGTGTAGCTGGCCTCCCCCTCGTAGCTGTCAACCACCCGGCGGTCTGCGGCGGCCATATCGTGATAGCTCTTTTTGCCGTAGGTGGGCGGCAGCCAGCCTTTGCGCTGTCCGGCGTAGAGGTTGAAGGACTTCAAAACGTCCGTGTTCGTAAACTCGATGTGGCAGGTGCCTTTCTTGTAAAACGTGGCGGTGAAATAGTGCAGCTGGATCTTCTGGGTCTGGCCGCTCTTTTCGGCGGCATCCAGGACGGCGCGGAGTTCGTCCCCATTGTAGGGCTTGCCGTTCGTGTCCAGGAAGTGCAGTACACGCTCGATCTGGGCAACATGGCCTGTTGCGTTGTACCGGGGGCAGAAACGCCCATCGTATGTATCAAAGGCGTTGCAGCGGAAAATGACCTTGCGGTTGATCTTGTACGCGGAGTTTGTGCACCAGCCGTTGTAATAATGCACGTTCTTGCTGTACTCGTCGTTATAATGCAGGTTCGTCCAGTCGTCGAACAGCTTTATAATTTCGTGGTCGATGCTGGAAAGAAGATTTCGTGAAATTTCTTCCCGGACGGTCAGAATGTTGTACGCGCTGAAGTCGTAGCCTTCAAGCTCTTTGATTCGCTTCTGGTAATCCTGCTGCATTTCGTAGGTCATCGCATCGAACAGCTGCGGCATTTCAAACAGCTGTTTCCAGTACATCCCGCGCAGTTCCCGGATAGCGTCGTTATAAGATTTCGTGAAAGCCATCACAGGGTTTTCTTTCTTACCAGCGCCGGCAGAGGAAAACAACGACTTGATTCCGTTGTACTCTTCATAGATCCGGCGCACACCCTCTGCGGCGGCGTTGTACCGCTCAATGGCTGCCGTGATGGGGTCGGAAGATACCAGGGCGGCAAACTCCGGGTTTTCTTTCAAACGCTCTGCGGTTTCGTTTTTCAGATCCAGCCGGATCCGGCTCACCGGCTCCCGGTCGGGAATGTCCACCGACACAAGCGCCACCTCCACGCGGGCGGCGCGGCGGGCGTTCTTGAACGCATCCGGGATATATTTTACCGTGGCGTGCAGCTCTTCCAGCTTTGCGGCCAGCTCTTTCCGTTCGTTGGTGCAGGGGTTGCGCAGGGTTTCGGCGTTGAGCAGACAGCGGATTTTGCCGCCGTCCTGCATGACATCCAGCGCTTTGAGCAGGTGCGCGGCACCGGCGGAGAAAGGCGGATTCATGACGATTGCGGCGTATTTCGTGGTGGGGCGGAAGGTCAGAAAGTTATCATGCACCACCCGGAAACCGTCTTTCTTCAGCTTTGCGCGGAAGTCGCTGGAAAGCTCGATGCAGTCAAGCTCTGCGCTTCGTGCCTTTTCCTTGTCGTAGCGGTCAACCTCGCCGGTCTTATAGTCGTGGTGGACGTTGAACGCCAGGGCATGGACCTGACGCGCAAGTGCTCCATCACCGGCGGACGGTTCAAGGATGGGTTTCGGGTAGGTGGTGAACCCGGATTTTACTTCCCGCAGGGAGAAAACCATATCAAAGGCCAGGCTGTCCGGCGTGGGGTAGAAGTCCAGGGAATCGTTTGGGGTGGTCATGGTGTAAACCTCTTTTCGTGTTTCGTGATATGCCCGGCGGAATGCTGGGCGGTGGGGTAGGGCCGCTTTGTCCGGTGCGGCCCTACCAGGGCATCCGGTTTCGTGTCAGGCGTTGAGCTGGTAGCCGCGGCGGGCACAGATGAGGCGGAGCCGGGCGGCGGCGATCTGCTGGCGGACCGCTTCGGGCCTGCCGGTGCACTGGGCTTCCCGGCGCAGGTCTTGCAGTGTCCACTGCTGACGGATGATCTCGCGGGCCTGTTCAAAGATGTTGTCAAACTTCTTCATGATTTCGTTCTCCTTTCGTATCATGCAAACAGGCGGTTGCATACCTGCTGTATTTCGTCGTTCGCCTTCATCGGGGCAATGAGCACGGAAACGGCGGCTTTCTTCGGGTCTACGGTGTCCGTTGCCAGGATGGGCGCAAACGGGCTGTTGCTGCTGTGGTAAACAAATTCGTGATGATCCACAAAAGCGTCATACTCCGAATTTATCATGATGGGCCGGGATCCGTTGCGGAACATCCGGAACATGCCCCAGACTTTGCCCTTTGCTTCGACTTCCTGCAAGATCGAAGTGCGTTTGACTTCTTCTTTGCAGGCGCTGAACTTCTGGAACATCTGCGCGGCGGTCAGCTGGTGCGGATCGTTGACCACAAACCCGGCATCGCTGGAAACGATGGTCACGCCGTCGGCGGGTGCGTCCTGCATGGTCACGGGCTGGATAACATCCCGGTAAAGGATGGCGGGCAGCTTGAACGCTGCATAGCCGGTGATGATGTACACGCTGCCGCTCTGGCAGGTGATCCGAACGGCGTTGCGGCTTTTTGCCTGCCCTTTCAGATAGGCGGTGATCTTCTTCACGTTCAGCCCGGCGGGGGTGCTGGTTGCTCTTTTCATATTGCAAAAACTCCTTTTCGTTTTCGTTCTGTTTTTCGTGCCCGGTGCGCTGCCGGGGTAGTGGGGCGGGGTTGCTTTGCCCGGTGCAGCCCTGCCAAAATATCCGGTTTCGTGGTGGTGGGTCATGCCAGCAGCCCGGCGGCGATGCTTTCAAAGTCCAGCTGTTTCACGGGTGCTTCATCCGGCGCGGCTACGGCGGCGGGGGCCTGCTTTGCGTCCTCTACGGCCTTCCGGGTCTTGCGCCAGGCATCCAGCGCGGCGGCCTGACCCTTGCGGTCGGTTTCGGGGACAGCCAGGAAAGCGGCCTTTGCTTCCCGCTCTGCCTTGCGGAGCACATCCGGGGCGGGCTTTTTCGTGGCAGCGGGCTTGCTGGCCTTTTTCGTGGGCAGCGGATCGACGTGCACAAGCTCCGGCAATTCGTGGTGTTCTTCGGTGATGATGGGGGCCGGGGTGCTGGCGGTCTGCTCTGCTGCTGCCTTTGCGGCCTTGCGTTCTGCGGCCAGCTTTTTGTTATACTCCATAATGGCGGCGACAGATCCGAAGCGGCCGGCGGGGGCCTGCTTTGCGTCGTGTACCTGCAAGCAGCTGAACAGGTGCGATTTCGTGGGGTAGAAATGCGGCGCGGGGGCTGCTTCCTTGCCTTCGGCTTCAGCGGCTTCCCGCTGGGCCTTGCTGGGGCGGGTGGTGTACTTCCACAGGTAGCATTCGATCAAATGCGTTTCGCCCTTCTTGACGCTCTTGCCTTCTTTCTTCCAGTGATCGAAGGTGTGCAGCTCTGCCGCTGCAAGGATGATTTCAACGTCTGCGATGGTGGCGGGCTGTTCGTCGCCGTTCTCGTCGGTGGTGACTGCGTTTGCAGCCATTGCGGCGATCTGCTCCGGGGTGTGGTGCGCGGTGGCGATGGCGTGCAGGGTGGCGGGGTCCAGCTTCGCGGCTTCGTTCATGATGATCTGATTGTTGGTCATGCCTTTCATGGTTCGTTCTCCTTTGTTCGTTGTGGTTGATGTTCGGGATGATCTCCCGGCGGCTGCCGGGGTAGTGGGGCGGGGTCGCTTGGCGGTGCGGCCCTGCTAAGGCGTCCGGGGCGTTCAGCCCAAAAGAGCGGCGGCGGCATCCTGCCAGGTGGGGAAGGCGTAGAACGTGCGGCGTTCGTCGTTGGTGTTCTCGCCGGTGATCTGGGCGGCGATCCGCTGCCCGGTGCGGGGGTCCCACCCTTCCAGCCGATACCCGGCGGCCTGAAGGCGGCGGGCTGCAGCGTTCTCCTTGCGGTTCCGTTCGCGGATCTGTTCAAGTGTCATCATGGTGCAGGCTCCTTTCAATCTTCGGTGCAGCCGTGGCAGTAAAGCGCGTCAATCACTTTGTCATCGCTGAAATCTTCCGGGGTGCCGTTCGCGTCAACCACCAGGTCAACGCGGTCATAAATTCGCAGATCGGTTTCAGCGTCCACCACAAAATACCAGTCGTCACCGTCCAGCGCGTCGGTGCACCAGACTTCAACCGCGCCGTCATCGGTGGCGGTCATGCCCTGCACAATGGCCGGGGCGATGTAGCGGCCCAGGGGGCCGACGGTGTAGGGGCATTGCGCCGCGGCCTTTGGTGCGGTGCCTGCCAGCAGTGCGGCCACCAGTGCGGCGGCGGTGGTGATCTTCTTTGCAAGTGTCATGTTCTTTGCTCCTTTGCTTTTCAGGTTTGCCCCGGCGGGCTGCCGGGGTTATGGGGCGGGGCCGCTTTGTTTGAGCGGTGCGACCCTGCCAGGGCATCCGCTTGACTTTACCGCCTTTCGGTGGTAAACTAGCTTACAAGATGCGTTGTGGAAAATTCATCTTGCAAGCCTGTCACCTGCTTTAGTGGGTGGCGGGCTTTTTTGCTGCCTGCTTCTTTTTCCACTCTGCCAGGTAGGCGGCCCAGATCGCTTTTTTCAAAGCGGCGGGGAGCTTGAAAAATTCAATGCTCATGTGTCGGCTCTCCTTTCGGCTTACTCGCAACCGTCCGGCTGTTGTCCGGCTCGCTTGCTGTGGCTGCATTCTAGCATGACGGAATGCCAATTGTCAAGCATGACGGAATGCTTTCTACGTTTTGCACAAAAGAATGACGGAATGCTTGTTGATTTTTGCATGGCGGAATGCCGCTTTTTTTGCTATAATAAACGCAGGCGCGAAAGAGGTGATATAATGCCTATCTCGGACAAAAAGAAAATTTCAAACAGCCGGTATATTGCAAAATGCGATTCAATCCAGATTCGCCCACCAAAAGAACGCGGCGACGAAATCAGAGCGGCCGCAGCCGCAGCGGGTCAAAGTATGCAAAGTTATATTTTACAGGCTTGTGCCGAAAGAATGACCCGTGATGGATTCACCCCGGCGGAATCCGGGGAAGAAGGGGGACTATAGGGGGTTACTGGGGGAAAGTTCTAGCCTGCTAGGTTAAAGCCCTACACCTGCTTCTCACTCCCGTTAGGTGGAGAATCTGACCCCTCCGGCAAACGGCAAAATTGACCCGGTGGAACGGTGCCGGCGGCACCCGTGCCCGGTGCCCCGTGCGGGTGGATCAGGTGCGACCGGAACCAGTGCCCGACGGCCCCGGCCCCGATCAGCACCGGGAAGGATCCGCCCCGCCTCAATCAGCAGAAACGAAAAAGCCAGAGTGAACGGCCTGCGCCGTCCGCCCTGGCTTTTCTTCTGCCAGCTGCCCGCCCCGATCAGCACCGGGAAGGACTGCCGCCGCCCCGATCAGCACAGGGAAGAACCGCGCCGCCCACGGTGACGACCTGCCCGATCTGCCCGGCCTGGGCGGTGACGGCCTGCCTGATGAGCAGCGGACCGCCCGCCCGATCACCTGCCCGGGCTACTCCTTCCAGCCGGAACCCGCCGCCGCCCTGATGACCCCGCCGCCCTGCTGCCCGCACCCCTGCCAGACCCTACCGACAACGCCAGCCGCTAGCCCGCCGGCACCCCGCCGCCAGCCAAACGCCGGAGGGGTCAGATTCTCCACCTAACGGGATAGAGCTTTAGGCTTAGGGCTTAGACCTAGAGGGCTAGAACTCGCCTTATCTATCCCCCTGCCCCCCTTCCTTCTCCGGCCCGGCCTCGGCCATCTCCGGCACCGCCGCCGCCCCGATGAGCAAGGTACTGCCCCCCCGGGGCGGGGCGAATGCGGGTTCCGAAGCCCCAAAAGTTTTCTAGGTATCAATTTTTTTGAAGGGCTTCCCCCCTCCGGCCCGAAAAATAAGGGGGCGGGTCAAAAATTTCAGGGATTTGGGCACCATGGCGGTGGCGTCACCGGGATGGTGCATACCATATTGGTGGAACCAACAAAATGGTGGCTGCTTACAATTTGCAAGCGGCTGATGATTTGTCAGTGCCGCCAAAACATCCAGACAGCGATCTTGTTGAGGTCAACAAAATCGGGAGGAACCATCTTGTCAGGAGCGGCAGTTCACAGAATGTTTACATTTACAAGCCCAGAAACGGCCTTTTGGGGCAAAAGATGAGACACTATGAGACGTTTTTAGTGGTATAATTGGTACAGTGGATTTATGGAAGAAGCCCCACGGTGGAAGCACCGAGGGGCTTTTCTCATATCCGGGTGTGCCGCAGGACCGGCGGCACCACATAGATGCTCTGTCAGACTTTTTGCCTGGCAGGGCATTTTTTATTGCTCGAAAACGGAGGGGTCATAAATGGCAAGGCGAAGCGATGAGCGAGATGCCGCCCGCGCTGAGTACATGGCCCGGAAGAAAAAGGGCGGCGAAGTCAGTCTCCGGCAGCTGGCGGATGATCTGCACCTCAAGTACGATACTGTCCGGCGGTGGAAGTCGAAAGACGGGTGGGATACTCCCACCGACAGGAAGCCCGGCGGACAACCGGGAAACCGGAACGCCGCGGGCAACTCCGGCGGCGGGGCACCGGCGGGCAACCTGAACGCCGAGAAGGACGGTGCCTATTCAAGAATTTTCTTTGATAAGCTCACCCCGGCGGAACGGGGAACCTTTGACGATGCACCCCGGAACGGCGTGGAAGCACTGCAGCACGAGATGGGATTGCTCAAACTGCGGGAGCTGAAGATTCTGGAAAAGATCAAAGAGTACGAGGACATGGACCCGGACACATTGATAACATCAAGCGTACTGGATATGCGCGTTCCGGGTAAGGCCGGCAAGACGGGGAAGAAAGAAGACGGAAAGATACAGACCATGGGAATGTACAGCCGTGATACCCCCTTTGCCCGTATTCTGAAACTGCAGGATGCTTTGTACAAAACGCAGGGCCGCATTGCCGCTGTTGCCGGTGCGCTGCGGGCGGCGGAAGAAGCCGACCGCCGCATGGAGCTGGAACGCCAGCGGTTAGAGCTGCTGCGGATCAGAGCAACGGGCGAAGTGCCGGAGGGCGGTGACGAAGATGGCTCTATACACCAGTAAGGCCGTGGCGGAAGTGCTGGGCGTAACAGAACGCCGGGTGCGGGAGCTGCGGGACGAAGGTGTGCTGTCTGAGGAACGACCCGGCATCTTCAACATGAAAACCGTCGTCAAACAGTATCTCACCTATAAGATCGGCGACAAGGACGATTCATCTCGTCTCACGGCTGCCAGGGCGGACCGGGAAGAGACCCGGGGCAAGATCGAGAAAATGAAGATGGAGGAAGCCCAAGGCGACCTGCACCGCACCGAAGATGTGGAGCGGGGTCTGAAAGCTATCTTTGCCAATTTCAAGAACCGTCTGGAAACCATCCCGACCAAGTACGCCAAGACCATGGCGCAGCTCACAGACCCGGTGGAGGCTCACGACATCCTGCAAAAAGCGGTTGAGGAAGCCCTCATTGAGTTAAGCAACCCGGATGTTGCACTGGCCGAGCCAGAGAAGGAGCCGGAAGATGAGCAGGAAGAATAAATGCCGGGGCTGCGTATGGGGCACCCGGCTGAACGAGATCACGGCATTCTGCCCATTCCGGCAGTGCGTCAAAAAGGGAGGCGGGAACCATGGCGATGATCCATCTGGAACCGCAGACATTGGAGATGTTCAGCCGGGCACTGGACGGACTGAAACCGCCACCGAACCTGTCACTGAGCCAGTGGGCAGATAAATACAGAAAGCTCTCTGCTGAGGCTTCTGCCTCGCAAGGGCAGTGGAACACGGACGCTGCGCCGTTCCAGCGGGAGATCATGGATGCTATCGGAGATGTTCACGTCCGCAAGGTGGTTGCCATGATGTGTGCGCAGGCCGGGAAGACCGAGGGTCTGATCCTGAACACCATCGTTTTTTACATGAGCTACCACCCGGCATCCATCATGGTGATGCAGCCCACGGTGAATCTGGGCGAGTCCTTCTCGAAAGACCGTCTGACCCCGATGCTGCGAGATACGCCGGCACTCCGGGGCCTGGTAAACACCAAGAGCAGATACTCCGGCAACACCATCTCGAAAAAGAATTTCCCCGGCGGAATGCTGGTCATCGTGGGAGCCAATGCCCCCACAGACCTGCGCAGCCGCCCCATCAAAGTGCTGCTGGCAGACGAGGTGGACGCTTACAAGGCCAGCGCAGGCAAAGAGGGCGACCCGGTCATGCTGGCAGAGGAACGCCAGACGACCTTTTGGGACTACAAAACGGTCATGGTTTCCACCCCGACCACAAAAGCCGCCAGCCGCATTCTGGACGAGTTCAACAACTCCACGCAAGAAGAATGGACGGTGCCTTGTCCGAACTGCGGCTTTTATCAGCCGTTTGTGTGGGACAACATGGTGTTCGACAAAGACAAGTGGCCGGACGGCGGTGTGCAGTACCGCTGCACCGAGTGCGGCTGTCTGGACAACGAATACCGCTGGAAGAAAGGTAGCGTAAAGGGCAAGTGGGTGCCGGAGCACCCGGAACGGTCCGTGCGCGGCTTCCACATGAACAAGATGGGGTCCACGCTCTGCGGGTGGGACGAGATCGTGACAAAATTCATTGCTGCCGATCTGGACGCTGCCCGCGGCGATTACGAGAAGATGCAGGTCTTCGTGAACACGAACCTTGGCTTGCCGTGGGAAGAACCGGGCGAAACCGTGGAATCTGCCGCTCTGATCGACCGTCGGGAGTTCTACGAGGCCGAGGTGCCCGACGGCGTGATCTACCTGACCGCCGGTGTCGATACGCAGGACAACCGCTTCGAGATCGAAGTGGTGGGCTGGGGCATCGGCAAAGAAAGCTGGGGTATCCGCTACCAGCGCATTTTTGGTGACTTGAAGCGCGGCCAGATATGGGCCGATCTGGACGAGTTTCTATCTCAGACGTGGAAAAAGAAGGACGGTACAGAGCTGTCCCTCCGCTCTGTCTGCATGGACAGCGGCGGACATTTCCCGGATCAGGTCATTCGCTTCTGCAAAGAGCGGGAAGACCGCCACATCTGGGCAATCAAAGGCCGCGGCGGTATGGATGTTCCGTACATCCGCAACCCGACCAAGAACAACCGGGTCAAAGGTGAGCTGTTCACGCTAGGCGTTGACACCGGCAAGAACCATGTCCTTGCCCGGCTCAAAGTGCTTATCAAGGGGCCGAACTACTGCCACTTCCCGGCGGCAGAAGATGCAGGCTATGACGAGAATTATTTCAAGATGCTGACCGCAGAACATAAAGTGACCCGCTGGAAAGGCGGGCGCAAGGCGGAACGGTGGGAACTGAAGGACCCGGCGCAAAAGCGCAATGAGGCATTCGACGTTCGGAACTATGCGACGGCGGCACTGGAAATCTCGAACCCGCAAGGCCTGGAAGTGCCCGGCGAGGAAACCGCCCGCCCTGCAAAGCAGCAACACCAGTACCGAAGAAGAAGATCGGGAGGAATTTAACCGATGGCAATTATTTCAAAAGAGGACGCACAGCGACATTTGGAAATGTGGCTGGAAGCGGAAGCAGCTGTTTCCACAGGCCAGAGCTACCAGATCGAGCAGATGCAGCTTACCCGGGCCAGCTTAAAACAGATTCGGGAAACTATCATCTTCTGGGAAAACAAGGTGGCCGAGGCGGAACGGGAAGAGCGTGGCCGGGGCAGGAACCGTATGTATCACTTCTCGCCCCATGACGTGTAAGGCGGTGAAACCATGGCAAATATTCTGGATAAAGCAATCGCGGCAATCTCCCCCGAAAAGGGGTATCGCCGCGCCGTGGCCCGTACTGCCCTATCCGTCTTGAACAACGGCACGGGATATGGAAACTATGGTGCATCCCACACATCGCGCTCTATGAGAAGCTGGCGCGTCGGCGGCGGCAGCGCAAAGGAAGACATTGAGGATAACCTCGAAACCCTGCGCAAACGGAGCCGGGATGCTTATATGGGCATTCCGCTTGCTACGGGTGCCATCAAGACGCTGCGCACCAATGTGGTGGGCAGCGGGCTGGTGCCCACGCCGCAGGTGGATGCCGACTATCTCCATCTGACTGAAGAAAAAGCCGACCAGCTGCAAGCGCAGATCGCAAGAGAGTTCAGCCTTTGGGCGGACAGCACAGCCTGCGATGCCGCCGGCATGGACAATTTCTGGCGTTTGCAGACCTTGGCGTTTACCAGCTTCCTGATGAACGGAGACGTGTTTGCCGCAGTTCAGTTTCGGGAGCGTCCGCACTGGCCGTATGCGCTGCAGCTGCGCCTGATCGAAGCAGACCAGGTGTGCAGCCCTGACCGCACGGATCATCTGGCCCCCGGAAAGGTAAACGGCAAGAGCGTGTTTCAGATCGTGCAAGGAGTGGAGACCAACGAAGCCGGAGAAATCGTTGCCTACTGGGTGGCCAATCGACACCCGTTGGAATACGAAAACCCGGTGCCGCTGCAGTGGATCCGAGTGGAAGCACATGACCCGGAGACCGGGGAACCGAACATTCTGTGTGTTACACAGAGAGAGCGTGCCGGGCAGCGGCGCGGCGTTCCACTGCTGGCTCCCGCACTGCCCACGTTGAAGCAGATGGGAAGATACACGGACGCAGAGCTTTCCGCAGCAATCGTTTCGTCCTGCGCTACCCTGTTCATCCAGAGAGATGGGCAGAGCGATATGGCTCCCTTCGGAGAAGACCCGCCCGAAAAAGCGGACAACCCGGATACTCCTGCCGATGAGCTGGCAATCAACCTCAGCCCGGCGGCGGTGTTTGACCTTGCCCCGGGCGAAAAAGCAAACCTGATCGACCCGAAACACCCGACCACCACCTACGACGGTTTTATGATGGCGATGTCCAATCAGGTGGCGACGAGCGTAGAAATCCCGTCGGAGGTGCTGTACAAAAAGTTTTCGTCCAACTACTCCGCCAGCCGCGGAGCATTGAACGAGTTCTGGCGCACCTGCGGAACGCTGCGGGACAGCTTTGCAGACGATTTCTGCCAGCCGACCTACGAAAAGTGGTTTGCCGAGGCGGTGGCCCGCGGGCGTATCAATGCCCCGGGATTCTTTGATGATCCGGCGGTGGCGAAAGCCTACATGGGCTGCACATGGAATGGTCCGGCCAGAACCAACTTGGACGCGAAGAAAGAAATCGAGGCGGCGATCCTGCGCATGGACAAGGGTATCAGCACTGCCGAGCAGGAAACGGCGCAGATGACAGGAGGAAGCTGGCGGGCAAATATGCGCCAGCGCAAGTCCGAAATGGAGAAAATAAAGGAGGTAGGGTGCGATGGGCAAACCCAGTTCCAAGACGACCCCGAAGACGACAAATAACAAGTTCTGGAAGTTCTGCAATCTGGCTGATAGCCAGAAAGCGGAGCTTTTTCTTTACGGCGACATTTCCGAAACAAGCTGGTGGGGCGATGAAGTCACCCCGAAACAGTTTGCGGACGATCTCGCCGCTCTGGGCGATGTGACCGAGATCACCGTGTACATCAACTCCGGCGGCGGTGACGTGTTTGCAGCTCAGGCCATTGGCAATCAGCTGGAACGCAATGCTGCCACTGTGACCGCCCATATCGACGGCCTGTGCGCCAGTGCTGCCACTATCGTTGCCTGCCACGCTGATAAGGTGGTGGCAGCAGCTGACAGCACCTACATGGTCCACCCGGTGAGTATGGGAATCTGTGGCTACCTGACGGCGGCTGAGATGCGGGATTACCTGAAGGCATTGGACACTACCAGAGAGAGCATTGTCTCCCTGTACGCCAAGAAGACCGGCCACGATGCAGACGAGTGCGCAAAGTGGATGGATGAAACAAACTGGTGGACGGCAGATGAAGCCAAGGAAAACGGCTTTGTGGACGAGGTGGACGACGCTGAGGAAGACGCTGTGGTGGAGAACCGCAACGGCATCCTGTTCGTCAACAGCGTCGGCACCCACCTGCCTTTCAACGAGGCACCCGAATTTGTCAGAAACCGGGCAAAGGCAAAAAAGCCTGTCACCCGGCCTGAAAATAAAACCCCGGCGGAACTGCCGGGACACAACGACCATGGGGAGGTAAAAGACATGGAAATCAAGACCGTTGATGATCTCCGCAAGGCGTACCCCGATATGGTGGCACAGATCGAGAATGACGCTGCCACTACCGAGCGTACCCGCATCAAGGAGATCGAGGACAGCACCATTCCCGGTGCTGAGGACGAGGCAAACGAGGCAAAGTTTGTGAAGCCTGTGGATTCTGCGGCGTTTGCCAAGGCGGTGATTGCCAACATGAAGGCAAAGCAGAACGCTCAGGGCAAGGACTATCTGGACAAGGCGAAGAAGTCTGCCCAGAACTCCGGCGCAAACGACATCCAGAATCCGCCCCCTGCGGACCCGAAGCCGGAAAACGCACAGGAAAAGGGCCTGATGAACGCAATTCACAAGATGAACGGTGTGAAGTAAGGAGGACAAGGTTATGAGCATGGATATGGAAAGAAAGACCTATTCCACCGCCCCGGAGTATTTCATTGCCGGCACGGACATCGGCATCGCCAAGGCTACCAAAAAGGCCAGCGCAGCAGTTGAGGCACACGCCCCGGTGCTGCTGGCCGATGGCAAGGTGAAGCCCATCGCAAAGGTGGACGGCAGTAATCCTCTGTCCGTTACCGGGCTGTACGGCATCACCGCAGACAGCGCAGCGGCAGACGAGGAAGTACCCATCTATCTGACGGGTGAGTTTTTCGCTGACGGTCTGGCGCTGCCCGAGGGCGTGAAAGCAGCAGACGTGGAAGTTGCCCTGCGCAATCTGGGCATCTTCCTGAAGTGATAGGAGGTAACAACTATGGCTAACGAAATCAGCATCTATGAGCCTCGGTGTCTGGCCGAGGTCGTGCGCACCACTCCCCCGGTGCGCACTTTCTTCCTGGACAACTATTTCACCAACATCAAGACCTTTGCCACCAAGAGCGTGGACATCGACGTTGTGAAGGGCGACCGCCGCATGGCTTCCTTCGTGCATCCTCTGGCCGGCGGCCAGGTGCTCAAGAATGAGGGCTATCAGACCGAGAGCTTTACTCCGCCCCTGATTAACCCTATGACTGTCACCACCGCAAACGATGCAATGGAGCGTATGCCTGGTGAGGACCTGTATTCCGGCATGACCCCCGAAGAACGTGCCGCCAAGCAGTTGATCGAGGACTACCAGCGTCTGAACGATGCTGCTACCCGCCGCGAGGAGTGGATGGCAGTGCGCACCATCATGGATGGCCAGATTCCCGTTGTCGGACCCGGCGTGAACAAGGTGATCGACTTCGGCTTTACCAACAAGGTGAAGCTGGACGGCACGAAGAAATGGGGCGCATCTGCCGCCAAGCCTCTGGATAATCTGGAAGACTGGGTGGATCAGGTGCTGGAAAACGGCTTTGCCAATGTGGATCACGTTGTTATGGGCAAGACTGCCCTGCGCAACTTCCTGGCTGACACCAACGTGCAGAATATGCTGGACAACCGCCGCATCGAACTGGGCATTATCAACCCCAAGGACCTGCCCAATGGCGCGCGCTACATCGGCCACCTGAGCAAGCCCAGTCTGGATATTTACACCTATGGTGAGGTTTATATGGACGACTGGACCGATCCTTCTGCCCCCGTTACCAAGCGGCTGGTGGATGACAACAAGATCGCTCTGCTGCCCTCTAACCCCAACTTCATGCGCGCTTACGGCCTGACTTCCTACATCGACGATACCAAGCGCACCATCACCGCCCAGACCAACCGTCTGCTGCGCACCTATGTGAAGCACGGCCCCGACCGCATGATCCTCGAACTGCAGACCCGCCCGCTGACCATCCCGGACAAGGTGGACAGCTGGCTGGTTGCTGAGGTGTGCTAAGACTATGCTGGACGTGGATGAAGAGTACGGTACGCCAAGCGACCCGAAGCCGCTGCCGACGTTCAAAGACCGGGTGGCACTGGATGTGCAGAACGTCTTCTTTAACCTGAATGAATTTGCAGAGAAGCGATTTGTCGATGGTAAAGAGATGGTCTGCATCACCCAGCACCCGGGAACTGGCGAACGTGCAGCGCACTGGGAGGGCGGCGCAAAACAGAGCTTCGACCAAGGTATGTACAAGGCTGATCTGCTCCTGTTCGTCAAACAGGAAGAGTACGGCCCAATGCCGAAGAACGACAAGCTCATAACGCTGGACAAGAAGCGGGATTACAGAATTAAATCCTGCTCCCTGAAAGCTGGCGTGTACCGCATGGAGCTTGAGAGGGTGAGGTAAATGGCGTATTTCAAAACTGGGTACGATGCTTCCACCATGACGGTTTCCGTCAACGATGAGGAAGTTTACCGGGCACTCGGCGTTCTGGCAGATAAGGCACCGGCGGCGTTGAAGGTGGCTGTCAATACCACCGCACGTCAGACGAGAAAACTCATGCTGCAGGAAGTTAAGAACCGATACGACCTCAATGCTGCTGGGAAGCGCATGATCGAAGACCTGCGCCAGCGTCAGAAAGCGACCAACCGCCGCCCTGCGGCGATCCTTGCCATTATGAAGAACGATCCCGGCGCATTCCGGGCAGACTTGGGCTATTTCCGAACCAGCCCCACGAAACCCTACATGGGACCGTCTGTCCGCAATGCGCCACCGTTCTTTCAGGCGCACGTCCTGAAAGGCAGCCCGATGATAGACCTCGGCGGAACCAGCGCAAAGAGCAAAGGCTTCCTCGTGAAGTTTAAGTCGGGGCATGTCGGCATGGTGCAGCGTCAGCTCGGCGTACCTGCGGATAAGGATTACACGGAGAGCGGAAAGAAACGCTGGAAACCAAACGAGAAGCTGGCAACGCTGTCCAGTCCTTCCGGCTCTGCCATGCACCATACCGTGTGGGAGATGCAGGAGCAGACGGTGGAGCAGATGCTGCAGCAGAACACAGAACGCCGTGTGCGGCAGCTAATTGCCAATGCCAAGAGAAAGGGCGTGATCTGATATGGCGGAGAAAATCGCTGGATATACCAGCGAGATGTGCCAGCAGGCTATGATCGACGAGCTGAAAGAATTGTTTCGGGATATGAAGTTCAATGGGCAGGAAAGCCCGAAGTCCTTGCAGATTTTCAAACAGTTCCTGCCAATCCAGACCAATGACGACGATGATGTGGACACAAACGATTCCATGTACCCCTGCATCATCGTGATCGAGACCAGCGGTGAGCAGAACAATGAGCAGGACCCGCAGCTTGTGCTGATCCAGCTCGTGATCTGCTGCTATGACCGCGGGATAGACCGACAGGGGTATGTAGATACCGTGAACATCAAGGAAACTATTATGCAGCACTTCAAGCGCAAGCCCGTCTTTGGCGGTGCGTTTGAAGTGACGTATCCCCGCAAGTGGGAGCTTTCTGAAGATGACATGGATTACTACTACTGGGGAATCGTGAATCTCGTTTGCAAGACCCCCAACGGTCTGAGAAACGAAGAAGTGGAGGCTTTGATATGAGTGACGAAAAGAAAACCGCTGCCGCAGTGGACAAGGCTCCGGCGGTGCAGGCTGTTGCCTACTGCGGCCCGACCATCAAGGGCGTTGCACCGCAGTACACCGTTTTTGTGGACGGAATCCCCGAAAAGCTGGCCGAGATCGCAGAGGAACACCCGGTCGTAAAAGCTCTGATCGTTCCTCGTGAAAAACTCGCAGAGATGCGGGTGAAAGTGGAGCAGAACGGCACCCGGGAGAACCTTCTCTACCAGAACGCCGTTTCTGTGCTGTGATAGGAGGATGAAACAATGGCTACTTCTCATGGCTTTAACCTGACCGAAGCGACCACCAGCGTTTCTGCGCCGGTACAGGTAAGCTCCGGCCTGCAGGTCATCGTGGGCACTGCGCCTGTCAACCAGCTGGCAAACCCGGAAGCGGCGGTGAATACCCCGCTGTACCTCAGCACCTACAAGGAGGCTGTGGCTGCTGTGGGCTGGTCTGACGACTTTGCAAAGTACACTCTGTGCGAGGCAATCAGCGCAAACTTTCAGGTGATGGGCACGGCTCCCATTGTCGTTATCAACGTGCTGGATCCCGGGAAGCATACCACCCCTCTGGATGCTACAACCGTTCAGGTCAACGACGGCGTGGCGCAGATCAACAAGACGGGCCTGCTGCTGAAAAAGCTGGTCGTCAAGAAGGACACAACGGCTCTGACCGAGGGAACGGATTACATCGCCACCTTCAACGACGACGGTACTGTGAACATCGCGCTGCTCGATGGTGGCAAGGGCAAGGACGCAACCACGCTGAGTGTTTCCGGCTCCATTCTGGACCCGACCAAGGTGACCGCCGCCGACATCGTGGGCGGCGTAAGCACTACCACCGGGGAGGAAACTGGACTTGAGGTGGTGCGTCAGGTCTACCCGAAGTTTGGCAAGGTTCCCGGTATTCTGCTGGCACCCCGATTCTCCAAAGATGCGCTGGTGTGCGCTGCTCTGCAGGCCAAGTGCCGGAAGATCAACGGCGTTTTCAATGCCGTCTGCTACATCGACCTCGATTGCGGCACTTCCGGCGCAAAGAAGTACACCGACGTGGCGGGACAGAAGACGAAGCAGACCGCAACCTCCCGTGAGGCATACGCTCTGTGGCTGTTCTGCAAGGTGGGCGATACTGTGTACAGCGGCAGCACCATGGCGGCAGCGGCCACCGTGTATAACGACGGCCAGAACAACGACTGCCCCAATGCAAGCCCCTCCAACGTCACCGTGCCTATCTCTGCCGCCTGTCTGGAAGATGGCACCGAGATGCTGCTGGATCAGGAGCAGGGCACCTTCCTGAACGATCAGGGCATTGCAACCTTTATCCGTTCCAGCAGCGACTTCGTGGTCTGGGGAAACGAGACGGCCTGCTACCCGAAGAACACGGATCCCAAGGATATGTTCCTGTGTGTCCGCCGCTTCTTCAACCATGCGTGGACTAGCTTTGTGCTGGACAACATGGGCAAGCTGGACAAGCCCATGAACCCGAAGCGGCTGCAGAGTATCATCGACAGCGAGAACATGAAGGGCAGCACCTACGTCTCCAACGGGGTCTGCGCCAGCTACCGCATGGTGGCCGATACGGAGAAGAACACCGAAGCAGAGCTGGTGGCAGGCCACTATCACTTCTGGATGTACTGCACTCCGTTCCCGCCCATGAAGCAGGTCAACAACACGATGGAGTATGAATCTTCCTCCCTCGTGACCGCTCTGAACCTGTGATAGGAGGATATGAACCATGAGCCTGAATATTTCGAGCGATCTCGTCCCGCAGGTCGTTAATAACTATAACGCCTACACCGGGGACGACAAGATGATCGGTCTGGCGGATGAAGTAACTCTGCCCAAGATCAAGAACAAAACCACTACTGTGAACGGCATGGGCATCGGCGGCGACGTTGACAGCCCCGTGCCGGGCCAGTTCGAGAGCATGGAGGCAACGCTGACCTGGAACACCCTGTACAGCTACGCCACCAAAATGCTGCACCCCGGAAAGTCTGTCCAGATCACCTTGCGTGCAGCCATGCAGAACGAGAACAAAAACGGCGGCTATTCCTATAAGGGCCTGCGCATCGTGCTGGGCGGCAAGCCGAAAGAGCTTGACCCCGGCAAGCTGAAGCGGGCATCTACCATGGATAGCTCCACCACGCTGGAAGTGACTCGCTATCTGGTGGAAATCGACGGTGTGACCGTCATTGACATCGACAAGTATGCTGGCAGATACTATGTGGACGGCGAGGATATCCTTGCCGAAGTGAACGCTCTGATCTGATAAGAGGATGATTTCAGCCGCTCCGTGTGGGGCGGCTGATTTTTTAAGGAAAGGAAACATCAAGATGGGTAATCTTACTGTGAAATTCGCAAAGCCTTATAAGTTCGAGGGCACCGAGTACGACGAAGTGGACCTGTCCGGCATGGACGGTATGACGATCCAGGATATGATCGACATTCAGAAGAATCTGGCGGGCGAGATCGCAACGCTGGCAGCAGTGGAGGCTACCACCTCTTTTGCGCAGGAAGTGGCAACCAAGGCCAGCGGCAAACCCGTTGAGTTCTTCAAGCTCATGCCCCGTGCAAAGATCAAGCAGGTGCAGACGGCGATTCTGAACAACCTGAACGCAAAGGTCAAGAACGACCCCAAAACCCACGTTGTAAAGTTCGACAATGCCTACACCTACAACGGCGACGGAAAAGAGGACATCAAGGGCAAGACCTTTGAATCTGTGGACCTTTCCGGCGTGGGAGAGCTGAACACCATGAGCGAATCCATGGCGGAAAACCGCATGGTAGCTGGCGGCTTCTCTCCGGTGAATACCGGCCGCAACTACCTGTACGTCTGCATCATCGCCAGCATGGGCACCGGCTACCCGGAGGACTTTTTCACCGGGCTGCCGTTGCGCGAGGCAGCAAAGCTGCGTGACGCTGTGGACGCTGATTTTTTCGAGTAAAAGGCGGAGCAAAGGCACTGCGAAAAGCAGCGATCCAACTGTCCATTGCGACGCACTCTAACCTGACGGACTATCTTTCCATGCCAAGGAAAGATTTGATTGAGCTGTGCCAGGAGGTGTCAGACGTATGGCAGGAAATGGGGCACTAGACCTCAGTATCCGAATCATGGGCAAGGTTGATCCTTCACTGGCACGAAGCATCAGCCAAGTAAAAGGACTGACCGGCTCTCTGACGGATGGGCTGAAAAGCACAAATTTTCTGGCGGGCACAGTGGCAAAAACACTGGGCGTAGTCGGAAAGACTGGCCTTGCGCTCGGCGCAACGCTGACAGGTAGCGTATTGGTTGGCATGAAGCAGGTCACAAACGAGGCGGCAAAGTTGGAAGCGCAGATGGCCCCGGTCATGCGCTATGTGGATGGTCTGGCAGATGCTTCCGGCAAGGCATCCAATGCGATGGCGCAGAATGGCAAAACATTCGCCCAGAACTATGCCGACATGAAGAATTACATCCAAGACCTGAGTACGGAAATTCCCCGTACCACGGAACAGATCACGACCATGAGCGCTGCTCTGGGACAGTCTGGCAAGGATGTAACGGAGCAGCTGCAAAGCGGTATTCTGCGTGATACGGCTGTTGCCGCCACCGCTATGGATTTGGATGACCAGACTGCTGGCGACTACATGGCAAAGTGGGAGGTTGCTTTCACCAAGAGAGACACTGAGGGCAACAAGACCAACTATAGCCATGATGATGTTATGCGCCTGATGAACCAGATCAACTATCTGGGTGCCAATAACGCTACCACGGCGGCAGAAATTGCATCCAGCGTGAATAAGTCGGCCTCCATCGGCCAGTTGGCTGGCGTTGATCCTTCGACCACGGCGGCCATTGCGACGGCGATGCAGGCGACAGGCGTTGACACGGAACGCACGGGCACCACGATTTCCAGAATCTATACCAACATCTCCAAGGGAAGCAGCGCAACCAAAGCCCAAAAGGAAATGTGGGAGGAACTGGGATTCACGGCCACGGGCATTGCATCCTCCATGCAGAAAGACGGAACGGGAACCTTGATGAAGGTCTTCGGAGCCATCAACAAACTGCCGGACGAACGGAAAATTGCCGCACTGAATACGCTGTTTAACCAGTGGGCGGTTGAAGGTGGCGCAAAGGTCACAAACAACCTTGACCTGCTGATGAAAACGCTGTCCGAAGTGGGCGATGAATCTGCTTACTCCGGCAGTATGGAGCGAGAGTTTGCTATCAATACGGGAACGGAAGAAAGCCTGCGCACCATGCGGGATAACGCCAAGACGGTGCTGATGCAGGACCTCGGAGATTCTTTCCTGCCGGCGCAGAAAGAATTGACCCGGTTGCAGCTGGACATCTACAAGGGCATCGACGAAAACTTGCCCGATCTGTCCAATCTGGCGAACTCCATCCTGCCGCTGCTGCGCACGGCGGTTGAGGGCATCGGGGCGGCAGCACAGTGGGCATTGCCGTGGATTCAGAAGGGCATTGACTATCTTGCGAACAACGGCCCGCAGGCGGCAGGCGGCATTGCTGCGATTATTGCAGCGTTTGGAGCCATGAGCATGGCTCCTGCTGCATATAGCGCAGGAAGCACCGCACTGAGCGCGGTAAAGAACCTGACAATCGGCGGCAAGGCCAGTGGTGCACCCGGCGGACGATTCGGCGGAATCACCGTCGGCAACCTGATGGGGCTGCTCAGTCCGATCAGCCTTTTCCAGAACACCGTTTCCGGCGGAAAGGGGCTGTGGAGCAACCGGGAAAATATCCTGCGATCTGCAAAAATGGGCGCATGGATGGCAAACAGCTCTGGACAGGGCGGCATTGCCGGACGGTTGAGTTCTTTGGCAGGCGGCGCGATCGGCGCTTTGAACTCAGATGCGTTGACGAGCGGGAAGAAGAAGCCGATGCAGGCTGTTGCTGGGAAAATCTTCGGGGCGACTGGCTACATCAACAACGTGGCGAACATTCCGACCAATGCAGTGAACGCCATGATCGCAGCGGCGAACCCGGCGGGCACGGCGACGGCAACTATCGGAAATGTCCTTGGTGCTGGTGCAAAGGCTGTCTTTGGCAAAGGTGGCTTGAACCTGACGGGCGGCATTGGTGCTGTGGCTGGAAAGCTGGGCGGTGGCTTTATGTCACTGCTTAGAACCTTCGGCCCAGCGATTACAAGCCTTGGAACCATGGTTGCGGTGGTTTCCCTGCTGGGCGACCATTTTGAAGATGTGCGGAACATCGTCGGCCAGATATTTGGTGAGGGTGGCCTTGCCGTCTTTGATGCGTTCACCGGGAAAATCTCTGGCATTGGAGACAAAATCAAACAGGTCTTCGGCCAGCTCACCACCACCGAAGGGCTGCAGAGCATCCAGCAGAAATTGTCTGGCTTCAACATCGGCGGCCTGAATCTGGGCGATGTGTTCTCGGCGGCAATGCCTGCCATCCAGACAGTCATGCCGCTGATCCAGTCCTTTGCGGGGGTGTTCAGCCAGATCGTAGACCTCGGCGTGAACCACATCAAACCGCTGTTGGTTGAGGTGTTCGGCTTTGTTGTGAACCAGGGCATCCCGGCGGTCATGCCGCTGCTTTCTACCGTCGTCAGTCTGGTGGGTACGATTCTCGTAAATGCCATCAAGACGGTAATTGACGTGATCGGTAAGCTGCTGCCGGTGGTAGAGCCTGTGGTGCTGGGCATCATCGGGCTGGTGAAGGGCATTGTCAGCGTTGTCGTGAACGTGGCGAACGCAATCATCCGCACGCTGAACAAGATCAACTTCACGGTTCCAGACTGGGTGCCCGGCCTGCGCGGAAAGCAGTTCGGCTTCAACCTGACCGAAGTGGCACTGCCGAAGTTTGCAGACGGTGGCTTTACAAATGGCCCGTCTCTGGCTGGCGAAGCAGGCACCGAAGCAATCATCAGCTTCCGCCGCTCTCAGCGTGAGCAGAACATCGACACATGGATGCAGGCTGGCAAGATGCTTGGCGTTCCTATTGCATCGGCCATGTTCCAAGGATCCGATTTTGGCGTGGCATTCCGGCGCACGACGGAACTTGCCAACTATGCGGCGGATGCACTGGAAGGTGCGGCTGCATCGGGCAATGCAACGGTGCAGAAGATACTGGATAATTCCGCAGTGCAGCAGGCACTGAGCCTTGTCCGCAGGGCGGACGTAGCGCAGGCACAGCTTGAGTGGCTGTCCAATCTGGATAACTACGACCTGAGCAATGTGTCCCTGTTCCCGACGGCGGGTAATCCTGAGCTGACAAGGCAGAACCTTGCCATGATGGAGAACCTGCAGAACCGGAAGCAGGAAGTGAGCGTGCCGGACATCGGCGGCTCTGGTTCTTCCGGGCAGGGCGAAAGCTCCGGTGGCGGTGGCTACCAGAGAAGCTACACCAGTTCCAGCGGCAACACCTACGTTTACGCTCCGAACTTTGTGATCTACGGCAGCATGGATGCAAACGACCTGCGGTCTCTGCTGGATGAGGGCTATGAAAAGTTCTGCGAGTATGTGGAACGGTACGAACGCGAAAAGAGGCGCACACAATATGGCACTTGATTACACAACGAAGTCCGGCGACACATGGGACCAGATCGCCTACAACGTGTATGGCAGCGAGCTGAAAACCGACTGGCTGATGCAGGCAAACCCTGAGTATATCGAGATTACTCGGTTCGATTCCGGGACGGTGCTGTCAACACCAGACCTCCCAACTGAAAAGAGCGGCACCCTGCCGCCATGGAAAGCAGGTGCCTGATATGTTGTTGACAGCAGCGAGACCCAAAGGAAGACAGGCAGCAATCCTGCTGAAATATGAGAACGAAGATATTTCGGAAGAGATCGCCCCTGACGTTGAAAGTTTTCGGTATACGGATGTGGCTGCATCTCAGAGCGACAGCGTGAGCATCACGGTAAACGCCAGAGCCGAGAAGTGGAAAAACGACTGGATGCCGAAGAAGGGCGTGAAACTCTACCCAACCATTGCCGTCAAGAACTGGAACATCGGCGGCGTCGGCAGTGGCTACCGGGATTACAGTGCCGAGTGCGGTGCTTTTGTGCTGGACGATCTGAGCTTTTCCAGTACCCCGGATACGCTGACGATGGGCGGCGTGGCAAAGCCGAACGACACCAGTTTCAGCGAACGAAACCGTACCTTCACATGGAAGAAAACCAGCGTGAAGAAGATTGCGGAGGAAATCGCCGGACGGTACGGGCTGGAATTGAAGTTCGACGGTGACGACCACGACATTGACGCAAAGGAGCAGGATGCAACGGATAGCGCGTTTTTGCAGGACCTCTGCGACACCTATGCGCTGGTTATCAAGGTATACACGGAAAAGCTGTGGGTGTATGACCGGGAAAAGTACAAGGCCAAGGATGCCGTGTGGACGGTATACGAGGTGGCTCCGCTCACAGACAAGACCGCTCTATGCGTGGAAGAGGGCAGCTTTAAGTGGAACACAAAGCTGACCGGGACATACACCGGCGGCGTGTACACCTACACAAACAAGCAAAAGAAGATCAACATCAACGTCAAGGTTGGTACCGAGGAACGGCAGCTGAAACTATCCGGCAAGGTAAGCAGTGAGGCGGATGCAAAAGCCCGGCTGATTGCAAAGCTGAAAAACGCCAACCACGGCGCAACAACCATCAGCTTTACTGTTCCGGGCTACCCGGTGGGAGCGTCTGCCCAGTGCATCAATGTGGTGGGTTTTGGGAAAATGGCCGGAAAATACTTCATCGACGAGATGGAGCACAGCTATTCTCCCTCCGGCGGCTACAAAACGCAGATCAAGGCCAGCAAGGTAGAACAGGAGGAATTTGCATGAGTGAGTTCAGAATCGGCTATGTGAGTTCCATCGACTACGAGAACGGTTTGTGTGAAGTCCACTACCCGGATCGGGACGATACTGTAACCGAGAAAGTGCCGTTCATTTCCAATCGGGAATACCGTATGCCGGAGGTGGAAGACCTCGTGGCGGTTCTGCACCCGGGAGACAGCCCGGAAGACGCTGTCGTGCTGGGTACGATCTGGAACGTGAAAATCAAACCGGCAGAGGGCAAGAAGGGGATCTACCGCAAGGAGTATTCCAACAAGAACGGAGAGGCGTACCGAAAGTTCGATGCAGACGCAAAGGAACTGACGGATAAGGTGAAGGGAAAGAAAATCCTCGAAGCCGAAAATCTGGAAATAAAAGTGGGCGGTGCAACGGTAACGGTGGGCAAAAGCGGGGCGGTTACGATCAACTCCCCGGCGGGGATCACCATCAAGGCCGCGGGAACCATGGAACTGTCCGCCAGCACCATCACGGCCAGTGCCGGAACGGTGAACATCACCGGCGGCGGTGGCGACGTGGTGGTGTCCGGCAAGTCCTTGGTGAACCACACGCACAAGGATAGCCTCTCTGGCGACACTACTCCGCCCGTGTAAGGAGGTGCTGATATGTATGTGGGAATTTTCGGAGACGTGATATTCTCCGTGGGACACCTGCGGACGCTGACGCTCTCCAACTTCAAGGGGACTTCCGGCGCAAAGTGGGTGGACCATGAAGTGATCGGCGGAAAGGCAAAGTCGGAGTACATCGCTCCAAAGCTCATGGAGTACACCTGCGACATTCTGCTTGATGCCGACCACGGCGTGAATCCGAGAAAGATGCTGAATCGGTTGAAGCAGATGACGGAAAACGGAGAAGTCCATTATTTCATCATCGGTTTTGCCCCATTGTCAAAAAACAGGTTCACCATTACCAGCATGAGCGACAGCTGGGATGCTGTGATAAAGCATGGCCTGCTGGTGCAGTGTAAGGTGAACCTGACGATAAAGGAGTATGTGGGATGATCGACATCAGCAGCACGGTGCTTGCTCTGTCCGAAGACAGTGCAGCGCAGGAAGAAGTACAGGATGTTACCCAGTGCTTGCGCACGCTGTACTCAACCCCTCTTGGCAGTCAGGAGGGAGACCGAAGCCTTGGCATTGACCAAGGTGTTTTTCTTGATAAGCCCATGGAAGTGGCAAAGGCCCTGTATGTGCGGGAGGTGACGGAACGCACAGCAGAATTTGAACCCCGCGTACAGGTGGTACGGGTGGACTGGCTGGAAAGCAAACTGAAACAGGGCGAAGTGATCCCGAAGGTGGTGTACGAGCTTGTCTAAAATCAAAGAGTTTGAGAACATTCCTGAGATCAACATTGACGGAGCGGAAACGCTGGAAGAGGCGGTCGAGGACTGCAAAGCCCTATATGCAAAGTTCGACAAGGAGCTTGACGGAACGGAAAGTACCCCGTTGGCACGATGCAATGAGGCGCGGCTTCTCCTGCTGACGCTGGCGCACCGCTCCCACCATGTGATCGAGTACGCGACGGCAGCCCTGAAAGCACAGCTGCTCCCAACCAGCACAGGCACCAATCTGGACAACGTGGCTGCTCTGGTGGGCGCGGAACGGCTGCAGGCCGGATGTGCCACGACGGTGCTGCGGTTTACCCTGTCCGCTGAAAGAGCCGGTGTCACCAGCATCCCGGAAGGAGTGCAGGTGCGCACGGCGGACAAACGGTACTTCTACACGTCGGAGTATGCAGAGATTCCGGCGGGCGAGCTGACGGTGGATGTTCCGGCGGTGGCGGCGAATGCTGGCGCAGACAGCACCGGCATTGCGGCTGGCGAGGTCAACGTGCTTGTGGATCCAATTCCGTATGTTGCCGCCGTGACGAATGTATCGGCTACCAGCGGAGGAACCGAAACGGAAAGCGACGATTCCCTTACAGAGCGGGCGTACCTCGCACCGTCTAACACGTCGGTGGCGGGACCGCATGATCTGTATGAGTATTTCACAAAGAGCTGGCGCAGCGATATTTCGGATACGAAGATTATCTGCGAGGATGGTTATACCATCTACATCTATTTCCTACTGGCGAATGGTCGCTTACCTACCACGGAGGAATGTCGGGAGCTGGAACGGTATTTTGCGGAGGTAAAGAAACCGATGGGTGATCTGGTGGTCGGAACGCCCCCGGCGGAAGTGCCATACAACATCGACCTAACCTATTACATTGCATCCAGCAATGCGAAGAACGCTTACACAATCCAAGCGAATGTGAAGCAGGCGGTGGAGAGCTACCAGACGTGGCAGAGAAAAATCGGTCGGGATATTGACCCGGCGGAGCTTATCATGCGCGTTCGGGAGGCAGGAGCGAAACGACCGAAGCTGACAGCCCCGGTGGACACGAAAGTATCTGAAATCCAGGTGGCGAAGATGGCAAGCTGCAACATTGTCTACGGAGGAATCGAGGATGATTAAACTCCAAGATACAGGCCTGATCGAGGGCCTGCCGCCCGGCATTGCAGAGCAGCATTGGGTGAAAGTGCTGGACGCAGTATTCCGGGAGCGGCAAAAGAGGGAGCTGGAAGCGGTCCGCAAAGTCTTTGTCTACACGGCCATTGATTCTGTCCCGGAGAACATTCTGGATATTCTGGCGGCGCAGTTCAAGGTGGACTGGTACAGGGATGATTACCCCATCGAAACCAAGCGCAGAGTTATCAAGACGGCCATGGAGGTGCGGCGGTATTGCGGCACTGAGTGGGCGGTGAAGCAGGCGATTTCTGCAATCTATCCAAACTCTGAGATTGTGGAATGGTACGACTATGACGGAACACCTGGACACTGGCGGCTTCGAGCAAACATCACCGATGCAGAAGTGCAGCATCGAACGGTAGATGAGATAGAAAATCTTCTGGGATACACAAAAAGGCTGACAGCTCATCTCGAAAAAATAACCTATGTAACAGAACCTCGGAATCCGCCAGAAGGATACATTGCCGCCGCACCCTGCGGCACAAGCATCCTTGCATCGGTGCGGATGCCTGAAATCAAAAAGGAGGACACGCAATGAGTTGGGAAACGCTGGCTTATACCGATGCCGGCATTGAGCTGCTGATGGATGCCGTATCGGGCAAGCAGCTCACGATTACGCAGGCTGTCGGAGGAAGCGGTCTTGCAAATGCCGCTGTGCTCCACGCGCAGACCGACGTCACCGGCGAGCGGCATGCGCTTGAGCTGCTGGGCATCAAGTCTGTTGAAGAAAACGGCAGCGCTGCCCGCCGCGTGAAGATTCGCATTACCGGCGCGGAGGATACCTACACCCTGCATCAGATTGCCCTCTTCGGGCGGCAGACCGGGGCGGCAGAAGATACGCTCCTGCTCCTCGTGCAGGATGACCGCGGTGTCGAGATCCCGGCGGCTTCCACCGATCAGGAGTTTGAGTTCGTTTTCACTGTGGTGATCGTGATCTCCCGGGATGCGGAGATCGTGATCAATCTGAGCGCTGAGATGCAGAGCTTGCAGCTGTTTGTCGAAGAGCGGATTCAGGAGCACGACCTGTCCCCGGAGTCTCACAAAGACTTGCGCATCGCCGCTGCAAAGATGCAGGCGGATATCGATATCCTTCAATTGAAGATCGCGACCGACGTAACGGCAAATCCGTTCTCCGTCACCTTTGAGTCGCTGGACGGCTTGACCGTGACAGGTGTGTGGAACGCCGATCTGTCAAGGATTGAATTTTGAGTAAGGAGGTGAATTTTTATGGCAAATGTAAGATTAGGCGCAAAGGCCGTTGGCAGCATCGTCAAAATCAAAGTCAACGGTGCGGCCAAAGATTTCATCATCGTGCATCAGGGCAAGCCGTCCAGCGTCTATGACGATAGCTGCAACGGTACTTGGCTGCTGATGAAGGACATCTACACAACGTACACGTTCGGCAACAATAACTCCTACAAGGATTCCAGCATCCACACATACCTGAACGGAACGTTCTACAACCTCATCGACAGCGACATCCGGGCAGCTATTAAGCAGGTAAAAATCCCGTACCTGAACGGCACAGGCGGCGGGGACGGCAGCCTTGCCACCGGCGCAAATGGTCTTTCCACCAAAGTATTCCTGTTGTCCGGCTATGAAGTTGGCTGGACGACCAGCGACGATCGCAATTTCCCCAAGGATGGTACCCGGCTGGCGTACTTTGGAAGCGGCTCTGGCGGCAACAGCAAGCGTGTCGCCTACAACGGCAGCAGCACTGCCATGTGGTGGCTGCGCTCTCCGCACACCGACAATTACGGCAGCGTCTGGGCCGTCAACCCCGAGGGCTCCTACGACGCCGGCCGCTGGAACTACTACTCCTGTGATGTTCGCCCCGCTTTGATTTTGCCCTCTACTCTCTTTGTATCTAATGATGGCACGGTCTCGACTAACACCGCACCCTCGACTCCGTGGAACATTTCCGTTCCTTCGTCCATCATGGGCGGCACGAACATTTCAATCTCGTGGGCAAAAAGCTCTGATGCTGAGAGCAATTTAGCCGGCTACAAGGTAGAGCGTTCGACCGACGGCGGCTGGTCGTGGAGTCGGATTTATCAGGGTACGGCCACCAGCACCACGGACAGCATCGCCTTCGGCACCACGTCCGTGATGTACCGCGTCAAGGCATACGACACCGAGGGTCTGGAGTCTGGCTGGCGCACAAGCTCGCGGGTAACGGTGGTCAACAACAACGCCCCGTCTGCGCCGCCGTCAATCGCGGTGCCGAAGGATGTCAAGGGCGGCAGCACGCTGGTGATCTCGTGGACTGCGGCCAGTGACAGCGATGGCAACCTGAGCGGCTACATTCTGGAGCGCAGCACCGATGGTGGCTCCGCCTACACGCAGGTGTACAAGGGCAACGCGCTGACCTACACCGACACCATCACCAACGGCTGGTCCACCGTGATGTATCGGGTCAAGGCATACGACACCGAGGGCCTGGAGTCTGGCTACACCACGTCCGCTATACGCACGGTCAGATACAATGTGGCCCCGGCCATCAACGCCAGCTCCACGAGTTTGGGAGAGAAGAACGCACCCTTCAGCTTCGCCTATACCGTTACCGATGCCGACGGCGACACGCTGACTGTCACCGAAAAGCTGGACGGCAAGACCACCAAGACCCGCACCGGCGTTGCCAGCGGCACGGCCCTGACCTTTGAGCAGACGGCCAGCGCTGCCGGATTCCAGAAAATCCTGAACGGCAACCACACCATCACCGTTGAGGTGAGCGACGGCAAGGAAACCGTCAGCACGTCCGCGACCTTTACCAAGGCCGTCCACGCCGCAAGCGTGACGCTGGCTGAACCGCTGGCCGTTGAGGGCGACATTACCGTTGCCGTGCTTCAGGTGACGGGCAGCATTCCCGATGACGCTGTGTTCAAGGCAGAGGTCACGAACAACGCCAAGGACGCGGCCCCGGTCTGGCAGGATGCCACGACCGAGGTAAAAAAAGGCGTGAACATCGTCTTTGAGAATAAGACCACCACCAACGGCGCGGCGTTTAACTTCCGCGTCAGCGTGGAGCGCGGCGAATCCGGCGAGGGTGGCTACATCGAAGCCGTCAGCGGCGCATTCCAGTAAGGAGGGATTCACATGATTATCTGGAAAAAATGCAGCCTGCCCACCCGGGCAGAAAAAGAAGCTGCAGCCAAGAAGCAGCAGGAGCTGGAACAGCTGCCGGAAACGGTGACGGCCCTGAAAGCTGCACAGAGCGACACGGACGAAATGGTGGTCGATCAGGAGTATCGCATCACCATGTTGGAACTGGGTGTCTCCGATACGGACGACACCGATAACGCTGATAACACCTGATAGGGAGGAAAAACATTATGTCTAAATCATCTGAAATGGTTCTGTATCGTACCTGCAAGCGCATGATCCAGCGCGGCACCATCGACGGTCTGGCTGAGAAGATCGATATCTTCTACGCTGCTGGCAAGCTGACCGATGGGCACTACACGGAACTGACCGGCCTGCTGGCCGCAAAGCAGAAGGAGCGGGACTAACCGATGGGCTGGCCTGATTTGTGCGAAAGGCTGATGACCCGGCTGGAAACCAGTGGTGCGGACACGACCGCAGAGCGCGGCGAATTTGCAGTGCTGGTGGCTGAGTGTGGGTCGAGCGGCTGCAAATGGCATTGAGCCAGAAAGGAGAAAACAACAATGGCGATTAAAGCCTATTCCTATGCGAAGGATGGGAGCAAGGCTCTGAGCAAGAACTTCCACGTCCGGGAGTTCAAGTGCAAAGACGGCAGCGACCCAATCTTTATTGATGACGAGCTTGTGGCTCTACTGCAAAAAATCCGGGATCACTTCGGCAAGGCTGTGAACATCAACAGTGCTTTCCGCACTGCCAGCCACAACGCCAAGCAGAAGAAGGCGGCCAAGTACAGCCAGCACCTTTATGGCAAGGCGGCTGACATCTGGATCGCTGGCGTGTCAGTGGACACACTGGCGGCCTACGTCGAAACACTGCTTCCCGGCAAGGGAGGCATTGGACGATACCACGCGGACGGTTTTGTCCACGTCGATGTGCGGGAGGTAAAAAGCAGATGGGTGATGTAGTGAAGAATGGAGTTTGCACCATGGTTGGAGTAATCGGCAGTCTGATCGCAAGTCAATTCGGCGGATGGGATGCGGCACTTTCGACGCTGATCCTGTTCATGGCAGTCGATTACATCACGGGGCTTGTGGTCGCCGGGGTTTTCCACGCCAGCCCGAAGAGCAAAGACGGCACACTGGAATCCCGCGCCGGGTGGAAGGGGCTGTGCCGCAAAGGTGTAACCCTGCTGATCGTGCTGGTGGCCTGCCACCTCGACACGGTGATGGGGTCTAATTTTATCCGGGACGCTACCGTGATCGCGTTCATCGCAAACGAGACGCTGTCCATCATTGAGAATGCTGGCCTGATGGGGGTGCCGATTCCAAAGGAACTGACCGGGGCTATTGAAATCCTGAAACAGAAGTCCGAACAGGACAACATGGAGGAATGAATTATGGGTAACTTCAAAATCTCGACCGCAACTATCGTCCGTACCGCTTGCCTGCTGCTGGCTCTTACCAATCAGATGCTTTCTGCAATGGGAAAACCCATCATCCCAATTGAAAGCAGTACCGTGGAGCAGCTTGTGACCGCCGGCATCACCACGGTCACCGCCCTGATCGCATGGTGGAACAACAACAGCTTTACTCAGGCTGCAATCCAGGCAGACGGAGTGATGGAAAACCTGAAAAAGCAGGTACACTAACTTGCCGAACAACTGAATAAGGCATAGAAAATCCCCCGCTGGCAGTCCAAAGTGGAATGCTGGCGGGGGATTTTTCTGTTTACAAACGATTGCAATTCGATTACAATTATGCGGTAAACAGCTTTTTGGACAAAACAAATGGCCCATCAATGAAAAAGCGCATCGGCGAAACGTAAAGACGAAAGTTCGTCTGTTGATGCGTCAGGTGGACCAAACAAAAATAATCCGAACTTGTTTCCGATAGGAGATGGGTTCGGATTATTTGTTTTCTTCGGAAAATTAGCGTTTGCGAAGCAATGAAAGCCCCAGTGGGGCTTTTAAGCGACGGAACGGTCTGCGTTAGCAGATGGAGGGGCTTTGCCCCGACAAGTTCCATGCAGGTGTCCGTGGAAGATGAAATCCGAAATCATAGATTGACCGACATAAGCCACAATATGATTTCAGGAGGACATGAACATGAAGTACGATGAAAGAGCTTGCAAATTCAACATGGACACCGGGTGCGTGGAACTGCTGCTCCGGGATGGAAGAAAAATTTCCATCGACTGCACCGGGGTCGAGGATGCGTTGAATGTGACCATGGCGCAGAGGTCGGAGTTGGACTATCTCATCTATAATGACCCACTGGGCTATGCTGATTTGATTCTGAAGGGTGACCCGGAGGGATACTTGAAAAACGTAACCGGGAGCCATGGGTTAGAAGATTAAGAAAAATGCCGTTCCAAAAGCAACTGGAACGGCATTTCTTATTTTTCGCCATTCGGCATCTTCTGTCCCCGCAGCTCCTGTCGGATGGCACGGAACTGCTCCGGCACGTCCGCATCGGTCATCGCACCGGGGACATCCACTGTCCCAGCGGCTTTGGCGGCTTCATAGAACCAGCACTTGTATTCCACAGTTTCTAGTGTGTGCTGTAACTGCTGGATCTGCTGGGTGAGCACCTCCCGCTGATGCCGGAACATTTCCAGCCGGGTGTCAATGGTGTCGTCTCCCTGCATGGAAAGCTCAATATACTGCCGGATATCCTTGATGGACATTCCGGCTTTTTTCATGCAGCGGATGACCTGCAGCCACTCGAAGTCGTTTTCCCGGAACATCCGAATGCCGCCGGAGGAACGCTCCACAAAGGGAAGTAACCCTTCTTTGTCGTAGTAGCGCAGGGTGGAGGCAGGTACGCCCAGCTTTTGTGCCATTTCGCCTACAGTATAGATCATCTGAAACCTCCGTTTTTTCAAAAAGCCCTTGACTTAAAGTGCGCTTTAAGTTGTATGATAAAATCAAACTTTATCAACATCATAATGCGGATGCACTCCGCTGTCAAGGAGGTTCCTATGAGCAAGAAGGTATTGATTTTGTCTGGCAGTCCCCGGAAGGGCGGTAACTCGGATATTCTATGCGATGAATTTCTGCGTGGAGCGCAGGATGCCGGGCACAAAGCGGAAAAGATCCGGGTCGCTGAGAAAAAGCTGGCTCCCTGTTCCGGCTGCTACTACTGCAGCACCCACGGCGGAGCCTGCGTCCACAAGGATGATATGGCAGACATCCTGCAAAAGATGATCGATGCCGATGTCATTGTGCTGGCAAGCCCGGTATACTTCTACTCCATCAGTGCTCAGTTGAAGGCAGTGATCGACCGTACCGTGGCACGGTGGCTTGAGGTCAAAGACAAGGAATTCTACTACATCACCACCATGGCAGACGAGGAAAAAGCCTCTGCGGACACTACGCTGACCTGCTTCCGGGGCTATGCAGACTGTGTGGAAGGTGCCGTGGAAAAGGGAGTCCTTGTAGCATGTGGCGTTTACGAGCCGGGTGCAGTGTGCGGTACGCCTGCCATGGCACAGGCTTACGAGATGGGGAGGAACGTATAATGGCAGTGAAACAGACAGCAGGGCGGGATGCTCTGGGCGAATTTGCACCAAAATTTGCAGAACTTAACGATGAGGTACTATTCGGGCAGGTGTGGAGCCGAGAGGATAAACTCTCCCTCCGGGACCGCAGCCTTGTGACGGTGGTAGCACTGATGGCGCAGGGACTGACGGACTCCTCGTTTCGGTATCACCTGACGGCAGCGAAAAACAACGGTATTACCCGGACTGAAATTGCAGAGATCCTGACCCATGCGGCGTTTTATGTAGGTTGGCCCAAGGCGTGGGCGGCTTTCCGCATGGCCAAGGAAGTCTGGGCAGAGGACGCTGCAGAGGATGCCAAGGCAAAGCACCAGAGTGAAATGGTGTTCCCCATCGGTGCATCCAACGACGGTTTTGCACAATATTTCAGCGGAAAAAGCTATCTGGCACCCTTGTCCACCGCACAGGTTGGCATTTACAACGTCACCTTTGAGCCGGGCTGCCGGAACAACTGGCACATCCATCATGCCGCAAAGGGTGGCGGGCAGATCCTTGTCTGCGTGGCAGGCCGGGGCTATTATCAGGAATGGGGCAAAGCTCCGCTGGAGCTGCATCCGGGCGATGTGGTGAATATTCCCCCGGAGGTCAAGCACTGGCACGGTGCTGCACCCGATTGCTGGTTCTCTCATCTGGCAGTGGAAGTGCCCGGTGAGGGCACCTCTAACGAGTGGTGCGAGCCGGTGCCGGAAGAAACCTATAAGGAGTTGCGGTGATGCGTTTTGGCGTACACCCAACCATGATGAAACAAAAATAGGGTGCGCCCTGCGGACGCACCCTGAAAAATCCACATACGACAGAGATATGTACAACAGGGCGTTCCCCGTCGGGAACGCCCTGTTTCTCTTTGCTGGTAGTGTGATGAGCCTGTTCTGCCTGCCATAGGCAAGCTCGCGTTTGCGCAGCGCAGCGGAGCAATGAAAGCCCAAGTGGGGCTTTTAAGCGACCGAACGGTCTTGCGTTAGCAAGATGGAGGAGCCTCCGCCCCGACAAGTGACCGCTGTCCTTCCTCGCTGTTCCAGCAGGCAAGGATGGCCGGGTAGAATGCCCGCGCCAGACGGTCAAAGACTTCATCGGGATAAGGGGAAGTATTTGTGGACTTTTTCTTTTTGTTCAAACGCACGCTCCTTTGATCGTCCCACCGTGGCAAAGTCGGGCGAGAAAATCAAAGTTCCAATTTTTATCAGGCGCAGGGGCGCGGATAGTTTCCGCCCTGCACTTGCGGCTGGTGGCTCATTGATGGCTTAAAGCAAAAAGCTCTAGGCTTAACCCCTCTTCTTTGCGGATCTTTCTAATCCGTTCTCCAACAAGGGATGCTAGTTCGGCTGGTTCAGATTCAGGCTGATCTTTCGCTTTTTTCACAGAGAACACCTCGTTTGCGGGCAATCATCAGATGCCACGGAACGTAAAGGTGAACTCCACAGGCTTGGTCACATCAGGAATATACTCCGGGTGGACATTGGCACCCCAGCTGTCATCGCCGCCGACGCCCATCTGCTCGCCGATGGCACGAATCACCGTGTAATGGACCGGGGGCAGCTCGTAGGGATGCTTGGCACTCTCCATTTCATGGGGAGTGTAGGGCAGCGCAGAGAAGAACATGGGCTTTGCGGCATCTGCGGTAAACAGCAGCCCGCGACCCTTGCGGTCCACTACCTTTGCCCAGCGCACAGCGGTCTTTGCACCGCACTCCTGCGGCACAAGGTACTGTGCCATGTTGTCTGCGACCTTGTTCTGGTAAATGCCCAGCTTTGCACCATGCTGACGATCCCAGTAGGTCTCCGCAGGGCCGTTTCCGTACCACTCCACCGTGTCGTAGTCAGCGTCGATCTTGAACAGTACGCCGAACTCCGGCATTGCTGCAAGTCCTTCCACCGGGTCATAGTGCAGGGTGGTCTGGATGCGGCCATCGCCGAACACACGGTACTGTAAGCTGCACTCTGCTGCGGGGCTGGTCTGCAGGTTGTAGAGATAGGTCACGACAACGCTGTCGGTTTCAACCTCGCAGGTGGGGTTCTGGAGGATGGTGCCGCCATGAACAGACGGAATCTCCTTGCCGACACCCTTGGCGGTAGCGTACAGGCTTGCCAGCTTCCACTGACCGCGAACGCCGCCCATGTTGTTGCCGCAGTCGTTGTCGGTGGGAGCGCGCCAGAAGTTGGGACGGGGAATCTCCTGAATCATCTCCTTGCCGGCATAGCGGTAGGAAGTCAGACCGCCGTTCAGATCGGAGAACAAAACATCGAAATTCTCACCCCGGACGCCGATGTTGTGTGTACCGTGCATAACGGTAAACGGCGTGACCTTCTTGCTGGGAATGGAATGAACCACAGCGATCACACCCTGTCCAAAGGCGACTTCATGACCCTTCTTTGCCCAGTTGGTGTCCTCCTTCAAACGGAAGCTGATGGTCACTGCATATTCACCGGGGAGCGCAGGGACCATAAACGGCAGCGGGAAGCTGGAACGTTCTTCGGGAGCAACATCAATATTGGTCAGTTCCTGTTGCTGATACAACTTTCCATCACGATGCAGCAGTGCAACGCAGTCGAAAGCATCCGTAGAGGTGAACAGGTTCTTATTCCAGACTTCAAAGCCAGAGTTGTCGATGGAAACGGCGATGTTCTGATAGCAGAACTTGACCTCCTGCATCTTGGGAGAAGGAGCACGGTCACCACCATAGGCAATGCCGTTTCCGCTGAAATTATAGTCGGTAGGACGCTCACCGAAGTCGCCGCCGTAGGCTTGGAACCACTTGCCGTAGCGGTCTTTTTTCCAGATGGACTGGTCGATGTAATCCCAGATAAAGCCGCCCTGATAGCCGCAGCCCTTCTGGTCGGCAAGTTCCGTGTACTTGTGCAAAGCACCATTGGAGTTGCCCATAGCATGAGAATATTCGCACTCGATATAAGGCCGCTTATCGCCCTGTGCCAGATACTCTTTAATGTCCTTCACAGTGCTGTACATATGGCTCTCGATATCGGTGGTTTCGAGGAAGCGGGGATCATTGACCACACCTTCGTAATGCACCAGACGGGTGTCATCAAAGCGGCGGACCATCTCTGCCATCTGGAGCAGGGTCTCACCGCCAAACGATTCGTTGCCCAGAGACCAGATCAGAACAGCAGGATGATTTTTGTCACGCTGGTAAGTGGAATTCATGCGGTCAAACAAGACAGCTTTCCACTCCGGCTTATCATTGGGCAAAACGCCCTCGATGCCGCGAATGCCCGCCTGATGGATGTCCCATGTGCCATGGGATTCCAGATTGTTCTCTGCGATCAGATACAGACCATACTCGTCGCACAGGTCGTACAGTGCATCCTGATTCTGGTAATGGCTGGTACGGATGGCATTGATGTTGTTCTGCTTCATGGTGATGATATCCCGAAGCAGTTCCTCATGGGTGTGTACGCCCACAGCACGACCCGTAATGGAGCTGAACTCATGACGGTTGGCACCCTTGAACACGATGCGCTTGCCGTTGAGCAGCATCCGATTGTTCTTCAACTCGAACTTGCGGAAACCGACTTTCTGCCCGGTCACCTCTACCAGATGGCCTGCATCGTCCAGCAGCTCGATTTCCAGTTCATACAGAGCCGGGTCCTCTGCACTCCACAGGTGGGGATTCTCCACCGCATGGCTGAACAATGCAGAGCCGCCGTTCAGTGCGATTTTTTCGGAGAACACTTCCAGCTCACTGCTTCGCAGGGTCAGACGGGCCGCGCCCTTACCCTCCACCTGCAATGCAACTTCCAGCGTGGAATGAGTAAAATCATCCCCGGCAAACAGCGTTTTGACGGATATATCTTCCAGATGCACGGTGGGGATGGCGTACAGCCACACGCTGCGGAAGATGCCGGAGAAGCGGAAGAAGTCCTGATCTTCGCACCAGCTGGAGGAAGTCCACTTGAACACCTGCACAGCAAGTTTGTTCACGCCCGGCTGGAGATAGGGAGTCAGATCGAATGCGTGTGCGGAGAAGCTGTCCTCGGTGTAACCCACATAAGACCCGTTCAGCCAAAGAGCCATGCCGCTTTCCACACCCTCGAACTCGATGTGGACGGGCTTGCCCTGCATGGATTCCGGCAGCTCGAAGTATTTTACATAGCTTGCCACCGGATTGAACCGCTGCGGGATCTCGCCCGGCTGTACTTCTTCACGGCCATCCCACGGATACTGAATATTCGCGTACTGGGGAATGTCGTAGCCCTCCATCTGGATGTGTGCCGGCACATGAATGTCATCCCAGCCGCTGCAATCGTAATCTGTCTTTTCAAAGCCGGGGATGGCACTGGTGTAGTTCTTTGCGTAGGCGAATTTCCAGATACCGTCCAGCTTCAGCGCCAAAGAAGAGGAGCCTGTCCGATATTCTTCGCGGGAAGCGTAAGTACGGAAACTTGCATGAGCATTCAGCACGTTTTCCTTGAAAAAGGTGGGGTCTTTTACTTTTGCAAAATCAAATGCAGCCATAGTATTTCCTCATTTACCTTTTATAATTTTATAATATTTCTCCAGCCTCCCCGGAGGAATCGCTGGATTCCTCCGGGGAACAGCAGATGAAGGAGAAATGATAATGACTTGTTATCAGACTGCTGCACGCAGTTTTTCATTTGCTTCTTCAACTTTCAGATGAGACAGAATGAAGGTGATAATGGCATCCAGAGCGAACGGAATCACCAGATACATAATCTTCAGCATATTGATGCAGGAATCCGGCTGAACGGTCAGAGCGCTGTCAAAATGGCTTGCTGCCAGCAGCCAGCCGGTGATGGCAGTACCCAGACCGCCGCCCAGCTTCACACCGAGAGAAGTGCAGGAGTACATCGTGCCATCCACGCGCTTATGCTTCGTCAGCCAAGTATACTCAGAGCAAGCAGCAATCACAGCGTTCATATCGCCCTGCCAAGGACCCTGACCAAGAGCTGCGATTGCAGTAAAGAGCAGCATCAAGGTCACATTGCCGCTGCCCATGTAACCAGCTACAGCAACCAGTGCACGAGAAATCGTTGCCAGAGTATAGCTCATGACATTCAGCTTATACATTCCATTCCACTTTGCAACCAAGGTCGGGGTGAACACCAGTGCGATGATCAGAGGAATGTTGATTGCCCAAGAGAATACACCGAACAGATTCTGGTTGCCAAGGATGTAGGTTGCATAGTAGGTGCCCATGCTGATCATGGCACCGTAGATCTGCTGCAAAATGTAGGTGACGCAAATCATCATATAATATTTGTTACCAGCAAGCAGCTTTGCAGCCTGAACCAGATTGTACTTTTCGTCCTGCTCGATTTCCTTTTTGTCGGTGGTATCCTCCAATTCGCCTTCCGGCAGTTCCTTCACGGAGAAAACGGAGAGGGTGTTGACAAGCAGACCGATGATGGCGTAGATGATTGCAACAGTGCGCCAACCGGCAGCACCACCGCCCAATGCTGTAACAGCACCCAGCGTGATGGACTGGATGAGCAGGCTGGTGGCAAAGGCGAACATGAAACGCCAAGAACCCATCTCGACCTGTTCGGCACTGTTCTTCGTGACGAGAGCAGTCAGTGCAGAGTAAGCAATGTTGTTGGCAGTGTAGAATACAGCGTTCAGCAGAGTATATGCGATCAGGAACCATGCGTACTGTGCAAACTGTCCCAGATTGGTCGGGATGGCGAAAATTGCCACCAGCGTAATGGCACAGCCAATGTAGCCGTACAGCATCCAAGGACGGGCTTTGCCCATCTTAGAATGCGTTTTGTCAATCAAAGAACCAAAGAAAATGTCCGTCACACCGTCCAGCAGTTTGGAAACTGCAATCAGAGTGCCGACAATACCGGGGTTCAGGCCAACGGTGTTGGTCAGATAGATCATGACGAAGGAGGACAGGAATGCATACACCACGTTGCCTGCAATATCGCCTGAACCATAGCCGACTTTATTATACCACTTTAGATAACGTTTCTCAGTCATTGTGCTTTCTCCCATCTTGCTTGTTTTGTGTGGGCGCGACCAATCTGCTGCGCACTTCAGACTGGAATTCTCATTACGCAAGTTGCCCAAATCTCTTGCGTTCCGTCTGAAAATATTATAGAATCTAATGGAACGAAAAGATATAGACAAGATGGAACAAAATATGCACAAAATCAAAGTGTTTGTAATTTTTTGATAGAACATTTCCCAAATCACTGTAAAATCTCTGAAGATGAGGAGGACGCAGGGATGTATTTCAACTCAGGATATTTGAACAACTCCCGTTTGGATTTCAAAGACTACTCAAAGCCGCTGGTCGTAGGCAGCTGCGGCACTTATCGCTTGAAAAAACGCCCTAAGCTACCTACTTTTTGGGCAAAGGGTCGCAGAGACTATCAAATCCTCTATGTGGCATCTGGTAAAGCACACTTCTGGTTCGATGGTGTTGAGGAAGTGGTGACTTCTGGACACATGGTGCTTTATCAGCCGAAAGAAATCCAGAAGTATGTCTACTATGTAGAAGATCATCCAGAGGTGTTCTGGATTCACTTTACAGGATACGATGTCAAAAACATCCTGAACTATCACGGAATACCCTTGGACAAGCACGTTTTTTACAGCGGCACACTGCCGGATTACAAAATGCTGTTCCGAAAGATCATCCGGGAACTGCAACAATGTGAATATGGCTATGAAGACTATATTGCTTCTCTCTTCAACATCATTCTGCTTTTAGTAAGCAGGCAACAGCAGGAAAGCGAGAAAACAACTACAAGCATCCCCGAAGAAATCGAAGCCGCCGTTGCCTACTTTAACGAGAATTATAATACAAAGGTCAGTGTGGACGATTACGCAGAATCGCTGCATATCAGTACGAACTGGTTTATCCGTAATTTTAAGCTGTACATGAAAATAAGCCCTGCACAATACATCCTGTCCCTTCGGATGGTAAATGCACAAAGCTTATTGGAGAACACCGAATACAATATTGGAGAAATTGCAGAGATCGTAGGGTATGATAACCCACTCTATTTTAGCCGGGTATTCAAGAAAGAGTATGGTGTCAGTCCGGCACAGTACCGAAAGAATCTGGAAGAATCTACTGAAAAATGAGAAAGATTCCTTGATTCAGACGTTCCTGCCTGTTGAGATGTACCTGACATATCAAGTTGACGGCGAACCGTTGGAACAGCTCCCGAATGGATACAGCGACCATTATGTGCCGGATGGCTTTGTACGAGATTAGAGTGTATACAAGGAGGTCTCTTTATGTTAGAGCATTTTTTCAAATCGCTAGTTGCAACAGTTTCTGACCCTTACCAATGCAATCGTATCACGGATGCGTTGGCGGCAGCTGGAATTAAATTCTATTGCAAATCCAAAGATGTCAATCGGCATAACACATTTGACCAAGCGAGAATTGGAACTCTCGGCATAAAACCAAGGTATGTCACAGAGGTGTTTGTGGACAAAGAAAATGCTGATATGGCTCTGCACATTATACATACCCTGTCATAAGCCCGGAGTTCCCCTGCGAACAAAACATTCCGATATAAAAAAGGACGCTGCCGCCTCTGTGTAAGAGGTTGCAGCGTCTTTTTGGTATCAGGGGGCGAATGATCTGTCAGACTAAACGGCTCCCAACGAATGCGATGCTTTTAGCTTGCATTTTCCTGCTCTTCAAGAATGCGCCAGCTGTCCATCAGGTCTGAATTTTCCATAATAAAGGTGTGGGCGGTGTCCTGTCCCCACGAGTTGTCGTATTTCAGCATCAGATAATCGCTCAACTCGGTTCGATTTTTGAACTTCAACAAGCGATACGGCTCCTGAAAAGCGACCTTTTCGACAAAATATACCGCATCCGATGTGGGAAGCATAACGCCGACATGACCGATCATAAGAGAATTGTCCGTTTCAGAGAACTGATCGTGCAGGACTACGGAGACGAGACGGATCTTATCATCGTCCACGAAGGAGAGACCGCGTTTCTTCCATTCCTGCTGAATCGTTTTCAAATGGGTAGGAATATCGGTCGTATTGGTGGTTTTAACCGGGGCGAACAGCGCATCAAACTTTTGTCTTTCATCGCCGCAAAGGGATTCCGGGTCAGAATCCAGTGTTTCATAGTCCATAAACAGGGTGTCCTCGGCTGAGTCAAGGTCTGCCTTGCCCGTGACAGTGATAAAATCACCGAACAGCCCACAAGCAGTGATCCGACAGTTCCAGCCGGGGAAGGTGTCATATTTTTCCGTCCATGCGTCCTGCATGGAGTAAGGATCGTATTTCAGATCCGAAGGCTTGGCATTTTCAAACCCTGTGGTGAGCCATGCCGGGTCTACAGCATTGTTGAACTTTTGCACATGATCAAAGAAGGTCTGTATCCGCAGGTCGGATACGCCGGCATCCTGCAAAAGCTTGGAAAGAAGAGCTTGTGTATCCGAATCTGCCAAATTGGAGTATTCAATTTGCTGAAGGACGGGCTGAGAAGTTTTTTGAGTGCAGCCTCCTGCCAGAAACGCACTGCAAAAAAGTGCAGCGGAGCAGACAAGAAAAGTTCGACGTTTCAAAAATGGTCACCTCGTTGTGTTTTTCGGAAAATTTCTTTGAGTGCCGGAGTCTCCACCATAGGCGAAGAGAGCAACGCCGTTGGTCTCGTAACGAATGGTATCACAGATAAACAAAGAAAATCAATGACTTCTGTCGTAGTTGACCATATATAATGTTGCAGTATCCATATCCCATACGGCTAACGCCCATTTTGGGAAAGACAATGCGGCAGTTTTCTGAACGATTTTCTTCATGTCGGACACAACAGGAGTATACCCAAGTTGGAATAAGAATTTTCCGTTTTTTCTGAATGGAAGGTTCAAATCGCTTTCCAGATAGACGGAGGATACCAACTTGCGAAGCGCGGCACGGCGATTTCGGCCAACCTCGTTTCCGCCGCCTTGATGGAATCGCCCATGGCATGATAGCGTTCTGTCGCCGCCGTTGCTCGTTCCCGCAGTTCGTCGGCACTGCTGATCTTCTGCTCCTTGCCCTTCGCCGCCGTGTGCTTGCCACGCTTCACCTCGTAGCCCTGCTGTATCAGCTTTTGAAGAAAAACTTCAAAGTCCTTCGGCTGCTCTGCAAGGATGGTGTCGATGATCCCGCACAGGCGGTCACGGTTGCTTTCTCTCGGCGGATAAACGATCGAGTTGCGCCGAGCACACAAAGTAATCTCTCCAACCCTACAGCTCAGTTTCCACTGCAAGCTGCTCCTGCTTCTCTTTTTCATCAGCGATTTGGACATCAACATCTTCGCGCATCTTTTTCAGAAGTGCGAGGACTCGCTTGATTTTACCTTTGGTATTCTCCACTCTGCTCTGTGCCTGATTGATGTGATCCAGAACTGCCCAGTCTGCAAAGAGGCCGTCAAAGAAGAAATCCGCAAATTTCAAAAAGCTGTCCACCGTAACCTGAAGGTCTGCGGTGATCTCAACATCAGCAAGCTCAGTTTTGAACCGCCGCAGTTCCACTTGAAGCTGTTCGATTTGTTTCTGCGCATCGTCCAGTTCCTCATACTTGGCAAGATCGGCCATCAAACCGCCGCCCATTACGTCCCATGTACTCCAGCCCTCGGCATTGTCGAGGGTTTCGAGAACTTCGTTGACCGTATGCAAGGCAGTCTTTCCTGCGTTGATGGCTTCCAGCAGCTCCCGCTTTTGAACTTTCAGTGCGGCAATGCGGCTTTCGCTTTCCGCAATCTGCTGTGCGGCAGGGTGGGCAGAGACTTTGATGCTTTTGATTTTTTCGGAAAGAGCAGCTTGATACTGCCTTTCGCAATCGGACAGCCGTGCCAGTCTATTTTGAATCTGCTTCAAGTCGGCATCAACGGAAGAAAGATCATGGAGAGCCGCATCGTACTTGACGCGGGCTGCATAGGCTTCCTGCCGTTCCTTGTCCAGCTTTTCATCCATTTTTCCGATCACCTGATAGAAAAATGCGGCAAGGCTGTGTCCCTCCAGACGGTCCACATCAGCCTGCTCTGCCAGCTTGGATTTTTCCAGCTTTTTCAGGCGATCAGCAAGCGTATCTCTCTGGGCGGTCAGTTCTTTCTGTTTTGCTTCGCAGCTTTTCTTTTCAGCGACCTGCTGCCAAAGCTCTTTCAACGTAGAATCACTCATATGGAATGTCCTTTCCCGGCATTACGTTTCTTCGTTCAGAAGCTGGTTCAAAAAATGCTGCCGATTATTTACAAATGTTTTGGTGATAACGTAGCTGTCCGTATCTTCATACTGACAAGGATGAATCGTGCCATTGTCGAAGCTAAAAATTTCAGCATCAGGCATTCCGAGGAGAATGGGTGAATGTGATACGATAATGAATTGCGCCCCTTCTTGGGCACACCGATAAATGTTGATCAGTAACGTGAGCTGCCGCTGCGGGGATAAAGCGGCTTCCGGCTCGTCAAAAATATAGACTCCATCTGCACCCATGTAGTCCTGCGCAATGGCGAGGAAACTTTCACCGTGTGATTTTTGGTGATAGCCTTTGGAGGGATGATCGTCATCGGAATAGTCGATTTCCTTGGTGGCTACATTATAGAAACTCTCTGCTCGGAGAAAATACCCGAACTTTGGTCTGCGATATCCCTTGGAAATCGTCATAGCCTCACATAGTTCCGAATGGGAGTTGTATGTGGAAAATGAATAGTTCTTCGTTCCACCCTCTGCGTTGAAGCCGTAAGCAACAGCGATTGCTTCCAGAAGCGTAGATTTTCCACTTCCATTTTCGCCAACAAAGAACGTAATGGGCTTATGGAATGTAAAAGTGTCGATTCCACTGATGGCAGGAATCTGACGAACATAATTGTATGGGCGAACTCTGTTCCAGTCGATGGTCAGCCCTTGGATAAATAGATCGTTCATACAGCACTCCTTATTATATAATGTAGGAGAACGCTTAGTTCCGCTCAAACCCAAGATAGCGGGTGCCCTGAAAACTCAGCTTTCCGATGTCGCCCTGCACGAGCATTCCGTAGTCCGAACCACTTACGGTAAGCTCCATGCGGTCGCCGCTCTCTACCTGAAAGGTCACATAATAGGTCGTGAACGTATGCGCCATCGTATTGTCTGTATGGTGGTGAGAAACTTCCGTGCGCTTTGCCACAACCGTTGCCGGAACGGTCAGCCGCGGCGAATGGTTGTTTTTATTCCATGTGCTGATATTTCCGATGATGGTGTATAGGATCATGCCCAAAACCACAAGGAACAGGATGGGAAACAGAATGCTGAACAGCATATCAATTCCAGCGTAAAACATCTTATTCCTCCAAAATTTCTTCCAGCAGGTCCTTTACATCGTCCAGAAAAGATTCTTCTCCGAGGGTGTTCACCTTGAAGAACACCGCCTGACTGCCGCCTGCGGTGATGGCAGACAGGCGGATCGGACTGTCTCCATTCTGGAACAGGGTCAGTGTCAGACTCAGGCGGTTGCCGCCCATCATGCTGTACCGTTCAAATACACGGACACTGCACCGGGCATCGCCCTCTTTGAAATCACTGCCTGCCTCTAAATCTGCCGACCAACTGCTGTCCGGGATTTCTTGTTCCAGCTTCCGAAGCAGTTTGTCAAAATTCTTGTTTCGGATGGTCTTTTCAAGGATTGCCATAATGGTTCCTCCGTTCTGACAATTAAAAATCGGTCCCTTATTTTTGATACGAGCAGAGCCACAGGAAAATTGCGGAGAAATCGCTTGAAGAGAGAAATTTTGTCTAATTTGATTATAGCATATCTTTTGGAAGAACAAAATACTTTATGTACGCCGCCCGCAGGCGGCAATAATCAGTCCGGGGGAAATTCCAGTTCGGCAAACTCCGCATCGGTCAGCAGTTTCAGTTTTTCGATGACCTGTTTCGTGGATAAGCCCCAGCCGGGTGCCGGTGTTGTAGAACATGGAGATAATGCTCAGTCATCTCGGTGTCGGCATGGCCTACATTGCCTCCATGGGCTGGATCTTGTTTATGCAGAAAAAGGGCCTTTGGCAGCAGCTGATCCACGCAGCCACCGGATGTGAAAAGCTCTTCTTCACACTGGGTGGTTTAGTGTTGATGATGAGCCTGCACATTTTTTCCATTCATGCTAACCATCTACGATTATTTCCTCAATGGGTCGTTTTGCATTTTATGCCATGCAAAAGGCAGAATCAGATATAAAAAGTTCTTTCGTATGTAAAAGCCTTCAAAAACAACTTGAAACACTTTTGTTGCAATGGTACAATAATAATGTTATTTTATGGAAGCTCGGCGCAAAGCCCATGCGGACAGGCTGCGGGTGTGTGGATTCCTATGGGATGTGTAAGAATAGCTAGGGCAGCACTGCGCTACTGCACTTGCCGACAATGTGAGGGAGGTATATTTATATGATGAAAAAGATCTCCCGCCGCTCTTTTTTGCAGGTCTGCGGCATTACGGCAGCCACGGCGGCGTTGACTGCCTGCGGCGGCGGTAAGACCGAAACGGCTAAAAAAGACGATGTGCACGAAGCCATCACCTTTATGGCACCTTATAAGGAGATAGAAGCCTTTATTGAGCAGGTACACAGCGTTTACCCGGAAGTGAACATCGAGGTCGTGCCCTACAGCGGCGATAACACCACCACCTGTTTGCAGAATATGTTTGCGGCGGGCGACCTGCCGGACGTCTGCACCTTGACCTACTACGACCCCCGGATCGATCTGGTCTCCGACAAACTGCTGGACCTTTCCGGCTACGATTTTACGGATAACTATGTGGAGTCCCGTCTGCAGGACGTATTTGATAACGGTGCCATCTACCTGCTGCCCTCGACCTACAACTGCTACGGCATCACCTACAACAAGACCCTGCTGAAAAAATACGGCTGGGAGCTGCCCAATTCTTTCGCTGAGCTGGAAGAACTGGCTGCAAAGGCCAAGAAAGCAGAGGTCGATCTCTGTCTGCCGCAGATCCAGTATCCGGGCTATGGTTTCCAGTATCTGTGCAACATTGCGGACGCCGATTTCCTCGGCACACTGGACGGCAGGCTGTGGCAGCGGGATTATCTGTCCGGTAAGGCGAATGTCAGCAATACCCCCGGCATGATGCAGGCGATGGCCTATGTCCAGAAGTGGAAGGACATCGGGATGCTGAACGACACCGGCGACGCTCTTGACGACAATGTGACCCGGCAGAGGATGACCGAGGGCAACACCCTGTTTCTGATGGGCGGCACCAACGGCATCGTGGAGGCAGACGGCAACGCCGATAAATACGGGCTGATGCCGTTTCTCTCGGAGGACGGCACCCAGAACGTTTTTGTGCTGAATGTGAACCGCTTCTACGGTCTGAATAAAAAGCTGGAGCAGGACCCCCAGAAGCTGGAAGATGCGCTCAAGGTGATGCGTGTGCTTTCCACCGTTGCAGGCACCAGCGCTCTGCAGCCCGCAACGGCGCTGAAAAGCAGCCTGCTGCCCTTCAAGGACGCAAAAGCGGACGGCACCTACTATGCCGACATCGCCGATGCCCTGAATGCAGGCAACACCGCGCCCTTTATCTATTCCGGCTGGGAAAACACCATCGTGACCACTGGCCTTAAAATGCTGGACTTCATGAAGGGCAATGCCACCATGGAGGATGTGATCCGTCAGCTGGACGAGGATCAGGATAGTGTGGTGAACAACACCCCGGATACCATCACTACCGTTACGGAGGAGCTTTCGCAGGAGGACTGCGCCATGCTGGTGGGCCGCTGCTTTGCACAGGCTACCGGCAGCGACCTTGCGCTGGTGTCGCTGAGCACATGGATCCCCGGCAACCCCACCGATCAGAACCATCACGGCGTAGCGGCCAAGCTGTATGCCAAGGGCATTACGGATTACGACCTTTCGGTGATCCTGCCCACCGGCTGGAACCGCACCATCCAAACCGTTACCCTGACCGGGCAGCAGATCAACGACCTGCTGGCCACGGGCTACGATGCCTACGGCAACGGCAAGGGCTACCCCTATGTGCTGGTAAGCCCGGTGCAGCCGGATGCGGGCAAGACCTATCAGGTTGCCATCTGCGGTGTGAGCGACCAGTTGGCTGCGGAGACCACGGTCACAGACAGCGGCGTGGTGGGCATGGATGCTGCAAAAGCCTTCTTTGGTGCATACACCACCATCAGCCGGGCAGACACTGCATGGAGCTGAACAGAACGGACAGGAGATACCGGATGTGAACAACAAACTATATAAAAAGCTGCTTTGGGGCACCGGCTTTGTCATTGTTGCGGTCATCCTGACCCTTTTTATCATGAGCCAGACCTACATCCAGAACCTTGTCTACCATGAGCGGCTGAACCAGATGGAAGAGGTCACCCACCAGATGTTCCGCAGTCTGGAGGATGTGATCGACACCCACTGGGACGAGGTGAATGTACAATGCAATTATTTGTACTACACTCCGTTAAAGACCGATACCGAGTTCTATCGCTATCTGAAAAAGCTGTCGGAGCTTTCCAATTACCATGAAAGACAGATCGAACTGATTGCCGTGGACTCTGCCGGACATTACTATACTGAGAATGGCCGCATGGGGCTGCTGCGAGGAATGAAGTATTTGGAAAGCGCACCGCAGCGGGTCAGCTACGTTTCTAACTCGCTGACCGTGGACGACTCCCGGATGGTGTTCCTGGAACAGCTCTCCACCCCCATCACACTGCAAAGCGGAGAAAAAGAAATCACCCTGTGCTACTTTGGTATTTCGCAGAGCATGACCCAGCTGAACGATTATTTCCGCTGTGATGCCTACGAAAATAACAACAGCGTCTATGTGCTGGATGACGATGGTTTCAAGCTGTTCAACGCCAACGATACCGAACTGCTGAAGGGACACAACGTATACACCGTGCTCTCCCGGATGTCCTATCTGCACGGCTCTTCCTTTGCGGAGGCAAAGGAGCGGCTTGACCGCACAGGTTCCTGTTATTCCAACGCCGTGCTGGACGGCACCGAGTATTTCTACGCCCTGAAGCAGATGGAAAACGCTCAGTGGACACTGGCGTTCCTTGTTCCGGCAAAATATGTGGCCGTGAATACGCAGAAGCTGGTCACCATCGTCATGGTCCTCATCATCGTCATTGCAATGGTGTTCTCGGTCATAACAGTTTTTGTCGGCTGGTCTCTCCTGCGGCAAAAGCAGCAGCAGGAGCTGCAGGCAGAAAAAGAAGCGAACCTCCGTCTGGAGCAATACAACATCCATCTGACGCAGGTAAACGATGAGCTGCGGCAGGCACAGGACATTGCCGCAGAGGCGTTACAGTCCGCCGAGCGCGCCAGCAAGGCTAAGACGGACTTCCTTGCCAACATGAGCCATGATATCCGCACCCCCATGAACGCCATCATCGGCATTACCACTCTGATGAAAAACGAGCTGCACCAGCCGGAAAAGCTGGCCGAACATCTGGACAAGCTGGAAAATTCCGGCCAGTTGCTGCTGGGCATCATAAACGATATTCTGGACATGAGCCGCATCGAGAGCGGCAAGACCACCCTGAATGTGGAAAAAATGAATCTGCCCCAGCAGATCAGCCAGCTGGACAGCATCATCCGCCAGCAGGCAGGCCAGCGCCGCCAGACCTTTACGGTAAACACCCATCTGCAGCACGAAAATGTGCTGGCAGACCCCAACCGTCTGAATCGGGTGCTGATGAACATCCTCTCCAACGCAGTCAAGTATACGCCCACCGGCGGGCATATCCGGTTTGAGGTGGACGAGCTGCCCCGAAACGAGCACTACGCCCGATACCGCTTTGTGGTGCAGGATGACGGCATTGGCATGAGCGAGGCCTACCAGAAGACCCTTTTTGACCCCTTTACCCGCGAGGAACGCTCCGGCACCAACAAGGTGCAGGGCACCGGCCTTGGTATGGCCATCACCAAGAACATTGTGGACCTGATGGGCGGCTCTATCAATGTGGAGAGTACCACCGGCAAGGGCACTCGCTTTGAGGTGGTGCTGGAATTTCCCGTTGATGCCGAAGCAGATGCGGTGCCAGAGGCACAGGTACTCCCGGAGGAAGAGAAAAAAACTTCTCCTCTGTCCGGCATGAAGTTCCTCTGCGCCGAGGATAACGCCATCAACGCCGAAATTCTGGAAATGTTGCTGGAAGCCAATGGTGCAAGCTGCACCATCTGCTCCAACGGTCAGGAAATCGTGGATGCCTTTGCCAGCGTAAAGCCCGGCGAGTACGACATGATCCTGATGGATGTGCAGATGCCTGTGATGGACGGCTTGGAAGCCACCCGCCGCATCCGCAGCGGTGAAAACCCGCTGGGCAGAATCATTCCCATCCTTGCCATGACCGCCAATGCCTTCCTTGAGGATATGCAGAAGAGCAGGGAAGCCGGCATGGACGAGCACCTGTCCAAACCTGTGGATATTGCTGCGCTGGAGCAGACGGTAAAACGCTTTCGTGTTATCCCCCCGAAAATAAATAGCGGACAAGCGCGTTTCCGCAGAGGGAGCACACAAGCGATGTAAATGATGCAGGAGAAGCTTAGAACGTGAATACACTTTCCGAGATCGAGGAATATTACAAAGCGCGTGAGCAGCAGCTGTTGGAAAAACTTCATCAACAGGAAGCCGCTTCTGCTGCAATGCCTGACGGATATCCAAGCTGCCCTGAAAGAAGAATTACAGCAGCACAACTGAGCTGCGGATGCAATCAAAACAGGAGTATAAAAAGCCCGAATGAAACACAGAATCTCACGCCGTGCATTCCTGAACGGATGCACGCTGCTGGCGGCAGCTGCTGCCGTAAGCAGTCTGACTTCCTGCGGAGAAAAGGAAGCGAAAGACAGCGGTCTTGCACAAATCGTTGTGGGAAGCGACAGCTATCCACCTTATATCTATCTGAATAATGACGGTGTTCCCACCGGGATCGATGTGGAGATCGCCACCGAGGCGTTCCGTCGCATGGGGTATGCTGCCCGGTTTGAAACGATCAACTGGGAGCAGAAAACAAATCTTGTGGAAAGCGGTGCCATCGACTGCATCTGGGGCTGCTTTTCCATGGATGGACGCGAAGAGGTATACCGCTGGGCGGGGCCTTACATGGTGAGCCGTCAGGTGGTTGCGGTGGATGCCCACAGCAGCATCCGATCCCTCAGCGACCTTGCCGGCAAGACCATCGCCGTGCAGAGCACCGGCAAGCCGGAGGAGATCTTTCTCAGCGGCTCCGACCCGCGCATCCCACAGACGGTGGAGGTGCTCAGCATCGAAAACCGCAGTGTGCAGTACGCAATGCTGGCCTGCGGCTATGTGGACGGCATCGCCGCCCACGAGACAGGCATCCTGCAATATATGAAGGACAATGCCATAGACTTCCGCATTTTGGAGGAACCGCTGCTGGTCACCGGGCTGGGCATCGCCTTTGCCAAGAACGACACCCGCGGGCTGGACAGCCAGCTGACCGATACCCTTGCGCAGATGCGCGCGGATGGCACGCTGGAGCGGATCATTGGCCGATACCTTGAAAATGCTTCGCAGTATCTGGAGGTGGACACCATTGGCGCGTAAAAACAGAACCACCCCGGATAAAAGGATATGGACAGCCTATCTGATCATCGGCGTGCTCTTGATGGCCGGTGTTGCTTTTTTCTCCGGCTGGCGGGCAATGCGCACAGCAGAGGAACGCTTTTGCCAGACCCTTGAGTTTGTCAAATCCCAGTCCACCAGCTTTGAAAAGCACAACGATACCATCACGGCAAAGGCACTCCGCCGCACGGCGGTCGCAGTCCATCAGCTGGCAGAGAATCCTGCGCTTGACCTCTCCGACCCGCAGTGCCTGAACAGGCAGACAGAAAAGCTCTGGCTCACCGGCATTTCGGTTCTGGGACCGGATGGCACGCTCCGGTGTGAGTCCACGACCAACGGCATCGGCTATGACCGGTTTGGCGACCAGCTGAAAAATGACGCTGTTCTGGACGTTTTATCTTACCCGCGAAAGACCTATGTGAAGCGCGTCCTGCTGGAAGATGGCTCTGCTGTGGATGTTGCGGCGCACCGGGCAGAAAGCACAGAGCTGCTCCTGCTTGCCTACCGGTACACCCCGGCGGAATTTGTGGAGGAAACGGCGCTGTCCATCCAGAGCATACTGGATGGCTACCCGGCAGAAACCAGCGGCACGCTGTTCATCGTGCAGAACAATCAGGTCGTTGCCGCAAACCGCCCGGAGCTGATTGGGCAGGATGTTGCAGGCAGTCCGCTGGCGCAGGGGATCCGCAAAGCCGGGGCCGCAGAGAAGCTGACCCATACCCGGGACTGGAACGGCTCCGGCTGCTATTTCGGGATGTTCTGCCATGGCAGATCCTTCGATCTCTATGCGTACACGGATGAAAAAATAATCTTCCGAGAGTCGCTTTTGCTGATCCTGACGGTTCTGGTCGGCTACATCCTGCTTGTAATGATCCTTCAGCTGCTGCGCCGCCGCTCCGTGCAGGAGATGGAGCTGCAGAAAAAAGAGCAGGAGAGGAAGTACCAGACCCAGCTGGAGGAACAGAACCGCAAGCTGGAGATCGCGCTTCAGCACGAGGGGGCGGCAAACCGCGCCAAACGGGAGTTCCTGTTCAATATGAGCCACGATATCCGCACCCCCATGAACGCCATCATCGGCTTCACCTCGCTGGCTGCGACCCATATCGACAATAGGGAACAGGTGCTGGACTACCTCAAAAAGATCTCCACCTCCAGCCAGCATCTGCTTTCCCTCATCAATGATGTGCTGGATATGAGCCGCATCGAGAGCGGAAAGGTAAAGATCGAGGAAAAAGCGGTGCATCTGCCGGACCTCGTCCACGATGTGCGCTCCATCATTCAGCCCAATGTTTCGGCAAAGCGGCTGTCGCTTTTTATTGATACCATGGATGTGGAGAACGAGGATATCATCACCGACCCGCTGCGGCTGAACCAGATCCTGCTGAACATTTTGTCCAATGCCATCAAGTTCACTCCCACAGGTGGCATGATCAGCATTCGCATTGCTGAGAAAAACGGTGCGCCTGCGGGCCGGGCCTGCTATGAGTTCCGCATCAAGGACAACGGCATCGGCATGAGTGAGGAATTCCAGAAGCACATCTTTGAGGAGTTCGCCCGTGAGGAAAACTCCACCGTCAGCGGCATTCAGGGTACCGGCCTCGGCATGTCCATCACCAAGAACATTGTGGACCTGATGGGCGGCACCATCGCCATTGAGAGCGAGCCGGGCAAGGGCAGCGAGTTTATCGTGAATCTCTGCTTTGCGCTCAGCGGACAAAAGGTGGAGCTCAGGCAGCTCCCGCAGCTGGAAGGGCTGCGGGCACTGGTGGCGGACGACGATACCGACACCTGCCTGAGCGTCAGCACCATGCTGTCCAAGATCGGGATGCGGCCGGAGTGGACGATCTCCGGCAGGGAAGCGGTGATCCGCACCCGGTATGCCATGGAGCAGGGGGATGAATTCAGCGTTTACATCATCGACTGGCTGATCCCCGATATGAACGGCATCGAGATCGTGCGGCAGATCCGCAAGGTGATTGGAAAAAGCCGCCCCATCATCATCCTGACCGCCTACGACTGGGCCGATATTGAAGAGGAAGCCCGTGCGGCCGGTGTTACCGCCTTCTGTGAAAAGCCGCTGTTCCTCTCGGAGCTGCGCAGAGTGCTGGCAGAGCCGTTCGGTGCAGAGCCTGCCTGCAGGCCGGTGCAGCTGAACGCGGAGGCCTTCAAAGGGAAAAAGATCCTGCTGGTGGAGGACAACGAGCTGAACCGTGAGATCGCAGTGGAGATCCTGAAGGAAGCGGGCTTTGAGGTGGAATCTGCCGAGGATGGCGAGATCGCCGTCCGGAAGATGAAGCAGGCGGCAGACGGACAGTATGACCTGATCCTCATGGACATCCAGATGCCCAACATGGACGGCTACGAGGCAACGCGGCAGATTCGTGCGCTGCCGGATGCCGCAAAGGCTGGCATCCCCATCTTTGCAATGACGGCAAATGCCTTTGAGGAAGACCGTCAGAACGCACTGAAGGCCGGTATGAACGGCCATATTGCAAAGCCGCTGGATATTCCGCACCTGCTGCAGGTCCTTGCAGATGTACTGAAATAAACAGCGCCCAAAAGCAAAAGCACCCACAGCAATCGCCACAGAGGTTTTGAATCTCCGGTGAGCAAATTGCTGCGGGTGCTTTATTTTTTTATGCCTGACAGGTGGCTTGTTACAAAATTTTGCGCAGCTCCTGCACAAGGTCGCCGATCACGATGGGTTTGGACAAAAAGCCGGTCATGCCGCTTTCCAAGGCATTGCGGCGGTCTTCATCGAATGCGTTGGCAGTCATGGCAAGAATCGGGATCTTTGCCAGTGCAGGGTCGCCCAGTGCGCGGATCTGCCGGGTGGCGGTATAGCCGTCCATCACCGGCATCTGCACATCCATCAGCACCAGATCATAGCTGCCCGGTGCGGCAGTGCTTACCTTTTCCACCGCCACGGCACCGTTTTCAGCCGTATCGACCCGGAAGCCGTACTCGCACAGGATCTCCTGCGCGATCTCGCGGTTCAGCTCGTTGTCCTCTACCAGCAGGATGTGCCTGCCCTTGAAGTTGGTGCTCTTTTTCGGCAGAAGCTCCTGCGCCGCATCCGTCTGTGTCTGGCCGATGGCGTTCATCAGGGTCTCGCGCAGGTCGGACATGAACATGGGCTTGGAGCAGAAGGCGGTCACACCGGCAGCCTTTGCCTCCACCTCAATGTCGGACCAGTCGTAGGCAGTCAGGATGATGATGGGCGTATCATCGTTCAGGCTGCGGATCTGGCGGGTGACTTCGATGCCGTTCATATCCGGCAAGCGCCAGTCGATGATATAGGCGTGGTAGGCGTCGCTCATTTCGATGGACTGCCGTGCACGCAGCGCCGCTTCCTTGCCGGAAAGGGTCCACTCGGCACGCATGCCCACCTTGACCAGCATCTTTGTCACGCTGTCGCAGGTGTTGAAATCGTCATCCACCACCAGTGCCTTCAGGCCTTCCAGTTCGGTGATCTTTTCCACCGGACGGTGCTCTGCCTGCGCACGCATGGGCACACGAATGATAAACTCGCTGCCCTTGCCCTGCGCCGTCTGCACTTCGATGGTGCCGCCCATCATATCCACGATGTTTTTGGTAATAGCCATGCCAAGGCCGGTGCCCTGGATCCGGCTTACCGTGGAGGTGCGCTCCCGCTCAAACGGCTCAAAAATCTTTTTGGCGAACTCTTGGCTCATGCCGATGCCGTTGTCCTTGACGCGGAACTCGTACTGCCCGCAGCCGCGCACCGCTCCGGCAAGCTGCCGCACCCGCACCGAGACCGTGCCACCCGCCGGGGTGAACTTGATGGCGTTGGACAGCAGGTTCAGCAGGACCTGATTCAGCCGGGTCTTATCGCAGTAGACGTCCTCATCGGTCACATCCATGGCATCCATATAAAGCTCCAGCTGCTTTGCGTAGATCTGCCCGCTGACGATGGTTTTCAGGTCGTGCAGCACATCCGAAAGGTTGACTTCCACTTCTTCCAGATGGATCTTTCCGCTTTCGATGCGGCTCATATCCAGCACATCGTTGATGAGGGAAAGTAGATGATTGCTGGAAGCGAGGGTCTTGGCAAGATAATCCTTCACCCGGCCTTTATCGTCAATGTTGCTGAGTGCCAGCGTGGTAAAGCCGATGATGGCGTTCATGGGGGTGCGGATGTCGTGGGACATATTGGAAAGGAAGGTGCTTTTGGCGCGGTTGGCAGTCTCGGCCGCTGCAACGGCATCCGAAAGTGCCTGATTCACCTGCCTGTCGGCGGTGCGGTCGGATAAGACAAGGATATACTTGGTCCTGCCCTCTACCTCGCTGCCCATGGCGATGTTATGGAACCAGCGCCGCTCTTTGGTCTCCCGATGCTCAAACTCGAAATCCCATTCGCGTTGCTGCCCGCTGAGCAGTCCTTCCAGAAAGTTCTTGTCGCGATCCGGGTCATCCTTCGGGTGCAGCGCTGCCAGAGCACGGGCATCCTGCCGCACTTCTTTCCACGGGATGCCCAGCAGCCGTTCGACGTTGGGGCTGACATAATCCACCTTGGAGGTTTTTGCGTCCAGCATCAGGAAAACGTCGTCCACGTTCAGCGAAAGCTTTTGGAACAGCTCGTCCCGGTACAGGATCTCAGTGTCCTTCCGGCGCAGGGTCGTATGGCTTCTGCGCAGGATCAGCAGGATGATCAGCACAGCAAGGCCAAAGGCGATGCCCGCCACGATCTGCACCGTGTGGAACCACAGCTTATCCAGACTGGCATTGACGATGCTGACCGGCACAAGCCCCACCATCGTCCAGCTCTGGACCGCGGTATCCTCGTAGACCAGATAATAACTGGTGTCGCCCAGTTTGACCCGCAGGTTTCCGCTGCGGCCCTGCGCAAAATCATCCGAAAGGGCAAGAATCTGTTCCTCGGAAAGGTCGGAATGGTCGCGCAGCATCGCAATGAAGTTGTAAATAATTTCCTTGCGGTTTACGGAATTGTCAATCACCACCCGCCCATCCGGGTAGATCACATAGTTGCTGGCATTGCCCTGAAAAGCAGAGCTGTCCAGCAATCTCAGCACAGCATCATTATAATAGGTGATGGCAACAGCATCGTAGGCAAAGCCCCGGTAGCTGCCCTGCGTTTCAGGGCAGATGAACGCAAGCATCGGGGCTTTGCCGGGCAGCGCCGTATTCACGACGATATCCTCGCCATCGGAGAGCTTTTCGTCCAGGTTGGTCTGCAGGCCAAGGTAGCCGGTTTCCCCGGTCACGGTCGTGTAGTTGCCGTCATAGGAAAGAAAGTAGAAGTTAACAAATCCGGTTGCCTGCTGTGCTTCCTCGATATAGGCCTGAATTTCATCCTCATTCGAGGTGTTTTTCAGAAAGCCGTTGCACAGATGCAGATAGGTCAGGTTTTTGCGCACCATCTCTTTCAGCATACTATTGGATTTATACAGCACCTCTTCCAGATGCGAGGTGCTTTCCTGATAGATGGTCTGCGACATAAACGAGATGTACCGGAAGCTGAAACCGGCTGCCAGAAAGACCAAAAGAAGGATGGCAGTGGCGGCAGGCAGCCACTTGTGCCGGGAATAGCAGCTGCGTTTGGATTCGTGCTTTTCGTCTGCCATTCCGCTCACCTCAGTGTCATGTAGTTTTCCGGCTCTGCAAGCTCTGCGCCGCCGGAGACATAATCGCGCCATGTGTTCTTTACCCACGTATCTTCGCCCACAGACGTGCCGCTATCGCTCGCAAGCAGCGCTTCCATCTGCTTTTCCGTTGCAAGGCAGGTCACGGTAACGATGTCGTTATCTCCCAGCGGCTGCCCGTTCCGGGTGATGCCGGTCAGGGCATAGCTGCCGTTATTCTCTTTTACCTCCACGGCAATGCCGCTGATCACTGGCAGAGAACCACGGTTGAAGGGCACAAACCCGCCCTCGCAGCCTTCCACAAAGGCGCGGACGGTCTCTTTCAGCTCCGCACCGGTCATGGTGCGCTGGCGGGACATCAGACCGTTCGGCATGATCATGGAAGCTGCCATTTTCTGGTTATAATCCGCCTGCAGCACGCTGCCGGTAAAGCTGTTTGCGGTGGCAAGCAGCACATCGGTGCCATACACGCCGCGCAGCGTGTTTGCCATCACGGAGAAGGCAGCGCTGCCGCCGTTTGCGTGGAATACGTTGGAATAGGCCTTCCCGGAGGTCAGCACGGTCTCGTTATCGGCAGGCTCCTTTTCGGCAAGGAGCTGGGCATTGAAGGCCTGATACGCCTGCTCAGCGGTAAGCTCGCCTGCGATCATTTTGGAGACCACATCTTTGGAAACGGCAAAGAAATCGTTGGAGGCGATGCGGATATACATGTGGTTTTCTTCCACCACGCTGCGGACGTCCTTCAGATACTCGGTCAGGCGCAGGGGAACGTTCTGGCTGTAGCTCAGTATGTCCTGCCCCTCCGAGACGATGCGGTTCTGCGCCTGTTCGGAGAGCATGACGTTCAGCACCTTCATGGCTTTTTCGCGGCGCGCGGTGTCCTGCTCCAGATCCCGGTTCAGGGCAACTTGAAAGTAGGGGGTGGTCATGATCCACGGTTCGCCGTTCTGGCTGAAGAAGGGCAGAAAGATCGTGTCGATGCCCTCATCCTGAAACATCTTCACGCCGGCAGAGCTGCCAAAGTACATGGCTACTTCTCCGTTGCGGAACATCCCGGTCACATCGTCGTAATTCAACGCAAGATCATCTGCTGTAAGGTGGGTATCCTGAATGAACTGCTCCATCCGCTCAAACGCCCCCGGCCATACGGTGTCGTCCAGACCCACCCGCGCGGTGCTGGCGGGGTCGCTGTAGGTAGTGCGCCACTTGCGCCCCGCGGTGGTGGTAAGCTCGGCAGCGGAAAGCCCCTGCAGGGTTTCCATGCAGGTGTAGTCGTAGGTATAATCGGAGGTAAAGCCGCGGATGCCTACCTTTTCAAAAGCCTGACAGGCCGCTACAAAGCTTGCGTAATCGGTGGGCAGGGGAATATCGTACTGCTCAAAAAGGCTGCGGTTGACCACAAAGCCGTGGGCATCCGCGCACACCGGCAGCCAGTTCACACTGCCATCCTCGTTTTTGAAGCTGTTGAGGTAGGTGTTGTACACAGCGCCCGCCTCATTGGTCATGGCAAGGTTCATCAGGCTGTCCTTCAACGGTGCCGCATCGTGCAGCGAGAAGCGGCAGCAGGTGATGATATCCGGCAGACCGCCGTTCTGCTGCAAAAACTTGTAAAAATCCAGATCGTTGTTGCCTACGATGAATTCAATGTTCACGTCCGGCAGCTGCGCCTGAACATAGGGCGCATAGTTTTCGTACAGGCTGGTGCTCCACAGATACACCTGAATAGTCTGAGCGTCTTCCTGCTCCTGTGTTCGTTCCGCATTTTTTTCGCTGCATCCGGTGAGCAGGGATAGCCCCATCACCAGTGCCGCAAGCATGGAAAATAGGCGGCGCAATGTTTTTGTTTTCATCCGATCCTTCTCCTCACACTTCTTGGGCAGCTATCGTTTTGCGGTTGGCTGCTTTGGCTTACTGATCATACATCACCGCCCGCAAGAGTGTGCGCTGTAAAACCCACCCACGGAAAGGATGCCGCAATTTTTGCGTCTTTTCTGTTTTGCGCTCTCCCTCTGCCGCAAAGGGGCACAGAATGACAGAAACATAAAAATATTTTACCACTGCCATGAAGAATTTTCAATAAAATTTCATATATTGAACCATAAAAGCTGTGTAGGATTACAATAGATGTGTCACAAAGTGAAAAAAGACGAATGAGTCGTTCTGTGGTACAGTTAAATTGCTACATCAAACATCACAGAAACACATCATTGACAAACCTACATTGTGAACTCAAGGAGCCTGTCCAAAAGAAAGCATAAAAATGCGTATAACGCCCTATGAAATGGTGCCACGGGGCGTTTTATTTTGTCTTGTTTTGTGGGCGATGTTGCGGTTTTGCGAAAACTTGCGAGACTAAATAAAAAAATCCCACGAAATTACGATTCTAAACGTAAATTCGTAGGATTTTTGGAGCTACTGACCTGATTCGAACAGGCGACCTGCTCATTACGAGTGAGCATGGAATTTAGAATAAAACACATAAATACGATAAAAATACAAACAACGCGCGCCACTTTTGCGCCACTACAAATTAGCCGGTCTGTTTCTTGAGATAGGAGTCCAGACGATTGATCTTCTTCTTCTTGAATTTTTTGTCAAGAGAAGTGTAGATGCCGAGGGTGACGCTGATATCCTTATGACCCATTTGATCGCGGGCGGTGAGAACATCGACTCCGGCAAAGTACATCAGGGTACAAAAGGTGTGCCGCAGCTGGTGAGGTGTAAAGGGTTCAATGCGCATGGGCAGGCCGCCTGGGCGCTTTTTGCTTTCTTCGCCGTGATAGCCGTACTTTGCATTCAGATCGGCCATGTAGCTGCTCCACAGAGTTTTCCATGCCTGCTCTGTCATGCGGTGGCCCTTTACAGTATGCAGTACATACAAGCAATCGTCCTGCTGAGTTTTGAGATAGTCCACAAGGATCTTTGGAATATTAACGACCCGGACACCGGCTTCTGTTTTGGGATCCTTGATTTTTTTATCCTTGAAATTATAACCGCTGTGAACGGTGATCGTGGCTTCTTTCAAATCGACATCGGCCCAAGTGAGGGCGGTAGCTTCGCCGCGGCGGAGGCCTGAGTAAAGCAGTAGCATGGCAGCACGCTGGGCGCGGTGAGGCGTTTCGCGGATCCACTGCTGCTGTTCCTCTGTGATAGGCTCACGGTGCTCAGGATCAGCACCGGCAGGGCAGGTGGTTTTAACTATGGGATTGTATTGTACCACTTCTGGGATAGCGAGTTCATAGGCAGCCTTGGCGCTGCTGCGCAGATTGGACAGCGTGAAGTGGGACAGTGGTGGTTTGCCATTGTGCCACTGGGCCAGAGAGTTAAGAACCCGCTGAAAGTCGGCAGTGCGAAGGTCTGCTGCAGGCTGATCCAGAAGCGGACCCCAATGGTTTTTATTGTCTTCATAGCGGTCGAGACTCTTTTGCCCGATGCCTTTGGCTGTTTTGGCAGCAATCAGGTTATCGTACAGAGTAGCAAGGGTGGCTTTGGATTGGGCGGGATCCATTCCCTTGCCCAGTGCTGTGCGGTAAGCTTCGGCAGCAGCACGCGCTGCCTTTGCGGTGGAACCATAAAAGCTTTTGTATTTGGGCTTACCGGTTTCATCTTTGCCGATGCAGACACGGTAGCGGTAACGGCCATCGGAACCTTTTTTGTTTGCCATGTGTACACACCTCCTCTGAAAAAATTCTGGGTTGCAGAAGGATCATATTGGATTTACAATAGAAAAGCGGAGACGCGACGGGATTTGCAAGGCATTCCATGATAGAAACTCCTACTTTTCTTTTGGACAGACAGCAGAGCAGAGAACCCCTTGGCTGGAAACAGCTGAGGGGTTCTTTGCGTTTGTAAAAAAGGAGCGCCGGGTGGGCGCTCCTGAAGGTCAATAGCGGTTATAGATCTGCCCGCGGTTGCCAGCATCTATGATACGAACGATCAATCTGCCATTATCGACCGTGTAGATGATGCGGTAGGAACCAACACGCAGCCGCAGCAGCCCGGTGTGACCCTTCAACTGCTTGATGTCGCCGGAATCGGGCAGGGCATGAACTGCTTCCAGGATACGCCGCTGCTGTTCTTTTGGCTGCTTCTGGATGAACTTGAGAGCAGGCTTCTCGTACAGGATGGTATAGCTCATAAAGCAATACCGAGCTGTTTACAGACTTCGTCCTCCGTGAGGGTCTGGCCGCGATCCGGGTCTTTCAGATAGTTCTGGTAAAGCTGCTCACAATAAGCATCATCGGCATCTTCATCAGCGGTCAGGCCTTGCACGTATGCCAGAATGTAACCAAGCTTATAGGCAGGAACTTCATCCAGCAGCTGAACGATTTTTTCTCGGTCACTCATAAAAACACCTCCGGTTATTCTTCTGGCGCTTCATCCGCGTCAGGTGGGAAACTCTATTTGCCATGAGATCGTCTTCCTTGCGTCTATTGTATTGCAATTCACGCATGATATCAACATAACAAAAATGAAATTTACGTTAAATCGTTTGAATGGAGCAGCTTGCATAGGCTGGATAAAAATGATAAAATAAGTCAGGCTAAATCGCGGATAGCTTTCACGATGGATGTGGAGTTCCAGCCAACGATCTGAGTTGCTTTTGCTTGCAGCTCAACCGGCATATATGACTGGCCCCAGGGCATAATAGCAATGATGGGCTTGCCCATGCGCATAGCTTCGTCTACTTCGTATTTCATCCATTTATGGTAGAGCTCATACATGCCGCCGATTACAAGAACGACCTGTGCGTTTTTGATTTTGGCTGTGATGGCTTGCTCGATTTCGGCATCGGTGGCGTTGCTGGAAGATAATGCAAGCGGTTTTTCCTGTGGAGCTGAGTAGTTATAAAATGAAAACCACGGAGAATGATCCAGCATGGAAACCAGTCGATCATAGTCTTCGCCATACTTCCATGCGTGACTGATAAAAATACGATAATCATATAAAGCGGGCATTTTAAACATCCTTTCTGAACTATTGGAGGACAGTATGAAATTCCAGAAAAAAAGAGTGATCGTTGACGCATATCAGACGGACAAGGACATGTACATTGAAACGCTGGAAGGCGTTATGCATGCTTCGCCGGGAGACTGGATCATCACCGGCGTGAACGGGGAAAAATATCCCTGTAAGCCGGATATCTTTGAAAAAACTTATGAACCGGTCTCAGAGTGAGTTTTCTCTTTGGGAGAAGCGGCCTTGATATTGGAGGCTTTCCATTTGTTACCTTCAGAGGAAAGCAGATTTTCAATGTTATGGACGAAGAGCTGCTCTTTGGTTTCGTCGGTGCCATACGGATATGCGTCCATGAGATAGAGATTCTTCTCATGCTTCAGCATTTCGCAGGCAGAGCGGTATTCGACCCAGTTCTCATGATAGCGGCCAAGGCGCTCTGTGCCTTCAATAACGGTAATGATACCGCCAAGCAGACCGACAACAAAAGCGATGGCAGGGCAGCTGGCTGTATAATTGGCAAGCAGCGGAATGGCTGTAGCAACGATCAACTCAGTAAGCTGCATCCGTTTATAGGTGCGCTGGGCCTGTTGAGCCTTTTTATCGTACCAGGTGATCTGATCATCCAGGCGGTTCTTGATGTAGCTGTTGATATCGCCAGGTACGACCTCAGGTGGAGAATAAGGCTCTTCGGGAGGCTTACTCCCACAAAAAGAAACCATAATAATCCTTTCTTCCTCGGCACATTTGTGCCGGGGATTTTTTTATGATTAGCGGCGGAAATATTCAATAATTCCATAGATGGTCTCAACCATCAAGGGCAGAAGCACAAAAAAGGCAAGTTTTACTTTTTGAGAGGATTTATAGAGCAAATAGAAATCAGGATCCTTGCCAAGGTGCTCCGAAATTCCGTAGGTATAGACGATGCCGATAAATGATAGAATGACAGAAAAAGCGATAGAGCCAGCAACGGCCAATAAGGGTGAAAAAGACAAAGAATGTGCAAGCAACGGTATGATGAAAGCACTCAAAAAACCGCAGAGCAGAAGAAGCATTGGAAAAATACTACGGTCGAGGAATTGACACTTTTCGCGTTCCTGATCTAGGAGAGACTTTGTGGCGGCGAGTTCCTGCATGGCATTCTCCAAGTTGAGCGCCAAACCCATGTAACTGATGGCTTGCCGTCCTTCTTCCGCATAGACGGTCTCGGCTTTTCGGAGGTCGGAGAGACTTTTTTCATAGTCTGCACGCATGGAAGGGTCAAGTTTCTGAATGGCAGATTCGGCTTCATTGTAAGAAATACCAGTAGAAAACATGAAAATCACTCCAGTACAAACGAACCGTTTCGGCAAGTAGCGAAACGGAATTTTTTTATTTATGCTTCTTTTGTGCCCAGGCCAAGCGCAGCACATTTTTTATAGCGCCCGGTGAGCACCAGATCATCTACATAATCCACGGCCTTCTGCTGGCCTTCCTCATTGAGCTGATCGAAGGACGACAGCAGCGCGGACTGCTGGGGGGTAAGAGAACGGGATTCGGAAACGTCTAACGAAAAGCTGTCCTGGTACAAGAAATTTGGCTCTACCTGAAGAATGTCAAAAATTTTTAGAAGAACGTCCCATTTTGGACTGCTGACACCGTTTTCATAGTTTCCTATAGCGCTTTTTGTGACGCCAAGCTTTTCTGCTAGGTCCTGCTGTGTAAGACCGGACTGCTCACGGGCCTGTCTGAGACGGGTTGCGAAGGACACTTGTAACACCCCCTAAAATTGTCGTTCTATGGTCAGTATAAAGGTGCTGTCTTGAAAAGTCAAGACAAAAGTACAAGAAATTTGTACAAAGCTCTTGACGAAACAAGAAACTTGTGCTACTGTAAAAATGTCCAAGAAACTTGTACATGAAAGGAGCGTATGGAATGAGTGCAACGGACATGATTTACAAAATCATTGATGAAAAATGTTTGAAACAATCTGCGGTGGCAAGGGCAGCAGGGTATGACCCGAAGAAGTTTAACGCATTGCTACGTGGCAGGAAGCGGCTGACATCAGATGATGTTGTACCGATTTGTAAGGCACTGGGAGTTACTCCGAATGAACTTTTCGGAATTGACCACCCCGCAACCCCGGAGAAGAGCGCATGAGCCGCCGGAAGTGGTCACTGCTGATCGGGCTGATCGGATCGGTGGTGTTCAATGTGGGATGGTGGATCAGCTACCCGCCCATGGTGTTTGCCGGTGTGCTGCTGGCAGCGGCCGGGCTGGACCTGTGGATCGGGAGATGAAAGGAGAGAGAATGTGGACGAAAACAAAGAAAAAGCCCGCCTGAGGCGGGCACAGAGAGCAGCGCTTATGAATGGCGCGCAAGGAAAGATATTTACTGTAACATACCAAGATTGCCAGAAGCCAGAAGTGCTGCGAACTGATTTGAATAGTCTTCCAGCAGTTTGTAGTCCTGCCTTGAAAGCTTGCACTCTAAACACTGATAGCAGCAAGCCTGCTGCAGAGCCAGAACATCGAGGCTTGACAGCTGAAGAGTCTTGAGCCGCAGTTTGACCGGAAGGGCGCGGGCAGCATTCTTCATTTCAGAGATCAAAGAAGGGTCGTCTACAGATCCGAACCATGTATCCGGTACAGTTTCGAGCGATTGCAGCGCATGAACGAGCAATGGGATATCTTTGGTACGGATTTGAAACTGTGATGCCGTGAAAATACCTCCTTTCCTATTTTGAGATGATTGTAGCACAGGAAAGGGAGAAGTGGCAAGAGCGCATGAGACTCCTTCAGTCGGCTGCGCCGACAGCTCCCTCGGGGAGGGAGCCTTTGTCAAGGAGGAGAAGTGCACGAAAGGAGAAAAGCAATGATGGAAAAAGAATACGCCATGCAGGCACTGGCAGGGCTGAGTGAACCGTGGAGCAATGCAGCCTGCATGGGATACTGCCTGATGGCGATGCGGCAGGCGGGCGTGCCGGAGCCGATGCAGCGGAAGGTGCTGGCGTGCCTGAAAGAAAAATTTGACTTTTACAGCCTGGCGGATGCAGAGAATGCCGGGTACATAAAAGCGAAAACGGGAGAAGAATGCCGGTTTCAGACCTTCAGCCCGGATTGAGGAGGCAGACGTAATATGAGAAAAGCGCGGATCTATGATGCGCGGCAGCTGCCGGCATATCTGAGTCCGGCACAGTACGCCGAACTGATGAGCATTGACAAAAAGACGGTGCAGAAGATGTGCCGCAGCGGGCTTTTGCCTGCCGAAAAGGTGGGACCGCGGCTGTGGCGCATTGACAAGAACCGGGCACTGGAACAGGGAAAACTGAACCGGCCAAACAAAAAGCCCGCCGGTGCAGCGAACACCGACGAGCTTACAGGGTGATAGTTTTGAGCCACTATCACCAGAAGTTTAACACGAAACAGGAGGAAACACAAGTGAAACTGAAAGCAACCATCCGGGCAAGCCTGTGGTATATGGCAGCTATGGTGACGGCTATTGGCGCGCTGCTGGTATCCAGCGGCATTGAGCACAGCGCGAACGGCTGGGAAATGCTGGGCTGGGCCGCTGCGGCGCTGGTGCTGCTGGCGGCAGCGCTGGCCATGCTGGGCCTTGGCTGCTGTGCGGACAAGGAAAGCAGGAAAGGCAACAAGGCACACAAAGCCCCGGCGGACACGGTGAAGCCGAAAAGCCGGAGAAAGGCGGGCTGAGATGCGGCCGCCGATGAACATGACACCGGAAGAAACGGAGATCTGGCAGCGGATGGAGCAGTACGGTGAAGAGCTTGTGCGGGACATGGGTGCGGCTCTGCTGCAGGCCGACCGGCTGCCGGAGTGGATGAAGGAAACCGCGGTGAACATGCTGTGCGACAAGCTGACGGATGCCAGAGCACTGGCTGCCAGCTGGATGAACGACCGCGGGGAGCCGTGAAAGGGAAACGAAGATGATCTTGGAAGAATACCGTGCCCGGATGGCCGAAGAGCTGAAAAAGCTGGACTGGCAGCACCCGGCCGACAAGGAAAGCAGTGCATACCGGCTTTTGAGCGAAGCGAGCCGGGACAAACAGCTGAGCACACAGGACTGGATCGCACTGTTTGAGCAGTACCGGGAAGGAGTGAAACAGCAGTGAAGCAGAAAATGAACCTGCGGCAGGAGCTGGATCTGACGCGGGACGGCACTGCGGAAATGACACGCTGGTGCATCATCATTGCGCTGCACCAGTGCTTTGGTGTGGGCAAGGACCGACTGAACCGGATCGAGCTGCGTGCCGAAGAGCTGGGCTTGGAAAGTCTGAACATTGCCATGCAGGCGAACGGCAAAGGAATGCCCAGCACCGACCAGAGCAGGGCGATGCGGGACAACTGGATGCCGGAGGGCGTGGAGCCGGAGTTCCGGGTGCCGGTGCTGCGTGCACCGCGTACCCGACGGGAGCAGCAGCTGCGCATGGCGGGCGATGTGGCCGCCAGCATGGTATGGACCTTATACGCAAAGGCCTGCATGGAGCTGTTGGGATATGGTGCCGGGCGGCTGAACCGATTGAAGCAGGAGACTCTTGCCAATTACCGGCAGGTGAATGAAGAAGGCCGTGCGGACGGGCTGGATGTTGCCATGGAGCACCTGCGCCGCTGTGCCTGCGACGCTTTGCAGACCGACGACATTATTGTGGAAGACATCCCGGACGAAGAGCGGGCAAAACAGGCAGACCGGGACTATGAGGAACAGAAAGATGCTTTCTTCCGGCGGAACATGGCCGGAGCCATGGGCCGCTGCGCTGCGCCTGCAGGCACGGCAGTGCTGGCACCGGGTGAGATCAAAAAGAAGATCGAGGCAGTTCTGCAGCAGGCAGCTGCGCCGGAAAGCTGGGAGAGGAGACGTTTAAGATGACGTTGAAGGAAGCCATGATCTACCGTGGCGAAAATGAAAGCACGCTGGCATTGATGCTGGCCACAAGGCCGCTTGATGTGCGGCGATGGTGCAAGCCCGGCGGGCTGGAAAAGCTGAGCGCCCAGAGGCTGCAGCAGCTGGCAAAAGCGCTGGACGGCGGGGTGCTGATCACCGAAGACGGTGCGGAGTTTGAACTGTATGGAGGAAGAGTGTGAGCAAGCAATACGTTTACAGTTTGTACGATGCAAAGACCGGAGCACTGCGTGCAAAAGGTACACCGCAGGAGCTGATGGAACAGGGATACTACAACCGCGCTGAAAGCGTATGCACAGGCTATGCCCACCAGAAGAAGAAAAAGGCAAAGCCGAAAAAGTGGCGGCTAGAACGGGAAGAAAAGCAGCCAAAGCCGAAAGCAGAACCGGACCACAGGACCGGCACCCAGATGCGGGAGGTATGGTTTTACAGCATGTTTGACGCGGACGGAAACCTGCTGCACGAAGGTACGGCCGCAGAGCTGGTAGAAAAGGGTCTGTTTAAGAACACACAGACCGTGACGAATGTTTTTTATGCCGGGCACTGCAGGCCGCAGGGCATTTACGGCCTGACACGGAAGAGGATACGGCGGGGCGTGCTGTGCAATGCGCCGGGAGCCAGAAGCAGCGTGCCGAAAAAGAGCAGGCCACCGATCACGGGAATTGAGAAGCCGGACGAGCTGCAGCGTGCTGTGCATGAGCTGTGCCTTTACAACGCTGCGGTCCGGAAAGCAGGCAAAAAAGAGCTGAGCTATGGCTACTGGGCTGCAGCCGGGAAACCGGAGGCACCGGCATGATCACATGGTGCTGCAAACCAGACTGTCCGGGAAGGAACCCGGCGTGCCATGGGACGTGCAAAAAGTACAAGGCATGGGCGGCTGCGGTGAAAGCAGAAAAAGCCTACACAAAGGACATGGTATCCCGGGACAGAGTGAACCGGAGCGACTACGTAAAGGAAGGCTGGATGGCGCACAAAGGACAGCGCAGACGAAAAAGATAACAGAGGAAGCCCCTGGCAAAAGGATGCCGGGGGCTTTGGCGACAGCGCAGCAGGATAAAGTCTGCCGGGTGCTGCCGGAGCGTACCGGCGGCAGGCGGGAGCCTTTATACCATTTATTTTATAGCAGGATGAACCGCTTTTTACAGCGTCCGGGGTGGGCGCTTTGGGGAGCTAGTATACCCGTTATTTCTGTGACGGTGATGGGCACAGAAGAGAAAACAAATACCGGCAGCATACCGATGCAGGAGGACGGCCAGATGAAGAAGAGCTACATTCGGGAAAAGAAATACCGGTGCGGCAGCGAGTACATGGCCGTTGGCGTTTATGCAGTGACAGATCAGGAGCACCGCAGGCGCGGCAAGAAGCACAAGGAGAGCGACCGGGGCCAGAAAGAGCGGAACAAGCACGCCAGCTTACGCCGCAAGCAGCGCAAGGCCATTGCGAACTTTGGCCGGGACGGCTTTTTCCTGACCGGAACATACGAAGAGTCCTATCTGCCGGAGGACTTTGCAGCCTGCAGGCGGGATGTGGAGAACTACAAGCGGCGGGTGATCGGTGCCACGGTAAAGCGTTTTGGTGTGAGCCGGGACAAAATACGGCTGATGCTATGGGCTGTGCGCAAAGGCGAAGCTGGACGGCTGCACATGCACGGCTTTGCCGAATGTGTGGGGATGGGAGCTGCCGACCGGCGGGAATGGCGCGAAATGCTGGAAGATCTGTGGCGGCGGCGCGTGCCGGGAACAGGCGAGTACGAGCCTTTGGGCACCATATCCGCCGACCGCATGGACATGAAGAAGCTGCTGGGCGTGGACGGACAGGGCAAGAACGGGACCATAGGCTACATATACGGCCACAAAGAGCGGGCCTGCATTGAAACACGCAATCTGAGCCAGCCGGAAGAACTGGCACCCAGCGACACGAAGTGGAGCCGACGCCAGCTGCGCAAGGGCTGCACCGAATGCGCAGAGAATGCCTACTGGTGGGAGCAGCACTATCCGGGTTTTGAGGTGGTACAGGTGATGATCTATGACCCCGGACAGCTGTACGAAGCGGACAGGCCGCGGCCAGACGGATGGGAGGCTACCGAAGCGCAGGCGTATCTGATCCTGCGGCGGAGAGGGTTTGCGAAAGTTCGCACCTGACAGATAAAATTATTTTATTTTGCGTGTTATCATTGCGCGAAACGCGGAGAAATACACAAAATCAGCGTAAAAATGCGCGGACAGTGACGGAAACGGGCCAAAACTGCGAATGAAGGAAAATTTTGGAAAGCAGATAGAGCCGTGAAAGGCGGTGGACGAGTGACCAGACAGCAGAAGAAGGCTGTGAGAAAGGCGCTGCGGCAGTACGGGCGCAAGCAGAAAGCAGCGGACGCGGCAGGCTGTGCGGCCGCAGGGCCGGACACATGGGGACGGGTGATCCGGCAGGTGCTGGACTACTATGCCGAGGTGGACGGGACCTGTGCGGATCTGCTCAGGCTGCGGTATCTGGAAGAGCGGCCGGAGGCGGAAACGATCGAAAGACTGCACATTGGGCGGACGACATACTACCACAAGGAGCTGGAAACGCTGAGCACGGCAGCGGTGTTTGCTGCAAAAGCAGGGCTGATCTGAAACACTGGGTGCGGATGCATCCGGTGGTTTTGTGATGCAACAACGACGACCGCCGCCAGTGGCGGAAACAGGGAGGAGTTGTTGGGGCCGTGGCCAGCAGGATGCAAGGCCCGCCCCAAGGGCCGAAGCAGACGCTGGGAGCCACAACCCATACTCGCTGCGACGACCGCAAAATGTCCGCAGTGTTTTTGCAGGCTGTTTGGTGGTAGGCTGAAAGCAACAGCACAGGAAGGAGGGCCGGGCATGGCTGAGCGCAGATACTGCAAAAACACCGTGCCGGGCAGGCAGGGCCGGGGCAAAAAGTACCCGGCAAAGGTGCGGGCCGAGGTGGTGATGGCCATGATCGGCACAAACTCCATCTGTGCGGTGGCGAGAAAATACGGCGTGCCGGAGAGCACCATCCGCAGCTGGGTGGCAGAGGAAGCAAAGAAGCCGGACGGAGAATTTGCAAAAGCACGGGCCGAAGCGGCGCGGGAGATCGCAGCCAGGGCGGCGCTGGGCGCAAAGGCACAGGTGAGCTACCTGCAGCAGCGCGCAGCAGAGAACCAGCGCGCCGCCGAGATACGGACAAAGCTGCAGCAGCGTCTGGATGAGGATACACGGGCCAGAAACTATGAGCTGGGCGTGCTGCTGAAGAGCGAGGAAGAAAACCTGCAGGACGCTGCCGAGACAGGCCTTGTGATACGCAGCGCACCGGGGACCTACGACCGGCAGCTGACGGACGAAGAGCGCACCGAGCTGGAAAAGCAGCTGGAACGATACGAGAGCCTTGCCATGAGCGACAAAGACGCGGCCAAGGTGACAGCGGTATTGCTGACAGCAGCAGAAAAGGCTGCGGCACTGGTGCCGAAGGACGAAGGCAGCGGCCAGAGCGCGGCCCCGGCGGTGCTGATGGAGCGGCAGGACGAGGGTGGGCAGCAGGAGGTGGTGCTGGATGGCAGCGGAACTGTATAAAAACCGACTGGTCATCTGGCGGCCGCAGCCCAAGCAGGCAGCCTTTATGCGCCGCAGCGAGGACGAAGCGCTGTACGGTGGGGCAGCAGGCGGAGGAAAGAGCGATGCGCTGGTGATCGAAGCGCTGCGGCAGGTGGACATTCCGCACTACCGCGGGCTGATCGTGCGGAAAACCTACCCGCAGCTTTCGGAGCTGATCGACAAGACGATGCAGTACTACAAGCCGGTATTCCCGAAAGCGCGGTACAACGCTTCCAGCCACGTATGGACCTTTCCGAGCGGGGCGAAGATCTATTTTGGCAGCATGTTCCGCACGCAGGACAAATACAACTATCAGGGCAAAGCCTTTGATTTTATCGGCGTGGACGAGCTGACCCACTTTACCTGGGAGGAATACAGCTACCTGATGAGCCGCAACCGACCTACCGGGCCGGGCACGGCAGTGTACATGCGGGCCACGGCAAACCCCGGCGGCATTGGCCACGGATGGGTGAAGGCACGGTTCATTACACCGGCACCACCGGGCACGAGGATGGTGCAGCTGGTGGATGTGAAAAAACCGGACGGCAGTGTAGAAAAGCTGCGGCGGACAAGGGTGTTTATCCCGTCCACGGTGTTTGACAACAAAAAGCTGCTGGAAAACGACCCGGGATATCTGGGCACACTGGCAAGCTTACCGGAAGCGGAAAAGCAGGCGCTGCTCTACGGCGACTGGGACAGTTTTAACGGGCAGGTATTTACCGAATGGCGCAACGACCCGGCCCACTACGAGGATCAGCGGTGGACGCATGTGATCAAGCCGTTCCGCATTCCAGCACACTGGCGCATCTGGCGCGGGTACGATTTTGGCTATGCAAAGCCTTTCTCCGTTGGCTGGTACGCAGCGGACGAGGAAGGACGGCTTTACCGCATCAAGGAGCTGTACGGCTGCACCGGCGTGCCCAACGAAGGCTTGAAGATAGACCCGGTAGAGCAGGCGCGGCGCATCAAGGAAGCGGAGGAAAACGACCCAATGCTGCGCGGGCGGCAAATTACCGGCGTGGCAGACCCGGCTATCTTCAACGAGAGTCAGGGCGAGAGCATTGCGGCCATGCAGGAAAAGCACCCGAATTACATCTTCTGGACACCGGGCGACCACACGCGACTTGCAGGCAAGATGCAGCTGCACTACCGGCTGGCATTTGACGGCGAGGGCAGGCCGATGTTTCAGGTATTTGATACCTGCAGGCATTTTATCCGCACCATTCCGAACCTTGTGTACGACGAGAGCCGGGTGGAAGACATTGACACCACCCAGGAAGACCACATTTACGACGAGTGCCGGTATGTGCTGATGGAAAACCCCATCAGCCCCAGAAAGACCGAACCGGTGCAGCCGATGAAAGATGACCCGCTGGACATGGACAGACGCAAGAGCCGGACGCGGGTGATGAGGGTGTGAAACGATTTGAATGCCCACCGCGTGCGCTCTGGGCATATGCAGCGGAATTTGATTTTTATTTTTCGCATTTGTCGCGGCCTGTGGGCCGCTCCGAATGCATTTTCACGAGAAGAGACCCTAGCGATAAACGGCATCAGGAAAAAGGAGCGGGAACGTGGACGGAGGAAAATTTGAACAGTTTATCAACCACTTCGATGAAGCACCATTGGTGGGGGAAAACGGCTTGACGACAGAGCCGGAACTGCCCGCACAGCAGGTGATCGGGGAAGAGGACATCCGCAAGGCAAACGACATTTTGCAGAAATACAAGGCTGGAAAAGCAGCCCTTGACAAGCGCATTGTGGATAACGAATTGTGGTTTCGCATGGGGCACTGGAAAAATTACGAAAACAAGGAAATGCAGGGCAAGCCCAAGCCTTCCAGCGGATGGCTGTTCAACAGCATTGCCAACAAGCACGCCGATGCCATGGACAACTACCCGGAACCGAACGTGCTGCCGCGGGCAGAGGACGACGAGAAAACAGCAAAAGCGCTTTCCAAGATCCTGCCCACGGTACTGGAGCAGTGCGACTACGAGACCGTGTACAGCGACACATGGTGGCGCAAGCTGAAGACCGGCACCGGCGTGAAGGGCGTGTTCTGGGACCCGGAGGCGCGCGGCGGGCTTGGCGAGATCTGCATCCGGAGCGTGAACCTGCTGATGCTGTACTGGGAGCCGGGCGTGGAAGATATTCAGGACACGCCGCACCTGTTCAGCTTGAGCCTTATGGACAATGACCAGCTGGAAGGGCGATACCCGCAGATGGCCGGGCACACGGGCAGCAGCATGGATGTGGCAAAGTACATCCACGACGACAGCATTGACACCGGCGACAAAAGCGTTGTGGTGGACTGGTATTACAAAAAGGCCCTTGAGGGCGGGCAGACGGTGCTGCATTACTGCAAATACTGCAACGGTGTGGTGCTGTATGCCAGCGAGAACGACCCGCAGTATGCCCAGCGGGGCTTTTACGACCACGGGAAATACCCCTTTGTGTTTGACCCGCTGTTCCGGGAAGAGGACAGCCCGGCGGGCTTTGGATACATTGATGTGATGAAGGACACCCAGACCGCCATTGACGAGATGAACCACGCCATGGACGAAAACGTGAAACTGGCTGCAAAGGCCCGTTATGTGCTGAGCGACACAGCGGGTGTGAACGAAGAAGAGCTGGCCGACTTTGGCAAGGACATCGTGCACGTGGTGGGCAGGCTGACGGACGACAGTTTCCGGCCTTTGCAGACCAATGTACTGAGCGGCAACTGCATCAGCTACCGGGATGCACGGGTGAGCGAGCTGAAGGAAATCAGCGGCAACCGGGATGTGAGCCAGGGCGGAACCACCAGCGGCCTGACAGCGGCAAGCGCCATTGCGGCTTTGCAGGAGGCGGGCAGCAAACTTAGCCGCGATATGCTGAAAAGCGCGTACCGGACGTTTGCAAAAGAATGCTACCTTGTGATCGAGCTGATGCGGCAGTTCTACGACGAAGAGCGGGTATACCGCATTACCGGCGAGAGCGGCGGCGTGGAGTATGTGCCGTTCAGCAATGCGATGCTGCAGGCCGTGCCCGGCGGCAATGTGGGCGGTGTGCAGCTGGGCGACCATGAGCCGGTGTTCGACATTACGGTAAGCGCGGCAAAGAAAAGCACTTTCAGCCGCCTTTCTCAGAACGAGACGGCAAAGGAGTGCTACCAGCTGGGATTCTTTGCACCGGCCAACGCCGATGCTGCCCTTGCTGCGCTGGAAATGATGGACTTTGAAGGCATTGAGAAGGTGCGGGAGAGGGTGAGCCAGAACGGCACGCTGTACCAGCAGCTGCAGCAGATGGCACAGCAGATGCAGAAGATGGCCGCCATCATTGACCAGCAGAACGGCACCAACGTGAGCGCAGCAGCCAGCGCGGCCGGACAGGCTGCCGGTGCTGCCGGAACAGGGGGCGGCGGGACCGCGGACGCGAAGAGCACCACCAACAGTCTGGGAGATGTGGTGGGCGAAAGCGGGAGCAACAGCATGGCGACCCAGGCCGCAAAGCGGGCCATGGACGTGAACAACCCGAACAAGTGAAGGAGGAACGGCATGGAGCTGAAAGACACCATCGATGGCATGATCAGTAACGACTACCGGGAACGCTTTAAAGCGGAGTACCGGCAGACGAAGGAACGGTACGAAAGACTGAAAGGGTTTTGCAACCGGATCGAGGCGGCGGAAAGGACCGGAAGGGAAGAGCCGAGGCATGATTGCCCGCTTGAACTGCTGCGGGAGCAGCAGAAACGCATGGGAATGTATCTGGAAACGATGGAGATCCGGGCGGCGATCGAGCAGATCAATCTGAACAAGTGACCGGGGAAGGAGAATAAAATGATCACCATTATTTACGACGAAAAAGGGAAGGACATGAGCCTGCAGGCATCGGGACACGCGGGCTATGCGCCGAAAGGACAGGACATTGTGTGCGCGGCGGTGAGCACACTGATGCAGAGCCTGGCTTACAGCGTGGATAGCGGCACTGTGACCTGCGACCCGGGCGGGGACAACATCCTGCGTGTACAGGCGAACCGGAGCCTTGACACTCTGGCGAAGTTTGAGCTGGTGATAGATGGGCTGTACCTGCTGGCCCAGCAGTACCCTGAGAATGTGCAGCTCATGAACCTGCATGCAAACGATGCAGACAACATGGATCTGCAGTTATTTGGTGACGGTGCAGCAGCTGGCAGTTCCGGTGACGGTGCGCAAGCTTCAGAGGGCGAAAGCAGCCCGGTGGCACCGCCTGCCCTGCGGCCCGCACAGGAGCGGCTTGCGAAGCGCAGCAGGCCGGGCAAAGCAGCAAAAGTGACGACAGAAAAAAACCTTCAGCCGCCTGCGGGCGGCAGCTCCCTCAATGAGGGAGCCAAAGTCGATGCCGAACGGCTGGCGCAGGAGGAAGCTGAACCGGACAAGGGCAACGAGCAGGAGCAGGGCAGCGAAACCGAAGAAAACGTGCAGCTGACACCGGAACAGCGCCGGAATGCCTTTGCGAAGGCGATGCAGCAGTACCCGGAAGAGTTTGAAGAGGCCATGCAGCATGCTGCGCGGATGGCGGTGCAGAGCATCCGGGAAAACCCGCAGCTGAACGAGCTGGGCAAGGTGCTGGCCGAAGCCTACGGCATTGACATGAGCAACATGGACGGGCTGATCGATGCCGTGAAAAACGGCCGGGTGAAGAACGATGAATATTATGAAACGCTGGCGGCGCAGCGGGGCATCAGCGTGAAAACCGCGCGGGAGATGGACCGCATGGAGGGCCAGCTGCAGCGCGCCAATGCTGAAAAGCAGCAGGCCGAACAGCTGCGGCTGGCCGCGGAGCACCAGCAGCGTGCAGCGGCAGTGCGTGCCCGGTGGGAAGCAGAAGCGGCAAAGCTGAAAAACAGCTACCCGGACTTTGAGCTGGACGAAGTGCTGAACAACCCTGCCGTGGCGGATATGATCCGGCGGGGCGTGGGGCTGGAAGCGGCATACCGTGCAGCCTACTTTGACCGCCTGATGGAAAACCAGACGGCCCGCACGGCAAAACAGGTGGAGCAGGGCGTGGCGACGCGCATCCAGCAGCGCAGCCAGCGCCCGGCTGAGAACGGGACACACCCCGGCGGCGCGGCCGAGATGAAGGTGGATGTGGCCCACATGACACGGCAGCAGCGGAAAGAGCTGGCACGCAGGGCACAGCGCGGAGAACGCATTGTGCTGTGAGAGATTTCCCGCGCGAAGAATGCGAGAAAGATAAACCCTTTTGAAGGAGGATAAACAAATGAGCAAGAAGAGACTGGATCTGCAGATGTTTGCGGATGCAAGCGCACAGCTGCAGAACACCACGGGCGCAGCCGGTATGACGGCTGAGATGAAGACCTACTACGAAAAGACCCTGCTGGATCTGGCAGAGCCTGCACTGGTGCATGACCAGTTCGGCGACAGTTACCCGATTCCGGCGAACAACGGCAAGACCATTGAGTTCCGCAAGTATGATGCGCTGCCCAAGGCCACCACGCCGCTGACCGAGGGCGTGACCCCGGCAGGTCAGGCGCTGAACGTGACCACCGTGACCGCCGAGGTGCACCAGTACGGCGGCTGGGTGCCCCTGACCGACATGCTGGATCTGACGGCCATTGACAACAACATCGTGCAGGCCACCAATGTGCTGGCAAGCCAGGGCGGCCGTACCATGGACACCATTGTGCGCGATATCCTGAACGGCGGCACCAACGTGATCTATGCACCGAAGATCGGAACGGGCGGCGCGGAGACCGCCGTGACCAGCCGTGCGGATCTGGATGCCACTGCACAGCTGACGGTGGATCTGATCGACCAGGCAGTGGCGCTGCTGCAGACCCAGAACGCAGACACCATTGGCGACAGCTTTGTGGCCATTGTGCACCCGCACACCAGCTACGATATCCGCAAGGACCCGAACTGGATCGAGGCGCACAAGTATGCGGCACCGGAGGAGATCTTCAACGGCGAGATCGGCAAGATCAACAACGTGCGGTTCGTGGTTTCCAGCGAGGCAAAGGTGTGGAAGGGCGATGGCTGCCCGGCGGGGCTGGCTGTGTACAGCACGCTGGTACTGGGTGCCCACGCCTACGCGACCACCGAACTGGAAGGCGGCGGTATGCAGCACATTGTGAAGCAGCTGGGCTACGGCGATGACCCGCTGAACCAGCGTGCTTCTGTGGGCTGGAAGGCCACCAAGACGGCGGAACGGCTGAGCGAGCAGTACATGGTGCGCATTGAGAGCTGCTCGGCACGCTACAGCGCAAAGGCGCTGGCAAACTAAGGAGGAACCAACATGGCAGTAAAGAAGCAGGAAACCGAAGCCGCTGTGCAGGCAGCACCGGAAAAGGACACGGAGGTGATCCGGCTGTTCAAGGACAACCAGCGCTACAAAACGCCGGTGTTCGTGGGCGTGAACGGTGAGACCTACCTGATCCAGCGCGGTGTGGACGTGGAGGTACCGAAGGCGGTTGCTGAGGTGCTGCGCCACAGCGAAGAGATGGACGGCGAGGCAATGGCAAAGATCGTGGCGGCGGAAAGCGCTGCTGTGCAGCAGGCGCAGCGCGTGTAAGGCCGAAGAGCACAGCTCTTGCAAAGAAAAGAGCATTTTGCAAAATGAAAACAGACACCCGGTACAGCGGCACATGGCTGTGCCGGGTGTTTTTGCAGCAGAGGCGACTGCTGGCTGCGGCAGGAAGAACGCAGGGAGCCGTGACCTGCGCAGCAGGAGCTGACCGGAAAGGAGACTTGATAAGATGACAGTCGGACAGGCGATAGAACAGGCCGATGAACTGCGGCCGAACAACCAGTTTACGGACAGCCTGAAACAGAGCTGGCTGCACCAGTGCGATGCCCGGATGCGCACGAGCATTGTGCAGCGCAGCCGGACGGCGGACTTTGATGCTGTGGGTGCGGATGTGAACTGGAACGAAGGATTGGAATACGAAACGGTGCTGCTGGCACCGGAAGCCTTTTGCCCTTTGTATGTGCACTGGCTGTGTGCGCAGATGGATCTGGCGCTGGGCGAGACAGCACGGGCCATGAATGAGCTGCAGGTGTACAGCGACTACCTGCAGGAATTTGCCGTATGGATGCGGAAGCGGTACGCACCGGCCGCTGGTGCGCAGTGGAGGTACTGAGGGATGATGGATGGAACGAACCTGAACGTGCTGCAGACGAGCCGCCAGATGCTGCGGGCCTTTGGCGGGCTGAACGAAGGATACGGCTGCAGCGAGGCAGAGTTCAGCGGGGAAATGAATTTTTCCAGCCGGGGATACCCGGCGCTGCAGACGCGGAAAATGCGCAGGAATGTGCGGACGGTACAGGGTGTGAACGGAATGTACCACCTGAATGGGCTGCTGATCTGCCGCGGAAAGACGCTGGAATACACCCCGGACGAAGAAGTACGTACCGGTGCGGTGGTGCTGGAGAACGTGCTGACCGATGACCGCAAGGCCATGGCGGGCATGGGCACGAAAGTGCTGATCTGGCCTGACAAGGTGGCTTTTGACACGGGCACCGGCGAACTGACGCGCCTTGGCGCACAGTGGGAGATGGGCGGGAAAAGCGTGACCGTGACCCCCTGCGATGCCGAAGGCCGGACATACACCCCGGCGGGCGCAGGCAAGACCGAACCGAAAGAGCCGGAGGACGGACAGCTGTTTTTGAAAAGTGACAGCAACGAAGCCTATGACAGCAATGCGGTGCTGCTACGCTACAGTGCAAAAAACAAAAAGTGGGTGGAAGTGCTGCTGAGCGCGGTGAAGATCCGGTGTCCGGGGATCGGCGGAGTGATCCGGGAGGGGGACACTGTGACCATAAGCGGGATGCCGGACACAGTGTGCAATGCAGTGGCAAAAGGACTGAACGGTGAGGTGATGATCCAGACCATGGACGGCGACGAGATGGTGGCAGTGCTGACACGGGCCGAGGACAGCAACCGGTATTACGGAAGCTGGACTATGACGGAGACCAGTGTGACATGGAAGAGCGCTGACGGCACCGTGACCGAGAACGACGCAGCGGCCGCACCGGTGAAGGTGGAGCGGCGGGTGCCGGAACTGGACTTTGTGACGGAACAGGGAAACCGGGTGTGGGGATGCAGCCGGAAGGAAAACACCATTTACGCCTGTGCTCTGGGCGACCCGACCAACTGGTACAGCTATCAGGGCATTGCAGCGGACAGCTATGCCGTGAGCGTAGGCAGTGACGGCGCATTTACCGGCGCTGCAAGCTGTCTGGGATACCTGCTATTCTTCAAGGAAAACTGCATCCACAAACTGTACGGCACAAAGCCCAGCGATTACCAGATGAGCAGCGTGCGCTGCCGGGGCGTGGCGGCAAACGCAGCGAACAGCCTGTGCGTGATCGCAGAGACGCTGTATTATCTTTCGCCGGACGGGGTGATGGCATGGGACGGAAGCCTGCCGACAAAGGTATCCGCTGCGCTGGACACCAGCGGGCTGACTGCGGTGGACTGGGCCATGGCGGGAAGCATGGACATGCGGTATTACCTGTACCTGCACCAGAAAGCAGGCGGCCCGCAGGCCGGACGGCTTTTGGTATACGACACGGAAAAAGGCCTGTGGCACGAGGAAAGCGCTGCAGGCACCGAGATGGTATCCACCGGGCAGCAGCTGTACCTGTGGGACGGCAGCGTACTGTGGGCCGCAGATCCTGACCGGGAAAGCGGCACGGAGGAAGCAGGGCAGGAAACGGCGCTGCAGTTTGAAGCGGTGAGCGGAGACATTGGCCTGAGCGTACCGGACGACAAGTACATCAGCCGGGTGACGGTGCGGCTGGATGCGCTGGCCCACACGGTGGTAACGGTGGCTGCAAGCTATGACGGCGGAGCCTTTGAAACTTTGGGCACCTGCGCAGCAGGGAAGGACCACCAGCGCATCAACCTGCCCTTTGTGCCCCGGCGGGCAGATACGCTGCAGCTGAAGATCTATGGCACCGGGCAGATGGTGCTGCGCAGTGTGGCCTTTACGCTGGCGGCGGCGACCGGTGGGCGCGTGAGCGCGGCACAGCCGAGGAAATGAGAGAAGGAGCGTAGAAATGGCAAGTTTGGCGGGACTGGAAGGCATTGCGCTGCCTTCCTTCAGCAGTGAGATGCCGGCAGAAGATGCCCGTGCGCTGCGGAATTACCTGTACCAGCTGACGGAACAGCTGAACTATGTGCTGACGAACATTGACCGGGAGAACTGCTCGGAAGAATTTTTAGAACGGATGAACGGGGAAGGAGCATAAAAAATGGGACTGTTTGGAAACAATGACCGCCTGAACACGGCACGGTACAACCTGGAACAGTATGAGAAAACGAAGCCTGCAGACTACCAGAGCAAGTATCAGGGCCAGATCAAGGATGTGATGGACAAGCTGGAAAACATGGGCGATTTTGATTACGACCCGGATGCAGATGCAGCCTACCAGCAGTACAAGAACCAGTACACCCGGCAGGCAAAGCTGGCAAACCAGAATGCGCAGGCGAATGCCGCCGCCATGACCGGCGGCTACGGCTCCAGCTACGGTACGCAGGCGGGACAGAACGCCTATGCCAGCACGATGAACAGCTTGGACAATGTGCTGGACAGCCTATACAGCCAGAGCAAGGCCCAGTACAACACGGAGAAGAGCGGCCTGCAGCAGCAGCTGAGCGGGCTGCAGAGCGCGGAAAAGCAGGACTACAGCCAGTACCAGAACGACCTTGCCAACTGGACCGAAGGCCTACAGTACAAAAAGAACGAGTACGACAACGCTTACAGCGCAAAGCAGAACGGGTGGCAGAATTTTATGAACGGGGCGCTGCAGGTGGCAGGCATTGCAGCGAAGATCCTGCCGCTGTTCTTTATTTAAGGAAAGGAGAAAAGAATGGGAACCATCAAGAGATTGAACGACGCGCAGCAGCGCCTGCAGGACGCGGAAAACGCCATGCCGGGGGCCTACGATGACCAGTATGCGCAGGGCATTGCCGACACGCTGGACAAGATGGGCACGGCCAGCGGCGCGGGATTTGACTTTACCACGGCAGACAGCGGCTACAAGGACGCACTGACACGGATGGTGGGCAATGCGAATGCCGGTGCAGATGCGGCAGCAGCGACCGCAGATGCGCTTTCCGGCGGGTATGGCGCGGACTATGCAAAAAGCGCGGCAGATCAGGCAGCAGCGGCGCAGACGGCAAACACCGGCAGCACCCTTGCTGCAGCACGGGCGGACGCACTGGCCCAGTGGCAGCAGGAGCTTGCCGGTGCGGGCGACCAGCTGGACACCCTGCTGGGACAGCGCGCACTGGAACGCGGCGAGTATGACAGCAGCGTGAGCAATGCAGCAAACTGGCGCAATTACCTTTATGACCGCACCCAGCAGGCACGGCAGGAGAACAGCGACTTCTGGAACAATGTGTGGAACGCCGTGAAGGGCATTGGCAGCACGGTGATGGAAGGATACGATGCGTACAAGGGGTACAGTCAGCAGAAGTGGGAAAACGAGTTCAAGGAAAAACAGTACAATGACAGTCTGGCACGCACTCAGCTGAGCGATCAGGTGGCGGCGCTGCAGCAGGCCACCGCATACAAACAGGCAGGCTTTGATGATGCAGCGAAAGCAGTGCTGACGAAATATGGTTTGGACGAGACGATGCTGGATACATGGCAGGGCATGAGCAGTGTACAGCAGGATCAGATGGCGGCACTGCTGCAGGGTGCAAGTCTGGCAGGAAGTGGCAATGACACTGCAGCCAAAAACTACCTGCAGATGGCGGGCGTAGATACCGGCAGCATTGACTATTCGCCCACACTGAACCAGCGGCAGCTGAATTACACAGCAAACCAGCTGGCACTGAATAACCGTTATAGGACGACCGGCAGCGGGAGCAGCAGAACGAGCAGAACGAAGAGCGGAAACACAAGCTCTGGCAGCGGCAAGACGGGAACGACCGGCTTTACCAACAGCCAGCTGCAGACGATGGCAACAAAATTCTCCGGGATGAAGAAGACAGACCCACTGTATGACTTCTACCAGCAGACCCTGACGGACGCGGGGTGGCTGAAAAACAGCACGGCGGGAAGCAACGGCACCAGTGGGCAGGCAAACACCCGCAGCAGTCCGCTGCGCAGCGGACTTGCAACGGCGCGCGGCATGCAGGCGAGGGGTTACAGTCTGGACGATATTGCGGGCAGACTTTCTGCAGACGGCATTACGGACAACACGCTGTCGTCCATTATGAAAATTCTGGAAGCGGAACGATAAAGGAGACCGGCAGTTATGAGCAAATGGACACCGGAAAGACTGAAAAAAGACAGAGAAAGTTGGGAAGCGAAAAACAACAGCCGCACCACAAACCGGACGGCAAGCACCGGTACAGCTGCGGGAACAGCAAACACTACGGACAAGTGGACACCGGAACGCATTGCAAAAGCGCGGGAAAGCTGGGAAGCGAAAAGCAGCGGACAGAATGCTGCCAGCCCGGCTGCGGCTGCAAGGCAGAACACCGGCACGGGCCTTGGTGCACGGGTGCTGGCGCAGATGACGGGCGCGGACAGCGGCCACAAGCTGCAGCTGGCAGTGCCGCAGGAAACAGGCAGAACACAGGCATATCCGGGCAAAAGCGGCATTGTGACCGACAGCGGTACAGGTACACGCAGCAGCACTGCGCAGCCGGAATGGCTGAACGCGAAGAGCACTGCAGCTCCGGCGGCAAAGGTGACGGGAACGGTGCAGCCCACTGAGCGCCAGCGCATTGCAGGCATTGCCAGCGGAGATGAAGGCTGGTATGCACAGACTGCGCAGAAGGTGAAGCAGTACACGGAAGATCTGAAAGCGACAGACGACTTCAGCGATTTTGACCGGCTGAACCAGTGGATGGACGCTGACCCGAAGCACCGGGAACTTGTGACGCTGATGCGCATTGGCACCGGCGGACAGAGCTATGCCGAGAAAAACAACGCCATGCAGCCCCAGAGCGTGAGCGGTGCTGCAGCCAGCGCAGCAGTGCCGGAAAAGAGTGCGGGCAGACGGGACTACACCGATGCGGAACTGCTGGCAAAGGGATACAGCCGCAAGGAGATCAGCGAAGCGCGGCAGTACATTGCCGACTTTGATGCGCTGCCTGCAGGACAGCGTGCAGCGCGGCGCGCGGCCAATACCATTGGCGGTATTGGAGACACGGTGGCATCCTCGGTTTTTCTGGCGGGTGAGACCGGCGTACAGAGCGCAAAGAATGCAGCAGCGACCAGCAGCAACTGGAAGCAGCTGCAGCAGGATGTACAGAGCGACGACCGGCAGCAGGAGCTGCTGCGCCTGATGACCGGCGGAAAGACACGGTATGCAGCACGGGACAACACGCTGCAGCTGGCACAGAGCAGCGGTGCAATGGCCAGTGCCCCGGCGGCACAAACAACGCAGAGCGATGCCTACACGGATGCAGAGCTGATCGAGAAAGGTTACACGCAGCAGGAGATCGACAACATGTGGGCGCGCATTGCCGGAACGGAAGTGCATGACAGCGTAGACCCGGAGAAGAGCTTTGGTTACCAGCTGTACAAGCGAGGACAGGATCTGACCGCAGCTGCACAGGCGGGCCTTAGCCCCATTGCAAAGCAGGCGCTGGGCATCGTGAGCAGTGCTGGCGAGAACCTTGCGGTGGCGGCTATTGACCCGGCATGGGTGCTGCCGGTGCTGAGTGCGCAGGGCGGTGCGGAAGCTATGGGCCAGAGCGTTGAAAAGGGCGAAAGTGCAGGCAAGACGCTGGCCGGGGGCCTTGCAAAATTTGGCGCGGGTTGGGCCATTAACAGTGTGGGCGCAGCAGACCTTGCAAAGACCATGGGCAGTGACTACGCAAAGAATACGCTGGCGGGCAAACTGGCTGACATGGTGCGCAGCGTGGCGGCGGACGGCACGCTGGCACAGCGGTACCCGGCGGTGGCAAATGCCATCTCCGGCGGCGTGGACAATGCCATGCAGGCCTTTGTGGAGACCTATGCAGACAAGGCTATTGATGCGACGCTGGGCGACAGCGAAGCGGCGGCAGACCTGTTTAAAAGCGACACCTTTTTAACGGCGCTGGAAAGCGGCCTGACGGGCGGTGCATCCGGTGCCTTGGGCGGTGCTGTGGGCACAGGGCTTGCAAAGGCGAACGGCGGCGATGCCAGCATTGTGGGTAATGTGAAGCGGGCATACTACGAAGGACAGATGGAACGGGCACGGCAGGCATTGCAGGACGAAGTGCGGGCACAGGAGCCGGGAACGGCGATGCAGCAGACACCGGAAGAAGCTGCGGCAGGCACCCGACAACCTGCGGCTGCTACACAGGAAACGGTGCAGCCGGAAGTGACGGGGACGACAAGCGGATTTGCGACCATGCAGGATACTGCGCCGATGGTACAGAGCGAAAACCCGGCTGTGCAGCAGCTTGCCGCAGCTGTGCAGGATGGGCAGCTTACGAGCAAGACCATCAACCTATTTACACCGAATGCGGCCAATGAAGCGAACCGCGCTGCCTTTGCGGAAGAATACGGTGTTGAGCTGCCGGAAACGGAAGCAAAGACCCGGCAGGTATTGCGGGAAATGACAACACAGCAGCGGGCAGCACAGGCTCCGGCCACAGCTACCGAAAATGCGACAGTTGAAGCACAAAATACGGCCGCAATTGTAGAAAAAATGGAAGCTGACAGATCTGCGCGGCAGGCACAGACGGAAAGTGAGCTGGGCCGGAGCGGAGCTGCCGTGGAGAACACCGGGGAAAGGGTGGAAAGCAGCCCGGCGGAACAGTCTGGCGGGATGCGGGAAACTTACGGCCTTGAACAGCAGAGCCTGACCACAAAGCAGCGGGAGGTGCAGCATGAGCTGACCCGATGGCAGGTATCGGATGGGGCAAGTGCGACCATCAGCAGGAACATGCCGACAGAAATTGGAGATGCCGGGCGGTATGCAGCTGCAGCCAGTAGCCTGTACCGGCTGGGACAGATGGAAGATGTGCACACCTTTGACAAGGCTATGGAGCTGGCGCAAGGCATGAGCGGCCTTGCTGTGAACACCGATTACGTGCTGGCACAGGACGGTGGACGGGAAGCGCTGCAGCTGGCATGGCTGCAGGGACACGGAGAACTGGAAGCCGGAAAGATGCAGCGCGCAAGCCTTGGCGGAAGGCTGACGGCGGAAAGCACCAGCGGCAGCGGCCGGGTGCTGTATAAGGGAACGATGCGCACGGCAAACGAGGTGGGCACGCAGCTGATCGAACTGAATGCGAAGGCCACGAACACCGATGCGGTGCTGAAAACGGTGCTGCAGGGCAGCGACCGGGTGAGGGCTTATGTGGACACCGAGACGGCGCGCATTTTCTTCAGCGACCGGGCAGAGGATGTGTTTGGCACAATCTTGCACGAGGACTACCACTGGTACAACTCACTTGATGCAGAGGGTGCGCAGGCACTGCAGCAGCATGCACTGGAATTTCTGGCAAAGAGCGAGGGCTTTGAAGGCATTGACGAGATGATCCGGGGGAAGCTTTCCGACTATGCACAGCAGGGGCTGAGCTACGAGGAAGCCGCAGAAGAACTTGTGGCGGACGCATGGCGCGGCATCTTCAGCGATGAAGCGAGCTTTAAGCGCTGGGTGGAGTTCCAGCGCGGGCAGGCTGAAAAGAACGCAGGCAAGGCAGGCAGCATCCACAAGGTGATGACCAAGGTGAAGGAGCTTTTGAGCGACATCGTGAGCCGCGCAAAGGAAGTGCTGGCAAGAGACCCGGAGAACAAGGCCGCTCTGAAAGCACAGCGCCTTGCGGTGGCAGAAAAGCGGGTGCTGCAGGACGAATACTTTGCCCATGCGGAGAGGGCTATGGACAGCCTGCGCGCCGCAAAAGAAAACGCCGCAGCCCTTGAGAACAAGGGCGCGGCGGAAGGGACAAGGTTTGAAATCAAGAAAGATGCCGAGGGAGAAACTTACATTCAGATCGACGAGGATATTCTGAAAGGAATCCCGCAGGAAAACTGGAAATCGGTAGTCAAGCAGGCAATCAGAGAACGTTTCCCGGATGGCTTTGTAAGAAACGGCTGGACAATTCTGAACAGCAAAGATGGACGCAATGAGTTTGTCTGGTCGAAGTATTCAAAGGCATTACAGTGGGAAAATGCCACAGCGTATGCGGACAAGATGCGCATGGCTGCCAATCTTGATGAAATCATTGCAACTGCGGATGAGGTGTACCGCGAGCCCGCAAATCACAAAAATGCGGAAGCCTTCAACCGCGGAAGAATTAAAATCCGCGTGGGCGAAAACGCGTATGAGGCAGATGTGCTGACAGCCATCAAACCGGATACACGGGAGATTTTTTATGATATTGTTAACATCAAAGAAACAAAAATAAAGCCCTCCGGTGGTACCCACGTAGAATCCGAAGATTCAAGGAGTAGATTGCCGGAGAGCTTTACGGAGACCTTCGGCAAAGCCCACATGGAATCCGAAGATTCGGGGAGCAGCGGGTCGAAGATCTCTAACCAGAGTATAGCACAGGAAGCCGCTGAAAACAAGGGAAATGACGGGACGCTGAAGAAAAATGTACGGTATCAGTTGAGCGAGGCAGACGAGCTGACGAAGCTGCGCGACGAACAGCAGCGGCTGGACGAGCAGCGGCGGGAGCTGAAGGAAGAACGCAGTGCCTGGCTGGGAAGCGACGCCGTGAAAGAGATCGAGGCGAAGAAGAAGGCACTGGGGATTTTTTCTGCAGAAGCAAAAGCCTACCGGGACAGCGAAGAATACCAGAATTATCTTGCAAAGCGCAAAGACTACAATGCCCGTATGGCGCAGCTGGAAGACCAGAGCGCTGTGCTGAACGGCCGGATCAAAGAGGCCGGTGCCCGGATGCAGCAGCAGAACGCAAAAAAAGGCAAAGCAGAACAGGCGGTATATGATGCCAAGGCCGAAGCCCACGGCGGAAAGGCAGAATACCGCCGCGTACTGGCAAAAGAACGGTTTGGCACGACAGAGGACTTCAGACGAGCCGGGTACATTCTGCCGGACGGCCAGATGCTGGACTTTGCCCAGAATGACCGAACCCGAGATACCGATCACCGGGAGATCATGAGCGTGTTCGGTTCGGCAGAGGTGAAAAATGGAACGGAAGCGCTGAACGAATTTCTGCTGGACGGCAATGTGCGCGTGATGGCTGAAGCACCGGGAGTGGATCTCTCGGCAGACACAGCACCCACCACGCAGCAGCTGGAACAGATCTGGCGAATGGTGCAGGAGCTGGGCGGCGAGAAACGGCAGTTCACACTGGACATCTCCACAGCAGATGGTCGGGTGGCAGCCGGCAAGGAATACAGCGGACGTGTGGATGCTGACCGCGTAGTGCGGGAGATCCGGGAATATTACCAGACCGGTGAACTGGCACAAGAAAGCGACCTTGCAAAGTTCCGCTATCAGCTGGCAGAGCAGGCCAGCCGTGACGCGAAGCGGAACGACCAGCAGATGGCAAGCCGCACCATTGCGGACAAGGCTGCAGCACTGGACACCTTGAGCCAGTTCTTTGGGCTGATGCAGGATAGTGCGGTTGGGTGACTCAAGAGAAAGAAAAAAGAGACCTCATCTCGTCAAAAAACTAAATCATAAAAGCATCAAAGAGGGCATTCAAATGAAACAAAATCGAATTTTTGACCAGAATAGTTCTCAAAAAGCACGTTCTTGGCACTATAATATGGACACCAACCGAGCGGAAGCCCAGTTCGCTGATGGCTCTGCCATTGCCATTGACTGCCTTGCCATCGAGGACGAATACGGCAATACCCCGGCACAGCGAGCTGAACTTGATTGGCTACTATACAACAAGCCCTTGGAGTGCGTCCAGCTTGTGCTGAGTGGTGAGATTGAGCATTATCTCTCACTTGGCTGTGACCATGGCAAACTGAAAGACTAACCTCTAAATAGGCCAAACAACCCGCTACTTGCAGTCGCTGCAAATGGCGGGTTGTTTGCTTATTTTAAGTTTTTCCTTTGCTCATAGTAGTGCAAAATCAATGTAGTGCAAAATCAATGGCCCAACGGTCAAAGAAATCACAAATATCAGGCAAATCTACTGGTTTCTTATAAATGTCATTCTAAAATTCAATGGATTTTGCTATTTCTAGCACTTGTTTTTTCGACACGAAAGTCGATTTAACCCTATATTTTATGTATCTCTCGATGATTTCAAGTTTGCCATTTTGGGGGCTTGATTATTGAGAAAATTCTAAATTCCAAAAAGGTCTATCATTTTCATCAATCGCATCGTTATTGAGAATAAGCACTGCACCACCACTTAACAGAGGAGGCAGCTGTAAATAGCTTATATTATTTATTGAGAAAATGAAACGCTATTGCAACAGTTGAATACTGTATATTTTATCAAATTGATACGGATCTGATAGCAACACCTTACCGTTTGATATCACAAGAATGCTTTCGCCTTCTTTAAGATACGACAACTGAAGATTTCCTTTCAAGTAGTTTGATACGCCATAAATTATATAATTGTCATCCGTATCATATAATTGATTTTTTGCAGTCGCATAAATACAATTGTTCTTCAGGTCAACTTCTTCAATTATAAGTTCCGATTTTTTTCTTCCGAATGTATTCGATTGAAATAGAATGCAGAGAACCACTGCCACAAATGCTATGCCAACCATAATCTTCCGTTTGCATTTCATTTTATCAACCTCTGTATGAAAGGAACAGCGTATAAAGCGATTGTGTTATTCTCAATGCCCCTGTATAAGAAGTTGGATATGAAGAACCATCAATTGTGCTTCCATCTTTATGGATTCCGATAGCTACATACCCAGCTCCAGAAATATATTCTACAAGAGGACCACCACTAAAGCCACCTGTCAAATCCCAATCGCCCTTGAGATATTTTGAAGTCTGACTTCTAATATACCCAGAAGATTTACACATCCGATATCTCGCATCGGCACCATTTATTTGGCTCGGATAGCCATAAGCATACACCAACTGTGATGATGAATAATTGCTAGACTGCCAATGTAACCCAAGCCATCCCGTTTTCGTTCCTAAATTATTCTTGAGCGTAATAATCGCCCAATCCTCCGAACTTGTTCCAGCAAGATAAGAATCACTAACAATCATCGAACTTGCCGATACATTTTCGCTTCCAAAAGGTTTACTATTATCAGATCGAGCAGGTGCGACATTTACCGACTTAACGTAGGCTTTTTCCTTTATACTGTATAGATTATGTGCTGCTGTTGCAAGTGCATTAGGCCCAATCATAAATCCAGAACCATAATTTGTCCCTCCATTATTGGTCGTTATCTGTAGGCATACCGTACTACAATATGGTGTTGCCGTTGGATTATCAACAACAGTGATATCATTGCTTCCGATAATCGCATACAGATCGGATAGATCAATATCCGAAATCTTTCCATTTGGAAAATAGCCTGCAGTTGTCTCTCCATCCGTGAAGGAATTGGTTTCAACTATAATTTCCTCTATAGATTCTTCTTTTGTATCAAAATCGTATCTATGGTATCTCTCGATATGAGATTTGCTTCCATCACTTTGATTATCTGCAAAAGCAGTCAGCCCAGAGTTAAGCTCCATTGAAGAAAGAGCCACAATCCCACTTGCTTTCAAAAAAATTCTACGAGATATTTTTTCACTAGCTATTTTAATTTTCCTTCTTTACTTTTAGAGTATACACAAGATTTCTTATACATCAGTTGCTCTGCATTGGAAACACCTCCGTAAAATTTTTCATACGTTAGAGCCATCCTTATTTTAGATTTCAACTTTTACTTTCGCAAAAAAATAAATACCACTGATTTTTTATCCAATAGCCGTGCTAAGATTTATCTCTATGGGATTCAACACATGCGTCTGCTGGCACAACCAAGCCCAATTGTTCACTGTAGTAGTAAACAAGTCGTCATAGTTGTTGTCATATGCAAAATCAAATGTGTCATGAACGGTAATCAAGTAATACATTATAGAATTACCAATCATGAAGCCTGTTCCAGAGGTGCTTACCCTATGCAATGCATAGAATAAATCTGCATTATCAGACTTTTGAATTGTAAAAGACCAACTTCCTCCACTAAAATCTTTCAAGCCACTATTAAGTACTTTGTTTTTATAATTATTAAAAACTGTTGTCGTGTTTAACTTGTCAAGCAATGGCGTCGAAGAATCCGTCACACTCTCAGAATAGTCAATATTATATACAGAGAATTCAACCATAAGAGCCGCACATTCATATCCCTTATCCCGTGCAATTTGCGCAGCTGCCAACCATGCAAGCTGTGTATTATTTAACAAATTTCCAGATGCACGTGTTTGATCTTCATCTTTCATCTTATCGATAAACTTATTTAATTCATCTATCGACATTCCCGAAAAATCAACATGATACTTATCATTCATGCTTTGAATAACAGGATTGCTAGCTTTACGGCTGCTTATGTTAGCAGCATAAGACACAGTATTTATCGAAAACAAAAAACACACTGAAAGAATTAATGATACGAACCTCTTCATAACGAACCTCCTTAAATTCTGTACTCTACTATATAAATTGTGTGCTTCTCATCATCCCAGACAACGAGACTAAAATTCACATCTTCAGAATGTAAAAGCAATGTATTCATTTCGGCTTCCGAGCGTAGTTCCTTATGCTGACTATTATCATAAAGAAAAAAATTTCCACTTGCAATTTCAGGAATCACAAAATCTAATCCAAAATATGACGACACATTTTTTAATATAGAAGATATGGTTGGAGAATCATTAATTTTCTCCCATGAATCGAGTTGATGAATAATTTTGGCTGCATCCACATCGTAGTATACCGCTAACATTATCCCATCATTTTGCAATCCGCCATAAGCCTCATATATCAACGATTCAGAGTATGTTGCTTTTCCAATTTTGAATTGTTTCAAATAATCTCGTTTTTCATATTTGCTTTTTCTTCCAAGCATAAAGCCCAAAAGCAAGCACAGTGCGACTATAGCTAGGTATCGGATAACTCGCGTTGGTCTCGCCTTTATAATTACCTCACACCTTTCTAACTTGCTGAAATATATAACAAACTCCACTTATCTACTGGTACTTCCGGTAATGGTTTCGCTCCGTCCATCGGAATAGCTAAAGGTCGCAGAATACTCAAGCCTATAAGATTTTCCGGGCTTAGTGTTAAAGCTACTGCTCACCATGCAGGTTGAGGTCGTGCTGCTGTTTGAGCAGCTACTTACTTTTTGCCATGTTCCAATTGTCCCCTTTTCATAGAGAACGCCTGAAACGCTGATTTTCTTTACTCCAGTTCGAGTCTGGGCATCAACCTGATAGTATGTTTGGTAAATAGATCCGTTGACCGTACTATCGCCTACATACCGTTCAGACTTTTCAGCGGCCATTGCGGTGCAGGCAAAGCTCAAGAGAATCACCGCTGAAACAACAATGGACAACAAACGCTTTTTCGACATAGACATACACCTCCGTTTTTTTGCTCCCATCAAGAGCCTTTGTATAATCAACGCAATTCGCATTCGCTTCGTTTCAATTTTCAGGAGAAAATTTTTCAAATTTTCCATCTTTGTAAGTTCAGACAAAAAGAAAGCCAGACATTTGTGAACTCTCACAAGTGTCCAGCTTTCTTAACGGATACCTTCCGCAATTTTCATAATCTCATCGTATGGAATGTTTCCCATAACGGTATGTGTAATCCCCCGATGTTCCCAACTTAGAGTATAAACATTCTTTCCATGTTCATCCGTACTGGTTCCAAGTACACCATCTGCTTCTCCGACCTTTACGGTTTCGTACACTGTATGCTCATTATCAAACAGGGACTGCTGCCCTGGCTGGATAATTGAGCAACGGACTGTGTAGCTTTCCTCTGTTTCTTTTGACGAGTAAACATGTAAAAAGTTTTCTGCTCGCTCAAATTTCTGCACATCGTCCATTTCAAAGCCGTTCGGCACATAATGGTCGCTGTATCCATCCGGGAGCCACTCCAGCGGTTCGCCATCCACCTGATAAGTCAGCTGCATCTCAATGGGCAGAAATTTTTGAATCATCGTATAGACTGCCCTGCGGAAATCAGCGCTGACCGCAAGAGCACCAACCGTCAGCATTACGAGTGTCAATGCCGCAATTAGTACTCGTTTCAACACTGGGTGGTGCTTTTTCTTCTATAAGGCCTCTGTCATTCGTTCGTCCCATTGGGACGTATCTGGGTAGATTTCCTCAAACTGCTTTGGCGTTGGAAGCGAATCCAGTTCTCTTTGCGCATCTGCACGAAGTGCCATCATCAAAGCCGCATCAAATGAAATGTCTGTCCGCTCACTCATGGCTGTTCATCTCCTTCCATAATAGTTTTCGTCCTCGAAAGAGCCGTGTTCGTACCACTTCATCCGTTAATCCCAGCGATTTTGCAATCTCACGGTTTGTATATCCCATTGCCAAAAGGCGTAGCGGATCACGGTACATCGGTTTCATTTGGCCAATCAGTTCTGTTAGACGTTCAATGTTATCGGTGCTAACTGCTGCATCATCCGGCACCGGAGCGGCATCTGGTTCGTTTGGGACATCTTCCAGCAATTCTTCTCGTTGTTTGCGAAGCATATCATATGCACGGCTTCTACTACAACTAACGAGATAAGCAGCGAGTTCGTGACAGTTTTCTCGATGAATTTTAGAAAAATTTTTTGCAACGTACAAAAATACCTCTTGTAGCACATCCTCTGCCAGATACGAATCATCCATGATTTTGTAAGCGGTATGGTAAACCAGCCGTTTGTATGTATTGTACACCTCGGTAAAATCTTCTTCAAAGTTTCGATCATCAAGCACACTTAGATATAACGCAAGCAACGCAGTCACCTCTATTCACATTGATTGTGTGTAGTGTACCACGAACCAATAAAAATGTCGAATACAACCAACTTTTGAAAAGGAGCGTGATGCCATTGACCCAACCGAAAACCGATCTCGCCTATCTCCGCAGCGAGAAAGCCAAAGCAGAACAGCAGCTGCGCTACTACCAGCACCGGGAGAAAATTCTGGAACACCAGATACCGGAGCTGACCCGCAAGGCCCGTGTGCATCGGCTGTGTACCCGTGCCGGAATGCTGGAAAGTTTTCTGATTGCGCCGGAAGAACTCACCAACGATCAGGTGATGGAGCTGCTGAAAATCTCGTTCCGCCAGCCTGAAGTCGTGCTGGCACTTGCAAAGATGGTGCATGATGTTCACGAACGCAGCAACGTCCAAAAACCTTTAGAATAAAGGGCGCAATTATACACCGTTCCGGTGAAATTGCGGTCTTGCAGACGGCTCGATGAAATCGAAGCTGGAGTTTGTGCGCCAGCCCGATTCCATCCCAAGGAAAACTGCATTTTCCTTGCGCTGCTTTGCAGCTATCCTTTTGCGGCTCCCGCCTGAGATCGAAGCGCATGGCACTCCGTTCTAAGGCGGCGAGCAAAACCGAATACAATTCCAGACCGTTCACCAAGAGCAATCTTGCTGGGCGGTCTTTTTGTTTGGGGGTGATGCCTATTCCGTGTCCGCATTTCAAAATTACCATCGTCAAGCGCAGCCAAGGGCAGTCCGCTGTTGCCGGGGCCGCTTACCAAAGCGGCGAACGGCTGTTCAGCGAGTACGACCAGAGAACAAAATTCTACAACAAGAAGAAAGAGCTTGTCCACGCTGAGATCATGCTGCCATCCTATGCGCCGCCCGGATATGCAGACCGGGCGACCCTCTGGAACGCCGTAGAAGCTGTGGAGAACCAGTGGAACTCCCAGCTTGCCCGGCGCATCGTGCTGGCGTTCCCGGTGGAGGTGCCGAAGGAGCAGTATTTGTCCATGATAAAAGAGTTTTGTCAGGAGCAGTTTGTTTCCAAAGGGATGATTGCCGACTTTGCCATCCACGACAAGGGAGATGGAAACCCACACGCTCACATTCTGCTGACGCTCCGGGCAATAGATGAACACGGCAAGTGGCTCCCGAAAGCCAGAAAGGTGTACGACCTTGACGAGAACGGTGAGCGCATCCGGCTCGCTTCCGGCAACTGGAAGTGCCACAAGGAAAACACGGTGGACTGGAACGACCAGAAGTATGCCGAGGTCTGGCGGCATGGCTGGGAGACCATTACCAACCGCTATTTGGAAGCGGCTGGCCGCCCGGAACGTGTTGACCTGCGCTCCTTTGAGCGACAGGGCATCCAGCAGATACCGACCGTGCATCTCGGTCCCGCCGCACACCAGATGGAAAAGCGTGGAGTGGAAACTTTTCTCGGCAACCTGAACCGGGATATTCGCGCCGCCAATAGCCTGATGCAGTCCATCCGCAGTGCGATTCGTGGGCTGCAACGCTGGATCGCAGACCTGAATGAAAAGAAGCAGATTCTTTTGGATGCACTGGAACAAGCCAAGGAGCCAATGCTGTCCGACCTGCTGGTGGATTACTTCAACCTCCGCAACGAGCAGCGCAGCGATTGGTCTGGCAAGGCAAAACTGAAATGCACTGTCCGAGACTTTGAGGAAGTCAAACGGGCGGTGGACTATCTGAAAGCCCATTCTCTGAACACCATCGAGGATCTGGATACCGCAATTTCTAACCTGAACCAGACCGCCGCCCCTCTCCGTAGGCAGTTGAAGCAGAACGAAAACCGTATGCGGGCAATCGCCCAGATCAAGGATGCTGCCGCCGCCCATGCCAAGCTGAAGCCCATCCACGACACCTTTATCAAGAAGAACTTCAAGTTGACCAAGGACGCTTATGCCGCCCAGCACAAAGAGGAGCTGGACACCTTTAATAAAGCTGTCCGCACTCTGATGAAACTGAACGGCAGCACAGCGGTAGATTTTTCGGCATTGGATGCCGAATTTTCTGCGCTGCAATCCGGCAGCGCAGAACTGCGTACCAAACTGGAAACCTTGCAGCCGGATGTCTCTGCCCTGAAAAATATCCGCAAGTATATCGACATGGTGCTGAATAAGCAGCAGCTTTCCACACCGGGCGGCAAGCCCCCGGAGAAGGAATCGGTGCTGAAACAGCTGGAGCAGCTTCAGCAGAAAAAGTCCAACTACAAAACGATTTCTACCACCCCAAACCGCGAAGAATCGCTCTAAACGATCTTTCTGTCACCGATATGCCGTTGCAATCAGTGGCAGAAGTACATAATTCATTTGTTTTTTGCTGGCTTTTGGCTATTCTCGCTGGCTAGTGAGTAGAGGCGTACTTTTAAGGCAGAAATTTTCTCCAACACCCCCCATTTTAGGCCACTTTTTCTGTTAATAGTAGAAGCGCCTCTTTGAAAGCCGGTCATTTGTGACCTTTTTGTTAATTCTCAAAAAGATGGTTGTCTTTGGGCTGTTTTCGTTGCCTACCTATTGAGAGGATTTTTTCAAAAGCGGAGATTTGGTCTCAAGAATTACAATTCAATTACAAGTTTCTCACCAATGCTACGAAACAGGCGTTCTCGATGCCTACCAAGTGTAGGGCATCTTTTTCAAGACCATTCTCGGACTATTATGACGTTTTGTTTACAAAATTGCTTGCAATGCTACGAAATGGCCTTTTTCATCGGCTACCAAGTAGAAGGATGTTTTTCGTCCGTCAAAGTCCAGAAATCTTCCATATGTTCCTTGACAAGTGAATAGTTCAATCGTCCGGTACTTCACAAAAGGTACTTCTGTAACTCGCAGCCCGGTCATAACGAAGACGGGGTGGCTGAAATGCCAATGGTGCGGTGCAAGCCCGCCGCCGGACGATTCCCCACTCCTAGGGAAGTCGAGGACCAATATGGGAGACCTTAACTTATTAACGCAGTTGAGCACTTGTTTCGTGCTTTTCTGCGACTGGAGAATTGGAACCCTCCAATTCTCGTTACATACTCTTTGTTCCTGATTTCTGCTTCAGCTGGAGGTGATCAACATTTCAGAATATCTTACCACGCAAACTCCGCTGCCGCCGTTTCTCCCATACCCACGCTTCCTTTTGGAACTTGACCTGAGTCAGACTGCAAAAATGACTTATGTGTTGCTACTCGACCGTGCCACACTCTCGCAGAAAAATCTCTGGATAGATGAACGTGGATTCGTGTTTGTCATTTTTACGATTTGCTCTTTGGCTGAGCAGCTAGGGCGCAGCACTGTCAGTGTTTCCAGTGCGCTTAAGGAATTGGACGCTGCGGGATTGATTGAGCGCAGACGAACGCGGTTTTCTTCGCCCAATCACATCTTTGTGAAAATTCCAAATGTTGAATAGTTCTGCGTTTTTCACGATTCAAGAACCGCCAAAATCACGATTCTGTGATGCAGATTCTTAATGGCATCTGCAAAAGATATTTTTCCTATGCAGTATAGCAGCCTTTAAGACTGTATCGAAGAAAACTTTCACCTAACCAACGTAATAAAACAAAAAGAGAAAAACGAATAGAATCCATCCATTCCTTTCCGTATTTGCACCACATGAATGAGGAGGTCTGCCCTTGAACAAAGAAAAATCTGAGAAGAAGCCCACCACACGCAAACGTGCGCCGAGAAGTCCGAAGTCCGTGCGCCTGATCGTGGAACGCCATTATATCGGCAATGTGCCGATGAATACGCTTTTTCAGCGGCTTGTGGAAGAAGAAATTCGTAAAACTGCCGAATCGTATCTCGCCGCTGGCTAATTGGACGTTTTACTGCGGAAAAGGGCTTGCATCATCACGCAGCATCCGCTACAATGTGATTGATGAGGTCTCTTTTCCATTATGGAGGTACACATGGAAAAGGACAAAAAAGTAACTGCTTTATACTGCCGACTGTCAAAAGATGACGGTTCAAACAGCGAAAGCCTGAGCATCCGCACTCAAAAGTCAATGCTTATGGAGTATGCCACACGCAACGGTTTCGGGAATTGCCAGTACTATGTTGATGATGGTTACAGCGGTACGAACTCTGACCGCCCTGCCTTTCAGGAACTTCTGGATGATATCCGGGAAGGAAAGGTGGCAACAGTCATTACCAAAGACCAGTCCCGACTTGGACGCAACCACATCGAAACCGGAACGTATATGGAAATCTTCTTTCCTGAACACGGTGTCCGCTATATTGCAATCAACGATGGTTATGATTCCAACGAGCAATCTCAGATGGATATTGCCCCGTTCCGAAACATCATCAATGAAATGTACGCCAAAGACACTTCCCGAAAGATCAAGAGTGCCCTTCGGACACGCAAGAAAAGTGGAAAGTATATCTCCAGCGGCGCACCGTTTGGCTACCAGAAAGACCCTGCCGACCACAATCACCTTGTGATCGACCCGAACACCGCCCCCGTTGTTGAGTATATCTATTCAATGGCAGAGGAAGGGCTGGGGCTTCACCGCATCGCCAAGCGGCTCCACGATGAAAAAGTCTTGAAGCCGTGTTACTACAAGAAAGAGATGTTTGGCCGCTTTATTGATGATGAAAAGATGTATGATTGGGACAGTGCCTATATCAGTCAGGTTCTGCACAGCCCAGTCTACGCCGGACACATCATCTACGAAGCCAAGCCCACCGTGTCCATGAAATCCAAAAAGCGGCGTTATATTCCGTTTGAAGAACGCGCTATCGTTCCGAATACACATGAAGCAATCATCCCACAAGACCGTTGGGAGAACGTGCAGCGAATCCTTTACAGCCGTTCCAGTAGTTTTATGTGCGATAAGACCGACTACGACAATATCTTCAAAGGCATCGTCCGCTGTGCAGACTGCGGCAGAACGATGTTAGTCAAGGTCGAGCACAGGCGCAAACGTAACAGTGTTCTGGATCAGACCTTTTATTGTTGCAGCACTTATCGGAAATATGGTGCGAAAGCCTGTGACTCGCATAATTTGGAAGCCCGTGTTCTGCATGAAGCTGTCTTTGCGGACATTCAGGCACACGCAAAGGCCGCTGTGAGCAATCGGGAAGCCCTTGTGAAGAAGATTGCAAATCAGATGCACCTCCGGGTGTCCTCTGACCGGGCGCAGCACAAACGGGATTTGAAGCAGTGTAAAGCACGAATCGCAGAAATCGAAGACCTGTATGCAAAACTTTATGAGGACGTATCAAAGGGACTTCTCCCGGAGAAACGTTTTCAAATGCTTGCAGATCGCTACGACAAAGAACAGGCTGAACTGACCGAGAAGATTGAGCAGTACGAGCGGGAAGGCCGTGCTGAACACGATCAGCTGGACAAGATTCAGGATTTTATTGATGAAGTCAGCAAGTACGCTGGTATCACCGAACTGAACTATAAGATTCTGCATCAGCTGATTGACAAGATTCTGGTATCCAGAGCGGAAAAGGTCGATGGCGAATACGTCCAGAAAATCCAGATTTTCTACCGCTTTATCGGCCCATTGGATGCCATCGAGTAACAAAGTCAGAAAAGTCACCTCCGAGAACTATCCTACAGACACGGGGTGTGAAGGTGAGCCGGACGGCCATTGAAGGACTGGCCAGCCGCTGGGCAAAGGCGAACGGCAGTAAGGCGGACCGGGCCAAGCTTGCGAGGGAGACCGAGGTACTGGTGGACTACCTGAAAGCCGACGGTGCGGACATGGAAAAAGCCAATGCGCTGGCCGAAACGCTGGCGGGAGAAATTCTGGACGGGGCAGTTTACCGCAACAGTGAGCTGTGGGACGAATACCCGGAACTGCACAAGCTGGAATATACCGTGAACAGAAGCGGACAGGCAAAGGCAGAACTGGTGAAAGCATACGGCAGCTGGAGTGAAGCAGTGGCCGAAGCGCGCAGGCACGGCGTGACCTTGCGGCAGACCGAAAGCGTGCGGGACGGCAACCCGGCACAGCAGTACGAAAGCGTGATCAACGACAACCGCGCTGTGGACGGCACCAGCGACGGCGCAAAGGCATTGTGGAAAGCTGCAGCGCAGCAGGCGGGTGTGGATGGTGCAATGAGCATGGAAAGCACCGAGTGGCTGAATGTGCTGATGAACCTGCACGATGCCATCAAGCCTGCGACTATGAGCCGGTTTGCAGACGATGCAGAGTATGAGGATGCAAAGATCGAACTGGCGGGCAGGATCATCGGTGACATTATGGCAACACCGGAGATGACTGACGCGCAGGCTATCTTTGAGGGCATCCAGCGACACAATATGGATGTGGCAAGAGCCGCAGCAGGCAGCAAAGAACGTGCTGCAGAGGTGGCAAAGGAACTGCGCGGCGTACAGAAAGCACAGCAGCGGGAGTTTGGCCGCAGAATGCAGGAAAACCGGCGCACTGCAAACCAGAACGCCGAAGTGCAGCAGATGACCGAACTGCAGCGGCAGAACGCAAGAGCAGAAAAGCTGCTGGACCAGAACCTTGAAACCTTTGGTGTGGATGTTTCCAATGTGGGCAACCTGAACGAAAAGCTGACAGTGCTGCGGGAAAGCTATGAGCGGGAAATGAAGCAGGAAGTGAAACGCCTGAAGGCCGAGCGGCAGGAAATGCTGGATGAAGCAAAGCTGTGGTATCGGGAACGCATGGGAGAACTGCGGGAGGAAAATGCAGATCTGAGTATGCGGCTACGGGAAGAGCAGCGGCGCGCGGACAAGGCAGAATACAGCCTGATCGTGCAGGAAAATGAGATCATGGAATGGGAGGCGGATAACGAACGTAAGCGGGCCGCATGGGAGCAGAAACAGGCGCAGCGGAATGCCCTGGCCATTGAAACGGCGCGCCAACAGCGGGACGAAGACATTGCCGTTGCGAAGGCAGTAGCGGAAAAGCGAGTGCAGCGGGCACGGGATGCACGGAAGATGGATGAGCTGAAACGCAGCATCCGGCAGAACGCGGCACAGCTGAACCAGATGCTGTTGCGGCCCAGCAAGGACAAGTATGTACAGCCGGGGCTGATCGATGCGGCAGCACAGGTGGCAAAGCTGGCGGACATGACCATTCTGAACGAACGGGCCGTGAACCAGCTGACGAGGCTGCAGGACCGGATCCGTCAGAGTGCGGGCAGCGAGAACAGCCCAAACGCCATGACCGAAGAATGGAAGCAGACCGGCGTGGATACCCTGATCCAGACGCTGCGGGACAACCTGCAGACGACAAAGGACGCAAAGCTGACCAAACTGCACGAGCAGCTGGCCGAGGCAGAAGCTTTACCGGACAGCGAGAAAGCATGGGCACTGCAGGAACGGCTGCGCAAACGCATCAAGGAGACGGAGAACCGCACCTATCTGCCCATGACGGTGGATCAGATGCGGATGCTGAAGGCTATTACCAGCTCGACGCTGCATGTGATCCGCAATGCAAACAAGACGGTGAGTCTTGCAAAGGCTGAAGAAGTGAGCACAATCGCAGAAGGCGCAGCCAGCGAGGTGAATGCCAGCAAGGGCAATCACCCCGGCGGAAAGCTGGACGGCGTGCACAATCTGCTGACAAAGTATCAGTTGGATATGCTGGGCGCGGAGCGGGTGTTCCGTATGCTGGGCGGCTACGCGAAGAACGGCCAGATGGAAAAGATGGCCCAAATGCTGAACGACGGCCAGTACCGGCAGACGAAGATCACCGTGGAAGGCGAAAAGCTGTTTGCCAACGTGACCGGAAAAGAACACGTGAAGGAAATGCAGAACTTTGCAGGCCCGGGCGCAGACCTTGTGGACGTGGGCCTGACCGATGTGAAGGGAAAGAAAGCCAGGCTGACCCATGCACAGCTGTGCAGTTTGTACATGCACCTGCACAACACCGACAGCCTGAACCACCTGATGAACGGCGGACTTGTGATTCCGGATGCAAAGCTGTACAACAAGGGCGACATTGAGCAGGCTTACCAGAAGGGACAGGCCGTGCATCTGGGAATGCTGAAGAATGCAGACGGGACACCGACGGCAGATAGCATTTTGCAGACAGTGGAAGCAGCCATGACCGACTACGACCGGGCATGGTGCCGGATCATGAAGGAATTCTTCGGCAGCTACACCACAAAGCTCATCAACGAGACGAGCCTGCAGCTAGTGGGCTACCAGAGGGCAACCGTGAAAAACTACTACCCCATTGCGGTGGATAAATCGGTGCTGGCGACCCAGATCGACGGCCTGAATCTGGACGCGACCATTGAGGGACGCGGTTTCCTGAAGAACCGCGTGAAGAGCGGACAGCCCATTTTGCTGGAAGAATGCGCAAATGTGGTGCAGCGCAGCCTGCGGGACACGGCGGCGTATGCGGGCCTGGCCGCGCCCATCCGGGACGTGCAGAAGATCCTGAACAGCGGCGTGGAGACGCGGGAAGGGCTTGCAAACCTGAAGAACGGCATCATCAAGGAACAGTGGGGCAAGGATGCGGTGAGCTACATCGATGACCTGCTGACCGACCTGCAGACTACCCAGCGCAAGCGGCCCAGCACCTTTAACAAAGTACTGGGAAACCTGCGCGGAAACTATGCAGGCGCAGTGCTGACGCTGAACCCGGGCGTTGCCATTGCGCAGGCGGCAAGCCTGCCCACAGCAGCGGCCGTACTGGGCGGCGACACCATGGCGGCAGTGGTACCCTTTGTGAAAAACCTTTCGCCCAAGGCGCGGACAGCGCTGGAAACGGAGATCAAAGAACACGGAGACGTGCTGCTGGACTGGCGCAAGCGCGGCAGCCAGAACGGCGAGCTTGCCAGCATTGGAAAGCAGGAAACATTGGCGGAAAAGGGCATGGACAAGCTGCCGAACTGGCTGACCGGCTGGATCAACGGGATGGACGAAGTGACGGTAGCAGCCCTGTGGGAAGGCAGCAAGCGATACGTGCAGCACCACACGGCCGAGTTTGAAGGCGCGGAGGTGACAGGCAGCCCGGCCTATTGGGAAGCGGTGAACCGCACCTATCAGAAGGTGATCGAGCAGACACAGCCCAACTACACCGTGATGCAGCGGGCGGGCATTCAGCGCAACCCTAACGAAATGCTGAAGCAGCTGACCATGTTCACCACCCAACGCTTCCAGAACTACGGCGTTTTGACGGATGCCATTGGCGATTACAGGGCACAGGCGGAACGCTACCGGCAGAACCAGAGCGATGAAAACAAAGCAGAATTGCAGAGGGCAAAAACACAGCGAAACCGGGCTGTTGTGAGCCAGGCGGCACAGACGGCGGTGTTTGCGATCATGAAGATCGGCGCAGATTTCCTTTTGCACCGGTGGGACCGGGAGCAGGACGAAAACGGCGATGTGACCGTGAAGAGCATGTGGAAACGGTTTGCAAGCCTGTACACAGAAAGTTTTGCGGGAAACTTTTTGTACGGAAGTGAGTTATACAGCCTGATCGACAATGCTGTGAACGGCAAGGATTACGACGTGCTGAGTGCAGCAAGCATCAGCGTGGTGAATGATCTGGCCGGAGATGTGCAGAAGTTTTTTGCGGAGTTCCGGAAAGACACCAGTGAAATGGACGAAGAACAGCTGCAAAAGCACCACAATAAGCTGATGCAGCGCAGCATGACGCTGCTGGAGGACAGCTTTGAAGTGGCGGGTGTACCCTACGGCAATGGACGGAAGATTGTAGAAGCGGTAAAGGGCTACTATGGTGACCTTGAAAATCTTGCGCACGGAGGACAGTTCAGCTTTAATTCTGTGCCCCAAAGCGCCACCGGCCAGTATGACCGGCTGTACAACGCCTATGCCGGCGGCGACAGCGACGAAGCAAAGGCCGCAGTGGAGAAGCTGAACGCTATGGTGGAAGCGGGAACCATTGCGGAAAACAAAATGTACAGCCAGCTGAAGAGCCGCCTTGTAAAGTACGACGTGCGGGTGCGGCAGGCTGCTGAAGAGCAGAATGCAGGAAACGACCAGAAGCGGTACGAGCTGGAAAACGAGATGATCGAACAGCTGAGCGAAGTGCTGGGCCTGCCGAAGGGAAAGCGCGGGGATGTGGTGGACTGCGTGACCGGTGCGGTAAACCAGCTGGCCGAAAAGCAGCTGAAGGGCGATAACGCCAGCGTGACGGACGACCTTGTGGAAGCGGTGGACAGCTGGGATGCAGGTGCTGTGCAGGAAGAATATGACAGGCTGGCGAAGGCGGGCAAGAGCGCGACGACACTTAAAAGCAAGATCACCGAGACAGCAAAGCCGGAGTACCTTGCGGGAAGCGATGCAGACCGGCAGCAGATGGAAAAAATGCTGTTGGCGCTCAAGGACGCAGACGGAGAAGAGCTGTACACGGAGAAAAACTTTGCCCAGTGGGTGGAGGAGGCAGAAAAGAAAGCGGAGGAAGGACCGAAACCGGACCCATATGCGGCAGTGAGGTAAGAAAAGAAAAATCCCCCGGCGCGATGAATTTCACGCCGGGGGATTTGTATATGTGGTTCTTTTGAAATGGAAAAGTTTGAAAAAAGTCCGCAGTGTTATTACGGACGTTTGTGTGATAGGCTGAGAAGGACGGAAGGAGGCAGCGGGATGCGGGTGAAAATTATTCGGAAAAACTTTGGCGGTGTGGAGTTTGGCCCGGAGATGCGGGTGCTGCATCTGGGCGGGCAGAGCAGCGCCAATGTGGAAAGGCTGAAGTTTGAGCTGCCGCAGGAGTGGGCCGGATGTGCCGTGACGCTGCACATCCAGCGGCAGGACGGCACACTGCCGACACCGATCCTGCTGGACGAGGAGTACAGCGCAGCGGTGGGCAAGGAATTTACCGCCAGCCCCTGCGGCAGCTGGATGCTGCTGGCTCTGGGTGAGGACGGATACCGGGCGCTGACCCGACCGGCCCGGTATGACTGCTATGAAACACTGAACACAGACGGCGATGCAGAGATCAGCCCGACGCAGTACGAGCTTTTTGTGGCGCGGGTGCTGGGATATGCGACCGGGGCACAGGAAAGCGCAAAGGAAGCGCGGAACGCGGCCGCAGCAGCAAAGCGGGACGCAGACACTGCAGCGACAGCCGGAGCGAACGCGGCAAGGGCGGCAAAAATGGCACAGAAAGCGGCGGGCAGCGCCCAAGGCGATGCGGAGCGGGCGCAGCGGGCTGCAGATCGTGCCGAGAATTTTGCGCCGCCCGAAGATGGCGCGGTGGTAAAGGTGAACGGCAAGGGCGGCGTTGTGACCCTGACGGCGGAGGATCTTGGTGCGGTGGGAGCGAACAGCGCGGGCTACGTGAAGAGCATTTCGCTGACAGACCGCACCCTGACGCTGACCTTCGGCGACGGAAGCACGAAGACCATGCAGACCAAGGACACCACGACACTGGAAAACATGACCGGCATCCTGCCCGCAGCACATGGCGGCACCGGAAAGAATACCCCGTTGACTGCGGACGACGTGGGTGCGGTGGAAAAGGAAAGCGGTGACTACCTGAAGAGTGCAGAGCTGCAAAACGGAGAACTGGTGCTGACCTTTGGCAGCGGCGACACCGTGCACTACACCCTCCCCGCCGCCACCACCACCACGCTGGGCGGTGTCAAGCTGAGTGACGACTTCACGGCAGATGCAGACGGCACGCTGCATCTGGCGGGCGGTACTGCCCCGGACCCTTACCCCGTGGGCAGCATCTACCAGAGCACCGCACGTACAAGCCCTGCCGCACTGTTCGGCGGTACATGGCAGGAGATTGCGCAGAACCGGGTACTGATGGGTGCTGGCAGCGGCCACGCAGCGGGCACCACCGTGGAGGCCGGACTGCCGAACATCACAGGCTCTTTTGTCGCGGATGTAAAAAAGGGTGAACATAAGGTATCTGGCGCATTCACTGCCGGCAGCGCGATCGCATCTACGGGCGAATACAGTAACTTTTCTGATGTATATAAGTTCAGTCTGGATGCGTCCAAGTCTAATGCCATCTACGGCCGCAGCGCCACCGTGCAGCCTGCCGCCTACTATGTGCACATCTGGCGGCGCGTGGCCTGAGAAAGGAGGTTTTGAACCATGAAGATCATTGACGAGAACGGTGCAGCCATTGAAAACCCTGACCTGACGCTTGGGTATCTGGTGGACGACACCGAACCAGTGGAGCACCCGGCTGTGGAAGGTGTAGAGGAAGTGAGCCACTACGAGACCGTAACGGAGTATCCCGGCGGCGGCAGGGATGTGCGGAAGGTCATCGACGTGCCGGGCGTGCCTGCGCAGGCCGCATGGACTGAGCAGATGCCAGTGCAGAGATACATCCGCTACACCGCCGAAGAGCTGGCCGCGCAGGAAGAAGAACGCAAAAAGGCCGAAGCACGGAAGAAGCTGCCGGAGCGCGTGGACGCGCTGGAAGCCGCAAACAACGATATTATTTTGATGATGGCTGATTTGATTGGAGGCTGATTTTTATGAAAACCCTGAACGCACTCAAACTTCGCATTATGACCCGCGCTTTCAAAATCCGCATTGCCGCCGGTGAAGTCTTTGAAGACATCGCCGCCGACTACCCGTCCCTGACCACGGACGATCTGGAAGCCATCAAGGCAGAATTGGAAAAATAAGCCCGTGGCTTGATCCTATGAAAGGACGTGATACATATGGCAATCAAGCAGTACAGTTTGAAGAATGATGGTGCAAAGCAGCTCTCTCCCGCGTTCCGTGTGCGGGAATTCCGCTGCCGCGACGGCACCGACACCATCCTCATTGACGAGGGTCTTGTGGTGCTGCTGCAGTGCATCCGGGAGCACTTCGGCAAGCCGGTGACCATCACCAGCGGCTACCGCACCGCCAGCCACAACACCAAGGTGGGCGGCTCCAGATCCAGCCAGCACCTGCTGGGCCGGGCCGCTGACATTCAGGTGCAGGACACCGACCCACTGGCTGTGGCCGCCTACGCCGAAAGCCTGATGCCCGGCTGGGGCGGCGTGGGCCGCTACCCGGTCAAGTCAGGCCGGGCAAAGGGCTGGGTGCATGTAGACACCCGCCCGAACAAGAGCCGGTGGACACTGTGAGGGGGGTGACGTTTTGAAAGATTATTTCTGCATGGCGGTGGGTGCGTTGGGCGCTGCGTTTGCCAGCCTGTTTGGCGGGTGGGACGCAGCGCTGCAGACGCTCATCATCTTTATGGCCATCGACTACATCACCGGGCTGATCGTGGCAGGAGTGTTCCATGCAAGCCCCAAGACCAAAAGCGGCACGCTGGAAAGCCGCGCAGGCTGGAAGGGCCTGTGCCGCAAGGGCGAAACGCTGCTGATCGTGCTGGTGGCCTGCAGGCTGGATGCCGTGATGGGTTCCACCTTTGTGCGGGATGCCGTTGTGATCGGCTTTATCTGCAACGAGACCATTTCCATCATCGAAAACGCGGGCTTGATGGGACTGCCAATCCCGGCAGCGATCACCAAGGCCGTGGACATTTTAAAGCAGCGCTCGGAAACCGAGCAGAAAGGATAAGCTCTTATGAATGAATTCCTGAAAGTCGCTCTTACTGCCTGCATCCCTGCAATGACCGTCATTTTCGGCTGGGGCCTGAACAAAGGTGTCAGCATTGCAAACGGCTACATCAACAACAAGTTTGCGCAGACCTGTCTCCAGAATGCCGCCAACGCGGTGTTCAACGCCGTCCAGTACGTCAACCAGACCTACGTTGATGCCCTGAAGGAACAGGACAAGTTCGACGAGGCTGCGCAGCGCATTGCCTACAACCGCGCACTGGCTGCAGCGAAGAAAGCCCTGACGCAGGAGACCATCACGTTCATCAAGGAGACCTTTGGCGACCTCGACAGCTACCTGAAGCCGATGATCGAAGCACAGGTGCGCAGTCAGAAAACCTATATGTGATGTTTTCGCGGCATCACGAAAATGTTAACGCCAACAAAGTCATAGTATAGCAGCAGCCCTTCAGGCAGGCCAGACCTACGACAAGCTGAAGGCGCAGGGAAAGTATACACAGCGATACAGAGCACGAAAATAATCTGATGCTGTGTGCCATTCTGCGCCACTTTTTGCGCCACTGATTTAGGGAAGTTGTGGTAAAATAAGGGTAATTAAGGCGTTTTTTTCTAAAAACCGAAGGACGGCTATAAAAAGAAAAATCCCCAAAAAGCTAGGCACAAAGCCACTTTTTGGGGATTTCTCTTTGGAGCTACTGACCTGATTCGAACAGGCGACCTGCTCATTACGAGTGAGCTGCTCTACCAGCTGAGCCACAGTAGCAGATAAAATTTTCTTGCATGTTCTGCAACGAGAAATATTCTATCATACTTCCTGTGCGCTGTCAAGATTTGATTTTGCGGCAGAACAGGTGCAAATAGTCTGTGACGTAAAAATATAACTGCTCTCCGAGAAAAAACTCGAAGAGCAACCTTGCACACAAGAAAAATCAGTTGAACAGCTTACGGCCGATCCAGATGCAGATGCAGGCACCCACAACGGAAACGAGGATCTCACCCACGATGCCGGTAGCGCTCAGACCAATCAGGCCGAACACGATGCTGCCTACAAAACCGCCCAGAATGCCCAGCACAATATTGCGCACGGTGGAAGTTTCGCTGCCCATAATGCGGCCGGCGATGTAACCAGCCAGAGCGCCGATCAGCAGACTGAAAATAAAACCAAACATAATATTCTACCTCCTGAATTTTAAAGCTCTGCGCTCTGCCCGGCGGTTTCCCGGGCAAAGCGGCAAATATCCTTCAAACAACATTTTTCGCATTCTGGTTTGCGCGCATTGCACACTGCCCGACCATGCATCACAAAGCGGTGGCACAGGTCGCTGCCTTCTTCCGGAGGAACGATCTTCCACAGGGCCATTTCCACCTTCTGCGGTTCCTTGATGCCGTCCACAAGGCCGATCTTGTTGCACAGCCGGATGCAGTGGGTGTCTGTTACGATAGCAGGCTTGCCAAACACATCGCCCATGATAAGGTTTGCGCTCTTGCGGCCTACGCCGGGCAGGGCGAGCAGCTCCTCAAAGGTGGTGGGCACCTGACAACCGTATTTATCGCGCAGCACCCGCATACAGGCGGAGATATCCCGCGCTTTGGAGTGTCCCAACCCGCAGGGCTTGACGATGGCTTCAATGTCTTCGGGTTCTGCAGCAGCCAGCGCAGCAACATTGGGATATTTGGCAAACAGGTCTTCCACCACAATGTTCACGCGGGCATCGGTGCACTGGGCTGCCAGACGCACGCTGACCAGAAGCTGCCAGGCGTGGTCATAATCCAATGTACAGCCGGCATCTGGGTATTCTTTTTTTAACCGGTCAATCACTTCCAGCGCCAGCGCCTTTTTTGCAGTAAGGTCTTCTGGTGCTTTTTTGCGAACAGGCATTTCATCCACTCCTATCGACAAAAGCTGATACGATAATACCATGTTTTGCGTTTTTTGTAAACTGCGGGCAAAAATTATCTGAGAATGATTTTCAGATAAAACCTTGCTCTTACTGCCAAAATGCGATATACTATAGAAAAATGCTGGGGGAATCGCGCCTCGGTACGGGAGGAGGAAAACACGATGAACGAACCACTGGCACAGCGTCTGCGGCCCAAAACACTGGCAGATGTCTGCGGTCAGCAGCATCTGTTGGCACCGGGCAGGGTGTTCCGCCGTACCATCGAGAGCGGACGCATCCCGAACATGATCTTCTACGGCCCGTCCGGTACCGGAAAAACGACGGTGGCACGCATCATTGCAGAAAACAGTGGTATGACGCTGCATAAGCTCAATGGCACTTCCTGCGGCACCGGGGACATCAAGGCGGTGCTCAAGGATATCGGCACGCTGGCAGGTGCGGGAGGCATCCTGCTGTATCTGGACGAGATCCAGTACCTGAACAAAAAACAGCAGCAGAGCCTGCTGGAATGCATTGAGGACGGCTCGGTGACGCTCATTGCATCCACCACCGAAAATCCATACTTCTACATTTATAATGCGCTGCTGTCCCGCTGTACGGTGTTTGAGTTCAAATCACTTTCGGCAGCGGATGTGGAGCGTGGGGTGCACAATGCACTGAAAAAGCTTTCGGAAGGGGAGAGCACAAAGGTCTGCATGGACGAGGATGCCTGTGCCTACCTTGCCGAGAGCGCAGGCGGCGACCTGCGCAAGGCGCTGGGCTGTCTTGATTTTGCGGTGACGGCAGCTCCCATTGAGGATGGGGAAAAGCACATTACGCTGGAAATGATCCAGCAGGTCACCCGCCGCACTGCCATGCGGTATGACCGGGAGGGCGATGACCACTACGACATCGTGTCAGCCTACCAGAAGTCCATGCGCGGCTCCGACCCGGATGCGGCGCTGCATTATCTGGCCCGTCTGCTGGAAGCAGGAGATCTGCCCTCGGCCTGCCGTCGCCTAATGGTATGTGCCTGCGAGGATGTGGGCCTTGCCTATCCACAGATCATCCCCATTGTGAAGGCGGCAATTGATGCCGCCAACATGGTGGGCCTGCCGGAAGCACGGCTCCCGCTGGCAGATGCCGTCATTCTGGTGGCCACCAGTCCCAAGTCCAACAGTGCCCATGATGCCATCAACGCGGCCATTGCGGATGTGCAGGCGGGCCGTACCGGGCCGATCCCGCGCCAACTGCAGAACAAGCACTACGACGGTGAGGATGCTCTGGTGAAGGGCCAGAACTACAAATACGCCCATGACTACGACCATCACTGGGTGGAGCAGCAGTACCTGCCAGATGCCATCAAGGACGTAAAATATTATACCTTTGGCGATAACAAAAATGAGCAGGCGGCCCGTGCCTACTGGGCAAAGATCAAGGGCGAAGAGAACGTCTGAACAAGACCTTTTGTATGAGGAGAAAGCAAAGGAGAAGTTATGCGATATTCCAAACAGCGTGAGCTGGTCATGCAGACGGTGCAGAACCTGTGCGACCACCCCACCGCCGAGGAAATTTATGATGCTGCAGTCAAGGAATGCCCGGGCCTGAGCCTTGGCACCGTATACCGTAACCTGAATAGTCTGGTGGATGCGGGCCGGGTGCGCCGGGTGTCCATTCCAGGCAAGGCTGACCGCTTTGACCACACGCTGCCCTGGCACAGCCATCTGTACTGCACCGTGTGCGGCAGCGTGACCGATGCCGAGGTGGACGAAAAGCAGGTAATGAAACTGGTGAAAAACCAGAAGGGCTATGTGCAGGACTGCGCTGTTGTGCTGATCGGCGTATGCGAGGTCTGCTGCGAGAAGCAAACGCAGGAAAACGCCCACTGAACCATAAAATTTGCACGGAACCTCTTGCCCGGAGCGTATAAACAGGGTATACTATAGAGAAGGCTCTTTTCAGAAAGTGCAAATAGATTTTCGCCGCACAGGGCGCTTCGGCCCGGCGGAGAAGGATGGTTTGATTGGAATACATTAGTTTTGAACATAATAACATTGCCGCTGAGCTGGTAAAGCAGGCCTATGATACGCCGCCGCTGGCCTTTGTGCACAGCTATGGCTGTCAGCAGAACGTGAACGACGGCGAGCGGATCAAGGGCGTGCTGATGGACATCGGCTATGGCCTGTGCGATAAGCCCGAGGATGCAGACCTGATCCTCTTCAACACCTGCGCCGTGCGTGAGCATGCCGAGCAGCGTGTGTTCGGCAACGTAGGTGCCCTGAAGGGACTCAAGGAAAAAAAGCATGATCTCATCATCGGCCTGTGCGGATGCATGGCCAACCAGAAGCACGTGGTAGAAAAGCTGCGCCAGAGCTATCCTTACGTTGACCTGGTGTTTGGCGTGGACGGCATCGACACCCTGCCGCAGCTCATTGCCCAGAAGCTGCAGAAGCATAAGCGTGTGCTGATGGAGCCCGCCCAGCGCCCGGTCATCGTGGAGAATATCCCCATCCGGCGTGAGAGCGAGTTCCGCGCATGGCTGCCCATCATGTACGGCTGCGACAACTTCTGTACCTACTGCATCGTGCCTTATGTGCGCGGCCGCGAAAAGAGCCGCAAGCCCGGTGATATCCTTGCTGAATTCCGCGGTCTTGTGGAGGCAGGCTATAAGGAGATCACATTGCTGGGACAGAACGTCAACAGCTACGGCAAGGGTCTGGAAGAAAAGGTGGACTTTTCTGATCTGCTCAACCTGCTGTGCACGGTGCCCGGCGATTATCACATCCGCTTTATGACCAGCCACCCCAAGGATGCCAGCCACAAGCTGATCGACACCATTGCCGCCCAGCCGAAGCTGTGCAAGCACCTGCACCTGCCGGTGCAGTGCGGCTCCGATGAACTGCTGAAGAAGATGAACCGCCACTACACGGTGGAGCAGTACATGGAGCTGATCGAATACGCTCGCAAAACGGTGCCCGGCATCACCTTTTCCAGTGACATTATCGTTGGCTTCCCCGGCGAGACCGAAGCGGACTTTGTAAAGACGCTGGAACTGGTGCAGAAGGTGGGCTATATGCAGCTGTTCACCTTTATCTATTCCAAGCGCACCGGCACCAAGGCTGCCGAAATGCCGGACCCCACCCCCCGCAAGGAAAAGACCGACCGCATGACCCGCCTGCTCAAGCTGCAGGACGAGATCGCCATGGCGCTGGTCAAGGCGCAGGTTGGCCAGACTGTGAAGGTACTGGTAGAGGGCTTTGGCCGCAATGAGGGCACCCTCTCCGGCCGTCTGGACAACAACCTGACGGTGGAGTTCACGGCAGATGCTTCCCTGATGGGCAGCTATGCCAACGTACATCTCACGGGCGCACGGGCGACTGTGCTGCTGGGTGAGCTTGCCTGAGTGATTCCGGGGCAGTGCCCCTGAACGTATAAATAAGAAGGAGACCATTCAAATGGATTGCATTGATCTTTTCAAGCGCGCAGCCGTTGCGCTGCAGACCGATAGCCGCTACCTCGTTCTGGATCAGACCCGCAAGGCAAACGATAAGGACGAAGAGCTGCAGAACCTGATCGGCGAGTTCAACCTCGCCCGCATGGATCTGAACAATGAGATCGGCAAGAGCGAGCGCAACGATGCCCGCATCGCCGAACTGAACGAAAAGGTGAACAGCCTGTACGGCCAGATCATGGGCAACGAGGGCATGGTGGCTTACAACGAGGCCAAGCGTGACTGCGAGAACCTCGTGAACTATATCGATGCCATCATCAACACTGCCATGAATGGCGGCGACCCCATGACGGTACAGGAGCCTTCTGCTTCCTGCACCGGCAGCTGCTCCACCTGCGGCGGCTGCCACTAAAACCGGCAAAAACAAAACGCGGCTGTGCAAAACAGACCGCGTTTTGTTTGCAAAAGCGGTTACAAGCCGCAAACTTGTGCACAGAACCATAGAACGGGAGAGAGGGTAAACCATGGCAGAGCTGTCGCCCATGATGCAGCAATATCTTGAGATCAAAAAACAACATAAGGACGAAATTCTGTTTTACCGCATCGGCGATTTTTATGAGATGTTCTTTGACGATGCCCTGACGGCATCCAAGGAACTGGATCTGACCCTGACCGGCAAGCAGTGCGGCATGGAAGAGCGAGCACCCATGTGCGGCGTGCCCTTCCACAGCTACGAGGGCTATGTGGCGCGGCTGATCGCCAAGGGCTACAAAGTAGCCATCTGTGAGCAGGTGGAAGACCCGGCCAAGGCCAAGGGCCTTGTCAAGCGGGACATCATCCGCGTGGTCACACCCGGCACGGTCATTGAGAGCAGTATGCTGCAGGATGACCGCAATAACTACATTGCCAGTATCTTCCTCAAAGGAAAGAAAGCAGGTTTGTGCTTTGCGGATGTCTCTACCGGTACGGCCCATATCACAGAGCTGAATGCAGACAAGATCGCCCCGGCGGTCATTACGGAGCTGTGCCGCTACCATCCCAGCGAAGTGCTGATGAATCCGGGTCTGCTGGACTGCCGCGAGGTGACGGCGTACATCAAAAAGAATATGACTTGTTCGGTGGAGCTGATCGAAGAGGAGCGCTATGCACCGGGCCTTGTGGCGGCATCGCTGGAAAACCAATTTGGCCGCGACTGGGTGCAGACCACCGGCATTGCAGCGGACGGCCTTGTGCGCTTTGCCATGGCGGCACTGCTGGAATATCTGCACGATACCCAGATCAAGGGCGTGGAACGTCTGAAAACGGTCATAACCTATAATAAGGCCCAGTTCATGCGTCTTTCGCCCGTGACCCGCGCCAATCTGGAGCTGACCGAGACGCTGCGCGGCCGCGAAAAGCGGGGCACGCTGCTCTGGGTGCTGGATAAGACCAGTACATCCATGGGCAAGCGTATGCTGCGCAGCTGGATCGAGCAGCCGCTTATTTCCAGTGCACTCATCAACCACCGCCTGAACGCTGTGGAGAGCCTTGTCAAGCAGACTATGGCCCGCGGCGACCTGACCGAAGAGCTGGGTTACATTGCGGATATGGAACGCCTGATGACCCGCACGGTTTACGGCTCTGCCACACCCAAGGAGATCTATACACTGGCCCAGACCTGCGACCGGCTGCCCGGCCTGCGCAGGCTGGCTGAGGCCTGCGGCTGCCCGGAGCTTGCTGAACTGGCAGTACAGATCGATCCGTTGGAGGACATCAAGGCCCGTATTTATGCGGCGGTGGACCCGGAAGCGCCCTCTACCCTCAAGGATGGCGGTGTCATTGCCAAAGGCTACCATGCCGAGGTGGACGAGCTGCGTTCCATCCGCGACAATACCAAGGGCGTTCTGGCGCAGCTGGAAGCCCGCCTGCGGCAGGAGACCGGCATCCCCAAGCTGAAGATCGGCTATAACCATGTGTTTGGCTACTTCATCGAGGTAAGCAACTCCTATAAGAACATGGTGCCGGAGACTTACATCCGCAAGCAGACCCTGACTTCCGGCGAACGCTACATCACGCAGGAACTGAAAGAGCTGGAAAGCAAGATCTTAGGTGCCCACGAACGGCTCATCACGCTGGAGCACCGCCTGTTCAGCGAACTGCTGGAAAGCATTAGCGCTCAGTTGGACCGCATCCAGCGCACGGCCAATGCGGTGGCCCAGCTGGATGTGCTCACGGCGCTGGCGCAGGTGGCAGCGGAAAACAACTACTGCCGTCCCATCGTGGACGACAGTGACGAGCTGACCATTACCGAGGGCCGTCACCCTGTGGTGGAGCAGATGCTGAAAGGCAGCCTGTTTGTACCCAATGATACCACCCTGAACTGTGGTGCAGACCGCTGCCTGATCATCACCGGCCCCAACATGGCAGGTAAATCCACGTACATGCGCCAGAATGCACTGATCGCGCTGATGGCGCAGATCGGCTCCTTTGTACCGGCTTCCAGCTGCCATGTGGGTGTGGTGGATGCCATTTTCACTCGCATCGGTGCGTCGGACGACCTATCTGCCGGTCAGTCCACCTTTATGGTGGAGATGACCGAGGTAGCGGAGATCCTGAAAAATGCCACCGCCAAAAGCCTTGTGGTGCTGGACGAGATCGGCCGCGGCACTTCCACCTTTGACGGTATGAGCATTGCCCGCGCCGTAGTGGAGCACATTGCAGACCCCGCCAAGGGCCTTGGCTGCAAGACTCTGTTTGCCACCCACTACCACGAGCTGACCGAGCTGGAAGGCGGCGTGGACGGCGTAAAAAACTACAATATTGCAGTAAAAAAACGCGGCGAGGACATCACCTTCCTGCGCCGCATCGTGCGCGGACCGGCGGATGACAGCTACGGCATCGAGGTGGCAAAGCTGGCAGGCCTGCCCGGCAGTGTGACCCGCCGCGCCCATGAGGTGCTGCGCGCGCTGGAAGCAACTGCACCTAAAAATAAAGTAGAGCAGATGGATTTTGATGCCCTGCAGGAGTATAACTCTCCGGCTGTGCCCAGCGAGATGATGGACAAGCTGGAAGCTCTGGATGTGGAAACACTCACCCCCATTGAGGCGTTGAACTTCCTCTACGAGCTGAAAAAGACCCTGAAGGGCAGCCTGAACAGATGAAACTGCTCTACCTGACCCAGACCATACAAGGAGGGAAAACACCATGGCAGTGATCCATGTTCTGGATAAGCACACAGCCGAGCTGATCGCAGCCGGTGAGGTGGTCGAGCGTCCGGCATCCGTTGTTAAGGAGCTGCTGGAAAACTCCATTGATGCCGGTGCCACGCAGGTGACCGTCAGCATTGAATCCGGCGGCGTCAAGCTGATCGAGATCAGCGATAACGGCACCGGCATCGAGGCAGAATATATCTCCACGGCGTTTATCCGCCACGCCACCAGCAAAATTGAAACACCGGACGATCTGACCAACATCCATACGCTTGGCTTCCGCGGTGAAGCACTGGCATCCATTGCCAGCGTGGCCCGTGTAGAGCTGACCACCCGAACCGAGGTGGACGAGTTTGCCACAGTCTACCGCATTGAGGGCGGGGAAGAGGTCTCCCGTGAGCCGGGTGCCAGAGCTGTGGGCACTACCATCCGGGTAAAGGATCTGTTTTACAACACGCCTGCCCGCATGAAGTTCCTCAAAAAGGACTCCTCCGAGGGCACCTTTGTGTCGGATACAGTTACCCATGTAGCGCTCAGCCACCCGGAAGTCAGCGTCAAGTTCATCCGTGAGGGCAAGCTGCAGTATGTCACGCCCGGCGACGGCCAGCTGCGCGGTGCAGCCTATGCGGTGCTGGGCCGGGAGTTCAGCCGGGACCTCATTGAGCTGAAAAATCAGGAGGGCGTGTACCGCATCACCGGTCTGGTCACCCCGCCCAAAAGCTGCCGCGCCAGCCGAAGTATGCAGCATTTTTACATCAATGGCCGCTATGTGCGCAACCGCACCATGATGGCCGGTATGGAGATGGCGTTCAAGGGTACCATGATGCAGGGCAAGTTCCCGGGCGGCATTCTGCTGCTGGAAATGCCGGCCGACCTTGTGGATGTCAATGTGCATCCGGCCAAGATCGAAGCCCGCTTTGCCCGCGAAAATGATGTCTTTGATGTGGTGTATCATGCCGTCAAGCTGGCCTTGGCTCAGCCCGGCACCGGTGAACGGCTTTTTACCTTTGAAGCAGACAAAGAAGAAAAAGCTGAAAATTCAAAAAAAGACACTGATATAATCAAAAATGATGTAAAGAATAATAGCTTTACAGGCCTTTCTGCGATCATTCGGGGACAAGCAGACCCGGGCGTTCTGCCACAGCAGCACTGGGAACCGGCAAAACCCGCCGCAGCACCGCAGCAGCCTGCCCCGTCTGCTGCAATGCAAATACCGACAGCACCCAGTGAGCCGCGCTGGAAAGGCAGTGCTCAGAACGAGGATATGCTGGATCCGTTCGTGACCCTTCACAGCCCGAAGCTGGAAACGACAAAGGCACCAGAGCCGTTCCGTGCGGCGGCAAGTGAAACGCAGCTGGATGTGGAACCGGAATTTGGTGAGACAAAACTGCATTCGCCTCAGGACCATATGGCAGCGTGGAACCCTGCGCAGGAAGCACCGAAGGAAGAACCTGAGAGTGCACCCTGTGCAGAAACAGAACCGGATGCGCCGGAAGCGGCAGAACAGGAAACTGTACTGGCCGAGCCGGAGCAGATGAACTTTGATCCGACGGCGGATCAGCCGGAGCCGCTGCGCTATGTGGGCGAGGTGTTCAGAACATATATCCTTGCAGAACGCGGCGACGAGCTGTGCCTGATCGATAAACACGCTGCCCACGAGCGCCAGCTGTACGAAAAACTAGCCGCGAACTATGGCAATGTGCCCAGCCAGATGCTGCTGGAGCCTGCTGCTATCGACCTTGCTGCGGAGGAAAAGCAGGCCCTGCTGGATAACATTCCTCTGCTGGAAAATGCGGGCCTTGAGATCGCGGACTTTGGCGGCAATACCGTGGTGCTGCGCGCGGTGCCCGCAGATGTGGAGCCGCAGAATGCGGAAAGTCTGCTTGTGGAGATCGCAAATAAGCTGCTCAAGGGCGGCCATGATGCGCTGAACGAGCACACCGAGTGGGTGCTGCATTCTATCTCCTGCCGTGCAGCCATCAAGGCGGGGGACAAGTCCTCGCCGCAGGAACTGCTGGCGCTGGCCGAAAAGATCCTTTCCGGCGAGGTGCCGCCGTTCTGCCCGCATGGCCGCCCCTGCGTACTCAAATTGACCCGGAAGGAGCTGGAAAAGCAGTTTGGACGCATCGTATAAACATCCCGTGGTGGCCGTCGTCGGCCCTACCGCAACCGGAAAGACAGCGCTGGGCGTAGAACTTGCAAAACATTTTTCCGGCGAGGTCATCAGCTGTGATTCCATGCAGATCTATAAAGGTCTGGACATAGGCACGGCAAAGGTGACACCGGAGGAAACCTGCGGTATCCCGCATCACGGCGTGGACATCCTTACGCCGGACAAGGCTTTCAGCGTGGCAGACTTTACCGCCATGGCCGGAAAGCTGGAAGAAGAGATCTCTGCCCGGAAGAAGCTGCCCATCCTTGTGGGCGGCACAGGGCTGTATGTTCAGAGCTTTCTGTATGGGGTGCGCTTTACAGAGGAAAAAGCACCTGCCGGTCTGCGGGAGCAGCTGGCGGCGGAACTGGCTGCAAAAGGCGGTGCTGCCATGTACGAAGAACTGAAGCAGGCCGACCCGGAAGCTGCTGCGGCTATCCACCCGAACAATCAGGTGCGGGTGCTGCGCGCACTCGAACATTATCGTGCCACCGGCAAAAAGCTGAGCGAACAGAAGGCGGAGTCTCTCCCACCGGAGCGGCCCTACCGCAGCCTGATCCTCGGTCTGGATTTCCCAGAGCGCGCGGTACTTTACCGCCGCATTGACCTGCGTGTGGACAAAATGCTGGAAGCGGGCCTTATAAAGGAAGCGGAGCATGTCTGGCAGAACCGGGAAAGCTTCCGCACGGCAGCGCAGGCCATCGGATACAAGGAGTTCTTTCCGTATTTTGAGCAGACGGCTCCATTGGAAGCCTGCACGGAAAAGCTCAAGCAGGCGTCCCGCAACTATGCCAAGCGCCAGCTGACCTGGTTCCGCCATATGGACGGTGTGGTCTGGCTGGATGCCGGTGCACCGGATGCAGTGCAGACTGCCATCCGCAAAACTAGCGAATTTTTAGCGAAAGGATGATCGATATGCCGGATGAGACCCAGAAGGAACGCCATGCGCCGCATGTGCTTACCACTCTGGCAGGCGTGCTGATCGCGTTTCTGCTGCTGGCAGCAATTTATGTGGTGTATCAGGCCGCACATATCCTGTTCCCGCAGAATGTTTATGAGACTGCGCTGCCTGCGGTCATTTCGGATACGGTGGAAGCCGACGGAGTTCTGCTGTTCGACGAAAGCTATGTGGCAGGCAGCGGAAACCTTGGATATCTTGCTGCCGACGGCGAGCGCGTTTCAGCGGGCACCGCAGTAGCAGAGGTGTACAGCAACGCTTCGCAGGCTTCGCTGCGCCTGCAGCTGAACCAGCTGAATGATCAGATCGACCTGCTGCAGAAATCGCAGAACACTTCTGCGCTGCAGCTGGATACCCTTTTAAAAGAACGTTCTTCTGCGCTGTATGACCTGCTGGATACGCTGGACGACAGCGATTATGAAGCGGTGGATGATGATGCCAATGCCTACCTGCTGGCCCAGAACAAGCTCTGGGTGGTAACGGGCGAAGCTGCAAACTTTACCGATCAGATCACTGCGCTGGTCCAGCAGTCCCAGAGCGTGCAGGCGCAGCTGGGCAGCCCGGCGCAGATCACTGCACCGCAGACCGGCTATTTTGTGCGCTCTTCCAGCAGCGGACGGCTCAATGCCAGTGCCGATGATATCCTTGCACTGAACGCACAGGAGCTGCAGGGCTATCTGCAGTCCGACCCAGTACTGGCACTGGACGGCTGCGCCGGTAAGATCGTGGCAGGGTTCACATGGCGCTATGTGGGCGTGTGCACTGCAAAGCAGGGCGAAAAGCTGCTGGGTCAGAACGGCAAGCCGCTGAGCACAGCGGTGGAGATCAGCTTCCCGGGTCAGGTGGAGAACAGCCTCAAGGCCACCGTCACCGAGGTGGAGATCGATCAGGACAGCGGCCTTGCCCGCTTTGTGCTTTCCTGCAACTCCATCAACGGCGATGTGCTTTGCCTGAACCGGGCTGCAGCATGCATCTCGGTAGGAGAGCGCAGCGGCCTGCGGGTGCCTGCTGCGGCTGTGCACTATTTAAAAGAGGATGGCACCGAGGCACAAACGCAGGGCGAAAACTACATTCCCGGTGTGTACGTGAAACTTGGCAACATTGCCCGCTTCTGCCCGATCGACCCGGTGGACGCAGACCATCCCCTCATCACGGACGGCGATTACATCCTTGTTCTGCCCGAAGGGACCGAGGGCTCGGTCAGCAAGGTGAGGCTTTATGATGAAATAATCGTTTCCGGACAAAATTTGTATGATGGAAAGCTTTTGTAGTTATTGACATCTGAGGCAAAAAATCCGATAATAGATAAAGCTATTATTTGCATCTATTTGCAAAGAACGCCAGGCAGCGCCATGCTGCCCGAATGAAAGGAGCAGATTGTATGTCTTTGCTTGACAGCATTAAGAAAGGTCTGTTTGACCAGGAAGACGATTACGAGGATCAGTACATTGACGATGGCCCCCAGATGGTAAACAATAACAATGGCATCGGCCTTGGTGCTGACGACGAAAATGAAGAGCCTGTTGAGGGTGCCAAGAAGAACGGCAAGGTGGTCAACATCAATGCCACCACTCAGCTCAAGGTCGTTCTGGTCAAGCCTGAGCGTTTTGAGGATGCCAGTACCATTGCTGACCACCTGAACAACAAGCGCACCGTGGTGCTCAATCTGGAGTCCACCAACAAGGAAGTGTCCCGCCGTCTGGTGGATTTCCTGTCCGGTGTTGCATATGCAAACAATGGCCAGATCAAGCGCGTGGCCAACAGCACCTTCATCATCACTCCGTACAACGTGGATATCATGGGTGATCTGCTGGACGAGCTGGAAAACAATGGCGCGTTCTATTGATCCGCAGCCCAAGGCGGCGCGCGGGTTCATCCCTGCGCGTACCGATGAAGAACGCTATCTCATGCGCCATATCGAGGACTTGGCCCACACGGCCTTTTCCCGGGACATTGCGCGGTATTCGGCTTTCCTGAGTGACCGCGAGCAGGACTTGGCCCGCGCGGCACTGGGCCGTGCCGGTGTGCAGGAGGGCTTCCGGTTTGAGGGCGGCTGGTTGAATGCGGAGCGCAAGGTGCTCTGTATCGAGCCGGAGTACAGCTGCGGCGAAGCACCCATCTGCTGTGTGCGGCTGCAATGCCGTGCACAGGCGGGGGCTGCGCTGCCCGCCCACAAGGATTACCTGGGCAGTCTGATGGGCCTTGAGCTGCGGCGCGAGGCGCTGGGAGATATCGTTCTGCCGGAGGATCAGCCGGGCACAGCTTATGTGTTTGCGCTGGAACCGGCAGCACAGCTGATCTGCCGGGAACTGTTTCAGGCTGGACACACGGAGCTGACCACGGAACTGCTGACGCTGGACGAGGTGCCGCAGTTTCCGCAGGCGGAGCGTGAGATGCACAGTGCAACGGTATCGTCCCTGCGGCTGGACGCTGTGCTGGCAGCTATGCTGCACTGCAGCCGAGGACAGGCTTCGGAACTGATCGAGGCGGGCAGGGTGGAGATCAACCACCTGCCGGCGGATAAACCTCATGCGCAGGTATATGAGGGCGATGTGTTCACGGTACGCGGCAAGGGCCGCTTCAACCTGACTGCACTGCCCGGCAAAAGCAGAAAAGATCGGTCAATCATCGAATTTTTTCAATATTAAAAGCAACGGGAGGAAATGACTATGCTGACTCCGCAGGATGTCCGTTCTGTGCAATTTGAGAAAAACCTCCGCGGCTACCGCACAGAGGACGTAGACCGTTTTCTGGATAAGGTGGAAGAACAGCTGCGGGAAGACGATGCGCAGGCGGAACAGCTTCGCAAGCAGATTGCGGACCTGACTGCTGAAAACCAGAAGCTGCACGATGAACTGAAGAGCTTTGAGGCAGATGGTGAAATGCTCAAGAGCGCGCTGATCAATGCACAGCGCATGGGCGAAAATGTCATCCGCGAAGCAAACCAGAAAGCAGAAGAGATCATCCATCGTGCAAATCTGCGCGGTGATGATATCATCCGCGATGCCAACGAACTGCTGCAGAAGGCAAACGACCGTGCAGACGAGATCGAGAACGAAGCAAACGAGAAGCGCCTTGCAGAGGAACGCGAGTATGACCGCGTGCGTCTGGAAGTGACCCGCTTCAAGTCTGATGTGCTCAACCTGTACCGCAGCCATGTGGAGTCGCTGAGCCGTCTGCCGGAGTTCCAGAAGGAAACGGCTGCACAGGATGCCGAACAGGCAGAGCCTGCTGCAGAGGAAAGTGAGCCTGCCGCTGCAGCCCAGCCGCAGGCAGCGGACGTGCAGGAGCCGGAAGCAGAGCCTGCACAGCCTGCACAGGAAGATGCAGAACCTGCTGCCGTTGTTGAAAATGACGACGACAAGGCAGCTGACAGCAGCGAGGATTTCTGGGCAAAGGATGAGAGCCAGCTCAAGCTGGACCCGCCGCCCGCGCCTCCTGCTGATTTTAAGCCGGACGAGCCGGACTACGATGCTTTTCAGGGTGTCAAGTTCAGCGAGTAAGGCAACCCCATAAGGAAATATAGAGGAGAGTGTAAACCATTGGCTAAGAACAAATCGCAGTACGATAGTACTCTGAACCTGCCCAAGACCCTGTTTGAAATGCGTGCCGGCCTGCCCAAGAAGGAGCCGGTCATGCTGAAGGATTGGGACGACAACGACCTGTACAATCAGCTCATGAAGCACAACGAGGGCAAGCCGCAGTTCATCCTGCACGACGGCCCTCCGTACGCAAACGGTAATATCCACATGGGTACTGCCCTGAACAAGATCATCAAGGATATCATTATCCGCGATAAAAACATGGAGGGTTTCCAGGCTCCCTATGTGCCCGGCTTTGATACCCACGGCCTGCCAATCGAGCTGAAGGCTCTGTCCTCCGTCGGTGATAAGAAGAAGGACATTTCCAAGCTGGAACTGCGCCAGATCTGCGAAAAGTTTGCTACTGAGCACATCGATATCATGAGCGACCAGTTCAAGCGTCTGGGCGTTATCGGCGATTTCGAGCATCCGTATCTGACCCTGAAGCCTGAGTTCGAGGCACGCCAGATCGAGATTTTTGGCGAGATGGCAAAGAAGGGCTACATCTACAAGGGCCTGAAGCCCGTGTACTGGTGCCCGGACTGCCGCACGGCTCTGGCAGAGGCCGAGATCGAGTACGGCGAGGACGACTGCGATTCCATCTTCGTGCGTTTCCACGTCTCTCAGGACCCCAACGGTGTGCTGGCAAAGCACGGCATTCCGATGGACAAGACCTACTTCGTCATTTGGACCACCACCACTTGGACTCTGCCCGCTAACGAGGCAATCTGCCTGAACGGCCAGTTCGAGTACTCCTTCGTCAAGATCGGCGATGAGTTCCACATCATGGCCACCGAACTGGTCAAGAGCGTCATGGATGCCTGCCACATCGAGAACTACGAGATCGTGGGCGAGCCGGTCCCCGGTACCGAGTTCGAGCTGATGCGCTACAACCACGTCTACCTGCCCAAGGAGGGCTGGGTCATTCTGGGCGATCACGTCACGTTGGAAAGCGGTTCTGGCTGCGTCCATACCGCAGGCGGCCACGGCGTGGACGACTTCAACGTCTGCCAGAAGTATCCGCAGGTGCCCATCACCGTCCCCGTGGACGATGGCGGCTATCTGACCGAGCTGGCCGGCAAGTATGCGGGTCAGCGCGTGTGGGCTGCCAACAAGACCATTCTGGCCGATTTGACCGAGTCCGGTGCTGTCATGGGTCAGGTGCACATCAAGCATCAGTACCCGCACTGCTGGCGCTGCCATCACCCCATCATCTTCCGTGCAACGGAACAGTGGTTCTGCTCCATTGCAAAGTTCCGCGAGGATGTCTACAAGGCCATCGATACCGTTACCTGGATGCCGGATTGGGGCCATGACCGCATGAAGGGCATGGTGCGCGACCGCAACGACTGGTGCATCAGCCGCCAGCGCACCTGGGGCGTGCCCATCCCTGCATTCTACTGCAAGAAGTGCGGCACCTACCACATCACCGATGCCACCATCAAGGCTGTCAGCGACCTGTTCCGCAAGGAGGGTTCCGATGCATGGTATAAGTACGAAGCCGAGCAGATCATCCCCGCAGGCGAAGTGTGCGAAAAGTGCGGTGCTTCTGAGTGGACCAAGGACACCGACATCATGGACGTCTGGTTCGACTCCGGCTCCACCCACGCCGCTGTGCTGGAGGAGCGTCCGGAACTGCGCTTCCCGGCTGATATGTATATGGAAGGCGGCGACCAGTTCCGCGGCTGGTTCCAGTCCAGCCTGCTGACCAGCGTTGCAAGCAAGGGCTGCGCACCCTATAAGTCTGTTCTGTGCCACGGCTGGGTCGTGGATGAGCAGGGCAAGCAGATGCACAAGAGCGCCGGCAACGGCGTGGAGCCCAGCGAGATCATCAAGGACTACGGCGCTGATATCATCCGTCTGTGGGTGGCTTCTTCCGACTACACCGTGGATGTGCGTGCCGGCAAGAACATCTTCAAGCAGCTGAGCGAGGCTTACCGCAAGATCCGCAACACCGCCCGCTTCATTCTGGGCAATCTGGACGGCTTTGATCCCAACACCGACTGTGTGGCTGACGATCAGCTGCAGGAGATCGACCGCTGGGCACTGGCTGCTCTGGATGACCTGATGGTCAACACCAGCGCAGGCTACGCTGTGTACGACTTCAACAAGGTCTATCATGCAGTGTACAACTTCTGCGTTGTTGCAATGTCCAACTTCTATCTGGATGTGACCAAGGATCGCCTGTACTGCACCAACGGCGCAGGCCGCAAGGCTGCTCAGACCACCATGTACAAGATCCTTGTGGCTCTGGACAAGATCATTGCGCCCATCCTGTGCTTCACCAGTCAGGAGATCTGGGACTTCATGCCCAAGACCGAGGGCATGAACAAGTACGTTGTCTTTGAGGAGATGCCCAAGGCTGGCCAGTATGCCGCCGATGAAGCCTTCAAGGCAAAGTGGGCTCAGCTGATCGCCGTCCGTGACGAGGTGAAGAAGGTTCTGGAGCAGGCCCGTGCCGAAAAGGTCATCGGTGCTTCTCTGGAGGCTGCCGTCACCCTGTACTGCAATGATACTGTGTACAGCCTGCTCAACAGCATCCCCATGGACGAGCTGGCCGACCTGATGATCGTCTCTCAGGTAGAGCTGGTCAAGGGCGAAGGCGGCGCTGCAAGCGCTGTTGAAGGTCTGGGCGTTGCTGCTGCACATGCCACCGGCGAAAAGTGCGAGCGCTGCTGGAAGTATTCTTCTTCCATCGGCAGCCATGCCGCACATCCCACCCTGTGCGCACGCTGCGCCAGCGTTGTGGAAGCCTAAGCGTTCCGCATAAAACAATGTTTTAAAGGGCGGCGCTCCCTTATACCGGGGAGCGCCGTTTTTTATACTGAATGATTTTGGGAGTATCCTATGGCATATGTTGTTTTTAATCTGCTCGCGGCAACGGCACTCATTGGCATCGATCAGGCCATCAAGCTGTGGGCCACAAATGTGCTGCAGCCGGTGGGAGCTATGCCGCTGATCCCCCATGTGGTGGAGCTGCGGTTCGTGCTCAACCCGGGCATGGCGTTCAGCCTGCTCAGCGGCAAGCAGCTGTTCCTCATCATCGCTACCAGCATAGCGCTGATCTTTGTGGCCTACGGGCTGTTCTTCCGCAGCCGCGGCAGATACCTGCAGCAGGCTGCGCTGCTGCTGATCCTTGCCGGCGGCATCGGCAACCTGATCGACCGTGTGCTCAACGGCGAGGTGGTGGACTACATCAATCTGCTGTTCATGCAGTTTGCGGTGTTCAATTTTGCGGATATCTGCGTGTGTGTGGGCGTGGGCCTCTGGGTGCTGGTAATTTTTCTGGAAGAGCTGCACGCTGAGAACGGGCAGTCCCCGAAGGAGCAGTGAGCCATGGAACAGCGTGAATTTGTGGTGGAGCAGGAGACGGCAGGCCAGCGCATCGACCGCTTTCTGAGCGGCGAGGACACCGGCCTTTCCCGGTCTGCTCTGCAGGCGCTGGTGGCCGACGGTCATGTGTTGTGCAACGGCAGGCTGGTTGCCAAAAGCCTGAAGCTCAAGGCGGGCGACACCATCGTTTTGGAAATTCCGGACGCAAAGCCCATTGAGGCCGTGCCGCAGGACATCCCGCTGGAAATCGTCTATGAGGACGAGCATCTGCTGGTGGTCAACAAGCCCAAAGGCATGGTGGTGCACCCGGCTCCCGGCAACCCGGACGGCACGCTGGTGAACGCGCTGCTGTGGCACTGCAAGGGAAGCCTGTCCGGTATCGGCGGCGAGATCCGCCCCGGCATCGTGCACCGCATCGATAAGGACACCAGCGGACTGCTGGTGGTGGCAAAGGACGATGCAACGCACATCGGCCTTTCCCAGCAGATGGCGGTGCACAGTGTGGAGCGCGCGTATCGCACCATCGTGTACGGCGGCTTTGCACAAGATGAGGGCTTTGTGGAAAGCAATCTGGGCCGCAGCAAGACCGACCGCAAAAAGATGGCGGTCTACCCGGCCAGTGAGCCGCACACCAAATATGCCTATACCGGCTATCAGGTGCTGGAACGGCTGAACAACTTTACCATGCTGGAATGCCGCCTGAAGACCGGCCGCACCCATCAGATCCGCGTGCACATGGCATCCATCCAGCACCCGGTGGCGGGCGACCCGGTGTACGGCCCGCACAACTGCATCACCAGCCTGCACGGCCAGTGCCTGCACGCCAAAACGCTTGGCTTTGTGCACCCGATCACCGGCGAACATCTGCGGTTCGATTCGGAATTGCCGGAATACTTCACTCGTTTTCTTGCAACGCTCAGGAGGGGAACGGTATGAACCATCTTTCTTCAACGCTTGTACTGTGTGATCTGGACCATCTGCTTTTGGGTTCCGACGGCAACCTGACGCAGGTGGTGCGGGATGTGCTGCAGCTGTTCGTCCGCCGCGGCGGACGTTTTACGGTGTTTTCCCAGCGCACGCCGCGGGCAGTGCGGTCCATTCTGGGCAGTGTGCGGCTCAGCGCTCCTGCGCTGGTGTGCGGCGGTGCCATGGCCTACCATTTTTCCGATGGCACCCGCCAGCCGCTGTGCACCTTTGCCGGGCAGGATGCCGACCTGTTCGCCCGCCTGCCGGTGGCAGAGGGCGTGGGCATTGCCCTGCAGATGACCGACGGTACCACCCGCGTGCTGCGCATGAGCGAGGCATTGGAGCGTCATCTGCGGCAGGAATGGACCCCTTATCTGCTGGCAAACGCGGCAGACATCAAGGGGGAAGAAGTGCTGCGGGTGCTGCTGTATCAGGACAGCAAGGCAGTGCCCATGATCTCGCTGCTGGAAAAATCTCTGGGCGACCGCACAGCGGTGCTGCTGGGCGAGCGTGCCGCAGCGGATACGCTGATCCTGACCCCCAGAACCGTCTCTGGCCGTGAAATGCTGGATGCCGTGTGTATGCCGGTGGGCATCGACCCGGAAGATGTGCTGGTACTTGCCGGAGGGCTGCCTATGCTGGACATGGTGCGCGCTTCCAGCCAGAGCACCGCAGCTGCGGATGCCCCGGCTGAGTTGCGTCTTGCTGCCCAAAAGGTCACTTTGACCGATGCTGCGGCAGGTTCTGCAGTGGAAGTGCTGTACCGTATGGTGCGGGATGCTGAAAATTTGGCGTAAAATTTGTGCAAGGCTTCTGCAAATTCTTTCGCAGAAGCCTTTCTTTTTGGAGGAAAGTCAGGTACAATGAGAGAAACGCATCTTCTGGTCCTGCAAAAGAAGGAAAAACTCTTTCTTGCGCTGTCGCTGGCGGCGGTGGTTTTGTGCACAGTGCTGGCCTTTGGCTTTGCCGTGCCGCTGCAGGCTGCCGAACCGCAGGTCCTGCCGGATACGACCGGGCTGGAACAGTATGTGCTGGTGGATCTGAACACTGCTGATCTCTCTGCGCTGTGCACACTGCCGGGCGTAGGGGAAAAGCGCGCACAGACGATTCTGGATTACCGGACGCAGAATGGCCCGTTTGAACGGGTAGAAGATGCAGCCAATGTTCCGGGCCTGACACAGTCCATTGTGGATTCCTGGGCAGGAATGGCAACCGTGAGCTGAGCCGCAGCCGGCGGCCCGGCGCAGCAAAAAGGGGAATGATTATGAGTGACGATACCATTTTTATCAACCGGGAACTGAGCTGGCTGGATTTCAACCGGCGCGTTCTTGCGCTGGGCAAAGATAAAAATGTTCCGCTTGCAGAGCGGGTCAAATTTCTTGCAATCTACGGCTCCAATCTGGACGAGTTTTTTATGGTGCGCGTGGGTTCTCTGCAGGAGCGCGCCAATCTGGAACAGGAACAGGGCAAAAAGGTCAAGAGGGAAAACAAGACCAACATGTCCGCGGCGGAACAGCTGACTGCCATCATGCCCAAAACGGCACAGCTGCAGGAGGAGTGCGATAAATACTATGCAAAGGCGCTGGAAGCACTGGCGGAGTGCGGCTGGCGCAAGGTGGATCTTGACCACTTGTCCAAGGAGGACGAGCACTTCTGGAAGAAGTACTTCCAAACGGAGCTGTTCCCCATCCTCAGCCCGCAGATCGTGGATAACCGCCATCCGTTCCCGTTCCTGCGCAATAAGGAGATTTACCTTGGCGTTCTGCTCAAGGAAAAACACCCGGCAGGGCAGAGCCTTGGCATCATTCCCATTTCCAGCCAGATGGAACGGATGCACGTTGTAAAAAAAGACGGCGAAACGCAGTTTGCACTTACCGAAGAGCTGGTGCTGCACTTTGCGGCCAGCATCTTTGGCAAAGAGACGATTCAGGAAAAATGCCTTTTCTGCGTTACCCGCAATGCGGATATCGACGTAAAAGAGGGCATGATGGATCATGATATCGACTACCGCGAGATCATGACCGAGCTGCTCAAGCGCCGCCGCAAGCTGGCTGCGGTGCGTCTGCAGATCACGCCTGCCCCGGCCCCGGAGGTAGAACGCCTGCTGTGCAACCGTCTGCTGCTCACCCATAAACGGGTGTTCGAGCAGAAAAGCCCGCTGGATCTGAGCTTTTTCTACAAGCTCACCGGCCGCATGGAAGCGGAGGAGCGGCCGGAACTGTTCTACCCGGCTGCACGGCCCATGCTGCCGCCGCCGGACTACGACCTTGCCGCTGAGGTGCAGAAGCACGATGTGCTGCTCAGCTATCCGTACCAGTCCATCCGGCCCTTCATTGCCATGCTCAAAAAGGCTGCCCATGATCCTGAGGTCATTTCCATCAAAATGACACTGTACCGTATGGCGCGGGAGTCCCAGATCGTGCAGGCGCTGATGGAAGCCGCTGAGAACGGCAAAGAGGTGGTGGCGCTGGTGGAGCTGCGCGCCCGCTTTGACGAGCAGAACAATATCGACTGGTCGAAGCAGCTGGAAAGCGCAGGCTGTACGGTCATTTATGGCTTTGATGATTACAAAGTGCACTCCAAGCTGACCCTTATCACCAAAAAGAGCAAAGAGGGCTACTCTTATATCACCCAGATCGGCACCGGCAACTACAACGAAAAGACCAGTGAGCTTTACACGGACTATTCCTTCATTACGGCAGACCATGGCATTGGCGAGGAAGCTTCCAATGTGTTCCAGAACCTTGCCGTGCAGAAGCTGACTGAGGAGAGCGACCGGATGCTGGTAGCACCGCTGCGCTTCAAGAGCGTATTGCTGGAAGAGATGGATCGTGTCATTGCCGCCGCCCGCATGGGCCGTCCGGCATCCATGATCCTGAAAAACAATTCCATCAGCGACCGGGATATCATCCTCAAGCTGCAGGAAGCCAGCTGTGCCGGTGTGCGCATTGATATGATCGTGCGCGGCATCTGCTGCGTGCGCGCCGGCGTGCCCGGCAAGACGGAGAACCTGCATATCCGCAGCCTTGTGGGTCGTTATCTGGAGCATGGCCGCATTTACAGCTTCTTCGATGGTGCACATACCCGCATCTATATTGCATCCGGCGATTTCCTCACCCGCAACACCGAGTGCCGCGTGGAGGTGGGCGTGCGCGTGGAGGATCCCGTGCTGGTGCGGAAGCTTACCGACATTCTGCAGCTGCAGCTGCGGGATAATGTCAATGCCCGCGAGATGCGCCCGGACGGCAGCTACCAGAAGGTAAAGCCCGCTGAGGGCGAAGCACTGGTGAACGGCCAGATGGGCATGTATGAGCTGTTGAAAAATGACTGGACGCAGCCGGAGCCTTGGAAGCTTTCTGCCGCTGTGCAGGAAAAACAGCCTGAACCTTCTGCCGAAGCAGCAAAGCCAGAACCTGCGAAAATGGAAGCGGCTCCCGCTGCAAAACAGGCAGAAGCTTCTCAACCGGAATCTGCTGCGGCACCGGAAAGCGGCGACCGCTTTGACCAGCTGGAACAGATGGTCAATCATAAAAAGCGTACAGAGCCGCAGCCTGCCCCTGCAGCCAAGCCGATAAAGCCGGTGGTGGTGGAGACACCCGCCCCCAGAAGCCGCCTGAAACGGATTTTGGATTTTTTCAAGTTACGCAGATAATATTTGCAAGACCCGACAGAGCAAACCCTCTGCCGGGTCTTTTTGCGTGTTTGCCTGCATAAATAAAAAGCAAACGGAAGGCGGGAGGCAGAAGGTGCGGGCAAAGCGATGGGGACGAGCCGGGCACGGCAGGGAGCAGCCCAGACGGAGGGTGATTTTTCTGGCAGTTTTAGCCGGACTGCTGGGGTGCTTGGTGCTTCCGGTGCGGGCGCAGAAAAAAACGGGGAAGCTTTGTTTCCCGCTGGATACCACACAGTACCGTGTTTCGGACGGATACGGCTGGCGGCAGGATCCTTTTACCGGGGAAAGGACGTTCCATAAGGGCATTGATCTTGCCTGTGCAGAGGGAACAGAAGTGCTTGCTGCGGAAGGCGGTGCGGTGGTGCAGGCATACCGCAGCACAAGCTATGGCACCTGTCTGCGTGTTCTCCATACAGATGGCAGCGAGTCACTTTACGCCCATTTGCAGTACGCCTATGTCCGCCCGGGCGAGGTGGTGGAAGCAGGGCAGCTGCTGGGCGCAGCAGGGCGCAGCGGGCGCGCTACGGGAGCACACCTGCATTTTGAACTGTACCGGCAGGGAACAGCCTGTGACCCGGCGGATGCGCTGGGCCTTTCCTCATGAAGCTGCATGATTCCCGGCAGCTGGGGCCGCTGGTGTTCCGCGACCCGCTGCTTTTGTGTAGCGCACTGTATTTTTTGCTCTACTTTGATGCAAGCGGCTTTCTGCGGCTGGGGTTGCTGGCGGCGTTCCTGCACGAGTGCGGGCACATTCTGGTGTATTGTGTGTTTCTGCGCCGCTTTCCGGTCATTGAGGTGACCATGACTGGCTTTTGTATGCGGATGGACGCTCCGGCCCGGGGCCTTTCACCGGGGCGGCTCTTCTGGCTGGCTGCTGTAGGCCCGGCGGTCAATTTCATGCTGGCAGGCATCTGGGCACTGCGGCTGGAACAGGAACTGACCATCCGCGGCAGTGCCTTCTGGGCGGCAAATCTGCTGACCGGGGGATTCAATCTGCTGCCCGTTCCACCGCTGGATGGGGCACAGCTGGCGTCCTGCCTGTGCGAAATGCGGCGTGCAGGCAAAAAGTTTAAGGGAAATGATTGAAAAAACAGCTCATTTCGGGTACAATAAAATGACGTGTAAAAATGGACTGTTTATTGGAGGACTCGATGTTTGATCCAAAACTGAAAGAAGCACTGGGACGGGTACAGAAGCCTGGTCGTTATACCGGCGGAGAACCCGGCAGTGTATATAAGGACAAAGAAAAAGTGGATGTCCGCTTTGCGTTCTGCTTTCCGGACACCTATGAGGTAGGTATGTCCTTCCTCGGCGAAAAGATCCTGTATGAGCTGCTCAACAGCCACGAAAACTGGTGGTGCGAGCGTGCTTTTATGCCGTGGCTGGATATGAAGGCCGAGATGGAGCGTCTTGGTCTGCCGCTCTACACCATGGAGAGCAAGGATCCGCTCACCGCTTTTGATGCAGTGGGCTTCACCCTGCAGTACGAGCTTTCCTATACCAATATTCTGGCTATGCTGGATCTGGCGGGTATCCCGTTCTATTCCAAGGATCGCGATGAAAGCTGGCCGCTGATCGTGGCGGGCGGCCCCTGTGCCTGCAACGCGGAACCCATTGCGGACTTTTTTGATGTGGTCCAGCTGGGTGAGGGCGAAAACCAGCTGCCCGGCATCTGCGCCGAGATCGAAAAGGCCAAGAAGGAGGGCGGCGTCTCCAAAAAGGAGCTGCTGCTGCGCATTGCAAAGATCCCCGGCGTCTATATTCCGGCGTTCTACGATGTGGCGTATTACGAAGATGGCCGGGTCAAGGCCATCACCCCCAATGAGCCGGGCATCCCGGCGCGCATCACCAAGGCAATCATCAAGGACCTGAACGAGTTTGCCCCGCCTACGAATTTCGTGGTGCCCATGGTGGGTGCCATTCAGGACCGCGCCAGCATCGAGGTGCTGCGCGGCTGTGTGCGTGGCTGCCGTTTCTGTCAGGCGGGCTTTCTGTACCGTCCCATGCGCCAGCGTGACGCGGGCCTTCTGAACAGGGCGGCGCAGGAGCTGTGCGCTAACACCGGCTATGAAGAGCTGAGCCTTTCCAGCCTGTCCACCTCTGACCACGGCCAGCTGGAAGAGCTGCTGGACGATCTGAACGAGTGGGCACCCAAGGAGCATGTGAGTCTGTCGCTGCCTTCGCTGCGCGTGGACAACTTCTCCCAGAGCCTCATTGAAAAGACCACCAAGGTGCGCAAGAGCGGCCTGACCTTCGCCGCCGAAGCCGGCACCCAGCGCCTGCGCAACGTCATCAACAAGAATGTCACATGGGACGAGATCGAAAAGACCTGCACCATTGCATTCAACGCGGGCTATACCTCGGTCAAGCTCTACTTCATGATGGGCCTGCCCACTGAGACCATGGAGGACATTGAGGGCATCGCAGAGACGGCGCAGAAGGTGGTAGACCTCTATTATTCGCTGCCCAAGCGCGGCAAGGGCAAGGGTGTACAGGTGACCATCAGCTGTGCCTGCTTTGTGCCTAAGCCCCATACGCCGTTTGAGTTTGTGCCCATGGACACTGAAGAAATGCTGCGCGCCAAGCAGAAGCACCTGCTGGAAAGTGTGCGCAGTCGCAAGATCAAGGTGAACTACCACGACAGCACCACCAGCTTTCTGGAGGGCGTGTTTGCCAAGGGCGACCGCCGCCTTGCCCCGGTCATTGTGGAAGCCTACAAGCGCGGCTGCTACTTTGACGGCTGGGAAGAGTGCTTCAAGTACGACACATGGCTGCAGACCTTTGCCGATTTGGGCATCGACCCGGCATTCTATTGCCAGCGGCCCATCGGTCTGGACGAGGTAACGCCCTGGTCCCACATGGATTACGGCGTCACCCACGAATATCTGGTGCGGGAGTACCAAAAGGCTCTTGCCGCCCAGACCACCCAGCCCTGCAACCGTGCCTGCCACGGCTGCGGTGCAAATCATCTGTTAGGAGGTCCCTGCTTTGATTACAGTCAGAATCTCGTTTGAGAAAAAGAATGAGGCCTCCTACATCTCCCTGCTGGACCTGCAGCGGGTGATGCAGCGGGTGCTCAAGCGCAGCGGCCTGCCGGTGTGGCATACGCTGGGTTTCAATCCCCACATCTATATGACCTTTGCCTGCCCGCTTTCTCTGGGGCAGGAGAGCGAGTGCGAGTGCGTGGACGTCAAGACCGAAGCGGAAGCCCCGGATTTTGAACAGTGGAAAGCGGCCCTCAATGCCATCATGCCCGCAGGCATCGTGATCACGCACGTTGGCCCGGTGCAGATGAAGGCGGACCTCATTGCCTACGCATGCTATCGCATCACCTACCCGGCGGCAGCGGCGGCGGCGCTGGATGCGTACAACGCGCTGGAAAGCGCCCCGGTGGAAAAGCACGGCAAAAAAGGCAACAAGATCATTGAGCTGAAGGAATATCTGCCCAAGGTGAAGTACACCACGGAGGGGGACAGCCTGCACATTGAGCTGTGCCTGCCCGCTGCGCAGGAGTTGAACCTGAACCCCTCGCTGCTGACCGGCTTTCTGGAAGAAAAATTCGGCCTGCCTGCCGTCAGCGCCAACATCCTGCGCAAAAAGTTTTTGACGGCAGATAAGCAGCTGTTTGTCTGATCGGAGCGTGAAAGACTGTCTGTTGGGCAAAACAGAAAATTTTTGCATTTATTTTGGTCAGAACGCTTGCATTCACGCGGGTTTTGTGATATCCTATTTAGGCGTTAGTGTCCGCTGAGACCACAGCGGGGTTAATGACAATATCATTAAACGGGCGGTCCTCTGACGGCAAAGTGCCGTGTATGAACGTCTAAAAACAAATGGAGGATTCAAAAATGGACGCACTGAAGATTATTTCTGAAGGCAGCATCAAGGCTGAAAAGCCCCAGTTCAACGTTGGCGATACCGTCCGCGTTGATGTTCGTATCAAGGAAGGCGACCGTGAGCGCATTCAGGCCTTTGAGGGCACTGTGATCGCAAAGAAGCACGGCGGCGTTGCTGAGACCTTCACCGTTCGCCGCGTTGCTTACGGTGTTGGCATCGAGCGTGTCTTCCCCATCAACAGCCCCTTCGTTGAGAAGGTCACCGTTGTCCGCAAGGGCAAGGTCCGCCGCGCAAAGCTGTTCTACCTGCGTGGTCGTACGGGCAAGGCTGCCAAGGTCAAGAGCGATATTTGATCATCCCCGATTTGAAACGGGAGAAAAGGGACAACCTTGTTGTCCCTTTTTTCTTTATCAAAATTTCGGAAAAAATGCGGCTTTTTGCAGGCACCGTTCTTGCGAAGAGCCTGTCGGCTGCGGTATAATCGGGTCAGCAGTGTAAAACCAGAAGGTGAGGTGTACCGGATATGGAAAAACAGGAACAGGCAAAGCCCGTGCGTGGGCAGAACCTGCTGGAATGGTACGAGGCATTGATCTCGGCAGCGCTGGTGCTGGTGCTGATCTTTTCGTTTTTCTTCCGCATCATTCAGGTGGACGGCAGCTCCATGGTGCCCACACTGGTGAACGGTGATAAGCTCATCGTGTGGGGAGCAGGCTATACACCGCAGCGTGGTGACGTGGTCATTGTGGACAGTTATACCTCCTACGGTAAACCGCTGGTCAAGCGTGTCATCGCCAAAGGCGGCGATACGGTCTCCATCGATTATGCGACCGGCACCGTGGCGGTGAACGGTGAGGTCTTGCAGGAGGACTACATTGCAGAGCCAACCTATCTTGGCTACGATGTACAGTTCCCGTACACAGTGCCGGAGGGCACGGTGTTCGTGATGGGTGATAACCGCAACCAATCACTGGACAGCCGTTCCACCTATGTGGGCTGCATTGACGAACGGGACATTCTGGGCAAGGTGCTTGTGTGCTTTATGCCCTTTACAGATTTTGGGGTGGTAAAATGAACGAAATGGATACCCGCTTTGCAAACCAGTACAATATTCAGTGGTTCCCGGGCCACATGACCAAGACTCTGCGCATGATGGAGCAGGAGATCCAGCACGTGGATGCCAGCCTTGTGCTGCTGGATGCCCGCATCCCGCTTTCCAGCCTGAACCCGGAGATCGAGCGCATCACGGCCCGAAAGCCGAAACTATACGCGCTGAACAAGGCCGATCTGGCAGACCCAGCTGTAACGGAAGAATGGATCAAGTATTTCCGTGCGGCAGATGCCGGCTGTGTGGCCATCAGCGCCAAGCAGAAGGGCGGTGCCAATGCGGTAAAGGCTGCCATTGAAAAAGAACTGGCGGGCCTGCTGGAACGCCGCCAGAACCGCGGCATGGGCGGTGCCAAAACACAGGTGATGCTGTGCGGCATCCCCAATGTGGGCAAATCCACCTTCATCAACACCTTTGCAGGCTCTGCCCGCGCCAAGGCGGCAGACCGCCCGGGCGTAACCAAGGGCAAACAGTGGGTCAGCACCGACAAATTTGATCTGCTGGATATGCCCGGCGTACTGTGGAAGAAGTTTGACTCCAAGACCATTGCGTCCAATCTGGCCTTTATCGGCTCCATCAAGGATGATATTCTGGATGTGGAAGAGCTGGCTATGAACCTGCTGGACGAGGTGCGCCGCAACTACCCCGACCTTGTGGCCCAGCGCTACAAGCTGGATGCCGAAACGCTGGCCCTGCCGCCCTACGAGCTGATGGAAGCCATCGGCCGCAAGCGCGGTCTGCTGGTGCGCGGCGGCGAGGTGAACACCGAGCGCTGCGCCATTATGCTGGTGGACGAGTTCCGCGCCTGCAAGTGGGGCCGCATCTCGCTGGAGCGTCCGCCGCAGCGGGATGATCTGGCTGATTTTGCCGAGGAGGATGACGAATGAAGCACCGTTCCGACGAGGAGATCTCGGCTCCGCTGTATGAATACGATGCCGCTGTACGCAGTCAGTATGGCTGCTTTGCAGGCGTGGACGAAGCCGGACGCGGCCCTCTGTGCGGCCCGGTGTGCGTAGCGGCCTGTATTCTGGACCCGGAGAATCCGGTCTTTGGCATCAACGACTCCAAAAAGCTTACCGAGAAAAAGCGGGAAGCTCTGTTTGATGAGATCATTGAAAAGGCGTTGGCCTACAAAATTGTTTTTGTGGGGCCGGAGATCATTGACCGGGACAACATCCTCAACGCCACCATGGGCGGCATGAAGCAGGCTGTGGAAGAGCTGGACATCGTGCCGAACCTTGTTCTCGTGGATGGAAACCGCACCCCGGCAGGGCTGCTGGTCCCGGCACAGCCGGTGGTCAAGGGCGATGCCACCAGTGCCAGCATCGGCGCAGCATCCGTCCTTGCCAAGGTCAGCCGTGACCGCTATATGCTGGAACTGGACAGACAGTATCCGCAGTATCAGCTGGCAAAGCACAAGGGCTACCCGACCAAGCTCCACTATGAGCTGATCGCCCAGTACGGCATCCAGCCGTTCTACCGCCGCAGCTTCCTCAAAAAGCAGGGCTACTGGTCGGAGAACGGAAAGTGAACCGCGCCGAGACAGGGCGCAGGGGAGAAGCTGCTGCGGCCCGCTGGTATCAGAAGCAGGGCTGCAGGCTGCTGGCACACAACTTCCACACCCGGATGGGTGAGCTGGATGTTGTGGTGCAGGAGCCGGATGGGACCATTGTCATCTGTGAGGTCAAGACCCGTGCGGAAGGCTCTCTGGCCAGCCCGGCAGAAGCGGTGGACCGGCCCAAACAGCGCCGCCTGATCCGTGCAGCACAGTATTATCTGCAGCAGAACGGCCTGAGCGATGCACCGGTGCGATTTGACGTGGCAGAAGTGTTCCCTCTTGACAGCGGGCGCTGGATGGTACATATTATAAGGGGCGCTTTTCTCACGTAAAGCAACGGCCCCGGTGGGAAAATGTACGGGCAGAGGGCTTCTCTGCCACAGCAGAAGAGCGTGCTTTGCACGTTCTACGGCGAAAAAGGAGCGACAACAATGCAGTTTTTTAGTACCAGAGACCAAAACCGCAAAGTGACTTCCTCGGAAGCAATCGCACAGGGCCTGTCCAACGAGGGCGGTCTGTTTGTACCGGAAAGCTTTCCGCAGGTGGATGTGAAGGCACTGTGCGAGCTGGACTACCCGGCCATGGCAGCTGCCGTCATCAAAGAATATCTGACCGACTACTCGCAGGATTTCCTGACCGAAGCTGCCCACAAGACCTACGGAGAGGCCTTTGGCGACAAGGCAGGCTATCTTGCCCCGGTGGAAGGGGATACCTATGCCTTAGAGCTGTGGCATGGCCCTACCTGTGCATTCAAGGATTATGCTCTGCAGCTGATGCCGAAGCTTCTGGTGGAAGCCAAAAAGAATCTGGGCCGCACGGAAAAGACCCTGATCCTTGTGGCGACCAGCGGCGATACCGGCAAGGCAGCTCTGGACGGCTACCATGATATCCCGGGCGTGGAGATCGCAGTGTTCTATCCCACGGGCGGCACCAGCGAGATCCAGCGCCTGCAGATGGCAACGCAGGAGGGTGCCAACGTGGCAGTGTACGCTGTGCGCGGCAACTTTGATGATGCACAGACCGGCGTGAAGAAGGTCTTTGGTGACACTGCCATTGCAGCAGAGCTTGCCAAGCGGAACATCCGCCTGTCCAGCGCCAACTCCATCAACTGGGGCCGTCTGGTGCCGCAGATCGTCTATTACTTTGCCGCCTATGCCCAGCTGCTCAAGGCGGGCAGGATCACCTTCGGTGATGAAGTGGACTTCTGCGTACCCACCGGCAACTTCGGCGACATTCTGGCAGGCTACTATGCAAAGCGCATGGGCCTGCCCGTGGGCAAGCTGGTCTGCGCTTCCAATGAGAACAACGTGCTGACCGATTTCCTCACCACCGGCACCTACACCGCAAAGCGGGAGTTCTTCAAGACCACCTCGCCCAGCATGGACATTCTGGTGTCCTCGAACCTCGAGCGCCTTCTGTACCATGTCACCGGCAGTGATGCCGAGGTGGCGGGCCTGATGAAGAGCCTTGCCGAGACCGGAAGCTATACTGTGCGTCCGGAGACGCTGGCTGCCATTCAGGAGAACTTCTCCTGCGGCTGGAGCAGTGAGGAAGAAGTGGCAGGGGAGATCCGTGTCCGCTACGAGAAGGACAATTACCTGTGTGATACCCACACCGCCGTTGCGTTCCATGTGGCAGCGCAGAAAAAGCGCGAGGGCGTGCCCATGGTGGTGCTGTCCACCGCGTCTCCCTTCAAGTTCCCGCGCAGTGTGCTGGAAGCACTGGGCCGCACCGCCCCAGAAAATGATTTTGAAGCAATGCAGCAGCTGGAAGCAGCTACCGCGCATACCGCACCGGCAAGCCTTGCCGCGCTGCGCCAGAAGCCGGAGCGCTTTAACACCGTGATCGATCCTGCGCAGATCGCCGAGGTGGCGCTGGGCTATCAGGAATAACACATCCTGCTGCATTTAGAACAGGAGAAAAAACATGGCACTTTTTGTGCTTGGCGATACCCACCTTTCTCTGGGCGCTTCCAAGCCGATGGATATTTTTCCCGGCTGGAATGATTATGTGGAGCGCCTTGAGAAAAACTGGCGCAAGCTCATCAAACCAGAGGATACCATTGTATTGGCGGGCGATATCAGCTGGGCCATGCGCCTGACCGATACCCGTAAGGATTTTGAATTTCTGCAGAGCCTGCCCGGGCAGAAGATCATCATGAAGGGCAACCACGATTACTGGTGGTCTACCGTGAACAAGATGAATGCCTACCTCAAAGCAGAAGGCTTTGATACCCTGCACATTCTGCACAACAACTCCTACAGTGTAGAGGGGTATGCACTGTGCGGTACCCGCGGCTGGCTGTTTGATGCAGGCGAGGCCCACGACGAAAAGGTGATGAACCGCGAGATCGGACGGCTGCGCATGAGTCTGGATGCCGCCGAACCCGGGCTGGAAAAGCTGGTGTTCCTGCACTATCCGCCGGTGTATACCGGCACCAGTGCGCCGGAGATCGTGGCCACCTTAAAGGAATACAGCATCAGGACCTGCTACTATGGCCATCTGCACGGCAATGCCATCCGCTATGCGGTGCAGGGCGATGTGGATGGCATCCACTATAAGCTGGTCAGTGCCGATGGGCTGCGTTTTTGCCCGTACCGCATCAATTGAACCGTTAAAACCAATAAAAATTAACAATTTGGGCTGGCAATTGTGTCAGGAGCGTGCTATAATAGTTTTTGACGCGATTGTTGCACCCAATTGAGCGCGCGCGTCCCCGCATATTGCAAAAGCAAGTTCATCCAGGACGCAGTGCGCGGTTGCAAAGGGCAAAAACTTCCTGCCCTGCGCAATAGAATTTTTGAGTGGAGGAAAAACAAATGAATTTCATCAAGTGTGAAAAGCTCGAGAAGAGCATGGCAGAACTGCAGTTCTCCATCGACGCAGAGGCTTTCAAGAAGGCTGTTGCCGATGTTTTCAAGAAGGAAGGCAAGAAGTACGCTGTTCCCGGCTTCCGTAAGGGCAAGGCTCCCCGCGCTCTGATCGAGAAGATGTACGGCGCTGATGTCTTTACCTATGATGCCATCAATGAGCTGTTCCCCGAGGCTTTCGAGGCTGCTGTCAAGGAAGCTGGCGTTGAGCCGGTCGGCCGTCCGGAGGTCACTGTTGACTCTGCTGATGAGACCAACGGTGTCACCCTGACCGTCAAGGTCGCTGTCAAGCCCGAAGTCAAAGTTGGCAGCTACAATGGTCTGACGGTTGAAAAGACTGTCCATACTGTTTCTGACGAGGCTGTTGAAGCTGAGCTGAAGCGTGTGCAGGAGCGCAATGCCCGTGAGCTGACCCGTGAGGGCGCTGCTGAGAACGGCGACATCGCTGATATCGACTTCGAGGGCTTCGTCGATGGCGTGGCTTTCGAGGGCGGCAAGGCTGAGCACTACAGCCTGACTCTGGGCAGCGGCAGCTTCATCCCCGGCTTTGAGGATCAGATCGTGGGCCACTCTGCTGGCGAAGAGTTCGACGTGAACGTTACCTTCCCCACCGAGTATCAGGCTGCCGAACTGGCTGGCAAGGCTGCTGTGTTCAAGATCAAGCTGCACGAAGTGAAGTACAAGGAGCTGCCTGCTCTGGATGACGAGCTGGCTAAGGATTGCTCTGAGTACGACACTCTGGACGAGTTCAAGGCTTCCATCCGCAAGAACAATCAGGAGCAGCTGGACAAGCAGGACGATCTGGCTGTTGAGAATGCTCTGGTGGATCAGGTCATCGAGAGCATGGAGGGTGAGATCCCCCAGGCAATGTATGATGCCCGCATGGACGAGATGGTCAACGACTTCGCATTCCGCGTGGAGCAGCAGGGCCTGCGCCTCGAGGACTACCTGAAGTATATGGGCCAGACTATGGAGCAGTTCCGCGCCTCCTTCATGCCGCAGGCTGAGAAGCAGGTCAAGATCCGTCTGGCTCTGGAGGCTGTTGCTGCTGCTGAGAACATCGAGGCTTCCGAGGAGGAAGTTTCCGCTGAGATCAAGCGCATCGCTGACCAGTATAAGATGGAAGAGGACAAGGTTCGTGAGCTGGTCAATGTTGACGACCTGAAGAAGGATCTGGCCATCAACAAGGCCATCGACTTCATCAAGAGCCACGCAAACATCGTGGAGAAGGCTGCTGAGGAAGAGAAGGCTGCAGACGCTGAGTAATCAGCTCCTGTGTTCCTTTGAAGCGGGCAGTATGCTGCACGGTTTCAATCAAAGGTTGTAAAAATTGACCGATACGGCAGAACCGGCAGGGAAACCGTATCGGTCAATTTTGCAAATACTATATTCCATTTCAGGAGGCGAACTTTATGAGTTTTGTTCCTTACGTTGTGGAACAGTCGTCCCATGGCGAGCGTTCCTATGATATTTTCTCCCGCCTTTTGAACGATCGCATCATCGTTCTGAGCGAGGATGTCAACGATACCTCCGCCAGCCTTGTTGTGGCACAGCTGCTGTATCTGGAAGGGCAGGACCCGGACAAGGACATCAGCCTGTATATCAACAGCCCCGGCGGCTCCATCAGCGCCGGCATGGCCATCCACGATACCATGCAGTATATCAAGTGCGATGTTTCCACCATCTGCATGGGCATGGCAGCTTCCATGGGTGCCTTCCTGCTGGCAAGCGGCACCAAGGGGAAGCGTTTTGCACTGCCCAACTCGGAAATTCTGATCCATCAGCCGCTGATCGGCGGGCAGGGCGGCGGCCTTTCCGGCCAGACCACCGATATCAAGATCCATGCCGAGCACATGGTGTATATCCGCGATAAGATGAACCGCATGCTCAGCGAGTACACCGGCCAGCCGCTGGAAAAGATCCAGCTGGATACCGAGCGCGACAACTATATGTCCGCACTGCAGGCAAAGGAATACGGCCTGATCGATGAGGTCATTGCCCACCGCTGAGCCGCCGACATTTAATTTACCCAGGATAAGGAAAAACAGCTATGGCAAATAACAATTCCGGCAGAGACAAAAACGAAAAGGATCTGGTCTGCAGCTTCTGCGGAAAGCATCAGGACGAAGTGGAGCGTATGATCATCGGCCCCGGTGTCAATATCTGCAGCGAATGCATCGGCCTGTGCCACGACCTGCTTTCCGACAAGCCGGATCAGCCCAAAAGCGCCCGACCGGCCCGCGGTGCAAACCGTGCACACATCCAGCCTGCGGACGATCTGGATATCAACATCCTGACCCCGGCCGAGATCAAGGAAGGTCTGGATCAGTATGTGATCGGTCAGGACGAGGCAAAGCGTGTGCTGGCCGTCTCGGTCTACAACCACTACAAGCGCATCCTCAGCGGCAAGGGCAGCGATGTGGAGCTGCAGAAGTCCAACGTGCTGCTGCTGGGTCCTTCCGGCGTGGGCAAGACCCTGCTGGCACAGACTCTGGCAAAAATGCTGGGCGTTCCCTTCGCCATTGCCGATGCCACCACCCTGACCGAAGCCGGTTATGTGGGCGAGGATGTGGAGAACATTCTGCTCAAGTTGATCCAAGCAGCGGATTTTGATGTGCAGAAGGCACAGATCGGTATTATCTATATCGACGAGATCGACAAGATCACCCGCAAGAGTGAGAACCCCTCCATCACCCGCGATGTGGGCGGCGAGGGCGTGCAGCAGGCCCTGCTGAAGATTTTGGAGGGCACTGTGAGCAATGTTCCTCCGCAGGGCGGCCGCAAGCACCCGCAGCAGGAGTTCATCCAGATCGACACCACCAACATCCTGTTCATCTGCGGCGGTGCATTTGATGGCTTGGATAAGTATATCCTGCGCCGCACCGATAAGTCCGCACTGGGCTTCGGCAGCAGCCTGAAGGATAATTCCAGCGAAGCGGAGAAGGCTCTGCTGCGCAAGGTGGAACCCCACGATCTGGTCAAGTTCGGCCTGATCCCGGAACTGATCGGCCGTCTGCCGGTCATTACCGTGCTGGACGATCTGGACGAGGACGCTCTGGTTCGCGTGCTCAAGGAGCCGCGCAACAGCCTTGTGAAGCAGTATAAGGAACTTCTGAGCATGGATAATGTGGAACTGAACTTCACGGATGAAGCACTCCACGCCATTGCCCGCAAGACGATCGAGCGCAAGACCGGTGCCCGCGGCCTGCGCAGCGTGATGGAAAGCATTCTGCTGCCCATCATGTACGAGGTGCCCACCGATGCTACCATCATCCGCGTAACTGTGGATGAAGATACCGTGGAAGGCGGCAAAGCACATCTGGAATACGGCGCGGTGCGCAAGCGCTATAAAAATCAGGTCGCTCTGAGCTGACGCTTTTAGCGTACAGCAGGGGAGCAAAGACCCGGCATTCAAGCTCTGTTTCAAAAGCTTTTTGCTTTTGGCAGGGCTTTTTGCTTTATTATTCTTGTTTCCGAGGGCAAAATGTACTATAATATTAAGGTCTGGAATGGCATGGGGAACGCTCCCTGGCAGGAATGCTCCGCAAAATGCCGCTCTGGCGCTATGGGTAACAGGAAGTACGATAAAGGAGTGTGTTTTCAATGGCAAATTATCTTGCAATGAATCGTGATGAACTCACTGCCGAAAAGGCAGCGCTTGAAGCAAAGTACAAGGAATTTCAGGCCAAGGGCCTCAAGCTGAATATGGCCCGCGGCAAGCCCGGCCCTCACCAGATGGATCTGGCCATGGACCTGCTGAAGATGAACGATTACACCACCGATGCTGGCACGGATGCCCGCAACTATGGCGAGCTGGAAGGCCTGCAGGAGGCCCGCGTGCTGTTTGCGGATGTCTTTGGCGTAAAGCCGGAGGAAGTGTTCGTGGGCGGCAACTCCAGCCTGCAGCTGATGTATAACCTCGTCAATATCGGCTATGTGTTCGGTTTCCCGGAGTCTCCGTGCCCCTGGTCTCAGGTGGAGAAGCGCAAGTTCCTCTGCCCGGTGCCCGGCTATGACCGTCACTTTGCTATTACCGAGGAGTTTGGCTTTGAGCTGATCAGCGTGCCTATGACCCCCAATGGCCCGGATATGGACATTGTGGAAAAGCTGGTGGCCGAGGATCCTGACATCAAGGGCATCTGGTGTGTGCCGCAGTATTCCAACCCCGATGGCTACACCTACAGCGATGAGACCATCGAGCGTTTTGCCAAGATGAAGACCGCTGCGCCTGATTTCAAAATCTTCTGGGATGAAGCCTATATCGTCCATCACCTGACCGATGAGATCATTGAGACTCCGGTGCTGCTGAACGAGAGCAAGAAGTACGGCAACGAAAACCGTGTGTTCATGTTCACTTCCACCAGCAAGATCACCTTCCCGGGCGCAGGTGTCTCTGCCATTGCCTGCAGCGAGAGCAGCATGAAGTATATCTGCAAGCGCTTCTCGGTCATGATCATCAGCTACGACAAGATGAACCAGCTGCGCCACGTCCGCTTCCTGAAGAACAAGGAAGGTGTGCTGGCCCACATGGCAAAGCACCGTCGTCGTCTGGTGCCCTGCTTTGATGCCGTCAAGACCGCGTTCAAGAACAACCTCATCCCCTGCGGGGATATTGCCCACTGGACGGACCCCAAGGGCGGCTACTTCATCAGCCTGTATGTGATGCCCGGCTGTGCAAAGCGCGTGGCGGGTCTGTGCAAGGATGCGGGCCTGACCCTGACCGGTGCCGGTTCTGCATATCCCTATCACAAGGACCCCGAGGATTCTCACCTGCGCATTGCGCCCACCTATCCCAGTCTGGACGAGGTGGAAACCGCTTCCGAACTGCTGTGCATCTGTGTGCGTCTGGCTGTGGCAGAAAAACTGCTGGCTGACAAGGCAGACTAACATTTTTTGATTTTATCTCCTCTGTGCGGCCCGTCTGGGCCGTCAGGGGAGTTTTGTCGCAAGAAAGCCGGCACGACGGCCCCCTTGCGGAAATGATAAGGCCCGCCGGAGCAGGCGGTCCGCACTAGAATACGGGCGGCAGCTGCAAGAACTGCTGCTTTTGGAGGTTCCCTGAATTTTATGAAAACAAAAGGAAAAGCATGGCATCTGATCGCCACAGTGCTGTTGATCGTGGTATTTGTGTATACTGCGTTCTTCGGTGTGTATGCCAAGTACGGCGATACGACCACGACCTACATCAAAGGTGCAAAGGATATCCGCTTCGGTGTGGATATTAAGGGCGGTGTCAACGTCACCTTTGTGCCGTCGGATGGCTACGATGCTACCGAAGAACAGCTGGAAGCAGCCCAGCTCGTCATTGAGAACCGTCTCGTGGCGCTGAACGTGACCGACTATGAGCTGTATGTGGACAACAATTCCGACAGCCTGATCCTGGAGTTCCCGTGGCAGTCCGGTGAGACGGATTTTGACCCGGAAGCTGCGATCGATGAGATCGGCACCACCGCCTATCTGACCTTCCGCGAGGGAAGCAGTGTGGACGGTGAGCTGATCCTGGACGGCTCCATGATCGAGAGCGCCGCAGCTCAGTATGGCCCCGTCAGCAATGGCGGTGCTTCGGAATATTTCGTCTCCTTGAAGTTCACCGATGACGGTGCCAAGGCATTTGGCGATGCTACCACAAAGCTGGCTGCATCGGGCGGCACCATCAGCATCTGGCTGGACGATGAAAACGTGAGCACGGCCACGGTCAACACCGCTATTACCGATGGCTCTGCCATCATTACAAGCTCGGCTTCCAATCCTTTCACGCAGGAGCAGGTCGTCAAGATGGCCCGCCAGATCAACTCCGGCGCACTGCCCTTTGCACTGACGGTGGACAGCTATTCCACCGTCAGCCCCAGTCTGGGCGAGAACAGCCTGAGCGCCATGGTTCTGGCCGGCCTGATCGCCTTTGCACTGATCGTGGTGTTCATGACGATGCTGTACCGTCTGCCGGGCTTCCTTGCATGTATTGCACTGGCTGGTCAGGTGGCAGCAACGCTGGCGTTCGTTTCCGGTTACTTCCCGGTGTTTGAAAGCTTTACCATGACCCTGCCCGGCATCGCAGGCATCATCCTTGCCATCGGCATGGGCGTGGATGCCAATGTTATCACGGCAGAACGCATCAAGGAAGAGCTGAAAAACGGCAAGTCGCTGGATGGCGCACTCAAGAGCGGTTTTGCCCGCGGCCTGACCCCCATCGTTGACGGCAACGTGACCATCGTCATCGTGGCCATCGTGCTGATGGGTGCCTTTGGCCCCTCGGACGGCATGTTTGCAAAGGCACTCCACTTTGTGTTCTTTGCCTTTGGCCCCTCCACCGCAGGCACTATTTATGCCTTCGGTTACACGCTGCTCACCGGCGTGCTGCTGAACTTTGTGTTTGGCGTGTTTGCTACCCGTGTGATGATCCGCGGTGCGGCATCCATCAAGGCTCTGCGCAACCCTTGGCTTTACGGCGCTGAAAAGCCCGGCAAGGAAAAAACCGAGAAGAAGCCTATCGACTTTGTGGGCCTGCGCAAGCGTTTCCTGACGATCTCCTCCTGCCTGATGGCAGCCATCGTGCTGTGCGCTGTGGTTTTGGGTGTCCATCTGGATACCGAGTTCACCGGCGGTGCCATGATCACCCTGAGCTACGAGGGCAGCTTTACCATGTCGGATGTGCAGAAGGTTGCATCCTCTGCATTGGAGAATAACGGCCTGACCCTGCAGACCGGCGAGAATGTTGCTACCGGTGGCCAGACCCTGAAAATCTCGATGCCCGGTACCGAAACAGTGACTACCGAGCAGGTGGCTAAGCTGCTGGACAGCCTGAACGAAAGCTGCCCGGACAACAATTTTGAACAGCTGTCGCTGAGCAACGTCAGCGCTGCCATGGGCACCAAGTTCCTGCAGAAGAGTCTGGTTGCCGTGGTGTTTGCACTGGTGCTGATCCTGCTGTACATCGCCCTGCGCTTCAAGAACATCGGCGGCCTGACCGGCGGCATGATGGCAGTGCTGGCGCTTGTGAACGACCTGATGGTGGTGTTTGGCACCTTTGTGCTGCTGCGCACCGCGCTGGATGGCAACTTCATTGCCGCCATGCTTACCATCCTTGGCTACTCCATCAACGATACTGTTGTGGTCTACGACCGTATCCGCGAGAACCGCACCCTGATGGGCAAAAAGGCATCCTTTGAAGAGCTGGTGAACCACTCGGTGAACCAGTCCGCCCGCCGCACCCTGATCACCACCATTACCACGGTGATGGCGCTGGGCGTTATGTGCATCGTGGCAAAGCTGTATGGTCTGGACAGCATCTTTACCTTTGCGTTCCCGCTGATGATGGGCATGATCAGCGGCGTGTACACTTCGCTGTGCGTTTCCACCTCTGCGTGGGTGCTGTGGAGTGAGCGCAAGCCCAAGACCAAAGCCTAAAAACACAGCCCGGTCAGACCGGACAGGAGGAACAGAACATGAAGTGTCCCTATTGCGGAGCCGAGGAATCCAAAGTGATCGATTCCCGCCCCACCGAAGACAGTGAGCGCATCCGCCGCCGCCGCGAATGCCTGAGCTGCCATATGCGCTTTACGACCTATGAGGTCGTGGAGACTGTTCCGCTTGTGGTCATCAAAAAGGACAGCTCCCGTGAGCCGTTCGACCGGCAGAAGCTGCTCAACGCCATGGTGCGTGCCTGCGCCAAGCGGCCGGTCAGCTACGAATCGCTGGAGCGTGCGGTAAGCAGCATTGAGCAGACGCTGCTCAGCTCCTACGACCGTGAGATCCCCAGCGTGCGCATCGGTGAGCTGACCATGCAGGAACTGAAAAAGATCGACGAAGTGGCATATGTTCGCTTTGCATCGGTCTACCGTCAGTTTGCAGACGTGGAAAGCTTTTTCAATGAGCTGAAAAAGCTGATGGGCGACCGCAAGGAACCACAGAAATAATTCGCATCAGAACACCGGCTTTCGCCCAATGGGGCAGGGCCGGTGTTTTTGTTTATACCAGCCGGTGCGAGAGCCATTCCAGTGTTTCCACCTGTACCTGTGCGCGGCGCAGCTCACCAAAGGCTTCCTCTGGGGCACCCATTTCCAGGTGTCCGTCCGCCGCCCGCAGTGCAGCTTCCAGCTCGGTAAAATCTGCGGTGCGCAGCAGGTGGTTCATTTTGGTGCGCATTTGGTCGCACCGGTCGGCACCATCAGCAAGCGCCTGCCGGGCGGCAGGGTAGTCGGCATTGCGGATGGCTTCGGCGGCGGTGTCAAGGTCTGCCGAGATCACATCCGCAAAGCTCTGCACCTTCCAGCTGCTGTAAAAGGCTACGCTCAACAGTACGGCCACAATGGCGATACATGCATAGATCCGCTTCATCCGCTCACCTCAATGGGAGCCGCCGGCACGGCGGTTCTCTTTTTTTAGCAAAAAATAATCCTCGGTCTCGTTGCCGATCAGCAGCAAAATTTCTTCCGGCAGCAGGGTGTTGGCCTGCGCCGTGCGTTCCAGCCACGCGCGGTCCTTGCCGCACCAGCGCAGGTTGTCTTCCAGCACCTGTCCGTCCAGCACAAAGGGAATGGTGGCGTTGGTATGGGTCACCTTCAGCTGCAGGTCAGCAAGACGGGCTGGCTCTTTTTCTGGCCGCAGTGCTGCCGAAAGGGTGCCGTTCGTCTCGATCACCGCGTAGGAGACCTCCCGTGGGTCAAAAATATTTTTACCGCGCAGCGCTTCCATCAGGTCGGCTGTGGTCAGCCGCAGCATCCGCAAGGCTTTCTGATCGATCTGCCCGTCCAAGATCACCGTTTTGGGTCTGCCGGAGAGAAAGTTGAAGAATTTCTGGCTGCGGAAGCTCAGCACGGAGCCCAGCAGTTCCAGCGCTGCAATGAGAAACAGCGGGATCAGGCTGGATGTGATGGGCACCTCTTCCGATTCAATGGAGATGGATGCCAGATTGGAAATGAGAATGGTGGACACCAGTTCTTCTGGCTGCAGTTCGCCCAGCTGGCGCTTGCCCATCAGCCGCATGGCAAACAGAACGCACAGATAAATGATGATAGTGCGGCAGATCAGAAGCTTCAAGTAACAAGACCTCCTGTCGTTTCTGGCGGAATGGATGCCGCTGTAGCCGGGCATACTGCTGTGCAAAGGAGTGGTTGGATGCGGCAGTTATCACAGAGCCTTGCGGCAAATCTTGCGGTGCTGGACAAAATGTTTGGCACCTCTGCGGATTATTATGCCAAGGAGATCACGATTTATCATTGCAGGGGAAGCATCCTGCTGTTTGACGGCATGGCAAGCCTGGATTCTTTGTGGGAGCTTTTACTGGATGCGGCCAGCCGTCAGGCACCGCCGCAGCAGGCAGGCCAGCGTTGCACCGGGCCGCAGGTCTTTGAGCTGATCCTGCACGGCTCAGCATTTCCGGCAGAAAGTGAGCCGGTAACAGATCTGGCTGATCTGATCAAACGAATGACGGCAGGCATGGCGGTCTTACTGCTGGACGGCTGCGCAAAGGGCATTGCCTTCTCGGTGCAGGGACTGAAGTTCCGCTCGGTAGACGAGCCTTCCGGGGAGGGCAATCTGCGCGGCTCCCGCGAAGGCTTTGCCGACCTGCTGCGGGTCAATCTGAGCCTGCTGCGGCGGCTCATCCGTACCGAACATCTGGTGCAGGAGGTGGCGCAGGCCGATACCGAAATGCAAACGGAATACGCCATCTGCTACTGCAAAAACAGGGCAGACTCCGCCATGGTGATCCGTGTGCGCAAAGCGCTTGCCGCTGCAAAGCCGGAGCTTTTGCTGGATTCCAGTTACTTTGTGCCGTGGCTGCTGCCGGGCAAGGCGCGGCTGTTCACGCCGGTAAGCTACACCGAGCGGCCTGCCGTGGCGGCGGCAAAGATCTGTGAGGGCAAGATTGTGGTGCTGGTCAACGGAAGTCCCTCTGCCATGGTGCTTCCGGCTCTTTTCTGCGAAAATTTTGAGTGCTTGGACGATTATGCATCCACCGCCGTGTTTTCCTCTTTTCTGCGCATCCTCAAATATGTTTCGTTCTACCTCACAGTATTTCTGCCGGGTGTGTTCGTCTGTCTGGCGGTCTACCTGCCGGAGCTGATCCCACCGCAGCTTCTGTACAAGATCGAAGCGGCGGAGAAGGCCACACCGCTGCCGCTGTTTGCGGAAATGCTGCTGGTCATACTCATTTTGGAGGTCATCCGGGAAGCAGGTCTGCGGATGCCGCAGTCGCTGGGGCATTCGGTCAGTCTGGTGTCCGCGTTGATCATCGGCGATGCTGCCATTGCCACCGGGCTTATGAGCACGCCGGTGATCTTTGTGGCAAGCATCACGGCCATCGCGGTGTTCGTCACGCCCTCTTTGTACGAGCCTGCTACGCTGCTGCGTCTGGGTGTGGTGCTGGCTGCAGGTCTTGCCGGGCCGGTGGGCCTTGCGGGGGCTTTTTTTGCAGTTCTGCTCAGTCTTTCCGGCACAGCCTGCCTGCAGGTGCCATATCTGGCGGCGCATCCGTTCCCGCAGCGGCCTATGGCAGAGGATGGCATCATCCGCCGCAACTACCGCCGCCTTTCAGCGCACGACTTTAATATCTGGCAGAAACGGGAGGGAAAATGATACAAAAACAGAAAGGCTTTTCTGCTCCCGTGCTGGCACTGAGCGTGTGGACAGCTGCGCTGGCAGAAGAAATGCAGACCGGTATCTCTCCGCGTGGGATGATCATTCATGGAGCGGTTCAGGCTCTTTTGCTCACATGCATCAGTGGGGTGTTCTCTGCCTGCTGGCAGCGGGCAGCCATGCAGGGGGTCTGGCTGTTTTCCGCAGGAGCATGGTTTCTGGCAGAGTTGTTTGGAACCGTAATGCAGGCCCAGAACATCTGCCAGCAGGAGTTCCGCTCCATGGCGCTGATCGGCCTGCTGCCGCTTTTGCTCTGGGCAGGGTGGTGTATTCCGCCTTCCGGCTGGGATGCTCCGGCACGGGTGCTGTGGTGGTTCGTGCTGCTGGGTGGGCTGGTCTGTCTGACAGGGCTTGCCGGGCAGATGGACTGGGCGCACTTGCTGACGGCAGATGCTGTGCAACTGGCCCGCTGGCCGCGTGTTCCGCTGTATGCGGAGTATTTGTTCTGGCCGCTTCTTGCAGGTTATGAAGAGCCGCGCAGCATGTCCTGGCTGCCATGGCTCACCTTTCTGGCACAGGCGGGTCTTACTGCCGGGATGTGCCTCGTATTTGGCGCAGCGGATTACCCGGCACAGGAACTGCTGCGGGCATGGAGTGCAGATGTTTTCTCCCGCATGGATGCGCTGCTTTTGCTCATCTGGCTCACCTGCGCGATCTTCCGCACCGGCTTTCTCTGTGCGGCAGTGCGTACCGTGTGGCAGCGCGCGGTGCAGTGCGGGAAAGGAGCGGCAAAATGAAGCAGAAGAAACTGCGCTCTCTCAGTGCGATGCTTTTGATCGGGTGGTGCCTGATTTTTCTGCGCTGCGAGACCACCGAAAAAAGCATGGTGCGTGCGCTGTATCTTGCTCAGAAGGAACAGTCCATCACCGTAGGGCTGCTGTATCAGGCTCCGGAAGCCGCCGCCGATGCATCCGAGGCTTCTGGGGCTGTGCAGCTGCAGTTGGCGCAGGCGGACACGCTGGCAAAAGCGCTGGCGGCGGCGCAAAAGCAACTGCCGCAAAAAGCGGATTACCGCCTGTGCGATTATCTGCTGATCGATCAAGATGCATCGGCAGAGCTGCTTGCAGCGTATGAGCGTACGGTGCTGGAAAACAGGCAGGGCAGGGTATCGGCAAAAGTTTCTGTGCTGGAAATAGACGATGGATTTTTGGAGGAACTTCCAGCAGAAAAGCAGGAATTTCCGAACAAACTGCTTGAGCAGCTCAAGCAGTGCGCAGACCAGATGCCGAGGCTTTACCAGTATCAGGACGGAATGCTTCTGCCGCAGCTGCGGGCAGAGAAACAGGAAGTGGCACTTGCAGATACAAGCATCCTCTGGCGAGTGGAAAACAGCATTGAGCTGGAGACCCGGCAGGCGGAAACAGCGCGGCTTTTGCTGGAAATGGGCGGCGTGCATACTTTCTGGCTGGAAGGTGAGCCGGTAACGGTCCGCCGATGCAGCGTGTCTGTCACCCTGCGGGAAGAAACTGCCAGTCTGCGGCTGGACTGTCAGCGCAGCTATGATACGCCGCAGCCCAGCGCCGCACAGTGCGAACAGCTGGCAGAACTGTGCACGCAGACGGTGCAGTCTTTCTGGCAGCAGGGCATCGACCTTGTGCATCTGCAGCAGCGCAGTGCATTGCAGAACGGTGTGGGCAGAGAAAAGATCACAATAAAAAACGCCTGCCCGCAATTGCAGGCAGACGTGAGGTTTTTACCGATGTGATTCAGTTGGCAGTGGGGAAGGTGACAGTAATGGTAGTGCCCACATCCACCTGACTTTCCAGCTTGATGCGTGCGTTGTGGATGCGTGCGATATGCTTGACGATGGCAAGGCCCAGGCCGGTACCGCCGGTAGCCTTGCTGCGGCTCTTATCCACACGATAGAAGCGCTCAAACACGCTGGACTGTGCTTCTTTCGGGATGCCGATGCCGTTATCGGCCACAGTCAGGGTGCAGTGTCCGTCGCGGCTGCAGGCTGTGGTGATCTGTACCTTACCGCCGGGACGATTATAACGGATCGCATTATCGCACAGGTTCTGGCATAGCTCGTCCAGCAGGGCACGGTTGCCGTGCACAAGAGCACTTTCGCCCAGACAGTTCAGCGAGATGTAAGCCCGGCGGGCATTCAGCTTCTGGCGCTCTACGCAGTCCTTGGCAACGGTAAGCAGATCCACTGTCTCCATCTCCGGCTCAGAACCGGCTTCGCTGGCGTTGTCCAGACTGGAAAGCTGCAGGATATCGTTCACCAGCTGGATCATACGGCTGGCCTCCACATGGATCTTCTGGGCAAAGCCCGGCACATCCTCAGGCTTTGCAATGCCGGTCTCGATCAGCTCCGCATAGCCGGAAATACTGGTCAGCGGGGTCTTCAGCTCATGGCTGACATTGGCAGTAAACTCCTGCCGCATCTTTTCATTGTTCTCACGGAGGATGCGGTCAGAGTGGATGCTTTCGGCAAAGGGGACAAGCTCCTTATAGGGAACATTGTCCTGAATATGATCCAGATCTTCGGTCATGCTCAGCACAGGGGAGACCAATGCACGGGTGAGCAGAGCTGCCAGCACAGCGGCGGCCAGCATGAGTGCAACGCAGCTCAGCACGATGGCAGGCAGGGTCGAATCATAAATAGACCAGACCGTTTCTGCATCCTGTGCCATGCGCAAAATCTCACCGTTGGGCAACAGTACGGCATAGTAATAGGTCTCGTAGCCCATGGTCTGGGAATCGCGGATGTCCCGGCCCACACCTTCGGTCATGGCCTGACGGATCTCCGGGCGGGAGAGATGGTTCTCCATGGGCTGATCGGTAGCAGATTCAAACAGCACGTTGCCGTCCTGCGAGATCAGGGTGATGCGCAGATCATTGGTAACAAAGGACGAAAGCTGCTGCGGGTCCTGCACCAGATCATAACCGGCGCTTACCAGATCGGCTTCCCGCTCAAGGCTGGTCCATGCCTGAGCCGTGAATGCCTTGTGAAAAACAAAGATGCAAAGCGCCGCCGTGAACAGCAGACCAAGGAAGCCCATCAGGAACAGGCGGTAGCTGATTTTTTCTTCCATGCTGCGCAGCTTCATTCTTCACCGGCCTCCTCTTCATCGGTCAGCTTGTAACCCACCTTGCGCACAGTGCAGATGTATTTGCCGGCATCCCCCAGCTTTTTGCGTAGGGTGCGGATATGCATATCCACAGTGCGGCTCTCCACCGAAATGTCGGTGCCCCACACCACCTGCAGAATGGTCTCGCGTGTCACCACCAGATTGGTGTTCTCCAGCAGCAAACGCAGCAGGCTGTACTCCTTGTAGGTCAGCTCCACCGGCGTTCCGCTCACAGTCACGTTGTGACGGGCATTGTCCAGCAGGATCTCGTGAAAGCTGAGTACGTTGGGACGTGCTTCCGGAGCCGAGCGGCGCAAGGCGGCGCGCACCCGGCTCAAAAATTCCATGATGCCAAAAGGCTTTGAGATGTAATCATCGGCGCCGCAGTCCAGCCCGCGCACGGTGTCCAGCTCGCTGGACTTAGCCGTGACCATAATGATGGGCAGCCTGCGCAGGGAAGGGGTGTTGCGCAGCTTTTTCAGGATGGAAAAACCGTCCTCACCGGGCAGCATCACGTCTAAGATCACCAGTTCCGGCTCTGCAGCGTGCATGGCCTGCCAGAACGGCTCAGAGCTTTCAAAGCTGGTCACTTCGTATCCGCTGGACTGCAGGGCATACTGTTCCAGCTCCCGGATGGCGGCATCGTCTTCAACAATATAGATCATTTGTCAAAATCCTCCGCAGATTGATTTTCAGGGAAGAGATAGCGTTCACGGTAACGGTCAAAACGGCGATGGAATTCCTCACTTTCCTTGGTGTCATTGCCGTGACGCAGCTCGTTGAGGTATGCGTGGGTATCAAAGCTGTCCTGTGCAACCTCGATCTGTGCAACGGCTACGTTGCTGCAGTGGTCGCACACACGCTCATAGTTGGTCAGCAGGTCGTCCAGCACAAAGCCATATTCAATGGAGCAGCTGCCGGCCTGCAGGCGGGCAATGTGGTGGGCCTTGATGGCACGTACCAGCTCGTTGACCACGGCTTCCAGCGGTTCCACCTTGCTGGCAAGATGCAGATCGCCCTTGCGGAAAGCATCAGTGGTGCGGTTCAGAATATCCTGCACCGCATCCTCCAGCACCTGCAGCTCGTCGCGGGCATCCTGCGAGAACTGGATTTCTTTGGTGTGCATCTCTTCGGCAGATTCCATCAGATTTACGGAATGGTCGCTGATGCGCTCAAAATCGCTGATGGTGTGCAGCAGGGTATTTACGCTCTGGCTGTCGGCATGGTTCAGCTCACGGCTGGAAAGCTTGACGAGATAGGTGCCGAGAGCGTCCTCGTAACGGTCTACCTGCGTCTCTTCCTCGCGGACTTTCTGCGCAAGGGTGTCGTTCCACTCATGAGTCAGGCTCATGGCCTGCATCACGCCCACACGGGCAAGCTCTGCCATTTCAGCAGTTGCAGAGCGTGCTCGCTCCACGGCCACAGCAGGGGTGTTCAGCAGGCGGTCATCCAGCAGCGCAAAGCTTTCCTTTTCCGGCGAATCCGGAATGGTGAGGATGGCAAGCTTTTCCAGCAGGTTTGCAAAGGGCAGCAGCACCAGCGTTGCCACGATATTGAACACCGAGTGCACCACAGCGATGCCCCATGCCTCGATGGTGGTGTTCACAAAAGCAAAGTGGCAGACCGTATTCAGGCCGTAAAAGCCGACAAGGAAGATGGTCACACCGATGATGTTGAAGTACAGATGGACCATGGCAGCACGGCGTGCATTCTTGTTGGCACCCACAGAGGAGATCAACGCGGTAACGCAGGTGCCGATGTTCTGACCCATGATAATGGGAATGGCACTGCCGTAGGTGATCACGCCGGTGGCGCTCAATGCCTGCAGGATGCCGACGCTGGCGCTGGAGCTCTGGATGATGCCGGTAACAAGGGCACCCACCAGAACGCCCAGAAGGGGGTTGGAAAAGCGGGTGAACAGGCTGGTGAACCATGCCTCGTTCTGCAGGGGCAGGACGGCGTTAGACATGGTGGTCATGCCAGTCATCAGCACGGCAAAGCCGATGAGGATGGTGCCCACGCCTTTTTTCTTCTCACTCTTACACATATACAGCAAAATGCCGATAAATGCAAGCAAAGGACTGAAAGAAGTGGGTTTGAGCAGATTGATGAGGAGGCTGTCGCCCTGCAGGCCGGAAAGGCTCAGGATCCAGCTGGTGACAGTGGTGCCCACATTGCTGCCCATAATCACGCCGATGGCCTGATGCAGCTCCATGATGCCGCTGTTGACAAAGCCGACCACCATGACCGTGGTAGCGCTGGAACTCTGGATCACAGCGGTGACGCACAGGCCAAGGAAAAAGCCTTTAAGGGGGTTGTCAGTCAGCTTGCTCAGGATCTTCTGCAGCTGGCCGCCGGCCTGCTTTTCCAGTGCTTTGCCCATGATGTCCATGCCGAACAGGAACAGGGCAAGACCTCCAAGCAGGGAAAAGACATTGAAGATGGTCATAAAGATTTCCTCACTTTTGTTTGACGTGTTTTTGATGTGTTTCTCCTGATTTTGAGTATACAGATGCAATGTAAAATCCAAAATCGAGGGAATGTAAAATCCGTGTAAAGGTAAGAAAAATGTAAAAAATCAGTACATGGCTGCGCTACTGCGTGCATTCTTGCCGTGCTGCGAAAAAGCCGCCCGCACAATATTGTTTTTTACCGATCGTTCTATTATAATAATAAGAAGGAATCCTGCACGGTACCTGACAGCAGGCAGGGCTGTGCAGCAGTGCAGCAAAAGGGAGCACAGGAGGAACAAGAATGGGCACATTCAATGTCTCGCTCAAAACGCTGACCGACCGTGTCAGTATGGAAGTTGTCTATACGCCGAAGGAACTGGATCAGATCTGTGTGGAGATCGCCGAAGTGAACCGCCCGGGTCTGTTTCTGGCGGGCTATTACGATTATTTTGATAAGCTGCGTCTGCAGATCATGGGTCTGGCCGAGATGAACTTTCTGTCCGGCCTTTCACCGGAAAAACGCTACGAAGCGCTGGATCAGCTGTTCCGTCAGCAGCCGCCGGCTGTTATCGTCTGCCGCAGCGAGGAATTGACTCCCTTCCCGGAGATGCAGGAGCTGGCCCAGAAGCATGGTGTTGCACTGCTGCGTTCCAATGAGACCACCTGCACTCTGATGGGCAGCCTGATCAGTGTGCTGAATCTGGAACTGGCACCGCGTATCACCCGCCATGGTGTGCTGGTGGAAGTGTACGGCGAAGGCATCCTGATCCTGGGCGACAGCGGCATTGGCAAAAGCGAGCTTGCCATCGAGCTGGTCAAGCGCGGCCACCGCCTTGTGGCAGATGATGCGGTGGAGCTGCGCAAGGTGTCCAACCGCCAGATCATGGGTACTGCCCCGGAGAATATCCGCCACTTCATTGAGCTGCGCGGCATTGGCATCGTCAATGTGGCCCGTGTGTACGGCGTGGGCGCGGTCAAGCTGAGCGAAAGCCTTGACCTTGTGGTTCAGCTGGAAGCATGGGACCCCACTAAGAACTACCAGCGCACCGGTCTGGAAAACGAATACTACGACATTCTGGGTGTCAGCATTCCCAGCACCAGCATTCCGGTCTCACCGGGCCGCAATCTGGCTGTCGTGCTGGAAACTGCAGCCATCAACAACCGCCAGAAGAAGATGGGTTACAACGCAGCGCGTGAACTGCTGATCCGTCTGGGTCTGGACGATAAAATGGATTGATCCCACACCGCAAAAGGAGCAAGTTATCATGGAACGATTCAAGCAGAAACTGCAGGCAGCAGCGATCCCGTTCAGGGAGAATGAACCGCTTGCGGCGCACTGTACCTTTAAAATCGGAGGCCCGGCACAGCTGTTTGTCATGCCGGAAAACGAGCAGCAGCTCTGCAGTGCAGTTGCGCTTTGCAAAGAGCAGGCTGTCCGCTATTACCTGCTGGGCAACGGCAGCAACATCCTGTTTGCGGACGAAGGCTTTTCCGGCGTGGTGATCGATGTTTCGGCACTGGACGCAGAGATCGCGGTGGAAGATACAGTCCTGACCGCAGGCGCAGGTGTCCGCCTTGCGGCACTGTGTAAGGCGGCACTGAAGCATGGCCTGTCCGGGCTGGAATTTGCCTACGGCATCCCCGGCACGGTGGGCGGTGCAGTGTATATGAATGCGGGTGCCTACGGCGGCGAGATGAAGGACGTGCTCACCACAGTGCGGTATCTGGCGGCAGAAGGCGAGGTCAGAGAAGTGCCTGCCGCAGAGCTGGATCTCCGCTATCGCCACAGCATTTTTGAAGAGAACAGCGGCTGCATCCTCTCGGCACAGTTCCATCTGCAGCCCGGGAACGCAGCGGACATCCGTGCAAAAATGGATGAATTGATGGCCAAGCGTGTGGAAAAGCAGCCGCTGGATAAGCCCAGCGCCGGCAGCACCTTCAAGCGCCCGGCGGGTGCTTTTGCGGCTGCGCTGATCGACCAGTGCGGCCTGCGCGGCTATCGCCACGGCGGCGCAGCCGTCAGCAATAAGCACTGCGGCTTTGTGGTAAACCTTGGCGGCGCTACCTGTGCTGATGTGCTGGCACTCTGTGACGAGGTGCGCGCCATCGTAAAGGAAAAGACGGGCTACGACCTTGAAAAAGAGATCCGGGTCGTCCGATAACGGAAAAAGCAAAAAAGGAGCGGTAGATCAGATTATGGAGCTGTTGATCGTCAGCGGACTTTCCGGTGCAGGCAAGTCGGTGGCTATGAATGCGCTGGAAGATATCGGTTTTTTCTGTATAGATAATGTTCCGGCCGGACTGCTGCCAAGCATCACTGCATTCTCGGAAGCGGGCGACAGCCAGCTGGAGCGGGTGGCTCTTTCCATGGATGTGCGCGGCTGCCGCACCAGCGAAGAGATCGAGCGTGCGCTCGACAAGCTGGATGAGCAGGGTATGGATTATAAAATTCTATTTCTGGATGCCCCGGACGATGTACTCATGCGCCGCTACAGCGAGACCCGCCGCCGCCACCCCATCAGCATTGCCGAGGGCATTTCCACCCGGGAGGCCTTTGCAAAGGAACGCAAAATATTGAAGCCTTTGCAGGAGCGTGCAGATTACGTCATCAATACCGCCCTGCTTTCTACAGCACAAAACAAAGAACGCATCTGCGATCTTTTTGCGAAAAATGGTGGAGCCAAGGGCGCCATGCGCCTGACTGTGATGTCCTTTGGATTCAAATTCGGCATCCCGCCGGAGGCAGACCTTGTGCTGGATGTGCGCTGCCTGCCCAACCCCTTCTACGTGCCGGAACTCAAGCATAAGACCGGCCTTGATCAGGATGTGGTGGATTTTGTCATGAGCCACCCGGAAGCGCAGGAACTGCTCAAGCGGTATGAGAACTTTTTGCAGTATGCACTGCCGCTGTACGTCAAGGAGGGCAAAAGCCAGCTGACCGTTGCGGTGGGATGTACCGGCGGCAAGCACCGTTCCATTACATTTGCGCGTAAGATCGCGGAGTATTGCACGCAACTCGGCTACGAGCCGGGCGTGCAGCACCGCGATGTCAAACGCTGACAGAATTCGAGGAAGTATGAGTAGTTTTGCATCCCGCGCGCGGGAGGAGATCGCGCAGCGCAGCATCCAGAAGGATTGCTGTGTGCGTGCGGCAGCTTATGGCATTGCGTGCTTTGCCAAATATTTTGATGCAAAGGGTCTGGTGGTGCAGACCGAGCAGCAGGAGACGGTGCAGGCTGCCCAGCAGCTGTTCGCACGCTGCGGCGTGCAGGGCGAGATCCTGCACAAGCAGCGACCCAGCGGCGTGCTGTATGAATTCAACATCCGCGCACCGGAGCAGGTGGCCCGGGTGCACGAGCTGTTCGGCACCACGGGCAGCGAGACCAGCCTGCAGATCGATCCCCGCCTTATCCGCTGTCAGACCTGCGTCAGTGCATACATTGGCGCAGCTTTTTTGTGCAGTGGAACGGTCATTGATCCGCAGAAAGAATATAATCTGGAATTTCTTACCTCCCGCACCAATCTGGCACGGGACTTTGAAGCGCTGCTGGCAGAGCATGAGTTTGCACCGCACCGCACCCGCCGCAACGGCGTGAACCTGATCTACGTCAAGACCGGGGCCAATGTGGAACGGCTGCTCAGCTTTATGGGCGCTGGAAATGCTGCAGAGGAAATGCATGCGCAAAAAGCCTTCAAACAGGTGCGCAACCAGACCAACCGACAGACCAACTGCGATACGGCAAACCTTGGCAAAACGGCCCGTGCCAATGCGCAGACGCTGAAGGCCATCCGCTTTCTGGAAGAGCAGGATGCCCTTAGCACTCTGCCGGAGGTACTGCAGGAGGCCGCTGCCAAGCGGATGCAATACCCGGATCTTTCGCTCACAGCGCTGTGCGGCTGCTTTGAGCCACCCGTGAGCAAATCCGGCCTGTCGCACCGGATGAAGAAGCTGGAGGCATTGGCCGAAAATCTGCGGCAGAATCTGGAACAGGAGGCAAAAGCATGAGTGAAGCATTACCCAATACCCGGCCTTTTGTCCATCTGCACATCCACACAGAGTACAGCCTGCTGGATGGTGCCTGCCGCATTGACCAGCTGATGGATCGCGTAAAAGAGTGCGGACAGACCGCCATTGCCTGCACCGACCACGGCGTGATGTACGGCTGCGTGCAGTTTTATAAGGCTGCAAAAAAGGCTGGCATCAAGCCCATCATCGGCTGTGAGGTGTATGTGGCCACCCGCACCCGCTTTGACAAGGTAAATAAGATCGACGGCAACAACCACCTGATCCTGCTGTGCAAAAATGAGACCGGCTACAAAAACCTGATCAAAATGGTGTCGGCCGCCTTTGTGGAGGGCTTTTATTCCAAGCCCCGCATTGATAAGGAACTGCTGGAAAAATATCACGAAGGTCTGATCTGCCTGTCGGCCTGTTTGGCAGGCGAAGTTCCACAGGCCATTCTGGCGGGCGATTATGAGCGCGCAAAAGCAGCAGCGCTGTGGTATCGAGACCTCTTCGGCGAGGAAAACTATTATATCGAGCTTCAGGACCATGGTCTGGAAGAGGATAATACTGTGCTGCCGCAGCTCATCAAGCTTGCACGGGAGACCGGAATTCCCATGGCAGCCACCAACGACTCCCACTATCTGCGTAAGGAGGATGCCAAAATGCAGGGCATCCTGCTCTGCATCCAGACCGGCAAGACCATTCAGGATGCGGATAAAATGGAGTTCCAGACCGACGAGTTCTATGTCAAAACGACAGACGAAATGTACGAGCTGTTCTCCATGGTGCCGGAAGCCTGCGAGAATACCGCCAAAATTGCCGAACAGTGTAACTTTGATTTTGATTTTGGACACACTAAAATTCCATATTACAAAGCGCCGAACGGTATGGATAATCAGGCGTTTTTTGAAAAGCTCTGCTGGGAAGGTCTGGAGCGCCGCTACGGCCCCGATGTTCCGCAGGCCAACAAAGACCGTCTGGAATACGAGATCGGCGTGGTCAAAAAGATGGGCTACACGAACTACTATCTTATCGTGTGGGACTACGTGAACTACGCCAAGAGTCAGGGTATCCCGGTAGGCCCGGGCCGTGGCTCCGGCGCAGGCAGCATTGCGGCTTACAGCGTGGGCATCACGGATATCGACCCCATCCGTTATAACCTGATCTTTGAGCGCTTCCTGAACCCGGAGCGCGTCAGTATGCCAGATTTTGATGTGGACTTCTGCTACGAGCGCCGTCAGGAAGTGATCGATTACGTCAACCGGAAATATGGTGCCGACCATGTGGCTCAGATCGTCACCTTTGGCACCATGGCCGCCCGCAACGCCATCCGCGATGTGGGCCGCGTGATGGGCATTCCGTATCAGCAGGTAGATGCTGTGGCAAAGCAGGTGCCCATGGAGCTGAAAATGACGCTGAAGCGTGCGTTGGAGGTATCGCCGGAACTTAAGCGGATGTACGATACCGACCCGCAGGTCACAGAGCTGATCGACACGGCCTTGAAGGTGGAGGGCATGCCCCGCCATGCTTCCACCCATGCGGCGGGTGTCGTCATTACCCCGGAGCCTACGGACTACTATCTGCCGCTGGCCACCAACGACGGCCTGCCTGTGACCCAGTTCAACATGACCGAGATCGAAGAACTTGGCCTTTTGAAGATGGACTTTCTGGGCCTGCGCACGCTGACCGTCATTCATGACGCGGAAACTGCTGTGCAGAAGCACCACCCGGAGTTCTCCATCCAGAAGCTGGATTACGACGACCCGGACACCTACAGGATGCTGGGACAGGGAGACACCGAGGGTGTGTTCCAGCTGGAATCTTCTGGCATGAAGCAGGTGCTTGTGGGCCTGCAGCCGCAGAACCTAGAAGACATTATCGCTCTGATCAGCCTGTACCGTCCCGGCCCCATGGATTCGATCCCCACCTACCTGCGCAACCGCCACGAGCCGGACAAGATCAGCTATAAGACCCCACAGCTGGCCCACATTCTGGATGTGACCAATGGCTGCATCGTCTATCAGGAGCAGGTCATGCAGATCTTCCGGGAGCTGGCAGGTTTTTCTTTTGGTCAGGCAGACAATGTCCGCCGTGCCATGAGCAAAAAGAAACATGCCGTCATGGAGGCCGAGCGAGAGCACTTTGTGTACGGCTGCACCGATCCCGGCAACGAATGCCCCGGCTGTGTGGCAAACGGCATCTCTGAGAAGGTGGCCAATGAGATCTACGATGAAATGTCCAGTTTCGCTTCATATGCGTTCAATAAGAGCCATGCGGCCTGCTATGCCTATGTGGCATTCCAGACGGCCTACCTCAAGTGCCATTATCCCAGTGAGTTCATGGCGGCTTTACTGACCAGTGTGCTGGATAACACGGATAAGGTCATTGAATATTCCGGCGAGTGTGCCCGCCTTGGCATCAAGGTGCTGCCGCCGGATGTGAATGTTTCCAACGGCGGCTTTACGGCGGATGGAAACGGTCAGATCCGCTTTGGCCTGAATGCGGTCAAAAATGTGGGCCGCAACCTGATCGAGAATGTGGTGAAGGGGCGGCAGAATAAGCCTTACACCAGCCTGTACGATTTCTGCAAGCGGATGCATGGCAATGAACTGAACCGCCGGGCAGTGGAGTGCCTCATCAAGGCCGGCGCATTCGATCATCTGGGCAACAACCGCCACAGCCATGTGGAGGCCGTGGAGGGCATTCTGAAGAGCATTGAGACCGACTCTCGGCGCAATCTGGATGGACAGCTGGATCTGTTTTCGGTGATGAGCGGGGAAGCACAGAGCGGTGCTTCCGAGGATAACTATGAAATAAAGCAGCTGCCGGAATACAGCCATAAGGAACTGCTCCAGCAGGAAAAGGAAGTCAGCGGCCTGTATCTGTCCGGTCATCCGCTGGATGCTTACCGGGAACAATCGGCACGCATTGCATCCCACACCATCAAGGATCTTACAGGGGAAGATGCCCATGTGAAGGATGGAGAAAAAGTGCGCATTGTGTGCGCGGTGGTAAAAAGCCGCATGATGACCACAAAGTCCAACAGCATGATGGCTTTTACCAGCGTAGAAGACCTGACCGGCACCATGGAAGTGATCGTATTCCCAAAGGTGCTGGATGCTTTCCGGGATTCACTGCACGAAAATGCAGTCGTCGTGATCGATGGCAGACTGTCGGTACGGGAGGATGAAGCTTCCAAGCTGCTGGCAGAGAGCATCGTCCCGATCGAAAATTACGATCCGGCCCGACTGGATAACGGCAGGCCGGACCCGATGAAAACGGCAGCAAAGAAGCTGTATATCCGTGTGCCTTCCCGCAGCAGCAGGGAATATGCAAAGGTGGTCAATCTGCTTGGCATTTTTGATGGGGATATGCCGGTGCTCCTGTATCTGACCGATACCAAGCAGTATCTGCGTGTGCCGCGCCATCTGTACGCATCCGGCCATCCGCTGCTGTTCAAAGAGCTGGAAAGGCTGGTCGGAACGGACAACATTGCAACAAAATGACATTTCCGTGCACGAATCTTAACGCAAATCCGGCGGGATGGCTGTTTCCAAAATAAGGCGTTTGTGTTATAATGATTCAAGGCAAATGAAGTGCTTTGGACAGCGTTAAAACGGAGAACGCTGTGATACCATTGGGTAAATGAAGAAACAAATTGGAGGGAAACTCTCGTATGGAAAAGCAGATCAAAACGATTGGCGTATTGACGAGCGGTGGTGATGCTCCTGGCATGAACGCTGCCGTGCGCGCCGTAGTCCGTACCGGCCTGCATAAGGGTTACCGCATGATCGGCATTCAGCGTGGCTACAATGGCCTGCTGAACGGCGAATGCTTTGAGATGAACCTGCGCAGTGTGTCGAACATCATCTCTGCAGGCGGTACCATTCTGTATACCGCCCGCTGTCTGGAATTCAAGACCAAGGAAGGTCAGGACAAGGGTGCAGAGAAGTGCCGCGAACTGGGCATTGATGCGCTGGTGGTCATTGGCGGCGACGGTTCTTACCGCGGCGCTCGTGAGCTGGCCCACCGCGGTATTCCGATGATCGGTCTGCCCGGCACTATTGACAACGATATTTCCTGCACCGATTACACCATTGGCTATGATACCGCCATGAATACCGCGCTGGAGATGATCGACAAGCTGCGCGATACCACCCAGAGCCACGACCGCTGCAGTGTGGTCGAGGTCATGGGCCGCAACGCCGGTTATATTGCTCTGAATGTTGCAATTGCTTCCGGCGCTATGGCTGTTCTACTGCCGGAGAAGGAATTTGACATGCAGCGTGATATTCTGGATAAGATCGCTGAGACTCAGAAGACCGGCAAGCGTCACTTCATTATTATCGTTGCCGAGGGTGTCGGCCATGCACAGGAAATCGCAAACGAGATTCAGGCACGCACCGGCATCGACTCCCGCGCCACCATTCTGGGCCATGTCCAGCGCGGTGGTTCTCCCACTCTGCGTGACCGTGTGAACGCTTCTGCAATGGGCTACCATGCCGTGTGCCTGCTGGAGCAGGGCAAGTATAATCGCATCGTCGGTATGAAGGGCGAAAAGCTGGTGGATTACCCTGTGGATGAAGCTCTTGAAATGACTAAGACGCTTGACCCGGTGCTGATCGACGTGTGTAACACCATTTCTATCTGATATTTATAAAGCCAATACTATGGAGCTGTTCTCTCGAAGAATCGGGAGGGCGGCTCTTTTTTGCGTTTTAACGCAAAAAATATATGAACTGACTGGAGCTTTCTGCATTTAAAAAAAGAGAAATTGTGAATCAAAAGTGCATAGCTTAAAATTGAAATTTGTGGAAGGTGGTTTACGGGAAATTGTGAAGGAATACGCAGGGCGTGTTTTACTACTTTGGCAGGAAAATAACGATGATGCGTGAAGCAAAAATTGTAGCACAAAAAGCCAATTTTGTCTTGAACTTTTTGCCGTATGTGCTAGAATAAAAGAGAAAGGCATCCTTGTGTCCAACAGATATCTGGATGTGAATATTGGAAAGTAAATTCGGAGGTAATCACAATGGCTGATATGTTTGCACCGCTGGTAGCACAGCTGAAGGCAAATCCCAAGACGATCGTTTTCACCGAGGGCAATGATCCCCGCATTCTGGAGGCCGCTGCAAAGCTGCTGGCCGAGGGCGTGCTGAAGGTCGTCATGGTGGGCAACGAGGCTGAGTGCAAGGCTGCTGCTGCCGCCGGTAACTTTGATATTTCCGCTGCCGAGATCATCGACCCCGAGAACTATGCCGGTTTCGATGAGATGGTCAACACCATGGTGGAGCTGCGCAAGGGCAAGCAGACCGCTGAGGAGTGCACCGCGCTGCTGAAGAAGTCCAACTACTTCGGCACCATGCTGGTGAAGATGGGCAAGGCTGATTGCCTGCTGGGCGGCGCTACTTACTCCACTGCCGACACCATTCGTCCCGCTCTGCAGCTGGTCAAGACCAAGAAGGGCGCACATCTGGTCAGCTCCTGCTTCATTCTGGACCGTGACTGCGGTGAAGAGGGCCTGAAGCGCATTGCCATGGGCGACTGCGCTGTTAACATCGACTATACCGATACCATTGATAAGGCTACCGGCGAGGTCAAGGTCGCCGCTTCTGCAAAGCTTGCTGAGGTTGCTATTGAGACCGCTAAGACCGCAAAGTTGTTCGGCATCGATCCGAAGGTTGCTGTGCTGAGCTTCTCCACCAAGGGCTCCGGCAAGGGCGGCACCGTTGCTTTGAGCCATGACGCTGTGATCAAGGCTCAGGAAATGGATCCCGAGTTGGCTGTGGACGGTGAGCTGCAGTTTGACGCTGCCGTTGCTCCCGAAGTTGCACAGGTCAAGTGCAAGGGCAGCAAGGTGGCTGGTCAGGCCAACACCTTCATCTTCCCCTGCATCGAGGCCGGCAACATCGGCTATAAGATCGCTCAGCGTCTGGGTGGTTATGCAGCTTACGGCCCCATCCTGCAGGGTCTGAACGCTCCCATCAACGACCTGTCCCGTGGTTGCAACGCCGACGAGGTCTACAAGATGAGCCTGATCACTGCCTGCCAGTCTTGAGCTGACTGATTGAAAATAGCCGCCGCATTCACCGTACAAAACGGGCAGAATGTTGAGGCCTCAAAGGCAGATTTCAAAAAATGAGTATAGAAAAGCTGAGCATCTGTGAAAAAGCAGGTGCTCAGCTTTTTGCATTTTCAGTTCCGAAAAATTCTACTCTTTTTGAGGGAAAAGATGAGATTTTTGTTTTCCGCTTTTCGTTGGCGCTATTTTGCAACAGCCCCTTTACAGGTTTGCTCAGTTCTTTTCGATATACACGCTGGTGGAGGGGAACGCAAAATCCACACCGTCGGCCTGCATGATGTCCATAATGTTCAGGTTCAGGTCGTTCTGCATCTGCAAAAATTCCGCGTAGGCGTTGGTCAGCAGGTAGGCGGAGACCAGAATGTTGATGCTGGAATCGCCAAAGTTTGCAAGCTGTACGATGTTGGTACCCTTGTTGGTGTAAGGGCTTGCGTCCAGCATGGTCTGCAAGTCTTTCATCAGCTGTTCCAGCTTCGGGCGGGTGGTGCCATAGGTGACACCCAGATTGAACTTGTAGGGCCGCATGGTGCGCAGGGCGGCGTTCTGCACGGTGGAAGAGCAGATCTTACTGTTCGTCACCACATTGATGGTTTTATCCAGCGAGCGGATGCGGGTGGAACGGAAGTTGATGTCGATCACTTCGCCTTCCACATCGCCCACAGTGATCCAGTCGCCCACCGAGAAGGGCTTGTCCAGCAGAATTACGATGCCGGAAAACAGGTTGCTGGCGCTTTCCTGTGCGGCCAGCGAGATGGTCAGACCAACCAGACCGGCACCGGCGACAATGCTGCCGATGGGAAAGCCCACTTCTTGTGCCAACGCTGCCACGCACAGCACGATCACCAGCACCTTGTAGGCGGTGTCCAGCAAAGAGCAGAGTGTTTTGTTAGAGCGGATCTCCGGGCTGCAGGAAGCCAGCAGCAGGTCGGCCAGATCCGATGCCGCATACAGGCCTTCGCAGACCAGCAGGGTCATGACAAGGCGGAAGCAGACCAACAGCAGCTTGGCAATGCCGGGAATGGCCCAGGGCAGGGAAGCTGCCGCCAGATATACGCCAACCGCAGTGCACATGCGCTGGATGGGTACCGCAAAGCTGCGCAGCAGGATGGGAGTGCCGTTAAAGTACCACTTGCGGGCCAGCAGTGCCGGAATGCCCCTTTTGCTCAGCCAGCGGCGTACCAGCCATGCGGCAAGCAGAATGAGCAGCGCGCACCCTGCGCGCGCAGCCAGTGCAAACCAGCCCTCCAGCAGCACAGAGCCAAACTCAAACGAAAGATCACGAATAGAAAAGATCATGATAACCTCCTGAATTTTATACGACCCATCTATGATACCATACCGCACCCACCCGGGCAAGAGCTTACAGAGAAGGGTGCTTGAAAGAATTACTTTGACATTTTTTGCACAAATTTTAAGATGCCCTCTTGACAAGCTGGGCCTGCCACGCTATACTTTGTGCCAGAAAGTTCGTTTCAGGGCGGGGTGAGATTCCCCACTGGCGGTAAAGTCCGCGACCACCCGCAAGGGTGCTGACCCGGTGCAACTCCGGGACCAACGGTATAGTCCGGATGCAAGAAACGGCAGGCAAATCGTTGTCTACGCGCCCTGTTGCAGTGTTTTTGTTGCAGCAGGGCGCTTTTCTATTTGTCCTTCCCGTTCCAAAAAACAAGATACGAAAAGAGCTTTCGGAACAATTTTTGTAAGGGGCATCTTACCCCGGGAAGGATCATTACCATGAAAAAAAGCACGACTCACAATCTTACTGTTGCCGCCATGCTCAGCGCGGTGGCTTTTATCCTGATGTTCATTGAGTTTCCCATTCCGATGCTCATCCCGTCCTTCGTCAAGATGGACTTTTCTGACCTGCCGGCTCTGCTGGGTGCCTTTGCTCTCGGCCCGGTGTACGGTGTGGTCATCAGCTTTATGAAGAACCTGCTGCACATCGTTATCAAGGGCACTTCCACTGCATGCGTGGGCGAGCTGTGCAACTTTATGCTGGGTGCGGTTTTCTCCGCTGTGGCAGGCGTTATCTATAAGCACCACAAGAGCCGCAAGACCGCCATCATTGGTGCTATTGCAGGAGCTGCAGCCATGGCTGTGTTCAGCGTACCGTCCAACTACTTCATCACCTATCCGGCCTATGTACAGTTCTACCACATGCCGCTGGAAGCCATCCTCGGCATGTATCAGGCCATCCTGCCTTCTGCAGACAGCCTCATCAAGTGCCTTGTCATCTTCAATATGCCCTTTACGCTGGTCAAAGGCCTGCTGGATGCAGTGCTGTGCATGCTGATCTACAAGCCGCTGTCTCCCATCCTGCACGGCAGAAAGTAACTTGTTCTCCATTTTTTCTTCTTCTCAAATCGTATAACCACAGCAAAACTCCCCGGTCAGGTCCCGCAGTGCGGTTCCCGGCCGGGGAGCTGTTATTTAGAGGAAAATATATCCGCCAGCGGTCGATCAGGCTAATGCCCCTTTGTCCAGCCATCTGCCGCGTACCAGCCGCACAAGGAACAGTACACCGCGCATGGTCAGCTCAAAGCTCATGGCCATCCATACGCCCACCAGCCCAAAATGCGGAGCCAGCAGGGAAGCCAGCGTGAGCCGGATGCCCCACATGCTGACAAGGTTCAGCACAAAGCATCCCGTGCTGTCTCCGGCACCCTGCATGGCACCGCTGGCAACGATACTGGCACCGAACATCGGTTCGGCCAGTGCTTCAATGCGCAGTACCTGTGCGCCCAGCGCAATAACTGCCGCATCTGCGGTGAAAATACCCATCAGGTTTGGCGCAAAAATGTACATGCCAACACCGGTCAGCGCCATGATGCCTATGCCCATGCCGGTGCACAGCCAGGCAAAGTTTTTTGCCATATCCCGACGGTTTGCGCCCACGGCCTGCCCCACCAGTGCAAGGGATGCATCCTGAATGCCATAGCCTGCCATATAGCACAGGCTTTCGGCGCTCACACCCAGACTGTTGGCAGCAATGGCGGTGGTGCCAAGGCCGGATACGATGCGGATGAGCAGCACCTGCGCCGAGGAAAGAACTGCACGCTCTGCGGCCAGCGGTGCGCCTACCTTCCACAGGTTTTGCAGGCAGGCTTTGGTAATGTGCCAGGAGCCGGGCTTGCGGATGCACAGCGGTCCGTCCCGCAGCAGCAGGATGGCAAGGGTCAGCACACCGCTGATAGCGGTAGCAAGGGCGGTGCCCAGTGCTGCGCCCGGTACCCCCCAGCCAAGGCCCCAGACGGTCATTGTGCGGCCAAACACCACCATCTCACGGGTGGGATTGATAAGGCAGAAGTTAAAGATCACATCCAGCACGCAGGTCAGCACGCTGATAAGGCCCGGTGTCAGGGCATCGCCGGAGGAACGCAGCATGGAAGAGTAGGTTCCCATGATCATCAAAAAGGGCAGGGAAGCCGACCAGATGGCAAAGTAGGCCGAAGCATCCGCCTGCAGGGAAGGGTCGGCACCCAGCCATCCGGGCAGAAAGCGGCTGATGCCAATGCCGAAGGCCGCAGCTGCAAGGCCCACCACAAGGTTGAAGATCATAGATTGGCGCAATACACCGCGTGCATCGTCCTGCCGGTCTGCACCCAGATACTGTGCCACCTGAATGGCAAAGGACATATATAGACCGGCCAGCATTCCATGCATGAGCCACGTGCTGGAACTGACGATACCAATGGATGCCGTAGCAGATGCACCGATATGCCCCACCATGGCTGCGTCGATGTACTCCACCGCAGTTACCACGATCTGCTGCAGGATGGATGGGATGCTCAGTGTGAGCACCACCTGCATGGTGTGCCGCAGCGGCACCTGTTCGCCCCGGCGCATCTGCGCCGAAAGCTGCTCAAGAGAGATGGACATGAGTTCTCCTTTTATAGAAACAATAACTTTTTCGACAGACTGATATACTATTATAAGTGCGGTGCTGCAGAAAGTCAATCAAACGTGGATTTTTCTCCGGGAATGATTGATTTTTTATGGATAGCGTGATACACTTCTCTCACAAACATAAAAGAAAGAGGAACTTTGAATATGATCGAATTACTGCTTTCGGTCGTAGGACAGCGCGGTGTCGATGCTCTGGCATTCCTGCTGGCGTTTGCCCTTACGGCTTTGATGGACTCCGTTTTTCACGATAAGCTTCCGCACGACCATGGCCGCGAGTTTGCGGTGAACGGTGCGCTTTCCAAGGGTAAGGCCCGTGGTTCCGGCCTGATCTTCGTGCTGTGCATCGCACTGGTATCGCTGGCATTCCTGCCGTTCAAGGTGGAATACGTCATCTACACCATCCTGCTCATTGCATCCATGCTGTCCGGCTACTTTGACGATGCTGCTGAAACTGCATGGAACGAGTATAAAAAGGGTATCATTGATTTTGCCATTGCCATTGTTGCAGGTGTGACCTACCTCAACTTCAACGGCTGCGGTGTGAATTTCCTGCAGTGGAGTTTCACTCTGCCGTATGCTGTGTACCTGCTGCTGATCGTTATTCTGATCTGGACCAGCATCAATGTGGTCAACTGCACCGACGGCGTGGACGGCCTTTCGGCAAGTGTTGCAGTGGTGACCATCGGCACCTACCTGCTGGCCTATAAAACAGAGCTGGCCGAGTACGGCACCGCAGGCGTTGTGTTCATGGGTGCGCTGCTGGCCTATCTGTGGTCCAATGCAAAGCCGTCCAGCCTGCTGATGGGCGATGCCGGCAGCCGCGCAATGGGCTTCTTTATCGCAATGCTGTCCCTTAAGTGCGGCCATCCGTTTGCCTTCCTGCTGGCAGCCATCGTGTTCATCGTGGATGGCAGTCTGGGCATCCTGAAGATCAGCCTAAAGCGCTTTTTGCACATTTCCATCCTCAAGAACACCCGCACCCCTTTGCACGACCACGCCCGCAAGAATAAGGGCTGGAGCGACGAGCAGGTGGTGGCCCGCTGGCTGATCATGCAGTGTGTGGCTTCGGCTTTGCTGCTGCTCATTGTCCGCGGCTAAAATATAGCAATCAAAAAAGACGCTTGGTCTTGTCTGAATATGTTTTCCCGGCAGGGAAGCATACAGCAGTGTATCAAGCGTCCTTTATTTTATAGTTCTATCACATTCGTTACAGCCCGGCCTTTTTTGCTGCAGCCTGCACGACATGGCCCACCAGCACCGAGGTGGTCACAGTGCCCACACCGCCGGGTACCGGCGTGATGGCATCCACTACCAGCTCTGCTTCGCTGAACTTTACGTCACCGCACAGCTTGCCCTTTTCGTTCACATGGATGCCCACGTCTACCACGGTCTGGCCCTCACGCAGGCAGTCGGCACCCACGGCACCCATCTTGCCCATGGCCACTACTACCACATCTGCTTCCTTGCAGATGGCGGGCAGGTTCTGCGTGCGGGAATTGCAGATGGTCACGGTGGCGTTCTCGCGGTCCAGCATCATGGCTGCGGGCTTGCCTACCACAAGGCTGCGGCCCACTACGACAGCGCGCCTGCCGGAAAGCGGAATGTTGTAATACTTCAGGATTTCAAGGCAGGCCTGCGCGGTGCAGGGAGCATAGCCGAGATCGGTATTAGTGAACACACCGGCCAGAGAATCGTCCGTGATGCCGTCAATGTCCTTTTCCGGAGCCAGCGCCGCACGCACAGTGCGGTCATTGAACTGCTTGGGAAGCGGACGGAATAGCAGGCATCCGTGGATGGTATCCTCTGCGTTCACCTCGGCGATCACCTTCAGCAGATCGTCCTGCGAAGCATCGGCTGGCAGAAGAAACTGCTTTACCTCCACGCCCACCTTGCCGCAGCGGGCGATCACGCCGCGCTCGTAGGAGAGGTCGTCCTCCCGCTCACCCACACGCACCACGGCCAGCGTGGGAGTGATGCCTTTTGCCTCGAGCTGCTCACACAGCGCCGCATTGCGTTCGTTCATAGCGGCTACAACGGGTGCGCCCTTCAAAATCGTTGCCATAATACTTTTCCTCACTTATTCCGCAATTTGTTCGTCACGGATGCAAAAACAGCGTCTGCCCGCGACACAAATTCATCCAGCAGTTTGTCTGTTTTTGCGTCCAACTCAGCAGCGCGCTCACGGTCTGCCATCAGCTTTGTGTTGATGAACACATTCAGGCTTGCGGCCTGCAAGGCTGCCTTGCACAGAGCGGCTGCACAGCCTGCGTCCGAGACGGCCATCACGCTGCCCTTGGCGGCGTATTCTTCCACCAGAGCAATGCCCTCGGCGCACTTTTCCATGACCTCAAGTGGCACGGCACAGGCGGCATCCAGCGCCTTTTCCAGCACGGCGGCTTTGTGTGCAGCCTGCTCTGGTGTGTTCTTGGGCAGGCCGTAGGCCACAGCCAGCGGCGCAAAGGCATCGGCATCGGCCTGCACCAGCGCCTCCAGCTCTTTGCGCAGGAAATCGGCCTTTGTGTTCAGGGCCTGAATGTCTGCTTCCACGGCGGCATATTTCTTTTTGCCGGTGGTCAGGTTGCCCACCATATTGCCCAGCGCTACACCGGCAGCACCCACCAGCGCCGCCGTTCCGCCGCCGCCCGGCGTGGGGGCTTTGCTGGCCAGCTCTGCGAGAAATTTCTCACAGCTCAGCTTAGTCATTTCCATTTGTAAATACCCCTCTCTGTTACATAGGCATCCAGCCGCTGGTCGTGCTCGTCTACGGCAGCATGTTCCACCCGCTGTGCCTCAAATGCAATGCCGATCTTCACCGCGTTTTTGCAGCGGGGAAGATACCGGTCGTAATAGCCCTTGCCCATGCCGACCCGGAAGCAGTCTGCATCAAAAGCCGTGCAGGGTACAAGGACCAGATCAAGCGCTTCCGGCAGCAGAATCTCCGACCGGCTCAGGATGGGGGTGCGGATGCCGTACTGTCCCATCTCCCAGCCGTCCGGGCCGGGCACAGCGGCTGTAAGGGAATACGCCTCGCCGCACACCGGATAGGCCAGCGTTTTGCCTTGCGCCTGCGCCTTTTCCGCAAGGGCAGAAAGGTCGGCTTCGGAACCAAACGCTGCGTATAGCAGGATGGTCTGCGCATTCTGCACGGCAGCCAGCTGCCAGAGGAATGCGCACAAAGCGGCATTTGCAGCCTTGCGTTCTTCCGGGCCGAGAGCCTTGCGTGCGGCCCGGCCCGCTTTGCGCTGGGTCTGCTTTGCTTCACTGACCGTCACCAGAGAACACCTCGCTTCATCTGAAGGTTGACTGACTTGAAAAATATACAAAAACGACACTGCATTTTTATACAAGTATAATAAACACTTCAGACGAAAAAAGCAAGCCTTTTGGCAAAATGGAAGTTGAAGATTCTGCAGCTTTCTGCTATGATAAAAGAAAGCAATTCGGTTCGTGCGCGGAGCAGGGTGGCTTGAAGAGATCCAGAGATCCGGGGCTTTCTCCGGAAATTGAGAGGGGTAGAATATTATGTACAATGAAATGATGGACACCATCGGTCTGGTCAATACCGTTGATCCGGAGTTGGCCGCAGCCATGGATCGCGAGCTGAACCGTCAGCGCCAGAACATTGAACTGATCGCCAGTGAGAACATCGTCTCTCCCGCCGTCATGGCCGCAATGGGCAGCATCCTGACCAACAAGTACGCCGAGGGCCTGCCCGGCAAGCGCTACTATGGCGGCTGTGTCTATGTGGACGAGGTGGAGAACATTGCCATCGAGCGTGCCTGCAAGCTGTTCGGCGCAAAATATGCCAATGTTCAGCCCCACTCCGGTGCACAGGCCAATCTGGCAGTTTATTTTGCTCTGCTGGATCTGGGCGATACTGTCATGGGCATGGACCTGTCTCAGGGCGGCCATCTGACCCACGGTTCTCCGGTGAACATGTCTGGCAAGAACTATAACTTTGTCTCTTACGGTGTCAATGCCGACGGCGTGATCGACTATGCTGAGCTGGAAAAGCAGGTTAAAAAGGTGCGCCCCAAGCTGATCGTGGCCGGTGCATCTGCATATCCCCGTGCCATCGATTTTGAGAAGATCGCTGAGATTGCCCACGGCTATGGTGCATATCTGATGGTGGATATGGCCCACATTGCCGGTCTGGTGGCAGGCGGCTATCACCAGAGCCCTGTGCCGTATGCTGATGTTGTGACCACCACCACCCACAAGACCCTGCGCGGCCCCCGCGGCGGTCTGATCCTGACCAACAATCCCATTCTTGCAAAGCGCATCAATTCTGCCGTGTTCCCCGGCACCCAGGGCGGCCCGCTGGAGCATGTGATCGCCGCAAAAGCTGTCTGCTTTGGTGAAGCACTGAAGCCGGAGTTCAAGGAATATGCCCGCAAGATCGTGGAGAATGCACAGGCTCTGGCAGCAGAGCTGCAGGCACGCGGTGTCAAGCTGGTGTCCGGCGGTACGGATAACCACCTCATGCTGATCGACCTGCGTGACGAGGAGTGCACCGGCAAGGAGCTGGAAGCACGTCTGGACAGCGTGCACATCACCGCCAATAAGAACACTGTCCCCGGCGAGACCCGCAGCCCGTTCGTGACTTCTGGCGTGCGTCTGGGCACCCCGGCTGTTACCACCCGCGGCATGGGCGTGGCCGAGATGAAGGTGATCGCCGACTGCATCGCCGATTGCATCTGGCACTACGACGAGAAGAAGGACGAGATCAGTGACCGTGTGCTGAAGCTGACCCGGGATTTTCCGCTGTACCAGTAAATATCGCATTGTTTGAAAGAGGAAGCGCCTTCGGGTGCTTCCTCTTCCTTTTTTGCTGGGTTTGTGTTACCATAAACGCAAAGACAAAAGGAGAAATGACCATGAAGCGTACAGGGCTGTTACATCTATATTATGGTGATGGCAAGGGCAAGACCACCGCTGCCATGGGCCTTGCTTTGCGGGCCATGGGCAGCGGAAAGCGGGTGGTGATCCTGCAGTTCCTCAAAGGCGGCAAAAGCGGCGAGGTGCCGCTGCTGGAACAGCTGGGTGCAAAGGTGTACCGCGGCAAGGCGGGGCAGAAATTCGTGTTCCAGATGAACGAAGCGGAAAAGGAAGCCACCCGCCAGCTGCAGAATGCGAACCTCACAGCTGCCATGGCCGACCCTGCCGACCTGCTGATTTTGGACGAAGCAGGCAGCGCATGGGAACTGGATATGGTGGATAAAGCCCTGTTGCAAAAGGCTGTGCTGGAACGCCCGGCAGAGCAGGAATGCGTGCTTACTGCCCATGCTGCGCCGCAGTGGATGCTGGATGCCGCCGACTATGCCACGGAGATGAAGTGCCACCGCCACCCTTACCAGAGGGGAATTTCCGCCCGGAAGGGCATTGAATACTGACCACGGCAGCAGGATACCGGGTGCATGAGTGAAAAGCGCAAAAACCGGGATGGGGTATTTTTCATCTTGCATTTAGCCCACTGGTGTGATATGATGAAGACAAGAAATCATGCGTGCATTTTCTGAGCAGACCCACCACAGAACAGGGAACCGCTCCGCACCGCTGCCGGGCAGTTCCCGACGGCGGTTTGTTTGAAACTGCGGTTAGCGTTTCCTAACAGATTCCGCGTCAACGGGCCGATGCGCGCAGAAAATCTGGAGGGGAATAAAATGATTGAAACGATCGTAAAAGTAGATGGTATGATGTGCGGCATGTGCGAGAGCCATGTCAACGAAGCCGTGCGCAAGGCCTTCCCGGAGGTAAAAAGGGTGTCGTCCTCGCAGGCAAAAGCCCAGACGGTGATCCACTCGGAACAGCCGCTGGACGAGCAGAAGCTGCGGGATGCCATCAATGCAACCGGCTATGAGGTCAAGGGCGTAAGCAGTGCACCTTACGAGAAAAAAGGCTTTTTCTCGTTTTTGAAAAAGTAAGCAAACCTTAACACACATAAGGGAGGCGTATCTGGATGAGGATTCTGGTTTACGGTGCGGGCGTTTTGGGCTGCGAGCTGGCCCATGTGCTGATGCAGAACAAAAAGAACGTTGTCACGCTGCTTGCACGCGGAGAGTGGAAGGAAATGATCGACCAGAAGGGTTTGGTCATCCGCCACTGGGTGCAGCGCAAGACCACAACGGAACGGATCAAAACCGTGGACACTCTTGCCCCGGATGATTATTATGATCTCGTCTTTGTGGTCGTGCAGGCGGGCCAGCTGCCGGATGTGCTTCCTGTGCTCAAGGCCAACAAGAGCCAGTATTTTGTGTTTGTGGGCAACAACCCGCAGGCAAAGCAGGTGCTGGAATTCATGCAGCGCCCGGCGGATAAGATCGCATTCGGCTTTCAGGGCACGGCAGGCCGCCGTGAACACGACCATGTGGTCAGTGTGTACGCCAGTGCTGGCATGACGGTGGGCGGTGCCACAACTCCGCTTTCGGGCACCTTCCGAACCCGGCTCAAGACCGCCTTTGACGGTGCAAAATACAAGCTGACCTTCTATGGCGATATGGATGAATGGCTCAAGTGCCACATTGCATTCGTTCTGCCGGCGTGCTATGTATGCTATGCCTGCAACGGCGATCTGCACCGGGCCACCAAGCAGCAGCGCGGTGCCATTCTGGATGCCGCCTATGAAGCCTGCCTGATGCTCAAGGATGCGGGCATCCCGGTGAACGATGCCAACAACACCGATAATTTCCAGCCCGGCACATCGGCCCGCCGTAAGATGGAAGCGATGGTGTTTACCATGACAAAAACACCGCTGGGCAGATTGTGCGTTTCGGATCACGCCATGCACGCAGTGTCCGAAATGAAGTATCTGGACGAAGCGTTCGATGCTCTGCGCAGGCAGACCGGCACGGCAATGCCCATGTGGGAAAAGCTGCGCAATGAAATGCCCTCGTGGGATAGCCTGCAGCAGAACCGGAAAGCAGCAAAATAAAACAAAAAAGAAGCAAAGGCACTGCCGCTCCTGTTTTGGGTGCGGCAGTGCCTTTTTGTTTGGGTCTCATTTATTCCAGAAGTCCTGCAGGGCAGCGGCCAGTTCTTCGCAGCTGCGCAGATAGCGGATATGCCGCCAGTGAGGAGGGAACAGCCGGATGTATTCCTGCTGGGCAAACCGGTCGTCCAGCAAAAGCACCGCACCTCTGTCTTCCGGCGTGCGGATCACGCGCCCTGCGGCCTGCAGTACCTTGTTCATGCCGGGATAGCGGTAGGCATAATCGAATCCAAAGCCGTTCTGTGCGTCATAATAACGGCGAAGCATTTCCTGCTGCGGATTTACCTGCGGCAGGCCCACACCCACAATGGCGCACCCGATCAGGCGGCTGCCTGCAAGATCAACTCCCTCACCAAAGATGCCGCCCATCACGCCAAAACCCAGAAGTGTTTCGGCCGGGTCCGGCACAAACTGAGCCAGAAATTCAGCCCGAGCGGCATCATCCAGACGGCTTTCCTGCACAAGGGTGCGAATGCCCGGGTAACGTGCTGCAAAATCTTCGTGTACCTGCCGCAGATATGCGTAGCTTGGGAAAAAGGCAAAGTAGTTTCCCGTTCTGGCCTGCACCAGCTGGGCCAGTGCATCCGAAACTGCCTGCACGCTGGCTTCGCGGTCGCGGTAGCGGGTAGAGATATTCGGCAGGCAATACAGCCCCAGATTTTCAGCCGGAAAGGGACTGTCCAGTGCGACGGCACGTGCATCGCTGCAGCCCAGAACACTGCGGTAGAACGAGGGCGGAGCCAGCGTTGCACTGAACAGCGCTGCGCTGCGCCCTGCGGCAAGGCTGGCATCCACAAAAGGTGCCGGGTCCAGACACAGCAGCTGCAATTCAAGTTCTCTGCCGCGCGCGGTAAGCTGAGTGACAAAGTGGCTGTCGTATCGTTCGGCAGCACGGGCGATGTCCTGTACAGCAAAATAAAGCTCCAGCAACTGTGCATGTACTTCGGCATCCGGGTTCGCTTCCAGCCAGTCCTGCAAAGGTGCCTGTACGGCCCGCAGCGGACTGAGCAGGGCAGAGGGCGGCTCCTGCAAAAACACAGTACTGTCCTGTGCATACAGCGGTTCGGGCAGTTCCAGTGCGGGGGCAGTGTTTTCAGGCAAAAGACTGGTCTGTGCCGGGTCTGCGGCATCGGTCTGGCTGCTGTGCCGGGGTGCAAGCTGTACGCAGGCTTTCCGGGCTTCCAGCAGGGCTTTGTCTGCTTTGGTCAGAGCGGTCTTTAAAGCACTTTTGCCCTTGCCCAATGCGCGTTTTGCCTCGGTCAGGCTGCTTTTACAAAAGCGTGCAGAATACATTGCTCTGGCTCTGTCGGGCAGATTATGTGCTTCATCGACCAAAAACAACCAGTCGCCGGAAGAATCAAAGAACCGCTTCAGGTGCACCACCGGATCGAACAGGTAATTGTAATCCCCAATGACCACATCGCACCACTCGCTCAGGTCTAGCTCCAGTTCAAAGGGACACACCGAAAAACGCTTTGCCGCCCCGGCCAGCGCTGCGCGGTCAAAGCTGCCGGTACCGTCCAGCAGAGCTGTCAGTGCATCCTTGATGCGGTCGTAGTAGCCGTTGGCGTAGGGACAAAGCTCCGGCAGGCAGGCGGGATGTCCCTCTGCATCCGGATGCAGGCAGACCTTTTCCTTGGCGGTCAACGTCACACTGCGCAGGGCAAGCTCTGGCTGGGCCGTATGCAGCCGGGTCAAGGCATCCTCGGCGGCAGTTTGGGTCGTGTTGCGGGCCGTGAGATAGAACAGCTTTTCTCCGTTGCCTTCGCCCATGGCTTTCAGCGCGGGGAAAAGCGCGCTCATGGTCTTGCCAATGCCGGTAGGAGCCTGACAGAACAGCCGCGTACCGCCCTTGCAGTCGGCGGTCTTGCCAGCGCGGCAGGCGCGGTAGATCTCGCCCGCCATAGCCCGCTGTCCGGGCCGGTACTGCGCAAACGGGAACTGCAGTGCCGCAAGGCTCTGAGTACGCTTTACATCCCACTCTATCCGGCGCTGCGCCCACGGAGCATACTGGCACAATAATTTGTCAAGAAATTCATCCAGCTCCTGCTGCGTAAAGCGGCGGATAAAGCGGATGATCTGATCGTTGTCTATCTGATAATAAGTCAGCCGGACGTTCAGTTCCGGCAGGCTTTGCTGTGCGGCATAAATGGCACCGTACACCATGCCCTGTGCCCAGTGGCAGGGGTTCATATCCTCAGTGATCTCTTCCGGCGGCACAGTGGTGGTCTTGATCTCATCAATGACTACCGTGCCAGTCTCATCGGTAAAAATGCCGTCAGCCCGGCCCTCAAGGGTAAAAGTGATGTCCTCTGCCTGCCGCTCTACGGAGAGAAATACCTCAGCCTGATAGCCGTCTCCGGCAGCTTTTTGCAATTTGCGGTGGATGTGGGCACCTTCCAGTGCACGGTCAAACCCCGTAAACCGGCTGTCAATGCTGCCGGTCCGCAGCAGAAATTCCACCAGCTGCCGGATGGGCAGATGAACCGTTGCCAAAGCATTTCACCTCCGCTTTTGGGATACACTGACGAACCGGTAATTTCTCTTCAGACACGATTCGGACCATTCCATCGCCCGCCCTATTGCCTCACGGCAACAGGGCCCCACCCCAGCGGACGGTCTTCAGAAAAGCTCCCGGTTCGTCGACACAAACTGATTATTTCAGGCCGAACATCTCCATGCATTCTGCTGCCGCTTCATCCACTTTGCCAAAATCCACCGCTGCACGGTAATAGGTCTCCAACTCATCGTGGCAGCTCTTGGCCTGTGCCATCAGGGCACTGGCCTGTTCCAGCAGTTCGGCGGCAGCACGCTCGTTAAAGCGCAGCCGTGCCCGGTACGCTGCCAGATTTTCCCTGTCAAGGAAGCGGGTGCACCGCACAGCCTGCACACTGGGCAGATGCACCGGATGCCAGCGATTATCCGTCAGGAAGGCAAGCTTCAGCTCCGGAATCAGGATATGGTCGATCTTATCCTCCGGGTGCATGGCGCATGGACAGGTAATAATGTGGTAGCCCCGCGTCAGGGCTTCGGCACGGATCAGCTCCAGCAGCAGGCGGGACACCGCGCCGTAGTCATCCCGGAACACGATGAACTTATCCGCCAATGCCTGTGCAGTGCCCTGATAAAACATTTCACCCTTGGGGGTGACGGCGGAAAGCAGGCGCAGCTCTTCGCTGCCAATGCCTTCCGTGCGCGGCATCACCCGGGTGCACAGCCGTTTGACATAACGGCGCACCTTGTCGAAATTGGCGCTGCAGGCTTCGGCGCGGCGGCTGTCCAGCAAAAGGCTGCCTGCCGATGCAATATATCGTGCAGCGCGGCTGCGCAGCAGAGCGTTGCGGGCAAACAGCGCCTTGACCTCATCGGTGCACTGGTGCAGCTTTTCTGCATCGATAGTGTGGTACAAACTCACCACCACTTCGTCCGCACCGGGAGCATCCGGCTCCACCACATGGGGCGCAGTGGCATCCACGATGGCCCTGTGCTGCCCGGGCAGGATCACGCCGTCCAGACTGTCCGGGTCGCTGGCACAGTGGATGCGCTGCGTCAGTTCGCCGCGCTGTTCGGCAGCACGGGCAAGCCGCTTCATCAGGGTGGATTTGCCGCAGCCCGGCCCGCTTTTGATCAGGTACATCTGCATACCGGGTTCGTGGCGCAGCGGTTCAAAATAGCCCTTGAAACCGGCAGGCGTTGTGGCACCCAGAAAGAAATCAATGGAATCATGTCGTGCAGTTTCCATAATCGAACACCTCTCTTTTTGTTTTAGAGTATGCAAAAGGAAGGTGTTTGGTTCTTGCAGCGGGAATGATTCAGTCTTTATGATAGGTATGTTTGCACACCGTTTCAATGTTGTCCCGCAGGGCAGTAAAATCAGCAAAGGCTGCAGGCTTGTTCTGCGGGCTGCGCAGCAGAGCGGCAGGGTGGAAGGTACCCATGAACAGGATGCCGCCCTTTTCGTACAGCTGGCCATGCTCCTTGGTCACGGAGAAATCCTTTCGGATCATCCGCTGGGCGGCAATGCGGCCAAGGCAGACCACGATCTTTGGCTTCAGCAGGCGGAACTGCTCCCGCAGCCAGGGCATACAGGCTTCGCTCTCAGCAGGCTGGGGGTCACGGTTCTGCGGCGGGCGGCACTTGACGATGTTTGCAATATAGCAGTTCTTCGTGCGGTCAAGGTCGATGGCAAACAGATATTTGTCCAGCAGCTGGCCGCTGCGCCCCACAAAGGGCAGACCCTGCTCATCCTCATTCTGGCCGGGGCCTTCGCCCACAAACAGAACTTCGGCATCTTCCACACCCTGACCGAACACCACATTGGTGCGGGTCTTGCACAGCTCGCAGCGGGTGCAGGCAAGACAGCTTGATCTTAATGTTTCCCAATCCATGGCAGCTTGATCTCCTCTTGAAACGGTATGATACTTAATTCACAAATCGGAACAGCTTTTCTCCTAAAATAATAGTACAAAATCTAGGATGGTACGATGCATTGCATGAAATGACGAATCCACTCAATGCCTCTTTTAGTATACGACTTTTCGGCAACATCATCAATACAGTGGCCGACAATCTTTTTAATGACATGCTCATCCACACCGGCTTTCTTTGCCGTGGTGACGAACGGAACACGACCATCATGAGGACGATGCCGGGGGCCAAGGCCTAAAGCATTCACGACGAATGCGTTGCCCTTTCTGTGTGTGTTTTGGCTGGCGACTCAACGATACCACAGGACGATTCACTCGTTATGGATGTGGAGAAATTAAACGATAAGACGTTGCTTTATCAAAAGAATAAACAAAGAGTATCTCCATGTGTTGATTTTGAATCAATCTGCAGTGATGATTGAAAACGATTACACCTGCAGATTTCAAAGCACTTATACAAATTGTATCCGCTTTCTCTTTGCAGAGCGCGGCTGGATGTGTTATAATCAAAATAGTTTTCTGCGATGCATTTTCAGGCGGTAGTGCCGGACGGCAGCGCGGGAGAAACCGGATAGCGGGAGAGTGGAACTTTTGGAGTTGGAACAGGCAAAAAAGCGCGTGGAAGAATTGCGCGCTGTGATCGAGAAAAACAATCGGCTTTACTATGACCAGGATGCCCCGGAGCTTGAAGATTTTGAGTATGATGCTCTGACCCGGGAACTGAAAGAATTGGAAGCGCAGTTTCCGCAGCTGGTCACGGCATCGTCGCCTACCCAGAAGGTAGGCGGCACGGCCAGCAGCAAGCTGCCCAAGGTGACCCATGCGGTAAAAATGGAAAGCCTGCTGGATGCATTTTCGTATGATGAGCTGCGGGATTTTGACCGCCGCGTGCGGGAAGCCGGCATAGAGCCGGAGTATGTGGTGGAGATCAAGATCGATGGCCTTTCCTGCAGTCTGGAATACGAAAACGGTGAGCTGGTTCGTGCCTCTACCCGCGGCGATGGCGTGGTGGGCGAGGATGTGACTGCCAATGTCCGCGCCATCCGCAGCATTCCCAAAAAGTTGAAGGATGCACCGGAATTTCTGGAAGTGCGCGGTGAGGTATATATGCCGCATGGCGCGTTCCAGAAGCTGTGTGCAGAGCAGGAGCTGCAGGGCGCAGCGCCCTTTAAAAATCCGCGCAATGCGGCTGCCGGTTCGCTGCGCCAGAAGGATGCAAAGATCACAGGAAGCCGGGGCCTTTCTATTTTTGTTTTCAATGTGCAGCAGATCCGCGGCAAAACGCTTACCAAGCATGCTGAAAGTCTGGATTACCTCAAGAGCCTTGGTCTGCCGGTCTCGCCGCGCTATCATATCGTGCATGACATTGAGCAGGCCATTGCCGAGATCAAGCAGATCGGTCAGAACCGTGCCAAACTGGATTTTGATATGGATGGTGCAGTGATCAAGGTGAACGATTTTGCACAGCGCGATTTGATGGGTTCCACCAACAAATTTCCACGCTGGGCAATTGCGTTTAAGTATCCGCCAGAGGTAAAGGAGACAACGCTGCGCAGCATTGAGGTCGCAGTTGGCCGCACCGGTGTTCTTACCCCGACGGCCTGTTTTGACCCTGTCTTTCTGGCGGGTACTACCGTTGCCCGCGCGACCCTGCACAATGAGGATTTTATCCATCAGTTCGGCCTTTGCATCGGCGATACCATTCAGGTGCGCAAGGCGGGTGATATCATCCCGGAAGTGATCGGTGTTACCAATCACGCAGAGGATGCACAGCCCTATGAGATGCCCACGGTCTGCCCCTCCTGCGGTGCGCCAGTCGTTCATCTGGAGGATGAAGCAGCTCTGCGCTGTGTTAACCCCGAGTGCCCGGCACAGGCACTGCGCAATATCATCCATTTTGCTTCCCGCGATGCAATGGATATCGAGGGCCTTGGCACAGCAGTTGCCACCCAGCTGGTGGAGAAGGACATGGTGCACTCCGCAGCGGATATCTACACGCTGACACGGGAACAGCTGCTGACGCTGGATAAGTTCAAGGAGAAGAGCGCCGATAACCTGCTGAACGCCATCGAGGCTTCCAAGCAGAACAATCTGGATAAGCTCCTGTTCGGCTTTGGCATCCGCAACATTGGCGATAAAGCTGCAGCCCTGCTGGCAGAGCATTTCGGTACGCTGCAGGCTGTCCGGGAAGCAAGTGCAGAGCAGATCAGCGAGATCGATGGGTTTGGTGGCGTAATGGCGCAGAGCGTCGTGGAATTCTTTGCAAAAGAGGGAACGACCGACCTTGTCCATCGTCTGGCCGATGCCGGATTGAATATGCAGTGGAAGGGCGAACCGAAAGGTGATAAGCTGGCAGGGAAAACGCTGGTGGTCACCGGCACGCTGGAAACTCTTTCCCGCAATGAGGCGGAAGCACTGATCGTGAAAAACGGTGGTAAGGCCAGCGGTTCTGTTTCAAAGAAAACGGCCTATGTCGTGGCAGGCACGGCAGCAGGCTCCAAACTGACCAAGGCGCAGGCGCTTGGCATCCCGGTGCTGACCGAGGCAGAATTTCTGGCAATGATCAGCGACGAAAACATCTGATAAAACCGTTCCAATGGATATCCCCGCAGTTTTGTGCTGCGGGGATATTTTTATGTCCGCAGGTTCTATCCGGCAGGGACAGGCATATACTCATAGCAGGCAATGAGCCTGAAAAAGGAGAGGACAGTGTGGATGAGTATTATCGGGCGATACGCCTGCTTCCCTCATGGCTGGCCGGGCCATTGGGACAGCTGCCAGCACAGACGGCAGCGCAGATCCATGAACTTCGGTTCCGGACAGGCTGTGGTGCTTTTGTTACACTGTCGGGTCGGCAGCTCCCGCTGCAGGACCTGCCGGAGTGCCCGCTGCAGCTGAGGGAGTGTGTATTGGATCAGTTTCAGATCGAAGAGATCTTTCACACCCTGTGCGGCGGCGCGGTACATGCACACCAGACGGAGCTTGCGCATGGATTTCTGACCACGCCCTCCGGCTGCCGGGTGGGTGTGGCAGGACGCTATGTGGATCGCGACGGCCAGACGGTTCTGCAGCAGGTGCAGGGGTTGAACCTGCGCATTGCAAGGGCGGTTCCGGTACAGCTGCCGGACGAACTTCTGGTGCAACTGAAAAAGCATTTTATTGGGATGCTTTTGATCGGCGAGCCGGACAGCGGCAAGACGACGCTGCTGCGTCAGATCGCACGAGAACTGGCCGGGATGCAGCGGCGAGCCTGCGTGGTGGACGAGCGCTGCGAGATCTTTCCGCCGGGTGATTCCGAGAAGATGCCGCCGCTGGATCTGCTGTCCGGCATCCCTAAGGAACGGGCCGTGCAGATGGCACTGCGCACGCTTTCGCCGCAGGTTATTTTGCTGGACGAGCTGGGCACGCTTGCCGAAACTGCAGCGCTGGAACAGGGCTTTTACAGCGGGGTGGACTTTGTTGCAAGCGTCCATGCCGCAAGCGTGGAAGAAGCCGCCCGGCGGCCGCAGGTGCAGGCGCTACAGCGGCATGGAATGCTGCGTGTATTTGTACTGCTGCACGGCTGCACAGCGCCGGGAAAAGTCCGGCAGGTCTGCACGGTATGATGCGGCTTTTTCATTGGGCAGCGGCTGCACTGCTCCTGCTGTGCGGGTGGCTGACCGGTTCTGCATTTCAGGCCAGAACAGAGCAGCATATCCTGCAGCTGCAGCGCACCGTGGAGCTGTTGCAGCGCATCCGGCAGGAGATCGCTTACCGCAGGCTGGATCTGGAACAGCTGCAGCGGTGTCTCGTGCAGGAAAAGCTGCTGGAAAGCGATGCAGCACCAAAACTGCAGGAAATTCCGGCACCGGAAAGATTTGATGATGCGGAACGCCTTTGCTTTGAGCAGTGCTTTGCCGGCTTTGGCCAAAGCGAAGCGGCACAGGAATGCGAACGACTGGATTATTACTCTGCCCGTTTTGAAGCATTCCTGCACCAGGCGCAGCAGAAAGCGGCATCCGGGCAGGGCTTACCGTGCAGGCTTGGCCTTGCAGCCGGCGCGGTGGCAGCACTGATTCTTTTGTAGTGGCAGGAGGACGAAAACTTGGAGATCGACCTTGTGTTCAAAATTGCAGCGATCGGTATTATCGTGGCCGTCCTGAACCAGCTGCTGATCCGTTCCGGCCGGGAGGATCAGGCCATGATGACGACCCTTGCGGGTCTTGTGGTAGTGCTTTCCATCCTTGTCAAGCAGATCAGCGCACTGTTCGTTATCATCAAGTCGCTGTTTGCACTATGAGTACATCTTTTTCCATTCTGGGGGCAGTGGTCGTCTTTGCAGCGGCGCAGCTTCTGCTGCGGAAGGATGCACCGGCCTATGCGTTTCTGCTGTCCGTTGGCGCAGCATTGTTTGTGCTGCTGCAGCTTGGAGCGGCGGTGCAGGAGCTGCTTCGGAATGTACTGGCTTTCAGCCGCCGGGTGGACGGGCCTGCATTTGCCTGCCTGCTGCGCTGTGCCGGAATTTTGCTGCTGACCGATTACGCGCGGACCCTGTGTGAAGAAGCTGGTGCGGATACTCTGGCATGGTGCGCCGGGTTTGCGGGCCGATGTTTGGTTCTGGCGGCAGCATTTCCTCTGCTGGAAGAGATCTGCCAGAAGATCTGGGGGCTTGCCGCATGATAAAAAAATTCCTGCAAAAAGCGGCAGCGTTTGTATTGTGCACCGTATGCTTTCTGGCTTTTGCACCTGATGCCGCTGCGGCACAGCTGCAGGGCCTACCCGGACAGGAGCTTTGGCAGCCTTATCTGGAAAAAGCTCCGCAAAGTGCAGAGTCCTTTGCCAAAGATCCGCTCAAATCTCTGCTCGCGCTCCTGCCGGGATCACCGGCAGAGATGATCCGGCAGATGGCACACTGCTATGCGGATGTTCTGCTGTTTTTACTGTTGCTGATCGTGCTTTCATTTCTGGTGGGAGGAGCAGCCGACAGCGCCTTGTTGGAGCTAGCTGCGGCTGTGGGCTGCGGCACTCTTTTGTGGGGAGATCTGATCAGCCTTGCACAGCTGATCTGTGAGCGGATGGAGGGGTGGAAAAACTACCTTCTGGGTTTTCTTCCGGTGTACAGCGGTGTGCTCGCTGCCGGTGGAGAGGTAAATGCCAGCACAGCGGCAAGCGGTCTGCTGCTGACCGGACTGTGCTTTCTGGCACAGGGTACGGTGCTTGTGGTCAGTCCGCTGCTGCAGAGCTACCTTGCGGTAAGCATGGCGTGCTGCATCAGCACCCAGCAGGGGCTTTCGGAAACGTGCCGTGTCATGGGCGCGTTGCTGCGCAGGGGGCTTGTCTGGGCTGGGCGGATTTTTGCAGTGCTGTTAGGGCTGCAAAGAGCGGTAACAGTTCAGCTGGACCGTTCTGCACTGCGGTTGGGCCAGCTGCTTACCGGCGGCGTGCCGGTGATCGGGCAGGCTCTGAGCGATACGGCAGAAGTATTTCTTGCCGGAATGCAGCTGCTCAAAAGCAGTCTGGGTTTTGCGGCACTTGCCGTGATCGGGGCCGAATTTCTGCCACTGTATCTGCAGCTTCTGCTCCATTTGCTATTCCTTGCAGGATGCAGGCTTCTGTGCGGCCTTGCGGAGAACCGGCGCTGTCAGGCGCTGTTTGACTGCATGGCCGAAGCGGTAAAATGCATGGCAGCAGTAACGGCACTGTTTTTTGAACTGCTGACGGTAGGCGTGGGGCTTCTGATGATGACGGGAGGCGGATAGGAAATGCACGCATTTCAGACGGCGGCATCAGCGTTCTGCATTGCCTGTATCTGTGCGGAGATCACGACGCTGCTGGCGGGCGCAGGCTGGGCGGGCAGATGCATAAAAGCCGTTGCCGGGCTATATATTCTAGTGATCCTGTTCCGGCTGGCCCCGCAGATGAAGCTGGAACTGAAAAGTGCAGCGGCGGCTGCTCCGGCAGCGGTCAGCATCCAGAGTACGGAGACATCGCTCTTGCAGGGAACGCAGGAACGGCTGGAAGCGGATCTTTGCGCAGAGTGTGAGCGGCGCTTTGGTACAAAGGTGAAACTGGAGATCACACTGACCCGGACAGAACAGACCGTTCGGGCAGAAAAGGTGCTTGTGATCCTCCCGGCGGCGTGCACATCCGCAGAGCAGAGCCGGATCGCGGCATATCTGCAGCAGGAGCTTGGCATGGCACCGATACTGGAAGTACAGGAGGGCACCGAATGAAACAAGCAGGGGGCATTTCGTTCGGAGATTCCGTGAAAGATTTTGCCCGGAAATGTAAAGGGAAACAGGGCAGAGCAAGGCTTGCTGCGGCAGTAGGCATTCTGGCAATGCTGTTGATCCTGCTGTCGGAACTTTTTCCGCAGAACACGGCAGCGGGCAGCACAAAAAACACAAAGTCTGCCCAGAGCAGCACGGAATATCAGGCACAGCTGGAGAACCGGCTGGAACATCTGATCTCACAGATGAGCGGTGCGGGCAAAACGACCGTGATGGTCACGCTGGAGACTGGGGAAGAAGCCATTTATGCGCTGGATACACAGTCCGGAGAAATGCAGTCCCAGCAGACCCATGTCCTGCTGGAAGATGGTTCAGCCCTGACCGAAACGGTATGTCTGCCGCAGGTGTGCGGTGTGGCCGTGCTGTGCGAGGGCGGCGGAGACATCCGCGTTGCTGCCCGGATCACCGAACTGGTAAGCGCACTGCTGGATCTGCCATCCAACCGCATTTGTGTGGAACAGCGCAAGGGCTGAGACCCTGCAGCTTTTATAAGGAGGAACGATTTATGAGAGCACTTTCCAGAAATACCCGCAGGGCCACAGCTGTTACATTGGCTGCCGCACTGGTGATCGCCGTATACTTGAACTGGCAGTACGCCCGCAGCGATGTGCCCACGGAGCTGCCGGACAATGCTGCAATGGTCGCGGCAGAGGCTGAGGATGTCCCGGTACAGGCGCAGACGGTTCTGGATGAGCTGCCCACAGAGGCCGAAGCGGTGTCCAGCGCCAACAAAAACTATGGTGAAGCGCAGCTTGTAAGCGTTGCCAGTGACAGCGGTGCAAAGTTTTTTGAGCAGGCTCGGCTTAAGCGACAGAAGGCCCACGATGAGGCGATGGATTCCATCAAGAAAACGATGAAATCCTCGTCGCTTTCCGCAGAGGAAAAGAAGGAATATACCGCCCAGATGACCGCAAATCTGGAAGATCTGAATGCGGAGAATGAGATCGAAACGCTGATCAAAGCCAAAGGTTTTGCAGACTGCCTGTGCTTTTTGCAGTCCGGCCGGGCAGACCTTACCGTGATGACCTCCGGTGAACCGCTCACAGCGGCACAGGTGGCACAGATCCGGGATGTGGTGCTGAACAAAAGCACTGTGACTGCCCAGAACATCACGGTGGTGGAGGTCAAATAAGAAGGTGCGGCAGAGTTTTCCGAAACAAGTATTGAAATCGCACCCGCTTTGATGGTATAATAACTCTATCAATAAAGAATGATGTTGTCCTGCGTATGGCATTGATCGTTTCAGGCAGGACCATTTCAAACAAGAAAAAGCAGGCTGTGCCCGCTTTTGAATGGAGGACAACACAATGGATTTTCAGAATACAGATCTTCGGGGCGGCAGCCTTCAGATCTCCACCGAAGTCATTGGCAAGATCGCACGCTGCGCAGCATTGGAAATTGACGGCGTTGCCGAGGTTTCCTGCGGCAGACAAAATAAAAAGCTCAAGGATCTGCTGGAAGCATCCAGCATCCAGTCTCCGGTCGTGGTGGAAATGCGGGATGGTACCGCAAACATCACTCTGAACCTGATGATGAGCTTTGGCGCACGCATTCCTGCTGTGGCCGAAAAGGTGCAGGAAAACGTGAAGAACGCTGTGCAGAACATGACCAATGTCACTGTGAGCCGCGTCAATCTGGTGATTGCCGGCCTTGCAGAAACCACTGCAGCAGAGAAGTAAAATAAAATTCAGAATTGGAAGCCGATCCTCTCTGTGCTCTGGCCGGAGAGGCTTCGTGCTGCGAGAGGAACATTATGGAAAATATTTTGCCCCGTAGAGAAGCACGCGAGAATGCATTTTTGCTGGCATTTTCGCAGACCTTTGGTGATATCCCGCTGGCAGAGGCCATTACCAGCCATGAAGAAAACGATGAAGAGCACCCTGTGGATGGTTTCAGCAAGCATCTGCTGAACGCATACTACGATCATTCTGCCGAGGTGGATGATGAGATCCGTGCACATCTGCGCAACTGGACCATGGAGCGCCTGCCTCGTGTCAGCCTGACCATCCTGCGTCTGGCAGTTGCCGAGATGCTGTTTGGCGGCGAGAATAAGCCCGGTGTTGCCATCAACGAGGCGGTGGAACTGACGAAAAAGTATGGTGCGGACGAAGATTACCAGTTCGTGAACGGTCTGCTTGGCGCAGTGGCCCGGGATCACGGTCTGGACGCGGAGCAGGCCGAACAGTGAGCCGTTATACGCTTGGCATTGATACAAGCAACTATGCAACCTCTCTGGCAGTGTTTGATACAGCTGGAGAGGTTGTTTGCGCAAAGAAGCGCTTTTTGCCGGTAAAAGCGGGCCAGCTGGGCCTGCGGCAAAGCGATGCACTGTTTCATCATACGGTCGCGCTGCCGGAGATGATGCAGGAACTGGCGCAGGAATTTGATCTGACGCAGATCGATGCTGTGGGCGTATCGCAAAAGCCCCGCCCGGTAGAAGGCAGCTATATGCCTTGCTTTCTTGCAGGTGTCAATGCTGCAACGGCCTTTGCACATGCAAAAGGGATCCCACTTGTGCTGACGACCCATCAGCAGGGTCACGCTGCCGCAGCGCTGTTTGCAGCTAAGGGGGAACAGCTGTTTGCTGAAAAAGTTCTGCTGTTCCATATTTCCGGCGGCACCACGGACCTGCTGCTCTGCGATCAGGTGCGCCGGATCACAACGCTTGGCACCAGCACAGACCTTTATGCCGGACAGGCTGTGGACCGTGTGGGGGTCAGGCTTGGCTTTGGCTTCCCGGCGGGTGCCGAGGTTTCCCGTCTGGCTGCACAGTGCACTGAGGAGATCAAGCCAAAATCCAGCGTGAAGGGGATGCAATGCAGCCTTTCCGGGCTGGAAAACCAGTGCAATGCCCTGCTTGCCGCAGGCAAAACGCCGGAATATGTGTGCAAGTACTGCCTGCTCTGTGTGGCGGATACAGTGGTAAAAATGACCAAAGCTGCACAGAAGGAATACCCCGGCCTGCCGGTGGTATGTGCTGGCGGAGTGATGAGCAGCGATATCATCCGTGCATGGGTGCAGAAACGTCTGCCGCAGGTCTACTTTGTGCCGGGACAGTATTCCAGCGATAATGCCATCGGTGTTTCGATCCTGGCAGCGCGGGAGGCCGGATTATGGCTGAAGTGATTACCGTTTCAGCACTCAACCGTTATGTAAAAACGCTGCTGGATGCCAACGATGCTTTGTTTGACCTTGCCCTGCGCGGCGAGATTGCAAATTTTGTACAGAATGCGCGCAGCGGGCACTGCTATTTTTCTCTGCGGGATGATGTCTGCAGCGTCAAAGCGGTAATGTTCCGCACTGATGCACGCCGCCTTGCTTTCCGCCCGGAAGAGGGAATGCGTGTAGTCGTGCGCTGCCGCGCTACCCTTTATGAGCGCGACGGCGCATTTCAGCTGTACGTGAACGATATGTTCCCGGATGGCATTGGTGCCGCACAGCTGGCGTTGGAACAGCTCAAGGCGAAACTGGAGCAGGAGGGCCTGTTTGCACCGGAGCACAAAAAGCCGCTGCCGGAATTTCCTAAATGCATCGGTGTTGTTACCAGCAAGACGGGAGCTGCCCTGCAGGACATCCGCAATGTGCTCACACGGCGCTGGCCATCGGTACGGCTGCTGCTGTGTCCGGTGACAGTGCAGGGGTTTGAAGCCGCGCAGCAGGTGGCCGATGCCATCAAAAAGCTGGATCAGCGCAAAGAGGTGGACGAGATCATCGTTGCACGCGGAGGCGGCAGCCGGGAAGACCTGTGGGTCTTTAACGCAGAGATGATCGCCCGGGCTGCATACCGCTGCAAAAAACCACTGATCAGCGCAATCGGCCACGAGATCGACTATACCATTCTGGATTTTGTGGCAGACTGCCGTGCCCCCACACCTTCGGCTGCAGCAGAGCTGGCCGTACCGGATCGGGCAGAGCAGGAGCGGATATTGCTGGATTTGCAGCAAAATATTCGCAAAAATATGCAAAAACGTTTTGATTTATGCTATAATGGTCTGGAACAATACAACTTTGTGTTGGAGCAGGGCCTTGCACGCCGAAACTGGCAAAAAAGTCAGGGTCAGCTGCAGCAGGTGCAGGATGCCATCCGTCAGCAGATGCAGAAACGCCTGCATTCTGCAGAATTGCAGCTGGGTCATGCGGCAGCACTTACAGGGTCGCTGGATCCATACAAGGTGCTGGCGCGCGGCTACACGATGGTCACAGCAGCCAACGGCACTATTTTAAATGCAGATGATCTGCAGCCGGAAAAAACAATCTATGTTCGCAGCGCTTCCCGCCGTGCAAAGTGCATGGTGGAAGCGGTGGAGGAGATCAATGAGAGCACCCAAAAGTTTTGAGGAAGGCATGGAACGGCTGAATACGCTCCTTGCACAGATGCAGAGCGAGGATACGACCCTTGCAGATTCGGTCAAACTGTATGCAGAGGCCGCTTCTCTGATGGAGTACTGCCATGCTGCACTGGAAAAAACATCGCTGCAGATCGACGAGATCGACGCAAAGCTTGCGGGCACAGTGCAGGAGGAAAGCTAATGGACTATCAGGAGCAGTATCAGAATTATCTGGCGCAGGCAATGGCCGCGCTGGAAACGGCCTGCGGCCGTTTTCTGCCGGAAGAATCCGAGGTGTGCCGTGCGGCACGCTACAGCTTGATGGGCGGCGGCAAACGGATCCGTGCAGTTCTTGTTCTCAGCGTCTGCGACATGCTGGGCGGCAGTATGCAGGCGGCACAGCAGTTTGCAGCTGCTGTAGAAATGCTGCACTGCTATTCGCTCATTCACGATGACCTGCCCTGCATGGACAATGATGATCTGCGCCGCGGCCGTCCTTCCTGCCACAAGGCGTTTAGCGAAGCAACTGCCATGCTGGCCGGTGATGTGCTGCTGACAGAAGCATTTGAGACAGTCGCCAATGCCCCGGCAGATGCGTCTGTCTGTGTACAGGCAGCGCGGGCACTGGGTGCAGGCGCTGGCAGCCGCGGCATGGTCTATGGACAGGAACTGGATCTGAAATACGAAGCGTTGGCCGCAGCAGAAGACCAGCTTCGGCTGATCCACCGCAATAAAACGGGTGCGCTGATCAATGCAGCCATCCAGATGGGTGCGGCTGCGGCCAAAGCGGATGAAGCACAGTGCAGAGCGCTGGAACAGTATGCTTATGGTCTGGGCCTTGTTTTTCAGATCGTGGACGATGTGCTGGATGTTACCAGCACACCGGAACAGCTGGGTAAGCCCATTGGCAGCGACAGCGAAAATGGAAAGACTACCTTTGTGACCCTTTATGGTGCGGAAGGTGCCATGAAGCTTGCACATGACCTGAATCAGGAGACCTGCACGGAACTGCACCGGAATTTTGGCGAAAAGGCTGCGTTTCTGGAACAGCTTGCGCAGCAGCTTCTTGTGCGTAAAAACTAAAAATAATCCATACAGAATAAAGGAAAAAGATTATGCAGCTTATTCATAACATCCTGTCTTTCAATCAGATCCTTACGGTTTCACTGCTCGGCTGGTTTGTGGCGCAGGTGCTTAAAACCATCATCAATTTTATCCTGCTGGGCAAGTTCCAGTTGGAACGCATGTGGGGTGATGGCGGTATGCCCAGTGCCCACAGCGCAACGGTCTGTGCCATGGTCATTGCAACCGGACGCTGTGTGGGTGTTGACTCTGCCATTTTTGCAGTGGCAAGCGTGGTGGCAATCATTACCATGCACGATGCCATGGGCGTGCGGCATGAGACTGGCGAGCAGGCCAAGGTCCTGAACCAGATGATCGATCAGTGGATCGAAGTGAGCGAGAAGAATGCTCCTTTCCTGCAGAACATGCATCTGAAGGAGATGGTCGGCCATACGCCGCTGCAGGTCGTGGCAGGCGTACTGGTCGGCGCAGCCGTCGGCTTCCTGTATCCGCTGGCTTGAGACATTCTTTTTTCACGCAGGAACGCACTGCAGCAACAGAAAATCTTCATTTGAAGGACGTGTGATTTATGGGAGCATTGCTGCTGGACAGCATCAATCAGCCCAGAGATTTAAAGCAACTGAATGAACAGCAGGTGAAACAGCTGTGCGCGGAGATCCGCCAGTTTCTGCTGGAGAATATTTCCAAGACGGGCGGCCATCTTGCCTCAAACCTTGGCGTGGTAGAGCTTACCGTTGCGCTGCACCGTGTTCTGGATACACCACAGGACAAAATCGTGTTTGATGTCGGTCACCAGTGCTACACACACAAGATCCTTACGGGTCGGCGCGGACAGTTTGATAAGCTGCGCCAGCTCGACGGGATCTCCGGTTTCCCGAACCCGAACGAGAGTGAACACGATGCATTCATTGCCGGGCACGGAAACACGGCGCTTTCGCTTGCGATCGGCATGGCGTGGGCCAAAAAGCTGCATCATGAAGCAGGGCTTGTGGTCGCGGTGATCGGCGATGGTGCCTTTACCGGCGGCATGGTCTACGAGGGCATGAACAACATTGAACAGTTGGACAACCTTCTTGTGATCCTGAACGACAACAAGATGTCCATTTCTAAAAATGTCGGTGCACTTGCCCGCTATCTGACTCATTTGCGCACGACCACGGCCTATTTTGATGCCAAGGATAATGTGCGCAGCTTTTTGGATGGAGTACCGCTGGTGGGCGCTCCACTGAAAAAAAACATCACCGAGTGCAAGACGCTTTTGCGTCGGGCAATGTACCACTCTACCATGTTCGAGGATATGGGCTTCCAGTACATCGGGCCGGTGGATGGCCACAACGTGGAAGAGCTGGAACGCACACTGCGCACCATCTGCAACCGGCAAGGGCCACATTTTCTGCACGTGATCACAAAAAAGGGCAAGGGCTATCAGCCGGCCGAGGTAAACCCCGGCAACTATCACGGCGTGTCGGCATTTGATCCGGATGGAATGCCCGACCCGGAGGTGGCACCAAAGGAATCGTTCTCGACGGTATTTGGCAATGCTCTTGTGACGGAAGGTGACCGGAACCCGAATATCTGTGCCATCACTGCTGCAATGAAGTATGGCACCGGCCTGCAGTTTTTTGCGCACAGCCACCCGGAGCGTTTTTTTGATGTCGGTATGGCAGAGCAGCACGCTGTGACCTTTGCTGCCGGGCTTGCAAGTCAGGGCATGCTGCCGGTGGTATGCATTTATTCCACCTTCTTGCAGCGTTCCTATGATCAGATCATCCACGACGTAAATCTGCTGCGGGAGAATGTAGTTTTTGCCATCGACCGCGCCGGTTTTGTCCCAGCGGATGGCGAAACGCATCAGGGCATTTACGATCCCGCTTTCCTGAGCCAGCTTGGAGTGCCGCTGTATGCGCCTTCCAATTATCAGGAACTGAATTACTGGCTGCAGCAGCTGTTGAGTGACCGCTTCCATGGCCCACGGGCAATTCGTTATCCCCGCGGTGGGCAGGATGCAGCGCTGGCGGAATTTGGCTGCACCGGCGAAGATTATAATTTCCTGTGCAAAGCGGATGATGCAACAATCGTTCTGGTGAGTTACGCCGACGAACTGGCCGACCTTTTGCAGGCAGAACGTGAATTACAGCAGAAAAGCATTGCGTGTGATGTGATAAAGTCTGTAAAGCTGTATCCCTTTACAGACAAAATGATCGCTGATCTGTCGAAATATAAAATAATTCTGTTCGCAGAAGAATGCATTGCAAACGGAAGCATTGGTGAACATCTGGAATATGCTTTGCAGCAAAACGGATGGAATGGGCGCTTTATCCATTGTGCAGTGCGGAACGCGTGTCTTCCGCATGCCAGTGTGTCACAGATCAAACAGGCAACCGGTCTGGATGCAGCGCATCTTGTACAGGCCGTGCAGATGGCCGTGACGAAAGGAGAAAATTTACTGTGAAGATTCGATTGGACCAATATCTTGTTCAGCATGGTCTGACACAGAGCCGTGAGCGCGCAAAGGCGCTGATCATGTCCGGCATCGTTTTTGTCAATGAGCAAAAGGTGGACAAGGCCGGAGAGATGATTAAGGAAGATGCCAAGGTGGAAGTGCGCGGGCACGACATTGGCTATGTCAGCCGCGGCGGCCTGAAGCTGGAAAAAGCTATGAAGTGTTTCCCGCTTACGCCCAATGGCAAGGTCTGCATGGACATTGGAGCATCTACCGGCGGCTTTACGGATTGCATGCTGCAGAACGGTGCTGTCAAGGTCTATGCGGTGGATGTCGGCTATGGACAGCTTGCATGGAGTCTACGCACAGACGAGCGCGTAGTGAACATGGAGCGCACGAACATCCGCAATGTCAAACCGGAGGATCTTGCCGAACAGATCGAGTTTTTCAGTGTGGATGTCTCGTTTATCTCGCTGCACCATATTTTCCCGGTGGCACAGGCAATCACAACGCCGGATGCCATGGGCGTTTGTCTGGTCAAGCCGCAGTTTGAAGCTGGACGCGAAAAGGTTGGCAAGAACGGTGTGGTGCGCGACCCTGCTACCCACCGTGAAGTGCTGCACAATGCCATGGGCTATGCTGCTGCAAACGGTTTTGCTGTACGCGGATTGGATTTCAGTCCGGTAAAGGGACCTGAGGGCAACATTGAATACCTGATGTTCGTGCAGAAGAGCGGTGAACCTTCCGTGCTGGACGACAGCGTTGCAGAGCAGGTGGTGGCGGCAAGCCACAGCACGCTGGACCGCTGAGCGGCTCTGCCATCAGACCAGAAAAAGGAGCTTCCCGCATGACGATCTATATTTCGCCGAATCCCGGCAAGACCTCTGCCAACGAGATCGCACTGCGCGCGGCGCAGATTCTAATGAACCATGGTGCAGCTGTTCTGATGTGTGAACAGCCGCGCACAAGCTGCAGCACGGCCGGAGTGGTTTATCTGCCGCTGGAGGAATGCCTTGAGCAGGCAGATGTGATCCTGACCATTGGCGGCGACGGCACCATTCTGCATGAGGCAAATCTTTCGCTCCGGTACGCAAAGCCGATCTTGGGCATCAATCTGGGACGCTGTGGTTTTCTGGCTACCTGCGAAGTCAGCGAGATGGAAGCCAAGCTCTCCGCTGTTGCACGGGGAGAGTTCAGCGTAGACAACCGGATGCTGCTGTATGTCCGCGTTCTTGGCCACGATGGCTGGGAGGGCCACGCCCTGAATGACGTGGTGGTCACAAAGGGCCGCCTGCAGCAGGCGATCGATTTCAGCATTTACTGCGATGATATTTTAGTAGAGCACTACCGTGGGGACGGTGTGATCGTTGCAACGCCCACCGGCTCCACAGCGTATTCGCTGGCGGCGGGCGGGCCGATCCTGGATTCCCAGACGAAGGGCGTTGTTGTAACGCCTATCTGCCCGCACAGTCTGGCCAGCCCGGCCATGGTGTTTGCGCAGGAGCGCAAGCTGAATATCTGTGTGGGACAGGTGGCCGATGATGAAGTGTTTATCAGCTGCGATGGCAGAGCTGGCTGTCCGCTCAAGGCCGGCGCAACGGCTGAAGTAAGGCTCTCCGATCAGGTGGTAAAGCTGATCACCTTCGGAAAAGCAGATCAGTTCCAGGCCATTGACCAGAAGCTTCGCAGCAGACGATAAGGGGGAGGCGAGTTTACGATGGCGCGCAGCCGTAAGGAAGATGTAAAAAGCAAGGGAGAACGTCAGCAGGTGATTCTCCGGCTTGTGCAGGAACACCCGATCAGCCGGCAGGAAGTTCTGCTGGATCACCTTTCCAAAGAGGGATTCGAGGTAACACAAGCCACCGTTTCCCGCGATATCCGGGAGCTGTGTTTGGTAAAAGCTGCCACGGCAGAGGGGTATCGCTATGTCTCCAGCCGGAACGAAAGCTTCAACCCAAAAACGCAGGGAAGGTTTGAAACGATCTTTCATGAATCCGTGCTGGGGGTAGATTACGCCGGACATGTTGTGCTGGTAAAGTGCTATTCTGGCATGGCCAACGCCGCATGCGAGGTTTTTGACGCATTGCAGTGGAAAAATGTGGTGGGCACGCTTTCGGGCGACGACACGTTCCTGATCGTTGCACGGTCGGAGCGTGATGCAAAAACGATCTGCTCGGAACTGACGAGACACATTGGATAAAAATAACGCGGGAGAAAAGATATGCTGAGCAGCCTGCAAATTGAAAATGTTGCTGTGATCCAGAAGGCTGAAGTACATTTCAAGCCGGGCCTGAATGTTCTTACCGGTGAGACTGGTGCCGGCAAGTCGATCCTGATCGATTCCATCAATGCGATCCTGGGAAACCGCACTTCAAAGGATCTTGTGCGCACAGGGGCCTCCAAGGCGGTGATCCGTGCAGCCTTTGAGGAGGTGCCCGGTACGGTGCTGGACAGCCTTGAGAAGGCGGGCTACGAGCGCTCGGATGCACTGATGCTCAGCCGCGAGATCACAGCCGAGGGCAAAAGCACCTGCCGCATCAACGGAATGCCTGCAACGGCTGCGGTTCTGCGGGAGCTGTGTGGAGGACTTATCAATATCAACGGTCAGCACGACTCTGTGGGCCTTTTGAACCCGGCAAGACATCTGGGCATTCTGGATGATTATGCGCAGAACAGCGCGGAGTTTCAGGACTATTATGTCCTGTACCGGGAGCTTGTGCGTATCAAGCGGGAGCTGGATGCCATGATCACCGACGAAGCCGAAAAGCAGCGCAGGATTGATCTGTTGAGCTATCAGGTGCAGGAGATCGAGGATGCCGGACTGACCGCCGGAGAGGAACAGACGCTGGAAAGCCGCCGCAAGATCCTTGCCAATGCATCTGCCATCCGGGATAAGATCGCACAGAGCTATGCATTGCTTTCGGGCGATGACGAGGCCTCCGGCGCAGTCGATCTGCTGGGTGAGGCATCCAATGCAGTGGATGCTGCCGCGCAGCTGGATGATGCACTTGCCGGTGCATCCAGTCAGCTGCTGGATCTGTATTACAATGCAAAGGATGTTGCCGCAGATTTGATCGGTCGGCTGGATTCCTATGATACCAACGATGCGGAGCTGGACGAGATTGAGCAGCGTCTGGATCTGATCTACAAGCTCAAGCGCAAATATGGTGATACGGTAGAAGACGTGATCGCTTTTGGACAGAATGCAAGGGAAGAACTGGAGCGCATCCAGTCCTCACAGGAGCGGCATGACCACCTGCAGGCAGAAAAGCTCCGCCTTTATGCGCTGGCCCGTGAAAAGGCAGAAGCACTGACCCAGACGCGCCTGCGCGCTTTTGAAGAGCTGAACAAGCGTATTTCCGGCACGCTGGATTTTCTGAACATGCCGGGCGTGCGCATGACACTGCGCCATACCCGCGGCCCGCTGGCAAGCCATGGGCAGGACAGCATCGAGTTCTACATTTCCACAAACCCCGGTGAGGCGCCCAAACCCCTTGCAAAAATTGCTTCCGGCGGCGAGCTGAGCCGCATCACGCTGGCCATCAAAAATGCAATGGCCGATAAGGATGCCGTGCCTACTGTGATCTATGATGAGATCGACAGCGGTGTTTCTGGCAAAGCCGCCGGGCGTATTGGTGAGGTACTGCGCCAGAGCGCACAGGGCCACCAGATCTTGTGCATCACCCATACAGCCCAGATCGCTGCACTGGCGGACTGCCATCTGCTGATTCAGAAAAATGTAGCCAATGACCGCACCTATACCGAGATCCATCCGCTGGATGAGGAGGGCAGGGTGGAAGCACTGGCCCGGCTGATTTCCGGCGACCACATTACCGAGCTTTCGCGTGCCAATGCCCGCGAAATGCTGGGTCTTGGCGCAAAATAAGCCGCTGCAGATAAGGGGTTGACAAGCCCGAAGCATTGTGATAAAGTAGTCCTTGTTAATGGCGATGAAGGGAACAAGTACCTTGAAGTGTTCTGCCCAGAGAAACCCCGGTTGGTGTAAGGGGCCGCAGAGCAGCAGGGGAAATACCTCCCGGAGCTGCAGGCTGAATGCCGTTCAGGTTAATAGGCTGTGCCGCGTGCGAGCGTTACAAACGCAGGAGTGTCTCTCTACTCTGGGGTGTGCACTCGTGAGGTCGTTTCTGTGAGGAAGCGGCAAACAGAGGTGGTACCGCGAATTTTCTCGCCCTCTGCCAAATTCATTTTTGGCAGGGGGTGTTTTATTTTTCCCTCTGCCCACAAACAGGAGGAAAAAATCATGACTCTGTACGAAGAACTCAAGGCCCGCGGCCTGGTGGCCCAGATCACCGATGAAGAGATCATCGACCTGATCAACAATGGCAAGGCAACCTTTTACATTGGCTTTGACTGCACTGCCGACAGCCTGACCGCAGGCCACTTTATGGCCCTGACCCTGATGAAGCGCCTGCAGATGGCAGGCAACAAGCCCATTGCCCTGATCGGCGGCGGCACTACCATGATCGGCGACCCCTCCGGCCGTACCGACATGCGCAAGATGCTGACCAAAGAGGATATCGCCCACAATGCCGCATGCTTCAAAAAGCAGATGGAAAAGTTCATCGACTTCTCTGAGGGCAAGGCACTGATGCTGAACAATGCAGACTGGCTGCTGAACCTGAACTACGTGGAACTGCTGCGTGATGTGGGTGCCTGCTTCTCCGTGAACAACATGCTGCGCGCCAAGTGCTACGAGCAGCGCATGGAGAAGGGCCTGTCCTTCCTCGAGTTCAACTACATGATCATGCAGAGCTACGACTTCTACTACATGTTCCAGCACTACGGCTGCAACATGCAGTTCGGCGGCGACGACCAGTGGAGCAACATGCTGGGCGGCACCGAGCTGATTCGCCGCAAGCTGGGCAAGGACGCTTATGCTATGACCATCACCCTGCTGACCGACTCTCAGGGCAAGAAGATGGGCAAGACCGCCGGCAATGCCGTCTGGCTGGACCCCAACAAGACCAGTCCATTCGAGTTTTACCAGTACTGGCGCAATGTGGGCGATGCCGATGTGATGAAGTGCATCCGCATGCTCACCTTCCTGCCGCTGGAGCAGATCGACGAGATGAGCACATGGAAGGATCAGCGCCTGAACGAAGCTAAGGAAATTCTGGCTTACGAGCTGACCAGCATGGTCCATGGCAAAGAAGAGGCCGAGAAGGCCCAGAATGCTGCCCGCGCACTGTTCAGCGGCAGCGCAATGGATACCGAGCACATGCCTTCTACTCAGCTGACCGAGGCCGACCTGACCGATGGCTCCATCGGTATCCTGACCCTGATGGTCAAGGCTGGTCTGGCAGCATCCAACGGCGAGGCACGCCGTCTGGTCGTGCAGGGCGGTGTTCTGGTGGATGGCGAAAAGGTAGCCGCTCCCACCGTTGGCTTCACTGCTGAGCAGCTGGCAAAGGGTATTGTGATCAAGAAGGGCAAGAAGATCTACCACAAGGTCACTCTGTAAAAATATTGAACATGAAAATGCCGGTGTACTCTGTTTTGGAGTGCACCGGCATTTTTTTCACTTGATGGAGGATTGCTCGCTTGCTTGCAGAATTTACAGCTCGTAAGCCTTCTTCAATGCTTCGTAAGCTGCATCCTCATTCTCTGCGTGGACCAGCAGGGAAATATCCAGATCGCTGGTGGTGATAAGCAGTACTTCAATGCCGGCCATTGCCAGAGAATTCAGTGCACGGGCAGCTACGCCGCAGCTGGTGACCATTTCTTCACCAAACAGGTTCAGCTTGGAATAACCCACGCTGATCAGCGGAGAAGCCTTGGCATCCTTGTCCAGATTTGCAACGGAAATAGCCTTCATCACCAGCGGAAGATCACTGCTGGAAGCGGTAAAGCAGAAATCGATGGTGGTGCCATGGGGTGCACTCTGGCTGATCATATCTACGACCACACCGTTATCTGCAAAGATCTGCAGGTAACGTGCGAGGCTGTTGCCCTTGAACTCTACATCCTGCACACTGATCATCATGAGGCTCGGCTCAATATTGATCTTCGATACTCCGTACATAAGGATCCTCCGTTCTGCCCGAAAGGCGGGCTTCAACAATACAAAAATATTCAGGTAAGCTGCAAAAACTCCGGGTCGATATTTTCCCGGGCAATGGACTGAATCATTTCCAGGCTGAAATCTGGATACGCCTGTCGTACTCCGTGGGCCTTTGTAAGGGCTTCGGTATAATCGCGGAACAGGTAGGTACGCACATTGGATTTGCCTGCATCATAGTGGGTCACCGTCGGCAGAAGTCTGGGAGAGAGCACGCTGCAACGGACAGTGCCGTCCGGTTCGGTCGTTTTTTCAAGCTGAACCGATAAAATTGCGCCGACCAGCTGATTGGGCTTTTCCTGCGTGCTGATAAAATTGCCCAGAGAATAGGCCGTGAACACCTGCCTGCCGTCTGCTGCAGTCAGCCACTGTGCATTTTGCAGCACATGCGGGTGGGTGCCAATGATCAAGTCTGCACCCCAGTCTGCAAGGTTTTGCGCCAGAGTTCGCTGCGGATCTGCGATGGCATGGCTGTTTTCTACGCCCCAGTGCACACCCACCACCACAAAATCTGCAAGCTGACGTGCCGCTTTTACTTGCTGCTCGATCACATCGGTCTGGCTGGTATAGATCACATTGGCCTGCATGGAGCTGTTCTGCGGGATGCCATTGGTATGCTCTGTGTAGGAAAGATACGCGATCGTTACACCATTGACAGTCTGCAGCGGGATATGACCGTAGTCACTTTCTCCCTTCCACAAACCGGTGGTCACTACATCCTCCGGCATACTGCCCCAGAAGCGCAGGGTAGCGGCAATGCCGGAAGCGCCTTTATCGTAGGTGTGGTTATTGGACAGGCTGAACACCCGCACACCCGCCCGGTAAAGCGCACGGGCGCAATCGCCCGGCGTAGAAAAGCATGGGTAGGAGGATGGCTCCAATTCATCCGTGCAGAGCGTTTCCTGATTGATCCAGTTCACATCATGCTGTGCATAAAAAGGCGCAATATGTTCGTAACAGTAATCGAAACTGTAAGCTTCCTCTCCGGAAGCGCGGCGCTGCGCCTGCTTATAAATGGGAGCGTGGATCAGATTATCTCCTGTTGCAGAAAAGCAGACAGTCTGAACCAGCGGCTGCGGTTCCGGCTCTGGCGCAGGCTCTGCTTCTTCCAGCTGTGATACAGTGGCAGAACCTGCAGAAGAGCTTTCCGTGCTCACCGGTTCTGCCGTCGGTATGCTTTCCTGCAGAAAGAACTTTGGCAGCAATGGCAGGCAGAACAGAAATACGATCAGCATCGCTCCGGCTGTCCAGAAAGCCTGCCTTCTGGCGCGGCGTTTTGCAGTCGGTCTGCGCCGGTGTTGTTGCGGGGATTGATTGCTCATCCGCGTCCACATCCTTCCACCATGTTTCTGCCAAAAGCAGAGCAATCAGGCTTTTTAAAGTGCAGCGATCATATCACCCATATTGTACAGGCCCGGCTCCTTTTTTGCAAGGTAAACTGCTGCATTCACGGCGCCGTTTGCAAAAATATTGCGGGAGTAAGCGGTGTGCTTGAGAGTGATCACCTCGTCCGGGCCGCAGAACAGCACTTCGTGATCACCCACGATGCTGCCGCCGCGCACGGAACTGATACCAATTTCCTTCGGATCGCGCTTCTGGCGGACAGAAGAACGGTCGTAAACATAATGATATTCGCCATTGTTTTGCTCATTGATGGCATCGGCCAGCATCAGAGCGGTGCCGCTGGGTGCATCCAGCTTGTTGTGGTGGTGCTGCTCCACGATCTCAACATCGTAGTTCACACCCAGAATAGCCGAAGCGCGCTTGCACAGCTCCGACAGCACATTGATGCCCATGGACATATTAGCGCTCTTGAACACCGGCACCGTGCGGGATAGCTGCACCACCTTGAGCTGCAGCTCTTCCGAAAGGCCGGTGGTGCACACCACGATGGGCAGCTTGTGAGCTTCACAGTAGGGCAGAGCCTTTTCCACAGCGGCCGGAGAGCTGAAATCGATGATCACATCGCCCTTGCCGTCCAGCTTTTCCAGGCTGTCATACACAGGGATGCCGTTCTGTTCGCCATCCTTCAGGTCGATGCCTGCAATCACGCGGCAGTCCTCGCGCTGTGCGATCATATCACACAACACATGGCCCATGCGGCCGCCGATGCCCTGAATCACAATATCCGTCATAATTTTTATCCTTTCCTGCCCGTTTTGCATATCGGCATATCGCAAAATGCCCGGACAGAGCACTCCGCCGGGCATTTTGCAGCCAAAAACTTATTCTGTAATAAGACCCTCTGCACGCAGAGCCTTTTCAATCTGCTCCTTGTGGGCCTCGCTCGGCTCTACCAGAGGCAGACGGCACTCGCCAGCTTCCCAGCCCAGTACATTCATGGCGTACTTCACCGGAATGGGGTTCACTTCACAGAACAAAGCATCTGCCAGCGGCAGCATTTCCAGCTGCAGCTCACGGGCTTTTGCGGTATCGCCATCAAAGAATGCCTTGCAGCAGTTGTGCACCAGCTCCGGCTTGACATTGGACACGACGCTGATCACGCCCTTGCCGCCCAGAGCCAGCAGGGGAACCACCTGATCGTCGTTGCCGGAATAAATGTTCAGCTCGTCGCCGCACAGCTGTGCGATCTTGGCTACCTGAGAGATGTTGCCGGAAGCTTCCTTGATGCCGTTGATCAGAGGATGCTTGCTCAGTTCCAGAGCAGTCTCCGGGGCAATGTTCAGGCCGGTGCGGGAAGGCACGTTGTACATGATCACCGGGATGCCTCCGGCCTCAGCCATGGCGGTAAAGTGAGCAACCAGACCAGCCTGCGTGGTCTTGTTGTAATAGGGAGTCACCATCAGCAGAGCGTCTGCGCCGCATTCGGCAGACTTTGCGGCCAGTGCGCAACCGTGGTCGGTATCGTTGGAGCCAGCGCCTGCAATGACGGGCACGCGGTGGTTGACAACATCCACCGTATACTTGATGGCGGCAAGCTGCTCCTCATCGGTCATGGTGGAGCACTCGCCGGTGGTGCCGCAGATGATGATGGCATCGGTATGGTGCGCGATCTGATCCTCAATAATGCGGCCCAGCTCGTCAAAGTTGATGCTTCCGTCCTCGTACATCGGGGTGATAATGGCAACACCCGCGCCGGTAAAGACAGGATTCTTCATAGACTAAAAACTCCTTTGTATGCGCTTTTGCGCAAAATATACTTAGTCGAAATAGCCCTTTGCGGCCAGCAGCTCTGCCAGCAGAACGCCGCCGCCTGCAGCACCGCGCAGGGTGTTGTGGCTCATGCAGGCAAATTTGTAATCAAACAGGGTGTCCTCGCGCAGGCGGCCGATGCACACAGCCATGCCGTTCTCGGTGTTGCGGTCCAGCTTGGGCTGCGGACGATCCGGCTCGGTGAAGTAATGCAGGAACTGCTTGGGTGCGCTGGGCAGGTCAAGCTCCTGTGCGGGGCCGCGGAAGTTTGCCCATGCCTCCAAAATCTGCTCCTTGGTGGGCTTCTTCTCAAAGCTTACAAACACGGCAGCGGTGTGGCCGTCGGAGACAGGCACACGGAAGCACTGGGCGGTGATCACCGGCTTTTCGGCGTTCACGATATGGTCGCCCTCAATGTGGCCCCACAGCTTGAGCGGCTCGCGCTCGCTCTTCTCTTCCTCGCCGCCGATGTAGGGAATCACGTTGTCCACGATCTCGGGCATACGGTCAAAGGTCTTGCCTGCACCGGAAATGGCCTGATAGGTGCACACCAGAGCCTTGCTGACGCCAAAATCCTTCATCAACGGGTGCAGGGCGGGAACATAGCTCTGCAGGCTGCAGTTGGACTTGACGGCAATAAAGCCGCGTTTGGTGCCCAGACGCTTGCGCTGTGCGGGGATGATCTCGATGTGGTCGGCGTTGATCTCGGGCACCACCATGGGCACATCCGGGGTAAAGCGGTTTGCACTGTTGTTGGACACCACCGGGCACTCAGCCTTTGCATAGGCCTCTTCCAGAGCCTTGATCTCATCCTTGGGCATGTTGACTGCACAGAAGATAAAATCCACCTGAGAAGCAACCTCTTCCACCTTGGATGCATCCAAAACTACCATCTTCTTGACACTTTCCGGCATGGGGGAGGTCATGGCCCAGCGGGGACCGACAGCTTCCTCATAGGTCTTGCCGGCGCTGCGGCCGGATGCAGCCAGAACAGTCAGCTTGAACCAGGGGTGATTTTCCAGCAGCGTCACAAAACGCTGACCGACCATACCAGTCGCACCTACGATACCCACTTTATACTGTTTTTCCATTTCCAGCACCTTTCCTTTCGTGAAAGCGAACTCAATAAATATTTCTATTACATAGATTCACGGCTTGCAAACCGGACAGCGATGCAATATAATAGATACTGTTTATACAGATTTTATGATATCATTGATACGGTGTCCGTGTCAATCATCGGAAAGGCAAATTGCACGCTATGTTAAAAAAAGATTTTTGGTATGATTTACCCAAAGAACTCATTGCACAGGAGCCGGCTGACCCCAGAGACTCTGCACGGCTGATGGTGCTGAGCCAGAAAGACGACAGCATCCAGCACAAGATCTTCCACGATCTGCCGGAATTTTTAGAGCCGGGCGACCTGCTGGTGGTAAACAATTCCAAGGTCCTGCCCGCCCGCATTGTGGGCGTCAAGCAGCCCACCGGTGCTGTGTGTGAGCTGCTTTTGCTGCGTCAGGTCAAGGGCGACCAGTGGGAATGCCTTGCAAAGCCCGGCAAGCGGATGCAGCCCGGCACGAAGGTGAGCTTTGGTGACGGCAGCCTGACCGCCGTGGTAGACGAGACCATGGAGGACGGCAACAAGTACGTTACATTTTATTACGATACCGAGACCCTTTATGAAAAGCTGGACGAATTTGGCAAAATGCCTCTGCCGCCCTACATCACAAAGCAGCTGGAGGATCAGAGCCAGTATCAGACTGTTTACGCAAAGGAGCTTGGCAGTGCTGCAGCGCCCACGGCCGGCCTTCATTTCACACCGGAGCTGATGGATACCATCCGTGCCAAGGGCGTGAACATTGCCGAAGTGACCCTGCATGTGGGTCTGGGCACCTTCCGCCCTGTACAGGAGGACGAGATCGCGGATCACAAAATGCACAGCGAATGGTACTGCATCGACGAAAAAACGGCGCAGATGATCCGCGATACCAAAGCCGCCGGTCATCGTGTGATCGCCGTGGGTACCACCAGCTGCCGCACGCTGGAAGCCGTTGCCGCAAAGTACGGCGAGATCCGCGCCTGCAGCGGCAACACTTCTATCTTCCTGTATCCAGGCGTGAAGTTCAACTGCATCGACGGCCTGATCACCAACTTCCACCTGCCGGAAAGCACCCTTATCATGCTGGTGTCGGCCCTGTATGGCTACGAAAAGACCATGGCAGCCTATAAGGTGGCTGTGGAGGAACGTTATAGATTCTTCTCTTTTGGCGATGCAATGCTGATTCTTTGATTATTTTTCCCGCTATTCTGTTGTTGATGAGCCTGATCCCGGGCTTTTTCATGAAGATCGCACGGCTGTTTTCCGTGCACAGAAAGGAACAAAAACTATGCCTTCTTTGACGACCTATAAGCTGCTCAAGCAGGAACACGACGCCCGGCGGGGCGAGTTCAAGACCGTGCACGGCACGGTGCAGACGCCCGCTTTTCAGAACGTGGCTACCGCCGGTGCCATCAAGGGCGGGTTGTCTGCTCAGGACCTGAAAGACATTGGCGCACAGGTCATGCTGTGCAACACCTACCACCTGCATCTGCGCCCCGGCGACAAGCTGGTAGCCGATATGGGCGGTCTGCACAAATTTACCCGCTGGAACGGCCCCATTCTGACCGACAGCGGTGGATTTCAGGTATTCAGTCTGGCAAAGCTGCGCAAGATCACCGAAGAGGGCGTGACCTTTGCCTCCCATCTGGACGGCCACCGCATCTTTATGGGCCCGGAAGAGAGTATGCAGATCCAGGCAAACCTTGGCTCTACCATCGCCATGGCCTTTGATGAATGCGTGGAAAACCCCGCCCAGCACGATTACTCCAAGGCCAGCTGCGAACGAACGACCCGTTGGCTGAAACGCTGTAAGTTTGAAATGGCCCGCCTGAAGCACGAGGGCATTTCCGTGAATCCCGATCAGCTGCTGTTTGGCATCAATCAGGGCTGCACCTTTGCTGATTTGCGTGTGGAGCACATGAAGCAGATCGCAGATCTTGATCTGGACGGTTACGCCATCGGCGGTCTGGCTGTGGGCGAGCCCACCGAGGTGATGTATGAAATGATCAGTCAGGTGGAGCCCCACATGCCCAAGGATAAGATTCGCTACCTGATGGGCGTGGGCACGCCGGGCAATATCATCGAGGCCGTTGCCCGCGGCGTGGATCTGTTTGACTGTGTAATGCCCAGCCGCAACGCACGGCATGGTCACCTGAACACCTGGGGCGGTATCATCAACATTAAGAATGCAAAGTATGAGCGTGATGAACGCCCCATTGATCCTGCTTGTGGCTGCCCGGTCTGCCGCAGCTATTCCCGTGCCTATATCCGCCACCTGTTCAAAGCGGAGGAGATTTTGGGAATGCGCCTTGCCGTCATGCACAACCTGTGGTTCTATAACCATCTGATGGAGCGCATCCGGGATGAGCTGGATGCAGGCACCTTCACGGCTTTCCACGATAAATATGTAAAGCTTCTGGATACCCGAATTTGAGAATAAGCCTTGCAACAGGTCGTTTAAAAAGGTATAATAAGCTTATCTGAATTTTGAGAGGAGATTTTGCCCCATGCAATTTCTGACTACCACTTCCGAAGGCTACATCAGCCTGTTCTTCACACTGGCTCTGATGCTGGTTCTGCTGTACTTCATGATCTATCGTCCCCAGAAGAAGCAGGAGAAGAAGGATGCCGCAATGCGCAGCAGCCTGGAGATCGGCGATCAGGTCACCACCATTGGCGGTGTCATTGGCCGTGTTGTTGCAATCAAGGACGATACCTTTGTTCTGGAGACCGGTGCTGACCGTGTGAAGATCCGCTTCACCAAGACTGCAATTTCCGCTGTTGAAAAGCTGAACATGGACAAGGCTGACAAGAAGTAAGCTTTTTCTTCAAACAATTAAGAGCATATCAAACGCGTCTTCCTGCATAGATTACTGGCAGGGAGGCGCGTTTTTATGTCTGAGAAAAAACTTTTCCCGGCGGAACTCCGGGTTCTTCTGCTGGCTGGGGCAGTCGGCGTTATGGTCACAGCGGGCGGGCTGGCCGCAATGGCAGCGCTGATGACAGCACAGGGTTATTCTGGTGCCGCCGCACCGCCGCTGGCAACAGCAGCCGTTGGTGCAGGGAGCCTTTGCAGCGGTTGGATCGCTGCATTTTGCAAGAAGGAACGCGGCCTGCTGTGCGGGCTTGTACAGGGCCTGTTTTATGCGGCATTGCTCGTGGTGCTCAGCGTTCCTTCCGGTACGCTTACGGAAGAGCCGCCGCTGCTGCGGTTTGCTGTGCTGATCCTGTGCGGCAGTATTGGCGGATTGCTGGGCATGGTGACCCGGGAGAAAAAGCGCCGCAGCTGAACAAATAAAACAGGGAGGTTCGATCATGTGGGTCTATCAGCAAACAGGAACGCCAGCGCATTTGCCAGAAGCCGCGCAGCCGCTTCCCACAGGTGAAGCTGCGCTTCTGCCGCAGCCGCAGAAAACACTGCCGCCAGAACGATCCGCACCGGAAGTGCCTTCACCGCTGCAGAGACATAACACGGAAACCCGGCAGAAAACCTGCTGGCTGCTCGTCTGTGCCTTTCTGATCGGCTCTGGCTCAGCTGGCGTGCTTCTGGCTTTCTGCGAAAAGCAGCAGCCGGACTGGCTGCAATATTACCTGCAAAGCTGGCGCGGCCTGTTTGCCGCTGCAGATTCACATACTGCGGCCAGCCTTTTCGGAATGGAATATCTTACGCTGGCTGCGGCCGCGACCCTTCTGTTCCTGATGGGCTTTTCCGCACTGGGGCCGGTTTTGATCTTTTTGTTTACGATGTTCTATGGGCTGGGAAACGGGACGCTGTTTGTGCAGCTGCTTTCCGACACGGCACTGAAAAAGGAAACGTGGCTTCTGCTGCTTGCATTTCTGCCTGCGGCAGCTGCTTCTGCAGGGCTGTGCACGCTCGGCACAGATTCTCTGCGGGTGAGCAGCCAGATCCGCGTCTGTTCCTTTTTTGCAGCAGGGCCTGACCGGGAGATCGTCCGGCCACATGGATTCATCCGGCAGTATCTGCTGACGCTGACGTTATTTGTGCCGCTGTGCGGCATTTCTGCAGCGCTTGCAAGCATTGGAAGCAGGCTTTGAGCAAGGCTTTGAGCAAGGGCTTTTCTTGCGGGTTTGCTTGTTATATGCTACAATAGAGAATAATAAAGCCAAGACAATGTAACAGGAGCTTTTTTGATGAAGGAACCAAAACTGAAAACTGTATATGTGTGTTCCAACTGCGGCGAGACAAGCCCCCGCTGGATGGGCCGCTGCCCAAGCTGCGGCAGCTGGAACACGATGAACGAGGACGTTGTAGCGGAAGCCCCCAAAGCAGGTACTGCCGCAGCCAAACAGGCGGCAGCCGCCCGCCCGGAAGGGGTGACCACCCTGACCGCAAAACGCCTTTCTGAGATCAGCATGACCGAAGAAAAAAGCCGTATTCTGACCGGCATTTCGGAGCTGGACCGTGTACTTGGCGGCGGCATTGTGCTGGGCGGCGTTGTGCTTTTGAGCGGTGAGCCGGGTGTGGGCAAATCTACTATGCTTCTGCAGCTGTGCGGTGCCATTTCCAACCAGCACAGCGTTTTGTATATCACTGGCGAGGAATCGGTGCGGCAGGTCAAGCTGCGCGCTGCCCGGCTGAAAGTGCCGCAGGATAACATCTTTCTGGCAGCGGAGAATGATGTGGACGAGATCTGCGGCCTGATCGAAAAAGAAAAGCCGGATCTCGTGGTCATCGACTCCATCCAGACGATGCGCTGCATGGATATCTCGTCCTCCGCCGGTACGGTAAGTCAGGTCAAGGAAAGTGCGGCCCGCCTGCTGGCCGTGGCCAAAAAACAGGAGATCCCCATGTTCATTGTGGGCCATGTGAACAAGGACGGTGCCATTGCAGGCCCAAAAGTCATGGAGCATATCGTGGATACGGTACTTTACTTTGAGGGCGATAAAATGCTGCCGTACCGCATCCTGCGTGCGGCCAAGAACCGTTATGGCTCTACCAATGAGCTGGGCATGTTTGATATGACGGGGCAGGGCCTTGCTGAGATCGAAAACCCTTCACAGATGCTGCTGGAAGGCCGTCCTCTTGGCGTTTCCGGCAACTGTGTGGCCTGTACCATGGAGGGCAGCCGTCCTATTTTGAGCGAAATTCAGGCCCTTGCAACCAAAACCAATTTTCCAGCACCGCGCCGTGCCTGCAGCGGCTACGACTACAACCGCATGAATCTGCTGATCGCTGTGCTGGAAAAGCGTGCAGGGTATTTCTTTGGAAACCTGGATGTATATATCAACATCGTGGGCGGCATTGCGCTGCGTGATACTGCCTGTGATCTTTCTGTCTGCTTGAGTATGGTCTCCTCGCTGCTGGACAGGCCCGTCAGCGATAAGCTGATCGCCATTGGCGAGGTCGGCCTTGGCGGTGAAGTGCGCAGCGTACCCAATCTGGAACAGCGCCTGCATGAGGCAGAGCGTATCGGCTTTGAACGTGCGGTGATCCCGAAGCACAGCCTGAATCATCTGAGCCCGGCAGATTATCCTGGAATGCAGCTGATCGGCGCGGCTTATATCACCGATGCGATCAATGCCCTGAAATCTGACCGCTTATAAGAGGAAAAACAATGTCGATCTATCTGGACGAGAAAAATCCCGGCAAGCACAAGCCCTTCGATGATGCTGCGCCGGACATTGTAGAATACGTCCGCTATCTGGAAGTGATCGCGGGCAAAAGCGCAAACACGGCGTTCAGCTACTACTGTGATCTGCGCGGATTCAGCCGTTTTATGAAGCGCCGCCGTGGGCTTGTGCCCGAAGACAGCGAGATGAAGGATATCGACCCCAAAGGGCTGGACACCGCATTCTGGGCCTCCGTAACAAAGGAGGATATCTACGAATATCTGTACTTTTTAAACCGCGAGTGCGGCAACAAAAAATCCTCAACGGCCCGGCGGCTGGCAAGCCTGCACGGCTTTTATGATTACCTGGTCAATCAGGTCAACCGGCTGGGTGCAGATCCGACTGCGGCCATCCACCCACCCAAACAGGATAAGGTACTGCCCAAATATCTGACGGCGGAGCAGTCCATGGAGTTATTGGAAAGCACGCAGACCCAAAGCGATTTTCCGGAGCGGGATTATTGCATGGTGACGCTGTTTTTGAACTGTGGAATGCGTCTGGCAGAGCTTGTCGGCATGAATCTGGACGACATTGATTTGGAAAACCGCCAGATACGCCTGTTTGGCAAGGGCCACAAGGAGCGCATGGTTTATCTGAATGATGCCTGCATGGAAGCATTGCGGCTGTATCTGGGCAAACGCAATACGATGGAGGGGCTTCTGCCGCAGGAAAAGGCGGTCTTTATTACCCGACGGCGCAAAGAGCGTATCTCGAACCGCAGGGTAGAACAGCTAGTGACCGGTGCAATGAAAGCAGCCGGATTAAAAGGCTTTTCCACACATAAGCTGCGCCACACTGCCGCAACTCTGATGTATCAGACCGGCAATGTAGATATCCTTACACTCAAGCAGCTTTTGGGCCACAGCAACGTGTCTACCACACAAATTTATACGCACCTACAGGAATTTCAGGTGCGCGCGGCTATTGAAGAAAACCCGCTGGGCAAGGTCAAAAAGCCCAAAGCATCTTCTCACATCTTGGATACAACAGAGAAGGAAACAGGGGAGACAGCAGAGGATTCAGCTCTGGATGAGGAACTTTCGTCTGTGCCCATGAAAGCCTTTGAGGGTGCGGCTCAGGATGGCATCGGGCTGGATGCTTCCGTGCTTGCAATGAAGCCTGATGCGAACGCTGGAAACGGAAATTCCTGAACCACATTACCCATAAAATGGAACGATACCGTCTGTGACGCGTCCAAGGTGCGGACATGTCATCGGCGGTATTTTTATAGATATATTTATATAAATAATGGAATGATAAGCTGTGATCTGGCCAGCGATTTGAAATCGCACGAGCAAAATGGTCGTGCGCAGAAAAATAAAAAGATTAGAATGACCACAGAACTTATATCAACATAAAAAGAGAATCTGGAAAAATAAAATGCAAGCGCGCATGGCAGCGGCAGACTGTGCAGCTTTTGTAATTTGTAAGTCCATAAAAAGATTGTAGCACCAAAATACTAATGAGACACAAAAATATAAAAAACGCAAAAGTTGAATCATACGGTATTACAGATGGCTGCAGATCCGCAGGTCGCGGAAAAAGGCCAGATTCAGGAAAATAGAGATTTTTCACTTCCCTGCATTTCGCATAACGTGCATTATACGAAAATTATGCAATCAAAAAAAATAAGACCGCCCTTCTCTTCTGGTTATGAGTTCAGCGGTCTTAAAATACTGATGGCTGTATGGTGTTGGGTTCAGAATGTTATCGCTTCTTCTCCCTTGGTGATGCTATGCTGATACTTTTAATTTAAAGTGAACCCGGCAAGCTGCTCGGCCTGCGGCTGTGTGCCAAAGTATGCACAGATCGCTTCGTAATAAACGCGGGCTGTTTTTTTACAACCTTCTTCGCTGCCGAACTGTGCAACATCTGCTTCATTCGTTACAAAGCATTGCTCTGCCAGCACTGCCGGACAATTTACATCTTCCAGCAACGTAAAGCTTCGCTCTGCACGCACCTCGGTGTGGGTGCTTTCCACCAGTTGCTTCTGATCGTTTTCCAGATAATAAATGTATCGGACTCCCCCGCGCCCACGCAGAGATGCTCCTGCAGCCTGCATTCCTTTGGCAAGCAGCTGCGCAAAGTAAAAGCTTTCCTGATGCCAAGTCCGGCCCGGCACTGCCGGATAGCACTCAAAGCCGGATGCAGTGGAGCCATTTGCAGCTGAGTTGCCGTGGATGGAAAGCAGCAGCTGCGGTGCCTGTTCGTCCGCTCTGGCAGCACGCTGGGCGGGTGTAGTGGTTTCATCAAAGCTGTCACGGGTCTGCAGCGGAATAAAATTAGAGTCCTGCTGCAGCAGCCGGATCAGTTCCGAGGCGGTTGCTGCGGTCATATCTTTTTCTTCGATCACTCCCCTTGCACCCGGGTCTGCTCCACCGTGCCCGGCATCGATCACCACGCGGTAAGGAGGATCACCGACCTGCGGACGGAATTCTTCACCGGCGATGCTTTCCGCTGGCTGAGCTGTCTGCAGAGTCAGCGCTGCATGCCAGAGCGAGCTGCCAAACCAGATGCCCACTGCGCAAAAAAGCAGAATGACCGTATTTTTGAGCACATGAGAAGTCTGTTTTCGTCTTTTTGAGTGCGCGGCTTTGGAATATCGTTTTGCCATTTTGGCTTACATCCTTATATTAGCATTCTTTATAGAATACGATCCTGCTCTGCAAATTCCTTCAATGTGAGAAAAAGCTACCCGAAAAATCCTTCGGATAGCTTTTTCTTTATTTCAGCTCTACCACGGTCACGCCGCTTTCACCCTCGCCATAACGGCCCAGACGGAAGCTTTTGACCATGCGGTTGCCGCGCAGATGCTTGTGGATAGCTGTGCGCAGCGCACCGGTTCCATTGCCGTGGATCAGATAAACCACTGTCTGTCCGTTCAGGATGGCACGGTCGATAAAGGAATCCACCTCCGGCAGCGCTTCGTCCACCGTCAGGCCCAGCAGATTGCATTCCATCTTGGCGGAACGCTGTACCCTCTCTACCCTGCCGTTCGGGCGGTTGGCATCGCCGGTCAGGCGGGAATAACGCTGCTGTGCTTTAGTCTGCGGTTTCTTTTCCTTGACCAGCTTTTCCGGCTGTTTCAAGCCCTTGAGCGGAACTTTGGTCTTGATGATGCCTGCACGCACCAGAACATCGCCGTTTTTATCCGGCAGGGCCAATACGGTGGCCAGCTGGTTCAGCTCTGCAATGCAGACCTCCTGCCCTACCTTGACCTCTTTCAGCGGCACAAATTCCTTGACGGGGTTATGCACCGCCTCGGAGCCGATAAACAGCTTTTCCGATTCTTTTTTGGCGATCTCGCGGGCGCGCTGAGCTTTCTGCTGGGTGCTCATGCGCTCGTCCTTCTGCAGCTGACGCAGTTCGTCGGTCAGGGCGTAAGCCTGACTTTCCACCTGCTGTGCCAGCGCACGAGCCTTGGCACGGGCAGCTTCCAGTTCATTTTCGCCCTGACGGATCAGCTCATCACGCTTTTTCTGCGCGGCTTCCAGCTGGTGGGAAGCTTCATTTTTCAGCTCTTCCACCTCGTTCTGGCTTTCCTTCAGCTGCAGCTTCAGATCATCCAGCTGTCCCAGAACGGCATCCAGACGCTTATCCTCTGCGGAAAGATGCTGCTGTGCCGCTTCGATCACGCGCTCCGGAATGCCCAACTTTTCGCTGATGAGGAACGCATTGGATTTGCCCGGCACGCCGACGCTCAGCTTATAGGTCGGGCGCAGCGTTTCCAGATCAAACTCACAGCTGGCATTGACAACGCCCTTGGTTTCCAGAGCAAACACCTTCAGCTCAGCGTAGTGAGTGGTGGCCATCAGCAGCACGCCGCGGCGGCGCAGCTCTTCAATGATGGCCACAGCCAGCGCAGCACCTTCGGCGGGGTCGGTACCGGCACCAAGCTCGTCCAGCAGCACCAGTGTGTGCGGCATGGCAAGCTCCAGAATGCCGGTGATCTTTTTCATATGACCGGAGAAGGTGGAAAGGCTCTGCTCAATGCTCTGTTCATCGCCGATATCCACCAGAAATTCGTCAAATACGCAGATCTCGCTGCGCTCGTCAGCCGGGATCAGGAAGCCGCACTGCGCCATGGCGCACAGCAGGCCCGCTGTTTTCAAGGTGACGGTTTTGCCACCGGTGTTCGGTCCGGTGATGATCAGCGAATCGTAATCTCTGCCCAGAGCAATATCCACAGGCACGCACTTTTTAGGATCGATCAGCGGGTGGCGCGCACGGATCAGCGAGAAGGAATCGTCGGTGCGGACAGCAGGCTTGAATGCCTTGAGATCCAAAGCCAGCCGTGCCTTTGCCAGCAGAACATCGATCTCCAGCATAGCCTTGTAGCTGTACTGGAACTGCGGCTCAATGGCGGCCACCTGTGCGGTAAAGGCCACCAGAATGCGCTCGATCTCCTGCGCTTCCTGCGCACGGTACTGCAAAATGCGGGCATTGGCTTCCACAACGGCCTGCGGCTCCACAAAGACGGTGGCTCCGGTAGACGAAACATCATGAATAATGCCGCTCACCTCACCGCGGTATTCGCTCTTGACCGGCACAACATACCGGCCATTGCGCATGGAAACCACGCTTTCCTGTAGATACTTGGAGGTATCCATATTGCGGACCATGCTCTCCAGACGGTCACGGATGCTGTTCTCCGTTGCGCGGATCTTTTTGCGCAGATCGTTCAGGGTATAAGAGGCCGTGTCTGCCATGGCATCCGGTGCCAAAATGGCGCTGGAGATCTGCTGTTCCAGGCCCGGCTGCGGTGCCAGCGCATAGAACAGATCGTCTGTAGGCAGAACGTCGTGCTCCGAAGCACCATACCAGCTTGAAAGATTCTGAAAATTGCGCAGTGCACCAGCCACCATCAACAGCTCGCCCATTGAAAGTACGCCGCCTTTTACGGCGCGGGCCGCCAGCTGGCTGACATTCTCCACGCCGCCAAAGCGCGGGGAGCCGTTTTTGATCAGCAGGGTGTTGATGGCATCGGTCTGTTCCAGCGCATAGCGCACCTCGTCCGGGTCGCACTGCGGCTGAGTGGCAAGCAGCATTTCGCGCGCTTCCTTGCACACGCAGCCCTCTGCGGCGCGAGCGATGATCTTATCCAGTTCCAGAGTTTTTAAGTAACTTGTTTCCATAGGTTCCCTTTATGCTCAGGGCAGCAGGGTCTTTAAAAAGTCATAGCTTTTCAAAGGCTTATCCATGTGGGTCAGTGCATAGCGCTCTGCCACTGCGGAAAGCTTTTCCAGACTGCCCACAGAAATTTTGAATGCAAATATTTTTTTGTCGTCCACAAGGCAGATGTGCCGCAGCGCATACAGTGCGCCCTGATCAAGGTTGCAGGTCTTTCCTGCTTTTGCGGCGCAGTCTGCACAGAGCAGATGACCTTCCTGCACATCCAGATAGAACGCAGCACCATCATAGGCGCTGCAATCGCGGCAGCACACGATCTGCGGCATAAAGCCGCACTCGCTCATGGTGCGCAGTTCAAACACGGCCTTGATCACCCGCAGATCCGTTTTGCTCTCGCTGATCATATAGAAACAGTTGAGCAGCAGCCGAAGCTCCCGCTGTGCCTCCTGCCCGGTGGGCGAAAGGGTCATTGCCATTTCAGCCATATACATGGCAAGGCTCATGCCCTCAATGCTGGACGAGATGCCGTGAAAGACATTTTTCACTTCTGCTTCCCGCACAGTGTACATGTTGCGGCCCGGCACCAGTGTGAACTCGGAGTAGCAGAACAGCCCGCACGCGCTGAACAGCTTGCTCTTCAGCCGCAGGCTGCTCTGCGCTGCTGCCGAGATCACGCCCAGTTCCGGTGTCAGGATCGTCAGAATGCGGTCCGATTCCTTATAGCGGGTCTCCTTCAGCACCAGACCCGTGGTTACAAAGGCTTCCATTTTCTTGGTCCTCTGCCGGGGCTTCTTCCGGCCGCTGTTGTTTATAATCGAGATAACGAAGAATGTTTCCCGTGCAGGCAAACGCCTGCCAGCTTGCTTGTGCATCCATTTGCAGCACCTCTTCCCTGTTACGGATAGTGTCAGGTTTATTTTAACCGTTCATCCAAGGGAATTCTGTCCTGCTTTGGCAAGTGTCAGCGGTTATTGGTGTTCTGCTTGAAGCCAAAGTTGTTCAGCAGGAACTCGTTATCGCGCCAATCGGATTTTACCTTTACCCAGCACTGCAGATTGACACGGCAGCCCAAAAACTCTTCGCAGTCCGCACGGGCAGCACTGGCAATTTTTTTCAGCATTGCGCCGCCTTTTCCAATGACCATGCCCTTGTGGCTTTCGCGCTCGCAGTAGATATTTACATCAATATCGATCAGGTCGGTGCCCGGGCGCTCTTTGAAGCGCTCCACCACAACAGCAATGCCATGGGGGATCTCGTCGCGCATGAACAGCAGGGCCTTTTCACGGATGACCTCCGCCACAAGCTCCTTTTCCGGCATATCCGTGTAGGCATCATCATCAAAATAATGCGGGCCTTCCACAGCATAGCGGCTCAAAGCATCGAACAGCACTTCGCAGCCGTCGTTATCACGGACGCTGATGGTGTAGATATCGTCGAATACACCCAATGCCTTCAGCTCTTCTTTGCGGGCTTCCAGATCAGCAGGCTCCTTGACAAGGTCGGTCTTGTTGATGACTGCAATTGCCGGGCCGCCGCTGCTGCGCAGCATATCCACCAGCACCATTTCCGATTCATTCAGTGCGCCGTAAGGCTCAAACAGCATCATGGAAACATCCACATCTGCAATGGAATCGCTGGCAGTCTTATCCATCCGTTTACCCAGTTTGTTGCGTGCCTTGTGCACACCGGGTGTATCCAGCAGCACATACTGCAGCGGCCCGCGGGTGATCACGCCGGTAATGCGGGTGCGGGTGGTCTGCGGTTTGGAAGTGACAATGGCTACCTTTTCGCCAACCAGAAGGTTGGTCAGACTGGATTTGCCTACATTGGGACGGCCAATGACAGCCACAAAAACGGAAGAAGTATCATAATGCCCCTGAATGGGTGTAGCGTTACTCAAAATCTAGCTCCTGTCTGTATTGTGCGGCAACCGCACGGTGAATCAATTACTCGGTATAGCTTACGGTGCGCGGCAGGCCCAGCTGCAGCAGAACAGCTTCCTCTTTCTCACGCATCCGCATGGCTTCCAGACCGCCATTTTCGTGGTCGTAGCCCAGCAGGTGCAGCATGGAGTGCACCGTCAGGAACGCCACCTCACGCTGCAGCGGATGGCCGTAGAGGTTTGCCTGCTCCTGTGCACGCTCCATACTGATGACGATGTCACCCAGCATTTTGCAGCCGTTGTTCTCGTCAACATCATATTTGCCGTCTACCCCCAGAGGGAAGCTCAGCACGTCGGTGGGCATGGGCTTATTGCGGTACTGGTTGTTCAGCTCAGCAATGGCGGCGTTATCCACAAAGGTCACGCTGATCTCTGCAGGAGCTTCAAAATGCTCATACTCCAACACGGCATTACAGGCACGGCGGATGAGAATGCGCAGACCGGAAGGAACCTTGACGGCCTTCTGTGAATTGGTGATCAAAACTTTATTGGACATAAATCAGTCCACTCCTTTCTGTTTTTGATGGCTTTATATGAATTCTGGTGATTTTATTTTTCAGGGTGTGCAGCCTTTTCGTAAGCCTTGATAATCTCCTGCACAAGACGGTGGCGCACAACATCTTTCTCAGTAAAATAGCACTGTGCAATCCCATTTACATTTTTAAGCACGTGCAGTGCATCCACAAGACCGCTGCGGGTGCGTTCCGGCAGATCGATCTGGGTCACATCACCGGTAACCACCACCTTGGAGCCGACACCCATACGTGTGAGGAACATTTTCATCTGCTCCGGTGTGGTGTTCTGTGCCTCGTCCAAAATGATAAAGGAATCATCCAGCGTGCGCCCGCGCATATAGGCAAGCGGTGCAACCTCAATGATCTGCTTTTCCACAAGGCGCTCGTAAGTTTCAGCACCCAGCATATCAAACAGGCCGTCATACAGTGGGCGCAGATAAGGGTCTACCTTCTGCTGCAGATCACCGGGCAGAAAGCCCAGCTTTTCACCTGCTTCCACTGCCGGGCGGGTGAGCACGATGCGGGAAACATCCTTGGCTTTAAAAGCCTTTACCGCCATGGCAACGGCCAGATAGGTCTTGCCGGTACCCGCCGGGCCAACGCCAAAGGTGATGGCATTGGTGCGGATGGCATTGAGATATTCCTTCTGGCCCAGTGTTTTGGGCCGAATCGGCCGTCCCTTGACCGTTACGGTAACAAAATCTTCGGTCAGTTCCTTGACCCGCTTTTCTGCTCCGTCGTGCGCCAGACTGATGCAGTAGCGCACGGTCTGGTCCTCCAGCGGTGTATGATTCTCGATCAGAAGCAGCATTCCCTCCACAGCGCGGCTGGCCGCGGCAACATTGGCCGGTTCGCCTGAAAGCCGCAGCTGCGTGCCCCGGCAGACCGCCGTAACAGAAAATTCGTTCTCCAGCAGACGGATGTTCCGGTCGCAGTTGCCAAAAACAGCTGCGGCGACCTCTACACTATCCAGTTCAATATTCTTTTCTGCCATGTGCTCCTCCTGAAAGGATATATTTTAATGCTTCTATTGTACCACCAAAATCTCGAGAAGAAAACTGTGAAAAGTACACAAAATATTTTCATCCGTTCCATCGGTTTTTTCATACGCCAAGGCAGCTGCCCCTGCAAAGCGTCAGCGGCAAAAAAGAAAATGCAGGAACAGGAATGCATCCTGTACAAATGATCTTGTCAAGCCCTTTTGTGCCACAACCACAGAGAAAAACAAAGCATATCTTTGGCCAAAAAGGCAATAGTAAACTTTTCCCCTGCGTGCTACAATAGCAAGCGTTGTGCGGCTTGCACCCGGCCGGCCGCTCCGGAATGCTGAAATCAAAGGAGAAGGAACCATGGAACAACTTTTTCTGATGCCCGGTGAAGAACGCTGCGAACGCTTCAAGGATGGCAACGGTATTCCGAGAGTTCACTACTCCTATCGCTCGATGCACGGTGCATTCTTCGACTGCGAGAGCCGCAGTTTGGAGGAAGCCCAGCGCCTGTGTGAGGACTGGCTGGTAGGCCAGGACCGCTGCTACCGCAACTGAAATGAAAAATAGAAACCTCCGCTTCCCTGTCGGTACTGCCGCCGGGAAGCGGAGGTTTTGCTTTTTACAGTTTTATTTCCACAGTTGAGCGCAGACAAGTTCCAGCACACTGCCCGCGATGCAGCGGGCCTTATCCGAAATGAGAAAGCAGTTGGAAAGCTCCTCTTTGCGGGGGTCTATATCGGCCACCTTAAAACCGGGCGTTACCGGATAACTGCTGCGCAGAAGCCCGCGCAGAATGCCCGTGATCTGCGTGGTCACAGAGATCATGGCACCATCTGCCGTGCGGATCTGCGCAATGGTCTCACCCGCTTCCACAATATCTCCAATTTCGCGGAGATCCATAAATATACCGGCCGTGCCGGCATGGATCACGCGCTCTTTTCCGTAGCCGCCAATGATTCCGGGAATGCCGGTATCGGGGATGGCACTGCCTTCCCGAATGATGCGTCCCAGCCGGTGGCCGCGTTTGGTCTCCACCACCACATCCACATCCTGCCCGGCCGTGAAACCGGGGCCGAGTGCAATGGTCAGGGGTGCCATATCCCGCGTTGTGCCAAGATTCTTTTTGGCAAGGATCGCATCCACAAGGACATCCGGCTTTGCGGGCGCAATGCTTTTGCCTTGCGGGTCTACCAGAACAGGAACGGCATTCTGTTTCCAGATTTCTTCTGCCTGTGCCAGAGTTTCGATCCGTACCGCACGCAGACCTTCAACGGCGGTCTCACCTTCATAAACGGCTTCGCACAGAGAAACCTGCCGCCGGATCGCCGCCGGATGCTCCGCTTCCAGCACCAGCACACGCAGGCCTGCGCTCCACAGCCGGTGAATGGTGCCGGTAGCAAGGTCGCCACCGCCGCGCACAAGGATCAGTGCATCCTTCTTCATTTGATCTCCTCTCCGGGCTGGAGTCGAGTCAATACGATCTCCATAGACCCACCGCAGGCAGCAATTGCTGCATCATCATTTTTGCCGTCTGCCGAAAAATGCAGCCGTTGATACGCCGGAGCAGCTCCCGTCAGCATTTCCTGTGCAGCCAGAATGGTGCGGTGCTCCATAATACCGCCGCCCACGCTGCCCACAATAGAGCCGTCTGTGCGAACCAGCATTTTTGCGCCGATTTCCCGCGGCGTAGAGCCGTGCCGCGCCGCAATCACGGCAAGCACCGCCTGCTGCCCGGCGGCATCTGTCTGAGCCATGGCTTCCAGAAGGGCAGATGAAAAGCCCTCCGTCTGCGGCCGCGCATTCTTGATCGATACGATCTGTGCCAGAATGGAAAGTGCGATCTCCTCTGCCGTCTGTGAGCCGATGGAAAGCCCGATGGGGGCGTACAACGCCTCCACTCTTTCGGCATCGATACCGGCTTCCAGAAGTTGACGGCGCACCAGTGCGGCACGCCCACGGCTGCCCATCATGCCAACATAGGCTGCAGGCTTTTTTAATATCACTTTCAGGCAGTCCACATCAAATGCATGTGCCCGGGTGACGACCACAAAATAAGTCTCTGCGCCGTCAGGTACCTGCGCAAGCGCTTTATCAAACGGCAGGCAGAGCACTTTATCGGCTCCGGCCAGCCGCAGCTGCTGTGCATATTCCTCGCGGTCATCCATTGCAAGGACCGTCAGGCCCAGCAGCTTTGCAAGCTGCACAACGGCTGCAGCCACATGTCCACCGCCGCAGACTACCAGCTGCGGCACCGCGCCAAAGCGCTCCGCAAAGATGTCTGTGCCTGCAACAGAGTGAATACCAGCTGCTGTGCAGCCCTGCAGTTCTGTCAGGTGCTGCAGCAGTACGGTGCTGTCTCCCCTCTGCCACACAGGCCTGCCCTCCAGCAAAAGCAGCTGGCTCCCCGCGGCATCGCCCTCTAACTGGGCCACCATCGTCCAGCCGCCCGCAGAACGGGCTTTTTGCAGCATTGTATAAAGCGGCATTTTACCCATGCGTCATTCTCCTGTTTTATCTTTATTACTGTTCTACTGCTGCGGCCTGATCGTAACGTGCCGGGTCCAGCCGGTTCTGCCACTGCTCAAATTCTTCCGGCAGCATCCGCCAGGCAAGGCCGCAGCCTGCGGAGATCTCGCGCGGCAGTGGGATGAGCCTGCCCGGAACCTTCTCCGCAAGGCACTGCTTTTCCCATTCCATGGCATCCAGCGTTGTGCGGAATGAAAGAACAATATAAGTTTTTTTGATGCGCATATCAGATCTCCTGTGCAAGCTCCTGAACAGCGGCTGCGGCCTGCAGCACTTCGGCTTCCGTATTGAAATGCGAAAAGCTGAACCGTACCACGCCCTGTTCCACCGTGCCCAGCGCTTTATGCATCAGCGGTGCACAGTGCGCGCCGGCACGCACACAGATGCTGTAGTCCTCCCACAGAATATCTGCAATGCGGGCTGAATCTTCGTCTCCGATGTTGAGCGAGATAATGGGAGCGTGCAGCGCCATTTCCGGGTCGCCGTAGATCTTCACGTTCGGCAGATCTCGAATGTTTTTATAAAAGAGCGCCGCCAGTGCAGTTTCTTTTGCACACAGCGTTTCCACACCCTGAGCCAGAATCCATTCCACACCGGCACACAGGCCCGCCAGACCCGGAACATTGAGCGTCCCGGCTTCCAGAGCGGTGGGCATCTGTGCGGGATGCTGTTCATCAAAGCTGTGTACGCCGCTGCCTCCCACTACCAATGGCTGGATGGAAAGCCCCGGGCGCACATACAAGCCGCCTGTTCCCTGCGGGCCAAGCAGCGCCTTATGCCCGGTGAAGCATAGCACATCAATGCCCAGTGCCTGTACGTCAATGGGCTGTGAACCCGCCGTCTGGGCCGCATCCACGATCAGCAGCAGGCCGTTCCGGTGCGCAAAACCCGCTGCTTTTGCAAGATCTGTTCCGTTGCCGGTCACATTGGAAGCACCTGTTACGACCAGCGCTTTTGTATTGGGCTGAACCAGCTTATCCCAGTCATCATATTGCAGCCGTCCGCGCTCATCCACACCCGCAAAACTGAACTGCAAGCCCTGTTCCCGCAGCCGGTAGAGCGGCCGCAGAACAGAGTTATGCTCACATACCGTTGTGATGATATGATCGCCCGGTGCAAAAAGGCCCCCCAATGCAATGTTCAAGGCCTCCGTTGCATTTGCCGCAAAGGCAATACAGGACGGGTCTGGTGCGTGGAGGAGCTTTGCCATTGCGCACCGTGCAGCATAAACAAGGCGGCTTGCGTGCAGCGTGGGCTCATGGGCACCCCGTCCCGGATTGCCTGCCGTGCGCATTGCGTCCAGCACAGCCTGCTCTACCTGCGGCGGCTTGCGCAGGGTCGTGGCAGCGTTATCCAGATAGATCACGGTTTCACCACGTTGCCTGCCTGCGTCAGCTTTTCCACGATGGTGTACATGTTGGTCACACTGCCAACAGCAAGCTTTTCGGTCAGGCCATAGAAATTCAGGCAGGTGCCGCAGGTCATGATCTCCACGCCCTGTGCTTCCAGTGCCTTCAGGTCATCCAGCATGGGCGAACCCTCACAGGTCAGGGACGCGCCGCCGTTATAGAACAGCACTGTTTTTGGCAGCTGATCCTGCTGGGTAAGTGCGAACACAAAGGCCTTGAGCAGGGACTTGCCAAGGTCATCTGCGCCAATGCCCATTTTATCAGAGCTGATGGCAACCACCGTGTCCGTGCGGGTGTCCGGTGCACAGGCCGGTGCTTCTTCAGTGGGTGTTTCGGACGCTTCGCCGACCGTGAACAGCACGCGGTATTCCCGCTCGGCCAGCTTTTCGGCGCTGTACTGATAACCTTTCTGCTGGGCCATTTTGGTAAGGTTCTGCACGGCGATCTCATTATCCACCAGCACTTCCACCTCACCGGCACCCTTCAGTTCAGAGATCGCCTTTTTGGCTTTTACAACGGGCAGCGGGCATGCGTCACCACGGGCATCAACTTTCAGCATCATAATTGTAGGTCTCCATCAGTATTTTACAGTGATTTCCTGTTCGGTTTTGGGTATGATCTCACCCACGATCTTTGCGGGCAGGCCAGCGGCCTGCAGCTCCGCTTCCAGCGCATTTGCTTCTTCTGGCAACACGGCCAGCAATAGTCCGCCGGATGTCTGTGGGTCAAACAGCACCTCTTCCATTGCAAACGGCACATTTTCAAAAGTGACATATGGGCCGGTATGGTTGCGGTTGCGCTGTCCGGCAGCGGTATACAAAAAATCATCTGCCGCTTTTTCGGCTCCCGGTAGAACCGGCACCATCCGTGCATCAATGATACAGGAAAGCTTTCCGCCCATCATCTCGTGCAGATGGCCCAGAAAACTGAAACCGGTCACATCGGTTGCCGCGTGGACCGTATACTTTCGGCTGATCTCGGCAGCGTTTTTGTTCAGCGTTGTCATGGACGCAATGGCACCGGCCATATCTTCCGGTGCCGCTTCGCCCACACGGTTTGCCGTGCAGATCAGGCCCACGCCCAGAGCTTTTGTTAAAATCAGCTTGTCGCCGGGCCTGCCGGAATCATTCGTATACATTTTTTTCGGGTCCACAAGGCCAGTCACCGAAAGTCCGTATTTCACACCTGTATCGGCAATGGAATGCCCGCCTGCAAGGCTTCCGCCCGCTTCGGCCACCTTCTTGGCTCCGCCGCGCAGAATCTCGCCCAGAATGTTCAGATCCATGCTCTCCGGGAAGCAGACAAGGTTCAGTGCAGTCTTAACCTCGCCACCCATGGCATAGACATCACTCAGGGCGTTGGCCGCTGCGATCTGGCCGAAGGTATAGGGGTCATCCACCATCGGCGGGAAAAAATCCACTGTCTGTACCAGCGCGATATCATCTGTTATGCGGTATACAGCCGCATCATCCCGGCTGTCGTACCCGACCAGAAGGCTCGGGTCTCTTGCACCGCGCGGCAGCTTTTCCAGAATGCGGCTCAGCACACCCGCTCCCAGCTTTGCAGTGCATCCGCCGCCGGTGCAGAACACGATCTTGCCCTCTTTGCTCATGCACGTTCTCCTTTCTCGAAATGAGACATAGCGCAGGAAATCCGATAAATTTTTTTCAGAATATCAGCCACCTGCCGGGCCAGGGCAGCCTGCTCTTTTGTATCGACCTGATTGAGTACAACATAAAAGCTGCGATCCCCTACAGCCTTCCTTCCACCGGCTTCACTTGCAAGCAGATTTGCCAGAAGTTCCGGTGTCAACTGCGCATCCTGCGGAACACAAAGCAGCTCTGCGGCAAGCTCTGCCCGGAAACAGACCTCCCGGAGCGGATGCCTCAACGCAGAAAGCCCTGCTACGGCCAGAACCGTATCGCACTGCGGTAAAAGCACCGGCTCGTGCGCAGCGGGTGCCTTGCAGGGCATCCGTTTTGCGCCGTCCGCTTCAATGAGCACGATATCTGCAAGGGTCATCCAGCGCTCCAGCTGTGCCTGCGGCGGGGCCGTCAATTTGCCGCCGTGTGCAGCAGTTCCGGCCACGGCATAACTGCCGCACTTCCACAGGCGGAAAAGCTCTGCATCCGTCTGTGCCCAGACCCCGCCGGGCGGCTGCATAATATGGGTGGTGGTAGCGGCCAATACCCGCCAGCCCTTGTGGGCGCAGTGCGCAGCCAGATTGTACATCAGTGTGGTCTTTCCGCCGCCGCCCACCAGAGAAATAACATGTCCCTTCTCCGCAAGAAACGGAAAAATTTTTTCGTCGATCATTTCTGCTTTTCTGCAACTGCCATGGCGATTTTTTCCGGTGTGATGGGCAGCTCATAGAACCGGGTACCAATGGCATTGTAGATCGCATCGGAAATGGCAGGCAGCGGTGTATTGATGACCACCTCGCCGATGGACTTTGCGCCAAAGGGTCCGTTGGGTTCATAGCTGCTCTCGAATTCAACCTTGATCTTGCCCACATCGGTGCGGGCCGGAATTTTGTACTGGAACAGAGAGTTCTCTTCCGGGTAGCCATTTTTATCGTAGGTGATGTTTTCGGTCAGAGTCATGCCGATGCCCTGCAGCAGACCGCCCTCAGCCTGCACACGGGTCAGGTTCGGGTTGATGGGCGTGCCGCAGTCCACACAGGCATCAAATTCCAGCAGCTTTACCTCGCCGGTCTCAGTATCCACTTCCACCTCAGCAGCACCAACCATGAACGGCGGCGGCGACAAAGGCGAAGTATGCGTTTCGGTGGCTTCCAGCGGAACCATATGGCCGAACTGAGAAGCATACGCGATCTCGCTCAGAGACTTTTTCTGTGTGGGATCTTTGCTCTTGAAAACATCTTTTCCATCAAATTTCACCTCGTCCTCGGTGCATTCCAGCAGCTCTGCGCCCAGCTTGCAGATCTGGCCGCGCAGCTTCATGGCACACTTTTCGGTGGCCTTTCCGGTAACGTAAGTGGTACTGGACGCATAGGAGCCGGAGTCATAGGGCGAGGTATCCGTATCAGCTCCGAAGACCGTGATATTGTCCAGCGGGCAGTCCAGCACTTCGGCGGCGATCTGCGCCAGTGTAGTGTCACAGCCGGTGCCCATGTCGGCCGCACCGATCAGCAGGGTGTAGAAGCCATCGTCATTCAGTTTCAGGGTGGCACTGCCCACATCCATGCCGGAAATGCCGGAGCCCTGCATCGCCATGCCCATACCGACAGCGCGCACCTTGCTGTTGCCCATATCACGGGCAGGGTATTTGTGCTCCCAGTCGATCATATTCCGCACCTTGACAAGGCAGCGGTCCAGCGCGCAGCTGGTGTTGACAGCCCCATAGTAGGCGGGCATCACATCGCCCTCCTGTACGGCGTTTTTCAGCCGCAGCTCAAAGGGGTCCATATTCAGCTTATGAGCCAGTTCATTGACAGCAGATTCTACGGCAAACAGTCCCTGCGTTGCGCCGTAACCGCGGTAAGCACCGGCAGACATGTGGTTCGTATACACCACATCACTGATAAAGCGGAAGGCTTCTGCCTTGCCGTACAGCGGGATGGACTTGTGACCGGAAAGGCCCACAGTCGTAGGGCCATGCTCACCGTAAGCACCGGTATTGGAAAGGGTGTACAGATCAATGCCCTTCACAACGCCGTCCTTCGTGGCACCCAGCCGCACATGGATCTCCATTTCGTGACGCGGCGAGGATGCGATCTGGCTTTCCACACGACTGAAAATGATCTTGGAGGGCTTTTTGGTCTTCCAAGTCACAAAAGCCGGATATACCTCACTGACCGCCGTCTGCTTGGCACCAAATCCGCCGCCGATGCGGGGCTTTGCCACGCGCACCATGGATTTGGGAATATGCAGTGCGTTCGCAATATTGCGCCGTGCATGGAACACGATCTGCGTGGAGCTGAGCACATTCAGCCGCCCATAGGTATCAATGGAGCAGTAGGTGCGGAAGGTCTCCATCATGGCCTGCTGGCAGGCTTTGGTGTGGTAAATGTGGTCAATGACTACATCGCTGGCCGCCAATACAGCATCGATATCGCCGGAACCACTCTCATCGTGGGCGCAGAGGTTGCGTTTGTTGTCGGCTCCCACCGGGCACAGACTGGCCCAGTTGTCCTCCGGATGCACCAGAATGGGGTTGTCCTTGGCAGTGTGATAGTCCAGCACTGCTTCCAAAACCTCATATTCCACCTTGATGAGCTTGAGAGCCTTATCCACGCACTTTTCGTCCTTACCGGCCACAATGGCCACCACATCGCCCACAAAGCGCACATGGCGGTCAATGAGCAGGCGGTCACGCGGACTGGCTTCCGGATAGGTCTGGCCAGCCTGCGTGTAGCGCGGCGCATCCTGCGGCACATCCTCCCATGTAAAGATTGCCTCGATGCCGGGCACCTTTTTTGCTACAGCCGTATTGATAGTTTTGACGATGGCATTTGCGTGCGGAGAGCGCAGCAGCTTTACGATCAGGCAGTCCTGCGGGATCACATCGTCCATATAGACGGGCTGGCCGGTGACCAGCTGCATGGCATCCTTTTTACGGAAAGGCTTGTTGATGGTACTCATTCTGCGGCCTCCTTCTGCTTTTTCCATGCCAGAAAGTTCATGATGCCGCGCAGCTGGCCCTCATAGCCAGAGCAGCGGCAGAGGTTGCCGGAGAGATATTCCTTCACTTCTTCCTCACTGGGGTACGGATTCTCGCGGAAGAGGGCCAGCGCGTTCATGATAAAGCCCGGATTGCAGAAGCCACACTGCTCTGCACCCTGATCTGCGATAAAGCCGCCGAACTCCGCGGCTTCTTCCTGCAGGCCTTCCAGTGTGGTAATGCTGTGGCCGCTGGCACGCGCTGCCAGTACCGAACAGGACAGCACCGGTTTCTCGTCCAGAAACACCGTGCACAGACCACAGTTGGAGGTCTCACAGCCGCGCTTGACGCTCTTGCAGCCGTGGGCACGTACAAAATCGATCAGCAGCATATCTGCAGCCACATCCTCTGTGACCTTGATGCCGTTCAATGTAAGAGTGATCTGCATTTAATTTTCCTCCTGTGCCGTGCGTGCTTCCAGTTCCAGAACAGCACGTTTTGTCAGAACGCCTGCCAGATGGCGGCGGTACTCGGCATTGCCGCGCATATTGGAGCCAGTGACAATTTTTTGCTTTACTTCATCGGCAAAGTTCTGCGCCAGTTCCTGCGCAGAAACACCCGCCTTTGCCGGCAGCTCAAACAGCACAGCCTTGAGCGGCCGCGCACCGATCGCAATGCGATAGCTGCCGTTTTCCAGACGGGCGGCAGCGCAGGTAAGCACCGGGATATCAGTCTGGCTGTTGCGCACGGACTGATAGAAAAATTCTGCTTCTTCCTTTTTAACGATCAGCCGCACAAGGATGTCCCGGTCATAAGGGCGCTCAGCATACTCCTGCAGGGATATGATCCCACCCTTATACAACTCTACCGAACAGTCCATGGCCATAAACAGCGTGAGCACATCGGAAAAGCCGAACCGGCTGTAGATGCTGCCGCCCACAGTTGCCAGATTGCGCAGCTGCACGCCCACGATATGCCGCAGTGCTTCCTTTACTGCGCCATGGGTATACGCAGCAAGACCGGCGTGCTCTTCCAGCTGGCGCAGTGTAACCATGGCACCAATGGAAAAGCTGTCCTCGGTCTCCTCTATGGTGTCCAGTCCCAGACCGGACAGGTCGATGGCTGTACCGACATTGATGTTCTCCATTTTGAGCCAGATCATGCCGCCCAGCACACGGTTGGCCTTTTTCTGGTTCAGCTGCCACGCTTCTTCCAGACTTTCGGCCCGCTTATATTCTCGGATCGTCATCATAGATGCAGGTTCCTCTCTCTTTTTTTCTCTTTTCTTTTATTTTAACACAGATTTCGATATAATACTATTGTGAATTCGTTTCAGAAAGAGTGGTACTATATGAAAGAACTTCTTCCGGTGGGCTGTGTCATCATGGCATCCGGTCTGAGCCAGCGCTTCGGCTCCAACAAACTCCTTGCGCCGTTCTGCGGGGAACCGATGCTATGCCGCGCATTTGCAGCGACCGATACTCCAAAGCTTTCGGCCCGCATCGTGGTGACACGTTCGGACGAAGTTGCGCAGCTTTGCCGCTCCCGCAATGTTCCGGTGCTGCTGCACGATCTGCCTGGTCGAAACGATACGGTGCGGCTGGGCCTTTCTGCGCTGCTGGAACAGGTTCCGGAGCTTTTTGGCTGCATGTTCCTGCCGGGAGACCAACCGCTTTTGTGCCGCGAGACAGTGGAAGCCATGGCAGGCATCTCCGGATGGGATCAAAGAACTCGGCTGGAACGGCAAAAAGAAACAGAACGGGAGATCTTCCGTCTGGGATTCCGGGTCCGTAACGACCCGTCTCCCCTTACTGGAAGTCCCGTTCTGTTTGAAAAAGGACTTTTTCAGGAACTGCTCACCTTGCCGCAGGGCATGGGCGGAAGTGTTCTGCTTCGGAAATATCCCGCGCATGTTCACACCGTTTACATTGCGGATCGGAATGAATTGGCCGACGCCGACACGCCCGAAGCACTTGCGCAATTGGAAGCGCTGGCCCGGCAAAAGCTTTGAGCTTTATACTGCCTTGTCATCCTTCGGCAGCAGCACATTCAGCAGGATCGCCACGAACGCAGCCGGAACGATGCCGGACTCGCCGCAGATCAGCTGTAAAGCGTGCGGAGCCTGTGCCAGAATACCGCTGTTGGCACCCATGCCGTAGCCAACACCCAGAGCCACCGAGACGATGGTAAGCTGACGCGGGGTCATCTTTTCCTTGGTGATGAGCTGGATGCCGCTGACCACGATGGAAGAGAACATCATAACGGCAGCACCGCCCAGAACGGCCTGCGGCATAATGGAGATCAGTGCGCCGAGCTTGGGGATCAGGCCGCACAGGATCAGGAAGATGGCACCGGAGGCCAGAGCCATGCGGTTGACCACTTTGGTCATGGCCACCAGACCCACGTTCTGGCTGAAGGAAGTGTTGGGCAGTACACCGAACAGAGCCGCAAAGGAGGAGCCCAGACCGTCACAGATCACACCGCCGGACAGCTCTTTATCGGTGGGTTCACGATTCATGCCGCCCTCCATGACGCCGGAGATATCACCCACGGTCTCAACAGCGGTAACAACGAACATGATCATCACCGGCATAATAGCGCGCATATCAAACACGATCTTGACCGGCATCAGCTTGGGAATGGCAAACCAAGAGGCCTGTGCCACCTTATTCCAGTTGAGCACCCATGCCTTGGTAAACTCTACACCATCGGCAGTGACACCGGTGGTGGGCAGCATCAGACCCATGACAAAGGCCGCAACGTAACCGGCCAGAATGCCGATCAGGATTGCGGAAGAGCTGAGGAAGCCCGTGGTCCAATGCTTGAAGATCAGAATGACCACCAATACGAACAGGGCCAGCAGCAGATTTTCCATGGAGCCAAAGTCTTTTGCGCTGTTGCCGCCGCCAAAGGAATTGATACCCACCGAGATCAGCGAAAGACCGATGGAAAGCACAACTGTACCGGTGACGACCGGCGGGAAGAACTTGCGCAGGGGCTTGAGGAAGAAGCCCAGCACGCTTTCAAAAATGCCGCCGATGATGGATGCACCCATAATGGCACCATAGGCCAGCACACCGCCGCCCATGCTGCCAACAACACTGTTGAACACGCCAATAAAACCGGAACTGGTGCCCATGATGATGGGCACACTACCGCCCACGGGGCCGATGGTGAACAGCTGTACCAGCGTGACTACACCGGCCACAAACATGGCGCTCTGCAGCAACGTGACCTGCAGATCTGCGAACTCACCACCCGCAATGCCGCAGGCACTGGTGATGATCAGCAGCGGGGTCAGGTTGCCCACAAACATGGCGCAGACATGCTGCAGACCCAGCGGGATCGCCTGTTTCAGGGACATTTTTGCGTCGAACTGATACGCCGACTCTTCGAGCTTGACTTCCTTCAAATGTTCCACTCTCCTCAAATCTTGACAAAAATCATTCTTTTCGACTGCTTTACCAAAAAAGCGGATTTATTATAGCAAAACTGCGTATCCTTGTAAATTAAGTATGACTTTTTCGTGAACGGCTGTTTCCCGCTGAGAAACACAAAAAGCAGGGCGCTTTGTGCGTTTTTTCCGCTTTGGTCGGAAGAATTTCGCGCAGAACTCCTGCTTTTTTGTTTTGTTTTATTTGATTTTTGTGCGATATGGAAATTTTACAGCGTTCTCAGCCCGTAATCTTTTAAACAGCGCTGGATGCCCTGCTGAGTGGTGTCGAACCGGATGCCGAAGCGTTCCAGTTTTGTGGTGTCCATCACAAGGTTCCGACCCCAGCTTTCTTCCTCGATCTGCACAGCGATTCCCAGCGTTTCGGCAAACTGCCGGGCGGTGCATACCATGTTTTCGGCATTGCCGCTGCCAAAATTGTATACGCCGCCTGGCAGCGCCATGGCAGGCTCCAGATTTTCGATCACCTGCCGCACATAGGTCACGCCGCGGTGGTCGTTCCGGGAGAAGCGCAGAGCCTCTCCCTTCAGCGCGGCACGCAGAAGATTCAGCGGAAGATTGCCCCGGATGGGCAGCCCATAGCCGGGCAGGTCATACATCCAACTGGCACGCAGATGGACCGAGTCCGGGCAGAGCTCCAGCACACGCTGCTCTGCTTCCAGCTTGTATTGGCCGTAAATGTTTGCGGGATGCAGGGCCAGTGTTTCCGGCAGCGGCCCCTGCTGCTGCACACCAGCATAGACCTGATCCGAGCTGAATGCCACCAGCTTTGCCTTCGTCTGCTGCGCAGCCCGTGCCAACCAGACTGGCAGCTCCACATTGGCACGGTAAGCTTCTGCCGGATGCTGCGCACAGTAACTGGTATCGGAAAGAGCGGCGGTGTGCAGGATCACATCCGGATGCAAAGCTTCCACCTGTGCACGGGTGAGAGCTTCATCGGCTGTACAGAAAAAGCCTTTTGGAAGGGCGCAAAGCTCGTACTTTCCCTGCCACTGCTGCAAAATGCGGGAGCCGACAAAGCCGCCTGCACCTGTGATAAGAATTTTTTTCATGATAATTTCCTCCTGCAGGGCAATGAAAAAGTGCCCAGCAGCATGACAGCCTGCCGGGCACAAAAATTTTAAAGGAACAGTTCCAGCACGAACACGACGGCACAGCAGGCCACAGATACCTGAAACAGGCTTGCGCCGAACCAAGCAGCTGCAATGCCTACCACCAGCGCCATGGCACCGGCAGCCGGGCTCTGGGTCGCGTTGACAATGGCCGGGAAGGTCATGACCGCCAGCGTCACATAGGGCACATAATACAGAAACGACTGAATGAAGCGATTTTTGATGGGCTTGCGGATCAGTGTGAGCGGAAGGATGCGGATGGCATAGGATACCAGCGCCATCACTGCAATGTAAATGTAATGATTATGCGTCATGCTCTGCCTCCTGCTCTTCTGGATTTACCGGAAAAAGAACTGCTGCAGCGCTGGAAATGAGCACTGTGAGCAAAATGGTACGCGTGCCCTCCGAAAGAGCGGAGATACCCGGCAGGTAATTGCACACAAAGCTCAGTGCAAAGCTGATGGCAACAAGTGCAGCTACCACCCTGCTCTTACGCGCCGGAGGAATGATGATGGCAAGGAACATGCCGTAAAGGGCAACGCTCAGCGCACTGACAGCCCGCAGCGGCAGCAGATTGCCCGCAATGATGCCCAACGCTGTACCGATGGCCCAAGCCGGTGCCGCCAGCAGAATGGCACCGTAGGTATAATATGGGTTCAGGCTGCCGGGCCGTGCAATGGTGATGCCAAAAAGCTCGTCTGTCACATCATAACCGATGAGCAGCCTGTGCCAGAAGGGTGTGCCCGGCGCAAAGCGCTGGGCCAGTGCGCAGCTCATGAGCAGATAGCGCGCATTGGCGATCAGTGTGATGATGGCCACTTCCAGATAGGTCGCATTGGCCATGATGATGGCAAATGCAGCGTATTCGCCTGCCGAAGCGTTGTTCAGTAGGCTGACCAGAAAGCCCTGAAACGGGGTAAAACCTGCCCGGCGGGCCGCAATGCCCAGCGAGAAGGAAACAGCAAAATAGCCCAGCGCAATGGGAACGCCATCCCGCATGCCCTCACAGAAAATCTTTTTGCTGAAAGCCCAAACCGGCCTTTCTGCATTGACAAGCTCCGGGGCAAGGAGCTTACTTTTGGAATTCATCTTTGTTTTTTTACTCCTTTCCTATTTCAAACACCGCTTTTTATTATACTCTCCCGCACACAGAGAAGAAAGGGCTTTTTCACTTTCTTTTCGGCACAAAAGGAAAACGCCGCCTGAAAAGGCAGCGTTCTTCGTCGATTTATGCGCCCGGCACCAGAAAATGCATCGCCTGCGGCAGGACCTGCGTACCGGCTTCCAGCCCATTTGCCGTCAGGATCTGTGCCGGTGACACATGGAACCGTCTGGCAATGCCGAACAACTCCTCCCCTGCCTGTGCATAGTAGATGCGCAGTGCGATCTCCGGGTCCGGAGTCGTCAGCGGTTCGCCCAGCTCAATGCTGCCGATGCCCGAATGTGTGCTCCGGCAGAGGATGGCTCCTTCGGCACGGGCGGTGACCGTCACTTCCAATGTGCCGCCAGTGCAGCTGCACTGGATGTTCTCGGTGCTCAGCCAGCATTCCGGGCTGAACTGTGCACCCGGCGGGGCTTCTACTGCAAGCGGAAAGACAAGCTCCAGTGTTTTTTCGTAGCTTTCCAGCTCGGCAAGACTGTTCTCGGCAAAGGCTGTGGCAACGGCACGCACCGTAAAGGCCCAGCCGTCGCGGTAAGGTGTTACCTGCGCCGGTCCATAAGACACAAAGCAGGCGCGCAGTTGAGCATCCGCATCTGGCAGCGGCCCGGAGGCCGTGGAAGATGCTGTCTCGTTCAGCATACAGGCAAGATCTTCTGCTGCCAATTCCTGCGGCGTGACGGCGGTTTCAAACTGCGTAGAAAAGGCATCCGCTACGTATTGCAACTGGCAGGGCCGCCATGCGTGCAAATGCATCATCACGCTGGCTGTCAGTTGGCCGCTGGCTTCCTGTTCGCCCTCCGCAAGGGCAAAGCCCACCGGCTCCAGCACGCACATGCATCTGCAGTCCTCTGCTACGCCTTCCAGATCCACCACCTGATTGAACGGCAGGGATGCCGCCTGACTTTGCAGGCTGCTTTCGCCTTCCGCGCGCCAGGCGCATTGGGCACGTACCTCGCCCTTGACCACTGCCTTGCCCGCCAGCAGCTTTACCTCCCGCACGGCGGCGCTGCCGGTAATATCCAGAATGGCTGCGGGCGGCTTTGCAAAAACAAGCTCCCCTTCCACAGTGACCAGCTTTTCCAGCACCGCGGTGCTGCGCACGCCGTTCAGCGTCTGCAATTTCTGTTCAATGCCGCCATCGGCCAGCGCCGTGATCAGTTCCTGTTTATCCTGTGTATGGATAGTAACTACAAGACCATAGGCTCCGCGCACCTCGATGCGGTGCGGGTTTACTGCCCGGCAGTTGAGGTATTCGGTCTGCCCTTCTACCATGGCCATCCAGCTGGTGAAGGAAAATTCCGGCACCTCCAGCTGCTTTGTAAACGGCAGCTTCTGCTCGGTCTGGCAAAGCCCGGCCCCGTCCTCGCCCTGATAAAACACAGTGCAGCGCAGATAGCCTTCCAATGTAAGCCGCCCGGGCTGCAGCTGCTTTTGCAGCACCACCGGTTTTGCAAAGCATTTGACCAGCTTGAACACCGGCGGAAGATAATCTGAAATCAGGATCTCGGTTTCCAGCGGAAGTTCTGCCTTGACGGTGCAGCTCGTGCCTGCCTGCGGCAGCGTATCCCGAAAGATCTTCAGTTCCATGCAGTGTGCTCCTTTCCCTGTCCGTCTCTACTGGAAAAGTATGCACATGCTTTGCAGGATATGCGCGCAAAAAAGGCACCGTGCAAAACGCACGATGCCTTTGGGCCTTTTGAAACAATCAGATCGTTTTGCGCAGGACAGCCGCCTGCATTACATGGTATTTCTGCATCAGCCGGACGGCAGCCGATGTGATCTTCTCGCCGCTGACCACAATGGGGATCGCAGGCGGGCAGGAAACCGTCGGCATAGCGCAGATACGCCCCACCGCCTGCTCTGTGGGCACCTGCTCCTGCGGGGCAAACACGGCCTGCCGGATGCTGCAGCAGGTGTGCAATTCGTGTTCCAGCTCCAAAAGCTCACGATCGTTTTTTTCCGGGATCAGGAACGGTCCTGTAAGGTTTTCCACAATGTGGAGAACGGCAGAAGTCAGCCGTTCAAAGTCCTGCGGCGGATTTGCCGGGGTGAACATCAGCACAACATAGCGCGGGTCGGCATATTCGCACTCGACCTTTGCGCAGCGCAGCGCTTCTGCAAGCTCTGTGCCGGTCATGCCCAGTGTAGCAGCATCCAGCGTGACCTTGAGAGGTTCGCTTTCCAGTGCCAGCGGCCCCGGGCAGTGTTTTGCCGCAGCGGCTTCGTTCAGCTCCCGGCGCAGGCGGGTCAAATATCCGCAGCACTGCAAAAGCCGCAGCGGATAGCCCTCCGACAGAACCTGATTGCATTTGTCCAGCGACTGCAAGATCAGGTAAGACGGACTGGTGGAACCAAACAATGCCAGTGCATTGCGCACAGCGGCTTCGTCCTGAATGGGGGCATTTTTGCCCAGATGCAGGTATGCGCCGCCAGTGACAACGGGCAGCGTTTTATGGCCGGAGTCGCAGCACATGGCCGCGCCCAGCGCAATAGGATGCTGACCGCCCTGCGGCAGAAAACGCAGGTAAGCACCGTGGGCATTATCCACCAGAAGCGGAACGCCAAAATCCTTGCATACTTCGGCCAGCGCTGCAATATCCTGCACGCCGCCCAGATAATCCGGACTGGTGATGTAGACGCCAAAGGGCCTTTTGCCCTGCTGCGCCAAACCCTGCAGAGCACCTGTCAGCTTTGCAGTTGACACCGGGCAGCTGCAAAGTGCACCGGCATCCTGCGGCGCAGGCCATAGCCACTGGATATCAAAATCCAGCAGCGCCGCCGCATACAACAGCGCTTTGTGAGCGTTGCGCGCTGCCAGCAGGACCGGGCGCTGTCCGGCTGCGGGCGCAGCCTGCAGTGCAAGGCACAGCATTGCACGGATGCACTGGGACGAGCCCTCTGTGCTGTAATAGGTATGCACCGTGCCGAACAGCCGGGTAGCGTTGGCTTCGCTCTGGGCAATGATGCCGTCAGCCCCATACAGTTCATCCGCACCCTTTATTTCGGTAATGTCCCACGGCTCAAAGCCTAAAAGGCTCTGGCCCTTGTGGCCGGGCATATGCAGCCGCGAGGTGCCGGACTGTGCGTAACGGCGCACAAAATCCACAATAGGCGTGGTCGTGCTCATTCGCAGGCTTCGCCATCAGCACAGGCGTTACAGGTAGAACCAAGCTCAATAGGCACCTCGATGCCCTTGGCGGCAAGCTCCTGATTCTCAGCGACCTTGATCATGATAGCGCATTCCATTCGCTTTTTGAACAGCTCGCAGCCGTACTCATACACACCGGTAATGTTGCCGGTAGCGTGGTAGGAGTTTGCTGCACAGCCGCCGGAGCAGTACAGCTTTGCCCAGCAGTTCTGGCACTCCTTGCGGGCATAGGCGTTGCAGTGCTTGAACTCATCGCGCACGGCAGTGTTCGTAACGCCCTTCCAGATATCGCCCATCAGGTACTTGGGGTCGCCCACAAACTGGTGGCAGGGGTACAGATCGCCCCAAGGAGTAACAGCCATGTACTCCGTGCCGGAGCCACAGCCGGAAATGCGCTTGTAGATGCAGGGGCCGCCGGTGAGGTCGATCATGTAGTGGTAGAAGGTAAAGCCGCGGCCCTCGCGGTTGCGCTTGATCATTTCCTTGGCAAGGATCTCGTACTGTTCCTTCAGGATGGGCAGATCTTCCTCGGTCAGGGCACTGGGGTCGCCAGGCTTAGACACCACAGGCTCCATGCTCAGCTCAGTAAAGCCGAGGTCGGCCATGTGGAAGATATCGTTGGTGAAGTCGGTGTTGTAGTGGGTGTAGGTGCCGCGCATGTAGTAGTTCTTGTCGCCGCGCTTCTTCACGAACTCCTGGAACTTGGGCACGATGGTATCGTAGCTGCCATGGCCTGCATAGTCCTTGCGGAAGCGGTCGTTGACCTCTTTGCGGCCATCCAGACTCAGCACCACATTGTGGCACTCCTTGTTGCAGAAATCGATCACATCGTCATCGATCAGCATACCGTTGGTGGTCATGGTAAAGCGGAAGTTCTTGTTGTGGATCTTCTCCTGCTCACGGCAGTAAGCCACCAGCTTTTTGACCATATCAAAGTTCATCAGCGGTTCGCCGCCAAAGAAGTCCACCTCAAGGTTGCGGCGGGTGCCGGAGTTTTCGATCAGGAAGTCCATGGCACGCTTACCCACTTCAAAGCTCATCAGCGCATGGTCGCCCTGATAGCGGCCCTGCGAAGCAAAGCAGTAGGAGCAGTTCAGGTTGCAGGTGTGTGCAACATGCAGGCACAAGGCCTTGACCACGGTGTTGCGGTTTTTAAAGTCGAAAGCCATATTCTCATAGGTATCCGGGGTCCACAGCTTGCCTGCTTCCTTCAGGTTGGTCACATCATCGATGCACTGACGCAGATCTTCCTCCGTGACATCCTCGCGGTCTCCATACTTTGCCATCATAGCCGAAACGATCTCGTCAGCAGTATGCTCCGGGTACATGGCAATGATATCGTATGCAACATCGTCCACCACATGCACCGAGCCGCTGCAGGTGTCCAGCACGATGTTATAGCCGTTCAATTGATACTGGTGTACCATTTTACTCTCCATTCCAATTATACAAAAAAATGCCGCCCGGCAAAGGCGGCAGGGGGTTGCAAAAATTACTTGTTGCTGTTCTCGCACTGCTGGTTAGCCACGCCGCAGGAGGTCTTGCAAGCGGACTGGCAGGAAGTCTGGCACTCGCCGCAGCCGCCGGTCTTAACGCTCTTGGTCAGGTCACGAGTAGCAATGGTCTTAATACGTTCCATAATAGAAAACCTCTCTAACTCTCAAAATTTCATCGCGCCGGACAAAGCCCAGTACGCATTTATCTTTGCTTATGATAACACGCAAGGGGCTTTCTGTCAAGATTTTTATGCTGCCAACCTGTTCAAACCTGTCCAGCAGGCTGATACTTCGTCAGGACGGTGTGCAGCCCCAGCTCCCGCGCCCTGGCCAGTAAGTACCGGTAGCGGCACAAAAGTGCCTGCCGCTCGTAAATGCGCTGCTCGATCAGGTCTGTATCTACCTCCAGATCAAACATCATCTCATTGCGCCGCAGGCAGAACAGACATTCCTTCAGCTCTTCTTCCAGTTCTGGGTGATAACGTTCGTGCTCGGTATCCCGCGGGATGCGGCTCGAAAGCAAAGTTTGGGTGTTCTGGGCATGGGTTCGTTCCAGCATAGGCCGTCCTCCTCTTCTTTGTGTATCTTGAAGGTTTGTACATTTTAGTATATGAAGAGACCGGTGCAGAATATGCCAGTTTATGGTAAAGCAGAAACTTCTCCGCTGGTGCGCGCATTTTAAAAAAGTTTGCAATTTTTTCAAAATCACGCTTGACAAGTATCACTTTTCCGCGTATAATAGCACACGTTGAGCGGCTCACACTGCGAAACACAATCGAATATTGGGGATTTGCATAGTGGTAGTGCGGTAGACTCTGACTCTACTTGTGGGAGTTCGATTCTCTCATCCCCAACCAAAAAGCCATCCGGTTTATGCCGGATGGTTTTTTTGTTCTATATCGTTATACAAAAACAGCGTACCGTCTTTGCGACGGTACGCCCATTTTTATGCAGTTATTACAGGATGCTGATGCGGCCTGCGCCGTAGGGATTCTCGTAATCCAGCAGATAGCCCGGGTAATCGGCCAGCGGGCTGTTTGCGGTGGTCAAATGCGGCAGACCCTCTGCATCTACACCGCCAAAGGTCATGGCATAGGTAGACATCACAAGGTAATCCTCAGACACATAGTCCTTGATCAGCTCTGCGCCATCAAACATGGCAAAGCCATCGCCCAGATTGCGCAGAGTGTAATTCATGCCAGCCAGAGCGTAGGTCTTGCTCTCGTCCAGCGGTTCATAAGTACCGGAAGCCTTGTTGTAGATCTTCACGTTCTGCACGCGCGGAGTGCCGGTGGCACTGCCAATCCAGACATTCTTCTCGTCGGTCTGCACGGTGTTGGGGATATCGGCGTGGATCTCGTAGGAAGCGCCTGCCACATGCAGGAAGCCGCCGTTCTCCTTTTCCGTTCCGGCAAAGCGGGCTGCAAACTCCAGTGCATCCTGGATCTGCTTGCCGGTGACAGACATCAGACAGGCCACATTGCCAAACGGGCTGACCTGCTTGCAGGTCTTGAAGGTCCAGTAGCCGGCTTTCTCATCGGCGCGGATGCCGCCGCCGTTCATGATAGCGATGTCACAATGCAGCTGTTCCACCTCATTGAAGTAGGAGTAAATGCCGTCGGCCACAAAGTCGCCGAGATTCGTCTCTGCCATGCGGATGCGGCGCTTGCCAGTCTCGGGGTCGGAGATGTAGAAGTTCGTATCGGCAACAGCGATCTTCTCACCCAGCATGTCGTCCACAGAAGCGACCCATGCGTTCTGGATATCGGCAACGGCACTGTCGGAGCCTTCGTAAGAGGAGATCAGACGGGTGGCAATGGAGCCGTCAGCCTTGATGGTCATTTCGCCAACATTTGCAAAATAAGAGCCGGTCTGGGTCAGAGCGACAGCCTTGCCGGACAGATCCTTCACCCACTCACACTCCATCTTGGTGTGAGAATGGCCGTCGATGAATGCATCGAAGCCGGAGGTGTGCTCGATGACTTCCTTGCTGGTCCAGGGCGAAGAGGAAGGATCAACGCCCAGATGGCCCAGACCGATCACGTAGTCAGCCAGGACCTTGGCCTTATCAATGGACTTCTGCACAGCCTTGTACAGCTTCTGGCCGTCGTCACCGCCCAGAATATCATAGATATAGCGGCTCTGGCTCTTATCCATGAAGTAAGCCGGAGTAGACTTGGTGAAGGTCTCGGGCGTGGTGATGCCCACAAATGCGATCACGCGGCCGCCGATGGTGAAGTATTTGACATCCGGCAGAACGCGGTTGCCCAGCGGCAGATTGACCCAGTTGCTGGAGAGGTACGGGAAATCTGCCTCAGCCATTACCTCTTTTGCACGGGCCATGCCGTAGTCGAATTCATGGTTGCCGGGCGTAGCAACATCGTAGCCAGCGGCGTTCATCAGCTGGATGATAGAGGCACCTTCGTCCATGGAGCCATATGCGGTACCCTGAATATGGTCGCCCGCATCTACCAGCAGGACATTTTTGCCTGCATCCTGATAGCTCTTTTTCAAAGCTGCGATGGCAGCATAGGTCAGTTCCGGCGATTTTTTGTCGATGTAAGTATGAACATCGTTGGTGTACAGGATCGTAATGTCCTTAAAGCTGCCGGGGTAACATGCAGACGCAGCGGGTGCGCCCAGACTTACGGCAGCAACGGCCGTGGTGACACCTGCGGCCTTCAGGAAGCTGCGGCGGGAGATAAGCTGTTTCATGGAAAAACGACCTCCTCTTAAAACTCTCTTTTGTTTTTATCGGGCGCACAGAACCAGCCCGACGCTTGTTATATTAAGCATAACACACAAAACACCCAAGAACAACCCGGAATCGCACAATTTGTTCATAATTCACGGTACTAAGCCGCACTTTTTGTGCAACATTATTCCTTTTCGGGGCAAAAAACAGCCCGCATCTGCAGCCAGTCGTTGACTGCAAAAGCGGGCTGTTTTCAAAGGGGATTCAAAAATGGATCAGAGCAACGAGCTCAAATCGCATTGTATTCCTTGAGGAATTTCTCAAGGTCGGTACCCTCGATCTTTTTCAAAGCTTCCTTCATGGCAAGGCGCGGGATGAGCGGCAGATCCATGTCGGTGATCTTCTTGCCGTCGCGCAGCTTGACCGTTGCATCGATCAGGGCACGTACATCATAGGTGCTGCCCCAGACCTCGGGCACACCGCGGTCGATGTCCAGCAGGGTATACACAGCTTCCATACCGGTGCGCATGGAGTATTCTGTGGTGAAGATGGTGTCACGGCCGGTCTCGGCGAACTGGCCTAGGAAGGCAAAGTTGACAGCACCCTCCGGCACGATATCAGGACGGTCGCCCATCGCACGCGGCATAAAGAATGCATCGATATACGGCATCATGACCGGGATGGTGTTGGCACTGTGCTCGGCCAGCTCTTCGATCTGATCCTCGGGCACACCGATATGGTACAGCCATTCCATGCACAGTTCCTTGCCGGTGCAGTCGCGCATGGCCTTTTTGACGTAGTTGCCGGGCTTATCACTGAACAGGCCGTAGACCCAGACGCACAGCTGGTTCTTGGGCTGGTCTCGGAACTGCTGCTGACGGTTCAGCGTCCAGCTGAGCAGCCAGTTGGAGTCCTTAACGGTGACGATGCCGCCGGTGACGGTGTGGCCACTGAACGGGTCACGCTTGCAGATCTTCTGGATATACTGCGGGATCTTGTCGTCCAGCGTAGTGATGGTGGCACTTTCCCAGTTGGAATGTTCGGGGTCGGAGCAGAACTTTTCAGGATTGCCGAATGCGGGGTCCTGCGCAGCGATCTTCTTCCACAGGTCCCAGCCGTTGCCCGGCTTGATGGTGGGATCAAAGCCTGCTGCCTTGTCCTGTGCGCCCATCGTGCAGCTTTCCACGCAGCCGCCGTTGGTGATGAACAGCAGATCATTTTCGGTCAGGTCAATGGTGCTGATCTCACCTGCGTGCTCCACAACCACGCTGCTTGCCTGCTTGCGCTTGCCATTGATCTCAAATTTCACGTCCACGACCTTGGTCTCATAGTGGAACTGCACGCCGTGGTCCTTCAGGTAAGTGACCATGGGCAGGATGATAGATTCATACTGGTTGTAGCGGGTAAAGCGCAGGGCGGTGAAATCCGGCAGACCGCCGATGTGGTGGATATAACGCTTGAGGTAGAGCTTCATTTCCAGAGCACTGTGCCAGTTTTCAAAGGCAAACATGGTGCGCCAGTACAGCCAGAAGTTGGAGTTCAGCACTTCATCATCAAAGAAATCGGTGATCTTCTTATCCTGCAGCTGCTCGTTGGGGGTGAAGAAGAGCTTCATGATCTCCATAGCACCCTTATCAGACAGGCCGAACTTGCCATCGGTGTGGGCATCCTCGCCGCGGTTGACGGTAGCACGGCACAGTGAATAGTTGGGGTCTTCCTTGTTCAGCCAGTAGTACTCATCCAGCACACTGGCACCCTCGGTCTCCAGAGACGGAATGGAGCGCAGCAGATCCCACATGACCTCGAAGTGGTTATCCATCTCGCGGCCACCGCGCATCACGTAACCGATATCGTATTTGTAGCCGTCGCAGGCACCGCCGGGGATGGGGTCTTTCTCAAACACATGCACATGCTCGCCCTTCATCTGGCCGTCACGCACCAGATAACATGCAGCCGTCAGTGCGGCCAGACCGGAACCAATGATATATGCAGATTTATGATCGACACCCTCCGGCTTTTTAGGAGTTGCAAATGCTTCATAGTTGCCACTGGAATAGTACATAGAAAAGCCTCCCTGCTTTTTATTGCTTTTTTCGGCATCCTTGCGCCGTCCTTATGGCAACAGTATACCCCGCGTCGCCGCAGCAGACAACAAACAAACTTTAGCAGGTGTATAAATTTTATACAATCATTCTGTTTTGCTGGAAATACGTACAAATTGTGACAAAAGCCGCCCTAATAGCAAATCGTTCTGTGATATAGAGTGCTTTATAAACCAGTTTCAGCAAAAAGAAAAGCGCCTAGATTTCAACGAATCCAGGTGCTTTTTGTTGGTGGAGGCGATGGGAGTCGAACCCATGTCCGAAAAGAGTTCAGTGTAGGTATCTCCGGGTGCAGGCGATCTACAACATTCCCGCCGCGCCACGCCGATCGTCAGGCTAGCGCATTGGTAGCTTCATGAGTTCCTGCCGGTCCGCAAAGCTTAAGTCCGTTCAGGTGCTGTGTCTAAAGGACGCCCCGGCCCCACACGACACAAGAGTGGGCGGAACGCGCAGCACTCAGGCTGCGAGCAACTGAGAATTGTTATTGTCAGTTAATTTTTTTGGAGGAGTTATAGAGCAGTTCCCCCACTGCTACCCGCTGCCCAGACCTCGCTCTCCCCGTCGAAACCTTTACGCCCCCTTATAAAGCACACCTTGCGGTGTGCAGAAAGCTTTGAAAAAGTTCCGCTTCAGGAAGCGGTCTGAAAAGATCAATAGTATTTGCCGTTGGACTTCATGGCACGGTCAATGGAACGCTTTGCATCGCGCTGGGCGGCATCGGCACGCTTATCGTAGAGCTTTTTGCCTTTGCAAAGGCCCACTTCCATTTTCACGCGGCCATGTTTGAAATAGAGCGAAAGCGGCACAAGGGTATATCCCTGCAGCTTGCACTGCTGATGCAGCCGCCGGATCTCACTTTTGTGTGCCAGCAGGCGCCGGACGCGCATCGGATCCTGATTGAACATGTTTCCGTGGTCGTAGGGACTGATATGCATTCCCTTTACCAGCAGTTCACCATCCTCAATATCGACCCAGCTGTCTTTCAGGTTGACCCCTCCGGCACGCAGGCTCTTGACCTCCGTACCTTTCAGTTCAACGCCGGTTTCCAGCGCTTCCAGAACGAAGTATTCATGGCGCGCTTCACGGTTTGTGGCAATGGTTTTTGTTGCCGGACGCTCCTTAGTGGGTGCCATTCCGCGCGCCTCCTTTCTCCATTGTGGTTTGTTGTATCAGTATACCATTTTTTTATGGTTTTGCAAGGGCTGTTTTTGAAGAAACTGTAAATTTTTCCCAATTCACAGCTCACCACGGCCAGAAAGTGCACGATACAAGGTGGTCTCGTCTGTGTACTCCAGACTTGCACCCACCGGCAGACCGTAGGCCAGACGTGTGGTCTTGATGCCCAGAGGCTTGATAAGCTTTGCCAGATACATGGCGGTGGCTTCACCCTCCACCGTGGGGTTCATGGCCATGATGACCTCTTTCACCTTGCCGTCGCCCAGGCGGGCCAGAAGTTCCTTGACGCACAGCTGTTCGGCAGTAATGCCGTCCATCGGGCTGAGCAGGCCGTGCAGCACATGGTACAAGCCGTGATACTCCCTTGTGCGTTCAAACGCCTGCACATCGCGGGGCGTTTCCACCACGCAGATCACAGAAGGATCGCGTTTTGCACTGGCACAGATGGGGCAGATATCCGCTTCTGTATAATTCTGGCAGATACGGCAGCGATGGAGCTTGGTGTGGGCACCCTGAATGGCTCCCGCCAGTGCGGCGGCATCTTCGTCTGACATGCTCAGCACCTGATACGCCATGCGGGTAGCGCCCTTGCGCCCGATCCCCGGAAACTTGCTGAATTCTTCGATCAGCTTTTCCAGCGGGGCAGCAGTATAGCCCATGTTCTTCCCTCCTGCCGGATCAGAGACCGGGGATGTTCATGCCGCCGGTCAGCTTGCCCATTTCAGCTTCGGCAGTTTCGTCCACCTGCTTGACGGTTGCGTTGATGGCAGCAGCCACCATATCTTCCAGCATTTCAACATCATCCGGGTCCACAGCCTCGGGCTTGATGGTGATGGACAGCACTTCGTGCTTGCCGTTCATCTTAACAGTGACCATCTCACCGGCAGCGCTGCCGGTGTACTCGGCAGCTTCCAGCTCGGCCTGTTTGGCTTTCATATCTTCCTGCATCTTCTGTGCCTGACGCATGAGGGCGTTCATATCGGGGCGGCCAAAGCCTGCGGGCATTCTTGCTTTCATAATCGTTTCTCCTTATTGATGCAATGTATTTTTATGATCTCGTTTTCCTTGCGGAATCCTCAATGGACACATCCAACCCCAGCTTTTCCAGTGCACGAAGCGACTGCTCTGCATTGGAGACCGTTTTGCCAGCGCTCTTTGGTTCATAGGGACCAATGGGCACCGCCGTACCGGACACATCCTTGATCAGCTTTTTGATCAGGCGCTGGCTGTCCTTGTTGGCGCGGATAAAATCGCGGAAGGTCTTGCCGCCGTCGATCAGCACGCGGGTGCCATCAAAGTAAGCCTTGGACTTGCGCAGATAGGTGTAGAGCATGGGATCTTTTTCCTGCAGCTGCTGTACCACCTGCGGCCAGTACGGATACAGCGCAGTCCCTTCCTGCCCGGCATCCTGCGGCTTTTCCGGCGCAGGCTTTGCAGCGGGCGTGGGTGCAGGTTTGGGCGGTTCTGGCTGCGGAACAGGTTCCAACTCTGCCGGCACGGGTGCAGCTGGCTGTGCGGCCTGCGCGGCAGGCTCGTCCCAAGGCAGCATTCCGGCCTGCTGCACGGGCGGTTCCTCCGGCAGCGGCGGCAGCTCTTCGGTCTGGACGGGTGAAGTCTGCTCTACAGATATTTCCGACGGCGCGGAAGGTTCTGCCTTTACAGGTTTCGGTTCCGCTGCAGGCTGCACCACAGGAACGGACGGTATTGGCGGCTGGGGAGTCGGAGCGCTTGCAAAGGGCTGCACAGCAGTTGCCGAGGCAAACGGCTGCGGCGCTGCGGGTTGAGCTGCAGCACGGACAGGCGCGGCCTGCACAGGAACTGCCTGCGGCTGCTGGGGCGGTTCGGATAAGCCAAACAGTGCAAGTTCCAGCTCGATCCGCTGGTCGCTGCCGCGGGTCATATGTTCCAGCGCACTGCCCAGCGCACGGATGGCACGAATGGCCTCCCGCTGGCCCAGCTGCGGGCCTTTTTCCAAATACAAAGCCTCCTCCTCCGGCGAAACGCCGGACAGAAGGCTCTGCCCGCCCGGCAATGCTGCCAGCATCAAAGCACGATAATGCGCGATCAATTCCTCTGTCAGACGCTTGACATCCACAGACTGCTGGCGAAGCTGTGCCAGCTGGGCCAGTGCTGTGGCACCGTCCTGCGCTTCCAGTGCGTCCGAAATGCGGAACAGATAACTGCGGTCGGTCACACCTGCCATGCGGCGCACCACATCGGCATCGATTTTCGCCGTAACGCCTGCGCAGGTATCCAGAATGGACAACGCATCGCGCAGTGCACCGTCGGCCAGACGGGCGATCAGTTCCGCACCGTCCGGCGAAAGCTCCAGCTTTTCCTCACCTGCAATGTATTCCACCCGGCGGGCGATATCCTCCGGCCCGATGCGGGTAAAATCGTACCGCTGGCAGCGGGAAAGAATGGTGGCGGGCACCTTCTGGATCTCAGTGGTTGCCAGAATAAAGATGACGTGGGCAGGCGGTTCTTCCAGCGTTTTGAGCAGCGCATTGAATGCTGCTGTGGACAGCATGTGCACCTCATCGATGATGTATATCTTATATTTACAGGCGCTGGGAGTGTAAGCTGTCTCGTCGCGCAGGTCGCGGATATCGTCCACACCGTTGTTGGAAGCCGCATCCATCTCCACCACGTCCAGAATGCTGCCGTTATCGATGCCCTTGCAGATCTCACACTCGCCGCAGGGGTCTCCATTGACCGGATGCAGGCAGTTGACTGCCTTTGCAAAGATCTTGGCGCAGGTGGTTTTGCCGGTGCCGCGCACGCCGGTAAACAGGTAGGCATGGCCCACACGGTTTGCCGTGATCTGGTTTTTCAGCGCAGTAACAATGGCCCGCTGGCCTACCACATCCTCAAAACGCTGCGGTCTCCATTTGCGGTACAAGGCACGGTACATGGTTCTCTCCCCTTTCCTGCAAAATAAAAAGGACAGCGCTGACGGGGTTTTGTCCCCGCCTTGCGTAACTCGGCATACGGATGCAGGCTTACTGAAACGCACGAACGCACTGCTTAAGACTGCTTGGTTCCCCACCTGACCTGGTTCACAGCGAATCCATCGTACAGGACCCGCATCCGTATGCCGAACCACGCAGCAGGCGCTGTCCGACACATCCTTCTGAATGCCAGAATATTGTACCATAAACGCAGGCAGATTGCAAGGGGTGGGAGGTATCATTTCACGGCCCACGCATGAAACGATCAAATAGGATAGCCCAAAGTCAGAAAATGTGATGTTCTCTAAAATCCAAAAAGCGCAGTACATTCTCTGCGCTTTCGCGTTTTGTACTGCGCTTTGCTTTTATCCTGTTATTTTAACGGCATTGATTTTGCAACAGCCTTTTTTTCTTACAATGCCACATCCAATGCCATCATCAGCGCAAATCCCAGCACGATGCTTACAACACCGACAGGCTCGTCGCCCTCCACGGCCTGCGGGATCATCTCCTGTGCGGTCACGCACACCATGCAGCCTGCCGCCGCGCTGAGCAGCCACGGAAGCGCAGTACTGACCCATTCGGCCAGAGCAAAGGCAAGCAATGCCCCCAACGGCTCTACCAGCCCGGAAGCCGCTCCCGCAAAAAACGCCTGACTGCGGGTGCGGCCGTTATGGGCCAGCGGCAGGCTGACTGCTGCACCTTCCGGGATATTCTGCAGGCCGATGCCAAGGCTCAGCGCCAGTGCACCGCTGATGGCATCCGGCTCCCCGGTCAATGCCAGTGCAGCGGCAAGGCCCGCCACCATACCCTCGGGCAGGTTGTGCAATGTTACAGCCAGCACCATACGTCCGCCGTGCCCGGCCCCGCCTGCCAGCAGCTGCCCGGCAAACTGTTCCACCTGCAAAAGGCCCACTGCGCCAAGCACAAGCCCCACTGCCGATGGGATCCATGCCGGAAGCGGCAAAGTCTGTCCGCGCTGGATAGCAGGCAGCAGCAGGCTCCACACACTGGCCGCCAGCATGATGCCCGCTGCCATGCCGCACAGGATGCGCTGCGTGCAGGGCCGCGACTGCCGCCGCAGCAAAAACACGCCTGCTGCCCCCAGTGTAGTGCACGCCGCCGGAAACAGCAGCACCCACGCAGTGAAAACGATCTGGTTCACGATACATTCCCCCTTTGCCCGGTGTATGTGCGCCGAAGCAAAAAGGTGCAGAAAAGCCCGTCACACTGTATTTTGTGTGGCGGGCTTTTCTGTCAGAATGCGATGGCATCTTCTTCGCTGCCAAAGGGCAGACCCGTAGCCGGATCGACCGGCGGCAGGCCAGCCTGCCCCATATCCGCCGCCTTTACGCTGCATACCACCGCATTGGCAAGCACATACTTCACCTTTGCGGTGGCAGCAGCGCCGATCTTATCATAGATGCGGCCTGCGCTGTAACAGTCGCCCAGCACGGTGTGAGTGCTGTTGGCCACATAACCCACCTTGCCCAGACCCGGCAGTTCTGCGCGGATAGCTTCGCGGTCAAAGTCATTCTCCGGCTCTTTGACCAGTTTTACCTTCTGGCCTACTGTAAACGGCTGAGTGCCGAAGCGGTAGTTGAGTCCGGTCAATGTAACATAGTACTTCATCTTTATTTCCTCCAAAACACATGTTTTATTTTCAGGGAGCCCGTTCATCCCCTGCTGTGTCTGTATTATCCACTTTTTATGTCCAATAAAAATCACTTTCAAATAACACTTGTCATTTTTTGATATTTTTGTTCAGGTTCGCTGCACAAAGTTTACCATCTTTTCTTTCTCCGCAGGTCAACTGTCAGGTGACAAATGGTTCTTTTCCGTTTCCGGAGCCGCATCATCCTCACTTTTGCATTTTTTTATTTCTCTTTAGGGAACATGCATTCCCGTCTTGATTCAAGGGAACAAACAACGAAAGAAATTACAAAGTGATTACAACACGGTAAAAAATTCTTTCCTGAGTCTCCCTGCGCTTCGATCAGTTTAACAAAAACTCTTTGACTTTTAGCGATAAATTATAACAAAATCGTAGATTATCATTGAAATCTCACTTCTTAGCCAAAAAAGCTCTTGATTTTTTCGCAAAAAAGACTAGAATATCCACTTGCAGAAAGGCACTTCCTGTAGGGCCTTCTGCAAAATACATTTGCGTATGGCAAGGAGATTTTAGATATGAAACTCAAGAATGTTTGTGTTGCTGTTGTTGCTCTGGCTCTGGCTGTTGGCATGACCGCTTGCGGCGGTTCTGCTTCCTCCACTGCTGCATCCTCTTCCGAGGCTGCTTCTACCAGCACTTCTGTTGCTGCTGAGGCCGATGAGAACGCTTCTTCCGCTGTTGCAGAGGAGAACGGTTCTTCTTCTGAGGCTGCTTCCAGCGAGGCCGCTTCTTCTGAGGCTGCTTCTTCTGAGGCTGCTTCCAGCGAAGTTGCTTCTTCTGTTGCCGCTTGATCGCACAGCGCCTAAATTCCAATAAAAGCTGAAGCCGGGCACAGGGAGCCATGAGTTTTCCTGTGCCCGGCTTTTTACAACAAAACGCACCGGATCGTTCAACGAGAACCACCCGGCGCGTTATTTTTTATGCTCCCCAGAACAGGATGCCCAGCCCTGCGGAAATCAGGATCATGAGAATGGGGGATGGTGCCTTGCCGTTCCTTTTGCGGCACAGCAGATGCAGCGCCCACAAAAGTACAAACACTGCAATGGAGCGCGCATCCGGTACAAAGTCGGTGCTGCGGCCCGCAAAGCCCAGCAGTGTGGAAAGTGCCATATTGATTGCCGTTGCAAGGATCATCGCCACCACACAGGGACGAACGCCGCCAAGAACTGCGTTGACTCCCGCATACTTCATCAGGTTCTGCAGCACCGATGCAACGAGCAGGATAATGACAAAAGACGGCAGCACCACACCCAGCGTGGCGCACAGCGCGCCCCAGAAGCCGCCCTGTGAAGAACCAATGAAGGTGGCCATATTGATGGCCAGCGGGCCGGGTGTGGACTCTGACACCGCAATAAAGCTGAGGAATTCGCCTTCCGTCAGCCAGCCGTGTCCTAAGACCGTTTCCCGCACCAGCGAGATCATCCCGTAGCCGCCGCCGAAGGACAACGCACCGATCATGAGGAAATTCCAGAAAAGTTCTACATAGATCACGGCTTCTTTTCCCCCTTCCGCAGCTGCTGTACTGCATACACCAGCAGCCCGGCCGCACCGCTGAACAGGATGTAAAAAATGGAAGAGAAGGACACTGCTGCAATGGAACAGCCCACCATCGCTGCCGCAACCGTGGTCAGGATGACAATATTGAAGACGCTGTGTTCCAGCTGCTTCAGCATTTTCAGGCCCGCCGAGAGGATCAGATAGATCACACACACCTGAATGCCGTGGAACGCACTTGCCACCACCGAAAGGCGGAGGAACTGGTCAAAGAACAGCGAGATCAGATAAATGACCGCGAAGGACGGAAGACATACCGCCACCGTGGACGCTGCCGCACCTGCCGCACCCTCGATCTTGTAGCCGATATAGGTGGCACTGTTCACCGCCACCGGGCCGGGCGTAGACTCCGCAATTGCCACCATGTCCAGAAATTCTTCCTTTGTCACCCACTTTTTTTCTTCCACAAATTCATTCTGCAGCAAAGCCACCATGGCATAACCGCCGCCAAACGTGAACGCACCAATTTTGAAAAACGTCCAGAAAAGCTCCTTTGTTTTCGACATAGCCTTCTCCTTTCTTGCGCCTTATTATATCATTTTTTGTTTTGATATGATATACTTTAATGGAATATGCTGTTTTCTTTGGAAAAAGCAGAAAAAGGAGTTTAGGATATGAAAACAAAATTTGGCATTGTAGGCTGCGGCTTTCTGGGCGGCATTGTGGCCAACGCATGGAAGAACGGTCTGCTGCCGGACTATGAGCTGGTGGGCGTGACCAGCCGTACCCGTGCTTCGGCGGAAAAGACTGCCGAAACGGTGGGCTGTGCCGTGTGTGACGATGTGGATGCTCTGCTGACACTGCAGCCGGAATACATTGTGGAGACTGCTTCGGTGGAGGCTGTGCGCGCCATGGCTGTGCCTGTACTGAAAAGAGGCGTGAATCTGGTCATTATTTCCATTGGTGCCTTTGCGGACCTTGATTTTTACGAGCAGGTCAAGGCCGCTGCCGTGGAGGGCGGTGCCAAGGTGCATCTGGCAAGCGGTGCCATTGGCGGCTTTGATGTGCTGCAGACCGTCACTCTGATGGCCGAGGCGCAGAAGCTGGCCGAGACGGCAGGCATTGAGACCCACACCGGAGCCAAGGGCTTCCGCAACACGCCGGTATGGGCCGACCACCTGCTGACCGATACCGAAAAGACCACCGTGTTCACCGGCAATGCCAAGCAGGCCATTGCCACCTTCCCCCGCCGCGTGAATGTGGCTGTTGCCACCTCGCTGGCCACCACCGGCCCGGAGATCACCGGCGTGACCATGCACTCGGTACCCGGCTGGGTGGGCGACGACCACTGCATCACCGCCGAGATCGAGGGCGTGAAGGCCGTGGTGGATATCTGCTCTTCCACCAGCGCCATTGCCGGTTGGAGCGTAGTTGCCCTGCTGCGCAACCTCTCCTCCCCCGTATGCTTCTATTAAAGGAGGGCTTTGCAGATGTTCAACAAACTGGTGGCCATTGAGCCGGTAAGCCTGATCCCTTCCGCCGAGGAAGCGCTGCATCAGTACGCAAAAGAAGTGGTGCTGTACCGCGATATCCCGGCCAGCGATGACCAGATCGTGCAGCGCATCGGAGATGCCGATGCCGTGCTTCTGAGCTACACCTCCCGCATGGGCAAAAATGTGATCGAGCGCTGCCCGAATATCCGTTACATCGGCATGTGCTGCAGCCTGTATTCTGAGGAAAGCGCCAATGTGGATATCGCCTACGCCCGCACCCGCGGCATCAAAGTGCTGGGCATCCGGGACTACGGCGACCGCGGCGTTGTGGAGTACGTCCTGCATGAGCTCACCGGCATCCTGCACGGTTTTGGGATGCCCATGCTGCGGGACGAGCCGGTGGAGATCACCGGGCTGAAGGCAGGCATCATCGGGCTGGGTGTGTCCGGCAAAATGATCGCCGACGCGCTGCAGTTCATGGGTGCCGACATTGCCTATTACAGCCGCACCCGCAAGCCGGATGCCGAAGCTGTGGGCATGGCCTATAAGCCGCTGGCACAGCTGCTGACCGAGAGCGAGGTGGTGTTCACCTGCCTGAACAAAAATGTCCTGCTGCTGGGCAAGGACGAATTTGCACAGCTGGGCGCAGGCAAGGTGCTGTTCAACACTTCCATCGGCCCGGGCTTTGACTCTGCTGCTCTGGAACAGTGGCTTGCTCTGCCGGGCACCCACTTTTTCTGTGACACCCGTGCCGCTGCCGGCCCGGTGGGTGAAGGCTTCTTTGCCCGTGAGAATGTGCATTGCGCGAATGTTTCTGCCGGACGCACCAAGCAGGCTTTTGTGCTGCTGAGCCAGAAGGTCCTTGCGAACCTCCGCACTGCACTGGGAGAATGATATAAAAAGGAAACGCTTCCCCGGCCGGGAAGCGTTTCCTTTTAGGCTTTATTCAAAATTGTTGTGATCTCTTCCAGATTCGCCGCAAATCGGATGCCCTGCTGGCGCTGCGGCGTGGAAAGGCCTTTCTCGATCATTTTGGCAAGCAGTGCTTTCAGGCTGTCGTAGTAGCCGTTCAGATCATACAGGATGCAGGGCGCGTCCAACTGGCCCAGCGAGACCTTGGACATTACCTCTGCGATCTCTTCCAGCGTGCCGGTACCGCCGGGGAATGCGATGAAGGCATCGCCCAGCTCGATCATCTTCGTCTTGCGCTCGGTCATGTCCTTGGTGACGATCAGCTCGGTCAGGCCATCGTGCTGCAGCTCCTGCTGCACAAAGAACTGCGGTTCCACACCGGTCACCGTGCCGCCTGCGTCCAGTGTGCTCTGGGCAAGCTGGCCCATCAGGCCGCTGCGGGAGCCGCCGTACACAAGGCGGTGACCGTTTGCACCGATCCAGCTGCCCAGTTCCCGGACAGCTGCCGCCAGCACAGGATCATTGCCCGCATTTGCTCCAAGATAGACCGTGATGTTCATGGTATTCCCCCCTTTGTTTTTTCCATTTTACCACGCAGCGGGCCGATTGAAAAGGGCCATCCCCTTGCAAATGCAGCGGCACTGTGGTATTCTTGAACGCAGAAAAAAGGGAGCCTGCAAAAGCAGGCTGAGAGTGGGCTGTTTGCCCAGACCTGTGACCTGATTTGGACAATGCCAACGTAGGGAGATACTGCTGCTTTAAAGTGCGGAGGTGCCTCCTTGCGGGCATTTCCGCATTTTTTGCAAAGGAAGTTGTAACCATGAAAACTGCATTGACGATTGCCGGCAGCGATTCCAGCGGCGGTGCTGGAATTCAGGCCGATATCAAAACCATGACTGCAAACGGCGTGTACGCCATGAGCGCCATTACCGCACTGACTGCCCAGAACACCATAGGTGTGACCGGCATTTTTGAAGCCACGCCCGAATTTCTGGCACAGGAGATCGATGCCATTTTTACCGACATCTACCCGGATGCCGTCAAGATCGGCATGGTATCCTCGGCAGAGCTGATCGGTGTGATCGCCGAAAAGCTGCACACCTACGGCGCAAAGCATATCGTGGTGGACCCGGTGATGGTTGCCACCTCCGGCTCCAAGCTGCTGCGGGACGATGCCGTGCAGGCACTGACCGAAAAGCTGCTGCCCATGGCAGAGGTGGTCACCCCCAACATTCCGGAGACTGAGATCCTTTCCGGCATGAAGATCACCGATGCGGCCGGAATGGAGACCGCTGCAAAGCTGATCAGCGAGAAATACCACTGTGCCGTGCTGTGCAAGGGCGGCCACCAGATCAATGATGCCGACGACCTTCTGTGGCGGGACGGCTGCGGCAAATGGTTCCGCGGCAAGCGCATTGCAAACCCCAATACCCACGGCACCGGCTGCACCCTATCCAGCGCCATTGCGTCCAATCTGGCAAAGGGCCATGATCTGGATGCATCGGTGGAGCGCGCAAAGGCCTACATTTCCGGCTGTCTTTCTGCCATGCTGGATCTGGGCCACGGCTCCGGCCCGATGGACCATATGTTTGCACTGAAGGGAGAGTTTGTGGGTGAGTGAGCAGACCTTTGTGCAGCAGCTGGTGCAGGAAAGTCTGCCTGTGTGGGAGAAATGTCTGCACTCAGAATTTCTGACCCACCTTGCGGATGGCACACTGGATGAAGCCTGCTTCAAGGGCTACATCGTGGAGGACAGTCTTTACCTGCGGGAATATGCCAAGGTGTTTGCCTGGGGCATGACCAAGGCAAAGGATATGCAGACCATCCGCACCTACTATTCCCTGCTTTCCTTCGTGAATGAGAGCGAGGATGCAGCCCGCCTGCACTATCTCAAGCACTTTGGACTGACCGATGAAGGCATCCAGAGCCTGCCGCTGCGGCCGGAGAACCGTGCCTATGTGGACTCTATGATCGAAGCCGCCAAAAACGGCGAGGGCGCAGCCGAGTGCATGATGGCCTGCCTGCCCTGTATGCTGAGCTATGGCTGGATCTTCCAGAAACTGCTGGAAGAAAAACCTTCCGTGCAGGATACCCTTTATGGTGCACTGGTGGTGGACTATGCTGACAAGGGCTATGAGGCGGCCTGCCGCGACTGGGCCGCGTTTGCAGAAAAAGTCTGTGAAGGCCTGAGCGACGAGCGCCTTGCCCGCTGCCGCGAGATCTTCCATGCCTGCTCGGAGCACGAGCTGAACTTCTGGGCCATGGCAGCTTCCCCGCGCAGTGACCTGTAATTTTTCCTAAAATATAAAATGCACCCGGCCTGTGGGCAGAACCGCAGCAACCGGGTGCATTGTTTTGTTCAGGGTTTCGTGGCCGCAGCCGCAGGCATGAGCCTTCGTGCCGGAAACAAGGGAGCCCTAAAACAAAAACTCCCCCGGCTCTTCTGCCGAGGGAGTGGAAAAGAAAAACGCCCCTAACAGAAGAACTCTCTTCTGTCAAGGACGAATAAAATTTGGCCTTTTATCCGCGGTGCCACCCTGACTTCATGGGCATGACCCCATGCACTTGGCGGGATGCCAACACATCCCCGGCAACTGACGTATGCCCTACGTTGCAGAATACTGTGCGGCGAAAGTTCTCCGCAGTTCCCTGCACCCTCAGCGGTCCATTTCGGGAAAATATAACGCAAAGTCACACTTTCCTTGACGAACTGTTTCCGGTCTGCTTCTCAGCTGTACAGGCTCTCTGTACAGGCATGGTTCGCCGTTATCTCTGCTTCAACGGTTTAGTGTATTGAAGTTGGCTATATTAAACCACGGATTTTTCGTTTGTCAATACCTGTTTGCAAATTTTTCAAAATCAGCCTATGTCCACAGTGGGTTCAGCGCTTCCGGCGGCTGTTCGTGCTGGAAAACTTCACCGCTTTTGCCGGCCTGCGGCGGCTGTGCAACGCACTGTAGTAGCCAAAGGCAGTGCCGCATAAGCCGCCCACAATGTGCATGAAGTTTGCTACATTGTCGTGCACAAAAATGATATCGTACACCTGCTGACCAAAGTACAGCGCTGCAACCAGCAGCATGGTGACCGGGATGCCGCCGGAGAAGCCCGCCAGCGACGAAAGCATGATAAGCATAAACACGATGCCGGACGCGCCCAGCAGCCCCGAACGCGGGAACAGCACGCATTGCAGCACGCCGGTGACCAGAGCGGTGAACACCATGCCGCACAAAAGCGGCTTGCTGCCGTACTTTTCTTCCATTGGCGGGCCAACAACGAGCAGCAGCAGCATGTTATTCAGAAAGTGGTCCCAGCTGGCATGGCCCAGCACATGGCCGAACAGCCGGATGTAGAACAGCGGGTCCTTCAGCGAGGAGCGGTAGACACAGAACAGGTGCATGGTGCTCCACCCGTCCGTCCACTGGTCGAGGAACAGCACCAGAAGTGACAGCAGGAAAAATGTGAGGATCACCGGGGAGTTGTACTGCAGTTCCAGTTTGAGTTTTACTTTTTTCATCCTCTTGTCTCCACCCAGTATTCGCCCATGCTCTGGCCGGGCTGGTTCGTCACTTCATCCTTGAGGTACTCGCCAAGGCCGCAGCTTTCCGGTTGCCATGCAAGGGCTGCTTCCACCGTGGGGTACTCCACCTCGGCATACCAGAACTCGGTAGGCTGGCCTTCGTCCACATGGTTCACTTCCAGCACAGAACCGTCCGGCAGGGTGTAGCTGCGGCGCAGCTTCGGGATGAGAGGTTTAGCGATAATCTTGTATTCCAGATCATCAAACAGTTCTTTGTCGATGCTGCGCTCGATCTCCTCGCGGGCAAGGCCGCCCCCGGATTTGAAGCAGAGGATGTAGTCCGTTCTGCCGCCGGTGAGGGCTTCTTCCCGGATGCGCACAGTGGGCCGCACGCTGATATAGCCCTGCCGCATGGCAAATTCCTCCCTGAGGGGCAGCCCCTCCGGCCAGCCCTTCACCATCCATTTGCGTTCGATTTCCATAATGCATCCCTCTTTCATGCGGTTTTTTGGCATTTCTTATTTATAATAACATGATTTTGTGCTATTATAAAGGGTAGATTTTTACTCCTTCAGTCTGCTTCGCAGCCAGCTCCCTCAGTGAGGGAGCCTATCCGCACGGTAAGCGTGTCGAGCGAACGCGGGACGAAGGGAGTTCGTCCATGATAAGGAGAACCATATGAAAGAACGCGCTTACCCTGTGTATACCGTCAACAAACACGCCGAAGGCCTGCTGGTGGGCGGGCACCCTTGGGTGTATGAGAACGACATCCTCCATTCCCCGGAAAATGAGCCGGAAAACGGCACACTGGCCGATGTGGTCAGCACCAAGGGTTCCTACCTTGGCACCGGCTTTGTCTCGCTCAAAAGCAAGATCCGCGTGCGGCTGATCTCCCGCAATGCCAACGACACCTTTGATGCTGCGTTCTGGCGCCGCCGGGTGGAATATGCATGGAACTACCGCAAGACCGTGCTGGAACCTGCAGACCTTTCTGCCTGCCGCGTCATTTTTGGCGAAGCCGACCAGTTCCCCGGCCTGACCGTGGACCGGTTCAGCAACATCCTCGTCACGCAGACCCTGAGCATGGGCATGGAAAAGCTCAAGCCCGTCCTCTTCCCCATTCTGGCAGAAGTCCTGCGCGCCGACGGCCAGACCATCGACGGCATCTACGAGCGCAACGATGAGGCTCTGCGCGCAAAGGAAGGTCTTGAGCAGAACAAAGGCTGGTTTGAGCTGCCCGGTGAGACTCATCCGGCAAGCACCCAGACCGAGATCTGCGAGAACGGAGTTTACTATCATGTGGATTTCGAGAACGGCCAGAAGACCGGCTTCTTCCTTGATCAGAAGTACAACCGCCGGGCGGTGGCACGCCTTGCTGCAGGTCACACCGTGCTGGACTGCTTTACCCACACCGGCAGCTTTGCACTGAACGCCGCTGCGGGCGGCGCTGCCCGTGTGACCGCCGCCGACATCAGCGCCGAGGCCATTGCCATGGCGCAGCGCAATGCCCAGCGCAACGGTCTGACCAATATGGACTTTTTGTGCGAGGACACCTTTGAGCTGCTGCCCCGCTTGGAAAGAGAGGGACACCCCTACGATTTTATCATTCTGGACCCGCCGGCCTTTACCAAGGCGCGCCGCACTGTGGAGAACGCCATGCGCGGTTACAAGGAGATCAACTACCGTGCCATGAAGCTGCTGCCTCGCGGCGGCTATCTGGCAACTGCCAGCTGCTCCCATTTTGCCACCGAGGAGCTGTTCATCAAGATGCTGCGCGCCGCTGCAAAGGATGCGCGCCGCCAGCTGCGGCAGATCGAGGTGAAACAGCAGGCACCGGATCATCCGATCCTGTGGGGCGTGCCGGAGACGAATTATCTGAAGTTCTTCCTCTTTCAGGTGATTTAACGATTTGAATACCCTCCGTTTCACTCTGGGTATCTTCAGCGGAAGTTTTATTTTTAATTAAAAACACATTTTCCCGTCGGGGCCTTTCGCGTGAAAATGTGTTTGGAGCGGCCCTGCGATTGCAAGGCAATGAAAGCCCCGGTGGGGCTTTCAAGCAGGCGAGCGGTCTGCGCCAGCAGATGGAAGGGCCTTGCCCTGACAAGCGTCGAGGCCGCGACAAACACGAAAACAAAAAATATAACACATTAAAGCATGGCAGAGCACAGCGGAGCCATTTCTAAACCGTTCGGCCTGACAAAAGGCGCAAATCCCATCCGATAAGTCATACCAAGTGCGGATGCTCCAAAAATGCAGGAAGCTGTTTGTACAGAATCGTCAGATTTGTCAATTGCCTTTTTGGCCCGCCGGGGCTATAATCAAACCATAGACAGCAACGGCGCTGTGGGTCACCTCCTGACTCGCAGCGCCGTTTTTGTTAAGAAGCCTTTCGTGCTTTGGGGCCCGCTTTCCGGCAGCTCCGGGGCGGGAGCTGGGAAACATAAGATCAAGTAAGGAGTAGGATTTATGGCAGCGAATGTTATGGAAATCTACGGCAGCAAGGTCTTTAACGAACATGTGATGAAGGAGCGCCTGCCGAGCGCTACTTATAAGAGCCTCAAGAACACCCTGCACAAGGGTGCTCCGCTGGACATTGAGGTGGCAAACGTTGTGGCCAGCGTCATGAAGCGCTGGGCCATGGAGCTGGGTGCCACCCACTACACCCACTGGTTCCAGCCGCTGACCGGCATCACCAGTGAGAAGCACGACGGCTTTGTTTCCCCTGTGGGCGACGGCACCGCCATCATGGAGTTCTCCGGCAAGGAGCTGGTGCGCGGCGAGCCCGACGCTTCCTCCTTCCCCTCCGGCGGCCTGCGCGCCACCTGCGAGGCCCGCGGCTACACCGCATGGGACCCCACCAGCTACGCCTTCGTGAAGGATGACGTGCTGTGCATCCCCACCGCCTTTGTCAGCTACACCGGCGAGGCACTGGACAAAAAGACCCCCCTGCTGCGCTCCATGAACGCCCTGTCCGGCCAGGCTATCCGCATCCTGAAGCTGTTTGGCAAGGATGTGGACTACGTTTCCACCACCGTGGGCCCGGAGCAGGAGTACTTCCTGATCAAGAAAGAGGACTACGAGGCCCGTCAGGACCTGATCCTCACCGGCCGCACCCTGTTCGGTGCTCCCTCTGCCAAGGGCCAGGAGCTGGAGGAGCACTACTTCGGCGTGATCCGCCCCGAGGTGTCCGCGTTCATGAAGGAACTGGACGAGGAGCTGTGGAAGCTGGGCGTGCCCGCCAAGACCAAGCACAACGAGGTAGCCCCCTGCCAGCATGAGCTGGCCCCCATCTACGATACCACCAACGTGGCCATCGACCACAACCTGCTGACCATGGAGATGATGAAGAAGATCGCCCCCAAGTACGGTCTGGTCTGCCTGCAGCATGAAAAGCCCTTTGAAGGCGTGAACGGCAGCGGCAAGCACAACAACTGGTCCCTGTCCACCACCGAGGAGAACCTGCTGGATCCCGGTGACACCCCCATGGAGAACCTGCAGTTCCTGGTGTTCCTGGCCGCCGTCATCAAGGCTGTGGACGAGTACGCCGACCTGCTGCGGACCTCTGTGGCCACTCCCGGCAACGATCACCGTCTGGGTGCCAACGAGGCACCTCCGGCTATCATTTCCATCTTCGTGGGCGAAGAGCTGGAAGCTGTCATTGATGCTATCGCATCCGATTCCCCCTACGCAGGCCCCGTCAAGATGAAGATGGACCTGGGCGTGGACGTGCTGCCCAAGTTCAGCAAGGACACCACCGACCGCAACCGCACCTCCCCCTTCGCCTTTACCGGCAACAAGTTCGAGTTCCGGATGCCCGGTTCTTCTCAGAACCTCAGCGACTGCGATACCATCCTGAACACCGCCGTGGCCAAGGAGCTGAAGGGCTACGCCGACGAGCTGGAGGGTGCTGAGGACTTTACCAGTGCCGCCATCGCGCTGGTCAAGCGCACCATCCGCGACCACCGCCGGGTCATCTTTAACGGCAACGGCTACTCTGCCGAGTGGGAAGAAGAAGCAGCCCGCCGCGGCCTGCCCAACAAGAAGAACGCCCCCGCTGCCCTGCCGGCCCTCATCGACCCCAAGAACATCGCCCTGATGGAGGAGTTCGGCGTGCTGACCAAGGTGGAGATGTACAGCCGCTACGAGGTAGAGCTGGAGCACTACTCCAAGATCATCAACATCGAGGCTCTGACCATGCTGGAAATGGCCCGCAAGCAGCTGCTGCCTGCCGTCAACGCCTACATGAGCGAAGTGGCCAACACCGCCGCTTCCAAGCTGGCCGTCAGCGAGAGCATCAGCGTGCGCAGTGAGACCAAGACCATGGGCCGTCTGTCCGCCGACGCCGACGCCATGAGCGACGCCATCGACACCCTGCAGGATGCCGTGGATGCCGCCAAGGCTCTGCCCTCCGAGAGCGAGAAGGCCGTTGCCTTCCACGACAACGTGCTGCCCGCCATGGACACCCTGCGTGCCGCCGCCGACGACGCCGAGACCCTGTGCGGCGAGGACTACTGGCCGCTGCCCAGCTACAGCAAGATGCTCTACTACGTCTGATCGCATCGCGTAAAACAGCATCATCCGTAGGCTGCGGACAATCAATTGAGACATTCTCCTTTTCCTATTTCTTACACCAGCCTAAAGACCTGCTCCCATTCTGAGGGCAGGCCTTTAGGCGTTTTATTTGAAAGGGAAACCATTATGAGCTATTCGACCCAACAGGACATCCTTGATTTTGTGGAGGACAACAACGTCAAATTTGTGCGCTTTGCCTTCTGCGATATCTTTGGCACTCAGAAGAACATTGCCGTGCTGGCAAACGATCTGCCCAAAGCTCTGGAAGACGGTGTCTGCTTCGACGGCAGCTCCATTGCCGGCTTCATGAAGGTGGAGGAAAGCGACCTTGTGCTGCGGCCGGATCTTTCCACCGTGACCATTCTCCCCTGGCGGCCTACCGAGGGCCGGGTGATGCAGTTCTTCTGTGATGTGGAAAAGCCGGACGGCCAGCCCTTTGGCGGCAACTGCCGCGGCTTTCTGCGCAGCGTGAACCGAAAATTCAAAAAGCTGGGCATTACCTGCAATGTGGGCGCAGAGTGTGAGTTCTACCTGTTCGAGAATGATGACCGGGGCCGCCCCACCCGTATCCCCATCGACTTTGGCGGCTACTTTGACGTGGCCCCGCTGGACGCAGGCGAGAACCTCCGCCGGGACATCTGCCTGACTATGGAGCAGATGGGCATGAGCCCTCAACACAGCCATCACGAAAGCGGCAACGGCCAGAACGAGATCGACTGCCACCACGCAGGCCCCCTCAAGACCGCCGACAACGTGATGATGTTCAAGCAGATCGTGCGCGCCATTGCCACCCGCAGCGGCATCCATGCAAGCTTCCTGCCCAAGCCCCTGCCGGATCAGGCAGGCAGCGGCCTGCACATCAACCTGTCCCTTTACATGGATGGCCGCAACCTGTTTGAGGGCGACATTGCCCCGGACAGCATTGCAGGCAGCTTTATGGCCGGTGTGCTGGCCCACAGCCGGGAGCTGACCGTGTTCACCAACCCTCTGCCCAACAGCTATCAGCGCTTTGGCTGCGATGAAGCGCCCCGCTATGTGAGCTGGAGCCGCCAGAACCGCAGCCAGCTGGTGCGCATCCCGCAGGTAAAGGGCGACAACTGCCGCATGGAGCTGCGCAGCCCGGACCCTGCCTGCAACCCCTATCTGGCCATTGGTCTGGTTCTGGCTGCCGGATTGGACGGCATCGAGAACCGCATGGTGCTCTCTGCCCCTGTGAACAAGAATCTGTTCGACCCCTCTATGGCTGAGGGCCTCAGCCTTGAGACTCTGCCCGCCAGTCTGGAAGAGGCCGTGCAGGCTGCGGAGGAGAGCGAATTTTTGCGCAGAGTGCTGCCCGAGCAGCTTGCCAGCCGCTACTTTACGGAAGAACTGAAGCGCTGCGAAGCACTGAAACACGCGTCCGACCCTGTTGAGTACGAGCGTACCCATTACTTCAACGCCATCTGACCCCTGCAAAAGAGAGTGTGTAGGAGAAAGGAGCGAAGGAAATGGGACGTGCACTGATCGTAAGTGCCGGTGCAAGCTCCAACGAGTATATCGCTGCACGGCTGACCGAAATGGGCTACAGCCGCCCGGTGATCATTCCCAGCGGGGCCGAAGCCCGGCGGCGCATGACGGAATCGGATTTTGAGCTGATCGTGGTCAACTCTCCCCTGCCCGATGAATTCGGGCATGAGGTGTGCATCAATGCTGTGGAAAAAACAGATGCCGGTGTCGTGTTTCTGGTCAAAGCCGCACAGGCTGAGCAGCTTTTGGGGCCTTTGAGCGAGCAGGGGGTATTGCTGCTGTCAAAGCCCTTCAGCACCGCCTTTTTTGTGCAGGCCATGCACATGGCGGCGGCGGGCAACCACCGCCTGCTGCGTGCCCGGCAGGAGAACGCCCGCTTACAGGAAAAGATCGCACAGGTGCGGCTGGTCAGCCGGGCAAAATGCTGCCTTGTGGAGCACGAGCACATGACCGAAGCCGAGGCACACCGCTACATAGAAAAACAGGCCATGGATACCCGTCGTGACCGCACAGAAATTGCACAGGAAGTCCTTGAAAATTATGAGGACATGGGTGTATAATATTGGATTGGGAAAAGTATCCTTGCTTTCACCGGCTCATTTTTGGAGAGGCAGAGAGCAAGACCGTTCACCTGAAAGAATTCACAAAGGTTTATAAGGGAAAGAATTCAGAAAAACAAAAATAGAGGAGGAAATTCTATGGCAGAGAAACAAACCAAATTCATCTTTGTCACCGGCGGTGTCGTCTCCGGCCTTGGCAAGGGCATCACAGCCGCATCGCTGGGCCGTCTGCTCAAGTGCCGCGGTTTGAAGGTGGCCAGCCAGAAGCTGGACCCCTATGTGAATGTGGATCCCGGCACCATGAGCCCGCTGCAGCACGGTGAGGTGTTCGTGACCGACGATGGCACTGAGACCGATCTGGATCTGGGCCACTACGAGCGCTTTATCGACGAGAATCTGAACAAATACTCCAACCTGACCACCGGCAAGGTGTACTGGAACGTACTGAACAAGGAACGTCAGGGTGCATATCTGGGCCAGACCGTGCAGATCATTCCCCACATCACCAACGAGATCAAGAGCTACATCTACAATCTGGCCTCTTCCACCGAGGCTGACGTGGTCATTACCGAGATCGGCGGCACGACCGGTGATATTGAAAGCCAGCCCTTCCTCGAGGCCATCCGTCAGGTGGGTCTGGAGCAGGGCCGCGACAACTGCTGCTACATCCATGTGGTGCTGGTGCCTTACATTTCCGGCTCGGACGAGTACAAATCCAAGCCTGCACAGCACTCTGTGAAAGAGCTGCAGGGCATGGGCGTGAACCCGGACATCATCATCCTGCGCGCAGACGGCAGTGTGGGCGGCGACATCCGCCGCAAGATCAGCACTTTCTGCAATGTGAAGCCGGAGTGTGTGATCGAGAACCTGACCATGCCCAGCCTGTACCAGTGCCCGCTGATGCTGCACACCGGTGGTCTGGACGAGGTAGTGGTGCAGAAGCTTAAGCTGGATGTGCCCGCTGCCGACCTGACCGAGTGGAAGCAGGTGGTCAGCCGCATTGCCACCCGCAGCAAGACCTGCAGCATTGCACTGGTGGGCAAATACGTCAAGCTGCACGACGCTTACCTCTCCGTGATGGAGAGCCTGTACCACGCCGGCTTTGAGAACGACAGTCAGGTGGAGATCCGCTGGGTGGAGAGCGAGGACCTGACCGACCAGGCCGCCTGCAAGGAAGCCTTTGCAGATGTGGACGGCATCATCGTACCCGGCGGCTTTGGCGACCGCGGCATTGAGGGCATGATCCAGGCTGCACAGTATGCCCGCGAGAACCATGTTCCCTACTTTGGCATCTGCCTTGGCATGCAGATCATGGTAATGGAGTTTGCCCGGGGCGTTTTGGGCTACAAGGATGCAAATTCCAGCGAATTCACCCCGGATGGCAAGCATAATGTGATCGCCCTGATGGCCGACCAGCAGGGCAACATTCCCAAGGGCGGCACCATGCGTCTGGGTAAATACCCCTGCAAGGTGATGCCCGGCACCAAGATGGCCGAGTGCTACGGCGAGGCCGAGATCTGGGAACGCCACCGCCACCGCTACGAGTTCAACAACGAGTTCCGTCAGGAGATGCAGGACGCCGGTCTTGTTATTTCCGGCACCAGCCCCGACGGTCGTCTGGTAGAGACTGTAGAGCTGCCTGGCCGTGACTTTCATTTGGGCGCACAGTTCCACCCGGAGTTCAAGAGCCGTCCGAACCGTGCTCACCCGCTGTTCAAGGCATTCATTGCTGCGGCACTCAAGTTCCGCGCCAGCGAGCAGCGCAGCCTGCTGCACATGTAAACCATAAAAATAAGGTGCTGTCTGTGCGGACAGCACCTTATTTTTTACCCATATAATCCATGATCCTGCAAGGCATTATTCATAGTGGTCATTTTCCAGATCACACACCACAAACCGGTCCACGATGCGGGCCATCCCGTGGAACATCTGTTCCGTAAGTTCCTTGCGGCGCTGCAGCTCCATCCGTTCCGCTTTCCGCTTTTGCAGAGAACTCCCGGTGGCTTTGTTCTATCCTTGATTTCCGATCAGCACCACGGCCACATCGTTGACATTCGTGCCGGTCGCGCCGGTGATGATGAGCCCATCCACCGCCTTGAGGGCACGGTAGGCATCGTTGTTCTGCAGCACATCGTACACGTTCAGCTGGTTCTGCGCCAGTGCCGCGGCCGTGCTGCCGTCCACATAGCCGCCCGCAGCATCGGTTGGGCCATCGGTGCCATCGCTGCCCACCGAAAAGACAGCTGCATCCAGCCCGGCGATCATTGGTGCTGCAGCAAGGGCCAGCTCCTGATTGCGCCCGCCCAGACCTGTTCCGGTCAGGTGGACGACCGTCTCACCGCCTGCAAGAAAGGCCAGCTTTTTGCCCTGCCCCGCGTGGGTGCGGGCTATGGAACCAAGGAAGCTGCCAGCCTCCCGCGCTTCACAGCAGAGCCTGTCGGTCAAGATCACCGGCTCATAGCCCAGCTCCCGGCAGGCGTTGGCTGCTGCGCTGCACAGCTCCCGCACGCTGCCGGTGATCTGCGTGGCAACACGGTCCAGCACCTTTGGAGTCTCCTGTGCCAGCAGAGCCTTGGCCTGTGCCGAAAGCTGCAGGTGATATTTTTCCGCAATGGCAAGGGCCTGTGCACAGGTGGAGGTATCCGGCACCGCCGGGCCGCTGGCGATCATATCCAGCGGGTCGCCCAGAATATCACTGAGCACGATGCTGAACACCCGCGCGGGCGCACAGCTCTGTGCAAACCGCCCGCCCTTGACCCCGGACAGGCGCTTGCGAATGGTGTTCATCTCCACGATATCGGCACCGCTGGCAAGCAGCTGGCTCGTGATCTGCTGCAGCTCTGCGCCGGGGATCAGCGGCTTCTCAAACAGTGCACTGCCGCCGCCGGACAGCAGAAACAGCACCGTATCCTCTGCCGTTAAGCCCTGCACCAGTTCCAGCGCTTTCCGGGTGGCGGCAAAGCCATTCTCATCCGGCACGGGGTGCCCGGCTTCGCAGCAGTCCACGCCGGGGATCGTGCCCTTCACGTGGCCGTATTTGGTCACGACCACACCGCCATCCACCCGGCCAAGAAATTTCACCGCCGCATGGGCCATCTGCCATGCTGCCTTACCGGCAGCCACCAGCAGCACCCTGCCGCCCTGCGGCCGGAAATTTTTCAGCGCGCGGCGCACCGCTTCGTCCGGCAGAACAGCGTTCAGGCTGGCACGGATGATGGCATCTGCATCTCTGCGCAGTGTTTCGTTTTTCAGCATGTCGTTCTCCCCTTTTCCATCGCTTCTTGTCCGCGGACAAAAAACACCTGTACAGTCTCTTCCTATGCAGGAAAACGCCGTACAGGTGTTCTGATCTTTTTGCTTACTTTGCGCTTGCCGGAGCAACCTCAAAGTCGATCTTGCCCAGGTTCACATCCGCACGCACAATGGTGATCATCATGGTGTCGCCCAGACTCCAGTTCTTGCCGGAGACGGGGTCGGACAGGCGGATGCCCTCGGTGAGCATGGTACCGGAGGGGGTCAGGCTGGAAGCCGGCACAAAGCCCTCCACGCCGTTGTCCAGCTCAATGAACAGGCCGCGCTGGGTCACGCCGGAAATGCGGCCCTCGTAGCACTCGCCCAGATGGCGGCGGGCATACTCGGCCTTGTAGCAGTCCTCAGCCTTGCGCTCGATCTGCATTGCAATGATCTCGCGCTCACTGGACTGCTTGCTTGCCTTCTCGGCAAAGTCGCTGTAGCGCAGCACCATGGTATCCTTATCCATGCCCTTGAGCTGGGCGGTCATGATGCGATGGATGGCCAGATCCGGATAGCGGCGGATGGGGCTGGTGAAGTGAGCGTAGTCCTTCAGCACCAGACCGTAGTGGCCCTTGGGCTTTTCCTCATACACAGCCTTGGACATGCAGCGCAGCATACCGGTATTGATGATCTGCTCATACGGGCCGCCGCGCACACCTTCCAGAATGGCGCTCAGCTCCTTGGGGGTGGGCACATCCTTGGCAAAGTGATCGTTGATGCCGCAGGCCTGCAGCAGAGTGTGCAGACGCTCCAGCTTTTCAGCATTGGGTTCCTCGTGCACACGGTACACGAAGGGGATCTGCTTCACGCGGGCAAAGTGGGCAGCGCACTGGTTGGCCAGCAGCATGAATTCTTCGATCATAGCTTCGCTCTCGCCGGAGGTGCGCTTTTTCACGTCGATGCAGTGGCCGTCCTCGTCGAGGATCAGCTTCACCTCGCCGCTCTCGATATCCATGCAGCCGCGCTCCTTGCGCAGGCGGGCACGGTGGCCGTACAGTTCCTTCATGGCGGGCAGCTGGCTGAGCACTTCATGGTACTTGCCCTTCAGCTCGTCGTCAGCACTGCCGGCCAGCAAGGCGTTGATCTCGGAGTAAACACCCTTGACGCGGCTGCGGATGACCGACTTGACAAAGCGGTAATCGATCAGGTTGCCATCCTTATCCAGATGCATCAGGCAGGAGAAGGCCAGACGCAGCACGCCCTCATTCAGGCTGCAGATGCCGTTGGAAAGCTGCTTGGGCAGCATGGGCACCACCTGATCGGCATAGTAGACGCTGGTTGCGCGGTTAAACGCTTCGTTGTCCAGTTCGCTGCCGGGCTTGACATAGTTGGAAACATCTGCAATGTGGACACCCAGCTCAAAACCGCCCTCCGGGGTCTTGGTCAGGCTGATGGCATCATCGATATCCTTGGTCTCAGCACTGTCAATGGTGAAGATGGGCAGGGCACGCAGATCCATGCGGCCCTCGGTGTCCTTTTCAGAGACCTCAGCGTTCTCCAGCTTCTTGGCTTCCTCACGAACCTTATCCGGGAAGCGGCTGCGGATATCCTGCGCATAGAGCAGGGCCTTTGCGCAGCGCTTTGCTTCGTCCGAGCTGCCAAACCGCATGGCAACGCCCACGCGGTGATCTTCCTGCCGATTGCCGCGCTGCAGGATCTCCACGGCCACCTTGTCGCCGTCCTTTGCACCGCCCTCGCAATCACGCATCATCTGCATGGAGATGGCCGGGCAGTCGTCCGGCACGAACTTCAGGCGGCCATCAATGCGGCGGGCAGTGCCCACCAGATCGTTCTTTTCTTCCAGAATGGCCAGGATCTCGCCTTCATCGCTGCCCTCCACACGGGGGTGCTCAAACTTTTCTACAAGCACCATGTCGCCGGGCATGGCACCGCGGGTAAAACGGCCCGGGATAAAGATATCGCTGGTGCCGTCCTCCAGCATGACAAAGGCAAAATTCTTGCCCAGTTTTACCACCTTGCACAGCAGAGCCTTGTCTGCACGGCCGGAGCGCACCGTAAAGAACACGCCCTGACGCTGGCAGATGACCGCCTCGTGCACCAGCTGATCCACAGCCTCCATCACCTTGCGGTCCGAGCCGCGGTCCCCGCCGAATTTGGATTTGAGGTCTTTGACGGTGCACGGCTGATTCTGGATCGCGTGCTCAATTTTATCGCGCATTGCCATAATATTTTTTCTCCTTGCTCTTCCATGGCCGCAGCCTCCAACGTGCCGCAGCGCTGCCAATCGTGGGCCAGCTGCCCCACCCTGCCCGGCGGTCAGACTGCCGCCGACATCCTATCATAACACAGAAAAACAGCCCCGTCCTTTACACGGGGCTGCACGAACCTTGTCAACCTGCCAGACGGCCTGCAAACAGACATGCCAGAATGGCAACCACAAAGAAAACAATACCTGCAATGCGGGTGGTCTTGGCCAGCATCTGATCAGCCGGGGTCAAACGGGCATTGTTTGCGCCGCCCATACTGCCGTTGATAGCACCGGAAAGGCCCTGACCGTGGGTGTGCTGCATGAGAGTGAGGAAAACGATGACGAGCGAAGCGATCAGCAGGATCACACCGCCAACAATTTCGATAACAGACATGGATTGAAACGCTCCTTTATTTTAATTCAACAAAAACTACGCAGAAATACAAATATATAGTAGCATAACAAGCGCAAAAAAGCAAGCAGAAACCGTGCATTTTTATGCCAGAAGGTCCAGCATTGCGCACAGCCGGGCAAAGATGGCGGCGCTGGAATGTTCCGTGCTCACCTGCCCGTCCTGCAGCACCACAATGGTGTAGCGCGGCTGCTGCGCCGGGTAAAACCCTGTGAACCACAAGTTTTTGCGTTCCGTGCCATCCGGTGTGAACTGCCCGGTCTGCGCGGTACCGGTCTTGCCGCCAGCCCCTTCTTCCAGCCAGGCAGCATCCTGTGCGGTGCCCTCTTCCACCACCTGCTGCAGCATTTTACGCAGGAGCGCTGCATTTTCCGCACTCATCACCCGCCTTGACTGCGGATGTGCAAGCGTTTCCAGCGGCGTACCGTCAGTTTCATCCACCGAGCCACACACAAAGAAAGGCGTGCGGTACACCCCGCCGGAAGCAATGGTGTTCATCATGGCGGCGATCTGTACCGGTGATGCCAGCAGACCGCCCTGCCCAAAGCTGAAATTTGCCAGCTGGCCGCTCTGGGCAAGCTCCCCGGCAGACGGCAGCTTTCCGGCATCGGCGTGCAGCGCACCTGCCACCGGCACCTCCTGCCCGAAGCCAAGCTGCCGAGACATCTGCAAAAGCGTCTCTGCCCCCAGCTGCTGCCCCAGCCGGATAAAATAGCCGTTGCAGCTTTTTTCCAGAGCCGCAGTCATGTCTACCGTTCCGTGCGGAACACCGCCTGCGCAGCGGAAGATCTGTCCATCCACCACCACCGCACCGGTGCATTCGTACTCCGGCAGGATGCCCTGCTCCAGCGCTGCCGCAGCCAGCACCGGCTTGAACACTGAACCCACAGCATAGCTTTCCAGTGCGCGGTTCAGGAACGGACTGTCCGGTGCATCCAGACTTGCGGCAAGGTCATCCGGGTCATAGCCCGGTACGCTGACGCTGGCGCGAACCGCAGCAGTGGCCGTGTCCAGAACCAGAATGCAGCCGCTGGTCATGGTGTCTGCGGCCACCGCTTCGGCGGCACGCTGCACCGGGCGGGAGATCGTCAGCTGCACGCCCACCGCACTGCTGTCCTGCCGGGTGAGCTGCGGTGTTTCCCCGGCCCGCAGCCGTCCTTGTGCTGTGACCGCGCACACCAGCGTGTCATGCTCCTTTGTCCCGGCCAGCTGGCTGTCCAGCGCCTTTTCCAGCCCGGCAATGCCGCGGCCTTCTGCATCCAGATAGCCGATCAGATGCTGGCACAGCGGAACTTCTGCGCAGCGCCGTGCCGTTGCAAAGCAGCGTATGCCGCGCCCGGAAAGGTCGCGGTCCACTTCCAGCAGAAACGGTGCGGAGCGGTTGCGGTTCCGGTACAAAAGTGCCTGCCCGGCACTGTCCGTAAATGCATACAGGCGTGTGTAGTTGTTTTCGCCCGGGAAGCAGAGGGCAAGATACCGCGTTTCCAGCCCGGTGAGAAGCAGGCCGCTGTGATCGTAAAAGCTGCCCCGCCGGGCAGGCAGCGAGAGCCGGACCGTGCTCTGCGCTTCGGCCCGGGCAGCATAGGTATGGTTCTCTGCCAGAAAATACAGGTGGCACAAAACTACCGCAAACCCCAGCAGAACAGCTGCATACAACGCCAATACCCGTTTGCCGGACATCTGCTCACCCCTTTTTGATAGAGTGGGCTGCATCTGTGGTTTCTATACAAAAAGAGACGGGGTCTCCGAAGAGATCCCGTCTCCATAAGGTACTTATTGAGTAAGCAATTCCGCTTCATACGTCGAAAATCACAGGTTGCCGGCGATCTGTTCAAAGGCTCTTTCAACCGATTCAAAGCTGCTGTGCGTGTAGACATCCAACGTCACACTGGCATTGGAGTGTCCCATCAGGTATTGCAGGCTTTTTACATCCAGCCCGGCCTGCTGAACATTGGTGCAGAAGGTGTGTCGCAGCACATGAGGTGTAATGCGCGGAACAGGTTTGCCGTACACCTTCTCAAACTTTCCCTGCACGCCACGCATATAGTTTTCCAAGTGCATTGCCACCTTCGGCATTCCGGACTTGTCCAGAAAGAGAAATCCGCTGCAGCCATCCACCAGCGCTTCCACTTTCGTGGACGCTCTGGCTTTTACCACACGCAACAGCGCTGCTCGAACAGTATCCGTCATGGGAACATTGCGGATACCGCTTTTTGTTTTCGGCGGTGTGACAAAGTAGGGCTTTTCAGCCGTCCGGCAAAGCTGCCGCCGGACATGGATACAGTGCCGTTCAAAGTCGATATCTGCTCGTGTCAGGCCATACAACTCACTCACACGCAAGCCGGTTCCCATAAGAATGACGATATCATCATAATAGTTGCCGCCATAGTCTTGAACGAATTGCAGATATTTCTCCTGCTGTTCTCTGGTCAGGGCATTGCGCACATAAGCGTCCTTCGGCACAACATCGGACAGCTTGAACTTGAATGGATTCTTGCGGATGATGTCATCCTCCACCGCCATCTCAAACGCCGGTCTGACAACGCTTTGCAGGATTCCTATGGTGTTTTGCTTGAAACCGCTGTCATGCAGAAACACGAACCAGCCTTTCGCATCGGACAATTTTACCGTTTTAATGGCTTTTTGCCCGAAAGGGTCAGCATGAATCCGCTTGACCGCTGTGTTGTACGACCGAAGTGAATTGGGTTTCAACCCACGTTTCAGGTTCATATAGCGGTCAACCAGATCAGCCACTGTCATCTCTCCGGCAGCATAGTCGATGCCGTCTGCCAGATCGCGCCACAGTTCTTCCTCTTTTTTCCGCAGCTCTGTCAGGGATTTAGCGTAAATACAACGCCGTTTCTTGTGGATATCGGTATAACGATAGTCGTAGGTGCCGTTTGCTCTCTGGCTTTCGCCATCCTTCAAAACACGGCCCTTGCTATCCTTGCGCTTTTCAGGCATTTAGAAGCTCCTTTCTGTGAAAAGCGCATATAGGGGTTAATTTTAGTATACCATACCGACCATGCGATTTCCACCGATATCGAATAGAAAAGACGTTGCATCATTCTCAAATAGAATACGCCTGCTCGATAAAGTAATCAAACAGACGGCGCTTGATCAAACGCTTGTTACCCACCCAAAGGACAAATTTGCACTTATCCTCGTTGGTGATCTCACGCAGTTTATTGATGCCAATGCCGGAATAAGCCGCAGCTTCCTCCAGCGTTAAATTGCTCTTTTCCCAAATCGGAACTTGTCGGGACTTGGTCCCTCCATCTTGCTGATGCAAGACCGTTCCGTCGCTTGAAGTCTCCACCGGGGACTTCATTGCTTCGCAAACGCGAACTTCCTTCATAGGCAGACCTCCAATTCCTTGTAACCGAACGCCTGTAACCGGGCAGGAAAACTCTCTTTTTCTGCACACAGGGCATCCGGTCGGCTTTATACTTTTTCTTATCTTTTTAAGGTTACATGGTTACAGAAAGAGGAAAACACAGTAGCCATGCGGCCTTTGGACTGTAACGGAAGTGTAACCGAATCTGTAACCAGACGTGTAACCACTGTTCATCAGAAGGGAAAGCCCAGCTGCTTAGCTTCTACATCCGTTATTTCGGAGAAATCTTCAGCCCCGGTTTCGGGGCTGGTTACGCGCTCCCAGCCTTTCTGAACGCCGTACTTCGGGTAACGCTTGGCGGTCTTGTGCGCCTGCCAGCCTTGAATATCGCCGCGCGAAATTCCCGTGTTCATGATCTCACAGATAGCGCGGGTCTCCCACTCTGCCGGGATATTGGTGTTGCCCAGTGCTTCTGCATAGAGCTGCTTGGAACACACCCGGTCACCTGCGTAGTCCTCCAGAAAGGCGTAGATCATGCCCGCCTGTGCATCCTCCTGCATGAAGTCCTGCTGGTGGGCTTGCAGAGTTTCCTGCATGGCAGGGCTGAACGCCAACTTGTAGTTGCCGCTGTTGTAGATGGTCATGGCTTCCGCCCAAAGCTGGTCGATATAGGTGCGGGATTCGACTTCGTTGTCCAAAATGTGAACTTCAGCCAGTTCCGCATCCACCGGGATGGGAATAAAGCGGCGGTTGCCTGTGCGGTCACGGGGCAAAAAATCCTGCCGATTGGTCGTACCGGCAAAGACGCACTGGCGCAGACGGTCGGCAGGATGGGTCTCGTAGGGAACTTTATAGGTTTCCTTCTGCTTACTGAGAAAACTCTTGATTTCCTCGATGCTTTTGGCATTGGCGGTGGCGATCATCTCCGACATTTCGATGATCCAGTGACCTTGCAGTTTGCGGTACACGTTGTCATCGTCCAGCCGCCGCAGGTCATCCGAGAACCACTCATCCTTGACCGCCAGCAGTCGAAAAAAGGTGGACTTCCCCGGGTCTCGCCTGTCGGCTCGGTCGGTGCTTCAAAATGCCTGCAGCATTTTGAGGTCGCCACTGGCGACCCGCACCCTTGCCCGCCCACCAGACAGAGCATGGTTTCAAATTTACATCCCGGCTGGAACACCCGCTTGATGGCTCCCAGCAGGAAGATCTTTATGGCTTCGCAAGTGTATTCGTCCTCTGCAGCACCGAGAAAGTGGTGCAGGACGTGAGCTATCCGCTCTGTTCCATCCCATTTCAGGCCGTTCAGGTAGTCCCGGATGGGGTGGTAACGGTTCTCGTTGGCAACGATGCGGATAGCGGATTCGATCTTCTTTTCGCTGGAAATACCGTATTTCTCCATCCGGCGCAGAATATACTTCATGTCGGTATCGTTCAGCGTCTTGCCAGAGCGGGGCCAACCTACAGGCTTTACAATGTCGATGCGCTCGCTCAACAGGTTCAGCCGGATGGCATCGGCAAGCACATGGTCGTTCTGCAAAATCGTGATGCAGTTTTGAATCGTCCGCTGGATCTCTCCGTTGGAGTGCTTGGTCAGCATTTCCTTCACATCTTCAACGGTTCGGGGAGCACGTTCTTCGTTGACTTCTTTGCTCAATAAACATCACCTCGTACTATTATTGAAAACGATTTTCTGACTTTTCGGCGGTAGGCGGGACAGATGGCTTCCGCTGTGCCTGTTCTGCCTGCAAGCGATTCAGCAGTTGCAGAACGGAATCCCGTGCTTTCTCCTTGACCTGTTCCTTGCCTTTCTGCCGGACATCCGGTCTCAGGAGCTTTTCCTGCAAGCAAGTAGCAGTAATCTGCATGGTCTTGAGGAACTTGTCCAGCACGGTGTCCAAACGGTGAGCGGCGTACTCTCTCGTGGCCTGCGGAGCTTTGCGTTCCGGGGACAGCACCCACTTCTTCGTGTCCTCGATCATCCGCATATCTTCCTTGCGGGTCTCGGTGCGTACCACGTCCGTCACGACCTCCACCGCCTTGTCATAGGCCGCAGCCGAAACATTTTCCAGCAGGGTCTCCATATCCGAAACTTTCAAGGTCAATTCGTCCAGCTTGCTTTGCTGGGCGGTAAGCTGCTCCTTCTGCTTGGCAAGGATGAAGTCCTGTTTTTCCAGATATTTGCGGTTGCCGTATTCCGCTTCTTCCTCCAATTCCAGACCATGCCGTTTTGCAATCTCGAACAGCATCTTTCGGCAGGCGGCATCAAAGGTGATCTTGCGGTTGTTGCGGCGGCTGAGGGGCTTGTCTGGGTCGGGCAGGTCGAAACCCAATGCTTCCAGTGCCTTTTCCTGCTGAGGAGCGATCTCGCCGTACTTGTTTTCGCAGTCGAACACATGACGCTCATGGATGTGGGGTGTGCTTTCGTCCAGATGCAGTGCCCAGTCCAGCAGATGAACATGAGTGCCGAAGCGCTCATGAAATTCGGACATAAACTCTGTCACCACTAAAACCAGGTCTTCCACCGATGCGTGTTCGTCCAACGTTCCGAACTGGTAGATGGTTTCTTCCGGGCAGGTTTTCTTACCTGCAAGCAAGTCCTCTATGGTTCGATTGCGCTCGGTGTGGCGAATCTTCGCATTGCGGGCGTTCTGGTTCTCCACAAAGTGAGCGTAATGGATTTCATAGAACATCTTCTCCACATCGCTGAATGCGGCAGTCTGTTTATCCTTGTCGGATGCCGAACGGATGCCATGATAGCAGTCCCAGTAGATGTTACCTTTAGCTCGTTCCGGGTCAATGTGCTCGCTGTTGGAAAGGTTGAAACTGCGGTCGTTGTGCTTGGGGTTGTAAGTGCCGTGGGTTCCGGCTCGTCCGTTGTGTCGTGTTAATTTCAGATAGACATCCCTCTTTTCCTGTATTTTTGTGTACGGCCACTCATGCTATTAGATCACAAGAGTAATACAATTCTTCCAAGCTAAGGGTCTCGCATTTCAAGACCGTGTCTTGAAATCTTCTCTCGGAATCGAGAGGTAGTCCTTTCAGAAAAGGATTTATGTGGTTGTCATACTGCAAAGAAAGTGGCCTATCGCTCCTTCCCTCAGTGGGAGATCATGGCGTTTGTCGCTTTCTGCTTAGAAGAGTTTGCTTCTGCTCTGCAAGAAAAGTATAACAGAGAAACTCATACTCGAACAGGAACTGTGAGTTCCTAATTTTCGGTGAAAGTAGGAAACATCGTTCCCATTTCTTGTTGCATCGCTATTCTTTCTTTGCGGAAAATCACTAAGATGCTGCATCTCTGCAATTATTATAGCACCTGAAATCACTAAAGTCGTGGGCTTCGTAGGCCTATTATTGGCCCCCTAAGTGAACCTGTTTTGATTACTTTTTCCTGATTTTAGTATAAGGTTTAGCGGGAGCTTCTTTCATTTCAACAGCTTGCCGGGAGAGAACGCAGCAGCGGAGCTGCTGGATCTGCCGCCGTTTTGCGCCAGATAATACCCAGTAGGATATGACGCACAGCGTCATATCACTGGGCAAGGCGTTCCCCCTTGACTCCCTTCAAAGGGCTGCGGTCTCGCCTGTCGGCTCGGTCGGTGCTTCAAAATACCTGCGGCCTTTTGAGGTCGCCACTGGCGACCCGCACCTCTGCACTCTTGCTCCGGACAAGCTGTCCTGAACGGACAGCTCGTCCGGCTCCGATGTAACTAGAACTGACAAATTCGTCCGTTTTCGTAATCGTATAGCACAAAAAGGCGGCCATCTGCACCCATGCAGACAGCCGCCTTTGGTTTTATGCCGTATTCTATTGGTCAATCTCTGAAGATCTTATCCAGTTCCCTTTCCATGGTGCCCGCCTTGGCAAATTCCAGCGTATCGGCCTGACGGATATGGTGGGCGGTGATGCCGTGACCCTTTGCAAAGCCCAGAATGTAGCTGATGGCAATGCGGTAGATAATTTCGGTGGGGGCAAGCCCATAGACCTGCTTGGCAAAGATATGTTCCAGCCGGGCGTTATCGTCCGGGAAGGCTTGCCGCATCTTCTCGCTGCGGTAAAGGCGCTTGACGATTTCCGTAATGTACAGGCCGGACTTCATGTAGGGGTCCAGGAAGGTTTTTCCGGGGTCATCGAAGCAGCCGGGATTTTCCTGTTCCAGCAAGTCCACCATCTTTTTCACCACCCACTTGGGGGTGAAGATCTGGTTGGTTTTCTGGGGCGGGATGTAATCGAAGATATCCTCGGTGCGGCTCTCGTCAAAGTAATCTGCCAGCTTGAGCTTCAGGTTCAAAAACTCCTTCACCGAATCGTCAAACACCACCGGGTCGAACAGGTGGCCTGCAAAATGTTCCTCCTGTCCGGTGGCTTGGTTGATGTACGGCCCGCCGTCCCGCAGAAAGCGGAACTGTTCCAACGTGATGCTGGTGACCTCCTGAAAGACCTTGTCCGGGATGATTTGGTCAAAGTTCGCCAGCGTCACGCTCTCGTCGCCGTAGGCCATGAGGAAGGACGGGATGGTGCGGGAAAAGCCCCGCAGATGGTCACGGACGGTGTCCTCGTAGCCCTTTTTCTCCTGCTCCTTCTGGTTGGTCTCCACGGTGCGCACGATGGTCTGCTGCATTTCCTGCGCCGTCTGCTGGATGGTGGTTTGCAGGGTCTCCATCAGGGCGGCGGTGCTCTGCTGCTGCTTTGCGTCAAACTCCCGGTTCACCTGCTGACGCTGCTGGGCAGTGGTGCAGCCTTGCAGCTGCTGGGTACGCTGGGTCTCCAACTGGCTCTGATCGATGCGGTAGTTGTCCACTACCTTGTTCACCGCTACGTCCATTTTGGCCTTGGCGGCGCTCTCAAACCGCTTCTGGTCGGACAGCTTCAGGTCGCGGCCATACTCCTGCTTTGCCTGCTCCACCATGGGGGTGATGATCTCCTTGGTGATGCTCTTTTTCAGAGGTTCCAGATGCTCTTCTTTGGCAGGAGCCGGGGCATCGGTGAGGTCTTGCAGGGCGGTGTCCAGTGCCGGAGTGCTTTCGTAAATTTTTGCCCCGAACACATCCGCCGCCTTGCCGATGACGTAGCCCTCATCCAAATCCACCTCGCCCTTGTCGTTCAGGGAGAGGTCTGCGCCGGTCTCCGGGGTGATCTGGATGGGCTTTGCCTTTGCCTCGCTGATGGGCTGGAAGTTTTGCAGAATGTCCAGCACCTCCTGCGGGGCACTGAACACGTTGGAAATGTTCTGGAACAGGAAGTTGCTCTGGAACCCCATCCGCACCACTTCTTTGGACTTGATCTTCCGGGGGATGCTGAGGACTTTTTCCGCATCCAGCGGGATCATCTCCCCTTCCTCGTCCTCGCCGATGACCGGGAAGAAGTTGAGCAGATTCTGGATGTGCGCCTTGCGCTCCTCGGTGTCGCCCTTGCCGCTGGCGGTGTCCTGTGAAAGGTCGTTGGCGAACCGTTCATAGATCAGCAGAGTGCGTGCAGGGTCAAAATCGAACACATAGGCGTTCTCTTTGCGGCGGAAGGTGCCGTTTTCGTGGAAAAGGCAGGGGTTCTGGGCACGGAACGCTGCCTGCATATACAGCGCCGGGCTTTTCACGTTGGAGAGCATCAGCACCGCCGACCACTCCGGGATAGTCACACCGGTGGTCAGCTGCCCCACCGACAGGGTGATGGTCTTTTCGTGGTGGGCGATGGCGGCTTTTACCCGGTCAAAGCTCTTCTGGTTCTCGTCCGTGTCGTCCAGCTTGCCGTCACCGGCGGCAAGGATCACCTCATAGTCCCGGAATACCGGGTGCGCCTGCAGCTTTTTCGCCAGCGCTCTGGCGCTGTCCACCCGGTTCAGCAGCCAGAAGGTGTGCTTCAGTTCGGCACGCAGTTCCGGGGTGGAAAACGGAAATTTGTTCTGGGTGGTCATGGCATCCAGAAAGCGGTCCACCTCGGCCTCATGCTCAAAGCTGCCATTGGGCTTCACCTTAAAGAACTCGTTCAGGTCAAAGGCAAATTCCTGCGTTTCGCCGTCGATCTCCACGCCCTGCTGAATTTCGTCCCGGATGATCTCGGACATCTGGTAGGTGTAGAGGTTGAGCATGGGGAGGTTGGCATAGGGGTTCTGCTGCCCCGGTGCGCCCTGCCAGTTCCGCTTGGCGGCCTGCTCGTCGGCGTAGGTCCAGTTGAAGATGGCATCCCCGGCAAACTTGTCATTTGCCAGCGCCTTGAAGGGCGTGCCGGACAGGTGCAGCGTGAAGCGGCGGCGGATGCGGTCAAAGGCAAGGTCGGTCTTGTAGGTGTCCACGCCCTCGTGGGCTTCGTCGATGACCAGCACATCCCAGTTCAGCTCGGTCAGGTGGCGCAGCTTGTCGTACTCGCCGCCGAAATACTTGGAGCCTTTCATATCCTGCAGGCTGACGAACTCAATGCGCTTATACAGTTTCTCGCCCTGTGCGGCGGCATCCAGATAGCCCTGCTCGTCCAGCACATGGGGCTGCCCGGCAAGGGCATCCACATGGCTGACGAACAGATAGCCGGATTCCCTGCCCAGAAAGCGCACATAGTCGCTGTACCAGCTATTGGCGATAGCAGGGCGGTTGGTGACGATAAGCACCGTCTGTGCATCGACCTGCTTGCAGAAATCGTAGACGGAAAGAGTCTTGCCAAAGCGGGGCTTGGCGTTCCAGAGGTATTCTCCGCCGGGGTGGCTCTGGTAATAGATTTTAGTGTCGCGGACAGCCCTTGCCTGTTCTTCCCGCAGGGTGTAGGCGATGGCGGCATCCAGCTGCACCCGGCCCCGGTTCATGCGGAAATCCTGAAAATACCGCCGGGACTGCTGCCCATCCAGATGGAACCACTCGTTTTTGCGGTCGTTCTCCACGTTCAGCTTGCGGAGATAGGCGTGGAAATCGTGGTCGGTGAACACCTCGCCGCTGCCGTCATCGTAGACGGCATTGCCCCGCCACTCCTCATGGTACAGCACATCGGCGGTGTGGGTCTGCTGTTTCAGGCGTTTGTCCACCGACTGCTCGGTGTAGCCGATCTTCGTCCAGCCGTTGTGCCGGGCAATTTCCGGGGTGGTATAGGCGTAGATCATGGGCACCACCTGCCGGGCAGTGCGCAGGGTTATGCCAGCCATTATGCCATCTCCTTTACATGAGTCTCGATAAATTCGATCTCGTCAGCGGTCAGGTCGTATTTGCGGTAAAGCTGCTGGTCGATTTCCGCCACCGACTTGCTCCAATCAATGTCGGAATGGGCGGTAAAATCTTGAAGGGGAACCATGCGCCATGTATCGCGGTTATTATCCTGTGTAATTTTCAAAATACCGAGCATAGTCCGACAGAATTTGGACTTTATGTACTTTAATGCGTTTTGCGCTTCTGCTTCCACTTTGAAAGAACCAATACCGATAAATGTTTGTGTATACCCTTCATTCGGCGCTTCTACAACTGGTGTACTCAGTACTTCACCCAAGTTGCCTGAACCATTTACTCTTGCAACCAGCACCTTCCATTTTTTCAGATTTTCATGTTCTGTTTCCGCATATTTTTCCGGAATATACATCCAAACACGCTTGTTTTTGCTTACGCCAAGTACTCGAATGTCGCCTTTGTTCTGACGTTCTTCTGTGAAAATCGACACCTTTTCGAAAATATTGTTTCTGAAACGCTTATCCCTTCCTTCGCTTCCAATGACCGCTCTATATTCGGGATGGTCTTTATATAACTTTTCCAAATCAAACTTATTTTGAATATAAATGGTCTCCATCAAACTTTTAGCTTCACTTGCGGGTGCAGCTTTTTTCATAATGCTATTAAGTTCTTCATAAGGCGTAAATACTTTGATAGCACCATAGTTTTTGTTTTTATCCCGATAAGAAATTACAACACCGCCTTTAATTTCTGTATTGGTAAACATCACACTCGCATCAGATTCATAGTGTAAAACCTTAAAGTGCGGGTCACTCAACATCTTCTCATTCCATGCCTTCGGCGTAGAGCCAGCATTGAACAGAAAGCGTGCCGGATGAATCATCTCTACTTTTTCTGCTATCTCATAAGACGCATCCAGAAACTTGTTATATACTGGCGGTGCAAACGTTCCATTATCGCCAAGGGTTTCATCCTGATACGGCGGGTTTCCGATGACATAATCAAACTTCATGCTGGTACTCCCTTCCTGAATGGTTTCAAAGTTCTGGGCGGTTCCATGGCTGCCCTTGCGCCAGTTTTTCACTTTACAGGATACCGTGGGCGGCTGCGGCTCTGCCGCCCCGAACATGGAAAAGAGGTCAAGCTGTTCTGTCTCCGGCTGGGGCTTGCCGCCGGGCACGGACAGGTGCAGGCCGTCCATTTGCCACAGGTTCCAGCTGATGATGTTGGCGATAGGCTGTAACTCTTCTTTTGTGGGTTTGCATTGCCAGCGGGCTTGCAGATGCTCTGCATAGGTCAGCAGGAGGTTGACCCGCGCCAACAAAAGGTTATCGCCCTGATACTCGTAGCCGTAGGTGGACTGCACCGCATGGGTGGCATATTTGCGCCACTCTTCCTCTGTGGCGGCATTCTCGCTTACCACCCGCAGCTTGCGGTCCAGAATGCCAATGCGCCGGGCTACCGGGATCATCTCGCCGGTGGCGGCATCGTAGCGGGACGCCAGAAAGGGGGCTTCGCCGCAGGTCACCTCCAAGCGGCGGCTCTGCACATACTGCACCCATGCCGGGGTCTTGCCCTTGCAGGCCGGGAACTGCACCGGCGTTTCCACCGTCTGCCAGCCTTGGGGCAGCTCCACCGTGAACTGCCCGGCGCTCTCCTCTGCCCCCAGCCCACGGAACCAGTCGGCGTCCAGTGCGTTGTTCATCTTGTTGCAGACCCATGCTGGGCTGAACACCTCGCCTTTTTTGCGGGTGCGCTGCTGCTGGGTGTCGGTCTGCTTCATCATCCGGGGCAGCACCACCTCGTAGTGGGTCAGCCCGAGTTGCTGGGTGGTGATCTGGGATCTATCCGTGACAGGTTCGTACATTACCGTTTGCAGCTCCTCCGGCGGGTCGGTGGCCCAGATGATGTTTTTACCGGTAGATTTATCTTTTAGTAGCGTATCCAGCACCGCCTGCACTTCCGGTGCGTGAAAGTCGATCAGTTGTTCCAACGGGGTATTCCTCGCTTTGCCTTAGCGTTGCGGCGGAAGTGATAATGTTCTTAGCGCTTCCCGCCAATACTAACAATAATATTATCACTTTTATAGCCAATTCACAAGAATTTCGGCGCTTTTTGCCAAAAGTAATAAGATTCTCTATACTTGAAAGCAAAGAAGGGTGGTGCGCTAGATGATTGGTGAGCGGCTGGCAGAATTACGAAAGCTGAATGGTGAAAAGCAACAAGTGTTAGCAAAAGCTCTTAGTGTTTCGGTTTCTACTGTCCGCAGTTGGGAGCACGACAAAAGTTCTCCTGACCATTCAACACTGGTTGCAATTTGCAGACGCTATCATACTTCTTCTGATTTTCTGTTAGGTTTGTCCGATTACGATCCCTCCGACAAAGCCCGCCTCCAGCGCCAGCGCCTGACCGAAGAAGAACAAAACGAGATGCACCGCTACGAAGAATATTTGCTCTGGAAACGCAAAAAATAAGCCGCCCAGCGAGACCGTAAGGTCGCTGGGCGGCTGTTTTGTATATAAACTAGTTGTCTTCTCGAATTTCTTTCAAAATGTCCTCTGTTCGTTTTATTCCCATTTTACTAAAGTCAGATTTCAAACTATTATAGCATTTTTCAAGTTTTTCTTTATCATGTAGATATAACAAGGTCATAACATTATAACAGACCATTTTTTTGGTTTTTGACATATTATCAACAGGGAACGAATTTCTTTGATACAAGGGATCAATTTCTTCATCAATATAGCGATGCATCTCTAGCGTTCCTGTATACCATTCTTTAAGCCAATACGAATACTCATATGCAATTTCTTCGTCTAGGATACCACCAAGTTTCTCGATATATGTTCTTATAATTTCTTTTTTCGTTTGTTTAAGTACTTCTTCATATATATCACGAATTTTTTCTGTTGCGCCATGGAATTCATCGCTATTGTAATAGTCCAATGGACTTCTTTTATCGCTTCTGTTCTCACATAAAAACATGTTTTTTAAAACATCTCTGTAATATTCAATAAGTTCGTCATCATCTTTTTCCAACACCTGAAACCAATAATCATATTCCCCTGCCAACTGCGTCAATTCTACACTATTTGATGCTTCATGTAATTTTGCTTTCCAACTTTGAATGTAAGTCTCTATCTCCTCATCAGTTTTGTAATAATTTGCTTTATCACCGGCTTCCTTGAATTTTTGATAATGTTTTTGAAGGGTTTCTTCACTAAGCATCTTAGAGCTTTTAAAATAGTTATAGATATCATCCAATAATGCACCACTAGATTGAAGATGTACATAGTTTGCGAGTCGGACATTTAAATGATTGCTCAAGATATGCCCATCTTTCCGGTATCTGCTGTTAGTATTTTCTTTCTCTGTTGAATCGTTTTTATAGTATAACTTATCTACATCTTCTACAACAACAGCAAAGCAGAGCATCTTTACTTCATTCATAAATTGTTCGTTTTCTATTTTCAGGCAATACTGTTTCACATCATTATAAAAATTTTGAGCCTTTTGCAATGTTCTCAAATTTTTTGCTTTATGATGCATCAAAAAGGCATCAATAAATTCTCCATCTATTCCATACACTCCCCACTTAATCGATGCCGAGTGTTCCGTTACCTCAAAGATACGATCAATAGTTTTTTCTTTATACTTATTGAACGTAGTTCTTTCATTTTCATGAATTTCATTTGAATTGGCAATAAGAATAACCTTAATATAGTTGGACTGCTTTAGTTCCTCAATCACTCCAAAGAGTTCCTCTAAATCCAATCCAGCCTTTCGGCGTTCCAAATCGTCAATGACGATAATTCTGTTCTTTTTAAAATTGCTTGCTGTAACCGCAAATAGTTCTCTTTCAGATATCGCTTGTGCAAGTGCACCATTCAAGTTTGCAACCTCTGCGCAAAAATTACCGGCCGCTTTGGCAAATCCTTTTGCCCCGCTTGCGATTTTCCCTCCATGAGAAGTACGCAATGCCAACTGAAAAAATGCTTCGTGGTATATTTTTTGAACGTCATCCATTCCAAAAAGTGAGATAAAGCATGTTCTGTCCTTCATATCCTCCAGTGCTTTTCTTACCATGTAAGACTTACCAATTCCCCAAGCGCCATCAACTAAGATACATTTATAAGATTGCTTATCAATATTTCGAATGATATTTTCAACATAGTCAGCATTCATTGATTTCACCTCACACGAAAAGAAACTACTTTTATATCATTGTTGCAGTATGCTTCTTTAGCCCATCTCACGTTCTGATGCTACGATACTGCTCGTCCATTTCCTTTACGTTGTAGTCCATCAGGCCGGGAATCCCCATTTCGCCGCCGCATTTGTTGCAGAAAGCAGCCGTGATTTCAAAAGTATACTCCTTTTCCCAGATGGTCTGGTTGATTTTGATTTTCTTCAGGGTGTAGTTTGTTTCTCTGCGGCATTCTGTGCAGAAGTCTCTCTGGTTTTCCACGGCGGCACGCTCCCTTCCGGTTTTACATTCTTTTTTATTATTGTATCCATACCTTTGTTTTTCGTCAACAATAAAGCCGCTGACAGTCTGCCGCTCGCAGAATCCATCAGTGGGTTTCATGAGTCTTCAAATCCCCTAGACGCAAAAAATCGGCACCCGCTTTTCAGCGAGTGCCGATTTTGTTACCCTATAGTGCGCTTTGATTTTTGGCGTAAGTGGCGTAAGTTTGGCGTAAATCCGCTTTTGCGCGCTCCAAAAATCAAGGATTCATGCGGTTTTTTGGCAGCTATTAGTACATGCCGCCCATACCGCCCATGTCACCGCCTGCAGCAGCGGGTGCAGCAGGGGGCTCCGGCAGATCAGCGACCAGGCTTTCGGTGGTCAGCACCATCTCAGCGACGGAGGCTGCGTTCTCCAGAGCGGAACGGGTGACCTTGGTGGGGTCAACGATGCCAGCAGCGATCATATCGTCCACAAAGACCTCGTTCTGAGCATCAAAGCCGTAGTTGGGCTTGTTGGCAGAGATGATCTTGTCGATGATGACACTGCCTTCCAGACCGGCATTCTTAGCGATCTGGCGCAGAGGAGCTTCCAGAGCCTTCAGAACGATCTTGGCACCGGTGCGCTCGTCGCCTTCCAGCGTGTCGCACAGCTCACGCACAGCGGGGATCGCATTGATAGGAGCAGTGCCGCCGCCAGCAACAACACCTTCCTGAACAGCAGCCTTGGTTGCGTTCAGAGCATCCTCGATGCGCAGCTTCTTGTCCTTCATCTCAACTTCGGTAGCAGCGCCGACCTTGATGACGGCCACGCCGCCAGCCAGCTTTGCCAGACGCTCCTGCAGCTTTTCACGGTCGAAATCGCTGGTAGCGGCCTCGATCTGGCTGCGGATCTGAGCGATGCGGGCTGCGATGGCATCCTTATCGCCTGCACCGCCAACGATGGTGGTGTTCTCCTTGGAGACCTTCACCTGACGGGCATGGCCCAGCATCTGGACGGTAGCATCCTTCAGCTCATAGCCCAGATCGGAGGAGACCACGGTGCCGCCGGTCAGGGTTGCGATATCCTGCAGCATTTCCTTGCGGCGGTCGCCAAAGCCGGGAGCCTTGACAGCGCAGACGTTCAGGGTGCCGCGCAGGCGATTGACGATCAGAGTGGACAGAGCCTCGCCCTCAATGTCCTCAGCCACGATCAGCAGTTTCAGACCGTTCTGCATCACCTGCTCCAGCAGAGGGACCAGATCCTGAATCACGCTGATCTTCTTATCGGTGATCAGGATAGCGGCGTTGTCCAGATCAGCCACCATCTTGTCGGTATCAGTGACCATATACGGGGTGAGGTAGCCGCGGTCGAACTGCATGCCTTCCACGATCTCGTTGTAGGTCTCAGCGGTGGTCTTGTTCTCCTCAATGGTGATAACGCCATCGGAGGTGACCTTCTCCATAGCCTCGGCGATCAGACGGCCGATCTCGGGGTCGCCTGCAGAAATAGTGCCGACGCGGGCGATATCGTTGCTGTCCTTCACCTTCTGGCTGTGAGCCTTGATGGTCTCAACAGCCTTGGCAACAGCCTTGCTCATGCCGCGGCGGATATCCATGGGGTTTGCACCGGCGGTGACATTCTTCATGCCCTCGGTGACCATGGCCTGTGCCAGAACGGTTGCGGTGGTGGTGCCGTCGCCTGCTGCGTCGTTGGTCTTGGTAGCGACTTCACGCACCAGCTGTGCGCCCATGTTCTCGAACTCGTCCTTCAGCTCGATCTCCTTGGCAATGGTCACGCCATCGTTGGTGATGACCGGTGCACCGAACTTTTTGCCCAGCACTACATTGCGGCCCTTGGGGCCCAGGGTGATCTTAACGGTGTTTGCCAGGGTATCGATACCGGCACACAGTGCCTTGCGGGCATCCTCGCCCTGCTTGATCTGCTTAGCCATAATCAAATCGCTCCTTTAAAGCTCAATTTTCAAATATCAGAGGGGAAACCGCTCAGTCCTCAACGACTGCCAGGATATCGCCCTGACGGACGATGGTGCACTCTTCGCCGTCCACCTTGACCTCGGTACCGGAGTACTTGCTGGTGAGGACCTTGTCGCCGACCTTCACAGTCATCTTGACTTCCTTGCCGTCCACAACGCCGCCGGGGCCGACAGCGATGACCTCAGCCACCTGGGGCTTTTCCTTAGCACTGCCGGTCAGGATCAGACCGCCCTTGGTGGTCTCCTCAACCTCAACAGCCTTAATGACAACACGGTCTGCAAGAGGAATGATCTTCATAGTTCTTGCCCTCCTATAGTAAAAATATAATTTAAAACTTTGCTGTGTCCAAAGGGCCCCATGTCGGCTCTTTGGTTCTTTAGCACTCCATTTCTCTGAGTGCTAAGTGTATTGTACTCATCTTGACCCAAAAAATCAAGACCTTTTTTGCTTCTTTTTGTTAAGAATTTATGACAGATGAAAAAATCAGCCGTACAGCGAAAAAGAGACAGCTTTTTTCTTGGACAAAAAAGCTGTCTCTTCTTCTGGTTTTTCATGTTCGGTCTGCACTCTGTGCCGTCCTCTGCGCTGCAAAGCGCTCAAAAGCAGGCTTTGGCAGAAGGATGCGCCCTGCCAGCGGCTGTACCTGTACAGTGATCTGCTCCTTGGGTGCGCATTCACCGTCTGCCGTGGCAACGATCGGCCCGCGGCCATCCGCAGCGCGCAGGCTCACCTGCTTTGCGCGGCGGTAAATGAAGTACGGCTCTGCAGCCCTGACGAGCTGACCGTTCTGGAAGTGCTTGCCGCTCTTGTACATTCCCAGCAGCTTTGCAATGGTCACGCGGCTCACCTTGCGGATGATATATACATCCAGCCAGCCGTCGTCGGGCTGTGCTTCCGGCGCTGCACAGAAACCGCCGCCATAGGTGCGGCCATTGCAGATGGCACACATCAGGCAGTCCACATCCAGCGTTTCACCATCGATGGTATACTCCACCCTGCGGCCGATGTGCCCGCACAGCTGTTCCACAATGGAAAGCACATAAGCCATCTCGCCGCCGCACAGCGGGATGCGCCGGAACTTCGGGATGCCGTAGGCAACCTGCGCATCCAGACCGGCAGCGCAGATGGTGGCCGAAAGGCCAAGGCTGGTCTGCATCAGATCGATGCTCACCGGCCCACCGGCCAGCTGGGCATCCAGATCCAGAAACTCTTCCTTTGTACCAAAGGTGCGCAGAAAATCGTTGCCGCTGCCAAAGGGCAGACAGCCCACGGCTGCATTTGCATAGCCATAGATCCCGGTGAGCGCTTCGTTGAAGGTGCCGTCGCCGCCGGCAGTGAAGACCCGCAGTTCTTCCCCGCTCTGCCGGGCCTGCTGCGCAGCGGCATTGGCCAGCTCCCGGGCATGACCGGCGTGATTTGTGACCTGAATGGTATACTCTTCCGGCGCAAGCCCTGCACGCGCGGCGGCAACATTGATCTGCTGCGGCAGCGTACGGGTGCAATCGGCCTTACCGGCAGTTGGGTTCAAAAGAAACAATGTGCGCATGGACTTCCTCCTGCAATTCTGTTGCTTCTATGATAACAGAAAACCAAAAGGATGCAAGAGCCAATCTCACAATGTCCCTGCCCCGTACGCACAAAAAAGGAGCGGATGTCTCCGCTCCCCCCTGCAGACAAAAAAATACCGCCCCGGGTCTTGTAACTCAGGGCGGTCCTTTTGAGCTTCCGATGCTTTACAGTGTTGCGGTTTCGTCCTCCCGCAGGACGATAGCACCATCCGCCGAGCAGTCCGCCGTCCAGTGCTGGCCCACGCAGGCCGTGCCGGATGCGATCTGATCCGCAAGTGCCTGCTCCACTGCCCTGTCCACTGCGCGGCGCAGTTCTCTGGCCCCGTAGGCAGAGCGGGCCTTTGCTGCCAGCGCCTGCCCTACCCGCGGTGTGTGATGCAGCTGGTAGCCGCTGCGGGCGGCACGCTGCTCCAGCTGGCACAGCATTTTTTCGGCAATGGCGCACAGGCTGTCGTCGGCCAGCGGACGGAATACGATCATCTCGTCCAGACGGCCTGCCAGCTCTGGCCGGAACCACTTTTTTGCCTCCTCAATGGCCTGCGCAGACTGCTTTTCAAACACGGCTTCGCTGCCCGCCGCAAAGCCCAGCGGCGTGCTCTGACCCGCCAAAAAACGTGCGCCGAGGTTTGAGGTGAGCAGTACGATGGTGTTGCGGAAATCCGCCTTGCGGCCCATGGCATCGGTCAGCTGGCCATCTTCCAGTATCTGCAAAAGGATGTTCTGAATGTCCGGGTGTGCCTTTTCGATCTCGTCAAACAGCACCACACTGTAAGGGTGGCGGCGCACTGCTTCGGTCAGCTGTCCGCCCTCGTCATGGCCCAGATAGCCCGGCGGCGCACCCAGCAGCCGGGCAGCGGTGTGCTGCTCCTGATACTCCGACATATCAAATTTGAGCAGGGCTTTTTCGCTGCCGAACCAGCTGACCGCCAGCGCCCGGGCAAGAGCCGTTTTGCCAACTCCCGTGGGGCCAAGAAACAGCATGGCACCCATGGGCCGGCCCGGCTCGCCAAGACCGGTGCGGCTGCGCCGGATGGCACCTGCCACCGCAGCCACAGCCCGGCTCTGGCCCACGATCTCGGCGTTGAGACGTTCTTCCAGCTTGTCCAGTCGTTCCCGCTCCTGCTCACCTACCCGCTCCACCGGCACACCGCTGGCCTGCGCCACCACATGGGCGATATCGTCCGGCATCAGCGTGGGCTTTGACTGCTTTGCCTGCTCGGCCCGGATGCGTGCCGCCGCACAGGCTTCGTCCACAAGGTCGATGGCCTTATCCGGCAGAAAGCGCCCCGGCAGATACCGCACCGAAAGCTCCACCGCAGCCTGCAGCGCTTCCGGCGGAAGGCAGACATTGTGGTAGCACTCATAGCGCGGCGCAAGCCCATTGAGGATATCCAGCGCCTGCGCAGGCGTAGGCTCCTCTACCTGCACCTTGCCGAAACGGCGTTCCAGTGCGGCATCCTTCTGGATGTGGGTGCGGAACTCTTCGGTAGTGGTAGCGCCGATAATTTGTATCTCGCCCCGGGCCAGCACCGGTTTTAAGATGCTGGCTGCATCGATGGCACCCTCCGCTGCACCGGCACCCACGATGGTGTGGAACTCGTCCACGAACAGGATGGAGCTGCCGTCCCGCACCAGCTCTTCCAGCAGGTTCTTGAACCGCTCCTCAAAGTCACCGCGGTATTTGGTGCCCGCCACAAGGCTGGCCATATCCAGTGCCAGCAGACGGCGGCCCTTGAGCGCACGGGGCACACGATCCGTGGCAATGCGCTGGGCCAGTCCTTCGGCAAGGGCGGTCTTGCCCACGCCCGGCTCCCCCACAAGGCAGGGGTTGTTCTTCTGACGGCGGCATAAGATCTCCACCATGCGGTCCAGCTCTGCTTCCCGGCAGAACACCGGGTCCAGTTCCCGTTCCGCAGCACGGCGGGTCAGATCCCGGCAGTACTTATCACTGGCGCGGCTGCCGCGCGGCGCACTGACCGTGGTCCGCATCTGATACGGCAGTACGAACTGCCCAGACAGCTGGCGGCATTCCCGCACGGCATCTGTGAGCTGCACGCCCATGGATGCCAGCAGGATGCCTGCTGTGCAGCCGTCATCCTCCAGCATGGCGCAGAGCAGATGTTCCGGCTCGGCCCGGTTCAGGTGCGCGTTCTGTGCCCCGATGATGGCGTAATCCATGGTGCGCTTGAGGTCCGGCGCAAGAGCGTAGCGATCCAGATGCAAAGCCGGTGCGCGGCGGCTCTCGGCCAGCTGACGGCGCACCTCCGGTTCCCGGATCTGCTTGCCCTCCAGAAACCGTGCTGCCGCCCCGTGATCCTGCTGCAGGATCGCCAGCAGCAGGTGGCCGGTATCGGCTTTTTCGCAGCCAAGGTTCCCGGCAAGCTCCACCGCACTGCGCAGCAGCTGATCCGACTCGTGCGAAAAGCCCTTGTACCCGCCAAAGCCAAGTTTTTCCCAAATACTCATTTGCCCGCTCCTTGCTGATGAAATTCGTTTTCACAAGAAGTATAGCCCCGAAGCACAGAAAAAAAACATCTCTTTCTGTCGGGATGGGAAAACAAAAAGGAGATACCAGCAGGCATCTCCCCCTTCGCTGTTTGATTTTTTCAGTCCATTTCGGCCAGAGCCTTTTTCAGGTTCTTGGCGATCTGATCCGGGCAGCTGGTATTGCGGAAACCGCAGAGCGTACCCTCCATGCGGTCGATCACATCTTCGGCCTTCATGCCCTTGACCAGACGGCAGATGCCCTTCAGGTTGCCGTTGCAGCCGCCAATGACCTCCATGGACGCAATGGTGTGGTCATCGTTCAGCACAAAGTTGGTCTGCTTGGAACAGGTGCCGCTGTTCGGGAAGCTGAATTCCTTGCTCATAGTTCAAAATCCTCTCTTTTTGACAGAAATCCCGACGAAGATCGTCTGCTTCTATTATAGAGCAGCGTGCCGGAATGTCAATGTGACCGGGTCACACATCAATACCGCGGCGCTTGTGGGCCAGCTCCAGAATGCGGGCCACCTGATCGTCTGCCGTGGTACAGGTACCCACCGGGTGCGGCACCTTGTGGTTTGCACCGTGGAAGTCCGTACCGCCGGTATGGATCAGCCCATACTGCTCACACAGAGCAGCACACTCGGCCCTGTCCTCCGGGCTGTTGCGGGGGTGCTCCACCTCAATGCCGTCGATGATGCCCTCTTTGGCAAGCTGACGCACCAGCGGCATGCTCTTGTAAACGGTCGGGTGTGCAAACACCAGCACCGCACCGGCAGCTTTCGCCGTGGCGATCACTTCCTGCACCGAGGGATATTTTACCTGATGCAGCACCACACCGCGCGGCTCCCAGCCAAAGAGATAACTGTACAGCTTGCCGTACACAGCATCGCACAGCCCCAGCTGGTGCAGCGCTTCCATAATGCCGCTTTTGAACAGCACACCGCTGTCCTTTGCGTATTCCAGCGCCTGTTCCGTGCGGAACTGCGGGTACAGCGCTTCGATCTCCTTTGCGCTTTGCAGGCCGCACTCGTTGCGGCGCTGTCGCAGAATGTCGCAGTGCTCCTTCAGTTCCCGGCTTTCCGGGTCCGGGAAGTAGCACAGCAGGTGCACGCGATGCTTATGCTCATGGTCATAGCCGGTCAGCTCGGTGGCCGGGAGCAGGCGCACGCCGTCCTGCACAGGGTGCTCATAGCAGTACTTTACGCTGAGCAGGGTGTCGTGGTCGGAAATGGCCATGGTGTCCAGCCCCGCCCGCGCCGCCATGAGCGGCAGGCGGTGGATGGGCACAGAGCCATCGGAACAGGTGGAATGGTTGTGAAGATCGCCGGGCATGGAAAATGAACCTCCCAAGAAAACCAGAGAAAGGCTTCCCCCAAGAGGAAGCCTTCTATCATATCAGTGCTTATAGAAATTGATCAGGCAGCCGTCGGCCAGGATCTTGCGCTCGTCGGCGGTCAGCGGGGCCATGTACAGGCTGAACTCCTTTGCGGTGTCGCCCAGCACATAGGCCTTGATGTCCTGCAGGTCGCCCTTGAGGGCCTCGCGGACATTCGGGATAAAGACATAGTCGCCCAGACCGAACGGCGTTGCGCCCACCAGCTGCAGCGGCAGCATGCCCCAGTTGATGAGGTTGGAGCGGTAGCGCTTGGTGGCGTACTCGGTAACGATGTTGGCACCGGCCCCCAGCACACGCTGGCAGCTGGCCGCCTGCTCACGGGCAGAACCATCGCCGGGCTTGACGGCAAAGATGGTGGATGCGATCTGCACATCGTTCCAAGTCAGGTTTTCGCAGCCGGGCACCTTGTGCAGCTGGGCCAGCACCTCGGCGCTGCCCTCGCCTGCACGGCGGGCCTTTTCTTCGGCCTGCACGGCCTTGGCACGGCCCACATACTCCGGGTCCTTGCGGCTGAGGGTAAACTCGGCCAGACCCAGAGGATTGGAACGATAAGACGAAGTCTCACCGGAGGGGATCAGCTCGTCGGTGGTGGTGACAGGGTCGGTGATGTAAGATGCCACCTTCAGCAGCAGGTTATCGCCCAGCGGTGCAATTTCGGGCCAGTCCTTGATGTTGGGGCCAAGCTTGAGCAGGGCATCGTAATCGCCCTTGCCAAAGCCCTGATACACGCGGGTATCGTAGCTGGAAGGATCGTACTGATACTCCGGCACGGTGGGATCATAGTCGATATCGGTAGCCGGGGTCAGAATGCCGCCGTTGGCCGTGGTGGCCGCAATGCTGCGGGCATCCATCAGTGCCACACCGGAAAGCTGGCCGTTGCCGGGCTTGGAGCCTTCGCGGCTGGGGAAGTTGCGGGTGGTATGGCGGATAGACAGCGCGCCGTTGGCGGGCACGTCGCCTGCGCCGAAGCAGGGGCCGCAGAACGCAGTGCGGACGGTGGCACCGCTGGCCATCAGGTCGTGGATGACTCCGGTGCGCACCAGTTCCATCATGATGGGCTGGCTGCCGGGATACACGCTCAGGGCGTAGTCACCGCAGCCGCCGGTGTGGCCCTTGAGGATGGAGGCAGCTTCATAAATGCTGTCGTACAGACCGCCTGCGCAGCCTGCGATCACGCCCTGATCCACACGCAGTTTACCGTTCTCGATCTTGCTGCACAGGTCAAGGCTGACATCCTTGCGGCCGATCAGCTTCTGCACATCCTGCTCGCAGGCATGGAGAATATCCTCAAGGTTTGCGTTCAGCTCTTCAATGGTAAATGCATTGGAGGGATGCATGGGCAGTGCGATCATGGGGCGGATGGCAGAAAGGTCTACCTCTACCACACCGTCGTAATAAGCAAGGTCGGCCGGAGCCAGCTTCTTATAGTCGGCGGCACGGCCATGCACCGCAAGGAATTTCTGCGTCGTTTCGTCGGTTTCCCAGATGGAGGACAGGCAGGTGGTCTCGGTGGTCATGGCATCGATGGCGTTGCGGGTATCCTGACGCAGAGACGCAACGCCGGGGCCGACAAACTCCATCACCTTGTTTTTGACATAGCCGCTCTTGAACAGCTTGCCCACCAGCGCAATGGCCACATCGTGCGGGCCGCAGCCTGCAGGCAGAGAGCCGGTGAGATAAATTGCAACAACACCCGGACGGGCCACATCGTAGGTGCGGCCCAGCAGCTGCTTTGCCAGCTCGCCGCCGCCCTCACCAATGGCCATGGTGCCCAGAGCACCGTAGCGGGTGTGGGAGTCCGAGCCAAGGATCATCTTGCCGCAGCCCGCAAACTTTTCGCGCATGTACTGGTGGATGACCGCCAGATGCGGGGGCACAAAAATGCCGCCGTATTTTTTGGCGGCGGACAGGCCGAAGCGGTGGTCGTCCTCATTAATGGTGCCGCCCACGGCGCAAAGGCTGTTGTGGCAGTTGGTGAGCACATACGGAATGGGGAATTTCTCCAGACCGGACGCACGGGCCGTCTGGATGATGCCCACAAAGGTGATGTCATGGCTGGCCATGGCATCGAACTTGATCTTCAGGTTTTCGGCATCGCCGCTGGTGTTGTGGGCCTGCAGAATGCTGTAGGCCATGGTGCCGGTCTTTGCGTTCTCGATGGCTGCGGCATCAAAGCCCTTTGCTGCCAGTGCGGCGCTTGCTTCGCCGTCTGCAGGCACCCATTCACCGCGGGCATAGTATGCGCCGCCGGTGCTGCACTTGATCATATCCAACATCTCGATTCGCCTCTCTTTTTGTATTTCCCGCCCGCCCTATCTTGCGGGCACTGCCCCAGCAGAGCGGTACGCTGCCCGCTCTGCCCTCTTCTGCCGCGCTGCCAAAGCACGCGGCTACGGCCCGGAAAACCGTATCTGAAGGTTATTATACCATGAAACCACGGAAAGAAAAAGCACTTTTTACAAATGAATCGTGAATGGAGGATGAAGAGACGGGCTCTGTGCTTTTTCTTGACAAAGAAGCCATTCTATTGTATTATTATTAGCGTTGTATGCCGCTGTGGTGAAATTGGCAGACACGAGGGACTTAAAATCCCTTTCTGGAGACAGAGTACGGGTTCGACCCCCGTCGGCGGCATAAAAAGCCCCCCAAGCTTACGCTTGAGGGGCTTTTTATTTTGCTTATTTTACACCTTGCCGCCGTGCAGCTCTGCATACATCTTGGAACGGCACTCGGCCACAGCCGGGGTCATGTTCACATAGTGCTTATGCGGGCACTCCAGACGCAGTTCGCTCTCCCAGGTCTCCTCGGTGAGCTGCTTTGCAATGTATGCCTTCTTCTCTGCGATCGAAGGCAGCTCAATGGCCAGCTGACCATTCAGCACATGCGGCACCAGCAGTTTTTTGACCTTGGTGGGGGTAATGGTGACGGTGCGCTCGATGGCATCGGAGTCCAGATTGACCATCGTGACGGGCTTGCCCGCCTCGATGACTTCATCATCCATGGCGATCAGGTCACACTGGGCCTGACCATTTTCATCGTAGAGGCGCCACGGCATCTTCTTGCCCGGAATGATGGCCTTGCTGGCGGAATCCGAGCACTTCATCTTGGGAGTGTAGCTGCCGTCCGGCTGCTTGACCGCCACCAGCTTGTACACACCGCCGAACACGGGGTCGGAAGCAGAGGTGATCAGGTTTTCGCCCACGCCGTAGGAGTCAAAATGAGCGTGCTCATACAGCTCCATGTTGGCGATCTTCTTTTCGTCCAGACCATTGGAAGCCACCAGCTTGATGTAAGGCTTACCGGCCGCATCCAGTGCCTTGCGCAGGCGCTTGGAGCCGCGGGCCAGGTCGCCGGAGTCGATACGGGCGCTCTTGACGCGGCGGTTCGGGTCGTTGGGGTATTTTTCGATGAGGTAATCGTCCAGTTTAATGAGGTTGGGCAGACCGCTCTCCATGATATTATAGGTGTCCAGCAGCAGACTGACCGAATCCGGGTAGGTATCGGCAAAGGCCTTGAAGGCATCAAACTCCGTGGGGAAGAACTCGATGAAGCTGTGCGCTACGGTGCCCACAGCCTTGACCTCCGCGCCGAACTTCATCTCGGCCAAGCAGTTGGCAGTGCCCACGCAGCCGCCCAGAACAGCAGCATATGCACCATCGTTGCCGGCGCTTTCGCCCTGCGCACGGCGGGTGCCGAATTCCATCACGCTGCGGGGCGTGTGGGTGTTCAGGCCGGTGACGCGGGTAGCCTTGGTGGCGATCAAACTGTGGAAGTTCATGGTCTGCAGCAGGTAGGTCTCGATCAGAATTGCGCCCACGAGGTCGCACTCGATGCGCACCATCTGCACATGCGGGTATGCCACCGTGCCCTCGGGCAGAGCGTACATGTCGCCCTTCCACTGATAGGTGCGCAGATACTCGCAGAATTCCTCGCTCATGCCCTTGGTGCGCAGCCACCAGATATCCTGTGCATTGAAGTGGTAGTTCAGCAGAAAGCGGGTCAGCTTGCGCTGGCCGGCGCTGATGGAGTAGCCCTGAGCATCCGGGTTCTTGCGGAAGAACATATCAAACACCAGCGTGGTGTCCTTGAATCCGTGCAGGAACAGGCAGTTTGCCATTGTAAATTCATAAAAATCCACGACCATTGCGGGGTTGTCGTAGTCCTCATCTGGAATATAAGGCACAACCTTGATTTCGTCCATGAATAGTATCCTCTCTTCTTTACACCCGGCAAAGGCTCCTTGCTGTCCCCTGCCGTTCTGACCTGTGGGAAGGTTTGCGCGCCTGCCTGTCTTGACAGTGCGTTTCTATCATGATATCACCAAACGCAGAGCGGTGCAAGCATTTTTGGAAAATCCCGGTCAATTTCCGGTAAGAAAAAGCCGCCCATACACAAACAGCATGGGCGGCTTTCAGAACAAACGTGTTAACCGTTGATGATATTGGGGGTAGCATTCTTCAGCACAACGTCGTGGCTGCCGCCCTCAACGATGGAGGTAGAGGAAACCACGGTCAGCTTTGCTTTCTGCTGCAGCTCCGGGATGGACAGAGCGCCACAGTTGCACATGGTGCTCTTGACCTTGTACAGAGTGGTCTGCACACCGTCAGCCAGAGGGCCGGCATAGGGCACGTAGCTGTCCACGCCTTCCTCAAAGCTCAGCTTGCTGGAACCGCCCAGATCGTAGCGCTGCCAGTTGCGGGCACGGTTGGAGCCTTCGCCCCAGTACTCCTTCATATACTGGCCGTTGATGCGCACCTTATTCGTGGGGCTTTCGTCAAAGCGGGCAAAGTAGCGGCCCAGCATCACAAAATCCGCACCCATGGCCAGTGCCAGCGTGATGTGGTAATCGTGGACGATGCCGCCGTCGGAGCAGATGGGCACGTAGATGCCGGTCTCCTTATAATACTCATCGCGGGCCTTTGCCACCTCGATGACAGCGGTAGCCTGACCACGGCCAATGCCCTTGGTCTCGCGGGTGATGCAGATAGAACCGCCGCCAATGCCGATCTTCACGAAGTCTGCACCAGCCTCGGCCAGGAAGCGGAAGCCCTCGGCATCCACAACGTTGCCTGCGCCCACCTTGACGGTATCGCCGTAGTGCTCACGGATCCAGCCGATGGTGCGGCTCTGCCACTCGGAGTAACCCTCGGAAGAGTCGATGCACAGCACATCCACACCGGCATCCACCAGTGCGGGCACGCGCTCAGCGTAATCGCGGGTGTTGATGCCAGCACCCACCACATAGCTCTTGTTCTTATCCAGCAGTTCGTTGGCGTTCTTCTTGTGGGAATCGTAGTCCTTACGGAACACCATATACTTCAGGTTGCCCTCGGCATCCACCAGAGGCAGGGTGTTGATCTTGTTATCCCAGATGATGTTGTTGCAATCGTGCAGGGAGGTGTTCTCCGGTGCAGTGACCAGCTTTTCAATGGGAGTCATGAAGGTGGTGACAGAGGCATCATCCGGGGTGTGGTTGATGCGGTAGTCACGAGATGCAACAATGCCCAGCAGCTTGCCGCTCGGAGTGCCATCGGCAGTGATGGCAATGGTGGAGTGGCCGGTGCGTGCCTTCAGCTCCAGCACATCGTGCAGAGTGGCAGTGGGGGCCAGGTTGGAATCGGACACGACATAACCGGCCTTGAAGCTCTTGACGCGGCGCACCATGGCGGCCTCGTTCTCAATGCTCTGAGAGCCGTAGATGAAGGACACGCCGCCCTGACGGGCCAGTGCAATGGCCAGCTTATCGCCAGAGACCGCCTGCATGATAGCGCTGATCATGGGAATATTCATCTGCAGGGGGCACTCCTCCTCGCCCTTGCGGTACTTGACCAGCGGGGTCTTGAGGCTGACAGCCGTGGGGATATTCTCTGCAGAGGAATAGCCGGGGATCAGCAGATATTCACCGAAAGTGCGGGAAGGTTCTTTATAGAAATAAGCCATGTTCAAACTCCTTTTCTCTTAACACATCAACATCAATCGGATTCATGTTTGCAACCTATAAATTGATTGTATATACTGTACCACAAAGCCAGCCGGAATACAAACCCCCGCCGCGCCAAACTTTGTAAATGCCCTTTGCAGAAAAACAGGCAAATTGCCCACCAAAATGGCGTAAGGTCATACTTTCCCGCATGAGAAGCCGGTTTTTGCGTGATTTATGGATGCAAAAAAGCTCGTCCTGAACGGACGAGCTTTTTTGCACACGAAGCGGGATACCGCCTGTGCGGCACATGGATCACGACTGTGAAGGAGAACAGCCGGAGGAGGAGAACCTGTGCCCGATATCCCCAAAAAACAAGAAGAAAAAGATTTCACACTCAGCAGGGCTTGTGCCCTTGCTGTAATCATATTGTAACTCTTTTGAAACCATTTTGCAATAGGGTTTTGTAATTTTTCTGTAATTTCTTTTGTTAACTTTTTGTGGACACATATAAAACCCCTGCCAGAAAATTTCCGGCAAGGGCTTTGCAGATCATTCTTTATTTTCTTAATAGCACTTTTTGCAAGCAGTGAAGCCTTCCGCTTTTGCTTTCGATAATGTAACCTTTTCCGGGTCTTTCATATTGCTGCAGGTAGACTTGCTGTGATATTTTTTGCCGCCGTGCGTTGGGACCCAGACCATCTGCTCCGTCTTTTTGCCGGCAGAAATGGTCTGAACGGCTGCAGTGGACGGCTTGCAGGCCGCAGTTTGTACCCTGGCGGCAGACGCCGCCGGGCACAGCAGACTGAAGCACAGTACCAGAACGGCCGCAAGGATTCGGAGATGTTTTTTCATTTGTTTTATCCTCCTTTGGACAATCAGAAGATCCTTCTAATAAAAGAGTACTCCCTGTTCCTCAGAGGATGCAATTCTCAAAATGCGCCGGTTTTTTCTGCACGGGTGACGCTTTTTTTGCATTGCTCGCTTATTTTCAGCTAAAAGCGGCGCAGCGGTTCTCTTGAGAAATCAACGATTTACACGTTTGTCTTTCCCACCTCCAGATAGCACTCAAAGCTGGTCTGGCCGTTGTGCTTTCCGACCACATACCAGCCATCCGCCGAAGGAGCATAAAACACCTCTGCCGTTTCTCCCATCGGGATCTCGCGGTGGTAGTTGATAGAAGCAAAGGTCACGGGGCCTTTGCGCATCACTTCCAGCGGCAGCGCATCGCAGACAAGGTCCAGATAGAATGCGTTGTTCAAATGGCCGTTCAGATCGCACTGGGAATAACGCGCCGTCCACTCCCCTGCGCTGGTCAGACCATCCTTGCACTTGTGCAGCTGCAAAGGCAGCTCGCCCTCCACCGTATCGTTCCAGAAATTCTCCACCGTCCAGCCCGGCTCCCGCAGAATACGGCCCTCGGCAAGGCTTGCCACGATCCAGCGGCAGTCCACCATAGCCACCTCTTTGCCCTCGGCATCGGTCAGGGTGGTGATGCGTTTGACCGAACCGTGTTTGCTGACCTGCGCCCGGGAGGTAAGGGTCAGCGTTTCGGCACGCTGGGGCACACGGTCAAATTTCAGGGCCTGCTTGCCCACCAGAAAGGTAACACCGCGATCTTTGAAGAACTGGTCATCCATACCAAAGGCGCGGGCGTGGTCTGTCGAAATCTGCTCCACATAGCGCAGCAGGGCGCTGGGCTTGAGCAGACTGCGGAAGTCGGCATCTGCGTTCATGACGGTCATGGTCTCGGTGTAAAAGAACTGTTCCATGGTTTTTCCTTTCTATAAAAAGAGACCACTGCACGTTGTTCTGTGCAGCAGTCTCCTTTGCGTTTAATACTGATTGCGGTTGCGCCTGCGGACCTTGCGCCAGATGTTGAAGCAGGCCAGCGCTACCATGGCTGCCAGCAGCGCAAGGAACAGCAGACTGCTGCCACCCTCGTCGTAGCTCTTCATTTCGCTCCACTTCACGTCCAGCTCGCTGTTCACATCGTCGCTCAGGGAAGTGAACACCTTTTCCTTGGCGGCTTTCTCTTCGGACGGATAAGCGATCTCGCTCTCCTTCAGATCCTCGTCCAGCACCTCCCACACATCCTGCATGGGGGTGGTGTAGCCGATGTACTCGGCGTTTGCCTTGCCGATGTCCGTCTCACACATGAAGTTGATGAACATTTCCGCAGCTTCCTGATGTTCGCTGGCAGCAGGAATGGTCATGCAGTCCACGGAAAGCACGCTGCCTTCTTCCGGGAACACCCATGCAAGGTCGGGATTATCGTCGATCATGGTGATGGCATCGCCGGAGTAGTACACACCGACGGCTGCCTCGCCGCCGATCATCTTATCAAAGATCTCATCCATGACGTAGGCCTGCACCAGCGGTTTCTGAGCCTTCAGCTCTTCCACCACCTCATCCACCTCTTCGGTGGACTGCGGGTTGATATCGTGGCCGCTCTTAAAAGCAGCAATGGCGTAGGCATCGCGGCTGTTGTTGAACATCAGGATATTGCCTGCGTACTGCTCGTCCCACAGGTCTGCCCAGCTGGTGGGCGCTTTGTCCACCATGGTGGTGTTATAAATGATGCCGGTGGTGCAGAGCATGTAGGGCACGGTGTAGGCATTCTGCGGATCGTAATCCGGATTCACGTATTCCTGATCGATCTTTTTGAAGTTCGGGATATTGTCGTAGTTCAGAGGCTTGAGCATCCCCTCGGCGATCATTTTTGCCACCATGTAATCCGACGGAATGACCACATCGTAGTTGGCTGCGCCGGACTTGAGCTTTGCGTACATGGACTCGTTGGAGTCGAAGGTGGTGTAGTTCACCTTGATGCCGGTGAGCTTTTCAAAGGCCGCCACCACGTCCACGCTGTCGTCCGAGCCGTTGGAGATGTACTCGCCCCAGTTATAGACATTGATGGCCACGTTCTGGCCCTTGAAGCGGGTCCAGTCGTAATCGTCCGACACCGAGACATCCTCGGTCACCTCAATGGTGCCGGCGGCAAAGGCGGGCATTGCACAGCAGACCGCCATTGCCAGCGCCAGCAGCAACACAGCAAAACGTTTCATCACACGCCCTCCCCTCTCAGCGCCTTCTGGTCGCGGCGGTAGCTGCGGCTCTCCATTGCGTTGGAAATCAGAATGATGCACAGAATGACCACGAACATGATGGTGGACAGCTCATAGATCTCCGGGCTGACCTTTTTACGGGTCATGGAGTAGATGGCGATGGGCAGCGTTTCCACCGTGCCGCAGTTGAAATAGGAGATCATGAAGTCGTCGATGGAATAGGTCAGGCAGATGAGGAATGCCGACAGGATGGCCGGGCTGATCTCCGGCAGGATGACCTTGAAGAAGGCCTGCTTGGGGTCGCAGCCAAGGTCGAGCGCTGCCTCATACAGCTTGATATCCAATTGCTTGAGCTTGGGCGTGACGTTGAAGATGACATACGGCACATTGAACGCGATATGCGCAATGAGCAGCGTCGGGAAGCCCATGATGGTATCCGGCAGCCAGGAGACACCCCCGGCAAAGCGCTGGTAGGCCACGAACAGCAGCATGAGCGAGATGCCGGTGATGATCTCCGGGTTGACCACCGGGATATAGGTGATGTTGGTGACGACAAGGCGGCTCCCGCGGCCCATGGACGCAATGCCCAGACTTGCCGCTGTACCCAGCACAGTGGCAATGACCGCAGAGATCAGAGCCACTTCCAGCGAGACCAGCAGCGCATGCAGGATGGAGGAGTTGTTCAGCAGGCTGGAGTACCACTTGAGGGTAAAGCCGGTGAAGAGCGAATAGCCCTTGGACTGGTTGAAGCTGAATACGATCATGTATGCAATGGGCAGGTACATGAAGCAGAAAAACAGCACGATATAGACGCGCTGCATCAGGCGCAGATGTTTCGTTTTCATCAGGACACGCCCTCCATTTCATCTTCATCAAAGCTGGAGGTGAAGCTCATGCACAGCAGCACAATGATCATCAGCACAAGGCTCATGGCAGAACCCACGTTCAGATTGTAGCTGTTGCCCAGAAACTGCATCTCGATCAGATCGCCAATGAGCAGGTTGGAGCCGCCGCCCAGCATACGGCTGATAACAAAGGTGGACACCGCCGGGACGAACACCATGGTGATGCCGGTGCTGATGCCGGGCACGCTCATGGGGATGAGCACCCGGAGAAGGGTCTTGGTGGTGGAAGCGCCCAGATCCTGCGCAGCTTCCACCAGGCTCTGGTCGATCTTGGTCATGCTGGTGTACAGCGGCAGGATCATATAGGGCACATAGTTATACACCATGCCCAGCACCACCGCGCCGGAGGTGTTGAGCATATTGAAGGGGCCAAGGCCGAACACGCCCAGAACGGCGTTCACCGGGCCGTTGATGCTGAGCAGGCCCATCCATGCGTAGGTGCGCAGCAGGAAGTTCATCCACATGGGCAGCATGACCAGCATGAGCATGATGTGCTGCTTGTTCACCCGCAGGCGGGAAAGGAAATAGCCCACCGGGAACGCAATGACCAGACAAATGACCGTGGCAATGAGGGCCAGCAGCAGGCTGCGGGCAAACACCGAGCCGTAGCCGCTGATGGAGGTGAGGTTATCCAGCGTGAAAGCTCCGTTTGCATCCGTAAATGCATAGTACACCACGATGATCAAAGGCACCACTGTGAACAGCGTCATCCATACAAAGTACGGATAGGCCAGCTTTTTATCGTAAATCTTCATCATTGCGGCTCACCCCTCTGAACGCGCCATAATGTGGATCTCGTTGGGGCCGATGCGCATACCAATGGTCTCACCGGGGGTGCAGGCGCGGGTGGAATGGATCAGCCATTCGCGGCCCTCGCACTCCACATGCATCTCAAAGTGGACCCCCTTGAAGATGACATCGTTCACAACGCCGACAAGCTGGCCTTCCACAGGAGAGACCACCTCGATATCCTCGGGGCGCACCACTACCTGCACGCTCTGCTCGCGGGCAAAGCCGCGGTCCACACAGGGGAAGTCCACGCCGGAGAAGGACACCAGAAAATCCCGGTGCATCACGCCGTCCACGATGTTGGAATCGCCAATGAAGTCTGCAACAAAGGCATTCTTCGGCTCATTGTAAATATCCTCCGGCGTGCCGATCTGCTGCACCTTGCCGCCGTTCATGACCACGACGGTATCGGACATGGTAAGGGCTTCCTCCTGATCGTGGGTAACATAAATAAAGGTAATGTTCATTTCGCGCTGCAGGCGCTTCAGCTCCAGCTGCATCTCCTTGCGCAGCTTGAGGTCCAGTGCGCCAAGGGGTTCATCCAGCAGAAGGATCTCCGGCTCGTTCACCAGACTGCGGGCGATGGCCACGCGCTGCTGCTGGCCGCCGGACATCTGGCTGATGCTGCGGCGCTCGAAGCCTTTCAGGCCAACAACTTCCAGCATGTTGCGCACCTTGCGGCGGATGGTCTCTTCGTCCATCTTTTTGAGCCGCAGACCGAAGGCCACGTTCTCGAACACGTTCAGGTGCGGGAACAGTGCGTATTTCTGAAAAACGGTGTTCACCGGGCGCTTATAGGGCGGCACGCCGGTAATGTTCTCACCTTTCAGCAGCACTTTGCCGGAATTGGGTTCCAGAAAACCTGCGATCAGACGCAGGGTGGTGGTTTTGCCGCAGCCGGAAGGGCCCAGCAGCGTTACGAACTCTTTGTCATGGATGTCGAGGTTCAGCCCATCCAGAATGCGCTGACCGTCAAATTCCACTACGATATCCCGCAGTGAAACGATCACCGAGTTGTCCATTTTTTACTTTATCCTCCTTGTAACTCAGATACGAAAAAAGACAGGGCCATGCCCCATCCCTCGTACCAGGGCGACCCAGCCCCGCACAACATCCATGACGACCGGAGAACCTGCAAAAGCAGGCTCTTATATTGCGCAGTTATTCTGCCCTGTCTCGTCTATCTTAATCAATCTTTGCTGAAATGTCAATCACTCTGCCAATGTTTGCCGAAGCTTTACACGCCGCAACAAAAAAACATGCGCCGCAGCGGGCTTTCCGCATACGGCGCACAAAGGTTTTTATTCAGCTTTTAAGGCAGCGGCCGTTATCAGAAGGGCCTGCACAGTGTCAAGGTCAACCGCATAGACGGAACTGTCCCCCTCCACCATCATCCAGCAGCCGTCTGCATTTTCGGCGTAGTGGAGGGTCACAGTCCCATCGGCAGAGGCGGCCCGCACCGTTGCAAGCGGTGCAGCAAAGCCATAGGCCGAAGGGTCGGCATCCGTGATTTGTGCGGTCACATAGCCTGCCAGAGCGGAGAGGATGCTCTGCACCTTGCTGTCGTCCAGATCGGCAGAGGGTTCATCGGCCAGCCGCCACACGGTCTGATAGGTGGTGGAATCGGCCGCACTTTCCGAGGAATCGCTCTCCGCTTCCGCAGGCTCAGAGACTGCATTCAGTGCAAGGGTGCCGCTGCCCGTCGTAATGGAAACACTTTCCAGCGCGGAGGCTGTCAGTCCCGCCGGGTTGAACGCGCCAAAAAGGTCCGCTTTGGTCAGCTCAAAGCAGGCCGCCTTGTTGCCAGAAACGGTGTACACGGCATCGTCCCCTGCCTTCTGCACGTACAGATCTCCTGTGACCGGGTTCTCGGTGCCAAAGGCAAAGGTGTTCGTCTCGCCTGCCGCCGTCACTGTGACCGTAACAGCCGGATCGGCAAGGCCGTAGTCCTCGCCGGGCTGAGCCGTGAGCTGACGTTTGGCGTTCAGGGATGCCAGCGCCGTGACCATGGTATTGCAGGCAGATGCATCCAGATGATAGTCCGGGTCATCCGCCAGCGTCCAGCTGCCGGAATCGTAATTTAGGGTAAGCGTTTCGCCGCCATAGGCATACCGGATGCTGGTCACATCGCCCGCCGCAAAAGAAGAAAGCAGGATGCTGCCCTCTGCGGCGGCGCTGGAAGCAGCCTCTTCTGCGGCATTGCTGCGGCTGACAAACCACAGCAGCCCGCCCAGCACAAGCACCAGCACCAGAAGCACCGCAAGGGTGCGCTGTTTTGTTTTCATGGCAGTGCCCCCTTACCTGCGGCGGCGCAGCAGCACCTCCACAGCACCTGCAATGAGCACTGCTGCGGGCAGCACGAATACGAACACCATGCCCAGCGTCATGGATGCGGAAGCCGGGACCGTGATGGGTGCAGCTTCCAGTGCTTTGGTGTCGATGAGCAGGCTCTGCCCTACCAGCGAAGCGGCACAGCCCTGCAGGAAGGTCAGGTTGCCCGGGATGGACTGGTACACCTGCTCGTTGTCCATGTTGGGGCAGCCGATCCAGATCACCTCGGCACCGGTGGAGTCATTGCGCGCCCATACGGCCAGCGAGAACGGGCCGTCGGTATCGCCGGCTTCCTTTGCGGAAGAAGAGCTGGCATCAAAGTCCTGCTTGCTGTAGGCATCCTCGGTGGTATACAGCAGCGGTTCCGCCGTCACATCGTCTGTCTCGGTAATGGTGATGCCCTGTGCCACCGAGAGCATCACATGAGTGCTCTGATTCACGCCGTCCAGCGCGGTGCTTTCGTCGGCGGCCGCGTAGTCCGGGAACAGCGAGTACGGGTAGCCGTACAGCGCGTGGCCCGCATCGCCCTCCACCACAAGGCCCGGCTCACGTGCAAGGCCGAACTGTGCCATCACTGCATCCAGATTGGGCGTTTCGGTATAGCCGCTGGTGGTCAGCAGCACCTTGCCGCCGTTTTCCAGATAGGTCTGCAGCTGCGCGATCTCATCCACAAGGCCGTCAGCTGCAAAATCCGAAGCGGGGTCGCTGATGATGAGCAGATCACAGTCCTCCGGGATGGTGCCGGTGAGCAGATCCAGCGGCTGGGCATCGATATTCTGCGCCTTGAGCGCCTCGGTCAGTGAGGAGGTAAGCGCCTGCTCGCCGTGGTTGGTGGTGTAGTAGGCATGACTTTCTGCTGCGGCAGTCAGCTTATAGATGGCAGAGCTGATCTGCTTTTCGCCGCCAAAGGTCACGTTGGCAGCGCCGGTGGTGTAGTAATCGGAGTAATCGTACTCGTAAAGTTCGGCGGCGTTCAGCACTTCGCTGTTCTCACCGCTGACCACGATCAGACTGCCGGTGGATGCATTCTCTGCGCCGTACTGCGCTGCAAAGGTCGGGTAAAGCGCCGGGTCCTTCTGCTCCCAGTGGAAGTGACCGCTCTCGTCGGCGTAGTGATCCAGCAGCTTGGTGATAATGGCATCCTCGCTGCCGGTCTCACAGAGATAATAAACGGTCACGTCCTGATCCAGGCTCTGCATCAGCTGCCTGGAGCTGTCGCCCAGCGTGTACATTTTGGCGGCAGAGAGGTCGAACTCGGTGTATTTTTTCGGGATGGCCCCCACCAGCAGATTGATCAGCACGGCCAACACGATGGCTGCTGCCAGAATGGCCGTGGAGTACAGCCCATTGCGGAACACCTTGCCGTTTGCGGAGGAAGAAAATTTGAAATTTTTCATGTTGTTCCCCTCCCCTCAGTTCCAGCGGCGCTTTTCCAGCCCCTGCGCCGTGAAGAACAAAAACAGCATGGTCACGGTCAGGTAGTACACCAGCGTCTGGATGGAAAAGCTGTTGTTGACAAACTCTTCAAACGGCGTGAACAGGCACAGCCCGCTGAGCACCGCGCTGAACGCTTCGGTCAGCCAGCTGCTCTGCAGCAGGAACAGTGCCGTCAGCACCACACAGCAGCCCGCAAAGGTCAGGCAGCCCAGCGTAAAGCTGCGGGTACGCAGGCCTGCCACCACACTGAGCACTGCCGCAATGGCGGTGAACAGGGCCAGCGCCACTGCGCTGCCTGCGGTGAACATGCTGCGCAGGCTGGGCATCATGTAGGCCAGCAGCAGTGCGGCAACACCTGCCACCGCAGCAATGATCTGATTCTCGGTCAGGCTGGAAAGAAACACGCCAATGGCAATGGCGGCGCAGCCCATGAGATAATAGCACAGCAGAGCGGCCAAGTTTGCCAGCGTGGCCGTGCCGGTGGCACCCAGTGCGGCCAGTACAAGGATCATGACCGCATCGGCAAGGCACGGCAGTGCAAAGATGACGCACAGGGCAAAGAATTTGCCCAGCACGATCTCCCACACAGACACCGGGCTGGTAAGCAGCAGCTGATCGGTGCGGGTGCGGCGTTCCTCTGCAAAGGAGCGCATGGTGAGCACCGGGATATACAAAAGCAGCACAAATGTGGTGCGGTAAAGCGTGTAATAGCCAAAATCCGTCAGGCCGTAGCCCAGATTCAGGGCAACAAAATAGATGGCCGTTGCCGCCAGCATAAAGGCGGTGAGCACATAGCCGATCATGCCATGAAAGCTGCTGCGGACTTCGCGTTTGAAAATGGCGGTCATTCCGTTTTCTCCTCCCCTTCATCCGATGGTGTTTCAGACTCGTTTTCGGTCAGTGCAAGGAACACTTCCTCCAGCGTCCTGTTTTCCGCTGCCAGCGCCAGCACCGTGCATCCGGCCTGCGAAAGGGCGCGGGACACCTCGGCGCGACGGTCAGAAGCATCGGCACTTTCTGCGGTAAAGGTCACCTGTCCGTCGGCCTCGGATTCGATTTCCACCTTGCGGATGCCCGGAATGGAGCCGACTGCTTTCAGCACGGTCTTCCCCCCGCCCAGAGCGGTAGCGCGCAGACGACTGCCGGGGTTCAGCTTTTCGGCCAGCTGTTCCGGCGCACCCACCGCCACCAGATGCCCCTTGGAAAGGATCAGTACCTGACTGCACACTGCCTGCACCTCGCTGAGGATGTGGCTGGACAGGATGACCGTGTGGCTTTTCCCCAGCTCCCGGATCAGTCTGCGGATCTCGATGACCTGTGCAGGGTCAAGGCCCACGGTAGGCTCGTCCAGAATGATGAGCTGCGGCGCGCCCAGCAGTGCCTGCGCAATGCCCACGCGCTGGCGGTAGCCCTTGGACAGACTGCGGATGAGCCGGGGCAGCACCTCTTCCAGCCCGGTGCGGCGGGCAGCTTTGCGCACCTGTTCTTTGCGGTCGGCCTTCTTTTTGATGCCTTTCAGCTCTGCAGCAAAATCCAGATATTCCTGCACCGTCATTTCCGGGTAGAGCGGCGGCTGCTCGGGCAGATAGCCCACACAGGCCTTGGCCTGCTGGGCCTGCTCCGGCAGGCTGAAGCCCGCCACCTTCACTTCACCGGAGGTGGGGGCAAGGTAGCCGGTGAGGATATTCATGATCGTGGACTTGCCCGCGCCGTTTGGGCCGAGCAGGCCGAAGATCTGGCCGTCGCCCACCGTAAAGGACAAATCTTCAATGGCAGGGTGCGTGCCATACTTTTTGCTCAGATGCGATACTTCGATCACAGCAAACGCTCCTTTTTCATCTAGTTCAATGCTGGTATATTTTAGACCGAAAATGTGTAAAAATTAAGACAATCCTGTGGCGGGATGCAAAAAGAATTCTTAAGAATGATTAAGGCCGCCCTTTCATATGCCAAAAAGGCAGCAAAAAAGCACCGTCTCCCAAAGGAAACGGTGCTCAGAAAACCATAATTACTTACGGCCGAAACGCTTGTTGAAGCGCTCAACACGTCCGCCGGAGTCAACCAGCTTCTGCTTGCCAGTGTAGAAAGGATGGCACTTGGAGCAAACTTCGACGTGGATCTCAGGCTTGGTGGAACGAGTCTTAATGACGTTGCCGCATGCGCAGGTGATGGTGCAGTCAACGTAGTTCGGATGGATACCCTGTTTCATTCTTTTCACCTCATTTCTGGTTCTGACTTATTGGGGCCATATTATAAATGTATGTGCCCATCACAACCTTCAATATCGGCTACCCCGTCGAGCGGCCTTGGAAACGATTGCCTTATTATTATAGCACGATTCCGACAGAATGCAAGAGGGAAAATAAAGTTTTTAGCATACAAAAAGTCCCCTGCACTTTCATGCAGAGGACTTTAACGGTTTTACCTTACGCCGTCAGGCCATCAGTGGATGAACACAGGACCCAGCGGGTTGGTGATGGGGCTGACGTAGCCGCCCAGCAGCTTGGGGATCGCCAGGCTGATGTCGGGGATGAAGGTCAGCAGCAGCAGTGCAACGAACATGCACAGGTAGAACGGCAGAGTCGCCTTGACGACCTTTTCCATCGGGCGCTTTGCAACGGCAGAGCCGATGAACAGCACAGCGCCGACAGGAGGAGTCAGCAGGCCAATGCCGCAGTTCAGAACCACGATGATACCGAACTGGATGGGATCGATGCCGATGGAGGTTGCGATGGGCAGCAGGATGGGAGTAGCGATCAGGATGATGGGAGCCATATCCATGATGCAGCCCAGAACCAAGATGATCAGGTCGATCAGCAGAGCGATGATGTAGGGGTTATCGGTGACGCTGGTGATGGCATTTGCAGCCAGATCCGGCACATGCAGCATGGTCAGGCAGTTGCCGAAGACTGCAGAGGTGGCGATCAGGATCAGCACGATGGACAGAGTGTTCACGCACTCATCCAGTGCATGCCAGACACCCTTCCAGTCCAGACCCTTGTAGACGAACACCGACACGAACAGAGAGTAGATAACTGCAATAGCTGCAGACTCGGTAGCGGTGAACACACCGCCAACAACGCCGAACACAACGATAATAACAGCGGCCAGTGCCCAGATGGAAGTGCCCAGCTGCTTAACGAAGCCCTTGATGCTGAACGGAGAGCCCTTGGGGTAATTCTCCTTGACCGAGATGATGTAGGAACCGATCATCAGGACGATGGCCAGCAGAGCACCGGGCAGATAACCTGCCAGGAACAGGCTGCCGACCGAGATGCCGCCGGCAGTGGTGGCATAAATGACCATGTTGTGGCTCGGAGGAACCAGCAGACCCTCGCAGGAGGAGGTGATGGTAACAGCAGTGGAGAAGTCGGCATCGTAGCCCTGATCGACCATCATGGGGATCATGATGGAGCCGATGGAAGCAGTATCTGCAGATGCAGAACCGGAAATACCGCCGAAGAAGTAGGAAGCAACGATGTTGACCATTGCCATGCCGCCGCGCATCCAGCCCACGCAGGCATCAGCCAGAGCGATCAGCTTTTCAGAAATGCCGCCGGAGCCCATGAGCACACCCATGGTGATGAAGAACGGCACGGCCATCAGGCTGAAGGAAGAGATGCCCTTGACCATCAGACGGCAGACATCGGTCAGTGCCTGACCCTGCACCATCATGCACAGCACGCTGGAAAGACCAACGGCGTATGCAATGGGGAAACGCAGGAAGATCATTACAAAGAAGCTGACAAGAAGGACAATGATTGCCAGTGTCTGAACTGTCATATTACACTTCCTCCTTTACAAAAATGCTCTTGATGTGGTTGTACAGTGCCTCGATCTCGAAGATGATCATGGCAACACCGGCCAGCGGCACCGGGAAGTACATCCAGAAGCGGCTCAGCCAGGGCATGGACACGTAGAAGCCGCGGCCGCCCAGAGTGGTGGCATAGTTCCAGCCGACCACCATCATGATGACACCCAGAATACACACGGCAAGATCGGCCAGAATATCCAGCACCTTGACGGCGGTTTTGGGCAGATACACGTCAAACGCAGTCATGCGGATATGGGCACCGCGGCGGATGGCCAGAGCAGCACTCAGCACGGCCATGTAGCTCATGCAGGTCAGCACAACTTCTTCCGACCATGCCGGGTCCGGGATGAACGAGACGTAACGACCGATGACCGACATGGTAGTGATGAGGATATCTGCGATCAGCAGCAGCTTGCAGATAAACAGGACCACTTTGTAGGTGATGTCGTACGCCGGCTTGATCTTATCCAAAGTGGTAAAGATTTTCGGCATATGAATTCCTCCATATAAAAACCCGGCAGGTCTGCGGGCGTATCCCGTAGTCCCCCGCCGGGCTATGTACTATCTCAGAACAGGAAAGGCTTTTTCAATTATGCCTTCATGTCCAGCAGCTGCTGATACAGCTCAGCCTGATCGGAGGTGTTCTCGCTGATGACCTTAGCGCAGGCCTCCTGCCAGGGTGTCTTGTCGTCAACATCCACAACGTTGCAGCCGGAGCTTCTCAGCTCCTCCAGAACCTTGTTCTCAGCGGTCTCGGACAGGTCTGCGTTGAAGGCCTGCGTATCAGCACCGGCCTCCATGATGGCAGCCTGCTGGTTCTCGGTCAGCTTGCTCCATGCGTTATCGGTGATAACAGCCTGAATAGCGCCCAGAGTGTGGCCGTCCAGGATCAGGTTGTTGGCAACCTCGGGGAATGCATTGGACTTGTAGTTTGCGATGGGCTGCTCAGCACCATCCACAACGCCGGTCTGCAGTGCGCTGTACAGCTCACCGAAGGAAACGACGGTGGGGTTAGCGCCCAGACCCTCGACCATGCCGTTCATAACGGGGTCGTTGGACACGCGCAGCTTCAGGCCCTTGAAATCATCGATGCCGGAAACCGGGTTGACCGTGAAGAAGTGACGGAAGCCCTCTTCGCCGTAGAAGACGCCACGAACGGGCAGGCCCAGCTCCTGAGGCTCGTTCAGGAACTCAGGTGCCAGATCGCTGTTGGCGAAGTTCCAGAAGTGTGCGCGGTTCTCGAAGGTGAAGGGGATGGACAGCAACTTGGACTTGTTGCAGCCGTAGCTGGTCAGTGCAAAAGCGGAGATACGGCTCATATCGATGGAGGTAGAACCGCCCAGAATTGCGTCCAGAACGTCGTTCTCAGAACCCAGAACGCCGGAAGCCTGCACGTCGATGACGACGGAACCGCCGGTCAGCTCCTCGACCTTCTCCTTGAAGTGGGTAGCGGTCTGACCAACGATGGTATCCAGCGGGTTGACCTCGGCGTAGACCAGAGTCACCTTGGGATCGTTTGCAGCAGCAGTAGCATCACCAGCAGCAGAAGCTGCGGTGGAAGAAGCTGCGGTAGAGGTGGAAGCAGCAGCAGAATTGCTGGAGCCACCACATGCGGTCAGAGCCAGAGCAGCGGCGGAAACACCGGCTGCTGCCAGAAAGCTGCGACGAGTGATCTTTTTCATAATAAATCGTCCTCCTTAAATCTCCCGAACAGCACGGTCTGCACAGGACCCGCATGCCGTTCATTTACTGTACACACTTTAGCAAATTTTTTTAAACGAAACAAGGGCTTTCAAAAAATGTCCTGTTTTTTGAAAAAATGTCAGAATTTCTTTTGTGAAAAATGCCAAGTGCTTTGCTTTTTGTTTGTGCACCTTCGCCTAACAGATGGATACATTTCTGTATTCCAGATAGAAGCAAAGCGCTGGATGCCCTTCCCTTTGGGGTTCAGAGCACACAGCGCTTTGCCGGTTCTTTATTCTGTTTTCCTGATTTCTTTGCCCATCTTTTCCGGGCTTTGCTGTGGGGCTTATGCCTGCCGGATGCGGGCGATCAATTCGCCCTGCTGGGCAAACCGATCATACATCGGCTGCACAGCAGCACGGAACCTTGCCTTTTCTTCTTCGTCCAGCTCTGTCACCTCAATGCCTGCTGCACGCAGATCACTTTCCGATTCCGCCTCCTGCTGCGCCCAGAGCCTGCGCTCCACCTTGGCGCTCTCCCGGGCACACAGGCGGATGATCTCCGGGTAGCGCTCGTCCAGTGCGGCCAGTTTTTCCATCACAGCAGGGCTTGCAAGCTGCACCTCCGGCACGCGGGTGTGCTCATCCTTTAAAAAGTAATGTGCCACCTCGTAGTGACCCATGGCCTCGTAGCTGGGCCAGCTGTTCTCCGCACCATCAATCTCGCCGTTGTGCAGAGCGGCATACACCTTGCTGTACACCACCTTTACCGGCTTTGCGCCGAGGTCGGTGATCATTTCGCTCATCATGTCCGATTCCTGCACGCGGATGGTCAGGCCCTGCAGATCTGCAAGGCATGTCACCTTCTGCCGGGTGTAGATGCTGCGCACACCGGCATCGAACCATGACAGTCCCGTCAGCTCCAGCGACTGCAGCGTGGAGAGGAACTCGTCGCCGATGGTCCCATCCAGCACGCGCCACATCTGGTCGGCGTCGGTATAAAGGTACGGAAGCTGCAAAACGCTCAGCGCCGGCTCGTACTCTGCCAGCTGGCTGAGGGACACACGGGAGAAGTCAATGCCGCCAAACTGCATCTGCTGGATCACGCTCTGCTCCGCGCCCAGCTCTCCCCCGCTGTACACCAGCACTTTCACGCGGCCATCGGTGCGCTGGGCCACAAGATCCGCAAAGGCCAGCGCCGCCTGCGTAGTAGGATAATCCTCCGGCTGGTTCTCCGCATAGCGCAGGATCAGTTCCGCCCCCGGCTCGTCCTGCACCGGCTGATGGCCGCAGCCCGCCACCGGCAGTGCCAGCACGGCTGCGCCAAACAGGGCGGTCAGCATCTGGCGGCGGGTCACAGGCGGGCCTCCCGTGCAGCCTTGGCCGCTTCCCTGCGGTACTGGGTGGGGGTCATGCCGGTGCGTTTTTTAAAGGTGCGGGCAAAATAGCTGGAATCCTCGTAGCCCACCATGGAAGCCACCTCTGCTGCCGAACGGAACGGGTCGGTGAGCAGCTCCTTGGCAGCGTTGATCCGCAGCTCGGTCAGGCAGTCCAGAAAGTTCATCTTCTGGTACTTCTTGAACTGTGCCGAGAGATACGCCGGGCTGATATGCAGGATCTCGCTCACACTGTCCAGCGAGAGGTCGAACATATAGTTATCCTCCATATACTTGCGCACATGGGCCATGACCAGTGCATTGCGGTCGTTCTCCCCTGCTTCGGCGGCATCGCTCTCCGGATCAGCTTCCGGCTCCGGTTCCACCGGAGCCAGCTCTGCAAGGCGGCGGCCCGCCTCGATCTGACGGATGGCCTTGCGGATGGAAGCTTCCACTTCGTCCGGGTTCACCGGCTTGAGCAGATAATCGCAGGCACCCAGATGCATGGCCTCGTGGGCGTACTGGAACAGACTGTAGGCCGTAACAAAGATCACCTTGCACTCCGGGCGCTGTTCCAGCACGGCGCGGGCTGCATCCAGACCGTTCATACCGGGCATCTCAATGTCCATCAGGATCAGGTCTGCGCCCCACAGCACCGCCGTATCCGCTGCCTTGCGGCCGTTCTCGGCAGTCTCGATGGTCACTTCGTGCTCAAAGCGGCGGGCCACGATGTCCGCCAGCGTTTCCCGTTCCAGTGCTTCATCATCCGCGATCAACAGACGAATCATTCCTCAAACTCCTCCTCATTCTCCACCAATGGCAGATACAGCACCACCGCCGTACCGCGTCCCGGATGGGACCGTATCACAAAGCGGCTGTTCCGGTCCAGCAGACGCAGGCGGGCCGCAACATTATAAATGCCGATATGCTCCCAGCGCTCACCGGGCTGGCTGAGCGCCCTGCGCAGCTGTCGTAATTGATCCAGCTGGATGCCCACGCCGTTATCCACCACGCGGATGCACAGCAGTCCCTTCTCCCGCAGAGGGTTGACCCGGATGCGCACCACACCGCCCTCCTCTTTGGGGCAGATGCCGTGCTTGAAGGCATTTTCCACAATGGGCTGTAAAATAAAGGACGGCACCATGGTCTCGGTAAGATCCAGCGAATCAGAAATGCGCCACTCCATACGCACCCGCTCACCAAAGCGGACATGGTAGATGGAGTAATATTCATCCACGATGCGCACCTCACGGGAGAGCGGCACCTGTTCATCGTTGCTCATCAGGCTGTAGCGCAGCAGATGCGAAAGCGCCATGATAAGCGCCTGCGTACGGTAGGCTGTCTCGGTACCGGCGGTCTGCTGGATCACATTCAGGGTGTTGAACAGAAAGTGCGGGTCGATCTGGCTGCGCAGCTGCTGCAGCCGGCTGCGCTCCATGCGGTTCTGCAGCTCCAGTGCTTCGGTCTTCTGGCGGTGCAGCTCCCGCTCGATCTCGTTTTTCTCCTGCAGGGTGGTCACCTGCTGGGCCATGGAGTGCTTCATGATGTTGAAGGACTCGGCCAGCTGAGCGATCTCCGGCTGCTTGGGCAGCGGGATGTCCGGGGTGTCGAACTCACTTTTGCCAATGGCGCGGGAGGCAGCGATCATCTGCTGCACCGGCGTGAGCAGACGCATGACCATCAAACCGGTAACGCAGCCCAGCGCCACGCACAGCGCCACCACCACCGTCTGCAGCATGGTGATGCGCTCGTTCAGGGCCGAGATGGTGGTGTAGGTGGTCTGGGAATCCTGAATGGCGGTTTCCAGCAATTGCAGGGTGTACTGGCTCAGGTAATCGCCGCAGGGCACCACCTTTGCATAATACAGCTGGGAAGCTGCGGCATCGTTTCCGCTGAGCAGGTCGTTTTCCAGCTCATCCAGCAGGCCGGTGTAGGTCTGATAGACCGTATCCACTGCGCTGTAGAGCACCCGCTGTTCATCGCTGACGCTTTCCAGACTGTTCAGGCTGGTACCGATGCGCCAGAGCCATGCGTTGCAGGTGGAAGATGCCGACTGCAGCCGGTCAATGATCTCCTCCGGCTCGCTGTTCTCCCAGCGGTAGTTCTCCAGCACGGAAATAGAGCTTTCCACACCGCCCTGAAAGCGGCTGATGGCGTTGAAGCAGCCCATCTGCGCGTCCTGTACTGCCTGCACTGCTCTGGACTGGTAGCCATTGAGCGTGAGCTGCATGGCAAAGGCCGCAAAAAATGCTGCCAGACACAAGCCCATGCGCTGCTTGAGGGTGATCTGCCGCTTGCGGTGCTGCAAAGCCTGCCGCCTCCTTTCGTTTGGTAACGATTTATTGTACCACGCTTTGGGCCGGATTGGCAAGGTTTGCATGTTTTTCTCTTGCCTAAACCGCGCAATTGTGGTACGATGCCTGTAAATACAAAGGAGGCGACTTTATGTCCCAGACCATCTCCGTTTCCACCACCATGGGTGAGCAGGGCTTCCGCGATTTTGCCGTGTTCGATGCATTCCATCACCGCAAAGCATGGCTGCGTCCCGCTGTTTTTGCCGCCATCATGCTGGCTTTTGCCGCCGTCTGCCTTTCGCAGCTGGGCAAGCGCCCGGGTGCCGGGCTGCTGGCTGCTGTGCTTGCCATTGTGGGCATCGGCCTGCCGGTGAGCTACTTTTACTCGTTCTTCCGCAGCGTTTCCCGGCAGATCAAACAGATGCACCTGCCGCGTGCCTTCTACCGTGTGGAGCTGGCCGACACCGGCATTGCTGTGTGGATGTACGGCCAGCAGGACAAGCCCGAACCCACCAGCCGCCACGCATGGGACAGCTTTTACTGCGCCTACCGCACGGACAATGCGGTGTACCTCTACGTAGAAAAAGAGAAAGCTTACTTACTGAACGACCGCATGGAAGTGGTGTGGAAGTTTTTGACCGGCATCCTGCCCAAAGAAAAGCTGCACGACTGCAGAAAAGGTTAAGCCCAAAAAATATGCACACGCAAAAAAGAACTGCTGACATTTCGTTCAGCAGTTCTTTTCTTTTATAAAGACCCACGCTGCGGCAAAGCAAAGCGCAGCGCGGGTGCGAAGATAGCTTATGTTATTGCGTCAGCCGATCAGCGGGCAAGCGTATACTTGTGCAGGGTCTTGCGCACAGCGCCGGGGCCTGCAAACAGCTCCTTAGCCATTGCCTCGATCTTCTCGCCCAGACCAACGGCATACAGATCCACGCCGAACACGTCAACACGGCTGTACAGCTTCTTCAGGCAGCTGAAGTCCTGCTCGCCTTCCTTGACCTCCAGCGGAGCCACAATGGCCTGCAGCTCAGCCAGCAGCGGATCGGCGGAAGGCTCAAAGGCCTGACCGTTGTCATCGATGCCCTTCAGGTAGCGGGCGTAGCCTGCCAGCACCAGCGGGATCAGGATCAGGTTGCTCTTGTCCAGACCGCGTGCCTCGTAGGCCTTGATGGTCTCACCAAAGCGGATGGCCAGCTTCTGGGAGGTATCGGTAGCGATACGCTGGGGAGCATCCGGCATGAAGGGGTTGGGCAGGCGGCGGTTGATGACAGCGCCGATGAACTCGTAGGGGTTCAGCACGCCGGGATCAACGACCACAGGCATTGCCTCGATATAGCCGATCTTCTGGATGAAGGCACGCAGGTCTTCATCGGCCATCTCGGCGGAGATGAGGGTGTAACCCAGCATGCAGCCATAGATGGACATAGCAGTGTGCAGCGGGTTCAGGCAGGTGCACACCTTCATCTTCTCGATCTTGTCCACGGTCTCGCGGTCGCAGTACAGCACACCGCCCAGCTCCAGCGGAGGACGGCCATTGGTGTAGTGATCCTCGATGCACAGGTACTGGGTCTCTTCGGCGTTGACGAAGGGAGCGGTAAAGGTGTGCTTCTCGGTGACGATGGTGTAGTTGTCCTCAAAGCCGTCGTCGGCCAGCATCTGCTGGACCTTGGCATCCGGGCGCGGGGTGATCTTGTCGATCATGCTCCACGGGAAGGTGATCTTGGTCTCGTCCTGCACATAGGCCAGGAACTCGGCGGGCACCAGACCCTGCTCCACCCACTTGGCAGCATAGGCGTGGACGGCGTTCTTGACCTTATCGCCGTTGTGGGAGCAGTTATCCATGCTCTGGACGGTCAGGGGCAGCTTGCCGGCCTTGAAGCGCTCGTACAGCAGAGCAGTGACCTTGCCCATGGCCAGCACGGGGGTCAGGCCGCGCTCCAGATCAGCAGGAGCAACGCCGTAGCCCTTCTCAGTGATGGTGAAGGAGATCATCTGCAGGCTGGGGTTCTGGAAGATCTCCACCAGACGTGCCCAGTCCTCGCCGAAGGAGTAGTCAGCCTTCAGGCTCTCGGTAACGGAAGCCACCACCTTCTTCTCGATCTCGCCGGTGGACTTCAGGCAGACCAGCAGGCTCATATTGTCGTAGGGACGATAAGCCTTGTCGATGATCTCGTAGTCAAAGCTCTCGGCCACGATGACACCGCGGTCATACTTGCCGGTGTTCAGCGCATCGTTCAGGATGGCAGCCGGGAATGCACGGAAGATATTGCCTGCGCCGAAGTGCACCCAGGTGGGTTCGGCGTGGGTCTTGGCCTTGACAGCCTCGATATCGAATTTGGGCAGCTCATAGCCCTTCTCTGCCCACTCGGCGGACAGATTGCCGTTTTTGATCTCAGACAGCTTCATATTTATCAGCCCTTCTTTTTCTCTTCATCCAGACGATCCAGCAGATCCCAGACACCCAGCATGTACTGAACGCCCAGAGCACGGTCATACTTGCCGTAACCGGGGCGGCAGTTGCCGGGGCCTTCCTCCCACAGCTGACGGCCGTGGTCGGGACGGATGTAGCCCTCAAAGCCGCAGTCATGGTAAGCACGCAGCACCTCGATGATGCCGGTCTCGCCGCAGCAGTCGCGGTGAGCAGCCTCGGAGAAGTCGCCGTTGGGGAAGTGGTGGATGTTGCGGATGTGACCAAAGGCAATGCGGTCGCAGTGCTTGCGCACGATCTCGGCACAGTTGTTGTTGGGGTTTGCGTTCAGGCTGCCGGTGCACAGGGTCAGGCAGTTGTACGGATCATCCACCATGCTCAGGAAGCGGTCGATGCTCTGGGCATCCACCAGCAGACGGGGCAGGCCGAAGATATCCCAAGGGGGATCATCCTGATGGATAGCCATTTTGATGCCGCACTCATGGCAGGTGGGCATCAGTGCTTCCAGGAAGTACTTCAGGTTTTCCCACAGCTTTTCCTTGGTGACAGGGGCGTAAGCCTTGAACAGCTCGTCCAGCTTTGCCATGCGCTCCGGCTCCCAGCCGGGGAAGGTCATGTTATACTTCTCAGTGAAGGACATGATGTACTCAGCCATAGCCTTGTAATCGCCCTTGATCTTGTCCTTCTCATAGAACAGTGCAGTGGAGCCGTCGCCCACGGGGTGGAACAGATCGGTACGGGTCCAGTCGAACACCGGCATGAAGTTGTAGCAGATGACCTTGACACCGAACTTGGACAGATTGCGGATGCACTGCTTGTAGTTCTCGATGTACTTGTCGCGGGTGGGCAGGCCGATCTTGATGTCATCGTGGACGTTGACCGACTCGACCACGTCCATGTCGAAGCCGTAGGCGTGGATCTGATCGGCTACCTTCTGGATCTCGTCGATCTCCCAGATCTCGCCGGGCATCTTGTCGTGCAACGCCCAGACGATGCTGGTCACGCCGGGGATCTGCTTGATGTCGCTCAGGCTGATGGGATCGTTGCCCTCGCCATACCAGCGCCAACCCATTTTCATAGGCATAGGAAAATCCTCCTGTTTTATATTTTCTGCTTTGCATTTTCCGCGCAGCCGTGTGCCGCGCTCTTGTACTTATATTCTAGTATATCAGTTGCGTTTTTTCAATGGTCGCTTTGCCGGTTTTTAATGTTTGTTCTTGTATACTTTAGACAAAAAGAACAAAAATCCGTCGGACATCACCCGCCCGACGGATTTTTACACGATTCAAAATGCCGGTTTCAGCGTTTCAGCTTCTGCCGGATGGACGGAGCCAGCACATCCTTGAAATATTCAAAGGTGTCCAATTCCAGAATGGCAGAGCCTGTCAGATAAATGCCCAGACCAACCACCACCTGAATGATCACCGTCAGCAGATCCGGCAGGTGCAGGAAAATGACCAGATACATGCACAGGCCCGCGCCCGCTGCCAGCAGCAGGGTCGGCAGGATATCACGCATCTGTTCCAGATAGCCATAGCCGATCAGCTTTTTGTTGAGCTGTGCATCCAGGATCTGGGTCACAATATTCGTGATCAGCATACCATATGCAATGGCCTCGACGCTGACACGGAATGTTGCCAGCAGAAGAAGGATGCACACCCCTTCGTTCAAAAGCTGACATTTCAGGTAAAGATCGCTGCGGCCCACCGCCTTGGCTGCATTCAGGTTTGCCGTGATGATCGGCCAGCACACATACCCCAGACAGAACACCCTGAGGAACAGCACACAGGGCAGCCACTTCTCGGTGAGGATCAGGCGCACCAGCGGTTCGGCACAGAACGCAGTGCTCATCATCACCGGCGCAATAATATAGGTACAGGTCTTGATGGAGCGGCGGGTCATGTTCTTGACCTGCGCACGGTCATCCTGCAGTGAGGACATGACCGGGAACAAAACGCTCTCAATGGAAGTATCCACGCTTGACGCGATATTATAAGTCAGGTTATCGCCCTGATTGTAATACGCCAGATCCGCCGAGGTGTACATCTTGCCGATGATCAGGCTGCGCAGGTTGTTGTAGATGACGCTGCTCAGCGACGAGGCCAGCAGCTTCCAGCCATAAGAGAGCAGCCCTTTCAGGTGCTGCCACGAAAACTCCATCTTAGGCCGCCAGGAGGACAGCTTCCACAACACCAGCGTGTCCACCGTGATATTAGATACCTGCTGCACCACCAGCGCCCAGACTCCAAAGCCCATGTAGGCAAGGCCCAGGCCCAGGACCGTGGATACGATCGCGCCCGCAAAGGCGGAATAGAAAAAATACTGGAACTTCATGTTCCGGGTCACATGCGCCTGCTGGATCGTTTTGATGCCGCAGACCGCCACTGTCAGGCTGATGCCGCGAAAGATCGGGGTCATGCTGGGGTCATTGTAGAAAGCAGCCAGATACGGTGCCGCCACGAACATTCCCCCATACAGCACAAAGCTGATCACAATGCTGAAAAAGAACGCCGACGAGTAATCCAGCTCGTCCACTTCCTTCTTCTGCACCAGCGCGGTGCCAATGCCGCAGTCCAGCAGGACATACATGATATTGTTGAACACCGTCACCAGTGCCACCTTGCCGTAATCATCGGGTGTAAGGATGCGCGCCAGAAGGATGGACACCACCGCTGAGATCAGCTGCACACCGCACCGCTCTGCAAAGCGCCAGAAAAAACCGTTTACAATAACATTTTCTTTTTTCTCGTTCATTCCTGCGTCCACTCAAATTCCTTTCAAAAAAGCCGGTCGGTCTGCACCCTGCGCAGAAATGCATTTCCGCCGTATCGCCGTATCCTTATCATCTTCTTCTCTGCTGCCAAAACAACTGAGCAGAGATAGTTAGTTCTATAATATCACACCCATCCATGCATTTCAACCAACATATTCTTAAGAAATGACGGCCCGAAAATTTCATTTAAAAAGAGAAAAAGCGCTTGACTATCTGCCGGGAACGTGGTAATATATTCAAGCAGTCCGCATCACGGTCTTTCACCTCAGAGATTTCAGGGCTGCGAAAACAATACGGTATGCGAGGGTGGCGGAACTGGCAGACGCGCACGTTTGAGGTGCGTGTGGTTTATCCTTGGGGGTTCGAGTCCCCTCCCTCGCACCAAAAGATACCCGCGAAGTTACGTTAAAAATTCGTAGCTTCGCGGGTTTTTCGTTTTTGGCAGTGGTCAGATACTGCCAGATACTGCCCAATACTGCCTGATTTTGCGGGGGCATTGTAGTGAGACTGTAGTGTAAAAAATTGCCCCGGGAAGCCAGCTTTCACCGTGCTCCCCGGGGCAATTTGTAGGGAAATTAAAGATTTTTGCTCACATAGGCATCCAGCTGAGCGGTGTACCGGGCGTTTTCCTTCTCCCGCAGATGCTGGTAGATGCGCCGGGTGGTCATGATGTCCGAGTGGCCCAGGAGCTGCTGCGCCACCATATCCGGCACGCCCGCGTAGAAAAGATTCGTGGCGAACAGGTGCCGGAACTGGTGGGCCGTGACCAACGGTTTGTACACGACCCTCTCCACGATCCGCTCCGGGCGGTTCTGGTATGCGGGCATCTTCGTTGTGCGGGTGTAGCTTTCACACAGCCCCAGCTCTCGGCAGTACAACATCCATTGATGGCTGTACTGACACTGAGTGAGCGGCTTGCTTGTGCCGGACAGAACATAGTCCTCCGGCTGGTGCGCAGCCTTCCCCGTTTCCAGCATGGGCCGCAGCGGTGTCAGCACAGGGATGCTACGGTAAGCCTTCTCCGTTTTCAGCAGTTCCCGGTAGGGCTGATTATGGTCCCACGGCATGGCCTGTACCGGCGTGATCTTGCCCGCGTCCAGATCCACGTCCTTCCACTGCAAGCCGTTTGCCTCGCCCATGCGCAGCCCGGTGTACTCAAACAGCCACGCCCAGAAGCCGCAGCCCTCCGGGTGGGCGTTGATCAGATCGCGCTGTTCCTCGGTGGGCTCCACCCTGCGGCCATCCTTCAGCCCGGCGGGCAGTTTCGCCAGCAGCACAGGATTACCGGTGCCGTGGAAGTTCGCACACCAATAGGTGAAGATGCAGGACAGCACGCTTTTTGCGTTTTTGATGGAATGCTTGCTTTTGCCTTCCATCTTCAGGTGCGCCAGATACCCGCCCACCGCCTGAGCATCGATGTCGTTCATCACGGTATCGCCAAAATAGGCTCTGGCAGGAGCAAAGTGCTTCTTGTAGGCGTTCACCGTACCCCGCCGCACCGGCTTTTCCGGGCCCCGGATATACTCTTCATACGCCACCGACACCGCCCGGAACGTGTAGCGCTTTTCCTTCGGGTCCATGCATTCCAGTTTATACGCCAGCACCGCGTCCTGATATTTGCGCTCCGCTTCAGCCTTGGTCTTGCCATAAAACACCCGGGGCTTCGGCAGACCCACCGAACGGTGGATGCAGACACCGCCGTCCGGGCGCTTTGCGGGCTGCTTCTTTGATTCAGCCATAAAAATAACACCTCCATAAGGGTACACTTTGACAAGCCTGCCCGGAGGTGCTACAATACAGATGTCTAGTCTGTGCTTCCCACCTCTGGGCAAGCCGATCTATTCCAAACGCTCTCGGTGTTGGCGCACCGGGGGCGTTTTTGCATTTTCAGGTTCACCCACCACATGCAAGCCTGCGCAACGCACGCATATGGCGGCAACAAAAGTCTAGTTGACTGCAACAAAAAGGGACATACAAACTTTGTAGTCACGAAAAAGTGAGTGTTCATGCGGGCTTTTGGGCAAAACATACAGAGGCATACTCAAACTCTTATCCTGACCCTGAACAGAAGAAAAGAAGAGTATACGCACGCGAGAACGCGCTTGATGCCCACACGCGTAGGGTTTATAGGGATTTCTGTAGTCAAAGTTACACGTATGCAAGCGGGAGGTCAGCCGATCCAGTGCATCCAGCCTACGGCCTTACCCTCGATCTGCACGTCGTTCATTTCCTCACGGCGACGAATGATCGATTCAAAGGCGGGATTCTCGGGCCGCAGCTCAATGTAATCGTTGTGCAGGTACACTCGCTTGAGTGTAGCTTCTTCCCCTATTCGCACAGCAGCGATCTCGCCATTCTCCACCTCAGGCTGAATGCGGATATACACCACGTCCCCGTCGTGGATACCCGCACCGATCATGCTTTCACCCTGGCATTTCAGGGCAAAGTCACAGCGCATATCCACCGGGGCGTTTACGTCGCCCTCCCGGTTCTGGATGGCCGTGATGGGGTCGCCGCAGGCGATGGCACCGATCAACGGCACCTTCCTCATCTTCGGCAGCGGCATGAAGCCTGGAGGGATGGTGGGCTTTTTATCGAGCTGCACCGATACTTTGGGCGCGCTTCTTTCCGCAGGGACGTCGTACCCCATCAGCCAGGCCTCCGACACGTTCAGAGCGCGGGCGAGCTCATACACAGCGTCCTGCTTTCCTTCCCAGTCGCCCTTCAGGTAGTGAGAGATGCTGTATTTAGAGATTCCAGAGCGGGTAGCCAGTTCGATCTGCTTCATCCCGCGCAGATCCAGTCCTTCCCGTAGGCGCTGCGCAAAGGTCGCGGTCTTCTTCGCCATAATGGTGGCTCCTTTCTTTACGTTCTGGTGTAAGTATAATATACCGGTTGCGAAAAATCAATACCAAGTGCGAACTAAATTGTGAAATCTCTATTTTTGTGTTGACATTTCGCAATTGCCGCGCTATACTGTGGCCGTGGTTGCGAAACCGCAACACTACAGATAGGAGGTGAAAACTATGCCCACCATGGATTACACCCTGCTGCGCGGGCGCATCCGCGATTGCGGAATGACCCAGAAGGATTTAGCGGAAAAAGCTGGGATCAGCGAAGGGCAGTTCTGCCAGAAGCTGGCCGGGAATTTTGCATTCCGCCAGGACGAGATCGACCGAATTTGTGCCTTGCTGAGCATTTCGCCCGCAGACATTGGCCGCTACTTCTTTTTACCGAAAAAGTTGTGATTTAACAACATTCAAGGAGTAACCACACATGAAACGCCCAGACGCTTGGCACGACGCGTATCGCGCCATCTACTCCACCACCGGATGCATCCGGCTGACCGTCGCACAGGCCGCTGCCCAGATGGGCACCAGCCCCAAGCGGGTCACGCAGCAGTATCCGTATGGTTGGAGCGGTCAGGGCCGGGGCAAGACCATCCGGCTGGACACCCTGCTGGATCAGGAATTCAAGCTTTACTGAGGAGGAATCACAAATGAGACTGAAACCCGGAGTTTTGCAGTGGGCGGCGGTTGCCTGCTTCTGCGTCGGCCTGATCTACGCCCTCGGCCTTGAGGGCGGTGCACAGATCGGCCAGCCCATCACAGACGGCGAGTTCATCACCGCGATGGTGCTGATCCTGACCTCCATCGCGCTGGGCCGTCTGAGCTTTGCGCTTGAGGACCGGCAGCAGCGCAGCCGCTACGGCAAGATCAACCGCACCCACGCTCGCAACACCGAATACCCTGCCCTGCCGGAGCACAGCAGCCGCAGGGACGCATGAGAGGAGGACACACGATGTTTAACGACAAACGCCGGGGCGACATTTGGTGGGCGCAGGACACCGCCCACAAACGGGAGGACACCTGCCTGATCCGGGGTGACCGACCGGTGGTGATCGTCAGCAGCGACGAAGTCAACTGCAACACGCGCATCATTACGGTGGTTCCCCTGACCTCCAGCCCGGCGCAGCTGGCCCGCGGCGATGGCACCTACGATCAGGTTCTTTTGACCGGCTACGGCGCACCGAGCATGGCCCTGACCCGGCAGGTGCACGCAGTGGACACTGACGATCTGACTGAGTACCGGGGCCATTTGACGGATGCCGATATGCTCCGGCTGGACGCGGTCCTCCGCCGTACGCTGGGGGTATGAAGTGGTACACGGCCTACCTCCACCGAACAGAGGAGATTCTCGCCTGCGGCACCGCGCAGCAGGTGGCCGAGGCTTTAGGGATGAAGATGGGCAGCTTTTACACGGCCGTCTCCCGGAGCCGGGCATGGAAAAACCGCAGATATGACTTCGTGATCGAAGAGATCAGCGAGGACGAATTTAAAAAGGAGTATGCCTCATGAAAACGCTTAAAGTCAGATTGACCTTTACCGAGCCGCTGCTCGGCACCTGGCCCGCCAATCAGAACGTGGCCCGCGAGTACATCGCGTCCAAGGGCCCGGACGCGGCCACCATCGAGGATGAAGTGGCTGCCCTGGGCGCGGATGCCGCAGCCGACAAGGCGATGACGGTATTCCCCCGCAACGAGGCCGGGCAGCCCATCCTGTATGATTACCAGGTAAAGGGCTTCTTCAAAGACAGCTGCGGTATGCTGGGCCGCATCGGTGGCAAGGACGAGAAGGGCAAGAAGAAAGCCGTGAACGAATCCGGCAAGCTGACCGCCTACAAGAAGATCATCGACGGCCTGATCTTTGTCGGGCCCCGCCAGATTCCCCTGATCCTCAGCGGGGAGATGACCGAGTGCCAGCGCCCCTTGCGGGCCCAGACAGCCCAAGGCGAGCGCGTGAGCCTTGCCAACTCCGAGCAGATTCCCGCAGGCAGCACCTGCGAGTTCGAGATCACCTGCATGGACGATGCCCACGAAAAGGCGGTTCTGGAATGGCTGGACTACGGCAAGCTCCGGGGCCTGGGCCAGTGGCGCAACAGCGGCAAAGGCCGCTTCACCTACGAGCTTCTCGACTGATCGCAAAGGCATTGGGCTGCCGTGCGACGCAACGGCAAAGGATGGCATTGCCGAGATTGGCAGCGGCAAAGCACTGCTGTGGAAGCATAGCAAAGGCGTTGATTAGCTAAGACATGCAAAGGCACGGCCCGGTTTCGCGGAGAAAAGCAAGGGCATGGCGAGGCCCGGCACTGCGGTGCAATGGCTATGCCTCGCAAAGAGAGGCGGAGCAGTGGCATAGCATGGTAGCGCGTCGCAAAGCTTTGCGAGGCAATGGCAAAGACAGCTCCGAACTGCAAAGCGTAGATTCAACAGAATCTTTTTATAAAAGGAGCGTAACACTATGAATTTTGACCTTCACCTTTACGGCGAAACACCGGAAGAACTGCTGAACGTACTGGCTCACCTGGGCCACATGGACAGCAACTACCACACCCCTATCCCTGATGAGCGTCACCCTGCGCAGGCTCCCGCCTCGCAGCCCCAGAGCGAGCCTGTGACGCAGTCGGACAAACCCAAGGCGCAGACACCCGCCAAGCAGAAAAAGGCCACACAGAAGCCCGCAGCCATCTCTGCGGAGGAGCCTGCAAACCCTACCACGGCAGAAGCCTCGGGTTCTCCCTCGCGGGCGGATGCCGCACCGGTGACCTCAACCTCCGCGCCAAAATCCGCACCCGCTTCTGACCCTGCCACGCTGGACAAAATCCGCGATCTGGCCCGCAGCTTGATCGTGGCTGGCAAGCGAGCAGGTGTTCAGGCAGCCATCAAAGCCACCGGTGCTGCATCCGTCTCTAAGCTGCCGCCTGACAGCTACACCAGCGTCTGGGAGGAACTGCTCAAGCTGAAAGACGAGGTGGACGCAAATGCCTCCAATTAAACACGCCCTGCTGGGTGCCTCCAGCGCGGCTCGTTGGATCGCCTGCACCCCCAGTGCCCGGGCCACCGAACACCTGCCCGAGGAGACCAGCAAGTACGCCGTAGAGGGCACAAGAGCCCATGAGCTGTGCGAATACACCCTCCGGCACAACCTCGCAGGCTGGGAGGATGGCAAACCCTTTGACCCGATGTACGACTGGTACGGCGGTGAAGGGACGGTTACGCCGGAAATGCTCAAAGCCGCCAACCAGTACGTCAGCTTCATCCATGACCTGTGGGTCGGTTTCTCCTGCCGCCCGGGGGTGTTCATCGAGCAGGAGGTGGACGTGAGCCGGTGGGTGCCACAGGGCTTCGGAACCTGTGACTGCCTGCTGATCGGCGGCGGGCTGCTGCACATCATCGACTTCAAGTATGGGCAGGGCGTACCGGTGAACCCGGAGCGCAACCCGCAGCTCATGTACTACGCCCTCGGAGCTTACGCCCTGTTTGACGGCATCGAAGAGGTAGACACAGTGCGCCTGAGCATCGTACAGCCCCGGATGCAGGAGGAACCCCAGACATGGGAGCTGCCGCTGGCCGATCTGCTTACATGGGCGCGGGAGGTGCTGGCACCAGCTGCCCACATGGCATGGCGGGGCGAGGGCGAGTTTGTCACAGGCGAACACTGCCGCTTCTGCAAGGCTCACCCGAACTGCCGGGCATGGAAGGACAAATACGGTCCTCTGGCAGGGTTTGAGCCTTACCCGGAACCCGCTACACTCTCCGACGAAGAGCTGGGCGAATGGCTGCAGAAGCTGGAAGGGCTGGCCGCCTATGCCAAAGACCTGGAAGAGTACGCCCAGCAGGCGCTGATGGATGGCCGCAGCCTGCCCGGCTGGAAGCTGGTACAGGGCCGCAGCACCCGCAAGTGGACAGACCAAGATGCCGCGTTCCAGCAGATGGAGCACGACGGCATCGACGAGGCCATGCTGTACACCCGCACGCCCATTTCCCTGACCGCTGCCGAGAAGATGATCGGCAAAAAGAAATTTGCCGAGACCATGTCGGCCTTTATCACCCGGGCACCCGGCGCGCCTAAGCTGGCAGCAGCCAGCGACCCGCGCCCTGCCTACAACCGCTTAGAGGGCTTCACGCCCGAGGAGGACTAACTATGAACGCAAACGAAGTTATCATTCCCTGCCGCCTGTCTTACGCCAACATCTGGGAACCCAAGCAGGTTAACGGCACCGGCGACCCCAAGTACAGCTGCTGCCTGCTTATCAAGAAAAGCGATACGGCAGCCATCGCCAAGCTCAAGGCCGCCATCGAGGCCGTCAAAAAGGACCCCAGGGCACTGGCCCGCTGGGGCGGCTCAGTTCCCAAGAACCTGAAGCTGCCCCTGCGCGACGGCGACACCGAAAAGGACGACGAGAACTACGAGGGCTGCTACTTTCTGAACGCCAACGCCAGCGAGAACCGCCGTCCGAAGATCATCGACCGTGCCTGCAACGACGTACTGGATCAGGACGAGGTGTACAGCGGCTGCTACGCCAATGTCAAGATCGGCCTGTTCTCCTACAGCGCCAGCGGCAACAAGGGCATTGGCGCAGGGCTGGAGGTCATCCAGAAGGTCCGCGACGGCGAGCGGCTCTCCGGCGGCAACTCCACGGACGGCTTCGAGGTCCTGAGCGACGACGATGACAGTTTCCTCGACTAAACACCCGTATACCGGAGGCCCCCGCAAAGGACCTCCGGTCTTTTATCAGGAAAGGAGGAACCCATGAAACCGATCATCACGGTGGATATAGAGACCTACTCGCCGCAGGACATCGCCAAGGTCGGTGCCTACCGGTACGCCCAAGACCCAGACTTTCAGATCCTGCTGCTGGGCTATGCCAACGAGAACTCAGACACGCCCAGAGTGCTGGATCTGACCAGCTGGCCGGACACGAAGCACTTCCTTCGGGAACAGCTGCCGTGGCTGCTGGATGACAGCTACACCAAGCGGGCCCACAACGCCGCTTTTGAGTGGTGGTGCCTGTCGGAGGCCATGGGACTAAGCTGGGAGCAGCGGGTACTCTGGCTCCAGCAATGGGAATGCAGCATGGTACACGCACTGTACTGCGGCCTACCTGCCCAGCTGGGGGCCCTCGGTGCGGCCCTGAAGCAGCCGGAGGACGCGCTCAAGATGAAGGAGGGTAAGGCGCTGATTGCCTACTTCTGCAAGCCCTGCAAGCCCACAAAGCGCAACGGCGGGCGCACCCGCAACCTGCCTCAGCACGACCCCGACAAGTGGCGGCTGTTCTGCAAGTACAACGGCATGGACGTGATCGCCGAGCGGGCAAATGACCGGAAGCTGGCCCCATGGCCGGTGCCGGAGGAGATCATGCAACAGTGGCGGGAGGATGTGGAGATGAACGCCCGGGGCGTGGCGGTGGATATGGAGCTGGTAGAGGGTGCCCTTGCCTGCTCCGCGCTGATCACAGAAGAACAGACCACCGAGTGCAAAGCCCTGACCGGTCTGGCCAACCCCGGCAGCAGAGCCCAGCTGCTGGGCTGGCTCCACAACCGGGGCGTAGAGATTCCCGGCCTAACCAAAGAGGATGTGGGCAAGGCTCTGGCTGGCGACTTGCCCAGCGACGTACGCAGAGTGCTGGAGCTCCGGCAGCAGCTGGGCAAGACCAGCAACACCAAGTATGAGACCATCGCAGCCAGCGCAGGCCCTGACCACCGGGTGCGTGGAACCCTGCAATTCTACGGGGCCAGCCGGACAGGGCGCTGGGCCGGGCGGCTGCTTCAGGTGCAGAACCTGCCCCGCACTTACCTCGACCATCAGGCTGAGTGGCGCAGCATTGTAAAGCTACACGACCCCGAAGCGTTAGCTCTGCTGACCTACAATGTATCTGATACGCTGAGCCAGCTCATCCGCACAGCGCTGGTGCCCGGCAAAGGCTGCACCTTCGTGGATGCAGATTTCTCAGCCATCGAAGCCCGGCTGATCGCATGGCTGGCCGGTGAGGAGTGGGTGCTGGACGTTTTCCGCACCACCGGCAAGATCTACGAGGCCACCGCAGCCCGCATCTTCGGTGTGCCCTTCGACAGCATCGTCAAGGGCAACCCAAACTACAAGTACCGCCAGCGCGGTAAAGTGGCAACGCTGGCTCTGGGCTACCAGGGTGGTGTGGGCGCTATGAAGCGCATGGGCGGCGATCAGCTGGGTCTGGACGACGAGGGCCTACAGGACATCGTGAACCGCTGGCGCAGGCAGAACCCCAGCATCTGCAAGCTCTGGCGCAGGATGCAGGACGCAGCGGTGCACACCATCCGCACCGGCAGGACTACGGTTCCCCGAGTAGGAGTGACGCTCCGCAAAGAGGTGGCCTGGGGCTTTCCCTTCCCGTTTCTGACCATACAGCTGCCCAGCGGGCGCAAGCTCTTCTACGCCGACCCCGGCACCACGCCGGATGACCGCATTACTTATAAGGAGTGGGACACGGGCAGCTGGCGGGAAGCCGAGACCTACGGCGGCAAGCTGACCGAGAATCTCACCCAGGCTGTGGGCCGGGACTGCCTGGCTTTCGCGCTGGATAACCTCCGACGGGCTGGGTACCAGGTGGTGTTCCACGTCCACGACGAGGTCATCATCGAGCTGCCTACCACGCAGGACGCGGAAGTCGCACTGGACAACGTGGTAGGCATTATGAGCATCGTGCCTCCCTGGGCCGAGGGGCTGCCCCTGAACGCGGCAGGCTGGTACGGAGACTTTTTTACAAAGGACTGAGGACGATGAGCGCAACGACATTTGAAAAGGCGGCGGTTTATGCCGTCTCCCAGGATACCGCGCTGCTCCGGCTGCAGTCAGAGTACAACGTGCTGCTTGCACAGAAGCGCCTCAGTGATGCCCGTGGCGTAGCACTGGCGATGCAGATCCTGCGGCGGCTGGACGTGCACGTAATTTCGCAAGCAGACTGGAGGGAGAGCAGACGATGAAGAAAACAGAATCCCTACCCAGCGCCTCGGCGCTGCTCGCCTGCACCTGCGGTGCAATGCCCTACGACGCAGAGAAACGCCCGAAGGGCAAAGTCGGGCTGACCCGCTACCGCAAGAGCAGCAGGTACACCAGCGACGGTGGCTGGTCGGTGGTCTGCACCCGCTGTGGCAGGGTCGGCGAGCGCGGCAGCACGCAGATCGATGCAAAAGCCAGATGGAACGCAAAGCGGTACAAGTATGGCCCGCTGAAGGAGGGAGAAGAATGAGCGCTACACCGATCACTATCAGCGTAGGCGGCAGCCGCACAGCGACCGAGTGGGACGGTTGCTCCATTACATGGGCCGACTTCACCGACGATCTGCAGAACGCCATGCAGAACAACTGCGGCACCGAGACCCACGCGGAGTACATGGCCCTGTCCAAGGGCAAGCAGGCTGACCTGAAGGACGTGGGCGGCTTCGTGGGCGGCACCTTACGGGGTGGGAGCCGCAAGCGCGGCTGCTGCACCGGGCGCAGCCTGATCACGCTGGACATGGACAACTGCGAGCCCGGCAGCACCGCCAAATGGGTGCAGGTCATCAGGGACATGGGCACCGCAGCGGTCTACTCCACCCGCAAGCACGACCCGGAGCACCCGCGCCTGCGGGCCATCTTCCCCACCGACCGGGGCATACAGCCGGAGGAGTACCAGCCCTGCGCCCGGATGCTGGCCCAGATGCTGGACCCCACCATGAAGGTGTTTGATCCGACCACCTTCGAGACCGAGCGCCTGATGTACTGGCCCAGCCGCAGCGCCGACAGCCAGTGGGTCTGCGAGGCCACCGAGGACGGCAGCCGCATCAGCGTGGACGACCTGCTGTGGCTCTACGCCGACTGGCACGACGTGCGCCAATGGCCTGCCTGCCCCGCTGAGACGGTCAAGCTGCCCGGCGGCAAGCAAGCCGACCCCACTGCCAAACAGGGCGTGGTGGGCGCTTTCTGCCGGACTTACGACGTGCCCGCAGCGATTGAGAAGTTTCTCCCCGGTGTGTACGTGAATGCAGGCGCAGGCCGCCTGACCTACGCCGCAGGCAGCACCACCGCAGGCGCGGTGCTTTACGACAACGATACCTTTATTTATAGTCACCACAGCACCGACCCCGCAGGCGGCAAGCTGCTGAACGCATGGGATCTGGTGCGCATCCACAAGTTCGGCGATCTGGACGCGGATGCCGCTCCCGGCACGCCCACCGCCTCCCTGCCCAGCTGGCAGCAGATGCGGGCGCTGGCCGAGAGCGACGGCCCCACGGCGGCCCTGCTGCGGCAGGAGGCGGTAGACCACGCGATGGAGGGCTTCGAGCCGCTGCCCGAAGAGGACACCGACCCGGACAAGTGGCAGGAAAAGCTCGACCGTACCCAGAAGGGCGCACTGGCCAGCACCATACAGAATGCATGGATCATCCTCGAGCACGATCCGGCGCTCAAGGGCCGCATCTGGAATGACACCTTCTCGGAACGGCTGCGGTGCAAGGGCCCCTTCCCGTGGAGCGACAAGACACAGGAGCGGGACTGGTCGGACGAGGACGACGCAGGCGTGCGGTGGTACCTTGAGACAGTCTACCACTTCAGCGGGGTCAACAAGGCCGCAGACGCGGTAGCCCTGACCGGTGGACATCACGCGAAAGACCCGGTGCGGGAGTACCTGCAGGGTCTCGTCTGGGACGGCACCGAACGGTTAGACCGGCTGTTCATTGATTACCTCGGCGCAGAGGATAGCAGCTACACCCGGGCGGTGACACGGAAGATGTTCGTTGCAGCGGTGGCCCGGTGCTTCCGCCCGGGATGCAAGTTCGACCAGATTTGCATCCTCAGCGGCAGGCAGGGCATCGGTAAGAGCCTGCTGCTCAGCCGCATGGGCCGGGAGTGGTTCAACGACAGCATCACCAGCTTCGACGGCAAGGATGCCCGTGAGAACCTGCGCGGCGTGTGGATCGTCGAGCTGGGCGAAATGACGGCCTTCAGCCGCTCCGAGAGCGAGGCGGCCAAGCAGTTTCTGAGCCAGACCGAGGACCGTTACCGGGCCGCTTATGGCCGGAGAACGGTGCAATACCCCCGCCGATGCGTGTTCTTCGGTACCTCCAACAGCTCCGATTTTCTCCGCGATGCCACTGGAAACCGCCGATACTGGCCCATAGATTGCAGCTTTGAGCGCCGCACACGGGTCGTTCACGATGATCTGACCCCTGCAGAAGTGGATCAGCTGTGGGCCGAAGCGGTGGCCCGGTTCAACGCCGGAGAGGAGCTGATCCTCCGGGACGAGCTGCAAAAGGCCGCTCTGGCAGAGCAGCAGGCGCACACCGAACGCGACCCGTGGGACGGTGACATCCTCGAATTTCTGGAAAAACCGGTGCCGCTGGACTGGGCGAAGCGCACGGTAGACGAGCGTGTGGCATGGTGGGAGAACGGCCCGGCTGAGGGCACCACCACCCAGCAGCGCACCACGATCTGTGTCAACGAGATCTGGCGGGAGGCGCTCGACAGCACCGGAAAGGCCCCCGACCGGATGCAGTCCAAGCGCATCGCAGCGGTGCTGAACAGCTCCCCGAACTGGCAGCCCGCGAAGTATCCACAGCGCCATGGACCCTACGGGGTGCAGCGGATCTGGCGCAGAAAATCAGAGTAATTACCCTGCCAAAAACGTGCATACAAAGCCCGCCGAAACCCGCCGCCGTGCATACAAAGCACCTGCGGCAAGGTCGGCAAAAATGCATACACGAACATACAGAAAAGCATGAATTTTTTGTAAACGCGAGGGATTCAAGAAAACCAGCATACGGTGCATACAAAGCCGACATACACGCTTTTTGAAAGTTGTATGCATGAAAAAGTGAGTGTTTATGCAGCTTTTTCGGTCAAAACAAACTCAACATACAATCTTTTACCCTAGAAGAAGAAAAAAGAGGAGAAATAAGACGTGCGCGTAAAGCGCCCGCACGTACACGCTTACACGCGTAGGGATATAAGGAGCTTCGGTATGTTTTGTTACAGGTATGCACGGACAAATGAGCAAAAGGAGAAACTACAATGCCGACAAATAAGCCACTTGAGAAAAGTATCGAGAACATCCTGCGCAAGGCCGTGGAGGACGAGGGCGGGGTGTGCCTGAAATGGACCTGCCCCGGACACAGGGGTGTGCCGGACCGGATGATCCTCTTCCCCGGCGGCATCATTGCCTTTGTAGAACTCAAGCGCCCCGGTGCAAAGGTCAAGGCGGGGGGATTGCAGGAGTGGTGGAGGATGAAGATTCTGAGCTTCGGGTTCCCCTGCTATGAAATCAGCACCGCAGGGGACGCCCAACACCTGGTGGACTTCCTGAGCACCAGGAGCTTCATTCAGATCGCGCAAGACGATGCCGACTGACACACTGCCCTAAAAGAAACGGAGGTCAAAGCAATGCAGCAATTTCACCCGCACCCATATCAGCAGGCGGGCATCGAAGCGATCCTCGAGAAGCCCGGCGTGGCGCTCTGGATGGAAATGGGTCTGGGCAAGACGGTGGTCACCCTGACCGCCATCGATCAGCTGATCTACGACCGACTGGAGATCAGCCGGGTGCTGATCGTAGCCCCGAAGAAGGTCGCAGAAGCGACGTGGCAGGACGAAGCCGCCAAGTGGGGGCACCTGCAGCACCTGCGCATCTCCACCGTGCTGGGCACCGAGAAGCAGCGCAAGGCAGCTCTGGAAACCCCGGCAGATATTTACATCATCAACCGCGAGAACGTCCCCTGGCTGGTACACACGCTGGGCCGGAGCTGGAACTTTGACATGGTGGTTCTGGACGAAGCGTCCAGCTTTAAGAACCACGCCGCCCAGCGGTTCAAAGCCCTGAAAGCCGTGCGCCCCAGAATCCACAAGGTGGTGGAGCTGACCGGCACGCCCCGGCCCAACAGCCTGCTGGACCTCTGGGCGCAAATCTACCTGCTGGATCAGGGCGAGCGGCTGGGCCGGTACATCACCCACTACCGCAAGGACTACTTCTGGCCCACCGAGTACAGCTACGAACCGAAGGACGGTGCCGCCGAAGCGGTGGAGAGCCGCATCAGGGACATCGTCTTGAGCTTCAAAGCCGCCGACCACCTGACCCTGCCGGAGAAGATCATCGACGATATCCCGGTGGTGCTGGACAAACCCGCCAAGGCAGCCTACAAGAAGCTGGAGAAGGACTACCTGCTGGATGTGGACGGCGAGACCATCACCGCCCAGCAGGCGGCAGCCCTAACCGGCAAGCTCCTGCAGCTGTGCAACGGCAGCATCTACGACGAGGGCGGCACGGTGCACCAGATTCACCGGTGCAAGCTGGATGCTTTCGATGAACTGATCGACGCGCTGGACGGCCAGAAAGCCCTCGTGTTTTACGGTTTCCGCTTCGACGAGGAGCAGCTCACCGAAGCCCTGAAAGCCCGCCACAAGGGCCTCAGATTTGCCGTGCTGCGCTCCGGGCAGGATGCCGCAGACTGGAACGCGGGAAAGCTGGATGTTCTGCTGGCCCAGCCCGCCAGCTGCGCCTACGGCCTGAACCTGCAGCAGGGCGGGCATCACCTGATCTGGTACAGCCTGCCGTGGAGTCTGGAGCTTTACGCCCAGGGCGAAGCACGGCTCTACCGTCAGGGCCAGACCCAGAGTGTCATCGTCCACCGGCTGATCGTCAAGGGCGGTGCGGACGAGATGGTGGTCAAGGCGCTGAACCGCAAGGACACCGACCAGAACAGCCTGATGCAGGCGGTAAAGACCCACATTCAGGCAGCGAAGAAGGGAGACAACAAGTGAGCACCCGAGCATTCCGCAGGCTTTCCCGCGCAGAGCGTCGCGGCTTTATCAACACCATCGAGGACCCGCTGACCCGCCGGGCCTTCGAGATCGTATTTCTGGGTCCGGGCAAGGTCAGCTGGCGCAAGGCAGCGCTGCTCTACGGCGGCGGCATTTCCCCCGAGACCCTGCGGGTCTGGGTGTGGCAGGAGCTGCAACGCGCATGAGCCGCAGAACGCCGCCGTGAGCGCCGCAGCAGCGCAGGCGGTAAAGTTCCCGCCCGATTCACAAAAACCCGCCACGGAGGCCCGCAGCGGCGGCTGTGCGCAAGTCATAACGTTTTCACTAAGAAACCCATGCTATGCTCTTCTGGATAACACACAGGAGGGTGGAGCATGGGTTTTTCTAACGAGCGGATGAGGACGGGCCAGCTGGTGAACTGGTTTCTGCTGGACGGCCTCGAGCTGACCCCGGCGGGCAACCCCGTCACCAAGGCCCTGCCGCTGCCCTTTGGGGTCGATCACCTGATCGGCTTCAACGAACTGCTGACCTGTAAGCACCCGGAGAGCGCAGGCGTGCACTTCTTCCTCGACGATTACCAGTTTGAGCGCTTCTGGCGGCAGCCGCAGCGGTACCTCGATGCACTGGCAAAGTGCCCGCTGGTGCTCGGCCCGGACTTCTCGCTTTACACCGACTTCCCCGCGCCCATCCAGCACTGGAACCACTACCGGAACCAACTGCTCACCGCATGGCTGCAGCACAACGGGGTCTGCGCCATTCCGGCAGCAAGCTGGTCGGATGAGGACAGCTTCCACTGGTGCTTCGACGGCATCAGCAAAGGCGGCGCGTTGGCAGTGAGCACGGTGGGCTGCCTCGTCCACAAGGACGCATCCGATGGTCTGATGGAAGGGCTGAAAGAGCTGATCCGACAGACCGAGCCATCCGAGATTCTGGTCTACGGTAAAACGCCGCCTGCAATGGCAGCACTGCTGCGGGAGCACAGCATCCCGTGGCAGGCATTCCCGCACAACATGGCGACCCGCGTAAGGGCCAGAGAGGAGGCGCAGTGATGGGCGGCAGAGGCAGCAGCATGAGAGGTTCCCAGGGCATGGGAGGCGGCGCAGGAGCGCCCGCAGCAGCCGCACAGGCGATGCCCACGATTCAAGCAGCACCGGCAGTTCAGGCGCTACCGGCAGCACCGGTAGCGCCCCAGCAGGCAGGCCCACCCATCGGCGCAAATGGCTTCGGCCACCTGACCCCGCAGCAGGTCTCCGCGATGGAGAGCGCCGCGCAGCGGCAGATGATGCGCGACCCGGCGCTGGCCGCAGGCGTGACCGACTACATCAACCCGGTCATGCAGAGCAACGGCAAGGCCCTGAGCCAGAACGCCAACTGGGCAGCCGCCAATAAGCTGCCATTGACCGCACGGCAGCAGGCCATGATGGACGCAGTGGACAGGCTGGCAAAGCCCATCGGGCAGGAGACCACCCTGTACCGCGCCGACCACGACGACTTCCTGAAGCGCCTGAAGGTCAACAACTACCAGAGCATGAGCGACAGCCAGCTGCGCAAGGCGCTGGTGGGTAAGACCTGGACGAACGACTGCCTGGAATCCACCGCCTACGACAGCCGTGACAACCCCTTCTGGCCGCAGCCCGGCGGCAGCCGCAGTGCAGGCAAGCATGGGCAGGGCGGCTCCGTTTCCGGCAACCGTGAGGTGCTGATCCGGTATCACACCGCCAAGAGCACCCGGGCGGCATTCATCCAGCCCAGTCAGTCGGAGGCCGTTCTTGCCGTTGGCACCCATCACAAGATCACCGGTGTCCGTTCTACTCGCACCGGCCCGTCCCGCACTTACGGTTCCGGCAAGCGCGTGATTGAACTGGAAATCGAAGTGTGGTAAAATCAATCTGGAGGTATCTCACTATGGCAAAAGCAAAGGTTTCCGCAAAGAAGCGGAAAGAGATCGAAGCGGCAGAGCAGAAATTCCGGCCCCTCGACACTCCGGCTTCCCCCTACCCCTTCCCTAATCTGGGTATGGAGAAGCCCGCCAGCAAGAAGAAAACCACCAAGGCGAAACCCAAGAAAAAGTAATTCGTAACGTTTTGCCCCCGCTTTTCATGTTACCCTTGACCGAGAAATTCACGGTCAAGGGAGGATTCACATGGGCGGCAGAGGTGGAAGTATGGGCGGCAGCCACGGCATGGGTGGAGGCGGTGGTGCAGGAGGTGCAGCGAAAGCAGCGGCACCGGCAGCATCCCAGACCCGTGAACAGCAGCTGCTGGCACAGATCAAGGGCAACCCGGCGGCCCTGATGCAGATGAGTGATCAGGATGCCGCAGATACCGTCAGGGCAATCGACAACCTGCCTATCGCTAAAGACGGCACGCAGAATGACACGTTTGTGCAGCGCTATATGTCACTGGTCGGATGGGACGCAAACAAGCCAACCGTCCTTAGTGAAGCGGCCTATGAAAAGGCCCGCCAAAAAGCCGGTGAGGAATCCATGTATCATGCTGACAACGCCAGCCGGGCAGCAGTAGGCAAAAAGATGAACCAGCAGCTCTTGTCCGGCAAACAAGCCTACTATTCGCAGGGTGTGCACGGCGCAGGCACTTACTGGGCGCAGAGTGATGCCGGAGGGTCTGGCGGATATGGGCAGTATCAGGTCAAGGCATTTCTCAACGGAAAGGCTAGACCGATAACCACCTATCAGCTCAAACAGGATTTCCAGCAGCTTCGTCGCAGAAAACCCAAGTTATACAACGCTCTTGCGATAGCAAAGCGTGGTAGCTATGGCGGTAGTCCTGAGACGATGTACCCTATCCTCGCGGCAGCCAGAGGCAAAAATGTTATTCTTGATAACTACTGGGGCAACAGCACGCAACGGTCCGCGCGCCAGTACGTCGTAACACTCGACCGTAGCGTACTCACCATGAGCAGCAAAACAATCGCAAATGCAGACGGGTACACCCCGAACTGGTAAGGAGTAGAATATGGCAGAACGCAATTGGAATGAAGCTTTGATCTCTCAGGTTGAAAACAGCCCGGCCGGCCAGAAATGCGGCAGGGATGCACGCAAATATGCGGTGGATTGCTGGCACATCCACGTTGGTGACTGGCCGAAGCCCTACCCCGGCTGGAAAGACCCCTACGCCAAGCTGGATAAGGCCGCAAAGGCCAAGCCCAAGACCGCCAAGGCGAAAGCCAAAAAGTAAGTCATAACGTTTTTACCCTAGGCTCTCTGGTACAATTGCCAGAGAGCCTATTTTATTGCCCGGAGGGATTGCATGGAGAGCGTGAAACACCAAATCGAGTACAAACGGCTGGACGAAATCCGCCCCTATGACAATAACCCCCGGCGCAACGACGAGGCCGCAAAAGCCGTGGCCAACAGCATCAAAGAGTTCGGGTTCCAGTCCCCCATCATCGTGGACAGGGACGGCGTGATCATCGCCGGGCACACCCGGTACAAGGCCGCCCGGAGGCTCAAGCTGCAGGAAGTGCCGGTCATCGTTGCGGCAGAGCTCGACCCGGAAAAGGTCAAGGCCCTGCGCATCGCAGACAACTCCACCGGCGAAGTTGCCGAGTGGGACCTGCAGCTTCTGGTGCAGGAGCTGACCGGCATCGACTACGACATGACCGACTTCGGCCTGAACCTCCAGATCAAGATCGACGAGGAGGTCAAGGAGGACGACTTCACCGCAGAGCCCCCGGAGCAGCCCATCACCCAGCGGGGTGACATCTGGCTGCTGGGCGACCACCGGGTCATGTGCGGCGACAGCACCAGCCCGCAGGACGTGGAGCGGCTGATGGACGGCCAGCTGGCCGATCTGCTGCTCACTGACCCGCCCTATAACGTGAATTATCAGGGCTCGAACGGCAAGAAGATCGAGAACGACAACATGGCGGAGAGCCAGTTCCGGCAGTTCCTGCTTCAGGCATACAGCCGGGCCTTCGATGCCTGCCGCACCGGTGCCAGCGCGTACATTTTCCACGCAGACACGGAGGGTGAGGCGTTCCGGGCCATGTTCCGGGAGGCAGGCTGGGGTTTACACGGGTGTCTGGTCTGGGTCAAGAACAGTCTTGTTCTCGGCCACAGCGACTACCAGTGGCAGCACGAGCCCTGCCTGTACGGCTGGAAGCCCGGCGCGAACCACTACTTCATCAACGACCGCAGCCAGACCACCGTCATCGACGATGCAAAGCCGGACGATCTGCGGCACATGAAGAAGGATCAGCTGCTGGACTGGGCCATCAAGGCGCAGGCGCTGCTGACGGAGAAGCCCAGCAGCGTGATCCGCTGCGACAAGCCGCCCCGCAACGCGGAGCACCCCACCATGAAGCCGGTGGTGCTGTGCGGCAGGCTCATCAAGAACAGCTCCCTGCCCGGCCAGACCGTGCTGGACCTGTTCGGCGGCAGCGGTTCTACGCTGATCGCCTGCGAGCAGCTGAGCCGGAAGTGCTACACCATGGAGTATGACCCGCGCTATGTGGACGTGATCGTCCAGCGCTGGGAGGACTTCACCGGTGAAAAGGCCGTCCGCCTGAAATAACCATTCCCCGCCGGGGCAGGTTTTTACTCCTTTCCCGCCCCGGCATTTTTCATAGCCAAAACGGCACGCACACGGGTCATCCTCCGCCCGCAGGGCTCTGGAAGCAGAGCCGGTGCGTGCCGTTTTCTCATACGGAGGTGAAACCTTGGCACGAGAATCCCAAATCAGCAAGTGGAACAGCCCCAGTGGGCTGCTGCGATTGCAGCGGCTGGCGATGCACGGTCTGACGCAGGCGGAGATCTGCGAGCAGATCGGCGTGCCGGTGCGCACTTTCCGGCGCTGGTGCACGCAGGACCCGCGCATCAAGCAGGCCCTCAGCGTAGGCGCGGAGGCGGCGCTAGCCAGCGTGGAGAACGCCCTGTTCAAAAAGGCCCAGAGCGGCGATCTGGGCGCGATGTGCTTCTTTTTGAAAAACCGAGATCCGGAGCATTGGAGTGAGCACCCGGAGCTGAGAGGTTACGACGGAAAGGTGGTGTTTGTGGATGACATACCAAAGACGGCAGCCCCCAAACCTGCTGAAGCAGCAACTGAAACTAAGCAGCCTGATCATCCCTGAATACTACGCCGCCCACACCGCCATCTGGTCGGGTGAGTACAACGAGTATCTGGGCGACGGAGGGCGCGGCTCTCTCAAATCGACGTTTGCCGCCACCGAGGTGGTGCTGCTGGTGATGCGGGTGCCGAACATCCATGCCGTGGTGCTGCGCAAGATTGGCAACACCCTCGCCACCAGCGTTTGGCCGGAGTACAACCGCGTCATCGACCGCATGGGCATCCGGCATTTGTGGAAGCAGACCAAGAAGCCCTATACCCTGACCTATATCCCCACCGGGCAGACCATCCAGTTCTATGGTCTGGACGACCCCGGCAAGCTGAAATCCATCGCCGTACCGTTTGGCTACTTCGGCGTGATGCACTTTGAAGAGTTCGACCAGTACGACGGTCCCGAAGAGATACGAAACGTGGAACAGTCGGTGTTCCGTGGCGGCCCCTTCAGCTTTTCCTTCAAGACCTTCAACTCCCCCGCCATGGCGCGGCATTGGGTCAACCGGTACAAGCGGGAGGCAAAACCGAAGCAGTTCCGGCATCACACCACCTACCTGACCACCCCGCCCGAATGGCTGGGCCCCCGCTTCTTCGATGACGCTGAGACCCTGAAGCAGCGTGACCCGGTGGCCTACGCCCACGAGTATCTGGGCGAGGTGGTGGGCTGCGGCACCGCCGTGTTTGAGAATCTGGAGCTGCGGCCCATCACCAGCGAGGAGATCGCCGGGTTTGACCGCCGCTATTACGGTCTGGACTTCGGCTGGTACCCCGACCCGAACCATTTCGGCGGCATGAGCTACGACCACGCCCGGCAGACCGTCTACATCTACGAGGAGCACCGGGCCCAGAAAGAGACCGATGCCCAGCTGGCCGAGGTGCTCAAGAGGCACCTGCACGATGAGATCATCGCGGACAGCGCGGCCAACCGGTCGATCGCTACACTGCGGGATCTGGGGTTCAGCCGCCTGCGCGGCTGCCGGAAGTACGCTGCCCACGGCGGCACATCCGTCACCGACGGCATGAAGTGGCTGCAGAGCCGCGCAAAGATCGTCATTGACCCCCAGCGCTGCCCATGGACGGCGCGGGAGTTTTCTGAATACGAATATGCCATTGACAAAAAGACCGGCGAAGTGATGCCGGGCTTTGTCGATGCGGCAAACCACAGCATCGACATGACCAGATACGCCCTTGAGGACGTCTGGCAAAAGAGAGGTGTACAGAACGCATGATAAACCACGCCGACATTGAGAACATCATCGGCTGCAAGACCCTTGTCACCAACCGGATGCAGCGGGCCATTGAGGACTGGTACGATGCAGCCATCAATGGCCTGCCGATGGACAAGAATCCGGAAACCCTGACCCTCGACCTGCCCGCGCTGATCTGCGCAGAGCTGGCACGGCTGACCACGCTGGAGCTGGAAGCCACGGTGGAGGGCAGCGACCGTGCCGACTGGATCAACGCCCGGCTGCAGCGGGTGCTCACGCCCCGCAGACGGCGCATCTTCACGGTGGCGCTGGCCCTTGGCAGCGGCATCTGGAAGCCCTACCAGAGCGGCAAAAAACTGGGTATTTCCTTCTGCAACGCGGCCCGGTACTTCCCCGTGGCCAACGACGTAGAGGGCAGCCTGACCGAGGGCGTGTTCATCGACAGCATTCAGGATGACGATAACTACTACCACCGCATGGAGTGGATGCACGTGCTGGAAAGCCGCGCAGATCTGCGGGATGAAGAGCTGGCGCAGCTGGAAGATTACGACCTTGCAGCGCCCACACAGTTCCCCTGCACCAAAGTAGTCAACCTGGCCTTCCGCAGCGCAACACAGGACAGCCTCGGCAGCCCGGAGGATCTGAGCATCCGCCCGGAGTGGGACGACATCCAGCCGGTGGCCTACCTGACCGGGCTGGAAAAGCTCCCGGTGGGTTACTTTGTGACACCCATCGTCAACAGCGTCGATCCGGACAGTGAGCTGGGCGCGGCTATGTTTGAACCCGCCCGCAAGCAGATCATCGATGCCGACGAACAGTACACACGGCTGGACTGGGAGTACGAGGGCGGAGAGCTGGCGGTAGACACGGATGAGAAATTTCTTAAGCCCAGCGCCACCGGGCAGCAGTTGTCCAAAGCACAGGCGCTTAGGGAATACGGCGTGCCGCCGGAAGCCATCGACAGCACGGCACCGCACCACAGAGAACGGCTGTTTCACGGCATCGATGTCAACACCGGTATCACCGACAGCACCCCGTTTTATCAGGTGTTTTCCCCTGCCCTGCGTGACGGCAGCTACCTATCCGGTCTGAACCAGTATCTGCGCAATGTGGAAAGCCACGCGGGCCTGAGCTTCGGTGTGCTGTCTCAGGTGGCAGACGTGGAAAAGACCGCCACCGAGATCGTCAACAGCAAGCAGAAGCTGTACTCCACGGTCTCCGACCTTCAGGCAGCACTGGAGGACGCTCTGCGCGGCCTGATCGATGCGCTGGACTACTGGGCAGATCACATCCCCGGCGCACCCGGCAAAGGCAAACTGAACATCTCCTTCAAGTGGGACGACAGCATCATCCTTGACCGCCTGTCCGAGATGGCCCAGTGGCAGCAGGAGGTCAGCATGGGCCTGCGTAGCAAGACCGAGTACCGGATGCACTTCTTTGGCGAGGACGAAGAGACTGCTACACGGGCAGTGCAGGCCATCCAGCAGGAGGCTGGGGCCAATGACATCCTGAAGGGAGTGATCGACAATGGCGACGGCTAAAACGAAATTCGCCCGGATGAAGCAGACCGCGGAACGGCTGGACTGGCTGATGGCGAACGCGCGCATCCTGCGCAGCCCTGCGCTGTGGGAGAAATACTACGAAGCTCTGCGCGTCGTCCGGCTGCTGGGCTTTGAGGTCACGGTGGAGGGCGGCCGCTACCACCGGGTAACGCCATGCTGACCCCGGACGAAGTTAACGGCTACGCTGGGCTTATGGCGGCCCCGTGGGACGAGCTGAACGAACGTATCCTGCGGGACATGGTGCGCCGGATCGTCAAGGCAGGCAAGATCACCTCCACAGCGGAGTGGCAGAGCTTCCGGGCGCAAGCGCTGGGCGCGAGCCGGGCATACCTTCTGCGGCAGATGCAGGCCATTGTGCAGGAGCTGGGGCCCCAGGAAGCCGCTGTGTTTGCCCAGGCAATAAAACAGGCATACACCAAGGACGTGCTGGATGCAGCCGCAGCAGGCCGCGCTCTGGCCCCTCTGGGCGAGAGTGAGGAAGCGCAGCAGCTGCTGGAAAGCGGCTACCGGCGCACCATGAACACCCTGTACAACCTGACCCAGAGCCGCGCTGTGATGGGCAACCAGAACATGGTGGAGACCACTCAGCGGCAGCTGGCGTATTATCTGGACATGGCCCACATGGATGCCGCCAGCGGCGCGTTCAGCTCCGACGATGCAGCACGGCGAGCGCTGAATGCTTTAGCAGCAAAAGGTGTGGGGGCTATCACCTACCCCAGCGGCCACGTGGACACGCTGGACGTAGTGGTGCTGCGAGCTACCCGCACCGGCATCAACCAGACTGCCGGAGAGATCACCCGCCACAACGCAGACGCACTGGAATGCGATCTGATGGAGCTGGATGCCCACGTGGGTGCCCGCACCGGCGACGGCGGGCAGGACCTGACCAACCACAGCTGGTGGCAGGGCCAGATCGTCAGCCGCAGCGGCCGGCACGGCTATCTCTCGCTGGACGATATCGGCTACGGCGACGTGCGCGGCTTCATGGGGGCCAACTGTGCCCATAACTGGGCAATGTACTGGGAGGGCGCAAGTGTTCGCAGCTACACCCCCGAACGGCTGGCTGCGATCAATGCGGCTACCGTAACCTACAACGGTAAGGATATTGACCGGTACAAGGCCACCCAGATGCAGCGCGCCCAGGAGCGGCAGATCAGGGCCGACAAGCGGGCGTTTCTTGTGGCGAAGGAAAGCGGCCAGAAGGATGCCGAAAAGGCCGCAGCGGCAAAGCTGGCGGCCTCTCGTGCAAAGATGAAAGACTTCCTCAGTCAGACCGGGCTGCAGCAGTACCAGCTGCGGGAGAGCGTGCCCGGCTTTGGCCGCAGCGAAGCGGCCAGCGCAGCCGCGCAGGCACGAAAATGAGTGTGCTGGACTTCTTGAAAAGGCCGTGCTATAATTCAGGCCAGAATAAAGGAGGTTTCACACTATGAAGATCAAGAATCGAATCCGGGCGGGCATTGTGCTGCTCGCCCTCGCACTCGGCTTGACCGCCTGCGGCGGCAGCTCTTCCAGCACCGCCAGTAGCGCAGCATCCAGCGCGCCGGCCAGTTCCGTGAGCGAGAGCGTCAGCGCCGAGCCGGAAAGCACCAGTGCTGCACCGGAGAGCGCAGTCAACACCGAGGCTTCGCCTTTGGACGGCATCAAGTTCTCGGTAAGCAAGGTGCGCAACGATAACACCGGCAACTGGCGTATTTCGCTGATTGCAGAGAACATCGACATGAGCGAGTATGCGCTGGACTACTACAAGCAGTATTTCACCGACGACAGCGAGATCCACTTTATTGTGAACTTCAACTACAACACCACCACGAAGATCATGAACATGGGCGGGCAACTGGATGTAACCGTGCAGGACTACGTCCCCAAAGAGGAGCATGACGCAAATACTCTGGGTAGCGGCACCGTTCTGGCCGAGTATTTTGTGGACAAGGAAACTGGCGAAGTTGAAAAGATCGGCTGACAAATAAGCAAAGCAAAAGCCCTGAAGGAATGCACCTTCAGGGCTTTTCTTGTTGGGTCAATTCACCGGAACATATCAACAACATATTCAACTGCGGCTTTCGCTTCCGGGGTGAGCGGTCGGGTACACCACCCACGGTCATAATAAGCAACCTCCTGCCAGTAACGCACATCGCCCGGCGGCAGTTGACTGACCCAGAGCTTCAGGATCCTGCCGCCGTCGATACCAAACTCGCTGTGCTTCTCGCAGACCTTGGCCTGCCACCGAATCTCCGAGCCGTTCAGCTCGAGGCTATCCTCGTGCCAAAGCTGGCTGTCCACGCACATTTCCGTTCGGAATCCCCGCATCACTGATCACCTCCATCATAGTCCACCACATAGCCGTTGTACACGAAGTTCTCTGCCGCCATGGCAGCGTCGAGGACCCGGTTTGCATACTCGGCAGCCTCCTCCGGGCTCTTGAGGCCGAGGGAGGCCCACTGGACACCCAGCCGAACCGGTGCGCCCTGCTGGGCAAAGTTACGGTCGAAAATCCGAATGCCGTCCCACTTGGTGAACTGCGCCTGAAGCGCGCCCAGCGCCTCGTTGTACACCTTCCAGTTGACCTTCTTCATAGATTAGCCCTCCTTCACCAATTCGTAATGCTTGATGCTACCGTCTACAAATCTCCGGCCCTGCAGGATCTCCACGCTCTGGAGCAGAAACTCGAGGTGGGCCATATCGATAGCCCCGCAGGAGCCGGGGTCGCGGAGCAGCTGCTCTGCCAACGCGTCCTGCATCTTGACGGTGTAACAGGTCTCACCGACGATCTTCTCGCCATTCTCGATCTCCGCGGTGTCATAAGTGATGTTCAGCTTCTTCATGATCACTATTCTCCTTTCGCAGCAGCATTGCGGATTGCCCGCTCTTCGTTCTCCTGATCCAGCGCCTGCGCAAAAGCATCCAGCGCGCTGGCCCTCGTGATCGGCCCGAACTCCTTCACAAAATAGGCGAAGGTGCGGTCGTCCCAGCACTCGACGTAGCCGTCGCCGCCCTTACCGTAGTTCTCGCGGGCCAGAGCCATGAACTGGTCGAAGGTCAGCGCCGGAGGGTTCGGCTCGGTGTCCAGAGGGACGACCCTCGCATAGGGGTGTCCCCTGCGAATGACCTGCGTCAGTTCGGTGTCAGCCGCTGCCCGTTCAGCCCGGCAGCCGTAGACCTTCAAGGTGCCGTCGTCCTTCTCTTCGAGGATCGCCCAGTTGTAGGTGTGCGTCTTGCTGGTGCGCACCAGCTGGCCTTTGTAATAGAATTTCATGGTTCAGTCCTCCTTCAGCTCGCGCAGCAACCTTTCCAGCGCTGCGATATGATCCTCATAATACAGACCGCCGCGGCGGGAGCCGCAGTAGCGGGAATAAGAAATCTTCCAGCGGCGAATCTGCTCCTTGCAGGCAGCCACCGGATCGGCGGCGGTCTTGATCTCTTCGATGCTCAGATCACGCATGGTTCAGTCCTCCTTGTTGGTGTACTCGTCGGTGTCACGGCTGGATTCGCCCATCAGAAACGCCCGATGCTTGCCCTTGTCGTCCCTGACCCAGTCACCGCCCAGAACGGTGAGGGTGAAGATCATCCCTTGGTACTGACCCTCGGCGCACACCCGGGTCGGCTCCGGCAGGTCCTCCCGGTGCATGACGCACCACTGAGAGTCCATACTGAACGCCAGCATCCCCAGATGGCCGCGCAGTTCCTTCTTCTTCATGGTTTAGTCCTCCTTGACCAGCTGCAGCATCTTAAACACGCGGTCCCACTGCTCCTGCGAAAGGGTACCGCCATTGTTCACCACTGCTTCGGCCGCGTTGATTTCCAGCCGCATCTCGGTCTTGCTCATCTCGTTCGGATTTGCCATTTTTCGTTTTCCTCCGTTATTTTTTATCCAGAAACCCTTCCGATGGCTGTATGTTACCTCTGCGCAAGCACAAAGTCAAGTTGTTTTTGATTTATTTTTTAATTTCTTTTTGTTGTTGACTTTTGCCATGGCAAGTCATATCCTTGTGGCAGGAAGGAGTGACCCAAAATGACCACATCATCCAGAGTGAAAGCCCTGCTGGAACTGACCAGCACCGACCAAAGCACTTTTGCCGCAGCGTTCGGCATGACCACCCCGCAGGCCATGAGTAACAAGCTGCGTAGGGACAGCTGGTCGGCAAAAGACCTCGCCAAGGCTGCCGTCCTCTGCGGCGCAAGGCTGGCATTCATCCTCCCGGATGGCTCCCAGCTTATCCTCGCCCCGGACGAGAAGTGACCGCTACACCACAAAACACCCCGCGCTGAAGAGGACAGACCTCCCGGCACGGGGCGTTTTGCTTGCATACAGTTGCAACAGAAATCCTGTCAGTTGCAACAAAAGGTTGCATACAAAGTTTGTAGACACGAAAAAGTGAGTGTTCATGCGGGTTTTTGGGCAAAACATACAGAGACATACTCAAACTCTTATCCTGACCCTTATCAGAAGAAAAGAAGAGTATACATGCGTGAGAACGCGCTTGATGCCCGCACGCGTAGGGTTTATAGGGATTTTGGTATGCTTTGTTTCAGGTATGCAGCGCTCAAGTCATAACGTTTTTGCCCGCCGGAGTGTGATACGATAGCACCAGATTACACCACGCACCCGGTGTCAGAGAGGTGCAAGGGCCCGCGCACAGCAACGCGACAACAATGCTGTAGGCCCAATGGGAGGTAGACCATGAAACGTGAGGATTTGAAAGCCATCGAGGGCCTGACCGAAGAGCAGATCAACGCAGTGATGCGGCTGCACGGTCTAGACGCAGCCGCCCATCAGGCCACTGTACAGGGCCTGCAGGCGCAGCTGGCCACTGCACAGCAGGGTCTGGCGGCCTTCGACGGCGTGGACGTCAACGATCTGCGCAGTCAGATCACCAACCTGACCAATCAGCTGAGCCAGCAGGCTGCAGAGTTCGCCTTCAACGGTGTGCTGCGCGCTGCGGCCCACGAGGCCGGTGCTTTGGACGAGAACGATGCTATCGCATTGCTGCCGAACAGAGCTACACTGCGCGAGAGCAAGAATCAGGCCGAGGATGTCAAGCAGGCATTCGCTGACCTCAAATCCCGCAAGCCGTACCTGTTCCAGCAGGGTGCCCCCGCCCCGCAGGACGGCGCAGGCCCGCAGCCGGGCGCTGAGCCGCAGGAGCCTACTAACCCGATCATCGTCCCGAAGCCCCGCAGCCAGGGCGGCAATGCACAACCCACCCTGCAGGAGTTTCTCCAGATGACCGGTGCCGAGCGCATGGCCCTGCGCACCCGCAATCCGGCACTTTTCCAGCAGCTCTCTGCTTTGGTGAGAGCTGCACGACACTAACGAGGTAACTGAACTATGCCTATTCCCGGCACTTTTGGTGGTTTTCCGTTTGACCCCGAGGTCTATCAGGGCTTCGTGGATCAGGAGGCCACCTTCTCCGATTCCATCCTTGCCTCCGGTATTCTGGCAAGCGACCAGAGTCTGGCCACTTCTCTGGATAACGGTAGCCCGATGGGCGCCATCCGTTTCTATAACCCGCTGGACCCTGACACCGACGCCCCGCTGGTCCGTGATGGCACCAATGATAACGTGCCCACCGAGATCTCCGGCGGCAAGCAGTCCTGGATCCGCATCGACCGCATGAAGGCATGGAAGGCCACCGAGCTGACCCGTGAGCTGACTGCCGCCGACCCTATGGCCGCTGTTGCCCGCAACACCGGACGCTACTGGCGCATGTACAAGCAGAGCCTGCTGGTCAAGCTGGTGGATTCCGTCCTGGGCCTGTCCGGGCTGGCGAACCATACCCTGACCGTCAAGACCGGCGGCGTCACCGCCAACCAGCTGATCGATGTGCAGCAGTCCGCCCTGGGCGATTTCTCCGGAAAGTTCGGTCTGCTGGTGGTGCACTCCAAGATTCTGGCCGAATACAAGAAGCTGGGCCTGCTGAACTACAACAAGTACGTAATCACCAACGTGCTGCAGAAGGAAGTCAGCCTGCCCACCATCAACGGTCTGGTTGTGGTCGAGAATGACCGCGGCACCGACGACGGCACCAACTACAACAGCTTCCTGCTGGGCCAGGGTTCCGTCCTGACTGCCGATCCTAAAGTCATCACCCCGGACTACACCGAGTATGACGCGGCCAAGGCAGGCGGCACCGATATCCTGTACAATAACCGCTCCTTCATCCTGCACCCGAACGGCGTCTCCTTTGACGGCGATAAGATCAACAAGCCCACCCCGACGGATGACGAGTTCACCAACAAGGCAAACTGGGCGCTGAAGTTCGACCACAAGAACGTGCGCATGGGCAAGATCACCATCCCCAAGGCAAACTTTGCCGAGGAGTAACCTATGGACAGCTGGCTGACCTACCCTGAGTACCTCGCGCAGCACCCCGGATCTGCGCTGACCGAGGCAGAGTTCACCCCGCGGGCGGTGGACGCAGCATTCTTCATCGAGAGCGCCACACGCTGGTGCGCCAGCCTTGCCAAAGAGCCCGAACAGCTGGCGCTTCTGGCACAGTGTCAGGCCCGGCTGGTGGCCCTCTCCGAAGAGGTCAGCGCCAGCTGGGACGGTGTGACCAGCGTGAGCAATCACGGCTACACCGAGAGCTATGCCAGCGGCATGGATATGCAGGCGTATCTGGGCAAACGGCAGAGCCAGATCGTGCACGAGGTGCTCTCTGCTCCGTCTACCCGGTGGATGCTGTATCAGGGCGGCGTGTATCACCCGCCCCGCAGACGCTGAGAGGAGGCCCGCCATGCGCAAACCTCTTCTCGCAACAAAGAGTGTCACGCTGGTGCATTGCATCCGGCAGGGCACTGGCAGCACCAGCTACACCACGGTGCTGTCTGGCGTGAGCTGCCGCGAGGTGGCCGCAGCCGGTACCGGCGCACAGTCCGGTGCAGGCTCCGGCTTTGCCCCGAAAAGCAGCTCCGAGATCTGCATTTTTCCGGGCCACTCCACAGCAGCCCCGCAGAGCACAGCAGAACCGCCGCTGGACGCGGCAAGCACCTTTCTCGACCCTGCCGCCTTCAAGGCCGCAGACGAAGCCGCAAGGGCCCGTCACTGGACGCTGGCCCCGGAGGATAAGGTGACACTGCCTAGCGGGCACGTCGGCACCGTCACCAGCGTACAGGATAACCGGGACGGGCGCTGCCCGCACTGGTACGTGGAGGTGACAGGATGAGCGGCCCGATCAACCTCGGCATCCACTGGGACCCGAATTTCCAGCACCGCACCGAGGCAGGCTTTCAGCGCCTGCAGAAGGAAGCGGACGGCGAGTTCATCCGGCTGGTCACGCCCTATGTTCCGGTACGCACTGGAGCGCTGCGAGGCAGCGCCAAGGACAGCACGGTGCTGGGCAGTGGCTTGATCCGGCACACCACGCCCTACGCAGCCGTGCAGTACTACCGTCTGCCCTGTGGGCAGGGTGTCCGAGAGGACGGCTGCGGGCCTCATTGGGGCGAGCGCTGCGTAGACGACCACAAAGAGGACTTTATCCAGTTTGTCAAGACCCGTGCTAAGGAGGTCAACAAATGAGCCAGACCGCAGACATCAAAGCCATGCTGGACTGGCTGGCCTCTTGCCCGCTGGCAACGACGCTCAACAACGGGGATGTTGTGTTCTCCATCGAATATCTGGGTGCCGACACCGGGCAGATGCAGTTCTCACTGGAAGCTACACCCACGGCAATGGTGCTGGAGCAGTTCTTCCTCGGCAGCCGCCGGGCGAAGAACTATGTTCTGGCATCCCGCATGGTCTACTCGCCCGAGGTCGTCCAGCAGGCCGCAAACAGCGCGTTCTGGGATGAATTTGCCGAGTGGGTAGAGAAACAGTCCGGACGGCGGAACCTTCCGGCGCTGTCTGACGGCAAAAAGGCCGAAAAGGTGGTCTGCCTGTCCCCCGGATACATCATGAGCCAGGATGCCAGCAGCTGCCGCTTCCAGATTCAACTTCAACTCCAGTACTACCAGAAAGGGAGATAATCTATGACTGTTGCCGAAACTCTGGCCGCGCTCAAGTCCGAGAAGGACATCGAGCCCAGCGCCGACTATGCAGGCGAGGAGAACACCGACGACTTCATCCTCGCCATTCAGACTGATAAAACCAAGCAGACCAAAGAATCCGCATGGATCGTCTGCGCCGACCACGTGAAGGAACACTCCGGCTCCCTGAATGCTTCCACCACGGACGAGGCGTTCATCCGCACCGGTACCGTCACCACCAAGACCGGCGCCCAGCGCACCCTTGCTGTCAACGGCAACCGCTGCGTAGGCGACGCGTTTCAGGATTTTGTGCTGAGCCACAAAATCAAGTACGGCACCGGTAAGGACGTGATCGTACCCTACGTTTACTTCAGCGTCCGCACCGGTAAGGGCGAGACGGGCAATGCTTCTCTGGTCGTCACCAGCGACGTGGGCGGCTCCGCAAACGCCCCCGCCACCTTTGCGGTGGACGTTAAGGCCGTCGGCACGCCCAAGGACTTTAACTACCTGACCGACGTCACCGCGTAACATAAAACCAATATCGCCCCTGTCACCTCTGGCAGGGGCGCATTTTATAGGAGGTACAGATACATGATCATCTGTGGACAGGAATTTGAATTTTCGGCGCTGAACGCCAACGACCTCGACCGTATGGACGCGGCGCAGCAGCACATGCAGGCGGCTTCTGACCGCGAGAGCAAGCGCGCGCATACGGGCACCGCCGACATCCTGCGCGGCCAGTGCCGCCTTATGATGGGCTACTTCGACGAGTTGCTGGGCGAGGGCGCATCAGAACGTCTGGGCCTGGACGGAAACAACTTTGGTGCCTGTGTCCGTGTGACGAACGCCATCAAGGAAGCCATCGCCGCAGAGCAGGCCACCGTAAAGCAGGCGGCTGCAATGCCCATGAACCGCGAGCAGCGCCGTGCCGTTGCTAAACAGAAAAAGACCGTCCCCTACAAGGTCATTTCTACGCCCAAGACTACAACCGAGGACACCTTCATCCGTGGTCAGACTGAGGTCTCTTACGGTGGTGAGCCCGACGTGGTGGTTCCCGCTCTGACCGACGAGCAGAAAACCGAGCAGCTGATCGATGCCCGGCAGGCCGTAGACGCTCTGCGGGACGATCCTGATGCCATGCAGCAGCTGGCGGCATACGCACTGCAGATCGCCGCAGAGCGCCATGTCTGATCTGCTGCTGGACGAGTTGCCCACCCGGTGGCACGGACACGAGATCGTCCCGGATTTCCGGCCCATGGTCTGGCTGGTCAACTCCTATGTCCGGGTCAGTGTTAACACTGACCCGGTGGGCTTTGCCCGGAGCGCCCTCTGGCGTTTTTACAAAGACCCACACTGCTTTCTGACGGACGACCAGATGCTCTTTGACGGGTACCGGCACCTGCTGGAATTTTATCAGGCGGGTGAAAAGGCGGCATCCGGCGGTGACACCTCCGGTGAATCGGAAGCACCAGCTACACTGCCCTTTGATTACCAGTGCGACGCGCCGTACATTGTGGCCGCGTTCCAGCGGCTGTACGGCATCGACCTGACGACCGAGCACGTCCACTGGTTCCGCTTCCGGGCGCTGCTGCGGGGCGTGATCGGCGAGGACTGCATGTTCAGCCGCATCATCGACTGGCGCACCGCAGACCTTTCCGACATGGACCCGGAGAAGCGCCGCATCTACGAAGAGCAGCGGGAACGCTTTGCCCTGCCCGCTGAGCTGAGAGGGGGTGCAGCACGTGCGCAGACCGTCGAAGAGCACAATGCAAGCTTCATTGCCCGTTTCCGTGGCCGCTGAACGCGCTCCCATCCCCTGCCCGCACTGCGGCAGACCGCTGCCGGTATGGGCAGAACCACACGCCGCAGCTGTCGGCGTGTGGGTAAAGTGCAAAAATCCCGCCTGTAAGCGGGAAATCGAGATAAAACTTTAAGCCTGTGCCCTTGTGCCCGCGCTCACGACTGAGAGGTGGACACACGTGGCAGATTACAGCATTACCGGCGATACCAAGCTGGACACCAGCGGCTTTACCAAAGGCGTATCCAGCATGACGGTTGCCGCTGGTAATCTGATTTCCGACCTGACCAAGACCGCTGCCACCAAGCTGGCGGGCCTGGCAAAATCCTCGGTCAGCGTCGGCATGAATTTTGATGCGTCCATGTCCCAGGTAGCCGCCACCATGGGTACCACGGTGGATCAGATCGACAATCTGACCAAGGTCGCCAAAGAGATGGGCAGCACCACCAAGTTCACCGCTACACAGGCAGCGGATGCTCTGAACTATCTGGCGCTGGCGGGCTATGACGCAAATAAAGCCGCCGAGGTGCTGCCCAGCGTGCTGAATCTGGCTGCGGCAGGCGGCATGGATCTGGCCTATGCGTCCGATCTCGTCACCGATGCTATGGCCTCGCTGAATATCGAAGCCAACAAGCAGAACGTGGACGACTTCGGCAACAAGCTGGCCATGGCGGCCAGCAAGGCCAATGCCAACGTTTCACAGCTGGGTGAAGCCATCCTGACCGTGGGCGGCACCGCAGCCAATCTGAAGGGCGGCACAACCGAGCTGACCACCGCTCTGGGTCTGCTGGCAAACGTGGGCATCAAGGGCGCGGAGGGCGGTACCCATCTGCGCAACATCATCCTGTCGCTGCAGTCCCCCACCGACGAAGCAGCCAAAAAGATGCAGAAGCTGGGCCTGCAAGTCTACGATTCGCAGGGCAAAATGCGCGGGCTGAACGACATTTTGAGCGACCTGAACAGTGCCATGAATGGCATGACGCAGGGCCAGAAGGACAGCATCATCAACCAGCTGTTCAACAAGACCGACCTCGCCGCCGTCAACGGCCTGCTGGCGGCGCAGGGTGATCAGTGGAACACCTTGGCCGCCCAGATTGATAACGCCGACGGTGCCATGGGGCAGATGGCTGAAACTCAGATCGACAATCTGCAGGGCGCTATGACCATCATGTCCTCGGCGTTCGAGGGGATGCAGCTGGCCGTCTATGATGAGCTGGAACCCACCCTGACTGAAGCGGTCAAGTGGGGCACAGACTGTCTCACCCAGCTGACCACCGCCCTGTCTGAGGGTGGCCCCGAAGCTATGCTGGCCGCTGCCGGTGAGATCATCTCCGATCTAGCGGCAGGCATTGCCGAGCAGCTGCCCGGGCTGATGACCACCGGCGTGGAGATCATCACCCAGCTGGCCCAGAACCTGACCGACACGATGCCTGCCATGCTGGACACCGGTGCTGAGGTGCTGGCAGCCCTCGCGCAAGGCATCATCAATGCCACTCCCGCCCTGCTCACCAGCGCCACCGAGATCATTGCCGAGTTTATGCTTTATCTCGGCGACCATGCAGACGAGATCATGGACACCGGTATGCAGCTGCTGGAGAGCCTCGTCATCGGCATCACCGATAACCTGCCCCAGCTCATCACGGCGGCAGCTGCCCTGATCGCCAAATGGGCAGCTGCCCTGATCGCCCATCTGCCGGACATCCTCAAGTGCGGTGCAGCTATGCTGACCACGCTGGTGGACGGTATTGTCTGCAGTCTTGAGAATCTGGCGGAGGCCGCCCTCGCCTGCGTAGCAAAGCTGGTGGGCGTGTGGGACGGCAGCATGGACGAGTGGGGCCATATTGGCGAGAACATCGTCAGCGGCCTGCTGAACGGTATCAAGGGCGCATGGAACAGCCTGACCAAGTGGGTCAGCAACGGCATCAACGGCCTTGTCTCCGGGGTCAAGGGGCGGCTGGGCATCCACTCCCCGTCCAAAGTCTTTGACGAGATCGGCGTGCAGGTTTGCAACGGTCTGGCTCAGGGTCTCAATCGTGGAAATAAGAAGGTCAAGGACGCAGCCAAGACCGTGGTCGCGTCCGTAACCGACAGCGCCACCACCCTCACCAATGGCGTGGCCAAGACCGTGGAGACCGTCACGGAACGGATGGCGAACGGTGCTACACAGCAGAAACAGACCATCACCGAGACTTCCCGGCAGATGGTGGGCGGTGTGCTGAAGGACATCAAGACCGTCACCAGCATTGCCGCCGACGGCACCAAGACCGTCAAGCAAACCATGGAGACCGTCCGCGAGACCGCCAAGACGGTCACCTCCACCTTCGAGACGCTGGCAGACGGGGTCAAGACCACCACCCAGACCGTCACCGAGACCCTGACCGACGGCACCGAGACCCAGAAACAGGTCATCACCGAGGTCTACGACGACGTGGTGGACGGTGCCCTCGTGACCATCGAGCGGGTCAAGACCATCGCCGCAGACGGCACCGTGCAGGTAGCCGAGACCACCAAGAAATCCGCTGCAGACACCTTTGACGGCCTGTGGAAGGAGCTGCAGACCGAAGCAGATACCGGCGTGCTGGGCACCTTCGATGATCTGTACACCGCCGTCAAGAATCAGGACTGGCTGAGCATCGGCAAGTGGGTGGCAAGCACCATCTACGGCGGTCTGACTGCCGACCAGAAAAAGCAGGTCAATGATTTTGCCCTTGGCATCGTGACTAAGCTCAACAAAGCGCTGGGCGGTGCCCGCGATCAGCTGGTGCAGGGAGCTATCGACCTTGGCGGGCAGATCGTGAACGGCCTGACCGGCGGCTTCTCTGAGGTCTGGCAGCAGGCGCAGGGCCTCGGCTCCACCCTGATAGAGATCTTCGGCGGGCTAAAAACACCGCTGAGCAATGCGGCCCTTGCCATCAGTCAGGGCATGAAAGGCGGCCTGATCTCCGCATTCCCGGAGATTCTTGCGTCTTTGGGCAGTCTGATCGGGTCTATCGGCGGCGCGTTCGTAGCAATGCTGGATGCCATCGCTGCGGCGCTGTTCCCTACTGGCTTTGGCACTCCGCAGGCTCTGCTGATGATCGCAGCGGGCGTAGCCCTTGCTGCCGTCATCGCGGGCATCGTTGCCTCGATCGGCGGCTCTTTCAGTAAGAAAGGTTCGTCCGGGCGCGGCAGCTCTTCCGGCGGGTCCTCCGGCTCCGGCGGCATGGGCAGCGTGGACATCACCACCGGCACCGGTAGTCTGGAAGATGCCATCAACGCCAACACCAAGGCGCTGGAAAAGACCAACTCTGCCCTTGCCGATATGATCCGGCAGGCGGGGGCGCTGGTGCTTTCCGACAACATGCGTCTGGGCAGCACCGTGGCTGCATCCGGCACAGCACAGGTGGTGTCCGCCGCCCGCAGCTACCACCGCGAGGGCGATACCACCATCAATCAGTACATCCAGAGCAAGGCTCAGACCGCCGCCGACCTTGCCCGCGAGACCCGCTGGGAAGCCGACAAGGCCAAGGCCCGCAAACGATGAAAGGAGGACACTGTGCTATTTAAGGACCATCTCAAAATCGTGACTGATGCCGGTGCCGTCCTGCATCTGGGCTGGGACTACGATGCCCCTTACGTTCTCGACCCGCTGAACGGGGTGGATGTGGACCTGCAGACCGCGCAGGGTGTCAATCAGATTGGCGACACCGTGGAGGGTCAGAGCGTCTCCGGCGTGTCCCGCACCCTCGATGTGGTGTTCTGGGGCGCGTATGCGCTGGACAATGCCCGGGCGTTCAGCAAAAAGCTGCCCTACTTCACCAAGGGCACCCTGTACTTTGGCGACCACTATTTCACCCGGTTCGTGCTGCAGAAAACGCCCTACTTTTCCAGCTACACGCCGCAGCCGCGCTGTTCGCTCATGCTCTACAGCGAAAAGCCCTTCTGGTACGACCTCAATGCCGTCAGCAGCGTGCTGGGCGGGTACGAAAAGGCGTTCCGCTTTCCTGTCTGCTACGACAGCCACATCTACGGCATCAAACGGGACGGCACGGCGGCAGTGCTACGCAACGAGGGCAGCCTGCCGGTGCCCTTCACGGCCACCCTGCGGTGCGACATGCCGGTGACGCATCCAAAGGTGGTGGATCTGCAGACCGGGGCCTTCATCGGCTTTGGCCTGACCCTGCAGCCGGACGAGACGCTGGAAATCTACCGCAGCACCTCTGACCGGCTGGCCTGCACTCTGACCCGGGCAGGCGTGACCGAGAACATCTTCTCCAAGCTGGACGAGGACAGCACCCTCACCGAGCTGCAGCCCGGCGATAACATGCTCTCCATGCAGGCCGAGAACGGCTCCGGCTACCTGCAGGCATCCGTGAGCTTTTACCCGATGGAGGCGGGCATCCTGCCCGAACCGCTATGAGAATAGACGTTTTGGACGCAGACACCCTTGCCCGCGTGGGCTGGGTGGACGTGTGGGTGTCCCTCTATTGGGACAGTCCCTATTACTCCGAGGGCAGCTTTACCCTTGAGGTGCGCCCCACCACCGAGAACCTGCAGCTTTTGCAGGAGGGCCGCTGGCTGGTGCGCAGCGACGAGAACTCCCGCATCCCCATGCGCATCTGCGCCCGCGCCAACCAGAACGAGGACGCAAACCTTGTGGTGTCCGGCTACCCGGCAACATGGCTGCTGACCAAGCGGGTGTCTGCGGTGAGCATCAAGAACCAGAACGCCGAAGCCGCCATGCGCAGCCTTGTGAGCGCCGCAAAGCCGTGGCCCCGCCTTGCGCTGGGCACCGAGTACGGCTTTGACACCACCTTTGAAAAGCAGACCTCCGGCGGTACGGTGTTCGACTACTGCAAGACCATCGGGCAGGCCTGTGATCTGGGGTTCCGCATCGTGCTGGACGGCAAGGGCAGCAAGAAAAAGCTGCTCTTCGAGTGCTTCCGGCCCACCTTCGACCCGAACCGCAGATACAGCCCCCGGTGGGGCAACCTGCTGAATGCCGGGTGGAGCTTTGCCGACACCGACTACGCCAACATCGCCCTTGTGCAGGGCGCTGGCGAAGGTGACGAGCGCGCCACCGTCTGGGTGGGCGATGTGAACGCTACAGGCTCCGACCGGCGGGAAATGTACGTCGATGCCCGTGACGTGCAGCCGGAGGACGGCGAGACCAGCACCAGCCAGAGCTATCTGGAAAAGCTGGCTGACCGGGGCGGTGAAAAGCTGCTGGCCCAGCTGCGCACCGGCAGCATCGAGTTTGACGTGGACGATGATACCCTGCAGGTGGGCGACGTGTTGAGCGCAAGCCTGCCCCAGCTGGGCTACACCGCCATGGTGCGGGTAGCCGACATCATCACCCAGAGCGAGGACAGCGGCACCACCCGCACCATCCGGCTGGGCACGCCCACATGGCACAAGACCTGAAAGGAGGACTTTATGGCTGATATCATTACTTACCCCGAAAACGGCATTACCTACGATGCCGACGACGCTTCGGGTTACCTCGCCACCCGCCTGAGCGGCGTGTACAGCGCCGAGGAGGATTTCTCCGTCACGGCACAGGGCGGCCTGAGCGTACAGGTGAGCGCCGGTCAGGCATGGGTGCGCCCGGCACGGTTCAAGGGCCGCAGCATCATCATGGAGCAGCCCACCACCGTGGTGCTCACCGAAGCGGACCCTGTACGCAGCCGCATTGACCGCATCGTGCTGCGCTACGATGCCGCCGCCAAAAAGACCAGCCTGCAGGTGCTGGAAGGTGTCCCGAATTCTGCCGGGCCTGCTGCCCCGGCCATCACCCGCACCGAGCTGATCTACGACCTCTGCCTTGCCGAGATCAAGCGCCCTGCAGGCTCCACCGCCGTTACCGCCGCCGACATCTACGACACGCGCGCAGATGAGACCGTCTGCGGCGTGATGCGGGATGGTGTGCATGGCATCCCCACCGGCACGCTGGTGCAGCAGTGGAAGGCCGTGATCGAATCCATGAGGGGTGGCAGCTTTTATACCCGTGCCGAGGTGGATGCGCTGTTGAAAAGCTTGAAAAGCGTGGATCCTTTTCCCGTGGGCAGCATCTACCAGAGCACCGCACGTACAAGCCCTGCCGCACTGTTCGGCGGTACATGGCAGGAGATTGCGCAGAACCGGGTACTGATGGGTGCTGGCAGCGGCCACGCAGCGGGCACCACCGTGGAGGCCGGACTGCCGAACATCACAGGCTCTTTTGTCGCGGATGTAAAAAAGGGTGAACATAAGGTATCCGGCGCATTCACTGCCGGCAGCGCGATCGCAACTACGGGCGAATACAATAACTTTTCTAATGTATATAAGTTCAGTCTGGATGCGTCCAAGTCTAATGCCATCTACGGCCGCAGCGCCACCGTGCAGCCTGCCGCCTACTATGTGCACATCTGGCAGCGCGTGGCATGAGAAAGGAGGGTTTGAACCATGAAGATCATTGACGAGACCGGCGCAGTCGTAGAAAGCCCCGACCTGACGCTGGGCTACCTGACCGATGACACCGAACCAGTGGAGCACCCGGCTGTGGAAGGTGTGGAGGAAGTGAGCCACTACGAGACCGTAACGGAGTATCCCGGCGGCGGCAGGGATGTGCGGAAGGTCATTGATGTGCCGGGCGTACCGGCAAGACCCGCGTGGACCGAGCAGCTGCCCATCCAGAGGTACATCCGCTACACCGCCGAAGAGCTGGCCGCGCAGGAAGAAGCGCGCAAAAAGGCCGAAGCCCGGGAGAAGCTGCCGGACACGGTGGCGGCACTGCAAAAAGAAAACGAGATGTTGAAACAGTGCTTGCTTGAAATGAGCGAGATTGTTTATGCATAAAATCACACAAACATTAGAAAGGTTGGTACGTATGATGGCGATGTTGTGGGCACAGGAAATCATGTCTGCTGAGACTATGGAGGAGGCAAAGGCTCTGTATGAGCGCTGCCCCCGCCTGCTGAAGGAGAAGGTCAAGGCAATTCTCATCAAGAGCGGCTTTGAGGAAATCACGCAGTAAGGACGCTGAGGGCAAGGCAGATCAGTAGCTGGAAGAGAACGTGAAAATCGGGGCCTGACCCCGTGAAAGGACGTGATACATATGGCGATCAAACAGTATAGCCTGAAGAAGGACGGCGCAGCGCAGCTCTCCCCCGCGTTCCGCGTGCGGGAGTTCCGCTGCCGCGACGGCACCGACACCATCCTCATTGACGAAGGCCTTGTGGTGCTGCTGCAGTGCATCCGGGAGCACTTTGGCAAGCCGGTGACCATCACCAGCGGCTACCGCACGGCCAGCCACAACACAAGGGTGGGCGGCTCTAAATCCAGCCAGCACCTGCTGGGCCGGGCCGCTGACATTCAGGTGCAGGATACCGACCCGCTGGCTGTGGCCGCCTACGCAGAGAGCCTGATGCCCGGCTGGGGCGGCGTGGGCCGCTACCCGGTCAAGGCAGGCCGGGCCAAGGGCTGGGTGCACGTGGACACCCGCCCGAACAAGAGCCGGTGGACGCTGTGAGGGGGACAACATGGCAAGTTACCTGATCTCTGATGCACCTTATGCATCGTGGCTCTCCGATGTATTAGCTACACTGGAAGAGCACAAAATCAGTCAGCTCGCGATAGCCGCACCTTTGCCCACGGGTGAAGTGTTCACCGGCTATTTCGGTATGGACACGATGGACAAGGCGCTGATCGCAACGAACATTCAGGCCGACGCTACCATGGATGTGGTCTGTGCCAACGGCCAGCGTATCCAGCAGGCGTGGGAAGATAACATTGAAGATTCGGAGGATTGATACCAATGCAGCAGATTTTCTCGTACATCTCCGCGCACTGGATGGAGGGAGCCATCTGGCTGCTGGGTCTTGGCTGGGGCTACCTCGTAAAGAAAGTAACCGAGTACAAAACCATCAAGGACGGCCTGCTGGCCATCATGCATGACCGGCTGTATCAGGCGTGCACCTACTACAGCCAGCAGGGCTGGATCAATGCCAGCGGCCTGAAGAACCTCGAATACTTATACCAAAGTTACCACGCGCTGGGCGGCAATGGCACCGGCACCGAGCTTTATAACCGGGCCAAGGCGCTGCCCATCCGCGATTAAATGCAAGCCCGGCGCTGCCGGGAGAAAGGACCTGACTATGACCGCACACACCTACAACGCACCCACCATCTCCGCAGGCACCATTGCCCGCACCGCCTGCCTGCTGCTGGCTCTGACCAATCAGGTGCTGTCTGCACTGGGCAAGCCCGTCCTGCCCATCGAGAGCCAGACCGTGGAGCAGCTGGTCACCGCTGGCATCACCACCGTGGCCGCGCTGGTCGCGTGGTGGAAGAACAACTCCTTCACCACCGCAGCCCTTCAGGCAGACCAGACCTACAACAAGCTGAAGGCACAGGGGAAGTAAGCCATGAACGCGGTATGTGTTGAAGATTTGCTCGAAGTGGTGGGGGCCATGAAAGGCGCAGCCGCTGACGAAAGCATCTCCGCATCGAAAGCAAGCGACAAGCTGGAACGAGTCGCGCACCTTGCAACCGAAGCAGCTTACAGCGCTGTCATTGACAAGCTGGAAGGGCTCCGGGTTTATGCAGTAACTCGCTTGGATGACACGGAATAGGCCGCACGGCATCACCACGGTGGCCGCGCCGGTGAGCTGGTGGAACAACAACAGCTTCATTCCTGCAGCCCTTCAGGCAGACCAGACCTACGACAAGCTGAAGGCACAGGGGAAGTAAGCTACACAGCGCTGCAGCGCCAAGTCCTCTCCCCGCCTCTATGTTATGCATACCAGGGAGGGGACGCATACTACTCCCGGCAGCCCCGCAAAGGCGCAACCGCCGGGCGATTTGGAGCACGTGCAGAGGGATGTAAGAATTCGTAGTAAGACATCAAAAATAAACGTCATTCTGTCATTTTCTTGTCGTTCGAGTCCCCTCCCTCGCACCAAAAACCAGTACACATCGTGTGCTGGTTTTTCTTTTTGTGCGAGGGAGGGGATCTCGAACAAGGCGGCGGCATTTATGCCGCAAGCAATCAGCCCAGTGCAACAACGACGACCGCAGCCTGCGGCTGAAACAGGGAGGAGTTGTTGGGGCCGCGTTCTGATTTTTCAAAGCCCTGCCAAGGGGCTGCGGAAAAATCAGCTAACGCAACCCGTTGCTGTTGCTTAGCCTGCGGGTCCCAATCAATAGGAATGTCTATCAGGGGTGTACTCATTTTGTACCGGTTTCTTTTTGTGCGAGGAAGAGGGCTCGAACAACACTATTTATTATATAAAAGAAAGCGCGATGAATTCTGAGAACTCATCGCGTTTTTTCTCTTATGCGGGTAGTGGGGGTCGAACAACAAAAAATGATTGAGCGACGTCAAAAACGTATCTGCAACGCGCCTAAACACTTGCTAAAAAGGTAGTGCGGTTGGTTTGTAGCCCATGTATTTTGCTACATTTACAAAAAAGAGTGTTACCAAAACTGTTACCAGATTCAGGCCTGTGCCTTTTTGAATGCCGCGGTGGTAGCGGCAGCAAGATCTTCCCTCTGACCATCAAGCTCGTGCCGATACACTCCGGCAGTATCCATGTTCTTGCTGTGACCGACCAGCATCTTCAGCTGGCTGTCGGTCAATACGCCGGATTCAATGCTGACGAAAGTGTGCCGCATCTCATACAGCGTGACCTGAGGCTCAATGCCATTGTCACGCTGGTACTTCTTCCAGCGCTTGAATAAAGCTCTCTGGTTCGGGATCTGGAACAAAGGGGTGGTATAGTTCAGCGGGATATCGGAAGCCTTCAGCAAGGCTACCTGCGCTTCGTAGGCCTCATGGGCTTCCTCGCCCATGTCAAATGAGCGAATGGCGTTTTCGTTCTTGCCGGTGGTTTCCTCATCCAACCGGTTGATGCTGCGGCGCAGATTGACCGTGTTTCCTTTGATATCACCATACCAGAGCCCCACAAGTTCACCGGGGCGTACACCTGTAGCAACTGCAAACCGGTAGGCATAGACATACTCGTCAAAGACCAGCTTGCCATAGTAAAGGCGGGTGTCCACATCAAACAGAACTTTCAAAGCGGTCGGCTGTAAAATCTTTTTCTTCCCCATGCGGGCATTCTTCGGGATAGACAGCTCAGGGAACATCGTACTGTACCTGTTCCGGCGGCACCATTTCAAAAAGCTGATCTCCGTTGAGCGGATCGTCATAATGGTCTTGCGGCTCAAAGGCTTGTCGCTTGACCTACGCTGACGCTCCTTTTTAAGGCATCGCTTTTTGAAAGACATATTGATGGCTTTTTGCAGATCGCCTTCGGTCAGCTCGTCAATGCGGATGTCCCCACAGACAGGCAGAATATAGTAATCTCCGTATTTCTTGCACTGCTCAACATAGGATGTGCCGCAGGTGAGCTTCAGCTCTTCCACCCACTCGGCATAGAGGGTGGCTACCTTCTTCCTGCCGTCCCGGATACTGTCATCCAGCCATGCGTCCGCTTTTGCGTTTGCTTCCCGTTGTCCTGTTCGGCCCGGCGTGCTGCTGTAAAAGCGCTTGCGGGTACCGTTCTTCTGCACCGCGATGCACCAGCGGCTTTCCTTCTCGACCCAAAATGCCGTGTTGGTTCTCTTTTTCATAAAATCCACCTCCATACACAAGGGTACACTTTGACAAGCCTGCCCGGAGGTGGTACAATACAAGTGTTCATGTTGGATTGTACCCTCTGGGGCAAGCCACTCTGCAAACGCTCTCGGTGTTGGTAGCACCGGGGCGTTTTTTGTTTTTATTGAGCTGTTGCAGATTTTGCAACGGCTGGAAGCAATGTGCAAAATTTGCACATTGTTTGGCCTTACTTCTTCGCTTCAGCTTTTTCGCTGCGCTTACGCCACTGGCTCTTCAGGCCGTCAATATGCTCAAACAGATCAGGCTTGATATCAGCCCACATCGGGTCAAGGATAAAGTCCACGCCCTCCCGTCGGGCAAGCTTGGCAGCGGGGACAAAATCACTGTCACCGGCAATCAGAATGATCTGATCAACCTGCTTCTTATACGCGAGTGACGCAATATCAACACCAACACGCATGTCCACGCCCTTTTGCTGAGCCACAAAAACGAAATCGTCCTCGGTCAGCTCTTCCAGCTGCTTTGTGCCAGCAAGAAGCTTGCGGGTCACATCCGGGCGCAGATTGTAGGCTATTTGGTTGGACAATGTACCAAGGCGGAGTGCAAATTTTCTGCGCTTCCGCAATTCTTCCAAAAAGGTCTGCGTCCATGTATAAGTATCAGATTTGTCCAAATCCACATTCTTCTTTGTCAGCGGGTGGTACACGCTGCGGCGGCCTACTGGCTCACAATCGTAATAGAAAATGCGGTACAGCTGACGCTCCTCGTTGCCGTCCTTATCGTGAAGGTGAGCCATACAGTAAGCATTCAGTTCCTTCGCACGTTCCTCGGCGGTCTTTTTGCCCCACAAGTGGGCTGCACGTTTGCGGTAAAAGCCGCCATCAACCAGAATTGCTGTCTTTGCCATTTGTGTTACACTTCCTTTGGTAAAAAATAAGACCCCAGGATTCAGCCTTCCCCATATCGGCGGGGGGCTTACTACCAGGGGTCTGTTAAGCATTTTGAAACATCATGTTTCTGACGGCATCCTGTAAAGATGCACCCCTATTATATGCGTTTTTGTTGATTTTGTCAACTCATTTTGCAAAATAATCAATTATTGGTTATTTTTCGCAAATTTTAGTGAAATATCGCTTTTCACCCTACCCAGTGCGTCCAGCCTACGGCCTTGCCCTCAATGTGCACCTCTTCCAGCTGGGGGCCGGTGTAGATCATGGGCGCATAAGCCGGGTTTGCGGGCATCAGGGTCAACGTGCCGGGGTTGTAATATACCCGCTTGAGGGTGGCTTCACCATCAATGCGCACCGCTGCGATCTCGCCGTTCTCCACCTCCGGCTGGATGCGGATATACACCACGTCTTTATCGTGAATGCCGGCATCCACCATGCTGTCACCGTGGCAGGTCAGGGAAAAATCGCACCGGATGTTCTCCGGCACGTCCACCATTTTTTCAATGTTCTGCTCTGCCGTGATGGGTTCCCCGCAGGCAATGGCTCCGATCAGCGGGATCTTCTTCATCTTTGGCATCGGCTCAAAGCCCGGGGGGATGGTAGGCTTCTTGGGCTCCGGCTGTTCTTCCCAGCCCATCAGGTAGGCGGGGGATACTTTCAGCCGTTTGGCAATAGCGTCAACCTTGTCTGTCGGTATATTGGTTACAATATTATTTTCATACTTATATACAGCCTGCTTTGATACGCCGATGTAATCGGCAAGCTCCTGTTGGGTTACATCTTGCTCTTGACGTACCTGTCGAATGCGATCGCCTACAGTCACCGTGAGCACCTCCTTTGATGTCTATAGTATAGCAGATAAACCACCAGTTTACAATATTTTTAATTCAATTATCAAAAATAACTTGACAGGTTACAAATATGATGCTATTATACTTGTGACCTCATAAGTTACACAGGGGCCGTTTGGAGGTGAAAAGTGTGGTAAACGTCAATTTGCTCAAGTCGTACATGGTCAAAGCAGGCTACACTCAAAAAATGTTGGCTCAGGAACTTGGAATTTCTGAGCAGACCTTAACACGCAAGCTCAAGAAACGTGTTTTTGGTACAGATGAAGCCTCAAAGATTGTGGAACTTTTGAGTATCGACAATCCGCAGGCCGTATTTTTTGGCCATTAAGTAACTTGACAAGTTACATTTCAAGGGAGGTGAAGAAGATGAAAATTAAAATCACTGGCGAGCCCAAAGAAATTGCCGCTCTTGTATTAGCGGTACAAGGGCGGCAAAATCGCGAGGTGTTAGCCATTGGTGAAATCAGTGCCAAGGGTCACAGCAATGATCTGGTCACAAAAGACAGTCAGAACAGGGAAATTCACAACGGGACTTGTGGTTTCCAGACGAGCATCCTTTAGCAGAATAAACTCACAGCTTTCACCCGTCTGCGGACTTTCTTCTTCAGCAGAAGCAGCTTTGGAAACGGCCTTGAGAGCTGAGGAGTTAACTGTCTGCGCAACGGCAATGTTCGGATTGCTATTTTCCTCATCAAATACGGGGATACCGCTGATCATGCCAGCAGGTGTCACCAGAAATAAACGGTTCTTTGCAAATTCTTTGAGGGAAATGGTATTTGCATATCCAGTAAGAACAGCCATTTTAGTCAATGACAAGCTCATGTTTTTTCACCTCCTTCCGTTTTGGGGTGTCTTTATGATAGCACATCCATAGTGAAAAATACATACTTGCCAGCCATCCAAAGGAGGTGAAGAAGATGAAGAACCACGAAATGCAAATCTTTGCTCTTTGCATCCAGATTCTGGCATTGGTTGTCATTTTACTAAAGAAATGAACATCGATGCAGCCGCAATCAAAATTGCGATCACATTGCATACTCGGTTGAATCTATTTTCTTTGGCCTGATCTCTCATCTCTGCATCATGCTGTTCTTGCAACTTGTGCAGAACTTCGCAATGTTCTTTCTGGCTCTGCTCAAATTTTTCTCGCAGTTCACGCAGGTCTTCGGAAGCCGCTTCCTCGGCGTAAGAGCTTTTTGAGTGGTCGCAGGCATCAAGTAAAGCTTTCAACTGTTCTTCTGTAAGCTGACTGCAGTCCGGCTGCTTTACCGTAGAGGTAAAAACAGCCATCTTCGCAGCTTCACGATGATAACCTGTAAGCTTTTCAATTTCTTTATTTTCGCTCATTTTTTATCACATCCTTCCTGTTTTCTCCATTTTACCGCAGGAGCGAGGTGCACACAAGGAGGTGAAACACATGGACAACAACAAAAAGCCCAGCGAACCTGTGGAAGAGGAACGCTGGGTAAAGATGGAGAAAGAAATCAAGCGCTTGAAAAGAACAACATCATTGCTAGTGGTCAGCCTGTTGCTGCAAAGCATCGCAGTTTTCCAAAACGTCCTGCGAATCAATCGCCTTAGCGACACCATCGCTCTCATTATCAGCTTCGATGAGCTGGTCTACAAACATCTCAACAGCTTGAACGATTCGTTCCTGCGCATCCTCAACAATTTTGAAGTGCTCCTCGGTTCGTTGTCGAAATTCCTCTGATCGCTCTGTTTCCTGCTTTTGCAGTTCAAGCATTTCAGCTTGAATCTCTGTTTGAGGATCCGGTTTGAGCTGAAGAAGCAACGACCAGATGGCTACAATGAACAGAATGGTTTCCTTTATTTTGTCCCAAGGAATCTTTACATCGGCGGTTTTAGTTTTTGCGAGTTTTTCATCAATAGTTGTCACTGCCATTTCTGGCATATACGGCTTTACTTCTTCAACCACCGCTCTGGCATCTTCGACTGAGATTTCAGCGCATTCACCTCTCAAGAGCGGAGCTTCTTCCCAATCCTGAGCCAGACGGTTTGCCAGTTCCATGGTTTTGGTAAACGATGAAGCTGCCTTTGTTACTGCCGCAAACTTATAGGTGTTGGCATACAGCTGTGCTGCCATGCCCGGATAAAATTTTTGCATGATTGAGTTTTGCTCCGCAATGAACCGGGCCAATGACGGGTTTATCATTCCAGTTGCCTGGAGCTGAGAGCCTATAACTCCAGCTTTCAAAAGCGCTGGATCCACACATCCTGCCAGCCGTGTTGCCGTAGAAGTAAAGGCAGCCATCTTCGCAACTTCCCGCTGATAGTAGGCAAGTTTTTGAATATCACTCATTTTTTCACCTCCCTTCTGCCCCTTTATTCTACCGCAGGAGCGAGGTGCACACAAGGAGGTGAAACACATGGACAACAACAAAAAGCCCAGCGAACCTGCGGAAGAGGAACGCTGGGCGCTGAAGGATGTGCCGACTGGAGAACTTTTGAAGGAACTGATCCGTCATGATGATGTAAGGATTCTAAGCCTTCATCATGACCAAAACGGTGTCGGGAATATCTACATATCTTTACAAATCGGATACTTCGGATGCTCCGAAGTGCCGGATTCTCTTAGTGTGAATGATGTTCAGGACCGATGACGCTGCTCCTGCTTATCCTGATTTATAGCAAGGATGTCATTATACAGTTCTTCGCGGTCATGCCGTGCGATGTACCAGTCTTTGAAAAGCACTTCCAGAAGCTTGATAAGCTTTTGGGCTTCGCCTGGATCGATGTCAACAATCAGATTCACATCTGTTTCCATGTGGGCACCGATGTTACCCAGCTCACGAAGGTTTTTAAGCGCTTCATGCAAATCCGCGGGAATTTTATCTTGAATCCTTTCCATTTCTTTCGCCAAGCTTCTGTCATGGACTCCCCAGAAGTCCCGAATCATTCCTTGCAAGCAGCGGCGGGCCAGCGTAGCAGCCGCCCTTGGACTTTTATCCAGAATAGAACAAGCTTCAAGGTAATCTGTTCTGATGGCTTCCGGGATGTAATCTGGCAGAACCATTCCCGTATACGGAGGATACGTCAATGAGAAAGCGTTGTCGAATCCTGTAATCCGAACGGAATATCTCTCACACGCTGGGCAGCAGTGGTAACGAGCTTGGATTTCATGATCAAGCCATGTGTAGCCAGTTATCGCTAATTCGTCCGCATCTCGGCCGTAATCAATCGTTCGGATTTTCGTATTATCACTTTTCTCGATAAATTCAACTCCGCAATATGGACATCTAAATTTTGTTTCAGGCATTTCAACATCTCCCTTCCGCTCAAGTATACCGCAGAAGGGAGCCACCCACAAGGAGGTACATATTCACCATGAACGACATCATCTTATCCACCCAGAACGGCGAGCCGGTGGCATCCAGCCGGGACGTTGCCAAGCGCTTCGGCAAGGAGCACAAAAATGTGATGCAGGCCGTCGCAAATCTCGTGGCTGAAAATTCAGCCGCCAAATCTATGTTTCACCCCGCTACTTTTGAGAACCGCGGCAAGAAGTACCCCATGTACCTGATGAACCGCGACGGCTTTTCCCTGCTGGCCATGGGCTTTACCGGCAAGGAAGCCGTGCAGTGGAAGCTGAAGTACATTGCCGCGTTCAATGCAATGGAGAAGCAGCTGGCCGCACAGCACAAAGAGCAGCGGGCCGTGCAGGATGCCAACATCCAGAACGCCATCGACCGGGTGATCGAAGCCCGGAAGAAGCTGGACGAGAACACCGCTTTTCTGGACGAGTGCCGCAAGAACCGCGAGGACAGCAAGGCCAAGTATATGCAGGTCAAGGCCCTGTGCGGCGAGTTCAAGGCCATTTACGGCCAGCATTGCGACACGGTGCGCACCATGGAGAACGTGGTGCGCGGCTCCCAGAGCTTCCTTACCAACGCCATTGACAGCCTGACCATCGTTGCCAAAGGCTACCCGTTCTACGCCGCCCTGATGGACAGCCTGCTGGATGGGCTGCCGGCCGAGAAGAAGGAGGAATAAAATGTTGAACGCATCAACCATTCGCGGCACTTTCAAGCAGATCCCATACTGGAAGCTGCGGGGACGGTTCCACAGCTGCGGCTACCGCGATCAGGAAGTGGCCGAGTACATCGGCATTGGCCGGGACACCATGAGCGGCAGGATGCAGGGGCACAACCCGTGGACAAGCACGGAGATCACTGCAATGTGCGAGCTGCTGGGTATCCGGCAGAATGAGATCGGGGAGCTTTTCTTCCCGGAAGTGGGCAAGGAGGATGAAACCGCATGAGAATCAAATCCGGCGTATGGTACTGGCTGGCAATGGCCTGCTTCGTGGTGGGCCTGCTGTACGGCATAGGCGTTGAGGGCACTGCCCAGACACTGGGCACCGTCTCGGACGGCGCGTTCATCACGGCCATGGTGCTGATCCTGCTGGCGATCTTCTTCATGCTGCTGGGCTTTGCCGCCGAAGCACGTGAGAAACGCCGCCGCAAGGTGCACCAGCAGCCCCGCAACACCGTGAAGAGCGGCAGGAAGGCGGGCTGACACCACCCATGAATAAAGGAAAGCACTTTACCCGCGTTTGTTTGGACTGCGGCAAGGTGATGGAAAATGTTGCTGGCAACCTGCGCTTTTGCGCTTCCTGCCGCAGAGAGCGCCACAACCAATATTGCAGGGATTACAGGGCGCATAATGAAAAACCTGCCCGCGTCATGTGGTACACCGTCTGGGACGCAAAGACCGGCGATCTGCTGGCATCCGGCACGTCCGAGATGTGTGCCCGGCGGCTGGGCTACAAGAGCGCGAACAGCTTTGCGTCTGCCGTCAGCCATGGGCTCAGCGGCAGCCATCGAACTTACAAGTACACATTTGCGCGGGAACGTATCGACCGCAGCGAGGTGGACAGCCTGCCGCCGGTACGCACTATACGAAAAAAGCCCGCCGGTGCGCCAACACCGACGAGCTGCAAGGGATGATGGATTCACTACTCCCCATCACCCCGATGATATCACAAAATCGGAGGTTTTACAATGAAAGGAATTTTGATCGAACCGGGCAAAGAGCCGGTAGTCACCACCCTGCCGGACACGCTGCAGGGCATCGAAGCACTGCTGCGGTGCCCCTGTGAGCAGAAAGTCCTGCCACGCACCCCGGCGGTGCTGTTCGTGGGCCGGTACGATGGCCCCATCCAGCCCGCCAGCCTGCTGAACCGGACGTACCGGGGCCGTCAGCTTTACGGCCCCATCCTCTGCTATGGCTGGAAGGGCAACAGCATCGTGCCGCTGAACAAGGCTCTGCAGGCCGAACTGCTGGACCGCCTCAAGGACACGGAGGTGCGGGTATGACGGACTACACCATCAGCTCCAAGCTTTCCAACGAGACGGTTTATGCCTATTACCGTGGCCGGTTCTGGCGCTGGGACGGCAGCATTTGGAAAGAAAGCCACCTCATGACGCAGAAATTCGAGCGGGCCAGAGCGGCAGACAAGAATCTGACTCCACAGGCATTCCTGACCAACGGCGCGGAGTTCGCCCCGCTGGACGAGTACGAAATTGATAGCGCAATGCTGGATGCGTTGGAAAACGCAAAGCCCTGCAGGAACGCGCCCATTGAACCGGTGGAAGAGGAATCCGAATGTCAGGCATCGACCCCCGTAGCATCCCCTACGAAGAACTCATCGGCCCCTGCCGCGAATGCGGACAGTTCTTCTGTGGCCCCTGCTGTCCAGTCTATGACTGCTACCGAAGCTGTAACATTTGATTTTGGCGCAGACGACCAGACAAACGCCCTGCTGTTGCAGGACGCGCAGACCTTCATCACCGGTAACATGGCCCGCATTATGGCCGCAAAGCACGCCCACGACCTGACCGCAAACCACTATCAGGGCAGTTGGGGCAAGTGGTGTGCCGCCGTCGGCATCAGCCGGGACACCGGTGAAAACATGGTGAGGGTTGCCGAACAGTTCGGCAACATCCAGCTGGAAGGCAGGTCCATTCTGGACGTACAGCCCCTGAAACTGCTGTATGCCGCTGCCAAGCCCAGCACCCCGGAGGTGGTCAAGCAAGCCGTTTTTACCGGTGACATCACTACTTACAAAGAGTATCAGGAGCTTATGGCCCAGCTCAAAGCGGAGAAAGACCGTGCCGATGCCGCCGAGAAGTCCGCTCAGAACGCCCGCAAGGAAAATGCCTATTTCAAGGAGCTGGTGAAAAGCGCCGAAGCCCAGACCCATAAGGACACGGAAAAGCGGGAAGAAGCAGAAAGCCGCTACGAATCCGCTCTTGCCGACATCAGCGGCCTGAAAGAGCAGAACGCCCAGCTGAAAGAGCGCGCCGACTCTGCCGAGGCCCGCGAAGAGGAAGCATGGAAGATGCAGAGCAAGGCCGAAGCCCGGGCCAAGGATGCTGAGAATCAGCTTTCCGGCTCCCGGCAGGTGGCCGAAGCGGCAAAGCTCCGGGCGGATAAGCTGCAAGAAGAAAATGCGGCCCTGAAAAAGCAGCCCATCGCTGCCGTGGTGGATGAGGAAGAGGTAGACCGGCGGGCAAACCAGCGGGCCCATGACATCGCCGAGAACTTAGCCGCCGAGATGACCGCCGACCTGCAGGCGCGGCTGGAACAGGCCTCTTCCGGCAGCGAACAGGACGCCCGCGATGCCTACGACAGCATCATTCTGGCCGGGCGCTCCATTACCAGCATCGTTCAGTCCGCCAAAATGCAGTTCCGCAAACTGCCGGACGACCAGCGTGAGACCGCGATCAACCAGTTCGTTCACACACTCGCATCCGCTCAAGGGGAGGTATCCGCATGTCTGTAAAGATCATGGCCTTAGAGGCCGAAAACGTCAAACGCATCAAGGCCGTTGCGCTTACGCCGTCGCCCACCGGGCTCACCCTCGTGGGCGGCAACAACAATCAGGGCAAGACCAGTGTTCTGGATGCTCTGGCATGGGCACTGGGCGGCGACCGTTTCCGCCCGGACGCTGCCCAGCGGGACGGCGCAGTGGCTCCGGCGCATCTGAAGGTCAGGCTTTCCAACGGTGTGGTGGTGGAACGCAAGGGCAAAAATGCCAGTCTGACCGTCACTGACCCCACCGGGCGGCGCAGCGGGCAGCAGTTGCTGAACGCCTTTGTGGAGCCGCTGGCGCTGGATCTGCCCCGCTTCATGGAAGCATCCGACAAGGAGAAAGCCGACATCCTGCTGCGGATCATCGGCATCGGCACCGAACTCCACACCCGGGATCTTGAGATCAAGGCCCTGTACGACAAGCGCACCTTCACCGGCCAGCTGGCCGCGCAGAAAAAGCACTTTGCCGAGGAGCTGATCTCCTACCCGGACGCCCCGGAGGAGCCGGTCAGCGCCTCCGACCTCATCCACCAGCAGCAGGAAATTCTGGCCCACAACGGCGAGAATCAGCGTCTGCGGGCACAGTACACAGAGCTTGAGCGTCAGGAGCAGCAGTGTGTGGCCGAACTGAAACGCACCCGTGAACGCATTGCCGAGCTGGAACAACAGTATCAGGAGCTCGACGCCAAGCACACCCGCCTGTTCAATCAGCGGAAAACCGCTCAAAAGACCGTCGCCCAGCTTCAGGACGAATCCACTGCCGAACTGGAAGCATCCATCCGGGATATTGAGGAGATCAACCGCAAAGTCCGCGCCAACCTCGAAAAATCCCGCGCCGAGGACGAGGCTGCCCAGTATGACAGTGAATATAAGCGCCTGACTGAAGCCATCACGCAGAAGCGTGCCGACCGTATGGCCCTGCTGAACGGTGCCGACCTGCCCCTGCCGGGCCTTGGCGTAGAGGACGGTGCCCTTACTTATAAAGGCAAGCACTGGCGGGATATGTCCGGCAGCGACCAGCTGCGGGTGGCCGCTGCCATCGTCCGCCGCCTGAACCCGGACTGCGGTTTCGTGCTGCTGGACAAGCTGGAACAGATGGACATGACCACCCTGCAGGAGTTTTCCGCATGGCTGGAAGCAGAACACCTGCAGGCCATTGCCACCCGCGTTTCCACCGGCAGTGAATGCCAGATCATCATTGAGGACGGCATGGTGAAGGATGCCGAACCCACCCTGCCGCCCGTCACCGAAAAGCCCCAGCAGAAAAGCTGGACGAAAGGAGCGTTCTAAATGAGCAAATATGCAGTTACCACCGGCATCCAGACCGCGCCGGTCAAGACCGTGCTGTACGGCCCGGAGGGCATCGGCAAATCCACCTTTGCATCCCATTTTCCGGATCCTGTTTTCATCGACACCGAGGGCGGCACCAAGCGGCTGAACGTCAAGCGCCTGCCCCAACCCACCAGCTGGGCCATGCTGCTGGATGAGGTGGCCGAGGTACGCAAGGGCAGTGTCCCCTGCGGCACGCTGGTCATTGATACCGCCGACTGGGCTGAACGCCTGTGCATTCAGGCCGTGTGTGCCAAAGCCAAGGTGAACGGCATCGAAGATTTCGGCTACGGCAAGGGCTACACCTATGTTAAGGAAGAGTTCGGCAAGCTGCTGGACGCGCTGGAAGAGGTGCTGCAGGCCGGGCACAACGTGGTGGTGCTGGCCCATGCCGCTATTACCAAATTTGAGCAGCCGGATGCTGTGGGCAACTACGACCGCTGGAGCATGAAAACTTCCAAACAGGTGGCCCCGCTGCTGCGCGAGTGGTGCGATATGCTGCTGTTCGCCAACTACAAGACCGTTGTGGAAAAGGTGGGCGACGGCAAGAACGCCAAGAGCAAGGCCAGCGGCGGCAGGCGTGTACTGTACACCGCGCATCACCCCTGCTGGGATGCCAAAAACCGCTTTGACCTGCCGGAAGAAGTACCCTTTGACTATGCCAGCATTGCCGCCTGCATCCCCGGCGCAATGTCTGCACAGGCACCGAAACCGGAACCGCAGCCGCGTTCCCAGCCGGAAGCCGACATCCTGCCCAGCCCGCAGCAGGAAGCAAAGCCGGTGGCTCAGCCGCAGCCCGCACCGCTGCAGGAAAGCTCTGAGAAAAATGTTCTGCTCAGTCTGGGCGTGCCCGAAAAGCTGGCCGCTCTGATGAGCGCCAACAAGGTCAGCTGTGAAGAACTGCAGGGCGTTGTGGGCAAACGGGGCTATTTCCCGGAGGATATGCCCATCAAGGACTACCCCGCTGACTTTGTGGAGGGCTGTCTGATCGCCGCATGGCCGCAGGTGTTCCAGATGGTGCTGGACAACCGTGATATCCCGTTTTAACAGGCTCCCTCACGGAGGGAGCTGGCACGTGTAAGCGTGACTGAAGGAGTTTTATAATAAAGGAGTAATTACTTATGAACGAAATGAACACCACCGACCGCGCCCTGGGCTGGGACGACGAATTTACCAACGAGCAGCAGGAGTTCGTGCTCCTGCCCGAGGGCGAGTATGCCTTTAAGGTCACCGGCATGGAGCGTGCCCGCTTTGAGGGCAGCGCAAAGCTCCCGCCCTGCTCCATGGCAAAGCTGACCCTGAAGATCTTCGGCGGGGCCAAGGGTGATACCACCGTGACCCACCGCCTGTACCTGCACACTAAAACGCAGGGCCTGCTGGGGGCTTTCTTTGAGAGCATCGGTCAGTGCAAGCGGGGCGAGACCTTCCGCCCCCGCTGGAACGAGGTCGTGGGTGCCAAAGGCATCTGCAAGCTGGGTATCCACGAGTACACCAAGCAGAGCGGTCCTCATGCAGGCGAGACCGGCCAGAGCAACGAAGTGCAGCGCTTCCTGCCGCCGCCCGAACCCAAAGCTGCACCCACTCAGGGCTGGACACAGGGGGCGTTCTAAATGGCCGAGACACAAACCCTGCGCCCCTACCAGCAGCAGGCCCGTGAACGCATCCACGCAGAGTGGGAGAACGGCCACACCCGCACCCTGTTGGTGCTGCCTACCGGCACCGGCAAGACCATCGTGTTTGCATCGGTAGCAGCCGATCAGGTGCGGGCGGGCCACCGGGTGCTCATTCTGGCGCATCGCGGTGAGCTGCTGGAACAGGCAGCGGACAAGCTGCAGCGCTCCACCGGCCTTGTCAGCGCGGTGGAAAAGGCAGATGCCACCTGTCTGAATACATGGTTCCGTGTGGTGGTGGGCAGCGTGCAGACCCTGCAGCGCACCGCCCGGCTGGAACGCTTTCCGCATGATTACTTTGGCACTATCATCATCGACGAGGCCCACCACGCCATTACCGACGGATACCGCCGCATCCTCGACTACTTCGACCACGCCAAGGTGCTGGGCGTGACCGCCACGCCGGATCGCGGCGACATGCGCAATCTGGGCGAGGTGTTCGACAGCCTTGCCTTTGAGTATAAGCTGACCGATGCCATCAAAGAGGGCTATCTGTGCCGCATCATGGCCCAGACCATTCCCCTGAAGCTGGACATTTCTTCTGTCACCATGAGCGGCGGGGACTACGCCGTGGGAGACCTCGGCACTGCGCTTGACCCCTATCTGGAACAGATCGCCGCCGAGATGGCCCAGCGCTGCAAGGGCCGCAAAACGGTGGTGTTCCTGCCCCTCATCAAAACCAGCCAGAAGTTCCGGGATCTGCTGAACGCCAAGGGCTTTTGCGCCGCCGAGGTCAACGGCCAGAGCGCCGACCGCCGCGAGGTTTTGGCCGACTTTGATGCCGGGAAGTACAACGTGCTGTGCAACTCCATGCTGCTCACCGAGGGCTGGGACTGCCCGTCCGTGGACTGCGTGGTGGTGCTGCGGCCCACCAAGGTGCGCAGCCTGTACAGCCAGATGGTGGGACGCGGCACCCGGCTCTCCCCGGGCAAGACCGACCTGCTGCTCCTCGACTTTTTGTGGATGACCGACAAGCACGAGCTCTGCCGCCCGGCGGATCTGGTCTGCGAGGACCGCGCCGTGGCCCGCCAGATGACCGAAAATCTGGCCGAGAGCGGCTGCCCGCAGGACATCGAGGAAGCAGCCGTGCAGGCCAGCGAGGACGTGGTGGCCCAGCGGGAGGAAGCCCTTGCAAAACAGCTGGAAGAACAGCGCCGCAAAAAAGCCCGTCTCGTGGACCCGCTGCAGTACGAAATGAGTATTCAGGCTGAAGATCTTGCCGGATATGTGCCGGCCTTTGGCTGGGAAGCAGGCCCGCCCAGCGCTGAACAGACTGCTGCTCTTGAGAAAATGGGCATCCTGCCGGACGCGGTGGAATCCGCAGGCAAGGCTTCCCTGCTGCTGGACCGGTTGAACAAGCGCCGCGCTGAAGGGCTGACAACGCCCAAGCAGATCCGCGTGCTGGAACGTTACGGTTTCCAGAGCGTGGGCACGTGGAGCTTCGATGCAGCCAAACACATGATCGACCGCATTGCGGTGCAGGGCTGGCGCGGCGTGCCCAAGGGCGTGAACCCAAAGACTTACACTCCTGCACAGGAGCCGCCCACATCAGACATTGACTTCGGATGGTAACGCGAATGGAACATGAAAATGAACTCAAGGAAGCATTGGACTTCGTATCCCCGTCCGCCCTGACCTATGACGAATGGCTCATGGTGGGCATGGCCCTGAAGGATTCCGGCCTGCCCGTCACCGTCTGGGAACAGTGGAGCGCCCGGGACGGGGGCCGTTACCACAAGGGCGAGTGCGCCAAAAAGTGGGAGAGCTTCCACGGCAGCACAAAGCCTGTCACCGAGAGCAGCATTTTTCAGCTGGCCTATTCCCACGGTTGGAGCGGCCCGGCGGGCCATGCGCTGGACTGGGGCGACGAGCTCTCTGTCGGGCCCGGTGCCCAGGCCGAGGGCCGCGTGGTAGATCCCCGGTGGGTGGAAGCCCACGAGCTGGATCTGCCCGCAGAGTGGCACCCGGCAGAGCAGATCAAGCGGTATCTGCAGGCACTTTTTGAGCCGGAGGAATACGTTGCCTACGTCACCGAGAGCTACCGGAAGGAAGACGGGCGCTTTGCCCCCAACGGCTGCTCCTGTCAGCTGACCGCCGGGCAGCTCATCATGGAGCTGGATCATTACGGCGATGATATCGGTGCTGCCCTTGGCGACTACAACCCCGAAGCCGGTGCGTGGATCTGCTTCAACCCCATGGACGGCGGAGGCCGCCGCAACGAGAACGTGACCGACTTCCGCTACGCCCTCGTGGAGTGCGACAACATGGAGCTGGGCAAGCAGCAGGCCATCATCCGGCAGCTGGAACTGCCCTGTGCCGCGCTGGTCTACTCCGGCGGCAAGAGCGTCCACGCCATCGTCAGGGTGGATGCTCCGGACTATGCCGAGTACCGCAGGCGGGTGGATTATCTCTACGCCGCCTGCCAGAAAAACGGCCTGACCATCGACCAACAGAACCGCAACCCTTCCCGCCTTTCCCGGATGCCCGGCATCCTGCGCGGTGACAAACGGCAGACCCTGCTGGAGACCAACATCGGGAAATCCTGCTGGGATGAGTGGCGGAACTGGCTGGAAGCGGAGACCGACGAGCTGCCCGAGACCGAGAGTCTGGCCGACGACTGGGAGAGCCTGCCCCCGCTGGCCGATGCCCTCATCACCGGGGTGCTGCGCAAGGGTCATAAGATGCTGCTGGCAGGCCCCAGCAAGGCGGGCAAGAGCTTTGCCCTCATCGAGCTGTGCATCGCCATCGCCGAAGGCAGGCCGTGGCTGGGCCGGTTCTCCTGCGCACAGGGCAAGGTACTGTACATCAATCTGGAGCTGGACCGGGCCTCCTGCCTGCACCGCTTCAAGGACGTGTACACCGCCCTCGATCTGCCCCCGCAGAACCTGCGGAACATCGACATCTGGAATCTGCGCGGCGCGTCCGTGCCCATGGACAAGCTGGCCCCAAAGCTCATCCGCCGGGCCCAGAAAAAAGGCTACACCGCCGTGATCCTCGACCCCATTTATAAGGTCATCACCGGCGACGAGAACTCTGCCGACCAGATGGCAAAGTTCTGCAACCAGTTCGACCTTGTCTGCCGTGCGCTGGACTGCGCTGTGATCTACTGCCACCACCACTCAAAAGGTGCCCAGGGCGGCAAGCGCAGCATGGACCGCGCATCCGGCTCCGGCGTGTTCGCCCGCGACCCGGATGCCATGCTGGACATGACCGAGCTCACCCCCACCGATGCCATCCGGGAGCAGCTGCATAACAAAGCCGCCTGCCGCGTGATCAAGGCCATGCTGGACAAGCGCGGCCATGCCGATGCCTACGGCCCGGACGATGCCCTGAGCCGCAGCCGGATGCTGACCATTGCCAAAGAACACCTTGGCATGGCCGACCTGCGGGCCATCGATGCCGAAGTGGCCGCCGCTCAGAAGCAGGCCGACAGCATGACCGCATGGCGCATCGAGGGCACCCTGCGCGAGTTCGCCCGCTTCGACCCGGTGAACCTCTGGTTCGACTACCCCGTGCACAAGCCGGACACCGGCCTGCTGGAGGACCTGCAGCCGGACAGCGATTTCAAAACGCTGGGCAGCCGCGGTGCCGCCAAGCGCTGGGGCGATAAAGGCAAGGTGACCAAGGACAAAAAGGCCGAACTGGACACCGCCTTTGAAGCCTGCATGATGGATGGCGAAGTTACCGTCTATGCGCTGGCTGAATACATGGATCTGAAGCCCCGCACCATCAAGACGCGGCTGAAAGACGACGGACGTTTCTGGATCGACGGCGAAAAAGTCGGTCGCAAGGAACCCGGCAGCGCAGGCTAAACAAGCTGTAATAAGTTCAATTACAAGCTGTTGTAAAAATGCAGAAATAGCCGCTATTTTGCACGACACGAAAAACTGCAATTTTGCAGTTATAGCCGCTATGACTGCAGATTTTGCAGTGCAAAATAGCCTATATATAATAGCTAAAACTGCAACTGCAATTGTGATGGGGTCTCCCGAAGGATGGGGCGACCACAGCCCCCATCCATTCGGGGAACCCTCCCCATCACGTTGGCGAACCCTGAGAAAAAGAAAAACGAGGTGAACCCCATGTACATGCAATTCTTTCTCCCCATGCAGCCGCCCACCACTACCCACAATGCAAAACAGCTGCACGCCTACATGAAGGGCGGGCAGCCGCACGCGGTGCTCCACGACAGCCCGGAACTGAAACAAACCCGTGCCAAGCTCCACGCCCATCTGGCACCCCACGCGCCGGAAAAGCCCATCCCCGCAGGCCGTCCGGTGCGTCTGCTGGTCAAGTGGTGCTTCCCTGCCGAGGGCCGCAAAAACGGCAGCTGGCGCACCGCAAAGCCGGACACCGACAATCTGGAAAAGGCCCTCAAGGACGAAATGACCCGCCTGCACTTCTGGGCCGATGACGCGCAGGTGTGCAGCGAGATCGTGGAGAAATTCTGGTCGGACCCCTGCGGCGTGTTCGTCCGGGTGGAGGAACTGTAAATGACCTACGAAGAGAAAAAGGCATGGCTCTGGCGGTACCGGACGGCCAAGCGGTTCGAGCTGCTCAAACTGGACGAACTGGCCACGCTGCAGACCGATGCCACCCACACCACCCAGCGCTTTTCCCCCGTGCCGGGCGGCAGCGGCGACGGACAGGCTCTGCCCCGCAGTGTGGAACGCATCGACGAGGCCCGCCGGGCCGCTGAGGCGCAGTCTGCCGTGTGCGACGCTATCCGGGCCGAGATCATGGAGGTGTTCAGCCAGCTGGACGATGAGGTGGATTTCATGATCCTGTTCCGGCGGTACATTCTGCTGGAGGACTGGCCGGACATCGCGATCAACATCCGCAGTTCCCGCAGCCAGATGTTCCAGCGCCACAGCGCGGCCATCAAAAGACTGGAGATCAAAAGTCCGGACTGAACCGGAGCGAACCGGACTTGATAATACTGTCAACCCCTGCTAAAATTTAAAATGCCGAAGCCCGCAGGAAAGACTTACTCCCTTCATCCCTGCGGGCTTTGTGCTGCCCGGCTGACGCAGAGGATCACCTTTACCGACCAACAGCCTGAATGTACCAGCCGGGTTTCTTTGTTATATCCTGCCGTTCGGATCTTCCGGGCGGCTTTTTGATTTTACGGCAAGAGAGGTGGTGAGGATGACCGACAAGCAGGCGCGGTTCTGTGAAGAGTATATGATCGACCTGAACGCGACCCAGGCGGCCATCCGCGCCGGATACAGCCCCAAAACAGCCCAAGAGCAGAGTGCTCGCCTGTTATCAAATGTTATGGTTCAAAATCGTCTTGCCCAGCTGCAGGCCGAGCAAAGCCGTCGGACCGGCGTATCTGCTGATCGTGTCGTGCGGGAACTTGCCAAGATTGCTTTTGCAAACGCCAGCGACCTGATCGACCCGGAGACAGCTTCCGTGAAGCTGGATGCTTCCCGGGATGATCTGGCCGCAATCCAGTCCATTAAGGTCAAGAGCTTTGGCGAGGACGGTTTGGAACACGAGGTCAAACTTGCAGATAAGCTCCGAGCCCTTGACCTGTTGGGCAAGCATCTGGGTATGTACAAAGACGCATCCGAAAAAGAAAATGCCGCTGCTCAAAATAACGACATACAGACCCTTGCGGATCTGCTGCAACGGCCTGTTCCAAACCGCGATATCAAGGACTTTGAAGAATGAACATTCCGGCTCCATTTTCTGAAAACCAGATGCGGTTCTTCTGGGGCTGCTTTGACCACTGGTTCAACGTTGCAGAGGGCGGTAAACGTGGTGGTAAGAACGTGCTTATCACGATGGCGTATTGCACCATTCTTGAAAAGCATCCGAGCCGCATCCACTTGATCGCGGGCGTATCCACTGCGACGGCCCGGCTGAACATTCTGGACTGTGACGGCTTCGGCCTGAAAAACTATTTTGAGGGCCGCTGCCGTGAGGGCACCTACCAGAACCGCGACTGTCTGTACATCCAGACTGCCACCGGCGAAAAGGTGGTGCTGGTGTCTGGTGGTGGCAAAGCCGGTGACGAAAAGCTGATCAAGGGCAACACCTACGGCACCGCGTACATCACCGAAGCCAATGAATGCAGCGAAACTTTCATCAAGGAAGTATTCGACCGTACCCTGTCCAGCCCGGACAGAAAGGTCTTTCATGATCTGAACCCCAAGGCGGAGGGGCACTGGTACTACAAGACCGTGCTGGACTTCCACGAAGCAAAGCAGCGCGAAAATCCCGCCTACGGCCTGAACTACGGCCACTTCACCATCGCGGACAACATGAGCATTTCAGACGACCGTCTGCGGGCCGTGCTGGCCACCTATGACCGCAAGAGTATCTGGTACGCCCGCGACATTCTGGGCCAGCGCAGAGCCGCCGAGGGCCTGATCTACGATATGTTTGACTTCACGGCCAATGTCTATACGGTTCCGCCCACTGCAATGCAGGCCGTTTCCACCCGCACCATTGCGGTAGACTACGGAACCTTGAACCCAACCTGTTTTCTCTCGATCTTTGACGACGGCGAGACCGTCCGTGTTGATCAGGAATACCGCTGGGATGGCCGCAAAGAACGCCACCAGAAAACCGATGAAGAGTATGCCGACGATTTCATGGCTTTTATGGGAGACAATCCCTGTGCGGCCTATGTGGACCCTTCGGCGGCATCGTTCATCACCGCGCTGCGCCAGCGGGGCGTGTATGTCATGGAAGCCAACAACGATGTGCTGAACGGCATCCGCCGGTGCAGCACCCTGATCTCCAAGCGCCGACTGCTGGTAAGCAAAGCCTGCATCGGCCTGCTGGACGAGTTTGGCCTTTACCGCTGGGACGATAAGGCTGCGCTGCTGGGCGTAGAAAAGCCCGTAAAGGAGAACGACCATGCAATGGACGCACTCCGATATTTTGTAAATTCCCTGCCTGATTGGAGGTTTGAGCATGTCCAGGCGTAACAAGAACCGCCCCGCCGGGAGCGCACAACCGAATACCCTGACGCTGGATGCTTTCTCAAACCCGCTGTTCCGGCTGGGTTACGGCAGCCAAAGTCCGCTGGAAGCCACAAGCTATCCCCTCACCCGCATGACAGGCAACTATGCGCTGCTCAACAGCCTGTACCGGGAGAACTGGGTGGTGCAGAACGTCGTAGCCCTGCTGGTGGACGACATGCTGCGGGAGTGGTACGACCTCAAGGATGCCGCTCCCGATCAGCTGAAAGCTCTGCGTGGAGTTGAACGGCGCACAGGTCTGCGTAGGTGCATTTCCACCGGACTGAAATGGGGCCGTCTGTACGGCGGTGCCGCCGGGCTGATCCTGATTGCCGGGCAGACCGATCTTTCCCAGCCGCTGGACCCCGACAGCATCCAACCGGGCAGTTTCCGTGGGCTGTACATCCTCGACCGCTGGCAGGGCATCTCGCCGGAACCGGAACTGACCTTTGAGGGCGGCGAAGTGGTGCCTACGTTCTACTCCATCAACGATTCCGCCGGGCACATCGTCGCGCGGGTGCATCACTCCCGCGTCGTGCGGTTTGTGGGCCGGGAGCTGCCGGATCTGGAACGGCAGGCAGAGCTTTACTGGGGCGAATCCGAGGTGGAAGCCCTGTACAAGGATGTGGTGGCTCACGATAATGTTTCGGCCAACATGGCGGCGCTGACCTTTCAGGCCAACATCAACACCATGGAGGTCAAGGGTCTGGAACAGCTGCTTTCCCTTTCCAGCCCGGATGTGCAGCGGCGCTTCTGGAACACCATGCAGGCCCAGAGTGTGCTGCGCTCAAACTTTGGTGTACAGCTGGTGGAACAGGGCAACAAGATCAACAATACACAGTACACCTTCACCGGCCTGCAGGAAGTGTACGAGAGCATGTGCCTGAACCTGTGCGGCGCATCCCACTACCCTATGACGAAGCTGTTCGGACGCTCTCCTGCCGGCATGAACGCCACCGGCGAAAGCGATTTGAAGAACTACTACGACTATGTGGATACCCTGCGGGAAAGCAGACTGCGCCCGGTTCTGGAAAAGCTGCTGCCTGTTCTGGCCCGTTCCGCAGGCATCCAGCTGGAAGATGCAGACCTCAGCTTCCCGCCGCTGTGGACACCAACCGCAAAAGAGACCGCCGACATTGCCAAAATCAAGGCTGACAGCATCGTTAGTGCGTTTCAGTCCGGCTTGCTGGATGTGCCCGCTGCACAGCAGGAGCTGCGCCGCCTGAGCGATGAGACCGGCATGTTCGGCAGTATCACCGATGAAGCCATTGCCGCTAATGCGGGCAAGACTTATCAGGACGTGACCGCCATGCGCGACCCGCTGGCGGGGCTGACAGAAAATCTGACCGGAATGGAGGTTCCTACTGCGGACACCTCGGTATTCGATTTCAACTCCCGCCACGACCCCTCCGACGGACGCTTTACAAGCGGCGGCGGGAGCGGTAAAATAGAGAAAACCAAGTACGCACCGTCTCCGCAGAGGAGCGAGAGCAAAATTCAGCTCAAGCCCAAGACCTATGCAAGGCTCACCGGTGTGTTGAACACGCAGTACCCGGGGCTTCTGGCTGGTGAAAAGGTCATTATTCGGGATGCCAATTATCAGTACCACGTTACTGCAGATGGCTTTGGTGGACTGAGCGTTGAACGGCGCATTCCAATCACGAACAGGAGGAAAAAATGAGCAAGCAGGAATCTGTATGGGTGCAGTATGTTCGTGAGCACTATGAACCTGCCTCTGATGTCGAGATGTCCTATGAGGACGAAAATAATTTGCTTTGGCTTTTGAATGCACCGGCAGGATATCAGGTTGAGGACGAGATGCTTGAGTATGCACAAAAGCACCTGGATGCAAGCATGAAAGAACTTATCGAATACTTCGATGAAGTTGCCCCGGACGGGCTTACTCCGGGCGACGATGGGCTAGACCTTGAGGAGAATTGACCTATGGCCAAGGATGATTACTTTGTTCTTGCATATCGCATTCTTTCATATCTCTACGCCTGCTTCAAAGCTGGCGAACAGCCTGATATGGACTGCATTTCAGCGGATGTTCTTCATATCCCCGTGGGGTACTGGTTCAACATCATGCGCAGCCTGACAGAAGAAGGCTATATTGTAGGGCTTGTTTTCCCTGCGTCGATCGGCTCCGCTGTCAGCGTCAAAGTCATTGACCTTCGCATTACGCAGAAAGGCATTGAGTTTTTGCAGGAAAACAGCATGATGAAAAAGGCCGCTGCTTTCCTCAAAACGATCAAGGAAACAGTGCCCTGCATTTAATTTAACAGTACAAGCGTCAGACGAAAGTCCGGCGCTTTTCTTTTGCCCATTTTCAGGAGGAAGCCTATGCCCACCCTTGCCCGTGCATCCCCTGACCGGGAACTGGAACGGCTCATCCGGCTGTACCTGCGTGCCGAAACAGATATCATCAACGAGATCGGCCGTCTGCGCAGTCAAGGCCTTGTGGATTATCACGCTGTGGCTGCTCTGGAACGGGTGCAGGCCATTCTCCGCCAGCTTGAAACGCAGGACTGGGAGTATGTACCGCGCCTTGTGGAAGCGCAGTTCTATGTGCGCCGCCCGGATGCCAGAGCTGTGCCCGGCGAGACGGTGGAAAAGCATCGGGCCGGGTATCTCAATGCCAAGACCCTCACCAGCACCCAGACGGACATTGTGCAGCGGCTGACCATGAACCTCATGGGCCAGCTGACCGATGCCCACAGCACTGTGCTGGCAGGCCTGCAGAGTGCCCTGCTGGGCCGCACGGAACCGGACATTTACCGGCGCGTTGGGCTGGAACAGGTAGCCGCACAGCAGGCTGCAGGGCGTGGCATCAACCAGAGCGTGCCCGCCTTTGTGGACGCTCTGCGCCGGGAAGGCGTGACAGCCTTCACTGACAAAGCAGGCCGGAACTGGAGCCTGCACACCTATGCAACAATGGTCTCCCGCTCCACCTCGCGGCAGGCAGAGATCTTGTCTGTGATAACCGCTGACCCGGAACAGGATCTATACCAGATCAGCGCCCACGGCACCACCTGTGCCCTGTGCGCTCCCTACGAGGGCCGGGTGTACAGCCGCAGCGGAAAAGACCCGGACTTCCCGCCGCTTTCAGACGCCTTCGGCAAGATGGACCCCGCTGGGCCGGATGATCTTTCCAACAGCTGGCTGAACATCCACCCCAACTGCCTGCACAGTCTCCGCCCGTGGACACCGGCAGGACGAACGCCGGAAGAGCTTGAGCGTATCAGGCGCTTTTCCAGCCCCAAGACGAACCCCTACAGCCGCGACCCGCGCACCGAAGCACAGATCAAAGCCTACCGCGACAAAGAACAGGGCCGTGCCAAGTGGCTTGCTCAGTACCGGCAGTGGGAACGCTACCGCACCGCCCTGGGCGACGAGGTACCCAAGACCTTTGCCACCTTCCAGCGGCACAAGCTGGCCGGGGATGAAAAATATCAGGGCTGGGTGAGCGCTTACCGTGACCGCCAAACCTGAAACGAACACGATGCAGACAGCACCGTGTTTTTTTATACCCATTTTTCGGAGGTGATGCCCCTTGATTGCCTATTACGGCAGTAAAATCAGCGAACACATGACCAAGACCCCGGAGGGCTTCCTCATCTGCCATGACGTGCCCATTGCGCGCATCGGCCAGCAGGAATACTTTGCCGGGGAACTGGGCCTTGACGGCGATCCTGACCGCCTTGTGCAGGTGCAGCGCCGCCCTGAAGATGTGTTCGACCCGGCAGCAGTTGCCAGTTTCGAGGGTAAGGATGTAACCCAGAATCATCCTCCTGAACGCCTGATGCCGGAAAATCACGCCCTTTACGCCAAGGGCCACGCAGAGAATGTTCACCGGGAGGGCGATTATCTTGTCGCTGACCTTCACCTGAAGGATCCCGGCCTGATCTCTGATGTGGAAAACGGCGTGACGCGGGAGGTGTCCTGCGGCTACCGGTGCTGCTACACGCCGGATGGCACGGGATACCGCCAGACTAATATCCGAGGAAACCATGTTGCGATCGTGCCCAGAGGGCGCGCAGGGCATCTGGTTGCCATTCAGGACAGTGCCGCCGCACCGGCGGAGAAAGGAACTGCAATGAACGAATCCGAAAAGAACCCCGCCGCTGTTGTGACTGCCGCGCCGGAAGCCGCACCCGCATCTGCGCCGGAAGCTGAACCCGCAAAAGACGCACAGCCCCCTGTGGCCGAAACTGCCCCCGCAGAGGACAGTGTCCCGCCTGCACCGGCAGAAAAGCCCGCAGGCAACAGTATTGATGCCAAGCTGGATGCTATCCTGAACGCCGTGACCACGCTGGTAAAGGCGCTGTCGCAGAAGGCACAGGAGCCTGTACAGCCGCCCGCCGACGCTGACCCCGGCAAGGATGACGGCGTGGACGGCCTGCTGGCAGGCATCACCAAGGCCGCACAGGACAGCGCAGCACAGGCTGCCCACCGTTCCGGCCGCACCAGCTACGAAGCAGTCTGTGAAGAATCGCAGGCCGCGTATGACGCATTCAACCCGCACAAGCATAAGGAGGCTTGATCGTATGGCACTTTCTCAGCTCAATCCGCAGATCATCGGCGCGGAGATGGAGCACGGCTTTGCCGGTTCCTACGCACGCCAGCCCGACATGATCGTTGTAACTCGCCCTGTGGGCGAAAAAGAGCCCCTGCCCTTCGGCATGGCTCTGATGTATGATGCAAATGGTGCCGTTGTCCTGATGCAGGGCTCCGGCGTTACCGCAGACAGGTTTGCGGGCGTTGCAGGCCGCGAGATGCGCTCTGCCCTGTCTTACACTGACCAGAACACCGGCGCATACACCACCGGCGATGCTGGCAGCGTGTTCCAGCGCGGCAGCATCAACGTGCTGTGCCAGAAGGGCACCCCGAAGCGCGGCGGCGCAGTGTACGTGCGCATCATCAAGAACACTTCGCTCCCCAATGCTGTCGTGGGCGGCTTTGAGGCCGAGGCAGACAGCACCAGCGCCAACACCGTAAAGCTGACCGGTTGCCAGTGGGGCGGCTCTGCAGACGCAAACGGCGTGGCCGAGCTGGTCATTCTCACCCGTCAGAACGTGTAACAGGAGGAACAGAATATGGCAGATTTCCAGAATGTCGGCAATTTCGATGCCGGTGTGTTTACCCCGAAGCTGGGCGGTGTTGCGCCGTCCGGCTCTTCTTTTACCATGGACGCAGCAGGCATTGCGTCTGGTGGCGCATTCCTGACCAGTGAGCTGGAAAAGCGTGACCCGCTGATCCGCAAGCCCCTCACCAGCGTCACCTATGCCCGCGATATCCCCATCCAGACCGGCGGCGGCTGGGTGGACTACGTCACCGCCATGAACGTGGCCTACGGCATCACCGGCGGCTCCGGCTCCGGTGCTGTGGGTGCAGGCGGTGCCAACGGCACGCCCATCATTCAGGCCAACGTTGCCAAGGGCGCATACAAGGCGCACCTGTTCAGCGCGGCTCTGCGCGTGAACTTCGTGGACATGCAGCGCTCCAACCTCATCGGCCGCAGCCTTGATCAGCTGCTGCAGGATGGCATCCGCCTGACCTACGACAAGCACATGGATGCCAACGTCTACACCGGCTTCGAGGACTACGGCACCACCGGCCTGATGAACAACCCCAATGTCACCGAGACCACTGCTGCCAGCAATGGTGCGGACTCCTCCTCTACCAAGTGGAAGGATAAGACCCCGCAGCAGATCCTGAAGGACGTGAACGACCTGCTGAGCGCTGTGTGGGCTTCCTGCGAGTATGACACCGATGCCATCCCCAACCACATCCTGCTGCCTTATGAGCAGTACAACTACATCCTGACCACCATGGTGTCCGATCTGGCATCCGAGACCATCTACGACTTCCTGATGAAGAACAACGCCGCTGTCAAGAATGGTGGTGAGTTGTTCATCGGCGGCTGCCGCTGGTGTAAGGGCGCAGGTACCGGCAAGACCGACCGCATGGTGGGTTACGTGAACAAGCCCCGTTACATCAAGATGGACGAACTGGTGCCTATGAGCCGCATCATGACTGCTCCTAACGTGACCAATGTCTGCTATGATACTGCATACATGGCAAACATTTCCGAGGTGCAGCTGTTCTACCCCACCTCCATTCTGTACGTGGACGGCATCTGAGAAAGGAGAAGCATCATGTTCATCCTCGCAAAGCGCAACATCATCATTCCCAGCCCTGCACCCGGTGTTGCACCGGTCGTGCTGAAAAAGGATGGTTTTGCCACCGTCCCCGACTGGGCCGCGGAGACGGCCTATTTTAAGGCACTGGCGGCCGATGGTAAGATCGTTGCCACCGAACACCGCGATAAGGACATTCAGGCTGCAGCTGAAAAGCCGGTAAAGACCCGCAGGGCCAAGGCTGAGGAGAAGCCCGCAGAGCCTGCTGCGGCAGAGTAAGGAGAACGGCATGATCTACGGTGCACAGTTTGGTGGAGTCCGCCAGCAGGCGGCGAACCTCGGCGGCAGCGTCGGAAATTACACCGCTGAGCAGTTCAAGGAAGAATATCCGCAGTTCTGCAATGCCGACGGCAAGTGTCACCTGCCGGATGCTCTGCTGAATGAGATCGTGCGCATGGCCAATGTCAGCGTACAGCCGGACAAATGGCTGTACAGCTGGCACTACGCCGTGGGGCTGTATGTGGCACATTACGTGACCCTGCAGCTGCGCACCTTTGCTGAAAGCAGCGCAACGCCTGCGCAGGCTGCAGCTTCCGGTGCACTGGTGGGCGTGGTGAAATCCGCCACACTGGGCGACAGTTCTGTGACCTACGACACCTCCGCCCTGACCGCAGGCACTGAGGACTGGGGCGACCTGAATGCTACCACTTACGGCCAGATGCTGGCCAACCGCGCCCGGTTCATCGGGCTTGCGGGCAGTTATGTGATCTGAGGTGATGAAGGATGGACTGGACGGACTGGTACACCGACACGGCAGATGTGTTCCGCAATGAGAAAGTGACCGAGAACAGCCTGACCCACATGGAACGCAGGAAGGTGCTTTCCGGTGTTGCCTGCCGGGTCTATCAGACAAAGACCAGCGGGCTGCAGATGAACCAGACTGCTGCCAGCATCACCCAGACCGATAAGCTGGCCTGCGGCATCGAAGTGGATATCAAGCCCGGAGATGAGCTGGTGATCCACAGAGGTGCAAAGCTGGGTTATACTGCGCCGGACGAGCGCTATTTTGCAGACACACCGGAGCGCTATTATGAACCCTTCGGTGCGGTCATGCCGGGGCTGGCCCATCAGGAGATCACACTGTTGAAGCAGGAGCGTGTGAAATGACGCTGGATGAATACATTCAAAAACTGGAAGCAGCTCAAAAAGTTCTGCCGGATATGATTTCTGTTGCCGCGAAGAACGCCACCATCCGCGCAGTGGAAGCCGCACAGGAAAAGACCCCGCCCACAGCAGACAGCCTGAGCGGCATCAACACCCGCACCGGTGAACTGAAGCAGCATTGGGCCACGGACAGCAAGATCATCCCGGAGCAGCAGGCCGGGCAGTATGTCACCGAGCTGAATAATAACAAAGAATATGCTTCTTTTGTGAATGACGGCCACCGGATGGACAAACATTTTGTGCCCGGCCTGTATGTGAACCCTGCTTTCGGCCTGCTGGAATATGACCCCAGCCGTAAAGATGAGGTGGGCATCATGGTGGGCACCCAAACGCAGTACGTGGAAGGCTTGCACATGACCGATGCTGCCCAGCAGGCTTACGAAGAAACGCTGCAGGCGGAACTGGAAAGAACCGGAAGAGAGCTGGAAAGGATTCTGAGATGAACTTTACAGTTACCACCATTGCACGTTCGCTGGCGGCACATCTCGCGCCTGTCCTGCCCGGTGTGCAGATGCTTGAAGATCCCGCCCAGCAGGGTGTAGAACCGCCCTGCATGTTCCTGCAGCAGCGGTATTCCAACATCAAACCGCACCCGGGTGGGCGCTGGCTGCGCACCATCGGCGTAGACCTGACCTATCTGCTGGATTACAACCTGCCTGACCTGCAGCAGCAGTACAGTTCCGCCGCAGAAACCTTAGACCTCTGCATGGAGGTGTTTCCCTATACCGATGGTACAGACACCGCCCTGCTGCGGGCCTATGACCGCAAGACAGACATTGATTCCGACGGTTTGCATTACAAATTCGAGCTGCGTATTTTTGTGGAAAAGCCCGAAGATGCTGTAAAGATGCAGACCCTGAGCATCGATCAGAAGGTGGATAAATGAAAGAAAAAGAAACCCAGTATCGCCGTGAAGTTCTGCTGAAGGACCCGCGTTTTGCGAGATATCAGCCGGACTTTCTGGCTGCGGTACTGAACAAACCGTATTACACCCTCGCAGAGGCGCAGGCCGCTGTGAAAGATTTTTGGAAGGAGTGACCCGCTATGGCAGCAGGTGGAACCTTTACCGTACAAAACAAAGTCCGGCCGGGCGTTTACTTTCGCTTCCGGTCGAAGAACAAACAGGATCTGACCGTCGGCGACCGCGGCATTGCTGCGCTCTGTGAACCTCTGCATTGGGGTCCGACGGCCAAAGTGATTGAGATCGATGCCGGTGCCGACATGACCGTGTACACCGGTTATGATATTACTGCGCCGGAAAACCGGTTTCTGACCGAGATCTTCAAGGGCACCAACCGCACGGCAGCGCCCCGCAAGGTACTGCTGTACCGTCCCACGGCCAGTGGTGCCGTAAAAGCCACCATGGAGATCGCGCCGCTGACCGCTACCGCAAAGTATGTGGGCGTACGCGGGAACGATATCTCCGTCGTTGTGACGGCGCTTTCCTCGCCGGAAGGCAGCTTTGAGGTCTCAACTGTAGTGGATGGTGAGATCAAAGACCAGCAGACCGCCAAGACGGTGGAAGAACTGGCTGCAAACAGCTGGGTGGACTGGAGCGGCACCGGCGCTCTGACTGCCAATGTCGGAACTGCCCTGACCGGCGGAGAGGACGGCGTGGTAGCAGCTTCGGCTTACAGCGCATTCCTGACCGCCATTGAGCCCTACAAGTTCGATGTGCTGATCTACGATGGCGCGGACAACACGGCGCGTACCGCGATGGAAAGCTTCATCAAGCGGGTCAATACCGAGACGGGCCGCTATTCTCAGCTGGTGGAATCCGGCAGCACCAATCCTGACACCCGCTATATCGTCAACGTGGACACCGGCGTTGTGCTGGACGATGGCACAACCCTGACCCCGCAGCAGGTGTGCTGGTGGGCAGGCGGCGCACTGGCTGCCGCCACCTACGGACAGGATCTGACCAACGCCGTCTATCCCAATGCTGTGGACATCTCTCCCCGGCTGACCCACAGCCAGTACGTGGATGCCATCAATTCCGGCAAGTTCGTCCTGAATGCCGATGATGGTACAGTCCGCGTGGAGTATGATATCAATTCTCTGGTCACCTACACTTCGGAGATCGGCGAGGTGTACCGCTACAACCGTACCATGCGGCTGTGCAACACCATCGCCAACGACCTGTATTCTCAGTTCTCCAAGAACTATGTGGGCATTGTGGACAACACCGATGCGGGCCGCATGGAGTACAAGAGCGCCGTCGTGAAGTACCTGACCCAGCTGCAGGCATCCGGTGGCATCCAGAACTTTGATGGCGAAACCGATGTCACCGTTGAGAAGGGCGATGCCAAGGACGCGGTGCTTATCACGCTGGCGATCGAAGCCGTGGGCAGCACCAACAAGATCTACATCACGCTGGATGTGTCGTAAGGAGGGATTTTAATGTATTTGCTTGCACAGGACACCCTGAACGGTGCCGAAGGCAAAATCACCGTCACTCGTGATGGCCGCATCACAGAGATCTGCGGCATGAAAAACATCAAGACTGTGGCTGGCATTCAGACCTCGGACATGAAGACCATCGGCACCCGCACGGTGCAGAAAAAGGCCAATGGTGTCACGCAGACCGGCACCGGCAATGTCTACTTTGGTTCCAACGGCAGCAACCTGTTCACCGATATGCTGCTGCAGTATATCAACACTGGTGTAATGGAAACCTTTGATATCACCATCACCAACAACGACCCCACGGCCAGCGTGGGCGATCAGGTCATGGGCTATTATGGCTGTATGCTGACCGGTGAGATTCCGCTGTCCATCCTGAACGACGACGAAGCAATGCTGAACTATGACTTCAATTTCAGCTACACCAAGGTAAACCGTCTGAAAGCATTTTCCGACCCGGTCAATCTGGGCAACTGATAGGAGGTATTCTTTATGAGCGCACTTTCCGCATTTCTGCATCCCGCTGTTCCTACGGAAGAAAAGGAGCTTGTCATTTCCAAGCGCTTTCTCGGCGCAGATGGCAAACCTGTTCCGTTTAAGATCCGCGCCCTGACCCAGGAAGAAAATTCTTCCCTGCTCAAGGCATCCACCCGCAAGAAAAAGGTAGGCCAGCAGTGGCAGGACGAGATGGATGCCAACGAATATTCCAGCCGCATGATCGTGGCTGCAACGGTATTCCCCGACTTTCACAGCGCTGAGCTGTGCGAAAACTATAACACCAAAGATCCTGTCCAGGTCCCCGGCAAGATGCTGCTGGCCGGTGAGTTTCTCAAACTCATCACCGCCATCAACGAACTGTCCGGATTGGATGAAGGCCCGGACGAAGAAGCAAAAAACTGATCGCCGGGGACCTCTGGGATATTGATGTTCTGACAGCTTACTACTGTTTTGACAATCTCGGCTGGTCCCCCGGTCAATACGATGCCCTGCCGGAGCGTGAAAAGGCTCTGGTCCGGGCATTTGCTTTGCGTACAATGGAAAAGCGCTTAAAAGAATCCCGACAGATGAAGGAGGCTGGACACAGTGGCTGATATCCATTCAAGGTTCATTCTGGACGATCAGGCTTCCAATCCGCTGGCCGGGTATATCACAGTCGCGAAGAATGCGGCTTCTGCAACCACCGCTGCACAGCGCCAGCTGAAAAGCTATGAATCCGCACTGCGGAGCACAGAGCTTGCTTCTGCTAAGGCAACTGCGGCCTTTGAAGCCAGTGCTCAGCAGCTGGATGCCATGCGCGCTGCCGGTGAAGCGGGCACCGCTGCGTACAAACAGCTTGAGACCCAGAACGAACGCCTGCGTTTGAAGGTGGAAGCGCTGGGTACACAAACCGGCATCCTTACCGGAAAAGCCCGTGAAACGCAGGCTGCGGTGGAAAAAGAAGCCGCCGCTATCCGAGAACAGGCCGATGCCGCTGAAAAAGCATCCAAAAGCACCAAAGAACTTTCGGACAATCAGAAAGCGGCCACGTCTTCCGCTGATGCTCTGGCAAGCGCTGTGAAACGGCTTGCTGCTTCTTACCTCAGTATTCAGGGGCTGAAAAGAGCCGTAGACCTTTCAGACAGCTTGGTTTCTACCCGCGCCCGGCTTGACCGTATGAACGATGGCCTGCAGACCACGCAGCAGTTGGAAACGATGATCTACCAGTCCGCGCAGCGTTCCCGCGGCAATTTTATGGACACCATGGGGCTGGTTTCACAGTTGGGTACTATGGCGGGCAGCGCATTTGACAACACGAAGGAGATCGTGCAGTTTGCAGAACAGCTGAACAAACAGCTTGCGCTCTCTGGCGCATCCGGGCAAGCTGCGCAGGCTGCAATTCTTCAGATGGAACAGGGCCTTGCGTCCGGCGTGCTGCGCGGCGATGAACTGAACAGCGTCATGGAACAGGCACCGGCCATTGCAAGATCCATTGCGGACTATCTGCAGGTGGATATGGGCAAGCTGCGCGAAATGGGTGCACAGGGGCAGATCACCGCCGCCATTGTAAAAAACGCCATGTTTGCAGCCGCAGCAGAGACCAACGCTGAATTTGCAAAAACCCCCATGACTTGGGCGCAGGTTTGGACGGTGGCTTCCAACGCTGCCATCCGTGCCCTTGACCCGCTGCTGTCAGCCATCAACTGGGTAGCGAACAACATCCAGACGGTTGTCCCAATTGTGATTTCTCTGGGAACCGCTTTTGGTGTGCTGCTGATTGCCGCCAACTGGACGAACATTCTGGCATTTGCTTCTGAGAAAGCCGCTGCCGCACAGGCATTTCTCAATGCCGTCATGGCCGCAAACCCGGCCGCACTGGCCGCTGCCGCCGTTCTGGTGCTGGTAGCTGCCCTGTATGCAAGTGTTGCTGTGATGAACCACTTTGCAGGCACAAGCGTTTCCGCTACAGGTATCATTACGGGCGCATTTGCTGTGATGGGTGCATTCGTGTTCAACAGTGTTCTGGTTCCCCTGCAGAATGGATTTGCCATGTTTGCAAACTTTGTGGGCAATGTGTTCACGAACCCGGTCGCAGCTGTGAAAGTTCTGTTCTATGATATGGCAATCACCGTTTTGCAGTATATGCAGAATATTGCGTCCGCTGTTGAGGGGCTTATCAACATGATCCCCGGCGTGACGGTCGATCTGACCAGCGGCCTGGGCGGCTGGATCACCGATCTTGCCAAAAAACGGAGCGATGAGATCCAGAACAGCGGCTATACCGAGTATGTGAAGCCGTGGGAGAACATGGATCTCGGAAGCGCCTACACCAGAGGATATGATTGGGGTTCCAACCTCAGCCTTGGCAACCTGTTCGGGCCGGGCGGTCTTGGCGATCTGGGCGTTCCTCAGGCAGCAGATGTCAATTCCCTGCTGAATAATGTTGGCGCAATTAAGAACAACACCGGTAAGATCGCAAAAACGGTTGATCTTTCAGATGAGCAGCTCAAGATGATGGTTGATATTGCGGAACGTAAATTCGTGAACAACATCAACCTCACCTCGCAGGCCCCGGTCATTACTGTTCAAGGCCAGAACACCGGAAACACTGAAGCCGACCGCCAGAGCCTTGCCGATCTTCTGGGCGACCTCATTATGGAGCGCGTGCAGAGTGGCAGTGTCGTTGCGGTCAATTAAGGAGAATGTATGCCGAGCCTTTACCGCATTTATTTTTCACGGGACAGCACCGTGCTGTCCCTGCCCATCAACCCGGAAAAGCTTCCGGAGACCAAAGAATCCGACAATGGCGAGTATAATGTGCTTGGCCTTGGCCCTGTCATGCAGCCGCGCACGCCAAAGCTGCGCAAGGTAACGATCTCCGGTCTGTTTCCCGGACGCAGGCTCCCATGGATGAGCGCGGCCGTGTTTTTACCGCCATCGGTGTACATTACGTTTTTCAAGAGCGCAATGGATCAGAAAAGGCCCATCGTCTATACGCCGGTGCGCTATTATGAGAACGGCACCCCGTTTCTGGGTGGCGGCATGGGTTTTGAGTGCCTTGTTACCAGTTTCAAGACCGAGGAGCGCGGCGGCGAGACCGGCGACTTTTACTTTGACCTGACCATTACTGAATACAAGGACTTTTCACCGCAGAAGGCTGTTCTGCAGGGCAGCAGCGGAAACTTCTCGCCTGCAGCCACTACGGCATCCTCTGCGCTAAACACTGTCACGCGGGCGCTTTCTGCCGCTGCTGTCGCAACGTCTACTGTCAGTGCTGTAAAAGTGATCCTTACTCCAGCACGCAGCATCCAAAGCAGCAAACTCTATGTGGGTGCCCAGCGTAAGGCAAACGGGAAATATTACAGCACCAGCACTGCACCAACACCTGCCGGCACGCTCAGCGGCCAGCAGGTGCAGGTACGGCGCATCGTATCCCGCACAAACCCGCATCCGTATTGCGTGCAGGATCTTTCCGGGGTGGTATTCGGCTGGATGTCCGCTTCTGACCTCACGGAGGTGAACCGGTGAGCTATGAACTGATCGTGGGCCGCAAAACGCCCGGAGACCTGCTAAACCTCACTAACAGCGTAACAACCGCAAGCTGGATCACCCAGCGCACCGGGAATCCCGGCAAGCTTACCTTCACCTATCTTCGCACGCCGCAATCCAAAATCGAAGAGGGCGACGTTGTACGGTTTTCCGCAGATGGAGAACTGCAGTTTTATGGATGGGTATTCAGCCGCGGGCAGGACCGTTGGGGGCCTGTGGATGTGGTCTGCTATGACCGGCTGCGCTACCTGAAAGCAAATAACAGCTACACATTTTATGCCCAGAGCGCCGCCGACATTATCAAGCAGATCTGTGAAGACCTGCAGGTAGATGTGGGCACGCTGGCCGATACCGGCTACAAACTCCCCTCCCTCGTGATGCAGGATAAAAGCTGCATCGACATCATCAATACTGCCATCCAGAAGACCTTGCTGAATACCGGCACGGTCTTTGTTTTTTACGATTCTGGAGATGGTGTTGCTCTGCGCTCTGCAGCTGATATGAAGAGCGACTACATCATCGGCGAAAAGAGCCTGATGACCAACTACAGCTACAACACGTCCATTGACTCCCAGACCTACAACAGCATCAAGCTGGTGCGTCCGAACAAGGAGACCGGCAAGTCCGATGTTTTTATCCGAAAGGATTCGGACACCATTGCCCGCTGGGGCTTGCTGCAGCTCTATCAAAAGGTGGACGAAGCGGCCACAGACGCACAGGTCAAGGAGCAGGCAAAGGTCAGTCTGGAGTATTACAATCGCGTTCTGCAGCAACTCAAATTCACCTCGCTGGGTGTCAATAGCCTGCGGGCGGGACAGCTTCTTCTGGTCAATATCAATGATCTTGACGGCGACCCGTTCCGCAAGTATGTCATGCTGGAAAAGGTCTCTCATACGTGGGAAAACGATCTGCACACCATGGAACTGGAAGCAAAAGCTCTGTAAGGGAGGGAAATCTTTTGGACATCGTGGAAGCACTTTTGCAGCTGAACCGGGTTGCCGGAGACGTTGACCAGCCCACCGATCTGCAGATCGGCACCGTGGTAAAGGCCCCGCCCGATGATGATGTGCTGGAAATCTCCATCAACACGGAAATGGCTACACTGCGGCAGGATATTCTCTACCTTGCAGAGCCGGTCATTGAAAAGAAGATCCCGCTGCTGAAACACCGGCACGCCATGCCCCATATACACGCTGGTGTTCACGGCAGCACAGGCGGCCCATCGGAGCCTTACACTGGTTATTCCCTGCTCTCAGGGGGCGCAGACAGCTCTGTACAGAGCGAGAACATCAAAGGCTGGGAGAATGGAAAAGTCCTTTCACTGAGCAAGGATAAGAAATATATCATCCTCAACCCTGCCCTGAAAGCCGGTGACAAGGTGCTTCTTCTGCGTGTGCAGCGTGGCCAGAAGTTCGTCGTGTTATCTCGTGTATATGAAGGTGGTGATTAAATGGCCGTATTGCCGGAAAACAGCATCGATTTATCGGGCGGCGTTGAGTTTGTCGCTCAGCCTTCCCTGACATGGAAGATCGACCGTGCAGCTGGACGTATCGCCGGAACATGCGACGGCTATGATGCCGTAAAGCAGGCAGTTGAGATCATCCTGAACGTAGAGCGCTATCGTTGGCAGATCTACCAGCCGGCAAGCGGTATGCAATGGGAAGGGCTGGTCGGACAGGATGCCGGTTATGTTGCCACAGAACTGCAGCGCCGTCTGCAGGATGCGCTGCTGGCAGACGACCGCATTATTGGCCTAAAAAACTACGAATACAGCATCAATGGGCAAAACCTGACGGTAAGTTTTACCGTCGAAACAGTCTATGGCGATGTTGAGACCGGAACGGAGGTGAAATTCTGATGCAGGATTTTTCAGCTGCAACCTATAAAAACATTCTCGATCACATGCTTTCCCTTGTGCCCGACACCTACGACAAGCGTGATACCAGCCCTATCCAGACCGCGGTAGGCCCGGCAGCCTACGTGCTTGAGGGCTTTTATCTGAGCCTCGACCTTGTGCAGAAACAGGCGTTCGTCCAGACAGCCTCCGGCGATTCGCTGGATCTTCTGGCAGTGCTGGCCGGTATCACCCGCAAGCAGGCTTCCGCCGCTGTAAAGGTCGGCATCTTTGACTGTGAAGTTCCGATCGGTGCGCGATTTTCAACGATCAATGGCACTGAGAGTATCAATTTTGTGGTCATCTCCACCATTACGGAGGGAAGCGCCTACCGTCTGCAGGCTGAGACTGCCGGTGATATCGGCAACCGATACTCCGGCCCCATTCTGCCGATTGATTCCATTGAAGGATTGAACAGCGCTCAGTTGACGGATCTTCTGATTCCCGGCGAAAACACCGAAGAGGATGAGCCTTTCCGCGCGAGAATCATTGAACGTCTGAACAGCCGCAGCTTTGGTGGAAACGTGGCACAGTACGTTGAGGAGATCGAAGCGATAGACGGCGTGGGCGCTGTGCAGGTCTACCCCGTGTGGGATGGTGGCGGCACGGTGTGCTGCTCCATCTTGGGAGCCGACTTTCTTCCTGCGTCCAGTGATCTTGTGCAGATGGTACAGAATGCCATCGATCCCCCGCCCGGTCAGGGGCTTGGCCTTGGGCTTGCGCCCATCGGTGCGCAGGTGACCGTCACAGCGCCGAAGACAGTGCCTGTAGACATTTCTGCCACGCTGACCCTTGCATCCGGACACGAACTTGAAACCGTACAGCAGCCTGCGCAGGACGCTGTCAGTGACTACCTGCTGCAGATTCGTAAAAACTGGGATGTCAATATCAGCAGTACGGCCATTGCCTACTCGGCAGAGGTGTATCTTGCTCGTGTCCTTGCCGCGCTCATCTCTCTTGATGGGGTCGTCAATGTTTCGGCTCTGACGCTCAATGGGATTGCTGCGGACATGGCGCTGCAGCAGACCGGTGCTTTGCAGCAGGTTCCGGTGCTGGGGAAGGTGGAACTACATGGAACTTGACCTGAACCATGACCTGCATTCCCTTTTGCCGCCTTTTTACCGGGAAATTGCGGAATACCAGCAGGTCTGTGACGCTGAAAAAGCACAATTTTCCCGGACAGCTGATAGTGTACGGGTCATCGGGAAGAACTTTTTTGTCCAGACCATGGATGTGGATTCTGTGCAGAAATGGGAACAAGTCCTGCATATCCGGGCAAAGCCTTTGACCGAAACGCTGAGTTTTCGACGGCAGCGCATTCTGTCGCGTTTGTGCACCCGCCCACCCTTTACACTTGCATTTCTGTACCAACAGCTCGACACGTTACTGGGCGTTGGCCGGTGGACATGCCGCGTGGATTATCCGGCTTACCTGCTGACCATCGGCACTCACGTTGAAGATAAGCTTCACCGCGAAGAACTGATCCACATGGTAAACCAGATCAAGCCTGCGAATATCGTGTTCGGAATGTATCTGTTCTGTGACCCCGTAGAAGCATATGCCTACATTGCCGCCGCACCCTGCGGCACAAGCATCCTTGCATCGGTGCGGATGCCTGAAATCAAAAAGGAGGACACGCAATGAGTTGGGAAACGCTGGCTTATACCGATGCCGGCATTGAGCTGCTGATGGATGCCGTATCGGGCAAGCAGCTCACGATTACGCAGGCTGTCGGAGGAAGCGGTCTTGCAAATGCCGCTGTGCTCCACGCGCAGACCGACGTCACCGGCGAGCGGCATGCGCTTGAGCTGCTGGGCATCAAGTCTGTTGAAGAAAACGGCAGCGCTGCCCGCCGCGTGAAGATTCGCATTACCGGCGCGGAGGATACCTACACCCTGCATCAGATTGCCCTCTTCGGGCGGCAGACCGGGGCGGCAGAAGATACGCTCCTGCTCCTCGTGCAGGATGACCGCGGTGTCGAGATCCCGGCGGCTTCCACCGATCAGGAGTTTGAGTTCGTTTTCACTGTGGTGATCGTGATCTCCCGGGATGCGGAGATCGTGATCAATCTGAGCGCTGAGATGCAGAGCTTGCAGCTGTTTGTCGAAGAGCGGATTCAGGAGCACGACCTGTCCCCGGAGTCTCACAAAGACTTGCGCATCGCCGCTGCAAAGATGCAGGCGGATATCGATATCCTTCAATTGAAGATCGCGACCGACGTAACGGCAAATCCGTTCTCCGTCACCTTTGAGTCGCTGGACGGCTTGACCGTGACAGGTGTGTGGAACGCCGATCTGTCAAGGATTGAATTTTGAGTAAGGAGGTGAATTTTTATGGCAAATGTAAGATTAGGCGCAAAGGCCGTTGGCAGCATTGTCAAAATCAAGGTCAACGGCGCGTCCAAAGATTTTATTGTCGTGCAGCAGGGCAACCCGAACACCAGCACCTATGATTCGAGTTGCAATGGAACGTGGCTGCTGATGAAGGACATCTACACCACATCCACGTTCGGCAACAATAACTCCTACAAGGATTCCAGCATCCACACATACCTGAACGGAACGTTCTACAACCTCATCGACAGCAACATCCGGGCGGCTATTAAGCAGGTGAGAATCCCGTACCAGAACGGCACTGGTTCCGGCGGCAGCCTTGCCACCGGCTCCAACGGCCTGAGCACCAAAGTGTTCCTGCTGTCTGGTTATGAGGTTGGTTGGACGACCAGCGACAACGGCTATTTCCCGAAGGACGGTGTGAGGCTGGCATACTTTGGCAACAGCTCCGGCGGTAACAGCAAGCGTATTGCATACAATGGCAGCGACGCTGCCGTCTGGTGGCTGCGCTCTCCGGTCACCAACAACACCTACGGCGTCTGGTACGTCAATTCGGATGGCTCCTACTACAACTGGTACGACGACTCCTATGGTGTTCGCCCCGCTTTCATTCTTCCCTCTACACTCGTGGTCTCTGACGATGGCACGGTCAGTGTCAACACTGCACCTACCGTCAGCACGGACGGCGCAGCTCTGGGGCAGAAGAACGCGGCCTTTGCGTGGAAGTACACCGTCAGGGATGCCGACGGCGACACCTTGACCGTCACCGAAAAGCTGGACGGCAAGACCACCAAGACCCGCACCGGCGTTGCCAGCGGCACGGCCCTGACCTTTGAGCAGACGGCCAGCGCTGCCGGATTCCAGAAAATCCTGAACGGCAACCACACCATCACCGTTGAGGTGAGCGACGGCAAGGAAACCGTCAGCACGTCCGCGACCTTTACCAAGGCCGTCCACGCCGCAAGCGTGACGCTGGCTGAACCGCTGGCCGTTGAGGGCGACATTACCGTTGCCGTGCTTCAGGTGACGGGCAGCATTCCCGATGACGCTGTGTTCAAGGCAGAGGTCACGAACAACGCCAAGGACGCGGCCCCGGTCTGGCAGGATGCCACGACCGAGGTAAAAAAAGGCGTGAACATCGTCTTTGAGAATAAGACCACCACCAACGGCGCGGCGTTTAACTTCCGCGTCAGCGTGGAGCGCGGCGAATCCGGCGAGGGTGGCTACATCGAAGCCGTCAGCGGCGCATTCCAGTAAGGAGGGATTCACATGATTATCTGGAAAAAATGCAGCCTGCCCACCCGGGCAGAAAAAGAAGCTGCAGCCAAGAAGCAGCAGGAGCTGGAACAGCTGCCGGAAACGGTGACGGCCCTGAAAGCTGCACAGAGCGACACGGACGAAATGGTGGTCGATCAGGAGTATCGCATCACCATGTTGGAACTGGGTGTCTCCGATACGGACGACACCGATAACGCTGATAACACCTGATAGGGAGGAAAAACATTATGTCTAAATCATCTGAAATGGTTCTGTATCGTACCTGCAAGCGCATGATCCAGCGCGGCACCATCGACGGTCTGGCTGAGAAGATCGATATCTTCTACGCTGCTGGCAAGCTGACCGATGGGCACTACACGGAACTGACCGGCCTGCTGGCCGCAAAGCAGAAGGAGCGGGACTAACCGATGGGCTGGCCTGATTTGTGCGAAAGGCTGATGACCCGGCTGGAAACCAGTGGTGCGGACACGACCGCAGAGCGCGGCGAATTTGCAGTGCTGGTGGCTGAGTGTGGGTCGAGCGGCTGCAAATGGCATTGAGCCAGAAAGGAGAAAACAACAATGGCGATTAAAGCCTATTCCTATGCGAAGGATGGGAGCAAGGCTCTGAGCAAGAACTTCCACGTCCGGGAGTTCAAGTGCAAAGACGGCAGCGACCCAATCTTTATTGATGACGAGCTTGTGGCTCTACTGCAAAAAATCCGGGATCACTTCGGCAAGGCTGTGAACATCAACAGTGCTTTCCGCACTGCCAGCCACAACGCCAAGCAGAAGAAGGCGGCCAAGTACAGCCAGCACCTTTATGGCAAGGCGGCTGACATCTGGATCGCTGGCGTGTCAGTGGACACGCTGGCGGCCTACGTCGAAACACTGCTTCCCGGCAAGGGAGGCATTGGACGATACCACGCGGACGGTTTTGTCCACGTCGATGTGCGGGAGGTAAAAAGCAGATGGGTGATGTAGTGAAGAATGGAGTTTGCACCATGGTTGGAGTAATCGGCAGTCTGATCGCAAGTCAATTCGGCGGATGGGATGCGGCACTTTCGACGCTGATCCTGTTCATGGCAGTCGATTACATCACGGGGCTTGTGGTCGCCGGGGTTTTCCACGCCAGCCCGAAGAGCAAAGACGGCACACTGGAATCCCGCGCCGGGTGGAAAGGCCTGTGCCGCAAGGGCGAAACGCTGCTGATCGTGCTGGTGGCCTGCAGGCTGGATGCCGTGATGGGTTCCACCTTTGTGAGGGATGCCGTTGTGATCGGCTTTATCTGTAACGAGACCATTTCCATCATCGAAAACGCGGGCTTGATGGGACTGCCCATCCCGGAAGCGATCACCAAGGCCGTGGACATTTTAAAGCAGCGCTCGGAAACCGAGCAGAAAGGATAAGCTCTTATGAATGAATTTCTGAAAGTCGCACTCACTGCCTGCATCCCCGCAATGACCGTCATTTTCGGCTGGGGCCTGAACAAAGGTGTCAGCATTGCAAACGGTTACATCAACAACAAGTTTGCGCAGACCTGTCTCCAGAATGCCGCCACCGCGGTGTTTAACGCTGTCCAGTACGTCAACCAGACCTATGTTGATGCCCTGAAGGAGCAGGACAAGTTCGACGAGGCTGCGCAGCGCATTGCCTACAACCGCGCACTGGCTGCAGCGAAGAAAGCCCTGACGCAGGAGACCATCACGTTCATCAAGGAGACCTTCGGCGACCTCGACAGCTACCTGAAGCCGATGATCGAAGCTCAGGTGCGCAGTCAAAAGACCTATATGTGATGTTTTCGCGGCATCACGAAAATGTTAACGCCAACAAAATCATAGTATAGCAACAGCCCCGGTGAGCCTGACGGTTCCTCGGGGCTGTTTTTGTTTGGCGTGTTTCGACGCTTTACGACGTATATCGACGTAATTGGTAAATTTTAAGTATTTTTCGGTTAGAGTTGACGCATAGAAAGGATGTGTCAACTATGATCGTTTCCGAATTGTCCACTCAGGTCAATGATTTGCTGCGCCCGATGGGCATTACACGTAATCTGAGCGCCTACAGTATCCTGTGCCAGTGTCTTGAGCTGGTCTGTGAGCAGGAAGACCGCCTGCAGGCCGTTGAGAAAGATATCTATACCCCTATCGCCGACCGCAGAAGATGTGAGCCAAAAGCGATTCAAAGCGCTGTACGCCGGGCAGCTAAAGGTGCATGGCTCACAAACCCGGAGTATGTGCAGCAGCTGGCAGGCTATCCGCTGACCGGTGCGCCCAGCGCGGTACAGTTCATTGAGATGTTGTATAATGCGCTGGTGAGAGCAGTCTGAAAACTTAATAGTGTTACCAAAAGTGTTACCATGATAAGAAAAAACACGCTGGTTCTGTACGAGCCAACGCGCTTTTCTTTGTATGCGGGTAGTGGGGGTCGAACCCACACGCCTTGCGGCACAGGAACCTAAATCCTGCGCGTCTGCCAATTCCACCATACCCGCGTATTCTTCTATTCTGCAGCTGCGGCCAAACCGCCTTAATATAGTATCAGTTCCGGCGGCAAAAGTCAATCACTGCATTGATATTTCCGCCCTTCACAGCGCATACTATCGCCGGACGATCGTATCATTTTCCATGGCGGAAAGGGGCTTTTTGCCGATGCGCAGATCAAAACTACGCCGCGCTGGCAGCATTGCGGCAGCTTATCTTCTGGTGGCCGCGCTGGCGGTGCTGGGCTGGCTGTGGCACAGTCTGCCTGCTGAAATTTTGCTGGAACCCGGCCAGACCCTTACCCTGCCCCGTTTTGCCTATGTGCAGCCGCTGCGCACCGCTGGCTCCCGCAACGCGGCCAGCACGCAGGCTGCGGGCAGCTATCAGGCCACTTTGTCCATTGGCGGGTGGCTGCCCGTCAAGACTGTGCGCGCTCTGGTGGAAACACGTCCGGTGGTAACCGTGTGCGGTACGCCTTTCGGCGTTAAGATGTTCTCCGAGGGTGCGCTCATTGTGGGCTTTTCCGACCTGAACACCCCGGACGGCACCGCGAACCCCGCCAAGAAGGCCGGGCTGCGGCTGGGCGACCGGGTGGTGCGCATGGACGACACCCTGACCGAGACGAACGATGCCGTGCACGATGCTCTGGAAACGGCCGCAGGCGCGCCGGTGCAGGTGGTCTACATCCGCAATGGTGAGCAATTCCAGACCCGGCTGACCCCCGTGTGGGACAGCACCGCCGGGCAGTGGCGCGCCGGGATGTGGGTGCGGGATTCTTCCGCCGGGGTAGGCACCATGACCTTTGTGGACAATGCCGCCGGGGTGTTTGCCGGGCTTGGCCACCCCATCAGCGACAGCGACACCGGTGAGAGCGTGGCCCTGCGCAGCGGCGAGATCGTCCCCTGCCAGATCGTGGGGTGTACCAGCGGCACCGTGGGCAGCCCCGGTGAGCTGAAGGGCCGCTTTCTGAGCACCCATGCGCTTGGCAGCATCTGCATCAACAGCAAGACCGGGGTCTATGGCAGAACACGGGCTGCATTTTCCGGCCCGGAGCTGGAGATGGCTTTTGCGCAGGAGGTTGTGCCGGGCGATGCCGAGATCTGGACGACTGTGGACGGCGAGGTGCCCAAGGCATACCGCATCCGCATTGAAAAGGTAAACGACGCAGACCCCCACCGCAACATGATCCTGCGCGTGACCGACCGGCAGCTGCTTGCCAAAACCGGCGGCATCGTGCAGGGCATGAGCGGCAGTCCCATCCTGCAGAACGGCAGACTGGTGGGTGCAGTGACCCATGTGCTGGTAAACGACCCCACGCGGGGCTACGGCATTTTTGCTCAGACCATGCTCAAGCAGGCCCGCGCTGTTGAAAAAACAGACGATGCTGCGCAGCCATAAAGCTGATCTGCAAAAAAATTTGCGCATTTCGATTTTCTTTGCCAAAATTTACCAATATAAACCGTTGAAAGTTCTGGAAAATTATGGTAAAATCCATGGTGTTAAGGGAACTGCACACATTGGAGGAAACAACCATGGACAAAGTTAGATTTTTGATGTCGGATACTGGTGCCCCGTTCACTGCCGCCTGCCGCGAAGCGCTGGAGCAGAAGGGCGTGGACGTGACCGTTGTGGAAAAGGACGGCAACAAGGTCCTGCAGAAAATGCTCACCGTGCGCCCGCAGGTGGTCCTGCTGGATGCTTTTATGCCCGGTCTGGATGCCCTTGCGGTAAAGCAGCGCTACAATGCCGCCGGTGAGCGGCACACCTCCTTCTTCGTGACCGGTGCCTTCCAGAGCGAAGAGATGGTACAGGAGCTGCTGGACGAAGGCTTTGCCTACTACTTTGTAAAGCCCTTTGATGAGACCGTGCTTGCCGCACGGGTGCTCAAGGCGGCACTTGGCCCGGAAAAGCACATCCTGCACACCAGTGTGGACAGCGATGAGCTGACCGTTACCGAGATCCTGCATCAGATCGGCGTCCCTGCCCATATCAAGGGCTACCAGTTCCTGCGGGATGCCATCCTGCTCACCATGAACGAGCCGGAGTATATCAACGCTGTGACCAAGCGTCTGTACCCGGAAATCGCCAAGAAAAACGGCACCACCGCCAGCCGGGTGGAGCGCGCCATCCGCCACGCCATCGAGGTGGCATGGGACCGGGGCGATGTGGACACTCTCAACAGCTACTTCGGCTATACCATCCATAACCTGCGCGGAAAACCCACCAACAGCGAGTTCATTGCGATGATAGCTGACAAGATGCGGCTGGATAAACGGCAGAGGGTGGGCTGATTTTTTTCATAGAATCCGCCGTCGTTCATATTCTGATAAGAGCAAACCAAACAGACAAAGGAGGTTTTGCTCTTGAAGCTTGCAGAATATCTCGCACGGCGCAGGCGGGCCAGAGTTGCGGCCGTGATGCTGTTTGCCCTCATTATGGGGTTTGTATCTGCTGCGCCGCCGGTCGTCACCGGATGTCAGGCGCAGGATCTTACCCCGGCACCGGACACTTCGATGCTCTCCCCCGCCGTTTCGGCTCTGGCACAGGAGCAGCAGGAGCCTGCTGCCCAGCCGCTGCCGGAAAAGTGGGTCTGCCTGACCTTTGACGACGGCCCCAGCAAGACCACACCGGATGTGCTCAGCGCGCTGAACGCGGCCGGAGTGCACGCCACATTTTTTGTGGTGGCTACCGGTTACAACGAGAAGTATCTGCCCCTGCTCACCGAAGCGGTCAGCGCCGGGCACCAGATCGCACTACACTCTGCTTCCCACGAGTACAGCGATATCTACCGCAGCAGCGACGCTTATTGGGAGGACATTGCCCTTTTAAAGGAGCGCATTGCGCCCTATGTGGATGCCGAGAGCATCCGGTATCTACGGTTTCCGGGCGGCAGCACCAACACCGTCAGTCGGCGCTACGGCGGCAAAGGCCTGATGAAGCAGCTGAAAGCCGAAGTAGAGCAGAAAGGCTGGCATTGGGTGGACTGGAACGTGTGCGCCGAGGATGCCGTGGGCGGGCACCCAAGCGCGGGCACCATTTACCGCAATGTGGTGCACGAGACCGGGCAGCAGACGAACTGCATCGTTCTGATGCACGATTCCGCCACCACCCGCACCACCGCCGAGGCGCTGCCCGACATCATCCGGTGGTATGCAGACAACGGTTACACCTTCCTGACGGTGGCCGAAGCGCTGCCGCTGAACTGAGCAGACCAGCCCGGTTACAGGCGGTGTTCAAAGCCGCGGCCAAGCAGGACCCCTGCCGCTGCCAGTGCTGCCAGCCAGAGCCAGTCCGCTCCGCCGGTCGCCACCCAGCCTGCCGCCAGAATGGCGGCAAAGGTGAACGCTGCGGGCAGAAGGATGCGCAGGACCTGCAGCTGTCGCTCCCGCCGGGACGGCAGCCCGGTGTTCAGCTGTTCCGGAGATGCAGCATCACAGCAGATCTCATCGCGGTACTTGCCCGGGTTGCGGTAGGCTTTGTATAGGATCCCATCCAGCGAAAATTCCGGGTACATTCCTTCTTTTGTCAGGCTGAGCTGCATCCCGTGTTCCTCTGCATACGCCTGCAAGGCCGCGGCAAACTCCTGCGGCGTGTTGATGCTGCCCTGCGGGATAAAGAAAAAGTGTTTCTGATGCTGCACCTGCGCCAGCGTGCGGTAATCCTGCACCCAGCCGCAGAAAAAGTTCTGCGGCTGCGCAGGGTCCTCCATCCGGGACAGGCAGGCGTCCACATCCAGTGATGCCACAGACGGGTCCTGCCGGGCCAGTTCTGCACAAAAACGCGCCGCCCCTTCCAGCTGCTTTGCGCGCTGTTCCAGTGCGGTCTGTTGCTCCCGCAGGACACTCCCCAGCGGTGCATCGCCTGCAAGCACGGACCGGATGACCGGAAGCGGCACATCCAGCATCCGCAGCATCCGGATGAACCGGAGGGCGCGGATATCCTGTTCTGTGTAGTCGCGGTAATCGTTGCCGGGCAGCCGGGCGGGATTCAGAAGTCCTTCTTTTTCATAGAAGCGGATATTGGGGGCAGACACCCCGCTCTGTTTCGAAGCCTGTTTGATGTTCATTTGCTTCACCTCCGCACTCACATTACACCTTAAAGACACTTGAAGGTCAAGTTTTTTCAAAAAAGCCCCGGAAAACCTGCGGCTGCGGGCGATCCGGGGCTAAATCTTTATTCCGCGTTCTGGCAGAACAGCGAGAAGGTGCGGTAGGCCATGTACAGGTCGGTCTTATGGATGACCTCGAAGGGCGAGTGCATGGACAGCACCGGCACACCGATGTCCAGCACCGGGATGCCGCGGTTGGCCACGTACTTGGCAATGGTGCCGCCGCCGCCAAGGTCCAGACGGCCCAGCTCACCGATCTGCCATGCCACGCCGTTGGCGTCCAGCAGGCGGGTGATATCCCCTACCAGCTCAGCGGAAGCATCGCTGGCAGAGCTCTTGCCGCGGCTGCCGGTGTACTTGAAGAAGGCCACGCCGCGGCCTGCGTAAGTACCGTTCTGCGGCTCGAAGGCATTTGCCCAGGAGGGGTCGTAGGCGGCGGTCACATCGGCGGAGAGACACACGCTGTTCTGGAAGGCAAGGATGTCGTCCTGACCGGCGGCGCGGCACAGCAGCTGCATAAAGTGGAACACATACATGCTCTGCATGCCGGTCACACCGTCGGAGCCGATCTCTTCCTTATCGGTCAGCACGCAGACGGTGGTGTGCACAGGATCTTTCGTCTCGATCTCGGCCATAAGGGCGGGGTATGCGTCCACCCGGTCATCGTGACCGTAGCCGCCCACCATGGAGCGGTCAAAGCCCACGTCCCGGGCCTTATGGGCGGGCACCACCTCGATCTCGGCGCGGGTGAAGTCCCGCTCGGTGATGCCGTACTTTTCGTGCAGCAGCATCAGGGTGTTCAGCTTGACGGCCTCCTTGATGTCGGCATCCTCCACAGCGTCGGAGCCGATGAGCACGTTCAGCTCTTCGGCCTTGATGCCCTCGCTGAGCTTGCGGTCGTTCTGCTCGGCACCCAGATGGGGCAGCAGATCGGTGATGCAGAACACGGGGTCATTCTCGTCCTCACCCACTGCAAAGGACACGTTGGAGCCATCAGCACGGGTGAACACGCCGTGGATGGCCAGCGGCATGGTGCCCCACTGGTACTTGCGGATGCCGCCGTAATAGTGGGTCTTGAAGTAGCTGAGGTGGTCTGCTTCGTACAGCGGGTTCGGGCGCAGGTCCAGACGGGGGCTGTCGATGTGGGCGATCACCAGACGGAAGCCCTCCTCAAAAGATTTCCGGCCGATGGTAGCGGCCACCACCGCCTTGTGCTCCTGCACAAAGTAGATCTTCTGGCCGGGGGCATAGGTCTTTTTCGGTTCAAACTTTTCGTAACCGGCCTCCAGCAGCAGCTTTTCGCTGGCGGCGGCAGCTTCGCGCTCGGTCTTGGCAGCGTTCAGGAAGGCTTTGTAGCCTTCGGCAAAGGCTGCAGCCTTCTCCTTCACGTCGGCGCTCTTGTCGGCAGCGTACTCCGGCTTGTAAAGCAGCTGTTCGGCAGCCTGCTTTGCGGTAAGTTTCTCGCTCATGTTCCTTATCTCCTCTCAGCTTTCTGCATAGATACGCTGATACCGCGCATAGCAGGAAGTGATCTTTTTTACGTAGTGGTTCATCTGGTTATAGGGAAAGCCCTGCAGCGTTTCGCCGTCTGCGGAGTGCTCTTCCATCTGTAAAAGAGCATCTACCGTGCCCCACCCGCTGTGATAAGCGGCAGCGGCAGTGGCAACATCGCCGTTGTAGCGCTCCATGCACAGGTGCAGGTAATAGCATCCGAACCGGATGCTGGTCTCCGGGTCGTAGAGATTTGCAAAGAGCAGTCCTTCGTCCGGTGCGATCTTGCTGCGCAGCCAGATAAAGGTCTCCTCGGTCATCTGCATCAGACCCCGGGCATCCACAGTGGAGGTGGCCTGCGGGTCAAAGCCGCTTTCGGTGCGGATGAAGGCATCCACCAGAAGCGGGTCAAGGCCGTAAGTCTCCGCCCACTGGTCCACCAGCACTTCGTACTTGCGGGGGTATAAAAGCCGTTCTGCCCTGCCCCACAAGTTGGGCACCAGCACAAACAGCAGGATCAGTGCCATGCCCAGCAGGAACAGCCTGCGGCTGCGCATTTTTTTGCGGCGGCGTGCCTTCTGGGCGCGGAGAGCGCGGCGGATGCGGGCCGTCTCCGGGTCGTACTGCGGTGCAGGATCTTGTTCGTTATATCGTTTGTTCAAAATTCTTTTCCCGCACCTCCTTCTGCCAGAAGCTTTGTGCAGAGCTGCTCTGCCGCAGCCTGCAGATGTGCAAGGCTGGAATCGTTGCGCAGCACATAGTCTGCCTGCGCGGTGAGGGTGCTTTCCGGTGTCTGGGCGTTCAGGCGGCGGGCGGCCATCTCGGCCGAGATGCCGTCCCGGGCCACGATGCGGGCCACACTGGTCTCAAACGGTGCCGTGACCACGCACAGGCGGTCACACTCGGCCTGCGCCGCAGTCCCCACGATGACCGCGCCATCCAGCACGAACAGCGGTGCACCGGCATCCTGTGCTGCCTGCTTTGCCGCACGGATGCGGCGCACGATCTCCGGGTGGGTCAGGCTGTCCAGCGCCGCCTTGCCTTCCGGGGTGGCAAAGGCGCGGTCAGCCAGCAGGCGGCGGTCCAATGTGCCGTCTGCTTTTAAAATGTCTGCGCCGAACCGCTGAGCCAGCCGGGGCAGCAGCGGCGAGCCGGGCAGTAAAATCTCGCGGCTGATCTGGTCGGCATCGGCCAGCGGCACACCGTGGGCCGAAAACACCGCCGTGACCGTGGATTTGCCGCAGCCGCTGCGGCCCGTGATGCCAAGCGCGATCATAGCTTGATCACCCGGAAGGCCGCAGCGCGGATCAGGCGGTTGTACACCGCCATGGAAAGGCCGTCCTTCTGCGGGCAGCGGGCGTAGACCACGGCATCGCCCTGCTCATCCAGCGCACGCAGGCAGCGGAAGATGTGCTTTGCCTGATTGGCACCGTCGCCCTCGCGGCCATACTCCACGCAGGGCACACCCAGCTTTTCCGCCTCGCCGGTAAAGCACAGACAGCTGGGATTCTGCTCGGCGTGGGCATCCACATAGGCTTTGAACTGCTCAAAGGTGCCTTCCAGCAAGGTCACATCCGCCTTGGGGGCGTAGTGCTTGTACTTCATGCCGGGGCTGCGCACCACAGCACCCTCCGGCAGCTTTTCAAGGATGGCCTTGGACACTTCCACCTCTTCGCCGAGGGCACGCTCGAGGTCTTCCAGCGTGATGTGGCCCGGACGGAACAGGGTGGGCTTTTCGCCCACCACCGACACCACAGTGCTTTCTACGCCCACGTCGCACTCGCCGCCGTCCAAAATCAGCGGCAGGCGGCCGTCCATATCGGTGAACACATCCTGCGCGTTGGTGGGGCTGGGCTTGCCGGAAAGATTGGCGCTGGGGGCAGCAAAGGCGCAGCCGCTCTTTTCAATGACGGCGCGGGCCACCGGGTGGCTGGGCATCCGGATGCCCACGGTGTCCAGACCGGCACAGCACTCCGCTGCCACCTCCGGGCCGCGGGGCATGATGATGGTGAGCGGGCCGGGGCAGAACGCAGCCATCAGCAGCTGGGCGCGCTCCGGCACCTCGCTGACAAGGCCGGGCAGCATTTCCGGTCCGGTGACGTGGACGATCAGGGGATTGTCCTGCGGGCGGCCCTTGGCCACAAAGATCTTCTTCACAGCCTCGCCGTTGCGGGCATCGGCAGCAATGCCGTAAACCGTCTCGGTGGGCAGGGCCACCAGCTCACCGTTCTGCAGCAGGGCAGCGGCTTTTTCAATGCTCTTTTCGTCCGATGCGGGCAAAATTTCAGTTTTCATTTCCATACGGATCATCGTTCTTTCTATCTGTAAAGTATTTGTGCTTTTCAGCATTTATCGACAGGATATCGTTTTATTTTCAAAGCCACATTTCAGCCCTGCTCGTTGAGCTTTTGCAGCTTTTCGGCCTGTTCGCGGGTGGCCAGTGCGTCGATCAGCTCGTCCAGATTGCCGTCCATGATCTTGGAAAGATTGTGCACGGTCAGGCCGATGCGGTGGTCGGTGCAGCGGTCCTGCGGGAAGTTGTAGGTGCGGATCTTTTCGCTGCGGTCGCCGGTGCCCACCTGCCCCTGACGGCTGGCGTTGATGGCATCCTGCTGCTGTTTCTGCTTCTGGGCCAGCAGGCGGCTGCGCAGGATCTCCAGCGCCTTGTCCTTGTTCTGGAACTGGCTGCGCTCGTTCTGGCATTCTACCACCATGCCGGTGGGGAGATGTGTCACACGGATGGCGCTGGAGGTTTTGTTGATGTGCTGACCGCCCGCGCCGGAGGAGCGGAAGGTGTCGATGCGCAGGTCCTTCATGTCCAGCGCAAAGTCCACCTCTTCGGCCTGCGGCATCACAGCCACCGTGGCCGTGGAGGTGTGGATGCGGCCCTGCGTCTCGGTCTCCGGCACACGCTGCACACGGTGCACACCGCTCTCGTACTTGAGGCGGTTGTAGGCCCCGGCACCGTCCACCGAAAAGATGGCTTCCTTCACGCCGCCAAGCTCCGTCTCGTTGAGGTTGAGCATTTCCAGCTGCCAGCCCCTGCTTTGCACATACATGGTGTACATGCGCAGCAGGCTGTGGGCAAACAGGGCAGCTTCCTCCCCTCCTGCGCCGCCGCGGATCTCCACAATGACATTTTTGCCATCGTTCACATCCTTGGGCAGCAGCAGAATTTTGAGATTATTTTCCAGCTTTTCCACATCTTGACTTTTTTCGCTGATTTCCTGCTGTATCATCTGCTTGAAGTCCGGGTCAAGTGCGCCCGGTTCTTCCAGCAGAGCTTTGGCCTGTGCCAGATGATCCTGTGCGGTCTGCCACGCGCGGTAGGCCTGCACCACAGGTTCTGCATCGTGGTACTCCCGCATCAGCCTGCGGAAAAGCGCAGGATCTGCGGCGGTATCCGGCTGGTTCAGGCGGATGGAAAGCTCTTCAAAGCGGTGGCAGACAGCATCCATCTGGGTAAACATGTTCGGCATAATTCCGGCAGTTCTCCTTACAAACTCAGATTCATGTTCGTGCAGCCGAACGGCTCCGGGGCCTTTCCGTCCCGGATGCGTGCTGCGCCGGGCGCTAGGCCTGCCCGGGTTTTACCACCTTTTTGATGTTCTTTTCAATTTTAGCACGCGGCAGCATCACCTCGCGCCCACAGCCGGTACACCGGATCTTAAAATCCATGCCGACGCGCAGTACCTCGAAGCTGGACGCTCCGCAGGGGTGCTTTTTGCGGGTGAGGATGGTATCGCCTACAGCAATGTCCATAGCTCTGCTTCTCCCTTCTGCCTGCCCAAAACAGCAGGCGGTGTGTGCGCAAAGCCCGGCGTGCCGGTTTGCTGCGCATACAGATATAGTATAATGCAAAGCCGCACAAAATGCAAATATCCGCCCATGCGGATGCATAAGTTTTAACAGAAAGGCCGCTGCCGTTCCAAGCACGGCCTAAAAAGCAGAGAAAGAGGAATGAAAGATGATGCAAGCTTACCGTACCGAAGGCAACTACCGTTCTGCTGCGCGCCTGTCCCCCGCTGAACTGCGCGCCGCCATGGCAAACCGCGAGATCCTGCAGGCCACTGCTCTGGCCTTTGATACCCAGCGCCAGCTGCGGTTCGAGATCGGCGGGGTGAGGGCCGTGATGCCCTTTGCCCAGTGCGCCGATGGTGCCGCAAACGGCGCCGTGCGGGACATTGCGGTGCTGACGAGGGTGGGCCGCCCCACCTGCTTTGTGATCGAAGCGCTGGACACCGACGAGAACGGTCAGCCCTTCTACCGGCTCTCCCGCGCGCTGGCGCAGCAGATGTGCAAGGCCGACTATCTGGACACCCTGCAGCCCGGCGATATCCTGCCCTGCACCGTGACCCATATCGAGCCGTTTGGCGCGTTCTGTGATGTGGGCTGCGGCATCAGTGCCCTGCTGCCCATCGACTGCATGTCGGTGAGCCGCATCTCCTCCCCCGCCGACCGGGTGAGCGTGGGCCAGCAGATCTTGTGCGCCGTCAAGAACCGGGATGTACAGGGCCGCTTTGTGCTGACCATCCGGGAACTGCTGGGCACATGGGAGGAAAATGCGGCCGGGTTCACCGTGGGCGAGACCGTGGTGGGCATCGTGCGCAGCGTGGAGGAATACGGCACCTTTATCGAGATCGCGCCCAACCTCGCGGGCCTTGCCGAGAGCTGCACCGACCTTGTGCCCGGGCAGGCGGTGAGCGTCTACATCAAGAACATCCTGCCGGAAAAAATGAAGATCAAGCTGGTGATCGTAAACCACGCCCTGAGCCAGCGCCACCGGTTCGAGCTGAAGTATTTCATCACCGAGGGCCATCTGGACCACTGGGTGTACTCCACGCCGGAAAGCCCCAAGCGCATTGAGACAGATTTTGCCGCTGCGGCTTGCAATCCGGCGTGAAAGCCTTTATACTATAAAAGAAAAGGAATGCAAGGGGGATGTATGGAACGATGGCCGCCAATGATGCTTTTACTGCCGGTGTACGTCCCGGCGGGTTGACCAGCAGCACCGAGATCCGGCTGCTGCTGTGCTATCTGGTCAAAAATGCCGGACCCATTACCCGGCAGGAAATCGAAAACGCCCTGATGGAAGAAGCGCTGGTGAACTATTTCGAGATCGGCTCGTGTCTGGACGACATCACCAGGCAGCAGCTCGTCACCCTGACAAAGGGCAGCTACACCATTACCGAGAAGGGCCGCAAAGTGGCGCAGGAGCTTGCCTACGACCTGCCCCGCAGTGTGCGGGAGCGCGCTGTGGCCGCTGTGCTGCGCTGCCAGACATGGGCCCGCAAGGAAGCCAAGTACAGTGCCAGCATTACCGAAAAAGAGGACGGCCACTGCACCATCCGCTGCACGGTGAAAGGGCTGGACAGTGAGCTGTTCTGTCTGGATCTCGGCACACCGGACCGGCTGACCGCCGAGCTGGTAAAAAAGCAGTTCATCCTCAAGGGCAACGAGATCTACCAAATGCTCATCAATAAGCTGACCGAAGAAGAAAAGTGAACAAATAAAGAGGGAGGCACCTGCGCGGCGCTTCCCTCTTCTGTTTTGTAGCGGTCAGATCAGAATGCAGATCAGCCCGGTGCAGCCCTCATTGATGACCCGTTCCAGCGTTTCCTGCAGGCGGGTGCGGGCCTCCTGCGGCATGTGCAGCAGCTTGTTCTGCAGCCCTTCGTTCACCAGCTCGTGCAGGCTCTTGCCAAAGATGTTGGACTCCCACAGCTTTTCCGGGTCGTCCTCAAAGCCGGCCAGCAGGCTGCGGGCAAGGTCCTCGCTCTGCTTTTCGGTGCCCACGATGGGGCTGATCTCGGTGTGGATGGTGGCCTTCATCATCTGGATGGAGGGCGCGCAGGCTTCCAGCCGCACGCCGTAGTTCGTGCCCTGCCGCACGATCTGGGGCTGTTCCAGTTTCAGCTCGCTGACCGTGGGCATCACGATGCCATAGCCGGTGGCTTCCACCTGCTCAAGGGCGCTGCGCACCTTCTCGTACTCCCGTTTGGCCTTTGCCAGCTCCATGATGCAGGGCATCAGGCCCGCTTCGTCGCCAATGGCAAGGCCGGTCTGCTCGCTCAGCACCTGATAGAAAATTTCCGGCTTCAGCTCCACCGTGATGCGCACACTGCCGTTTGCAAGGTCGATGCCGCTGATGGCCGAGCGCTGCACCGCGTCACATTCCAGCGCAGGTGCGTCTGTTCCGGAGGGCACATCCTTCATGCGGGAGACCTTTGCCGCCAGCTGCATGGCCGCATCGTACACCTGCGTTTGCAGCCAGTGGCCGTTTTCCAGCATCGTGACCCAGCGCGGCAGGGCAAAATCCAGCTCCTGCACCGGGAACTCGTACAGCACCTGCCGCAGAATGCTGCCGAGTGCCTCCGCGTCCAGATCCACGCAGCTCACCGGCAGCACGGTGTGGTCGTAGTCCCGGGCCATGCCCTCGGCCAGCTGCTTCGTCTCCGGCGCATCCGGGTGGGTGCTGTTGAGCAGGATGATGTAGGGCTTGCCCAGCGCATCCAGTTCTTCCACGATGCGCTTCTCGGTTCTGGCATAGCCCTCCCGCGGGATGTCGCTCACAGAGCCGTCGGTGGTGACCACGATGCCGATGGTGGAATGTTCGCAGATCACCTTGCGGGTGCCGGTCTCGGCGGCAAGGTCGAAGGGCACCTCATGGTCGAACCACGGGCTTTTGACCATGCGGGGCTTGTCGTTCTCCTCGTGGCCCATAGCCCCCTCCACCATGTAACCCACGCAGTCGATGAGCCTCACCCGGCACTCGCCGCCGCCCTCCAACTGCAGGGGCACGGCTGCTTCCGGGATGAATTTTGGTTCCGTGGTCATGATGGTGCGGCCCGCTGCCGACTGGGGCAGCTCGTCCCGGGCACGCTCCCGCGCAGCCGCCGGGCCGATGGCGGGCAGCACCAGCTGTTCCATGAAACGCTTGATAAAGGTGGATTTGCCGCTGCGCACCGGGCCAACCACCCCAATGTAGATATCTCCGCCGGTGCGTGCGCCGATCTCGCGGCAGATGCTCTTCTGTTCCTGATTTGCCAAATTGCTCTCCCCTTCCCGTTTGCGCTGTGCACCGGACAGGATTCCGGTCCGCTTGTTGTAATCGTATGTTGGGAAAAGGCCGGATATGACAAAAGGCTCCCATGCCAGCGGCACAGGAGCCTTTACAAACATTTTTACAATTACGGGGTCAGACGGTTGGGGCCGCGGAACAGGAACTCGGCATCCTTGATGGTCAGGCCGCACAGCAGCATGGTCAGGCGGTCGATGCCCAGACCGAAACCGCCGTGGGGCGGGCAGCCGTACTGGAAGAACTCCAGATAGAACTTGACATCATCGGCCAGACCCTTTTCCTCGGCCTGTTTCTTCAGCACCTCGTAGCGGTGCTCACGCTGGGCACCGGTGGTGATCTCAACACCACGCCAGATCAGGTCGTAGCCCTGGGGCACGCCGTTCTCGTCCCGCATGTGGTAGAACGCACGCTTCTCAGCAGAGTAATCGGTGATAAAGAGGAACTCGTGGCCGTAATGCTTCTTCACCCACTCATAGCTCAGGCGCTCGGCCTCAGTGGTCAGGTCGCCCTTCTCGCTCTCATCGACGGTGTAGCCGAACTCTTCTTCCAGACCCTTGTACAGGTCTGCCAGCTTGACCACCGGGAACGGAGTGGTGGGAACGATCACTTCCTGCCCGAACATCTCCTTGATCTGATCGCCGTAGTTGTCCTTGACGGCCTGCAGACCGGCAGTCAGCAGCTCTTCTTCCATCTTCATCACGTCTTTATAGGAAGTGATGTAGCTGAACTCCAGATCGAAGCCGGAGAACTCGGTGGAGTGCTTGTTGGTGTAGCTCTTCTCGGCGCGGAACACAGGGCCGGTCTCGAAGATGCGCTCAAAGCCTGCAGCCATGGCCATCTGCTTGTAGAACTGAGGGCTTTGTGCCAGATAGGCGTTGCGGTCAAAGTAGTCCACCTTGAACACCTCAGAGCCGCTCTCGCTGGCAGCAGCGATCAGCTTTGGGGTGTGGATCTCGATGAAGTTACGGTCCAGCAGGAACTTGCGCATGGCGTTCACAAAGCAGCTCTGTGCCTTGAACATGAGCTGGTTCTCGTCGGTGCGCAGGTCGATCCAGCGGTAATCAATGCGCTGGTCGATGCTGGAGCGCTCCACAGCCTTCTTTTTCTTGGTGGCTGCGATCTCCTTGCGGACGATGGGCAGAGCGTTGGCGATGCTCTCGATCTCGATGCTCTCGGGGATCATCTCCACGCCGCCCATCTTGACGTAGTCGTTCTCCACCACCTTGCCGGTGACGGTGATGACGGAATCCGGGGTGAGCTGATCGATGGTATCCACCAGATCGGGGTGATCTTCCTTTTCCACCGTGATCTGCAGCTTGCCGGTAATATCCTTCAGCACGATAAAGGCCATATACTTGCTGTTGCGCAGGTTCTCGATAAAGCCCTGCACCTTGACCGTGCCGCCGATGGCCTTTTGAGCCTCGTTGATATAGGTGCGTTCCATAATACAGGAATCCTCCTTTGACGTCTTGTGTACTGTTTTATTATACGCTTTTCCGGGGATAAATCAAGAGATATGGCGATTTAGAATGGCCTCCGCTGCGCTCTGGCCATCTTCTGCGGAAGAATTATTTTTATTTTGTGTTTGTCGCGGCCTGCGGGCCGCTCCAAGCACCTTTTCACAAATCAGGACAAATCAGCAAAAAATGCAGTTTCTGGTCACAGCCCCTCCGTGAAAAAACAGTTCTGGAAAATCCGCAGATTTTCCAGAACTGCAAACATAAAATCTTTTTCCGCTGAAAATATTCGGGTTGCGGCACGCGGCGGCTATGTTTAATGGTTCTCTTTGCCTGTTTCTTCGTGCAGAGTGCCGGTGCCGCCCTCCACCACGCCGTCGTGCTTAAGCACCGCGGCAATGGTGCCAAAGAAGCATTTCACATCCAGCCCAAAGCTCAGATGCTCCACATACCAGCCGTCCAGCTTGGCCTTCTCGGCAATTTCCAGCTCGTCGCGGCCATGGATCTGTGCCCAGCCGGTCAGGCCCGGGCGCACATCGTTTGCATGGTACTTGTCGCGCTCTGCCAGCAGATCATACTGGTTCCACAAAGCAGGCCGCGGGCCGATGACCGCCATATCACCTACAAAGATATTCCACAGCTGGGGCAGCTCGTCCAGACTGGTCTTGCGCAGGAAATGACCCATGCGGGTGATATACTGGTCCGGGTCGTGCAGCAGATGGGTGGGCATATCGTGGGGCGTGTCGATGCGCATGGTGCGGAACTTTAAAATGTAAAAGTGCTTTTTGCCAATGCCCACACGCTTCTGTTTGAAGAACACCGGGCCGGGCGAGTCCAGCTTGATGGCGACGGCCAGAATGAGAAAAAGCCAGGACAGGCAGATCATGCCGCACAGCGACAGCACCACCGCCAGCAGGCGCTTGATTCCATTGCGATACATGGGTTTCCTCCATTTTCCGATTCAAAGTAGCAGTTCCAGTATAACAGTATGGGCCGGAATTTGCAATTGCATCCGCCGCCTGCCGCCGATATTTTTATGCTTTGGCTGCGTTCTGCCGGTTTTGTGGCAAAAAAGTGCCGGTTTTGTCTCTTGTTTTGCAGCGTGGCCCGGGGTAAGATAAAGAAAATGAGAAGTCCACTCCCCCAGTCTCGCTTTCGCTCGACAGCCCCCTCGGAGATGGGGCCTTTGGCAAAACCTCTCACTTTGAGAGAGGTGGCACGCCAAAAGGCGTGACGGAGAGGGCAAGGATGCTACAAGGAGGTTCCCTATGATCCAGCGTTTCCGTTTTGGCCTGCCCCTGCCCACCGACAGTGTGGTGCAGGAGATCCCAGTTTCCGCCGGGCCGGTGCCCTTCCTCACAGCCGAAGAAGACGGCTGGGCCTACCGGATGGCTCCGGATGCCATCGTGTACGGTCTGGGCGAAATGCCCCGCGGCATCAACAAGCGCGGCTGGCACTACGTGACCAACAACACCGATGAAGCCCGCCACAGCGAGGATAAGCTTTCCTACTATGGTGCGCACAATTTTCTGCTCATTGACGGCGGCGCGGGCCGTGAATGCTTTGGTGTGTTCATCGATTTCCCGGGCAAAGTGCGCTACGATATCGGCTACACCGAATACGATGCCCTGCGCTTTGCCACCGAAGAGCCGGATCATGAGCTTTACATCATTACCGGCGACGACCTGAACGATATCAGCCGCCAGTTCCGGCAGCTCATCGGCCGCAGCTATATCCCGCCCAAGTGGGCCTTTGGTCTGGCACAGAGCCGCTTTGGCTACAAGACCGCTGAGGACGTGCGGGAGGTGGCCCGCCAGTACAAAGAGAACGATCTGCCGCTGGATATGATCTGCATGGACATCGATTACATGCAGGACTACGCGGATTTTACCGTAAACAAGCAGCGCTTCCCGGACCTTGCCGCCCTGAGCGCCGAACTGAAAGCACAGGGCATCCGGCTGGTGCCCATCATCGATGCGGGTGTGCGCATCGACCCGGAAAACCCCGTCTGTGCCGAGGGCCTTGCAAACGGTTCCTTCTGCACCAAAGCCGACGGCACCCCCTTTGTGGCGGCGGTGTGGCCCGGCAAGGCTTACTTTGCGGACTTCCTGCGCCCGGAGGTACGGGAGTGGTTCGGCCGGCAGTACAAGGCACTGACCGACTGCGGCATCGAGGGCTTCTGGAACGATATGAACGAGCCTGCGCTGTTTTACTCACCCGAGCGGCTCAAGGCTTTCTTTGAGAGCATGGACGAACTGAGCCGGAAGGATAACATCGTGCAGGATGAATTCTTTGGTAAGGTGGTAGGCGGTGCGCTGGGCCTGATGAACGCCCCGGAGGACTACGCCAGCTTCTACCACGATGTGGACGGCCAGCGGGTGCGCCATGACAGGGTGCACAACCTCTACGGCGGCAATATGACCCGTGCGGCAGGCGAAGCCTTTGCCCGCTTGCGGCCCGGCAGACGCACGCTGCTCTACAGCCGTTCCAGCTTCATCGGCAGCCACCGCTACGGCGGCATCTGGCTGGGTGACAACGCTTCCACATGGGCACAGCTTCTGGCCAATATCCAGATGATGCCCAACGTGCAGCTGTGCGGCTTTCTTTATGCCGGTGCCGACCTGTGCGGTTTTTCCTACGATACTACGCCTGATCTGGCTCTGCGCTGGCTGGAGTTCGGCCTGTTCACGCCGCTGATGCGCAACCACGCCACCGACGGCTCCCGGATGCAGGAATACTACCGCTTTGCGGATATGCTGCCTGCCCTGCGGAAGATGCTCCGGCTGCGGTATGCCCTGCTGCCCTACCTTTATAGTACCTTCATGAAGGCGGCATTGGAAAATACCAGTTACTTCCGGCCCTTGGGCTTTGATTTCCCTGCTGACCCGGATGCCCGCGAGGTGCAGGACCAGCTGCTGCTGGGCGAGGGTGTGATGGTAGCGCCTGTCTACACCCAGAACGCCAGCGGACGGCATGTCTACCTGCCGGAAGCAATGAAGCTCTACCGCATCCGCAGTGTGGACGACTACGACACCGAGCTTCTGCCCGCCGGGCACCACTACGTCCGCTGCGCATTGGACGAAGTGCTGCTGTTCATCCGCCCGGGCCATGCGGTGCCGGTGGCAAGACCCGCCAGCTGCACCGCCCAGCTGGACGATACCAGCCTGACCCTGTGGGCCTGCCCGGACGAAAATGGCAGCGCCCGCTGCCGGATGTACACCGATGACGGCGAGACGAGCGATTTTGCCGCACCGGAGCACTGGAAGACGGTGGAAGCGTAAGCTTATTTTATCAGAAGACCGCTGCCCGACAGGACGGCGGTTTTTTTGTAGAATCTCACTTTTATCAGCTGCAAATTTTACGTTGAATTTCACAGCAGAATTTGTTATACTACAGATGAAGGGAGTTGATCTTATGCCGAACATCAAACCTATTTCTGACCTGCGGAATTACAACGAAGTCCTTCGCGATGTGGAAGCAGGATCGCCGGTTTTTCTTACCAAAAATGGCCGTGGAAAGTATGCCATTCTGGACATGGAAGATTATGAGAAAACGCAGGCTACCATCCGGCTTATGAATGAAATTGCAAAAGGACGGTGCTCTGGTGAGACGGAAAAGCTTTACACTCCGGAAGAAATGAGGGCGCATTTCCGCGCAAGAGCCAATGGAAAATAACCTCATTTATACAACTCGTTCCCGTCAGGACCTGGACGACATCTGGGATTATATCTCGTTCGACTTGCAAAATCTGCCTTCTGCAGAGCGCATTCTGAACCGCATCATGGATGCTGCTGAACAATTAAAGCTGTTCCCGGAAAGCGGTGCATTGCTTTCTTCCGTAGCTCCGCTGGATCATGAACTTTATTTGGATGAGCGCTTTCTCGTCAGCGGAAAGTATCTGATTTTTTATCATGCTTTTCGGAACGATATTTATATTGACCGCGTCCTCTACGGCGGGCGGGATTATCTGCGGGTTTTGTTCCGGGACGCTTTGCAGGAAGAATAAACTCTTCTGCCGTGCTTCAAGAAATGTTTTTGATCGTTTTATAAGCGGCACCGCCGGGAATTTGCATTTTTTCGGCGGTGCCTCTTGTATTTTTCTGCGCCGCGCGTTATAATATGCCTTCGGTTCCCTTTATTTACGAAAAATTTACATTTCAGATGCTGTCCTCCTAAGCAGTGTGCAATGCTTCGGAAAACAGCTTCTCCGCGTAAACGATAAAAAGGAGGTACTCTTCTCATGGCTCAGACAAGCCGCTCCGCTGACCTTACCAGCGGCCCGATGCTGCAAAAGATCATCCTGTTTTCCATCCCGCTGGCAGCTTCCAGCATTCTGCAGCTGCTGTTCAACGCTGCAGACGTAGTGGTCGTGGGCCGCTTTGCGGGCAGCACCGCGCTGGCCGCCGTCGGCTCCAACGGCTCCCTCATCAACCTGCTGGTGAACCTGTTCGTAGGGCTTTCGCTGGGCGCAAACGTGGTGGCGGCCCGCTGCTTTGGCGCAAAAGATGACCGCGGCGTGCAGGACACGGTGCAGACCTCGGTGACGCTGGGCTTTGTCAGCGGCGTGCTGCTGGCTGTGGTGGGGTTCTTTGCAGCCCGGGGGCTGCTGGAGCTGATGAGCTGCCCGGAGGATGTGATCGACCTTTCTGCGCTGTACCTTAAAATTTATTTCATCGGGATGCCCATGACCATGCTGTACAACTTCAGCAGTGCGCTGCTGCGCGCCGTGGGCGACACCAAGCGCCCGCTGTACTGTCTGGCAGCAGCCGGCATCATCAACGTGGTGCTGAACCTTGTGTTCGTCATTGGCTTTTCCATGAGCGTGGCAGGCGTGGCGCTGGCTACCATCATCAGCCAGACCGTTTCCGCCTGCATGGTGACGCGGATGCTGATGAAGGAGGAGGGCGCGCTGCATCTGGATCTGCATCATCTGGGCTTCCACATGGGTGCCCTGAAGCAGATTTTGCTCATCGGCCTGCCTGCCGGTCTGCAGAGCACCGTGTTCAGCCTGTCCAACGTGGTCATCCAGTCGGCCATCAACTCCTTTGGTTCCACGGTGGTGGCAGGCAGTTCGGCTTCCGCCAATCTGGAGGGCTTCGTCTATACCGCCATGAACGCCTTTTCGCAGGCTGCCGTCACCTTTACCAGCCAGAACATGGGCGCGCGCAAGTACCAGAACCTGAACCGCGTTGTCCTCAACTGCCTGCTGTGCGCCATCGTGACCGGCGTGGTGCTGGGCGGCGGTGCGGTGCTGGCAGGCACCCAGCTGCTGCACTTCTACTCCTCGGATGCGGCGGTGATCGCTGCCGGATACGAGCGCCTGCGGGTGATCTGCGGCACCTACCTGCTGTGCGGCATCATGGATACGCTGGCCAGCAGCCTGCGCGGCCTTGGCTACAGCGTGCTGCCCATGGTGGTGAGCCTTGTGGGCAGCTGCCTGCTGCGGCTGGTGTGGATCGCCACCATCTTCCAGCTGAACCGCACACCGTTCATGCTGTACATCAGCTACCCCATCAGCTGGGTGCTGACGGCTGCCGTGCATCTGGCCTGCCTGCTGGTGGTGCGGCACAAGATGCGCCAGAGAGGTCAGACACTACAGGCGGCGTAAAGAGAAGCCCTGCGCCCTTGACAATCCCTGAAAAAAGCACTATACTACAAACAGAAAAGGCGCTGTCCGCAATGGTCAGCTCCTTGCCCGTTTAGTCAAGAAAAGATTGACCGCACGAGTTGGTAGCTGGGCGGTCAGTCTTTTTTGCTATCATCGGCTTTGTGCTTGGAAAACATTGTCATGACCTCAACGGCCAGACGGATCACGTCCACGATCAGACCCAACAGTGTGAGAATGAAGGTGAGCAGTGCGAGGGTTTCCAACAGAGTCACCGGATATCCCTCCCTTCGCCTTCAAGGCTCCGGGAAGTTTCATTTTGCAAAAAAGTTCCACTCCCGGAACCTCTGCTTCGTTCTATGTAGAAAGAGCAGCGATAACGGGCAGGAAGCATGACCACCTGCGCTTGCAGATAGCACCTTAACGCCACCCTTCGGGGTGGCGTTTTTAGTTTAACATACTTTTTGACGAATTACAACTTTTTACAGCTCCTTTGCCAGCAGGTAGCGGTCGTGGCCGCCGTACATTTCCCGCCGGGAGACGATGGCAAAACCGGACACAAGGGCGTTGTGCAGGCTGTACTGGTTCTGCGGGCTGACGGTAGCACCGATGTGGGTGATTTTTTTTCGGGAAAAGCGGCAGCGCTGCTTCCAGCATGAGCCGTTGCAGGCCGTTGCCGCGAAAGTCTGCGTGGACGATGGCGCTGTCCGCATTGGCCCAGTGCTCCCACTCGGTGCGTGGCACATCCATGAAGGCCGCATAGTTGTGTGCGCTGCGCCCGCAGAAGCGCACGATGAGATACCCGCCAAGGCGGCTGCCCTGCCATGCGCCGATGCACAGGTCATTGCGGACATAGGCTGTGATGTTTTCCAGCGTGTCCGGCACGAACTGCTCCGGGTCCGGCATGGCGGCGCGCACCTCGTTTTGCAAGGCGTACACCGCCGGGGCCTGCTCCGGCGTGCAGCGGCGCAGCTGCATGGACACCGGCGGCTGCACCGGCTGGCCGCAGATCTTGTGCAGAAAAACTTCCATCTTGCGTTTCCCTCCAAAATAAAATCATACTTTTTCGCTGTTTCCAGTATAAATGCCGCTTTTATAAATGTCAATTTATGTTATAATAAAGTATAAAGGGGTTTGCGGCGTATGGCGTGGTCACAAAGGTGCCGTGCGGCGCAGGCTTCAAGTCCCGGCGGGGCGCATCCCCTGCCCGTGAACGGAGGAACCGAACCATGAAGGAATCTGCACTTACCTCTTCCAACCGATTGGGCGGTGCTGTGATCAGCGACCGCATCGTTGCCAGTCTGCTGGAAGAGCTGCGCACCGGGCGCTATGCCCGGGCCGACCGTCTGCCCGCCGAGGTAGATCTTGCCGCTGAGCTGGGCGTGAGCCGCACCGTCATCCGCGATGCATTGAGCGAGATGGAGCGCGCAGGCTATGTGGAGCGCGTGCGCGGCATTGGCACGGTGGTGAACCGCGCTGTGCTGAGCCTGCGCAGCCGGCTGGACCAGAAGCTGGAATACTATCCGCTGATCCGCAGCTTTGGCAGCTACCCCCACGCCGACGGCATTCAGGTATTTCCCATCCGTGCCGGTGAAGAGCTGGCCCGCGATCTGGAAATTGAGCCGGGCGACGACGTGATCTGCATCAAAAAGCGCATTCTGGCCGACACCACCCCGGTGATCTATTCCATCGACTACCTGCCCAGAGCACTGTTCGGTGCCAGAGACTACACCCGCATCGACCTGACCGGCGGCGTGTTCGATATTCTGGAACGGGAGTGCCACCAGCAGATCTCCTCCAACGTCGCCCACCTGAAGGCAAGCTGCGGCGACGATGCCATCCGCTCCGCCATGCGCCTTGCTCCGGGCGAGGCCATGCTGCTGCTGGACGAAGTGTGTTTCAATCGTTTGTGCCGCCCGGTGATGCGTTCGCTGAGCTACTACACAAACTTCTTTGATTTTTCCATTTTACGCAAGCTGCTCTAAACCAAAAAACTGACGGAGGTATGCACCCATGCGACATCTGATCGACCCGTTGGATTTTACCCAGCAGGAAATTTCCACTCTGCTCGACCTGGCCGACCGCATCCATGACGACCCGGCCGCGTATCAGGAGGTGGCCCGGCATAAAAAGCTGGCTACCCTGTTCTACGAGCCTTCCACCCGCACCCGCCTCTCCTTTGAGGCAGCCATGCTGAACCTTGGCGGCCATGTGCTGGGCTTTCCCAGTGAGAACGTGTCCAGCGCAAGCAAGGGCGAAAGCGTTGCCGACACCATCCGCGTGGTGTCCTGCTATGCGGACATCGTGGCCATGCGCCACCCCAAAGAGGGCGCACCGCTGCGCGCTTCCCGCTACTCCCGCATCCCGGTGATCAACGCGGGCGACGGCGGCCACCAGCACCCCACCCAGACCCTGACGGACCTCATGACCATCCGCCGCCGCATGGGACGGCTGGATGACCTGACCATCGGCCTGTGCGGCGACCTGAAATTCGGCCGCACCGTGCACTCCCTCATCAAGACCATGGCCCGCTGCAAGAACATCCGGTTCGTGCTTATCAGCCCGGAAGAGCTGCGCGTGCCGGACTACATCGTAAAGGACGTGCTGGAGGCCAACGGCATCCCCTATCAGGAGACCCGCAGTCTGGAGGAATCCATGTCGGAGCTGGACATCCTGTACATGACCCGCGTGCAGAAGGAGCGCTTCTTCAACGAGGAGGACTACATCCGCCTGAAGAACAGCTACATCCTCACCAAGGAAAAGATGGACCTTGCAAAGCCGGATATGGCTGTGCTGCATCCCCTGCCCCGCGTCAACGAGATCGCACTGGACGTGGACGACGATCCCCGCGCCGCCTACTTTGAGCAGGTGCAGAACGGCGTGTATGTGCGTATGGCACTGATCATGACCCTGCTGGGCCTTTGCGACCCCAAGGCACCTAAGGAGGAGAACTGATATGCTGAACATCGATGAAATTCAGAACGGCATCGTGATCGACCACATCAAGGCAGGCACCGCCATTGGCCTGATGGACCTGCTGGGCATTGCGGGCAACCGCACCGCCAGCGTGGCGCTGATCCAGAATGCACGCAGCAGCAAGACCGCCAGCGGCCGCAAGGACATCATCAAGGTGGAGGGCGATGCTTCCTGGCTGAACCTGGATGTGCTGGCCTACCTTGACCCGGGCATCAGCGTGACCATCATTGAAAACGGCAAGGCCGTGCGCAAGGAAAAGCCGATGCCCCCCAAGCGCCTTGTGAACATTGTAAAATGCCGCAACCCCCGCTGCATCTCCTCCATTGAGGAAGAGTGCGACCAGATCTTTGAGCTGAGCTCCAACGGCAAATACCGCTGCATCTACTGCGAGCAGGAGCTGCAGGTAAAGCCGGAATAACGACACAGAAAAAGAGCTGCTGTACCAGGCAATTTTGCCGTACAGCAGCTCTTTTTTTGCAATAAAAAATCTGACGGAACTCTCACCGACGCAAATGCCCTGTGCGGCAGATGCTCCATTCCCACAAGCAGCACCTGCCGGACAGAAATGCGACGTACCGAGTGACTTTATCAGCAGCAAACCCCAAAGTTCGCCGTTGAAAGCCCCGCCAGATGAGCTGCGCAGCGCATGAGGACTGCACAGCGAAGAGCAAAGGGAAAACAGAGCAGCTTAACACGCACCGCTGCCCGGATCACTGCACAGGGGGGCAAAGCTTCACCAGGTCTTCCTTTGGCCGCAAATCCGCCCTGCCCCGGCAGGAGGTCACCTTTACTGGCCTTAGTATAGCATTGTTGCGTGCCTGTTGCACAGAACATGTCATAAATTGTCGGTGCTCATGTCATGAACTGCGCACGGGATGGCGCAGGTAAACCGGAACCACCGGTCGCGGCAGCTCACGGTGTACTCGGCACCGTACTTGCGCAGCACGTCCTGCACGTTGGCAAGGCCCATGCCGTGGCCGCTCTCCTTTTTGGTGGTGCCGGGCAGCTTGCCCTCCTCCAGCAGCAGGTCTTCCTGCACGCGGTTGCGCACCGAGATCAGATATTCTTCCGGCGTTTTGCGGATGCGCACATGCACCTCCGGCGGCAGGGCCTGCGCTGCGGCGCGGGTGGCGTTGTCCAGAAGGTTGGAGAGCACGATGACCATATCCATGCTGTCGAAGGGCATCCGCTTGAGATCGCACAGGTCAAAGTAAATATTCACGCCAACTTTTGCCGCCTCTTCGTATTTTTTGCTCAGAATGGAATCCAGCAGCGGGTTGTGGGTATCCATGATGGTGGTGCCCGCCGCCACCGTTTTGCTCACGCTGGCAATGTAGGCCTGTGCGCCTTTCAGATCTCCCTGATCCAGCAGGGCAGTAAGGGCTGTCATGTGGTTGGTGAACTCGTGGGTCAGGCGGCGCTGTTCCGTGTAGGAATCCAGCAGGGCTTCGGCACGCTGCTGTTCCAGCTGAGCACGGTAGCGGGAGTTCTGCCGCTGCACCACCTGATCGTTGAACATCTGCACGATGGCGATATGCACCAGCACCGCCACGCTCATGCCAAAGGTGAGCAGCATGGTCATCCGGGTAGCGGGCTGCTGGGTCCCTGTGACCATCAGCACGATGTTCAGCACCACAGCCACCCCGGGGAAAAAGGACATCACCAGCGCCTGCAGCGGCTGCAGAGCACACTTCTGGTTCCAGCTGTACAGGGAATGCGCAACTGCTGCACCCACGATAAGGTTCGCGGCGCACAGCGCGATCAGGCAGCCGGGGTGCTGCCATGCTTCGCCGGTGCGCACTCCGGTGAACCAGGAGTAGGTATAGTTGACCGTGTTCTCCACCAGCAGGCACATGGTGCCGTTGATCAGGCAGGCGGTGAGCTTATCGGCAAAGGTTCCGCCAAACAGCTGCGCCGTAACAAAAAGGTACAGCACATTGAGCAGGACGCTCTGCACATTGAAAAATGACATTCCTGTTGCGAGTGACAGGCCCAGCTGCCCCATACACAGCAGCTCTGCCCATAGAACCGGCCATCGCAATTTTCCCCTGCCAAGGTAGGCCCACTCCACCAGAATAAAGGCGTTCCCCTGGACCAGACACACCAGATGCCCCAGCATCATTTCCGCAAATGCATCACTCATCCACATACTGCCCCTTCCATTCCAGATATGCGTTCTGGATGGCCGCATAGCCTGCGCGGCTCACGCTCAGCTCCACCCCGTTTTTCAGCAGGGCGCGGTAGCTGCGGATGCTGCGCACATATTTCATGTTCACCACATCGCTGCGGCTCACCTGCAAAAAGCCGTTCTCGTAGAGCATGGGCGGCAGGTCGGCGATCTTGCCGTAGTAGGTGCAGATGGGCCGGCGGGCAATGTCGCCGTAGACGTTGATCTGGCGCAGGTCGCTTTCCAGATAATAGATCTGATCCAGCGGAATTTCCGTTTCGGTGCGGTTGTGGTGCACCGTCAGAGTCTTGCGCTGGTCGGTCAGGGCGGCAAGCAGGTCGTCCAGACACTTGGGCAGGGTGCGCGCAATGTCCCGCTTGAGCAGGTAGCGGTAGGCGTTCACCGTGTAGCCTTCCAGCGCAAATTCCAGATAGGCCGAAACATACACCAGCATCAGGCCGGGGCACTTCTGCTTGAGCTGACGGCCCAGCACCATGCCGTTTGCACCGGGCATGTCCACGTCCAGAAACGCCAGCTGATACAGCTCCAGCCCCGGCGTTGCAAGCACCTCGGCTGCGCTGGTGCAGACGGCGGTGTGCACCTGCACGCTGCGGGCGGTAAAGTAGACGGTGACATATTCTGCCATGCGCGCGCCGAACGCCGCATCGTCGTCACAGATCAGGATATGCATGGAAGGTTCCTTTCTGCCGCAAAAGGCCCCTCTTGCAGTAAGAGGGGCCAAAGTAACTATCAGAGAAATTTATCGTAGAGGCCAAAGGCAAAGATGAACAGCACGATCACCGGCAGCACGCAGGTCAGGTAGCCGCGCATCCAGTCGTGCATCTTGAGGCCCTTGCCGGTGTTGACTTCCTTTTTATAGTTGTCCCAGCCCCAGCCGTACTTGGTAACGCAGAACAGCAGGTACACCAAGCTGCCCAGCGGCAGGAACAGGTTGCTCACGAGGAAGTCCTCCAAATCCAGCACAGCGCCGCCGAACACGGCAAAGCCGTCCCATGCCCACACGTTGTAGCCCAGCACGCAGGGCAGCGAAAGCAGAGTGATGAGCACGAAGTTCACCAGACTGGACTTCTTGCGGCTGCAGCCGGTCAGCTCCATGCCGCAGCAGATGATGTTCTCGAACACGGCCAGCACGGTGGAAAGCGCCGCAAAGGCCATGAACAGGAAAAACAGGGAGCCCCACAACCGTCCCATGGCCATGTTGGCAAAGATGTTGGGCAGGGTAATGAAGATCAGGCTGGGGCCGCTGGTCTGGTCCACACCGTAGGTGAAGCAGGCCGGGAAGATGATGAGACCGGCGGTGATGGCCACGAAGGTATCCAGCACCACGATGCGGGCGGACTCGCCCAGCAGGGAGTGCTCCTTGCCGATGTAGCTGCCAAAGATGGACATTGCGCCAATGCCAAGGCTCAGGGTGAAGAAGGCCTGATTCATGGCGGACACCAGCGTGTTGACCACGCCCACCTCTTTCATGCGCCCGAAGTCGGGCACGAGGAAGAAGCTCAGGCCTTCCTTTGCGCCGGGCATGAACAGGCTGTTGACGGCCAGCACCACCATGATCACCAGCAGGGCGATCATCATGACCTTGGTCACGCGCTCAAGGCCGTTCTGCAGGCCCTTGGCGCACACAAAGATGCCCAGTGCCACCACGAACACCATCCAGAAGGTCATCACGCCGGGGTCTGCCAGCATTTCGGTAAACTTGCCGGCCACCTGATCGGCGTTCAGGCCTGCCAGCTTACCGGTGGCGGTCATGTAGAAATAGTGCAGCATCCAGCCTGCCACGGTGGTGTAGAACATCATGAGCAGATAGCAGCCAATGAGGGTGAGGTAGCCGTGGATGTGCCACTTCTGTCCCGGCTTTTCCAGTGCCTGATAGGCCCGCACCGGGCTTTTGCGGGAAGCGCGGCCCACCGCAAACTCCATGGTCATGATGGGCAGGCCCAGAATGATGAGGAAGATCAGGTAGAACAGCACGAACGCGCCGCCGCCGCCCTGACCGGCAATATAAGGGAACTTCCACACGTTGCCAATGCCGATGGCACAGCCCGCCGAAAGCAGAATGAAGCCCAGCCGGGACTTCAGTTTTTCTCTTTCCATGATTCCAAACTCCTTGTTTTCCGTTCTGCTCTGCCCTGCCCTTTGCGGGGCCGGGCAAAGCGTTGCTTTTGTATTATAGCACAAATTTGGTCGAAGAACAGGGGCGCTTCAGCGAGATGAACTTTTGTTGTCAAAAGTATTCTTTGTCTTTCCCGCGTGCACAGCCCGTCCTGCCGCAGGGCCGTACCGCAATTTTCGTTGCAGATGCGTCCGTTTTCGGTGTATTTGCGGCGGACTTCAATTTTTCTCACCTGAAAGGTGAAGAGCTGACAGTTATTCACTTATATAAAAATGCCCTGCATAATAGCCGAGAACCATCTCTTGACAAACCAGCAAAAAGAAACTATACTACGAATAGAGAAGGTGCTGTCCGCAATGGTCAGCTCCCTCCGGCTAATTGGTCAATAAGAAGAATGACCGCTCACCGTTTGGAGACTGGGGCGGTCATTTCTTATTGTTATGGATCTCTTTGAAGATTGCCCATGCGATCTGAAATGTAATCCCAACTGTACCGCCAACAATGACGAACAGCTGCAGAACATCGTTCAACACCATGATGCATCCCCCCTTCCGCGTTTGCGAACGGGGGAACAAACAATAAGCTTTTACGTCCCCCGAACGCTTGCCGGAGGAAAGCATGACCACCTGCGCTTGCAGACAGCACCGAATCACCGCCTTTTCGGGCGGCATCTTTATGATATCATAAAAAATAACATTTTACAATAAAGAAAGCACCCGCTGTACAGGTGCTTTCTTTTCGTTTATATAGGTATATAGGCTTACTTCCGCTTTTTGGGGGCAGTACCCTTGCCCACCGGGCCGCGGGGGCGGCGCTCGGCAGCCTTGGACTGCACTGCGGCGCTGCGGGTCTGGGCGCGGCCCTTGGCGGCAGCGGCACGCAGACCGTTGACCTCCGCCTTGGTCAGCTCACGGTAGGTGCCGGGCTTGAGCATTCCCAGCTTCACCACGCCCTCGGCGTTGCGCTTCAGGCGCACCACCTCAAGGCCCACGGTCTCGCACATGCGGCGGATCTCGCGGTTCTTGCCCTCTTTCAGGGTCATTTCCATCACGGTGCGGCCCGGCTCGTCGGTAACAACGTTGATGGCGCAGGGCATGGTCTTGGTGCCGTCGTCCAGCACAACGCCGCTGCTCAGCTTCAGGATCTGGCTTTCATCGGCGCGGGGCTGCACGGTGACGCGGTACAGCTTGGAGATGCCGCCCGACGGATGGGTGACGGCCTGCGCAAACGCGCCGTCGTTGGTCATGAGCAGCAGGCCCTCGCTGTCCTTATCCAGACGGCCCACCGGGTACAGGCGGGCGGGGATATCGCTCACCAGCTCCATCACGGTCTTGCGGCCCAGCTCGTCGCTGGCGGTGGTCACATAGCCGCGGGGCTTGTACAGGGCCAGATAGTACATCTGCTGATCCTTGCGGATATAGATGCGCTCGTCGTCCACGTGCAGCACGTCGCGGTTGGGGTCCATCTTGTCGCCCACCTTGACGGGGTGGCCGTTGACCTTCACGCGGCCCTCGGCAATGATCTGTTCGGCCGCACGGCGGGAGCACAGACCCTGTTCAGCCATGATCTTTTGAATACGTTCTTCTGCCATAATAAAACTCCTTGTGCGCCTCCCGGCGCTCAAAACGCGCACCTCTCCCCTGCTTTGGGGTGCGGGTGCGCCTGTATCAAAACTGTGAGTTGGAAGCTCACAGTTACGGCGATGGTGATTGGCAGGCCAGCAGGGAGCTTTCTCCGCGAACAGCCCGGGACTCCAGTCCCGCCCCAACGCTTGCGCGCCGGGGCCCCACCCCCAGGACATTCGCTGGAGAAACTCCCTGCCGTCCTGCCGGGATCGGCACCGGATACTCCGGCAAGATGCGCGAAGCCATGTCTAAAGTGCAGGCTGCGACTAAAATCGACAAAAAAGCCCGTCGGGAAGTGCGAGGGCTTCTTTCACTGGTGGTCTGGCGAGCGCAGGCGGGACGGAGTGTCCGGTGCCAAGCCCCCTCCCTTACTGCTCAGCAGGAGCAGCAGGCTCTTCCTTCTTTTCGTCCTTCTTGATGAGGGCGGCAACCTTGTCCACCAGCTCCGGCAGCATGGTCAGGGCACGGTTGATGGTGTCGGCGTTGTCCGACAGCTGGATGGTGCGCACGCAGCCGTCCTTTACCACGAGGAAGGCCACCGGCTGGATGTTCACACCCGCACCGGAGCCGCCGCCGAACAGGTCCTTGTTGGCGGCGTTCTTGCCGTCAAAGTCGGTGCCGCCGGAGGCAAAGCCAAAGCTCACCTTGGAAACCGGCAGGATGGTGGTGCCGTCCTCGGTGATGATGGGCTTGCCAATGATGGTGTTGGAGTCCACCATCTGGTGGATCTTCTCCATGGTAACGTTCATCAGGCCCTGAATGGGATGCTCAGCCATAAAACAGCTCTCCTTTATCGGTTTGATTCGGGCAAAGGCCCGTTGTCTGCAGATCCGGATACACGTATAGTGTACCACATTATAGGAAGATGTCCAATACTTTTTTGCGCCAGAACTCGTACAGCACCCGCACCGCCGCAAGGACGATGAACAGTGCCTGTGCGCTCACCCGGCAGGACACCCGGTCCTCCACGGTGGGCTGCCCGCTGCCAAAGTCCGGCAGGATGCGCAGCTCATCGAACTGCAGCCAGAGAAAGCGGTCCAGCACGCCCAGCACCGGGTACAGCCACGCCTGCAGCTTGCCGTAGCTGCGGGCAGCGGCGGCGGGGTCCTCCCCGCGCACACCAAGGCGCACCTGTATTTTTGTGATGCGCAGCGCACCGAACACAGCCTTGGTCAAAGTGCCCGCACCTTTGAGCATGGTGCAGAGGATCTCCAGCGTGATCTTTGCCTTTTTGCGCGGCTGGGCGGGCTTGTTTGCCTTGGCAGCAGCGGCGGCGGCCTTTTTGCGGGCCTTCTCCTCTGCCTTTTTCCGCTTGCGCTCGGCCCGCCATGCGGCAAACTTTGCCTTGACCTTGCCAAAGCCCCTGGGCGGCTCCGGGTTTTCCGGTGCGGGCGGCGGCTCCGGCTTCGGGTACTGGAACACCGGGAAGGTGATGCCCAGCGCACCGGCCTTTACGGTGAGCACGCCGTGCTCCCAGCACAGGTCTGCGCAGAAGGGGCACAGCAGCAACAGCACCAGTAAGATCAGCACCACCAGCAGCAGAATGCCGATCACCCGGAGGATGAACAGCAGCACTGCGCCCAGCGCGGCGAGGAATGCTCCCATGCGTTACCCCTCACTTTCTGTCGGTGATGCGTTCGTTTCCATTTCCTGCCCGTGCACCGGCGGCAGGTCGGCCAGAGAAGAAAGGCCGAACACCCGCAAAAAGGTGTCGGTGGTGCGGAAGCTCACCGGCCTGCCCGGCAGGTCAAGGCGGCCGGCTTCCTCAATGAGGCCCTTTTCCAGCAGGCCCGACACGCTGGACGAGGAATCCACGCCGCGCACCTGCTCGATGAAGGCGCGGGACACCGGCTGGTTGTAGGCGATCACGGTCAGGGTCTCCATGGCGGCGGGGCCAAGGGGCACTGCGCGGCGGCTGTCCAGCAGGCGGCGGATGCAGTCGGCCCACTCGGTCTTGGTGGCAAGCTGCCAGCGGGTGTTCAGGTGCAGCAGGCACAGGCCGCTGTCCTCCCGGGCGTAGCGCTCCCGCAGGGCTTCCAGCGCGGCTTCCACGCTGAGCTGCGGCAGCTGCACCGCCTGGGCCAGCTTGTCGGCACCAATGGGGTCGCCGCTGGCAAACAGCATGGCTTCCACGGCTGCACGGATCTGTTTCTGGTTCATTCCTTCTCCTTATCACGTTGGATGCGGCCCCGCTGCATGGTCAGCCGGCCCTCGTCGTCCAGCTTTACGCGGCCGCCGCGCACCAGCTCCAGCAAGGCCAGAAAGGTGGCCACGTTGGTGCTGCGGGTCTGCTGGCGGCTGAACAGCTGGCTCATTTTTGCCGCTGTACCGCTGATCAGGTGCCGCAGAATGTACACCACCCGGCTCGTCACCGACACCATGGGCGCTGTGACCAGCGGCTCGAACTGCTGCTGGGTAGGCTCCCGGCGCAGCTTGGTGCGGCCGGAAAGAACGGCCCAGTAATCCGCCAGCACCTGCGGCGCATGGTGCAGGTCGTAGGTGTTATCGAACTCCATCTCCATGGGCGGACGCACAAAAACCGGCGCAGCTTCGGCCTTTTGGCGCAAAAGCGCAGCCATGCGGCGGCACTGGTCGTACTCGATCAGCTGGCCGGTGAACTCCTGCTTGAGCCGCTCGCCCTCTTCGCTGCGGGGCAAAAGCAGGTAGCTTTTCATCTCCACCAGCCGCGCGGCCATCTCGATGAAGGCGCTGGCGGCTTCCGGGTCCGGGTCGGCCCGCGCCACCGTGGCGGTGTACTGGTCGATCAGCTCCAGAATGGGGATGTTGTGCAGGTCCATCTTATGTTTGGCCACAAGCGCCAGCAATAATTCCAGCGGGCCGTCAAAATCTTCCAGATGGAAGGTCAGTTCTTCTGCCACGCTCACACCACCGTCCCAAGGCCGGCATAGTAGATGGAATACGCGATCTTATCAATGTAGCCGGTGCCCTTGCCCAGCAGCTCCCACACGATGTTGTTCAGGTAGTACAGGGGGGTATCCAGTGCGCCGAACCACACTGCCGCCAGCAGGGCGATCATGATATAGCGCTCGTATTTCATCAGGCCAAAGTAGATGCGCCGGGGCAGCACCACCAGCAGGATGCGGCTGCCGTCCAGCGGCGGCACCGGGATCAAGTTGAACACGGCAAGGCTCACGTTCATCAGCACAAGGTACTGCAGGAACATGGCAATGTAGATGGTGGCATCGTTCACCGGTGCCCAGTAGTACATGAGCTTCCACACCACCATGCCCACATAGGCAAGGATCATGTTTGCCGCAGGGCCAGCCAGCGCGGTGAGGGCCATGCCCCACTTGGGGTTTTTGAAATTGCGGGGGTCGGTGGAGACGGGCTTTGCCCAGCCCACGCCCGCAAACACCATGCACAGCGTGCCCAGCAGGTCAAAGTGGGCAAAGGGATTCATGGAGAGCCGCCCCTGCCGCTTTGCGGTGTCGTCGCCCAGCAGCCATGCCGCCAGCGCGTGCCCGCACTCGTGGAAGGGGATGGCCACCAGCGCCACCAGCGCGCGGATGAGATAATAGATGCCCTGAGAGGTCATTCGATATTCCTGCCTTTTTTCAGTATACCATATATAATACTATTTTTTGAGGTTTTAGACAAGGGGGTAAACTCCTTCCACCGCTAACGCGGTCCCCCTCCCTCAAAGAGGGAGGCTTTGGCATACCGGAAAGCTTTTCCTCTTCGCCAGAGGCTCCCTCACTGAGACAGACTCCCCCGGCCGGGGGAGGTGGCACAAAGTGCCAGAAGGGGAACAGCTGGCATCGCGCAGCGATGACTGAAGGAGTTTGGTTTTCCAAAAAACCGCAATATTTTTTGAAAAAAGGCTTGCATTTTGCCCGGTAATCTGCTACAATAGTCAAGCTGATTATTTTGATTCCTTACTTCACTGCAGGAGGTGCAAGTACCATGGCTAAATGTGAATGCTGCGGCAAGGGTGTTGCCTTTGGTATCAAGGTTTCTCACTCTCATCGTCGTTCCAACCGTACCTGGAAGCCGAATGTCCGTCGTGTCAAGGCGGTCGTTGAGGGTTCTCCCAAGTACGTCTACGCATGCTCCCGTTGCCTGCGCGCTGGCAAAGTTACCCGCGCTGTCTAATTTGGTGTATGTGGCCGGTCACTTTGTCGAGTGGCCGGCTTTTTTTGTTGCTGTAAGGAGGCAAAACACATGGCTCTGCCCAACGATCCCATCATGCTGCTGAGCGTGGTGAACCTGAAGCTGCGTGATTTTTACAAAAACCTCGATGCTCTGTGCGAAGACATGGATGCCGACAAGGCAGATCTGTGCGCAAAGCTCAAAGCTGTGGGCTACGAATACGATGCCCAGCGCAACCAATTCGTGTGATATTTCCAGAGAAAGCTTTCTTTTGATCGCTAACGACCGGCACCAACGTGCAGCGACTGCGCCCGGGCCGGTGAATATAGAAACAAGGAGTGCTTGATTTATGATCCAGGGTACCTATTACAAAGAGTGGAGCAGCGTGCTGAACCGCGAGATGGAGTTCAAGGTATACGGCAGCGCCGGTGTGCCGGTGCTGGCCCTGCCTGCCCGCGGCGGCCGCTTTTATGATTGGGAGAACAACGGCATGCCCGATGCCATTGCCCCGCTGCTGAACGAGGGCAAGGTGCAGCTGTTCTGCGCCGACAGCATTGACGGCGAGGCCGTACTGAACGGCGACATCCCGGTACGCCGCCGCGCCGAGATGGAGGAAAAGTACTTCGTCTACCTTACCGCCGAGCTGGCTCCCCGGGTGCTGGCCCTGAACGGTGCCGCAAAGGATGCCAAGCTGTGGTGTGTGGGCATCGACCTTGGCGCTGTGCACGCCGTCAACTGCCGCCTGCGCCGTCCCAAGCTCTTTGCCGGTGCCATCGGCCTTTCCGGCATCTACGATCTGGCCCGCTTCTGGGGCAGTGAAGCCGACGATCTAGTGCTGCGCTGCTCTCCCCTGCAGTATCTGGCCGAGAACGGCATCGCCGACAAGCTGGCTCTGGCCAAGGCCGAGGAGAACAGCCTGATGCTCTGCGCCGGTCAGGGTGCCTACGAGGACGATGCCAAAGCCGACACGCAGGCGCTGGCCGATGTGCTGGCTGCACAGGGCCTGCCCGCCCACCTCGAGGTCTGGGGCGGCGATGTCTCCCACGAGTGGTACTGGTGGGGCAAGATGCTGGGCCTGTTTGTGCCGCGGATTCTGGAGAAGTAAAAGTGATTTGATAGAGGGAAGGCATTTGCAGTGCCTTCCCTCTTTTTGTTTGTATTTTTCAATTTCCTACTTGATTTATCGGGTTTGCTGTGCTATACTCATGCTGTAAGACACATACCCCCTATGGGTAAAGGAGATATTTTATGGACAACGAGAAAAAGCCCTGCTGCTGTTGCGGCACGCCCGCCCAGCCCGAAGCTGCCACGGCTCCGGCCGTTGACGCATCCGCTGTGCCCACCGAAAGCGTCACCCCCTCCTGCTGCCGCCACAAGGACCGCACCCCTGAGGAGCACAAGGCCCTGCTGAACCGGCTCAGCCGCATCGAAGGGCAGGTGCGCGGCATCCGCGGCATGCTGGAAAAGGATGCCTACTGCGTGGACATCCTTGTGCAGGTGGCGGCGGCGAACTCGGCGCTGAACAGCTTTTCCAAGGAGCTGCTGGCCCAGCACATCTCCACCTGCGTGGCGGACGACCTGCGTGCGGGCAGCGAGGCAAAGCTGGACGAGCTGGTGAATCTGCTGCCCAAGCTCATGAAATAAGAAGCCCTTTCCTGTGCATACTCAACGTAGGAGTGATATTTTATGGAACAATACAACGTTACCGGCATGAGCTGCGCAGCCTGCTCCGCCCGGGTGGAGAAGGCCGTGAGCAAGGTGCCCGGCGTTGCCAGCTGTTCGGTGAGCCTGCTGACCAACTCCATGGGCGTGGAGGGCACCGCCAGCTCTGCCGAGATCATCAAGGCCGTGCAGGATGCCGGTTACGGTGCCAGCCCCAAGCGTGCGGGCGCGGCGGCTGCCAGCTCCACCAGCGCCGACCTTGACGCGCTGGCCGACCACGAGACCCCCAAGCTCAAGCGGCGGCTCATTGCATCGCTGGGTTTTCTGCTGGTGCTGATGTACTTCTCCATGGGCCACATGATGTGGGGCTGGCCCCTGCCCCGCTGGTTCGACGGCAACCACATCGCCATGGGCCTTGTGCAGCTGCTGCTGGCGGGCATTGTCATGGTCATCAACCAGAAGTTCTTCATCAACGGCTTCAAGGGCCTCCTCCACGGTTCGCCCAACATGGACACGCTGGTGGCCATGGGTTCCATGGCAAGCTTTGTGTGGAGCACCTACGCCCTGTTCGCCATGACCCGCGCGCAGGTGGACGGCAACAGCGAGCTGGTCATGCATTATATGATGGAGTTCTACTTTGAGTCCGCTGCCATGATCTTGACCCTCATCACGGTGGGCAAGATGCTGGAGGCCCGCTCCAAGGGCAAGACCACCGACGCGCTCAAGAGCCTGATGAAGCTTGCCCCCAAGACCGCCAACCTGCTGCGGGACGGTACCGAAGTGACCGTGCCCATCGAGCAGGTGCAGAAGGGGGACATTTTTGTGGTGCGCCCGGGCGAGAACATCCCCGTGGACGGCATCGTGCTGGAAGGCACCAGCGCCGTGAACGAGAGCGCCCTGACCGGCGAGAGCATCCCCGTGGACAAGGCTGCGGGCGATAAGGTGAGCGCTGCCACCACCAACCAGTCCGGTTTCCTGCAGTGCCGGGCCACCCGCGTTGGCGAGGACACCACCCTTGCCCAGATCATCCGGATGGTCAGCGATGCCGCCGCCACCAAGGCTCCCATTGCAAAAATCGCCGATACGGTGTCCGGTTTCTTCGTGCCTGCGGTCATTACCATTGCGGTGGTCACCACCATCGTGTGGCTGCTGCTGGGCCGGGAGCTGGGCTATGCGCTGGCCCGCGGCATCTCCGTGCTGGTCATCAGCTGCCCCTGTGCGCTGGGTCTGGCAACGCCGGTGGCCATCATGGTGGGCAACGGTCTGGGTGCAAAGAACGGCATCCTGTTCAAGACCGCCGCTTCGCTGGAAGCTGCAGGCCGCACCCAGATCGTGGCGCTGGACAAGACCGGCACCATCACCAGCGGTGAACCAAAAGTGACCGATATTCTGCCCGCCGAGGGCGTTTCCGAGACGGAGCTGCTCACCCTTGCCGCCGCACTGGAGCGCAAGAGCGAGCACCCGCTGGCAAAGGCCGTGCTGGCCTGCACCGACGCGCAGAAGCTCACCGCCCCCGAGGTATCCGGCTTTGCCGCCCTGCCGGGCAACGGTCTGGCCGCAAAGCTGGAGGGCGTGGAGATCTTTGGCGGCAATGCGTCCTTTATCGGCACCAAAGTCACCGTGCCCGCACAGCTGCAGGAGAAGGCCGCAGCCCTTTCCGCACAGGGCAAAACGCCCCTGTTCTTCGGCGGAGCAGGCCGTCTGCTGGGCATCATCGCGGTGGCCGATACCATCAAGGAGGACAGCCCCCGCGCCATCCGGGAGCTGCAGGCCATGGGCATCCGCGTGGTCATGCTCACCGGTGACAACCAGCGCACTGCCGACGCCATTGGCAGGCAGGCCGGTGTGGACGAGGTGATCGCAGGTGTGCTGCCCGACGGCAAGGAAGCGGTCATCCGCCAGCTGCAGGCATCCGGCAAGGTGGCCATGGTGGGCGACGGCATCAACGATGCCCCGGCCCTGACCCGTGCCGACACCGGCATCGCCATCGGCGCAGGCACCGATGTTGCCATCGACGCGGCGGACGTGGTGCTGATGAACTCCAAGCTGTCGGACGTGCCCGCCGCCATCCGCCTGAGCCGCGCTGCCCTGCGCAACATCCACGAAAACCTGTTCTGGGCGTTCATCTACAACATCATCGGCATCCCGCTGGCCGCAGGCGTGTTCATCCCCTTCGGCCTGACGCTGAACCCCATGTTCGGTGCTGCTGCCATGAGCCTTTCCAGCTTCTGCGTGGTAAGCAACGCCCTGCGCCTGAACCTGTTCGACGTGCACAGCACAAAGCACGATCGTGCGGCAAAAAATGCTGCTTCCCTGCCCGCTGTCTCCGCACAGCCCGCAGCGGTTGCAAATAAAGAGAGTACCAAGGAGGACACTGCTATGAAAAAGACCCTGAAGGTGGAAGGCATGATGTGCGGCCACTGCGAAGCCCGCGTGAAGAAGGCTCTGGAAGCCCTGCCCGAGGTGGACGAGGCCGTGGTGAGCCACGAGGCCGGCACCGCCATCGTCACCCTGAACGCCGAGGTCGCCGACGACGTGCTGAAGAAGGCCGTTGAAGATCAGGACTACCCTGTGACCGGCATCCAGTAAACCGCCGCTGAATACTCCCCATCAAATGGAAAGGCCGCTGCATGTGAACCGTGCAGCGGCCTTTTGCATTGGGTTATGCTGTTTTCTTCACAGGAACGCTGTTTTCGTACAGCTCATGCGGGGCGATATCCTGCCCCTCTTCCCACTCGATGCCAATACCGCCCGGCAGCAGATGCACGGTAGCAAAGTAACTCTCATCCTGCAGCCTGCCGTACCACGAGCCGGTGGCATAAGGGGCTGCATCAAACAGCTTTACCTCGCCCGTCTCATAATAAAGGCAGAGCTTCAGCGGTTTTACGGGTTCCACCTTTGTCAGCTTCGGCTGTAACATCCAGAATCACTCCTTACTTCAGCGGGTCGATGCGGAAGAATTGTTCACCATTGCTCAGCAGCTTCCAGTTGGCTTCCAGATCCTCATGATGGATCACGATCCATGCCTCCAGCAGTTTCAGCTTGTTCTTCGGAAAGCTGCCTTCCAGAACCGTACCGTCCAGCGCAACCACGATCTCTTCACCGGAATATTCTGCGTGGATATGCGGCATATTATGCTTTCCACCCTGTTCGCGGTACATTCTGACAATGATGCCGTAAAAAATGCTCAGTACCGGCAATTGCACCACTTCCCTTCTCAGTGTCATTTTAACATACAGCTGGTGTGTTTTCAAGATTGCTGCAGCGCATTTCCCCATTTTCCTGTGCATTTTCACCCCGGAAGCTGTGGCTTTTTGCGCAAAAACTATTTGTTGACACGTTGTTTTTTCAGAGTTATACTTATAGCAACAACATTTGGTTTTGCTTCCAGTTATAAACCACAGCGAAAGGAGAAATGTATTTTGGGAGTATCCATTCAGGACCGCACAGACTTTCTGAACATGCTGGATGCCTGCAGGACCGAGCAGCAGCTGTTCAGCCGCCTGACCTTTGCGGTAATGTTCCACCAGACCGATCCGGATGCACGGGAAGACCTGCTGGACGACGTGCGCGGCGCAGCCTGCAACATGCAGCTGCCCGCCGTCAATTACAAGATCGATCAATGGCTCAACACCTGCAAGCAGGCGTGGCAGGCCGACCCTGCAGCCTTTATGGCAGCCGTGAACGCGGACGCAAAGCAGCGCAAGCTTGCGCTGGAGGGCAGCGCGGCGCAGCCCGGTCTGCTGGCCGATGTGCCCATGCAGAGCGTGGCGTGGCTGGTGCCGCAGCTGCTGCCGCTGGGCGAAGTGTCGCTGCTGGGTGCCGACGGCGGCACCGGCAAGGGCATCTGGCAGGCACAGCTCATTGCCTATGTGACGGCGGGCAAGACCTCCGGCTTTTTTCCGCTGCCGCCGCAGCAGACCGGCAAGGTGCTGCTGCTTGCGGGCGAGGACGACCCCGGCAAGGTGCTCAAGGCCCGTCTGCTGGCGGCCGGGGCCGACATGAACCGGGTGCTGGTGCTGACCGCCGACGACTACTTTGGCAAGACCGGCCAGCCCCTTACCCTCAAGGATCAGGCACTGGCGGATTTTGCCGCCAAGGCCGGGCCGCTGCTGCTCATCGTGGACCCGCTGCAGAGCTTTCTGCCCGCCGATGTGGAGATGGCAAGCCGCAACCAGATGCGCGGTGCCCTGCTGCCGCTGCGCGCCATTGCCGCAAAGCAGGGCTGCGCGGTGCTCATCGTGATGCACTCCAACAAAAAGCAGGGCGTTTCCGGCCGCGCACGTCTGGCCGACAGCTCGGATATCTGGGACATGGCCCGCAGCGTGCTGATGATGGGCCGCGCCAAGAACGACGGCAAAATTTATCTCAGCCACGAGAAAAACAGCTACGCCCGCCCCCAGCAGACGGTGCTGCTGCACATCGACGATGTGGAGGTGGAGGGCGTAAAGACCGCGCGGGCCGTGTTTGACGGCTACACCGACAAGAAGGATGCCGACTTCATTGAGGAGCGGCGGGTGCGCACGGCGGAGACCCGGCAGGACACCCGCAGCGCCATCCTGAACGTTCTGTCCGAGAGCCGCCTTGGGTCGATGCCCAGCAACGAGCTGCGCGCCGCCGTCCTGCGGGAGATCGGGTGCAGCGACAGTACATACAACCGTGTGTACAGTGAGCTTGTAAAATCCGGTGAGATCGCAAAGCACCAGATCAATCAGGGCGGCAACGTACGTAGTTGGTTCACTGCCATGCCCTACCGTGGAGAAACAAGTGACAAAGTGGCGAAATTATAACGCATCTATGTTTATAATTGTCTGTTTGTCAATTTGACAAAGTGACCCTTGCTGACAAAGTGACTCTGTTTGCCACGCTGTTGTCAGTTTATCAGCTTGACAAAGTGTCTTTTTTACGCTCATTCGTCAAAAATCAGTCACTTACTCAGATAACGCTCCTACAGTAGCACCTGATAAAGTTCCCTGAAACCAAGGGCTGTGGGCTGGGAGTTTCTCCAGCGAATGTCCGGGAAGTGGGGCCCCGTGCGTAAGCACAGGGGCGGAACCGTGGGTTCCGGGCTGTTCGCGGAGAAAGCTCCCAGCACGCGGCCCGATCCTCAACGCGCCAACTCCTCCACCGTGATGCAGCACACGGCAAAGGCCAGCAGGGCGCAGTCCAGCGGGACACGGCGCAGCACCACCACCCGTTCGGTCAGGGTGGTAAAGGTCTGCACGGCCTGCACCGGCACGGTGCTGCCCAGCCAGAACAGCGCCACCGAAAGCGGCAGATGCACCGCCCGCGCTGCCAGCAAAGGCCGCAGCGAGATCTCGGCCGGGCAGATGGTGCGCACCTGCAAAAGCACCGACACCCCCTGCACACTGAGCGCCGCACAGCACAGCGTGCTGGCCCACAGCCCGGTGCGGGCGGCCTGATCGCAGCCGGAACACACTTCCAGCAGCATGGCGGGCAGCGCCGCCCACGGCTGTGGCAGCAATGCCCCGCACCCTGCCGCCAGCAGCCGGAAGTACAGCACAAAGCCGCAGAGCTTCAGGTAGGTCACTGCCGCCTGCGCGATCACCGCGTCCAGTGCGGGCAGCGGAATGGTTTCCCCCTGCGCGGGTGGAGCCTGCCCGGCCCCGCCCTGCATCCTGCACAGCAGCGCCGCCGTGAGGTATCCCGCCAGCAGCTGGGCCGCAAACAGCCGCACCCCCACCGCGCGGCTGCCCAGCATCTGCTGCCCTACCGTGAGGATGACAAAGGACGGCCCGCTGCACACACAGGCGGGCAGCAGCGCCGAGGCCTGCCGGGAGGTGAGCTGACCGGTGCGCACGGCTTCGGACGCAGCCACCGCCGCCGGTGCAAAGCCCCCCAAGGCCCCAATGAGCAGCACGCCGCCCGCACCCTTTGCCCGGATGCCCATGAGCCGCGCCGCAGGCCGGAACACAAAGCCCAGCCACTGCCCGGCCCCGCAGCCTGCCGCCAGCGCCGATACGATGAGGAACGGAAACAGCGATACCAGCAGCGGCCCGCCGCACAGCCGCAGCCCCGCCTGCAGGGCATCGGCACAGCGCTGCGGCGCGGCAAACACCAGAAACGCCGTGTACCCTGCCAGCGCCAGCAGCACGCCCCGCCGGAAATTCCAGCTTCGATTCATAACTCAGCCCTCCGCATCCATATATATGTAGCAGCGCGCCGCGGGCAGAACTGCGGGATGGGAGGGAATGGGATGTGTGCCAAGCGCAAAAAGCGGCTTTTGCCGCAAAGCTGGCTGGCCCTGCTGTTCCGTCAGCCGCCGCAGGGCTTTTACCACGCCCCTGCCGTCTACCTGAGCGGGGGCCGCATGGAGGTGGAGCACTTTTGCCGCATCCTGACCTACAGCCCCGACCGGCTGTGCCTGCAGATGCCCCATGGCCGGTTGACCATCTACGGCGACGGGCTGAAGATCGTCACCCTTACCGCCAGCCGCCTGACCCTGCGGGGGCGGTTCGTGCGCACGGACTTTGCGGATGACTAGGAGGTGCCCATGGAACCGGTAAGCCTTTGGGCCGCGGTGGAGTTCACCGCATGCAATGGCAGCACCGAAGCCCTGCTTACCGCTGCCGCCCGGGCCGGGCTGCACCCCTATGGGGTAACAGCCCTGCCGGGAGGGTTTGGCGGGCGGTGCGCCGCGTGGCAGTACCCGCGCCTTGCCGCGCTGGCCCGCAAGCACCGGGTGCGGCTGCGCATCCGCCGGAAGCTGGGGCTGTATTTCCGTCTGCGCCCCTTGCTGCGCCGGGCCGGGCTTTGGGCGGGGCTGGCGGTGTTTGTGCCGCTGCTGCTCTTTGCACAGCAGTTCGTCTGGTATGCGGACACCTCTTCCCTCACCACCGGACAGGCTGCGCGGGCCTGCGCCGTCCTGCGGGAAGCGGGCCTGCAGCCCGGTGCGGCTGTGACCGAGGCAAAGCTCACCGCCGGGGAGTACGCCCTTTTGCACAGCGGCGAGTTCTCCTGGGCCAGCCTGAATTTTGCCAAAGGGCGGCTGGTGGTGGAAGCCGCCGCGGCCAGGCCCAAGCCGGACATTGCCGCCGGAACGCTGCACGGCATCCGGGCAAAATGCGGCGGCACTGTTCTGCGCACGAACCTTACCAGCGGCACCATGCTGGTGCAGCCGGGCCAGCAGGTGGAAGCCGGGCAGGGCCTCATTGGCACAGCCCGCGCCGAGCGGGACGGCACCCTGATCTTTGCGCCCGCCGCCGGAACGGTGGTTGCGCAGTTTGAGTGGAGCGACACCCGCACCGTGCCCTTGGAAGAGACGGTGCAGCAGTACACCGGCACGTGCACCCGCGCATACCGGGTGACAGCGTTCGGGCACACCTTCTCCCTGCCCGCCGCGCCTGCGCCGGAACATGCGGCAGTGGTCCTCCGGCACTTTCAGCCGGAGGTGCCGCTGCTGGGCCTTGCCCTGCCCTGCTCTGTGGAGGAGACCTGCCGCTATGTGCAGCAGCCGGAAACGCTGCACCGCACCGAAGCGCAGGCCGCCGCGCTGGCCCGGCTGCAAAGCCTGCAGGCGCTGTACGCCGCATGGCCGGACGCGGAGCACATCGCCCGCAAAGAGGACTGCACCGTGAACGGCAATGTACTGGACTATACCGTCACCTACACCGTGGCAGCGGACATCTGCGGGTGAAAGGATTCCCGTTGTAATTCGTCAAAAAGGATGCTAAACTAAAAATGCCACCCCAAAGGGTGGCGTTAAGGTGCTGTCTGCAAGCGCAGGTGGTCATGCTTCCCTCCGGCAAGCGTCCGGGGGACGTAAAAGCTTATTGTTTGTTCCCCCGTTCGCAAACGCGGAAGGGGGGATGCATCATGGTGTTGAACGATGTTCTGCAGCTGTTCGTCATTGTTGGCGGCACAGTTGGGATTACATTTCAGATCGCATGGGCAATCTTCAAAGAGATCCATAACAATAAGAAATGACCGCCCCAGACTCCCAAACCTGAGCGGTCATTCTTATTGACTCCTTAGCCGAAGGGAAGCTGACCATTGCGGACAGCGCCTTTTCTGTTTGTAGTATAGTTGTTTTTTAGCGGTTTGTCAAGTCCCCTGCTCTGCAGCGGCACGTTCCGCCGCCTGCGCGTCGTACTCGGCAAGCAGGTCGTTCAGGTCGTACTGGTACTTGCTGTGGCAGAAGTGGCACACCACCTCGCAGGCGGGGTCCTCGTCGCGCATCCTCACCAGCTCCTTGCGGCCAAGGCTGAACAGCATCTCCTTGGTGCGCTCGGCGCTGCAGTCGCACTGGTAGTGCACATCGCGCTCGTCCAGCACGTTGGGGGCAAAGCCCGCCAGCGCCAGCTGCATCATGTCCTCGGGGGTCTTGCCCTCGTGCAGCAGGGTGGTAACGGATGGCATGGCCGCGATATTCTTTTCCAGCTGATCGATCTCCGCATCGGTGGCACCGGGCAGCAGCTGCACCATAAAGCCGCCTGCGCACAGGATGGACAGGTCCTTGTCCACCAGCACGCCCAGCGCCATGACGGTGGGCACCTGCTCGCTGTAGGCGTAGTAGGCGGTCAGGTCCTCGGCGATCTCGCCGGAGACCAGCGGCACCTGCCCCACGGTAGGCTCCTTCTGCAGGCGGTTGTCCCGGATGACGGTGAGCACACCGTCTTTGCCCACAGCGCCGCCCACATCCAGGTGGCCGTTCGGCTTTGCGGGCAGCTCCACCAAGGGGTGATCGATGCAGCCCTTCACGTTGCCGGTGCCGTCGGTGCAGGCAATGACCACGCCCGCCGGGCCGCCGCCGGACACACGCAGGGTGATCTGGTCACGGTCGTCCTTGAGCATGGAGCCCATCAGGGCCGCGCCGGTGAGCAGACGGCCCAGTGCCGCGCTGCAGGTGGCGCTGGTGGTGTGCAGCTTTTCGGCCTTGCGGACGATCTGGGTGGAATCCACACCGCAGAACACGACCCCGCCGTTCTCCGACAGGCCGCGGATCAGATTTGCCATAAAGTTATCCCTCCAATTGTGTATACTGCTTGACTGCGCAGAAGAAATAGCGCTGGCTGTCCTCGGTCAGCGGGCCGAAGGTCTCGCCGTCGCAGACGCTTTCCAGCGCAAAGCCGTGCTTTTCCAGCGCGGTGCGGATGGTGTCAAGGTCGTAGGTGTACTCGCAGAACTGCTCGTGGAAGTGCTCGCCGGTCTCGTGGTAGTCGATGTCCACGGTGATCTCCACGCGGCGGTTGGCGGCATCGTAGTGGTTGCGCCACACACAGGCGGCATCCTCTTCCTCAAAGGTGAACGCGTTGTCGCCCAGCACGTTCCGGTGCTTGTAGGGCGTGTTCATATCGAAGAGGAACACCCCGCCTTTTTCCATAAAGAAGCCCGCGTTGGCAATGGCGGTGTCGAGGTCCGGGATGTGGTTGAAGGTGTCAAAGGTGGACACCGCGCCCCGGATGGTGCCGTACAGATCCAGCTTGAGCAGGTCCTGCCGGAGCAGCAGCAGCCTGCCGGAAAGGCCCAGCTGTTCGGCCTTATCGCGCACAACGCAGAGCATCTCCTCGGACTGGTCAATGCCGATCATATCATAGCCCGCCTGCGTGAGCATCAACGTCAGCTCACCGGTGCCGCAGCCAAGGTCGGCAAGGATGCCGTCGTGGATGCCGTGCTCCTTGAGCTTTGCATGGATGTGGGCATACAGGGCATCGTAATCGGCCTCGCCGTTGAATTCATCGTAGAAATAGGCAAATTCGTTGTAGGCCATGGTTTACTCCGCTTCCTCGTTTTCCGCAGCCACAGCGGCGTTGAGCACCGCCTGCAGCTCCGGGATGCCGTAGCCGTTCTCGCCGCTGGTCAGCACCACCTTCTGGCAGCCATAGGGGCGGCAGAGGTTCTCAAAGTCTTCCAGCGTCTTGGCCAGCTGGCTCTTTTTGAGCTTGTCGGCCTTGGTCAGGGCCACCACGTAGGGGATCTGGTGATAGTGCAGGTAGCGCAGCATCTGCTCATCGTCGGCGCTGGGGGCGTGGCGGCAGTCCAGCAGCTGCACCAGCAGGGTGTGGTGGCGCGGGGCCTCAAAATAGCTGTTGATGAGGTCGTCCCAGCGCTCACGGTCGGCGTTGCTCACCTTGGCGTAGCCGTAGCCGGGCAGGTCCACAAAGTAGCAGTCGTCCACCGAATAGAAATTGATGGTAGCCGTTTTGCCCGGCGTACTGGACACGCGGGCAAGGTTTTTGCGGCTGCACAGCTTATTGATGAGGCTGGATTTGCCCACGTTGGACCGCCCCGAAAAGCTCAGCTCCGGGCGGTCGCTCTCGGGCAGCTGGCTGGAAATGCCGTAGCTGGCAATGAAATCAGCTTTGTTGTAATTCATGGAGCTTTCCTTTCTTTGATAAATGCCATCTATCCAAACTCCTTCAGTCATCGCTTACGCGATGCCAGCTCCCTCAGTGAGGGAGCCTCTGGCGAAGAGGAAAAGCTTTCCGGTATGCCAAAGCCTCCCTCCTTGAGGGAGGGGGACCGCGTCAGCGGTGGAAGGAGTTCTTTTCCCCTCAGCACACCGCGCCGGGCTGGGGCTTTTCTGCGGTGGGCGGCACAATGGCGGCGTCTGCCGCCTTTTTCTTTGCATGGGTGCGGCTGGGAGCCTTGGCCTTCTTTGCGTTCTGGGGCTTGAGCAGGGCCGCGTTCAGCACCTGTGTCAGGCTCTGCATGGGCAGGAAGGTGAGGTTCTTCTTCACCTCGTCGTCCACCTCGTACAGGTCGGGTTCGTTGTCCTTGGGGATGAGCACCGTTTTCATGCCCTCGCGGTAGGCCGCCATGCTCTTTTCCCGCAGGCCGCCGATGGGCAGCACGTTGCCGTGCAGGGTGATCTCGCCGGTCATGGCCACATCACCGCGCACCGGGATGCCGGACAGGCAGGACACCAGCGCCGTGGTCAGGGTGACACCGGCAGAAGGGCCGTCCTTGGGCACTGCGCCCTCCGGGGCGTGGATGTGCAGGTCGCACTTCTTGAGCTTTTCCGGGTCGATGCCGTACTCGGCGGCGTGCACGCGCACCCACGTAACGGCCAGCTGAGCGCTCTCCTTCATCACGTCGCCCAGCGAACCGGTGACGGTGATCTTGCCGCTGCCGTTGTCCATCACCTGCACCTCGATGGGCAGGGTCTCGCCGCCCACGCTGGTCCATGCCAGACCGTTGGCGATGCCCACCGCGTTGGTGCGGTTGAAGAAGTCGGGCTTGACGAAGCGGGGGCCAAGCAGCTGTTCCAGCATGGTGCCGGTAACGGAGACGCTTTCCACCTCGCCTGCGGCGATCTTGCGGGCGCACTTGCGCAGCACGCTGGTGATGGTGCGTTCCAGATTGCGCACACCGGCCTCGCGGGTGTAGCCGTCGATGATGCCGTACAGCGCGCTCTGGCTCAGCGTGACCTTGCCGGTCAGGCCGCAGGCCTTGAGCTGCTTGGGCAGCAGGTGCTTGCGGGCAATGTTATATTTTTCCACGCGGGTGTAGCTGGGTAGCTCGATCACGTCCATGCGGTCACGCAGGGGGCCGGGGATGCTGCCAAGGTCGTTGGCGGTGGTGATAAAGAGCACATGGCTCAAATCGAACGGGATATCGATGAAATGATCGTTGAAGGTGCTGTTCTGCTCCGGGTCCAGCGCTTCCAGCAGGGCTGCGGCCGGGTCGCCGCGGAAGTCGCCTGCCAGCTTGTCGATCTCGTCCAGCAGCATGAGGGGGTTCGCGCTCTTGGCAGAGATCATGGCAGTGATGATCTTGCCGGGCATCGCGCCGATGTAGGTGCGGCGGTGGCCGCGGATCTCGGCTTCATCCCGCACGCCGCCAAGGCTGATGCGCACATACTTGCGGCCCAGACTTTCGGCGATGGAGCGTGCAATACTGGTCTTGCCCACGCCCGGAGGGCCTACAAGGCAGATGATCTGTGCCTTCACGTCCGGTGCCAGCTTGCGCACGGCCAGCGTTTCCAGAATGCGGTCCTTCACCTTTTTCAGGCCGTAGTGGTCGCGGTCCAGAATCTGCTGTGCGCGGCTGATATCAAGGTCGTCCACCGTAAAGGTGTTCCACGGCAGGTCAAGGCAGGTGTCCAGATAGGTGCGGATGACCGTTGCCTCCTGATTGGAGCCCTGCATCTTGGCAAGGCGGTCTACTTCCTTGAGCAGCTTCTTCTCGCTGTCCTCGGCAAGGTGCAGCCCGGTGATCCTGCGGCGGTACTCGTCGGCCTCGGCGTGGGTGTCGTCGCCCTCGCCCAGCTCGTCGCTGATGATGTGCAGCTGTTCGTGCAGGTAGTAATCGCGCTGGTTCTTGTCCATGGACTCGTTGACCTTTTCCGCGATCTCCTTTTCAATTTTCATCACCTGACACTCACGGCGCAGCATCTCGATGAGCTTTTTCAGCCGTCCGTTCAGGGTGCCCTCGTCCATCACAGCCTGCTTGTCCTCGTAGCGGAACAGCAGGTTTGCGGGCATGTACTCGCTGAGGAAGGCGGGGTCGTCGCTGGAAACGATGGCAAACACCACGTCCTTGCCAAGGCGCGGGTTCATGCCAAGGTACTCGTCAAACCCGGCCTTGAGGGCGCGCAGCAGTGCTTCGGTCTCCACGGCATCGTCGGCCTTGCCTGCGCGCACCGGGGCCGGGCGCACCTCCGAAAGCAGAAAATCGCCGCTGGCATCCAGTGCACTGAGCTTTGCGCGGTACTTGCCCTCCACCAGGACCTTTACAAGGTCCCCGGAGACGCGCAGCACCTGCTTGACCTCGGCCACCACGCCGTAGCTGAACAGGTCTGCCTGCTGCGGCTCAGTGGTGTCCATGGACTTCTGTGCCACCAGAAACACGTTGGAATTATTTGCCATTGCCCACTCCACGGCGGCAATGCTCTTTTCGCGGCCCACCTCAAAGTGGACGAGATTGTTGGGGAACACCACCAGCCCGCGCAGGGCGATGGTGGGCAGATGCAGCTTTTTGCGCTCCACCTTGATGGTAACTTTTTCACTCATAGTGCAAACACCTCCCGGCTGCCGCGCACTTTCCCACGGCGGCAGCGCTGTATGCAAGAGATTTTATCTTTAAAATAGCAGGTTGTTTCCTTATTATACTGATTTCCGGCCAAAATGCAACTGTGATGCATGGACGGTTGGTTATTCCCCCCGCTTTTCCTGCGTGGAGAAGCCCATTTTGCCAAGAGCCGGCAGCAGGGCCTTGAGGGTGATGGAGGTCAGTGCGCCCATCACAAGGCCCAGCACCAGCATGACCGGCGCATAGTAGAACGAGAGCGACGACGAGATGATCACGCCCGCACCCAGCAGCTGGCCGATGTTGTGGGCCAGTGCGCCGCATACGGACAGGATGAACCAGGTGGGCCGCACCGGCAGCAGGTAGTACAGCACCCACATCACCAGCAGGGACAAAAGGCCGCCGCACAGCGAGAGAAGGCCCGCCGTGAAACCGGACACCAGAAACACGAACAGTGCCTTGAGCACGTCCAGCACCAGCGCCTGCCTTGGCCCCATGAAAAACAGCGCGTACATCACCACGATGTTGGCAAGACCCAGCTTCATGCCCGGCAAAAGGCCCGGGATGGTGAGCGTGCCCTCAATGAACGAAAGCGCCATGGCCAGCGCAAACAGCAGGCCGGAAAGGGCGATGCGGCGCGTTTTTTCGTAACTGCGTCTGTTTTGGGGCATGCTGCACCCTCCTTTACTCTTCGGTCTGCTGGCTCTGCTCGTAGCTTTCCTGCTCTTCCATGGCAGCTTCCCACGCGGCAAACAGCTCTTCCTGATGGAAGCGCAGGTCGCTCAGCTCGTCGCTCTTCTGGCGCAGCAGGTCGGGGTCGTTGTACACCTCCGGGGAGTTGATCTCGTTGTCCAGCTCCACTTCGCGTGCACCGCAGGCTTCCATCTCGTCCTCGCAGGCCTTGATCTTGGCCCGCAGCTCGGCGCGGCGGCGGCGCTGCTCCCTGCCGTAGCCGGTCTTGGCCGGTTCGGCGGCCTTCTGCACGGCAGGGGCCGGGGCGCTGCGGCCCATCAGGGCATCGTAGCTGGGGTAGAGGGTGGCCTTGCCGTCCTCAAGGTAGAGGATGGGGCAGGCCAGACTGTTCATCAGGTGGCGGTCATGGGTGACCAGCAGCAGCGTGCCGGTGTAGGCCATGAGGGCCTCGGTAAGGTTCTCGCGGGTGTAGATGTCCAGATGGTTGGTGGGCTCGTCCAGAAACAGCAGGTTGGGCCGTTCCAGCACGATCTCCGCAAAGCGCAGGCGGGCCAGCTCGCCACCGGAAAGCGCCTCGCAGGGCTTGAACACCGTCTCGCCCCGGAAGCCCAGCTTTGCCAGATGGCTGCGCACTTCCAGCTCGGTCATGCGGGGGTACTTGTTCCAGATCACATCGATGACCCGGCCCTGCCCCAGACGGTTCTGCTGCTGGGCAAAGATGCTGGGCCGTGCGCCGGTGCCCAGCCGCACCATGCCGCCGGAGGGGCGGCGCTTGCCGTCCAGCACCTGCATCAGGGTGGACTTGCCCGCGCCGTTGGGGCCTGCGATCACCAGCCGCTGGCCGCGGCACACCGTGTAGGTAAAGGGTTCCAGAAGGGTGCGCTCCCCTATTTTGATGGTCAGGTTCTTGAGCAGCACCAGCTCGTTCCACGGTTCTACGTCATATTCAAACCGGAACTTGAGCTGGTTGGTCTCGTCCTTGGGCGCTTCGGTGATCTCCAGCTTTTCCAGCTGCTTGCGGCGGCTCTGGGCCATTTTGGTGGTGGAGGCGCGCACAAGGTTGCGGTCCACATAGTCCTGCAGCTTTTCGGCCAGTGCCACATCTGCATCGTGCTGCTTCTGGCGCAGGGCATCGGAGGCTTCCTTCTGGGGCAGGTAGGCCGAGAAGTTGCCCTTGTAGGTGGTCATGGTCTGGAAGGAGACCTCCCAGATCTTCGTACACACGTTATCGAGGAAGTAGCGGTCGTGGCTGACCACCAGCACCGCACCGGAATAGCTTTTGAGGTAGTTTTCCAGCCATTCCATGGTGGCAAAGTCCAGATGGTTGGTGGGCTCGTCCAGAATGAGCACATCCGGCTTTTCCAGCAGCAGCTTTGCCAGCCGCAGCCTCGTCAGCTCGCCGCCGGAGAGCACCGCAATGTTCTTCTGCCATGTATCCTGCGCAAAGCCCATGCCGGACAGCACCTTTTTGATGTTCACATCCATGTTGTAGCCGTCGGCGGCATCCACGATGTTCTGCAGCTGGTCGTGCCGGGCCAGCAGCTCCGTGTCGTCCGGCTGCGCGGCCATTTTGCGTTCCAGCACCTGCATCTGGGCCATGGCATCCAGCACAGGGGCAAAGGTGGAGCGCATCTCGCCGTAGAGATCCAGCGTGGCATCCAGCTTTGCGTTCTGTTCCAGATAGCCCAGCGTCACGCCGTGGGTCACACTGAACTCACCTTCGTAGTCCTGGTACTCGCCGGTCAAAATCTTGAGCAGGGTGGTCTTGCCCGCGCCGTTCTGGCCCACGATGCCGATGCGGTCCTCCCGCTCGACACTGGCGGTCACATCGTGCAGCACGATCTTTTCGCCAAAGCTCTTGCCTAGTTTTTCCAAATGTATCAGCATAGTTTTATGATCCCGTTCTCCATCCGCTTATTGGCTCAGCACTGGTGGCGGCGGTTCTTCAGGCCCACATTGGCCAGCTCTTCCTGCTCCATCACCAGCGGGTACAGCTCTTTCAGGTCTGCGATCTCGTAGGTGGGCACCACCTTGCCGGGGTTCTCGGCGTGGCTGGGGTTATACCAGCAGGTGTCAAGGCCCGCATTCACGCCGCCCTGAATGTCGCTGCTCAGGCCGTCGCCCACCACCAGCACATGCTCGCGGTTCTCCACGCCAAGGGCGCGCAGGGCCGCATCAAAAATTCTGCGGTTCGGCTTTTCGCTGTCCATCTTCTCGGAGACGAACACGTCCTCCATAAAGTTCAGCACACCGCTCTCGGCCAGACGGCGGATCTGCACCTTCTGGAAGCCGTTGGTCACAACGGCCAGCGTTGCCACCTCGGAAAGCTCCCGCAGCACATCCAGCACTTCCGGCCCCATCAGGTCCGGGTGGGTGGAAAGCTGTTCCAGATAGAAGCGGTTCATCTCGGCTCCGTCACCGGCGGCATCAATGGCCTTGAGGAAGCGGGTGAACCGCTCTGCCATGAGCTTTTCCCGCTTGAGCTGGCCTTTTTCCAGCTGCCGCCACAGCTCCGAGTTGATGGTGCGGTAGGTCTGCACCGTTTCTGCGTCCGGCTCAATGCCGTAGTTCACCAGCGTTTCGGCCAGTGCCTTGCTTTCGGCTGCGTCAAAGTTCAGCAGGGTGTTGTCTGCATCGAACAGCACGCAATAATATTTTGCCATAAACCTTCCCTCTTTTCCTTCTGCCATGGCCTCAGCTGCCATGCGCTCAACAACAGGCAGAAGCCAGCCCTGCCGTAAACAGAGCTGGCTTCACATCATTCTGTTACAATTTCGTACGGTGGTACGTCCGTCTGCTCCGGGTCGTTGTCCGGGCAGGTGGTTTTGACATCACAGGGGGTGGCGGCACACTTTGCCATTTCCTCTTCCAGCGCGCCGTTGTCCACGTTCTCCCAGTCGGTGCCGTAATCGTCCACGCTGCCGTCGGTCACGTTCTCTTCCCCGGGCAGCGCCGGGATGCGGGGTTCCTCGTAGTACATGCAAACGCCTCCCTTCCTGCCAGCCTATGCGGCACGGCAGGCCGGGGTGACAGCCTCAGGACGCGGAGTCCGTGGATGCGGACTGCTCGTTGGCGGCTTCCTTGCTGGCATTGGATTCCGAAGCCGCATGGGAGCTGCCAGAGCTTGCAGAGCTGCTCTCGCTGCCGGAGCTGCTATGGGAAGCCGAGCTGCTCTCACCAGAGTCCGCGTGGGACGAGCTGGTGCTGTGGGAAGAGCTGGCTGTTCCGTTGGAAGCAGAAGCCGAGCCTGCCGGGGAAGCCGTGCTCTCACTGCTGGAAGAGCTGTGAGACGAGCTGTCGGAAGAGCTGTGAGACGAGCTGCCGGAGGTGGATGTAGCCCCGGAGGATGCCCCGGAGGTGGTGCCGGACGATGCACCGGAAGAACTGGTGCTGCCGGAAGAACTGCTGCCCGACGTGCTGCCAGAGCTGCCGGAGCTGTGAGACGAGCTGCCGGAGCTTACGCCGCTGACCGTCACATTCAGGACGTTGCTGGTAACGGTGCAGCCGTTGTAGCTTGCCACTGCGTACACCTTAAAGGTCGCATTGAGCATGGAGGGGTCGATCTCCACCTTGACGGTGGTCTTGCCCGCCGCCTGCGGCACTTCCGCACCGTTGGCGTACCAGCGGATGCTGTCGGCAGTGAGGTGCTTGCCGCCCAGCTTTGCGGTAAAGGTGTAGGAATCGCCCAGCACGGCCTTGCCGGTGCTGCTGATATGCACGGAAGCCGCTGCAAATACGGCGGTCACGTCCACGTTCTGCTTGAAGTTCGTATCGGTGCGGGTCTTCTGGGTCACGCCATCGCTCCACTTGACGAACACATAGCCGTCCTGCGGCACAGCCGTCACGCTGATGGACTGGGCGGCGCTGGTCACTTCATAGGAGAGGGATGTCTTGCCGCTGTCGCTGCCGCTGGAAAGGGTGCCGCCGGTCTTGTCCACCCGGTAGCTGGCCTGATACAGCACACCCTGCTCTTCGGAAGAGCCTGCAGCCTCCGAGCTGCTGGGTGCTGTCACCGCAGAGCTGGGGTTCGGGGTATACTCGGCGCGGGTGGGGATGTTGGCGGTGTCGGGCCGACGGTCGTCGGTCTGGTAAGCGTGGGTGCGCAGATAGCTCAGCATGGCCTTCAGGCCCACGGGCTTCAGGTGGATATCGCCGGTCTGGTAGTAATCCTCGCGGCCATAGCCGTTGGCATCCTTCAGCGCTTCGGCGCTGTTGAGGAACTTCAGGCCCATCTGCTCACACATGGACAGCAGGGCCATGTTGAAGTCGTCGATCTTGGTCTGGTCCATGTGGGGGTAGTTTGCGTGGTTTGCAGGCACCGGCGGCACCGTGTTCACGATGATGTCGGTGTAGGGGTAGCTTTCCTGAATGGCCTGCACCAGCGCGGTGTAGTTCTTGATGAACTCGTCCACGCTCATGCCGGTATCGTTGGTGCCCAGCATGATGACCACGCGGCGGGGCTTCATTTTGGCCACGGCCTGCGCGATGGTGTAGGTGTTGCTGTCCTTTTTAAAGGTAACGATGCCCTCGTTCAGGGCGGCATGGGTGCCAATGCCCTCCTTGGCGCAGAACTGCTGCAGGCTGATCAGGCCGTTGGCGTACAGGCGCACCGTGTTGGAATCGCCGAGGAACAGCGTTTCCTTCTGGTAGCTCTCGCCCGCGTCGGCGGTCTCCGGCAGCAGGGCGGCAGAGGTCTCGCTGATCTGGTAGTGATCCGAGATATCCTCTTCGCCCGGCACCAGCACCTCGCTGGAGGGCTGTTCCCCCGGGGATGCAGGGGTCTTGCCGCGCTTGAGCAGCGTCATGGTAATGGCAATGGTCAGAATGGCTGCCAGTGCGCACACACTGCACACCAGCACAGCCTGCTTCTGCATAGGAGTAAGCGATTGCTTTTCCGGTCGTGTATTTCTCATATCTCTCACCATTCATTTCGTTTCCGGCACAGGGCCTTCCGGTCATGCCTGTCCGTTCAGGATCTGGTCTGCAAGGTTGGCGCAGCTTTCGGCCAGCAGCACCGGGTGGAAGGGTTCCAGCTCTTCCCTGCTGCCGTAGCCGTACAGCGCACCGGCGGCATCCAGCCCGCAGTCCGCCGCGCCGCGCATATCGTCGTTGCGGTCGCCCACCATCAGCACCCGCCTGCCCTGCATCATGGGCTGGGCCAGCACATGGCGCACCACGTCGGTCTTGGTGTCGCGGCTCTCGTCCATGGACGCGCCGCCGATAAAATCAAAATAATCTGCAAGGCCCTTTTCTTCCAGAATGGGCGTGACGACCTGCGTGGGCTTGGAGGTAGCGGTGCACAGCACAAGGCCCGCGTCCTTCAGGCGCTGCAGCATCTCTGCTGCACCGGGGTAGGCGGCGCACTCGTGGCTGCCCTTGACGGCGTAGCTGTCGCGGTACAGGTCGGTGGCCTTTTCAATGAGGGCCGGGTCGGTAAAGTGCTCACCAAAGCTCTTGCGCAGCGGTGGGCCAAGGTAGCGGCGCAGGTTCACATTTGTGGTGTCCACGCCCATCCTGGCAAAGACTTCTTTTAATGTATTTATGATACCGGGAGCGGAATCGATCAGGGTCCCGTCCACATCAAACAGGATCGCATCGTAGTTCAGCAATTTGTAAATTTCCTCACTTTCATGGTGATACATTGTATAGTATAGCACAGAATCCCGTTATCAGCAATTCCAACAAATGGTTTTTACAAAAATTATGCATTCAAGCAGAGAAAAGGCCCGCCCGGCATCCGGACAGGCCTTTCAGCATCTTCTTACTTCGCTGCGGCATCCGCAGGCGGATAGTACAGGTTGTTGGAGACGAACTCCAGCTTATCCTTGAGCACCAGCTCCAGGTTTGCCACGGCGTGCACCATGTTGGTGGCCGAATCGTTCACTTCCAGCAGCTTGCACAGGTCCAGACCGTCCAGTTTCATGGCGGCGTCCATCTTCCGGCTCTCGGCGCACAGGATGTGGCTCAGGGCATTTTCCTGCAGAGCGATGCTCTCCACAAGGTCAACGACCGCCTGCTCCAGCGTCACCTTGGGCAGGCAGGGGCAGGGGCAGCGGGTGGTATCGATACAGTTCTCAGCAGACATGATAAAACCTTCCTTTCGTTCGTCCGGTCAGGGGCGGTGTACGCCCCATTCTATGTCTGCCGGGTACGCCGGTGTTACTCCTGCTTTTTAGGGTTCTGGGTGCCGCGCACCTTTTCAATGGTCTCGCGGTAGCCGCCGGAGCCGTACTGGATGCAGCGGTTGATGCGGCTGATGGTGGCCGTGCTGATCTCCACCGCCTTCACGATCTGATCGTAGGTTCTGCCGTCCAGCAGCATCTTTGCCGCTTCCAGCCGCTGCGCCATATCCGAGATCTCCTTTACAGTGCACAGGTCTTCAAAGAAGTTGTAGCACTCCTCCCGCGTTTCCAGACTGAGGATGGCATCAAACAGTGCATCGGTGGTCTGGTTTCTTCTGGAATTTTTATCTGACATGAATGTTCTCCTTGCCGCCGCAGCGGACTGTCCGGTTTTGGGAGCGTTCCCTCTTTTAATTGTTCCGGAAATGTTCAGGTTCTTTCTTGCATCATCACTTTAGCACATCAAAGTGTGAAAGTCAAGTCCTTGGCGTGAACTCTTTTCATTCGTTGACGTGTATAGTTTTCTTCGTTTCACGCATGAACAAAAATCACCTAAAAATTATTGCAGAACGCTTTTCTGAATTAGTGCATCCTCCGAACTTGTTCCAAAGATATTGACAATTTGTGAATTCCGCACTAAAATACGGACAATCATTCGGCAAATGCGATGAACAGGACATGATTCTTTGCAGCACCCTCTCCCAGAGAGCCGCCCATCTGATGCAAGGGCGGCAGTCAGGAGCAAAGCGTTCTCCCCTGCGAGCAGCCTGTGTGAACAAAGGCGCTGACCCCGCCTTCCAGTAATGCATGGCCGTTTTGCCCACGTTACGGGGCTGCGTATGTATGTACGCTGGGAGTGGCTGCCCTGTGCAGCAAACGAAGTGGTATCGCGGAGTATTCCATACACGATGTGCAGTGTATGTGAAGGCCTTCGTCTTCGATGGTTCGTCCCAAATGGAACGAACGCAGGAAGACGGGGCCTTTTTTACATCCTGCCGCCCCATGTCGCTGACATTTGCCGGATGCCAAGAAAGGAAAGAGGTAAAAACAATGAATACGCTGGTCATCGTATTGATCGCAGCCGTGTGTCTGTTTGGCGCTTATATGCTTTACGGCCGCTGGCTGGCAAACAAGTGGGGCATCGACCCCTCTGCCAAGACCCCGGCAGTTGTCCATGAGGACGGCCGGGACTACGTTCCCACCGACGGCTGGACCGTGTTTGCACACCAGTTCAGCTCCATTGCCGGTGCAGGCCCTGTCACCGGTGCGATCCAGGCCGCTGCGTTCGGCTGGCTGCCGGTGCTGCTGTGGGTGCTGCTGGGCGGCATCTTCTTCGGTGCTGTCACCGACTTCGGCGCTCTGTATGCTTCCGTTAAGAACGATGGCAAGAGCATGGGCATGCTGATCGAAAAGTACATCGGCAAGACCGGCCGCAAGCTGTTCCTGCTGTTCTGCTGGCTGTTCTGCGGCATCGTGATTGCCGCCTTTGCCGACATGGTGGCCGGCACCTTCAATGCCTACGGTGCTGACGGTGCTCTGGTGGAGGCTGCCCAGACCAACGGTGCTGCCGGCATGGTCTCTATCATGTTCATGGTGTTCGCCGTGGTCTTTGGCCTGCTGCAGAAGAACCTGCACTTCACCGGCTGGAAAGAGAATGTGATCAGCATCGTATTCATCGTGCTGTCCTTTGTGGTGGGTGCAAACTTCCCCATCATTCTGGGCAAGGCTGCATGGAGCTACATCACCTTTGTGTACATCTTCTTTGCCGCTGTCCTGCCCATGTGGCTGCTGAAGCAGCCCCGTGACCACATGACCACCTTTATGTTCGTGGCCATGATCGTGGGCGCTGTTCTGGGCCTGATCGTCAACCATCCCGTCATGAACCTGCCGGTGTTCACCGGCTTTACCAACGCCAAGCTGGGCACCATGTTCCCCATCCTGTTCGTTACCGTTGCCTGCGGCGCTGTTTCCGGTTTCCACAGTCTGGTGTCTTCCGGCACCTCCTCCAAGACCGTTACCAATGAGAAGGATATGCTGAAGGTCGGCTATGGTGCCATGGTGCTGGAAAGCCTGCTGGCTGTCATCGCCCTGTGTGTTGCCGGTGCTTCTGCTGCTGCAGACGGCACCCCCGCAGACGGCACTCCGTTCCAGGTCTTCAGCCGCGGCGTTGCCAGCTTCTTCGTGGGCTTTGGCCTGGACCAGCACTTTGCCTCTGTGTTTATGACCATGTGCGTTTCCGCACTGGCCCTGACCAGTCTGGATGCTGTGGCCCGTATCGGCCGCATGAGCTTCCAGGAGCTGTTCAGCGTGGACGACATGGAGCATGCTGAGGGCTGGCGCAAGCTGCTGTGCAACGTGTACTTCTCCACCTTCCTGACTCTGGCTTTCGGCTTCCTGCTGACCAAGATCGGCTACGCCAACATCTGGCCCCTGTTCGGTTCTGCAAACCAGCTGCTGAGCGCTCTGGTTCTGGCCACCCTGTGCGTGTTCCTGAAGGTCACCGGCCGCAGCAACAAGATGATCTTCCCTCCGCTGATCATCATGCTGTGCGTCACCTTCACCGCTCTGGTGCAGCGCCTGATCGCCATGGTCAAGGCCATCAGCAATGCCGCTGCTGTCACCATCCCCGCTGGCGAGACCACTTGGGGTGCTGTGTTCATTGCAAACGGCCTGCAGCTGATCCTGGCCGTGCTGCTGATCGTTCTGGGCCTGAACATCGTGTTCCACTCCTTCAAGGCCTATAAGAATGCTGAGCACAACAGCGAAGCAAAGGTCTGATCTCTCAGGTTTGAGCATCGCTTAACAGAATAGGCAAACTGCCGCTGACGGCGTAAAAACCGTCAGCGGCAGTTTTTGTTGCTGTAAGCTTCTATGATTTGAAATGGCCTCCGCGTGCGCTCCGGCCATAAGCAGGGGAAAATTTATTTGATATTGTGGTTTGGAAACGACTGCGGTCGTTTCCAAACCATTTTTTCACAGAAAGAGTCCCAAAGATAAAATGCATAGTCACCACAAAAAATGCAGTGTACGGTCACGACCTTTCCCGTGAAAAAGCAAACCAGCAAAGCCCGCAGGCTTTGCTGGTTTGCAAATATAAAAATAATACTTCCGCTGGAAATGGCCAGAGCGAAGCGGAGGCCATTCTAAACCTTCTGCCCAGTTGCAAAGCACAAGAATCAAACGTTCGCTTCTTCCCACGTTTGAAGGACCGCCATCTGCACTGGGGTGTGGAACCAGTGTTCCCCGCCCTCCATGATCGTCAGATGCGCCCCGCTTTCCTGACGGAAGCGCTCGATCATGGTGCGGCTGGTCAGGGCATCCCTGTCACCATACAGCACCTGCGTGCGGCCATGCCAGTGCAGCGGATGTTCCCGCACCCAGCACAGATACGGCCATGAGAGGGTCTCCCCAAGATCCGTGGAGATCTCCCCTGCCCGCTGCAGCTGTTCCTCGGTCACATGGGCATATTGCATCATATTCGTGATGAGAGCTTCCATATCCACCACCGGAGAGACCAGCAGGGTCTGTTCCGGCGCGTCTCCCTGCAGCGCCTGCATGGCAAGCCACGCGCCGATGCTCACGCCATACAGCCGGATATGCGCCCACACCGGCTTCACGCGGGCGTATACAGCTTCTATCTCCGGCACAGCCACCCACGGCAGAAGCCGCTCAGGGCTGTTTTTCCGTGCGCCATGCTCGGGCAGGTCGATAGCCAGCACCTGCCAGCCCGCTTCACAGGCTGTAGCGGCAAAACGTTCTGCCTCTTCCTTGCAGCCGTTCTTGCCGTGGAGATAGAGGTAAACATTCCGGCTCCGGCTGCCGTACAGAATGGCAGGGATGCCCGCAAGAGTCATGGTTTGTTTTTTCATAAGGGATTCTCCTTATCCGATCATGCTCTCCATTCGGAGAGACGTTTTGTTTACACTGCGCATTGCTTTTCGTCCTCCCTTCTTTCTATTTTCTCTATGATAGCACATCCGCCCGCCAAACACAAACAAAAAGGAGCCGCAGTGCCCTGTTACGGGTACTGCAGCTCCCAATTCAACTTTGGAAGTTAAATTACTTCACCATGCTTGCAACTTCAGCAGCGAAGTCGTCAGCACGCTTCTCCAGGCCTTCGCCCTTCTGGAAGCGGGTGAACTTGACGATCTTGATGTCGCCGCCCAGATCCTTAGCGACCTTAGCGGTGTACTGAGCAACGGTCAGGTCGCTGTCCTTGACGAACTCCTGATCGACCAGGCAGTTCTCCTTGAAGAACTTCTTGATCTTGCCCTCGATCATCTTCTGCTTCACAGCCTCGGGCTTGTTAGCGGTCTTGGGATCGCCAGCCATCTGAGCCAGCATGATCTCCTTCTCCTTGGCCACGACCTCAGCGGGGACAGAAGCCTCATCGACATAGCCGGGGTTAGCAGCTGCGACCTGCATGGCGATGTCCTTGCCGTAGGTAACGAACTCGTCCTTAGCCTCGATGCCGTTGGTGGTCTCGAAGTTGACCAGAATGCCGTGGGTGCCGCCGCCGTGGACGTATGCAGAGCAAACGCCCTCGTAACGGACGAAACGGCGAACCTTGATGTTCTCCTTGATGACCAGGATCAGGTTCTTCAGAGCCTCGTCCACGGTCTCGCCGTTCTCGGTCTTGCAAGCCATCAGAGCCTCAACATCAGCAGGGTTCTGCTTCATGATGACCTGAGTAGCCTCCTTGACGAAAGCAACGAACTTGTCGTTCTTGGCAACGAAGTCGGTCTCAGCGTTGACCTCGATGACAACACCCACCTTGCACTGGGGGCAGTAGTCAGCATAGACCATGCCCTCGGCAGCGGTACGGCTTGCCTTCTTGGCAGCGGTAGCCAGACCACGCTCACGCAGGATCTCGATTGCCTTCTCGAAGTTGCCGTCAGCCTCGGTCAGAGCCTTCTTGCACTCCATCATGCCGCAGTCGGTCTGCTTGCGCAGTTCCATAACGTCCTTTGCAGAAATAGCCATTTTCGTATTCTCCCTTACACGTTATTTTGTTGTTTGTGGGATGGGAAATCAGGCGTTTGCTGCATCCTCAGCGGGAGCGGCCTCCTGGTTGCCCTGCTTGCCTTCCAGCACAGCGTCAGCCATAGCGCCAGCGATCAGCTTGACAGCGCGGATCGCGTCGTCGTTGCCGGGGATCACGTAATCGATCTCGTCGGGGTTGCAGTTGGTATCAACGATAGCCACGATGGGGATGTTCAGCTTGCGGGCCTCAGCAACAGCGATGCGCTCCTTGTGAGGATCAACGATGAACATAGCCTTCGGCAGGGTCTTCATGTTCTTGACACCGCCCAGGTACTTGTCCAGCTTCTCCATCTCCAGCTCCAGCTTGGCAACTTCCTTCTTGGGCAGCAGCTCGAAGGTGCCGTTCTCCTTCATCTTAGCCAGCTGATCCATACGGTCGATGCGCTTGCGGATGGTGCGGAAGTTGGTCAGCATACCGCCCAGCCAGCGAGCATTGACATAGTGCATGCCGCAGCGCAGAGCCTCGTCACGGATGGACTCCTGAGCCTGCTTCTTGGTGCCGACGAACAGGATGTCGCCGCCCTCAGCTGCAACTTCCTTCACGTAGTTGTAAGCCTCGTCCAGCTTCTTCACGGTCTTCTGCAGATCGATGATATAGATGCCGTTGCGCTCGGTGAAGATGTACTTTGCCATCTTGGGGTTCCAGCGGCGGGTCTGGTGACCGAAGTGCACACCTGCTTCGAGAAGCTGCTTCATAGAAACGACTGCCATAGTAAAAATACCTCCAGATATTGTTTTGCCTCCGCACACCGTGATCCCGGGCCGTATCGGACGGTTCGGGACTGCCCTCCACCCATTTGGGCACAAAAGGGCATAGTGATGCGTGTGTAATGCCTTGTTATAATATCACAAACAAACGCCGGTTGCAAGAGTTTTTCTCTGTTTTTTACAAAGAAATCGTCTGTTTTTCGCTCATTTGCCTGTGTCCACGCCGCTCAGGCCCGCAAGGCCCATGCGCTGCAGGGCGTATCCCCTGCCGAACATCAGGTCGTACTGCAAAAGCCAGTGCTCTGCGCTCCACCGCTGCTGGAACTCGGTAGGCTCCTGCGTGGTGGTGCCGTCCAGATTCATGGTGGTTCCGCGGGTATTGGTGCGGCTGGCCACGCGCAGCTGACGGTTCAGGAACTGGAAGTAGAGCGGCTCTTCCAGACCGTAAATGTCCATCATCACCGGCGAGATATCGTAAGCGGCAATGGTGCCAAGGTCCACCTGCTGCTGGCTGTAGTTGGACCACATCAGCAGCGTGGTCTGGTGCAGGCGGGGGTCTGCGCTGGAATCGCTGGCATAGCCGGTAGTGGTGTAGACATCGTAATTGGAATCGATGGGGTTATAGTGGTCGCCCCAGAACACCAGAATGACCGGCTCGTCCACCTGCGAGAAGTATTCGGTCAGTTTGCCCATCATGGCATCTGCATCCCGGATGCCGGTAGCAAAATCTTCCAGCGCGCCCACGGTGCTGGGCTTGAGGCCCGCCGGGTGGGACAGCACCTTCACCCGCTCGTCGTCCGGGTAGTTGTCCTTGTTATAATTGGTATGGTTCTGCATGGTGACAGCGTGCAGGAAGATGGGCTTGTCCGAGCTAGACTTCATGCTCTCGTACTGCTGGATGATCTGGTCGGCCATGGAATCATCGGTGACAAGGCCGCTGGTCCAGTAGTGCTTGCGCACCTTGGTCACGTCATGCATATCCTCAAGGCTGATAAAATCGTCAAAGCCGAGGTTGGGGTAAGCCTTGTCGCGGCTCCAGTATTTTGCCCAGAAGCAGTGCACGGCTGCGGTCTGGTAGCCCTTGAGCTTGAGGTAATTGGGCATGGCGAACATGGGCTTGGTCACATGCTGCTGGTAGGGCTTGCTGCCGCTGGGCAGGAAGGATACCGAGTAGCCGGTAAGGGCTTCAAACTCCACATCGCAGGTGCCGCCGCCAAAGCTGGGGCTGTAGGCCCGGCCATAGGCGCTGGTCTGCTGCAAGGCGTGCAGGTTCTTGGAAACATCGGTATCAAAGGTGATGCCGTACTGTTCCAGCTCCGAGACATCCCAGTAGGACTCGTCCATCACATAGATGATGGTGGGCTGCTTCACCTGCTCGTCCTTGGGGGTCACGGCGCTGTAGCTGGTGGAGTACAGCGGGCTGGTGGCAAACTTCTGGCTCTCGTCCGCATTGTCCAGCAGGGCATCCACTGCTTCCTGCGAGTATTCCTCGGGCTTCGAGATCTCCAGATTGGTGAGGTTGGTCATAAAGCCGGTGATCACGCCGTAGTAGCGGTAGTAGCGGTCCTGCATCCATGCATCCGGCGTAATGCCCAGCACCTGCGTGACAGCGGGCTGCAGGTACACGCCGAACACCAGCAGGCAGAGGGCCGCTGCGGTGGCGGCACTGCCCGCCAGCCGGGGCAGCCAGCGCTGTTTGTGACGGCCGCGGTACAGGAAAAAGCTGCCCGCCATCAGCACCAGCACCACGATGATGGTCACCACCATGCTGGGCTGGATCTTGAGGCCCGCAGCGGATGCCACACCGGCAGCCTCCGACACCTGTGTCAGATCCCATGGCAGGAACGGCTCGCCGCGCAGCTGCAGGGTGTAAAAGTTCACCGCGCAGGGCGCACAGCCCAGCACCGCCATGCCCAGCGTGGACAGCGGCGGGCAGCGGAACACCCAGTCCAGCAGCAGCCACACCAGAAACAGCAGCAGCCACGCCAGCAGATAAGCCCCGATGTGCGGGAAGATAAAACTTGCAAAAACGTCTGCGCTCAGGCTCCCGCGGGCGATCCCCTCGCCCAGCAGCAGCACGATCAGCGATGCCGCCAGCGGGAATACCATCCGCAGCGCCAAAAGCGGTTTGGGAGTTTTCATAATTCCTGTTCCTTTCCTCATCCTTGAAACCTCAGATCATACGCAAAAGCACATTTCTTTACGCTTTTTGCACAAAGCTTCTGCGATTATTATAGTCACTTCCACAAAAAAGTCCACCCTGTTTTTGCAAAAAATTTACAAACCCAGCTTCACGCGCAGCTTTTGCCACCATTTGAGCTGTTCCGGCTGCGGCGGCGTTTGCGGCAGGGCCGTGTGCACCAGCACCGCATCCGTGCCAATGGTCTCGATCTCCTGCCATGGAATGGTCAGGCTATCGTCCCGGCCAAGCAATCCGAACAGCCTTGGCCGCCCCAGCAGGATCAGGCTCTGCAGCCGGGCGGTGGCAGGGTCAAAGGTCAGGTCGTCGGCCCGGCCAAGGCAGACCCCCTGCTCCAGCTGCACCACCTCTTTTTCACACAGTTCCCGGATGGTCAATGCCCTTCTCCCCTTTCTGCCACAGCTTATGCAGCCGCCGGGCGCATCATGCAAAAAGCAGTGGAAACCGCATGGCAGATTGTGGTATACTGTGGGCAAAGCATTCCATGAGAAACAGAGGAAATTTTAAATGTATAAAAGCATCGTGTTTGATCTGGGCGGTGTCATGGTGGATTTTGCCCCCCGCGCCTATCTGGTAGACCGCATTTGCAATGAAGAGATCGAAGAGCAGGTGTACGACCTGACCTTTGGCAGCGAGGAGTGGAAGCAGCTGGATGCGGGGCTTGTCTCCCGCTTTGACGGCAATCAGGCCATGCTGCGCAACGCCAAGGCCGCCGGGCGCGAGTTTGAGGTGCAGGGCGTGCTGGACGACTGGCTGCACATCCTGCGCCCGCGCCGCCGGATGCAGGAGCTGGTGCGCCGCCTGAAGAACCATGGCTACAGCGTGTACTATCTCAGCAACATCCCGGAGGACGTGCTGGCCCTGCTCAAGGAGCGCGGCGTGCTGGACCGCTTTGACGGCGGCGTAGCCTCCTGCGAGGTGCACATCAACAAGCCCGACCCCCGCATCTATCAGGCCCTGCTGGATCAATACGGCCTGAAGGCCAGCGAGTGCGTGTTCATCGACGACAATCTGGCCAATGTGCAGGCCGCATTCACGCTGGGCTTCGTGGGCATCCGGATGAAGGAGAGCGTGGGCACCCTGATCCGCAGCCTTGCCACCTGCAATGTGGCCCTGCGCTGACCTCCGTGACCCAAAACAGCTCCTGCCGGAGATGCTCTGGCAGGAGCTGTTTTGCTACTTTAGGAATTACTTTTTCTCGTAGCTCTGGCAGTAGTGCGGGGTCTCCACCTGCTGCGTATCGCAGGTGCACTGCTCGGTCACTTTGATCTGGGGCAGGTCGCACTTGCAGCCGCTCACATTGTGGCTGCACTCGCAGACATCACAGGTAACGCCGATGTTTTCCATATTTATCACCTCTCTGTCCACAGTATGGCCTGCGGGCAGGGTGTTTATTCTGGAAAATTCAGCCAGCCTTTTTCGCTTCGCGCTTGGACCGGAGTGTGACTGCCGCATGCCGGATGGAAAGCACCGGGTGCACCGGCAGCATCCGCGGGCCTGCCCAGCGCATCACCGCGCGGATCTTCTCCCGCATTTCCGGCTTGTAGCAGTGCACTTTGCAGGCCGAACAGAAGGTTTTGGTCTCCATGAACGGGCATTTGTCAATGCGGGTCAGGGCGTAATCGTGCAGCTGCCGGCATTCCGGGCACAGGCTGCCTTTGGGTGTTTTGTGCTGCCTGCGGCAGTAAAGAGCGATCATCTCGCTCACCAGCATCTTTTCATCTGCGCGCTTCTGATCCAAGTTCTTCGGGGTATCCTGCATGGGACGGGGCCTCCTGCTGCCTTATTTTTTTCTACGGTCCGACCGCATTGCAGCGCGGCGCACCGCACGGCGCAAAAATGCAAAGCCTACCGTAACACCAATTGCTGCAGCCACTGCCATATACACCGCCTTCTGAAACCAAAGCGGCAGGAGCGCAGACCTTTCCGTCTGCTGTCCCCTGCCGCAGTTTTGATGCATTCTGTACAGAGGCTGCTGCTTTTGCGCGAAAGTTAGCATTTGCTAACCTTCAGCTCTGCAAAAACACCGTTTTTCGGTGTTCTCATAGTTTATCGCAGCCGTCTCTGTTTGTCAAGAGAAGCTTCTCCTGTTTACCATGCAGCCAGATCTGCACCCAGCTTGCGGCATGCAGCCTGAACATCATCGTCCGGGGCCTCGTTGCAGATCAGGCCCTCACCGTTCAGCACCTGTGCGCCGTCGCCCTGAGCACGCTCCACCCAGTCACGCATCCACTGGCCGTCGCCCCAGCCGTAGGAGCCGAACAGGGCGATCTTCTTGCCGTTCAGAGAACCCTCCAGATCAGAGAACATCGGCTCGAACTCGCTCTCCTCCAGCTGCTCCGCGCCCATTGCGGGGCAGCCAAAAGCCACTGCATCAAACTCAGCCAGCTTTGCGGCGTTCATCTCGCTGCAGGGCACGATGGTGCCGTTTGCACCCTCTGCCACGCAGTTTGCCATGGTCTCAGTGTTGCCGGTTGCGCTCCAGAATACGACTGCTACTTTGCTCATAAAGATCGTCCTCTCTCAAATCAATATTAGTTAGATATATCTAACTTTATGTTCCATGAAAATGCGTCCAACCACGCAGACGCATCCCCATTTGGTTAGTACCTTCTAACCACCGATAGAATACCACAGCTTCCCGGCTGTGTCAAGCCTTTTATGCAAAAAGAACTGCCGCGGCCGAAAGTACGCCGTAGATCACCGGCTGGTGCAGCAGATACAGCAAAAGCGAGTGCCGGCCCATCCAGCCCAGCGCCGGGCAGACCGAGCGGCGCAAGGGCTCCATGCGCTGCCGCCCCATGCAGAAATGCAGGAAGTACCCTGCCCAGAACAAAAACAGCCACGGCAGCAGGGCAAAATAATCGGTGGAATAAAAATCGAAGGGCAAAAAGCCGAAAAACGCTGTAAAGTAATTCGCGTACCATGCATCCGGCAACGCAAGGCGCAGCCCGCCGAAGCCGAGCCAACGCTCGTCCAGATGATAAGTCAGTGCAAACAGCACCGCCGAAACCGCCAGCCCTGCGGCGGGCGGGATCTTTTTCAGCAGCGGTTCCAGCACACCGGTGAGCAGCATGGCGCTGCCCAGAAAGGTCAGCACACCGAACACCACCCGGTCCTCCGGCATGAAGACCAGCGTCACCACCGTGACCAGTGCCCCGGCAGCAAACACCTGTGCGCCGCGCTTCAGGGTGCGGTGTCCCAGTTGCACACAGAAGCCGGACAGCAGAATGAACACCCAGCAGATGGTCTGCTGCCACAGACGCCCCGGCATTCCCGCGTACCAGTCCATCCAGATGCCGAACAGGAACATCATGTCCCAGCAGGCATGGTACAGCATCATGCTGACCAGATCCAGCCCGCACAGCTCGTCCAGCAGGGCGTAGCGGCCCGCCGGGGCCTTTTGCCGGGTGGTGTGTCCGTTTTTCATTCCCCCGTCTCCCCTTTCGCAGTTCATTGAACACGAGATAAATTATAACCCGCCGCCGCTGTACCTGTCAACGGAACAATTCCGTAGGTTGAACAAAAAAACCGCTGCACAGCGGCAAAGCCATGCAGCGGTCAGAATGGATAACCGGGGAAACCTTATCAGACTTCGGTGTTGAAGTAGCGCTTCAGCAGGCCCTCAAAGCCGCGGCCGTGACGGGCCTCGTCCTTCGCCATCTCGTGAACGGTGTCGTGGATGGCATCCAGATTCAGGGCCTTTGCCTTCTTGGCCAGATCCATCTTGCCTGCACATGCGCCGCACTCAGCCTCGGCACGCATCATCAGGTTCTTCTTGGTGCTGTCGGTGACAACTTCGCCCAGCAGCTCTGCAAAGCGGGATGCGTGGTCTGCTTCCTCGTAGGCATAGCGCTTGTAAGCCTCAGCGATCTCGGGGTAGCCCTCGCGCTCAGCCACACGAGCCATTGCCAGATACATGCCGACCTCGCTGCACTCACCCTCAAAGTTTGCGCGCAGGCCGTCCACGATCTCCTGCGGAACGCCCTCGGCCTTGCCGATGCCCACAACATGCTCGGTGACGTAGGTGTTGCCGGTCTTCTCCACAAAAGCGGAAGCAGGAGCCTTGCAGACGGGGCACTGTGCCGGGATCTCGCCTTCAGCAATATAACCACAAACGGTGCAAACATACTTCTTCATAAGAATAGACCTCCATCATTCTTTTTATATCAGTTAGAAAACAGGCTGGGCGGTGTTGGTACTCACCGGCCCTTGTCATGGCTCTATTATAGCGAATCATTCCTAGTTAGTCAAGGATAATTTTAAGAATAATTCCTATTTATTTTGCCTTACAGATAAATTCCGGCAGGGTCACTAAAAACCATCCTCAAAAACTGTGTGCTTTGCCCTGTGCACCTTAAAAACAGCAAAGCCGCCCTGCACACACAGGACGGCTTCTGCCTTGTTCTTCCTTCTTCTATGGGAGATCAGACCTGCAGGTTGCTGCTGGTAGCGGCTTCGGAGCCGTCGGCAGCATCAAACTCGTAGTCGTTGCCGGGCAGGATAGCGTTCAGCAGGATGCCTGCGATCGCGGCCACAGCCAGACCGGACAGATTGATGGTAACACCTGCAACGGCAAAGCTGACACCGCCCACAGAGTTAAAGCCCAGTGCGCACACCAGAATGACAGCGGCCACGATCAGGTTGCGGCTGTTGGTAAAGTCCACGCGGTTCTCCACCACATTGCGCACACCGATGGCGGAGATCATGCCATACAGCACAAAGCTGATGCCGCCGATGATGCCGGTGGGGATGGTGTTGATGACAGCCTCAAACTTGGGGCTGAAGCTCAGGATGATGGCCAGCACGGCAGCAATGCGGATGACCAGCGGATCGTAGATCTTGCTCAGAGCCAGCACACCGGTGTTCTCGCCGTAGGTGGTGTTGGCCGGGCCGCCCAGCAGGCCGGCCATGGTGGTTGCCAGGCCATCACCCAGCAGGGTGCGGTTCAGGCCGGGGTCGTTGATATAGTTGTGGCCCACGGTTGCGCTGATGGCGGCGATATCGCCCACATGCTCCATCATGGTTGCCAGTGCAATGGGGATGATGGTGAACAGTGCGCTGATGAACTCCGGGCTGCCGTCGATGGCAAACAGGCCCATGGCCTCCTTGTGCAGAGGGATGCCCACCCATGCAGCCTCAGAAATGCGCTGGAAGTCCACTGCACCGGTCACCAGTGCCACTGCATAGGACACCAGCACGCCGATGAGGATGGGCAGGATCTTGACCATGCCCTTGCCCCAGATGTTGCACACGATCACGACACCCAGTGCCACAAAGGCCAGGATCCAGTTGGACTGGCAGTTTTTGATAGCAGAGGGGGCCAGGATCAGGCCGATAGAAATGATAATGGGGCCAGTGACCACCGGCGGGAAGAACCGCATGATGCGGCGGATGCCGAAGGTGGAGATCAGCAGGCTGGCCACCAGATACACCAGACCGGAAAATGCGACGGCGGCGCAGGCGTAGGGCAGCATCTTGGTATTGGCCACGGTCAGGTTGCCGTCTGCATCTGCCAGCATGGGGGCCACGATGGAGAAGCCGCCCAGATACGCAAAGGAGGAGCCGAGGAATGCAGGCACCTTCTTTTTGGTAATGAGGTGGAACAGCAGGGTGCCCAGACCTGCGCACAGCAGGGTGGTGGAAACGCTCAGGCCGGTGAGCAGCGGCACCAGCACCGTTGCGCCGAACATGGCAAACATGTGCTGCACGCCCAGAATGAACATGCGGCCTGCGCCCAGCTGGCGCGCGTCGTAAATGCCTTTGGAGTAATCGATCTTTTCGCTCATGAAGTTTTTCTGCCTCCTACAGAACTCGCAGCCCCAAAAAAAGAGGCACCGCCGTCAGCAAAACGGCAATGCCCCTGAAATTTGGGAACAATGATCCCGCCCGGAAATGAGAAGTGCAATACAGCGCAGTCGATGATTCTTGTGCAGCATGGTGCGCTCCCCCTTTCATTCAGGCTCTTTCCAAACCGCCGCCAAAAGCCCCGCAAAAGGCCGCAGCGGGCAGTCCTTCAAGAGATTATAGCAGACTTTTTGCCGCCGTGCAACCATTTTGCTTAATTCTCCTGTATTTCCAGCCCGGAAGTTTGCGCCGCTTCTCTTGCAATCCGGCCCAAAGCGCACTATAATATAGCCTACCATTGTAATCTGTATTATAAGAGAATTATCAGGAGAGTTTATGATCTATCTGGATTATTCCGCCAATACCCCGGTAGACGAAGCGGTTTTACAGCGCTTTTGCGAGGTGGAGCGCAATTGCCCGGGCAATGCCAATTCCCGCCACGCAGCAGGCACTGCCGCAAAGGCTGCCATCGATGCCGCCACCCAGAGCATTGCCCGCAGTCTGAATGTGCAGCCCGCCGAGATCATCTATACATTCGGTGCCAGCGAGGCCAACAACTTTGCCATCAAGAGCATCGCCCGGCTGGAGCGCCACCATGGCAGACACATCATTTCCACCCCGCTGGAGCACTCCTCTGTGAGCGGCAGCCTGACCGCCCTGCAGGAGCAGGGATACGAGATCGACCTTGTGGACATCCGGCAGGACGGCACGGTGGACCTTGCCCACCTGAAAGAACTGCTGCGCCCGGACACCATTCTGGTGGCCGTCACTGCCGTAGACAGTGAGCTGGGCGTGGTGCAGCCGGTGGCCGAGATCGCGGAAATGTTGAAGGCCTGCCCCCACTGCCACTTCCATGTGGATGCCACACAGGCCGTGGGCAAGCTGCCGGTCAGCTTTGCGGGCATCGACACCATGAGCCTGACCGCCCACAAGTTCTACGGGCTGAACGGCATCGGTGTGCTGGTCAAGCGGCGCGGCCTTGCGCTGGAGCCGCTCATCCATGGCGGCGAGAGCACCACCATCTACCGCAGCGGCACCCCCACCGTGGCGCTGGCCTGTTCGCTGGCGCTGGCACTGGAAAAGGCAGTGAGCGAGCTGCCCGCCCGGGTGGAGCACATCCGCGCCCTGAACGCCCGCCTGCGCACCGGGCTTGCCCAATACCCCAAGGTGCGCATCAACAGCCCGGACACCGCCGTGCCGCAGATTTTAAACCTGAGCGTACAGAACGTGAAGGGCACCGTGTTCCAGCGGGAGCTGGATGCCAAGGGCGTATGCGTCTCGGTCAAATCGGCCTGCTCTTCGGACGGCCTGCCCTCCCGCGCCGTGTTTGCCGTGAGCCATGACCGGCGCAACGCGCTGTCCTCGTGGCGCATCAGCCTGAGCCACCTGACCACGGAACAGGAGATCACTGATTTTATGCAGGCGTTCGATGCCTGTTACAACGCCCTGACGCAATAAAAAGGAGTATTATGAAGCAAGATCCCCCCGCCGACCAGCAGCGAGGGGATCTTTTTTACTGTTTTTGAATGCCGAACAGTCTGCGCAGAATGCCGCGCAGCGCCTTGGGGCTTCGGATCACAACTACCTGCATATGCTCCCCGCCTTTCCGTTTTCTGGCCCATCCTATGCAGGCAGGGACCGGAACGTTCCGGCAAGGGCAGCAGCGCTCAGTCTGCGATGGTCTCCACCACCACCAGCGCACCGCTGCGGGTGGAGATGGTGATGCAGTCCGACCCGGCAGCGTACTCGTTGCTGACGCCCAGCGGGTAGCTGGCGGTCAGCTCCGCATCGGTCAGCTCATAGTAGGAGCCGCGCTCGCACACGCCCTGCGCCCTGCCCTCCATCGGGAAGGCCGAGAAGAAAAAGTACTTCTCCTTCGGGTAGCGGCGGGTCTCGCCGGGCATCACGTAGGTGATGCGGCTGCGCTCATCCAGCAGGGTGGTGCGCACACCGCGCTGTTCCAGCCCAAGGCCGGTGCACAGGTTTGCAAGGGTGTGCTCCACCCGTCTGCCGCCAAGGCCGCCCAGCAGCAGCACCTCGTCAAAGCCCTTTTCCGAGACCAGCTTTGCGGCATACTCGGTGTCGGTATCGTCCTTCACATGGGGCAGCACGATGATATCGTCGTCCTGCTGTTCCGGGCAGGGGGCGGTGTCAAAATCGCCCACGATGATGTTGGGTCTGCGCCCCAGAGGTGCGCAGTTGCGGTAGCCTGCATCACAGGCAATGATAAAGTCGTCCGGCCGCAGGGCCTCTGCCAACTCCGGAGAAACCGGGCAGGCCGAAATGATCACACAGCGTGACATGAATCTCTTCCTTATCCTTTATACTTTCGGGCGCTGCCAATCCTTCACGTCCTTGACTTCCTCGTACATGGCGCAGTAGCTGTCGTACCGGGTCTGGGAGAGCCTGCCCTCGGCCAGTGCGGCGCGCACGGCACAGCCTTTTTCGCTGCGGTGGGAGCAGCCGGTGAACTGGCACTGGCCCAGATAAGGCCCGAACTCCGGGAACGCATGCTCCAGATTTTCCTTGGGGATGAACCCGGCGCGGTTCGCTTCCAGACTGGCAAAGCCCGGCGTATCCGCAATGCGCCCGCCAAAGGCTTCAAAGATCGTCACCTCACGGGTGGTGTGGCGGCCGCGGCCCAGCTTCTGGCTGATGGCACTGGTCTCGCGCTCTGCTTCCGGCAGCAGGTGGTTCAAAAGGGTGGATTTTCCCACGCCGGAGTTGCCGCAGAACGCACACAGCCTGCCGCTGATCCACTGCTTCACCTCGTCCAGCCCGCCGCCGGTCTCGTAATCGATGCGGATGAACGGCAGGGTCGATTTTTCATAGGCCTTACGCAGGAATTCCGCCTCGGCCAAGTCGCCCTTGGTGCACACGATCACCGGCTGCACGCCCTTGTCCACCGCAATGGCGGCAAGCTTATCCAGCACCAGCGTGCTGGGCGTGGGCTGGGTGGTGCTGGCCACAAGGAACAGCACATCCAGATTTGCCATCGGAGGCCGCACGAACACATTTTTGCGCGGTGCGATCTCGGCAATGACGGCTGCACCGTTCTCGGTCTCCAGCGTCACCTCATCGCCCGCCACCGGCGTGATCTTCTGTTTGCGGAAAATGCCGCGGGGCTTGCATTCCACAATGCCCTCCGGCGTTTTCACATAGTAAAAGCCGCCGATGCCCTTTGTGATATATCCCTTCATGCACGCCTCCGTCAGCTCAGCAGCGAGGACCACCAGTCGGTCAGCGGTTTCTGCGAAGGGTCGCCGCTGCCCGCTGTGCCCTGTTCGGTGCCGGTCTCGGTGCTGGAAGAAGAGGAGCTGCTGCCAAACAGGCCGCTCCACCAGTCGCCGCCGGTGGTGCTGTCGCTGGGTGCTTCCGGTTCCGGTGCAGGCTCCGGCCCTGCGCTTACCACAATGTTCACGCGGCCGTTCAGCTTTGTGGTAGAGCCTGCCGCCGGATTCTGACTGATGACAGTGCCCACCGGCTGATCGCTGTACTGCTCGGTCTGGCTGCCAAGGCCCAGATGGTTCTGCACCAGCAGGGTGCGGGCATCAGCGGTGCTCATGCCGGTCAGCGAGGGCACCTTGGTGGTGGTTGCCACCTGCGGGCGGCTGATATACATCACCACAGTGCTGCCTGCAGCCACCTGACTGCCCGCCGCCGGGTCGGTGCGGATCACCGCGCCGGATGCCACAGAGGTATCCACAGCCTGCGTTACCAGCACCGAGACACCCAACTCCTTGAGCTGCTGCTCTGCATCGGCCTGCACATAGTTGGTCAGGTCCGGCACGGTAACGTACTGGGTGCCAAGGCTCACAGTCAGGGTCACATTCTGGCCCTCGCGCACCGTGCGGCCGGACACCGGCGACTGCTTATAGATATAGCCCGCCGCATAGTTACTGTTGTACTCCTGCTCCCAGGTAACGCTGATCTGGCCGGAGACCACCTGCTCGGTGGCAGCAGCCTCGTCCTGCGTCATACCGATATAATCGCCCAGCGTGATATCGGCCTTGTTGTTCATCAGGTTGGAGGAATCGTTCAGGATCATCCAGCACAGCGCAAGGCACGCCAGTGCAAATGCAATGGTAATGCCGAACAGTGCCGGCAGGAAGATGGTGCGCTTTTTCTTGCGCGGTGCGGCCTTTTTGCCGCGGGGCGCAGGCTTTTCGGCCTGACGGTTTGCACGGTTCTGGTTCATGGTACGTTTCACCACCTTTTCGGGAGCATCTTCTGTAATATACTTGTACTCAAACATCACGGAGGGGTTGTGCACGTAGGTGTCCAGCGCATCCAGCATTTCGCGGGCGGATGCGTAGCGGTTCTGCGGCAGCTTTGCCATGGCCTTTTCGGTGATCTCCACCAGTGCATTCGGCACCTCCGGCGCGATCTCGTGCAAAGACTTCGGCTGATCGGAGATCTGCTTGATGGCAACTTCCACCATGTCGTCTGCATCAAAGGGCAGATGACCGCTGAGCATCTCGTACATCATCACGCCCACCGAGTAGATATCGCTGGTGCAGTCGGTCTCATCGCCCTTGGCCTGCTCCGGGCTGATATAGTGCACGCTGCCCATGGCCTTGCCGCTCAGCAGCTGGTTCTCGGCACGGGAGATGCGCGCAATGCCAAAATCCATCATGCGCAGCTGGCCGTTGTCCAGAAGCATGATGTTCTGGGGCTTGATGTCCCGGTGCACCACACCGTTGGCGTGGGCATGTTCCAGCGCCTTTAAGATCTGGGAGATGAAGTGCACGGTCTCCCGGTTGGTCAGCCTGCCGCCGCGCTGGTTAAGGTACTCGCGCAATGTCATGCCGTCCACATATTCCATCACGATATACTGCAGATCATCATTCACCGATACATCGTACACTTTTACGATGTTGGGGTGGTTCAGCAACGAGATGGCCTTGGATTCATTTTTAAAGCGGCGCACAAGGTCCGGGTCGTGCATATACTCCTGCCGCAGCACCTTTACCGCCACCACGGTACCGGCAGGCACCGGGCCGTTGTGCCCCAGCATGACCGCCTTGTAGACGTTTGCCATGCCGCCGGAACCGATCAGCTCCCGCACCTCATACAGGCCGTCCAGCTTTTTGCCGATCAGGTTGTCCATCAGCGCACCTCCTCCACACACAGCAGCAGCGCGGTGATGTTATCCGGGCCGCCGTTCTCGTTGGCCGTGCGGATCAGAAGGTCCGGCAGGTCGTAGAACCTGCCGGTGCGCAGCAGCTGTTCCAGCTGTTCTCTGGGCACGGCATTGGTCAGGCCGTCCGAGCACAGCAGCAGGATATCCCCTTTCTGCAGCGGTGCGGTGGTGAACTCCGAGTCCAGCCGGTAGTCCACGCCCAGCGCCTTGGTGATGATGTTCTTCTGAGGGTGGTGCTCGGCTTCCTCCACGGTAATGGTGCCGCAGTCCACCAGCTCCTGCACATAGGAGTGGTCGTGGGTGAGCTGGGCAAGCCTGCCGTCCCGGTACAGGTACGCCCGCGAGTCGCCTGCATGACACAGGAACACCTTGCCGCCGCGCACCAGTGCGCACACAGCCGTGGTGCCCATGCCCGCCAGCGATTCCTCACGCAGGGCCTTCTGGAACACAAAGCGGTTGGCGCTGAGCAGGCTCTTTTTCAAAAAAGTCTCCTCTTCGCCGGGCAGGCACTTGGAAGCATACTGCTCCTGAAAGCAGCGCTCGATCACATCGCACGCGCTCTGGCTGGCTTCCCTGCCGCCGCGTGCACCGCCCATGCCGTCGCATACCAGCAGCCATGCGGCATCGCCGGGCAGTTCTCCTGCGCGATAATCGTCCTGATTATCCTGCCGGACCCTGCCGACATCCGTTTTTCCTGCAAGTTTCATAGGCTTCTCCCTTTAATATTTACGCTTTCCCGTTCATTTCGTCACGGCGCAGCTGGCCGCATGCGGCGCTGATCTCGCTGCCAAGGCGGCGGCGCACCGTAGCGTTCACGCCAAGGCTCTCCAGCTTCTGCTGGAAGCGGTGCACGTTGGCTGCATCGGTGGCCGAGTACGGGCTGCCGTCCACCGGGTTGATGGGGATCAGGTTCACATGGGCACCCATGCCCCGGATCAGGTTTGCCAGCTGTCTGGCGCAGGCATCGGAATCATTGACACCGCGCACCATGGAATATTCAAAGCTCACGCGGCGGCCGGTGGTGTCCTGATAGCGGCGCACGGCCTGCATCAGCACTTCCACGGGATAGGCATCGTTTACCGGCATCATGCCGCTGCGAATTTCATTGTTGGGTGCGTGCAGCGACACCGAGAGGGTCAGCTGCAGCTTTTTCTCGGCCAGCTGGTCGATCTTGGGCACCAGACCGCAGGTAGAAAGGCTGATGTTGCGCATCCCGATGTTCACGCCCTCGGGCGAGGTGATGTTCTCCAGAAACTTCATCACTTCGTCAAAGTTATCCAGCGGTTCGCCAATGCCCATGAGCACGATGTGGGAAATGCGCTCCCCGATATCCTTCTGGGCGGTGTAGATCTCAGAGCAGATCTCGCCTGCTTCCAGATCGCGCACGCGGCCCGCCTGGGTGGACGCGCAGAAGCGGCAGCCCATGCGGCAGCCCACCTGCGTGGACACACACACCGTGTTGCCGTAGTGGTAGCGCATCACGACAGTCTCGATGCAGTTGCCGTCCGCCATGCGCAGCAGATATTTTACCGTGCCGTCCTTTGCTTCCTGCCTGCGCTCGATCTTGGGCGCGGCAATGTAGAAGCTTTCTTCCAGCTTTGCCAGCAGGGTCTTGGGCTGGTCGGTCATGGCAGAAAACTCGGTGACCAGCTTCTGGTGCACCCAGTGGAAGATCTGCTTTGCCCGGAAGCCCGGCTGACCCATCGCTTTCAGTTCAGCGGTCAGCTCTGCCAGCGTAAAGGAAGAGATACAGCGTTTTTGTTCCATTGTGTTCTCCTATTGTTTTTTACGAACAAGCCACCTGTTTCATTGCAGCTTTTCCCCGTTTTTCTGCATGGCACACAGGAAAAAGCCGTCCATGCCGGTACGGGTGGGCACCGAAAGCGCGCCGTGCTCCCCTGCCGTCATCCCGGCGGGCAGCGTCGCGGCAGGCTCCACCACCGTAAACTCCGGGTGGCGGGCCAGAAATGCCGCGATCTGCTGCTGGTTTTCTGCCGGGTCGATGGTGCAGGTGGAGTACACCAGCCTGCCGCCCGCTTTCAGCAGCTGTGCCGCCGTATCGAGGATGGCCGACTGCGTGGCCAATAATTCAGCTTCGCGGGCCGGTTCCAGCTTTTTGTAGCGCAGATCCGGCTTTTTTGCCAGAATGCCAAGGCCGCTGCAGGGCACATCCGCTAAAATGCGGTCGGCCTGCGGCAGGGCCGGGTTCACCTTTGTGGCATCGTTGCACAGGGCTTCCACATTGGCAAGTCCCATGCGCTGCACTGCCGTGCGGATCAGGCCCACGCGGTTCTCGGCGGCATCGCAGCTGTAAAGCCTGCCGGTGTTGTGCATCTGCTCGGCCAGCAGGATGGTCTTGCCGCCGGGCGCGGCGCACAGGTCGATGACTGTTTCTCCGGGCTGTGCGTCCACGCAGAGCGCCGCCAGCTGGCTGGCCTGCCCTTCCACATGGAAGTACCCCTGCCGGAACAGCTCATTTTCCGCCGGGCTGCCCTCGAAGCGGGCCAGCACACTGCCGGGCACAATGCCCCGCTTTGCTTCCTTTGCGCCGGAAGCCAGCAGCTTTGCACAAAGCTCATCGGCACTGCCTTTCAGCGGGTTCGCCCGCAGGCTGGTCATGCCGCCGTCGGCCTTGTAGGTAAGGATATCCAGTGCTTCGTCCGGGTAGTTTTTGTGCAGAAATTCCGCCACATCCCGCCCGGCAGAGCCAAGCACCATGAGCCGCTCCACTTCGTTTTTGAAGCTTGCGGTGCTCAGGTCGTAGCTGCACGCCTTGCGCAGTACGGCGTTGACCAGACCGGATGCGCTGGATTTTTTGAAGGCACGGGTCAGCTTGACGGCTTCGTTCACCGCAGCGGACACCGGCACCTGCATATAGCGGGCCTGCGCCAGCGCCGCGCGCAATATTTCGCGCACCGGTGCATCCAGCTTGGCAAGGCCCTTGGGCAGGAACTGGCACAGGATGTAGTCCAGCGTGCCCCGGTGTTCCAGCACCGTGTAAAAGATGGCGCTGGCAAAAGCTTTATCGCGGCCTTCCAGCTGCTGGCGCTTGAGTTCGGCATCCAGAACAAGGTTGGAAAACCCATCCTGCTCCTGCCGCACCAGCGCTGCCACTGCCGCCGCGCGGGGATTCGCCGCCATCAGAGGATATCCCCCGTTTTCAGGCGCTGACCGGCCGCAAAGGCGGTGCCGTCCATGGGCTTTTTGCCTTCCGGCACCACATTCAGCAGCTGGACGGCCCCCTCACCGCAAGCCACCGTGAGCGGCTTTGTGGCCAGCACGGTGCCGGGCGCTTCGCCGTGAGCTTCCACGGCACGGCACTCCATCACCTTGAGCTTTTTGCCGCCGGAGGTGACGAACCATGCACCGGGCCACGGGTTCATGCCGCGCACCCAGTTGTGGATGTGGGCAGCCGATTCGGTCAGGCGGAACTCTGCCATCTCCTTGTTCAGCATAGGCGCAAGGCAGGCGTTCTCATGATCCTGCGGCTGGGGTTTCAGCGTTCCGGCGGCGATGGCGGGCACCACCTCGCACAGCACCCGTGCACCCACGGCAGTCACGCGGTCAAACAGCTGGCCGCTGGTCTCCTCCGGGTCAATGGCGATCTTCTCGCAGCAGAGCACATCGCCGGTGTCAAGGCCCTCGTCCATCTGCATGATGGAAACGCCGGTTTCGGCATCACCGTTCAGCACGGCCCACTGCACCGGGGCGCTGCCGCGGTACTTGGGCAGCAGGGAGACATGCAGGTTGATGCAGCCGTACTTCGGCGCTTCCAGCACAGACTTCGGCAGGATGCAGCCGTAAGCCACCACCACGATCAGTTCCGGGGCCAGTGCGCGGATGTTCTCGTCCTCGCTGCCGTCCCGCAGGGTACGGGGCTGGAACACCGGCGTGCCGTGGGCAAGGGCCACTTCCTTGACCGGGGGTGCGGTCAGCACCTGCTTGCGGCCAACCGGCTTGTCCCGCCGGGTGTACACCGCGCAGATGTCATGCCCGGCGGCATACAGGGCTTTGAGGCACTCTGCGGCAATATCCGGCGTGCCCATGAACAAAATGCGCATTACTTGTTTCCTTTCGCTTCGCGGGCAGCTTTTTTGCCCTCTTCGGTATCCTCATAGAAATACTCGCTGGACTGCATGATGGTAATGCCGTCCAGATGGTCGTTCTCGTGCTGGATGCAGCGGCCCAGCAGATCCTCAGCTTCCAGCTCGAACCACTCACCGTGGCGGTCCTGTGCGCGCACCTTGACCGCGGCGGGGCGGGTCACAGCGCCGTTGTGGCCCGGGAAGGACAGACAGCCCTCGTAGGCGGTCTCCTCTTCCTCGGATACAGCCAGAATTTCCGGGTTCACAAAGTCGATGAACTTGTACTCGTAATTTTCGGGGATCTCCTCGGGCGCGTCGGTGGTGTCCCACACCACGAACAGACGGCGCAGCATGCCCACCTGCGGGCCGGCCAGACCCACGCCGTCGGCGGCGATCATGGTCTCGTGCATGTCGTCCAGCAGGGTAGCCAGACGGTCATCAAAGGTGGTGACGGGGCGGCAGACCTTGTTCAGGATGGGATCGCCCTCTTTTACAATATTGCGGATAGCCATTTATGGTACCTCCAAATCAGATGTCACCGTCCGAGTGCAGGTCCACCGCAACGGTGGCCTTGGACGGAAGTTTTTCCTGTTCGTATCTTTCCAGTGTGCTGCGCACGAGGTCGCGGAAGCGGCGGTCGTTGCGGCACTTGATGGTAAGTTTGTAGCGGTAAGTGTCGTTGATCTTCTCAATGCTGCCGGGCGTTGGGCCAAGCACCCGCAGCGGCAGGTCCGGCTGTTTTGCCGCCTGCTGGCCCAGCAGGGCTGCAAAGCGCGCCGCCGCCCGTGCCACCTCGATCTCCTTTGCGCCTGCAAAGCCAATGACGCACAGCCCGCAGAAGGGCGGGTACAGGCCCAGCTTGCGGTAAGCGATCTCCTGCTCAAAAAAGGCATCGTAGTCCTGCGCGGCGGCAAGGTTCAGCACCGGGTTATCGGGGTCGGTGGTCTGGATGATGGCAAAGCCCGGGTCTCTGGCCCGTCCGCTGCGGCCCACCACCTGCGTGATGAGGCTGAACACATTCTCATACGCGCGGAAGCCCTGCGCAAACAGCAGCGAGTCGATGCCCAGCACGCCCACAAGGGTCACATCCTCAAAATCCAGTCCCTTGGCCACCATCTGGGTGCCCACCATGATGTCATATTCGTGGTTCGCAAACCTTGCCAGCAGCTTTTCGTGGGCATCCTTTGCGGCAGTGGAATCCTGATCCATGCGCAGCACCCGCGCATCCGGGAACAGCTTTGCCAGCTCTTCCTCGGCTTTCTGGGTGCCGAAGCCCCGGTACTGCAGCTTGCCGCCGCAGGCGGGGCACACAGTGGGCGGTTCCATCTGGCTGCCGCAGTAGTGGCACAATACCTTGTGCGCCGCTTTGTGGTACACCATCGGCACGCTGCACTTTGTGCACTTGAGCACCTCGCGGCAGTCCTCGCACTGGGCCATGGTCTGGTAGCCCCGGCGGTTCAGCAGCAAAATGGTCTGCTTGCCTGCATCCAGATTGCGGCGGATGGCATCTTCCAACGACAGACTGATCTCCCGCGGGTTGCCTGCCGCCAGCTCTGCGCGCATATCCACGATCTGCACCGTGGGCAGTGGGTTGCCGCCGTAGCGCTGGGTCAGCCGCACCAGCTGGGTGCGGCCATGCTGGGCCGCGTAAAAGCTCTCGGTGCTGGGGGTGGCGCTTGCCAGCAGCAGCAATGCACCGCTTTCCGCCGCGCGCTGCCGGGCCACCTCGTGGGCAGAATAGCGGGGCGCGGATTCCGAGCGGTAGGTGTGCTCCTGCTCCTCATCGATGATGATGAGCCCGATGTTTTCCAGCGGCGAAAAGATGGCGCTGCGGGTGCCCACCACGATGTCTGCGCCGCCGTCCTGGATCATCTGCCACTGCAAAAGGCGTTCGGTGTGGTTGAGGGCAGAGTGCTGCACCGCCACCCGGCGGCCAAACTGGCTCTTGAGCCGCAGGATCATCTGCGGGGTCAGGCTGATCTCCGGCACCAGCACCAGCGCACGCCTGCCCTGCTCCAGACAGCGGGCAATGAGCTTTAAAAACACCAGCGTCTTGCCGCTGCCGGTCACGCCGTAGAGCAGCGCCGAGTGGGGTGCATCATCTTCCAGCTTTGGCAGCAGAGCATCGTAAGCCGCCTGCTGCTCCTGCGTGAGGGTGATCGGCTCGTTTTTCAGCGGAATGGACGAATACAGGTCGATGGATTTATTCACCTTGCTGCATTCCAGCACGCCTTTGGCGCACAGGTTATCCAGCACGGCACGGCTGATGCCCTTGTCTTCCAGTTCGTTCAGGGTGCGCGGCCCGCCGCCCAGCAGCGCCACTGCCGCCAATTGCTTGGCTGTCGGCTTCGGCTTTGGCGGCAGCCCGCCCACAAGGCGGTAGGAGTTCTCGGTGTGGCGGGTGAGCTGCTTTTGCAGCACCGGCGTTACACCGTCCGCCGCCACGGCAGGCTTGTACTGTGCACCATAGGGAATGACCGCCTTGACCGCCTCGTAATAGGTGCAGAAGGTGCGCTCCTTCAGAAAATGCACCAGCCGCAGCAGTTCCGGGGTCAGGCAGGCGGATGCCGGGGCCACGTCGAAAAGATATTTCAGCTTCGCGCTTTCCGGTTCGGCATCGCAGGCCAGCACCACGCCCATGCGGGCGCGGCTGCCGCGGCCAAAGGGCACCAGCACCATGCTGCCAAGTTTTACCGCATTCTGCTGATCCGGCATGACGGCATAGGTATAAAGCTTATCAAAGTGGAAGGTCGCATTGCTGACGGCAACGCCTACCGTTTTGGGCATTCGTCCAGCTCCTTCAAAATGTTATTCTGCGGCACCAATGCGCTGGCAGATGGCCTGATACAGTGCATCGGCGCAGGTATCGACCTGGTCGTTGACCAGCTTCAGGGTGAATTTATCCTGCTGGGCCAGCTCCTGCCGGGCGGTGGCAAGACGTTCCTGAATGCTGTCCTCGGTCTCGGTGCCGCGGCCGCGCAGACGGCGCTCCAGCTCCTCCACCGACGGCGGCAGCAGGAACACGGTGGTCGCGCCCGGGAACATGCGGCGGATGTTCGCTGCGCCGTGCACATCGATGACCAGAACGACCACCTTCCGGGCTGCAAGGCGCTTGTCCACTTCCTCGCGCAGGGTACCGTAGTAGTTGCCGTTGTAGAAGTTGTGCTCCACCACCTGATCGTTCTCGATCAGCTGCTGGAACTGCTCCCGGGTGCGGTAATAATAATCCACGCCCTCCTGCTCACCGGGACGCGGTGCGCGGGTGGTGGCGGAAACAGTCTTTTCGATCTCCGGGTGTGCTTCGCGCAGTGCCTTCACCACGCTGTCCTTGCCGGTACCGGCCGCGCCGGAGACCACAAACAAATATTTATCGTTCGCCATGGGTCTGTTCCTCCTCTGCTGGTGTTTTGCCCTCCTGCCCTGCCGCACGGTTGGCCACCGTTTCCGGCTGAAGCGCCGAGAGTACCACATGATCGGAGTCCATGATAAGCACTGCACGGGTGCTGCGGCCATAGGATGCATCGATCAGCATTCCGCGCTCCCGCGCTTCCTTTACAAGGCGCTTGACCGGGGCGGAATCCGGGCTGACCACTGCCACCACACGGCCTGCACTGACCATATTGCCAAACCCGATGTTGATGAGCTTCATAAACCCCTCCGAATTTTCTGTATCACTCCAGATTCTGGATCTGTTCGCGGATCTTTTCGATCTCCGCCTTCATATCCACCACGATGCGGGTGATATCCAGATCCTGACACTTGGAGCCGATGGTATTGGTCTCGCGGTTCAGCTCCTGCGTCAAAAAGTCCAACTTGCGGCCCACTGGCTCGTCCAGCTTGAGGATATCGCGGTACTGCGCAATGTGGCTGCGCAGGCGCACCGTCTCTTCATCCACAGCGGTCTTATCGCCAAAAATAGCGGCCTCGGTCAGCACGCGGGCATCGTCGATATCGCGGTCCTCCAGAATGACCTTGAGCTTCTCGTACAGGCGGTTGGTGTAGGCTTCCACGCGGCCTGCGCTCAAAGTCTCCACCCTGCCCACGCACTCCTCGAGGAAGTTCAGGCGGTTTTCCACGTCTGCCTTCATCTTGGCACCCTCGGCGGCGCGCATCTCCACAAAGCGGTCCAGCGCCTGTGCGGTAACGGCAGAAACATCTTCCCACAGCTGTTCCTCGTCCACATCCGCGTGGCGGGTGGTGAGCACATCCGGGAAGCGGGTCAGCACGCCCGCAGAGATATCGTTCTTGACACCCAGCTGTTCCGAAATATCCCGCATGGCCTGCTGGTAGCTGCGTGCCAGCTCCATGTTGACGGCCACCACCGTATCGGCAGCGTCCACATTCTGCACGGTCATGCTCAGCTCCACCTTGCCGCGGGAAATGCGCTCGTTGAGCTGCTTTTTCAAGCGGCTGTCCAGATAGCTGCAGGTGCGCGGGATGCGCGAAGAATACTCAAAGTAGCGGGAATTCACGCTGCGCAGCTCCACCGTGATCTCACGGCCATTGCGCACAGCAGTCCCCCGGCCAAAGCCGGTCATGCTTAAGATCATAACGCTCTCCTGTTCTTACATTTTCAGTGTTTCAGCTTACAAGTTTCGGTATACGTATCCGCCTTTGGGTACACAAACCCATGTTACGATACATATAGTTTCATTTTACTATTCTTCGGCCCAAAATTCAAGGTGCACTGTTGCGTGCCGCCGCCAAAACCGGCCGCAATACACGGTGCAAAGCAAAAAAGCTCTGATACAAAATCTTCCGATCCTGTATCAGAGCCTGTTTCAGTTGGTTTTATATACGCAGGTCACGCTGTTCTGCAGCAGATTTGCGTTCAGCAGTGCGCGCTCCACCCAGTGGATATTGTCCGCAATGGTATCGCGGGAGACACCGTATTCTGCCGCAATGTTCTCCATGCTGCGGTACTCGCGGCGGTAGAGCAAAGTCAGCACCAGCTTATCCTGCATTGTGATCTTGGTAAAATGCGGCCTGCGCCGGTGCTCCTTGCAATAAGCCGCATTCAATGCTTCCAGCATCTGGGCAAATTCCTTCCGGGTGATGCCGAAGGTAAATTCATAATCCTGCTCTGTAAATTCCGCAAGGCGCTGTACCGTGATGCTTCTCATGCAGATCACCTCTTCTTTTTCCGGGGATGCCCGGGTGTCGGCTGCATCCATTTTGATTCATTATAAAATGGATGGATTTTCATGTCAATGAGCCGCCGCCTATTTTTGGGGCCAGATCCGGTGCAAAACACAAAAAGGAGCCTCCCGCCGCAAAAGCGGGAAGCTCCGGAATCCGTTATGAAAGATCAGACGGGATGAGACTGATTGGTGTAGTCCACATGGTCGCCGTCCACGCCCTGCTTCTTGGCATTGCGCTTTTCAAAGAACTTGGGTGCCACCTGCGGGAACATTGCGTAGGTCAGCACATCCTCTTCCTGCGTTGCCCACTTGGCAGCCTCTGCCTTCAGCTTGTCCATCTCAGGAGCCAGAGTATCAGCAAAGCGGCAGGTAATGGGCTGCTCGTCGCCCAGGATCTTCTTGGTGAACTCGGGCTTGATGGGAGCGGGAGTCTTGCCGTAATCACCGTGGACCAGACCCTTGAACTCCTTGGTGACCATCTTGTAGCGCTCACCAAGGATGACGTTGAACACAGCCTGCGTACCAACGATCTGGCTGGTGGGGGTGACCAGCGGCGGATAGCCTGCATCCTCGCGGACGCGGGGGATCTCTGCCAGCACTTCGTCCAGCTTATCTTCCTTGCCGGCATCCTTCAGCTGTTTGAGCATGTTGGAGAACATGCCGCCCGGCACCTGATACAGCAGGGTGTTTGCATCCACGCCGAGGCTCTTCGGGCTGATCTGACCGTTGGCAATGTACTTCTCGCGCAGCTTTGCAAAGTATGCGCGCACAACGTTCAGCTGCTTCAGATCCAGACCGGTGTCGTAATCGGTGCCCTGCAGGGCAGCGACCAGACTCTCGGTGGGCATGTGGCTGGTGCCCAGGCTCAGGGGGCTCATGGCGGTATCGATGATGTCGGCACCTGCCTCGATGCCCTTCAGGATGGACATGGAAGCCAGACCTGCGGTGTAGTGGCTGTGGATGTCAACAGGGATGCTGACGGTCTCCTTCAGCTTCTTCACCAGATCGTAGCAGGTATAGGGGGTCAGCAGACCGGCCATATCCTTGATGCAGATGGAGTTTGCGCCCATCTCCTCCAGGGTCTTGGCGTAGGCTGCAAAGTACTCGTTGTTGTGCACGGGGCTGAGGGTGTAGCTGATGCAGCCCTGCACATGAGCGCCTTCCTTGTTGGCTGCCTTGATGGCGGTCTGCAGGTTGCGCGGATCGTTCAGTGCATCGAAAATACGGATCACGTCGATGCCGTTTGCAACAGACTTCTGCACAAAGTACTCAACGGCATCGTCTGCGTAGGGGCGGTAGCCCAGCATGTTCTGGCCGCGGAACAGCATCTGCAGCTTCTGGTGGGGCAGTTCCTTGCGCAGGATGCGCAGGCGCTCCCACGGGTCTTCGTCCAGAAAGCGGATGCAGCTGTCGAACGTAGCGCCGCCCCAGCACTCCACGGAGAAGTAGTTAATCTTATCCATTTCCGGCAGGATGGGACGCATCTCATCCATGGTCATGCGGGTGGCCAGCAGAGACTGGTGGGCATCGCGCAGGACGACCTCAGTAACCTTGATCGGCTTTTTGGCCATGATTGTCACCTCTCCCTTAGTTCATGGAAACCAGAACGTCACCGGAGTTGACGGTGTCGCCCTTGTTGACGTTGATGGAAGCCACAGTGCCATCCTGCGGAGCAACGATCTCGTTCTCCATCTTCATGGCCTCCAGGATCACCAGCACGTCGCCAGCCTTCACGGATGCACCGGCCTTGACCTTGACATCCAGAATGTTGCCGGGCATGGGAGCCTTGACGGCAACGGCACCAGCAGCGCCTGCAGCAGCCTTGGGAGCAGCAGCGGGAGCCGGAGCAGCCTTAGGAGCAGCGGGTGCGGCAGGAGCTGCAGCAGCAACCGGAGCAGCACCAGCGGCAGTCTCCTCCACGGAGACGCTGTAAGCAACGCCATTGACGGTAATATTGTAGTACTTCATGGAAGGATCCTCCAAATCAAAATCGTATCAAAAAGATTTATACAGACGATTACAGAGCCATGTTGCCGTGCTTCTTGGGCAGGCGGGCAGCACGCTTGGTGCTCAGCAGTTCTAGTGCGGCAACAACGCTTGCACGCACATTGGCTGCATCGCAGGTCAGGTCCGCAGCGCCGCAGGCAACTGCATTTGCTGCGCTGCACACCTCGGCGGTGTAAGCAGCAGCCTTTGCGTTGGTGGCTGCAATGATGTTGTCGGAAGCATCGATCTCTTCCTTGTACAGGACGCTGACCGCTGCGCTGGGTTCCAGTGCGCTGACGGTGCAGCCAGCCACGGCAATGCGCAGATCGGCAGCAGCCAGAGCGGTGTAAACAGGGCCGACGGCCTTACCAGCCAGCACAGCCACCTTTGCGGTGGTAGCGTCGGCATAGGTAGCAGCCAGACGGGCAGCCTCACGGATGCCGCCTGCAATGTCATCGGTCGCGCTGGGCACAAAGCCCTCGGTATCCACAATGGTGATCACCGGCACGCTGAAGGCATCGCACAGGCGCACAAAGCGGGAAGCCTTGGCCACGCAGTTGTGGCACAGGGTCTTGCCGGTGGCCACAACGCCCACGGCGTTGCCGCCCACGGTGGCAAATGCGGTGTAAACAGACTTGCCAAAGCCTGCATACAGCTCCACAGCGCTGTCCTTATCGACCACGGCAGCAGCAGCCTTTGCAGGCTCTGCACCGGCAGCCAGAGCAGCAGTGGGCTGCTCGAACTCAAAGATCGCAGGGCCGGTCAGGTTGTTGGCCGGCAGCAGGCCCACGATGTGAGCAGCCTTCTCGGCAGCTTCCTCAGCAGTGGGTGCCACAATGGCGGCCACGCCAGCCTTTGCAGCGGCGGCTGCGGTGCCGGCATCGGCCACCTTGTCGCCCTTGGCAGCAGAGGTGAACGGAGCGGTGAAGAACAGCTCTGCGCCCTCAGCCATGATGCAGACATCTGCATTGGCAGCGCTCAGTGCGCTGGTGCCGCCGCAGACACCCAGAACAACAGCCACCTGCGGGATCACGCCGGAAACCTTTGCGATCTGCGTATTCAGCTTTGCGCTGGCAGTCAGCACGTCCAGACCCTCAGCCAGCTTTGCGCCAACGGAGTTATAGAAGGTGACGACCGGGCAGCCAGTCTGAGCTGCCATCTCCAGAACCTTGATGTTCTTTTCAACATCCTTTACGGTAACAGCTTCGCCGTTCTGGTAAACAGCGTAAGCCTGCTGACCTGCCGCATAGCCGCAGGCAGCGCTCACTGCACCGTCAGCAAACAGTGCAGTGTATTCCCCGTCATCAAAAAACTTGGCGAGGATTTCTCCCTTATTGATCTTTGAAGCCATGGTAAGACCTCCTGGTTGTCTGTGTGAGCTTTCAAAATTAGTTTTATTATACTGAATTTTCCATAAAAATGCAAGAGATTCTATAAAAGTCCATGCGAATCAACATCTGTCGGCAAAGTTCTACAATTTTTTAACGATTCATCGTTTCTCCGCTTTCTCGCCTTTTTGCGGGCATTTTGCGCCGCACACTCAGCTGCCAAAAATTCTCTTTCAATTTTGTGGATTCTGTCTGTCCCTGCTGCATTTTATTTTATAAGAAGTTATGTTACACTATATTTAATTTGTAAATTTTTTTCGCAGAACAGCCCGCCGGGAAGCTTCGGGGCGGGTCATTTTGCAGAATATAAAAGGAAGGCCATGTCAAATTGAAAGATCTGCTCACTTCACTCCGCGCCTCCAACGAAACCTACAACTCCATGAAGCACTCCGCCCGGGCTATCATCCGCCGCGCCGAGATCCCCCTGCTCGCGGTCATCGTCCTGTATAAGGCTGCAACGAACCTACTGTTCGTCCCCCTGATGCAGCAGCTCTGGTCGCTCACGCTGCGGTTCGCACCCATGCACTACCTGAGCAACAACAATGCTTCCGATATCTTTTCCTCCCCCGCGATCATCCTGTGCATCACGCTCATTGCCATCCTGACCGCGTTCTGGGCGCTGTATGAGTTTTCCGTCCTGCTGCACGGGCTGGATCTTGCCCGCAAGGGCGAAACGATCCGCCTGCCTGCCCTGCTGTGCACCTCTCTTGCAGATATCCGCCACGCATTCCTGCCGCAGAACTGGCTCGTTCTGGTCTACAGTGCCGTGCTGATCCCGTTCACCAATTTTTTCCTCGCCTATAACTATATCACGCAGCTTGCCGTGCCGGAATACATCATGGGTGTCATCCGGGCAAACAGCCGGTATTACCTGCTCTATCTGGCTGCCGGTGCTGCCCTGCTGTTCCTCTATGTCAGCTGGGTGCTGGTGCTGCCGCTGTTCGTGCTGGAGCGCAAAAGCCTGTGGCAGTCGATAAAGGAAAGCTTTTGCTGCATCCGCAGGCGCGTCTTCCGTGCTTTTCTTTTGCTGCTGCGCTGGAACCTCTCGGTCGTCCTGCGTTCCCTGCTGCTGACGGCAGCGGTTGCCGTGCCGCTGTACGGCATCATCATCGCGGTCGGGCTGCAGAGCACACAGGCCATGTTTGCACTGTCCCGCGCGGCGCTGGCCATTGAGATGCCTTTCTTCCAGTTCCTGATCGACTGCGCCATCACCATGGCGCAGTGCACGATCCTCGCCATGCTGCACTGCCGCCTGCGGGAGTCTCTCCCCTCTGAGCCGGAGCCGGTCCAGAGCGGAAAGCATCACCGTTCCACCGGCAGGCTGCTTCTGGGTGCATCGGTTGCGGGTGCTACTCTGCTCACCTTTGCGCTGGCATTCTGTTACCTTGCCCTGCCCAGAGACGACGAGCTGCTCTCCATGCTGGGCGGCGTTGCGCCGGTAGTCACCGCGCACCGCGGCTACTCCGCTGCCGCACCGGAAAACACCCTGCCCGCTTTCCAGCTGGCCATCGATCAGGGCTGCGAGTGGGCCGAGCTGGATGTGCAGATGACCAGGGACGGCGTGGTCATGGTGACCCACGATACCAGCCTGCGCCGCTGCACCGGCCGCAACGAGAACATCTACGACCTGACCTATAACGAGGTTCGTAAGCTGGATGCCGGGCGCTGGTTCGGCCAGAAGTACACTGGTGCCAAAGTTCCCACACTGGAAGAAGTGCTGGACCTGTGCAAAGGTAAGATCCAGCTGAACATTGAGATCAAGCCCAATACCGCCACCCCGGAGCTGGAAGCGGAAACCATCCGCATCATCCGCGAAAAAGGCTTTGCGCAGGACTGCACCATCACCTCGCAGAGTTATGAGACCCTCTGCAAGGTCAAGGAGCTGGCGCCGGAGATCCGGACCGGCTATATCCTTGCACTGGGCGTGGGCAGTTATTACGATCTGCCTGCCGCAGATTTCTTCAGCGTACAGTCCACCTTTATCACCTCCGGTATGGTGCAGCAGATCCATAAGCGCAGCAAGACGATCTCCGCATGGACCGTCAACCGCGAAGAGGATGCCAGCGAACTGCTGAGCATCGGCGTGGACGACCTGATCACCGATAAGCCGGATATGATCCAGCAGCTGCTGAGCGAGGATGCCGACCTTGACAACAGTCTCGTCCTCCTGCGCGACTTCATCCGTGACCTGTTCGCTCCGTCCGATGTCGATGAACCCACTCCTGAGGAAGAGACCATCGAAGAAGCCATCGACGACCCGGACGAATTGCTGGATGCGTCGTAATCGCGGCTAACATCAAGTATTCTGTTAAACTACCCGGACGAATTGCTGGATGCGTCGTAATCGCGGCTAACATCAAGTATTCTGTTAAACTACCCGTACACACATAAAAAGCCCCCTGTCGGTTCATCACCGGCAGGGGGCTTACAAGTTTACCTGATCCAGTTTTATCAAGAAAGCTTACTCGAGCTCTATGGTGGGCAGTTATCTTCTGTTCGCATTGGTTATTTTCTATTCTTTCCAATGCTTGTATTTCCTGTATTTCCTCGGTTCTCGTTGGCTTCTGGGTGCTCCTGTTACTTTGGTGTTACTTCGGTGTTACTTTCCGGCTCCACCAAACCCAGCTCCACAAGGTAGCGGTTCACGGCCTCGTTGATGAAGTCGCTGCGGCTCATGCGGCCGGTTTCAACATTCTTTTCCCGGTCGTCAATATAGTTATCGATAATGTCCAGGGTGCCGGTGGGGATGTGTACCGTTGTGGGCACTCTCCGGCTGGCGCCCTTCATAGGCCTTCCGTATGGCATTGCTTTTCCTCCTGTTACTTGTTGCGGTGGCTCTCTGCTGCTGCGGCCAGAATGTCCAGATCTTGCCGCAGCCCAGGGGCCAGGGCGTCCACCCAGCGCGCCGGAACGGCCGAGAAGCCAAACCAGGCGCCTGCCAGGCCGCCGGTAATGGCTGCGTTGGTGTCGGTATCACCACCCAGGTTTGCGGCCGCGCAGACGGCCTCCTCGAAGGTCTGGGCGTGTGCGAGGCAGCTCACGGCAGTGCTCATGCTGTCCACCACATAGCCGCCAGCTGCATACGTCGCAGCCGCTTCCACGGAGCCGTCGTAAAACGTCCCCTTCAAGCACTCGTGCAGAAAGTCCGCCACGTCGCCGTCCTGGAAGTTACCAACCGATTCCGTTAATAAATATACCATTCTCGTGTACAAAACGCAAGCCTCGGTGGACTTGTCCCCGCGGTGCGTCATTTCTGCAAACGCCCTGGCCTGCATCTCCGCAGCGCCCTTTGTCTTGCAGTAAAGGCCAGGGTATACGGTGCGCATCAGAGCGCCGTTGCCTTCCACAGGGCGGCCGCCGTCGCGCCTGGTCTGTCGCGCGGCCTCCATCCAGTCCGCAGCCGTCGGAACGCCCTGCCAGCGAATGCGGCCCAGTCCCTTTGCAATGGCAATGCTGTGCGAGCAGGCGCCGCCGATGTCCTTCGGTTTGCTGTCAGCCCATGCAATGAACTGCTGGCCGACGGAGGCTACCAGGTCCAGGCCGTTGTCCCCTTCCAGGGCATCCAGGATGCCGCGGGCAACGCAAAGGGTCATCTGTGTATCGTCCGTAACCTCGCCGGGCTTCAAGTTCAGCCATCCGCCGCCGATCATGTCGGTAACGCGACCGTATGCGTCGCGGATCTGCTGGTCACTCATAAATTCCAGGGGGCCGCCCAGGGCGTCGCCAACGGCCACGCCGTACAAGGCACCACGGATTCGGTCAAGTTGCTTTTCGTTGATCTTCTTCATTTCTGTTCCTCCCGTCCAGGCATTCGGCCTGTAATCACTCGGCCGTTTTGGTCCAAAAGCGTGTAGCCGCACAACTGTGCGAAGATTTTCGCCGTCTCCTCCGGCTCGTACAGCAGAACCGCCGAAAGGTCTTCCGCCGGGTACTCTCCCGGCACCTTCACCACCTGGGCATAATAGCTGCCGCCCATGCCCAGGTCGAAAAGCTCCCGGATTATGTCGTTCTGGTCGATTTTCTGCTTCTTGGTCTTTCCGTCAAAGCAGAAGGCCGCTCCTTCCGGTACGTTCTCGACCAGCTTCAAATGATCGCCTATCATGCGCCCGCTTCCTTTACGCATGAACCGCAGGGTTGAAGCCCTGGGCCTTTATGTTCTTCGCCCAGGCCGTCACCATGGCGGCAAGGTCCTTTTTCATGGCCGGATAGTATTTTGTGGGCTTTCCGTCCACGAAGTCTTTGTAAACTTCCCAATAACGGCCGATGTAGTCGTTCTGGTAGGTCAATGGCTCCACAGTCCCGGCCTCACGGTCAACTCCCATCGTCACGTCCGGATCTCGCATAAGGTCACCATTCTGCTCTCCGTAGTGGGCCACGGAATACACCGGGCGGCCCTCGTGGTCATTGTAGCCCAGAGCCTCGATGCACAGGTCCATATATCCGTCAGCTTTGAACTTCAAGGCCTTCTCCTCGCTGGCGTCCACCGCATCGAAGAACGGGGCCAGGGTCTTGTAAACCGTCTTTGTACTCATGCTTCTTCCTCCTTTATCAAAATTTCGGCATCGTGCGCAACCTTCCGCAGTGCAGTGAGCCTTCCAGCTGTCTGGGCCAGTGAAAGAGCGGTAACGGCCACATCGTCGGCCCAGTTTGTCGGGTCGTCCCCGGCGGAAAGCCGCCGGATTGTTTCGGCCATGCGTTCTGCGTCCATCTCGCACAGAACAATTTCGCTGTTCAGTTGCATTTTGAAAAATTTTGCCTTGTCCATTTGCTGCTCCTCTCTGCGGTGTGGTTCCCGCGACCTTGCCCGGCTGGCTGCCGGGTGGTTTCGGCCCTTTCCTCGGGCCATCGTCAGGCGGGGTTATTCAGGGCGAGTATTCCACGCTTCAATAGTTCGTTGCCTGCCCAATTCCCCGCGATGTTCATAAAAATCGCGGGTAAATGTGATATTGCATTTCGGACATCTAATCCGAATGCCCTCAGTATTAGATTCAGTGATGGTCGTATGCTCCTGCCCGCAGAAAGGGCACGGTTTCAGCATTTCCTTTTTCATCGTTCACGCCTCCTTCACTTCCACGCTCTTAATGCTGTTCTCAACGTAACTGCGACCACGGAGGTGCTCGCAGCTCCAGCAGAAGCCAATTCCGCGCTCTCTCAGAAAATACCCTGCCTTGGTGTTGTCCTTTCCACTAAAGGCAGATTGAAGTGCCCAGGCCTGGGCGTCCTCCACCAGGATCATTGCGCAGGCCTCGCCGCGCTCGCCGTTCTGGATAGTGTCGTAGGTGAAAATAACGTTCTTCATGGTTTAGTCCTCCTCTGGTGCAATAAAACGCGGCTGCGGCTCGATGCCGTGGGCCTTACAATATGCGGAAGCCTCTTTCTTTGCCTTGCAGCTGTAAACCAGCTTGCCTTCCGGGAGGTCGCCGCTCGGGCATCGGTGCGAATACTCGTGCACTTCCCAACGTGATTCCATCGAGCCGCTTCCGAAGTAGTGCCGCCTTTCCATGGTGTAGATCATCGCGCCGCCCTCCTCAGTGTACCTTAATCAGCGTCCCGCTGTTCAGAATGTACCATTCTTCGCCGTTCTTAACGGTCGTCTTGCAGCCCTGTGCTTTAAGCAGCATCCGCATTTTTGCCAGCTGCTTTTCGGTGCACTGCATCCAGAAGAATCCTGCGTAATTGAACCACTCGTTGCTCTGGATGTTCACGGAACGGGCATTCTCAAAAATGCGGTTGAAGGTACTGGTTTTCATGGTTTAGCCCTCCTTGCCTTCGGCTTTCTGCTCGATTTCGAGCAGCTCGTTGTAAATTCTTTCGGCCTCGTCGCCGGTCAAGTTGAACTGTTCGATCAGGTCGGAAATTGCATCGGACCGCCAACCGCCTTCGTACAGGGACGCCGCAGAATACTGGGCGTCGTATTCCTCCCGGCCGCCGCAGCGGAGGTCGTCGCGCCAGTTCTCGTAATCGGTCTCTGTCATGCTCAACATCATAATTTAGCCCTCCTTAGTAACAAACCGTGGATTCATTGATGCGGATGAACTTCCCGTACTTCTTGCCGAGCCGCTCTGCGCAGACGTAATTGTAAACGTCCAGCCGGTTTCTAAACTTCGGGTCCCGGTCGGTGAATACCAGGGTAGTTTCCCGGAACACAACCTCGAACCGTGTATACCGAACCTTCATTTTTCGTTCCTCCACTTGTGTGCTGCTGTTCTCTACGCCTTTATTATAAACCGCTTCGGTTTATAAGTCAAGAGGGAATTTTGCGAAACACGATTATTTTTAGGCAAAAAGAAAAAGCCCCACTTTCAGCGTATTGCTGAAAGTGGGGCTTTCGTATGCTCTTAGGTGGGGTTTGTGTGTGGCGTTACTGCTGCGCAGCCTTGGCCGTCTTGTTGCGGTCGATCTGGGCCTGGATGCGCGTGGTCAGATAGCCCACGGTGTCGCCGCCGGAAATTCCCTTGATGTAGTCCAGAGCGTCGCTGCTCAGGCTCTTAATTGCGGCGGAAATTGCGCCATTCAATGCCTTGGCCTGGGCGGCCTTATCGAAAGAGCCGGTCTTTTTCAGGTCGTTTACATAGGTCTGGTTCATGGCTGCCACGGCATCCGCCACGGCGTCGGTGATCTCGCAGCAAATGCGCTGAATGGTCTCGTTCTTGATCTTCTCGGCCGTGGAGGCGTTGATGGCAGCAGCCGCCTTGTAAACGTATGCGGTTGCCAGGGGTGTGCAGATGGTCAGGACGGAAAAAAGAAGCTGGGTCAGAATCTCTTTCATGGTGTTCTCCTTTCAATTTTAGCGGATAGAAGAAAGCCCGGCCCTCTGAATGATGGCCGGGTAATTTTTATAGGCGTGGTTCAGGTCCACGTCGCCGGTGATGCCGGGGACGGTTCCCTCGCTGGTATACTGCCAGATACCGTGCTTGCGGGAGGGCCGCTTGCCGCGGTAGTCCGCGATCCACAGGTCAAACGCTTTCAGGGCGTCCATGTCCAGCTCCGTGTTTGCGTAGCTGGTATAGGTGTAGACCATGGCATAGAGGCCCCAGGCCTCGATCTGTTTAGCAGCGCCCGCCACAAGGGCGGAAAGTTCCTTGGCCGGGATGGGTTTCAGCTTGTTGTCCTCCACATCGACGGCAACGGGGAGTTGGAAGGTCTTGCCGGTCAATGCCTGGCGCACCTTCACAAGCTCCACGGCCCGGGCTGCCTCATTCTGGGCGTAGGTGTAGTAATAGGCGCCCACAGGGATGCCCAGGCGGGTGCATTCCGAATAGTTGCGCTCAAACTGGGGGTCAATGTAGACGCCGCCGAAGCTCTTGTTGGTGGAAACCGTTTTCAGGATGGCACCGTCAATTTTCCCGCTGCGCTTCACCGCGTCCCAGTCGATTTTCCCCTGGTAGCGGCTGGCGTCCAGGTACTTATAAATCATTTCGAGTCCTCCTTAAAGAAAGTCGTGCTTTTCCAGGCGTTCATCATAGCAACGCTCAATATTCGCAATAGCATGGGTGCACTTGTTGTTTTTATACTCCTCGTGCGACTTGCAATACGTTCTGTAATCGTCAATGATGCATAAAATCTCGTCGAAGTCCTCTTGGGTGTGCTCGATGCCGCGGACAAGCTCATTGTTAAACCGAAGAATCCGGCTCCGCAAAAGGTCCGCGTTGCGCTCGTCGTCTGTGCGGACGTGGTCGTCCAGGAGGCGCCGGGTTTCCTCCTGGTAGTGCTTGAGTTCCTCCCACTTCTGGTCCTGGCTTTTTTGCGCGGCCTCCATTTTCTCGGAAAGCTCCGCAGTCAGGGCGCGGCCGATGGCCCGCACGATGGTCTTCCATGGGTTGATTTCGATTTTTTTAATCTGAAAAATTCTTGTGGCCGCCATAAGCCCGGCGGCCACAAGTCCGGCTGCTGCAAGTAAGTCTTGGGTGCTCATGTTCCCTTCTTTCTGCACTTTGCGCCACTATAAGAAAGCGGCAATCATAGGCTACCACCTCCTTTCCTGCTGCTTCCATCAAAGCGGAAACGGGAGCTCGTCCGCGCCCAAAAGCTGGCCGATCTGACTGTCCACACTGACAATCTGTTCTTCTGCGCATACCGCGCCAACCTGCGCTAAGGCGTCCGCCTGGATGCGGATGATCTCGCTCTGCTTGCTCACAATGTCGGTTAAGGCTTCGATAATCTGTAAATTACTCAAATCACGCTGCCCTCCGAAATTTTAGGCCGTATAGTCTTCGCCCGTGATGTTCTTGTAGTCGTCGGCGGTAATTTCACCGCTTTCCACGCGCTCGGCAAGAACTTTCTTCACGCCAACGCGGCGGGATGCGGGCATCTCTGCCCAAGTCTTAGTGCCTGCAATCAGGCGGTTTGCCCAGATAATGTTCATGGTGATACCTCCTTATTCCTTGTTCAGCGCTGCGTCCAGCTCACACAGCGCGGTTTCGATGGCGGTCAGACGCTCCTCGTTGGCCGCGTCCTGCTCGCACATTGCGTCCTCGACCTCGGCCACGCGGTCAGGCAGGCGGTCTTTCTCGGCCTGCTCCTTGGCCTTGGCTTCCTTCTGTGCCCGCGTGGGCAGATCGTGTTTCTTCCAGTTCAGTGCCATTGTCCTGCACCTCCTTATTCAAAAGCGCCGCTGACGGCTTCGATGTAGCCGCCCTCGCCGCTTGCGCCGCGCTCCACGCTGACGCGGAAATTGAATGCAGCGCCAGCCGTGGCGGTCTTATTCTCAAAGACGATGTTCACGCCTTTTTTTACCTCGGTCGTGGCATCCTGCCACACCGGGGCCGCGTCCTTGGCGTTGTTGGTCACCTCAGCCTTGAACTTTGCATCATCCGGGATGGAGCCGGTCACCTGAAGCACGGCAACGGTAATGTCGCCCTCAACGGCCAGCGGTTCAGCCAGCGTCACGCTTGCGGCGTGGACGGCCTTGGTAAAGGTCGCGGACGTGCTGATGGTTTCCTTGCCGTCGCTCACCTCAACGGTGATGGTGTGGTTGCCGTTCAGGATTTTCTGGAATCCGGCAGCGCTGGCCGTCTGCTCAAAGGTCAGGGCCGTGCCGCTGGCAACGCCGGTGCGGGTCTTGGTGGTCTTGCCGTCCAGCTTTTCGGTGACGGTCAAGGTGTCGCCGTCGGCATCCCTGACGGTGTACTTCCACGCAAAGGCCGCGTTCTTCTGCCCCAGAGCTGCGCCGTCCGTGCTGACGGTAGGTGCAGTGTTGACACTGACCGTGCCATCGTCAGAGACCACGAGTGTAGAGGGAAGAATGAAAGCGGGGCGAACACCATAGGAGTCGTCGTACCAGTTGTAGTAGGAGCCATCCGAATTGACGTACCAGACGCCGTAGGTGTTGTTGGTGACCGGAGAGCGCAGCCACCAGACGGCAGCGTCGCTGCCATTGTATGCAATACGCTTGCTGTTACCGCCGGAGCTGTTGCCAAAGTATGCCAGCCTCACACCGTCCTTCGGGAAATAGCCGTTGTCGCTGGTCGTCCAACCAACCTCATAACCAGACAGCAGGAACACTTTGGTGCTCAGGCCGTTGGAGCCGGTGGCAAGGCTGCCGCCGGAACCAGTGCCGTTCTGGTACGGGATTTTCACCTGCTTAATAGCTGCACGGATGTTGCTGTCGATGAGGTTGTAGAACGTCCCGTTCAGGTATGTGTGGATGCTGGAATCCTTGTAGGAGTTATTGTTGCCGAACGTGGACGTTGTGTAGATGTCCTTCATCAACAGCCACGTTCCGGCGCAACTCGAATCATAGGTGCTGGTATTCGGATTGCCCTGCTGCACAACAATAAAATCTTTGGACGCGCCGTTGACTTTGATTTTGACAATGCTGCCAACGGCTTTCGTGCCCAGTTTTACGTTTGCCATTGTTACCTCCTTGTTTTCGTTCAGGCCCACGGCATGATCTCCGCAGGCCGCGTGTTCTGCGATTCAGAGAGGGACAGGGCTTTGTGCTGCTTCTTGTAGATGCAGCGGCATTGCCTCGCCCGCCGTCTGTCACGCGCGAGTTTGTTCGAGTTGATTTTTCGATGGATAGGGATTTTACAGTCAAGCAATTTTTCGAGCCGGTCAGCGTACTTGCGGCGTAAAGAGTAGGTTTCACCATGGGCGGCATGGGCATCCCACGCATCAAAGCTCCGCAGGATTTCCTGCTTGGTTACTTCGCCTGCGGGGTATGCTGTTTCCCAATACTTGATCTTGTTCTTCATCCGCTTGGAGCTATCCCGGCGCAGCTTTTGGATGACCGCGCCGGTGTCGGTCAGGTAGCTATGGAATCCCAGAAAATCTATACCGTTCCGCAGCGGGAAGATGGCGGTTTTCTGGTTCAGCTCAAGGCCGTAACTGTCCATAAGCGCCCGCACATCCCGGAGAATGCACTGCAATTTACGCTTGTCCGAACAGATGATATAGAAATCGTCCATGTATCGGCCATAGTATTTGATGCGGTACTTCTCTTTGATGATGTGGTCGAACTCATCCAAAAACATCAGCGCAAAGAGCTGGCTCGTCTGGTAGCCCAGCGGCAAGCCGTCCTCCATCACGTCGATGTAGATGCAAAGCAGCTCATAGACACGCAGGTCAACGCCGCGCTTGTCCAGCACGGCCTTGAGCTTGCGTTTTAACTTCCGGTGGTCGATGCTGGCAAAGAAATGCCGCACATCGCCTTTCAGCACCCAGCCGTCCGCGCCGTGGCCCTCACGGCGGTAATAGTCCACCATGTGGGTTTTCAGGCGCATCAGGCCGTCGTCTGTGCCTTTGCCGGTCTGGCTTGCGTGGCTGTCCCGGATAAAGCTCTTTGTCAGAGCATCATACAGGATGTTATCGACCAGCGCGTGCAGCACCACCTTGTCCACAAATGCGGGGGCGTGTACCATGCGGCGCTTCGGCTCGTAGACGGCAAAGACCTCAAACTTGCTCGGCACATAGCATATCTGCTGCCGGATGTCGCCGCCCGGCTGGCGCACATTGCGCACGGCCAGCTTGCGGGACAGCTTTTCCGTACAGGCCAGCGCCTGCGCCTCGTACTCGATTGTTTTGCTTTTACTGCGCTTTCCCTTCCGGGCTTCAAGGTAGGCTTTGTAAAGCACCTCGAAGCTGCACAGTTCTTCGTATGTCAAAATTACCCTCCGCTGGTTCGCGTTACGGTAGTGGGCTGCATCCGGCAGGGATGGCCCACCTCAGCGGGATGTATTTATCACTTGCCTGCATCGGCAAGCGACAGGATGCGGTTTCCTTTGATGGGCGCACTGCTTTCAGCTTATGCCTACTCGTCACACGGTTCCATCAGAGCGGGGCGAACACCCCAGGAGTTGTAGCACCAGTTGAGGCTGCTGGAGCCATCGGTGTCGACGTGCCAGACGTTGTTGTTATTGTTGGTGTTCGGAGAGCGCAGCCACCAAATGGCAGCGTCAGACAAACAAACCGCACCCTTTATGCAAAGCGGTTGCCCGCTGTGCGTTTACGGTTCCGGGTAAAGGGCAGCTTTCAGGGCGGCAGCCTGTTCGGTCAGCCGTTTCCGTTCCGCTTCTGTCCGGAGTTTTTCGGCACGTCCGCGTTCCGACGTGAGCCACTTCATCGCCGGGTATTTTACGTCCGTGACCTTCTTTGTCCAGATACCGGCTTTCTTTGCGCTGATGATACCTTCCTCCGTGCAGATGGTCAGGTATTCCAGTAGCAGAGAGCAGCCGTCCACAACTGCGCCGATCTTCTCAATGCGCTTGTCGTAGTCGGTCTGGAAATTGACGTTGTTCGCCGCGTGTGCATCCAGCAGGATTTGCCGGGCAGTCAGCCGGATGCCCTCACCGTACAGACGGAAAGTGCTTTTGGAAAAGCCCTCCCTGTCCCGTGTGTCGAGTGCATGGACGGCAGTGCCGCACACCTTCTGGATGTCGCGCACATCTTCGAGCGCCGCGACTTTCTGGATGATCTTCCGGGCATCGCTCCGGCTGATGTCGTCGGTGACAATGCGGGTTGCCCTCTGGGTGTACCGCAGCAGCTCCCGCGCATTCGCGCCGACCTTGAATGTTTCAGCCATCAGAACTCCACCCTCGCCTGTTCGGCGTTCCACGCACCTGCCACGGTCAGGCCGTCCAGACTGCCGAACGTGGCAGAGAACGGATTTTTCGTGACGTTCGTGCCGAACTTCAGCTCAATGGCCTTGATGCTGGCGTTCATAGCTGCCACGCTGGCGCGGATGTCGCCGTGGGCGTTGGCTGCTTCGTTATGGGCATCCACCGCCGCGCTGATGCGCTGGTCGGTCTCGGCCTTTTTGTAGCTGTCCACTTCCCACCGCTGGCTCTCGGTCAGGTGGCCGTTTGCATCCAGCGTGGCAATGCCGCCCGGAATGCCGATCTGGTCAGTGCGGACAACATCTTCATCCGGCGCCTTGCCGGGGCCTGCATTAAAAGAACCGTATGCCATTTAGGTTCCCCCTTCCTGTGCATCCGTGTATCTCACGGTGCTTGTAATGTGATACTGTGCAGAAATTTTCTCGGTCGGAGCTTTGGCGGCCCTCAGCCGCAGCTTTCCTTCGAGGCTTTCGGTCGCAATAAAGCCCACCGCACCCGCCACATCGTAAAATTCCGGCAGTACCGTAACATCCACAATGTCGGTAGCCAACAGGCCCGCAATGGGGATGTTACAATAAAAATAGCCGGGGGAGGAATCATCCTCGCCCCAGCCATCGACCGGAATCGTAAAAGACACCGCAGCCGTGACATCCTGCTTTTCGTGCAGGATGTCATCGGTTTCCTCGAATCCGTTTGCCGTTGCTTCGGAAAGGTCTCCGATTGCGGTGTTGCACTGCTTGATGTGGCTGCAAAGCGCGGCAAGCCCTGTGCCCAAAAGCGTTTTAATCTTCGCTTTTGCCATAGAGCTTACCTCCTCATGTCTTAGTCAGCCAGCAGAGCGGCGATCTCCTCTGCGGAGAAGTCCTCCACGTCCTCGTCGTGCAGAACATTCTCCGGCTCGGTGTACACGACGACTTCCTTGCCGTCGATGTTCACATTGCCGTTGGTGGAACTGGCGGCAGTCTTGGTTGCGCCCTCAGAGACACCGGCCAGCTTTTCGCCCTCGGCATCGCTCATAAGGCGCTTGCCAGCCTCGGCGCCCACGAAGTCCGCAGGCTTCTTGCCGCTGTCGGTCAGATTGCCTTCGCCATCCAGCGCAGCAAAGTTGCCGGTGGTGGCACCGGCGACCTTATCGGCCTTGCCGGAGATGCCCACCTCCTCAGGGGTGGGAACATACAGACCATCGTCCTTCAGAACCAGGGCGTTGCCGACAGCAGCGGAAACATTGACCTTGACATCCACCTCATAACCAGCGATGGTAACGGTGGTGGATGCATCCTTGCCAGTGGCCTTGGCCTTATAGGTATCGACCAGAGCGGCCATGCTCAAGAAGGAGTAGGTGCAGGAGTCCGGGTTCTCTCCCTTGACGGCCAGCACCATGACCGGCTTGCCTTCCAGCTTGGGGTCGGTAGCGCCGGGATAGGTGGCAGTGTCGAACTTGAACTTTGCAACAAAGGTGGTCTTGGTCTGGTCGAGGAACAGCTCAGAGGGGAAGTCAACGGAGAATGCAGCGGAGCCGGTCTTGTCAGTGCTGGTGTAGAAGTTCACAGTGTTACCGTCCACAGCCAGAGACTTGATGCGGCGTTGGCGGCGGTCTGAACCGGAGTAAAGGCATCCTTCTTGACGAAGGTCTTCTTGATCTCGGCGGTCAGGTTGCGGATGGTGGTCTTGGTAGAAATCTGCTTAGACATAGTAGTGTCCTCCTAAAATTATTTCAGCATATCAACGATTTCCTGCTGCGTTTCTTCCTCGTTCAGCAGGTCTTCGCTCGTCATAACGGTTTCTTTGCGGACAGTCAGCGCGTTTGCGCTGTCAAAGTCAAGGCCTTCGCCAATGCGGACGGCAATAGCGCCGCTCGCGTCACGCTTCAAGCCCTGACCGATGCTTACGCTACCGGTTTCACCCGAACCACCTCCTTTCCCGAACAGGGTCACGGTCGCCTGAATATTATCGGACGGGATGCGCTGTGAAAAGAATCTGATGAAGCCATCATGCGTTTCGCACCCGTTCAGGACGCCCGCTTTGGTCGTAGTATAGAAGCTGCCGGGAGATACAACGCCAACGGGTACAAGCTCGCTGGTGCTGTCCGACAGTTCTGCATCATAAATGCACTGGTAGTAATCCATACCGCCAGCGTTTTCGTAATCATCCTCGCTGCGAGCGGGCTTCCACCCGTCAGCCGCAAGGGTGAGTTCGTAGGAGCCATAGTAGCCGCCGCCTGTGCCGCCGTCCACCTGCTCCTTGATAAGAGCCTTTACCTGTTCTTCGTTCAGGATTTCCCCGGATTCAGACAGGTTCTTCACGGCTGCGCTGACCGCTGCCGTGATTGTCGCCGCATGGGCGTCGGCATTGGCATTGTGCTTCTCGATCTCGGCTTTGACCAGCTTCATCAACGCCTGCACCTGAGGGTCAACGGCGATGGACATGTTGGCTTCTGCCGAAACAGCCAGCAGAACGGCGATTTCAAACGAAAACTCGGAGTTCGTGCTTGCGGCAGGGACTTCAATGCCGCGTTCATCCTGCATGATAAACAGGAGCGTTTCTGCGCCATCGTTCAAGACACCGAAAACGCCGATCTGGTGCATAACGTAGGTATCTGCTGCACCGGTGGCCTGAATGCTGACCTTGCGGGCGGTTTTGCCGTCGTCCGTGACGGTTTCAATGCCCAGCAAGGACAGTTCGTGTGTGTCTCCGCTGACTGCGGTTTCTGCCGACAGGTCGGTGTCAACAGAGCCGGTGCCGCTCGCGGCGCGGGTAATGGTCAGTGCGCCGCCGGAGAGAGATTCCGACAGCAGGGCGGCACCGGCTTTCGTGTAACTGGATTTTTCCCAACTCACGTTGTCTGTCCTCCAATCGTAATGGTTATGGTTTCATGTGTGTGTGCAAGCCTGCCTGCGGCATAGGCTTGCGCGGAAACGGATTTCGGGGTGATGATTCCGGGGATTTCGACTTCCGCCATCATCCTTGCCGAAGCGGCGGCACCGGCAGTGTATGCCGTGGCTCCAACAGCTCGCGGCTTGATTACACCCGGCAGCCGGATGGTGCAGGATGCATTAACATTGTATAATTTCCCGGAAATATACGCGAGCTTCGTTTTCGGCTGATACAGCAGAGATAGGCGATATGTCAAATGCGACGGTTTAATTTTCTTTATCTGCTTTACAATGCGAAGAACATTTACTTCCTCCGCATCATCTGCTTTCAGATAAACGCCAAAAGTATACGGTGCGATATACTCTCTAATTTCCACGTCACATTGCGTTGTTGCTTCAAGAATCCTTTTGAAACGTTCCGGGTTCATCGGAGCACGGGCGCCGCGGCGGGCGATTATGTCCGCCCGGCGGGCTGCCAGGCTCCGGCTCTCGTCCACCTCGATGCCGTAACGCTGCTCCCAGTAGCGCAGGGCCCAAGTTGCCGTTTCCGGGTTTGCCTGCTCCCGCAGTTCCGAGAAGCGGATCTCCGCGTCGTCCACCTCCTGGCCCATGACCTCATAAAGCCACTTCGCCACATAGGACCGCTCATAGATAGGCGAAACGCGGGAGATCATGCGCTGGGAAACGCGGTTTTCGGGGAATTTTTCAAGGTCGAAGTTCTTCCGGGTGCTCATTCGCTGGTCGCCTCCGTGTCCTTGATGCCGTAGATTTCACCGGTGCAGGGGTAGTCTGCCGGGTCCAGCGGAATGTCTTTCACGTCGCCGTTTACAAGGACCTTGGAGAAGTTCTTCACGCCCTCGGTGCGGGTCAGTGCCGCGTGGATCTCGTTATACTTCACCAGGCTGTCAGCCTTGGCGGTGATGTAATACTCAATCAGCGCAGAACGGAAGGTTTCTTCCACCTCCGTTGCGGTCTTGGCGCCGTCCAGCTGCAAACCCTCGACGGAAATGTTCACCACTTCGCCCTCGGGGGCCTGCACCAGAAGGATTGCGCCCACAGGTGCCTTGCGTTCAATCCGGTTGTCATCCCTCATAATGTGGTCATACACGTTTTGGATAATAGAGCCGTTGGCGGGCTCGCCGGAAGAATCCAGAATAATAAGGCGCACCCAGTTGGGATGCGTCTTTTCATACTGGGCATCAACCAGTACCGTGCCCACGCCGGAAACCTCTTTGGCCCAGCGGATATAGTCCGCGTCGCAGCCCACAAAGGATTCGCCCGAAGTTTCGTCATACTCCGCAATGCGCAGGCGGAGGGATTCGTCGTCTTCCTCCTCTGCGCCGCCGGTGATCTTGTCGGCGTTGTTCACAAGGGTAACGCCTGCAATCGGGTCCATCATAATTGTAATGACTCCCGCGCCCACGTTGCCGGTGGGGCCGGGCTCTACGGCCGTTACAGCAACGTCAACGGTGCCGTCCTCCCCGTCGGTCGCCTCGCCAATGTAGGCCGCGGAATCCGTGGCGTATTCAATGGCGGGCACTCCGCCGCAAGAAGGCGCACAGACCACAGTCCCCTCCGGGATCTGTGTGCCAGGCGTACCGGTGAAGGTAACGATACCGGCCGCAGCGTTCGCCGGGCGTCTGGAAAGGCCGTCAGCCCTGGCGTGGCCGTCAAGGTATGCACCATAGGACCACGCCGGAAACATCAGCTTCAAGGTTTCCACAAGGTGGAAATTCAGAAGTTCGTCCTTTTCAAGCGCTGTCGGATAGGTAAAGTCCCAAGGGAAACCGCCTTCGGTGTCGTCAATGTCGGGCGGGAGGCTTTCCATCATGCGCGCCTGGATCTGCTCTGCCGTTTCGGTTTTCAGCCAGTCAGGCGGAGAAAATGCCGGAATTGTGGCCATGCTCTCACCTCCTTACTTTGAAAAGTTCAGGTTGACGGTCTGGATCTCGTCATAGCCGCGGCCCTTTATGTTAAATGCACAATCGCAGCTGTCCGGCCCGTTCCATGTAAACGTGAAGTCGCGGCAATACTCTGTTTTGGGGTTTGCCATGATGGCCTCAATAATAGTCCGTTCCAGACTAGCTTCCACGCTGGCGTGGTCGCTCTGTGCAAGCGAGATTTCAAGCTCTGCGCCGTACTTGGTCGAATACGCCAGAAAGGCGTCCCGCTCCGTCATAACGGTTTTCATGCACCACTGCATATAGGCTTCGCGGCCGCTGGCTCCTGCCATGCGTCCGGCGCCGTCAAGGCGAAAATCGCCGGTCGCGTAGTCAAAATAAACAGAGGGTTTATATTGCTGCTTCCGGCTCTCCTCGTTCTTCTTTGTGACGAAGTCGGGGACTTCAAAAACGGGGTAAAGCTGCTTTTCAGCCATGGGAAAGTCCTTCCTTTCGTCTGGTTATTTTTTCAGGTCCTCCGCCGGGCAGATAATATCCACCACAACGGCCTCCGACTGCACCCAGGCCACCAGAACACGGTCCCCGGGTTTCAGGCGGCGCATTTTCTCGGGAATCAAAACGTGGTGCTGGTGGGCGCCCTCCGGTCCTCCGCTTCCCGCGTTGCTCTGCGGCGGGTCTGGCGGGTCTGGTTGAGCACTGGCTGCCACGCCAATCGATCCGGTGCAAGGCTTTCCGAGAGAATCCTTTAACTTTGAAACAACATTGTGTTCATGCTCTCCGCTGCCCGGAGAGCCAACGGCCTGGGTCTTCGCCAGAATGTCCCCGGTTTTGCCAAGGGTCAGCTGACGGCAGACGTGGTAATCTTCTACCGGAATCGGAATGGAAAAGGTGTTCGTTTGGAGGCTGTAATCATCCATGATCTCGCCAAAATCAAGGACAAGAGCGGAATTTCGGTCATGGTCCTTTTTGCTCTGACCGGCCAAAACCTGGGCCAGGTGGTTCACACCCTTGTTGCCAGAACTCGGGTTCACTGTTTCCTCCTTCCGTTATTTTGAAAAGGCACCTTCATCCACCCAGCCGTAAACGTGCGTTTCGGCCCAGTTCTGATAGATCAGATGGTACGGGTGTTTTGCACCTTTCTTTATGATGGTTATTTTAGCCTTGCCGGGCGAAAGGTTAGTGCTTGCGGCCTTTGTATCGGTGGAAGCCTTGTAATGGCTGCCACCGGCAAAGTTCACAATATCGCCCACCTTGTACTCGTCAGAGTCCTTCTTGTTCCCGGCCGGGTCTTCGTCCAAAACCTTAACGGTCATGGTCATTGTGCGGTTTGCGGCATCGTGCTGCACTCCCAGCACAGTGCAAAAGCCGTTCACGGTCCTGGCCGCAGCCCGGATTTTGTCGCCCTTGCGGATGAACGGAAGATCTGCGCCTTTCAGGGTGGTTTTCCGTGTAGGTTCTCCCTTTTCGTCAAGGGTCTTCTGTGCGGCGGACTTGGCCTGCGCGGCCGTATCGTCCGAACTGCGGGTATAGATCCGCTGCCGGATGCCGTACTCCGTTTTCCCGTCCAGGGTGGCTTCCACAGACCGCTTCTGGGTCTTCTTTTCAAGGCCTATCACCTTAACGCGGGTCACAAGGTCGGCCGTGCTGATCTTGTCTCCGCTCGTCGTCAGGTTGTCGTCCTCGTCAAAGTGGTAAACTGTTTCGTTGGCGTTGATGGGCAGAACGTTCACCTTGCCACCGCTCATTCTTATAACGTAGTTGTCCGCGCCGTGCTTTTCGGCATCGTCCAGAAGCTCCGTTATAATGTCCCCCAGATATTCCGCTTTGAAAAGCGTTTTTGCGTGGGGCTTGTCCGGGCCCTTGTATTCTCCGGCCGGGATTCCCCAATCGGAAAAGATGGCGTTCAGGGCGGATTTCGTGCCGGTTCCAGCCTTGATATAGCGGTCGTCCTGGCTCTTTTGGAGGTTGTAAAGGTCGTCGTAGCACACCACGGAAAAGTCCTTCATGGCGGCCCCGTCCTGCGGGTTCCACTCGATTACTTTCCCGCTGGCAACTTCCTGTTCATCGCCTCCGGCCGATGCCGTTACCACAATGGCGGTGTTCGGCTTTATGGTCGAAGAAAGCGGGCTCCCGTTATAGTCCACGTTTGCAACAGTGAACGAAAAACGGGAACTCAACTCGCTCTCTCCTTCCTCCCAGCCCAGATCCATGACTGCTGGGGTCACGTTCAGCCGGGTGCCGTCTTGCAGGACCGCATAAACATTGTATGCTACCTTGGAAACGTCGATCATGCGGTCCTCCTCACCCCGGAATGGTCAAAACCTGGCCCGGCTTAATCAAATTCGGGTTGCTCCCGATTACGGCCTTGTTGGAGTTGTAGATCTCCGAATACCGCGAACCGTTGCCAAGGTACTTCTTGGAAATGGACCACAGCGTGTCCCCAGGCTTCACAGTGTAGGTTTTGCCGGTCGCCTGTGTGGAAGCTGCGGCCGCTGCGCTTGCCGGGCGCTCGTCCAGGCTTCCGCCATCCGTTTTCCCGTCTGCCTCGTCCGTGGTTTTAATCAGAATGTCCTTTGCTTGCACAAAGGAAATGCTGTATTCTGCCCGGTCGAAGTATTCATGGGTAACGGTGAAGTTCTGGATATAAACGTCGTGGTTTATGGCCGTGCCGGTCACAAGAAGCCGAAGTTTCTTCCGGTTCTTCTTCCAGCCGTCAAGAATGCCGATCATCACGCGGGGCGGCTTCCAGTCGAAAAGCGAAACGATACCCATGCCCAGCATGGAAACGCCGGGGAGAATACCGTTCCAGGAAAATTGCGCCAGCTTCTCGCCGTTCGGGATCTTCACCTCGCCAACATTCAGGATGTTGTAGGAAATGAAATTCCCCTCCCGTTTGTCGGAAACCTTCTCGGGTGTAAGGGGGAGCGCAATTCTGGTTCCCGTGTCGAGCTGGGTAAGGTACACAATCTCGGGTAACATTTTGCCCTCCTTTCCTTATGCGGGCATATTCGCAAGGACACGGGCCAGGCGTTCGGCCATCTCGTCGCTTATGTCGTCCACCATTTCGCGGATGCGGGATTTCACGGTTGCGATAATCTCGTCCGGGCTCATGCCTGCGGTGCCCTGGATGATAAACTGCGGGTTCAGCCCAATTTCTACCGGAATAGAAATGGGCTGCGCTACGGCTCCTGCGGGCGCCTGCGGCGCCGGTGCCGGGTACACGACGGGGGAGAACGTGGGCACGTTTTCGGGCGTGTCGTCGTCCGAATCGCCCGAATAGTCGGCGCCAAGAATCGATCCCGTTTGATTCCAAAGATCAAGCGCTCTAGTTCGGCGGCTGCCGCCAAGCGGAATAATCGCTTCCGGGCCGTCTTCTGCCACAAGGCCAACGTGCGGGCTCGTCATAATGCCGCCCATAGCGTGCGGAGTAACACGGCCGCCTCCGCCGCCGCCGCTCGTGCCTCCGCCGGTCGTAAACGATCCGGCAGAGAGGCCAGAACTAAAGGCGTTTTTGGCGTTGGTGAAAAATCCGCTGATCTTGTCGCCCACGCCAGACCAGAAGCCGGTCCACTTCGCCGGAAGCGTCACGGTGAAGAAGTTTGCCGCGCTCGTCACGCTGCTTTCAACCCATGCCGGGACTTCCTTTGTCCAGAAGTCGCCAACGCCGGTCCAGAAGTCCGTCCACTTGGTCGGAAGCGTTTCGGTGAAGAACGTGACGGCCTTTTCGCCGGTGCTCTCCACCCATGCAGGGACGTCCTCGGTCCAGAACTCCCCTACACCATCCCAGAAGGCGGTCCACTTGGTCGGAAGCGTTTCGGTGAAGAACGTGACGGCCTTTTCGCCGGTGCTCTCCACCCATGCAGGGACGTCCTCGGTCCAGAACTCCCCTACACCATCCCAGAAGGCGGTCCAGTGTTCCGGCAGCGTGTTGGTAAAGAAAACCTTCGTTTTGCCCAGGGCGTAGCCGATTGCATAGGGGATTGTTTCGGAAAACGTGGTGCCCACGCCATCCCAGAAACTCGTCCAGTGCTCCGGCAGCGTCGAAGTGAAGAAGGTTCCAACCGTCTGTTTCAGGTTGTCCAGCGCTCCGCCTTCGTCCAGTGCATCGGAAAGCGCCTGGCCGATTTTGTCGCCAAAGCCCAGGGCGCCAAGACCACCGATACCGGCACCCACAAGAGCGCCGACGCCGGTTCCAACAACAGGCACCACAGTGCCCACGGCTGCGCCTGCCGCTGCGCCTGCGCCGACCATGCCGATCTTGGTCCCGCCCTTGGAATACTCGTTCTGAGCGCCCTTGCCGGTGGTCTGGGTGCCGCGGTACAGGTTTCTCACGCCTGCACCGATGCCCAGAAGGCCCAGAATGCCGCCCAGAATACTTGCGCCGCCCGCTGCGGCCGTGCCTGCCGCCGTGGTCGCATGGCTGCCCAGGGCCGTGCCAATGCCGCCCAGGGTGCCGCCAACGCCGCCGGTAACAGAAGTCAGGGTGCCGTCCGCGCTCATGGTGGCCTGGGTGGAGCCCTTTTGCAGGAGCTTGCCCAGCCAGCCATTTGCGGAAGTCAGGCCCTTTGCGGGCAGTGCCGCCGGGTCAATCTCAACGGCCGTCCCCTCAAAGGTCGCCTTGCCGTCGCCGAGGAGCCTTGTAGTGCCGGGCAGCGCTCCGGCCGTCGCCGGGGCGCCCGCGCTCGGGACAAGCGCGCCGCCGCTCGGCAGCGAAGGGCTGCCGGTGCCACCAGAAAAGGCCGCTTCTGCCGCCTGGCGGGCCTTGGAGCCAGCCTCAGCGCCAAAGTTGCCAGACTTCAAGACCACCATCTGGGCCGTTACGTTCATAACGGCTGCGGAAGTCTTGAAAGAGCCGCCCATGGAAGGCATACCAGAAGAGCCCATGCCGGTGCCCGTGCCGCCTCCAAGGCCCAGCGCCGCGGTAAGACCGCGAAGTTTAGAATAGGCGCTTGCTGCGCCCGTTACCAGCTTGAAGCCGAGAACGGCGCCAATGGCCGCCACCTGGGCCTTGTGGTTTTCCGCCCAGGTCTTCAAGCCGTCCAGGATTCCGTCGAAGTCCAGGCCGTCCATAAAGCCGGAAACAAAGTTTGCACCAATAGCTGCACCGTCGTCAATGGCCCCGGTGGGATCAATGCCCAGTAGCGCCAGGAATCCGGCGGTAATGCCGCTGCCAAGGCCACGGCCCAGGCCTGCGGCCCTGTCGGCAAAGAACTGGCGGCCGCTGCCGTTCCACCACTCGTCGAACGGCTCCGCCACGATCTTATCCCAGGCAATGCCAAGCTTGCCCCAAATGTCGGCGCTTGCCCACTCGTCGCTGGCGGTAAACTCTGCAATGGTGTGGCGCAGATCCTCGACCTTTGCGTCCACATGGTCCATCACGTCGCCGATTGCATCCTCTACCAGCGGCATTTTGTTGGTGATCCACGTTGCGAGCTCCCGAAGGTACGGAGAAAGGCGCTCGCCAAGGGCGATTTTTGCGCCGTCAACCGCCGATTGCAGCAGCGTAAAGCTGCCGTTCATGTTGTCCAGCATCGTGTCTGCCATCTGCTGGGATGCACCGTCGGCGTTGTTCACGGCCGCGGTCAGTTTGTTGTAATCGTCTTCGGATGCGTTGATGATCGCCAGCATACCGGCCATGGCTTCCTTGCCGAAGATGGTACTTGCGGCCGCGGTCTGTTCGGTTTCGGAAAGGCCGCCCAGGCTGCTGCGCAAGTTGTCCAAAACCTCGTGCATGGTCTTCATTTCGCCGTTGCGCTTGGTCAGGCTGATGCCGTACTTGTCCATGGCGGCTTCCATTTTGTCGGTGGGCGCTGCCATGTTCGCAAGGGAGGTTTTCAGGCTGGTGCCTGCCATGGAGCCCTTGACGCTGGCGTTTGCCATGAGGCCCAGGGCCAGGGAAACGTCTTCCACGGAATACTTCAAGGCGCCTGCCACAGGGGCAACGTACTTGAACGATTCGCCCATCATGCCGACGTTCGTGTTCGCGTTCGCGCTGGCCTGCGCCAGCACGTCGGCGAAGTGCCCGGAATCGGACGCTTTCAGCCCAAAGGCCGTCAAAGCATCGGTCACAATGTCGGAAGTGGTCGCCAGGTCCTCGTTTGAAGCTGCGGCCAGGCTCATAATACCGTCAATGCCTTGCAGCATATCTTCGGTCTTCCACCCGGCCATAGCCATATAACCGAAGGCGTCCGCCGAATCCTTGGCCGTGAATTTCGTGGTTGCGCCTTCCTCCTTGGCTTTGGCGGTCAACTTGTCGAACTCCTCGGCCGTAGCGCCGGAAATGGCCTTCACGTTCGACATGGATTCCTCAAAGGCTCCGTATGTACTCACCGTGTCGGCCAGGCTCACAGAAACGCCGAAAATGGCACCGGCCTGCAAGACGGGGTTTTTCACAAGGTTTATAATGCCCTGCAAAGGCGCCGTCGCCTTGTCAATGATGCCAACCGTAAAATTCCAGGCTTTACCGACGAAACCGTGCACCTTCGTTTCCACGTTCTGGATCGTAGCGGTTGCCCGGTCTACGGCATCCAGGTCAATGTGGAATCCCGTGCTTGTCAGCCGGTCCAGCCGGTCTTTGGTGTGCTCGATGCTCTTGTCGAATCCAGAAAGGCGCTTCTGGGCGGACTGTACGCCGGGGCCGGTATTGTCGTTGACGGTCGCGTCAATGGCAATTCTAAAAGTTTCAGAGGCCATTTGTTCCCTCCTCTCCGGCCTTCTGCTCTTGTTCGAGCTGCACCATCATGGAGGCCAAACAAAACGCTCTTTCACCATGTGGGGCGTTCCAGACCTTGCCCGGCATTACGCCGGTGCGCTGGAAGATCTGGTGCAAAAGCGTTGCGCGCCCTCCGGCGAGGATTAGTTTTTTGCCACGTCCTCCTCGGAAAGCTCATAGCCGCTGATCTGATCGATAAGGGAAAGAACGGCCTCTTTCTCGCCTGCCATCAGAAGCGCGTTCACGGCCTCGTAGCCGGTCACAAGATCCAGCTTCTTCCACAGAGCCTTGTTGCACCAGACCTTTACCTGGTCCTCCGGGGTGGTAGCCTGGAAAATCAGCTCTGCGCGGTAGTTCACAGCGTTCACTTCCTCCGGCACACGGATGCCGCCCTGGACTTTGCTCTTAACGAACTTGGTAAACTTCTTGCGGCAGCTGTTGTAGTCCTCCTCACTCAACGGGTGAATGTGGAAGCTGAACAGGTCCTTTCCGTTGCGGGAGATCACCACGTTTTTGATGCACTCTTCCGAAGTCTTGAAGTCCGCAGCAGCCAGAAGGCCGTCCAGCAGGGCGGTTTCATTCTCGCGGGCGTCCGCAATCTGCTCTTCTTTGGTGGTCTCGGTGGTTTCAGCAGCAGGGTTCACAGTAGCTTTGATGCTCATATATTTGTCCTCCATAACGGTCTTGTTCGTTCATGCGAATGAAATAGAAGGGAGGCGCCCTCGCAAGGCATCTCCCCCTGTATCTGTTCTTCGTTTTTGTGGCCTCTCTTATGCGGCCAGGAGCTTCTGGAGCTCCGGCGGGTCGTTGACCACAATGTTCCATGCGCGCTTAATAATATCACCCACAGAAGCGCCCTGGAGGTCAATGTTGCCATCGGGCACACAGCCGCGGTAGTTCATGCGCTGCTCGCTGCCGTTGCGACCGTAAACAACGCCCTGGAGGTTCCAGTTAGGCTGCTGGCCGCTGTGCATCATGGCGAACATATCCTCAATAAAGGCATCGTCCTCAATGGTGATTTGGGAGAAGGTCAGCGTCACCTTGTAACCGGTCATGGCGGCGTGCTGCTGCGCGTCGCCCAAAGGCTGGTAATCAGAATTGGAAACGTTCACCTGGACCTGGAAGCTCTCAACAGTGGCAAGCATAACGCCTTCGCCATTGAAAAGGACTGCGTCCTTACCGCTCAAAACCTTGCGGCTGTCGGCCGGGCCGGACTGATTATACATAGCTCATTCCCTCCTTTACTCGCTCACTTCGGTGGCGAAACGGAACTTATACGCCAGATAGACGTGTTCCAGGCTGTCCTTGTCCACAATGTCAAGGATAAACCATGCAGAATCGCCCTGCGGCGGGTTGCTTTCATCCTCGTACATATCGCCGGAAGTCAGCTTCTTTTCGCCCACCATGGCGGCAATGATCGCCTTGCCCATGGCAATAACGGTGGCGCGGCCGTCGCTGTCGTTGTCCAGTTTGCCCACAATGGGGTCCAGGCTGTCGTCGATGCGCTGCATAAGCTCGAAACGTTCCTTGGTGCGGCGGATTTTCTTCCAGCCTGCATCCATGTCACCGTCCGGGCTCACCAGGGTGTTGATACCCTGCTCGATCTGCACCTGGCCGGAAGCGTTCTTGGTCAGCACGATGCAGCCGCGCTTCAACGCCTTCTCGATCTGGCTATTGGTCAGGCCTTCGTCCAGGTCCACAAAGCCCTTCACCACGGTGTGGGTCAGGGCCACGTTGGAAGCCACGGAAGCGATCATGCCGCCAATGCGGGCGGCCAGCTTGTAGCCGTTGTAGTCGTCGCCGGTGGCATTCAGGGCGCCATTGACGCAATAGTGCATCTTCTCGTCATTGAAGGCCGCGGCGTGGGTTGTGCGGGTGTCGAACTCAACGCCCTTATTCTCGGCAACACAGCCCATCAGGTAGCCGCCGCCGGTAAAGGTACGGGTGATGTAAGCCTGCACCAGGGCATGGACAGCCGCGTCGTCGGTGTCCACACAGATAACATTGCCGCGCACGGCGTCGAAGGCGTCCAGGGCCGCGCTGTAACTTACGGTGTTCGTGGTGGGCTGGGTGCCCTTGGTCATAGCCGACTGGGTAACGGTAGCCATAACGCCGGAGCCTGCGGCGGTTGCCTTGGCGATGAAATCCTTGGTTGCTGCATTGATGGCAGCAGCCAGGCCAGCGGGTTCCTTCTTGTCGGCCGCAAACGTCACCTTCAAGAACTCGGTCGTGCCCTCGTAAATGATGCACTCGCGGCCGTCGCCGGTCAGGCTGTCGCGGATGGAAACGGTGAAAGCCCGGTCGCCAACATAGGCGCCGGTAATGGTCACAACGTCGGCCTTCGCGTCATCTTTCAGGGTAATGGTGGGCGCGGTGCCGCCGGTGCCACAGCGGACAAAATAGCCGCTGGAAATGCCACCGGAAAACATTTCGGTGATAAGGTCCTCGGTGTTGCCGTTGCCAAATACCGCGTTCACGTTGGTGGACGGTTCAAAGGCAACGGCCTTGTTCAGGGGACCCCAGTTGGCGCGAATGATGCCCATGCCAACGCCATTCAGGGCGCCAGCCAGTTCACCGCTGCCAACACTATAACGCCGGTGGTAAACGCCGGGGCGGGTCTTGGTTTCGCCCACAGAATAAGTGCCAGCCATATTATTTCACCTCCTTGGTCGCAAACTCGGTGATGATGGCCCTTGCCTCCTCAACGGTGGCAGTCTTCTTGCAAGCCATGCGCAGGGCAGCGGTGGCAACGTCCGGCGAAACGCCAAACTTTGCCGGGGCTGCTGCGATAAGCTCGGCCGCGGTATAGGTGGCCGCCGCCTCTGCGGGCGCGGCAGCCGTGGTTTTGGTTTCTGCCATAATAGCCTCCTTTTACGGGTTGTAGTTGTAATTCGTGTTGATGTGGTTCAGCTTGTGGGCGAACTTCGGCCGTTTCAGGATTCCCCAGCGGACGCCAAGGCGCATTTGCCCGGCCGTCAGCGGGTCCAGGCTCCCGTCCACTTCCAGAGCGCGTATAAACATGGGCGAGGTGTCCAGCATTTCGACTTCCCCGCGGGTTGCAAGCTCGTCCGCCAAGGCTTTGAGCCAACGTTGGCGGCCTGCATAGGTCGGCGCGATCATGTGGCCCACCAGGACGCCTTCCATCCACGCCACGGTGTGCGTTTCCTGTGCCAGGTGGTAGTTTGCAAGGCGGAAATAAGCCGCCGGGCGCTCGTCCGACGGCTCCGTATACTCGCCCATGCGGTCGCTTCCAATCACGGTCACAGCGTTGCTCCACCTGTTCGTGAAGGCGTTCATTGCCAGGATGGGGTCCGGGTCGGTGGTTTCCTGCTGCGGCAGCGCATACAGATCAAAAGTCACCGTCACGCCAATAACGCGGGCGCTCTTGTCAAGCTGCTTCGTGGCCTCGAAGGTTTCACTTGTAACCCACGCCAGACTGTACGGGGGCTGTTCCTGCGGCGCCATAATAACGTCGCACAGGGCAGCCCGGACGCTGGGCTCTACGGCCTCCGGCGCGGTCCCGCTGTCCAGGCACCAAACATCAAGGTACAGATTCCCGGCGGTTTGGCGCTCGGGGTTTGCCCTCATGTCGATGGTGTAGGAAATACGCGGATACTGTTCAGCCCCGGCCCAGCCCGGGTCCGTGTCGGTAGGCACCGGGCCAAAGAAAACGGCCGGTGCCCCGTTGTGGAGCGCCAGCCGTTCAGCGGCGGCGGATTCAGAGATCCGCTTATAGATAAGTTCTTCAAGCGTCATGCTGTACTCCCTCGGTCTGGATGGTCTTCATGTCGGTGCTCCAGGAAATTTCCCAAAGCCCTTCTGTGACCTCGTCTGCCGCGATCAGAAAGTAATTGCACACGTTCCGGATGCCCGGAAAATAAAGGCAGCGGATTTCCCCGCCGGTCACGGCGGTAACAATACCGTTCTTTGCCTCGTTCCAGTCTGCATACTTTGCGCGGATCAGGTCGCCGGGGTGGATGGCGGTTGTATCAATCGCCGCGGATGTGGTTTCCTTCATAAGGCCCATGGGGCTGCCCTCCTCTTAGGTGTATTTTTCTTCAAAAATAGCCTTCACCTCGGGGAAGGCCTTCTGCTTGATCTCCTCCGCGTAGGGGCGCGGGGAAATTCTGTTGGTTCCGTCTTCCAGGAACGGCGCACACTTCACATCTGTGCGGATGCCAGGCGTGTAATGCTTGGCGCTCTGGACGATTTCGCTCTTTGCAAGCGGTCGGAAGCTCCGGCGGAGGTCGCCGGTGCGAAGGGCGGGCGGTTCACCGGGGGCGGATGCCGTGTAGGTCTTATTGCTCGCAGGCTTGCGGTATACTTTGCCGCTGCGCTTCGGGTTGTTCGACAGCACGCTTAGTTCGTACTTGCGAATAACGTGTGCGGCACGCTCGGCGCGGCTCGCAACCTGTTTTTCCACGTCCTGCACAAAGCCCTGGACGGCGCCAGAAATATCAATTTCCATTGTGCGTGTCCTCCCTTTGCTGAACGTAGTAGAGCGTATAAAGGCCCAGGTCCCCGAGCGGGTCCACGCCTTCAACGTAGTACGCCCGGTTCTCCAAAAGAAGGCGGTCGCCAGCCTTGGCCTTGGGCCTGCCACGCTGCGCGATCTGGTGTGTAACAGGGTGCGCGTTCTGGCTGAATCGTTCGATTACTTCCGGGGAAGCGTCCGAAAGCACGCCGCGGAGAAGCTGTCGGCTCTCCGTGTCGTATTTCGCAGTTGCCCGCCCGGTCGTGCTCTTTTCCGCTATGTGTGGTTCGATTACAAAGTCCTTGTAAAGGTTCCCGGGTCTAAGGTAAAACATGGCCGCCGCCTCCTCTGCCGGTCCCGTGGTTCTCCATCATGCCAGCGTAGAAATAGTGGTCGCCGTTGATAGCCGCCGGGTTTGCCAGCGGGGCGGAAGCGCTCACATCTGCCTTTAAGTCAGAATAGAGCTTTTTCCAGTAGTCCAAGCGGTCGCTCAGGGAGAGGTTCAGTTCTCCAACCTTGGTGTTCACCTCGTAGGAAAACCGGCGCAGAATGCTTTCCACGCAGGCCAGCTTTGCACGTTTCCAGCGGGGGTAGGCTTCAATAACGGCTTTGTATTCCTGGTCGCTCAGCGCACAGGTTTCCACGCCGCCATCCACCATCGTGTCCCCCAGCTCGAAACGCATCTGGTCAAGGCCGTGTTCGGCGATTTTGCTCGCGTCGTAGGTGTATGTGAGCTGTGCCAATCAGCTCACCCCCTCGGAGCCGCCCTCCGGGGCCTCCTGCACGGCCTTTGCAGCCTCATCTTCCAGGAACACGCCGCGCTCCTTGGCGGCCGCCTTGACGCTCTTGCGGCTGTCGCAGGCGTTCACCAGAATAAGGACGCTCTGGTCCTCAACCTCGGCAATGGTCGTCACCGCTTCCTCTGCCCGCTGCTGCAAAATGCACACAGCCTGGACAACGGCGTCCGGGGTGGCGTCAAGCTCTACCACGCCGCCCTCCGCAGTAATGGGGAGGGTCAGCGTTTCGATTTTGCCCACTTCGAGATCCTGGAACTCGGCAATAATGCCCATGTCCTGCATTGCCCTTGCGCTGCCCGGCTGGATCATTTCAGCCTCCACAACGTCGCCCGGGCGGTATTTCACGCCGCCGAAGGTCGCCATTTTCAGACAGGTGTATCCCATGGCATCCTCCTTAGACGCAGTCCTTCAGGAAGATTGCCAGGTCGTCAGAAGTCTTCTTCATGTCGGAAGCGCACAGGCCTTCAATGAACTCCGCGTGAGTGCCGTTTTCGCCCTCGTACTGGTCAAAGGCGACAGAAGCGCCGTTGCCCAGCATATCCCAGGTGAAAATGTAGCCCGCGGAGGGCTCGTCGATCTGCGGGGTCGGGGTGGCATAGCACAGAAGCGCGGCCTTGGGGTCGCAAATGAACTCCATGTTCTCCTTCTGGCCCAGGCTTGCGGAGTTGTAGGTGGATTCCAGGATCTTCACCTGCTCAACGCCGAAAAGCTGCGCCAGAACGTTGGGCGTAACGATGGCCGGGTTTGCGGTGGTGCCGGTGTATTTCACGCTCTCCTTCACGAAGGGGTTGCTTTTCAGGGCGTTGTAGGCCTGGATGCCCAGAGCCAGGCGGTTCGGGGTGCGGCGGCCCTGGCGCTTGATCTCGGTGCGCAGGTCGTCGAAGAAGCCGATGGGGTCAAAAGAAGTGTCGTTGAACTTCACGAACTCCTTAGAGCCGCTGCCGTTGGTGGTGCCGGTCAGCTCGTTTGCCCAGACGCCAGCATGGAAAAAGTTCTTTGCGAAAAGAATGTCCTGGTGGAGAAGCATCTGTTCAGTGGCGGTGCGGACCTTGGCGCGGCGGGGGTCGTTCACGCCGGGGGCGCGGCTGCGCTGGTAGTTCAGGGCGGCGATCTGGTCAATGCCAAGAATGATCTGGTCAACGTGGCACTTGTAGGTGTTGTCGTCCTGGCCCATCACAGCAGGGTCAACCTTGCCGAAAGCGGGCTTAGGCTGCACGTTGTCGCGGGCCAGATCTTCCTTGCTGAACGTGTAGTAGTAGGAAGCGGACAGCTGCACCGGGCAGACCGGGAAAATGCTGTGCGCCACATAGTCTTCCGGCTTCTGGAAGTAAGCCATGGACATATTGGTCAGGTAGTTGTTGGGCTGCCAGCCTTTGGCGATCTCGGCCGCAATGCCCGCGGTGGTGTTTCTGGTGTTGCTCATTGTTTATCTCTCCTTCCTTTAGCCCGCCTTCGGCATAAAGCCGCTCTTGGTGATCTGGATGTGGATAATCTGGCCCGCGGCGGTCGCGCTCTCCATGGCATAACCCACGATGAACTTTTCCGCCTCGGCCTTCACGGCGCAGCCTTTGGCGTCGCTTGCCAGCGGGTCGCCAGCAGTAACGGCCGCGCCAACCTGGACCAGGGTGCGGTCCTTGATCTGCACGGTCACGCCCTCGCCTGCCGCCACTTTGTCCTCGGTGTCAGGCAGCAGGATGCCCACAGCGGCGACGCCCTCGGTAGCCAGGGAAACGCCGTTCTCGCCCAGGGTGACGAAGTGGTTCTTGCCGTTCTCAATGGCCGCAGCAGCAGGCGCAGCCAGGTACGGGCTGGAATTGGTTGCAGTACCGATGATGCTCATACTCTTTTCCTCCTCTCTTTAGCGGCCGTTCTCGTACTCATGGACAAGCTCGGGGTTCTGCTGGCAAGCCTGGTCGATGGCCTCGTAATAGTCCATAGTGGGGGCAGACTTGCGGATCTCCTCGGCCCGCTTCTCGATCTGGCTCCATGCGTCGTCTGCGCCGGTCGTGGCGTGGCTGTGGTCGCCGCCGCGCTTGCCAATCTCGGAAAATGCGCCAGACTTCTGCACGGCTTCCAGGTTTGCGTCCAGGACGCCGATCATGTCGTTGTAGGCGGTGCCGCCTGCGGCTTTCAGGGATTTCAGCACGGGGACAAGCTCCTCGGGCTTCTTGCCCAGAAGCTCGTACTTCTTGGCAACGGTCAGAAGCTCGCGGTTCTCCGCATCCTGGCGGAACTTGCGCAGCTCTGCGATCTCCTTTGCCACTTCGGGATGGATGCCCTTGTAAATATCCTCCTCGCCGCCCGCGGTGTTATCTGCGGGGGTGGCAGGGGCGGACTTCTCAACGCCTGCGGGCGTGGCGGGCGCTGCCTGGGCCGGAATACCGGCCTTCTTCTCGATTGCTTCCAGCTGCGCCACTTCCTCGGGGGACAGCTTGCTCTTGTCGATTTCCATGTCAAATGCTCCTTTCTGCACGGGTTCTTCCTCCTGCTGCGGTTCAGCGGGAGGCGTCGGGTCGGTGCCCTCTTTCGGGGGCTCCGGCGGTATATCTTCGGTCGTGGGCTTCGGCTCCGCCTTGGAGATCATCTCGTCCAGACGGGCGCGGGCTGCTTTGGCGTTCTCGATTCTGTCGGGTGTCAGAGGCGCGGGGGCTGCCTTTTCCAACTTCACGGGAATGCCGCCGGACCATTTCGGGATTGCCGCTTCGGTCGCCGCTGCGAACTCTGCGCAGCTCTGGGCCATGAGGGCCTTTTTGTCCTCGGCTGTAATGTCGGCATTTGCCACAATGCCGCACAGGCTGTCATTCAGGGCGTAACAGTAATCCCAGATTTCTTCCGTGGTCTGGCGCATCCGGCGGCGGGCCATAGCGTCGCCAAAGGTGGGGACGTCCGCGTTCTTGGAAACTTCCTCAACGGCCGCAGCTGCCTGCGCATCGGTGGCGCCGATACTCTTGGCAATGGCGTGAACAATCCGCTTCAAAATAGATTCCTCGGGCGGGGTGTCCTCCTTGGGCTGCACAGCAGGCGTTTTCCCTTCCGCAGGCTTGCTCTTGTACAGAGCAATACTCGCGCCAGGGTTCGCGCCGTTGTCCACGAAGTCCACTTTCTTGATTTTCAGGTTTTTAAGTTTGGTGGCCATTTGCGTTTCCTCCTTTCTTTGAAGATTTTTTATAAACAACAAAGCCCCGGCGGGTGCCGGGGCTTTGGTTTATCGGTATTTAGTTCTCGGGCTCCTCGTCGTCCACTTCCTCGCGGACGGCCTCGCCCTCAATGGAAAACATGGGATAGGTGCCGTCTTTGACCTTCTCCCAAACCTCGTCGTCCGTCACCTTAAAGCCGATCCACCAGCCTTCCGGGACAACGCCCTCCGGGATGCCCATAGCGGCCATTTTTTCCTTGGTGAAAATTACGCTCTCCACCAGGACGGCACAGCCGCCGCGCTCGTGCATTTCGCCGCCCTCGCGGTAGAACTGTACAAAGTTATAGGCAGCCTGTTCCAGCTCGTCGGGCTCGATGATGTCCTCGTAGTAGTCCGTCACGGTATCGCCCGCGGCCGTGGCTGCCACGCTGGCCCAGCCAAAGGCCAGGCGCTTTTCGTCAACGGATTTCTGGATCTTGAAGGTGCCAGCAATGCGGCCGTTCGGCTCTTTGCCGGGTGGCTTCTTGCCGGTGAGTGCTTCGTTAAAAGTAACCATGGCTTTCTCCTTATTCGCTGAATTTGCAGGATTTTTGCAAAAATCAGCGTAAATTTCAGCGTATTCCGAATTTTAAGCGTAAACAATTCGGAATTTTGAATGAACTATTCGGAATTTATGCGGGGATAGCAAAGCCCGGCGGCCTCGCCATACCTCTTGCGATACCATTCGTGAAGGTCCACCGTGCTGCGGATCACCTGGGCAATGTAGTTGCCGCCTTCCACGATTTTGTATGTTTCGCGCCGGAAGCGCTCAATGGTCAGCTTTTCAAACCGCCAGGCTCCGGGCGCGTAGCCCTCCGAAGTAAACGTGAAGGCGTCCTCTCCGTCCTCCGTCACCTTGCCTGGGATCTCGTGGCCGTGCTCCGTGTCGAAGTAGCGGAAGGCCCCGTGCCAAAGGTGGCAGTTCAGGGCAAGGCCGGTGGGCTTCTTGTCGCCCGGGCGCTTGATGGTGTAAACAAGCCGTCTATTCATAGCAGATCGCCAACCTCCACAAAATCCTCAATGGGCACTCCGTTCACTTCCGTTATTCCCGCATTGCGGAACGCTTGCAGCAGCCTGCCGCGCTCACGCTCGCCCGGGCAGCGAATCTTTTGTATGGACGTGGCCGGGATGCCCTGGCGGAACATGATTTCATTGCCGGACTGGTAATAACCCTCTTTTTGTCCTCTCACGAACTCCTCGGAGCCTTGGCGGCTGTGGAAGGTGCTCGGCTGGGTCGTTCCGAAGTTGTCCCCGGTATATGCGTACCAGTCTGTGCGGCCCAGCTCCGCTTCGTCAATAATAAGGCGATAGCCGCTGCCACAGAAAGATTTATCATATCGCACTTTCCCGTGAACATTCTTCACTCCAATTCTGGTGAAAACATTATCTGCGCCGCCGGTGCGCATATCCTGGCTTGGGCTTGCGCCGGTCAGCCTGATGCCGGAAAGGCAGCGCCGGTTTGTGCTGCGAAGGCCTCCGCTCTGAATGATAGAAACAACGCTGTCAGCGCTTCCAACGCCGCACCAAACGTAATCCGCACCCGCAGCCTTTAAGGCTTTGGCCTGCGCCGGGTCGTAATAGACGGCGTAACCGTCGCATACCTTGCGCAGCTCCACGCCGTCCACCCGCTTCTGGTCAATGCCCAGGTCTTTTAGGATCTCGTCCAGCTTCTTGTCCAGGGCGTTGCTGGTCAGATTTTCATACTCTGGGGCGCGGGAAGGGGCGTTCTGCCAGACAAGGCGGGACTTTATAAGGCGTTTTTCGGCCTCCACTGTCGGCGTTTCCGTCAGGTCGTCAAGGCCTGCCGTCTTCAACAGTTTTTTCATTTCCCGGGCATCAAAGCCGCCGTCTGCCGTCACCGGAACACGGGCCCGAAAAAAGCCCTGCCAGGAGTAATATTCGCCGCCCTCGTGGGTGTAGATCTGCAAGGTCTTTTCGCCATCGTGGACAGCCCTGCACTTCGTGTTTACTCCAAGGCTCAAACCGCTGGAACTGAAAAAGGCGCTCGTCTTGGAGGCTTCCTCAAATTCCAGCGCTTCGGTTGCACTGCTGGGCTTGATTGTTTTCAACGCCCGCGCCCAGGTCCCTTGCGTCAGCTTTCCGCTCACCTCGTAGACCTCGGCGCCGTCAATGTTCATCCGCCGGGCGCGAAGGACAAGGCCCTCCACGCTGCCGCGGTCGGAAGCAATGGGGATTCCTTCCTGTGTGGTGGGCACCTTGGACAGGTCGGAGAAGATTTCTCCGGCACCCTTAACGCCCTTCGGGATTGTTGCCTGCGGGGCTGTGTACTGGGCTTTTGCCTTTCTGGCGGCTGCATTTGCGGCGGCCTTTGCCTTTACCTCCTGGGAAAGCTCTGCGGCTTTCACGGGGTCCGTCACAGCCTGCACCAGCTGGGCCTTGCTCATTTTGCTGTAGTAGGCAACGCCCTGGCTCTTTGCAATCTGTTTCAGGTCTTGGACGGTCATGCCTTTAGCCGCCTGCGGGGTGATCTGCACGGCCGCAAGGGGCTGCTTCGCAACGGCCGCGGCCTCGTCCGCCCAAACAAAAGAAGCCTTCGTGCCGGTGCGTTCCGTCAGAAGGCTTTCGTAAAACGTGCGGTAAGTTTCGCGGAGGGTGCTTTTGCGCTCCACGATCTCGTCCAGCAGCTTTTCCGCCTCTTTTCCTTGGCCGTGTAGGGCCTCGGCATAGGGGCGGAAGATCTCGCGGTATTCTTTATCTGGGATGCTCTCAACCCGCTTTATATACGGCAAAGTGTCTTGGAGGTTCAGGTCTATATCTTCCTCCGCAAACCGGCGGAAAAGGGTGTTGTAGACCGGCTCCGTTTCGCCGTATGCGCTGTTCGGGTGGTATGTGTAGCTCATTACATGGCTTTTGGCGTCGCCCATGTAGCGGAAGGCCTGCTCTTTGTCAATGCCAACGATTCGGCCCTCCTGGTCTGTCAGGAAGTTTTCGCCGTGGGCATCGAAGTTGCCCAGAAGCCAGTCCGTGACGTGCTCGCGCTGGATCTGCGCCGTCACCTCCGGCGGAAGGTCGGAAGCCGCGCCAAGCTGCCAGGCTTCAAGGTCGATTCCTCCGGCGGAGGTCTTTACCTTCTCCTGGAAAGCTCCAAACTTTCCGTCAATAGTGCCAACGCCCACCGGGACGGCCGTGTCCGGGTCCACGATGGACTGCACCTTGTAGCCCGCCTCCTGCGCATAGGCCCGGAACGGCTCATACTGCCCGCCCTTGCTCTGGGCAGGCTTAAAATACCACTCCCAGCCGTTGGCGTCGGTGTAATCGTACATCTTGCCAGTGTTGCCCAGGTGGACGGGGCCGTTTGAGGTCATGCCATCCGGCACTTTCAAGCTACCCGCCACAAAGGCCTGGCCTTCGTCCTCTGCCCTTTCGCTCGGGTCTGGCAAATTACCCGGCCATGGCTGGATAACGTCCTGTGCAGGCTGCTGGGGCAGAAAGACGGGCGGTTCCTTCTCCTCGAAGTATTCGGCGCACCGGCAGCGCGGATGCACCGGCGGGTGTGGGCCCATCTTGAAGGCCATTTTTGTTGTGCCGATGTGGTAACTTCCCTCGGCGTCGGTTTCGGTGCCGTTCAGGGCGCTGCACACCGGGCAGACGTCTTCATCGTCGGCGGTCGCAAAAACATACACACCCTTCCCAAGGTAGCCTTGCGCCTGGGCTTGGGCCGCGCCCTCACGATACCCGGCGCAGTACGCTGCGGCGTTCTCGGTGATGGCAATGGTATAGGCTCTCTGCCGGAGCTGTTTATCGGCGTACTTATAGGCCTGCTCCCTGGCCTTCTTGGTGGCCGCATCCGCTTTCACGCCGTTGTCAAGGAGGCTTTTCTTAACGCTGGCGTAATATTTCAGGTTTGCGGCCGCCTGGGGCTCTGTCAGGCCGATAAGCGGCCGGATCGCCCGGGAAAGCTCGTCCACCGTGAACTGTCCCTTTGTGCTGGCCTCGATCATGGCGCGCATGGCATCCCGGGTTTCATCGTTTATTTTCGTTACCCACTCGGCGCCGTGGTCTTTGATCCAGGCCGTCATGGCGTCGCTCATGGGGTCAAAAACCCATCCGCCGGAAGCCGACGCCGCCAGGGCATCGGCTCCGGCTTTGGCTGCCTGCTGCCAGATGGGTTCAAGGTGGCTTTTCACAAAGAGGGAGTAATCTTGCTGCCACGCTTGGAGGGTCGCTTCGTCAAGGTAGCCGTTCATAATGGCTTCACGAAGTTCTTTGTAGGTGATGGCGTTGCTCTGGGCCTTCCAAAAGTTGTGAAGGAAGTACATCGGCTCACTGGAAGCCGAGTTCAGGTAGTCGTTCAGCTTTTTAAGGGCGTCTTTCCCTGCTTTCGACTTCTTGGGCTTGGATTTTGCCACGAAGTCGTGGGGCGTCGGCGCCCGCGCCTTGCGAATACTAAACATTTTAGTCCCTCCCCAGGTCCTTTCTCGCCTTTTCTACCGCCTCCGGGTTTTCTTCCGGCTCCTCGTCGTCAAGGCCGCCCATCTTGTCGCCGGTGTCTTTCTTCGGCTTCTGGGTGGTTCTCACCTTGCCCGGCTCCAGGTCCTCGCCCGGCATCGGCACATAGTCGTCAAGCCGCTTCGGCAGCCCGGCGGCTTCCCGGATGTAGTCTTCCACGCCCTCGTCGGGCACCAGGAGGCCGGAGGTCGTGACGTTCTTCAAGTAGTTGCCCAGCTTGTCCAGGTCCACGTCCTCCACGTCGCCGTGGGTAAGGTGCGGGTAGTCAGTAAGACCCGCGAAGTGCTCACCGTTCATTTTCATAAGATCGGGAATCGCCTTGTTGTTGAACTGCTCGCAGATCACGTCCAGGAAAGCTTCGATTGCCATAGAAAAAATATGCGTTTTGTTGTCGCTCAACGCAAAGGAGCCGGTCTGCTGGTGGCCCAGCAGAACAAAATCCGCCATAACTGTCATGGCGATTCGGGTGTCGTAGCGGTCAATAACCTTGTTCGTGTCAAACTGCCGGTCGCCGCCGCTGCTTAAAAGTTCCAGCTTCCAGCCGGACGGAAGCACCAGGCCTTCCAGGTGGTCCCGGCGGATGTTCTGGACGATGGCCTGGGCATTGTTCAGGATTGCGACCATTTCCGGGTCGTTCTGGTCCCAAATGTCCGTGCCTTCCGGCGCGGTAAGCACAGGAAAGCCCGCAAGATCGCGTTCAATGCCAATGCCTTCAATTTCCTGGATTCTCCGTTTGAAATACCAGGAACGGTAGGCATTGCGCAGGATGCTGCGGCCTTCCGGGTTGCCCTTGCTGCTCTCCGTGCGGAAGAAAAGCAGCTTTTCCGCCGGAATCGTGATAAGCTCAAAATTCGGCGGTGGCATCTGGGTCATGGCGATAAGGTTGTCGTTCTCGTCATACTCCCATTGGTAAAGGCTCTCTTGGGAACGGATGGGAAGTTTCATCCAGCCGACCAAGTTGTCGTTGTACTTGCTGTTCAGGCGCGGGTCCCGGCTGCTGCCGCACCGGCGCTTGTAAACGATCTCGTGGGCAGACCAGCCGAAAGTCAGGAAGGACAAAATTTCGCTGATCGTGTCCGTCCAGGTGTCTTGCATATCGGCCATACATTCCAGCACGAAGTCCGCGGCTTCCTGGTCTTTCTCGGAAGCACCGCCGGGGGCCACGTTCCAGTCAACTTGCCGGATCAGCATCTTTATTGCGTACAGAATGGCGCCCACAAGGTCGTCATTTGCCGCCATTTCGCTATATGCTGCCATGCCGCGGCGGCCGCGCAGCTCCGGCAAAAATTCTTCGTAGAAGACGCCGCCATAGCGTTTCTGGCCTATGCGGCCGACTTCTCCTTTTCGGGTTGTCACGCGTTTTCCTCCTTCTGTTTATCTCCGCCAATAGCTGTCTTTGGAAAGCAACGCTTCTGCCTTTGGCGGGCTCTTTGCGGGCTTGTCCATCAAGTACAAAATAGCCTGCACAAGTGCGTCTATATCGTCCTTGTATTCGCCCTTGGGGAACATCAATAGATCCTGGATGGTGTCATGCACCCAGGGCGCCGTTTCCGGCTTCGGGAAATGAATATTCCCGGCTTCAAAGTAGGGCGTAACGGAAAGGGCACGTTCTTGCTTGCTGCCCTTCGGGTTGAACTCCACCATGCCAGGAATCTGCTTTTTCAACAGGTCAACGATTGCGGGGCCGTTGGCCTTGTTCTCTATAACCTTCGCCCTGGCCTTCGGCCATTTGCCCGTCAGGGTGCGCACGGCCGCCACGCTCTCGGTAAAGGTCATTTTTTCGTTTACCAGGTCCCAAATGTAAATGTCTGCGCCGCTCCGGCCCACAATGTAGCCCGCCACCTTGGCGCTGCCTTCGCTCTTGGTGAAGGCCATATCCCAGGACTGGATAAGCATACTTTGGTGGGGTGCCGCTTTGGGGTCGAAGAAATTTTGCAGCCATTCGCGCTTAAAAATCAGGCCGTCCGCCGGGGCGGGGGTCTGTTCATACTGGCCCGCGTACTGCAAGGAGCCCATGGACTTTTTAAGGCTTGCCAGGGTTTCTTTGTCGAAACGCTGCGGGTTCAGGATGTCGCCTTCCTCGCGGATCACCTCGCGGCCGCTCACCGGGAAGGTGATTATTGTGCGCTGCGGCGCCTCCGCCGGGAGGCAAAGGTGTGTATAGCCCAGGTCCTCGGCCAAAATATGGCCGGTCAGGTCCTTTTCGTGAAGGCGCTGCATCACAATAATAAAAACGCCCGTCTTCGGGTCGTTCAAACGGGATTGCAGGGTGTTTTTGAAGAAGGCTATGGTTGCTTCTCTCTCGGTTTCGCTGTTGGCTTGTAAGGGGTTCTGCGGGTCGTCCAGGATGATGCAGTCGCCGCCTTCGCCGGTCAGCGCGCCGCCGACAGAGGTTGAAAACATCAAGCCTTGGTGCGTGTTCTTAAACTCGTTTTGCCGGTTCACGTCGTCCTTTAGGCTGAATCGGTCCCCCCAGTTGGCCGTATACCATGGGGATTGTATGATGTCACGGGTCAAAACATTGTGCTTGCGGCTCAAACTGTCGGAATAGCTAACCTTTATGAATCGCCGTTCCGGGTGTTTTACCCACGTCCAGGCCGGATAGCACACTGTAATTTCCAGGGACTTCATGTGGCGGGGCGGCATATTTACGATCAGGCGCGTTATCTGGCCGCGGTTCACCGCTTCCAAATATTCACCGATACAGTCTATATGCCAGTTGTCAATAAACGTCGTGCCGGGCTCAATGACGGGCCAGGCCTGGCGGATGAACTCGGGGAGGTTCCGTTCCGCCTGTTCCCGGCGGACCTGTCGGAGAAGCGCCGCTGGGTCAACCCGGGCTAGATTTTTCCAGTAGTCCGGCAAGCTGGCTCAATTCCTCGTCAGAAAGGTCGGAAAGGTCTGCGCGCTGGGTGCTCTCCACTTCCAGGGCGCCGCCATGGGTAACGGTGCGGTTCTCCGTGGGCTCTCCCCGGCTCAACCGCTCCACTTTTACGCCAATATCAACCATACGAACAACGGCGTTTGCGTCCACGTCCTCGTCCGCCAGGGTCAACAGGCGGTGGGTGGCTTTGCGTAACATCTGTTCCGCAATGGCCGCGTGTTTCTCGTGCATCTTCACGATGTTGGCCGTGTTCTTGGCCGCCACGCAGTCCAAAATATAGTTGTCGTACTCCTCCGCCCTCGCTACCCAGTCAAACTTCGCGCTCATGGGCTCCAAGCTCTTGCGGGTAACTCCCAGCTGTTCAGCTAGGCCGCGAATACTGCGGCGGACGGTAAAATCCGGCCGGACAACGTCGCCGGGCTTCTTCGGCTTCTCCAAATACCGCATATCACGGTAGGCGCAAAAGCACTCATACTGCCGGGCTGTTTCACCGGGCAGCTTTTCCCAGGGGTCCCGCTGTCCTGTGTGTGCCATGGTCTTTCCTCCTTCCTGGCAAAAAGTAATGCCCGGGATTGTTCCCGGGCCTCCTGCGCTGTTATTCGTCCCCGGTATCTTCTCCGAGAATTTCTTTTAATAGGGCCGTGTTGTCGTACTGGTCGGCTTCCTCTGCGGTTTCCGGCGTTCCGATGATCTCCGCGGCCTTCTTCGGATCGCCCTTGGTGAAAACCAGGACTTTTTCGTGGTTCACGCCAAGTTTTCCCGCTCCGGCTTTCAGATAGTCGTTTATGTCCTCTGTGTATTCCTGCGAGTCTCCCGTGCGGAAGGCTGCGCTTTGGGCAGGGTCGCCGTTGCAGAATACAAGGACGTTCTGGTGGTCTTTTCCCATCTTCCGGCTGTGTTCAAACTGCTTGCCCACGCGGATTGCCAGTCCTCCGGCCGTGTTTACCAGAATCGCTTCGTTGTAAAGCATCAGGCCCACGTCCTGGAAGGCGTCGATGGTGTCAGAAATGAAATTGCGGTAAAAGCCCTTCTTGTCCCGAAGGTCGCTCACCACAATAACGGCAAAGCTGTTAGGTTTCAGCATAGCGGTTGCCCGGCGGATCACATTGCGGTAAAGCTGCAAGAACTCGGGGTAATCCTTGTTTGAAAGGTCCTCGAGCTTGTCGCTGTACACTTCAAGATCCGCGTAGGGCGGACAAGTGAAAAAGAGGTCATATTCTCCCGGCGCCAGCTCGTCAATGTTGGAACTGTCGCCGTTTATCCAGGTGGGCGGTATCACCTCGGGCGCATCGTCCAGGACGCTAATGTGGGAGATTTCTTCCCAGTTGTTCACGTTGGCCTCAATCTGGCGGCTGCTTAAATCGCAGCCGGTGTATTTCCGGCCGGTAAGGGCCGCCACCACGCCGCGGACGCTGCCGCCTGCAAAGGGGTCAATAATCGCACCGCCCTGCGGGCAAAACCAGCGGTATGCCAGCTCACAAAGGACCGGGTCAAAAATGGAAGTGGCGCTGTACGCCATGGCATCCGGGAAAAGCTCTGCGAACTCCTCCCAGCTTATTTTCTGCCCGATTTTCTCCTCATAGGCGTTCTTGGCCTTATAGGCACCCGGCGGCTGGCTGCTTATGTTATAAGTCAAGCCCGCCTTCGTGTTGTCGTCGTCAGCACCGCGGCCGACTTCGGAACGAATACCGAGGCGCTTCCAAGCCTTCTTCCTCTCGGCCCATACGCCGCCTCTGGAATCCAGGACGGTGAAGGGCGGAATAAGGAATCTTTCGCCCAGGGTCAGGCGCGCGGCCTGCTCCTCGGCTTCCCTGTCGGGCTGGCTGCCCGCGATCATGTCCTCGATCTGCTCCGTCGTAAAGCCGGACAACTCCGGGTCCAGGTCGTCGGTGTTCTCTTTGAGCTCGGCCAGAATCCCGGCTATGGCGTCCTGGTCCAGGACAGCAAGCTCGGCGATTCGGTTGTCTGCGACAAGGTCCGCCATTTCGGCGCTGTCGTTGTCGTAGTCCTGCCACTCAACAGGGGCGTACTGGCTGCCTGCCTCGTAGCCTGCAAGGCGCCGGGCGTGGCCGCGTACAATGTAGCCGCTGCGCCTGCTCACGGTGATGGGGGCTCGCCACCCCTGTTCCCCGATTATGTGGGCCAGCATCATCACTTGCGCCTCCGGGTGCCGGTTAGGGTTCCGGGGGTTCGGTTTCAGACTGTCGATTTCCACGATCTCGTCATACGCGCAGTATACTTTGAAGCCGTCAGGCGTCACCTCGCGGGGGGGGGGTGCCGTTATAGGTTTTTTCATTCATCCTCAAGCCTCCATGCTAGTATTATATATCTTTCAAAGTGCCCTGTCAGTGCCCAATTTGTGCACCCTGGTGCACGTTAGGCAGCCTTTACGGCGTCAATGCCGAAAAACAAGGCGGTAAGCGGCTGAATCGCTGCATTGATGTCCTTGTATACGGTGCGCCGCTCGATGCCAAAAGTGCCCGCGATTTCCTGTACACTTTTTTTGGGCTCCCGGATGTAGGTTTCCATGACCACCTCGTAGCGCCTCACGTCCTCCTCTGTGCCGTTCTGCTGGCACCAAACGCGGTAGAGGTCCAACATCTTCTCAATGTGGGCCAGAATAATCAACGTGCGCTCCTGGCTGCGCTTGATGCTCTCAATATAAAGGCTGTCGTCCCGGGTGTAGCTTTCCAGGCCGTCCAAGATGCTTGCCGCGCTCTCCTTCTCCTTGGCCTGCTTGGCGTTGTAGATGGCACCTGCGGTGTGCCGCTTCAAAAGCCGGTAGTTTTTCAGCAGGAGCCGGGTGTTATGGAGGCGCCGGTCGGTGCGTTCCTTGGCCTCCTTCTGGTGCTCCTCCTCAATGTGTGCGGCTGCTGCGCTCACGCCTGCGGCAACGCCGGTGCGGATCGCGGTCTGCATAAGGGTCTGGCCCATGTTGGCAATACGAGTGCCCAGGGCGCCCATGTTCTCGCGGCTGTTCATTCTGCATCGTCCTTTCTTCTCGGGCACCAGTCGGGGGACTGGCGGTTTCCTCTGGTGGGGATGTGGCGGGCGCCTCCGTCCTCGTAGCCTTCGGCCGTCCATCCAATGGCGCAGTCTTTCCGGGTGCCTCTCTGGCCCTTCTGGGTCTTAATACAGTGCTCGCACTCTGCGCAGTGCGGCGTGGGGCGGTCTTTAGGGTGTTTGAGCGCATCCGGCAAGGCCTGGGCGGGTTCTCCACCAATCACAGCGCGGATCTCCTCGCTGTCCTTGATCCACAGCGGAACGCCTGACCTTCGTGCTGCGGCTGCCAGTTCTTCCAGCCAGCCTTCTTCTGGGGTGATTTTCCCTGCCCGGTGGCCGGTTTCGGCTCCCGCAATGATCCAATCAACCTTCCGGGCAGCGTCCTCGTCGGCAATGCCCAGGGGTTTAAGCATGGGTTCGTAGCTCACGAAGGTGTGGTGGTATTCGCTCCACCAAAAGCTGTTTTCCGGGCCTGTTATGCTGCTGCCATACCAGAAGTTCGGAAGCTCCGGCAGCTTTCCCGCTGCTGCAAGGGTCTGGTAGCGGCCCGGGTTCTTTGTCAGGAATAAGTAATTGTGCTGGGGTGCTGCCTTGCAGGCCTCAAAAACAGCCTCGATCCATTTATCGGGAATCCAGTCACCGAAAAGGTCCGCCATGCTGCAAACAAAAATATTTGCAGGCTTCTTTTTCTTCGCCGGGTCGCCCAGGCGGTATTTGTGGAAGGTCGGGGCGAAACCGGCCGGGAACGGAAGAACGGCGCCGGTGTAGTTCTTGAAGGGCTGTTCCAGAACGTAAAGCCCGGCAGCTTCGGTTTTAAGCTGCTCGCTCGTCATGTTCATGCGAATGTTTCCGGCAAAGCGGGTGGCCTGGCGCTGCGCATAGCAGTATTCACATCCAAAATTGCAGCCGGTGACGGGGTTCCATGAAAAATCGCACCAATCGATTGCGCTCTTGTTCATCATTTTTGTGTGTTCTCTCCCTGTTTCAAAAGGTCCGGGTTGTCGTAAATGTTGCCCACGATTTCGTCCGGGTATGCGATCTGGCAGGCGTACCAGGGGCGATCTACCGGGAAGGCTCTAAAAGCACTCCGCTTTTTGTCGTACTTCACCACGGCCAGACCAATGGGCAGGGGCGTTTTGTGGTGAATCTTCAAAATATCGCCCTCGAAAATGTCCCGGGCGCGCTTGTCCAGGATACCGGTAGCCTGCCCCACGGTTTCAGGGTTCACGCGGCCGTATTTGCCCACAACGTTTTTGCCGGGGCGGATAATACAGATTCCCTTGCTGTCAACGTTCAGGTTCCCGCTGGCCCATTCACCACTTTTCAGCTTCCCACGGAAAAGAATCCGGCGCGGCAGCTCCCGGGTTTCAGGCTCGCGGCTTTCTTTGGCTGCTAAGCCGAAAAAATCAAAGTCTTCCATTTATCTGTACTCCTTCCCGCTCGTTTTGTCGCGCAGCGGTATGCGTCCGATAATCTCAAAGCCCGCAAGCTCTGCCGTCTGGCGCAGAATCGGCACCAGGGCCGAAACCACAGTAAGGCGGGCGGCGTCCAGCCGCTTTTCCTCCCTGCGCATATTCTCCCAGGCGGTGCCTGGTGTGGGGTCGCTGTAATGTTCGCTGTTTCTGCCCATGTCCATGCGTGGGTCCTCCTTTTCATCGCTCATTCATCAATCACCGCCTTGTTTCAACGGCTCGAACTTGCTCCATGCAATCGGCGGCCAGAAACGGCCGTCGTTGTAGGTGATGCAGAACGGGACCTCCGGGGTGTCGGTGTATTCTGTGCGGGTGTGGTAGTTGCCGTAGGCGTCCACGGTCAAAACCGGGTGTTCCAGGGGTGGCAGGGCCTTTTTGACGTCCATCCATACGCCAGCGGGCAGGGTTTCAAATTCTTCCACGGTCATGCGGCGGAAGTCAGGCGCGGGCCCGTCCAGAAGGCGGAAGCCCTCATGGCCCGGTTTTGGCTTCTTATACGGCCAGTGCGGGAAGCGCTCGTGGAGGTCGATTGTCCAAGCCTTAAAAATGGATTCTTTCTCGATCATGGGCGTGCCTTCTCTCAAATGTTCAGGTGAAGCGGCTGGCCTGTCGCAAGCTGCCGATGGATAAATTCTCTTTCAAGGCAGTTGTTCACCATGACCAGAGCTTGCAGTTCACCGGGCAAAATCTTGCCGTCAATGTAAAGCCGTTCCATTTCCGGCTGCCGTGCGTGGAGCTCTCGAAGGGCTGCTTCTGCGTTCTCCCATTCGGTCAGGTCGTACAACTCTCCGAGTGCCTTGTCAAATTCGCTTTTTTCGGGCATTGTCGCCGCCTCCTTCAAGTCAAAATGCAAACAAAAAACGGAAAGGCAAGAATCTGCAAAAAGTCCGCGTTCCCGGTTTTCAGGATGCAGGCAACGGCCACAGCAGCAGACGCCAGCCAGGCGGCAGCCTTCCAAATACCTTCACTACTCATTTTTTCTTCTCCCATTCCCTGTTCCAGGCTTTCACAGTCGGCGCATAGTGGCCGCACGAAACGCATATAACGCCGTGCAGGCTGCCAAGCCAGGCAAGAATCCGGGGTGTTGTGCAGCCGTAGGGCTTCCCGTGCGCCAGGAAGTTGCTTCCGCATTTCGGGCAGGGGTGGACAAGAACGGTTTTCTTTTTCATGTGTGTTCCTTTCTCTTGTACTGCGCGTTCCACGCCTCCACGCTCTCCGCGTGGAATTTGCACAGGGCGCAGAAGATTTCTTTCGGGCCGCCGTCTGCGGGCGTCGCCTCAATAATCAGCGGGCTGCCACACTTTGGGCAGGGCGTGGGAATAACGGAGTTCTTTTTCACGGTTTCCCCTCCTGCTCGGTCAGGCGGTAAAGCCAGCGTGCCATTTTCGGCTCTGCATACTCGCCGCACTCGCTCATAAACTCGTGGTAGTTCTGCGGGTCTTGCTCTGTAAGGGCATCAATGGAGTTCATAACGTCGCCGATTTCCTTTTTCAGGTCCTCCCAGCACTCTTCTAAGGTCTTCGGCGTCGGGTTCTTGCCATCAATTTTGCGGCGCAGCTTCGACGCAGCCGCGGAAGCCTCCGCCAGTTCTTCCGCAAGCTGGCCCAAAATTTCAGGCTTCGGCAGAATGTCGGAGATCTTCTTTTTCGGGTAAAGCCTGCCCAGTGTGGCCTTTACCTGTTCCTGGAGCTCCTTGTGGCACTCGCCAGGGCCCACCACATAGCACCAGCTTTGCGGCGGTCTGTTAAGCTGCAAGGCGCAATTCCCGCAGCAGTTCCCGTTTGCAGGGTGTTCAATGTGCATTGCACAGCCGCCGTTATTGCACCAGCGCAAGGCGTTTTCGCAGCGAAGGTGAAAAGCCGCCAGGTCAAGTGGTGTTTTATACGTCTTCAACGCGGTAATGTGCCAAGCATAGCCTTTGCCGTGCGTGTATTTCCAGATCTGGTCCCGGTCCATGCAGGCCTGGGCTTCCAGGTCGTCCGGTGCATGGTTCAGCGGGGCGATTTCATACACGCGATCACAGGTAAACTCCCCAATGACGGTCCCATCCAGCCGCATCAAGCCTCCGTCAGGCTCTAGCCGGAATCCAGCGTTTTGCCCTTTTGTGCAATAAATAAAGCACTTAAAGGGCTGGCCCTGGAAGTCCTTCGGGAAGCTCTTGCGGATCTCCATGGTCTTTTCTCCGCGAAAAATCTTTTGGCACCACTCCGGGCGGATGCTCAAAAGAACGGCTGTTTCTTCCATGTTCATTTTTTCGCCTCCTCAAAAATCCCAATCGTCAGGAACGTACAAACGGCACTCTCCATCCCCGTTGTTGCTGGTCGGTTTATCAAATGGGCAGCCCGGGCAGCCTTTCCTGGCCGCCAAACGGCAATGGCAAAGATCCATCAAATAATGGGCCATATCTTCCGGGCTCATTATGGCAGCTCCGGGGCTGGTTTTTGCCTCCTCGGTTTCAAAGAAAAACTCAATCGGCTTTTCGTTTTCAACGACGTTCCCATAAGCCACGCCAATTTTATAAATATAGTCGCCGCGCAGCTTGCGGGGGATCTCGGCAATATACCGGCGAAACACTTCCAAGGAATTTGCGCGCTTGTAGTGGTTGCACATCCGGCAGGCGGGCATAAGGTTTGAAATATCATCTGCCGCGCCGTCCGCTTCGTCCCACACCCGCAGCGGTCGGAAATGATCGACCTGCATATCCTTGTAGGCAATCACCCTGCCGCAATACGCGCAGCGGCCGCCGTACTTTTGGTATACCGCCTCGCGGATCTTCTTACTGATTGCCATTCTGCGCCGCCTCCTCCGGGGGTAAGGGCATCCAGCCCACCACGGGGCAGTCTATCTTGTTATTGTAAACGTCGTCCGGGTTGAAGTGGCGGTATTCCCACCAGCCTTCCGGGATTCGGTAGTCGTCCCGCTCCTCGTCGTATGTTCCCCAATCGGAAAGATCTTCCCAATTCCATTCGCTGTCCTCGGAGAAAACATTGCCGTTTTCGTAGTGCGCCGTTGTAATACCCAGATAGCCATTGCACCGGTACAAAACCAGCACTTCGGTTTCCACCTTCGGAGGGTCCTTGTCGGGGTCGCGCCAGGCGGGAATCATCTTTTGGGGGTCAATCACCAGCAGTTTTTTCAATTCCTCGATTTCGTCCTCTGCCGCCTCCTCAACCGTCAAAACTTCCGTTGCACCTTTCAGGTCTTCCAGCTCGTTTTTGAGATCTTCCAGGAGCGGGCCAATATCAACGATTCTTTTTTCAGCCATTTTCTTTTCCTCCGAATCTATCCCAGCCCATCGGGCTGCCATAAAGCGGGCAAAGCGCGCCTTTGTTGCCTTTGTCGAAGATGCAGTTCTCGCCGCAGCATCCTGTTTTCCGGCGCTTTTCACAGTAGAGCCGAACGGTTTCCGCAGCCGCCATGGCCTCCTGGTCTTCGTCCGCTCGGTCCCCTCCCTTCCCGCCGGTTGTCAATTCGTCCAGCGCGTCAATGACGCGCAGAACGGTTTCGGCTGCCTCATGGCGGCCTTGCAGCTCGTAGCCTCCGGCAGCGCCAAGAAGAAGGCGGCGGAAGGAATCGGCTCCAACAAATACGTTCTCGCTCATTTTCGTTCCTCCCGTGCCTTCCGAAGGCACTTCATTTTGTAGGCAGTTGCCTGGTAGCCCTGCCAGCGGTCGGAAAACCATTGCTGCCAGATCGCGCAGCCCGGGAAGGTCTTGCGGTCTCCACCTTTGCCCACAGTAATGCTCGTGCAGCCAGCGGAGGCACATTTAAGGCAAGGGCTGTCCGCCGGGCGCGGGAGGTTGTCTGTGCTGCTCATTGTGTGTTCTCTCCTTTCGCCTTATTTCCGGCCTCTGCGGGCCTTTGGGGGCTCGCTGTTCATGGGCTGGTATCTGTTCTTATTCTCGTTCCATTCAAGCGCCACCGGAGCCTCACAGTTCAGGCAAGGCATATCAAACGCGGCATCCTGGATGTTCGTATGGTAGCGGTAAGCGCTGCCGCACTCGCACCAGATCTTGACCTGGCGCATATTTTTGAGCTCCGTTTTCCCGCCGCACTCCCGGCAGTAGCACGAAGAAATGGGCGTTTTTGCGCAGAATCCGCGTTCCTGGCCGCACTTCTCGCAACGTACATACAAGAAACCCGTGAACTTTGCCGCAGTGGGCGCCTCCGGGGCTCTGTGGGCGCTTTCGGTGGGCAGCGTAGGTTTCACCATGGCGGGAATGTTCGGCCGCTGTACAATGCGTTCTTTATGCGGTGCGGGGCGCTGGAACGTCTTCGGTTCAAATGGCAGCCGGTCCACCACTTCCTTCACGGAATCCTCCACAGCCTTTGCCATGGTCTTTTCCAGCGGTTCTTTCTGCGTCTGCCGGGCGGCCGCTGCTTCTTTCTTTTTCAGCTCGCCGAGGATTTCCACGGCCAAGTCGTCCAGCGTTTCCCGCTCTGCGGCCGTGTGGCCCGGGTCGCCAAATGCGGCGCCCGCTTCATAGCAGGCCCGGCGCAGGACGCGCAGTTCTTCAACGTTGAAGGCTTCAAAACGTACTTTTTCCATGTGTTTCTCCTTAAAGCCAGGCTTCCACAATGCTGTCGTCCGGTGCTGCCGGAAGGCGGCTCATTTCGGCCGGAATTGCCTTTCGTAAGTCTTCCAGGGTATCTTCCAGGACCATGTATTGGGTACTCTCCGGGACGCTCATGTCCCAAAGGCGGGCAACAAAGCGCCGCGGGTAGTCGTCCTGGTTTGCCGTCACGATAATAACGGGGATCGCGGCCTGCTCCGTCAGCTTCGCATACTCGAAACGGGCTAAATAAATATCGTCACTCATTCCAGAACTCCTTCCAGCTTTTCAATGGTTTCCAGGTACGGCAGGCCAGTGCGGCCGCCGAGGTGAACTTCCCAGGCCGGAAGAAAATCTTCCGGGGCTGCGCTCGCCATGGGCGGCGGCGTCCAGGTCTGGCCGTAGGCCGTCACGGTGGGCGGTGTGCGTTTCCGCTCGGTCGTTCCTCTCTGGGCGGCCCATGCGGTCCTGGCTGCTCGCCAGAAGGGCCAGGGAACGGCAAAGAAGCGGAGAAGGTTGAAGCTAACCAGGATCATGCCCACCGCTTTGTCGGTCGTCCAGGCGTCCAGGAAGGCCGCCTGGTGGGGCTGCACCGCGTCAAAATCAATTCGGCCGGTGTGGGTCTGCTTTGCTTCTACCGCAACAGGGGTGCCATTGTAGCGTCCCAGGAAGTCAACGCAAGATTTATGCTCCACCTTGCAGCTCTTGATCTGGCCGGTGCTGTCGCGTATCGGTAGGAACTCGGTCGGAACTTTGTAGACCACAGCTTTGCCGCTGCGAGTGTATAGGTCGTTCACCTGGATAACGAAGTCTTCAAAGTCACGGCCGCGGTTTGCGAATGTGTTGTAACCTCTCATGCTGTCCTCCCTGGGCTTTAATTTTCTTCTGCCACTCACAGAGGGGGCAGACGTAGGTTTTACCGCCGCCTTTTGTTATGCGGCTCACGTTCCAGCGATTCCCGCAGGTCTTACAGATCCGGTAGCACCGGCCATTCTCTGCGCTCATTTCGCCCTCCACGAAGGGCCGTCAAGGGGAACTGCAAGGCACATTTCCCGGAGGCGGTCAATCATCTTTTGGGCGTTCCGTTCGCTGCATCCGGCCGGGGTCAGGCTCCGGGTCAGTTCTTCGGTGCCGCAGTTGGTCGTTACGATCACCGGCATATAGGCTTCATAGCGGGCGTTTACGATGGTGAATATCATGGATGAAGTCCACTCCGTCGCGGCCTCGCTGCCCAGGTCGTCAATAATCAGCAGCGGGGTTTCGGTATAGAGCTTCAAAATGTCCGCTTCGTCGCCCTGGCCGTTGTAGGTCCGGCGCACGTTCGCCAGAAGGTCGATCATGGTCATGCACAGCGCCGGGGTGCCGTTTCGGATCAGCTCGTTTGCCACAGCTGCGGCCAGGTGTGTTTTGCCGGTGCCATAACCTCCCACCAAGAAAAGGCCGTTGCGTTCCTGCTGCGGGGGCACTGCCTCGCCGTCCTTACCCTTGCCGGGAAGCATCTGCGCTTTGAAGGCTGCCGCATACTCCTTGCAGGCGGTATAGGCCTTCTGGTTTTCCGGCGTCACCTGGAAGCGGTCAAAGGTCCGGTTCTGGAATCGGGCGCCCATGCCGCTGTCGCCCAGCAGCCGGTTTATACGCCGGTTGAAGGCTGCGGCGGCCTCTGCTGCCGCCTTTGCCTCCTCTGCGGCCTTGTTCTTGGCCTCTGCTCTCTCCCAGTAGGCTTGCGCCCTGGGGCAGTTGCAGCGCTCCGGCTGCGAATCCCAGCCAAAAACGCGGGTCTTGGAAATGGCCGGAAGAAGGAAACCTCTATATTGCAGGGTTTTGCCGCAGAATTTACAGTGTTCCGGCTCCGGGGCCGGTTTGTCCATCTTGTAGCCGCGACGGATTGCCTCGTCTGCCAGGATGGAGGTTTCACGCGGTGTGGAATCCTGCGAGGTCTTGGGTTGCCGGGATTGCGTCCCGCTGGCGATCATATCGCCCAGCTTTTCCATTTCGTGCTTCCTCCTTTGTCCATTTATCTGCATCCACGGCCGCGTCCAGGTCCTTCACTCCCTTGTCCCTATACCGGGCCAGAACGCCGCGGACGTATTTCCAGTTCGGGGCTTTGTTCCTCTGGGCGATCTCCATTGCGTGGATCACCACGTCAGCGCCGAAGTCCGCGACCGCCTGGGTCAGGTCTTCAAGCTCCCAGCGTGGCGGCGTTGGGTTGATGTTGTTCAAGTAAAATTGTCCAGCCCTGGCCAGTTCCGGGTCCGTTCGCGGTTCCGTTCTCTGCGGTGGCTGCGGGGCTACGACAAGCGGTTTTTGTGCTGGTGCAGAAACTTTGTTTGCTTCTGCCCTGGCGGCCTCTGCGGCCTTCTCTGCCCGCTTTCGCTCTTTGAATCTCCGTTGCCGTTCTCGTGCTGCCTCCCGGCGGGCTTCCGCTTCGATCTGTCCTGTGTTTTCGGCCCAATCATGGAGCCGGAAACCGTCTGGTGCTTCGTCTATGTAACCGGCATCTATCATGGCCGCCAGAAAGTCGGCCGGTTCGCCTGCCCACCCGGAAACCTCTGCGATTTCCGTCGGCGTCATTCCCGCCAGGCTGCCGTCCTTGGTGCTGCTTGCGGCCCATACCCAGAGCATTGTAAGATGGCCGACCGCCTGGGCGACGCCTATCCCCAGCAGGCCTTTAAGGCGCAGCGTTTTTCGGTGCGTCAAGGTCCCCTGTTCAATTTTTACCCCGGCCATGTCGTCCTCCATCGTAGAAATTAACAAACGTACACTTCCGCGCCGGTAAGGCGCTGAATCCGGCGTTTCATTTCGGCCTCGTCCGAATTTTCAGCCGAAAGGTGCACGAGGTAGATTTGTTTCAGCCGCGAAAGGTCGTTTGCCTCCAAAAATTCAACCAGGTGTTGGAGGCTCATGTGGCTGTGCATCAACCGAGCGGCCCGAACTGTTGGCAGCGTGTCTTCCGCAAGGTTTTCTTGCACTCGTTCCCGGGTGTAGTTGCACTCTCCGAGTATGTGGGTAATGCCCGAAAATCTGTATTTCAGGTAATAGGTATCTGTGAAATACAGCAGCTTTTCTCCGGTCGCCGTAGATTCCAGAAGAAATCCTTGCGAATCCGGCGCATCGTGTTCCACATCGAAAGGCAAAACCAGAAACGTGCCAACCGTCAACTGTTCAAGCGGCCGCGTAATGTGCAGCCTGTGGCCTTCCAGGCGGCAGGCTTCTGCGGTGCCCTGGCCCGTGTAAACGTCCACGCCGTAGCGCAGAAGGTCTTTTGCGGCTTTGCTGTGGTCTCCGTGGCAGTGCGTAATAAAGCAGCCTCCCAGCTCCCGCACACGGAATCCGCATCCTATCTGGATTGCCTTCATCGGGATGCCAGCATCAAGCAGCAGCGGGGTTTTGCCGTCGGATATCCAATAGGCGTTTCCGCTGCTGCCGCTGGCAATGGGCCGAATGTCCACTTAAAAATCCGGCTCCGCAACGTCCCACTGTGCCGGGGCTGCTTTCCGGCTGGTGGGCTTTGCCGCGGGCGCCGCCTGGGGTTCCAGAACTTCGCCGGTGCTGGCATCGACCTGGATCGTCTTCTTGGACTCCGGCAGGCTTGCGGGCGCTGCGGGCTGCGGCGCGGTGTCGATCAGAACGGTGTTGGCCTGTTCCTGGATCTCAGCCTCCGCCTGGATCTCGGCATAGGCAATCTCTCTGGCCTTCATCACGCGGTAATCTTCGTCCAGCTTTTCGGGGTCGCGTACAATGTGCTTTGCGCTGAAAACCTCGCGGATCAGGGTCTTGCGGCACATTTCGTCCAGCCAGCCTTCCACGGTGGTGTCTTCCTTCTTGCCGGTCTCCTTGTTGTAAACCTGCTTCGTACCGCCCCAGAACTCGGCGCTTGCGTACTTGGGCATACGCTTGCGAATGGCAGCCATGGGCATAACAATAAGCTCGTTCTGTGTCGGGTCGTCGTATTCGAGGTAGCCAAAGCCGCCCACAATGTCGCCGCGGTCGAAGGGATTCGTGATCTCGAACTCGTAGGACGCAACCGGGTGGCGGCTGTCCTTCGGGTGCGGAGCAAACTTGTCATTGCTGTAAACAAGTTCGATTGTGTCCGCCTTGGGCTTGTACAGCGCATATTTCATGGCAACGTAGCGGATACCGTTATAGCCGGGCATCAGGGTCACGTCGTACAGGTTCGTTTTGTTGTTCTTGTACGGGATCGGGAACAACATATTCTCGCACTGCATATCCAGGCCCATGCGGGCATAGCGTACCAGGTCCATTGCCAGGTCCTGGAGATTGACGAACTTCCACGTTACGGGGATGGTTTCGTCCCACTTGTGGTCCCGGTTCTTGGCGTTCTTCGCCACGCGGGCCTCCTCTGCTACGGCCAGGGCGCGGTCGATCTGGATAAAGTATCCCTGGATAAGGCGGCGCTGGAACTCCGTTACTGCAATCTGGCTGCCGGTGTTACTGGCAAACTGGGCCAGCACCTTTTTGGTAAAGCGGGTGCCGATGCTCTCGGTGGCTGTTTCTGCAACCGCGTTTTCGGCCGCGGGGGTCATTGCTGTGTTTTCTGCGTTCATGTGTGTTCCTCCATTTTTTATTTCTTGCTGGCCGCGTAGAAATCTACGGGCGGCAGCTTTACAACTTTTTCGATTTGCTCTGCCATCTGGGCGGCCGCCGGGTCCTGGTAAGAAAGGCTCGCCGCAATGTGGGTATAAAGCACAATCAACATTGCGGTATCTGCCAGCGGGTATGGCCCCAGGGCCTCCGCCGTGCAGTTGAAGTAATGCGCAAAGCCTTCCAGAAGCACCCGCAGGCCTTCTTCCGGCTTGTGTTGCTCCACGGTCAGCTCAACGGCCCGCGGCAGATACTGTGAAGTTTCCGGGGCCGCCTTGGGTTCCTCCGGCTTCTTCCAGTGCGTGCGGAACGGAAAATTATTTTTCATGTGTGTTCTCCTCTTTGTCGCCCAGGACGTCAAAAACCGTTACCTGGTTCGGGTCCGGCATTTCCCGAAGAGCCTTCATGCGGCAAACGTGGCCGATGCCGTTTCTCACGCCCTCTTTGCTGGTCAGCAGACCGCCGCAGCGGCGGCAGCGGCAAGCCTGGATCATAAACGTGCCGGGCTCCTGGTCTTTGTCCTTGGCGCTCATTTCTTCCCTCCCGGAAACGGAATTACAACCGTGGTGATGTGCTTCAAAATGTCGTCTTCCAGTTCCGGGCCATTCGCAGGCAAAACGCCGCGGATGCCGTCGTGAACGGATTTCATAGCCGCAAGGAAAATGGGTATACCCTCGGACGGAAAGGTCCTGATAAGGCTCTTGAACTGCTGGCTGTAAAAATTCAATCCCTGCTGCATCACGTTTTCGGTCGGGTTCTCGTAAACCTTCCGCATAAAAGATTCGTTCATTTGTCTACCTCCACGCGCAGGCTCTCGTCTTCTGCGCTCACGACCAGGCGGATCACCTGGGAATCAACAGGGAGAAGTTCGGTCACGCTCTCGGCGTTGTCTACCACAATAGGCAGCCGGACGCCGTAGTGGTGGGAAAGCGTGGCGATGATTTCCAGGCCAGCATTTACCACGGCCGCCTTGTTTGCGGTCGAATACGGCACCATGGCGCCGCCCTCGCCGGGCACCAGAACTTCGCAGCAGTCAGCGACGCCGCCGTTTGTCTGCTCCCGGAAAAGCTGGAAGCTCACAGACTTGAACTTGCTGTTGATCCGCTCGGTCAGAAGGGCCACTTTGGTTTTTACGAAAACTTCACACAGGTAAACGCCCTGCTCGGTCTTCTCGTATTCCGCAGCCAGGCTCTTTTCCTCGGCTTCAAGTTCCGCAATGCGCTGGCGCTGGCGCTGCGCTGCCTCTGCCTGGCTCTGCATATAGCGGATCTGGCGGCAGTTGTTCATAGCTGCCTGCTGGTGCTCGTTCACTTCGCGGAGGGCTGTGCTCTGCTTCTGCTCGGCCGCCTCGATCTGGCCGAAAATCGTCTGGATAGTCTTCGCAATGGCCTGGCCGCGGTCAGTTTCGGAGAAGTCCGGGCGGGGTGGCTCTGCCTTGATGGTCTCTTTGCGAGAGGTGTAAATTTCATCGGCGCGGGCCTCGGCTGCCGCTGCCTTTTCTTCGAGGGCCGCAATGTCCTGTTCAAGCTGGGCAATGGCTTCCTTGCTGGCTTCCTTCTTGCCCTTGGTGTTGATGGCTTCCAGCTTGGCGGACCGGCGCTGGAGGAAGTCTGCGCGGAGCTCCTCCACCTTTTCTTCCGGCAAGGCCTGGCCACAGGTCGGGCAGATCTCGCGGTGCTCGTCCCAGGTTTCTGCCGCTGCTTCCTTGTACTCGGCCAGAATGGCCTCCCGGCGGGCCTTCATGTGTTCCAGGTCTGCTTTCTTGCGCCGGGCATCCGCGGTGGCGTTGGCAGCTTCCGTCTTGGCTTCCATCAGTTCGGTTTCTGCCTTCTCCTGTGCCTTGCGGTGCTCGGCGCGGGCCTCGCTGCCCTCCTCGATGTACTCGGCTTTTGCCGCTGCATAGTCCGCCTTGGCGTTCGCCAGGGAGCTGCGGAGTTCCGAAGTATCACCGGCCAGAATTGCCCGCTTTTCCTCTGCAATTTTGGTTTCCTCGGCCTCCGCTGCGGCCAGCTTGGCCGCCAGGTCTTCTAGCGTCGGGAGATCCTTGTCAATGGCGCGGCTTGCCTCGTCAATGCGGTTCGGAATGGCCTCGATCTTCTTGTTCAGGTCGGTTTTCTTGGCGGCAGCGATTTTTCTGTACTCGTCCACCTTATAGAGGCGGGTCGTACTGCCGGGCATTTTAAGGAACTCGGGAAGCCCTGCCAGCTCCGGGGTGCTGGCGATCACGTCGGCGTCGGAAACGTCGCCGCAAATGTCCAGCAGAATTTCCCGGCGCTTCTGCCAGTCCATAACGGAGGGGAAGTAGTCGGGCATGGTCAGCAACTTCATGGTTTCTTCGCCGCTGCAATACTCCTGGACGGCCGCCATGTACTCTTTTTCCTTGCAAGGGACGCCGTTGATCTGGTAGTCAATGGTATTCCCGGAGTACTCCTCTGCGGCGCTGCCACGCTTGCGCTTCCATACCTCGCGGAAAACCTTTTTCAAGGTCACGGTCTGGCCGTCGTCCAGCCGGAAGGTGCCGGTTGCGCTGTGTTCCAGGTTGTGCAAATCCCCGTTGGGTCCCTTTGTCTTTGGGTCCCAGTTCTTCGCCCAGGTGCTCGGCTTGCCAAAAAGCAGCCATGTGATGGCGTTGAAAATGGTAGTTTTTCCGCTGGCGTTCCGGCCGTAAATGCTGGCGCTGTGGCCGTCCAACTGGATTTCCTCATGCTTCAAGCCCTGGAAGTTTTCAAGGCTCAACGTCAAAAGTTCCATTGTGTGTCCTCCTTGATTTTTCGCAAAAATCGTGATAAACTGTTGGTGTGTGTTCTGGGGTCGTCAATTTTTGGCGGCCCCTCTCTTTATTGTCCAGGCTGAAAACGTCGCTTCGCGGATGTACTCCGCTGCAAGCTGCGCCATATAGCCGGGCCGCTCTCTGCATCCGTCGTACCCGCAGAACTCTGCGATATGGCGGATTTTTCTTTTGGCCTTCTCCCAGGCTTCCGTCCATGCGGAATCGCTCACAGGGCGGCCGAGAATCGCGCTGGTGCGCTCTCTGGTTTCTTCTTCGCTCATAAGCCGCACCGCTGCATGAAATAGCTGCGAGGAACGCGGCCCCGGGGCACTTCGTATCCCTTGGCGCGGAGCTCGTTGTTAAACTTCTGGATGGTGTGGTAGGCGGTAGACTTGGAAACGCTCAAAATCTCCATTGCCTCGTCCACCCGCACCATTTTGGAAGGCTCCCGGGTGCTTTTCTTACTTCTTGCCATTGTAGGCCTCTCCTTTCAAATTCTTCTTGATCCAAAGCTGCATTGCCTCCGCTGTGCTGGCAACGTTCTTCATGTAGGCCAGGATCTCGCCCATCTTCACATCCTCGCCGGGGTCCACGCGGCCGTCCCGGGCAATAGAAATAATGGCGGCGCTAACTTTGTCTGCGCCCTGCAATGCGGCAAGCGCCTGCATCATAACGCGGTCGAACTCCTGCAAGGCGCAGGGCTTCACGTTCTGGCGGCCAATCGGGCAGCACGTCGAACAATAGAAATTCAAAAGCTGCGGGGCGTCGTAGGCATCGGCCAGAAGCATAACTTCTTCCGGGTATGGGGTGATGCTGTCCAGCTCTATGCGAGCCAGGCGGGTGCGGTCAATGCCCGTTTCGTCTGCTGCACCTTCGCGGCTGCTGAAGCGGTCGTTGACCTTCGCAGCCTCCATTCGTGCCAAATAGAACGGGCTGTTTGCCGCTTTCGTGGCGGGTTTGCTCATGTGTTCCAACCTCTTTTCGTGGTAAAATTTAAGTAGCGGGCCAGTTCTTCGGGGCAAATGGGCGGCCTTCTTGCCAGGCAAGCGCCCGAAGGTCCTCTTTAGCCTTTCTTACGCCCACGGTGTTGTCCCAGGCGTAATAGTTGCCGTCCGGAGCTAGGATGTGCCGTTTACATTTGCCGTTGCATCGGTCAATAATGGCCTGGTAGCTGAAATAGTTCTGTTTGGCCGCCTGCCTGGCACTGGAATAGCATTCCAGCAGCTCGCCGGTGGCGCTGAATTTCAGCACCGGCCGCCGGGTGCTATCCGCGCCGGTCATGCGGCCTATTTCTTCCGGGGTGCGGAAAACCAGGTTCCAAACGGAGTTGTCCGCCGGGTTGCCGTTCTTGTGAAAAATCGCCATCCCGGGAGGAACTGGCCCCAGAAAGGTTTCTGCCACGACTTTTGCGGCGGAAATCTCCTTCCTGTGCCCTTCCAGATCTGTGAGGTGCACAAAGCGTTTTGCGCTCTCCCTGGCATTTCCGTGGGGCTTTTTCTTGAACTGGGCCATAATGGTGCGGCCTCCGTTCTGGCGTCTCTGGCCGTGCCAGAAGGTGTTTGCAATGCGGCCCATGTCGCTTGCCTGGTACTTGCCGCCATAGCCTGGCACGTCCCGCCAGGTTTCACTTACGGCCACTGGTCTTCCTCCTTCCAGCGGTCTTCTTCCGGGCGGCTCCGCCGGTCCTTGCAGTCTGCGCACCGGGCGGCGGAAACCATGCCAAGCACGAAGAAACCGCCGCAGGCACCAGCTACCAGGCCGCCAACAAACAAAAGAATCACTGTTTTTCGCCTTCTTTGGCTTTCTCTCGGTTTTCCCGGATGGTCCTTGCAACGCCCCTGGAAAGCAGTGCGCCGAACTCCTGGGCCACTTTGTCGGGGTCTGCGTCGTCCTTCACGGTGCCCACGATCACGGCTTTGGCGGCTTCCAGAAGAAACGTTACAAGCTCGCCGCTGTCCCGGATTCCGTCTTCCAGCGGCGGGGTGTAGAAACTGAACTCGGCTTCTCTCTCGGTGATCGTTACCCTTCGCACGGTTCCGCCTCCTTTTTCCCTGCTTTCTCCTCCGCCCGGCGCTCCCGTTCGTCCCGGATGTCCTGGACAAGGTAGCTGGTAAACGCCTTCGTGAAGGACGCTGCCGCCTCCTGCGGGTCCGCGTCGTCCTTGGTCACGGCCGCGATCAGGCCGGAAGTTGCCCGGAACAAAAACAAGATTGCCCTCCACGGGTCCTGTGCAACTTCGCCGGTCATTTCAAAAGAAATGCTCTCGTCCTTGTCCACAATGCGGATGCTCTCAAATTCTTTCATGCGTATTCCTCCGGGGCCCCTCTGGACCTCCACACGCCGTAGCTCAAAGGCTCCCGCCCTGCGGCCCGGCGCTGCTCGTTGTATTTCTTCAAGGCTTCCAGGTCGTCGTCCAGGTTTCGCGGCTTCGGCTGTGCAGCCTCCGCGGCTCTCCTGGCTCGCTCTGCCTCGTTCGCCCTACGAACGGATTCCCGGTTATGGCCCACACGGCAGGCGGCGCAGCGCTTTGTATTGCTCGGCACATCAACCATAACCGTGCCGCAGTCTGCACATTTCACCGTTGTGTGAAACATATTCACCCCGCCTTCCGCTTCGCGCTGGGCTTTACGGTGCCCTTCTGGGCCTTGTGGATCTTGCTCTGCTTCTCCTCCATGTCCTGCACTGCAAAGCTCACACGGGCCAGCAGCACAGCCAGAAGCAGGAAGCCCAGGGAAACCATAAACGTGCTGGTGTTGGTTTCGCCGGTCGTTTCAAAGTTCCCGGCAAAGCCAAGGCCAAAGAACAGGCCCAGGCCGCCGCACACGACCGCGATCTTCTGCAAGGTAATGGACTTGATTTTCATTTTGCTTCCTCCTGTTGTCTTATGGTCACGCCCTCCGGGTCAACGGTAATCACCGCGCCCAGCCCGGCGGCCAGCTTCATAACGGTGCCCAGCTGGGCCCGTTCAAGTTCTGCGCCCGGCCGGGTCAGTTTGAAGATTGCCCCCATGGAAAGCCCTGCGGCTTCGCACAGCTTCGTCAAGGAAAGGCCGCGCAGTATGCGGAGCTCGTCAATCGTCATTTTCCGAGCCTCCAATGTTTCCCAGCGCACCCAGCAGGCGCAGCGCATCAACCTGGGCCTTGCGGTACTTGTGGAAGTTCTTTGCACTGTTGGACGCGCCAACGGGGACGGAGTTTTCAACCTCTGCCGCCATCCGGTCCGCGTAGTAAAGTGCTTCTTTGGCGGCTTCGTCGGCCTGCTTCCGCAGCATAATGGTAAGTTCTGCGGCAACGTTGTCCGGGAGGATCTTTCCCTTCGCCTTTTCCAGGGCAATTTTGTCCTCTGCGGCCTCTTTCCTGGCCTGGCCCTCCATCCGCCGGGCATTCTGCAATTCAGCTTCAAGCTCTGCAATGCGCTGGCCCTGGGCGTTCACCTTTTCGGTCAGGCTCTTGCGGGTATTCTCGTGGGCCTTGCGCTCAGACTGCAAACGGCCCTTCATGCTGACCGAGAAATCGCTGTCGATGTTCTTCTCGGCATCTGCAATACAGCCGTCAAAGGCCGTTGCGCAATAGCTGTCCGGGCCAAGGGCATCCAGAATGTTCTTGATTCGGCCCAAATACTCGCGTTCGGTGTCTTTGGAAACGCCTGCATTTGTCTGGATCTGCTGCACCGTGCAGTCATCCAGCTTTTCGGCTCCGTAGATTTTCCCCTGGATAAACGCTTCTTTGAAAGCAGCGTCCACGTTAATTTCGTAGACCTTCGACTTGTGTTTCACGCCGTTGGCGCCCTTCACGTTGATTTCGTACAGGTTCATTGTGTGTTCCTCCCTCCGTGTTTCGTTACGAAACACTAGAATCTAAAAAAATATCGTCGTTCTGGCAACCGACGGCCTTTTTGATTCTCACTGCTACATCGAACGAGGGATTTTTAACGCCCCTTTCGATGTTGGTGTAAGCCGAACGGCTGATACCCGCTTTCTGGGCCACTTCTTCCTGCGTCAGGTTGCGTTCGATCCGAGCGTTCAGCAGTGCCTTTCTCATTTTCTCGCCCTCCTTTCGTGTTTCGTTTGGAAACAATGCCATTATAGTTTCGTTTGGAAACATTGTCAAGTGGTTTTTGGGATTTTTGTTTCTTTTGGTGTCAATATGTTTACATAGGAAACATAGGGCGTTAAAATGTTTCTATACGAAAGAAGGAGGGCGTCATGTTCAGCGAACGACTAAAAAAGCTCCGCATGGAAAAAGGCATCACGCAAAAAGAACTCGCGGATCGACTGCACATTTCCAGGTCAACCATTGCGGGGTATGAATCGCTCGGAAAAGAACCAGACGGCGAAAAACTCTGCGCCCTGGCTGATTTTTTTGGGGTGTCCGTTGATTATCTTCTCGGCGGTACGGACAGCCGCGAACTTACAAGCCCAACGCCAGCGGCCGCCCAGCGCCCGGCGGAGGCCGCAATCGCCGGGGAGCTCAGTTCCCTGTCTGATCGGCAGCTCGACCGGCTCTTGGGGTATATTCAGGCGTTGAAGGAGCTGCCGGAAGGCGCCGCATCGCAGAACACGTCCATTGTGGAGAAGAACGCCTCAAGCGAGAACTCCTCCGCTGCGGGCTGATTTGGTTTTGGAAATGAAAGGGGGCTGCTCATGGCAGCGCATCGGTATCCGCACAAAATGAACGAACGTGAACGGCAGATGAAAGCCAGGCGGAGCAGGTTTGTTTCCCGTGGGTATCGCTCCGCCGGGCGGATGGTCACTTTCGGGCTGCTGCAAAGCCTTCACGGCTTTTCCCTGCTCGGCTTTCTAAAAAGCGTGGTCGTGGCAGCTCTCACCATTGCAGCCGTGTGCTTGTTCTTCGCCTATCTGCCAATGCTGGGCGTCCTCGCTCTGATCGCGGCCGTAGTGGTCGCCGTCGCACTCGTCCGGCGGCGCAAGCAGCAGGGCCCGGTGGAAGATCTTCCCGCCCAGGGCTCCCAGGCCGGGCCTGCGGCAGATGAAGCGCAGCGGCACGAACTTCTGCGGCACATGGAAATTTTGAAGGACTGCGAAGAACTGGTGAACTCCTCCAACAACTTTTCCACCGTGCTTTCCCGGTACGATCTCCTTTTGCAGGAGCTTTCCTACTTTGCCGCCTTTGAAGAAATCGGGCCGGATTATCTGCCCTCTTACGGTATCAACTTCAAAACGCCCGCCTCTGAACTCTGGAAGCGGTATTTTGATAACATGGCCGAATATCTGAATGCGGCCGTTGACAGAATCCTGGACGCAGAAATAGAAAAGGCCCTTGCGCTCAAAACCGCCGCCGGGCAAGAAAAGCACATGGCCGCATGGGTGGATAAGCTACAAGAACTGGAAGGTGTACCGGCCGGAACTCTGCAATACATCAACGGGCTGCCCGTGGCCGCTGCTCTCCGGGAGCCGAAGGTTTCCGTTTCCTGTCCCTGTGGCAATGAATTTCAGGGGCGGCCACACGCTCACAAGGGCTTCGTCCTCGTTTGCCCAAAGTGCGGCCAAAAGCTCCGCGCCAATACTTCAAAACCGTAACGCCTGCGATCCGCTTCAAAAAGGCAACGCCCACCAGACCGTCGGAAAGCGGCCTTGTGGGCGTTTTGTTTTTCTTTGTCTAGTTTTCCGCATCGGTTTGTAAAAGGCCACGACAGGGCTTCCCTGGGGCTTCTGGCGTCGCTCTGGCAAGTTACCGGCAAGTTAAACGGCCGCCCTGTGCGTTATTCGCGCGCCGCGCGCTTTTTCTCGCGCTGTTGCACGCTTTTAGCACGAATCGCACGTTTTGCGCGCATTCAATCACAAAATAGGCTATTTCCGCGCGTTTTCCGGCATCAAGTTCAACTTTTCGGATCGCACGGGTTGAACTCATTTTCCAAGCTTCTGTCAAGTTGTAAGCAACTGCCGGACCATTTTCGTCATGTCACGAAAAAGGTCTGCGCCATGTCTTCGTGGCGCCGCGCAAACGTCCGCCTCTCAATCTAACCCATAAGCTATATATTATATTATTAAGCTATATCTAAGATAATAATATCTAAGATTAAGTTAGATATTCTAGATATACATGGATGTAAGATAGGGGTTGTTAGGGGGAAGAATGCGGCAGCTTATGCCGTTGAAAACCGCGTTGAAAGCATCGTTTTTTGTCGTTGTTCCGTTTTATTTTGTCTGTTGAAAACTGCATTTTCTGGGTGGTAACGCGTTGGCAACGCGTTACCTGGTGCGAATGTTGAAAATTTGTTGAACCTTTTTCTTTCGTTTGTTCGTCGGTTTTTGATGTTCCATCCCTGTGAAGAAAATTCACTTTCAACATGAAATCTGTGTTTTCAACTTTTTAGCGGTAACGCGTTACCGCAAGCGTTACCAACGCGTTACCCGCGTTACTTGTTGAAAACTTTGTGGAAAGCTGTTGAAAAGCAGCAAATGGAGGGGTCTCATGCCTGCATATAAAAACCAGAAAACCGGTGAATGGTATTGCATCTTCCGCGTTACGGACTGGACCGGTAAGCGGAAGCAAATAAAGAAAAGCTGCTTTGCCCGCCGGGCGGATGCTCTGGCATACGAGCGCGAATACCTGGCGAAAAGCTCGCTCACCACAAAAATGAAATTCGGTTCCCTGGTGGAGCTCTACATGGCAGATGCAAAAACCAGGCTCCGGCCCACCACCTACGAAATGAAGCAATGGATCTTTGAAACGAAGATCCTCCCCTACTTCAAGGATCAGCTTGTGGATGAAGTATCGGTTTCGTCAATTCGCGCTTGGCAAAATCACCTGATCGACGCCAGGGACAAGAACGGGAAGCCGTATTCTGCCACCTACCTGAAAACCATCAACAACCAAATGAGCGCCCTGTTTCGGTTCGCCGGGAAATATTACGGCCTGAAAGAAAACCCCGTTTCCCTGGCCGGGTCCATGGGCAAAAGCAGCGCCGAAGAAATGCAGTTCTGGACGCTGGAAGAATTTCAGAAGTTCATTGCCGGGATGTCAGACCCTACGGCATACGCTGCGTTCAATATTCTGTTTTGGACCGGTATGCGGGAAGGTGAACTGCTGGCCCTCACCCTGGCCGATGTGGATTTTGAACGGAAGGGCATTTTTGTGCGGCACTCCTACGCCCGCCTGAATGGCGAGGACGTCATTTCAGACCCGAAAACCCGCCGTTCCAAGCGGTTCATTACAGTGCCGGACTTCTTGCTGGAAATCATTCGGGAATACGCTGCCAAGCTCTACGAATACCAGCCGGAAGAACGCCTGTTTGAATGCACCAAATACTGGCTAAAGGAGCAGCTGGAGCGCTGCTGCCAGCGCACCGGCGTGAAGGTCATTCGGGTGCACGATATACGGCACTCCCATGCCTCCCTGCTTATCAACATGGGCACGGACGCCCTTCTGGTGCAGCAGCGCCTTGGGCACGAAAAGGTTTCGACCACACTTGGCACCTACGCCCACCTGTACCCGGACCGTGCAAACAACGTCGCGGATCGTCTGGAAGCCCTGGCCTGCCCGGAGGAAAAGAAACCGTGATACCGGTTTGATTCTGCCCAGGGTGTTACTTTTCTGTTACTTCGGGCGCAAAAAAGCCCCGCCTTCAAGCGAAAATTCTTGAAAGCGGGGCTGTTTTTATACGCTGTTGTGTTCTATTTTTCGGGGGTCTAAAAAACCGGAAGGCAAATTTTCATTACTCGAGCTCAATGGTTGCCGGCGGCTTACCGGTGCAATCATAGAACACGCGGTTCACATGCTTGACCTCATTGACGATGCGGCTGGTGACAGTGCCCAGAACATCCCAGGGCATATTATAGCTCTCTGCAGTCATGAAGTCGGTGGTGGTCACAGCACGCAGGGCCACAGCGTAATCATAGGTACGCTCGTCGCCCATGACGCCCACACTGTGCATGTTGGTCAAGGCTGCATAGTACTGGCTGATCTCCTTATCCAGACCTGCCTTTGCGATCTCCTCACGCCAGATCGCGTCGGCATCCTGCACGATAGCCACCTTCTCCGGGGTCACTTCGCCGATGATGCGGATGCCAAGACCCGGGCCGGGGAACGGCTGACGGCTGACCAGATATTCGGGCAGGCCCAGCTCACGGCCAGCCTGACGCACCTCGTCTTTGAACAGGTTGCGCAGCGGCTCCACCAACTCCTTGAAGTCCACAGTGTCGGGCAGACCGCCGACGTTGTGGTGGCTCTTGATAACAGTGGACTCACCGCCCAGACCGCTCTCAACGACATCCGGGTAAATGGTACCCTGTGCCAGGAAATCCACCTTGCCGATCTTCTTGGCCTGCTCTTCAAACACACGGATGAACTCTTCGCCGATGATCTTGCGCTTGCGCTCCGGCTCGGTAACACCAGCCAGCTTTGCAAAGTAGCGTTCGCGGGCATCCACACAGATAAAGTTGATATCAAAGCCGTTGGCATTGCCCGGGCCGAATACAGAGCAGACCTCTTCCTTCTCGTTCTTACGCAGCAGACCGTGATCCACGAACACGCAGGTCAGCTGCTTGCCGATGGCCTTAGCCAGCATAGCTGCCAGAACGGAGGAATCCACGCCGCCGGACAAGGCGCACAGCACCTTGCCATCGCCGATGCGCTCACGCAGGGCCTTGACGTTGTTTTCCACAAAGGAGTCCATCTTCCAGTCGCCGGTGCAGCCGCAGACGTTGTACACGAAGTTGCGCAGCATCTTCTTGCCTTCCGCAGTGTGCAGCACTTCCGGATGGAACTGGACCGCGTACAGGCCCTTCTCGGCGTTCTCTGCCGCAGCTACCGGGCAGTTGACCGTGTGAGCAGTGATCTTAAAGCCGGGCGCTGCCTGCTCAATATAGTCGTTGTGGCTCATCCAGCAAATGGTGGAGGGCTGCACATCGGTGAACATCTTGCTGTTCGTGTCCACGAACACCTCAGTCTTGCCGTACTCGCGCTCCGGTGCGCGGCAGACATGGCCGCCCAGCAGATGCATCATCAGCTGGCTGCCGTAGCAGATGCCCAGCACAGGCACACCCCAGTTGAAGATTTCAGGGTCGATCGTGGGGGAATCCTCCAGATAAACGCTGTTGGGGCCACCGGTAAAGATGATACCCTTGGGGTTCTTTGCCTTGATAACCGACAGATCGGTTTTATAGGAATAGATTTCACAGTAGACATTGTTCTCGCGGACGCGGCGCGCGATCAGCTGATTGTACTGGCCGCCAAAGTCCAGCACGATGACAGTTTCATGCTGCATGAAGTTCTCTCCTCCCTTATCCATTCAATGTGTTTCTACAGATAAAATCAGTATAGCACATCTGCCAAATAAAAGCGACATCATTTGTGAATTTTCCTGTTTTTATTTTTCACGTATGGGATGCCGCAACACCGTTTTCAGTGTTCCCGGTGCAGCGCGGCGAGGATCACTCAGATAAATCTCGTGGTGGAAGCGTGTCTCTGAAAAATCAAGCCTATACCCCTGCTCTACGGCAAAGGCATCCATCTGCGCCAGCGTTTTCGGTTCTTCATCATAAGGGCCGATATGCAGGCACTGAACGCAAAGTCCCTCATCATAGGTCAGGAATTCCGCCTTGGAAAAATCCTTTTTCTTTTTTGCCGTTGCTTCCTGTACGGCCCAATCAAACGCTTCCGGCGTCACGAATTCTGGCAGTCGGATCATGGATGTCCACTCAAATGTTTCTTTATGTGCATAGTCAACGCCATCCACGCCCTTCTGATGCCACAAGCCCTCCAACGGTGGAACCACATATTCAAAATAGCCGTCCATCTTGTGGCTGCCCTTATAGCTCATTTTGATGGTGAAAGCAATGCCGTACAGCACTCCCATAGCCTCCTGATAGGCTCCACCCGGAGCATTCGGGTCGCCCTTGCCGTGCACTGCCACAAAATTCATACGCGGTATCGTAATCAGATGCGGTTTTTTCGGCGGGAGATAAAATTCCCTGTACTCTTTCTTATAATCAAACGGCATTACTCTTCACACCTTCCAGAAGTTCTCGCTGCTTCTTTTTGCTGAATTCCCTCAGCACCAGCCGATAGGACTTTTCCAGCATTTCCTTTTTCAGTATACCAGAACAACCTTGTTTTGTAAACAAAGAGTTGTGACATGCCGCAAAAAATCCCCTGCCCTTACGGACAGAGGATCTAAAGCAAAAAGAGACCTTCCCACTCTCCGGAATGGGAAGGTCTCTCGTAAGTTTAACCTTTAGCCTTAGGAAAGGCGCGAAGGGTCAAAATCACTCAATGATCTTGCCAACAACGCCAGAACCAACGGTACGGCCACCCTCACGGATAGCGAAACGCAGGCCCTCTTCCATAGCAACAGGGGTCAGCAGCTCAACGTGCATCATGACGTTATCGCCGGGCATGCACATCTCAGTGCCTTCGGGCAGAGTGATGATACCGGTCACGTCGGTGGTGCGGAAGTAGAACTGAGGACGATAGTTGGAGAAGAACGGGGTGTGACGGCCGCCTTCGTCCTTGGTCAGAACGTACACCTGAGACTCGAAGGTCTTGTGGGGGTGCACGGAACCGGGCTTAGCCAGAACCTGACCACGCTCGATCTGGGTACGATCAACACCACGCAGCAGAGCGCCGATGTTATCGCCAGCCTCAGCGAAGTCCAGAGACTTACGGAACATCTCCAGACCGGTGATGGTGGTGCTCAGACGATCGGGCTTGATGCCGACGATCTCCATAGCATCGCCAACCTTAGCAATACCACGCTCAACACGACCGGTTGCAACAGTACCACGGCCAGAAATGGTCATGACATCCTCGATGGGCATCAGGAAGGGCTTGTCTTCCTCACGATCGGGGTTGGGGATATAGGTGTCAACAGCGTCCATCAGCTCCTTGATGCAAGCATACTCGGGAGCATTGGGATCAGTGGAGGTAGACTCCAGAGCCTTCAGAGCGGAACCACGAATGATCGGGGTGTCGTCGCCGGGGAAGTCGTACTCGGTCAGCAGCTCACGGATCTCCATCTCAACCAGATCCAGCAGCTCTTCGTCGTCGACCATATCGCACTTGTTCATGAACACGACGATATAGGGCACGCCGACCTGACGAGCCAGCAGGATGTGCTCACGGGTCTGGGGCATGGGACCATCGGTAGCAGCAACGACCAGGATAGCGCCGTCCATCTGAGCAGCACCAGTGATCATGTTCTTGACGTAGTCAGCATGGCCCGGGCAGTCAACGTGAGCATAGTGACGAGCGTCGGTCTGATACTCAACGTGAGCGGAGTTGATCGTGATACCACGAGCACGCTCCTCAGGAGCCTTATCGATGTTGGCATAATCCATGAAGTCTGCGTCGCCCTTCAGAGCCAGGTACTTGGTGATAGCGGCGGTCAGAGTGGTCTTGCCGTGGTCAACGTGACCGATGGTGCCGATGTTCACATGCGGCTTAGAACGGTCGAACTTTGCCTTTTCAGCCATTGGAATATCCTCCCTTAATTTAGGTTTTGATATTTGGTTACAACAACCCTGCAAGATGCAGACATTGCATTGCAAGGCTATTCTACTAAATTTGCCCTGTAAAATCAAGTGCTTTTACAGGAAATTTTGCCGAGGTTACACTACCCCGGCAAAATCTTTATCCATTTTTCAGGAATCAGCCCTTGGTGCGGCCAGCGATGATCTGGTCAGCAATGTTCTTAGGCACCGGCTCGTAGTGAGACGGCTCCATGACATACTGGCCACGGCCCTGAGTCTTGGAGCGCAGGTCGGTAGCGTAGCCGAACATCTGAGCCAGAGGCACAAATGCATTGACGCGCTGAGTACCAGCCATAGCTTCCATGCCCTGGATCTGACCACGGCGTGCATTCAGGTCGCCGATAACATCGCCCAGATACTCATCGGGAACGATAACTGCAACCTTCATGATAGGCTCAGTGATGATAGGATCAGCCTTGCGCATAGCATCCTTGAACGCCATAGAACCAGCAATGGAGAAGGCCATTTCAGAGGAGTCGACCTCATGATAAGAACCATCCCACAGGGTAACCTTGACATCAACGACAGGATAGCCAGCCAGAACACCGGACTTCATAGCACCCTGGATACCGTTGTCGATAGCCGGGATGTATTCCTTCGGGATGGCACCGCCAACGATGGCGTTGACGAACTCGTAACCCTTGCCGGGCTCGTTGGGCTCGATCTTGATCTTAACATGACCGTACTGGCCCTTACCACCGGACTGACGTGCGTACTTGGTCTCCTGGTTGGCCTCTTTGCGGATGGTCTCACGGTAAGCAACCTGAGGTGCACCCACGTTTGCTTCAACCTTGAACTCACGCAGCAGACGGTCAACGATGATCTCCAGGTGCAGCTCGCCCATACCGGCGATGATGGTCTGACCGGTCTCTTCGTCAGTGTAGGTCTTGAAGGTCGGATCCTCTTCGGCCAGCTTTGCCAGCGCGATGCCCATCTTCTCGTTGCCGGCCTTGGTCTTGGGCTCGATGGCAACGCGGATAACAGGCTCGGGGAACTTCATGGACTCCAGAATGATGGGATGATTCTCATCACACAGAGTGTCACCGGTAGTGGTGTTCTTCAGACCGACAACAGCAGCGATATCACCTGCGTAGCAGCAGTCGATATCCTTGCGGTGGTTAGAATGCATCTGCAAGATGCGGCCCATACGCTCCTTGCTGTCCTTCACGGAGTTGTAGACAGTGGTACCTGCCTCAACCTTACCGGAGTAAACACGGAAGTATGCCAGCTTACCAACGAACGGGTCGGTAGCGATCTTGAAGGCCAGAGCTGCGAAGGGAGCGTCGTCGGAAGACGGACGGGTCTCCTGCTCTTCGGTCTCGGGATTCACACCCTTGATGTCCTCGACATCGGTAGGTGCGGGCATATAGTCAACGATAGCGTCCAGCAGCTTCTGCACGCCGCGGTTCTTGTAGGAAGAGCCGCAGGTCACAGGCACCAGAGTGTTGGCGATGGTTTCCTTGCGGATAGCCTTCTTCAGTTCCTCGCGGGTGATTTCCTCACCCTCGAGGTACTTCTCCATCAACTCTTCATCGTTCTCAGCAACAGCCTCGATCAGAATGTTGTGGTACTCCTCGGCCTGCTCACGCATATCCTCGGGGATGGGCTCAGTGCGCATGTCGTTGCCCATATCGTCGTAGTAGACCTCAGCGTTCATATCGACCAGGTCAACGATACCGCGGAAGGTATCCTCCTGACCGATAGGCAGCTGGATCGCCACGCCGTTTGCGTGCAGACGATCGTGCAGCATCTTGATGCAGCGGAAGAAGTCGGCACCCATGGTGTCCATCTTGTTAACGTACACCATACGGGGAACCTTGTACTCGTCAGCCTGACGCCAGACGGTCTCAGACTGCGGCTCAACACCGCCCTTTGCAGCCAGAACGGTCACAGAACCGTCCAGCACGCGCAGGGAACGCTGGACCTCAACAGTGAAGTCCACGTGGCCCGGGGTGTCGATGATGTTGATGCGGTGACGGTTCTTCTTGAATGCAACCGGATCCTTCTGGGTCTCAGAGTGGCTCCAGTAGCAGGTGGTAGCAGCGGAAGTGATGGTGATACCACGCTCCTGCTCCTGAACCATCCAGTCCATGGTAGCGCCGCCATCATGAACTTCGCCGATCTTGTGGTTGATACCGGTGTAGTACAGAATACGCTCGGTAGTAGTAGTCTTACCAGCATCAATGTGGGCCATAATGCCGATATTTCTCGTCATCTGAAGAGAAACTTCTCTGGGTGTAGCCATGAAATTAACCTCCTACAGAACAGATCAATAACGGAAATGAGCGAAAGCCTTGTTAGCCTCTGCCATCTTGTGAGTATCCTCACGCTTCTTCACGGCGTTACCAGTGTTGTTGGCAGCATCCATGATTTCAGCAGCCAGACGCTGAGCCATGGTCTTCTCACCACGGCTGCGGCTGTAGGCAGTCAGCCAGCGCAGACCCAGGGTCTCGCGGCGAGCCGGGCTGACTTCCAGAGGAACCTGGTAGTTAGCACCGCCAACGCGGCGGGTCTTGCACTCGAGGCTGGGCATGATGTTCTCCATCGCCTTCTCGAAAGTCTCCAGAGGATCGTTGCCGGTCTTCTCCTGAATCATGGAGAAAGCTTCGTAAACGATCTTCTGAGCGACGCCCTTCTTGCCATCCAGCATAACGCTGTTGACCAGACGAGTGACCATCTTGGAATTGTAAATAGGATCAGCTAAGACATCGCGCTTAGCAATGTTACCTCTTCTAGGCATCTTTCTTCCCTCCTTCACAGAATGATATCATCGGTACTCGAAAGTAATAAAACTCCCGTTGTGTCACAAAGAGCTGACCTTTACATAAACTGTTGCCCTCCGCTTTGCAAGCGGACTTGTTATTTATATAATGGAAAGCCGTTTATGGCGGTTGTCCTCAATTACTTCTTTGCAGCACCGGCCTTAGGACGCTTTGCGCCGTACTTGGAGCGGGCCTGATTACGGCCTGCCACACCCTGAGTATCCAGGGTACCACGGATGATGTGGTAACGCACACCGGGCAGATCCTTAACACGACCGCCACGGATCAGCACGACGGAGTGCTCCTGCAGGTTATGGCCGATACCGGGAATGTAAGAGGTGACCTCGATACCATTCGTGAGGCGGACACGAGCAACCTTACGCAGAGCAGAGTTGGGCTTTTTGGGGGTCATGGTACGAACAGCAGTGCAGACACCACGCTTCTGGGGGCTGTTCAGATCAGAATACTGTTTCTTCTGAGAATTGTAGCTCTTCAGCAGTGCGGGAGCGGTGCTCTTGGTAGCCAGAACCTGACGGCCCTTGCGTACAAGCTGGTTAAAAGTAGGCATTTTGTTTCTCCTTTCTTAATAATGCACATCGGACTTTTTTCCGACTTTTTTGCCGCACTATCCCCATGAGGGATGCGCAACAGTTATATAATACTCGCTTTACAGGCGGATGTCAACAGTTTTTGCAAAGTTTTTTGCATTTATTCCAGATTTTTTCTTTCAGTATTTTTTCGACGCAAAACGCACGGTTTTCTCCCCTGTTTCCGCTTTTCCGGGCATATAAAAACCGCCCTGCAGGCGGATGCCCACAGAGCGGTCCATTGTTTTATTTCAGAAGAAGGAACTTTGCTTACTGTACAGCAGCTGCCTGTTCGGCAGCGATCTCAGCATCGCGCTCAGCCTCACGGTTCTTCAGATCCTCACGGACTTCCGGCAGACCGGTACCTGCGGGGATCAGTTTACCAATGATGACGTTCTCCTTCAGGCCGGCCAGCGGGTCGACCTTGCCCTTGATGGCAGCTTCGGTCAGCACGCGGGTGGTCTCCTGGAAGGATGCAGCGGACAGGAAGGAGTCGTTTGCCAGAGCAGCCTTGGTGATGCCCAGCAGCACCTGCTGGTACTCAACCAGCTTCAGGCCCTCTTCACCAGCGTCGATGCGCTGCTGCAGATCGGCGTTGATGCTCTCCACTTCCAGACGGCTTGCCAGTGCACCGCCGATCAGGTTGGAAGAACCGGAATCAGTCACGCGCACCTTGCGGCACATCTGACGGACGATGACTTCGATATGCTTATCGTTGATTTCAACGCCCTGCAGACGGTAGACCTTCTGAACTTCGTTGATCAGGTAGTTCTGGACATCCTCCAGACCCTTGATTGCCAGAATATCCTGCGGATACAGAACACCTTCACGGGTGATGATGTCGCCCTTCTCCACACGGTCACCCGGCATCACGCGGGAATGCTGGGTGAACGGGATGGAGTAGCTCTTTACGACCTCGGCACCGTTCTCGTCCTTGCCGGTCACCTTGATAACGACATTCTTCTTGGTATCGTCCTGAGAAACGACACCAGAGATCTCGCTCATGATGGCCATGCTCTTGGGACGGCGGCTCTCGAACAGCTCTTCAACACGGGGAAGACCCTGCGTGATATCTTCAGCAGATGCGATACCGCCGGTATGGAAGGTACGCATGGTCAGCTGAGTACCAGGCTCGCCGATGGACTCTGCGGCGATAACGCCGACAGACTCGCCCAGACGGACCGGCTCGCCGTTTGCCATATCGGAACCGTAGCAGCGTGCGCAGACACCGGTCTTTGCACGGCAGGTCAGCAGGCTGCGGATCTTCAGCTTGGTAATACCAGCAGCCTCGATCTCGTTTGCATCGTACAGGTCGATCATCTTACCTTCCGGCACGATCACCTTGCCGGTGACGGGGTTGACCACATCGCCCACAGCGAAGCGGCCGATCAAGCGCTCGCGGAAGCTCTCGATCTTCTCCTTGCCCTCGTGGATCTCAGACACCCACAGGCCGTCGGTGGTGCCGCAGTCGATCTCGCGCACAATGACATCCTGAGAGACATCGACCATGCGGCGGGTCAGGTAACCGGAGTCAGCGGTACGCAGAGCGGTATCGGCCAGACCCTTACGGGCGCCACGGGCAGAAACGAAATATTCCAGAATATTCAGACCTTCACGGTAGTTGGCACGAATGGGCATCTCGATGGTGTGGCCAGCGGTGTTTGCCAGCAGGCCGCGCATGCCGGCCAGCTGCTTGATCTGGTTCATAGAACCACGAGCACCGGAGTCTGCCATCATATAGATCTCATTATCCTTGGGCAGGTTGTCTGCCAGAGCCTTGGAGACCTTATCGGTGGTAGCCTGCCAGATGGCGATGGTCTGGTTGTAACGCTCGTTGTCGGAGATCAGGCCGCGGTTGAACAGCCTGCCGACCTTTGCGATCTGCTGGTCAGCCTCAGCGATCAGTTCCTGCTTCTGCGGCGGGATCACAGCGTCGCACACAGCGACGGAGATTGCAGACAGAGTGGAGTACTTGTAGCCCTGCGCCTTGATGGCATCCAGCATCTTTGCACACTTGCGGGTGCCGTTGCGGGTCATGCAGCGGGAAATGATGTCGGGCAGAGTCTTCTTGGTCACGCGGAAGCTGACCTCGTACTCCAGCCAGTGCTCGGGATCAGTACGGTCGATATAACCCAGATTCTGAGGAACAGGGTTATTGAAGATGATGCGGCCGACGGTGGCTTCCACCAGACCGGTGCGCTCCACGCCGTCAATGGTCATGGTGCGGCGCACCTTGATGGGTGCGTGCAGGGTAACGATGTGCTCTGCATAAGCCATCAGGGCTTCGTTCTCATCGCGGAACACCTTGCCTGCGCCCTCGTCATTTTCACGAACGGTGGTCAGGTAGTAGCTGCCCAGGATCATATCCTGCGTAGGCACGGTAACAGGTGCGCCGTCAGAGGGCTTCAGCAGGTTGCCGGAAGCCAGCATCAGCATCTTGGCCTCACGGCAGGCATCCTCGCCCAGAGGCAGATGCACTGCCATCTGGTCACCGTCGAAGTCGGCGTTGAATGCGGTACATGCCAGCGGGTGCAGCTTGATGGCACGGCCCTCCACCAGCACCGGGTTGAAAGCCTGAATGCCCAGACGGTGCAGGGTAGGTGCACGGTTCAGCAGAACGGGGTGGCCCTTGATCACGGTCTCCAGGCTGTCCCACACTTCGGGCTTAGCGCGCTCCACCATCTTGCGGGCGGACTTGATGTTGTTGGCAATGCCCTTCTCCACCAGATCCTTCATGACAAAGGGCTTGAACAGCTCCAGAGCCATTTCCTTGGGCAGACCGCACTGATCCATCTTCAGCTCAGGGCCGACGACGATAACAGAACGACCGGAGTAGTCAACACGCTTGCCCAGCAGGTTCTGACGGAAGCGGCCCTGCTTGCCCTTCAGCATATCGGAAAGGCTCTTCAGTGCGCGGTTGTTGGGGCCGGTGACCGGACGGCCGCGGCGGCCGTTGTCGATCAGGCTGTCCACTGCTTCCTGCAGCATACGCTTCTCGTTGCGCACGATGATGTCGGGAGCGCCCAGCTCCAGCAGACGGCGCAGACGGTTGTTGCGGTTGATCACGCGGCGGTACAGGTCGTTCAGATCGGAGGTGGCAAAACGGCCACCGTCCAGCTGGACCATGGGGCGCAGGTCAGGCGGCAGAACAGGCAGCACATCCATGACCATCCATTCAGGACGGTTGCCGGAAATGCGGAATGCCTCAACTACTTCCAGACGCTTGAGGATGCGCACGCGCTTCTGGCCGGAGGACTTTTCCACCTCAGCAGTCAGCTCTTCACTCAGCTGATCCAGATCGATCTCCTTCAGCAGATCCTGAATGGCCTCAGCGCCCATAGCAGCCTCGAACTCATCACCGTAGTGGTCGCGCATCTCACGATACTCGCTCTCGGTGAGCAGCTGCTTCTTTTCCAGACGGGTAGCGCCCGGATCAGTGACGATATAGCTTGCAAAGTACAGCACCTTCTCCAGCAGGCGGGGGCTGATGTCCAGCATCAGGCCGATGCGGCTGGGGATGCCCTTGAAGTACCAGATGTGGCTGACGGGAGCGGCCAGCTCAATGTGGCCCATGCGCTCACGGCGGACCTTAGCCTTGGTCACTTCAACGCCGCAGCGGTCGCAGATCTTGCCCTTGTAGCGGATGCGCTTATACTTACCGCAGTGGCACTCCCAGTCCTTGGTAGGTCCAAAAATGCGCTCACAGTACAAGCCGTCGCGCTCCGGCTTCAGGGTACGGTAGTTGATGGTCTCAGGCTTTTTGACCTCGCCGTAGCTCCAGTTGCGGATCTGCTCCGGGGAGGCAAGGCCGATCTTGATGGAATCGAAAACGTTGTTTTCCATGAAACGAACCCTTTCTTAATCTCTAGTTGTCTCGATGATACAGGCGGCTTTCTTGTTCAGACCACAGGCCCCTCTCCCCTGCCGCAGCACGCGGAACAGGGGGCTTGAGGCTTGTGTTCTTTGTCTGATCAGAAATCTACTTCGTCAGAAGAAGCGGGAGCTTCGGCACCGGAGTTATTGTCCTCCAGCACAGAAGGATCATCGAAACCGGCATCGGCATCCTTAATATTATAATCGTTGAGCAGTTCGCTCTCCTGCACGACGTTCTCAGTGCCGGCAACATCGCGCATATCAAAGCCGGTCTCTTCGTCGTCGAAGTTCTGACGCATGTCGATCTCGTTGCCGTCCTTGTCCTGAACAACAACGTCCAGACCCAGAGACTGCAGTTCCTTCAGCATAACGCGGAAGGACTCGGGGATGCCGGGCTGCGGGATCGGCTCACCCTTAACGATGGCCTCGTAGGTCTTCACACGGCCCTCCACGTCGTCGGACTTGACGGTCAGGATCTCCTGCAGAGTGTAAGCAGCGCCGTAAGCTTCCAGTGCCCAGACTTCCATTTCGCCAAAGCGCTGGCCGCCGAACTGGGCCTTGCCGCCCAGAGGCTGCTGAGTGACCAGAGAGTAGGGGCCGGTGGAACGTGCATGGATCTTATCATCGACCAGGTGATGCAGCTTCAGGTAGTACATATAACCGACGGTAACGCGGTTATCGAACTTTTCGCCGGTGCGGCCATCGTAAACGGTGGTCTTGCCATCGCGGTCCAGCTCGATCTTGGAGAAGTCGATGATGTGTCCCTTCTCGCCCATGATCTTGGGGAGCTTCGTGGGATATGCAGGAGCATTCTCGCCATGCCACATCTCGCGGGCGGTATCAAAGGTATCGCCGATGTCGTTCTCACGAGCAGAGTCGAAGACGGGAGTCATGACCTTGATGCCGCATGCCTTGGCAGCGTAGCCCAGGTTGACTTCCAGCACCTGACCGATGTTCATACGGGAAGGCACGCCCAGAGGGTTCAGCACGATGTCCAGCGGGGTGCCGTCGGGCAGGTAGGGCATGTCCTCCTGCGGCAGAATGCGGGAAACGACACCCTTGTTGCCGTGACGGCCTGCCATCTTATCGCCAACGCTGATCTTGCGCTTCTGGGCAATATAGCAGCGGACGACCTCGCGCACGCCGGGCTGCAGTTCGTCGCTGTTCTCCGGGGTGAACACCTTGACATCCACAATGATGCCGTATGCACCATGGGGCACGCGCAGAGAAGTATCACGCACTTCGCGTGCCTTCTCGCCGAAGATGGCGCGCAGCAGGCGCTCTTCAGCGGTCAGCTCGGTCTCGCCCTTCGGGGTGACCTTACCAACCAGAATGTCGCCGCTCTTGACCTCGGCACCGATGCGGATGATGCCGCGCTCGTCCAGATCCTTCAGTGCATCCTCAGAAACGTTGGGGATATCACGGGTGATTTCTTCGGGTCCCAGCTTGGTATCGCGGCTCTCGGTCTCGTACTCTTCAATATGAATGGAGGTGTACACGTCCTCGCGCACGATCTTCTCGTTCAGCAGAACGGCATCCTCGTAGTTGTAGCCTTCCCAGGTCATGAAGCCGATCAGAGCGTTCTTACCCAGAGAAATTTCGCCGTTGCGCATTGCAGGGCCGTCGGCCAGCACCTGACCGGCCTTGACGCTCTCGCCGACCTCCACGATGGGACGCTGGTTGATGCAGGTGCCTGCGTTGGAGCGTGCGAACTTGACCAGAGGATAATCCTCCAGCTCGCCCTTGTTGTTGCGCACAACAACATGGTCGGCATCCATCTTCTCAACGATACCGTCATTCTTTGCCAGAACAGCGGTGCCGGAGTCGGTAGCAGCCTTGTACTCCATACCGGTAGCAACGATGGGCTGCTGGGTGACCATCAGAGGCACTGCCTGACGCTGCATGTTGGAACCCATCAGAGCACGGTTACAGTCATCGTTCTCCAGGAAGGGGATGCAGGCGGTAGCAACAGAGACCATCATTCGCGGAGAAACGTCCATGTAATCGACTTTCTCTGCATCAATTTCAAGGATCTCGTCGCGGCGGCGGGCAGACACACGGGGACGCACGAAGTGCTTGCCCTCATCCAGCGGCTCGTTGGCCTGTGCCACAACGTACTCGTCCTCGACATCAGCGGTCATATACTCGACCTCGTCGGTGACGACCTGTTCCTTCAGGTTGCCGTTCTCGTCATAGATCTTCTTGACCTTGCGGTACGGAGCTTCCACGAAGCCGTACTCGTTGATCTTGGCGTAAGATGCCAGATAGGAGATCAGACCGATGTTGGGGCCTTCAGGGGTCTCGATGGGGCACATACGGCCGTAGTGGCTGTAGTGAACGTCGCGGACCTCGAAACCTGCACGGTCACGGCTCAGACCGCCGGGGCCCAGAGCAGACAGGCGGCGCTTGTGGGTCAGCTCAGCCAGCGGGTTGTTCTGATCCATGAACTGGGACAGCGGAGAAGAACCGAAGAACTCCTTGATGGCTGCCACCACCGGACGGATATTGATGAGGGCCTGCGGAGTGATGACGCTCTGATCCTGGCTCTGCAGGGTCATGCGCTCACGGATGACGCGCTCCATGCGGGAGAAGCCGATGCGGAACTGGTTCTGCAGCAGCTCGCCCACGCTGCGGATGCGGCGGTTGCCCAGATGGTCGATATCATCGGTGGTGCCAATATTGTGGCCCAGACCGTTCAGGTAGTTGATGGAAGCCAGAATATCGGCGACCGTAACGGTGCGGCCGATCAGCTGGTCGTGGTTGCGGCGCAGCATCTCCTTCTGCTCTTCCACATCAGAGGTGGTGTCGAGGATCTTCTTGATCTCATCGAAGGAGCAGCGCTCGTTGATGCCGCACTCCTTCACGTCGAAGGAGAAGAAGCCCTGTGCATCCACACAGCCGTTGGTGATGACCTTGACCTTCCGGCTCTCTTCCTTCATGGGATCGTCGAGCTTCAGCACGACCAGATTCACACCGGCATTGTCAGCCTTCTCAGCCAGCTCGCGGGTGATCTTGGCACCAGCCTCGATCAGGATCTCGCCGGTCAGCGGAGCGACCACATTCTCAGCAGCCACCTGACCGGTGATGCGGCGTGCCAGAGACAGCTTCTTGTTCATCTTATAACGGCCGAAACGAGACAGGTCATAACGGCGCGGGTCGAAGAACAGCATGTTGATCTGGCTGGTAGCAGACTCCACCGTGGGAGGCTCGCCGGGGCGCAGCTTGCGGTAAACTTCCAGCAGGCCCTCTTCCTGATTCTTGGTGGTATCCTTTTCCAGAGTAGCGAGGATGCGCTCATCGTCGCCAAAGAAGTTCAGGATGTCCTCGTTGGTGGACAGGCCCAGTGCACGGCACAGCACGGTGACAGGCAGCTTGCGGTTCTTATCGATACGGACATAGAACACATCGGAAGCATCGGTCTCGTACTCCAGCCATGCACCGCGGTTGGGGTTCATGGTAGCGCTGTACAGGTCGTTGCCCACCTTATCCTTGGCATCGCCGTAGAACACGCCAGGAGAACGCACCAGCTGGCTGACGATAGCACGCTCTGCACCGTTGATCACAAAGGTGCCGGCATCGGTCATCAGCGGGAAATCGCCCATGAAGATCTCCTGATCCTTCACTTCGCCGGTCTCCTTGTTCAGCAGACGGGCGGTGACGCGCAGGGGTGCTGCATAGGTCACGTCGCGCTCCTTGCACTCCTTGATGCTGTACTTCGGCTCCTTATCCAGGCGGAAGTCCACAAAGCTCAGTGCCAGATTGCCGGTGTAGTCCTCAATGGTGCCGATATCGTGGAAGACCTCTTTCAGGCCCTCGTCCAGGAACCACTGATAAGAGTTCTTCTGGACCTCGATCAGGTTCGGCATACTGATGACTTCGTCGATGTGGGAGAAGCTCATGCGCTCGGTTTTGCCGAGCTTTACGGGCTTGACTTTCATCATAAAATCAACCACTCCTTACTTTTATACTCTACGGGATGTCGTATACACGGGTCAAATTTGAGCAGACACACATAATTCGACCCGCGTCGAAGGGAACCTTTCGGCGTTTTTCACAAACTTTTCGGTTTGACCCGTCCAGCCGCCGCCTGCGTATTCCCCTTTTTGGCGCACTAGTCCATTATGTGATACTAATGTAGTATACACCCTAAAAGCCTTGCTGTCAAGCCATTTTTCAGATTTTTGCCAAAACAAATTTATTTTTTCTTTCATTTTCGCACGCCCGGCAGCGTGTTGTGTTTTGCTGTTTTAGGGCTTGATTTTTTTATTTTGCACGTTCCTGTTCATAATCCCCTTGTGCAATTTGTCTATCTTTGCCCTTGCGGCCCTTTTTTGTGAAAAAGCAGCTCAGAAAAGCTCGCAGGCTTTTCTGAGCTGCAAATATAAAAATAATGTTTCCTCTAATATTGCCAGAGCGCAAGCGGCGGCAATTATAATCGTTCACTCATCCAGATAATCCCGCAGGCGTTTTGCACGGCTGGGATGCCGCAGCTTGCGCAGGGCCTTGGCTTCGATCTGCCGCACCCGCTCCCGGGTCACATTGAACTCCTTCCCCAGCTCTTCCAGCGTGTGCGCCCGGCCATCCTCCAGCCCGAAGCGCAGTGCGATCACCCGCTCTTCCCTCGGTGTCAGGCTTTTGAGCACGCTGAACAGTTCCCGCCGCAGCAGCTGCCGCCCGGCTTCATCCACCGGGACGCCTGCATCCTCGTCCTGAATAAAATCTTCAAGGTGGGCATCCTCTTCCTCGCCCACCGGCGTTTCCAAGCTGATAGGGTCCTGCGCCAGCTGCAGCAATTCCCGCACACGGTCCGGCTCCATGTCCAGCTGAACAGCGATCTCTTCCGCGGTAGGCTCCCGGCCATTTTTCCGCAGCAGGTCACCCGTCGTCTTTTTGACCCGGTTGATGCTCTCCACAAGGTGCACCGGGATGCGGATGGTCCTCCCCTGATCTGCAATGGCGCGGGTGATGGACTGACGGATCCACCACGTGGCATAGGTGGAAAATTTGAAGCCGCGCTCCGGCTCAAACTTTTCCGCCGCCTTCATCAGACCGAGATTGCCTTCCTGAATGAGATCCAGAAACGGCAGGCCCCGCCCTGCATAGCGCTTTGCCACCGACACCACCAGCCGCAGGTTCGCTTCGCTGAGCTTCCGCCGGGCATCCTCATCCCCGGCCTGCGCGGCACGGGCAAGCTCCGTTTCCTGTTCTGCCGTCAGCAGCGGCACCCGGCCGATCTCCTTCAAATAGGCCTTTACCGGGTCGTCCAGCGCCACCCCCTCTGCCGAAAGCTCATGTTCCAGCCTGCCGATCTGCGTTTCATCCAACGCAGGCAGGTCCGCTTCCTCTTCGGTCAGGTGCACGCCGCGGTCCTCCAGTGCCGTATACAGCTCGTCCAGCTGCGCCACATCGTAATCCTGTTCGTCCATGGCACGGCTGATCTGCTCCGGTGTCAGGGCATGGTGGCGTGCCCGCGCAGCCAATGTTCTGGCCAATTCCTCCGTTTGCGACAATTTCTGCATGGTTCCTGCTCCTTTCCTCTCCTGCTCCAGCCGGAGGGGAAAGCGGGGGATCATTCTTCTACAGGCACATTTCCCTGCTTCTTTTCGCGCATCGACTGGAGGTAATCACTCAGTTCCTCATTGGACATATGCGCCGCCTTGCCTGCCATGGGCATCCCCCGGGCAATGCGGTCCAGATACAGCCGGATATCATCCGGCGTACAATTCACATCGCTGTATTGTGCCGCAAGATGGCTCAGTTCATTCAGCGCTTCTTCGCTTACAAAAGCGCGCAGCGTGGTCAGGCTGATCTCAATGCCCTCCTGTCGGCAGCGCAGCATGGCTTCAAACAGCTCCTTCTGCTGCGGCAGCACGAACTGTTCTGCGGTCAGCTGCCCCTGCACCAGATCGATATAGTGCGGCTCCCGCAGCATGGCCGCCAGCAGTCGCTGCTGTGCGCTGGCAATGCCCAGCGCCTGACTGCCGCCCGCACTGTACGGCACGTTGATCTGATTCATCTCACCGGACTTGAGCGCCTGCTGCTTTTTCTCCCAGCGGTGCTTGCTGCCCGCCCTCTTCACGGCGGTCTCCAGCTGGGTCATGATAGCTGTTTTGGAGATGTTGGTCTCCTCAGCCAGACGCCCCGCATACACTTCCTGCTCGGTAGGGTTGGAGCGCTCTGCTAGCATATTCACAGCTTCCTTCACGTATTCCAGCCGCTGGGCATCCTGTGCCAGATCGTACTGGCTGCGCAGACGGCCCAGCCGGAAGTCCAGTGCATTGCCCACACCGTCCAGCAGGGCTTTGAATCGCTCTGCGCCATACTTTTTGATGTACTCGTCCGGGTCCTTTGCACCGGGGATCTGCAGCACGCCCACCTTTACCGGGCTGTTGCGGAACAGTTCCAGCGAGCGCAGCGTGGCCTTCTGGCCTGCTTCGTCCGAATCGTAGCTCAGGATCACCTCGTCAGCATACTCGCTGATGAGCCGCACCTGCTCCGGGGTCAGGGCCGTGCCGCAGGCGCACACTGCTGTGTCGATGCCTGCCTGATGCATACTGATCACGTCCATGTAGCCCTCGCACAGCACGAACCGGCGCACCGCGCTGCGCTTTGCGATCTGCAGCGCAAACACCGTCTCTGATTTGTGGTACACCAGCGTTTCCGGGCTGTTGACATATTTCGGTTTGGAATCGTCCAGCACGCGCCCACCAAACGCAATGATGTTGCCGCGCAGGTCAAAGATGGGGGTCATCACCCGCTTCCAGAACAGGCAGTAGATGCGGCCGGACGCACTGCGCTTGAACAGGCCGCTGGCATCCAGCTCCTGCTGATTGTAGCCCTTATCGCGCAGGAACTGATACAGCGCCTGTCCGTCGTTTGGCGCATAGCCCAGCCCGAACCGGACGATCGTCTTGTCGTCCAGACCGCGCCGCCGCCAGTAGGCACGGGCCTGCCGGGCTTCCTCCACGGTGGAGTTCAGGCAGGCGTGGAAAAACCGTGCCGCCTCCTTGTTCATGGAGAGGATGCGGCTGCGCATCCGGCCTGTTTTGTCGTCCTCCTGCGGCTCCGGCATACCGGCCCGCGCTGCCAGCAGCTTAACGGCCTCCGGGTAATCGATGCTGTTGATCTTTTTCGTAAAGGTAATGGCATCGCCGCCTGCGCCGCAGCCAAAGCAGTAAAAGCTCTGGGTGTCCGGGTAGACGTAGAATGAGGGCGTTTTTTCGCTGTGAAAGGGGCACAGGCCGCCATACAAACGTCCCTTGCGCTTGAGCTGCACATAGCTGCCCACCAGCTCCACAATGTCGGTGCGGCGGGTCAGTTCTTCAATGTATTCGTGTGGGATCATAGATCTTTCAAACGACCTTTCGGATTTATAGGACATGCCACTTCCGGGGCACAAACAATTCCTCAAAAGTGCGGATGGCAAATTCATCGCTCATGCCACTGATGTAATCGGTCACTGCGCGTTCTCCGCCCTCCTGATAAGCCAGCTGGATGTAAAAATTGGACATCCGGTCTACATGGTTCAGGTAGTAATCGTACAGTTCCCCGATCACCTTGTCCACCTTCTGCTCTTCCTGCTTGGCGGTCTTGTCCACGTACACGGTGGCGTACATGAAATCCCGCAGCGCAAGGAAGGCTTCGTTTTCCTCTGCGCCCACCTTCACATCCCCATCGCTGTTGGCAAGGATACTGTTGATCATGGTGGTGATGCGGGCAGATTTTGTCTGGCCCAGCACGGCGGTGCATTCTTTCGGCAGGGTGGCTGGGTCCAGCACACCGGCGCGCACCGCGTCCTCAATGTCGTGGTTCACATAGGCGATCTGATCCGCCATGCGCACGATGCGTCCTTCCGGCGTTGCCGCCCAGGTGCCCTTTGTGTGGGTCACGATGCCGTTGCGCACCTCCCACGTCAGGTTCAGGCCCCGGCCGTCCTTTTCCAGCTTGTCCACCACACGCAGGCTCTGCATGTAGTGCTTGAAGCCGTCCGGGCACAGCTCATTCAGCGCGCGCTCCCCGGCATGGCCAAACGGCGTGTGGCCCAGATCATGGGCAAGGCTGATTGCTTCAGTCAGATCTTCGTTCAGCCGCAGAGCGCGGGCAATGGTCCGCGCGATCTGCGAGACCTCCAGCGTATGGGTCAGTCGGGTGCGGTACAGGTCTCCCTCCGGCGAGAGGAACACCTGCGTCTTTTGTTTGAGCCGTCGGAATGCCTTGCAGTGCAGCACCCGGTCACGGTCACGCTGGAACACCGGCCGGATCGGGTCCTGCTCTTCCGGCAGCATGCGGCCGCGGCTCTGGTCGCTGAAGGTAGCCCACGGCGCGAAGGTCATATGTTCGATCTCTTCTGTGCGCTGACGTACATCCATACAAAGTCGCCCTCCCTTTTTGTCGCCATTCCCCCTCTCTGTTTCGGCACAGCCGATCCCAATTGCTGCGTCTGCGGCAATTGTAGCACACCCGCTTTGTCGAAGGGGGAAAAAGCCTGTCGGTTCGCAAAATAATGCTTGCTTTTTTATTTTTGCTGCTGCCGGGTTCAGAACGGTGCATAGAACGGGTCGGATACCGTCACCTGCGCGCTGCCGCGTGTCAGCTCCCGCAGCTGTTCCAGCAGCGGGCCTTCGGTGTGTTCCGGCATCTGCCAGCACAGGGTCACGCGATCCGTGAACTGCGGCGCGGCCTGTTTTGCTCCCGCTGCATCGATCAGCAGCGATGCACGCTCATAAAGGGAGTAATCCACCGTCACGCTCAGCTCCACCACGCTGCGCACCGTGACCACCTCGGCATTTTCCAGTGCACGGGCCGTAGCCGTGGTGTATGCACGCACCAAGCCGCCGGTGCCCAGCAGCACACCGCCAAAGTAACGGGTCACCACCACGATCAGATCCGTCAGGCCGCTGTGCTGCAGCACCTCCAGCGCTGGTGTGCCCGCCGTCTTGGCCGGTTCACCATCATCTGAATAGCGTTCCCGGTTGCCTTCCCTCAGGCGGTAGGCATACACATTGTGGCGGGCGGTGCGGTTGGCCGCACGCACCTGTTCCAGAAATGCAACGGCAGCTTCCTCGCTGTCCGCAAATGACAGCGCCGCAATGAAGCGGCTCTTCTTTTCTTCGTATTCTCCTGTGGCCGTGCCATGGATGGTGCGGTAATCCTCCACTGTGGTTCCTCCTGCATGTTATTCAAAACAAGTATAACATAAATCGTCCGTTGTGCAACCACTGCCGCATACGTTTTTGTGTCAAGGCCAGCTCCCTGTACCGCTGCCCACATGTCCTCTGCCAGAAAAAAGCGCAACAAAAAATCGGCTAAGCCTTGCAGCTCAGCCGATCTTTTGTTAGAAGAAAGCAGATGATTACTTGGTAAAGAGCTGGATCCACTGATGGCCCCAAGTGCTGGAGCTGTTGTAGTAGTAGCCAACACCCATTGCACGAGCTTCGGGATCCAGAATGTTTGCGCGATGGCCTTCGGAGTTCATCCAGGCATTCACGACTTCTTCAGGAGAAACGTTGCCCCATGCGGCATTCTCGCCAGCAGCGGCATCCGTCACGCCGTACTCGCTGAGAACAGTATACCACTTGGTACCATTGGGACGAACGTGAGAATTGACGGTTGCGATCTCTTCGGCGCGCTCCTGAGCGGCACTATTGTGGTTGCTGTCGCCCAGCTGAACGGGCTTCAGGCCAGCCTTTGCGCGCTCGTTGTTTACGCGGCGCAGGAACTCGTTCTGATAAGCTTCGTCCTGAAAGCTGATGTAGGAATTTTCTTCTTCGATGGAGGCAGAAACCGAAGCCTCAGCTGCGTTTGCAGTAACGGGCTTGAGAGATGCAGCACCAAAAACCACAGCCAGAGTCATAGCTGCTGCTGCGATATTCTTCAGGGCACGCATCTCGAGTTTCATAAGACATCCTCCGCAAGCTTTTGTATATAAAAGCTTTTTTGCATTCATGTGAATGCGTACTGCAACACGTTTGCAACTCTTCCGTTTCAATTGTGTTGCTTTTGTGCAACAAGAGTATTACAATAGTATCTCATCGTCAAGGGGTTTCTGTCGATTTTTTGAGAGGAAATGCAAAAGAAATCAAAATTTCCCGTTCCGAAAACGTTTCACAAGCGCAACAAGTTCATCCAAGATACCGTGAATTTGTTACGTACGTGTTGCACTTCACCGTTTTCAGGATTGTTTCGTCACACTTAACGTGTTGCATTTTGTTTTTCTACACCTTTTCTGCAGCGCTTTTCATGCATTTTTCTGTATGTTTATTCTCTTATATGCATATTTCAAAGTGTAACAGACTTTTGTGTGCGCTTTTCCGTTCCACTTCCCTCCCATCCCGCAGCCCTTTTCTGGGCTGCAGCCGGCCTTTGGCTGTACTTTCTGCAACAAAAAACAGCACAGGCAGCCTTTTCAGGGCCATCTGTGCTGTGCCGTATTCCTTACATAAAAAGAAGAGCGGCTCCGAAGAGCCGCCCTCCCACAATTCAGGCTATGCTATAAAAAGATCTCGCGTCAGTCGATCACTGAGCAGCCTTTGCTGCCTCGATCTGCTTGATCAGTTCGGGAACTACCTTGAACAGGTCGCCCACGATGCCGTAGTCGGCAACACCGAAGATGGGTGCGCCCTCATTCTTGTTGACAGCGATGATGCACTCGGAGTCCTGCATACCAGCGGTGTGCTGGATAGCGCCGGAGATGCCCAGAGCAACATAGATCTTGGGATGCACGGTCTTGCCGGTCTGGCCAACCTGATGGTCAGCAGTCATCCAGCCTGCATCGGTGACGGCACGGGAAGCGCCCACAACGCCGCCGCCCAAAGCGGCAGCCAGCTGCTCAGCCAGCTCAATGCCCTTCTGGACATCCTTGCTGATGCCGCGGCCGACAGAGACGATCACGTCTGCGCCGATCAGATCGACCAGCTTCTCAGCGGCCTTCTCAACGCTCAGGACCTCGGTCTTGATGTCCTCAGCAGCCAGAGCGAATGCGGGCTTCACGATCTGGCAGGCATCAGCCTTGGCCTGATCGAAGGGAGCCTTCTTCATAACGCCGGGACGCACGGTGGACATCTGCGGACGGAAGCGGGGGCAGATGATGGTAGCCATCAGATGGCCGCCGAATGCGGGACGGGTCATCTTCAGGTTGCGGTCTTCCATATCGAACTTCTGCTTGGACAGGTCGATGGTGGAGCTCTCCTTCAGGAAATCGATGTACTTTGCAGTGTCGATGTCCAGATGGGTAGCATCAGCGGTCAGGCCGGTGTGCAGACGAGCTGCGCAGCGGGGGCCCAGATCGCGGCCGATGTTGGTTGCACCGATCAGCAGGACTTCGGGCTTGTACTCGTTGACCATGTCGCACACGACCTTAGCGTATGCATCGGTGGTGTAATCCTTCAGCAGGGGGCTGTCGCAGACCATGACCTTATCGGCACCATAGCCGCCCAGCTCCTTGGCAATGCCTTCCACGTTGTCGCCCAGCAGCAGACCGGTGACCTCGCAGCCCAGCTCATCAGCCAGCTTGCGGGCCTCGCTCACCAGCTCGAAATCAGTGGGCATCAATGCGCCCTGGCGCTGCTCGCAGAAGACCCATACGCCCTTGTATTCGTTAAAATCAGCCATTGTAATCCTATGCTCCTTTCATCAGATCAGGTGCTTCTTGGCCAGGATACCAGCCAGCTGTGCGGCAGTATCGTCGCCCTTGAGCATGGTGCCTGCGCCCTTCTGCGGAGGAGTGAAGGACTTAAAGACGTTCGTCGGAGAACCCTTCAGACCGATGGTATCAACCTCGATCAGCGGATCGTCCTTCAGTGCGTTGTAATCAAACACTTCCATCGGCTTGTCGTAGCAGGTGAAGATGCCGTTCACGCTCATGTAACGGGGCTGGTTCAGCTCCTTGATGCAGGTCAGCAGGCAGGGAGTCTGCACCTTGACCATCATGTAGCCGTCTTCCAGCATACGCTTCACGGTCAGGGTGTTGCCATCCTTCTGGATGTCTGCCACGTAGGTGACCTGAGGCAGATGCAGCTTTTCAGCGATCTGCGGGCCGACCTGTGCGGTATCGCCATCGATTGCCTGACGGCCGCAGAACACAACGTCCTCGGGGCCAACGCCGATCTTGTTGACAGCAGCAGCCAGGATCTGGCTGGTTGCAAAGGTATCGGAGCCGCCGAACTCACGGCCGGAGACCAGAACAGCCTTATCAGCGCCGCGGGCCAGCAGCTCACGCAGCATGCCTTCTGCCGGCGGGGGACCCATGGTAACAACAACGACTTCGCAGCCGGTAGCGTCCTTGAGCTTCAGAGCAGCCTCCAGAGCGTTCAGGTCATCAGGGTTGGTGATGGTAGCCATCGAAGCACGGTCCAGAGTGCCATCGGGCTTGACGGACACCTTGCCGGAGGTATCAGGAACCTGCTTTACACAAACAATTGCTTTCATTGTAACTCTTGCCTCCCTTACTTCAGCAGCGCGCCGGAAATGACCATCATCTGCACTTCGCTGGTGCCCTCGTAGATCTCGGTGATCTTGGCATCACGCATCATGCGCTCGATGGGATAGTCACGGGTGTAGCCGTAACCGCCGAACAGCTGCAGGCAGCGGCGGGTCACATCGCTTGCGGTGCGGGCTGCGATCAGCTTTGCCTGAGCAGCCTCAACGCTGTAACGGACCTTCTTGCCATCCATAGCCTCCTGCTTCTTCAGAGCAGCAGCGTAGACCAGATACTTTGCAGCCTCAACGCGTGCCTTCATCTCAGCCAGCTCGAACTGGGTGTTCTGGAATGCGGAAATGCTGCGGCCGAACTGCTTGCGCTCCTTGACGTAAGCAACGGTCTCTTCCAGAGCGCCCTCGGCAATGCCCAGAGCCTGAGATGCGATACCGATACGGCCACCGTCCAGAGTAGCCATAGCCAGCTGGAAGCCGCGGCCACGCACACCCAGCATACGGTCAGCAGGGATGCGGCAGTCCTCAAAGATCAGCTCGCAGGTGGAAGAACCGCGGATGCCCATCTTGTCCTCAGCCTTACCGACGGAGAAGCCCGGGTCGGTGCGCTCCACGATAAAGGCGGAGCACTGCTTGGTGGGACGGCCCTTCTTGTCGGGCACGATATCGGTGACAGCAATAACGATAAAGACGTTTGCGTAGCCGGCGTTGGTGATGAAGATCTTGGAACCGTTCAGGATCCAATCACCGGTCTCGGGGTCCTGCTTTGCAAAGGTCTGCTGACCCTGTGCATCGGTGCCGGCACCCGGCTCAGTCAGGCCGAAAGCACCCAGCCACTCACCGCTGCACAGCTTGGGCAGATACTTTGCCTTCTGCTCGGGAGTACCATTTTCATAAATAGGAGCAGCACACAGGCTGGTGTGAGCAGAGACGATGACACCGGTGGTGCCGCAGACCTTGCTCAGCTCTTCCACTGCCATGACGTAGGACAGCACATCGCCGCCTGCACCGCCGACCTCAGTCGGGAAATAAATGCCCATCATGCCGAGCTTGCCCATCTTTTCGACGGTCTCTTTGGGGAAGTACTCTTCCGCATCAACCTTCTTTGCCAGGGGCTTGACTTCGTTCTCAGCAAACTCGCGGTACATTTTCTGTACCATCTGCTGCTGCTTGGACAGAGTAAAATCCATCGCTATATCCTCCTAACGGGTCTTTTTCATTTACCGGAATTGCCCGGTGCAAACAAATTCCTCCCGGCCGCGTTTCCACGGTCGGGAGAAACGTTTATCAGAATTTACAGCTGGTCAACAGGGGTCTTGGTGCGGTCTGCGTTGTAAACGTAGAAGCCCTTGCCGCTCTTGCAGCCCAGGTTGCCGCCACGGACCATCTTACGGATCAGCGGGCAGGCACGATACTTGCTGTCGCCGGTCTCCTTGTACAGCACATCCATGATGGCCAGGCAGATATCCAGGCCGATGAAGTCGCCCAGCTCCAGGGGACCCATGGGGTGGTTGGCACCCAGCTTCATAGCGGTGTCGATGCCGGCGATATCGGAAACGCCTTCCATCTTGATGAAAGCAGCTTCGTTGATCATGGGGATCAGGATGCGGTTGACGACGAAGCCTGCAGCCTCATTGACCTGAACCGGCTGCTTGCCGATGGCAACAGAGATCTCCTTGATCTTCTCAACGGTCTCAGCGGGAGTGTTGCAGCCTGCGATGACCTCGATCAGCTTCATGCGGTCTGCGGGGTTAAAGAAGTGCATGCCGACCAGCGGACGGCTAACGCCCTTGCCGATCTCGGTGATGGACAGAGAAGAAGTGTTGGAAGCGAAGATGCACTCGGGCTTGCAGATCTTATCCAGCTCGCCGAAGGTGGTCTGCTTGACCTTCATATCCTCAAAAGCAGCCTCAACGACCAGATCGCAGTCAGCGCACAGGTCTTCCTTCAGGCCCGGGGTGATGGCAGCAACGATAGCGTCTGCCTTTTCCTGCGTCATCTTTCCCTTGGCAACCAGCTTCTCGTAGCCCTTCTTGATCTTTGCCAGACCATTCTCGGCCCACTCCTGCTTGATGTCGCACAGAGCAACGGTGTTGCCCTCAACCTGTGCAAATGCCTTTGCGATGCCCTGGCCCATGGTGCCAGCGCCGATAACACCGATCTTCATAGGAAACCTCTCCTTTAATATCAAAAATTATGTAGTAATGGATTAGTTGTTGGTGAACACTGCCTTGGGCTTCGGCTTCTCACGACTCAGGAAGCAGGCCATGCCTTCCTTCTGGTCGTGGGTCTCGAAGCAGCTGCCGAACAGCTTTTCCTCGACCTCAACAGCCTTCTCGATGGGCAGGCTGATGCCGCCGTTGATTGCCTTCTTGCAGTTGCGTACAGCGATGGGTGCATTCTTTGCGATCTTGCCGGCCAGCTTCAGCACGTTCTCCATCAGTTCAGCCTGAGGATACACAGCGTTCACCAGACCAATGCGCAGAGCCTCGTCCGCCTTGATGTTCAGTGCAGAGTAGACCAGCTGCTTTGCCATACCCATGCCGACCAGACGTGCCAGACGCTGGGTGCCGCCGAAGCCCGGGGTGATGCCCAGACCCACTTCCGGCTGGCCGAACACAGCGTTGTCAGAGCAGATGCGGATGTCGCAGCTCATAGCCAGCTCGTTGCCGCCGCCCAGTGCAAAGCCGTTCACGGCTGCAATAACGGGGATGGGGAAGCTCTCAATCATCAGGAACACATCATTGCCCAGCTTGCCGAAGGCCTCGCCCTCTGCCTTGGTCATGGTGCTCATGGAACCGATATCTGCACCTGCCACGAAGCTCTTGTCGCCTTCGCCGGTCAGAACGATGCAGCGGACAGTCTCCTGATCCACAGCCTCAAAAGCTGCCTTCAGGTCTGCCAGAACTTCGGGATTCAGGGCATTCAGTGCCTTGGGGCGGTCGATGGTAATGATCTCAACTGCACCCTGCACCTCGGTTTTTACAAATGCCATTGTGAAAACCTCCTATTCAAATCTTATCAATTATCACAAACAGCCCCCGGACGGAGGAAAGGCTCTCCGGTTCCCTTCCCCGTCCGGGTCTGTCATTCAGTCAGGATTCCAAGAGGTGGAACTTAGTCCATCTCAACGATGGTAGCGCAGCCCATGCCGCCGCCGATGCACAGGGTAGCCAGACCCTTGTGAGCACCGCGATGCTTCATAGCATACAGCAGGGTGACCAGGATACGAGCGCCGGAAGCGCCGACCGGGTGGCCCAGAGCAATTGCGCCGCCGTTGACGTTCACCTTGCTCATATCAAAGTTCAGAGCCTGGCTGACAGCCACAGACTGAGCAGCAAATGCCTCGTTGGCCTCGATCAGATCCATGTCAGCAACGCTCATGCCGGTCTTAGCCATGACCTTCTTGGTAGCAGCGATGGGGCCCAGACCCATGACTTCCGGCTCAACGCCAGCCAAAGCACCTGCGACCCAGGTAGCCAGAGGCTTCACGCCCAGCTCCTTAGCCTTCTCCTCGCTCATGATGACCAGAGCAGCAGCGCCGTCATTGATGGCGGAAGAGTTGCCGGCGGTCACGATGCCGTCCTTGGTGAAAGCGGGCTTCAGCTTTGCCAGCACTTCAGGAGCGCTCAGACGGGGGCCTTCATCAGTATCGAACACGGTGTCGCCCTTCTTGCCCTTGATCACAACGGGAACGATCTCGTCCTTGAAAGCGCCGTCCTTGATGGCCTTGTCAGCCTTCAGCTGGCTGTTGTATGAGAACTCGTCCAGCATCTCACGGGTGATGGGGCTGTAGCCGTACTTCTTCTGATAGGTCTCGTTGGTGCAGACGTTCTCAGCGGTCATGCCCATGTGCTTGTTGAAGCCGCAGGCATCCCACAGAGCATCGTTGACCATGGTATCCACGATCTCGCTCTTGCCCATAGGAGCGCCCATGCGGTAGCCGTAACGAGCCTTCTGCAGTGCGAAGGGAGCCATGTCCATGTTCTCCATGCCGCCTGCGACCACGATATCAGCATCGCCAGCCTCGATCATCTGAGCAGCCATATTGACGCAGTTCAGACCGGAGCCGCACACCACGTTGACAGTGACAGCCGGGGTCTCGATGGGCAGGCCAGCCTTCAGAGCAGCCTGACGTGCAACGTTCTGGCCCAGACCAGCCTGAATGACACAGCCCATGTAAACATGATCGACCTGCTCAGGTGCGACGTTTGCACGGTTCAGGGCTTCCTTGATGACAATGGAGCCCAGCTCAACTGCGGGAACGTTTGCCAGAGTGCCGCCGAATTTGCCAATAGCGGTACGGCATGCAGATGCGATAACGATCTTTTTCATGTGAATAGCTTCCTGAATTGTGTATGTGTTACTTTTCGTAAGCCATTTTTATCAAAAACGCCCGTAAGCGCTTTTACAAATTAGGTCTCGGGGTCTTTTTTCTGCCGGATCAGCGCATACTTTTCGTTGACCGCCTTTTCCACATTGGGTGTGACGAACTTACCGATGTCGCTGCCGTAGTAAGCTGCCTCTTTTACAATGGTGGAAGAAAGGTAGCTCCACTTGATGCTCGTTGCCAGAAACATGGTCTCGATGCCGGGCATCAGTGCGTGATTGGTCTGCGCAAGCTGGATCTCGTTTTCAAAATCCGTCACCGCCCGCAGGCCCCGCACCATCACCGAAGCGTGCCGTTTCTTGGCGAACTCCACGGTCAGGCCGTCGAAGCTCTCCACCGAAACATTCTGGATGCCCTTGCAGCATTCCTTTAGAAGCTCCACGCGTTCCTCCACGGTGAACAGCGGATTCTTTGCGCTGTTGTTGAGCACCGCCACGATCAGATGATCGTTGATCTTTGCTGCGCGCTTGATGATATCGAGATGCCCTTTTGTGACCGGATCGAACGAACCGGGATAAACTGCTGTTGCCATCGTCTGGTGTCCTCCTTGAGCGCTGTGAAAAGCGCGTTTTGGTTCTGCCATGATAGCACTTTCCAGTCTTGGGTGCAAGATTTTTGTGCAAGCTGTACGTTTTATCGTTAAAATTTAAACAATCAATGTCATGCTGCATCGCAGCTGCTTGCTACGCTATAAGTAAACCATATCGTCAAAATTTTATCAAGTCCTTTTGCAAAGATTTTGGTTTTTCAGCACCAAACAATCGTCCAGAAACTCCGCGAATTTTGTCCATATTGCCAGTCGGTCAAAATTTTCTCGATAAACTATTGATTCTACACATTGTTAATGTTATAACTAAGTTGTGCAGATCTGCTGCCCTGTCCGACAGCTGCCTTCTGCTGGTTATCAGGATATCATCCGCCTGTGTCAGAGCTGTGTTCAAATTGCCAACAGGTGGTAAACATCCTGCAAAGATTTGTCCGTGCAGGAAGAGTAAATGATAAATTTACAATTCCTTTATGTTATTATAGGAGAGGATGGTTTATAATGGATTTTACGGAACTGTATGCTCAGAAGAAAATGACCGCCGCTCAGGCTGCCGCACTGGTCAAAAGCGGTGACTGGGTGGATTACGGCTGGGCTGTGAACACCCCTGTGGCGGTGGATGCCGAGATTGCAAAGCGTCTGCCTGAGCTGGAAGGTGTCAACTTCCGCGGCGGCATCCTGATGTGGGTGCCCGCGATCTTCCAGATCGACGATCCCGCTGCACACATGACATGGAACAGCTGGCATATGGGCGGCATTGAGCGCAAGGCCATTGCACAGGGCTTCTCCTTCTACTCCCCCATCCGTTATTCCGAGCTGCCCCGCTACTACCGCGAAAGCCCGGATCCGCTGGATGTGGCGGTGTTCCAGGTGACCCCCATGGACGAGCACGGCTACTTCAACTTCGGCCCCAGTGCATCTCATCTGGGTGCTGTGTGCGAAAAAGCCAAGAAGATCATCGTTGAGGTCAACAAGAACATGCCCCGCTGCCTTGGCGGCATGGAGAACTGCATCCACATTTCTCAGGTCACCGGCATCGTGGAAGGCGAGAACCCGCCCATCGGCCAGATGGCCGCTCCCGGTGCTGCTACCGAAGTGGATCTGAAGGTTGCCAACCTGATCGTTCCGCAGATCCCCAACGGTGCCTGCCTGCAGCTGGGCATCGGCGGTATGCCCAATGCCATCGGCAGCCTGATCGCACAGAGCGATTTGAAGGATCTGGGCGTGCACACCGAAATGTATGTGGATGCCTTTGTGGATATCGCCAAGGCCGGCAAGATCACCGGTGCATGCAAGCAGCTGGACAAGGGCCGTCAGGTCTACGCCTTCGGTGCCGGCACCCAGAAAATGTACGATTACCTGAACGATAATCCGGAGTGCATGTCTGCACCCGTGGACTACACCAACGATATCCGCAGCATCTCCGCACTGGATAACTTTATTTCCATCAACAACGCTGTGGACATCGACCTGTTCGGTCAGGTGAACGCCGAGACTGCAGGCCTCAAGCACATCTCCGGTGCCGGCGGTCAGCTGGACTTCGTTCTGGGCGCATACCTTTCCAAGGGCGGCAAGAGCTTTATCTGCCTGTCCTCTACCTTCTTTAATAAGAAGACCGGCCAGCTGGAGAGCCGCATCCGTCCCACTCTGGAAAACGGCAGCATCGTCACCGATACCCGTGCCAACATCCACTACCTGTGCACCGAGTACGGCTGCGTGAACCTGAAGGGCCTGACCACCTGGGAAAAGGCCGAAGCTCTGATCAGCGTAGCACATCCCGACTTCCGTGAAGACCTGATCAAGGAAGCCGAAAAAATGCACATCTGGCGCAGGAGCAACAAAATCTGATAAGTGCCGCGGGGATTCCTGCTGTCCGCGGCTGAAATGGAGTCTATCATGATGGACAAAAAGCCGCACATCAAGCCCTATCTCTACGGGATGTTGGCAGGATTTGGAGCGATCTCCCTGAGCATCATCTTCTTTTTCCTGATCTACCGCTTCGATGGTTTTGGTGATGCCATCTCCACGCTGACCGGCATTCTGATGCCATTCATCTACGGTGCCGTCATCGCCTACCTGCTCAAACCTGTATGCAACACCATCGAGAGCTTTCTGCGCCGGTTCATCCCGGAAAAGATGCATGGTCTGGTCAATGTGCTGTCCGTTACGCTGACCATCCTGTTCGGCCTGCTCCTCATCTACGCTTTGTGCATGATGATCATTCCGCAGCTCATTACCAGCGTGACCACCCTGTACTACACTGCGCAGCGCAACCTTGCAAAGTTCGTGCAGTGGGCGAATCATGTGGAGTTCATTGAGAACAACCAGCAGATCATGGACATGCTCAACTCTGCTTATGCTACCGTCAGCACCAATATCGACGATCTGATCAAGACCCGGCTCCTGCCCTCCATGCAGAACATCGTCAGCGGTGCCGCAGTGGGTGTGCTGAACGTAGTGACCATGGCCAAGAACCTGATCATCGGCATCATCGTGGCCGTGTATATGCTGGCCAGCCGCAAGCGCTTTGTGCAGCAGGCCAAGCTGGTGCTCTACAGCATCTTCAAGCCCCGCTGGGCAGAGCTGATCAAGGAAGAAGTGAAGTACGCCGATAAGATGTTCGGCGGCTTCATCAACGGCAAGATCATGGATTCCGCCATCATCGGCGTGCTGTGCTATATCGGCTGCCTGATCTTTAAGTTCCCCAGTGCCCTTCTGGTTTCCGTGATCATCGGCGTGACCAATGTGATCCCCTTCTTCGGCCCGTTCATCGGTGCCGTGCCCGCCACCCTGCTGATCCTCATTCAGAGCCCCATCAAGGCGCTGTGGTTCGTCCTGTTCGTTCTGGTGCTGCAGCAGCTGGACGGAAATGTGATCGGCCCCAAGATCCTGGGCAACACCACCGGTCTTTCCAGTTTCTGGGTACTGTTCGCCATCCTGCTGTTCGGCGGTCTGTGGGGCTTTGTGGGCATGATCGTAGGTGTGCCGCTGTTTGCAGTCATCTATGATGTGATCAAAAAGCTGGTCATCCACGGCCTGAAGCGCAACAAGGAGATCGACCTGCTGCAGACTTACCACGACAACTTCGGTGACCCGGAGGACGATGTTCCGGTAGAAACGTCTGCATCGGAAGCACCTCCTGCCGAAACAAATAATCTATAAATCACAATGCCCCGGCATTCCATGTGATACGCTACCCCTAGAGTAGACAGAGACAAAAACTCTGAGTACTCTGGGGGTATTTTCATGTCAAGAAAGAACAATCACTCTTCACGATTGACTGCTGCAACAGCCGCCGTTGCCAGCACCGTCTGTTCATCCAGATGCCGATGCAGGCTCATGTCGGTGCCATGAACCGAGCTGCACAAAAAATTCGCCGTCTCCTTGTGGAAACGGCGAACAAAAACCTTATATTATTTTTTCGTCTACTTGACAGAATGCACTTCAGTGATTCAGCACGGGTCCTGTTTTGTTATTTCTGTTTCGTGCAGGGCTTTCTGGCTGCGTTTTGTGCCGTCACTCCACGGTCACGCTCTTGGCCAGATTACGCGGCTTATCCACGTCACAGCCGCGCAGAACAGCCATATAATAGGCGAACAGCTGTAACGGCACAATGAGCTGCAGCGGCATCAGAATGTCCTCATACTCATCCAGCCGGATCACGGCATCTGCCACGCCTTCCGGCACCACAGCATCCTTTGTGGTAAACAGCAGCACCCTTGCGCCGCGGCTGCGGGTCTCCTTGGCATTGGAAATGGTCTTTTCGTACACCTGTTTCTGGGTGGCCAGTGCGATCACCGGCACACCATCGGTGATCAGGCTGATGGTACCATGTTTCAGTTCACCGGCTGCATAGGCATCCGAGTGCACATAGCTGATCTCCTTGAGTTTCAGGCTGCCCTCCAGCGAGAGCGCATAGTCGAACCCGCGCCCAATGAAGAAGCAGCTCTGGGTGTTCACATAGCGGCTGGCAAGGTACTTGATCTGCTCACAATCTGCAAGGCGCGGCTTGATGACCTCCGGTGCGCGCAGCAGCTGGGCCGTAAAGCGGCGGGTTTCTGCCTCGCTCAGCCGTCCGCGCGCGTAGGCCAGCCGCAGTGCAAACAGATACAACACGCACATCTGCACCATATACGCCTTGGTGGATGCTACCGCGATCTCCGGCCCGGCGTAGGTGTACATTACATAATCTGCGGCACGTGCAATGGAGCTGCCAACCACATTCACGATGGCCAGCACCGGCACGCCGCGGCTCTTGGCCAGCTTGAGCGCTGCCAACGTGTCGCTGGTCTCGCCGGACTGGCTGATGATGATGACCAGATCGTTCTTTTCCAGAATGGGGTCCCGGTAACGGAACTCGCTGGCAATGTCCACCTCGGCGGGCACACGGGCCAACGTTTCGATGGCAGATTTGCCCACCATACCGGCATGCATAGCCGTACCGCAGCCCACCAGATGCACCCGGCCAATACCGCGCAGCACTTCATCGGTCAGCTCCGGGATGCGCAGCACCGGCAGTCCGTCCTCTACACGGGGGCTGACCGTGGCCATAATGGCCGCAGGCTGCTCGTTGATCTCCTTGAGCATAAAGTGGGGATAGCCGCCCTTTTCGGCAGCTTCCATATCCCAGTCCACCGTCAGCTGCTGGCGCTCCACCGGCTCACCAAATTCGTTGTAGAAGCGGATGCCCTCTGTGGTGCAGACGGCCATATCCCCTTCTTCCAGCACGCTGTATTTCCGGGTATACTTGAGCAGTGCCGGAATATCCGAAGCCACAAAGTTTTCGCCCTCGCCCCAGCCGACGATCAGCGGGCTTTCCCGCTTGACTGCAAAAATGGTGTCCGGGTAATCCCGGAACAGCACGGCCAGCGCATAGCTGCCGCGCACCTTGGCAAGCGCCTGCTGCAATGCACGCAGCGGGTCACCGGTATAGCAGCTGTCGATCAACTTTACCAGCACTTCGGTGTCCGTCTCACTCTGGAAGGTATAGCCTTTTGCGGCCAAGCGCTCCTTGAGCAGGCCGTAATTTTCAATGATGCCATTGTGCACAATGCTCACACGCGGGGTCGAATGCGGGTGGCTGTTCACATCGCTGGGCTCGCCATGGGTAGCCCAGCGGGTGTGGCCGATGCCGCAGAAGCTTTGTGCCAGCTGCTGCGCCGCCAGCTTTTCCCGCAGGGCGGTGAGCCGTCCTTTGCTTTTTACCACGCGGATGCCGCCGTCCAGCGCAAGCGCCACACCGGCGGAGTCGTACCCGCGATACTCCAGCTTTTCCAGACCATCCAGCAGCACGTCCTGCGCACTGCGCTTACCGACATAACCAACAATGCCACACATACAAAATACCTCCATACCGACCGTTCCCGCGCAAAAAGGCGCAGTGATATCCAGTCAGCTTCCTAGTACAGTTTATGTTCTTGTATGGCTTTCTTTGAAGGGATCTGTTGCGGTATTGCTGCCGTTTTTTGCCCTTCTCTGCGGCTGGTCTAGCCCTCAGCCGGAGAAACATCCGCCGAATCTTTCGATGATTCCTCTCCTCGTCACCCTCGCGGCTGTCACCCGCGTGGCCCGGCGCTTTGCGTTACCTGTGTGCTGCGCTCTCCCCTTTCTGATGCCCCATTATAGCACAAAGGCTGGCTCAGCGCCAGCCCAAAGTTTTATGAAGTTTCGGCCGCCAGACCAGCCGGTACATCATGAGCATGTTATGCAATGCCCGGTCGTACAGCACAAAGGCAACATTGCCCATGACCAGCGTTGCCAGCGAGACAGCCAGCGCGGTGGTGCGCAGCTCCTGCGAAATGCTGCCTGCCGGCACCAGCAGAAATACCAGCCCGTACATGGCCAGCACTGTGCCGTTGCACAGCAGCAGCTTGCAGACAATGCGCAGAACCGCAGGGCGGATGCGCTCAAACTTCGGCTTTGCCAGCGGGTAATACCCCAGCAGGAACACAAAGATCAGCGCTACTTCCTTATCCGGCACGAACAGCAGTGCCAGCAGGCTGACTGCCGCATAGGCCGTCAAAGCCAGCTGCATCCCGCACTCCACGCACACCGTGGCAACAAGGAAGCCCGCCACTGCAGGCGCAATGAACATGGCAATGGGGATCACAGCTCCCAGCAGCATCAGTGCGACGCACAGCGCCGCCACAATGCCACAGTAAGCCATGGCCCAGCTTTTTTGATGGTTTTGCTTCATGGGATCTCCCAGTTTTCGCGCTCAGCACCGGCTTCCAGCGGTTCCACCGCATGGTGCAGGCCAAGCAGCATGATGTTATCCAGCAGGCCGCGGTTCAATTTGATGTCCAGCATACTGTACACGCGGATCAGATCGTTGGCGGCAGCCAGTGCCTGACGGCGGGCATTCTCCACCGCCGCAGCCTGTCCCCGCAGGTCGTTGACTACGAACACGTTGTAGCGGCCGCTGCTCTTGTCCATCTCAAAGCGCTCAGCCTTATCCAGCAGGTAAAAAATGCGGCCGATGCTGCTGCCGATGTAGCGCATGCTCTTGCGCTGGCTGGGGTCGTCGGTGGCAAGGGTGGAATACAGTGCACCGTAAATGTTGCTCATGGGTTCAGCGGCAAGAGAGTAGTTCTTGGCGCTCAGATTCATCTGCACCACGGCCTGATCCCGCTCCTGCACGAACAGCCGTTCCAGCGCCGGGTTCTCCTGCACGGCACGCTCATAGGCGCGGCGCAGCAGCAGACGGTCCACCGCACGGCGCAGGCGCTTGAGCGGCCGCAGCTCGCTGTATTTGCGGTCCTGCAGGTTGTGCCAGCCCAGCAGCACCTCCACCTGTGCGGCCAGCCGGATGCCCTGGGTCTGGCACATGAGCCTGCGCCAGGCCAGTGTGCCCGGGACCCGCTTGCGCTGGCAAGTGGCCTGCCGCCCGGCCAGACTGTCCGAAAGGATGGCAAACAGCACGCCGTTGCTCCGCAGCAGATGGCAGGAATATAATCCGTACGCCTCGTACAGCTGACGTCGCACCCCGCGCAGATAGCGCAGGTAGATATTGTAATCCCGGATGGTGAGCTCCGGCAGATATGGCCGCATCCTACCCTTCATACGCACCTTTTCCTCCTCGGAAGAACCGCAGAATAATAAGGTAAGTATAATCCATTTTCAGCCCGGGTTCAACCATCCTTTGTAAAAAGAGCATGAATTTGTCTCATCTTTGCCGCACATGGCACGGAACACAGCGTAAAACTTCCTGTATTTGCGTCCATTTCCATCTCCTGCCAATTCAGACCCCGCTTTGTTTTTTTCCGGTAATTACCGGCTGCAATGTAAAAAGCCGCACTGGACAGCTCCGGTGCGGCAGGTAACATTTTTCAATTACTTCTTGTTAAAGCGGTTCGGTGCAGTGCGCTTGCCATCAAAGCCGGACTTCGGCATCGGCTTTGCAGTGTGCTCAAGCTTGGGCGCGCTGTAGTACATATACAGCTGGCAGGGGATCATGCCGTTGTACATCTTGCGGCGCTTGTTGGCACGCTTGCCGTAGTGGGTCTCAAAATCCATATCGGCAGTGATCGCATACACGCCTGCACAGGGGTGTGCTTCCATCTGCCGGCCCAGCGTGCGGGCCAGCTTTGCAGCACCTTCAATGGTGCTCATGCGCTCGCCATACGGGGGATTCGTCAGCACGATGGCCTCCTGCTTCGCGGCAAAGTCGGCCACATCAGCCACTTCAAAGTGGCAGCGCTTTTCCACACCGGCCAGCTTTGCGTTGGCGTTGGCCAGAGCCACAGCGGCAGGGTCGATATCATAGCCAAAGGCTTCAAAGCCCACATCCAGCTTGGCCTCGGCCAGTGCCTTCTGACGCTGCTCGGCCCAGATGGCTGCCGGCACAAAGCCATAGCGCTCGGCGGCAAAGCGGCGCTTCAGGCCGGGGGCAATGTTCATGGCTTTCTGAGCAGCTTCGATCAGCAGCGTGCCGCTGCCGCAGAAGGGGTCCTCCACCAGACTGTCGCGGCGCACACGGCCAAGGTCTGCAATGGTAGCCGCCAAAGTCTCGCGGATGGGTGCCTCCATGGCGTTGCGGCGGTAGCCGCGCTTGTGCAGGCCGTCGCCGGTGGTGTCCAGCATGATCTCACACTGATCCTTGCGCAGCATGAAGCGGATCTTGTACTCCGCGCCGGTCTCCGGCAGCACAGAGGTGTGGTGCTTTGCCATCAGGCGCTTGACCACAGCTTTTTTGATGATGCTCTGGCAGGCAGGCACACTGGACAGCTGGCTGTTCAGCGAAGAGCCGGTGACCGGAAAGGCTGCGTCTGCGGGCAGCAGCTCCTCCCACGGGATATCGTACACGCCGTCGAACAGGTCATCAAAGGTGGCGGCCCTGTAGCGGGCCAGCAGCAGCATCACGCGCTCCACCGTGCGCAGATTGAGGTTTGCAGCAGCGATCATCTCTGCGCCGCCGGCAAAGCTCAGACGGCCATCGTCCACGCGGATATTCTCTGCGCCGATGCGGGTCAGCTCAAATTTTGCAGTGGATTCACACCCAAAAAAGCAGGGCGCGATCAGTTCAAATTTTGCAGGCATTGTGGTTCCTTTCTTTTATTACGGAAAAAACAGACCTGCCCGATCAAATGAGACAGGTCTGTTTCCGTTATTTTGATCAGGCTTGAAAAGCGCAGACCTTTCCGCTCAGCGGCGGCCACCGCGGCCGCGAGGCGCATAACCACCGCCGCGGCGGTTATTGGTCTCGTGATCAAGATCGGCCATCTTCTCTTCGCTCTGGCTCTTGAAGCGGCTCATCATGTCCTCAAAGCTCATGTTATCGGAACGGACGGGAGCCTTGGGCTGCCATACACGGGGTGCGCTGTCGCGGGCAGGGCCTCTGCCGCCCTCACGCGGGGGGCGGCCAGCGCCGCCGCGGCCTGCACCAAAATGACCACCCTCGCGGGGGCCGCCCGGACGGGGACCACCAGAGCGCGGACCGCCTGCAGGGCCTCTGCCCTCACGCGCCGGGCGCGGAGGCGGCGGCAGCAGGCGCTTGATGGACAGCGCGATCTTGCCATCCGGTGCAATGTTGATCACCTGCACCTTGACGATATCACCATCGTGCAGAACAGCTGCAATGTCCTGCACGAACTCGTTGGACACCTCGGAAATATGGACCATGCCTACACGGCCCTCCGGCAGTGCGACAAAAGCGCCAAACGGCTTTACACCGGTGACGCGGCCCTCGAATACGTTCCCTACCTCAATTGCCAAAACTCAATACTCCTTGTTTTCCATAGAATGGGCAGCAATTCAGCTGCCGGTCACATCCACAAAGATGCGCTCGTTGGGTGCAGCGTAATTGTAAGAATCCCGCGCGACCCACTCGGTGATCTGGTCTGCATCGCCGCTGAGAATGCGCTGCATCTCCTCGTTTTCAGTCTTTTGCTGGGCGATCTGCTCGTTCAGCGTGTCCAGCTCCGCACGTTTGGAGCTGATGGTGACCTGATTGGAAATGTATGCTGCCAGCATACTCAGCAGCAGCAGGACAAAAAACACCCGTACAAGCGTTTTAACGACCACTTTCTTCTTGCGTTTTCTGCGGTCCGGTGCTGCCATGATCTCTTCTGCCCCCGTTGCATTTGACTCTTACTTTAACACATATGAATTATACATCATGCGGCGCTGGTTTGGCAAGTTCTTTTTGCGCTTTTTTGCAGTTCTTTTTGCGCTGCGGCGTAGTTTGCGCGCCTTTCTCCGCCGGGCGCGCCGCCGCTCTGCCGGCCGGAGCACCCGGCGCTGTAAAACGCCTCCCGCTGCACGCAGCGGTGCACCCAGCACAAAGGCTGCTGCACCGGCACCGGCAAAGGCTGCCGCAGCCATGTACCAGCGCAGAACACCGGCACTGCTCTGCCCTGCTGCGTAGCTCTGCACAGCGGCCAGCACAGCACCCATCCACACCAGATCCGGCACAAAAGCTGCACGCCCTCTGGCCGGGAATACAGCCCGCAGTGCGCCGATACTGGCTCCCAGCACCGTGCAGGCAGCGATCTCCTGCCCAAGGGCTGCAGGCGGCAGTACCGGGATCATCGCAGCAGGCGGCGCAGAAAACCGCCCGCCGGTGCGCTGGCCGTATATTCCAGCGTGTCGATGCGGCCGGTGAACTTCGCCTCCCCGGTCTCCAGATCCAGCGCCGCCATGTTCAGCTGCGCCCCGGTCAGATGCAGCGTGCCCTTGCCCGTTTCCATGGCAGCGCTGTCGGCATTGCAGTGCAGTACCTTCTGCACACCGGTCACCGTCAGGCGGGCGCGGCTTTCCAAGATCAGATCGTGCGGCGCGGGCTGCGGGTCTCTGGGTGTTTTTTCCGGCATGGTTCGTCTCCCCTTTTCTGGTGCATCCTATGCACCGGACCGGGGCTTTTATGCCTGCTCGCCCTCTGCAATGATCTCGTACATCTCGCGGGCCACATCCTTGGTGCGCGGCTCCACATCCGAGAGCACCTTTACCTTGATGGGCCGGTTGCCGAAGGTCACCTCGATGATATCGCCCGCCTTGACGGCCTGACTGGCCTTGGCGATCTTGCCGTTGATGAGGATGCGGCCTGCATCGGCCACCTCGTTTGCCACGGTGCGGCGCTTGATCAGACGCGAAACTTTCAAATATTTATCCAGACGCATGGGTCTTCCTCCTGTCACAAAAAAAGCCGCCGCACCCTCTTGCAGGCAGCGGCGGCAAAGCAGATACAGCTTACAGGGTGTCCTTCAGGGACTTGCCGGGCTTGAACACGATGCTGCGGGAAGCGGCAATGGTGATCGGCTCACGGGTGCGGGGGTTGATGCCCTGACGCTCGGCGCGCTCACGCATCTCAAAGGTGCCAAAGCCGGAAATGGTGATCTTTTCGCCCTCAGACATGGCCTTGCTCAGTGCTTCAAACACAGCATTGACAGCCTGCTCAGCGCTCTTCTTGCTCATCTCAGTGTTCGCAGCAACCTGTGCGATCAGATCGGTCTTCGTCATAAAAATACCCTCCAGATTTGTTACTTGGTGTTCTTTTTTCTCTATCGGAGCAGGTCACTCGACCTGAGTACCGCTTTGTTCTTTCTGCGCCAGCAGTTCTGCACAATAGCGCTTGGATGCGAAGGTCAGCGCTTCCTCCGCGTCCACACCAGCCAGCCGCATGGCATTGGCCGCAGCAAACAGCAGTTCTCCCGCCGCCTGTGCGTCCTGTTCCCGGTTCCAGCCGTCCAGTGCTGCCTGCAAAGCCTGCCGTGCCGTTTCCGGCGCAGACTGCTCTGCCCCGCAGCGGTCGGCACGCTTCTGCAGCTTCTGGGCACGCATCAAAGCAGGCAGCGTAACCGGCACTGTGCCCAGCTCATCAGCCAGAGTGGTGCGGCCCTTTTCCTTATTTTTGAGCGCATCCCAGCCGTTTATACCCGCATTTTGTGCCGCCGAGGACGCAAAGATGTTCGGATGCCGGAACACCAGCTTCTCGCACACCTCACGGCAGACATCCTCAAAAGTAAAGCGCCCGCGCTCTTCTTCGATCACCGCGTGGAACGCCACCTGCATCAGCACATCGCCCAGCTCTTCCTGCATCAACTGCGGATCGTCAGCATCAATGGCCTCCAGCGCTTCGCAGGTCTCTTCCAGAAAGTTCTTCCGGATGGAAGCATGGGTCTGTACCTTATCCCACGGACAGCCGTTCTCCGGGTCCCGCAGGATACGCAGAATTTCCAGCAGCTGCTCTGCCGTATAGGGTGCCTTTGGCTGCCAGTCCAGCACAGCGCTCACCTGCCTTGTAAAAGATACTGTATATTGTATCGCATCTCATGCAGTTTTGCAAGACAAAGTGCGCAAATTTCCCGCATTTCGCCTGCATTTTCCGCTCGCAAAAACAGGACGGTGCCCTGTGGGGAGCGCCGCCCTGTTGCTGAACCGTTTTATTACAGCTGTGCACCGCACTTGTTGCAGAACAGTGCATCGTCCGAGACGGGAGCACCGCACTGCGGGCAGGCTTTGTGCTCTTCCGGCTGGTCAGCAGGAACTTCCTCGTGCACCACATATTCCGCCTCGGCAGCTTCCGCCGGGGTCAGGGATGCTTTCAGGCGGGCGATCTCCTGCTCGATGTTATCGATCATCTCGATATACTTATCCACCAGCGGCTGGTTTTCTTCCTTGCCCTTGGCCAGACTGTACACCAGTGCGCCCAACTGGCGCTGTGCCTTGAGCAGCTTGCCCTGCTCATTTACGATCAAAGCCTGAGTCTTGCCCTTTTCGGCCAGGTCCAGTGCAGCGTTCTTGCCTTTTTCGGCATATTCCAGACCCATTTCCTTGATCTTGTTGAAATCCATAAAAGACACCTCTCTTACTATCGGCCTGTTTATCGTGGACCATGTGCGGATGTTATCTCCATTATAGCGCACAGGCCGCTCGTTTGCAATGAACGGACCGCATTTTTTACAGTTTGGTGCCGGTTTGGAAACAATTTTTTCGCATTCGGCCTAAATTTACACGATAATTTCACACATCGGCATTCTGTGCCCTGCGGTCGGCTGCGCCGCCATAGAATTCCCGCAGCATGCTGTCCTCCGGCAGCAGCTCCAGCTCCAGCGGTGCCACATGCTCAAAGCGGCGGGCTGTCTCGTCCCACAGCTCCGCATTGTGGCCTTCCAGCGTGAACTGACGGCGCACCACGCCCAGCAGCTTGGAGATCAGGCCCAGCTCGTAGGTAAAGGAGGTATCCAGCAGAAAATCTGCCGTGGTCTTGAAGCCCTTGATATACCGCGTCTCACCGTCCAGCACGCGGTCCCACATGGCAAGGGTCTTTTCCGGGCTGCGGCCGCGCGCTGCAGCGTCCCGCAGGGTGCGGCGGCACAGGCGGATATCCTGCGTGTTGATGACGCGGCGGCCATCGATGCAGTATTCCTCCCGCAGGCCTGCATAGATGCGGTAGATGTCGTCGCCCTTTACAAGGCCGGTCAGCTCCGGGTTCAGCGCATGGATGCCCTCCACGATGCATACACCACCCTGTAGGTCGATGGGCTCCACCTCCGCCGAGCGCTTTTCGGCAGAGAAATCGTAGATGGGCAGCACGGTCTTGCCCATCTCGCTCAGCTCCCGCAGGCACTGCTTGATGAGAGGCAGATCCAGCGTATCGGGGTTCTCGTAGTCCAGCGTGCCGTCCGGCAGGCGCGGATAGAACTCTGCGCCTTTGAAGAAATTATCCAGACTGACCACCTGCGCCGGGGTCCCGCGCTTTTGCAGAGCCTTTGCAATACAGTGGGCGCTGGTGGTCTTGCCGCTGGCCGACGGGCCGGTGAGCATGACGATCTTTGCGCCGGAAAGCTGCACTTTCTGGGCGGCGTAATCTACCCTTTGGGCATAGCTCTGCTCACTCAGATCGGCAAGTGCCTGCGGGCTGCGGGCTGCCACATTGTACAGATCGATCTCAACCAGACGTTTGGGTACCCAAATCGTGATCATAAAAATCAGCCACTCCTTTTTTGCGTTCCAGCACCTCCGCAAAACGCTGGATATATTCGTTCGGATACTTAAAATTGAAAATGCGCTGCATCCGTTTTCCGCCGTCGGTCACCAGCTTGGTGCTGCCGCCTGCACCGGCGGAGAGGATGGTCTGGACTTCCTCCATGATATAGATGTTGTAATATCCCTCGTGGCCCGGCTTGCACCAGCCCACGTTCTCAAGGTTCTGCAGGGTGTTTTTCTGGCGGTAGAGGTAGTAGGGCCGGTAACCCGCCTCGGCCAGCAGGTTGCACTTTTCCAGCATGGCGGCGACGTCGGCGTAGTCGTTCTCCTTCTGGTCCTCAATGACGATGCGGGAAGCGCGCTTGAGGGTGAGGGTGTGCACGGTAATGTTCTCCGGGTCCAGCGCGATGGCCTGCCGCAGGCTGCGCTCAAAACTTTCCACCGTGTCGCCGGGCAGACCGGCGATCAGGTCCATGTTGATATCATCATGACCGGCCTTGCGCGCTTCGGCATAGCAGTCCAGAATGTCCTGCGCCGAGTGCTTGCGCCCAATGCCCGCCAGCACCTCGTCCGAGAAGGTCTGCGGGTTGATGGAGATGCGGGTAGCGCCGTATTCCTTGATGACCGCCAGCTTTTCGGCATCCGTGCAGTCCGGACGGCCTGCCTCCACCGTATATTCCACGACCTTCGAGAGGTCAAAATTCGCCCGGACCGTGCCCATCAGCTGCCGCAGCTGGTCGGCCGACAGGCTGGTGGGCGTGCCGCCGCCGATGTAGATGCTGCAAAGGGTAAGCCCCGCCTTGTCAGCCTGAATGCGGATCTCTTCCACCTCTTTGCACAGACAGTCCACATAAGGCTGCACCATCTTGCGGTCGCGGTCCAGATTGCAGCTGACAAAGCTGCAGTAGCTGCACCGGGACGGGCAGAACGGGATGCCGATGTACAGGCTGTAGGTCCCGGGTTCATTGCCCACTTTCAAAATCGGCTCCTGCAGGTCGGCAATGGCCTTGGCCATCTGGTATTTCTGCTGGGAGCAGTCGAACCGGTCAAGGAAAAAGTGGTCGATCTCCGCTTCCGTCCAGCCTGCGGCGCGCTTGTCGTGGATGAGCCGCACCGGGCGCACACCGGTCATTTTGCCCCATGGCGGGCGGATGCCGGTCCAATCCCGCAGCAGATCATAGGTCAGGCTGGCAAGGCTGAACTCCGGCGTTTCGCCGCCCTGTTCCACAGGCGCGGGCAGCGGTGCGTGTCGTTCAGCACTTCTGCCGTCCTGACGCACCAGTGTATGCAGGCCGTCCGGCGTTTTTTCTGCCCAGACGCAGTCCTCGGCGTTCTCCGGCGGGGTGAGGGTGAGCGGTGCCATGGGGTAAAACAAACGCACCAGATGCTCCACTTCGTAGCCGGAAGGCAGGCCGGTAATATAAATCTTCATGTTGTTCACTCTTTAAAATAAATCATTGTTGCCGCGCACAGCGCTGCGGATGAAGTAATTGTTGTCCAGTTCATCGCCAAAGGTGGAGAACTCGCCATGGCCGGGCAGCACCTGCGTGCCGCGCGGGATGGGCAGCTTTGCCAGTTTACGCAGACTCTCGGCCATCTGTGCACTGCTGCCGCCCTCCAGATCGGTACGGCCGATGCTGCCTGCAAACAGGGTATCGCCGCAGAAGAGATACTCGCCGCACAGCAGCACCACGCCGCCGGGCGTATGGCCGGGCGTGTGCCAGACCGTGAACTGCAGCTCGTCTACCGAGACAGTCTCCCCTTCTGCGTAGCCGCAGTCCGCTGCGCTCAGCGGATACATGCGGTCGCCTGCAAGGTCGGCAGCCTCACAGTAGAGCTTTGCGTTCCACTCGGTGCGCAAGGCTTCGGCGCTGCCCACATGGTCGTAGTGGCCGTGGGTGCACAGGATGGTGGTGAGCTGCGCATTGTTTTCCTTTAAAATTTTATCGTAGGTCTGCGCATCTGCCGCCGGGTCAATGACCACGGCATGGCCTGCGTCGGAAATGAGCAGGAAGGTATTGGTATACAGCGGCGCAGCGCCCGGAATATGAAAAGCCTGCATGGCGGTCACTCCTTTTTCTTCCACTCGTCGGTATCGATGATAATGGTGCAGGGTCCTTCGTTCACAAGAGCCACCTGCATGTCCGCGCCAAACTCGCCGTGCTGAACATCCTTCAAGCCCTGTTTGTTCATCTCTGCAAGGAACAGCTCGTAAGCATCCACGGAGAGCGGCGGCTTTGCGGCCTTGATAAAGCTGGGCCGGTAGCCTTTTTTCGTGTCGCCGTAAAGGGTGAACTGGCTCACCACCAGAGCCGAATAGCCAAGGTCCTTTGCGCTGAGATTCAGCTTGCCCTCTGCGTCCGGAAAGATGCGCAGGCCCGCGCATTTATCGGCAAGCTTGGGCACGATGTCCAGACTGTCGGTATCCCTGACACCCAGCAGGATCATAAGGCCCGGCCCGATGGCCCGCGGCTCACCGCCGTTTACCCGCACACTGGCGGAAGACACCGCCTGAATGACTGCACGCATGTTTTAGCTCCTTGTCACCTTGAGCACGTCCTTCACCTTGGAAAGTCTTGCGACCACGCGGTTGAGGTGCTCGGTATTGTTGATGCCGATGGTCAGGCTGACCATGGCGCAGTTGTTTTCCACCTGACGGGCGTTCACCGCATAGATGGGCACCCGGATATCCGCCAGCGCAGCCAGCACATCCTGCAGCAGCTCGTTGCGGTTCAGCGCAATGATCTCAATGCCGGCCTTATAGCTGTCCCTGACGCTGTCGGCCCAGTACGCCTTGACCCAGCGGGGGGCGTTGGTGGGATCCTTCATGCTGGAAATGGCATTGGCGCAGCTCTGCTTGTGGATGGAAACGCCAAAGCCGCGGGTGATAAAGCCCACGATGGGGTCGCCCGGCAGCGGGCTGCAGCACTTGGCAAACTTGATGGGGGTGTTATCGAAGCCTTCCACCACCACGCCGTCGGTAGCGTGCACACGGCTCAGGTCCACCTTGGGCAGGTCTTCCCCGGCCTTTTCCTCCGAAGCTTTCAGCTTCTGCCACTCCTCCTTGAGCTTGGGCAGGCAGTTGGCAATGGTCATGCCGCCGTAGCCGATGGCGGCATAAAGCTCCTCGGCATTGTTCTGGCGCAGGCGGCGGGAACAGCTGTTGATAAAATCGTCCAGCTGGTCGTCCGGAAGGATGATCATTTCCCTGCGCAGCTCACGGGCCAATGCATCACGTCCCTGCGTGATATTTTCCTCGCGGCGCATCTTTTTGAACCAGTTTCGGATCTTACTCTTCGCTTCGCTGGTGCGCACGATCTTGAGCCAGTCGCGGCTGGGGCCTTTGTCCGCCGGGCCAAGGATCACTTCGATGATCTCGCCGGTGGAAACGATGTGGTCGATGGGCACCATGCGGTTGTTCACCTTGCAGCCCACCATGCGGTTGCCCACCGCCGAATGGATCGCATAGGCAAAATCGATGCAGGTAGCGCCGGTGGGCAGGTTGATGACATCGCCCTTGGGGGTAAAGGCAAACACTTCCTCCGGCAGCAGGTCGCTCTTGAGGTCGTGCAGCAGATTGCCGGAATCCTCGCTGACGCGCTGGTTTTCCAACAGCTGGCTCACCCATGCCAGACGTTCGTCCAGCTTGTCGTGGCCATCCAGACCTTCTTTATACTTCCAGTGGGCCGCAACGCCGTACTCGGCCTGCTCGTCCATCTTGCGGGTGCGGATCTGCACCTCAAAGGGGATGCCCTCGTGGCCGATGACGGTGGTGTGCAGGCTCTGGTAGCCATTGGGCTTGGGAGTGGAGATATAGTCCTTGAAGCGGTTGGGCAGCGGATGGTACATATCGTGGATGAGGCCCAGAGTGCTGTAGCACTCGGCCAGCGTATCCAGAATGACACGCACCGCATAGATATCGTAGATTTCATCAAAGGACTTGTTCTGCATGATGGTCTTGCGGTAGATGCCGTAAATGCTCTTGACGCGGCGCTTGATGGTAGCGCCCTCAATGCCGCTTTCGGCCAGCCTCCGCTCGATCACACCGGACACCTTTGCAAGGAACTCCTCGCCTGCACGCTCACTGAGCATCCGGCTGATCTCCTCGTAGCCCACAGGGTCAAGGTAATGCAGGCTGCGGTCTTCCAGCTCTTCCTTCACGTTCAGGATGCCCAGACGGTTGGCGATGGGGGCATACACCTCCATAGTCTCGCGGGCTTTATCGCGGCGCTTCTGTTCCGGCCATGCATCACCGGTGCGCATGTTGTGCAGCCGGTCGCACAGCTTAATGATCATCACGCGCACATCGCGGCTCATGGCCAGCAGCATCTTGCGCAGGTTTTCAGCCTGCAGTTCCTCAATGTTAGAGAACTGGATCTTGGTCAGCTTGGTCACGCCGTCCACCAGCAGGGCAACTTCCTCGCCAAAGGCGGCTTTCAGGTCGTCCAGCGTAGTGGGAGTGTCCTCCACCACATCGTGCAGCAGGGCCGCAGCAATGCTCTCGGAGTCCATGCCAAGATCCAGCACCAGTCGTGCCACAGCCAGCGGATGGCAGATATACGGCTCGCCGCTGCGGCGGCACACCCCCTTGTGGGCAGTGTTGGCAAGGTTATATGCCTTTTCGATCATCTCCATATTGTAGGAGCGGCCACTGGCCTTGATGGCCTCGCACAGCTTTTCCCAGGTAACGATCTCCGGCCGCACCTCCGAAGGCAGCGCGCCTTCCGGGGCATCGGCCAGCTGTGCTGTTGCAGAAACGGTAGCCGTTTCCTGCACCGGTACCGGCTGATGCAGGTGGGTCTTTGCGGAGTAGAGATCCTCTTCCCGCACCGGCTTCGGTGCAGGGACAGCAGTTTTCTTTCCCTCTGGCATTTTACATTCCCTCCAAACATTTCAGGACCGGGGCATCCGCAAGGTTCTTTTTGCTCTGCGCAGGCACAAGCTCCAGATATTTTGCCCCACCCTTTTCCACCGTGGCGATCAGTCCCACCTGTTCCAAGGCCGTCACTGCCACCAGTGTTTTGCCTGTATTTTCCTCGCCCAGTTTTGCGCACAGCGGCTGCAGATCTTCTGCGTGCCAGCGGCGCGCCTGCAGCTCACGGTACACTGTGACGATATCACTACGCTCAGGCGTAATAAGCTTTTTCTGTTCCTCAGTCAGGGGTGTGCCGCGGCGCAGCGCCACCACAAAAGCAGCCTGCTCCGCAAGCGTTGTGCCCAGCCCTGCCGGATGCAGGTCCAGAATGCGGCCCGAAAGCTGTGCGCCCCGGGGCGAATCGTAGACCGAAAGGTTCAGCGCAGCATCCACCACATCGCCCATGGCATAGGGCAGCTGTTCCGGCGGCATACCGAACCACACGGCATACACGCTGGCATTACCCTGCCGCAGGCGCAGGCGGCTGTGCCTGCCCTCCGATACCGGGTATACCCCATCCAGCACGGCGTTCTGCAAAAGGAACACCGGGGTCGGGTTCTCGGCCCCATAGGGAGCCAGCTGGTCGAGCTTCCGCACACTTTCCACGGTCACACGGTCCAGATGGATGGGCAGATCGCACTCCAGCGGGGTGGTATGCAGCACCGGGCATTCCCGTGCTGCCCAGTCGTTCAGGCGGCGGCGCAGAGCGGGCAGATTTTCTTCCCGCACCGAAAGGCCCGCAGCCATGGCATGGCCGCCGTAGCGGATGAGCAGATCTGCGCAGGCACCAATGCAGGCATGCAAATTGAAGCCCTGCACGCTGCGTCCGCTGCCCTTGCATTCGCCGTGCTCGTCGATCGTCACCACGATCACAGGCCGGCCGGTGCGTTCCACCAGCCGGGATGCCACGATGCCAATGACACCGGGGTGCCAATCGCGGCCCCACAGCAGCATCACGCGGTCTTCCAGCCGCTCCGGTTCCTGTTCCAGCAGTTCCTGCGCAGCCTTGAAGATCTGCAGCTCTGTCTCCTGACGCTTTGTATTGATCTCGTTCAGTTTATGGGCCAGCTCTGCGGCGCGGTCTGGGTCCTCACACATCACCAGCTGCAAAGCCGTAACAGCGTTGTCCATGCGGCCAGCCGCATTGATGCGGGGCGCAATGGCGTAGCTGACATTTTCTGCGGTGACCGGTTTGCCCGCAAGGCCCACCTCTTCCAGCAACGCTTCCAGACCCGGACGGTCCGTGTTCTGCAGCTGGCGCAGGCCCGCCTTGACAAGGGTGCGGTTTTCGCCGGTAAGCGGCATCACGTCCGCCACAGTACCCACAGCGGCAAGGTCGCCGCAGTAGTCCAGCATTTCTTCCGGCGGGCAGCCATCCAGTGCGGCACACAGCTTGAATGCCACGCCCGCACCGCACAGGCCCTTGAAGGGACTGGTGTCGTCCTCACGACGGGGGTCTACCACGGCAATGGCCTTGGGCAGAGTTTCCGGCGGCAGATGATGGTCGGTAATGATCAGGTCAATGCCCAGTTCAGCGGCATAATCGGCTTCTTCCACAGCAGAAATGCCGTTATCCACCGTCACGATCAGCTTGCAGCCCTTATCGTGGATGGAACGGATGGCATTGCGCGAAAGGCCGTAGCCGTCGCCCTCGCGGCTGGGCAGCATGCATTTTACGGTAGCCCCCATGCCCTTGAGATGCTGGTACAGCAGGGCCGTGGCCGTCACGCCGTCCACGTCATAATCGCCGAACACCACAATGGTCTCGCCCTCGTCAATGGCCCGCCAGATGCGCTCACAGGCCTTGTCCATATCGGTGAGCAGCGAAGGGTCGCTCAACTCTTCCTCACCGGCAAGCAGGGTCAGTGCTTCGGTAGGGTCGGTAATGCCGCGGGCCGTCAGCACGCCCGCCAACAGGGCATTTTCCTTCTGCTGGGCGGCAAGGGCGGCCGCATATTTTTGCTCGCTCCACGGCTCGTCGTTCTGTGCGTTATATTCCAGTTCTTCGGTGGCCTGCTCCGCAATCGCCTGCGTCAGCTCCCGCAGCGCGGCACGGTCCAGCGGCTTCAGATTCCATGCACGGTAGGTCATTCAAAATTTCCTCCCGTCAGGCCGTCGTTGGCCAGCATTCCCTGCAGGGCGGCGATCTCAGAAGAGACATCCATCGCTACATCCGAGAGCAGCGTATCATACAGGGTGTCGTAGGCCTGATTCAGCGTGTGAAGGATGCCCGCGATATCGCGACGGATGGTCTCGGCGTTTTCGCCCTGCTGGCCCTGCACATCGTTGTAGGTGTGCAGCAGCTTGAGGGTGGTGGGGATATAGTATTCCGCAAAGCGGCGGGCCTTGGGCAGGCTTTCCGGGTGTGCTTCCAGCCAGTCACAGATGGCAGTGGTGGTGGTCTGCATATGGTCCAGCTCTTCGCGGCCCTGCGCATCCTGCATCAGCTGTTTTTCCTGCTGCAGCACGGCGGCAAAGCGGCGCGCCGTCTCAAGATTGAGCGGCACATCGTCTGTTTTTTCTGTCGCCGGTTCCGGCTGCGGCGGTGCCTTGGAGGCTGCGGCAGCTTCCTGCGCGGCACGGTAATCCTCAGCAGTCAGGTAAAGCTTTTCCGCTTTTTCGTCCACCCATGCACTCAGCCAGCCATTGCGGATGAATCTGCGCACCCGCTTGAGGGCACGGGCCTTTTTCTCGTCCACGGCTTCCAGCGGCAGGCCCTTTTTGCAGTCAAAGCCTTCTGCTGCCTCGGCCAGACGGAGCAGCGTCTTGCTGGCCTTCAGGCGGGATGCACCGGCAGTGATCATCCACACGAACACGGCGGTGACAGCCGCAAAGCACCAGCCGGTGATCCGCACCGCCCCCAGCGCAAAGCTGCCCATGGCTGCAGCATTTTCAGCCATAAAGCTGTCCTGCAGAAGAGCCTGCAGAACCGCCGCATTGGGCGTAAACAGGCCCGCCGCACCCAGACAGGAAACCGCCGTGATGCCAAAGATCACCGTAAACGTGATGCCGACTGCCAGCAATGCGCAGCCTGCGCTGTACCGCTTTTTGGCACTGGCGCGGATCTCGTCTGCCGGGGTCGTCTCTGCCTTGCCGAACATCTGCCGGAACCAGCCGGAAACACCTGCGGCCTGCGCGTTGATACAGTCCTCATTCAAGCCCTGTTTTTTCGTATTCTGCGCATTCTGACGGCTGCGGTAGTATTCCTCCCGACTGCTGCGGAACGCCTTTGCCGCTTCGCCAAGGCCAAAGTTTGCAGCATTCACCGCCGCACGGCCCACACCATAGGCGCGGTCACCAATGTCCTCCCCTTTGCCCTCAAAGCCATGGGCAAAGGCATCCGACACGGTATCGCCAAAGGCGCGCAGCTGGTTTTCCAGCTCCTGCTGCACCTGACGGCCCTCATTTTCTCTCATTGTATCGTTTTCACGATCGTTCATCGAATTCTTCTCACCCTTCTGCCGGTGCATACCGGCTGATGATGGCGCGGGCCACCCGCAGGCCATCCACGGCGGCGCTCATGATGCCGCCCGCATATCCGGCACCCTCGCCGCAGGGATACAGACCTGCCAGCTGGGTGCATTCAAAATTTTCTTCCCGCTTCAGCCGCACCGGGCTGCTGGTGCGGGTCTCAAGACCCGTAAGGATCGCTTCCGGCGCGGTATAACCCGCAATTTTGCGCTCGTAGGCGCGCAGGCCCGCCCGCAGCGTTTCGGCCAGCTCCTGCGGCAGCAGTGCGCCGAGGTCTGCCGCAGCAACGCCGCGGTCATAGGTAGGCTGCACGCGTCCAATGTTCAGCTGGCCGCGCCCTTCCAGAAAGCTCTGGATGTTCTCTGCCGGAGCGGCATACTCCCCTGCACTGCGCCCAGCGGCGTAGGCTTTGGCTTCCAGCTCCCGCTGGAACGCGATGGCCCGGCGCGGATCGTCTGCAAAGTCCTTGCCTCCCACGCTCACCACCACGGCCGCGTTGGCATTTTTGCCATTGCGGGCGTGGAAGCTCATGCCGTTGGTCACTACACGGCCTTCCTCGCTGGCCGATGCCACCACCTGCCCGCCGGGGCACATGCAGAAGGTGTAAACGCACCGCTCCCCCACATGCTGGGAGAGTTGATACTCGCCCCGCGGCAGAGCCGGATGCCCGGCAGCCTCGTGATATAAGCTCTTTTCGATCTCACTCTGCAGATGCTCGGCGCGGAAGCCCACGCTGAACGGCTTGCATTCCAGCTGCAGGCCGCCGTCCATCAGCATCCCGAAGGTATCGCGGGCCGAGTGGCCCACCGCGAACACCAAAGCTTCGCAGGCAAAGGTGCCATTTGTGGTAAAAATGCCGGTGAGCTGACCATTTTTCTGTTCAAAGCCGGTCAGGGCCGTGTTGAAATGCACCTCACCGCCCAGAGCTTCGATCTCCTTGCGGATAGAGGTGATCACACCGCGCAGCAGGTCGGTGCCCACATGGGGCTTCTGCTTCCAGGCGATCTCCTCCGGCGCACCGTGCTGCAGGAACACCTCGGTAACAAAGCCGCACAGCTCATCGCCGATGCGGGTGGTCAGCTTGCCGTCCGAAAAGGTACCGGCACCGCCCTCGCCAAATTGAATGTTCGCATTCACATCCAGTTCGCCGGTAGCAGAAAAATGTTCCACCGCCTTTACGCGCTCGTCCAGCGCCGGGCCGCGCTCCAGCACAATGGGCTGATAGCCCTGCCGGGCCAGCAGCAGCGCTGCAAACAGGCCCGCCGGGCCAAGGCCGCACACCACAGGCCGATGTGCCAGTGGCTGGATGCCATTCTGCACCGAAAAATCCACCTTCTGCTGCAGAGAAGCATCACCACAGCGGGCTGCAAAAGCCGCTTCCTCGGCAGGTTCTTTCAGGGTGACAGCCACGGTATACACCAGCTTGGGCTGGCCATGGCGGGCATCCACCGAGAGCTTTGCCACGCCCAGATGCTGCACCTTTCCGCGCGGGATGCGGGCAGCGTGCAGGGCTTTTTCAAATGCCTGCGGCTCTCCGGCAGAGAGCGGCAGACGGATGTTGCGAACCAGAATCATGTTATCGTGTGTTCCTTTTTGTTTCAGTTGCTTTCGATGCGGCACTGCAGCACATAGCTGCCCAGTGCAAAGATCTTGCCGTTGGAGGGCACATACAGGCGGCAGGCAATGTTCTGCTCGCCGGTCGCCACCGAGAAATCCTCGGCATCGATCTCAATGACCACCTGCTCCGGGGTCAGCGTTTCGATCGCGCCCTTGGGGCCGCAGAGCGTTACATTCATCAGGCGTTCGGTCTGCACCGTCAGCTGGTAGGTAGAGGGCAGGTTGACCACCTGCACGCAGGTATTGGGCAGGTTCATGGTCTTGGTTCCCAGATTGGAGCAGTCAAAGCTGACCGTTATGGTGGAAATGTTATCCAGCAGATAGATGTCTGCGGGCAGGTCGATGGGCAGCTCATAGCTCTTGTTCAGTGTAAAGGTGGAAAGGTCGATATTGCCGATGGGCAGCGTGGACAGCATATCGATCTTATCTGCCGGACCTGCCACCTTGAGCTGCTTGCGGCTGAGTGCATATACCAGCATCGAATCATCAAAATCACGCGGTGCATTGATGAAATTCACGTCCACCGGCAGCGTTGCCATCTTGTACACCTGCAAGGTCACATCCACGCTGTTCTCTTCCAGCTCCGTGTACTCAAACTTGACTTCCTTGCCGCCGGAGGTATAGAAGCGCAGCGGCGTGTTCAGCGTGATGGACTCGGTCAGTTCGCCGCTGTAGGTCACCTCTGCAGTGCAGGTAGCAACTTTATTCAGCTCACTGCTGGGGCCGGAAAGGGTGATATTCTCCTTGGAAACATCCGTACTATAAAGGATATAACCGTCCGCGATGGTCAGGTAGTTGGTGGTAATGGTAACGGGCAGGGTCTTTTCCTCCACCACGTCAAACACCACATCCACCGTGTTGTCATTGCCTTCCATGGTCACAGTCACACCGTTCAGCAGGCCGTTGGCACCGCGTACCAGCAGGCGCAGGGTCTTTTCGCCGCTGTCGCGTACGCTGGAAAAATCCGGGTAGACCACAAAATCGGAAGCCGTCAGCCCGCCGATGGTGTAGCCGTCGCCGGAGATTTTCAGGTTCACGGTCTTATCCTCGGCGCTGACGATGCTCAGGCCCCGGGAGGTGTAAGCAGCGGAATCGTAGGTATAATCCACCGGTACATTGTAGATGGTGTTGCTGGTGCCTGGCTGGACGATGATCGTGACCACCATCCATGCAACGATGGCACCCAGCACCGAAAGTGCCAGCCGGATGCGGCGGTCGTCCAGAATGTTTTTCTTATGGGCGACCGCAGGCTTTGCGCCATTTTTCTTGTTGGGTTCGTTGTTCATTGCGCATCGTCCTCCTTCTGGCTGACCCATTTCCACAGACGGTCCAGCTGACCGCGCCAGCCGCTGACCGTCGTCTTTTCGGTGGTGGTCTCCTTAGGGATCATCTCATCCACCAGACGGGTATACAGGGTCTGCCGGTCAAAATGGCGGATCAGCACGCCGTTCTTTGCCATGGAGATGATACCGGTCTCCTCGCTGACCACGATGGCGATGGCGTCGGAATTTTCGGCAATGCCAAGGCAGGCGCGGTGACGGGTGCCCATATCCTTGCCAAGATCCAGATTGTTGGAAAGCGGCAGCACACAGCCCGCGGCTTTGATGCGGCCATTCTCAATGATGGCAGCACCATCGTGCAGGGGCGTGCCCTCGTAGAAAATGGTGCCCAGCACTTCCAGATTGACCGCACTGTTCACCGGCGTGCCGGTGCGCACGATCTCCGAAAGGTTCGTGTGGCGTTCCAGCACAATCAGTGCACCGGTCTTGGTCTCAGAAAAGCGCTCTGCCGCATCGCAGATGGCAATGATGGCGCTGCGCCATGCACCCTTCAGGCTGGGATCGTTGTAGCGGCCTTTGACATTGAACAGCTTGGCGGCCCACTGGTCGGTCTGGCCCATGCGCTCCAGCGCACGGCGGATCTCCGGCTGGAACAGCACCACCAGCGTCAGCAGGCCCACCTGCAGCAGTGAGTTCAGCAGCCATGTGACGGTACGCATATTCAGCGTTTCTGCCACCAGATAGACGGCCATCACCAGCAGCGCACCCTTGAACAGCTGGCCGGCGCGGGTGCGGTTGACAATGCCCAGCAGCTGGTAAATCAGGAAGGAAATGATGATGATATCCAGCAAATCGACCAGTTTGAAGGTCTGGAAATTTGCAATGATCGCGTTCAGAGTCATTGGTACACGCTCCCGTTTACAGTGTTTCGATCAGGGCAACAGCGTGGGCGGCAATGCCCAGCCCCTCACCGGTAAAGCCCAGATGTTCCTCGGTAGTGGCCTTCACACTCACAGCGTCCACCGGCAGGCCGAAGGCATCGGCCAGATTCTGGCGCATGGCCGGAATGTACGGCGCAAGCTTGGGCCGCTGACACAACAGCGTCGCGTCGATATTTTCAATGCGGAAACCGTGCTCCTTTAAAATTTCGGCCACACGGCGGGCAAGCTTCAGGCTGTCAGCACCGGAGTAGGCCGGGTCATTGTCCGGGAAATGCTGGCCGATATCCCCCAGCGCAGCGGCACCCAGCACAGCATCCATCACCGCATGGGCCAGCACATCTGCATCCGAGTGGCCCAGCAGGCCTTTTTCAAAGGGCACTTCCACGCCGCCCAGAATCAACTTGCGGCCTTCCACCAGACGGTGCACGTCATAACCATGTCCAATGCGCATTTTGTGTTCCTCTTTCTGTTCCGGGCGGGGCAAGTCCTCGCGGGTCGTGATCTTATAATTGGCGTAATCGCCCTGTGTCAGCTGCACGGCGCGGCCGGTCAGCTCGAACAGGCTGCAGTCGTCGGTGACAAGGCGGGCTTTTTCGGCATCCAGCTCTTCCAGCGCAGCAAGGTACTCTGCGCGGTCAAAGCACTGAGGGGTCTGCACCGCATACAGGGTGCTGCGGTCGGGCGTTGTGTACACAAGGCAGGCATCCGGCACGGTCTTTCCGTTGCCGCGCGCTGCAGCCTTGATGGTATCCTTTACCGGTACGGCAGGTGCAGCTGCGCCGCACCGGGCCGCTGCTTCCAGCGCTGCTGTGATGACGGCCTGACTGGCGAAGGGTCTTGCCGCGTCGTGCACTGCCACAAGCTCCCCTGCTGCCGCCAGCACGCCGTTTTTTGCGCTCTCGGCGCGGGTGGTGCCGCCCGTTACGATCTGCACAGGCTTTGTGCAGTCTGCTGCCTGCTGCTCCACAAAGGCGCGGTTCTTACCGGCCACCAGCACGATCTCCGTGACAAGCGGGTCCTGTTCAAACGCGCGGATGCTGCGGTGCAGCACGGTCTCGCCGCCCAGATCAAAGCTGAGCTTGTCAAAGCCCATGCGTGTGGAAGACCCCGCCGCCACCAGTACCGCGGATACTCTCTTTTCCAATTTCTTCACCTGCCCGATTCCTATAGTAAGCCATATTTTATTATAGCGTATAACTTCCCAAACTGCAACCAATATTCTACAGCAAAAATGCCCCTCTGCACACAGCAGAGGGGCACAAACTTGTTCTTGATGGAGTTTACTTCAGGATCGGCTCGATGGCAGCAGCCAGAGCATCCTTCTGTGCCTGTGCTTCAGCCAGATCCTTGCCCAGAGTGGTGAAGTAGGTCTTGATCTTCGGCTCAGTGCCGGAGGGACGCACCACAACGGTCGCACCGTTTTCCAGACTGTAGATCAACACGTTTGCTGCAGGCAGGCCGGTCTCCTCGGGCTTCTTGTAGTCGGTCACCTTGACCACCTTGTGGCCAGCCAGCTCGGCGGGCGGGTTATCACGCAGCTTCTGCATGATGGAAGCCATCTTCTCCATGCCGGTCAGGCCGGGGAACTCGAAGCTGTCCACCTTGTTCAGGTAGCGGCCATACTGTTTATAGATCTCTTCCAGACGCTGCTTGATGGAGGAACCGATGCTGCGGTAGTAAGCGGCCATTTCGCAGATCAGCATGGAACCGATGACGGCATCCTTATCGCGTACATAGGGGCCGGCCAGATAGCCGTAGCTCTCCTCGAAGCCAAAGATGAAGCGGTCCACCTCACCGGCAGCTTCCAGATTTGCGATCTGGTCGCCGATCCACTTGAAGCCGGTCAGCACGCTGCGCATTTCCACGCCGTAGTGTGCGGCAATGGCATCGGCCAGCGGAGTGGACACGATGGACTTGACGGCCACCGGTTTTTTGGGCATGGTGCCCTTCTCGATGCGGCCTGCGCAGATGTAATCCAGCAGCAGAGCGCCCATCTCGTTGCCGGATACCAGCTCATAGCTGCCATCCGGGCACTTCATGGCAATGCCCACGCGGTCGGCATCGGGGTCGGTGGCCAGCATCAGATCGGCACCAGTCTTGGTTGCCAGCTCCAGACCCAGCTTCAGAGCCTCGAAAATTTCGGGGTTCGGGTAGGAGCAGGTGGTAAAGTAGCCGTTGGGGTACTCCTGCTCGGGCACGATGGTGATATCGGTGATGCCCATATCGTTCAGCACATGAGTGACAGGCACCAGACCGGAACCATTCAGCGGGCTGTACACCAGCTTCAGGCCGGCAGTCTTGCACAGGCCCGGGCGCACCTGACGGGCCTCAATGGCATCATACAGTGCCTTTTTGCAGTCATCGCCCACAAAGCGGATCAGGCCCTGCTCCACGCCCTCGGCAAAGGAGATGTACTTTGCACCGGTCAGCACATCCGTCTTCTGGATCTCATCGTACACGATGGCAGCAGCATCATCGGTCATCTGGCAGCCATCCGGGCCGTAGGCCTTGTAGCCGTTGTACTTGGCCGGGTTGTGAGAAGCCGTGACCATGATACCAGCATTGCACTGGTAGTAACGGGTAGCAAAGCTCAGTGCAGGCACAGGCATCAGAGCATCGTAAATGCGCACCTTGATACCGTTTGCCGCCAGAACGCCTGCGGCGGTCTTGGCAAAGATATCGCTCTTCAGGCGGCTGTCGTAGCTGATAGCCACAGTCTGGTTGCCACCCTGAGTCTTGACCCAGTTTGCCAGACCCTGCGTGGCCTGACGCACAACATAGATATTCATACGGTTGGTGCCAGCGCCCAGAACGCCGCGCAGACCAGCGGTGCCAAACTTCAAAGCCACAGCAAAGCGGTCCTTGATTTCGTCATCATTTCCCTCGATCTTGGCCAGCTCCGGCTTCAGATCAGCGTCTTCCAGCTCTGCAGCCATCCAGCGCTTATATTCATCCAAATACATCTTGCACACCTTACCTTTTGTAAATTTTTCCGCAAAAAAGAACAGGTTTGGTTAAACCTACTTATAATATAAACTCTCCGCGTTCATGTGTCAATTGCGTAATCTGCAACAAGATTTGCAGTTCAAAACCGGCATATGGCACAAAATTCCAAGTTTTTCCCGGTAAAGTCGGGAACCATCCCGGCCTCGCCTGCATTTTCCAGCAGTTCATAACTCTGGCCTGCATCGTCCAGAACGTCCAGCCACTGCTCCAAACCGACGCTGTTTTCACACAGGTAGCGCAGCAGTTGCATTGCCCGGGCAAAACTGTCCTGCAGCAGCACCGCGCTGCGGCGCACCCGGCCATCCTGCTCCTGCCGCAGCTCCATTACAACGCCCTGCGCAGCGGCGGCACCGCAATATACAAGGGTGTGGGCATGCTGCAGCCCTTCCAGTTCTGAATATGTACGGATATAGCGGCAGTATTCTTTGCTCATCATGGAAAACTCTCTCCTTTCTATCGCATTGACATCTTTCCTGCCCTTTACTATAATGAATTCAGAAGTATTTTTGTGTCGAAGTATGACACAATCATCCAATATTTTCCACTTTTGCCAATTCTTTTCCGTCATATCATCCGCTGGGATAAGGGAGAACAACATGTATTCTGTTACCAGAAGCTTTGGTCTGAACGGCCTGAGCGGCTTTGCCGTGGCAGTGGAGGCCGACATTTCCGGCGGTCTGCCCGCCTTTTCCATCGTGGGCCTGCCGGATTCCGCTGTGCGTGAAAGCGCCGACCGTGTGCGCGCCGCCATCAAAAATCTGGGCTTCAAGTTCCCGGACCGGCGCATTACCATCAATCTTGCCCCGGCGGATGTGCGCAAGACCGGCCCGGTGTACGACCTGCCGCTTCTGCTGGCAGTGCTCACTGCCAGCGGCCAGCTGGAGGATGTGCCTGCCGACGCGGCATTTCTGGGCGAACTGGCACTGGACGGCACCCTGCGGCCGGTTTCCGGCGTGCTGCCCATGGCGCTGGCTGCAGCAGAAAATGGCACCCACGCCCTGTATGTACCTGCCGAGAATGCCGCCGAAGCAGCCGAGGCCTGTGCCGACAGCATGGCCGTCTACCCCGCCCACACGGCACGCGAAGTTGTAGATGCCCTGCGCGGCATCTCCCCGCTTGCCCCGGCGGCTGTTGTTCCCTTTGACCCTGCAGACGCATGGGCACAGGTGCCGGATTTTGCGGACGTGATGGGCCAGTCGCTGGCGCGGCGGGCTATGGTCATTGCTGCCGCAGGCGGACACAATGTTTTGCTCATTGGCGCACCCGGCACCGGCAAATCCATGCTGGCAAAGCGTCTGCCCGGCATCCTGCCGCCGCTCACCCGTGAGGAAGCCGTGGAGACCACTAAAATTTATTCCATTGCAGGGCAGCTGCCGCAGGGCCGGGGCCTGATCTCTGCACGGCCTTTCCGCAGCCCGCACCACTCGGCCAGTGCCGCAGCTCTGGCTGGCGGCGGCGCACAGTTCCGGCCCGGCGAGTGCAGCCTTGCCAACTGCGGTGTGCTGTTTTTAGACGAATTGCCGGAGTTCTCCCGCGAGAGTCTGGAAGTGCTGCGCCAGCCGCTGGAGGACGGCCAGATCACCGTGAGCCGAGCGGCAGGCAGTGCCACCTATCCCAGCCGCTTCCAGCTGGTAGCCGCCATGAACCCCTGTAAGTGCGGCTACTACGGCCACCCCACCCGGCAGTGCACCTGTTCGCCCAGTGCTGTGCGGCAGTACCGCAGCCGTGTGTCCGGCCCGCTGCTGGACCGCATCGACCTGTGCGTGGAGATGGACCCCATCGCCTTTGACGAGCTGCACGCCGTCGTCCCTTCCGAGAGCAGCGCCGATCTGCGCAAACAGGTGCTTAGCGCCCGGGCCATTCAGGCAAAGCGCTATACCGCCCCGGGTTTTGAGGGTGTGCTCTGCAATGCCCAGCTCACCGCCGGGCAGGTGCGGCGCGTCTGCCGCATGACCCCCGCCGCCGAGCGGCTGCTGCGCGCCTCCTACGACGCTTTGGGCCTTTCCGCCCGCGCCCATGACCGTATCCTGCGGGTGGCCCGCACGGTGGCCGATCTGGCAGGCAAACAGCTGCTGGATGAGGACTGTGTGCTGGAAGCCCTGCAGTACCGGGCACAGGAAAAAGTGGAAGTATAAAAACTTCTTCGTCTTTGCTTCGCAGATCCGCCTTCCCCGAAAAGGGAAGGGTTTGTGCAGCTTACTGTTACGCGCAAAAAAGCCATCTGTATCTTTCCAAATGCTCAATACGAGCAGAAGATCACAGATGGCTTTTTATAATTGCTTTTTAGAATCTGCGCCATGTATCCGGCAGGAACAGCACCAGCATCGGGAAGATCTCCAGACGGCCGGCCAGCATGTCGAAGATCATCACCAGCTTTGCAGGGTTCGTAAAGCTGCCAAAGTTCATCATGGGGCCCACCTGCGCAAGGCCCGGGCCGATGTTGTTCAAAGTAGCTGCAATGGCTGTGAAGTTCGTCACCATATCAAAGCCATCCAGACTGATGAGCAGGAAGGATACCACGAAGATGAAGAAATACGCGCCCATAAACACATTGGTGGTGCGGATGGTCTCGTGGTTGAGCAGCTTGCCGTCCATGCGGACGGGGGCCACCACCTGCGGGTGCAGTGCCTGCTTGAGCTCTTTGCCCAAGGTCTTGCCCAGAATGAGGAGGCGGCTCACCTTGATGCCGCCGCCGGTGCTGCCTGCGCAGGCACCAATGAACATGAGCACCACCAGAATTTCTTTGGAGAGGGTGGGCCACAGGTCAAAATCGCAGCTGGAAAAGCCAGTGGTCGTGATGATGGAGCCCACCTGAAAGGCTGCCTGACGCACCGCTTCGCCAAAGCTGTTATAAAGGCTGTAGATATTGGCCGTGATAATGCCAATTGCCACCAGAATAATGGCGAAGTAGCCGCGCACTTCCTCGCTGATGGCGCGGTTGAATTTGCGCAGCAGCAGCAGGAAGTAGGCATTGAAGTTGACACCAAACAGGATCATGAAGATGGTCACGACCCACTGGATGTAGGGAGAAAAGCTGGTAAAGCTGTCGTTCTTGAAGCCGAAGCCGCCGGTGCCCGCCGTACCGAAGGCCGTGAGCATGGACTCAAACAGCGGCATGCCGCCCAGCAGCAGGAATACCACCTCCAGCACGGTGAGTGCAAAATAGATGCCGTACAGGATCTTTGCGGTAGACTGCACCTTGGGCACCAGCTTATCCACCTGAGGGCCGGGGCTTTCTGCCTTCATCAGGTTGACGTGGGAGCCACCGGTCAGGGGCAGCAGCGAGAGCAGGAACACCAGAACGCCCATGCCGCCGATCCAGTGGGTGAAGCTGCGCCAGAACAGGATGCCCTTGGGCAGATCCTCCACCCCGGGCAGGATGCTGGCACCGGTGGTGGTAAAGCCGGACACCGTCTCAAACAGGGCATCCACCGGGTTCGGGATGCAGCCCGCCACCACAAACGGAACGGCGCCCACGATGGAAATGACGATCCAGCTCAGCGAGGTAGCAGCAAAGCCCTCCCGCATATAGAACATCTTGCTTTTAGGCTTGATGCCGCGCAGGGCGTAGCCGATGGCGGCGCTGACTGCCGCCGTGATCAGAAACACGCCCAGCACGAACCATTCGCCGTAGATCCAGCTGGCCGCTGCGGGCAGCAGCAGCAGCGCACCCTCGATCAGCATGACATAGCCCAGCAGACGGAAAACGATCGCATAATTCATAGTCTGCCTCCGTCAACCCTCTGCGCCCTTGTCCAGAATATCGCGCAGGTCATGCAGACCATGCTCCAGCGTGACCACGATCACGTTGTCGCCTACCTGGATCTGGTCGCCGCCGCGCGGGATCAGGATCTGATGGCCGCGGGTGATGCAGCACAGCAGCAGATTCTTTTTCAGGTGCAGCTGGCTCAGGGGGACACCGGTGGCAGCGCTCTTCTCGTGGACGGTAAATTCCAGCGCTTCCACGCGGTCGTCCAGAATGCGGTACAGCGTCTTGATGTTGCTGCCCGCTTCGTTCTGCAGTGCACGCACATACTGCACGATGTAATCGCAGGTCATGTACTTGGGGTAGACCACGCTGCCCAGATCCAGACCGGCCAGAATATCATCAAATTCCAGACGGTTGACTTTGGTGACCAGCTTGCCCTTGGAGTGCTTTTTGGCAAACAGGGTCAGCAGCACATTCTCCTCGTCGATGTTGGTCAGGGCCACAAAAGCCTCTGTGGACTCCATGCCCTCGGACAGCAGGAATTCGCGGTTGGAGCCGTCCTCGTTCAGGATTTGTGCGCCGGGCAGCTGCTCGGCCAGCTCCATGCAGCGGGCAGGGTCGCGCTCCACGATGCGCACACGCACGTGGTTTTCCAGCAGCTCCTGGCTCAGATAGAAGGCGATGGCACCGCCGCCCACGATGAAGGCATTGCGCACCGGGCGCACCGGCAGGTGGATGCGCTGGAAGAACTCGTGGGCCTTATCCTGTGTTGCAAGGAAGGTGACCTGATCGCCGTTCTGCAGTACAAAGTTACCGTTCGGAATGATCACGCCGCCGCTGCGCTCCACTGCACACACCAGAATGTCGCTCTTCAGACGGGTGGGAATCTCGCGGATGGCCACGCCATCCAGCCCCTGCTCTGCAGTGAGTGCAAACTTGATCAGCCGCACACGGCCGTCTGCAAAGGTGTCGATCTTGCTTGCACCCGGGAAGCGCAGCAGATGGGAGATCTCCTTTGCTGCAGCCATTTCCGGATTGATGATGGCCGAAATGCCGATCTGCTTTTTGATAAAGTCCAGCTCATGACTGTAGGACGGGTTGCGCACGCGGGCAATTGCATGGCAGTGGCCCGCCTTTTTGGCAAACATGCAGCACAGCAGGTTCAGCTCATCCGAACCGGTCACGGCAATGAACACATCCGCGTCTTCAATGCCGGCCTCTGCCAGCGTGGTGATCGAGGAACCGTTGCCCACGATGCCCAGCACATCGTAGCTTTCAGTCAGGTGCTCCACACGCGCTTTGTTGGTATCCACAATGGTCACATTATGGTCTTCCTCACTGAGCTGCCGCGCCAGCGCAGTACCAACCTTGCCGCCGCCCACCAGAATGATCTTCATAACAAGTCCTTTCTCTTTCCGCGTCCCTTCTGCCGGGACAGCACAAATTCATCATAGTATACCATATCTCCTGCCAAAGTTCCACTGTTTTCCACATTATGCAACAAAAACCTGCCAAATGACGCAAAAAAGCCCCGGGAGATACCGTCCCGGAAGCTTTTATTTCATTTAATAGCGCGCCACGCCGTCCTTCGTTACAAGGGCATACACCAGCGGGGCTTCCTCCGGCTTCTCAGGGCCGTATCCAAGGCCGCTGCGGTACTCGGCGGCGGCAGCTTCAAACTTATCGGCTGCGCCGTAGAAGGTGGCAAGGCTCTCGCCCTTCTTTACGTAGTCGCCGCGCTTTTTATGCAGGGTGATGCCGGCGGCAAAATCCAGCGGGTCGCCCTTTTTCTGTCGGCCCGCACCCAGCAGCACGCTGGCAGAGCCGATTTTCTCGGCATCGTTCGCCACAATGTAACCGTCCTGCTCTGCCAGCAGCTCAAAGCTTGCCGCGGGCTGCTCAAACAGGCTGTAATCGTCCAGCACGCGGGTATCGCCGCCCTGCGCCGCAAACATCTCCTTGCACTTAGCAAAGGCAGACCCATCGGCAATCACCGCCTCGGCCATGGCGCGGCACTCGGCAGGAGTGCCCTTATCGGCCAGCACCAGCATGTTCGCCGCCAGCTGCAGGCAGACCTCGGTCAGGTCGGCGGGGCCATGGCCCTTGAGCACATCCATGCTTTCCATGACTTCCAGACTGTTGCCAATGTTATGGCCCAGCGGGGTGTCCATATCGGTGATCATGGCAGCCACCCGGCGGCCGTGATGGGTGCCAATGGATACCATCAGCTTAGCCAGCTCAATGCTCTGGTCTACCGTTTTCATAAAAGCTCCGGTGCCGGTGGTCACATCCAGCAGGATGGCATCCGAGCCGGAAGCCAGTTTCTTGGACATGATGCTGGATGCGATGAGTGGGATGCAGCTGACGGTTGCGGTCACATCCCGCAGGGCATACATTTTTTTATCTGCAATGGCAATGCCCTCGCTCTGGCCAATGACCGACAGACCGATCCTGTTCACCTGCGCAAAGAACTCCTCCTGTGAGAGGGCGGTTCTGGTGCCGGGCACGCTCTCCATCTTATCGATGGTGCCGCCGGTATGGCCAAGGCCCCGGCCGCTCATCTTGGCGATCTTCACGCCGCAGGCCGCCACGATGGGGGCAATGACCAGCGTGGTCTTGTCGCCCACGCCGCCGGTGGAGTGCTTGTCCACCTTGATGCCCGGAATGGGCGAAAGATCCACCATCACACCGCTGTGAGCCATCACATCGGTCAGCTCTGCGGTCTCCTCATCGGTCATGCCGCGCAGATAGACAGCCATCATCCATGCAGCCATCTGGTAATCAGTCACTTCTCCGCTGACATAGCCATTGACGATCTGCTCCAGCTCCTCACGGCTGTGCGTACCGCCGTCACGCTTTTTTGCAATCAGATCATAAACGCGCATCGTATCACGCTCCTCGTTTTTTCAATAGTACGACATTGTAAGATATAGTATAGCAAAATTCCAAACAAAAGCAAGTATCATTCTGTAAACTTTGCCCAATTTTAAACCAAAAAGGGCGCAGCCGCCCGGAAAAGCAGCTGCGCCCTTGTTTTGGGAACACAAATCGTCGTTTTAGCGGGACCCCTTGTCGTAGGGGATGCCCTCTGCCTTGGGTGCCATGCTGTTCTTGGAGGTAAACGCAAGAATGATCATGGACGCCACGAACGGCATCATGTTGTAGATGTTGCTGGACCAGTGCAGCTGTGCCAGGAAGGTGGAGTCTGCAATGTTTGCCAGACTCTTGAACACAGCAAAGAACATGGCTGCGCCAAAGATGTTGAAGGGCTTCCACTGGCCAAAGATCATAACAGCCATGGCAAGGAAGCCTGCGCCGGCCACGCCTACCTCAAAGTTCCAGGTCTGCACCGGGGGCACAATGTAGGCCATGCCGCCGATCGCGCCCAGTGCACCGGAAATGACAACACCGGCATAGCGCATCTTGTAGACATTGATGCCCACAGAGTCCGCTGCCTGCGGATGCTCGCCGCAGGCACGCAGGCGCAGGCCAAAGCGGGTCTTGTACAGCACTACATAGCTGATGATCAGCAGAATGATGCCCAGCGGCACAAAAATGCTCAGCTCCAGCCCGCCGATGCTGAACAGGAAGGGCCTGTTGGTGTAGTTCAGCTTTGCACTGCCGCTATCGCTGAAATTCTTGGCAAGGACCACCGCGATGGCCGTGGCCAGCAGGTTCAGGGCCGTGCCGCCGATAGTCTGATCCGCCTTCAGGTTGATGGAGGCAAAGGCCAGCAGCAGACTGTACACCATACCGGCCAGTGCCGCCACCAGAACAGAGATCAGCACCACGAGGAAGACCGGCATTTCGGCAGGCAGCATGGTCAGGGTGAGAACACCCGCCACACCGCCAATGACCATGATGCCTTCCAGTGCAATGTTGATGATGCCGGAGTGCTCACTGAACATACCGCCCAGTGCCACCAGCATCAGAACGATGCCATACAGCAGTGTATATTTGATCAGAAGCAGCATATCACTTGCCCTCCTTTTCGGTTGCAGATTTTGCAGGAGCAGCAGGCTCTGCGTTCACATTGGTTTTATCGGCATTCTTGAACAGCAGTGCGTGGATCTTGCCGCGGAACAGCATGGAGAATGCACACAGGTAGATGATGATACCGCTGATCAGGTCCGAGATCTCAGTGGGGTAATACTTGGTGGAAAGGAAGGAGCCGCCCACCGAGATATGGGAAATGAAGATCGCCGAGAAAATGGTGCCAATGGGGTTGGAGCTTGCCAGCAGTGCAACGGAAATGCCGTTGAAGCCCATTGTCGGCAGGCTGGTGGAGTTCAGCGGGTTCCACTGGGACACATTGGACAGATAGTACAGGCCCGCACCAAAACCGGCCAGTGCACCGGCAATGGCCATGGAGAGGATGATGTTCTTCTTCTCGTTGATGCCGGCGTAGCGGGCAGCGCTCTTGTTCAAGCCCACAGCCTTGAGCTCGTAGCCGAAGGTGGTCTTGTTCAGCACCACCCAGATCAGAACTGCCACTGCTGCCGCCAGGAAGATGGCAATGGTGGTGCTGTTGGTCTGGAACAGCTTGTTCAGGCCGAAATCCGGGATGATGGACTGAGCGTAATCGGCGTTCTTGCTCAGGTTCATGGTACGGGTGTTGCGCACATCGTACATGGGGCCGGTGCCGTTCTGGTAAATGAGCTCATTGACCAGATACAGGCCGATCCAGTTGAACATGATGGAAGTAATGACCTCGTTGATGTTGAAGTAGGCCTTGAAGAAGCCGGGGATCGCACCCCAGATGCCGCCCAGAATGGTGGCTACGATCAGGCAGACGAACCATGGCAGCTTGAGCATGATGGCGCAGTACAGAGCGCCGTAAGCGCCCAGCGTATACTGACCCGCCGCACCGATGTTGAACAGGCCGGTCTTGAAGGCAAACGCCACAGACAGACCGGTCATAATGAGGGGAGCCGCATTTGCCAGCTCCTTGCCGACACCGTAGGGTGCGTCATGGAAGCCGCCCTTCAGGATGCGCACAAAGCCGTCGCCCCATGCGTGGGCCGGGTTGATGGCCAGCAGCACCAGAAAACCGACCACAAGGCCGATCAGGATGCACAGCAGAGCAGCCAGCACACTGGTGATGGAGCTGTTCAGACTGCTGTGGGAAAGTTTTTTCTTGTTCATGTGTTATTTGCTCTCCTTTCCCTGCTTGCGTGCGCCTGCCATATACAGGCCCAGCTCCTGCACGGTGGTGGTCTTGGGGTCAAATTCGCCCACGACCTCGCCCTCGTACATCACAAGGATGCGGTCGGACAGGTTCATCACCTCGTCCAGCTCCAGACTGACCAGCAGCACGGCCGTACCCTTATCGCGCTCGGCCACGATCTGACGGTGGATGTATTCAATTGCACCAACGTCCAGACCGCGGGTGGGCTGGACTGCCACCAAGAGCTTCGGGTCCTTATCGATCTCGCGGGCAATGATGGCCTTCTGCTGGTTGCCGCCGGACATGCTGCGCACGGTGGTCAGGCTGCCCTGACCGCTGCGCACATCATACTGCGCGATCAGCTTATCGGAGTATTCGCGCACCTTATCACTGCGGATAAAGCCGCCCTTCTGGAACTCCGGCTGCCAGTAGCGCTGCAGCACCATGTTGTTTTCCAGACTGTAGTCCAGCACCAGACCGTGCTTGTGACGGTCCTCCGGGATGTGGCTCATGCCGTCCTTGGAGCGCTGACGGATGGTCTCATTGGTGATGTCCTTGCCGTCCAGCATGATCTTGCCGCTGCTGATCTTTTCCAGACCGGTCAGGCCGTAGACGAACTCGGTCTGACCGTTGCCCTCGATACCGGCAAGACAGACGATCTCACCGGCGTGCACCTGAAAAGAGACATTCCGGACTGCATCCTTCTTGTGCTGGGCGCTGTGCATGGTAACGTTTTCCACATCCAGCACCACTTCGCCGGGGTTGGCAGGCTTTTTGTCCACCTGCAGCTGCACATCACGGCCAACCATCATGCGGGAAAGCTCTTCCTTGGTGGTATCCTTGATGTCCACGGTGCCCATATACTTGCCCTTGCGCAGAACAGTGCAGCGGTCTGCCACCGCCATGATCTCGTTGAGCTTGTGGGTAATGAACAGGATGGACTTGCCCTCCTTCTTGAACCCGCGCATGATCTCCATCAGTTCGTCGATCTCCTGCGGGGTCAGCACTGCGGTAGGCTCGTCGAAGATCAGGATCTCGTTGTCGCGGTACAGCATCTTCAGGATCTCAACGCGCTGCTGCATACCAACAGAGATATCGCTGATCAGTGCATCCGGGTCCACGCGCAGGCCGTACTTTTCGCTCAGGGCCATCACCTTTTTGCGTGCCTCGGCCTTCTGCAAAAAGCCCATCTTGTTGGGTTCCACCCCCAGAATGATGTTGTCCAGCACGCTGAAGCATTCTACCAGCTTGAAGTGCTGGTGCACCATGCCGATGCCCAGTGCGTTTGCATCATTGGGGTTGCGGATGACAACCTCCTTGCCGTTTTTGCGGATCTGACCAGCTTCCGGCTGGTACAGGCCAAACAGCACGCTCATCAGTGTACTTTTGCCGGCGCCGTTCTCGCCCAGCAGGGCATGTACCTCGCCTTTGCGCAGCTGCAGGGTGATATCGTCGTTTGCCTTGATTCCAGGGAACTCCTTGGTAATGTGGAGCATTTCGATCACAAAATCCTCTGCCAATCTGCTCACTCTCCTTTCGTGTCGTTTCGACACCGATACTTCTTTAAGTTCCATTATACCTGATTTGCGGCAATTTGCACATGTCTTTTTTGCTTTTTGGCAGAAAGCACAGACAATAGTATTACTTTTGTACTCTTTTCACGAAGAGTACGCTGCATTTTTCCCGCATTACGCCAATAGAAGACAAAAAAAAGCGGGGCACCCCGCTAACAGGATGCCCCGCTTTGAAAAGAACTATCGATCGTCCGCAGGCAGGCCTGCCGGACAACAGCTTACTGGATGTAGTTGACGGTGGTGAACTCGCTGACGGTGGGCTTGGTAGCGTCGTCGGAGCTGTTATCAACAGTGATCTCGCCGCTCTTGATCTTGCCCTTGACTTCCTCGTACTCGTCGGTGGTGAAGGACTCGAAGTTCCAGCTGTCTGCATCGGTGGGCAGGCCGATATAATCGCCGTCCTCCAGACCGAAGTTGCCATTGGAACCTGCGATGTCGCCCCAGCTGCCGGCATCGATATCAGCCAGAGCAGTGTTGACAGCCTCGGACAGGCCCTTCATAGCAGAGGTAATGAACGGGTTATAAGCGTAGGTGCCATCTGCAACGCCGTTTGCACCGATGTAGTTCTGGTCAACGTCAACACCGATGACGTAGCCATTGTTCTTCAGAGCAGCCTCAACAGCGGAGGTGTAGATGCCGCCGCAGGCAAAGACGACCTGAGTGCCGTTGGAGTACCAGCCCTCCATACGGGAGGTGATGTTTGCATCGCCGTAGAACTGGCCGCCGTAGAAGTAGTTGATCTCGATGTTCTGGCCCAGCTCAGCAGCAGCGGCATCAGCGCCCTGCACGAAGCCGTAGCCGTAACGGATAACAGCGGGAACAGCCATGCCGCCCAGGAAGCCCAGCTTGGTCTTGCCGTCCTTTGTAATGGCGTAGCCTGCCAGATAGCCTGCCTGCTCCTCCTTGAAAGTGATGCAGTAGCAGTTGGCGGGGATGGCATCGGTGCCGATATCGCCCTGAGTCACATCGATGGCGATGAACTTGACATCGGGATACTGGTCAGCAGCCCATGCCAGAGAAGCGCCGTACAGGTAGCCGACACAGACGATCACATCAGCGCCGTCGTTGACAGCCTGACGGATCATGGTCTCGCGGTCCTCATCGGAAGCGTCAGCCTCGGGAATGTAGTACTGGCAGTCATCGCCCATGTAGCCGGAAACAGCAGTCCAGCATGCCTGGTTGAAGCTCTCATCATCGATCGTGCCGGTATCGCAGGTCAGAGCGACCTTGACGATCTTCTCACCGCCCTCAGCAGCAGAGGAAGCAGTAGAAGCAGCAGCGGAAGAAGCGGTGCTGGTAGAAGAAGCGGAAGAACCGCCGCAAGCGGTCAGAGCAGCGGCAGCGGCAGCGGCACCAGCCACAGCCAGGAAATTACGACGAGAAATCATCATAATCAAACTCTCCTTTTATTTTTAATAAAATTGCGTCAAACAAATAAAATGCGCAGAACTGCACATTTACTGGCTCAAGTATAACGGCAAGCCGTGTCAGATGCAAGCAAATTCCGATTACAAAATCTTTACAATAATTTTGTAAGTTTTTATCAAAAGTAGTATTTATGCACAAATTTGCCGTAGTTCCGTGCGTTCTCTGTGCTTTGGCACACAATGCACGTATTGCCGTCACTTTATTGTCCTGCAGTGCACCTCTGCGTTTTTATCCCGTCACTTCACGGCACGGTTACCCGCCACATTGGAGGGGCCAAAGCCGAAGGGCAGCAGTTCGTCCATGCTGCGCTCGATAAAGTCTTCCGGTGTCTTTGCCATGATAACGTTCAGTTCCGGCCCGCCGAATTCAAACAGAGCCTGGCGGCACACCCCGCAGGGAGAAGTGATCTGCTCGTTCACCTCGCCGCGGCGGCTGCCCACCACAGCAATGTCTGTGAACTCGGTCACACCCTCGGCCACCGCCTTGAACAGAGCCGTGCGCTCTGCACAGCTGGTGGGGGTAAAGGCAGCGTTCTCCACGTTGCAGCCGGTAAAAATGCGGCCATCCTTGGCGCGCAGGGCAGCGCCCACCATAAAATCGCTGTAGGGCACATAGGCTTTTTCCCGTGCAGCCAGTGCCATGCGGATGAGCTCCTTCTTTTCTTCCAGGGTCAGCTTTGTCATATCCGTCACTCCTTTTTTGGTTTTCAGGGGTCGAAAACAGCGCGGCAAGCCCTTTTGCAGGCAAACCGCGCTGAAATGCGTTTTTAACGCTTAGTATTCTGCACCCAGTGCTACCTTCATCATATCGGTAAAGCTCTTCTGGCGCTGTTCTGCCGTGGTGATTTCCGGCGAAACAAAGCTGTCGGAAATGGTCAGCAGGCAGGCAGCGTTCTTGCCCAGCACCTGTGCATTGGCAAACAGGGCAAAGCTCTCCATCTCCACGCACAGGCAGCCGCGCTCGTCGCGCAGCTTTTCCCAGTAGGTGGGCTTTGCATCGGAGGGCTGACGGTAGAACACATCCGAAGAGTGGATGTTTCCCTCGATGAGGGGGATGCCCTGCTTTGCGGCAGAAGCGCGCAGCTTGTCATTCAGGCTCTGGCTGGGCAGCGTGATGTCCCCTTCAAAGCCGCTCTGCACGCGGGCATAGTTGCTCTCGCTCACAGCACCGGCGGCCAGCACCGTATCAAACAGCTTGGCCTTGTCGGTATAGCTGCCGGCAGAGCCAATGCGGACGATGTTCTCTACATCGTAGAACTTGAACAGCTCATAGGAATAAATGCCAATGGACGGCATACCCATGCCGCTGCCCATCACGCTGATGGGCCGGCCCTCGTAGGTGCCGGTAAAGCCCAGCATCCCGCGCACGCCGGTCACCTGACGGACATCCTTGAGGAAGGTGTCCGCAATGAATTTTGCACGCAGAGGATCGCCCGGCATCAGGACGGTCTTTGCAAAATCGCCTTTTTCAGCACTGATGTGAGGGGTAGACATAAGATCATCTCTCCTTTTCTGTTACATAATACAGCAGATGGGCCTTCTCCGGAGAAAAAGCCCTCTGCAAACTTACCTTTACCTATACTTTCTGCGGTTGAACACATTCTGCGGCGCGATGTAGCTGCCGTTGCGGCGGATCTCAAAATGGCAGTGGTTGCCGCTGGAGCGTCCGGTGCTGCCCACATAGCCGATCAGCTGGCCCTGCTTGACGGTCTGACCAGAGTGCACCGCCAGCGACAGACAGTGCGCATACACCGTGGTGTAGCCGCTGCCGTGGCTGATGATGATGGAGTAGCCATAACCCGTACCGGCACCGGCCTTGTTGTAGCCGGCCTTGGTCACGGTGCCGCCCGCCGATGCGTAGATGGGCGTACCGGCAGCCGCACAGATATCCACACCCTTGTGGTTGCCGCCGTACCAGCGTGAGCAGTAGCGATAGCCGGGCACCGGCCAGATGAACTGACCGCTGCCGGTGATGTAGCTGGTGCTGCTGGTCACCTTTTTGGTGCCCTTCACGATCTTTTCCGTGACAGGCTCCTGCACCACTTCCGTGCTCAGGATCTTCTGAGAAAGCTGGATGCCATCGGTGTTATAAACACGCTGCGCCGTGATCTGACGCAGGCCGTTCACACCGTTCTGCACCGTTTTCTTGGTACCCACCGTGTACTCGTTGGAGGTGGTGGTCTCGGTGGTATAGGGGATCTCCTCCTGCCAAGTCTCCACCTTGGTGATGCGCACTTCCAGCGTAGCTTCCTGCTTGGTCACGATCAGCTCATCACCGGCCTGAATGTTAGATTTCTCGTTCAGGGGCGCGCCCTTGAAATTGGTATTCAGTTCGCACAGCTCACGGAAGGTGAGGTCGTTTTTCTGGGCGATGCTCCATAGCGTGTCGCCTGCGCCCACTGTGTAGATCTTTTCCTGCTGCTGCACACCGGAAAGTTCCTTTTCCACATCCGCTTCGTCCTGAAAGCTGTCGTTGAAGTAGATGCCGTTTTCCAGCGTGACTTCCTTGTTGAAGCCCACGGTCACGTTGGAGTTCTCAGGGTCCTCATAGGGTTCCAGCAGGCTACTCAGGTAGCTCTGCAGGCTGACACCATCGCTGCACACTGCGGTCAGCTCGCCATCCAGATACAGGGCCGTGCCCTCGCTGATCTCGTCGCTGGCGCTCTTCAGGATCGCGTCCGCCATCTCGTTTTCATCCATGGTCTTGTGGGCCACGGTAACGGTGTAGGTAGGCTCCACGGTCCACTTTGCATGGTCGGTGTCTGCGTAGTTGATACGCTCCTGCACCGCCTCACGGGCCGAGTTGAACACATCCTCATTGGCCACATAGCCGACGGTCTGACCGTTCACCTGCACCTCCAGCGCATAAGGCTGGCGGACGGTATGGTTGAACACGGTCACCATAACGGCCAGTGCGCACACCGGCAGCACATACATGGCCATGCGCGGCAGTGTTTTCAGGTTGCGGCGCACGCCGCTGGTCAGGTAATGTACGCTGGCTTTGCAGGCTGCGGCAAAGCCTTTTTCTTTCCGCACCCGTTGGGCGTGCACCAGCAGCGAACCGCAGCCCCGGAAGAACAGCCAGATCGGGCCGAACAGGTCCCGGAACATCTGCGTTGCCCCCGGGAACGCCATTGCCGCAGCATTTGCCAGCAGTGTCGTAAATGCCTGCCACAGCCACAGCCAGCCGCTGCGCAGGCCGCGCCCAACGCGGACGAATCCATACTCTGTAGAATAGCCCAGTGCATACAGCGTCTCCCCGATGACTGGCACGGCAGAATTCTGGGCAAGCTTTCTGCCAAAATCATTCACATGATTCTGGGTTTTACGGCGCAGCCGGTGCCGGTGCAAAAGCCCCATGCATTGCAGCTGTGCCCAAAGGGAGCGCAGCCTCTGGCCGCGTTTCGGTTTTACCGGTGAAGCGGGCTGCTGCTCCTTTGTCTTGTCTTCGATCAAAAGGTTTTTCTCCTTCCTTGCCGCCAATGCACACACGGTGCCGGGATAAGACGGCGGCGGTCTTGGGCGCACATGCCCTTTCCAGCAGGCTCATGCACACAACATTCTTATTTTATTATACACCCTGCCGTCTTTGAAACAAGCATTGTCACAAAATTTGGGCGGTTCTTTCACTTACTTTTCACCAAAAAGCTGTTTCATATCCTGCGGCAGCGGGCTTTCCGCCGCAGCAGTCTTCCAGTTATTTCCATTTGCCGGGCATTCCACCCGGATTCCGCCCTCCACCGGGGTGTACACCGGCACCCGGAAGCTCTGCCTTGCACAGTGCAGCGCCTGCCGCCCAATGCGCTCCCGGCTCCCGCCGTAAAGGTCATCCCCAGCCAGCGGGTGGCCGATGGACGCAAAATGCACCCGGATCTGATGGGTGCGGCCCGTTACCGGCACACAGGCTGCAAGGCTCAGGCCGTTTTCTGCTTTTAATATGGTATACTCGGTGCGGCTTGGCTTGCCGTCCGGGGTCACGCAGCGGCCAATGATGCTCTCCGCCTGGCGGCCAATGGGCGCGTCGATCACGCCCGGACCCAGCGGCAGCTCTCCCTCCACAACGGCATAGTAGAGTTTTTCCACATTCCGGGCCAGCAGCGGCGCAGCATAGGCGTGCTTTGCAGCCAGAACAAGGCCGCTGGTGTCCTTATCGATACGGTTCACCGGGCGGAACACCGGGCTGATGCCCTGCTGCGCAGCCCATGCCGCATACCCGTTGGCAAGGGTATCGTAGGGGTAGTTCAGGGTGGGGTGCACGGCCAGATGCGGCGGCTTTTCCAGCACCACTGCAAAGGCATCCTCATAGACCACGTTTACCGGGATCTCCGGCTGCGGGGCCACGCCTTCCCCTTCCGGCGGCAGCTCAAAGCTGACCGTCTGCCCCGGGTACACCCTGCGGTTGGCAAGGACAGGCTCTCCATCCGCAAAAAAGCCGCTGCCCCGGAACTTGACTGCACGGGCAAGGTCGGTAGAAACGGCACACTGGCGCAGAAAATTGCGCAGAAGCACTCCGTTTTGGGTCTGCGGCGTATCGGGCACCGTAAAAAACAGCCGCATATGCACCCACCTCCTGCGCAAAAAAAACATAAAAATATATAAGATATTATATCAAAAAAGGCTTCTACTTGCAAATCCTGCTTTTTTATGGTATCATGAGGAACGGAAAACGAGTGGAACATACGGCGGCGGGGCGGCTTTGACCGCTCTGAGGAAAGTCCGGGCCTCACAGAGCACGGTAACTGCTAACGGCAGCCGAGGGTGACCTTAGGGAAAGTGCAACAGAAAACAAACCGCCGCAGCAATGCGGTAAGGATGAAACGGCGAGGTAAGAGCTCACCAGCGCATGGGTGACCATGCGGCTTTGTAAACCCTACCGGAAGCAACGCCTATATGGGACGTACAGCGCTGCTCGCGTGTCCCGAAGGCGGCACGAACCTGTCAGCAATGGCAGGTCTAGACAGATCGTCGTTTAATACAGAACCCGGCTTACGGTCTATCTCGTTTTCCATTTTTCAGTCTTTGATTCCCGCACATTTTTGTGTGGAATTTTTTATTTTTTGTCTTGCCCGCTTCCTCCGTCGGGCAGTGCGAGATGGAGAGAGCGCGGCTGTTTTGTTTTTGTCATTGTTCTTTTACTTCCCGTTTGGGTCTGTTTGTGGTATACTATGTGCACTGCAGGAAATTGCAGTCAACTAAGAAAGACAGGATGTGAAATCCTCCGATGAAAGATGGTTTTTTGAAAGCAGCCGCCCTTTCTCCCGCACTGCGGGTGGCCGACTGCGCCTATAATGTCCGGCAGATCACGGATGCTTTGCACAAAGCCGCAGCCCGCGGCGTAAAGCTGGCCGTGTTCCCCGAGTTCTGCCTGACCGGCTATACCTGCGGCGACCTGTTTCTGCAGCGCACGCTGCAGACCGGTGCACTGGATGCCCTGAGCACCCTGCTTGATGAAACAAAAGCACTGGACGTTGTCACGCTGGTGGGCCTTCCGCTGCTGGTGCACGGCAAGCTGTACAACTGCGCCGCCGTGCTATGCCATGGCCGCATTCTGGGTCTTGTGCCCAAGACCTATTTGCCCAACTACGGCGAGTTCTACGAAAAGCGCCAGTTCACCCCGGGCAGCACCGAGGTGGAGCTGGTGGAGGTGTGTGGTCAGCAGGTGCCCTTTGGCACCTCCCTGCTGTTCCGCTGCCGCCAGATGCCCAGCTTTGTGCTGGGTGTGGAGATCTGCGAAGATCTGTGGAGCGCCCTGCCGCCCTCCACCTTCCACGCGCTGGCCGGTGCGACCGTGATCGCAAATCTTTCCGCCAGCGATGAGACCGTCGGCAAGGCCGAGTACCGCCGGGCGCTGGTGTCCAACCAGTCTGCCCGCCTGCTGTGCGGCTACCTGTATGCTTCCGCCGGGCACGGTGAGAGCACGCAGGACATGGTGTTCGCCGGCCACGACCTGATCGCCGAGAACGGCACCATCCTCTCTGAGAACGCCCCCTTTGACGGCGGCTGTGCCGAGACTGAGATCGACTGCCAGCGCATGGAAGCCGAGCGTGCCCGCAACACCAGCTTTGAGCCGGCCGGTGAGGGCTACCAGACCGTGGAGTTCGATCTGGAACCGGCAGAGACCACGCTGACCCGCTGGATCGACCCGGCACCCTTTGTGCCCGGCGACCCCAAGCGCCGCGCCGAGCGCTGTGAGCTGATTCTGAAAATGCAGGCCGACGGCCTTGCCAAGCGGCTGGAACACGCCCACGCAAAGACCGCCGTTATCGGCATTTCCGGCGGCTTGGACAGCTGTCTTGCGCTGCTGGTGGCCGTGCGTGCCATGAAGCAGCTGGGCCGCCCCGCCCGGGATGTGCTGGCTGTGACCATGCCCTGCTTTGGCACCACGAAGCGCACCCGCAGCAACGCAGAGATCCTGTGCGATGAGCTGCAGGTCTCCTTTAAAGAGATCGATATCGCCAACACCGTGCACAGCCATTTTGCAGACATCGGTCAGGACGAGAGCGTGCTGGATGTCACCTTTGAAAACGGTCAGGCCCGCGTGCGCACGCTGGAGCTGATGGATACCGCCAACCGCACCGGAGGCCTTGTAGTGGGCACCGGCGACCTTTCGGAGCTGGCGCTGGGCTGGGCCACCTACAACGGCGACCACATGAGCATGTACGGTGTGAACGCCGGTGTGCCCAAAACGCTGGTGCGCCACCTTGTGCGCTACGAAGCCGACATTGCCGCCACCGATGCTCTGCGCACGGTGCTGCTGGATATTCTGGATACGCCTGTCTCCCCGGAGCTGCTGCCTGCCAAGGACGGCGAGATCGCGCAGAAGACCGAGGACCTTGTGGGACCCTACGAGCTGCACGATTTCTACCTGTATCAGGTGCTGCGCTTCGGCTTTGGCCCGGCCAAGATCTTCCGGCTGGCAAAGACTGCATTCGCAGGCCGGCCGGAGTACCCGGACAGCGTGCTGTACAAGTGGCTGCGCAACTTCTACTGGCGGTTCTTTGCCCAACAGTTCAAGCGCAGCTGCCTGCCCGACGGCCCCAAGGTGGGCAGCGTGACCCTTTCGCCCCGCGGCGACTGGCGGATGCCCAGCGATGCCTGTGCCGCACTGTGGCTGGCCGAGCTGGAACAATTACAGATCAAGGATTAACGCATGAAAAACAAAAAGCTGCTTGCCAATCTTCTGTTTGCCATGGTCATTCTGGCCATTGCCGCTGTGCTGCTGGTGGTGCGCCGCGTGCACGCTTCCGGCTCCGGGCTGCGGGCCGAGCTGATCTACGGCGACAACAACACCACCATGAACCTGCCGCTGGACGTGGATGAGACCTATGATGTGGACACCGGTTACTATACCGTCCACATTCAGATCAAGGACGGTGCAGCCCGGTTCGTGGATTCGCCCTGCCCGGATCACATCTGTGAAGGCTTTGGCTGGCTTTCCAACGAAGATCAGACCGCCACCTGCCTTCCGGCCCGTGCAGTGCTGACCATTGTACCTGTTTCCTGACAAAAAGGAGTGGTTTTGAATGATGGATGAAAACGATCGTTCCCACGAAGATTACCGTTCTCTGCGGCACATCAGCCGCAAGGAAGGCTCTGAGGATACTGCGCCCATCGAGGTAGACAGCTCGGCGTTTTTTTCCGAGCTGCCGCCGGAACAGCCCAGCACACCGCCTCCGGCCCAGCCTCCCCAGAAGCCGCCGCGCAGCGGCCACAACACACCCGTACCGCCCAAGGCCCAGCCGCCCGTGGATGGAGCCATGGCAGTACCTTCCAAGTGGGGGAAAATTTTGCTGATCTTACAAGGTATTTTAAGCATTCTGGCACTGGTGCAGCTGTGGCGCACCCAGATGCTTCCGGTGCTGTATCTGGTCATTCTGGCCGCGCTGCTGGCGCTTTTGTGGCTGCTGGTAAAGCGCTGTCAGGAGTACAATGTTCCCGGCAAGGTGGCCCGGGTATTTTCGGTGTTCCTGTGCGCTGCCATGGCACTGGGCTGCTTCTGGGCCCAGCAGGGCCTTTCTGCCCTGGGCAGCATGACCTCTGGCCTGCTCACCGGTGCCGAGGCCAACAAGATCACCAAGGAGCCGTTTGTGATCTACCTCAGCGGCGTGGACACCCGCGGCGAGCTGACCGAAAATGCCCGCAGCGACGTGAATATCCTTGCTGCCGTGAACCCTGTCACCAAGAGGGTGGCCCTGATCAACACCCCGCGCGACTACTACGTAGACCTTGCCGGCACTGACAGCAAGGATAAACTGACTCACGCCGGTCTGTACGGCGTGGAAACCAGCATGGCCACATTGGGCAATCTGTACGGCGTCAATGTGGACCATTACATCCGCATCAACTTTGCGGGCTTCATCAGCATCATCGATGCGCTGGGCGGCGTGGATGTCTACTCCGATCAGGCGTTCACCTCGGTGGGCAGCCCCGGCTACTATGACCCCACCACCTTTGTGGAGGGCTGGAACCATCTGGACGGCAAGGCCGCTCTGGCCTTTGCCCGTGAGCGTCACGCCTTTGCATCCGGCGATATCCAACGCGGCATCAACCAGATGAAGGTGATCGATGCCATGCTGAACAAGATCAAGTCCCCTGCCCTGCTGATGGGCTTTTCCAAGATCATGGATGCCGCAGCCGACTGCTTTGTGACCAGCTTTTCACAGGATCAGATCAGTGCGCTGGTACGGATGCAGCTGAGCGACTTTGCCGAGTGGGATATTGAAAGCTACACCGTCACCGGCACAAGCTCCAGCAGCACCAAATGCTACTCTGCCAAGGGACAGAAGCTCTACGTCATGAAACCGGACGATGCTTCTGTGAGCAAGGCCAGGGAAATGATCGCGTCCGTGCTGGGCGGTGAGGGCACCGTTGCCGACACCACCCAGAAGCCGGAAAAGACCGAGGTGTTCACCCCCACCACCGACCCGAACGCCGCTGTTTCGGAGGTGCCTGCGGAGAGCGTTCCCGAGGAAGTGCCCGCCGACAGCCTGCCGGAAGAGACCGTCCCGGCTGACCAGCCTGCAGATGCAGAGCAGCCTGCCGACACCCAGCCGCAGGAGCCGGAGGTCCCCGCCGAAGGCGAGACCGGCAGCGGTGATACGGCCGGAGAAGCACCGTCCATCTCCCTGCCCACACAGGAAGAGGTGGAACAGGCTGCATCGTCCATCTACAATGCGGCTTCCTCCATCTGGGGTGCCCTTCAGGATGCTGCTTCGCAGCAGAACGACGCGGCCTGACGATTTAAAATGTCCTCTGCGCAAGCTCCGGACTCTATCGCGGAAATATTATTTTATATGCAAAACAGGAAACGACTGCGGTCATTTCCTGTTTTGCTTTTTCACCAGAAAGTCCGTGCCGATAAACTGCATAAAAATGCCGCCTGCATCTTGAACCAATGCAGGCGGCTTTCTCATTCTATAAAATCATTACGCTTTGATCTCGTTCCAGACGCTCTTGCCGTCCAGAGAGGAAGCATCCACATCAAGATACTCGCAGATGGTCTGGGCGATGGTGCCAAAGCACAGACGGGTGCCAAGGTCAACGCCAGGCTTCACGCCCTTGCCGCAGATCAGGTACGGCACATACTCGCGGGTGTGGTCGGTGGTCTTGGTATAGGACGGGTCGCAGCCATGGTCAGCGGTGACCATGAGGAGATCGCCCTCCCGCATTCCGGGGATGAAGTCGGCCACGAACTTGTCAAACTCGGTGGCAGCGGCGGCATAGCCCGCCACATCGCGGCGGTGGCCGTAGAGCATATCGAAGTCCACCAGATTTACAAAGGCAAGGCCCTCAAAGTCGCGGGTCTGCAGGGCCTTGGTAAAGGCGATGCCGTTGGTATTGCCAGTGGTTTTGATCTTTTCGGTCACACCCTCACCGTCGAAGATGTCAAAGATCTTACCCACAGCGATCACATCCCTGCCAGCATCTTTCAGCAGATCCAGCATGGTAGCGCGGGGCGGCTTGAGGCTCAGGTCGTGGCGGTTGGTGGTGCGGTAGAAGGTATCCGCAGTCTGACCCAGGAAGGGGCGTGCGATCACGCGGCCCACGCCGTACTCGCCCTTGAGCATCTCGCGGGCGATCTCGCAGTAGCGGTACAGCTCATGCACCGGCACCAGCTCTCCGTTGGCGGCCACCTGAAATACGCTGTCGGCACTGGTGTAAACGATAAGGGCGTTTTCTTTCATGGCCTGCTCGCCGTAATCCTTCAGTACCTGCGTGCCGGAGTAAGGCTTGTTGCACAGCACCTTGTGGCCGGTCTTTTCCTCAAACTCGTGGATCAGCTCATCCGGGAAGCCGTTCGGGAAGGTGGGCAGCGGCTTGGGGCTTACCACACCGGCGATCTCCCAGTGGCCAATAGTGGTATCCTTGCCCATGCTCTGCTCCTGCAGGCGGGCAAAGGAGCCGATGGGCGCTGCGGTCTTTTCGCCTGCGGTCACGCCATCAATGTTGAACATGCCCATCTTTTGCAGGTTGGGGCAGTTGAAGTTGGGGTGTTTTGCAATGGCACCCAGGGTGTTGGTGCCCTCATCGCCAAAGGCGGCGGCATCCGGCTCTGCACCGATTCCAAAGCTGTCGAGGACGATCAGAAAAACACGCTTTTCCATATCGTTTTTTCTCCATTTCTTCCGGGGACCTGCCCCGGATAAGTGATACTATCTTTACTTATCATTATAAGCAAATCCTGTGCCGGATGCAAGCTTTTTCGCCTTCCCGCAAATATCCGTCATTTTCACCAAAATGTTCGTCATTTTGTTCACGAATTGACCGGGCGTTTTTTCATTTTTAAACGTAAATGCGTCATTCCGTGGCAAAGATTTCTTGACCGCCTAAAAAATTCAGCCACAGCGCAAAGTTTTCCTTGCCCTATTGTATCCCAGCGGATATAATAATAGGTGGAAAAGTTTTGAACCACAGGATTTTTCCGCTTTTGTACCACAGCACGGGATTTTTCCCGTTGGCCACGTGCAGCTGTCTGTATGACAGCGGACAGCCTGCCGCAAAATAGAGAATGTGAAGTTGTAGTTGGAGGTAGTAAAAGTATATGAGAAAAACAAAGATCATCTGCACTCTGGGCCCGTCCACCGATCAGGAAGGCGTTCTGCGCGAGCTGGTCGCCAACGGCATGAATGTTGCCCGTTTTAATTTTTCCCACGGCTCTCACGAGGAGCATCTGGGCCGCTTTGAAAAGCTGAAGGCCATCCGTGAAGAGCTGGGCAAGCCGGTCGCCGCCCTGCTGGACACCAAAGGCCCCGAGATCCGCCTGAAGGACTTCAAGAACGGCACTGAAATGCTGGAAGCCGGCCAGACCTTCACCCTGACCACCCGCGAGGTGGAAGGCACCAAGGAGATCTGCTCCATCACCTATAAGGACCTGCCGCAGGACGTGCAGCCCGGCGGCACCATCATGCTGGACGACGGCCTGATCAAGCTGCAGATCATCACCGTGAACGACACCGACATCGTGTGCAAGGTGCTGAACAACGGCAAGATCAAGAACAAGAAGGGTGTCAATGTGCCCGGCGTGCATCTGTCCATGCCGTATATGAGCCAGCGCGACCGCGACGATATCATCTTTGGCGCACAGCAGGGCTTTGACTTCATCGCTGCTTCCTTCGTGCGCACCGCACAGGATGTGTACGATATCCGCAACCTGCTCAACGAGTATGATTCCGATATCCGCATCATCGCCAAGATCGAGAACCGTGAGGGCGTGAACAACATCGACAGCATTCTGGCTGCAGCCGATGCTGTCATGGTGGCCCGCGGCGATCTGGGCGTTGAGATCGACTTTACCGAGCTGCCCGGCATTCAGAAGAATATCATCGAGCGCTCCTTCTCCTTTGGCAAGCCCATCGTCACCGCTACCCAGATGCTGGACAGCATGATCGTGAACCCCCGCCCCACCCGCGCCGAGATCTCCGACGTGGCAAATGCCATCTACGACGGCACCTCTGCCATCATGCTTTCCGGCGAGACTGCTGCCGGTGCTTACCCCGTGGAGGCCCTCAAGACCATGTCTGCCATTGCTGAGCGCACCGAGCAGGAGAACCACGCCCGCTTTGTTCCCCTCACCGAGAACACCGGCAAGATCAGCGTGAGCGATGCAACTGCACACGCTGCCTGCCTGACCGCCAAGGACGTGAACGCTGCCGCCATCGTCACCGTGTCCGAGTCCGGCAACACCGCCCGTCTGCTGAGCAAGTACCGCCCGGAGCAGCCCATCATCGCCTGCGTGATGAAGGAGCAGGTACAGCGTCAGCTGGCCCTGAGCTGGGGCATCACCCCGCTGATGATGCCTCTGGCACACAGCACCGATGAGCTGATCGAGATGTCCACCTCTCTGGCCAAGGAGAACGGCTACCTGCACAACGGTGAGCTGGCCGTTGTGACCGCAGGCGTGCCTGTGGGCGTGTCCGGCACCACCAACATGATCAAGATCCACATGGTAGGCAACTGTCTGGCTACCGGTGTGGGCGTTGGCCGCGAGAATGCCGATGTGACCAGCGCCACCGGCAAGGCCTGCGTCTGCCGCACGCTGGAAGAGGTGCGTGCAAAGTTCAAGCCCGGCATGGTGCTGGTGGTGCCCTCCACCAGCAATGAAATGCTGAGCTATGTGCGTGATGCCGCTGCTCTGGTGGTGGAAGAGCCGGGCCTGAACAGCCACGCTGCCATTGCCGGCAAGGCCCTGCTCAAGCCTACCGTTGTGGGTGCCGCCGGTGCTACCAGCCACATCCGCGACGGTCTGATGATCGCTGTGGACTGCGCGCACGGCAGCGTGCAGCGCCTGCAGGCATAAGCCAAAGGAGAAGATCATGGAACGCATTGCAAGCTTCTGTGTTGACCATACCAAACTGGACCGCGGCATGTATCTGAGCCGTCAGGACGGCGATGTTCTCACATGGGACATCCGCATGAAAAGGCCCAATCACGGCGATTACCTGTCCACCGGTGCCGCCCACACGCTGGAGCATCTGTTTGCCACCTATGCACGCAACAGCGCCTTTCAGGACAGCGTGATCTACGTTGGCCCCATGGGCTGCCGCACCGGCTTCTATCTGCTCACCCGCGGCCTGACTCCCGCCGAGGCACTGGAGCTGACGGTGGAATCCTTCCGCTTCATGGCTGGCTTTGAGGGCGCTGTGCCCGGGGCCAGCGAAGTGGAGTGCGGCAACTACCGCGATATGGATCTGCCCGCTGCCAAGGCCGAGGCCGCTGCCATGCTGCCGGTGCTGGAAGCACTGACCGGCGACGAGCTGCATTACTAAGCTATCTTCACCCTTCAAATTCATCATCATAAAAAAGCGCTCTCCCACTGGGTTTCCGTTGGGAGAGCGCTTTTGTTTTAGTTGTTCTTGATCGCATCCAGTGCCTGCCGTGCAGCACGGATGTTTTCTTCACCCGTCTGCCATACCTCAAACTCTGAAAAGCCCGGCAGCCCCATGGGCACACCCTCGCGGCGGAAGGTCATGCGGCTTTGCAGCACCTGCTTGCCAGAAAGGTGGAACGCATGTGCCCCGGTCTGTGCGGCCAGTGCCGGGATGTTTTGTGCCGTGACACCGGCACCTACCAGAATTTCCACGCTGTCCCCTGCCCGCTCCACCAGTCGGCCGAGAAGCTCCGCTCCCTCTGGGGCACTCGCCGCCTGACCGCTGGTGAGGATGGTACAAAGGCCCATGCTCCGGACCGTTTCCAGTGCCGCAAAGGGGTCGGCGCTGACGTCAAAGGCACGGTGCAGGGTACACGCCACCGGACGGCCTGCCTTTTCCGCTGCCCTGCGCGCCGCCGCATAAATGGGCCGCATGGCCTCCGCATCCAGCTGCCCTTCCGGGGTCAGCACACCGGTCACGATACCATCCGCCCCGGCCTCCACCAGCTCTGCGGCCAGCTGTTCCATCTGGGCAAGCTCGTAGCTGTCGTAACAGAAATCTCCGAACCGGGGCCGCAGCAGAGCACGCACCGGCAGGCCGGTCTCCGCCTTGACCTGACGCACCAGCGCAAGGCTGGGCGTTGTACCGCCCACGATCAGGTCGGCACACAGTTCCAGCCTGCTGGCACCGCCGCGCTTTGCTGCCAGTGCACTGGCAGTGCTGTCCACACATACTTCCAGAACGGAACGCATTTCAATTCCTCCCTTTTTGCCGGGCTTTGAACCCGGCATTCTGGTTTATTCTACCACGTTTTTCCGTTTTATAAAACCCTGTGGCAGCAAAAAAGCTGCGGCCCGGGTCTTATCCCTGCCGCAGCCTTTGTTGTTTTTTCAGATCAGACCCAGCGCCTTGAACTCCTTTGCAATGCCGTCCTCGTATACCGAGGGAGCAATGCGGTCGCACCGCTTTTTCAGGTTTTCGGAGCCATTGGCCATGCACACACTGATGCCGACAACATCGGTCATCTGCAGATCGTTATCACTGTCGCCAAAGCCGATGGTATCCGCCAGCGTGCAGCCCAGATGATCACAGATGGCCTTGATGCCGGTGCCCTTATCAAATTTGCGGTTGATGAGCTCACCATTCACAAAGCCATCGGTCAGGCGGTCCAGCTTGCTTTCGCAGAACACGAACTGGTCGGCATAGAGCTGCTTTGCCTCGGCAAGGTCGCTCTCGTGGTCGGCAATGAACACGATCTTATACAGCGGTTCCCCTTTGTAATCGGAAAGCGGCAGGATGGACATGCCCTCTTCCATGGCTTTGCGCCAGCGCTCCGCTTCGCTGTTCAGCGGTGCATCGTTCTTTTTGTGGATAAATTTCCACCTCTCAGCCATCTTGCTTCCGCCAAAGGTGGCATCCCGGGCTTCCAGCGTGCACTCCACGCCATTGCGCTCCAGCGCCGCGCGCACGCCTTCAGCCTGCTGCGGCTCCATGGGGATATCCACCAGAGTCTTGCCATCGCACAGCACATAGCCGCCGGCGCTGCACACTGCGCCCGCAAAGCAGTCGTGCCGCAGCAGCGGTTCGGTCATGCGGTGGTTGCGGCCGGTGCACAAAAACAGCTTGTGTCCGTTTGCTCTGGCGCGATCCAGTGCAGCCAGAGTGCTTTCCGGGATGAGCATATCACCCGGCGGCAGCAGCGTGCCGTCAATATCCAGAAAAATCAGCTTACGACCCATACTTTTATCCTTTATCATCAAAGGGAGCCTCGCTCCACGATCTGATAGCCCAGCGTCACCTGACGCACAGGCCCGCTGCTCCCATTTTCTTCCAGCATCTGCAGCAGGATCCGGGCAGCCTCCTGCCCCACCTGCTTCTGGTAAAAGCGCACCGTGGCCAGCCCCGGTTCCATCATGCTGCCAGCCCAGCTGTCGCCAACGCCTGCAAGACCCACATCCTGCCCCACATGCCGTCCTGCTTCCCGCAGGGCACGCATGGCGCCAAAGGCCACCGTGTCGGTCACGCAGACCACACCGTCCAGATCCGGGCAGCGCACCAGCAGTTCCTGCATACAGCGCTGGCCCTCCTCCATGGTAAAGGCGTTGCAGCAGATGCGGGGCATCTGTTCGCCGTTCAGTCCGGCAGCGTTCAACGCATCCTGCACGCCCTCACGGCGCTGCACGCCGGTGGCATCGTCCCGCTCTGTACCGCCAATATAAACGATCCTTCTGCGGCCATGGTCCAGCATCCGCTGGGCAAGTTCCCGGGCTGCAGTGTGGTCGTCGTTGTACACGCAGGCCACATCCTGAAAACGCTGGCCTGTTACCACCACCGGCACACGGCAGTTTTTCAGCGCCTGCGCCAGCTGAGGAGTATAATAGCTGCCCAGCAGGATGATGCCCGCCACGTGGTTGCGCTGCATGGCAGTCAGATAGCCCAATTCCCGCTGGGCGTCCAGCTCGGTGTTTCCCAGCAGCATCAGATAGCTCTTTGCATCCAGCTCACTGGCAATGCCTGCCGTGATCTGCCCCACCGACTGGGAACCGATGCTGGGAGCGATCACCCCCACCTGATTCACTTTTCCGGTGCGCAGAGTCTGGGCGGCGGTATCCGGGCGGTAGCCGGTCTTTTCCACTACCTCGTGGATGACAGCCCTCTTCTGTTCGCTCAGGGGGCCTCCGTTCAGGTAGCGGCTGACCGCCGCACTGGATACACCCGCCATTTTTGCAATATCACTGATGGTCATTTGCAGTACTTCTCTCTTTTGGGATGCATTGTTATGTGTAAACGTTTTCATGCTTATTATAAACCGCTTTCACCCATCCCGCAAGATGCGCTTTTCCCGGTTTATTCCGAACGCATTTTTGTTTTTCTGGCAACTGTGTACAAAAGACGGCTTTTTTCTGAGAAGCAGAGCATTACAGGCGGTCAGGCTGCGCCCATGCTCCATGCACGCACGGCAAGCCCCAGCAGCAGGACCACCAGCAGAATGATGAACACGGTTTTATTGCCAGTTCTTCTCTGTTTCTTTTTGCGGCCTGCCGTGCTGCGGCTTTTGGCCGAGCTGCTGCGCGCTGTGGTGCTTCTGCTGCCGGAGGAACGGCTGCCGGCCGTTTTGCGGCTCTGGGTGCTGCGGTTCTGGCCCTGCTTTGTGCTCTGGCGGGCTGGCTCGTGCGCAGCCGTTTTTTCTTCCGGCGCACGGCTGGATGCGATCGGCTCCTTTGCGCCGCAGCGTGCCAGATAATTTTCTGCATCGCGGTAATAGCGGGCAAGTTCATTCTCGCGGAAAGCCGTGCCCACATAGCCGTCTTCCAAGCTCTCCACCGCCTCGTTGAACAGGATCGCCGCCTGAGCGGCATCGGTGTGATCGGTGGCGTGGGCGGCTTCGTTGCGGGCGGTGCGCACAGCATTGCAGGCGCGGCGGGCCGCACCCGGATTGCTGGTATTGCCCAGCAGGTCCAGCGGTTTGGCGGCATCCTTTTCCGGGTCCAGCAGAACCCGCATACAAATGGTGGTATCCAGCTGCTGCCAGCTGTTTTTGCCGGAAAGATCCGGCATACGGTCGTAGTAGTCCGGGCTTTCCTGCTGGCGCTGTGCAACGTGATCCAGCAATGCACCCAAGCTGTGCGCACCGGGTTTGTGCTCCCAGTGCCAGCGCAGCAGGCGGCGGCTGATCTCATCGCAGGCAGTCTTGATCTCAAAGGCAGCCTGTAAGGCTTCTTCCGGCATAATGGTTCTCCCTTCTTCTGGCATACAAAAAAGCGGAGAAGGCATACCGCCCTCTCCGCTGCTGTTTGTGTTACAGCACGAACTGGTAATACACGAAGCCGCACAGTGCCACTGCTGCACAGACAATGGCAGTGATGGGCGGCACCCAGCGGATCAGCGCTTCGGCCACGCTGTCGCGCTCGTCCTCGTATTCTTCCTCGTCGTCATAGGCAGGCTCCGGCTGCTGAGATATCGGCTGTGCACAGCGGGCTGCAGCAGGCATCACACGGGTGCCTTCGTCCGCAGCTGCATGAGATGCCCTGCCCGGGAACTGTGCCCGCATTCCGGCATCCAGCACACGGGTCTGCTCTGCAGCAGGTTCTTCCGGCTGTGGTTCTGCTTCACGGCACGGTGCACCCATGATCCGGGTCGGCTCCTCCTGCACGGGCGCTGCGCCCATAATGCGGGTAGGCTCTTCGGCCTGCGGGGCAAGAGGCGTTTCCAGTTCCGGCTCGGTCTGGGCAGGCTGTTCCGGCTGCAGCAGGGTGTTCAGCGCGTTCTGCAGCAGGATGCGGTCGCAGCCGCACTCCGAGCAGTACACGGTATCCTCCTCCTTCGGGTGGAAGGCACCGCAGGCGCAGTACCAGCCATTTTCAAACACCTGCGGCTGATACTTCAGCTCCTGGCGGTTCATGCGGGTCTCCAGCGCCTTTTCCAGCTCAGCAGACAGGCGCTTGGGGGCAGGCAGGCGCACGCGCTTGATGCCGTCCAGATGCACCACCCGCTTGCCGTTGTACACGTTGCACAGCGAAACATCCACGCTGGTGATGGCCTTTGCGGTAACGAACACCGCATCGTCCATGCCAAACAGTTCGCCGGGCTTTACTTCCAAGTCACGGTACTCGAACCGGTCCTCGCACAGGATCACGCCGTCCACGCCCTTGCACTTGAAGTGGATCTCCAGCGCGGTCAGGGTCACCTTGGAAATATTCTTGAAGGTCAGGCAGACCGCGTGCTCCCCGCTGACATCACCCTTGAGCAGCTCCACGCAGACGAACTGCACCGGGCTGCCGGGGGTGTAATAGTTTGCGCGGGTCCGTGCGACCGGGTTAAAATTTTCCTCCACGACACTCGCTCCTTTCCATTTGGATCAAATCAGTTCTGCGGGTCCTGTGCATCCGGCGTTTCCGGTGCAGCGGTCTCCGGCAGCGGCTGGGCCGTTTCGGCCTGTTCGGCAGGCTCAGCGGTCTCTGCAGGTTCAGCAGTTTCGGCCTGCTGAGCAGTCTCTGCAGGGGCAGCCTGCACGGTCTGAGCAGGCTGTTCCGGCTTCGGCTCATCGCCTTCACGCGGGGGCAGTGTGCCGCCCGCCATAATGGTGTTGAACTCCTGCTCGTTGAGCTTCTCGCGTTCCATCAGGGCCTGTGCCAGCGCGTGCAGCTGATCGATGTGCTCGGTCAGGGTGCGGCGGCAGGTCTCGTAGGCTTCATCGATGATATCCCGCATCTCGCCGTCGATCTCGGCAGCGGTGGTCTCGCTGTAGCCCTTGCCCTGACCCAGATCGCGGCCCAGGAAGGTCTCCTCCTGCGAGGTACCGTACACCACAGGACCAAGCCGCTCCGAGAAGCCGTACTTGGTGATCATCTGGCGGGCAATGTTGGTGGCCTGCTGCAGATCATTGGAAGCACCGGTGGAGATATCCTCCAGGATCAGCTGTTCGGCCACGCGGCCGCCCAGACTGGAAACGATATCCTCGAACATTTCGCCCTTTGTCACGTAGCTGCGGTCTTTCTCGGGCAGGTACATGGTGTAGCCGCCAGCCTGACCACGCGGGATAATGGTGATCTCGTGCACACGGGGGTGATGCTTGCAGTAGAAGCCCGCCACAGCGTGGCCTGCCTCGTGGTAAGCAGTCAGCTTCTTTTCCTCCGGGGTCACAACGCGGCTCTTCTTCTCCGGGCCAGCCATCACCTTCATGGAAGCTTCCTCGATATCCTCCATGGTAATGGCCTTGCGGTTGCGGCGTGCAGCCAGCAGAGCCGCTTCGTTGACAAGGTTCTCAAGGTCTGCGCCTGCAAAGCCTGCGGTGCGCTGTGCAATGACCCTGAGAGAGACATCCGGGGCCAGCGGCTTCTTTTTGGTGTGGACCTTGAGGATCTCCTCACGGCCCTTGACATCCGGCAGGCCCACATAGACCTGACGATCAAAGCGGCCCGGACGCAGCAGGGCCTTATCCAGAATGTCGGCGCGGTTGGTGGCCGCCATGACGATGATGCCGTCGTTGGCCTCAAAGCCGTCCATTTCCACCAGCAGCTGGTTCAGGGTCTGCTCGCGTTCATCGTGGCCGCCGCCCAGACCGGCACCGCGCTGACGGCCCACAGCATCGATCTCATCAATGAAGATGATGCAGGGCATGGACTTCTTTGCCTTATCGAACAGGTCACGCACGCGGGATGCACCCACGCCGACGTACATTTCCACAAAGTCAGAGCCGGAAATGGAATAGAAGGGCACACCGGCCTCGCCTGCGCAGGCGCGGGCCAGCAGGGTCTTGCCGGTGCCCGGAGGGCCTACCAGCAGCACGCCGTGGGGGATGCGTGCGCCCAGAGTGTTGAACTTCTCCGGGCTTTTCAGGAACTCCACGACCTCTTTCAGCTCTTCCTTTTCCTCGTCCTCACCGGCAACATCGGCAAAGGTGGCTGTCTTTTGGTTCTCGTGCTCGTCCTTCACCTTGGCTTTGCCAACGTTCATGATCCCGCCGCCGCCAGCACCGCCGCGCATCATGGAGAACAGCAGGAAGCCGGTGCAGCCCAGCATTGCCAGATAGAACAGGATCTCCATCCATGGGATGTTTTCCTTGACAGGGGTATAATCGTACACCATGGGAGCATCCGGGTTTGCGGCATCGTAGGCGGCAATGTAGTCGCCCACATACTTGACGAACATGGATGCATAGGGCAGCTTGTAGCGCACAGTCACAGTGCCGTCGCTGTTCTTCTGCGCAGCAGTATCCTCATCCGAGGAGGACAGCATACCGCTCAGCAGTCCGCCGGTGGCCTGCGTGGTGCTCTGGGACGTGGTATCGGGCAAGGGCAGGTTGTTCTTGCCGCCTTCCTTGAGGTTCATGGTGATGACACCGGTGTTCAGGTCCAGCGAGAACTGCGTGACCTGCAGGCTTTCAAAATAATGCACCACCGTGGAATATTCCATGGAAGAGCTGTTGGCAGAGCCGGTGCCGCCCAGCACCGACCAGACCATCAGCACCGCTGCCAGCGCCAGAGCAAGGATCAGCGGATTGAAACGGGGTCTTTTGGATTGCAAAAAAATCAACTCCAGTTCTTGGATGAATTATAGTGTGAGAAATCACTTCTCGTAGACTTCAGGCTTGAGCACACCCACATAAGGCAGGTTGCGGTATTTTTCATCGTAGTCCAGACCGTAGCCCACCACGAACTCGTCCGGCACCTGGAAGCCCTCGTAGTCGGGCTGGATATCGGCCTTGCGGCGGCTGGGCTTGTCCAGAATGGTGCAGATCTTCACCGAGTTGGGGTTGCGCATCTTGAGCATGGGCACCAGATTCGAGAGGGTGACGCCGGTATCCAGAATATCCTCCACGATCAGCACATCCTTGCCGGACAGATCACCGTCCAGATCCTTGATGATCTTTACAAGGCCGCTGGTAACAGTGTTGCTGCCACCGTAGCTGGACACCACCATAAAATCGATGCTGCAGGGAATGCTCACCGCACGCATCAGGTCGGCCATAAACACCACCGAGCCCTTGAGGATGGACACCAGAACAAGGTTCTTGCCCTCGTAATCCTTGCTGATCTGGGCACCCAGCTCAGCAACCTTTGCCTTTAACTCTTCTTCACTGACCAGAACAGTCTTGATATCATCATGCATACTCATGTTATTTCCTCCCTATGTTCCATTTCCATCTGCAGCACCTGCGCAGTGTCTGCATCCGGGGCAAGGCCCTCGGCAAAGCCCGCACCGCAGACCCACAGTACTTCGCTGCCCGCCGCCAGCAGCGGCAGCTGATCGCGCTGGCTGGCCGGGATGCCCGTTTCGTTCATCCACTTGCGCAGCCGGTTGTGTACACTTCGCCCCGCCGGGCGGTAGACATCTCCCGGCTGGCGGGTGCGCAGGACAAGACCAGCATACAACGTAGTTATTCTAGCATAATCCGCCTGATTTTTTAAGTCTTTTTTATGAACGACTTGTATTTTTTCTTCAAAATCAGCCGTAAAAAGCCCTGCAGTCACCTTCCAGCCGCCCGCAAGGCAGTATTCTGCCTGTTTTTCCGGCTGAAAGGGCTGGCTTTCCGGCCGTTTGTCTTCCTGCTGCCGGGGCCGTTCCGGCACAATCTCCTGCCAGAAGCATCCGTCTTTGGCACAAAAGCGCACCCGGTCAGTCAGCTGTACCGCACCGCTGCCGCGCCGCACAAGGCCGCACAGCAGCTGCACATATTTTTCCTCTGCGTCACGCACGGGAGCCGTCAGCGAGTGCATGGCTGCTTCCAAAATAAGCGCATCCGCAGCGGAAAGCGGGCCCAGCCGCCACACCGTACAGGCTTCCGGGCTTTTGATGGCAGCCTGTGCCGCATCCAGACGTGCAGCAGAAAGCAGCTCTTCGGCCTTCCGGGCAAAATAGGCATCCGCGCGGGCTGCCTTCTCGCAGAAGCGGGCAAGGTTTTCCGCCGCTGCGCCGTTGGTGCTTTGCAGCGCAGGCAGCGCCGCACGGCGCACCCGGTTGCGGGCATAGGCATCGGTCGCGTTCGTCTCATCTGTGACCCATGCCTGCCCGGCTGCACGGCAGAAGCTTTCGGTATCCTGCCGGGTAAGAGCCAGCAATGGCCGCAGGTAGCACCCGCGCTTTGGCCGGATGCCTGCCGCACCGTGCAGCCCCGTGCCCCGGGCCAGCCGCAGCAGCAGGGTCTCAGCCTGATCATTTGCAGTATGGGCCGTTGCAACGACATCTATCCCCTCCCCGCACAAACGCGCAAAGCAGGCATAGCGCAGGCGGCGCGCCCAGTCCTCCCCGGCATGTTCCGACGGCAGGCCCACTTCGTCGGCCATCTCTGCAGCATGGAACACCCGCAGCGGCACACCCAGCCGGGCGCATTCCGCCCGCACAAAGGCTTCGTCCCGGTCAGCGCTCTCACCGCGCAGGCCGTGGTTCACATGGCAGGCCGAAAGCACAAACCCGAATTCCGGCTGCAGGGCCAGCAGGATGCGCAGCAGTGCCATGCTGTCCGCCCCGCCGGACACTGCCGCGGCCAAGTGCAGCGGCTCGCCCGGACAAAGCAGCTTTTCTCGCAGAACAAACATACGCACATGCGCCAGAATTTTTTCATTGTTCATCAGCGTTTAAAGTCCACATCCATAAAGCGGGTGTGGGCACCATCCCAGCCCAGCGGCACCGTGCTGGTCTCGCCGTGACGGTTCTTCGCCACGATGCACTCTGCCGTATCGGCATCCACCTCAGCGCCGTCCGGGTTCTGGCTGGCATAGTAGGAATCGCGGTACAGGAACAGAACGCAGTCGGCATCCTGCTCGATAGAACCAGAATCGCGCAGGTCGGAAAGCTGGGGCCGGTGGCTGGAATTGTTGCCCTGCTTTTCCACCGCACGGGACAGCTGAGAAAGTGCGATGATGGGCACATTCATTTCCTTTGCCATGATCTTGAGGTTTCGGGTGATGGAGCTGATCTCCTGCACGCGGTTTTCGCTGCGCTGGCCGGTGGTCATCAGCTGCAGATAGTCGATGACGATGAGACCCACATTCGGGCGGGTGGGGTCCTGATTCACCCGGCGGATCTTCGCCTTCATCTCGGTGATGGTGATGCCGGAGGTATCGTCCATATAGATGGGTGCATCGTGCAGCTTTTCGGTGGCAAGGGCCAGATATTCCCAGTCCTCGGCGCGCAGGGCACCGGTGCGGAATGCCTGACTGTCGATGCCGGCCTCGGCAGAAAGGATGCGGTTCGTGAGTTGTTCCTTGGTCATTTCCAAGCTGAAAATGGCCACCGGCACCTTCTGCTGCATGGCCACGCGGGTGGCGATGTTCAGCGCAAAGCTGGTCTTGCCCATACCGGGGCGGGCCGCAAGGATGATGAGGTCGCCGCGGCCAAGGCCGGTGAGCACCGTATCCAGCAGGCGGAAGCCTGTGGGGATGCCCTTGTATTTGTCCGCATCCGGGCCGCTGATCTTCTGCAGGTTGGTCAGGGTCTCCACCATGCTGGAGGAAAGCGGTGTCAGTGCGCTGGAATCGCGGCCGGAGCGGATCTCATAAATGCGCTGCTCCGCGTTTTCCAGCAGCAGGTCGGCATCCGGCTCATCTCCGGCATCCTGCAGGATGTCCTTTGCAACGCCCATCAGCTGGCGCACCAGATACTTTTCCTGCACGATCTGGGCATAGGCCTTCACGTTGGAAATGCTGGGCACCGTCTCGGCAAGGCCGGTCAGGTACACCTTTGCTTCGTCGGCACTGGGGAACACGCCGTCCGAGATAACAGCGTCCAGCAACGTCACAAAGTCGATGGTCTGGTCGGCGGTGAACAGGCGCAGCATTTCGGAGTAGATCTGCGCATTCTGCCGGGTGTAGAACATCTCCGGCCGGATGATCTCCACCAAGTCGGTGAGCGTTTCCGGTTTGAGCAGCACCGCACCCAGCACGCTCTGCTCTGCCTGCATGTTGTAGGGCAGGTTGATGCCCACGCTTTCCAGATTCAGTTCATTGGAATAATGTCGTTCGTTCGGCATGGTAGTTTATCCTTTTGCATCATTTCGCTGAAAAGCCAAAAAGCGCCCCCTGCTGTGAGGGGGCGCAGATGGCAGAAAAATCAGGCCTGTTCCACTTCCACCATGATCTTGAAAGAAGCGACCACACCAACGTGCAGACGGACCTTGCCGTTGAACACACCGGCATCCTTGATGTCCTTGGTCTCCAGCTCGATCTTCTTCTTATCGATGGGTGCGCCTGCCAGCTGAGCCAAAGCATCGGCAACTTCCTTGCCGGTGACTTTGCCGTGCAGACGGCCGGATGCACCGCCCTTGGCCTTGATGGTCACGGTCTTGCCCTCGATCTTTGCGGCCAGATCCTTGGCAGCAGCTACGGTCTCAGCCTCGTGGAAATCGGCAGCAGCTTCCTTGCTGCGGGCAACGTTCACAGCGCTGGCATCTGCCACAGCGGCCAGCTTGCGCGGGAACAGATAGTTGCGGGCGTAGCCGTCGGAGACCTCGTGGATCTCGTCCTTCTTGCCAATGCCCTTGATATCCTGCTTGAGAATCACTTTCATGATGTTATCCCTCACTTCTCACCGGAAAACCGGTGCAGTTGTTGTGTTTATAGTATAGCGCATTTGCCGCTTTTGGGCAAGAGGAAGCGCCTGACCATTTAAAATGGCCGCCGCTCCGCTCTGGCCATATTCAGCGGTAATTTTATTTTTAATTTGTAAATCAGAAAAATCTGCGGATTTTTCTGATTTACTTTTTCACGGGAGGGGTCGTAACGGCAAACGGCATATGCTGCTGTCGGCCTGCGGCCGTCGCACAGCGACTTTAATACGAAAAGCGTTAAGCAAAGCGGTTACGCCAGTTCCTTTGCGGCCACGTCCAGAGCCACCTCAATGACCTTGTCCATGTCGTAATACTTGTACTCACCCAGACGGCCGCCAAAGATCACGTCCGGCTCTGCATCGGCCAGCTTCTTGTACTCGGCATACAGGGCACCGTTCTTCTCGTCATTGACGGGGTAGTACGGCTCGTCGCCCTTCTTCCACTCAGCGCTGTACTCGCGGCTGATGACCGTTTTGGGCTGGGTGCCGAACTCAAAGTGCTTGTGCTCGATGATGCGGGTGTAGGGAGTTTCCGCATCGGTATAGTTGACCACCGCGTTGCCCTGATAGTTGTCGGTGTCCAGCACCTCGGTCTCAAAACGGACGCTGCGGTACTGCAGAGCACCCAGCTTGTAGCCAAAGTAGGCATCCACCGGGCCGGTGTAGACCACCTTCTCGGCCAGAGCGTTCAGATTTTCGCGGTCGGCCAGATAGTCCACATTCAGCCGCACCTCGGTGCCGTCCAGCATCTTTTCCACCATGGCGGTGTAGCCGCCATTGGGAATGCCCTGATACAGTGCGTTGAAATAGTTGTCGTCGTAGGTGAAGCGCACCGGCAGACGCTTGATAATGAAGGCCGGCAGTTCGGTGCAGGGGCGGCCCCACTGCTTGCCGGTGTAGCCCTTGATAAGCTTTTCGTAGATATCGGTGCCCACAAGGCTGATGGCCTGCTCTTCCAGATTCTGCGGGTCGGTGATGCCTGCTTCCTTCTTCTGCTCTTCGATCTTCGCCTTGGCTTCGGCAGGGGTAACAACGCCCCACATCTTATTAAAGGTGTTCATATTGAAGGGCAGGTTGTAGATCTCGCCGTGGTAGTTTGCCACCGGGCTGTTGGTGTAGCGGTTGAACTCTGCAAACTGGTTCACATACTGCCACACAGCCTTGTTGTTGGTATGGAAGATATGTGCACCGTAGCGGTGGACGTTGATTCCCTCCACCGGCTCCGTGTAGATATTGCCTGCAATGTGGCTGCGCTTATCGATCACAAGGCACTTCTTGCCTGCCTTTTTTGCTTCCTGTGCAAAGACCGCGCCATAAAGGCCGGCACCAACGATCAGGTAATCGTACTGTTTCATGGGTGTGATCCTCTCTGTTCCGTTTATTTTCCTTCTACATCGCCCTTTTTCTGCGATGCATAGTATTTGTCGATGGCACCTTCGATGCGGGCATGGGCTGCTTCCGGCGTGATATGCTTGAGCTGTGCTGCTGCCATGGTCTGGTGGCCGCCGCCGCCCAAAGATTCCATGATCACCTGCACGTTCACGGCACCCAGACTGCGGGCCGAGATGTTCACGCCTGTGCCCACCTGCACTGCCACAAAGCTGGCATCAACGCCCTGAATGGTCAGCAGATCGTTTGCCGCCTGTGCAATGGCCACGCGGGCCTCCGGTGCCACCTCGCCGCTGACGGAGATCGCGCAATTTTTGTACATGCGTGCTTTTTCCACCAGATCTGCCTTGGCATTGTACTCCACCATGGTCACATCGAACAGCTGGCGCACCCGCTCCGTCTCCGCGCCATAGCGGCGCAGCGCAGCGGCAGCTTCAAAGGTACGCACACCGGTGTGCAGGGTAAAATCGCGGGTATCCAGCATGATGCCGGACAAAAGGCCCTCGGCCTCCACACGGTTGGGCTTGTCGTCGCGCTCGCCCACGTACTGCAAAAGCTCCGTGACCAGCTCACTGGCCGAGGAAGAATACGGCTCATGGCAGACCAGCGCCGGGTTCTCGATGTAGCCCACACCCTTGCGGTGGTGGTCGATCACGGCTACCTTGCCGCATTTTTCCAGAATATCCTTGCTCTCCACAAGGCCCACCTGATATGTATCCACCACGATGCACAAGGTGCGCTTGGAGATGATGGGCAGTGCGTCCTTCGGGTCGATAAAGTCGTCCTTCTGGCCTGCACGGCACAATGCATCGATCAGGCTGCCCGCAAGGGTAGCGTCACGCCGCACCGCGATCACCGCCGGGACATCGCATATTTTGCAGATGCGCAGCACGCCCTCGGCGGAGCCGATGGCATCCAGATCGCTCATGCGGTGGCCCATGATGACCACATGGTCGGCTTCCTTGATCAGCTTTACCAGCTGATCGGCCACGATGCGGCTGCGCACCTTGCTGCGCTTTTCCACGCCGTGGCTCACGCCGCCGTAGAACGTAAAACCGTCCGGTGTCATTTCAGCGGCCTGATCGCCGCCGCGGCCCTGCGCCATATCCAGCGCCTGCACGGCCATATCCTGGGCTTCCCGCAGGGTCTTGGCCCCGCGGCCAATGCCGATGGACAGCGAAAGGTTCACGCTGGGATCCAGCGCACGGATCTTGTCCAGCACATCGTAGCCGCGGTTTGCGAACTGCTCCATCTGGCGCTCTTCCACCACAGCGATATAGCGGCCGCTGGCCACACGGCGCAAAAAGCCGCTGCCCCGGCCGATCATATCCTCCAGCGTGCGGTTGATGCCTTCCAGCAGACGGGCACGCTCGCTGTCCAGCATGTCACCGAACACATCGTCGTAGCCGTCCACCAGAAACACCAGATAGCCCGGACGGCTGGCTTTGTATTCCGCCTCCACCTTGCGCAGGGCGGTTTCCTCGTTCAGCACCAGCAGGGTCATGCTCTCCGCATCTCCGGGCACCGTGGAGCTGTGTACGCTCCACATGCCGTCCGCGAGGGTCAGCAGCTGGCCCTCCTGCTTGCGGCACTGCTGCAGATCAAGGCCGGGCAGCACCTTCTGCACGCGGTTCACCAGCGCATCCTGCCCGTTCAACAGGCGGGTGCGGAACTGTGCATTGTACCACAGCACCGTCTCACCGGAAAGCAGCGCGGCCGGCTGAGAGAGCGGCTCCAGACTGAACTGCAGCTTGGAGCCTTCAAAGCTGCCGCCGCACATCCACCGGGCCACCCACTTGCGCAGCTGGCAGCGGAACAGCACCACCACAACGCCCCACAGCACCACCAGTGCCAGCAGCGCCGGCCATGCCGTGGGCCGCTGGATCAGCAGCACCAGCACCAGCAGGCCGCACAGCACGGCCAGACTGGCGGTGAGCATCTCCAATGTCCATCTTGGTTTTTGTTTCATCAAATCTCCTGCCTTCCGCCGCATTGTTTGCGGCAGCGTGCCCGGATCAGACCTCCATCAGGATGGGAAGGATCATCGGGCTGCGCTTGGTGCGCCGATAGATATAGCTGCTCAGTGCCTCGCGCACGCGGGTCTTGACGCTGTTCCAGTCGCGCACATGTTCATCCACGCAGCGGTCCAGCGCATTTTCCACGATGCTCTGTGCACCGTCCATCAGGCTCTCATTCTCGCGCACATACACAAAGCCGCGGCTCACAAGGTCCGGGCCGGCCAGCACCTTGCCGGTCTTGCTGTCCACGGTGGCCACAATGATCACCAGACCGTCCTCGGACAGGTGCTTGCGGTCGCGCAGGACCACATTTCCCACATCGCCCACGCCCAGACCGTCCACCATGACGGCACCGGCAGTCACCGGCTCGCCCAGCTTCATCTCATCCTGACTGAGGACGACATTGGAGCCATTCTCCGCAATGAGGATGTTGCTGGTGGGGATGCCGAGGCTTGCGGCGGTGAGGGCATGCTTTTTGAGCTGCTTGTACTCGCCGTGCACCGGCAGGAAATACTTGGGCTTCGTCAGGGTGAGCATGAGCTTCTGTTCTTCCTGACAGGCGTGGCCGGAAACATGCACATCGTACATGCTCTCGTAAATGACCTCTGCACCCAGCAACAGCAGACCATTGACGATCTTGGTCACGCTCTTCTCGTTGCCGGGAATGGGATTTGCCGAAATGATAATGAAGTCGCCGGGGCCCACGCGCACCTGACGGTGGCTGCAGGATGCCATACGGGAAAGGGCACTCAAGGGTTCGCCCTGACTGCCGGTGGTAATGAGCACTACCTGCTCCGGAGGATACTGGTTCAGCTCATCCACGCTGATGAGGGTGCCCTCCGGGATGTGCATATAGCCCAGTTCCTGCGCCATAGCGGTGTTGTTCACCATGCTGCGGCCGCTGAAGGCCACCTTGCGGCCATCCTCCACAGCCAGATCGATGATCTGCTGCACGCGGTAGATGTTGGAAGCAAAGGTGGCAATGATGATCCGCTTGTTGCGGGCACGGGCGAACAGATTGCGCACGCCTGCAGCCACCTTCTGCTCAGTGGCGGTAAAGCCCGGGCGCTCGGAGTTGGTGGAATCGCTCAGCAGGGCCAGCACGCCGCGCTGACCGTACTCGGCCAGTGTGGACAGGTCGGTGACGCCGCAGGCCAGCGGAGTGTAATCGATCTTGAAGTCGCCGGTCTGGATGATGGTGCCAGCCGGGCTGTCGATGGCAAAGGCCACCGCATCCGGGATGGAGTGGTTCACATGGATGGGCTCAATGGTAAAGCAGCCCAGCTTGATCTTCTGTCTGGGGGTGATTTCCACGAACTTGGTCCTGCCTGCCAGACCGAACTCCTCCAGCTTGTTGCGGATCAGGCCGCAGGTCAGGCGGGTGCCATAGATGGGCAGGTCAAGTTTCTGCAGCAGATACGGGATGCTGCCGATGTGGTCTTCGTGGCCGTGGGTGATGAGCAGGCCCTTGATCTTATCCTTGTTCTGCACCACAAAAGTGAAATCTGGGATAACCATGTCCACGCCGTACATGTCGCTGTCCGGGAACACAAGGCCGCAGTCCACGATGATCATGTCGCCGTTGCACTCGTACACGGTCATGTTCTTGCCCACTTCGCCCAGACCGCCCAGCGGATAGATGTGGATGGGCACAGCGGCCTCTCTGGGCTGCTGCGGGCGGCGGGGCCGACGGTTATAATAAGGGCGGCGGGTGGTGCGGGGGCGCTTTTCGCCCGTCTGCGCGGCGGGTGCGCCGGTGCTCTGAGCAGCAGCTGCTGCCTTGCTGCGTGCGGAATTATTGGTATTTTCTTTCGACTGTGCCATTCTGACCTCCAAAATAATTACAGCGCAGGCCGTCCCCGCTTGTGGGAACAGCCGCGCTGTGCATGGGAAGCACCTTGAAAAATCGCATCGGCTTCCGTTGGATGCACCGTATAGAATTTATTTCTCAGCGTGTTTTTTGCAAACCGCTGCCTGTTCCGTAAGAGGTTTTGTGCCAGATAGGTCCATCTGCTCGATGCGACCGTGGCTTTTCTGTTGGAACGCCCGGGCACACGCCTGCGGTGCGCCCCTATACGCATTTTGTTAGGATAAGTATAGTATTTCCCGGCGTTTTTGTCAATTCCAAGGTTTGGCAGCTCCGGCACGGAATATACATTCGCACTTGACAGAAGCCGGAAAATAGCGCTAAATAGAAGCAACTCATTTTAGAAGGAGAACCGCATGAAGCAGGTCGAAGTGTACACCGACGGCGCATGCAGCGGCAATCCCGGCCCGGGCGGCTGGGGTGCCGTGCTGCGCTACCGTTTTAACGGCAAAGTTTACGAAAAAGAGCTGAGCGGCGGCGACGACAGCACCACCAACAACCGCATGGAGCTGACAGCCTTTATCGAAGCACTGCGCCAGCTCAAGGAGCCGTGTGAGGTACGGCTGTGCTCCGACAGCCAGTATGTCATCAACGGGCTTCAGAAGGGCTGGGCCAAAAACTGGCAGCGCCGGGGCTGGAAAAAAGCAGATGGCTCCCCCGCCCTGAACCCGGACCTCTGGGCACAGGCACTGGAGCAGGAAGCCCGGCACAAGATCACCTATGTCTGGGTCAAGGGCCACGCAGGCCACCCGGAGAACGAACGCTGCGACCAGCTGGCCGTGGCCCAAAGCAAAGCACATGGCGGGAGGCAGGGAACATGAGCGACACATTTTTGCCCGGCAGTGGGTTCGACACCTACGAGAATCAGGATAAGGTTCTGGTGCAGATGGACGGCAGCAGAGAATGCGCCGTAGCTGTGCGCATTTTACAGCAGCAGGGCTTTGCCGTGGCGGGCGCTGCCGTGCGGCTGGCAGCAGAACAGACCGCCGATGCGGAAAACGCAAAAAAGGCAGCAGAGGCCCTTGGCATCGAGTGCATCGTGCTGAACGCCGAAGCACTGGCCGGGCAGGACGCAGACGTTCTGGGCGAGGGCGGCACGCCGCTGTTTGCCGCCCTGCTGACGGCTGCAGACAAGCTTGGGATGCAATATGTGGCAACCACTCACCGTGCCCGGGTGGAGACCGGTGCAGACGGCGTGCACACCGTCTGCCCGCCCGCAGGCACCGGCAGTGATGACAGCACGATTCTTGCAGCTCTGCCGCAGGAAACGCTGGCACGGCTGATCTTGCCGCTGGGCGATTTTGCCCCGGAAGATGTGGCGGAGATGGCCGAGGATTTTAAAGTTTAACCGTACGTTTCAAATGGCCTCCGTTGCACTCTGGCCATATTCAGCGGAAACATTATTTTTATATTAGAATTCCGGAAAATCTGCGGATTTTCCGGAATTCTTTTTTTACAGGCAAGGCCGCTGCGACACACGGCATCTGCTGTTTTTGCTTCCTGCGGAAACAGCCGCACGGCGGCAGAAATGCATTCTGCGGTTCGGACCCCATTCCCGTGAAAATGAAAATCGGGAACATCCGCAGATGTTCCCGATTTTCGCATTATCAATATAATTTCCGCTGAATATGGCGCAGCACACGCGGAGCCATTCCAAATCGTTTTGTCAGTTCTGGGGATGCACGATATCGCGCCAATCCAGATCGCCTCGCTCCAAGCCGTGGATCAGTACCTCGGCAGTGGCAATGTTGGTGGCCATGGGGATATTGTGCACATCGCACAGGCGCAGCAGCGTCATTTCGTTGGGTTCGCTGGGCTTTGCGTTGATGGGATCACGGAAGAACAGCAACAGGTCGATCTCATTGCAGGCGATGCGGGATGCGATCTGCTGGTCGCCGCCCTGCACACCGGCCAGAAAGCGCTGCACCTGTAAGCCGGTAGCTTCTGCGATCAGTTTACCGGTGGTGCCGGTCGCTACCAGTTTATGCTGGCTCAGGATGCGGCAGTACGCCGTACAAAACTGAACCATCAGCTCCTTTTTGGAGTCATGCGCAATGAGTGCAATCGTCATCCGTTACCCTCTCCTCTTCCTAAACGATTGGAACGCTTTTGTAAAAAAGTCCTTTGCCTGAAATGATATCACAAAATCCAATCTTTTACAACTGTTTTTTATACAGAATATTCAATTTTGTTTTCTTTTCAGGGATGTTTCCATTCAAAACCCCGCTGCAGTGCCCTTTCCCGTGTCGGTTTTGTCTCCCGTTTTCAGTTCTCCGGCGCAATGGCATCGGGGTTCTGCTCGGTGTCTGCGGCGGGCTGCTGCTCGTCCTGCACGGCAGGCTGGGCTTCCCCTTCTGCTGCTGTTTCCGGCGCAGCGGTGTCTGCGGCGGGTGTCATCTGTGCAGGCTGGGCTGCGGCATTGCCGGTGGTCTGGCCTGCAGCGGCCTGTGCTGGGTCAGTGGTCTGCGCCTGATCTTCCTGCTGGGCCTGCTCGGCTTCCTTTTCCGCTTCGGCCTGCTGGGCAAGGCTGCCATCCTTCAGGGCAAAATAGGCATTTGCAATGTCCACCACCAGATCACCGGTACGGGCACCATAGCCTCCGTACTCAATGCTAATGCCAATGGCGATCTGCGGATCATCCGCCGGGAGGTAAGCCACCATCATGGCGTTCAGATAGTGCTTACCGGGCGCATAGGTCTCGCTGCGCTGAGGTGTACCGGTCTTGCAGGCGATCGGCACCGGATAGCTGGAAATTTTGCCGCTGATGGTGCTGGGCACCTGCTTCATGCCCTGCCGCACCAGCTCAAAGGTGTTGCCGGTGCCTTCGATCACATCCATGACCTCGGGCTTGGTCTCGCTGAGCACCTCGCCGGTGTTGGTGTCCAGAATGGCCTTGACGAAATGGGTGCGGTAACGGGTGCCGTTGTTGGCCAGCGTTGCCGCGTAGGTAGCCAGCTGGATGGGCGAGACCACCGTGTTGCCCTGACCGATGGCGGCCTGCACATCCAGCGATGCCGTATAGTTGGAGTCGCTCTTGGTGGTCAGACGGCCCACGGCCTCGCTCACCTCCACACCGGTGCGCTGGCCAAGACCCAGCTTGTAGGCATAGGCATCGTACACATCGCTGGTCAGGCGGCGGCCAACATCATAGAAGAAGATGTTGCAGCTCCACTTGATGGCCGTCACCACATCGATGTTGCCGCTGTGGCCGTGGCGGGTACAGCGGGGGTGGTAATCCTTGAAGTAGTTGTACACGCCGTTGCAGTAAACGGTAGAATACTGGTTGATGAGGCCGCTGTCCAGTGCAGCCACCGCCACGGCGGGCTTGAAGGTAGAACCCGGCGTATACAGGCCCTGCAATGCGCGGTTGAACAGCGGCAGGCTCGGGTCGGAGCTGTACTCGCTGTAGTTAGCGGCATACAGGTTCTGGTCATAGCTGGGATAGTTGGAAGCAGCCAGCACACTGCCGTCCTTCACGTCCAGCACCACCACCGCACCGGCGGCAGCTTTCATGGTGCCGGTATTGTACACGCGGTTGATCATATCAATGTTGTCCGCCAGTGCCTTGTCCACGGCACGCTGGAAGTTGCTGTCAATGGTCAGCTGCACGGTATGGCCCGGCTCCGGCACAGTGGTGAGCTTTGTATCCACGATCACGCCGTCCGAATTGCGGGTGATGGTCTCCACGCCGTCCTTGCCGCGCAGCTCGTCCTCATAAACGGATTCCAGACCAGAAATGCCCAGAACATCGTTCATGTTATAGCCTTTTTCCCGCAGCGGATAGGTCACCTGACCGTTGGAATCAGTCACCTTCCACTTTTCCGCCGTGATCTTGCCCACACGGCCCAGCACCGCCGGGATGATATCGCTCTGGTCGTAGCTGCGGGCGCTGGTTTCCACGATCTCCACACCTGGCAGTTGCAGGCTGTGCTCCTTGATGGTGGCCACCGCGAGGGTGCTCACGTTCTCCGCCATGACAAAATTGTTCACATTGGAGAACGCCTGCCGGTCCATCTCGTAGTGGATGCCGGCCAGCACACGCTGCCATTCCGGCGAAAAATCCTGCAGATCGTTCTTTTCCACCAGCATTTCCATTACATCGTTGGCGGTGGCGTACTGCTGCAGACCAAGCGTTTCCTTCATGTCTGCCAGCTGCTTCTGGTCGCTGGTGGACGTGTCATCGTCCGTAAAGGCGTAATTGCCTGCTGCGTCCGCCTGACCGATCAGCAGCGTATCATTCCAGCTCTCGCCATTCGCACGCAGCAGCTCCACGATCTGCTGCAGCATGGTATCCAGATCCCGGTCGCCCATCAGCAGTTTGTTGAGGACCACATTGTAGCTGGTGGTTGTGGTGGCAATGCGCCGCCCGGCGCTGTCCACGATATCGCCGCGGGCCGCCGTGACCGTAAAGTTATAGTCGGTGGTGTTGGTGGCCTTGGCCTTGAAGTCGTCGCCGTTGACCAGCTGCAGAAAGATCAGCCGCATCACGTACAGGCCCATGATAACACATGCCACTGCAATGAGCAGGATCATCCGGCGCGCAACGGTTTTTCGTTCGTTTTGGTTCATCCGCGTTTCCTCCGGCGGTTCAGACTACGCCGTTGTCGATTTTGAATGCGCTGTAAATGTGCCGCACCAGACTGAACAGCATCAGCGACGGCACCAGCGTCATCATGGCCGAAGGCAGCACAAAGGTCAGCCAGCGGCTCAGCGCCCAGCTGTAGCCGGGCATGTAGTAGAAGAACAGCCAGTCCAGCGAGAGCACCACAAGGGCCGTGCCGGTGCTGATGAGCGCAAAGTTCCATGTGCTGCCCTGCAGATACACCTGCACCAGCACCGAAAGCGCAAAGCAGAGCAACAGCAGTTCCAGCGCCAGCATACCCACGGTGCGCCCGGCGGTGTAGTCCCACAAAAGGCCGCTCACGGCACCAAACAGTGCACCTGCAAACTCGCCTTCATACACGGCCACAGCCAGACACAGCGGCAGAATGAACAGCGGCTTTGCCTGCCCCAGCTGGAGCAGGCCGGGGGTCGTCTGCAGTGCCGCGCACACAAACAGTGCCACCGCATAGCAGACCCATTTCAGGATCTGGCTGCGGCTGCGCATGCGGCGTGATTCCATACAAATGCGCCCCCTTAATAGTCGGTAATAACGAATACGTGCTTGACCGTGCGCGGGTCTGCACCCGGGCGCACCACTGCAATGGAAGATTTGCCGCTGACTTCCGGCTCCACCTTCTGCACGGTTCCCACCAGCAGATCCGGCGGGAACACTCCGCCAAGACCGGTGGTGATCACCTGATCGCCCATCTTCGTCTCAGTGGCGCGTTCCAGATTGGTCAGCACGCACAGGCCGTCACCGGCATAATCGGTGCTGCCATTGATAATGCCGTTTTCCCGCGTGCGGGATACCACGCCCGCAGCGCTGAAGCTGGGGTGCAGAATGGTCATCACCTTGCAGCTGGTGGTGTCGGCTTCCACCACCATGCCGATCAGATAGCCCTTATCGCTGATCACGGCATCGTTCACGGCTGCGCCGTTCACCGTGCCGCAGTCCAGCGTAAAGCCTCCGAACTCATCCAGCGGGTCGCGGCCGATCACAAAGGCAGAAATATAGCTTGCTTCGGTGTTGGAATCCTGAATGCGGGCCAGTGCCTTGTAGGCTTCGTTCTCCGCCTTGATGCGGTCGTAGTCCACGATCTGCTGGCGCAGCTCAGCATTCTCCGCTTCCAGCTGTTCGTTCTGTTCCATGACCTCATCGATGCTGGTGTATTTTTCCCACACCGAGCCAATGCCGCCGCTCAGTGCCGATGTGACCTTCTGGAGCGGCATCAGCACCACGCCCAGCAGTTCCTGCGGGGCAGCAGTCAGCCGTCCGTTGGCACCGGCATAGGCCATGATTCCCACCAGAAACACCGCCACGGCTACCAGTATCTTAAATTTCCATGTGTCAAAAAAATCCTTCAAGGGAGTACCCTCCTGTTTCGGGTGGATGCCATGCCATAAGAAAAGCGCGGACAGCCCTGCCATCCGCGCAAGAGACATTGTTTGCAGCGGAAATCAGCGCAGACGCTGCGCAAAAGAGCCTTTTTCCGCAAGTGTGGGCCTTGCCCGTGTTACATGTGGCCGCCGTCGGTGTCCAGCACGTCATGCAGGACATCCACATGATCCAGCACCGCACCAGCACCCTTGGCCACGCAGTCCAGCGGGTCTTCCGCAATGTGTACGTCGATGCCGGTCTCGCTTTGGATCAGCTGATCCAGACCGCGCAGCAGTGCACCGCCGCCGGTCAGGGTGATGCCGCGGTCGATGATATCCGCACTCAGCTCCGGCGGGGTGCGCTCCAGCGTTTCCTTGATGGCGCTGGTGATCTTGACCAGGCATTCCAGCAGAGCTTCGCGCACATCCTCAGAGTGGACGACGATGTTCTTGGGCAGGCCGTCCACGAGGTTACGGCCCTTGATCTCCATGGTCATTTCGGGGTCCAGCGCATAGGCGGAGCCGATCTCGATCTTGATCTGCTCTGCGGTGCGCTCACCGATCAGCAGGTTGTACTTGCGCTTGATGAAGGCGATGATGGCCTGATCGAACATATCACCTGCCATGCGCACGCTGCGGGAGGCCACGATGCCGCCCAGAGAGATCACAGCGATCTCAGCCGTGCCGCCGCCGATATCCACGATCATGCTGCCGGTAGGCTCGCTGATGGGCAGGCCCGCACCGATGGCTGCTGCCATGGGTTCCTCAATGACGGACACCTGACGGGCACCGGCCTTCAGGGTAGCTTCGCGCACAGCGCGGCGCTCCACCTCGGTAACGCCGGACGGGATGCAGATGACCACGCGGGGGCGGGAGAACATGCTGTTGCCGCATGCCTTCTTGAGGAAATTTTCCAGCATGTTGGTGGTGATGTCAAAGTCAGCGATCACGCCATCCTTCAGCGGACGCACAGCCACGATGCTGCCGGGGGTACGGCCAATGACAGCCTTTGCCTCGGCACCCACACAGCGTACCTCGTCGGTCTTGGTATCCACAGCCACGACCGAAGGCTCCCGCATGATGATGCCCTTGCCCTTCATATATACCAGAGTATTTGCGGTACCCAGATCGATACCTACATCTTTAGAAAACAGGCCCATTGTAAAAATTCTCCTTATGCTTCCCATTTTATCTATAGCGCCAGAACATCCGGCAGCCCTTTTGTGCCGCCTTTGCGCAGAATAACACGGTTCTATTATAGCCGCAAGGCAATGATTTCTCAAGCGTTTGCGCAAGTTTTCTTCGTTTTTTCCAGTTTTATCACACAAAATGTGCCAGCAGCTGTACGGTGCGGCTCACCGGCAGACCCATGATGGTGTAGTAGTCGCCCTCAATACGGTCCAGCCAGAGGGCCGCCCGCCCCTGAATGGCATAGGCACCGGCTTTATCGTAGGGTTCGGCGGTGGAAGCGTAGAAGTCGATCTCCTCTTCACCCAGCGGGAAGAAGGTAACGCGGCAGCTGTCCACAAAGCTTTCAGTGCGCGCACCGTCCGAGATGCACACGCCGGTGTGCACCTCGTGGGTAGCACCGGAAAGGGCGCGCAGCATCCGCTTTGCGTCCTCTTCGCTGTGTGGCTTGCCGAACACCTCGCCGTTCACATCCACCACCGTATCACAGCCGATGACCACAGCGCCCGGGTGCTGGGCCGAAACAGCAAGGCACTTGCCCCGGGCCAGCTGTTCCACCAGATGGGCAGGCGTAGCGGCCTGCACCGCACTTTCGTCAAAGTCACTGACGCAGACGGTGAAATTGGTGGTATATAAGGAGAGCAGCTCCCGCCTGCGCGGGCTGCCGGAAGCTAAAATCAGGTTCATGATTCCATCTCACTTTCCGGTAGAACCAAAGCCGCCCTCGCCGCGCTGGGTATCGCCCAGCTCTTCGGCAGGCACAAAGGCAGCGGTGTACACCGGTGCGATGCACAGCTGGGCCACACGCTCACCGGGCTGAATGGTGTAGGCTTCCCTGCCCAGATTGACCATGGGCACCTTCAGCTCGCCGCGGTAATCGCTGTCCACCACACCCACGCCGTTGGCCATGCACAGGCCGTGCTTGATGGAAAGGCCGCTGCGGGCGTACACCAGTGCCACACTGTGGGGGCCGGGCAGCTCGATGGCAAGGCCGGTGGGCACCAGTGCCCGCTCCATGGGGGCAAGGGTGAGCGGCGCGTCCAGTACGGCGCACAGGTCGGCTGCAGCAGAGCCGGGGGTTGCGTAAGAGGGCACCTTGGCACGGGTGTCCAATACCTTATATTTTACTGTAATGGGTTCCATAGTATACCTCGTTTTGATTTTATAGCAACTCCTTCAGTCTCGCATACGCTCGACAGCTCCCTCAGGGAGGCGGCATTGCGTCAGCAATGACGGAAGGAGTTTCAGTTCGTACCTTTAAAATACAACCCACGGGTAAAATCACCTTCAAAGGGTGCATGGGTGCGAATCATCTCCAGAATTTTGGCCGCTTCCTCCCGGCTTTCCAGCGTGAAGTAAGCCACACCGTAGTCCACCGTCAAAGCGCCCGGCTTATCCCCCATATAAATAGGTACAGGGTTATAGATGGTGCGCACACCAAGGCCGCACCGCACCGGGAACTTCTTGGCCTTGCGGTCGGTCAGCTCGCCGGTCTTGTCGCAGTGGGCGCAGTCGTGGATGTTCTGCAGCGGGCAGGCACGGGTGATCATCAGCGGCATATGGCCGTACACCAGCACGCCGGTGGGCACCGGCCTGCTGTTATGGGTGGGCGCAATGGTGCTGATGTCGCTGTCCTTCACCTCGGGCAGGATGAGCATGGAGCCAAGGCCGTTGTCCGCGTAGAACTGCGCGGCCAGCTGGTTCGTGATGTTCAGGCCAAAGCTGCCGCTCATGGGCAGGCCCCGGCACAGGCGCAGGTGGGCGATATTGCTCACCTCATAGCCTGCAAAACCGGAGTCCTGCGTGGCCGCGATGCGGCGGGCGGTATCTTCTTCCAGCTTGCCAAACATGACCCGGGGCAGTTCCAAAAGGGTCTTTGCCCGCCATTCCCGGGGCACGCGGTCGGCCTGCGCAATGGGCAGGATGAGATACTCGATGCCGTCAAGCGCCCGCTCCGGCACCTGCTCCCAGCTCTCAAACCGGGCACGCAGGGTACGGTGAGGCGGCAGGGTGCGCAGCGGCAGGGCAGGCACATGCTCCTCGGTGGTGGGCCACGGGCGCAGCACTTCCCGCTTTTTGAGCAGGGCATCCAGCGCTTCGCGGCGCAGCTCGTTCACCGCACTGCCCGGGATAAACCACGGCCCACCGTCCATTTCCACGGCAATGTCCTGATCTTCCACCGCAAAAGGCGTGCCGCCGGTCTTGGCAAGGCTGCGGTGCAGGCTTTCGGTGGGATCAGTACGGGCAGGCTGCGGCTCTGCATCCCCATAGGCAAAGGCCTTGCTGCCGTCTGCATCGGTGACAGTGAGCTTTTCGCCGCCCTCTTCAATTTCCAGCTTCATCTTTACCGGCACGCGGCTGCGCTCACGGCGGTAAAGCTCCCGCAGCATGGGCAGGGTCTTTTTGGTCTGTTCTGCATCTGCTTCACTGCGCACGCCGAACATGGTGCCGTCGATCTTTCCATCCAGATAGCCGGAGGTGAAGCCGGAACGGCTGAAAGCATTCTTCAACAGGTCGCGGTCGTAGGCGCGGCCCTCGCGGCCTGCAAGACAGGCGCTGACTGCCGCCGCCACATACTCCGGCGTGCGCAGACGGCCCTCGATTTTTGCCGATGCCACGCCAAGCGCCTGCAGCTTGTCCAGCTTATCAATGACCGAATTATCCTTTAAGGACAGGTGGTGCAGGCGGCCCGGCTTGCCCTCCGGCAGGGCATTTGCCTCAAACGGCAGGCGGCACGGGCCGGCACAGGAACCGCGGTTGCCGCTGCGTCCGCCCAGAAAGGCCGACATGTAGCACTGGCCGCTGACGCACATGCACAGCGCGCCGTGCACGAAGCACTCGGTCTCGATGCCGCAGTGCTTCGTGATATGCTCCACCTCGGGCATGCTCAGCTCACGGGCCAGCACCACGCGGGTGAAGCCCAGCTCCTTGAGCTCCAGCGCACCCTGCAGGCTGTGCACGCTCATCTGGGTGGAGCCGTGGCGCGGCAGCTGCGGTGCAATTTTACCGATCAGCGTTGCCACTGCCAGATCCTGACAGATGACCGCATCGGCACCGCTGGCTGCAACGGCACGGATGGCCTGTTCCAGCGCGGGCAGCTCGCCGCCATAGACGGTGGTGTTCAGCGCCACATGCACAGCCACGCCCCGCGCATGGCAGAAGGCGACCGCATCTTTCAGCGTATCCGCGTTAAAATTGTTGGCACTGGTGCGGGCATTGAAACCCGAAAAACCCAGATACACTGCGTCGGCACCGCTGAATACAGCGGCACGCAGCATTTCTTCGTTGCCCACCGGGGCAAGGATCTCGATCTTTGACATACTTCTCCTTTATCCTGTAAACGGCTTATTCCGCCTTGTCCGCTTCGCCCTCGGCAGCAGACTGCTGTGCCGCCTGCTGGGCGCGCTCCTCGCGCCGGGCTTCCTTATTGCGCATCTTTTCCAGCTGTTCGCGCAGGGCGGCAGCTTCCCGCCGCAGCACCTCATTCTCTGCTTTGACCTTATCTTCCGCCAGCTTTGCGCGGGTAGCATCCGCAATGTAATCCTGGATCTGGCTGCGCATATTCTCAGCACTGCCGGTGCTCTTGCGGTATTCGTCCAGATAATCCATGGCGCAGAACACCGCCGCCTTAGTCACCGAAAGATTCGCATTATCGTCCAAAAGCTTGGTGATGTCTTCATCCAGCTTTTTCGCCAGCGACAAAATATATTTTTCCGGGTCCGTCGTAGCAATGGCATACGGCGTACCTGCAATGTTCACCCGTACCTTGTTGACCATATCTGTTTCCCCTTTTTATCCTTTTCTGCCCGCAGCGGGCAGTGATCTTCTGATTTTTGCCGGGAAACGGTACCGTTCCCGGTACCGTTTTGGTGTCTTGTCACCCGCCGGGCGAGTTACCCGGCACATTTCTCCCGGAGTTTGTCCCCGAAAATGTTTCGGAACACAGCTTTCTTTCCTTATTATAATATAAATAAGCATCAAGAAAAAGTGTATTTTTTGAAATTTTGGCATATTTATCAGAAAGTTCAATAAAAAATGTCAGTTACAGAAAAAATCCCCTGATTCCTTGCATTTGTCATTCTGCCATATTATAATATCTTTGTTATGTTGGCGGCAGAGCAAGTGAGGGAAAGTGCCTGCAGGTGCCAATTATTTCAATTATTTTAGCAAAGCTGAAAACTTATGCGGATAGGAGTACCTTTATGACATCGAAAGAATTCGGTAAACTTCTTCAGGACAAGCTCACCAGCGAGTACGGCGTGGAGCTGAGCGTTGCTTCCAACCAGCAGATCTACCGCTCTCTGGCTCTGATCTGCCGCCAGATGATGAGTGAGAACCACAAGAAGTTCCAGTCCAAGGCCATTGGCACCGGCACCAAGCAGGTGTATTACCTGTGCATGGAGTTCCTGATGGGCCGCAGCCTGAAGACCAGCCTGCTGAACCTGGGTCTGGACGAGGTGGCAAAAAAGGCCCTGTCCGACGCTGATATCAGCATTGACAGCATCTTTGAGGAAGAGCCGGATGCAGGTCTGGGCAACGGCGGTCTGGGCCGTCTGGCTGCCTGCTATCTGGACGGCATGGCCACCACCGGCATCTGCGGCACCGGCTACTCCATCCTGTACGAGTACGGCATCTTCAAGCAGAAGATCGTGGACGGCTGGCAGCAGGAGCGTGCCGACAACTGGCTGCCCGGCGGTCAGGTCTGGCTGAAGAGCCACCCCGATCAGGCTGTGGAAGTGCGCTTTGACGGCGAGATCCACGAGAACTGGGACAACGGCTTCCACTATATCCAGCACACCAACTACAACAGCGTCATGGCTGTTCCCTCTGATATGTATGTGCAGGGCTACGACGGCAAGGGCGTTGCAAAGCTGCGCCTGTGGCAGGCAAAGGCCCCGGACTTTGATATGTCCAGCTTCTCTCTGGGCAACTACAACACTGCAATGAGCAAGAACGCCAATGCAGAGCTGATCTCCAAGGTGCTGTACCCCAACGATAACCATGTTGAGGGCAAGATCCTGCGCCTGCGCCAGCAGTACTTCCTGTCTGCCGCATCCATCGGCGATATCGTCCAGAACCACCTGTCCAGCTATGCGACCCTCGAGAACCTGCCCGACAAGGTGGCCATCCAGCTGAACGACACCCACCCCACCCTCGCCATCCCCGAGATGATGCGTATTCTGCTGGATGAGTGCGGCTTTGGCTGGGACAAGGCATTCGACATCTGCCAGAAGGTCTTCTCCTACACCAACCACACCGTCATGGCTGAGGCTCTGGAAAAGTGGAACGTGGACATCTTCAAGATGACCCTGCCCCGCATCTACCAGATCGTGGTGGAGATGGACCGCCGCGCCCGCGCAGAGCTGGAGAAGGTCTTCCCCGGCGACAAGGGCAAGATCGACTATATGGCACTGATCGGCGACAATCAGGTGCGCATGGCAAACATCTGCGCCTACACCGCCAACAGCATCAACGGCGTGTCCAAGCTGCACAGCCAGATCATCAAGGACAGCGTCTTCCACGATTACTACCTGTTCAAGCCGCAGGCCTTCAAGAACGTGACCAACGGCATCGCTTACCGCCGCTGGCTGCTGGCCTCTAACCCCGGCTTGTGCAAGCTGCTGGACGAGACCATCGGCGACGGCTACAAGCATGATGCTTCCGATCTGTCCAAGCTGAACAAGTTTGAGAACGACAAGACCGTTCTCAAGCGCCTGAACGAGATCAAGCTGGAGAACAAGACCAGCTTTGCCAACTATCTGTCCAAGAGCACCGGTCAGGTCATCGACCCGAACTCCATCTTTGACTGTCAGGTCAAGCGTATGCACGAGTATAAGCGCCAGCACCTGAACGCGCTGAACATCGCTGCCCAGTACCTGTACCTGAAGGAGAACCCCAACGCCGACTTCATCCCCAAAACCTATATCTTCGGTGCAAAGGCTGCTCCCGGTTACTACATGGCAAAGCAGATGATCCGCATGATCTGCAAGCTGGGCGACCTCATCAACAATGACCCCGCTGTGCGCGACAAGCTGCGCGTGGTCTATCTGGAAGAGTACTGCGTCTCTCTGAGCGAGCACCTGATGCCCGCCGCCGAGGTCTCTGAGCAGATCTCTCTGGCAGGCACCGAGGCTTCCGGTACCGGTAACATGAAGTTCATGCTGAACGGCGCTATCACTCTGGGCACTCTGGACGGCGCAAACGTGGAGATCGCAGACGCTGCCGGCAAGGAGAACGAGCTGATCTTCGGTATGCTGACCCCCGAGGTGAACAACCTCAAGCAGGTGGGCTACCACCCCAACGCCTTTATCACGGGCGACGACGTGGCCAACTACACCCTGAACTTCCTGGAGCGCGGCTGGAACGGCGAGAACTTCCACGAAGTGACCGAGAACCTGCGCACCAGCGACCCGTACATGGTCATGGCCGACTTCAAGGATTACCGCCGTGCACAGGCCGACCTGCAGAAGCTGTATGGCGACCGTGAGAAGTGGGCACAGATGAGCCTGAAGAACACCGCCAACAGCGGCATCTTCAGCGCCGACCGCGCCGTGCTGGACTACGCACGCGACATCTGGTACGCTTCCCCGGTGCCCATGGGCAAGTAATTTTCCCTTAAAAAATCCATCTGCCCCGGCGGCGTTTGGCCCGCCGGGGCTTTTTTGAGAAAGGACGACCCTGCTTTGTCTTGTCTGTTCAATAGCTACGACCCCTATTTCAAGCAGCCCTTTGGCGCACTGCGGGCCGGTCAAACCGTGCGCCTGACCCTTTGCATCCCGGAAGAGCTGGGCTATGTCGATCCTCATCTGGTGCTCCAGAAAGAGGGAAAATATGACGTGCCGGTGCACTACCGCATGAAGTTCGACGGCCAGACCCCCCAGCAGAACCACTTTTCCGTGGAGCTGCCGCTGAACGACCCGGGCCTGTACTTCTACTACTTCGACCTCTACACCGACTTCCGCCGCATCTACCGCGGGCCGGACAACTGCGGCGTTGTCAGCTGGCAGGAAGGCGAAAAGTGGCAGATCACCGTCTACGATGCCGGTTTCCAGACCCCGGAGTGCATCAAGGGCAAGGTGTTCTATCAGATCTTCCCGGACCGGTTCTGCGAGGGCATTGAGAACAAGCCCATGCCTTTCCCGGACCGGCTGTATCAGGCCGACAAACACGCCGAACCCTTCTGGCAGCCCAACGAGACCGGCGGCCACCTGAACGAGGACTATTTCGGCGGCGACTTGGAAGGCATCCGCATCAAGCTGCCCTATCTGCGGGAGATGGGGGTGGACTACCTTTACCTCAACCCCATCTTTGAGGCGCACTCCAACCACCGCTACAACACCGCCGACTATCTCAACGTAGACCCGCTGCTGGGCACCAACGAGGAGTTTGAGGTGCTCTGCCGCGAGGCCGCCAAGTACGGCATTGGCATCGTGCTGGACGGTGTGTTCAGCCACACCGGTTCCGACAGCCGCTATTTCAACCGCGAAGGCCGCTATGGTGACGGCGGCGCTTACCGCGACCCCAACTCCCCCTACCGCAGCTGGTACGATTTTGACCCCAAGTATAAGGGCGGCTACCGCAGCTGGTGGGGCTTCGAGACCCTGCCCGAGGTGAACGAAGAGAACCCCTCCTATGTGGAGTTCATCACCGGCGAGGGCGGTGTCATTGACACATGGCTGCGGCGCGGTGCCGCAGGCTTCCGTCTGGATGTGGCCGACGAGCTGCCGGACGACTTTATTGAAAAGATTCGCGCCGCTGTCAAGCGGGTCAGCCCGGAGAAATTCCTGCTGGGCGAGGTGTGGGAGGATGCCACCACCAAATACGGCTTTGGCCAGCGCCGCACCTATCTGCTGGGCAAGGGGCTGGACAGCGTGATGAATTACCCCTTCAAGAACGCTGTGCTGGACTTTGTAAAGGGTAAGCCCGCCGAGCAGGCCATGGGCGAAATTCTGTCCATCTGTGAGCACTACCCCGCCCCTGCCATGGACACTGCGCTGAACTTTCTCTCCACCCACGACACCGAACGCGCCCTCACCGTGATCGCGGACGAGCCCGCCAACGGCCGTGGCCGCGAGTGGCAGAGCGGCCGCTGTGTGACCGGCGAAGCCTACGAGGAGGGGATGCTGCGCCTGCGCATGGCCTATGCCATCATCTACACACTGCCCGGCGTGCCCTGCCTGTACTACGGTGACGAGATCGGGATGCAGGGCTACCGCGACCCCTTCAACCGTGCCTTCTTCTGCTGGGACAGCCACGAAAAGCGCCTGAAGCCGGTGCTTGCTCAGCTGGCGCAGCTGCGCCACACCTGCGAGGCCTTCCGCACCGGTGAGCTGCGGGTGCTCCGGGCGCAGGACGGCATCCTGCACTACCAGCGCGTAGGCGAAGCGGAAACCGCCGAGGTCATCGTGAACCGCTCGGAGCACATCATCGTGGAGCCGCTGGCTTCCGGCAAGCACACGGAGGTGAACCCCATGGGCTTTACCATCGTGGTGGAGGAGAACGGGCATAACCCGAACCACAGCTATTACGATATCCAGTAAAAACGATTTGAATGCCCGCCGCGTTCGCTCCGGGCACATTCAGAGGAATTTTTATCTTTTATTTTCGCAACAACGGGCAGCCTGCGGGCCGCCCGTTGTTGCATTTTCACACAAAGGGCCGTATCCGCAAACTACATCTTGCACTGCTTTTCATTTATTTTGTTCTTTATTTCGTTTTCTGCGCAACGTTCCAGTAAAAAACGCTTGACCTTCCACCCGGGGGATACTCTATAATAGGGGCATAAGGAGGGAGAACCATGAACCCTGTTCCATTTCTCTGGCTGGCTGCCGTGGTGGGCTTTTTGCTGTTGGAGGCTTCCACCTTCAGCATGACCTCCGTCTGGTTCGCCGTCGGCGCAGCTGCCGCCCTGCTCACCTGCCTGTTCACGGATTCGTTCCGGGCGCAGGCCCTGGTGTTCATCGTGGTAAGCGTTCTGTGCCTGCTGGCGTTCCGGCCGCTGGCTGCAAAGCTGCGCCAGAAAATCACCCCCACCAATGGCGACCGAAACCTTGGCCGGGAGGCCACCGTGCTGACCACCGTCACCGCCGACCTGCCGGGCCGTGTGCGACTGGACGGCGTGGACTGGAATGCCCGCTGCGCCACTCCCGGCGACATTCTCACCCCCGGGCAGCGCTGCCGTGTGACCGAACTGCACAGCACCCTGCTCATCGTGGAGCCCGTATTGACCGAAAGCCGCAGAGCGTGATCTGCGTTCTGCGCTGAAACGTTGCACCCATCTGAAAAAGGAGAACCACTATGGTCATGTTTTTTCTGATCCTCGCGCTGGTCTTTGTCGTCCTGCTGGTGATCATCACCAATATCGTCATCGTGCCCCAGTCCAAGGTGTATGTCGTTGAGCGGCTGGGCAGCTACTCCGACACATGGTCGGCAGGCCTGCACATTAAGATTCCCTTCATCGAGCGCATCGCCAAAAAGGTGAGCCTGAAGGAGCAGGTGGCAGACTTTCCCCCTCAGCCGGTCATCACCCGCGATAACGTTACCATGCAGATCGATACCGTGGTGTTCTTTCAGGTGATGGATGCCAAGCTCTACACCTACGGTGTCAACCAGCCCATTGCGGCAATCGAAAGCCTGTCCGCCACCACCCTGCGCAACATCATCGGCGAAATGGAGCTGGACCACACCCTGACCAGCCGCGATGTCATCAACGGCAAGATCACCGCCATCCTGGACGAAGCCACCGACAAGTGGGGCATCAAGGTGAACCGCGTGGAAGTGAAGAACATCATCCCGCCGCGTGAAATTCAGGAAGCCATGGAGAAACAGATGAAGGCTGAGCGCGAGAAGCGCGCCGTCATCCTGAAAGCCGACGGTGAAAAGCAGGCCGCCATTACCGCCGCTGAGGGCGAAAAGGAAGCCGCCATCCTGCGCGCGGATGCTGTGAAGCAGCAGCGCATTCTGGAAGCCGAGGGCGAAGCACAGGCCATTCTGGCCGTGCAGAAGGCCAATGCCGACGCCATCCGCCTGTTGAACGAGGCCATGCCCAGCGATAAGGTTCTGGCCATCCGCAGTCTGGAAGCTCTGGCCAAGGTGGCCAACGGCAAGGCAACCAAGATCATCATTCCTTCGGAGCTTCAGAATCTGGGCGGCGTGGTGCCCAGCATCAAAGAGCTGATGACCGACCCGAAGGACGCAGAATAAAATTTAAAATTCCGGTTCACCGTCTGTGCTATATGCAGGCGGTGAACCTTGTTTTGCACGATAAAGGAGTTCTTCTATGATCTACGATACCCTGAACAACCTGCCCAACTATCTGGGCGTGAGCGACAACCTCGACACCGTCATTGAGTATATCATGGCGCGGGACATCACCACCCTGCCCGCCGGACGCACCCGCATCGACGGTGAAAAGGCTGTGGTCACTGTGAGCACCGTCACACCGCTGACTTCCGATAAAGCGCTGTTCCAGCGTCACGACAACCACATCACGCTGGAGACCGATCTGGACGGCAGCGAGCTGTTTGAGGTGAGCCTTGCAGAGCTGACCCCCACAAAGCCCACCGACGAAGCCACCGACACCACCGTGGGTACCGCAGGCACCAGCATTGCCGGAATGCTGTGCGAGGGGCGGTTTGCCCTGTATCTGGCCGGAGAGCCCTATAAATCCGGTCTGAAGGCGCAGGGCTGCGGCAAACTGAAGAAAGCCGTGTTCAGCATCGAGCTGGACCCGGACGAAGAGGACGAGACCGAGGAATAAGCCGAGAGAGGGCATTTATATGGGATTTTTTGCTGTACTGGCTGCAAGCCTGTTTGCCGTGTTCCTCTTTACCGTGTTCGGCGGCTATTCGCTGCTGCTCTGGTGCCAGCAGTCCCTGTGGATGGTGGTTCCGCCTGCGGTGGTGCTGGCTGTTCTGGTGTGGACGTTCCTGAAAATGGACGACAAGATCACCGCTCTGCAAAAGCGGGTGGAGGAGCTGGAAGACGCACAGAAAAACGCCGAAAAGCCCGAAAAATAAATACAGCGCCGCCCTTGCCAGAGAAGATTCTCCTGCAGGGGCGGCGCTCTTTTTTGCAGCTTACTTTTTATCCTGTGGGTCATCCAATCCTTTGAACATCACCATGCCCAGAATTGCAAAGCTGGCACCCAGCACAAAACCCACTGTCCCCATCGACACGCTGAACAAAACGCCCATGGCAACGCCGAACAGGATACCCGCGATCTGACTTTTCTTCATTTTACTGCTCCGCCTTTCCGTACCATGCAACAGACAACCGCCACGAAAGCGCATACAGCGCCAGCGCCGCCACCGCAATACCCAGCAGAGCCAGTGGCGGAACGCCCTGCGGCAGAAGGTTCCGGGCCAGGCCGTCCTCATTGGCGGACATGCCAAACCCCATCAGAGCCGCAACCAGGCCGACCATAAGATAAAACGCATATTTTGCCTTTTCGTAGCCAAAACGGTAATTCAACGGCAGCAGAACGGCACTGTTCAGCAGCGTTGTCATGCCTACCTGCACCAGCGTGGAAACCACAAGCGCATGGTCCACAGCTGTCCAGTGCAGGCTTGCCACGCCAAGGGCTGCGGCGGCGAAGAGTTCCGCCAGCACCAGCCCGCACAGACCAACGATGTATTTGCTGCCCACCAGCTGCTCTTTTGTGACCGGAAGCGCGGCACTGTATTCGTTGAATTTGCTGGTCTGGTCGTATGCCAGCAGTGTCATGGGCATCATACCCAGCAAAAAGCCCGCATAGACAATGAAGAAATTGGCCCCGTTCATCATCGAGATCACGCCCACACCCATCATGACTACAGCTGCCACAACGACCGTTTTTGCGTAATACCATGCCTGATATGCATCCTTTAATAGCAAGCCTTTCATGCAGCGCACTCCCCTTTCACCATCAGTACAAACAATTCCTCAATGCTTACCGGGGCAAGCTCTGCCCCGGCGGGCATTGCGTCCCGGCGCACAAGCGCCTCTGCCCCGTAGGGGGTGACCCGCTTGCCGTACACCCGTACATCCAGTGCCGCCAGCTGCGCCGCCGTGCCGTGCCACAAGGCGTATTCCTCTCGCAGGGCGTCCTTTTCCTCACAGAGCAGCAGCCTGCCCTTGTGCAGGAAGGCGATGGTATCGCACAGCTTTTCCAAGTCGCTGACGATGTGGGAGGAGATAAGGATGGAGTGGTTTTCGTCCCGGGCAAAGTCCAGCAGCAGGTCGATCACCTCGTCCCGCACCACCGGGTCCAGCCCGTTGGTGGCTTCGTCCAACAGCAGCAGCTTCGGGTGGTGCGCCAGTGCCACAGCAATGCACAGCTTCATCTTCATGCCGGTGGAGTAGTCCTTGTATTGCTTTTTGTCCGGCAGGCCGAACTTCCGGCACAGCTCCGCATAGGCAGCAGCATCCCAGTTGCGGTAGATGCCCGCCATCACCTTGCCTGCCTGCACTGCGTTCAGGCACAGGGGGATGCCCTCGCTGCCCAGCACCACACCGATTTCTTCCTTGGTGTGTACAAGGTCGGTGCGGTTGTCCCTGCCCAAAATGGTCACGGTACCGCCGTCCCTCTGCAGCATGTCCAGAATCAATTTGATGGTGGTGCTTTTGCCTGCGCCGTTTTCACCGATCAGGCCGCAGATGGTGCCGCCGGGCAGTGTCAGATCCAGCGGTCCGAGGGTAAAGTCCTTATAGTGCTTTGTAAGTCCCCGCAGTTCCAGTGCGTTCATGTTCAGCCCTCCCACAGCAGTTCCAGCATCTCCCTCAGCTCTTCCCTGCTCAGCCCGCAGGATGCGGACAGCTTCACAGCTTCGGTAAGGTGCGCTTCAATTTTTTTCAGGTTCTCTTCCCGCAGCAGCTCGGTGTTTTTAGGGGCTACAAAAAAGCCCTTTGCCGGTACTGCGTAAAGGAAGCCCTCTTTTTCCAGTTCATCGTAGGCACGCTTGGTGGTAATGACGCTGATGCGCAGATCCCGTGCCAGCCCCCGGATGGAGGGCATGGCCTCGTCCGGCTGCAAAGCCCCGCTGATGATCTGCTGCTTGATCTGGTTGTAGATCTGGTCATAGATAGGCGCGCCGCTTTTGTTGTTGATAAACAGTTCCATCGGCTGCTCCCTTGGCTCTTGTGTTTTATCTGTATATGCACAGTATATACAGTAAATACGGATTTGTCAAGAGAATGCGCAAAAAAATACACCCGCCGTCCAAAACGGACAGCAGGTGCATTTTTTAGGTTTTACAGTGCCTTGATGGCGGTCTTGATGCGCTCGGCGGCCATCTTGGTCTTTTCGGCGTCACCGAAAGCGGTCAGGCGGAAGTAGCCCTCGCCGCACTCGCCGAAGCCCACGCCCGGGGTACCGACCACGCCGCAGTTTTCCAGCAGCCAGTCGAAGAACTCCCAGCTCTTCATGTTACCGGGGCAGCGCAGCCAGATGTAGGGGCTGTTCTTGCCGCCGCAGTACCACACGCCGCACTCATCCAGTGCGTCCGCGATGACCTTGGCATTCTTGCGGTAGTAGTCCAAATTCTGCTGGATCTCGGCCATGCCGCTCTCGGTGAACACCGCAGCGGCGGCGCGCTGCACCACGTAAGGCACACCGTTGAACTTGGTGGTCTGGCGGCGCAGCCACAGCTTATTGATGTTCATTCCCTCGCGCTCCAGCTCCTTGGGCACCACGGTGTAGCCGCAGCGGGTGCCGGTGAAGCCTGCGATCTTGGAGAAGGAGCAGATTTCAATGGCACACTCCCGTGCACCCTCGATCTCGAAGATGCTGCGGGCGAGGTTCTCGTCGGAGATGAAGCACTCGTATGCAGCATCGTACAGGATGATGGCATCGTTCTTCTTGGCGTAGTCCACCCATGCCTTGAGCTGGTCGCGGGTGTAGGCGGCACCGGTGGGGTTATTGGGGCTGCAGATATAGATGATGTCAGCCTTCACATTCTCATCCGGCATTCCCAGGAAGCCGTTCTCCTGACTGGTGCGGCTGTAGATGATCTTGCGGCCATCGGTCACGTTATCGTCCACGTAGGTGGGATAAACGGGGTCCGGCACCAGCACGGTGTTGTCCACATCGAACAGGCCCAGTACGTTGGCCAGATCGCTCTTTGCACCATCAGAGATGAAAATTTCATCCTCTGCCAGCTGGGTGCCGCGGCCTGCATAGTAGCCCTGAATGGCCTGCTTAAGGAAGGGGTAGCCCTGCTCCGGGCCATAGCCGTGGAAGCCTTCCTTGGTGCCCATCTCATCGGCTGCATCGTGCATGGCCTTGACCACGCACTTTGCCAGCGGCTGGGTCACATCGCCAATGCCCAGACGAATGATCTCCTTCTCCGGGTGTGCCTCCTGATAAGCGGCCACCTTGTGGGCAATGTCCACAAACAGGTAGCTTGCCTTCAGCTCGTTGTAATGCTTGTTCATCTTCATGGTTACTTTCCCTCGATTCTGTTTTGGTATGACCCTCTCAGTCATCTCGCGTCTGCTCGATGCCAGCTCCCCCGAGTGGGGGAGCTTTTTTGTTGTGAAGAAAAACTTTTCCTCTTGATGTGGAAAAGCTCGCCCTTCGGGAGAGCTGTCGCCGTCAGGCGACTGAGAGGGTTTTCGTTTTCCTTACACTTCTGTCGTGCCTTCGCACACGGTCTCGGCGGCGCCGGTCATCAGCAGCTGTCTGCCGGGCAATACCCGGATGGTCAGCACACCGCCGCGCAGCTGCACATGGATGTCCTCGCCTGCCGGGCAGATGCCAAGCTCGGTCAGGGCCGCCACGGTGGCACAGGTGCCGGTGCCGCAGGCCCATGTCTCGCCGCTGCCGCGCTCCCACACCCGCATCTTCAGGTGGGTGGCATCCACCACCTGCACGAACTCGGTATTGATGCGCTCCGGGAAGTTTGCGTGGTGCTCAAAGGCCGGGCCGATCTCTTCCAGCTTCAGGCTGTCCACATCCTCCACCACAGTCACACAGTGGGGGTTGCCCACACTGATGCAGGTCACATGCCACGTTTTGCCGTCCACGGTCAGTTCTTTGTCCACAAGCGGTTCCTCGCCCATGTTCACAGCAGGCAGGCTGGCAGGCATGGCACTGTAAGCGCCCATCTCCACCTGCCACAGGCCCGCACCCTTGTGGGTGACGGTCTTCAGGCCGCTGAGGGTATCAATGGCAAGGGTCGCTTTGGCAATGCCGTGGGTGTACAGCCATTCAGCCACACAGCGGATGCCGTTGCCGCACATCCTGCCCTCGCTGCCGTCGGCGTTGAAAATGCGCATCATGCCGTCCGCACCCGCCGTCTGCGCAGCACAGATGCAGATGATGCCGTCCGCACCAATGGAAAAATGCCGCCGGGACAATTTTTCGGAAAGGGCTGCAATGTTCTCCGGCACACCGCTTTTGCGGCAGTCCAGATAGATATAATCGTTAGCGCAGCCCTGCATTTTGGTAAATGAAAGCTTCATGCTCAAAACTCCTTCATGGGACTTGTGGTCAGTCCCTATAAACTCGCTACTCTATAATGATAAGAAACCGGGGCGCTCCTGTCAAGCGAAAATGCACCTTTCCGGCAATTTTTCGCAAAGGAATCTGCCAGAATGGAAAACAGGGCTTGACAATACGCATGGCATGGGATATAAAAAAAGAGAGAGTTTTGTACAGTCCGGGGCCGCGCAGCATCTGCGGGTGCATCCGTCACGGCAGCCGCACGCACGGCACCGGTGTACAGGACAGGCAAAACAACTGCAAAAAGGAGACCACAGGAATGGATACTTTTGAAAAAATCCGTGCATTGCTGGCGGAGCAGCTGGATGTTGACCCGGCAAAGATCACGATGGATAGTGACATCATGAGCGATTTTGAGGCCGACAGTCTGGATATCGTGGATATGGTGATGACGCTGGAGGATGAGTTTGGCATTGAGGTGCCGGACGATGCCATCGAGTCCCTGCGCACCGTGGGCGATGTGGTAAACTTTGTGGACAGCCACGCGCAGAACTGATTCAGTCAAAAAGCCCTGCCTTCTGGTGCGGCACCCGGCCGCACTGCATGGACGGGGCTTTTAATATGGTTCGTGCGGAACGCAAGCCGTTTGGCGCACGGCCTTAGGAGGAAAAAGCAAAAATGGCAAAAGATTCAAAGAAGCTCGTACAGGCGATCACCAGCCAGGAAGAGAACTTCGCACAGTGGTACACCGATATCTGCGTGAAGGCAGAGCTGGTGGAGTACTCCAGTGTGAAGGGTTTCATCATCCTGCGCCCCTACGGTCAGGCCATCTGGGAGCTGATCCAGAAGGACATGGATGCCCGCTTCAAGGCCACCGGCCATGAGAACGTGGCAATGCCCGTGCTGATCCCGGAAAGCCTGCTGCAGAAGGAGGGCGAACTGGTCAATGGCTTCGCGCCGGAGGTGGCGTGGGTCACGATGGGCGGTTCCGACAAGCTGGAAGAGCGTCTGGCCGTGCGTCCTACCAGCGAGACCATGTTCTGCGACCACTGGTCCCGCGTGCTGCACAGCTACCGTGAGCTTCCCATGAAGTACAACCAGTGGTGCAGCGTTGTCCGCTGGGAAAAGACCACCCGCCCCTTCCTGCGCAGCCGCGAGTTCTGGTGGCAGGAAGGCCACACCATCCACGAGACTGCCGCCGAGGCTGAGGCTGAGACCCAGCAGCAGCTGAACTGCTACGCAGATGTCTGCGAGCAGGATCTGGCCATCCCCGTGGTGAAGGGCCGCAAGACCGACAAGGAAAAGTTTGCCGGTGCCGAGGCCACCTATACCATCGAGGCCATGATGAAGGACGGCAAGGCCCTGCAGAGCGGCACCAGCCACTACTTTGGCGATAAGTTCAGCAAGGCTTATGACGTGACCTTTACCGGCCGCGACAACCAGCTGCATCATCCGTTCCAGACCAGCTGGGGCGTTTCCACCCGTCTGGTGGGCGCTATCATCATGACCCACGGCGACGACGACGGCCTGATCCTGCCCCCGGCAGTGGCCCCCATTCAGGTGGTCGTAGTGCCCATCGCAGCCCACAAGCCCGGCGTTTCCGAGAAGGCTGCCGAGCTGGCCGAGAAGATCAGCAAGTATGCCCGCGTGAAGCTGGATGACAGCGACAACGCACCGGGCTGGAAGTTCTCCCAGTGGGAGATGAAGGGCGTGCCTCTGCGTCTGGAGATCGGCCCCAAGGATCTGGAAAAGAACCAGTGCGTGCTGGTGCGCCGCGATACCCGCGAAAAAGTCTTCGTCTCTCTGGACGAGCTGGAGACTGCGATCCCCGCACAGCTGGAGGCCCTGCGCAAGGACCTGTACGAGCGTGCTCTTGCCAACCGCGAGAAGCGCACCTGGGCTGCCACCACCATGGACGAGGTGAAGGAGCTGGCCAAGGCAAACACCGGCTACATCAAGACCATGTGGTGCGGCGACCTTGCCTGCGAGATGAAGATGAAGGAAGAAGTCGGCCTGTCCAGCCGCTGCATGCCGTTTGAGCAGGAACACCTGAGCGATGTATGCCCCTGCTGCGGCAAGCCCGCCAAGACCATGGTCTACTGGGGCGTGGCGTACTAAGCTTTCCTTTTACTGACAATACAAGAAAAAACGGAACACTTCGGTGCTCCGTTTTTTCTTGTATTTTGACAATTTTTGTGTTATTATGAATTTGTCGCTTTCAGGCGGCAAGGCACTGCATACAACGGCAGGCGGTTCGGCCCCACTTCCGAAAGGAGGTGAAGCTCATGCCAATTACTTTGACATTCCATATCTTCGGATTAGTATTTACTATCAAGGTAAAAAGCGAGAACCGCCACCCTGGCCGGTGACGGTTCTTAGTTTTTAAGACTGTTCATCAAAAAGGCTGACCGCTTGTCGCAGTGCCTTCTCTGTTTACAGTATACTCATTTTCAAAGGTTCTGTCAAGTGCACGCAGCTTCGTTTCTGCGTGCTTTTTTATCGTTCAAACGTGGTGCTCAGGGTGGTCTCCCAGCTTTCACCCGGGGCAAGGCAGGCGGCAGCGGCACGCTGGCTCCACTGCTGCGGGTCAGTCTCGGCGGCGGGCAGGCTGTGCCACGGCTCAATGCACACAAACCGCACCGGCTTTGCAGGGGCCGACCAGATGAGCGCGTAGGGGTAGCCTTCCACATTGCAGGTGATCTTGCGGCCGGTGCCCTTCTCATAGATGCCAATGGTCTTGGTGCGCAGGCCCGCCATGCAGAAGCTGTCGTTTGCGAACAGATCATCTGTCAGCTGGATGGCCTGCTGGTTTTTCCACTGATAATAGCACTTGCCAGACAGCAGGCCGTTCGGACGGGCATCCAGAATGACCGGGCTTTCCGGCTGGTCGAACCGGAACTCGTAATCCGTGGTGGTGTGCTGTGCATCAAAGGGGATGTTGAACGCCGGGTGATAGCCGATGCCAAAGCGCAGCTCTTCGGTGCCGGGGTTGCGCACCGTCAGCGTATGGTGCACGGTCTTGCCGTCCAGACGGAAGGTGCTGGTGAGCACAAAATCAAAGGGGAAGCGTTCGGCTTTGATGGCGTCATCCGAGCGCAGCTCCAACTGGATGGTATCGCCCTCGGCCTTGAGCAGGGTGTGCTCCATGTCGCGGGCAAAGCCGTGCTGACCGCCCTTGTACGTTTTGCCGTCCACCTCAAAGGTACCGCCGGGCAGCTTGCCCGTCCACGGGAACAGAATGGGAGCGTGGCGCTTCCACACAGCCGGGTCGGCCTGCCAGAGCAGCTCTTCCCCCGCCGCATTTTTCAGGCTGACTGCTTCGGCACCGTGGGTATCCACAGTCAAGGTCAAAAATTCGTTGTGAATGGTTGCCTGCATTGCTGTATTCTCCTTTATGCTTCTTATCATAGACTGCCCGAACGGCAGGTGCGCCCACTCCGTCCTGCTTCCGCTCGCCAGTCCATCCAGCGTGAGAAGCCCTCGCACTTCCCGTAGTGGTGCATCGTCGATTCTAATTGCAGCCCACACTTTAGACCATGGCTTCGCGTCATCCTGCCGGAGTGGGCGCACCCGCCTAACTGCTTCCAGTATACACTCCTCTGCTGCAAAAGAAAAGCCCCATTCACGCGCGGCGGCGTGGCCGAATACGCTGTGAGAGAAGCGATACCACTTTTACAGCAAAGGAGCATCCGCCTATGAAAAACACCGGCATTCTACGCATTCAGGCTTTCGGTGCCCGTCAGTCCTCGCCCATCGAGGGTGTTCTCGTCACCGTGTCCGGCAACGGCTTTACCGCTCAGCGTATCACCGACGAGACCGGCACCGCTGCCGACCTTTCCATTGAAGCCCCCTCCTGTGCGCTGTCCCTGCAGGAGGACAACACCATCCGGCCCTATGCCGTTGTGGACCTGACTGCCGCAAAGGCAGGCTTCCGCACCGTGCGCATTCAGGGTGTGCAGATCTTTGCCGGGCAGGTCACACTGGCCCAGCCGGAGATGATCCCTGAGACCGAAGAGGATCGCGACGTGGTAAACCCGCCCATAGTCATCCCGGAGCATTCACTGTTCACCGGCGATGGCGGCAGCGGCCCGGACCCCATGGAGAACTGCGTGCCCCGGGTGCTGGACAGAGTCATCATTCCCAAAAACATCACGGTGCATCTGGGCAAGCCTGCGGCATCCGCCCGCAATGTGACTGTCTCCTTCCGGGATTATATCGCCAATGTTGCATCCAGCGAAGTCTACCCTACCTGGGCTGACGAAAATAACCCAACGGGGCCATTAAACTGCTCTACCCCTTAGAAATTCCATTCAATCGTGATTTTTTGCTCTCCGGTGAGTGGGTCTTTCGTTCCGACAACGACACGATGAACCAGCAGTACAGCAAGTTCACGGGTCAGATGGGAAACCCGTGCCAGTTCCCGTACACGCTGCATCTGCGTCTGAACCACACTGGTTTCTTCCTGCTGTTGTTCCAATTCCGCTTCCAAAATATTGATTCGCGTTTCTGCGTTTTTTACATCTTCCAGAAAAGTCTGGTTCATTTCAGAAAACTGGACAATATCGATCAGACCAGACACCTTATCCAGATACAGTTCCTGCATAGCTTTGCGCCGCCGGTCTACTTCGCTTTTCAACCGTTTCAGCTCGTCACGCTTTGCATGCTCTCGCTGCTGGATTGGGTCATCCTGTTCTGGAAGGGTAACTTTTTCAGGGTCAAAATAATCTGCCACATACGCCCGGATACGTTCCAGCACAGCATTCTCCAATGCGTTCATATCTGTACAGGTCTTGTTGCCACACACTTCCGGTGCGCGCTGGTGCATCCGGCAGCGAACATAACGTCTTTGAGTCCCATCCGCCTTTGGCTGATGGCCAGTTTGTTCCATGTAGCTGCCGCAGCATCCGCAAACCACTTTTTTCGCCAGCGGGTGAATCGTTCCTTTTCCACCACTCCGGGTACGTTCTTTCAGCATCATCTGAACTGTTTCAAACGTCCCCCGGTCAATGATGGCTTCATGGGTGTTTTCTACAACGATCCACTGCGACTGGGGAAGCCAAATCGTCTTTTCGGACTTATAGCTCACCTTTTTATGCCGCCCCTGCACCATATCTCCGACATAAAGCTGATTGTGCAGCATCTGGTATACCGTGGGGCTACTCCAAAGGTCTGCATTGGGATTTTTCGCTGCAATATGGTAATGGATGCCATGCTGCTGTTTATAAGCAGTTGGGCTTGGAACTTTCTCATCATTCAGAATCCGTGCAATCTTATGCGCACCGATTCCACTAAGAGCCATAGAGAAAATCCGCCTTACCACTTCGGCAGCTTCCGGATCGATGATAAGTTTTCCTTTTGCATTCGGGTCTTTGCAATACCCATACCGCGCAAAAGAGCCGATGAACAAACCCTCTTTCCTCTTGTGGTCAAGCACCGAGCGGACATTGGTAGACAAGTCTTCCAGATACCACTCGTTGATCAGGCCATTGATCTGACGAGATTTTTTATTCGCAGTATCGTTTGTGTCCACATGGTCAACGACAGCAATGAACCGAATGCCCCACTCAATAAATTTTCCGTGCAGGTATTTTTCCACGAGCTCCATATCGCGGGTGAAACGGGATTGCGTCTTGGCCAGCACCACATCGAATTTATGTTCGCTTGCGGCTTGTATCATCGAATTGAAAGCCGGACGGTTCCGGTCGATGCCGGAATAATCCTCATCCGAATAAATCTGGTAAATATCAAATCCTTTTTCAATGGCGTACTGGATCAGCATCGATTTCTGGTTCTGAATACTTTCCGATTCGCCAATTTTATATTCATCTTCTTTGCTCAGGCGGCAATAAATTGCTGCTTTCATGATTTGCACCTTTCTTTTTGTGCACAATCGTCCATGCGCAACATACTGCATTCTCCCCTCAAATTCAAGGATGCCAAATCAGGCGCAGGATTTTGAAGGAGCGGTATCGGACAGCTCATCGACGATATATCGTTCATATTTCTTTTGGAAATGTTCTTTGCGCTGTTCGTTGTTGTCCGAACAAAATTTTTCGTGCAGAATAAAAGGAGTTTTTTCCATCGAATCCCCCTTTTCGGTTCACTTGATTGTGATATGTGTCACTTCAGTCTATTTCCAGTCGGCGAAATTCAGAACTTTTCAACCAGTCAATATGTATCAAGAGGCACCCACAGCTTGCAGGTGCCTCTTGACAGAGAAAATATGTTTTAGAACTTCATCGGCAAGGCGTCCTTGCGGCCTTTGCCGTTGTAAGCCATCTGCTAAGAATAGACAGATTATTACGTATATGGCTTATAAACTAAAAAAGCCTCCGAGGACAACTCCCAAATGGGAAGAGTCCTCGGAGGTATTCGTTTAGCGGGTGTTCTGCTGTCTGCGAGCGTCCTTCCGCACAGCTTTCTGTCCGCATCAAAGATATTTTCGGATGGTCGGAACAAGGATATTCCGATTGATTAACTTTGCGATACTGTTCATGTTGTAGTTGGTTCATTGCAGTTTCAGCTTACAACAAAAAATGAGATAGGCAACCCCTTTGGGGGAAGTCTATCTCATTTTTTCGTTGGGGCTATTTTGCAACAGCCCCCCTTTATAACAACCCTGCCTTACAGTTTGGGAGAAACGCTTAGTGCTTCAGTTCCAGCAGCGCATCGCCCTGCTTTACGGTGCCACTGGCTTTAGCCGCGACAGCGGCATAGTCATCAGTATTGCAGACAATGAGCGGCGTGGTCACGGGATAGCCTTCGGCCTTAATGGCTTCCAGTTCAAAGCGGATCAACGGCTGACCTTTCTTCACCTTGTCACCCTCGTTGACGAGGTAGGTAAAGTGCTTGCCACCCAGCTTGACCGTATCGATGCCGATGTGCATCAGCAGTTCGGCACCGTCAGTCGTGGTCATGCCCACGGCATGGTGGGTCTCAAAGGTGGAGGAGATCTCACCGTCAGCAGGTGCCACCAGTTCACCATCGGTGGGCTCAATGGCAATGCCGTCCCCCAGTGCACCGCTGGCAAAGGCTTCATCTTTCACATCGGCCAGCGGCACTACAGTGCCGTTCAGGCAGGCAGACAGCACGGTATCCTTTGCGGCTGCTGCCGGGGCTGCGGGAGCCGCCGCCGGGGCGGGGGCTGCGGTCGCCGCCGGGGTCTTAGGTGCATTTTCCAGATAGTCTTCCAGCTTTGCCTTGATGACGGCCACCTTGGGGCCGTATACCACCTGCACACCGTTGCCCTTGCAGATCACGCCGGAGGCACCGGAGGCTTTGAGCACATCCTGCCGGACCAGCGCAGCGTCCTTGACGGTGCAGCGCAGGCGGGTGGCGCAGCAGTCCACGTCGGACAGATTAGCGGCACCGCCCAGACCTTCTACGATCAGGGCGCTGACCGGATCATCCCCTGCGGGGGCGGTGCTGCCGGAAGCGGCGCTGCGGGCGTTCACGTCCGCACGGGTGTACAGCTTGACTTCCTCGGCATCGTCGCGGCCCGGGGTCTTGTAGTCAAACTTGGAGATCATGAAGCGGAAAATGATGTAGTACAGTACAAAGTACACCGCACCGACCACGACCACCCACATCCAGTGGGTCTTGGCGTTGCCCTGCATCACACCGAACAGCACCAGGTCGATGAGACCGCCGGAGAAGGTCATGCCCACGCCCACATTCAGAATGTGCATCAGCATGAAGGACAGACCGGCCAGCACGCAGTGCACCGCGTACATGGGCAGTGCCACAAAGATAAAGGTAAATTCCAGCGGCTCGGTGATGCCGGTGAGGAAAGCCGTCAACGCAGCAGACAGCAGCAGGCCGCCTGCCACCTTTTTCTTTTCCGGCTTGGCGCACTGGTACATCGCCAGCGCCGCGCCGGGCAGACCGAACATCATAAAGGGGAACTTACCGGCCATGAAACGGGTAGCGCTGACCGAGAACACAGTGGTGGACTTGGAAGCCAGCTCGGCAAAGAAGATGTTCTGTGCGCCGGTCACGGTGACGCCATCGATGATGGCGGTGCCGCCCACAGCGGTCTGCCAGAACGGCATATAGAACACATGATGCAGCCCAAAGGGAATCAGCGCACGCTCCAGCAGGCCGTAAATAAAGGTGCCTGCGTAGCCGGAAGCCAGCACCAGTGCACCCAGCGCGGCAATACCGCTCTGCACCACCGGCCAGATGTAGAACATGGCAATGCCGACCACCAGATACACGATGGAGCTGACGATGGGCACAAAGCGGGTGCCGCCGAAGAAGGCCAGCACCTGCGGCAGCTCGATCTTATAGAACTTGTTGTGCAGCGCCGCCACGCCCAGACCGACCACGATGCCGCCGAACACACCCATTTGCAGGGTTGTGATACCCAGCATGGTGGTGGTGGAGTTGGCGGGCATTGCTTCTACGCCGCCTGCCGCATTGATCATGGCTTGAATGGCTGTATTCATAATGATATAGGCCACTGCACCGGACAGGGCGGCCACCTCTTTTTCCTTGCGGGCCATACCGATGGCCACGCCCATGGCGAACAGCAGCGCCAGATTGTTGAACACGGCGCTGCCGGTCTGGCTCATCACGTCCAGAATGGTGTAGATCAGGGTACCGGGGTGGATGACGCTGTTCAGGCCATAGGCCGCCAGCATGGTTTCGTTGGTGAACGAGCTGCCGATACCCAGCAGCAGGCCCGCTACAGGCAGCAGTGCAATGGGCAGCATAAAGCTGCGTCCCACGCGCTGCAGCACGCCAAAGATCTTGTCTTTCATCTTCAGTTCTCCTTTTCTCAAGTTCGTATCCAGCATATATATCCACACAGGAAAGACCTGTGGAGAATCAAAGGTGGAGCAAGAAAGTTTACTTCCCCATCCGAATCCGTTTCAGATGGATCGTAAGGAACACCAGTTCCTCGTCCGAAAGCTCCTTGTGCCAGGTGTTGCGGACATACTCCGCAATGCAGCAGGCGCATTTGTAGTGTTCGCTGCAATTGCGGGCAATCAGGGCGCGGAACACTTCGTCGTGGGTATCGTTTTCCTGCTCCTGTTTTCCTTGAAATACGCGTTGCGCAAAAAAGCGCAAATGTACTGTAAAGCGGCTGAAATCCAGTGCATCCCGGTCAAAATGGCAGTTGTAAAAGTATTCCACCACCTGCACGCAGCCATCCACAAAGCGAGTGACATCGTTCACCACGCTCATGGTGGTGTTGAGCTCTGCGTTGACGATGTGCAGCGCAATGAAGCCGCCCTCGTCGTCCGAAAGGTCTGCATGGCAGCGCTGGCGGATGGTGGCAAGGCACTCCATACCAAGGCGATACTCTTCCGGGTAGAATTCCCGAATGGGAGCCATCAGCGGGTTGGAAAAGCGAATCCCCTGCTCGCTGCGCTGGATGGCAAAACTGATGTGGTCGGCCAGCGTGATGAGCAGGCTTTCGTTCAGCGGGTAGTTCACCCGGCTGCGGATCATTGCCACCAGCTCATCGGTGAGCAGCAGATGCTCATACGGGATCTGTTCCAGAAGTTCCACCAACTTCTGCTGCACGGCAGGGCTGGTCATGCGGTAGCTGCGCTCCACGGTTTCAGCCTCAATTTTATAGCCCGGCTTAACGCCAAAGCCCAAACCGCGCCCGGTGACGATCAGCTCACAGCCCGTGGGGTCCACCACGCGCAGAATGTTGTTGTTGATCGGTTTTTTGACGGTATATTGCATTGTTTCTCCTCCTCAAGTTGAAAAAAGCAATAAAAAAAGACCATCCTCGACACAGCAAACATACCGAAGGCTGAAACACGCTTTCGGCTTGTGCTATGCAGAGTTGGTCTAGCCCGCCAAACGGTAACAATCCAACGACGCTGCTCACGTACAATTTTCTTTTTTGTAAGGCACGAACAAATTAAGCACTTGAATGGAAATTTATTCTATGCTTGATTACAATACCATATTCTTTGCGGAGTGTCAAGATGGGAACGGGTTTCTTTTTCACTTTATCAATTTTGCCCAAACTCAGGTGATTTTCTACAGCAAATTGACAAGTAAGAATATTCCTTTTTTGCTTTATATGTGCAGTTGTTTTCAATCGAGATCATTGCGGAGAAAGCTGTGCTCCATCTCGTAACCCATCACCTTCACAAAAGACGGTCAAGAATTGCTGCCCTATATACAAAAAAGCCGCCGAGGACATCTTCCCAAAATGGGAAGAGTCCTCGACGGTATTCGCTTATCGGGTATGCTGCGGTCTGAGAACGTCCTTCTGTACAGCTCTCTATCCGCATCAACGATATTTTCGGATGGGCGGTAACAAAAATATTCAGATTGATCAGCTTTGCGATAAAGGGATGCTATTTTGCAACAGCCCCAAAATCATCTTTTTCTTAATTACAGCTGGCCCATAGCATGCTTTGCGGCCAGCATGCCGAAGGTGTAGCAGCGGCCCAGGGACAGGCCGGTCTGGTGGAACGGATAGTCCGCGCCGCCGTAGAACACGCCGCCCACGTTGCCCACGCAGTACAGGCCCTCGATGACCTTGCCGTCAGCGTCCAGAGCCTGGCCGTTGGCGTTGGTGTTCACGCCGCTGTCGATGGAGGACACGCGGATGTGCTTGCGCACGCCCCAGAAGGGAGCCTTCTCGATCTTGTGCATGTAGGCGCTCTTCTTGCCGAAGTCCGCATCGGTCCCCTGATCGCATAGCTCGTTGTAGCGGTCAATGGTCTTTTGCAGCTCATCGGCGGGCACGTCCAGCAGAGCAGCCAGCTCCTCGATGGTGTCGGCCTTATAGGTGTCGATCAGGTTGGTGAACACGCCCTGCGGGTTCTCCACGGCACCGGGGATGTACTTGGTCATCACCTGCTCCGGCACGGGGCTGTTGGCGTAGCTCATGTAGTCGCTGTCGTAGACCTGGCAGTACCAGCCCAGAGAGCCGTCCGGGTGGTTGGCATCCACGTTGGCACCGTTGTAGCGGGGCAGATACTTGGTGATGTTGCCCATGTAGACAAAGCCGGTGTCCTCGTTGCAGAAGCGCTTGCCCTCCATGTTGACGTACAGGAACGGCTCCTCGTACATCAGGCCGGAGTCGAAGTCGTGCATCATCTTGGTGTGGCCCAGGTTCTCCATCTTGGCGCCTGCGTCGATGGCCATGATGTGACCGTCGCCAGTCTTCTGGTACTGCTTCTTGTCGTAGCCGTCCACGTCCGGGCACCAGCGCTTGACCATGGCCTCGTTGTTCATGTAGTCGCCGGTGGCCAGGATAACGCCCTTGGAGGCGTTGAACTGGATGTACTTGCCGCTCTCATCCTTGGCGATGACGCCGGTCACCTTGCCGTCGGCGTGCACCAGCTTGACGGCGGGGGTGTTGAAGAAGGTCTCCAGATTGGAGTTCTTGGCCTGCACATTCTCCAGCACGGTGGCCAGCACGTCGCCCACGTTCTTGGGCTTGGGGCCGATCCACGGTGCAAAGAAGTAGCAGTGCTCATCGCCGAAGTCGTAGGTGTCCATGCGGTCCTTCCACACACCGGTCAGGTCCTGGCTGGTGCACATGTAGGCAAAGATCTCCTTCTCGTCGTTGTGCAGCAGGCTGGAGGGATCCTTCACGCTGTCCACAAGGCTGCCGTCGCCGTACTCGGTCTGGTCGGTCAGACCGGCGCGGTTCAGATACCACATCAGGGCCTCTTCGGAGTTCTCGACGTAGGCGTTCAGCAGGCTGGTGTCGGCGCGCCAGTCGCACAGGCCGTTGGTCATGTGCACCCACATCTTCTTGCCGGCCTCGGTGGACTTGGACTTGATGATGGCGGAGCCGCAGTTGCCCTGGCTCACCACGATGCTCTGCTTCTGCAGCAGGGCCACATGGCCGCCCAGCTCGGCTGCCCAGCCTGCTGCGGGCACACCGGCTGCACCGGCACCCACAACGACCACGTCAAAGTCCTTGGTCTCGTCCGGGGTGATGTCGCCCAGCTCCACCACAGAGGACTCCACTTCCTCGGTGGTCAGGCCGTCGGGCACCACGGTCTCGGCCTTGCTGGCCTCGGTGGGGGCCACGGCCACGCCCTTGGCCTGGTTGATGCAGCTCTCGGCAGCCTTCTTGATGGCACCGGAGGTGATGGTGGCACCGGAATGGCCGTCCACCTCGCTGGACTGTGCTTCCAGGATCTTCTTCACCATCTCGTCGGCGATGTCGGCACCGTAGCCCTTGGTCTCGTTTGCCACGTCGATCTGCACGTCAGTGATGGCATCGGCGCTGAAGGTCATGGTCACAGTGACAGGCGTTGTGGTGTTGATGCCGGTAGCAGTGGCGCTGTAGGTGCCTGCGGTATAGGTACCGGCAGCAGTGCTGGCAGCGGTGCTGCCAGAAGCTGCGCTGTTGCCGCAGCCGGCCAGCAGGCCTGCGGCAGCTGCACCCAAGGTAGCAGTGCGCAGGAAGTTGCGACGGGAAATCTTTTCGCTCATAATCGTTCTCCTTGCCTTTTCTTCGTGTGATCCGTGTTTGGCAGCAAAGTCCTCAGACTTTGTTACTGGATAAACAAAGCTTACACGTTAGAGCAGCGCGAAGGTCAAGGGCTGTTTTGACAAAAATATCACAAGAATTTGTCTGATCTAACAAATTCTCGTGATATTGCAATTTTATGTATATATTTTTGTCCGCGTCAGATGGTAATTCACGATGCTCCCATCGGGCTGCTCCCGGCTAGCAGCGATGCTGCTGAAGGTCTCGCCCACCGCACGGAACCCGCGCTGCACGATCTCCGCATGCAGGTCGTCCAGTGAGTCCCACCCAAAGGACCCGCGATAATCCTTTTTCCAAATGGTAGTCAGATAGTCTCCGCCGCACACCACCTCCACATGCTTTGTGCGCTTCAGCCCCAGCCTGCGAGCGGCATCGGCCTCAATCATAAGGCCGTAGTCGTACTCGTTGCGTCCCACCCGAAACTGCTCCATCACCCGCCGGGGCAGGCGGCTCACCCAGCGGGTCGCAGGCATACATTCCAGCCATTCAGCCTTTTCCTGCTGCAATTCTTTATCCCGGTCTGCTGCTTCTTCCTGTGAGAAGGTCAGTCGCCACATTTCCGGGAAATTCTGCACCCAGATGCGCCCGGCATTCTGTTCCAGTGTACGGTACTGCTCCCGCTTGTGTTCCAAAAAACGGATGGCCAGTTCGTCCAGCACCTGCCTGCGCCGCAGCTGGGCGATCTGATGGTTGAACATGGCGTCGCTCTGCTCCACCGTGGGTGCGCCGATCAGCTCCCGGCATTCTTCCAGCGAGAGCTCTGCCGCCCGCAGTTCCCTGCACAGGTTGAACCGCCGGGTATCAGTGACTGTATAGTAACGATAGCCGGTATCCTCGTTGACCTCGGGGTGGATCAGGCCCATTTTTTCATAGTAGCGCAAAGTATGGGTTGTGACACCAAGCAGAGATGCCATCTCACTGATGGTATAGCGCATAACAGTAAGCTCCTTTCCGGGCAGCAGAACCTTAGAGCTGCTCGAATGTTATTTTTCTATCCATCCTTATTATATCGTATCCGCGCACCGTTTCAAGTAAAAAAACTTTGCCGTTCTCTGCCGGAAAATACCGGGCAGCAAAAACAGGGCGTTGGCTTGGATGCCGTGACCGGCAGAGAGTAGGACTGAGTTTTAACAGAATAAATCCAACATCTTAAACCTGCTGCATAAACAAAAATCCGCCTATTATAAGTATGACTTATTCGGCGCAAAAATCAGTTCTCGAACGTTCCAAATTGGCACATTTTGGACTATTGTACGATTATTTTTCCAGTTTGGTTATTTTGCTCCCCGTGGCCGGAGCAGGCCCTGCGGGCCAACATCCACTGCCAGATCTCGCTGGCACTCAACCGCATCTACACCGAGTGGTACCCCAGCAAGGGCTACACCTTCAACATTACCAACTCCACCAGCTACGACCAGTATTACGTTCACGGACGCACCGTGTTCGATGTGATGGTGCGCATCACCGACGACATCTTCAACACCTATATCCGCAAGACCGGCACCGTAAACCCCTACTACTCTGAATACTGCGACGGTAAATCGGTCACCTGCCCGGGTCTCAAGCAGTGGGGCACCGTGACGCTGGCCAATCAGGGCCGTAACGCCTTGCAGATCCTGAAGTATTACTACGGCAACGACATCGAGATCATCCGCACCTCGAACATCCAGTCCATCCCCCAGAGCTACCCCGGTTCGCCCATCCGGCAGGGCGACAGCGGCACAGCGGTGTTCACCCTGCAGCGCCAGCTGAACCGCATCACCAAGGACTATCCCTTCCTCGGCCTGCTGACTGTGGACGGCGTGTTCGGGGCCAAGATGGCCGCCACGGTCAGGGCGTTCCAGAGGCAGTTCAACCTGACCGCCGACGGCGTAGTCGGACGACAGACATGGTACAAGATCAGCTATATCTATGTGTCGGTCAAGGATCTTGCGGAGCTGACCAGCGAGGGCGAGGTGTCCAGCGGCACTCTCTCGGACGGCACATGGGGCGGCACCGTACTGCGCACCGGCTCCACCGGCAGCGCCGTGGAACAGCTGCAGTTCTGGCTGAATACGCTGGCACAGTATGAGCCTTCCATCCCATCGTTAACAGTGGACGGCGTTTACGGCACTGGAACGGCCAACACGGTGCGGGCCTTCCAGCGCAAATACGGCCTGACCGTGGACGGCGTGGTGGGCCGTGACACATGGACCGCACTGTACGACCAGTTCCGCAGCATCCAGTCCGACAACGGCACCCCCAATGCCTACCCCGGCACCGCCCTGCGGGAGGGTGCAAGCGGACAGAATGTGCGGCTGGTGCAGTTCTGGCTCAAGATCGCGCGCACGGTGTACTCGAACCTGAACAACATCACGGTGGACGGCAAGTTCGGCAGTGCCACCACAGCGGCAGTCAAGCGGTTCCAGACCTACTTTGGCCTGACCAGCGACGGTGTGGTGGGCCGCACGACATGGAACAAGCTATACGAGGTGTACAACGACATCGCCAACAAGCTGCTGTCGTCCAGCCTGCGCCCCGGCGAGTACCCGGGCGTGCTGCGCAAAGGCTCTTCCGGCACAGCGGTGCGGGAGCTGCAGTTCTACCTCTACCTCATGAGCGCCTACGAGAGCAGCATCCCGGCCATTGGCATCGACGGACAGTTCGGTGCTTCCACCGAAGCTGCCGTGCGGGCCTACCAGCGCTTTGCGAGGCTGATTGTAGATGGCATCGTGGGACGTACCACATGGAACAGCCTGTACGACAAGGCGTCCACTCTGCGGACATCCGGGCCGGTGGTCACCCTGAAACGCCTGCCCTACCCCGGTACCCCGCTCACAGTGGGGTCTTCCGGCAGTGCAGTGCTCTACTACAGCCTGCTTTTGCAGCGCATTGCCTACTACTTTACCAGCGTGGAGGCCCCGCCCCTCTCCGACCAGTACACCGACGAGACTGCCGTCGCCACCCGCAGCGCACAGGAGCTGCTGGGCCTGCCCGAGACCGGCATTGCGGATGCCGACACATGGACAGCTGTGGAAGCGCTGAGCCTGCAGCTCGCCGCCGAAATGCCCAACCCCGACCGCAGCATCGGGCATGGCCCGGTCTACCCGGGCCGGGCCATCGGCGCGGGCAGCGTGGGGCCGGACGTGGCGCAGGTGGAGACATGGCTGAACGGACGTTCCTGCCTGTACTGCACCGAGGGCTATGTGACCGAGAACCGCTGCTTCGGCCCGGAAGAGACTGCCGCCGTCCGGCTGGCACAGCAGCGGGCCGGGCTGCTGGTGACCGGCACCGTGGACCGCGGAACATGGGCTGCGCTGCAGGCCCAGAGCTGCCCACACTGCAGCAAGGAGGAATGAGCGATGGCACGACTTCTGATCTACGATGCCTACGAGAACAAGGTATACACCTATGCAAACCTAAACGAGAACGACCCCATGCCCTACAGCACCGGCACCACCCTGCGGGTGCGGGAATTCCGTGGCAAATCCGCCAGCCCCACCCTGTGGACCACCATTGCGGCCATGGAAGCGTGGAACCTGACCCGCCGCAAGTACGGCAAGGGCATCCCGGTGGGGTATGCCTTCCGCCGCATCTGGGAGGGCGGCCACGGCACCCGCAGCCAGCACTACGCGGGCGTATCCTTTGACGTGGGCCAAAGCCTGACCCAGACCGCCCGCACGGCCATCTACAACGCAGCCCGGGGCACCGGGGCATGGGGCTATGTGGAGCCGCTGAGCCAGACCCCCACATGGGTGCACATGGACCGCCGCTACGGCACGCCCGCCTGCAGCGGCACCACAGCAGGCTACCCCACCCTGCGGCGCGGAAGCCGCGGCTGCTATGTGATGATTCTGCAGGACGCGCTTTCCACGCTGGGCTACCAGACCGGGAGCCGCATCGACGGCATCTTTGGTGCCCGGACGGAGGAAGCGCTGAAAGGCTTCCAGCGGCGCACGAGCCTGCGTGTGGACGGTGTGTGCGGCTGCAGCAGCTGGAAAAAGATCAGCACCGCCGTCATCGGCGTGGGACGGACAAAAACGACGATCGATTGATAAACCCTCTCAGTCTCGCTTCGCTCGCCAGCTCCCCCGAAAGGGGGAGCTCTTTTGCATCTGATGGTTTGCACTCATAAAGCTCGCCCTTCGGGAGAGCTGGCACGGCGTCAGCCGTGACTGAGAGGGTTTTCTTCCCGTGAAACATCCTTCGCTTCCCATCACCGAAAGTTGAAACTTTCTCCCGCATCTGCCCTTTTCGTTGCGCGGTTTGGAAAAACGTGCTAAAATAGCTCTATTATTAAAATGGTTCATGTTGAAAACAAGAGGATTTGAGGGGTATTGTATCATGGAATTTTCCAAACGACTGGACTTGTTCGGCGACGAGATCTTCGCCGCACTGAACGAACGCAAGGTAGCTCTGGAAGCACAGGGCCGCACCATTTATAATCTGAGCGTCGGCACGCCGGACTTTGCGCCCGCCGAGCATATCCGCAAGGCCATGATGGATGCCGCTGCCGACCCGCAGAACTGGAAGTACAGCCTGCGCGACCTGCCTGAGCTGCTGGATGCCGTGTGCGGCTACTACAAACGCCGCTTCGACGTAGAGATCACGCCGGATCAGGTGGCCAGCTGTGCGGGCAGTCAGGAGGGCGTGGGCCACATTGGTATGGTGCTGTGCGACGAGGGCGACACCGTGCTGCTGCCCACTCCCTGCTACCCGGTGTTCATTGCGGGCAGTCTGCTGGGCGGCGCAAAGCCGTGGTATTACCCGCTGACCAAGGAGCACGGCTTCCTGCCTTATGTGAAGGACATCCCGGAGGATGTGGCCCGCAAAGCAAAGTATATGATCGTCTCCCTGCCCGCAAACCCGGTGGGCAGCGTCGGCTCCCCGGAGCTGTACGCCGAACTGGTGGCCTTTGCCAAAAAGTATGACATTCTCATCATCCACGACAACGCCTACAGCGACATTATCTTTGACGGGGCCGTGGGCAACAGCTTCTTCAATACGCCGGGTGCCATGGATGTGGGCGTGGAGTTCTTCAGCCTGTCCAAAAGCTTCAACGTCACCGGTGCCCGCATCAGCTTTCTTGTGGGCCGGAGGGACGTGGTAGCCGCCTTTAAAAAGCTGCGCGGTCAGATCGATTTCGGCATGTTCCTGCCGGTGCAGAAAGCGGCCATCGCCGCCCTGACCGGCCCGCTGGACATGGTAAAAACGCAGTGCGGCCTGTACCAGCAGCGCCGCGACGCTCTGTGCGGCGGCCTGCGTTCCATTGGCTGGAATGTGCCGGACAGTCACGGCAGCATGTTCGTGTGGGCACCCATCCCGGCAAAGTACGCAAAGAGCATGGACTTCTGTCTTGACCTTGTGGAAAAGAGCGGTGTGCTGTGCACGCCGGGTTCCAGCTTTGGCCCGCTGGGCGAAGGCTACGTGCGCTTTGCCCTCACCCTGCCGCCGGAGCGCATTGCCGAGGCGGTGCAGTCCATCAAGGCAAGCGGTATCCTGAACTAAAAAATAACGGGAACGTCCATGCGGCGTTCCCGTTATTTTTATGCGTTCACAATATTCTCTCCCGCGCCATCCAGCCATGTGCGCAGGTTGTTGGCAGTAATATCCATCAGCCGCTGCAGGGCTTCGTTGGTGGCCCACGCGATGTGCGGTGTCAGCAGGGCATTCGGCAGGCCGCGCAAAGGGCTTGCCTGCGGCAGCGGTTCAGTGCCAAAGGCATCGGCACCGTAAAAGCCAAGCTTCCCGTTTTTCAGCGCATCGGCCACGGCCTGCTCGTCCACCAGTGCACCGCGGGCGGTGTTCAGCAAGATCATGCCGGGCTTTGCCTTTGCAAGGGTGGCCGCGTTGATCAGCCCCCGTGTTGCAGGTGTTGCCGGGCAGTGCAGGCTGAGCACATCGCTGCGGGCAAGCAGGGTGTCAAGATCCACGAACTCCACACCGTCGGCTTTGTACTCCGGCCGAACGGTGCGGGTGCACACCAACACCTCCATGCCAAAGGCCTTGGCAATGCGGGCGGTCTGCCGGCCAATGCTGCCGTAGCCATAGATGCCAAAGGTCTTGCCCAGCAGTTCCACCTGCGGCAGCAGACCGTAGGCCGCAGGCTCCTCGGTGCGCCATTGGCCGTCCTGCACAAGGCGATGGTAACGGTCGGCGCACTGGCAGATGGCCAGCAGCAGGCTGAAGGTCATCTGTGCCACACTGTAAGTAGAATAGCCCGGCACGTTGGCTACCGGCACGCCATGGCGGCGGCAGGCCTTCAGATCAAGGTTATCCGTGCCGGTGGCAATGATGCCCACCCACCTGAGCTTCGGGCACTGGGCCAGAACGGCTTCGTCGATGCGACACTTATTCAGGAACACGATCTCCGCATCCCCGATGCGCGGCACCACCTCTTCCTGCGCAGTGCGCCCATAGCGGGTGATGTCCGGCACAAGCGCCTTCACACCCGACCAGTCCAGATCTCCCTGCTGTATGGCATAATCTTCCAGAACCACTGCTTTCATTTCAACTTCCTCACTTTCACATCATACGGGATACAGTGCCAGCACGGTGCCCTGCGGGCTTTCGCGGCTTTCCAGCGCGGCATAGCCTCGAGCCAGCAGGATGGCAATGTGCACCCGGTCGGCCAGCGGGAGCCATACCGGCGGCACATTCTGCGCAAGGCACCCGGCCTGCAGCAGGAAACACGGTGCCAGACTGTCCAGCGGACGGATAGCCCGCAAAGCAAACCCCTGACGCAGATACAGCGGGATCAGCTCTTCTGCCGCACATTCCACCACGGCCCACCGTGCCCGCTGCCGGGCAAGAAACTCCTGCCGGGCAGCAGCCGCAGCCAGCAGCGGCGCAAGGGTCTCGGCGGCATGGCCGTCCGGCCCGGCTGCCGGGGTCAAAAAATATCCGCCTGACGTGCGGTTCCAGCCCAGAAATCGGCGCAGCGCAGCCGCCGCTGCCACATCGGCATCCATGGGCAGCAGGATGCACCCGGCTCCCGGCACACCGCGTGTACTGTACACGCCCCACACCTCGCCTACCGTCAGCATCCGCAGCACCTCGCTGCGCGGACGGTACACACTGCTCACTTCGCTCTGCGCCAGCCGGCAGAATTCCTCCGCCGAAAGCCGCCTTACCTGCCGCGTGCGCGGCGGGTCACAAACCTGGATCATTTGGTTTCCCCCATTCTTTTTCAGTATGCATCCAGCATACCGGACCGGGGGCGAGAATCGGCGCGAAACAGGGCCGCTCTTTTTGTTTTACAGATCCAGCGTTACATCCTCGCTCAGCACCTGACCAATGGGCTTTGCAATGCACAGGTCGGCTTCCGCATCTGCCCCGGTGGGCTGCATATTGATAACCACCAGATGGCCGCCCCGGAAGTACCGGATCAGTCCTGCCGCCGGGTACACCACAAGGCTTGTGCCGCCGATAATCAGGGTATCCGCATGGCGGATGGCGTTCACCGCGCCGGACAGCACCTCCTCGTCCAGCCCTTCTTCATACAGCACCACATCCGGCTTGACGATGCCGCCGCACTCGGTGCAGCGGGGCACACCGGTGCTGTTGGCAATGAAATCCACATCGTAGAACTTACCGCAGCGGGTGCAGTAGTTGCGCAGGGTGCTGCCGTGCAGCTCGTACACCGTGCGGCTGCCTGCCGCCTGATGCAGGCCGTCGATGTTCTGGGTGACGACCGCTTTCAGCCTGCCCTCCCGTTCCAGCTTTGCCAGCCGCAGGTGGGCCGCGTTGGGCTTTGCCCCCTTCACGATGAGCTTATCGCGGTAAAAACGGTAAAACTCCTCCGGGTTCTCCTCCCAGAAGGTATGGCTCAGGATGGTTTCCGGCGGGTAGGCGTACTTCTGATGATAAAGTCCGTCCACGCTGCGGAAGTCCGGGATGCCGCTCTCGGTGGAAACGCCCGCCCCGCCAAAGAACACGATGCTGCTGCTTTTGGCAATGATCTCTTCCAATGCCTGTACCATAACAAAAAACGCCCCTTTCGCTGCGGAAATATTTGTGTTAGTATAGTTTTAAGTATAACACAAACTCATAGGAAAGGAAGCGCAACTTTTGAACGTTTGGTATGTGAACAGCATTCTGGGAACCTTCCGGCTGGAAGAGGAAAACGATGCCATCTGCGGGCTGACCCTCTGCCCGGACGGCGTACCGGAACTGGAACCGCTGCCCCGCAAGGTGTGCGAGACACCGCTTTTACAGGAAGCCGAGGAGCAGCTGAACGAATATTTTGCCGGGGCGCGCAGGGAATTCGATCTGCCGCTGGCCCCCAAGGGCACCCCCTTTCAGAAGGCCGTCTGGGCCGAGATGAACAAGATCCCCTACGGTGAGACCCGCACCTACGGCCAGCTGGCCGCCGCTGTTGGCAAACCCAAGGCCAGCCGTGCCGTGGGCGGTGCCTGCCACTGTAACCCCATCGCCATCCTTCAGCCCTGCCACCGGGTGGTGGGCAGCACCGGCAAGCTCACCGGCTACGCCTATGGCGTGGAGATGAAGCAGTATCTTCTGGAATTGGAAAAACAGGAATAAGCAAAGGGAAAGGCTCTGCAGAAATTTCGCAGAGCCTTTCCCTTTTACCATAAGTTACTGTGCACTGTAAATGCTGCCCATCGTCCAGGAATTATCCGCGCTGTACTTGGCGTGGTTGCGCAGGTAGGTGACCCACGCGCCGTAGCCATTGCCTGCAGAGAGATGCACGCCATCCGGCGCTGCAAGCATCTCCTTCAGGTTGCCCTCGCCGTCGGCAAGGGTCTCCCACAGGTCAAGGTAAACGCATCCCTTGCTGGCGGCCAGCTGAGCCAGCTGCTCGTTCACACCGCGCAGCACATCCGATGCAAGGCCGGGCTTTTCAGCAGCTGCCGAGGGTCGCACCGGCGGGATAGACTGCACGTAGATCACGCAGTCCTCGCCCAAAGCCTCGCGCAACATATCCAGCATCTGGCCATAGTAGGCAAGGAAGCGGTCCGAAGCGCCCAGCGTGGTGAGGGTGTTAGTGCCCAGCAGGATATACAGCTTCTTGGGCCGGGCAGCGGCCAGCACATCCAGCGCTATCTCCTGCCCGCGGGTGGGGCTTTTGACTGCGCTGCGGTTCACAATGGCATCCGGGCCAACGCCGGTATAGCCGCAGATGAGTGCCCCGTCCAGATTGATCTGGTAATCCGAGAAGCCCACCGTCAGACTGTCGCCCAGAAAGGCTGCATCCGCAAAGTAGCTCAGGTCCACCTGCCCGCAGCTGGGCTGGCGGATGACGCTGGCATCATAGGCTTTGACGGTATAGGCCCCAGCGCTCTGCTTTGCAGGGCCAAAGTTCTCCAGTGTGACGGCCTGCCCACCGGTGCTGCCATCCTGTGCAGCACTGCTGCTATCCGCTTCGCCCTGCATGGGCAGCGGTGCCAGAATGTTCTCGGCAATGCCGCTGGCGTTGGTGGACGGGGTATCGTCCGCGCCCTCTGCGCCCTTTTCCAGAATGGCCGTGATGGCGTAGGATACCAGCAAAATGGCGACCACTGCGCCCAGAAAGCGCAGCTTGCCGCTGACTGTACCGCGCCGTGCCCGGCGCGGCGCAGAATGATACTCGTGTGAAATGCCCATGGTTTTTCCAGCTTTCTCCATTTTTCCCGCACAGAAGGGGGTTTTATCCGCCTGGGGCTGTGCGTTTTTTATTTTATCATAATTTTTTTGCCTGTGCAACCAATTAGGTCTTGCATACAACAGGCAAAACAGGTACAATAAGGATGTGGTAATTTTGCACATTTTACAAAAGGGTGTGCACATGCCGCAAACTTTTTTGTATCACTTGCAGCATCCGGTTTGTTTGCCGCACGGTCTGCGGGCAGTGCAGGGCCTTTAGACCAAACCCCACTCTGGCGGCGCGGAAGCCGGAACCTGCAGCGATGTACAAATGATAAGAATGAAATTTGCAAAAGGAGGTACTCATGGCCAAGAATGTGATCATTGGTCAGAGCGGCGGTCCTACCGCCGTAATCAACTCCAGTCTGGCAGGCGTGTACAAAGCCGCCTGCAGCCTGGGTGCAGACAAGGTGTACGGCATGAAATACGGCATCGAAGGTCTGCTCAAGGAAGAAATGCTGGAGCTGAACGTCCTGCTGGACGACCGCATGAGCATTGAACTGCTCAAGCGCACGCCTTCCAGCTACCTTGGCAGCTGCCGTTACAAGCTGCCGGAGCCGGATGTGGACTCCACACCCTTCATCAAACTGTTCACCCTGTTTGACAAGTACGACATCTGCGCGGTGTTCTACATTGGCGGTAACGACTCCATGGACACCATCGCAAAGCTTTCCCGCTACGGTGAGCGCGTGGGCAGCAGCGTGCGGTTCATCGGTGTGCCCAAAACCATCGACAACGACCTGTGCCTGACCGACCACACCCCCGGCTACGGCTCTGCCGCCAAGTACATTGCCACTATTTTAAAGGAAGTCATCCGGGATTCCTCCGTGTATGACATCCGCAGCGTGACCGTGGCCGAGATCATGGGCCGACATGCGGGCTGGCTTGCCGGTGCGGCCTGCCTTGCGGGCGGCGACGACTGCGAAGGCCCGGATCTGATCCTGCTGCCGGAGGTGCCCTTCGATCAGGACAAGTTCCTTGCCAAGGTGGACAAGCTGCAGCGCCGCAAGTCCAATGTGATCATTGCGGCCAGCGAGGGCGTAAAGACCGCCGACGGCACCTATCTGTGTGATCTGGTGTCCACTGCCGGTCAGCTGGATGCCTTTGGCCACAAGGCCGTGCTCAGCGGCACCAGCCGTTATCTCTCCGACCTCATCCACGATAAACTGAACTGCAAGAGCCGCGCCATCGAGTTCTCCACCCTGCAGCGCTGCGCCAGCCATCTGGCCAGCCGCACGGACGTGAACGAGGCCTACGCTGTGGGCGGTGCCGCAGCCGCCGCCGCTTTTGCGGGCGAGACCGGCCGCATGATCGCGCTCAAGCGCATTTCCGCTTATCCCTACCAGTGCATCACCGAGTCGGTGGATGTGCAGCAGGTGGCAAACCTTGAAAAGAAGGTGCCGCTGGACTGGATCAGCCCCGACGGGATGCAGGTGACGGCTGCTTTTGAGGAGTATGCCCGTCCGCTGATCCTGGACGAGGTGACCCCCGTTTACGTCAACGGCACCCCGCGCCACATCCGTCTGTAACCCCTTTTCCCGCGTCTGTTTTCGTGCATCCTGCACGTAATATTATATTGCCGAAACAGAAAAACAAAAAAGGAGAAATCATCATGGGTAAAAACGCAATCGTTGGTCAGTCTGGCGGTCCTACTTCCGTCATCAATGCAAGCCTTGCGGGCGTCTTTGAGAGCTGCAAGAACCGCGGCGCAGACATCGTCTACGGCATGTGCAATGGCGTTGCCGGTCTGCTGGAGGAGCGGGTGGTGGATCTTTCCACCGTGCTGACGGACGATCTGGACATCGAGCTGCTCAAGCGCACCCCGTCCAGCTTCCTCGGCAGCTGCCGCTACAAGCTGCCGGACTGGCATGAGGACGAGACCGTCTACAAAAAGCTGTTCGCCATTCTGGAAAAGCTGAACATCGGCTACTTCTTCTACATCGGCGGCAACGACTCCATGGACACCATCGGCAAGCTGGCTGAGTACGGCGAACGCATCCAGAGCGACATCCGCTTTATGGGCGTGCCCAAGACCATCGACAACGACCTGATGGTCACCGACCACACCCCCGGCTACGGCTCTGCTGCCAAGTACATCGGCGTGGTGATGAAGGAGATCATCCGCGACGCCACCGTGTACGGCACCAAGTACGTCACCGTGGTGGAGATCATGGGCCGCAACGCCGGCTGGCTGACCGCTGCCGCCGCTCTGGCAAAGAGTGACGACTGCGAGGGTGTGGACATGATCTGCCTGCCCGAAGTGCCCTTCAATGTGGAACACTTCATTGAAAAGGTGCGCGTGATGCAGGAGAAGAAGCCCAGCATCGTGATCGCCGTTTCCGAAGGCGTGAAGCTGGAAGATGGCCGCTACGTCTGTGAGCTGGCCGACGATGTGCACGCAGTGGATGCCTTTGGCCACAAGGCCCTGACCGGTACCGCACGGTATCTGGCAAATGTGGTGGCCCGCAATCTGGACACAAAGACCCGCTGCATCGAGCTTTCCACCCTGCAGCGCTGCGCAGGCCATCTGACCAGCCGCACCGACATCACCGAAGCCTATCAGGTGGGCGGTGCTGCCGCCAAGGCGGCCTTTGAGGGCGTTACCGGCCAGATGGTGGCCCTGAAGCGCATCTCCAACAGCCCGTACCAGTGCACCACTGAGCTGCACCCCATTAGCGAAGTTGCAAACCTCGAAAAGAAGGTGCCGCTGAGCTGGATGAACGCCAACCACACCCAGATGACCGATGAGTTCCTGGCTTATGCCCGCCCGCTGATCCAGGCCGAGCTGACCCCGCTGTACATTGCCGGTCTGCCCCACCACATCTACATGAAGAATCAGAAGTGATCTCTCCTGCATTGATTTTTCTCAAGGCATGATGAAAGGCCCGTCCGAGTTTTACGCCCGGACGGGCTTTTTGCATTTCGGTATTTTCCGCTTTAGAACATCAGACCGCTGCGCCGACTTTGGGTGCGCCGCCTGCGATCTCCTCTGCCGTCAGAGGCTTTGCCTCCACCGGGGCATTCAGGCGCTCCTTGGCCACTGCCAGCATCAGCTTGATGCGGTTTTCCTGATTGACCTTGGTGGCGCTGGGGTCGTAATCGATGGGGGTAATGTTGGCACTGGGGTACAGGGCGCGGATCTTGTTCACCATGCCCTTGCCCACGATGTGGTTGGGCAGGCAGCCGAAGGGCTGGGCACACACGATGTTGCCGTAGCCGCCCTGCACCAGCTCGATCATCTCGGCAGTCAGCAGCCAGCCCTCGCCCATCTTGGCACCCAGCGAAATGATGCCCTTGGGCTTTTCCACCAGCTCCTTGAAGGGGCCGGGGGCGTAGAAGCCTGCGTCGGCCTCAGCCTTGAGCATGGCGCGCTCGATGCTGTCCAGCCAGTTCAGGAACTGGTCAATGCCGATCTTCACCGCCAGCTTGCCGCCGTACAGGACGTGGTCCTCGCCCATGTTGAAGGCACAGTACTGCACAAAGCCCATCAGGCCCGGGAAGTTCACCTCGCAGTCCTGACTTTCGAGGAACTTCTGCAGGTCATTGTTGCCCAGCGGGCTGTACTTGACGTAAATTTCGCCAACCACGCCCACCTTGACCTTGGGCACCCGGGTAACGGGGATGGCAGCAAAGTCCTTTGCGATGAGGGGGAAGGTGTGCTTCATCTCCTTGGAGGTGTAGCCCTTGCCTGCCAGCAGCACGCGGCCCAAGCGTTCCACCCACAGGTCTACCATCTTATCGGCAGCCCCCTTCTCGTTCTCGTAAGGTGCCACCTGATTGCGCAAAGCGCACAGCATATCGCCGTAGAAGATGCAGGCCAGCGCACGGCGGGCCAGCGGCAGGGTCATCTGGAAGCCGCTGTCCTTTTCCAGACCCGAGAAGTTCAGGCTGGCCACCGGAATCTGCGGATAGCCCGCCTTGACCAGTGCCTTGCGCAGCAGATGAATGTAGTTGGAGGCACGGCAGCCACCACCGGTCTGGGTGATGAGCAGGGCGGTGTGATCCAGATCGTACTTGCCGCTGTTCAGCGCATCCAGAAACTGACCGATGACCAGCAGAGCCGGGTAGCAGGTGTCGTTGTGGACGTATTTCAGGCCCAGCTGTGCCACGGCACTGCCGCAGTTGCCCAGAATTTCGCACTTGTAGCCGTCGTAACGCAGGGCGTACTCCAGCAGGCGGAACTGGGTAATGGCCATGTTGGGGATGAGGATGGTATGGGTCTTCTTCATCTCCGGGGTAAATTTGGGATAATTGTATTCCATAGGTTCCTCCTATGTTGCTTTCTTAAAAAGCTTTTTGCTCTATCTCTATTTTATTCTGCCTTTTCTGCGGCCACCTCGTCCCGCTCGTCCAGAGCAGCAAACAGACTGCGCAGGCGGATATTCACGGCACCCAGATTGGTGATCTCGTCGATCTTGAGCTGGGTGTAGAGCTTGCCGCCCTCCTGCAGAATTTCGCGGGTCTCGTCGGTGGTGATGGCATCCACGCCGCAGCCGAAGGACACCAGCTGCACCAGATCCATATCCTTCTGGGTGGTGCAGTACTTGGCGGCGGCATACAGGCGGCTGTGGTAGGTCCACTGGTTCAGCACACTGGTAGGGAACTTCTGCACCCGGTTGGAAATGCTGTCCTCGGTAACAACGGCAGCACCGTGGCGGGTGATGAGGCGGTCGATGCCGTGGTTCACCTCGGGGTCCACATGGTAGGGGCGGCCTGCCAGCACGATGATGCGCTTGCCCTGACGGCGGGCTTCATCGATGATCTCGCTGCCCTTCACGCGGATCTTTGCCATGTGGGACTCGTATTCCGCATAGGCGGCATCCGCTGCGGCCTGCACTTCCTTCTCGGAGATACCGCCAAAGTACTTGGGCAGGATGTTCTTTGCCATCTTGTGCACAAAGTCCTTAGGGCGGTGGATGCCCACATAGTCATAGATGAACTTGGTGCCCTCCAGCTCCGGGCAGTTGCCTGCCAGAACCTCGGGGTAGTAGGCCACCACCGGGCAGTTATAGTGGTTGTCGCCCAGTCCCTCGTCCACATTGTAGGTCAGGCAGGGGTAGAAAATAGCGTCCAGCTGCATCTGGCTCAGGGCCTTGATGTGGCCGTGGCTCAGCTTTGCCGGGAAGCAGGCGGTATCGCTGGGGATAGTAGCCTGACCGGCGAGGTACAGGCCGCGGCTGGACACCGGGCTGGTGTGCACGGCAAAGCCAAGCTTTGTCCAGAAGGCCCACCAGAAGGGCAGCAGCTCGTAGAAGCCCAGACACAGCGGGATGCCGATGGAGCCGCGCTTGCCGGCCACCGGCTTGTACTCGGCCAGAAGCTGCTGCTTGTAGGCGTAGAGGTTCAGGCTGTCGTCGGCGCTCTTGCCGGTCACGGGCTTATCGCAGCGGTTGCCGGAGATGTACTTGCGGCCATCCGCAAAGGTGTTGACGGTAAGCTGGCAGTGGTTGCCGCAGCCGCCGCACTTGACGCTGACCACCTTCTGTGCAAAGGCTTCCAGCTCCTGCTCGTTCATCATGGCAGAAGCAGTCTTGTGGGCCTTCTGGCTCTGGCGCAGGCCGAACAGAGCCGCACCGTAAGCGCCCATCAAGCCGGCAATGTCCGGGCGGATGACCTCCACGCCCATCTCCTTTTCAAAGGCGCGCAGCACGGCTTCATTATAGAAGGTACCGCCCTGCACCACGATCTTGCGGCCCAGCTCTTCCGGGCTGGAAGCGCGGATGACCTTGTACAGTGCGTTCTTGACCACGCTGATGGACAGGCCTGCCGAGATGTTCTCGATGCTTGCGCCGTCCTTCTGGGCCTGCTTGACCGAGCTGTTCATGAACACGGTGCAGCGGCTGCCCAAATCCACCGGGCGGTCTGCAAACAGGCCAAGGCTGGCAAATTTCTTCACATCGTAGCCCAGTGCCTGTGCAAAGGTCTGCAAAAAGCTGCCACAGCCGGAGGAGCAGGCTTCATTCAGGAAGATGTTGCTGATGGCTCCATCCTCGATCTTGAAGCACTTCATGTCCTGCCCGCCGATGTCGATGATGAAATCAACATCCGGCATAAAGTATTTTGCAGCGGTAAAGTGCGCCACCGTTTCCACCAGACCGTAATCGCAGCGGAATGCGTTCTTCACCAGCTCTTCGCCGTAGCCGGTGGTGGTCACGCTGGCCACCTGCAGGCCCGGGTGCTCTTTGTAAATTTTCAGCAGCTGTTCCCGGATGAGGGGCAGCGGGTTGCCGAGGTTCGGTTGATAGTTGGTGTAAAGGATCTGGCTCTTCTCGTCCACCACCACCAGCTTGACGGTGGTGGAGCCGGAGTCGATGCCGATATGCACCGGGCCGCACTGGGCGCTGAACGGCACACGCGGCACACTGTGGGACATGTGGCGGGCGTGGAACGCCTCATACTCCTCCTTGCTGGCGAACAGCGGCGGCTCGCTGGCGTAGGTGGCAGTGGCAGCATACTGGTCCAGCGCATCGGCCACCTCAGACAGAACGAAAGCCTTGTCGGCATAGAGGGCAGCGCCCAGTGCCACATACAGCAGGCTGTTCTCCGGGCAGGTGCCGGTCACGTTCAGCGCTTCGTCAAAGCTTTTGCGCAGCACGCTGCTGAAGGTGAGCGGGCCGCCCAGATACAGGATATTGCCCTTGATGGGACGGCCCTGTGCAAGGCCTGCAATGGTCTGGTTGACCACGGCCTTATAAATGCTGGCAGCAATGTCCTCGGTGCGGGCACCCTGATTGATCAGGGGCTGCACGTCGCTCTTGGCAAACACGCCGCAGCGGGACGCAATGGTGTAGGTGCGCTGTGCGTTCTCTGCTGCCTTGTTCATCTCGTCGGCACCCATTTTCAGCAGGGTGGCCATCTGGTCGATAAAGGCACCGGTGCCGCCGGCACAGCTGCCGTTCATGCGCACCTCGGTACCGTTGGTCAGAAACAGGATCTTGGCATCCTCACCGCCCAGTTCGATCACGCAGTCGGTGGCAGGCACAAAGCGCTTGACCGCCACGCGGGTGGAGAATACCTCCTGCACAAAGGGCACGCCGCAGCTGTCGGCCAGACCCATGCCCGCCGAACCGGAAATGCTCAGCAGCGCCTTCTGACCGTGCAACTGCTCAGCATCGATACGGCGCAGCAGCTCCTGCGCCTTTTCCAGAATATGGCTGTAATGCCGTTCGTATGTAGAATACAGCAGCGCATCATGTTCATCCAGCACCACACACTTGATGGTGGTACTGCCGATGTCAAGACCTACTCTCACGTTGTTTTTCCTCCTAAGGACAAATGCCGGAGGCAAAGCCCCCGGTGGACGGCAAAATCAATTTCTTTGCCAAAAATTAGTTTGCTAACGAATCATTTTGTCAATTCGCATACAAATGTATTATAATCCAATTTTGCGGCACAATCAATCAGCGTCCTTTATTTTACACAGAAAAAATAGTATTTTCCGCTCAAAAGGTTAAACATTTTGTGAACTTGTCGCTTTTTATGCGGCTGCGCCGGTGTCTCGGCAAAGTTTTTTAACCTTTGCCAACAAAAAAGGACTGCCGCACAGGAGCATCTCCCCCCGCAGCAGTCCTTATTCATTATTATAATGCAATCATGCAGCATGCATCACAGCTCGTCCGGGTCGCCGCGCTCCGGCATGGTACGCAGCTCCCGCACCAGCATATTGCGCAGCTGGTACTGATGCTGCTGTGCCTGTGCCGTATCGCCGCCCGTATGCAGCTCTACCGTCGGCTCCGTTATGCGGTCGGTGCACAGCGGAATGGTCACCACTGCCTGTGTGCCCTTTTCCGGTGCGCGCTCCACCCGCAGGCCCCAGCCCATACGGCGGCAGCACTCGCGGCAGAGCAGCAGGCCCAGCTTTGCGCCGCCCAGAAAGCAGCGCCGGTTCTCCAGCCATGCATCCTCGCCTGCTTCCGGCAGGCCGCAGCCATTATCCATCACCGTCAGCTGCCAGAAGCTTTCGCTGCGGCGCAGCATCAGCCGCACTTTGCCGCCCGCACTGCAGGCCCGCAAGGCATTCGAAAGCAGATGCAGGCACAGCAGTTCTGCATCATTGCGGTCCGCCATGACCCGGCAGGCTGTCCAGCCGCCATAGTCCAGCGTCAGTTCCACCCCAAGCTGCGCCTGCACCATATCGGCCTGTGCGGCGACCTGCTGCAGCAGCTGGCACAGGTCCAGCGGATAGAGCCGCGGGTCTTCCTCGGTGCGCAGAAAATCCAGCAGCGACATTACTTCGTTCACAGTGCGGTCCAGCCTTGCCGACGCAGCGCTGATATCGTTCACCGCCTGCCGGGTCTGCTGGTCGGCACCCACATGCGCAAGGTGCTGGTCCAGATATTCGCAATTGCGTCCGATCAGGCCCAGTGCATGGAAGCATGCCTGTCCCACATCCTTCTGCGGGATCGCCTGCGCGGTCAGTGCACCCGCCTCGTTCTGCCGCATCTGCTCCATACCCTTGCGCCTCCTGTGTTTTATGCTCAGTCGTCCTTCTGACGCTGAAGATAATTCTTGACAGTGTAGATCAGTTTACCAGTGGTAGGTTTCTCGTCCGCAAATCCGCTTTCGTCCTTGAAGCGCAGCCACTTGGCCGAGGGCTTTGCTTCCAGCTGGTCGATCATACGCCGGATGCCGCTGTCCACAGCAGAGACCGACACATCGTACTGCTCGCTCACCGCCTGCAGGATTTCCTTGCGGATGGCCAGCTTCTGGCTGGTGCCGTACACCACGCCCACCGCACAGGAAAGATAGTTGCAGTTCACGTCCGGCAGCTGGATGCCCCAGCCCTCGTACAGTTCCTGACACTTGCGTTCCATGCGCTGGCTCTGCCGTCCCGGCAGGCGGTACAGCTCCCACAGCAGGTTCTTCAGTTCGGCATGGCCCACATAGCAGAATCCATCGCCCGATTCCAGACAAATGGCACTCGTATTCTGCCGCCTGCCCTCATCAAACAGAACAACATTCGGTTTGGGATCCATGCTGCGGATATTCATTAAAAACTCCAGCCCGCTCATATCTTCCAGCTGGCTGCAGAGGATCACAACATCAAACTGACGGCCCTGACGCAGCTGTTCCAGCAGACGGCCGCCGTTCTGGAAGCAGGTGCACTCCAACGCAGGGCTTTGCTCCTGCAGGTAGTTCTTTTCCACCCGCAGCTCCTTGCGGTCGTAGCTTCCAAGGGCGATCTGCAGCGTTTTTGCTGTGTGCTCACTCTCCACGCAACGCGCCGCCTTTCTGCCTGAGCTGTTCTGTATCGGTCAGTTCTTCTACCACATCCTGCCAGATCTCCGGCTGGACGCCATTCTCACACAGATAGCGCAGGATCCGGTAGCAGAACTCTGGTGCAGCTGCAATGTAGCAGCTTTGCATGTACTGCCGGTTCCCGGTACGGCAAAGCGTCAGGCAGCAACCGTTTTCGTTGCCTGTATCCATTGAGTATACCAGCGTATATGCTTTCTGCAACCCGTCGATTGCCGAAAACTGACGGATCATAGGTGAAAATGTACGTTCCATAATTTTTCCTCCCTTGCTACAAGGTCCTGCGACGTTTTCAAGGCATTCCTTGTTTTTCTTATCTTATTTTAAAGAGCAGAGAGGGCTGGTTCAATCCTGAAAAAGCGTCTAAAAATGTCAAAATCACATTCGTTGCGTTTTTTGTCGTGTTTTTCTGTTCTGCGACGCATTTTATTTTGTGCTTACGGTTCATTGCAGATTTTTTGCGTCGTATTGGCAGTGTAATTCTGCTTTCGCGATGCTTTTCTGTTTTATCAGGATCTTCCGCTATTAAAATAGCACGACGGCGACGCAAATTCAACCTCCACGTCAATTTTTCCTTTATTTTCCTGTTTTTCTGCCTCAAAAGCCAAAAATACCGGTCCGGTCAAAATTTACGTTGAAATATACACAGTTTTTTCATATTATTTCGGTAAAATAGAAGTGTATAACGCCTTGCTGCGGGTCCTGTATCCGGGCAGTTTATTATAATGTACAGCGGCAGCGTTCCTGCGAGGATGCGCCGGAAAGGCTCACACATGCTCCAACTCAACCACATCAAGAAAGAATACAAAACCGGCGATCTGGTGCAGAAAGCACTGGATGATGTCAGCCTGAACCTGCGGGACAACGAATTCGTCGCCATTCTCGGCCCCAGCGGTTCCGGTAAGACCACCCTGCTGAACGTCATTGGCGGTCTGGACCGCTACGACAGCGGTGATCTGATCATCAACGGCATCTCCACCAAAAAATATACCGACCGCGACTGGGACTCTTACCGCAACCACACCATTGGCTTTGTGTTCCAGAGCTATAACCTCATCCCACACCAGACAGTGCTTTCCAATGTGGAGCTGGCGCTGACCATCTCCGGCATTTCCGGTGCCGAGCGCCGCAGCCGGGCCACCAAGGCGCTGGAGCAGGTAGGTCTGGGCGACCAGCTGCACAAGCACCCCAGCGAAATGTCCGGCGGCCAGATGCAGCGTGTGGCCATTGCCCGCGCACTGGTCAATAACCCCGACATCCTGCTGGCCGACGAGCCGACCGGCGCACTGGACAGCGACACCAGCATTCAGGTGATGGAGCTGCTGAAGGAGGTGGCCAAAGACCGCCTTGTGGTCATGGTCACCCATAACCCGGAGCTTGCAGAGCAGTATGCTACCCGCATCGTCCGCCTGCGGGACGGCGTGATCCAATCGGACACCGCACCGTTTGCGCCGGATGATTCCGCTCAGGTGCCGCCGGTGCACAAAAATCTGGGCCGTTCTTCCATGTCGCCGCTCACCGCTCTCGCGCTGAGCTTCAACAACCTGCTCACCAAAAAGACCCGCACCCTGCTCACCGCATTTGCGGGTTCCATCGGCATCATCGGCATTGCGCTCATCCTTTCGCTCTCGGCCGGTGTGAGCAATTATATCCAGGAGATGGAACGCTCCACCCTTTCGGAATATCCGCTGCAGATCTCGACCACCGGCGTAGACCTTGCCGCCCTGCTGGACCCGGGAAGCTACACCAGCGCCGTTGCCAACAACACCAATGTGGGCGCCACCAGCGCTTCTTCCACCCCGGAGGGCATGGTCACAGTGCGTGAACTGCTGAGCCAGCTGACCGAGGATAATTCCTCCGTCAATGACCTTGCCTCCCTGAAAAAATATCTGGACAGCGACGAGTGCACCATCTCGGAGGATGCTGCTTCCATCGAGTATTCCTACGGCATCGCACCGCTGATCTATCGCCAGAACAAGGACGGCACCGTGCGCCAGATCTTCCCGGACAGCAGCCTTTCTGCGCTGAACAACACCACCTCTGCCGCCGGCATCGTCTCTTCCATGACCAACCAGAGCGTGTTTACCGAGATGGCCGAAGAGCCTTCGCTGTACGAAGATCAGTACGATGTCAAGGCAGGCCGCTGGCCGGAAAGCTACAACGAGGCCGTTCTTGTGCTGAATTCGGATGGCAGCATCAGCGATTACGCTCTTTATATTCTGGGCATTGAGGACGACAGCGTGATGATGCGTTTTCTGCAGGAGTACGCAAAAAACAAGAACACACAGGCTCCCACCGGCTACGGCACCTACCCCTACGATACCTTTGTGGGCCTGAAATATAAGATCGTTACCAGCTCGGACTATTACGTTTATGACGAAGAACGCCAAATCTGGCGCAACCGCTCCGACGATGAAGCGTATGTGGAGCAGCTTGTGGAAAACAGTCCGGATCTGACCATCGTGGGCGTGGTGCAGCCCCGCGCAGATGCCAGCTCCACCATTCTGCCCATAGGCGTTGCCTATACCCATGCACTCACCTACTACGCCATCGACCATGCAGCCGAAAGTGAAGTGGTAAAGCAGCAGCTTGCCGACCCGGAAGTGAACGTGCTGACCGGCGAGCGCTTTGATGCCGACCAGCGCGAAACCGATCTTGACATTTCTTCCCTGTTCTCGGTGGATACCGATATGCTGAAGGATGCCTTCCAGTTCGATGCAAGCAAGCTGCAGTTCGACCTGAGCGGTGCATTTGATCTGCAGGATGGCAGCTTTGACTTTTCCTCCATCCTTGATCCGTCCGCATTCCAGCTGGATCTGAGCGATCTGGACCTGAGCGACATCGACATGAGCGATGTGGAGCTGCCGGACATGGACGCGCTGGATCTGAGCCAGTTGTTTGCCGATATGGACCTGTCCGTCTCGGAGGATGCGCTGCAGAGCCTGATGAAGAAGATCATGAATGGCTATAAGCGCTATATCATCGGCAACGGCATCTTGAATCTGGATAAGATCGGTTTCTCTTCCTATATGGAGAGCGACCAGTTCAAACAGCTTCTGTCCGAATCCATGGGCGACCTGCTGGACACCACCGGCCTGCAGGAGCAGTTCACCGCTTCGCTGCAGCAGAACCTGCAGGGCATCATGACGAGCTATCTGCAAAGCTACTCGGAACAGCTGAGCCAGAAGCTGGGCGAAGCTCTGCAGACCAAACTCACCGCTGCCATTCAGACCCAGATGAGCACCGTGATGCAGCAGCTGATGACCCAGCTGACCACTCAGTTCAGCCAGCAGATCCAGTCCGCCATCCAGAACAACATCGCTCAGCTCAGCAGTCAGGTGGAAGATGCCCTGAAGATCGACCCCACCGTGTTCCAGAGTGCCGTGCAGGTGAACATGAGCACCGACGACCTTGTGGATCTGGTCAAGATGAACCTGCAGTCCAGCACCACCTCCTACAGCAGTGTTCTTGGTGCACTGGGCTATTCGGATTATGCCAAGCCCGGCAGCATCTGGATCTACCCCAAGAGCTTTGAGGCCAAGAACCGCATCGTGGACAGCCTGAACGCCTACAACGCCGCCATGCGTGCGCAGGGCGAAGAGGACAAGGTGATCGTATTCTCGGATACGGTCGGCACCCTGATGAGCGCCGTGACCAAGATCGTGGATATGGTCAGCAATGTGCTGGTGGCCTTTGTTGCCATCTCGCTGGCGGTTTCTTCCATCATGATCGGTGTCATCACCTATATCAGCGTGCTGGAACGCCGCAAGGAAATCGGTATTCTGCGTGCCATCGGTGCATCCAAGCACAATGTCTCCGAGGTGTTCAATGCCGAAACCTTCATTATCGGAATGTGCTCCGGCGTGATCGGCGTGGGCCTGTGCCTGCTGCTGCTGATCCCCGGCAACATGCTCATCCACTCCATTGCAGGAACCACCAGCGTCACCGCTGTGCTGCCGCCCAAGGCTGCACTGGTCCTGATCGTTCTGGCTACCCTGCTCACGATCCTTGGCGGTCTGATTCCCGCCCGCAGCGCAGCCAAGTGCAACCCCGTCACCGCCCTGCGTTCTGAGTAATTTTCTTTCTCGACAAGCAAAAGGAGTCGCTGCATCACGCAGCGGCTCCTTTTTTGATGTCCGGTGCTTTATCTCAATTTCTCGTGTAATTCCTCATGCAGTTCCTCGCGCTCTTCCTTCAGTTCCTGCTTGAGAGTCCGGTCGATCTCCCGTGTCTCCTGCCGGATCTCAGCCAGATCCTTTTCGATCGCAGGGTTTTCTTCGATTTCTTCCCGGATGAACATGAGCGCAAAGCTTACCAGCAGCAGCCCGCAGGAGATCCAGATGGTCTTTCCTGCCAGCCGCGCTGCGCCCATGCTTCCAATACCGGCACCCACCGCGAACAACAGAATGATGCCAAAATAACGCATCATCCGGTCCTTAACTTTCGGTTCATGGGTCTTGCTCCAGATGCAGAATGCTTCCACACCGCTGCGCAGGTCACCAATGCACATGGTGCTGGCAAATGCATAGCCGTTCACCTTGCGGAACGCCTGCACCTGCATTGCGCAGGAGAAGGAAACGATGGCGTTTGCCAGCAGGTTTTGCTCCTGTGGCAGAAAGCCAACAATGAACAGCAGAAGCACTTCGCCCAGCACCACCAGCTGCCGCCAGTGAAGCCGCTGCATGTTGCAAAAGCTCTCCCGCATCTTTTCTGCCACCAGTACGCCCAGCGCAAAAGCACACAGAGGAACCAGATAGTGCAGCACCCGATCCCACTGACCATCCATGATGTTGGAACTCAGCAGCACGATGTTGCCGGTCTGTGCATTTGCAAACACCTTACCGCGGAACAGATACGTATAGGCATCCTGCAGCCCACCCGAAAGCGAAAGGAACACCGCCGTCAGGAAGGACTCTGACATCTGCCCATGATGTTTTGTTTTCATATTACCTTTTCCCCTCTTTTCGTACCCTATTATAATATATTTTTACAGCTTGGTCCATATCAGTTTTACATATCCGGCATGTGTATCCTTGCGCTCTGCCAGCGCCGAAAATACGGCCCGTGCCCGGTCCGCACTTTGCATTCCCTCACAGGTTGTGTTAGAATAAGAAAAAAGCTTTTCCAAAGGAGAACTTCCTTATGCCGAATATTGTCGAGATCACAGACCTTTCCGCACCGGAGCTGGCTGTCTATGCCCGCCTGACACAGGCGCAGCTGCGCAATCGTCTGGAACCGGAAAAAGGCATCTTTATTGCCGAAAGCCCCAAGGTGATCGCCCGCGCGCTGGATGCCGGATACACACCGCTCTCCCTGCTCATGGAGCGCAAACAGATCACCGGCCCGGCTGCCGATATCCTGACCCGTTGCGGGGATGCCCCGGTGTACACAGCCGACCGCGAGACCCTTGCCAGCCTGACCGGCTTCGAGCTGACCCGCGGCGTGCTGTGCGCCTTCCGCCGCCCGCTGCCGCGCAGCGTGGAAGAGGTCTGCCGCAATGCCCGCCGGGTGGCCGTTCTGGAGGGCATTGTGGACTCCACCAATGTGGGAGCGATCTTCCGCAGCGCCGCTGCACTGAACATGGATGCCGTGCTCGTTACTCCTTCCTGCTGCGACCCGCTGTGCCGCCGTGCCGTGCGTGTGAGCATGGGCACCGTGTTTCAGGTGCCCTGGGCGCAGATCGGCACCTGCCCTGCCGACTGGCCGGAAAACGGCATTGCTCAGCTGCACAGTCTTGGCTTCAAGACTGCTGCCATGGCTCTGAGCGACCGCTCCGTAAGCATTGACGACAGCGCTCTTTCCGCCGAGCCGAAGCTCGCCATCGTGCTGGGCACAGAGGGTGACGGCCTTGCCCACAGCACCATTGCCGCCTGTGACTACACCGTAAAAATCCCTATGTCCCACGGCGTGGATTCCCTGAACGTTGCCGCTGCCAGCGCTGTTGCTTTCTGGCAGCTAGGCAACCGCTGAGCGATGCTTTTTGGCCCTGCCCAAAATACTTGACAAATTTCCCGAACAGAGTTACACTTACAGGGTCATCACATGGGCCTATAGCTCAGTTGGGAGAGCGTTCGGTTCGCATCCGAGAGGTCAAGGGTTCGAATCCCTCTAGGTCCATAAAAAACAAAACGTCCTGCCGTATCTCGGCAGGGCGTTTTTCGCTAGTTTTCCGTTTCAACGCACTGTCTTAGAACATCACAGAACGCCATATCATCATCTACGGCGGCGATTGCGGCGTTGATCAAAGTTTCCCGGTCAGTGTTGCCCCAGTTAATATGCAGACCATATTCCAACGCCATGCAGCGAATCAATTCACGGGTGCTACGGCCATTTCCCTCACGGAATGGATGGATGATGTTCAGTTCGGCCATCGTCTGCGACAGATTTTGAATCTGCTTTTCTTTATCCTGTTCGGCAAGCAGCTTCTTGGAGTGAATGGTTTTGAACACCCGCTTCTAATTCTCGGTCAATCAGGTCTGGCGGGTAGAACATCGTGTCGCCCTTGCTGATTTGCTCCTTGCGGATGTGCCCTGCAAACGGGTACACATCTTCAAAAAGGAAGCGGTGAATCCGAAATAGGTGAGTTTTGGTAAAACGTCCCTTGATTGGCTCCTGTAACAGAGCCATCTGTTTTACAGCCGTAAATTCTTCTTCGGCCTGTTTGAGTTCGGCTTTATCATGAATGTTCAACTTGTTGATCAGAACATCCGTATCCGGGTAGCAGTACATGGACTGCACGGTGGTGTAGACATCATACTTTGAGAACATAATCAGCCCTTCTTCGCGTACTTTGCGCGCAGTTCATTCACGACCTGCTGATAGCTGGCCTGACCGCTGCCAATACGGTCAAGGTTGCTGCGTGTATCTTTGCTGATGGTCATGCCCTCAATGGCAAAGGTTCCATACACATTGCGGAGGTTGCGCTTGTGCTGGGCAGGGGTAGTATACTTGACACTCATGGTTGAGTCTCCTTTTAATCCACATGATACTATATAAAGTTTATCGTGTATGCGTACTCTTGTCAATCTATAAACTTGATGCCAAATATAAAAAGTGCATGCATTCTCCTTGAGGTCGAGTTCACTCTTTGCACGTGATACTTCTTTCTGCGCTACTTCCATGTCCTTGCGAAGCATATCCTGAAGCAGCTTGCTTTTGGAACACTCTAAAATCTCCGAAAACTTGGTGCATACGATACTCTCTACGATTGCGTCCAGTTTTGTTACACCATAGCCGGACTGTCCATCGCATTGACTCGGATGCCGTACATTATAATGGCAGCTATAACGGAACCGCTTTTCCTTCACCTTGGAGCCATCAGCACCAGCCCGGTTCCCAGAACCATAAGCAGGAAAAGCGAAGCCGTCCTTATTTTTTTCATTGCAGGGTCTCCTATTCTTTATCTTCCAAAATAAAAAACGCAGCGCACCCCAATTCTATGGGCTGCACTGCGTCTGAGCGTCTGGCGTTTTGCTTGATTGAATTATTCTGCCGCCAATTTCAAAAATTTCTTGTCCGACTGGATGCTCTGGGTCACAAACTTCCCATCCCGGAACAACGCGTATGTTGTGACGGGTGCGGGCACATTCTGTGCCGTCTCTTTCTCGGTGATGTGGATGGCTTTGAACGGAATCCCGTGTTCCCTTGCAGCCTCCTGCACCTTTGGCACCCAATAATAGGTGTAGGGACACTGGTCAGTATAGTAGAGGACAAAGCCGTTTTCCTCCACCTTGGGATGCTTGGCGCAGGCCTTGAATTTTGGCGGCTGGGCATTCTCTGCAAGGGGCAGATACATGAGGTTGATGCCGCAATCGGAGATGTCCGAAACCTTAAAGCCCTTATGGTTCAAAAACTTTGGGTCAGCAAGGAATTCTCGTTTGCGCCCCTCTGCACACAGAATACAAACGCCGTTTTTGCCCTGCGCCTTGGCATCCCGAAGGCATTCTTCCAGCAGCTCGCTGGAATAGCCGTGCCCTTTCAAGGAGCCGGAGACCCACAGACAGTTGATATAAAGCCAGCCTGCCGCTTCAATGGGCACCCATGCGTTTTCTGCCGGGATGTACTCGATAAAGCATTTGCCGCGCTCCGCACTGCGGTAAAAAACAAGCCCCTCCTCAAATCGCTGCTTAAGCCATTCCTTCTTGGCAAAGCTCTGTTTGCCGGACATGGCACAACAGATGTGTTCCTTGTCGATGTTTTCTTTTGTGATTCGGATATACTCCATCGAAGCGTCCCCCCTATATCCTTATGCCTTCTCCGACACAGCGACCTTTTTGTTTTTGGCTGCGGCCTACCGCATCCGTCCATCGCCGCCCATCAAGGCGGTCATTTCCTCAAGATAGTCCAGCGGGAACGGCGGAGAGCACAGGGGCTTCATGGCAATGCTCATGAGCTTCATGGGATTGTCGTCTGCCGCCACCCGGTTGGAGCTGAGCTTTCCGCAGCGTTTGCAGCGGTGGATGATGGCCCACTCGCCGCCCTTGCGTACCCAGACGGCCACCGGCTCCATGATGCCGCCGCAGGCATACATTCCAAAGCAGATTTTGTTTTCTTCACAAGCAATCTGTCGTCATAGACTCCGCCGACGATTTTACCGCGATAATAAAGGATATATTCTCCCATCATAGACCGATACGAGATATCATCCAAATCTGATAGCTGTTCCAAAATAAAATGAAGATATTCTTTGCTGGAAGCCATTATTTCACACCACCCTTCGTATTGATTCATCGGATGATTTCATTTTTCACCTCGTTCAATGTTAAAGGTACGGAAGAACAGCTTTACATGGGCGTCCAACTTTTCAAGGCTTTCGGCTTCTCGTTCCGGCTGGCGGTCGCAGACACTGAGCAGGGTGATGACCGGGGAAACGTACATCCATGCCAATGTATCCGGGTCCTCATCCCGAATTTCGCCGCCTGCGATCAGGGAACGGAAAATTCCTGCATGGTAAGAGATCATACGGTCCACATAGCGTTCCGAGAACAATGCAGGCCGCACCTCCCTGCAGGATGCTTTTGAGGGTGTCAATCCGTACATCCTAAAACAAAAGCCGCCCGAAGGCGGCAAGATACATCACGGAAGCAAATATGAACGCGGCTCAGGGCCATCAGAACAGATCCAGCATGTTGTCCAGATAAATTTCTTCCCGGACGCGCAGCTGATACTCAGGCTTTGTCATGTAGTAAAGCAGAAATTCCAGTATCAACGCGCTGCCCAGTCCCCGCCCCTCGATTTTGAAGTTGGAAAAGCCGCCGGGCAGATAAACTTTGCGGATATCCCCGGCCCCGATGAAGCCGGGGTTTTCCATTGCCTTTGAAAAACGATAGCCCTGCTGTGCACCCGGCGCTGTGCAGCGGTGGTCCGGGCAGTCCTCGCCCAGATTTTTGCGGCTGACATTCTCGTAGCAGTGCTTTCTGTCCCGGCAGCCGTACCAGCAGCATTCGTTGCACAGAAATTCCACCTTGTCCTTCTGATCCTGCGGCAGGGTATCCAGCTCTGCAAACGACTTGTTCAGGCGGAAATCCGGCACAACATAGCGGAACTCTTCCCGTTCCGTCTCCCTGCGGAGCTGCTGAAAATCTGTAAGGACCTTTGTTGTGGAGGACACGAAATAAAGGCCCGGATACTGCCTTTTCAGGTAGTCCAGCAGCAGGTCCGAATGGACGATGACACCATTCTGCACACGGTTTTCTTTTTCAAACAGCGCACAGAGGGCATTGCATTTCCGGTCTGCAAGGTGCTCTTCCCGGAGCAGCGAATTGCTGAAGGTGAGCCGGGCCGATATGCCATATTCCTGCATCAGTGCAAGCACCCGGTGCGGCTGTGCATCGCCAAAGCCAGTGCGGCCCCCGCCCCAGATGCAGTCGGCCGGTGCACCGTAGACCGAACCGATCTCGCACCAGTCGTAAAAATATTCCCTGTGTTCACGGAACAGCGGCAGAAACACACGGTACAGTTCATAAAATTCAAACAGTCCCGGAAGATGATAATATGCCGTGCCGCGTTCGTGCTGTGCCATTGCCGTGTGTGTTCCTCATTTCTGTAAGTTTCAGCTTCCCTGCAGCAGCTTTTGCGCTGCACCCGGAGATCTTTTTGTCAGTATAGCACAGTCCTGCCGGGAAAGAAATCATCTTCCTCTTGACCTTGAGCGCACTCCAAGTTTTATCATGTGCATGCTGGTGATCTTATCTCTCCCATTATATTCCTTTCTCTGCGAAAGAACAAGAAGTATCTTCATGTCTGACATGAAAAAACAGATTTTTGATCTTCCTTACCACTCCTGAAAGAACGAGACGAGCTTTGCCCGGCTTTCGCGCCTTACTTTACAGCACAGCGCCTGTTCTGTCAAGAGATGAAACGTTTTTCGTGCATTGCGAAAAATGTTTCGGTTCACATGCTCTGCGGCTCGATCTTCACCGTTCTGCCGCCCAGGTTTTCGTAAATGCGATGGGAGACTGAGAGCACCGTGCGGCCTGCAGAGGCGCGGCGCAGTGCTTCCAGCACACGGGCTTCCGTTTCAGCGTCCAGATTTGCCGTGACCTCGTCCAGCAAAAGCACAGCCGGGTCCGCCGCAGCAGCGCGGGCAATGGACAGAAGCTGCCACTCGCCCTGCGAGAACATGCCATCGCTGCAAACGGTGTCGCAGCCTTCCGGCAGGGCCTGAATGGCTTCGTCAATGCCTGCAAGCTTTGCCGCATTCCGTGCCATCTCTGCAGTGATCTGCGGGTCGCCCAGCGTGATCTGCTCCAGCACGGTGCCCGGCACACGGGAGAAATGCTGCTCCACGCAGCCGATGCAGGTGCGGCGCTCGCGGTCGGTGATGCGTGCCACATCCACGCCGCCAATGGTAACAGTGCCCGCCTGCGGCTGGTACAGGCCCAGCAGAAGCTTGAACACCGTGCTCTTGCCCGCACCGGTGCGGCCCACCAGCGTGACCTGCCCGCCCTGCTTTACCGTCATGGAGAAATCACTCAGGACGGGCTTTTCGCCATAGCCGAAGGTCACATGCGCAAGCTCCACATCCCCGCGCGCAGCGGTCCGGCGCTCGGCAGGGATCGTGCGCTCCGGCTGAGCGAGAAAGGCATCGATGCGCTTGACACCCGCCATGGCCGACTGGATGGTCTGGATCTCCATGCCAAGGCTTTCAATGGGAGCAAAAATGCGGGAAATGTAGTTGATGATCGCCACCGAGGTACCCACCGACATTCCAAAGAATGTAAGCACCATGGCATTGCCGGAAGCGGAAAGCAGCATCACGATGCCTGCCACCACCGCGTTCAGCGCCAGCACCACCGGCGAATAGATGGCATCGTAAAAATTGGTGCGCTCCATAGCGGCGTAGCTCTCGCCGATGCAGCGGTCATAGCGGCGTTCCCTATAGCTTTCCAGCCCCAGCGCCCGGATGGTGCGGATGTTGTGCAGCGTCTCCGGCACCTGACCGGAGACAGCCGCAACGGCACGGCGGTTATCCAGTTGTGCGGCCAGCATCCGCTTTTGCACATGGTGGGTGAACACCGCAAACAGCGGCAGCACCAGCAGCAGCACCAGCGCAATGCCGGTGTTTTTTACCGCGATGACCGCCATGATGGAAATGATGCGGCAGGCATCTGCCGCCATGCTGATGATGCCGGAGGTGAACAGCGCTTCCACCGTGTCCACATCGCCGGAAAAGCGTGCCGCCACCTCGCCGGGGTTCTGGCCTGCCAGCGTGCTTGCGGGCAGCCGGGTAAGCTTCCGGGACATTTCCGACCGCAGCGCGTGGGTCATTTTCTGGCCAAAGAGCACCAGCAGGCTTTCCTGCGCGGAGGAAAGCCCCCCTTCCAGCGCCAGACTGCCAAAGTAAAGCAGCACTGCTGCAAAGGTGAGCGGGATGCCTGCGGTGAGCCGGTCAATGATACCGGCCAGCAGCAGCGGCGGCAACAGTGATGCCACCACCGATGCCGCCACGCACAGGATGGTGCCCGCCGTGAGCAGATGATGCGACATGGCGGCCATGCGGATGGCTTCAAATACACCGTTATCCTTTTTACTCTTCATCCAGATCGCCTTCTTTCTGCACCGTCTGGCTCTCGTACAGCTGGCGGTACAGCGGAACCGTTTCCATCAGCTGGGCATGGGTACCAACGGTGGTTTTACCGCCGTCCATAAAGATCACCTTCTGCATCTGCGGGAAGTGGTACAGCCGGTGCGAGATGAGGAAGACCACCTTATCCTTTGCATCGCTCTGCAAATCGGCAAACACGGTATCCTCGGTATGGCGGTCCAGCGCAGAGAACGGGTCGTCCAGGATCAGCACCGGGCGCGGGTGGGCCAGCGTTCTTGCCAGTGCCAAGCGCTGGGCCTGACCGCCGGAAAGGCGGGTGCCGCTGGGGCCGATGACGGTATCCACACCGTTTTCCATGGCCAGCACTTCGCCGTCCAACGCGGCGGCAGCAAGCCACGGCATGGCATCCTGTTCACTGCCGCAGAGAACATTGTTCTGCACTGTATCGGCGCTCAGCTCCGGATCATGGCCCAAGTAACCAACGGTGGCGGAGATCTGCCGCGGGGTCAGGGCAGCAAATTCCGTTTTGCCAAATTTTGCCGAGCCGCCGTAGGGTGCTTCGCACAGGAACACCCTGCCGAAGGTGGATTTGCCGCAGGCCACCGGGCCGGTGATGCCAATGATATCGCCGGGGTGCGCCGTCAGGCTCAGGCCGGAAAAGATGGGTCCTTCGCCATAGGCAAAGGAGAGGTTTTCCAGCGTCACGTCCTGCGCCGCCGGGATATGCAATGTTTCCAGCTGCTCCGGCTGCTTCATCAGTGGCTTGATGCGCTTCCACGAGACCTCGGCTTTCTGCACCGAGTTGAACAGCTTTGCCACCTTGGAGGATTTGACCACCAGTTTCGTGAAGCAGGAAAGGAAGGTGGTGAACGCCGCAATGTCCCATGTGCTCCAGCCGGAGCCGAGCACATTTTTAGCGCCGAACCACAAAATGAACAGCACGCCTGCCTCAGACGCTGCCAGATACAGCGGCGGCAGAGCGGACTGCCACACATTGTTGCGCACGGCTGTTTTTTCGTAGGTGTTCAGGGCTTCCTCGTACTTTTCTACGCGGGCATCCTCACAGCCGTAAATGCGGTAGGTCACAGCATTCCGGGCGCGGTCGAGGGTGGCAGCGCTCAGCTCACTTGCCGCCTTTTTGTACGCCGCACCAGCGCGCTGCACCGGCTTTTTCATCCATGCCGCGCACATGTAGGAAAACGGCGTGAACAGCAGGCTGAGCAGCGCCAGCCGCCAGTCGTACACCAGCAGCATCACAGCATAGCCCACCAGCGCCACGCCGGTATCAAAGATCTCGGTGGTGAACTTGCGCATCCCCTCTACGCAGTCGTCCACATCCGAGATGGCCTTGGTCATCAGTTCACCGGCACCTTCTTTTTCCAGCGCCGCCCGGCTCTGCCGCACCAGATTGGCATACAGGATGCCCTTCATCCGGCGGTTGATGTTGTTGGCAAAGCGGCGGACATAAAAGCGCTTGATAAAGCGCGCCGCCTGCACCGCCAGCGTGACCACGATATAGGCCAGCACCAGCATGGCCATTTTTGCCGCCGTCTCGCTGCCGCCCAGAATGTCGGCAAGGCACTGAGCCAGCCGGCCCTCGAACCAAGGCGTTGCCAGCAGGCCGATGTTATACACAAGGCCCGACAGCGTGACAAAGGCCAGCGGGAGCCACTCTGCTTTGAAATAGGAGAGCACCCTGTCCGGGCGGAACGTTTTATCCTTTTTCATGAGCAGCCTCACCTCCTGCAGCTTTCCGGAAATGCGGGAAGCCCGCGCGGCTCTCGGTCTTGGATGCTGTGTACAGCTTGTTCAGCGCAGCGGCAAAGGCAGCGGCTTCCTCGGCGGTGAGCACATTGGTCAGGTATTCGTAAAAGGCCGCTTCGATCTCTGCCTTGGAGGATCTCAGGCTTTCCGCCTTTTTGGTGGGGTACAGCAGCTGGCTGCGCCGGTCGCTGGGGGCATCTCTGCGGATCAGAAGACCCTTTGCTTCCAGATTTTTTGTCCGCCGCGCAATGGCAGCTTTATCTGCGTGCAGCAGTTCCGCCAGCTGCGCCTGCGTGCAGCCGGGGTGATGCCGCACTGCATGGATCAGGTCGATCTCTGCTGTGCCGACCCCCTCTTCCCGCATCGTGAGCAAGACCAGTTTTTCCGCTTCGCGCGCGATCTTTGTGATTTTTCGTTCCGTAATATCCATAGGCTCCTCCGGGCTTCATTGCAGGAAGTTGTATCTACATCGTTGTATGTACAATCAATAGTATAGCATCTCGTTTCCAAAATGCAAACAGTTCTTTTTGTGCCCGTATTTTTGCAATGCTGGCAGGCTCCACACCCAGTGCATGGGCCGCGCCTGTACAGACCAGCCATGTGCTGCGGCATTGCCCGCTTTTGGCGTTTGCCGCAGTCCTTTCCCACGTTGAGGCCGATATAAGCCCATTTCCACATCATGTCAACAGGTTTATAGCATCAAAACAGCCCTGACCGTGTCCGCTGTAAAAGCAGGCAGACGATCAGGACTGTTTTTCCGTATTTCTTTATTTCAGCCGGTCAGCAGGCATCCACATTCTTGGTGACCATCACGTCACTGTCCAGCCCGCAGACGTTGTGCAGCACAATGGTGCCTGCCTTGACGGGGGCGGTCAGCACCACCTTGCGGATCTCGTCCATCACCGGGAAGATCATATCCTTGGGGACGGCCTTGGTCAGGCGCACGCTGGTAACAGGCAGCTCGCCGCCCTTAACCAGCACTGAGCTGGCGATGGTGCGGCGGGGCGCAGTCAGCTCCTGACGGACATACTGTTCGCCGCGGGGGCAGGTGTGACCGGTGACCGAGATCACCTGACCATTTTCAACTTCGGCTTCGATCTCGCAGCCGTTGGGGCAGACGATACAGGTAAATTGCTTTTTCATTCCACCGACACCTCCAGTGCGCCCGTTTCCTGCAGCTTGGCAGCAGAGACCTTGAACTGGATCATCTCCGCAGGAATGGCTTTCTTCATCTTCTTGGCAGCAACTTCCACACCGTTCTGGCGCACCACGATGCGGCAGTCACGGTAGTGGTTCCGCACGCGCAGCGACAGGCTAAAGTCGTTCTTGCCGCTGACCTTCTGCGGAATGGTGTGGCCCACGCCCTCGCCGCACTTCACGTCCAGCGTGCAGGGGTCGATGCCCTTGCCCTCAACGTAGGCGGCAGCGTGGCGTGCCAGTGCCTCGGACTCCATAGAAACAAAGTCCACCAGATCATGCACATGCAGCACATTGCCGGCAGAGAACACGCCGGGCACGTTGGTCTGCAGGTTCTCGTCCACCACAGCGCCGTTGGTGTGGGGGTCAATGGCGATGCCGGCATCCTCCAGCAGCTTGTTCTCCGGGATCAGGCCCACGGAGAGGATCAGCGTATCACACTTGTACTCCTTCTCGGTGCCGGGGATGGGCCGACGGTTCGCGTCCACCTCGGAGATGGTCACGCCGGTCAGACGGTCACGGCCATGGATCTCGGTGACGGTGTGGCTGAGATAGAGCGGGATATTGTAGTCATCCAGACACTGCACGATGTTGCGCGGCAGGCCGGAGGGGTAAGGCATCAGCTCGAACACTGCCTGCACATGAGCACCTTCCAGCGTCATGCGGCGTGCCATGATCATGCCGATATCGCCGGAGCCGAGGATGACGACCTCCTTGCCGGGCATCCGGTTGTAGAGGTTCATGTAAGCCTGCGCGGTGCCTGCGGTGAACACGCCCGCCGGACGCTCGCCGGGAATGCCCAGTGCGCCGCGGCTGCGCTCCTTGCAGCCCATGGCAAGCACCACAGCCTTTGCCTGATACTGGCGCAGGCCGCTGCGGGTGGAGGCGGTGACGACACGATCCTCCGTCAGGCTCAGCACCGTGGCGCTGGTCTCGTAAGGTATCTCACGCTTGTTCACTTCATCCATGAACGCCTGTGCATATTCCGGGCCGGACAGGCTCTCGCCGAAGCGGCCCAGACCGAAACCGTCATGGATGCACTGGCGCAGGATGCCGCCCAGCATCGCCTCGCGCTCCAGAATGATCATGTTGCGAATGCCCTGCTTGTGCAGCTCCACCGCTGCGGCAAGACCTGCAGGGCCGCCGCCGATAATCACAACGTCTTTCTGTTCCATCGCTCAGTTCTCCTCCTTTCGCATATTGCCGGTGAGTACCCATGACCCCTGACGGCTGTAACGCACATTCTCCGGCTCGGTGCCCAACTCCTGCTCAATGAAGTGTTCGATCTTCATCTGGCAGAAGCCGCCCTGACAGCCGCCCATCATGGCGCGGGTGCGGTACTTGATGCCGGTCATGGTGGAAACGCCCAGCGGGTTGTGGATGGCCTGCAGGATCTCGGCCTTGGTCACTTCCTCACAGCTGCAGATCATCTCGCCGTAATCGGGGTCCTGCGCGATGAGCTCTGCCTGCTGTTCCGGCGTGCACTCTGCAAACTTGACGATGCCCTTGTGGTGCGGGTCAAAGTCTGGGTTTTCCTCAAACTTTTCGCGCTCCTGCATCAGGCCGATGACGTAGCGGGCCAGCGGCACGCTGCCGGTCAGGCCCGGGGATTCAATGCCCACGAGGTTGACGGCATTGGGTGCCACGTCGTCCCGGATCTCCACCTTCCAGTCCTGAATGGCACCGTTTTCATCCACCCACTTGGGCTGGATGCCGGCGAAGGTGCGGATCTGATCCTTTTTGAAGATGTGGGGCCACAGCTTTGCGCCCTCCACGGCCAGACTGTCCATGTTGGCCTGCGGCACGCTGTAGTCGTCCAGCACATCGGTGTTCTCCGCGTCCGGGCCAACAGTCACGTTGCCGTCCACGGTGGGGGTGATGTGGATGCCCATATAGGTGTTGCTGGGCACCGGGTACACCGGCATGGGCAGCAGCTTGCCCATGCGCTTGTGCAGGATGATGTAGTTGCTGCGGGAGCCGATGACACGGTAGCCGGTCAGGCCCAGCAGGTCGGAGATCTGCTTTGCGCCCAGACCAGCGGCGTTGACCACCCAGCGGGTGCAGAAATCGCCATGGGCAGTATGCAGGTAGTACAGCTCATTTTCCCGGGTGATAGCCTCTACCTTGTGGTCAAAGAAGAAGTCCACGCCGTTGGCGTGTGCGTTCTCGGCCAGAGCCACCGTGTACAGGAACGGGTCCATGATGCCGCTGTTTTTGGACCACATGGCAAACTTGCCCACCACGGCTGGCACCAGCTCGTGCAGCTTTGCTTCATCGATCATCTCAAGGCCGGTGCAGCCGTTGACAGCGCCCTGCTTCATGGTGCGCTCCAGCTGCTCCATGTCCTCGGGGGTGTTGCCCACCAGCACCTTGCCGCAACGCTTGAACGGGAAGTTCAGCTCTTCGGCCAGCTGATCCATGATCTTGTTGCCTTCTACGCAGCACTTCGCTTTCAGGCTGCCAATGGGGTTGGCAAAGCCGCCGTGCACCACAGCGGAGTTGCGGCCGCTGGTCTCGTTGCAGACATCCAGATTTTTTTCCAGCACTGCAATGCTCAATTTGTAGCGCGAAAGTTCGCGTGCAATGGCGCTGCCCACGACACCCGCACCGATGATGACCACATCGTATTGTTTTTTCATGGTATCCACCTTTCTTCCTGATTTGGAGATCCGGCTCTTATGTTATATATTTCATTGACTAAAATATATAACATTTCATGATCTCTGTCAAGCCGTTTCCGGCAAAAAACTGCACAAAAAAATGCCGCATCTTTTGGCATAGATACGGCATTTCTGAACGTGATACGGTTGTTTCAGGCTTTGAAATAGTGTGGGAATGCTTCCCGGATCGCAGAAAGGTTCTCCGTGTAGCGCTGCATATGCTGCCCGGCAATGCGGTGTGCTGCCACCTCATCCTTCTGTTCAATGGCTTTCAGCAGGCTGACGTGATCTTCGTAGATCGTTTTTGCGGGCCTGCAGCGGAAGCTGAGGATGGTGGTGCGGTCAAAATGCGGAGCCAGATTTTCCACCAGATCGTACCAGTACGGGCAGCCGCACTGCACATAAAGCAGCCGGTGGAACCCCTTGTCCAGCTCAAAGATCTTTTCTTCCTGTGCACGCTCAATGTACATGCGCCAGAGCGCCACGTTCTCCCACAGCTGGTCGATATCCGCCGGGGTCAGCTTTTCGCACGCCATGCGGGCGATCTCTGCTTCCAGCACAGCACGCAGATGGCGCACTTCTTCCACCAGCTCTGCATCGATGAGAGAAACATAGGTGCCGATCTTGGGCCGGATCTCAATGAGCCGCCGCTGCGCCAGCTCCAGCTCTGCTTCCCGGAAGGGGGTGCGGCTCACCCCCAGCTGTTCGCACAATTCCGGCTCGTTCAGTTTTTCACCCGGCTCCAGACGGGTATTGATAATATTATCGATCAATACCCGCAGAACAAAACTTTTTGCAGATTCATGCTCTCTGCGCTCTGAAATCGTAATCATCGGAAGGCTCCTTTCCCTCACAGGGAAACACTGTTCTCAGACTGCTGGGTCAAGTATACCACACTGCACACCGGCGTAAAAGAGGACAATATATAAAAGGAAGAAAACTGTGTCAGAATTGTAAAAGATAAAATATTTTAACTATTATTCTTGACTTATCCAACGATTCGGCTATAATGGTCGTGTTCGCAAGAAACTTCAAAAAATTTAGATATTCAAAACAAATCAAAGGAGACTACTACCATGACGTTTGAAGAAATGAAGAAGATCGTTGTTGATACCCTGAACTGCGACGAGGACAAGGTGACCATGGAGGCCAGCCTGACCGAGGATCTGGAGGCCGACAGTCTGGATGCCGTGGAGCTGAACATGGCTCTGGAAGATGCCTGCGGCGTGTCCATCCCGGACGAAGAGCTGGCAAAGCTCAAGACCGTGGGCGATATCTACAACTACATCACCGCACATATCTGAGGCAAAAAGCAATGAACGATATCCGAGATCTTTTCCCCGGCCGAATGCGGGAGCGCACCTTCCAGCTGAAGGCCAAGCGGGATGCCGGTGCCGTCTGGCACGAGCAGCAGTTTGTGGAGTGCAAGCAGTGCGGCCGCCGCGCCGCACGCACCCTGTGGGCAAGAAGCCTTTACGTCTGCCCCAACTGCGGCTACCACATGCCCATTGGCGGGTACTACCGGCTCAGTCTGGTGCTGGACCACGGCAGCTTCCGGGAACTGGATGCCGACCTTGCTCCGCAGGATGTGCTGCATTTTCCGGGCTACCGTGAAAAGCTTGCCACCGCCCAGAACAAGACCGGCCTGCGCGAAGCCGCTGTAACGGCCACCGGCCGCATCGGCGGGGTGGCCTGCGTGGCTGCCGTGCTGGACAGCCGCTTTTTCATGGGCAGCATGAGCACTGCCGTGGGCGACAAGATCACCCGCGCCATCGAGTACGCCGCCGCAAAGCACCTGCCGCTGGTTATTTTTTCGGCCAGCGGCGGCGCGCGGATGCAGGAGGGCATTTTCAGCCTGATGCAGATGGCAAAGACCAGTGCCGCCATCCAGCGCTTTTCGGCAAAGGGCGGGTTGTACATCAGTGTGCTCACCCACCCCACCACCGGCGGTGTGACGGCCAGCTTTGCAAGCCTTGGCGACATCATGCTGGCAGAGCCTGGCGCGCTGATCGGCTTTGCAGGTCCGCGGGTCATTGAGCAGACCATTGGCGAAAAGCTGCCTGCCGGATTCCAGCGCAGCGAGTTCCAGATGGAGCACGGCTTTGTGGATCAGGTGGTGCCCCGCAGCCAGCTGCGGGATACCCTGATCCAGGTCTTGCAGCTCCATGCAGGAGGAAAACACGAATGATCAAGGAAATTTTAGAGCAGCTGGCTCCGCTGGATGCCCAGATCGCCGCGCTGAAAGGCAGCGGCAACGAGATGGATGCCATCACGGCCCATGCCTCCGAGCTGGCAGAGCTGGCTGTGGAAGAGGACGAGATCCTGCGCACCTGCGGCCCGCTGACCGCCGAGGATCGGGTGTTTCTGGCCCGGCACCCGGAGCGCCCCCACATTGATGAGACCGTTTCTGCCCTGTTCACCGACTTCTTTGAGCAGCGCGGCGACCGTCAGTGCAAGGAAGACCCTGCCATTCTGGGCGGCATCGCCCGTTTTCACGGATTGCCGGTGACGGTCATCGGCCACCGCAAGGGCAGTACACTGGAAGAAAATCTGGCCTGTAACTTTGGTATGCCGGGGCCGGAGGGCTACCGCAAGGCCCTGCGCCTGATGAAGCAGGCCGAAAAGTTTGGCCGGCCCATCATCACCTTCATTGACACGCCGGGCGCTTACCCCGGCAAGGATGCCGAGGAGCGCGGTCAGGGCGAAGCCATTGCACGCAACCTGATGGAAATGAGCGGCCTGACCGTGCCGGTCATTGCCGTTGTCACCGGCGAAGGCTCTTCCGGCGGTGCGCTGGCACTGGGTGTGGCAAACCACATCCTCATGCTGGAAAATGCCGTTTACTCGGTGCTCAGCCCCGAGGGCTTTGCCAGCATTCTATGGAAGGATGCTTCCCGCAGTGGCGAAGCCTGCGAGATGATGAAGCTGACCGCGCAGGATCTGTACAGCGATGGCATCGTGGAGCAGGTGATCCCGGAACCGTTGGGCGGCGCACAGCGCAGCCACGCAGCCTTGTTTGAACAGTTGGATGTTGCTTTGCGGGTGCACCTGAAAGAGCTGTGCCGCATGAGCGGCCGCCAGCTGGCCGACCAGCGCTATAAAAAATACCGCCAGATCGGAGAAACGAGGAACGCATGAGTGGTTTACAGCTGATCGCCACCGGCGGGGCCATCCCCGGCCGAACGGTCACCAACGAAGATCTGAGCCGCATGGTGGATACCAGTGACGAGTGGATCACCAGCCGCACCGGCATCCGCACCCGGCACTGGTGCACGGAGGATGAATCTGCCGCCACGCTGGCCATTTCCGCCGCAAAGCAGGCTTTGGCCCGCAGCGGCCTTGCCCCTGCGCAGATCGGGTGCTGCATCTGTGCCACCCTGTCCGCCCCAGACGCGACCCCCAGTGTAGCCTGTCAGGTGCAGGCGGCGCTGGGCCTTCCCGAGGACCGGCCTGCGCTGGATGTCAACGCGGCCTGTTCCGGCTTCCTCTACGGCATAGCCGTGGCGCGGGGACTGCTGACAACTTTGGGTGGACAGTATGCCCTCGTCATTGGGTGCGAAGCCCTTTCCCGCCTGATGGACCCCGCCGACCGCTCCACCTGTGTACTGTTTGGGGATGGAGCCGGTGCTGCCATTTTTCAGCTGTCGGACACTCCCTTTGCTCTGACGCTGGGCGCGCGCGGCAGCGATGTTCTCCATGCGGGCGGGCCGAACCGCACAGGTTCTGCGCCCATCACCATGGACGGCAAGGCCGTATTCCGCTTTGCAGTGGATGCCCTGCCCAAGTGCCTGCACACTGTGCTGGATGAAACGCAGCTGACCCTCGATGATCTTGAGTGGGTGGTCTGCCATCAGGCCAACAGCCGCATCATCGACCACTGCGTGCGGGCGCTGAAGGCCGACCCGGCAAAGTTCTACAAGAACATGGACCGCCACGGCAACACCAGCGCCGCCAGCATCCCGGTAGCTCTGAACGAACTTGCCGAGAACGGGCAGCTGCAGCCGGGCCAGCTTCTGGCCTGCATCGGCTTTGGCGGCGGCCTGACATGGGGCGGCGCAATTTTTCAATACAAAGAGTAAAAATCATGTTCGGCAAACGGGCTCGCCCTCTCAGTCACCTTCGGTGACAGCTCCCCCAAAGTGGGAGCCTTTGGCAAAACCGAAAAGTTTACCGTACTGCCAAGGGCTCTACCCTTGGGAGAGCTGTCGAGCAGAGCGAGACTGAGAGGGCGAGGACGCTTACCGATAGGATAAAACTATGAAACTTTTAAATGAAATTCTAGGCACAAAATACCCCATCATTCAGGGCGGCATGGCCAACATTGCCACCGGCGAGTTTGCCGCCGCCTGCTCCAACGCGGGTGCGCTGGGCATCATTGGTGCGGGCGGCATGAACGCCGACACCCTGCGCCAGAACATCCGCCGCTGCAAAGAGCTGACCGACAAGCCTTTTGGCGTGAACATCATGCTCATGCATCCGCAGGCAGATGAGTTTGCCAAGATCGTGGTGGAAGAGGGCGTGCCCGTTGTAACCACCGGTGCAGGCAACCCGGGCAAATATATCCCCGCGTGGAAAGCGGCAGGCATCAAGGTGATCCCGGTTGTCGCCGCCGCCGTTCTGGCAAAGCATCTGGAGCCGCTGGGCATCGATGCTGTCATTGCTGAGGGCACCGAGAGCGGCGGCCATGTGGGCGAAATGGCTACCATGGCGCTGGTGCCGCAGGTGGTGGATGCCGTAAATGTACCCGTCATTGCGGCTGGCGGCATCGCCGATGGCCGCCAGCTGGTAGCAGCTCTGGCTCTGGGTGCCTGCGGCGTGCAGGTAGGCACCTGCCTGCTGGTGAGCGAGGAGTGCCCCATCCATGAAAACTACAAAGCCGCCCTGCTCAAGGCCAAGGACAGCGATACCATCGTGACCGGCCGAAGCGTGGGTGCGCCGGTGCGAGTGCTGAAAAACCGAATGAGCCGCGAATATGTCCGGCAGGAAAACGCCGGTGCCGACAAGATGGAGCTGGAAAAGTACACCCTTGGCAGCCTGCGCCGCGCCGTGTTTGAGGGCGACACCACCACCGGAAGCCTGATGGCCGGTCAGGTGGCAGGCATGCTGCACGAGGTGCGCCCGGTGGCGGATATTCTTGCAGACCTGTGGAACAGCGGGAGGCAGCGCATTGCCGCGCTGAGCACCGAATGCTGACCCTCGGCAGAAAGACCCTGTCTGTGCCCATCTTACAGGGCGGCATGGGTGTGGGCGTTTCCCTTGGCGGGCTGGCCGGTGCTGTTGCAGCCTGCGGCGGCATGGGGTGCATCTCCACCGCCGATGCAGGCTACCGGGAGCCGGACTTTGCCCGCGACCCGGCAAGCGCCAACCACCGTGCACTGACAGTGGAAATTAAAAAAGCAAAGCAGATTGCAAAGGGCGCGGGCATGGTAGCCATCAACGCCATGGTGGCAACGCAGGATTATGCGGCCGCGATCCGCACCGCTGTGGAAGCGGGCGTGGACGCGGTGGTGTCCGGCGCGGGCCTGCCGTTGGAGCTGCCCGGCATCGTGGGCACAACGGATGTTGCCATCGCTCCCATCGTTTCCAGCGGAAGAGCCGCAAAACTCATCCTGCGCCGCTGGGCCAAAGAGTTTGGCCGCACCGCTGATTTTGTGGTGATCGAAGGCTGCAAGGCAGGCGGACACCTCGGCTTTGCCGAAGATGATCTGCTGGCAGGCAAATGCCAGACCCTCGACGCCATCCTGCCCGAGGTGCTGGCCGAGGTAAAGCCCTTTGAAGCACAGTTTGGCCACAGCATCCCCGTGTTTGTGGCAGGCGGCGTGTATACCGGTGCCGATATGGCCCACTTTACCGCAATGGGCGCTGCTGGCGTACAGCTTGCCACCCGCTTTATCACCACCTACGAGTGTGACGCATCCCAGGGCTACAAGGACGTTCTGCTGAACGCCCGGCCCGAGGATGTACGGATCATCCACAGCCCGGTGGGAATGCCGGGCCGTGCACTGAACACCCCGCTGGTGCAGGCGCTGGCAGAGGGGACCCGCTTCCCTCCCCGGCACTGCGCCCGCTGCCTGAAGACCTGCGATCCCGCCAAGGTGCCCTACTGCATCACCCACGCGCTCATCGAAGCCGTGAAGGGCAATGTGGAGGAGGGCCTGTTCTTCTGCGGGGCCAACGTGGGCAGGCTGGACCGGATGCGCACGGTGCAGGAGCTGATGGATGAACTTGTGATCGAATGGAGGCAAAATCAATGAAGCTTGCCGTTTTATATGCCGGTCAGGGGGCACAGCACCCCGGCATGGGCAAAGAATTTTACGAAGGCTCTCCCGCGTTCCGGGCGGCATTCGACAGCGCAGAGCTGGACTTCGACCTGCACCGCGTCTGCTTTGAGGACCCGGACGGCCTTTTGAATCAGACCGAATACACCCAGCCCTGCATGGTGGCCTTTGCCTGCGGCGTGACCGCAGTGCTGGCCCAGCAGGGCGTGAAACCCGCTTATGTGGCCGGGCTTTCGCTGGGCGAATACTCCGCGCTGGAAGCTGCCGGGGTGTTCACCGCAAAGCAGGCCATCGAACTGGCCGCTTACCGCGGCAAAGCCATGGCCGAAGCTGCAAAGGGCATTGACTGCGGCATGACCGCCGTGCTGAACCTTGACCGGCAGGCACTTGCAGCCTGCTGTGAGCAGGCTGCACAGCTCGGCTGTGTGCAGATCTGCAACTACAACTGCCCGGGTCAGCTGGTCATCGGCGGCGAGAAAGCCGCTGTGGACAAAGCCGCCGCACTGGCCAAAGAAGCCGGTGCCCGCCGCTGCATCCCGCTCAAGGTGAGCGGCCCGTTCCACACCCGCCTCATGGCCCCCGCCGGGGATGCACTGGCAAAGCGTTTTGCATCTGAGCCCTTTGGCGAGATGCAGGTGCCGGTGCTGTTCAACTGCCTTGGCCGTGAAAAAGCTGAGCAGGACAGCATCCCGGCGCTGCTCGTGAAGCAGGTGCAGAGCAGCGTTTACATGGAAGATACGCTCCACCGCCTCGGTGAGCTGGGCGTAGACCATATTCTGGAAGTTGGCCCGGGCAGTGCTCTGGCTGGCTTTGTGAAAAAGACCCTGCCCGGCGTGGTCTGCGCTTCGGTGGAGACCCCGGAGCAGCTGAACGCCGCACTGACAGCATGGAAGGAAGAGCTATGAGCGAAGAAACGATCATCCGCACCGCCGTTGTTACTGGCGGAAGCCGGGGCATTGGCCGGGCTGTGTGCATCCAGCTGGCAAAGCAGGGCTGCAATGTCGTGGTGAATTACTGCCACGGCGAAGCTGCAGCTGCCGAGACGGTGGCTCTGTGCAAGGCCGAAAATGCAAATGCCGTGGCTGTGCAGGCCGATGTTTCCACTGCCGAGGGCTGCAAAGCACTCTTTGAACAGGCGGTGAACGCCTTTGGCCGGGTGGATATCCTTGTGAACAACGCGGGCATTACCCGCGATAATCTGATCCTGCGCATGAGCGAAGAGGACTTCGATGCAGTGCTGAACGCAAACCTCAAGGGTGCGTTCCTCTGCTGCAAGGAGGCCGCCCGCCGCATGGTGCGCCAGCGCTGGGGCCGCATCGTGAACCTTTCCAGTGTGGTGGCCCTGCGGGGCAACGCCGGCCAGACCAATTACGCCGCCAGCAAGGCGGGCCTGATCGGCCTGACCAAAAGCCTTGCCCGCGAGCTGGCAAGCCGCAATGTGACCGTGAATGCGGTCGCGCCGGGCTTTATCGAGACCGACATGACCGCCGCCCTGCCGGAAGCCGTCCGTGCCGAAATGGCAAAGGGCATCCCCGCAGGCCGCGCAGGAAAGCCGGAGGATGTGGCAAATGCAGTGGCATTTTTCGCCGCAGAACAAAGCAGCTATCTCACCGGGCAGGTGCTCTGTGCAGACGGCGGCATGGCAATGTAAAAGGAGAAAACTCTCATGGAAAAACGCAGAGTCGTGATCACCGGCCTTGGCACCGTGAACCCGCTGGGCAACAATACCGCCGACAGCTGGGCCGCTGCCAAAGCGGGCAAATGCGGCATCGGCCCCATTACCCAGTTCGATACCACCGATTTTAAATGTAAGCTGGCAGGCGAGGTGAAGGGCTTTGACCCGGAAACCATCGTGGACAAAAAGGAAGCCCGCAAGATGGCCCGCTTTACCGTTCTGGCCCTTGCTGCCGCCGCTGAAGCAGTTGCAGACAGCAGTCTGGACACCGAAGCGGAAGCCAAACAGATCGGTGTCATCCTTTCCAGCGGCATCGGCGGTCTGCCCACCATTGAGGAGCAGCACACCCGTGGTGAAGAGAAGGGCATGGAAAAGGTAAGCCCCTATTTCGTGCCCATGTCCATTGCCAACATGGCAGCGGCACAGGTGGCCATCCGCTTTGGTCTGAAGGGCATGTGCACCTGCCCGGTGACGGCCTGCGCCGGCGGCACCAATGCCGTAGGCGATGCCTTCCACCGCATCCGTGACGGCTACGAGACCGCCATGGTCTGCGGCGGTGCAGAGAGCTGCATCAGCCCTCTGGGCATCGGCGGCTTTACCAGCATGAAAGCGCTTTCCACTGCGACCGATCCGGATGCAGCCAGCCTGCCCTTTGACGCACGGCGCGGCGGCTTCGTGATGGGCGAAGGCAGCGGTGTGCTGGTGCTGGAAGAGCTGGAACATGCCCGTGCCCGCGGTGCGCACATCTACGCCGAGGTGGTGGGCTACGGTGCCAACTGCGATGCCTACCACTTCACCGCCCCCGCCCCCGGCGGCGCAGGTGCCATCGACTGCATGGCGCTGACGCTGGCGGATGCAGGCATCGCACCGGAGCAGGTGGACCACATCAACGCCCACGGCACCGGCACCCACATGAACGATGCCTGCGAGACCGCCGCCATCCATGCAGTGTTCGGCGAACACGCAAAGCAGCTGACCGTGGTGAGCACCAAGAGCATGACCGGCCATCTGCTGGGCGGTGCGGGCGGCATCGAAGCCGTATTTACAGCGCTGGCCCTGCATGACCAGTTTGCACCGCCCACCATCCACTATGAGCAGCCCGATCCCGAATGTGATCTGGACTATGTGCCGAACACTGGCCGTGCGCAGGCCATGACCTACGCACTGAGCAACAGTCTGGGCTTTGGCGGGCACAATGCCTGCATCGCCCTGCGCAGATGGGAGGGCTGACCCATGGCAGAACCCCGCACCGTGCGTGCAGACGCAAACGCCCTGAACAGCGAGGAGATCGCGGCGCTTCTGCCGCACCGCTATCCCTTTGCCCTTGTGGACCGCATTTTGGACTACGAGCCGGGCCAGTGGGCCATCGGCCGCAAGTGCGTGAGCCGCAATGAGGAATTTTTCTGCGGACATTTTCCCGGCCAGCCGGTGATGCCGGGAGTGCTCATTCTGGAAGCACTGGCCCAGACCGGTGCCGTTGCGGCGCTCAGCCTGCCGGAGAACAAGGGCAAACTGGCCCTCTTCGGCGGCATCAAGAATGCCCGCTTCCGCAAGCAGGTCACCCCCGGCGATGTGCTCACCCTGCACTGTGAACTGGTAGAACAGCACGGCCCGGTGGGCGTGGGCAAAGCCTCGGCGTGGGTGGACGGCAAGTGCGCCGCCACCGCCGAGCTGACCTTTGTGCTGACCGACCCCAACGCCTAAAAACACCCCTGTGAGTTTAAAAAAGCTCACAGGGGTGTTTTCCGTTATTTTACCATTGAGAAGCTGCTTCGCTCTCTCAGCCAAGCGCCACATCCAGAACCATCAGTGGTGCCCCACCAGATAGGCCACCCGTTCGATCTGCGCCGCCGTCATGCCGTTATCCGCCAGAAATTCCCGCACCAGCGGAGCACTCTCCTGCTCCTGATACTTTCCATTGGTGTTACTGCAATGGTAGGATTGCATATTTACTGATTTCTGTATCTGTTCAGGACAGCATCCGGGATATGGCAGTAACTGCAGTCTTCAGGGTGCCGTTCCAGATGGTGCTGATGCTCCTCAGCGCTCCGGACATAATTTGTCAGCGGCAGCACTTCCAGCATGATCTTGTCCCGGTCCTCCCGGCCGTTTATAAAAGCTCTTGCTTCTTCCAGATGTCTGGAATCTGTACTGTACAGCCCTGTCCGGTACTTTTTTCCAACGTCCACGCCCTGTTTGTTCAGGCTGTAGGGGTCGATGATCTCAAACAGGTGTGCCATCAGTTCTGAAATGCTTGTGTTTTTCTCATCATAGACCACTTTTACGCATTCTGCATATCCATCGTATGGGCCATCCAGAGAACTCGTTGTTCCGTTGGCCCTGCCGGCTTCAGTCATCTGTACACCAGGCACTGTGTCAAAAAAATGCTGTACGCCCCAAAGGCATCCGCCTGCGATATAGACCGTTTCCATCTTGATTTTCCCCTTCCTGTTGATCATATATCAGCTTTGCTCCTATTCTACCACGCTTTCCCACTGTCGGAAAGATATCGGAAAACAAAAATGGCCCCGGAGGGCTTATCGCAGCTCTCCGGGGCCGCCTTGTGCAGAGTGATTTTCTCTCGATGGGCTTTCAGAAATGCTTTGCTGTAATCAGCTTGCGTGAACCACAGCGGAAGGACCCTCATAAGATACAGAAAAGATTTCTGTATTTTTCTTGACAGTTTTCCCATATTCTGTTTTAATACATCTGATAAAAGGGAGTAAAGGGCAGTGTTCCGGCTTATTCTTCGGGAGACTGCTGCATGGCAGCGTCATCACGGCAGAAATGCCCGATGTCATGTGTTCGCTTGAGACTTTTGTCACAGACAAGGTGCTGTGGCAGGAGTCTCTTTTTCTTGTCACCGTACCGGAGCACAATAGGAGGCAAGAAAACTATGAACTTTCTGAACACATTCGCAAGTCTGTTTTCCAATTTTGGAAACCTGACTTGGCAGATGGTGGTGATGTGGGGCATTGGTGCATTGCTCATCTACCTTGCCATCGCCAAAAAAATGGAGCCGAGCCTGCTTTTACCCATGGGCTTTGGTGCCATTCTGGTCAATCTGCCGCTGTCCGGTGCCATCACGCAGGGCGATACCGTAGGCCCCATTTCTGCCCTGTTTGAAGCAGGCATGTCCAACGAGCTGTTTCCCCTGCTGCTTTTCATCGGCATTGGTGCTATGATCGACTTTGGCCCCCTGCTGGAAAAACCGTGGCTCATGCTCTTTGGTGCCGCAGCGCAGTTTGGTATTTTCTTCACCCTGTTTCTGGCAGGCTTCTTCTTTGATTTGAAGGATGCTGCTTCCATCGCTGTCATTGGTGCAGCGGACGGTCCCACCGCCATTTTTGTAGCTAACACCCTCAACTCCCAGTACCTTGGTGCCATCATGGTGGCAGCGTACAGTTACATGGCTCTGGTGCCCATCGTGCAGCCGCCGGTCATTAAACTGCTGACCACTCAGAAGGACCGCCGCATCCGGATGCCCTATGAAAAGGGCAATGTCAGCCAGCTGACGAAGATTCTGTTCCCCATTGTTGTAACCATCATTGCCGGTATGGTAGCTCCTGCCAGTGTAGCTCTAGTTGGTTTTCTGATGTTCGGCAACCTGCTGCGGGAGTGCGGCGTACTGAACGCCCTCAGCGAAACCGCGCAGAATGTGCTGGCAAACCTCATCACCATCGTGCTGGGCCTGACCGTGGCCGGACAGATGACCGCTGACAAGTTTGTCCGGCCCGATACCCTGCTCATCCTTGCACTGGGTCTGGTAGCCTTCGTTTTTGATACCGCAGGCGGCGTGCTGTTTGCAAAGCTGCTGAACCTGTTCCTGCCCGAAGGCAAAAAACTGAACCCGATGATCGGTGCAGCCGGCATCTCCGCCTTCCCCATGAGCGGCCGTGTGGTCAACAAGATGGGATTGGAAGAAGATAACCAGAATTTCCTGCTGATGTACTCCATCAGCGTCAACGTTTCGGGGCAGATCGCATCCGTCATTGCAGGCGGCCTAATTCTGACCCTGATGGCTTAACGGAGGTACACTTATGCTTCATCTTTCTTCGTGGATGACCACCCTGCCCATGATGCTCATCGGCATGGTCGGCATTCTTCTCGTCATTGGTGTCATTGTTCTGGCTGTGATGCTGCTCAACCGGCTGACAAATCGGAAATAATTCACCCCATCAAGTAGAAACGAATTTACGGCGAAATATCGATATAAATATGATGCACAGGCCTTCTAAAGCTGTGATTTTGTGACAACTTGGTGTCACTTCAATAAAGAACCCGCTTTCACTTCAATTTGATGTTGAAAGCGGGTTCTTTTCGCTTTTATGCGTGTTTGACGGCGGTTTCAAAAAGATTGACTGCTGCGCCCTCTTGCGTGTCGGTGTTGTGGGTACCACGCTTTTTCACTTCCGAAAAGATGTCAGAATACAAAAACCCCCGAAGAGCTTTTTACGGTTCTCCGGGGGCTGGTTCTATGCGCCGGTGTTCCTCACACCGATGCACAAACGTTACTCGATTTCAATGAGATTGGGATTCGCAGGCAGAGCCTTCTGCTGCTGCGGTGCGGGCAGCACGATGTGCAGGATGCCATCCTCGAACTTTGCGTGGATGTCCTCCTTCTTCACGGCATCACCCACATAGAAGCTGCGGGCACAGGTACCGGAGAAGGTCTCACGGCGCAGATAACGGCCATTGTTGTCCTTCTCGTCATTGGAGTGGTTGCGGACGGCCTGAATGGTCAGGTAGCCGTCGCTCAGCTCCATCTGAACGTCTTCCTTCTTGCAACCGGGCAGGTCAACAGCCACATCATAGTTGCCATCGGCGGTCTGCTTCACATCGGTTTTCATCATGTTTGCGCCGCGCTTGCCGAAGGTCTCACGCTCTTCACGATTCATTGCACGCTCCAGCGCACCGTCGTTCCAGAACGGATCAAAGAAATCATCGAACAGATTTTCATGGAAAACAGCAGGCATAAACATAAAACAACCCTCCAATCCCGGCGTTCGGGTCGGGCATAAAATCAAGATCGTGCATCAGAAGCGGAGTCTTCCCGGGAGCCTTGCGGTTCCCTCATGCCCCTTTCTCCTGAGCACGCCACTGTTATAACACTGTTTATTAGCAGTGTCAATAGTAGAGCGCTAAAATTCATAAAAGAATAATACTTTTATAATATTTCATGCAATTCTCGGCAAAATCGTTTGCACTGGATTCAATTTTTTCTTCTCCAATCGTAGTCTTTCGCTGTGACAGAACGGATGCAAGCCGTTTCTTCAGAACCAGGCGATCCATTGCCCGCGTAAACAATGCAGTTATCAAAAAGTCTCTCTGTCCTTGCAGCGTCTTGCGTTCTGCCGGTCCACCCGCTATAATAATGTGGAAACCGAGATGAAAAGAGCGTGATATTGTGGAAGAGACCGAGATCAGTCATTTTCTCCACATTCTGGTCCGAATGGGCGAAGCTTTACAAAACAGTGGCGCAGAAGTATTCCGCGTTGAGGACACTTTGAACCGGATCGCAATCGCCTATGGGGCAGAAGATGTGAATGTATTCGTGATCACATCCAGCATCGTGGTCACGCTTACCATGCCCTCGCTGCCGCCGCAGACCGAGACCCGCCGCCTGCGTCACGCTGCCAGCAATGACCTGCTGACATTGGAAAAGCTCAATGCGCTCAGCCGCCGTATCTGCACAGCACCTCCTTCCATAGAAGAGTTTCAGCGCCAACTGAATGCCATTCTGGCACAGCATCCGGACCCAAGACTGCATCTTGCCGGCAGTGTGTTGGCTGCTTCCAGTTTTGCCATCTTCTTTGGTGGAAATCTCTGGGACGGCCTGCTGGCCGGCGGCATTGCCGTTCTGATTTGCTGGATGGAGCGCTATCTCTCGCCTTTTTGTATGAATGGCGTAGAATTTCAGTTTATAGCATCATTTCTCAGCGGTGTCTCCACTCTGCTGCTCTGCCGCTTTGGGATGCAGTTTCATGCCGATAAAGTTCTGATTGGTATCATCATGCTGCTGATTCCCGGCATCATGCTGACAAATTCCATCCGGGACATCTTACTTGGGGACATTATTTCCGGCTCTCTTCGGCTGGTGGAAGCCATTCTGATGGCCGCCACCCTTGCACTCGGCATGATGGCCGCCATCTGGTTGATGGGAGGAATTTCCGCATGATACAGGTTTTTTCGCAGTTGCTCAGTGCTGCCCTTGGTTCGGTCGGTTTCGGACTGATTTTCAATCTGAACCGGCGCTACTTACCCGCCGCCGGTGTAGGCGGACTTCTGGCATGGCTGGCTTATCTTCTTGCCGCCAACACCCTGCACAGCGTCTTTCTTGCCAATCTGTTGGCCGGTTTCTGTGCCGCTCTGTATGCCGAAATTCTTGCCCGATGCTGCAATGCACCCTCTACGCCTTTCTTCATCACCGCTGCCATTCCCCTCATTCCCGGAAGCACCCTCTACTACTGCATGAACGCAGTCGTCTCCAATGATTTGTCTGCTGCAGAGCATTTCGGAGAGCAGACCTTTCTGGCCGCTCTTGGAATTGCCGGCGGTATGGCAATCGCATGGTGTCTGGCCGATTTGAGCCGGAAGCTGCACGCACTTGCAATCCGTTCTTCGGGAAAGTAGCGATCTTCCACATTGAAGAATGCCGCTGATGATCGGGTCGTTTGAGCTGTTGCTCTGAAATACGAAGAAAGGCCGTCCGGCACCGCAGCAGGGCAGCCTTTACAATTACAAGGATGTGTCTCTATGAAACTACTCAAACAATTCATTCAGCAGGAAACGGTCCTCACCGCAGCCGCTGTGCTGGCCGTTGTCTCCGCCTTCTTTGTTCTGCCGGATGCGCAGTATCTCGGCTACATCGACCTGCGCACGCTGGCGATTTTGTTTTCCCTGATGACGGTCATGGCCGGGCTGCGGCGGCAGGGCTTTTTTGATGGACTGGGCCGGGCATTGCTGTCCCGTACCCACAGCACCTTTCAGCTGACGCTGGTACTGGTCGGGCTGTGCTTTTTCGGAAGCATGTTCATCACCAACGATGTTTCCCTGCTGACCTTCGTTCCCTTTACGTTCGTGGTTCTGAGCCGTCTGGGAGCGGATGTCCGCCGCTCCCTTCTGATCCCGGTGGTCTGTATGCAGACCATTGCGGCAAACCTTGGCAGTATGCTGACCCCCATCGGCAACCCGCAGAACCTCTATCTTTACGGAAAAAGCGGCATGAGCATCGGGGGATTTGTTCTTCTTATGCTGCCCTACACCCTGGTCTCTCTGCTCCTGCTGCTGGCTTGGGCAGCGCTGGTCTGCCAGAAAGCCTCTGCCGCCCTCTCCGTGGACGAGCTTGTTTCTTCTTCTGCATCTCAGGGAGATCAGAAGATCATCCTGCTGTATCTGGTTCTGTTTGCCGTTTGCCTGCTGTCCGTGATCCGGGTGTTGCCTTATGGCATTGCCTTTGCCGCTGTACTCGTCTGCGCCCTTTTTGCAGACCCGCACACCTTACGGGCAGTGGACTATTCCCTGCTTCTGACCTTTGTGGCTTTTTTCATCTTCATTGGCAATCTGGGGCGCATTCCGGCCTTTTCCGGCTGGCTGCAGGAGTTTCTGACCGGCCGGGAAGTTCTTGTGGCGGTTCTTGCTTCGCAGGTCACCAGTAATGTTCCCGCCGCCCTGCTGCTGTCCGGGTTCACGGCAGAGACACAAGCCCTCATCATCGGCACCAATCTGGGAGGTCTTGGCACTTTGATCGCATCCATGGCCAGTCTTATTTCCTACCGACAGATTGCACGGGAGCTGCCACAGGGGAAGAAGCAGTATTTTGGGCTGTTCACCCTGTCCAACCTGATCTTCCTTGCGATCCTGCTGGGTGTGTGGTTTTTGCTCCGCTGAGCGTGGCAGAGGACTTATGGTTTTTCTATAAAGCTAAAAAAGGGGAGTTCCGTCACGGACGAAGGTCCGGGCAGAACTCCCTTTGGTTTTATCGTATGGTCAGAATGCCGGTGCCCACCGGCACCTCCAGCAGCTTGCCGGAAAAATGCTTCGGGATGCCGGACAGTGCCTTTTCCAGATAGGCATCATTTTCTGCCTTGTTCATGTCCCACACCAGACGGCACACCGCTTTCCCGCTCAGGGTGGAGCAGGTGATCATACCATCATAAAAATTATTGCCGCCTGTCAGCCGGTAGGCACTGCGGATTGCTTCTTTTCGTTCCATGCTCCGTCCTCCTTACACTATTTCACCGCTTTTGCGCCGTAACGCACAGCCAGCCCTTTTTGCTTTTGTGGCTCTGGATCTGACAAAATCCTGCTTGTTCCAGATACTCTTTCAGTGCAGTATCCGTATAGATGGTCATGCCATTGATGATTTTCGTCCATTTGTCGTCTTTTGTCGTTTCGCCGTTTGCTTCGTTACAGATGAAAAAGATTCCGCCGGGCTTCAGCACTCGATAAACCTCTCTGAAATTCTGTGCAAGCTCCGGCCAGAAGTAGACCGTTTCAAAGGCGGTCACCACATCAAAATGCTCCGCTTCAAACGGCAGTTCTGCCACACTTGCCTGTTGCACGGTACACCGTCCTGCCGCAATGGCTCTGGCATTGACCTTTCGCGCTTTTTCCACACTGACGGCTGAGTAGTCGATGCCCTGCACCTTGCCGTTGGGGCACAGTTTCAACAGTGTCTTAATGTTCGCTCCACCGCCGCAGCCGCAGTCCAGCACCATGGCATCCGGGGCAGGCTGTAAAAAGCGCAGCCCCCATTCTGCCATTGCGCTGTGTCCAAAGTTCATCATAGCAACCATGATCTTCCCGCCAAAGCCTACGGGCTTTCGGGTGTTTTCAAAAAAGGACATAACGCCACCCTCTTTCTGTTTACCGTTCACAATGCAATGCTTTTTACCAGATGCGCCCACTGCACTGGATGACAGGCCCGCAATTCCTCGTGCTGTGAGTTAGACAATGCTAACTTTCCATTCTATAAAAAGCCGCTTCTCAGCGGTCCTTCTGCCAAAATAATACGCCCTGCCGTCTCCTCTGTCAAGAAGTTTAGGCATTTTCGGAAATTCCGAAAGAGATTTCGCTTTCGGGAACCCCCAACCGTCACCCCAGTGCCACATCCAGCACCATCATCACGCTGAAGCCCACCGCGAAAAACACCGTGCCAACGTTGGAGTGCTGCCCCTGCGACATTTCCGGAATCAATTCCTCCACCACCACATACAGCATGGCTCCGGCTGCAAAGCTGAGCAGATAGGGCAAAGCGGGCACCACGATGCCTGCCGCCAGAATCGTCAACACTGCCCCGATGGGCTCTACGATGCCGGACAGTACGCCGCCCCAGAATGCCCGGCCTTTTTTCATTCCTTCCGCCCGCAGGGGCATGGAAATGATGGCACCCTCCGGGAAGTTCTGGATGGCAATGCCAAGGGAAAGTGCCAGCGCCCCGGCGGCGGTGATCTGGGCAGTTCCGGCAAGGTATCCGGCATAGACTACGCCCACTGCCATACCCTCCGGGATGTTGTGCAGCGTCACCGCCAGAACCATCATGGTGGTGCGCTGGAGCTGGCTTTTTGGCCCTTCGGCCTGCAAACTATTCTGGTGCAGATGCGGGATGAGATGGTCCAGCAGCAGCAAAAACAGGATGCCCAGCCAAAAGCCTGCTGCCGCCGGGAAAAACGCCAGCCTGCCCAGATCTGCAGCCTGCTCCATAGCCGGGATCAGCAAGCTCCATACCGATGCCGCCACCATCACTCCGGCGGCAAAGCCGGTGAGGGCGCGCTGGATGCGGTCACGCAGAGAGTTTTTCAAAAAGAACACACAGCCCGCCCCAAGGCTTGTACCTAGAAATGGAATCAGGATCCCCCAGAACGCGTCTTGTATCATGTAGTACCTCCTTGCGGTTATTCACAACTAACTCCGCAAAAAGTATACTGCGCTCCGGCAAAAAGGTCAAGGGCTTTGCGGTATAGCGAATGCAGATCGTTTCCTGCATCGAAAAATTCACCTCTGCAAACTTGTCTGTTTCTGCTTGGCAACGCCCGGTGGGAGTGCTATTTTTACTTCGCGAATTTGTTTTGCCTAACCATCTGAGGGGTTTTTCCCCTGCATTTTTTTGCATCAATTGTTAGGCAAAGCTAACTATTTTTTCAAAACTGAGATAGAGGTGTGTTACCATGAGATTGAAAAAAGTATTTGCAGGTGCACTTGCGGCCGCTATGCTGGTATGCGCTGTGGCAGTCCCGGCCTTCGCTGCGGAAGAGGTGGAACAGGAAAACTGCCTGACCTCCAGCTATGTCCAGATGAACATCCCCTACGCCGACTTCTACAAGGCTGCCGGCGTGGACAACGCATCTGAGATTGACGCAGTGACCAGCGCCACCAAGAACAAGACCCGTGCGGGCAATCTTGCCGCCGGTTCCTACCACGTCAACGCGGACGGCTCCGACATCACCGGCGTTTCCTTCCCGGTCAAGGTGCTGACCCCGTGGGCGCTGAAGAATGCAAAGCAGGTCACCGATGCCGACAGCTACGACATTACCGTTACCCTGAAGGGCAAGGAATCCACCACCACCTACACCGGCGCAGATGCCTTGTTTGAGAACGAGAGCTACGCTTACTACAAGCTCAGTGAGACCCCTGCCTACTACATCACCGCATGGTATAACCTGCTGAGCGGCAAGTGGGAGTTTGGCAAGGTCCACGCCACCGAGACCACCGTAGAGGGCACCACTGTGGAGCTGAATACCAACGGTCACCATGCCACCTACGAGATGAAAATCTCCGGTTTTGATCTGGACTACAAGGCCAACAAGGTCTACGGCGTAGTTCTGACCACCGCCGATGGCAGTGAATACGGCCTGCATCATGTGACCAACATCTGGCATGGTACCAAGCTGGGCTTCAACGCCGATGATCCTTACTTTGCATCCATCATCGGCAAGAAGATTACTCAGATCACCTTCTACGCCGCCGACGGCGTGTATGTCCTGCCGGTCAATGTGGCGCTGTGAATACACGGGAAACTGCCTAATTTATTGTAAAATATAACACAAAACGGCAAGGTCGCTTGGCATCAGGCGGCCTTGCTTTTCCGTGTCAGGAGGAGTTGGAATGAACAAAAAACGATGCCATACACTGCTGCCGCTGGTGCAGCTGCTCCCGACGGTGGCGGCAGCGGCAGCTGTACTTTTTGCCCTGCCCCGCACCGTTCCGGTGCTGGCCGCCGTGCCGGAAAAGCTGACAACCGTGGTGGAGCAGCCTGTGGAAGCCGCTTCCTCCGAAGCGGAGGAAGAAACCCTGCCCAAGCTGCCCTATGCCGACGGCGTTTACGTCGGCTCTTCCCGGGGCTACGGCGGTGCCGTCCGAGTACAGGTCACCATGGAAAACGGCAGCATCACGGAGGCGGAGATCTTGGACGCATCCCACGAGACCAAGCAGTTTCTGCGGCGTGCCAAGCGGCTTTTGACCACCGTGGTGGAGACTCAGAGCTGGGAGGTGGATGCCGTTTCCGAGGCCACCTATACCAGCCGGGGCATTCTGGGCGCAGTGCAGAACGCCCTGACCGGCGAGGTGGTCAACAATCCCCTGCCGCCCCAGCCAAAGCCCGCTGCAACGCTTGTGGTGGAGGAATTTACGGCTCCCTCCATCTACTTGGACGGCATCTACACTGCCGAAGCCATGGGCTTTGAGGGGCAGATCACAGTGCAGGTCACGATGGCAGAGGATAAAATCACCAATATCACGATCCTGAGCGCCGAGGACGAGGAGGAATATCTCTCCCGGGCAAAACAGGTCATCCCCGCCATTCTGGAGGGACAAAGCCCCAACGTGGATACTGTTTCCGGCGCCACCTACTCCTCCACCGGAATTCTGAACGCGGTCAAGCTGGCACTGGCAAAGGCCGCTGTTGCCCCGGCAGAGAAAACCGCTCCGGAGCAGACTGCATCGGAAGAGACGGCAGAGGAAACCGCACCGTCTGAAGCAGCAGAGCCCGGGGAAACGCCGGTCACCGCGCCCACCGTGGAGGTGGTGCAGCCGGAGGAAAAGAGCGCCGTTCCCGTGTGGCTCAAGGAAGTATGGCAGCAGCTTTTCCCGGCAGATGCACCGGCATCCTCTGAACCGGAACCGGCATCTTCTGAGGAAGTGCTGCCGACATCCGAGCCGGCACTGCCGCCGGAAGAGACCGGGATTGAATCTGAAACGGAAGGAGCAGCAGAATGAAATACAAAAATTTTCTCCTCCGGGCGGTGAACCTGCTGCTAATTTTGGGGGTACTGTGGCAATACCAGCAGGTGGCGCTGATCCGGGCGGCAGCGGTAAGCCAGCGCAAGCAGGAAATTGCCGAAGTTGAAGCCTACAATGCTTCCGTTTTGCAGGCGCAGAGCGCAGCACAGGCAGAGCAGAGCGGCTACCGGGACGGCATCTATGAGGGCAGCGCCTATGGTTTTGGCGATGTCATTCAGGTGTCGGTGACTATCCAGAACGGAAAAATGACCGATATTGCGGTGCTGGATGCTTCCGGCGAGGATAAGCCCTACTATAAGCAGGCGCTGCCTTTGCTGGACGAGATGCTGGCAGTGCAGTCTGCTGAGGTGGATACCGTTTCCGGCGCTACCCTCACGGCAGAAGGACTTATCGGTGCGGTAGAGAACGCACTGGGAAAGGCGGCAGGATGATGGAAAAAACACAGGCAAAGCCTTTAACAGCGGCGCAGCAGCGTCAGCGGGACAAAAAGCGCCGTACATGGCTGCGCACCGGGGTGCAGTTGTTCTTCTTTGTGTCCATGCCGGGCGCATTCGTGGCCGGGTTTTCCGGGGTAAAACAGATCTTTCTGCACATTGGTGCAGGCGAGGTGCTCTCTGTGGACAGCTTCACACTTTCCCTGCTGGGGCTGTGCGGCTTCACCCTGCTTTTCGACCGTTTTTTCTGTGGGTACGCCTGCGCCTTCGGCAGCTTGGGCGATGCCGTCTGGGCGCTTTCCGGGCTTATTCAAAAAAAGCTGTTCCACCGCAAAAAGCAGCTCCGTCTGCCGGAGCGGGCGGTGCTTTTGGGGCAGAAGGTCAAATATCTGCTGCTGGCATGGCTGGTAGCACTGTATGTGACCCGGCAGGAAAAGATGCTGACCGGCGCAAGCCCGTGGGAGGTGTTTTCCCGCCTGACGGCTCTGCATCTGCCGCCGGAGGGCTTTGGTGTGGGCATCGGGCTGCTTGTGCTCATTTTGCTGGGTATGGCGGTGCAGCCCCGGTTCTTCTGTCAGTTCCTCTGCCCCATGGGAGCGGTGTTTGCCCTGCTGCCGGTGCTGCCATTTGCGCGGCTGCACCGGCAGAGCGACGGCTGCATCCCGGGCTGCAATGCCTGTAAACAGCAGTGCCCGATGTGCCTGAAGCTGGAGGAAACCAGCCTGCGCAGCGGGGAATGCATCGCCTGTGAAGCCTGCGTTGGCACCTGCCCCAAGCAGAACATCCACCGGTGGGATACCACCTTGTGCAAGCGTCTATGGCTGCCGGTGCTGGGTAAAGCGCTGCTCTTCTTCCTGCTGGGCTGCTGGCTGGGCTTTTGCCGATTCATCTGAACTAAAAAAGGAGGCTGCTGCGCAGTATTTGTGCAGCAGCCTCCTTTTGGCTGGGAGATCTATCATTTCGATACGCCGGAGCATCTGCGGACGCTCCGGCGTACCATTTTTACAGGGAAGACTTCTGCTCCAACAGGTCTGTCATGCTGCGCAGGCTGATGCCAAGGGTGGAAAGGTTATGCAGCATGGCGCTGGTGGCAGGGGGAAAGGACATTTTCCCACTTCTCCGCTCTTATTCGGTAACAGCCCAGACCCGCGCAGGCAGACCAGTTGCACCTTCAATGCGGGGATAAGAAACGATGACTACCGCACCGGCAGGCTGAACTTTATCCAGATTTGCAAGCACCTCCACCTGCAGCTTGTCGTTATCCAGAACATAGCGCTCGCAGGCAAGGTCACCCTTTTCCTCCGCCACCGCAGAGGAATCGGTATCCAGCGTTTCGTGGCCGTTGGCGGCGGCATTGCGCACCTTGTAGATATACTCCAATGCTTCCAGCGACCAGCCGGGGGCATTTTCTTTGCCCTCTGCGTCGATGCCGGACAGCGCATCCATATCCGGCCACTTCTTGTACCAGTCGCTGCGCAGAGCCACCAGCGCACCATCCGGGATGGGACCGTACTTTGCTTCATAGGCCTTGATGTCCTCCACCGTCACAGCGTAGCGAGGGTCTTTCTTGGCCTGCTCAGAAATATCAATGACCACCAGCGGGAAAATCAGGTCATTCACATCAAACTTTTCGGACAGCGCTTTGCCCTTGATGAAGTGACCCGGGAAGTCGATATGGGTACCGAACTGTCCGGGGAATTTGAAGGTTTGGATCAGGCATTCCAGTTCCGGCTTGCCCCAGTCCCACACGGTCTTTGCCAGCTCTACAGAGCCTTCCGGGATGCCGGACCAGTAGGGGCTTTCGTTGTTCAGCGAGTGAGAAAGTTCCACCCAGCGATATTTTTTAGCATCCTTCAGTGCGTTCCACAGTTTATAATCAGCCATTGTCGGTTCTCCTTTTATTGTGACGATGTATGTTCGGGCACTTCTCCCAGACAACGGCATCTTCCTGGTTTTTCTCAGTCTGTCTGCCGGGAATTTGTCTGGGAGCAGCGCATTCGCCCGGGTAGTCTGTGCCGGGCATCTGCTGTATGTTTCATCTGCCTGTGCTCCCTTCCTTGTGTTGGGGATAGTATAAACCCATTTTCGCACCATGTCAATAGGTTTATTCTTTCAAAGACTTCCCGGGCAAACGACAGGTCAGCAAACCGTTCGCCCTTGCAATAACGTTTCGTCACCCCCTTTCCCTTTTATCGCAGCTCTTCCAGCAGGGCGGTGCAACCCTCCAGCACATCCTGCCATGGCAAACAAACAAGATCTTCTTCATCTTACTCTCCCAGCACCTCGCCCAGTGCCAGAACAGCGTTGCGGACGCACTCCGGGCACGGGCACAGCGGTACGCCGTTCTCTATTCCCTTCAGATCCTTGCAGATGGTAGCACCGCACTTTTCCTGAAAGTTTTGCAGCAGTTCCTTAGAAATGCGGGGTGTGCCCTTGCCGTCGGTGACGATGCCCGCCACCATCACAGCGCCGATCAGTGCGCCGCAGGTGCTCTCCATGCAGCCCATGCCGGCGGCATAGCCTGCGCCCAGCTTCATCAGGGTGTCGGCATCCACCGGCAGTTTGTCCTCAAATGCCTTCAGCACCGCCTGTGCACAGTTGCACTGTCCAGTAGCTTTCCATGCGGCAGCCTGTGCCGCCCGTTCTTCGATGTTCATTTTAAAGTCCTCTTTCTTTGATGAATCGTAGTTTATTCGACATTATCATAAAATTCCTGTAACACTGTTGCCAATTCCTCCGGAGATTCTATGTTTGCTTCATGACCCGCTTTCAAAAGTTCATGGAAGTGGGAATCACTCAAATAACTGGCAAGTTCCTTTGAGGCTTTTTTGTTTGCGTTGTCCTTTTCCCCACAAATGATCAATGCCGGACAGGACACCTTACATAATGAATCCCTGAAATCCAATTCCGTCATCGTACCGCACAAGCTGATCACATCTGCTTTCTTGAATCCAAATTGCTTGAACATTGTATTCGGCATAAAGCGAAACAGCATATTCTGGAACTTCAATAGCTTTTCAGGCATTTTATATTGTGCTGCAATTAGCACCAGTGCCTTTACTTTATTCGGATGGTCTATCGCATAATTAAGTGCCAGAACAGCACCCAAGGAAAGCCCGCACAAGACGATTTCGTCATTTTCCTTGTTGCACTCTTCTGAGAATGCAGTATACAACTCCTTATAGGTGGCCGCTTTTCCTTCCAGCATCTCTGCCAAGCTCAAGCTGGCGCTTCTATCCGAGACCTTCGTTTCTTTTATTACTCTGTCCCAACTGTCTGGTTTTTGTCCCAACCCATGTAAGTACAAAAACTTCATCTAATTTCCGCTCTCCTTCACACGTCCTGCTGCTTCCTTTCCAGCGCTTCAAAGTGATACCGGGGCTTGCCTTTGCTCTTTTTGCCATACTCGATGGCCTCTTTAGGGCAATAGCAGATGCAGGCCATGCAATGGGTGCAGTTTTTGCCCCAGACCGGCTTGCCGTTTTCCAGACGGATGTTGTTCAGAGGGCACAACTCCACGCACTTACCGCAGCCGATGCAGGCATCCGTTGCCCGGAAGGCATCCGCTTTTACAAAGAAGCGATAGAACACCGGGTTCACCGGGCCGCTCATAAAGCGGTCGTAGAGGTTCTCTCTCGGCGGAGGAAATTCCTGCCCGGCCTTGAGCTGCGCCAGCACCTTCTGAAGTGCAGGCTCTGCCTGCTCCACGATGCTCCGTGCCTGCTCCTTTTGAGGTGCATTGAACATGGCAATGTAGTTTTCCGGCATGATGATCTGAGCTGTGCCCATATACTGCAGCTGCTTTTGCGCTGCAAGCTGCCGGTTATAGCCTGCCGCATTGCCAATTTCGCTGCCGCAGTCCATCACAAACCAGATGCGCTCTGCCCCGGTCAGCTCGGTCTTGCCCAGCCACTCCGACACCACCCGGGGGATGCGCCATGCGTAGGTAGGCGTTACCAGCACCACGTCACGCCCGGTCTGCACCGGGGCGGTATCACCTGCCTTGATACAAGCGTTCAGGTCGTAAAGCGGCATCTCCAACCCTTCGGCAATGCGCCGCGCCAGATACCGGCTGTTGCCGGTTCCCGTAAAATAAAGTACCATGGCTGCTCCCTCGTTTTTTGTGTGGTTTTCGGTTGCCTGTCCGCCCGGCAAACTGGAACTTGTCGGGGCGAGGCCCCTCCATCTTGCTGCCGCAAGACCGTTCGGTCGCTTGAAAGCCCCACTGGGGCTTTCATTGTTCCGCTTCGCTCCACAAACGCGAATTGTTTACTTCTTCGTCTTAGGCGCAATAAGCAACATGACTGTCACAAGAATATATAAACCATACAGTAACCAAGTAATGGTATTGTTCCAAGGAAAACTCATTTCTGGATGGTTCAATGCAAACACTATAAATGCAATAGCTATAATCAGCATTATTAAACCGAGAATCCTTGATATACGCTTTTTCATGCAAAGCACTTCCTTGTCAAACTGGAATTGTTAATCTTGAACTGGTCCTATAATGCCAAATGCTATTGCATCAATAAAAAGCACGAACGCTATCACACAAACAATTAAAATAGTTGCAATGACTTTAATAACAAGTTGTTGATTTTGTCTTAAATTACTCTTACTAACAATCCTTAAGACAAAAATCAAAGCAACGAGGATGATAAAAGAAATAATATTATAAAGAACCACTGTTTTCATCTATGTGTCCTTCTTTTTTATATCAATTCCGAGTTGCCGCTCTCCGTATGCCATAGTCTCCGCACGCAAAAAGCCCTTTGCGGCAAGGTGTGTGCTTACACCTCGCCCGCGAACTTCATGCCCCAGCTCATGCGGGTGTCGTACATCAGGTGGGTCAAGGCAAGGCTATCCTGCGGGGTGTAGCGGTCGCTGCCGGTACGTCCCAGCTTGACGCAGCGGCTTGCTTCCCGGATCTCATACTCAAAGCCGTTGATGTCCACCGGGCAGCGGATGACCTCCGGCTCTTTGCCCTCCACTTCCAGCGTCATGGTCTCGGCGTGCTGGAAATCCGGCAGAAAGATACTGCCCTTGGTGCCAAGGATGCGGGCATTGCGCTCTAGCTCCTGCCCAATGGTCTGGACCGACTCTGCCATGCAGCCGCCGGGGTAGGTCAGCGCAAGGCGGCTGTAATCATCGGTGCCGTACTCGTTGATGTGCACCTCTTTGGTTTCCACCTTTTCCGGGTCCTGTCCGGTAAGGATGCGCAGAAAGCCCAGATTGTAGATGCCGATATCCAGCAGCGCACCGCCGCCCAGACCGGAATCAAACTTGCGATTCTTCCGGGCACCGGAGGCAACAAAGCCGTACTGACAGGTGATCTGCTTCAGCTCCCCGATGGTGCCAGCAGTAAGGATCTCGCGCAGGCGGTCGTACAGCGGCAGCAGCCAGATCCAGAATGCCTCCATGAGAAAGAGGTGCTTTTCCTCTGCCATATGGTACAGCTGCTGCGCCTGCTCCGGGCTGATGGTAAAGGGTTTTTCGCACAAAACATGCTTGCCCTGCTCCAGACAGAGCTTGCAGTTTTCGTAGTGCAGGGTGTTGGGGGTGGCAACGTAGATAGCCTCCACCTCCGGGTCGGCGGCAAGGGCTTCGTAGGAGTCATAGCAGCGGGGAATGCCGTACTGCTGCGCAAACGCCTGTGCGCTTTCCATGTGCCGTGACCCCACGGCAACAAGCTGCTCCCCTTCTGCGCCCATCTGTTCCACCGTAGATGCAAACTTTTTGGCAATGGTGCCGGTCGCTAAAATTCCCCACTTCATAACAGTACCTCCCGGTTTATTACTTTGGATTCGTTGCGTTCAGTATACCATGGTTTTCCCCTGCGGAAAAGATAGTGAAAAACAAAAATGTCCCCGGAGGGCTTGTTCCAACTCTCCGGGGACGATTCTATGCACCGGTATCTTTCATCTTGTTCCAAACATTCTCATCCATTATAATAAAGACAGAGAGAAGGTGCCAACATGAAACATCGCATTGTGACGGCTGCGCAGATGAAGGAAATTGAACGAGCCGGGGATGCCCACGGTCTGCCCTACCTGCAAATGATGGAAAACGCCGGGCTGGCTGCTTACGCAGAACTGCAAAAGCAATTCCCGCATCCTGGCAGACTGCTGGTGGTCTGCGGAAAGGGCAACAACAGCGGCGATGGGTTCGTGATCGCCCGTGCCGCCGCAAAAGATGGCTGGAACGTGACCGTTCTTCTGGCCGAGGGCGAGCCGAAAACTGCTGACGCCATCCGCAATTTTGAGCGTCTGCACTCCCTGTCGGTGCACATCTGCGCCGACGGTTCTGTACTGGAAACGCAGCGCTTTGATGCTGCTGTGGATGCCCTCTATGGCACCGGGTTTCATGGTGAACTGCGGCCTTCCGGCCTTGCTGCCTGCGGGCTGATGCGCCGTCTGCACAAGAGCGGTGCCTTTGTGCTGGCCGTAGACCTGCCCAGCGGCATCAATACGGACACCGGCGAGGTTGCCGAAGGTGCTGCCCATGCGGACTTGACCGTAACCTTCGACAGCTATAAGCCTTTGCATATCGCAAAAACCTCTGCGCCGCTGTGCGGAAAGATCGTCTGTGCCGACATTGACATCCAGGATGAATGGCACCCGGAGTTTTGACGAGGGCTTGCCGCTGCGGAAAAGCACCTGCGCACAAAAGAGCCGCCGCACAAATCACTGTGCGGCGGCTCTCTAGCTCTCCGCTCCGACGGTGTCACATCCTGCGCTCAAGGTTCTGCCGGAACAGCTCATACGCTGCCCGCATCTCCTCCGGCAGACGCTTCAAGGTTTCCTGCTGCAACTCGGGCGGCATCCCGTAAAAGGCTTCGGCAATGCCGCCGGTGATGCAGGCAAGGGTGTCGCTGTCGCCGCCCAGAGAGACTGCATTCAACAAACGCAAATAGAGTGTCATTCCCTCCCTTTTTTCACGCTTCCCGCTGCTCCACGATTTCCAGACTGTCCCGCCCGACATGGCAAAGCAGAAACAGCACGCTCACGCCTGCGGCTTTCGCTTCAGCCAGCGCTGTGCCAAACTCCGGCTGCGTGCTAACATTCGGCCTCACCTCGGTGATGCCTTCCATCTGGATCACAAAGGCTACTGCGCACTGATACCCTGCCCGCTGTGCCTGCGCTAACTCATGCAAGTGCTTCACGCCCCGTTCGGTGGGTGCATCCGGGAAATAACCAATGCCGCCCACTTCCAGCGTGCAGCCTTTGACTTCCAGCAGGTATTTCTGTTCGCCCTTTTCCATGTAAAAATCAATACGGGATTTTCCGTAGGGGAACTCCGGCCTGACAAGGTCAAATTCCTGCTTTGAGAGCCATTCTCCTACCACCTTGTTGGGTGCCTGACTGTCCATATTGACCCAGCCAAGTTCCTGCTTGCGTACCGCCACAAGGTCGTATTTTGTCTTGCGTTTCGGGTTGTCTGACACTTCCAGACGCACCGCCGCACCGGGCAGCAGCAGTTCCTTGCACCGTCCGGTATTTTTGACATGGACGGTTTCCACCGTGCCGTTCACATCTACATGGGCAATAAAACGGTTGGGACGGTCAAGAAAAATGCCGTCCACGATCTCTCTGTATTTCAATATTTACTCCATTTTTGTCTGATACGCCTGCGCCAGAACCATTGGCTGCACGCCAAAACAGGCCCCTGCAAGCGTTTAACCACTGGCAGGAGCCCGTTTATTTCTTAAAGTTTCGTCATCCACAGACCATGCAGGTTGCAGTAGGCGTAGACCGCCACCGGCTTTTCGCTGCCCAGCTCAAACACCGCCTTGGGTGCCTGCCCGGGGGTAAGATAGCGGAGCTGTCCGCCGTTTTCGGTCTCCACAAAAAGCCACTGGATGTGGTGCACATCCACCATGGGGTGCTCCACCGCACCCACCGTAACCGTGAGGGTGCTGCCGGAACGCTCTGCCACCGGCAGATGCTTTTCACCGCTGGCTTCCACGGTGTTGGGGAGCAGCTCCTTCATCTTTTCGCCGCAGCAGACCAGCGGAACGCCTGCGTTGTGGATGGTGGTGACCAGATTGCCACAGTGCTCACAGATATAAAACTTTGCCTTCATATTCAAATCCTCCATCGGAATGTTGTTGGTGTTTCCTGTGACCATATGATAACATTTCCTAGTTAGATTTTCTGTGACTGGGTCACGCAAGCAGTCCAGTGCTGTGGAAATGCCCTCAGCTTCCCATGGCAATAAGCACCAGCACGACCACCACCGCAATGGCGATGAGGCAGCCGCAGCCGCTTCCGTCTCCACCACTGCCGCCACCATTGTTGTGGCCGCCGCCACCGCCGCCGGACGAGCCGCCGAAGTTGCGGTTGAAGGCCGTCATGTACTGGGCATAGCCCGTGTCACCTTTGCCGAAATAGCCGTAATCATCGTTTGCCATTGTATTTTCCTCCATCCGAAGTGTGTTTTGCTTCTTCTGAGGTTATTTTACCGGAAGAGGTATCCAATAAACCTCTCTTTCAGTATTTTTTGCCGTCTCATTCTTCCCGGATTCCCAGATACACATCAATGTCCATGATACCCTCCCCGCCGAGTTCCACCAGATCTTCAAAGGGCACCACGGTGTCGCCCACCTGCAGGGTGCGGAACACCGGGTCGATGCGGTCTGCTTTTCCGGTCAGGGTGATGTAGTTGCCCACTGCGGGAACCTCCGGGTGAGCGGTATCCTCCTTGAAGTACCGCACCGTGATGGTCATGCCCTTGGTAACCTGCATCAGCCGATCGGACAGAGCCGACATTTCTTCCTCGGTCAGAATGCGCTTGGTCACCCGCTCGGTGCGCTGCTTTTCTGCGGCAAGCTGCTCGTCATAGCCCCGCAGCGGAGAGAAGGGCGAGAAGATCTTGGCACGGTTCTGAAGGGTCATGCGGGGGTGCTTGCGGAGGGATTCTTCGGTCTGGGGGCGTTCCATCTCTAGGATGTCCCCATACTTTTGGGCGGTCTCCCGCCCGATTTTGCTATTTTTGTAGTTTTCCATCTGAACCTCCCGCCGAATCTCCTGCACTGTGCCCGCCGATTTGTGCGTTGCGCTGGCGCATGGTGGCACCCTCCTCGTAGCTGCTGGCTTTCAGCACGGCGTTTTTGCCGTACTTGTTCTTGATGCCCAGCATGGCTTGCTGGAGTTTTTTCTCCCTTTCCAGCTTCTTGGTGTCGGTGAAAAAGTCCACCTGATAGAAGCCCTCGTCCGGCGTGACCTTGTTGGCGTTGATGGTAATGCGCCGCACCGTCAGCGCCGGGTCGGTGATGCGCTCAAACAGCTTTGCGCTTTCGTTGATGAGGGTGCTGCCCAGATTGGTGGGCGCATCAAACCGGATAGTGCCGTGAGCTGCCTTGGGGATGGTTCTGCCGTAGCGGTCGGTCTGGGTCAGACCACGATAACCGCCCTTGTCCACGTTCTCCCGGTCGTAGCCTATCTCCAAGGTGATGGATTCCGTCACCAGCTTCTTTTCGGTGAGCCGGAACATCAAGATTTCTGCCATTTCCCGGACAATGAGTTTTGCTTTATCATACGGATAAGGAGTGGAAAGCACCTGTCCCTCGCTGATGCTGTTGGTGCCGGGCTTGTAGCTTTTGATTTGTTCCATACCGCAGGGCTCATAGCCCCATGCGTGGTCAATAAGGATTTCTGCATCCACGCCGAAAATCTCATACAGACGATCTTCTCCATGGATGGAAAACCGTGCCAAGTCTCCCATGGTGTAGATGCCGTGGGCTTCCAGTCGCTTGACGGTACCGGGACCAGTCATCCAGAAATCGGTAAGCGGGCGATGGTTCCACAGCAGATACCGGTAAGACTGCTCGTCCAGCTCTGCAATGCGGACACCATCCTTGTCCGCCGGGATGTGTTTTGCCACAATGTCCATGGCCAGCTTTGCAAGGTAGAGGTTGGTGCCGATGCCTGCCGTTGCGGTGATGCCGGTGTTGGTCAGCACCTCCCGCACCATGGTCATGGCAAGCTCGTGGGCGCTCATGTGGTAATAGGGCAGATAGCCCGTCACATCAATGAAAACCTCGTCAATGGAGTAGGGGTAGATATCCGCCGGGGACACATATTTGAGGTAGGTCTTGTAGATTTGGGTGGAAACATCCAGATACCGCTGCATCCGGGGCGGCGCAACAATGTAACTCAGCCCCAGCGTCGGGTCTGCGTTCAGGGCATTGGCATCAAAAGAGGTGCTGGCAAAGCGGTACTTGCCGTCCTCTCCCCGGACTGCCTTTTTCTGCCGGATGGCGGTCTGCAGCCGCTGGGCGTTGACCTCTTTCACCCGCTGAACGGCTTCAAACAGCCGTGCTCTGCCGGGTATCTTGTAGGCTTTCAGGGAGGGAGACACCGCAAGGCAGATGGTCTTTTCGGTGCGGGAGGCATCTGCCACCACGAGATTGGTGGTCAAGGGGTCCAGATGGCGGTCTACGCACTCCACCGAGGCATAGAAACTTTTCAGGTCGATTGCCAGATAGGTGCGCTGTGCTGCCATACTTCAGCCCTCCTTTGCAAAAGTCACAACTATTTATCTTATTATAATAAATCTTTACGCTGTTTTCAAGATGGAACGGCTATTTTATCTGTGATATAGACAACAAAAAAGAGTGGCAGCATTTCAAGCTGAAACGCTGTCACTCTGTAGGAACTGCGTAATGACTGACGATTATCCTTCTACTTTGACCGTAGCACGATCGCTCTTTGCGTTTCCATCCGCATCCAGCGTGATATGCACAAAATGTTCCGGCTTATCATAGTCCTTTGTCTCGCCGTCATCGGTATAGTATTCATAGGATGCACCATCGGGAGCATAGGCAAGCAGGCGCAGATCTGCAAAATCCACATCGGCAACGCTCTGGATCTTTTTGCCGTCCTTGGCAAGGGGCAGAAGGTGCCCCTTGCGCATAAAGAACACCACTTCATCCAGCTCCACCGGAATGTAATGATGGCCTGCCGGCAGCACGCTGGTTTCGATGCGGTTGCTTTCGCTGCACTTTACCCGCACCTGCAGCATCTCCTCCGGCAGATAAACATACCGACCACGGGCATTTTGCTCATATACCGGGGCGATCAACAGGCTTTCACCGATCATCACCTCATCCTCCACCCGGCGGGCAAAGTCGTCCTCCGGGAAGGCGAACGCCAACGGCATACAGTACATGCCGTCGTGCAGGGCAGCTTTCATGTACTCGCTGTAAATGTAGGGCAGCAGCAGGTAGCGCAGCTGTAAAATACCAGCAAAGGCAGCCTTGTTCTTAAAGCGGTAGGGCTCCTGCCGGCGGGTGCCGTCGGCAGAGTGGTTCCGCAGCAGCGGAGAGAAGATGCCCATGCCGTACCAGCGCAGCACCAGATCCTCCGTGGTATTGCTGCCAAAGCCGCCAATGTCGGGGCCTTCGTACAGGAAGCCGCACATATTCAGGGAGGGCATCATGTGCAGCGCAAGCAGAATGTGGCTCCACCAAGAATGGTTGTCGCCAGTCCAGATGCCGCCATACCGGTGCATCCCGATGCAGGCAGAACGGGAGTATATCAAAATGCGCTTGTCCGGCTCCAGCCGCTCGAAAGCCTCACCTGCCGCACGGGTCATGTTATAACCAAAAAGATTATGTACCTTGTCGTGCCGCATACGCCCCTGTTTGGTGTTGTGGTAAAACAGCTTATAATCGTTTTCGTTGTTGGAAAGCCCTGCCACCATGCCGGTAAAAGCACCAAAGCTGGAAATATCCAGGTTTTGCTTGCTGTATTTCTCAATTTGAGCAAAGGTCTTTTTCAGTCTTTCCTCTGCGTAGAAGATAGCAGGCTCGTTCATATCATTCCAGAAGCCCTCGATCCCCTGATCCAGCAGAACTTTATATTGACTGCCAAACCAAGCACGGGCTTCCGGGTTGAGCATATCAGGGAAGTGTACCCGTCCCGGCCACACACCGGCTACAAAGGGGGTGCCATCCTGATTCGTGCAGAAGTAGCCGTTTTTCACGCCCTCCTCGTACACATCATATCCATCTTCGACCTTGACTGCTGCATCGATGATGGGGACAAGATGGATGCCCTGCGCTTTCATCTCGGCGGCAAAGTCTGCAAAACGCGGGAAGCGCTGCGCATCCACCGTAAAGTCCTTGTAACGCTCCATGTAATCGATATCCAGAACCACAGCGTCCAGCGGCATATGATTGGCACGGTAATTTGCCACCACCTCGCGGACCTCGTCCTCGTTCATGTAGCTCCAGCGGCTCTGGGCGTTGCCAAAAGCCCATTTGGGCGGAATATAACTGCGCCCCACCAACTGGCGGAACTGGTGCACAATATCGGTCAGGCTTTCGCCCTCAATGATGTAGAGATCGTAATTTTCCTCGGCCACCGTGACCCGCAAGGTATCCAGGTCGGTGTAGCCGCAGTCAAAGGTGACCTTGCCCGGGTAGTCGATAAAAAAGCCAAATGTATCCTTGCCGGACACGATCATAAAATTATAAGCACCGTACAGCGAGGATTTGCCCTCGGTATGGTTGCCGTCATCGGAGCATTTGCTTTCGTACACCCACCCGCGCTTGTTGATACCACGGACATTCTCGCCAAGACCATACAGGACATCCTGCGGTTCCATGGCATAGGAGAAACCATCCGGCTCCTTGGTCAGATAGGGTATCGTTTCCATCATGGGCAAAAAAGAACCCACTACACTTTCGGTATCAAACGGTTGCCCGTATTGCTTTTTGTAAATCATAGCAAAACACCTCTCCTTTGTTTTTTGAATCGCATGCTGATCCTGTCGAGATAAAAATTTTCTTTAAATCCAAACGATGCAAAATCATCTCGCCCGATGCACCGCGAAACGAAACACCACCATTATGATAGATCGTCTCCCGCATGGCCTGAAATGCATTTTTTCCCAGCCTTACCGTATCGGAAGTGTAGATTTCATCTGTAAGCCTTCTATCGAATTTCATTTTCATCCTCGTAGGGTTTTGATTCTGCCGCGCACTTCAATTCTGGTATGTCTTTTATGGTCAACTGGCATACTGATTTTTGATCAAGCTTGTACAGCATCGCTAGTATAGTATACTTGCGCAGCATTTCGATTTCAAGCGCTAATTGGCATTGGCTGTGTAAAAAAGAGAGGCCAATCTGCGTAAAAATTTGCGCAAGTTGATCCCTGTGCTTTTTCACAATCCGGCTATCCGTATAGACAGTCATCTTGCGATGCGGTATACTCGAACCAGATCAACATTTTCAGGAGGAAAATCATGGCGGGAGAAAACAACAAGGTCGTTATTGTTACCGGCGGAAGCTCCGGCATCGGACGGTGCACGGCATCTGCTCTGAAGGAGAACGGCTGCATCGTCTATGAGTTCAGCCGCAGAAATATCCCTATGGAGGGTGTTACCCATCTGTCTGTCGATGTGACCGATGAAGATGCGGTCAACGCCGCTGTGCAGCAGGTCATCCAAAAAGAGACCAAAATCGATGCAGTGATCAACTGTGCAGGCTTTGGCATTTCCGGTGCGGTGGAGTTTACGTCCATGGAGCAAGCCAAAGCACAGTTTGATGTGAACTTTTTCGGGACAGTCACTGTAAATAAAGCGGTTCTCCCCTTCATGCGCCATCAAGGGAAGGGGCATATTGTGAACATCAGCTCTGTTGCTGCCGTAGCGCACATTCCGTTCCAGACCTTCTACTCTGCAAGCAAAGCCGCCGTTTCTTCTTACTCTTACGCTCTGGCAAACGAAGTCAAGCCCTACGGCATCCATGTTACCGTCGTAGAACTGGGTGACATCTGCACCGGATTTACAAAAGCACGTCAGAAAAGCAGTCTCGGCGATGATGAATACGGCGGACGTATCTCCCGGAGCGTCAGTCAGATGGAGCACGACGAACAAAACGGCATGGACCCGGCACGCATTGGACGGTACATCGCCGGTATTGTGGAGAAAAAGAACCCGGCAGTCGTTTATGTTGCCGGTGCACAGTATAAATTCCTGAGCCTTTTGTGCAAGCTCCTGCCTGCCGCAGCACGCGGAAAGATCGTGGGGAAAATATATGGGTAACAGGCGCATTGCTCCGCAAAGCTGCTATATCCGTATTTTGTGGACAACGAAGCAGAGTTGTTCTCCTCGGAGTCCGGAAAAAAGGCAAGCCCTCCTTCATAAATTACAGTAACCGTTTATGATACTATGGGGAGGGGTCGGCATGTTTTTATCTCTTCTGCAATTTTTTGCCACAAAGTTTCTGGTTCTGGCGCTTCATCTGGAAAGCGGCAGCTTTCCGCGGCCCCTCTCTGCCCGGGAGGAAACCGAAGCCTTTTCCGCACTGCGTGCCGGTGACCCTGCCGCACGGGAAAAACTGATCCGGCACAATCTGCGTCTGGTGGCACACATCGTAAAAAAATACTACGCCCTGCCCGGCGATCAGGACGACCTTATTTCCATCGGCACCATCGGCCTGATGAAAGCGGTGGATACTTTCGACTCTGACCGTCGGGCACGCTTTTCCACCTACGCCAGCCGGTGCATTGAAAATGCTATCCTCTCCCCAGCGCACTTTCAGATGGAAAAGAGAATCCACTCATTTTGCAAAGCAGCGTAAATGCGTCAAAATGGGTTTTCTGGGCTCAGGAAAGCGGTCACCTTTTTCTGCTTCAAAAGGTATCATGTGAGGTATCCTGTCTAACCCCTCTCTACATCCTGCAGGTGCCGCTTGCCGGGCCGCACACCACTTCGGAAGCACAGGAATTCTTCCGTATGTACCACTCTTACGCCGACATCCCAGACCCATGGGACCGTCTGCGCTGGTGCCGCTACAGCCTTGGTCTGCTGCAAAAAGAGGTTGCTGCCATGGTGGGCATGGAGGAATGGCTCTATCGGGATCTGGAAAGCGGCGCATTTCACCGCAGCTTCACGCCCGAATTTGCGGACAAGCTCGCCGCCCTTTACAGCATCCCGGTGGAGGACATTCTGGACGACTACACCCTGTTTCTGCACCGGGGCGGCGGAGCCTTCCTCCGCAGATACCGGGAGGCAAAAGGCTGGAACCGTCAGCAGCTTGCCGACCATGCAAAGGTCAGCCGGACAAGCATCCGCTGCTGGGAGAGCGGGCAAAAGACCATCAGTCAGAAGTGCTTTTGCCATCTGGTGGAAAACCTTGGTTCCGATTTTCCATCTATGCTTCGCATGTGAGGTATGGCAATTTTTCTCCGGTCAAACGAAAAAGCTCGTCTGCAAGCCACGATATGTGGCAGCGCAGACGGGCTTTCGTTATGGAATCATTCTGTTTCAATTATTCTGATATTCGCTCTGACTTACATAGCGTTCCGTAAAACACGCAGTCGTTCTTCAAACATTGCTTTCCATGCCGGATGCTCGGAGAATACGGTGTGCTCCACCTGACGGACTTGGTTCAGTCCGATGTTCCGCACCGCTTCCACTGCAGCATCTTTTTGGCTCAGATGGCGTTTTCCCACAGTCAGACAGTTTGCGCCTTCTGGCGTGTCGTACTGCTGAAACGCTCGGTTAAAGTCCATCAGGTCATGCAGACGGATGGGCTGATTGGTTTCGTTGTCTACCAGCAGACCCCAATTTTCCCAATGACGGTCAGTATTGCCCACCAGATAATCCAGAATGTTCATCATATAGTAGCTGGGAGCATCCAGCTCTAAGATCTTATCCAGCGTGTTCCAATCATGGTTCGTGCAGTAGACGTCATAGGCTGCATAGGTCACAAGACTGTATCGCTGAGATGTCATGATTTTGCTGATAGAAACCGGCTCATTTTCAAACATCCCCTGCTCATACAGTACCTGATGGCAGTCAAAGCACCGGCAGATTTTGCTTGCCAGCACTTCACGTTCCACCGCATCCCTGCCGCCATCCTTGTAAAGATAGAATCCATCCTCTTTGCGCACCCACGCCTTGGGGTACAAGCCGCCCGTAGACAGGTCATTTGCCAGAAGATGGGCGTTGGTCACCGTCATTTGGTGCCCCCGCAGCGCAATATCCACAAGCGCATTGCTTAAGGAGTGTGCAAAAAGGTTGATATCCTCGAATCGAATCTTCTCGTTTTCTTCTTTCACCCAGAACACATCCAGCAAAGACAGACAATGGTAGGATAATGCAATCTGTGCTCGTTCCCTGTCCGTAACACTCTGAGATGCACCGATACTGTTCAGGATTTCCTTGGCGTAGGTGCGATCCAACGTCAACATCCGGGAGGCGCACCAATAGTAAAAGTTCGTTACATTATTGATGCGTTCGTCAAAATCATCCGATTCCACCAGAACCAGATCATAGGGCATGAAATCCTCGAGGCAGACCCTGCATTTCCCTGTCGTGCTGAGTTGTGCCACACAGCTTTCCCGGTGCATGATCTCGTAAAACATGATTTTCATCCCTCCCTGCGTTCTGTGTCTTGCTCTGTATTTATATTACCTTCTTTTTTCACGGGACGCAAGAGCTTTTACTTTTCAAAAAGCTTTTTCTGCTGCTCCATCAGGACGGTTTCGATACGCTCTTTCAGCAAAAAGTGGAACTGTTTTGAGTGTTATGCAATGCCATAGGATACCATATTGGCTGCCAGCAATCAACAGCTTTGTTGTGTCAGCCGCATTTCAAAAGACTTATGTAGCACAAAAAGCCCCACGCTCAACACTGCCTCTGAATCTGACCGTCTCTGGTCAGAGCAGAAAAGCATATGTTGAGCGTGGGGCTTTGTTTATCGGCTCGGCTGCCAGCCGGGCTTTTGGTGTTCCTTGGGTTTGTAAGTTCCTTTGGTAGTATCGATCACCGCCTGCAGCAATTCGAGCTTCTGCCATGTGGGGCAGTTCAGACGGTCGATTTTTTCGATCACATAGTTGGCGTGGGCGGTTGCGACCCGTTTTCCGAGTTCGTCCCATCCCTCTTTCGTTTTAGGGTAATGTACCACCACTTCAATGGGGGGCACTCTTTCGCATGGCTCACTCACCTCCGGTTACATCGCTATCACCTCATTTTTACGGGTTACTGGTTGTCCGCTATTCGCTGCGGTTTCCGCTCAGAACGTTCAGAGCCAGACTGACCAGCAAAGCCATATCAATGCGGAGCATTTCAGCCTTGCTGGCATAGCCCATAAAGCGTTCGATGTTCTACGGCGATTCGTTCGCAAGTGCGTTTTTCTGAATCGATGTGATCATTTTGATCACATCGATCAACCAATAAAGGCCTCCGAATCTCTTTCTTATTAGGAAAAGATTCAGAGGCCTCTGTTTTACAATTTTTCGGAATAGCGGCTTTCACCAGCAGCGTCATGGGACGGCCCAGTTCATCTTTCATTCCGGGAATCCTCAGCATCTCTGCAGAGGTTCGTTGTCATATTCGCTGGTATGGAGTGGTTTCACTGGCTGCATTGAACTTCTGATAACATCCAAAATGGTCCGATCCGCCGGGAGCCACGGAACGGAATCAATGTCATCTTTTGTCAGCCACCGTGCAGCTTCCGCTTCTTTCAGAACAAGATCGCCGGAAACCACTTCACACCAGAAGCAGTCCATGGAAAGATGAAACGCCGGATAATCGTACTCGATTGTCCCAATTAAATCCCCCACGGTGATTTCCGTGTCCAGTTCTTCTTCGATTTCCCGCTTCAGAGCCTGCTGCGGGGTTTCGCCCGGCTCGATTTTGCCGCCCGGAAACTCCCATTGACCTTTGTAGTCACCATAGCCGCGGGCGGTAGCGTAGATTTTGCGTTTTGCCTGCATGGAATCGCAGATCACAGCGGCCACAACACGAATCGTTTTCATAACGTTCTCCTTTTGAATTCATTAGGCCGACCGTCAGAAGTCCCACCGACACGATAGAACACCCTGTTTCCTGCTTTTCTTGCAGTAAGCAGCCCCATCTCATGGAATTTCATCACAAACGTCCGAATGGTTGCATACGCAGCGTTTCGGAAATCCTTTTCCAGCTGCTTTGTGGTAAACTCCTCTGCACCATAAGCAGACAGAACATACTCCCAGAGCAGCCGTTCTTTTTCTGTGATTTTTCCTTCCGCAAGAGCAGTTTGATATACCTCAAGATCAGTTTTCGGCGGGACTGCATCCACCTGCAGGCGGTTATAGACCTCATTGCAGAAGTAGAACAGAAAGGGAGTCACATCCGTATAGCCGGAAATCAGAGCATTTCTCTCCACGCGTTCGTAGGCTTTGTAATATGCGCCCTTGTTTTCAGCGATGTATCGGGAAAACGGCGTGAACAGTGCCGCAGGATAGCCCTGCTGAACAAGATACCAGAGGTGGAATAGCCGTGCAGTGCGTCCATTCCCGTCAAAATAGGGGTGGTAGTACGCAAAGGCAAAGTGCAGAATGGCAGCCTTCTGCAGCTCATTGATGCCGTCATTGGCATTCGCAAAATCGACAAGACATTTCATGGCACCGGGAAGCCGCTCTGCCGGAAGTCCCGGTCTTGGTTCTTCACCGCCCACAATAAAAACCTCGCCATGCCGATAAAAGTGGTTTGGCAGTAATCGATCTTCATCCGGGAGATAATCCCCTGTGCTGATCTGATATAGGTGATGCAGATTCTCCTCGGTGATCGTATTCTGACGATTCGCGATAAACTCCAGTCCGCGCTTCATACCATAGATGTAGGCTTCTTGTTCATCACGAGGGGCATAACCATCGAGGATATAACGGATACTGCTGCGGGTCGAGCGGATACTTTCAATTTGAAAAGTAGCATAAATTTCCTCGGTCATCGCCGACAAACCGAAGTTTTGTCCACTGACAGGGACAGAGAGCAACTGCTTCATACCATTTGTTGAAATTTGCGCAAGGTTCGGCAGGTAAAACAGCTTATTTCCAGAAAAATCAGTCAACGGCAGAGGCCGCGCAAAGTTTTGCCGCAGCAATTCGGCAAATTCTTTGACGCTGACAGTCGAGTACTTGTATTCCATCCGATTGAGTTCAAACAAATGCTTATCTGAAAGCATTTTGGCAAACTGTGCCCCATCCATTCTGTCCACCTCGAAGTTGATACTTATTGATACTATATAGTATCAATATACCGATTCTTTATAAAAAAGTCAACCGAAACAGGCCGAACCAACTTTTTCCATACTCTCCGTCAAAATTCCCGTGGTTCCGTCACAGATCACATCTCCATCGGCTTATTCCCCACTTCGTCCAGATACGCATTCAAAAATTCCGCTGCAAGGCTGTTGGGACGGATGTTTGCTCTGGCTTCCTGCGGGGTGAACCACTTGCAGCGGTCCACTTCGTGGTTGATATGCAGCGCCTTTGCGGTTCTGACGAAAGCCGTAAAGTTGCACATCAGCGTGTTAGACGGCTCAAAAAACTTGGTACGGTTGAACCGGAGGTGCTCTACTTCCAACCCGGTTTCTTCCCGGACTTCCCGCACCACGGCGTGTTCTTCTGCCTCACCGCGGTTCACATATCCAGCCACCAGAATATAAGAGGGCTTGCCGTACTGCTGGATGAGCAGAATTTTCCCGGTTTCCTCATCCACAACAATCATGCTGACCGCCACATTGTACATCGGGAAACGGTATTGCTGGCATTTCGGGCAATAAGGCACAATGCCCTCTTCTTCCAGTTCTTTTTCAATCAATGCCGTGCCGCATTCAAAGCAATGCTTCTGAATCATTTTTACACTCCAAACACTGTTTTCGTCAGCCGGATACCTGCGGCCGTCTTCATCGTATGTTCCATAAAGGTTCGGATTGCCTGCTGGTCGTACCCGCTTTCGGACGCATTGACGATATAATCTGCCTCAATCAGAATCTGATAGTCAATGCCGTCGATCTGCGCCGGACTATGGTGGTGCCCTACCAGATAGGCCACACGGTCGATCTGTTCTGCTGTCATGCCGGTATCCGCCAAGAACTCCCGCACCAGCGGGGCACCCTCCTGCTCCTGATATTTACCATTGGTGTTGCCGTACTTTTTGCGGCAGAGCGGGCAGGCGATATCGTGGGTGATGGCCGCCACCTCCAGAATAAACTGCGTGTCTGCGTCCAGCCCCTCCAGCTCACCAATGGTTTTGGCATAGGTCCACACGCAGCTCAGGTGCGTGATGTCATGGATATTCCCTTCGGAAAAGGCGATCATCTTTTCCATGATCTGTGCAATGGTCATCATTTGTTTTCACTCCCGTTTTTAATACTTAAATGTTCACCTTGATAAACGCGAACTTATTCTTCAAATCTTTTATGACACTTTGGACATTCTTTAGGGATCGGCCTATAACCAACAAGCGAGCAACCGCAATAAGGACATTTCATCATGGTGAGATGATATACAATACCACCAACAACAACCATTGCACCGATTAGCAGGCATAGGTTTACTCTGTACTCCTTTGCCGTCATTGCTCCTATTACTGCGAGCAATATTCCTATCATCAAAATGATCCAAGAAATGGCAGCCTGCTTTTGTGGGCTATTGTTTTTCATATAATCACACTCCTCGTCAAGTTCCGATTCATAAAATCCCCGTCAGCGCCACTGCAACCAGAAGGGACGGCAGCAGGTTTGCCACCTTGATGGTTCTTGGCCACACCAGATTGATGCCCACACAAAAAATCAGAATATTTCCTACCAGCGAGAGATTGTTCAGCACAGCGTCCGTCATAAAGCCGGACAGCACTACCGCAAGAGCCGTCATGGCACCTTGCAGCACTGCCACCGGAATAAATGAAAACACGCAGCCCTTGCCCATGGAGGACGCCATGATGAGCACAATGATAAAGTCCAGAATCGCTTTTGCCACCAGCGTGGAATGGTCGCCGTAGATGCCATCCTGAATGGAGCCGATGACGGCCATGGCCCCGATGCTCACCGTCAGGGATGCCGACACGAAGCCGTTGACGAACTGGTTGTCGCCGTCACTGCCAGTCTTGTGTTTGAGCCACTCGCCAAAGCGTTCAAACTGTGCATCCAGATCAATAAGTTCACCCAGCAGCGCACCCAACGCCAGCGATAGAATCATGACCATAGAGCCACCGGTGCTCAAAGTTCCGTCTGGCCTAACCGTCAGTATCTTGGAGAGCGTTCCCGCCGCTCCCAGAAACACCACGGAAAAGCCCGTGGCTTTGATGATTGTATCCTGATAGCGCTCTTTCAGAAAGCGTTTGAACAGAATACCCAGCACACCGCCTATCACAATGGCCAGCGCATTGATGATCGTTCCCAATCCCCGCATTTTCGTTTTTCCTTTGCTTACTGGTTCCTGTATTTGTTTAAGACTTCATCCGGGATATGACAGTAGCTGCAATCTTCCGGGTACCGCTCCAGATGGTGCTGATGCTCCTCTGCACTCCGGACGTAATTCGTCAGCGGCAGCACTTCCACAACGATTTTATCCCGGTCCTTCCGGCTGTCAATAAAGGCTCTTGCTTCTTCCAGATGTCCGGGATTTGTGCTGTAAAGCCCCGTGCGATACTTTTTTCCAACATCAACGCCCTGTTTGTTCAGGCTGTACGGGTCGATGATTTCAAACAGATGCTCCATAAGCTCTGTAACACTGGTACATTTCTCATCAAAGACCACTTTAACGCACTCTGCGTATCCATCATACGGGCCGTCCAGCGTGTTTGTTGTTCCGTTGGCTCTCCCGGCTTCGGTCGTCCGTACACCGGGCACCGTGTCAAAAAAATGCTGGACGCCCCAAAGGCACCCGCCTGCAATGTATACCGTTTCCATACTCTTGACTTTCCTTCTTTTACTGGTACAGTTTGCATCCATGCTCTGTACTCCTTACGGTTTCCTTGCTAGCTGCAAATCGATCCATCATACCAACTCACAAAAAGTGCTTCCGCACCATTGCAGAGTAATTATCATATTGTTGAAAGCCATATCGCTCATAAAATTGGATCGTTTTAGGATCAGACGGCATAACTTTCACATACAGAAGCTTTTGATAGAAACTCATGATCCGTTTCATCCGCTCATCTCCAATGTACTGTCCCTGATAAGCAGGGTCCACCAAAAGATAATGCAAAAATGCGACTGTTTCTCCATCATCAAGCGCGCGAACCAGCCCGACCAGCTTATCACCATCCCACGCAGAAATAACTCGTGTGGAATTGTGCATCGCATGGACAAGTTTTTCTGGATAATTGCCGGATTCCCAGTGAACGGATAAAAACAGTTTCTGCAATTCATCGGCCGTGAAATCTTTTGTTTATTTATACTCGATTTCCATGATGCACCCCTTTATAACTTCCACAAATGCGAAGTTGTCTTACTTCTTGTCATTGAAGTAGATGATAAAAGCACCCATTACTGCAATAGCAATGAGCAATCCAAACTCAACCCAATTACCTAAAAGTTCAAGTCCTACGACCGTACCTAAATAACCAACAATCAATGTAACGATTGCTGCCAAAATCGCTTTACCCATATAATCACACTCCTTTGTCAAATTCCGATTTATCAAATAAGAATTTCCGTCAATTTTTCTCTTGATGCGGCTCGTTTCTAAGAGTAGGAACGAACTGTTCTGTTGCCGGAGACGGACCATTCGGGTCGGTCTCCGGCAGTATTTTTGTTATCGCGTATTAAAAAACAGCCGGAACGACTTTCTGCTGCGCTACATCGATGATGCCGTATGTATTCAGTCTGAGTTTGGGAATGACCGGAAGGCTGACGAAGGCGAGGGTCATAAAAATGCCGATGTCTTCCGCTACACCATGTGCCTTGAGGGCATCGTTCAGCGCCTGCATTTTCGCCGCAACGCTCTCTGCGCTTTCGGTGCTCATCAATCCGGCCACCGGAAGCGCAAGTTCTGCCACGACCTGTCCATCTGCCACAAACGCAAGTCCGCCTTTGTTTTTCCGCACAGTGTTGCCGGCCAGCATCATATCGGTATCGTTGTCCCCTGCCACGATCAGGTTATGGGAATCATGTGCGATGCTCGATGCAACGGCTCCGCATTTCAGGCTGAAGTTTCCTAAAAAGCCAATGCCCACATGGCCGGAGTGATGATGCCGCTCAAAAACGGCCAGTTTTACGATGTTGTGTTCCGGGTCCACACCGGGAGCTTTGCCCGGATGCCGTTGGAACGGGATGATTTTTTCCTCCGTAAGCAGCTCGCCCCGGTTCAGGCAGATGACACGCTCCTGCTCCCCGCTTTCCCGAAGTTCCAGGTCCTGCAGTGTGATCTCATCCAGATCAAAGGAATCCATAACGTGGGAAAATCTCACACGGTCGATGTCAAGCGGTGCGGGTTTCAGCGTTTTTCCGTGCTCGGCCACCAGCGTGCCATTCTTGTAAACCTGTTCGACCGTAAAGGATTCAAAATCCGATACTACAATGAGGTCGGCAGCATACCCCGGTGCTACGGCACCGCGCTGCTTGAACCCAAAATACTGTGCCGGGACCAGCGTTGCCATTTTGACGGCCACTGCTGGATCTGCGCCCAGCCGGATCGCTTTACGGATGTTGGAATCGATGTGGCCGCTGTCCAGCAGGTCACCGGGGTGCTTATCATCCGTCACCAGCATACAGCGGCTGCAATAGGGCTCCCGGAACAGCGGCATCAGGGCCTCCATATTTTTGGCAGCCGTTCCTTCCCGGATCATGATATATTGTCCGAGCCGGAATTTTTCCATGGCTTCCTCGATGTTGGAGCACTCGTGATCGGACTGAACGCCTGCCGCAATATAAGCATTCAGGTCCTTAGCGCTCAAAAGCGGCGCATGGCCATCCACGATCTTTCCCGCTTCGGTGCAGTCGCGGATCTTCTGCAGGATCTTCGGGTCACAGCGCACCGTTCCGTAGGCATTCATCAGTTCCGCAAGCCCCAGCACGCGGGGATTGCCGTAGTAAGGCCGCAGCTGTTCTGCGTTCAGCACCGCGCCGGATTCATCCAGATCCGTGGCCGGAACACAGGAGGGCAGCATGAAATAAACCGAAAGGGTCAGATTTTTTGTCGTTTCCAGCATAAAATCCAAGCCTTCCAGCCCCGCAACGTTCGAGATCTCGTGTGGGTCTGTGACCACCGCAGTGGTACCGTGGGGCAGCACTGCCTGCTCGAAAGCCGGACCACAGAGCATGGAGCTTTCGATGTGGATATGCCCATCGATCAGGCCCGGGCAGACATATTTGCCGTGCAGATCAACTTCTTTCCGGCCATGATACGTGCCCACGCCCACGATTGAATTTCCGCTGATGGCAATGTCAGCGGTGTCGATCTCATCGGTAAACACATTGACAATTCTGGCATTTTTCAAAACCAGATCAGCCAAAGCATCTCCTCTGCCTGCCGAGATCCGGCGTTTCAGTTCATCGGACTGCATAGAAACATCTCCTCTCTCTGAAGTTCGATTTTCTCACCTGTGGATTGGTTCTGCCATTATTCTACCACGCCTTGCCGCTGCGGAAAAGATGCCAGGAACAAAAATGGCCCCGGAAGGCTTGTTACAGCTCTCCGGGGCCACTTTATGTGCGTTGTGCCTTGGCGCAGACCGTCAGCACTCCACTGCCACCTTGATCACGCCGTCCCGTTTCTTTTCAAACAGCTCGTAGCCCTCTGCGATCCGGCGCAGGGGGTAGGTGTGGGTGATGAGCGGTTCGGTATCGATCTTGCCTTCTGCGATGAGACGCAGCGTTTCTTCACAATCGCAGCCGTCCACGCCGCCGGTCTTGAAGGTAAGGTTTTTGCCGTACATCTCCGGCAGCGGCAGGGTTTGTGCCTTGTCGTACAGTGCCACCACGGTCACGATGGCGTTGGGCCTTGCGCACTCCCACGCCAGCCGGAAGGTAGTGTCCGCCCCTGCCACTTCCAGCACCACATCTGCCCCGCCGTGGTCGCTGTTGGCGCGCACAAAGGTGGCGCAGTCCTCCGGCTGCACCGTGAGCACCTGCGGGTAGTGCTGACGGATGAACTGCAGGCGGCTTGCGTCCTTTTCACAGACGATGACGCGCTTGGGGCTGTGCAGCATGACGCACAGCAGCGTGCAGATGCCGGTCGGCCCTGCACCGAGGATCAGCACGGTATCCTCGGGGGTGATTTCCGAGATGCGTGCCGCCCAAAAGCCGGTGGCCAGCACATCGCCCACCAGCAGCGCCTGCCGATCGGTAACGCCGTCCGGGATCTTGTTCAGTCCCTGATCCGCAAAGGGCACCCGGACATACTCGGCCTGCCCGCCGTCGATGCGGCAGCCCAGCGCCCAGCCGCCGTTTTGATCGGTGCAGTTGTTCACAAAGCCTTTTTTGCAGAAAAAGCACTCTCCGCAGAAGGTCTCCACGTTCACCGTCACCCGGTCGCCGGGTTTCACATTGGTCACCGCACTGCCCACTTCTTCTACGATGCCCACCATCTCGTGCCCTACCGTGATGCCGGGCACCGCCCGGGGCACGCTGCCGTGCTTGATGTGCAGATCGCTGGAGCAGATGCTGGCAAGGGTCACCTTTACAATGGCGTCCCGCTCGTGCTGCAGCACCGGCTTTGGTTTTTCCATCAGGGCAAACGTTCCCTCTGAAACATAGGTATAGGTCAGCATGCTTTTTACCTCCATGCGCTTTGATCTTTCCGAACGGAGTATACCACGCAGCTATGGCAAAGAGCAAGCCGCAAAAGGCCCGCCCTTTGCGGCAGCTCTCCGCCGATCAGATCTTGGGCTGATACTGCATGCTGGATACATTGTAAATGGTAACAAAAGCCTTGGGGTCTTCCCGGTTGATAAAGTTCATCAGCTTCTGATATTCGCTCTTGTCCACGATGGTAATGATCTCGTTGTGCTTTTCCAGATTGTATGCACCGATGGCCTCGTACATGGTCGCACCGCTGTGCAGGTCATGGAGGATGAACTGACGCAGCGCCTCCTCTTTTTCGGTGATGATGCAGACGCGGCGTTTGATGCTGTTATCAAAGATGAAATGGTCCAGCACGATGCCGTTGAAGTAAGTACCGAGGATACTCAGCACCACGGTCTTTTTATCGTAGACCAGGGCCGCGGAAAGCGCCACACACATTCCCGACAGAGACATGGCTTTTCCCAATTCCATGTGCAGGTACTTGTTCATGATCTTTGCCACGATATCCAGCCCGCCGGAGGATGCATTGCGGTTGAACAAAATACTCAGCCCGATGCTGACCACCAGAATATAGCACAGCACGTCCAGCTCCTGACTGCCGGTCATCGAGCCGAGCTCCGGGAACAGCTTTTCAAACAGCCCCAGAAACACCGGCAGCAGCACACTGGTGTATACGGTCTTTGCGCCAAATTCTCTGCCGCAGGTAAAGAACCCGATGATGAGAAGCACGACGTTCAGGATCATCGTAATGACCGACAAGGGCAGCGGCACAAAATTGGACAGCACGATGCCAAGGCCGGAAATGCTGCTGACGGATGTATGGCTCGGCACCAGAAAAAAGAAAACGCCCGCCGCAATGATCGCCACCGCCCCGGTCAGGACTGCCGTCTCCCTCAGGACTGCGCCGGTCTTTCCTTTTACATCACTCATCTTTGTCCCCCTAAAATCAAATTTGTTTCACCGATCTCCTCATCTTTGTCGATGCGGACAAGGAGCTTACCGCCAAAGCGTTTGTATTCCATAGTGAAGTACCTCCATAAATTCCGAGTTGCTGTTCTCAGTATACCATGATTTTCCCTTGCGGAAAAGATAGCGAAACAAAAATGCCCCCGGAGGGCTTGTTGCGGCTCTCCGGGGGCATCTTATGTGCGTTGTGCTTTGGCGCACATGACCGGCGTTTTACTCGATTGCAATCAGATTCGGGTTCTCAGGCAAAGCCTTCGTCTGCTGAGGAGCAGGCAGCTCGACGTGCAGGACGCCATCCTCGAACTTTGCGTGGATGTCTTCCTTCTTCACATCGCCCACGTAGAAACTGCGCGCGCAGGTGCCGGAGAAGGATTCGCGCCGCAGATAGCGGCCCTTCTTATCCTTTTCATCGTTGCTGTGGCTGCGCACTGCCTGAATGGTCAGGTAGCCGTCGTTCAGATCCATCTGGACGTCTTCCTTCTTGCAGCCCGGCAGGTCAACAGCTACTTCGTAGCCATTGTCCGTCTGTTTGACATCGGTCTTCATCATGTTTGCACCACGCTTGCCAAAGGCGCCACGAGCCTCACGGTTCATAGCACGTTCCAGTGCAGCGTCATTCCAGAACGGATCGAAGAAATCATCGAACAGGTTTTCATGGAAAACAGTCGGCATAAGCATAAATCATTCCTCCAATCCCGGCGTTCGGGTCGGGGCAAAAAATCTGAAGCGTCCACTCGGAAAGGCTTTCCGGGGAGCCTAGCGGCTCTCCTCTTGCCCTTCCTCCTGAGCACGCCACTGTTATAGCACCGTTCATTAGCAGTGTCAATAGAAGAGTGCTAAAATTCATGAAAGAATAATACTTTTATAAAATCCTATGCAATCTTTTCAAAATTCAGTCGCATCATCGCATTTTATATCATCTTGGCAATCATGAAGCACAACAGCTCATATCCTTCCCGGATATCCTCCGGCAGACGTTTCAAAGTCTCGTCCCGCAGTTTCTGCGGCATCCCGTAAAAGGCTTCGGCAATGCCGCCGGTGATGCAGGCAAGAGTGTCGCTGTCGCCGCCCAGAGAAACTGCATTGCGAAGTGCATCCTCAAAACTGACGCTTTCCAGAAAAGCGATGATGGCTTCCGGCACAGTTTCCTGACAGGTCTCCACATGATGATAGGTCGGCCGAATTTCATCGCAGGTACGGTTTAGGTCATAACCGAAGGTCTGCTCCACATATTGTTTGATCTCCGGCTTGCTGTGGCCGGTACGGGCCAGAAAAATCACTGCCGCCGTGGCCTGCGCGCCTTTGATGCCCTCCGGGTGGTTGTGGGTGACTTCAGCGGTCACTTTTGCCATTTCCAACGTTTTGTCCAGCGTATCGAACAGCCAGCCCGCTGCCGACATCCGCATAGCCGAGCCGTTACCGAAACTGCCATAGGGATTCGGATTTTCTGCGTGCAGCCACCGGCGGAACATCCCGCCGTAACCGGCATGAGGGTATGCCCTGCCCCAGCGCCGCATTTCGTGCTGCACCTCGGCAAAGGTTTTCTGTGCATCTCCCTGCCCTGCCATCAAGCCCCGTGCCACCGCGACTGTCATGACCGTGTCATCGGTGAAGTGCGATTTCTCGCTCAGCAGCGGAAAATCCTTGTGCTTGTAATTGTTGTGGTCAAATTCATTAGAACAAACAGGATAACTATATCAGCAGGGACCTCCGGGCTCCTGCTTTCTTTCTGCTCTGCTGCGGTTTCGGGCATAATGCCGCAAAAAGCGTCATTCTTGAAAACTTTTTGCCACAAATTGCCAGATTTTACTTGACATTGTCCCTTTTAGGGTCTATAATGAAGGTGCAAGAAAACGCTATGACCCAAAACGGGTAGGAGGATAAGAATATGTTCAAGAAAATCGTGAAAGCTATCTCCGCCATTAAGACCGAGAACGACCGCGACGATTGCTACTGGCAGATTGACCGTGCGTTCGAGGAAGAGCGCATCTCCTTTGAGGACCACGAGCTCCTCTACGGTCTGGCCGGTATGGTCGAGGTTGCTTAATTTTTTTGCTTTCGTGTGTCCCTTTTAGGGACGTTAAGCAAGCAATAAGACCCGTTTCGGGTAGGAGGTTTTTTATGGAGCTCTACAAGTACACCGGCAGCGTTGCCGCCTTGACCGTTCGTTTCGGCAAGGCCGAGACCATCACCCTCTACGACAGCTACGACGACAGCGTCGCTCCGGTTCGTCTTGATGTGCGCGGTGCTCTGGCCGAGTACATCAAGGAAATCGAGAGCACGGACAGCGAGGAGCGGTACATGAATCTCGACTGGTACTACGACTTCAATATGCTGCTCCGGCGCATCGAGGTTCCGGGCGTCCCGTCCGAAAAGTTCCAGATGACCGGCGTTCCTGCCAAAGTCCTGACGCAGACCCGCAGCAATCCGGACGAGCTCGTCTGCTTCGGTTGCCCCGATTTCATCAACACGAGCAAGCCGGTCTCGATGGGTCAAGATGATTACCAGAACTTCCTCATGTGGAAGCGTGAGAACAGAGATTAAGGAGGTGCGCGTTATGACGCAGGTAAGGTATTTCGGGTTCGTCAAGGCCGAGGAGCCTTGGACGGGTAACCAGTTCAAGATGTACGCCGGAAAGAACGGCTCCACGTTTGGGAGCAAGGTTCCGGCCGGTTCTGTTGTGGAGTGCGGTTACAAGAGCATCAGCTCCGCCGACAGCGCAGCGAGAGAGTTGAAATCCCGCTGCGAGAAGATGGGTCGCAGGGTTTTCTGCTGGGGCTACGAGAGCGTCGCAGAGGCACGGTAAAGGAGGGTTCGTATGAAGTTTATCCACATTCGCAACCGTGCAGATGACCGCTATGTGCGGGAGGATAACGAGGTCTGCATCGAGCAACGCATGGTCCGCATCAACGGCCGCTTCTGCTGGCGGTGGTGTGTGTACGCCGACTGCGGTGGAAATGTCGTCGAGATGTTCAAAACCCTCAAGGCTGCAAAGGTCGCCTACTCCGATGTGCTCGCCTGATGATGGCCCTGTGGCAAAGGCCGAAACCATTTTGCCGTCTTTGGCAAGATGGTCGCGGGAGCCAAACCGCAAAGGAGTGTCAACTATGAAAACGAAGTCCTACAAGGCAACTTTCTTCCGCCACAATCCCCAGCTCAAGAATGGCGGTTACGTCACCGAGCGTAAGATTGAGGCCGTCTCGCTGCCCTCTGCTCGCAAAAGAGCCCGCGAGATTTCCGAGCACTGTGTATACGGCAGCATGGAGCTGCTCGACATCGAAATGGAGGCATAAGAGATATGACCGTTCTTGAGCGTTTGAAAGCTGCCGGGTATGACCCGGCGCTCTCCCTTTATCCTGATTCCGTCGGTTCTTCCGGTTCGATGGAGTGCGAGCGCATCGAGATTCGCACTTTCCGCTGCCGCCCCAGCGAGTTCCGGGAGGCTCTCGGGGTGACTGCAACGGCATTCACGCACTTCTCCGACGGTAGTGAGCGGCCGTACCCGGAAGGGTGGCAGAACGGCGACGCGGCCCGGGTCACTCTTTTCTTCGACGCAGCTCTTGGCTTTCACAATTTCGGGAGCGTCCAGACCGACTTTCGGTTCTGCGACAACGAGCTCCGTTACCGGCTCCTGAGCCGGTGCGTTCAGGACTGCAAGTATTTTCTTGGCCCGGGTTCCCGGTTCAGCAAGTACCTCTGGGGAGGCTCCGTTGCAAGTCACATCAAGGCTATGCACATCCTCTGGGACAGCTTTTCGCCGTCGCAAAAACCGGAGTGGACCTCTCTCGAGGATATTGAGGATTTCAGCAAGAAGATGATGGTGGAGGAGGTTTTCTGATATGGCTGCCGCGCGCTTCAAACTGTTCCTTGGCTGTCTCGGCAACGGGGTTACGGTCTGCAACTCCGCCGTGATGGAAAATGGCGATTTCAAGATGGTCGCTCACATCTCCCCCGAGGGCAAAATCACATGGTACGTCAGCGAGGACTATCCGCCTGCGGATGCTCTCGCGAGCATCCGGGCCTGCGCAGAACAGGAGCGGGCAAAGTACGAGAAATGGCTCAACAGCCTGTCTCCGGCCGCGCGCCGGGAGTACCAGCTTGAGCAGTTGCCGCTCCCCGAGTTGCTCGAGGAGCTCCGCAAGGCGAAAGAGGAAAGAGAGGGAGGCTAATGGCCCGCGATATTCACGATTACGACAGCCTCAAGGAGGCGTACAACGACCTGCTCATGTTCGAGCGGTTTCCCGGTCCGGTGCATAGTGAGTGTGTCGAGGAGTTCATCATCCAGCTCAAGCGCGACATCCGGGAGTATGTCAATCGGGATTCCGATTACCGCATCGTCCGCGACGAGCTCGATTCTTTCGTTGAGCTTGTTGAGCTGCCCGACTACACCGCAGACTATTCCGAGGAGCGGGCTCTCTTGTGGTTCAAGATGTACCGGTCCTACCGCCTTTTCGACGAGCTGGGCTGCGGCGGGCAGTTCTTCACCACCGGTGTCAAGCTCTTCCGCCGTCGCGGCCGCTGGTACGCCTATCATTTTGTTTCGGTCGATATGTAAGGAGGTTAGTATGGAAATAAATATCACATACAAAAGCCCGGAGCACGAGGCCGCGTTCCTGTCTGAGCTTCAGCGGATTCCGCACATCGTAAATCCAGAATCCGGGCGCATCAATCCGTATTGGGGCGCGTCCCTGTATCTGCTCTCCGCGCTCACGCGCTGGCCGGAGCTCCGTATTGCCGTCATCGGTGATGACTACATGGCGTTTGCGGCTGCAAAGGAGGCGTTCAATTTGAGCCAGAACGAGCGCATCGTCGTCGAGCTGGCCGCCAATTTCTACAACGCCGGTCTGTTTTGTATGCCGGGTTTCGAGATGGTCTACGCCACCTGCGACACGGCTTTCGCGCTCATTCTTGAGGCGTTCCGCCTGCGCCGTGCAAAGCTCTTTTACAAAGATGGGGAGGTGTCCGCAGAATGGGAAGAAAGAAAATGAGCCTCCGGCGCGCCGTCGCCATCCTGCGTCTTGTCGCTGCGGATGACCTGTCCTCCGGGCGGGCGATTGATGGACAGAACGAGGCCGCCGCCGTCGTGCTTGAAGATTACGAGAAAACAAAGAAAGAGCTCGCGGACTGGGAGAATGCTTCTCCAGAGGAGCTCGCCGATGTTATAGCCGGGATGTAAGGAGGTCTTTACCGTGGCCGCTGTCTATCGGACGTTGTACGAAAAATATGAGCAGAACGACGTTTTACACGTCGGGATTCAGGAGGTTGTCGAGGCCGAAAAGGAGATTGACACGTTTCTCAAGTCTCTCGACCGCAACCAGCGCGACCAGCTCGACACGCTGCTGGGGCGTCTGTCCCGCGCCTACGAGATGCAGGGCTTTCTTTTTGGAGGTCTTGCATCCGGTGCGAAGTGGAACGGCAAGACGGCTCCCGAACCGGGCGACGGCTACGGCAGGAGTGTCCGGGCTTATCATGGCTCAACACTTGCTCCGGTCTGCCAGATTGACCGCAAGACAAATCAGGTCATACATGAGTATCCGAGTATCGCTGCTGCCTCTCGTGCTACCGGTCTGGATGACAGCGCAATCGGAAAGGTATGCAAGGGAAAGTTACCCCATGCGGGCGGTTTTCTCTTTCGGTACATCGAGCAGTAAATCTTTCACAGGTACGCAAAAATATTTCAAGAAATTGCCATTTTGCTCTTGCTTTCCACGCGCTCGCGTGGTATAATATAGTCAGTTGAGGGGGCTGCTCCTCAATGAGTAAGGTGGCAAGGCCAGAAAGGAGAACATCATGGACGATATGAATCTCGGTGAGCTGTTGGTCGAAAAGACCGAGGAGAACCAGACCCGTAAGATTCTTGAAATTCTCGAAGGTTGCAAAGACCTCGAGGAGGCCAAGGAAAAAATCAAAGCCCTGCTCAACAAGTAAGCAGGGCTCTCCGATGAAGAACAAAGGCCGATGACGGCGGCCTGAGTTCTGAAACGCTGGGGGAGTGAGAAAACGGCTTGCAACGCCTCACTCCTCCGGCATTTTTATAATATCAGAATCAAGGGAGGATTTCAAGATGGTGTCTATGCCACTTACAGCTCGCATAATCTACCTGCGAGAGTCTCGTGGACTGAACCGCACCCGGTTGGCGCAGCTCTCCGGTGTCTCGCTGCGGACACTTGAGGACTGGGAGGCCGGTCGCCGTGTCCCGCGTGACGTTTACCAGATTCATGCCGTCGCCGCTGCGCTCGGCATGAGCATTGAGGATTATCTTGGGCTATAATGAATCAGGAGGCCCGGCGTTGTGCCGGGCCTCCTTTTTTGTTATTCGGGCATAAAGCCGTAACCGGCCTCAAATGCCGCTACTTCTCGGAGGTAGGCAACGCGGCCTGCTGCGCAGTCGATGGCGTCGCGCAATTCGCGGTTTTCCACCAGCTTGAGCAGCGCGGTGAGCGTGTCCTCTGCCTGCATGATTTCGCGGGTGTCCTGCGGGTTGACCTGCTCCATGTAGAGCTCATAAATAGACTGTTCCATGCTTGCCTCCTATGCCCGCCAGCGGTCGAGCCGCTGCCGCGCATACAGGATTTGCGCCGCGTGGTTCTTCCTGCTGCGGGTATTTCGGAGCAGCCAGTGTGATGGGAGGGCTGTTCGTGGTCCCCGTATAGCCCTCTCCATCACCTCCCTGTGGGCCGTCTCCCGCAGGCTGATTTTAACTTGCTGGCTATTTGCCGGTAGCTTTTCGGAGTGCTTTCTCCTGCGTTGAGCCGTAGAACGCCACGAGCACGGCTCCGGGGCCTCGATTTCGGGCTTTTGTGGTCTAGCCGTAAAGTTTGCCGCCAAGCCGCCACGACGCTTTGTGGGTCTCCGCAGGAGGCTTTCGTCACTTGCTGGGTCATCTCACGATTTCCGCCAGCCTCTCGATGGTAACATCTGTCTCGATGTACGGGCTGCTGCCGGTGTCGTCTGTGTAGGTTCCGGTTACACCATCCGCGCTTTTCCAAAGTATCAGGTTTTCCACCTTGCTGCTGTTGCCCTCGCTGAACTCCTCGACCTTGTATTCCGAAAGCGTGATGCCAAGCTCTGCCGCTTTGTCGAACACTGCCTGCGCCGTCTGCTCCGCCACTATCGGGAGATACAGGCCGCCAGAGGAAACGGTTCGGACGGTGAGCGTGTACTTGCTGCTGTAATAGAACGCATCAATCGACGATATGTAGGCCGCGCTTTCTTTGTCCAGCGCGTTCAGTGCGGTTTCTTCGAGGACGCTCCGGTTCGTCTCCGGCGTCGATACTCTGGTTGTGCCGGTTGTTCTCTTTCGGGGTGCTATAAGGTCGAATCCGCCAAAAAGCATGAACGCAAAGAACACAGCAACAGCGATGGCTATGACGTTCGCCTTTTTGTTCTGCTTTTTGCTCGGCTCCGCTGCCGGGTTTTCTTTTTTTGGCCGCTCCGGTTTCTGCTCCGGCGACGGCTCCTCTTTCACGCGGTCCGCAAAGCTCACTTTTTCTTTGTCATCGCCAAAGTATGCCCAAAAGCACTTTTCCCGTTCGTCCACATACAGGCGTGTCATGTACTTCCAGCCATGCTCTGTGTGGTATTTTCCTAGTACCTTTTTGTGCAGAACATCTATCACAGCGAATGTTCCGCTGTCCTCATCGTTCCGGGCGTTGTACGCTGTCTGGCACACGGCGTATCTTGAGCCGTCTGAAATGGAGGCCGCGTTTACAAAAGATTCTGTTTCGTACACAAGCTCCGGGGTGAATGAATCGTCCGTGATGTAGAATTGCTTTCCCCAAAAGCAAGCAATCTTGGAATCCCTGCTCATTACGAAGTTGATTTCGAGCGATGGCTTGTACGCGCACTGCTGTTTCAGCCTCTCCCGTACCTCGTCCATTGGGATGCTGGCCGGGTCTACGAATCGCGCGCCGCTACTTGTTACCCCCCCCCCGAACAGTTGTTCGTGGGTGAGGGACGCAGTTTTGTTACCCATAACTGTTGTCCTCCTGTCCTGTGTTGGTGGTCGTGCTTTTATGATAGCACCTAACAGGGACAATGGCAACGGCTTTCGCGCCAGCGATTGCAAAATCGCTGAGTATAGTATATTCTCTACTCTATTCTTCTTTACTCTACTCTACTTTGTAGATTGTTTCACCGGAAATAGCCGGAAATGCTGTTTTCAGTGTATATCCGCGCGGATATGTGCTCAAAACGGTATTTCCGCGCCGTTTTTCTGCGGTTATCCACGGAAATGATAGAAAATGTATCAAAAAGTGCATTTCTGCCCCGAAAATGTCTTTTTACCAGAATAACCGCGCCGGAAATGCCATTTTAAGTGCGTTTCCGGGGAAGATATTGCAAAAAACGGCAATAAAAAAAAAGAGCCTCCCGGCCCTCTTGTGCGAGGAATACCGGGAGGCTCGTGCTGTTATGTGGTAGCTGCTGGGGCGTCCTTAGTGAATCTGATTCTTGACGTTCTCGTAGGTCTTATCGCCCTCGATAGCGGCCTGCGTGAAGGAGTTGTTGTACCACCAGTTAATCAGGGCCGTAACGGTGGTGATGCCCGTGGAGACGAGCTGTTCCACGGTGCTGCTCTCGATGGGCAGCGGAGACTTGCCGAACGCGCTCAAAATCTGGTTTGCCAGAGCCAGCAGCAGAGCAGCAGTACGGGCGATAGTGGCGGCGGAAACTTTGTTATTGTACTTCATAATAGCGTTCTCCTCTCATTCGACAATAGATTTGATTCCGCAGCGGGAAACGACTTCCCGCTGTGCGTGTTTGACCTTAGAGGCGTAGTCCAAGGCTGCGTGCATATCACCATTGCAGTGCGCGTCAGGGATGCGCTGAACTGCCTTTGCGGTAGCCTCGCCGAGGGCGATGGCGGCGAGAGAAGTTTCATAGATGCAGATTTGCAGCTCCTCTCTGCTCTTTTCGCGCTGGGCTTCAATGTTCTCGCGCTTCTTGGCTTCTTCGGCTCGCTTTCTCTCGTGCTGCTCGATTTTGCGTTCAATCAGCCAGACAGCAAAGCCAAAGATTCCAGACGGCACTCCAACGGTGACGAGAATTTGCCATGTTTCCACTGGTATCACCTCCTCCCTCACAGATATTTGTCTGCGCCTGACAGGGCAGTCCAGCTCTTGGGGCCGCAAATGCCATCAGGGACGAGGCCGTGCTTACGCTGGGCCGTCATCAGTGCCTTTGTGGTAGCCGGGCCAAAACTGCCGTCGTGCGGGATGCCGAGGAGCCGCTGCAGCATAACCGTAGCTGCGCGGTTAGCGGCTCCCTCGCAACCCTGCTCGATGGTCGGCAGGACAAACTTATTGTAGGTGGTGCTGGGATACACGCCGGGCTGGACGCAAAGCCATGTAGCCTTGCCTCCGCGCGTGTCGGTGTGGACAATGGCGGCCTTGTCGTGCCAGTAGATGCCAACCGCGCCAAAGCCCTGTGCGGCCGCGATGATACCGAGGGCAACGGGGTTTACGCTCCGGTCCTTCGTGCGCCAGTCGGCCGCAATGCCGTAGAGGTGGCGGCTCGTCCGGCTGCCGCCGACTTTCGGGTCTGCGTTGTGCTTCACGCACCGGTAGCCCGAAGTAACCTTGATGGCCTTGCCGAGCTTGGTGCGGATGGTCTGCATCTTCTGGACGAGCTCCGGGTCAATCATCTGCGCCGTGCATCCGCACGGGCAGGCAAACTCGTGCCGCTCGAAGTCTGTGGTGATTTTCGTGTGGTCGTTCGGCTTAAAGGTAATTACGCTCATTCTCGACGTCTCCTTTGTCGGTCTGTTTGAGTACGGAAAATTCTGCGTGTACCACCGCGCGGGCTGCTCCGTAGCCCTCCGGCTCCCCGCAGTTCGTTTCGAGGGAGTATTCCTCCCACCGGTCGAGCAGCTTAACGGTGGCCGTCAAAAGCTGTTCGAGCCTCTCCTCGCGGTTCATTGGCGGCTCCTTTCAGCGGCTCTCGCCGCGCCGGAACAGTGTGTAGTGCGGACGCTCCTCCCCAAACAGCCAGTATCGCAGCCAGTCATCGAGGACGACGGCCGCGATGGACACAAAAATCCACAGGATGCTAAACGGGAGGCAAATCTGCCCTTTGTAGTTGAGCAGCATCCCGGAGTAATCCCAAACGCCGAGGCCGAGCCAGACGTTGAGAATCATCCCGGTTGCGAGCTCCGCTCCTGTCACGATGGCCGAGCCGAGGACACCCTGCCAAATGAGCGGGGTGTCCCACTCAAGTAGACCCTCGTTCAGCTCACCGAGAATCAGAAAAAGGAATCCGCCGAGGACGAACATCGTCCAATGGCTATGTCCTCTGAAAAGCACCTCGAGTCCGAAGTATGCAAGCCCTCCGAACACAAAGAGGATGGCAGTTTTACATACAGAGTTCCTTGCCATTTCGGTCCTCCTTAGGCGGAGAGCTTGTTGATGATGGCCACAATCTGCGCCTGCGCTGCGCTGAGGATGCCCTCGACTTCCTTTTCGAGGTCCTCGGGAAGGGTGCATCCGTAATAGATGGAGCCGATAACATTCGGGTCAGTCTCGCGCTTCGCCCACTGGCGCAGCGCATTGCAGTAAGTCGTCTGTTTGGTGACGAAGCTCTTGTATTCGCTGTACAGGGTAATAATGTCTGCCGCGCTGTACATAACGCACTTGCCGCCATCCGGGTGGTAAGGGTATTCTGACGCGCCCAACGTAATGGCCGCAAACATCGAGTCGATGTTCGTCTGGTCGTTTGGCATCAGCGAAAAGTGCTGCGTGCCGCCGGACAGCTCCACGTCGATGCCAGCATAAATAAAGTTCTGGCAGGTTTCGGAGGCGTCGTCCGCCACCTTCTGCGCCAGAGTGGGAAGGTCATTTTTCTTCCATTCGATAGCCATACTGTCCTCCTTACTGGAATGCGCCGCTGACGGCTTCGATGTAGCCACCCTCGCCGGATTCGCCGCGCTCCACGCTGACGCGGAAGTTAAACGCCGCGCCGTTGGTGGTGGTCTTATTCTCAAAGACGATGTTCACGCCTTTTTTTACCTCGGTCGTGGCATCCTGCCAGACCGGGGCCGCGTCCTTGGCGTTGTTCGTGACCTCTGCCTTGAACACAGCGTCATCGGGAATGCTGCCCGTCACCTGAAGCACGGCAACGGTAATGTCGCCCTCAACGGCCAGCGGTTCAGCCAGCGTCACGCTTGCGGCGTGGACGGCCTTGGTAAAGGTCGCGGACGTGCTGACGGTTTCCTTGCCGTCGCTCACCTCAACGGTGATGGTGTGGTTGCCGTTCAGGATTTTCTGGAATCCGGCAGCGCTGGCCGTCTGCTCAAAGGTCAGGGCCGTGCCGCTGGCAACGCCGGTGCGGGTCTTGGTGGTCTTGCCGTCCAGCTTTTCGGTGACGGTCAAGGTGTCGCCGTCGGCATCCCTGACGGTGTACTTCCACGCAAAGGCCGCGTTCTTCTGCCCCAGAGCTGCGCCGTCCGTGCTGACGGTAGGTGCAGTGTTGACACTGACCGTGCCATCGTCAGAGACCACGAGTGTAGAGGGAAGAATGAAAGCGGGGCGAACACCATAGGAGTCGTCGTACCAGTTGTAGTAGGAGCCATCCGAATTGACGTACCAGACGCCGTAGGTGTTGTTGGTGACCGGAGAGCGCAGCCACCAGACGGCAGCGTCGCTGCCATTGTATGCAATACGCTTGCTGTTACCGCCGGAGCTGTTGCCAAAGTATGCCAGCCTCACACCGTCCTTCGGGAAATAGCCGTTGTCGCTGGTCGTCCAACCAACCTCATAACCAGACAGCAGGAACACTTTGGTGCTCAGGCCGTTGGAGCCGGTGGCAAGGCTGCCGCCGGAACCAGTGCCGTTCTGGTACGGGATTCTCACCTGCTTAATAGCCGCCCGGATGTTGCTGTCGATGAGGTTGTAGAACGTTCCGTTCAGGTATGTGTGGATGCTGGAATCCTTGTAGGAGTTATTGTTGCCGAACGTGGATGTGGTGTAGATGTCCTTCATCAGCAGCCACGTTCCATTGCAACTCGAATCATAGGTGCTGGTGTTCGGGTTGCCCTGCTGCACGACAATAAAATCTTTGGACGCGCCGTTGACCTTGATTTTGACAATGCTGCCAACGGCTTTTGTGCCCAGTTTTACGTTTGCCATTGTTACCTCCTTGTTTTCGTTCAGGCCCACGGCATGATCTCCGCAGGCCGCGTGTTCTGCGATACAGAGAGGGACAGGGCTTTGTGCTGCTTCTTGTAGATGCAGCGGCATTGCCTCGCCCGCCGTCTGTCACGCGCGAGTTTGTTCGAGTTGATTTTTCGATGGATAGGGATTTTACAGTCAAGCAATTTTTCGAGCCGGTCAGCGTACTTGCGGCGTAAAGAGTAGGTTTCACCATGGGCGGCATGGGCATCCCATGCAGCAAAGCTCCGAAGGATTTCCTGCTTGGTCACTTCGCCTGCGGGGTATGCCGTCTCCCAATACTTGATCTTGTTCTTCATCCGCTTGGAGCTATCCCGGCGCAGCTTTTGGATGACCGCGCCGGTGTCGGTCAGGTAGCTATGGAATCCCAGAAAATCAATACCGTTCCGCAGCGGGAAAATGGCGGTTTTCTGGTTCAGTTCAAGGCCGTAACTGTCCATGAGCGCCCGCACATCCCGGAGAATGCACTGCAATTTCCGCTTGTCCGAACAGATGATGTAGAAATCATCCATGTATCGGCCATAGTATTTGATGCGGTACTTTTCTTTGATGATGTGGTCGAACTCGTCCAAAAACATGAGGGCGAAAAGCTGGCTCGTCTGGTAGCCCAGCGGCAAGCCGTCCTCCATCACGTCGATGTAGATGCAAAGCAGCTCATAGACACGCGGGTCAACGCCGCGCTTATCCAGCACGGCTTTGAGCTTGCGTTTTAGCTTCCGGTGGTCGATGCTGGCGAAGAAATGCCGCACGTCGCCTTTCAGCACCCAGCCGTCCGCGCCGTGGCCCTCACGGCGGTAATAGTCCACCATGTGGGTTTTCAGGCGCATCAGGCCGTCGTCTGTGCCTTTGCCGGTCTGGCTGGCGTGGCTGTCCCGGATAAAGCTCTTTGTCAGGGCATCATACAGGATGTTATCGACCAGAGCGTGCAGCACCACCTTGTCCACAAATGCGGGGGCGTGTACCATGCGGCGCTTCGGCTCGTAGACGGCAAAGACCTCAAACTTACTTGGCACATAGCGTATCTGCTGCCGGATGCTCCCGTCTGGCTGCCGCACATTGCAGACAGACAGCTTACGGGAGAGCTTTTCCGTGCAAGCCAATGCATGGGATTCATACTCGATTGTTTTGCTCTTGCTGCGTTTTCCCTTCCGGGCTTCGAGGCAGGCTTTGTAAAGCACCTCAAAGCTGCACAGTTCTTCGTATGTCAAAATGACCCTCCGCTGGTTCGCGTTACGGTAGTGGGCTGCATCCGGCAGGGATGGCCCGCCTCAGCGGGATGTATTTATCACTTGCCTGCATCGGCAAGCGACGGGATATAGCCTCCTTTGATGGGCGCACTACTTTTAGCCGGGCTTACTCGTTTCACGGTTCCATCAGAGCGGGGCGAACACCATAGGAGTTGTTGTACCAGTTGTTGTTGTTGGAGCCATCCGAATTGACGTTCCAGACGTTGTTGGTGTTGTTGGTGTTCGGAGAGCGCAGCCACCAGACGGCAGCGTCAGAAAATAAGCTATACCCCTATGCAAAGCGGTCAGCCGCTTGCTTTTTCTTCTTCCGGGTCAGGCGGTGCGAGGGCGGCCCTCAGGGCTTTTACAAGCATGTAAAGCCGTTTCTTTTCTTCCGCCTGCCGGAGGGACTCGGCACGTTCGCGTTCCGACGTCAGCCACTTCATAGCCGGGTATTTCACGTCCGTTACCTTTTTCGTCCAGATTCCGGATTTCTTCACGCTGATAATGCCGTCTTCTGTGCAAAGTTGCAGATATTGCAGCATCAAAGAGCAGCCATCAATGACGTCACCGATTTTCTCAAGGCGCTTGTCATAGTCGGTCTGGAAATTGACGTTGTTTGCTGCGTAGGCATCCAGCAGGATTTGCCGGGCAGTCATGCGAATACCTTCTCCATAAAGCCGGTAGGTGCTTTTGGTAAAGCCTTCCCGGTTTCTCGTATCGAGGGCATGAACGGCAGTTTCGCACACTCTCTGAATGTCCTTGACATCTTCAAGGGCCGCCGCTTTTTGAAAGACCGCCCGCGCATCGCTCCGGCTTATATCGTCGGACACGGTGCGCGTTGCCCGCAGGGTGTAGCGCAGGAGCTCTTTTGCATTACGCCCAACTTTGAACGGTTGTTCAGCCATCAGAACTCCACCCTCGCCTGTTCGGCGTTCCACGCACCTGCCACGGTCAGGCCGTCCAGACTGCCGAACGTGGCAGAGAACGGATTTTTCGTGACGTTCGTGCCGAACTTCAGCTCAATGGCCTTGATGCTGGCGTTCATAGCTGCCACGCTGGCGCGGATGTCGCCGTGGGCGTTGGCTGCTTCGTTATGGGCATCCACCGCCGCGCTGATGCGCTGGTCGGTCTCGGCCTTTTTGTAGCTGTCCACTTCCCACCGCTGGCTCTCGGTCAGGTGGCCGTTTGCATCCAGCGTGGCAATGCCGCCCGGAATGCCGATCTGGTCAGTGCGGACAACATCTTCATCCGGCGCCTTGCCGGGGCCTGCATTAAAAGAACCGTATGCCATTTAGGTTCCCCCTTCCTGTGCATCCGTGTATCTCACGGTGCTTGTAATGTGATACTGTGCAGAAATTTTCTCGGTCGGAGCTTTGGCGGCCCTCAGCCGCAGCTTTCCTTCGAGGCTTTCGGTCGCAATAAAGCCCACCGCACCCGCCACATCGTAAAATTCCGGCAGTACCGTAACATCCACAATGTCGGTAGCCAACAGGCCCGCAATGGGGATGTTACAATAAAAATAGCCGGGGGAGGAATCATCCTCGCCCCAGCCATCGACCGGAATCGTAAAAGACACCGCAGCCGTGACATCCTGCTTTTCGTGCAGGATGTCATCGGTTTCCTCGAATCCGTTTGCCGTTGCTTCGGAAAGGTCTCCGATTGCGGTGTTGCACTGCTTGATGTGGCTGCAAAGCGCGGCAAGCCCTGTGCCCAAAAGCGTTTTAATCTTCGCTTTTGCCATAGAGCTTACCTCCTCATGTCTTAGTCAGCCAGCAGAGCGGCGATCTCCTCTGCGGAGAAGTCCTCCACGTCCTCGTCGTGCAGAACATTCTCCGGCTCGGTGTACACGACGACTTCCTTGCCGTCGATGTTCACATTGCCGTTGGTGGAACTGGCGGCAGTCTTGGTTGCGCCCTCAGAGACACCGGCCAGCTTTTCGCCCTCGGCATCGCTCATAAGGCGCTTGCCAGCCTCGGCGCCCACGAAGTCCGCAGGCTTCTTGCCGCTGTCGGTCAGATTGCCTTCGCCATCCAGCGCAGCAAAGTTGCCGGTGGTGGCACCGGCGACCTTATCGGCCTTGCCGGAGATGCCCACCTCCTCAGGGGTGGGAACATACAGACCATCGTCCTTCAGAACCAGGGCGTTGCCGACAGCAGCGGAAACATTGACCTTGACATCCACCTCATAACCAGCGATGGTAACGGTGGTGGATGCATCCTTGCCAGTGGCCTTGGCCTTATAGGTATCGACCAGAGCGGCCATGCTCAAGAAGGAGTAGGTGCAGGAGTCCGGGTTCTCTCCCTTGACGGCCAGCACCATGACCGGCTTGCCTTCCAGCTTGGGGTCGGTAGCGCCGGGATAGGTGGCAGTGTCGAACTTGAACTTTGCAACAAAGGTGGTCTTGGTCTGGTCGAGGAACAGCTCAGAGGGGAAGTCAACGGAGAATGCAGCGGAGCCGGTCTTGTCAGTGCTGGTGTAGAAGTTCACAGTGTTACCGTCCACAGCCAGAGACTTGATGCGGCGTTGGCGGCGGTCTGAACCGGAGTAAAGGCATCCTTCTTGACGAAGGTCTTCTTGATCTCGGCGGTCAGGTTGCGGATGGTGGTCTTGGTAGAAATCTGCTTAGACATAGTAGTGTCCTCCTAAAATTATTTCAGCATATCAACGATTTCCTGCTGCGTTTCTTCCTCGTTCAGCAGGTCTTCGCTCGTCATAACGGTTTCTTTGCGGACAGTCAGCGCGTTTGCGCTGTCAAAGTCAAGGCCTTCGCCGATGCGGACGGCAATAGCGCCGCTTGCGTCGCGCTTCAAGCCCTGACCGATGCTTACGCTACCGGTTTCACCCGAACCACCTCCTTTCCCGAACAGGGTTACGGTCGCCTGAATATCTGCTTCCGGGATGCGCTGAGCGAAAAATCTGATGAAACCATCATGCGTTTCGCACCCGTTCAGGACGCCCGCTTTGGTCGTAGTATAGAAGCTGCCGGGAGATACAACGCCAACGGGTACAAGCTCGCTGGTGATGTCCGACAGTTCTGCATCATAAATGCACTGGTAGTAATCCATACCGCCAGCGTTTTCGTAATCACCCTCGCTGCGGGCGGGCTTCCACTCGTCCGCCGCAAGAGTGAGTTCGTAGGAGCCATAGTAGCCGCCGCCCGTACCGCCGTCCACCTGCTCCTTGATAAGAGCCTTGACCTGCTCTTCGTTCAGGATTTCCCCGGATTCAGACAGGTTCTTCACGGCAGCGCTGACCGCTGCCGTGATGGTCGCTGCATGGGCATCAGCGGCGGCGTTGTGCTTCTCAATTTCGGCCTTGACCAGCTTCATCAAAGCCTGCATCTGCGGGCTGAGGGCAATTTCGATTTTTGCTTTGTTCGAGATTGCAATAAGGGCAGCAATCTCAATTTCAAAGTCAGCGTTCACGCTGGATGCAGGGACTTCGATTCCACGTTCATCCTGCATGATGAACAGCAGCACTTCGGCATCATCATTCAGGCGGCCATATACGCCGATCTGGTGCATGATGTAGGTGCTTTCTGCTCCGGTAATCTGGATACTGACTTTCCGGGCCGTTTCCTCTCCGTCCTTTACGGTGTCAATCGCAAGGATGGTCAGTTCGTGCGTTTCGCCGCTGACGGTCGTTTCTGCCGACAAGTCGGTTTCAACGATGCCGGTGCCGCTCACGGCGCGGGTGATGGTGAGCGCGCCGCCGGAGAGGGATTCCGACAGGAGCGCGGCACCGGCAGTTGTATAACTGGATTTTTCCCAGCTCATGTTGTCTGTCCTCCAATCTTGATGGTTACGGTTTCGTGCGTGTGCGCAAGCCCGCCGGTGGCGTATGCCTGCGCGGTGATGTTTTTCGGGTGGATGGCTCCGGGCAGCTCAACGGTCGTCCGCATCCGCGCTGCGCTCATAGCACCGGCAGCATAGCCACGAGCCGTGACGGCGCGGGGTTTGATGCTTCCGGGCAGCCGGACGGTGCAAAAAGCAGCCATTCCGCAGGGCGCGGCGGCGACGTAGCACGGTAAATCCGGGATATACGCAAGAACAAATGAAAGTGAAAGATGAGCCGGAATCTTGCGCTTCAAGCACTCCATGACGTCGCTCGGCAAGAAAGTGGAGTTATCTTTTGGGAAGAGCTTCACATAGATTCTGCTATTTTTGAATCCAACGGAGGGCGAGACTCCGGTATATCTAAAAACAATATCTTTTATCTCCGGGGAACCGATGTGGTTTCCTCCGATGAAGTACGAGGCAACGAGCTTGCGCCGCGCTTCGAGGGTGCGTTTTTGGTTCAGAGGGATGCCAAGGAAGGTTTCCATCTGTGCCAGCACATCCGTGTCCATCAGTGATACGAAGTTGTTGTTGACGACAGCGTCCACGCCATCCTCGATTTCATCCAGCCCGCCTCCGGCTGCGCGCCAGATAGCGTCCATCTCGAAAACGTCCCGGTAGAACACCGGGTAGAATGTTTTCAGCTCTTCGTATGCGCTTGGGAACCCGTTAGGATATAGGGTTGGTTTCACTTACTATCACCTCCCCCAAAACAAACACCTCCTCTTTTCCGGCCTCGACGTTCGCCGTCTGGCCGTTGAAGCGGAGGTTTGCGTAGTCCAGTACTCCCAAGAGGCTGTAAATCGTGTTGCCGACCGTGCTGATGCGCAGGGTTGGCGTTTCACTGTCGTCCTTGGTAAGGTTGATGCTCTTGATTTGAGCCTTTAGGGCCGTCTGTGCTGCGCTCTTGACGCTGGCAAGGTCCCCTCCCTTTGCGAGCGTAACGGAAAAAGAGATGTTGACCCTTTTCGCCGTGGCAGAAGTCGCGGTGAAGTGCGCGCCAATGTTGGCTTGTCCCTCGCCGAGGCCGGTCCCGCCCGGGTCGATGTACTCCTGTACGCGCTGCACAACAGCCTCAGACGCCGGGCCTCCCTCCGTGTCAATGAGGACGCCCTTGACCGTGTTCTCCCCTGCCCAAAGGGGAACGATGCGCGCGCGGCCGACGCCAGAGATGCTCTCGCACCACGTTTTGTAATGCTGCTGGTTTCCGTTTTCTGCCGGTCCGGCGATTTTCTCCTGTACACGTTTGCGGAGGCTCTCGTCGTTCTCATCGTCTGCGCCCGGTTCTAGTTCCTCGACGATGGAGCAGGCCGTGAGGCTCCGCTGTGTGTCGGTCGGCACAACAGATGTTCCGACCGGGATGTCGTTTGCCTCCGTTCCTGCTTTCTCCGCTTCGATGTAGATGCCGAGGGCGTCATCCTGTGCCAGCACAAAATACTGGCCGTTGCAGAAGAAGCGCGTCCCGAGCTCCGGGAGCTCCCCGTCGTACTTGATGCGGTACTTTGCCGTCGCGGCTGCCTGCCGGTAAACGGCGTATTCCTCTGCCTTGAGCGTCAGGTAATCGCCGGTCGCCGTCACCAGAAACACCATCTCGAACACCTGTTCGAGGTCTGCATAGTATTTGGCAATTTTGAAAGCGATGCCTGCGACAGCATCGTAGAAGATGCTGCCCTGCCGGAGGTCGATTCCGTCCGGCGCGCGGCTCAAAATCTCCTCCAAAACCTTGTCGTAGGTCTGGGCTTCAAACACTCTATATCACCTCCTCGACCTCTGTGGTCCCGTAAATAGTGTCCGCCGTGAAGTGGACGTTGCAGGAATCCTCGTTGAACTCAAACTCAAAGTCATATACTTTAAGAATCCGGCCGTCGCAGAGGAGTGCATCCTCCACAAGTCTCGGGATTTCCGCCCTGATAAGCTCCTCTGTCGCGCTCTCGTCCGTGACAGTGTCCTTGATTTCGCTGCCGTACTGGTTGTCGTAGACGAGGCAGTGGAAACGTGGAGTGAGGAGTGCTTTCAAAATAAACTGGTTGACGGCTTCGAGGCCGTCAACCTTTCCGACGATGCGCCCGGTATCGAGGTCGAGCTTGTAGGTGAGCGACGGCTGCTCTTTCTCCTCCTCGATGCCGGAAATGGGAATGGGAACAAATACTCTGCTCATACGATAGCCCTCTCAAGAGCGTAGTAACTCTTACCGTCGTTGAAGCGGAGAAGGTAGACAGATTCGCCCGTCTTGAGCGCATTGTAAACGGTCAGCAGACCGCTCTCGATGGAAAAGGTTTTCAGCGAGTGGATGTGTGCGCTCTCCTTGCTGCTCTCGACCTTGTGATAGTCTCCAACAGGCTTATCCTTTTCGCCCTCGACCGGGCAGCCGACGATACCGCTTACCCGTCCGCCTCTCGAATCGTTCAGCTGAAACTTGTGGCCGTGCGCTCCGCCAACATGAGTGTTGCTGTCGATTTTGCCATCCGCGAGGGCGATGTCTACTTTCACTTGATAGTCGGTCAGGTTCCGAGGGACAAGGAGCGCGCTGCCTGAGATTTCGAGCTTTTCGTCGTTCTCTATCTGGATGGTGAGCGGGCTCTCTTTCGTGACTGTACCGACAACGATGTCGCCGTTTTTCGGAATTATGGATAGAAAGAGCTGCTTTAGGCTCGTTGCTTCTTCCGGGTTCATGTGCATCTCCTCCTATCCGATTTGGCTGGCGTCCACCCATCCATAGACCGTGCTCTGCTTGTCCGTGTGGATGATGTGGTACGGGTGTTTTGCGTTCTTGCTCTTGGCGATGGCAGTGATTTTCGCCGGTCCCGCTTTCGGGCTGTTGGTCGGAGACGTCGCGGTGGACGCAACGTACTGGGGACCGCCCGAAAATTGGACCTTATCGCCGACGGAGTGCGAGGTCGAGCTCTTTTCATCGCTAGCCTTTGCGCTCCGCTCGGTGTCTGTTGCCATGTTCAAGGTAAGGCGCATCGAATGGTAGTTGCCCTTGAATGTGTGGGTATCTTCGTCTACATAGTAACTGTTCGAGATGCCGAGCGGCCTGATGATGATGCACAGGCCGACGCCAGAAATGACGTTTGCCTGCCCGAGGCCCTCGATTGTCAGCGTTTTGCTGGGGAGCTTCTGCTCTGCGAGCATGGATTCAGCCATGTCCGCGAGGTTTGCCTCCTCGGTGTTGCTGTCGGGCGTGGAAATGTCCTGCATGATGCCGATGGTCTTTTCGAGCTCCGTGTCCGCCTTTTCGGCAAGCACTTTGTCCTCCTTAGACAGCAGCTTTATGCGGGTTTTCACCTTCTCGATGCTGCAAGTGTAGTCGTAGCTTATAAGGTTCCGGCCGGTTTCCACCACCCATTGCAGGATGCTGTCTTTCCGCTTTATCAAGCTCAGTTTCCCGTCGGCTGACGTCACATAATGCCTGATGCCGGTGGCCTTAAATGTGAGGCTCAAGGCGTCCAAAATAACGTCGCAGGCTGTCGTTTTGGCCTTTGGCAGCTCCGAGATGACATAGCCGGTGTCGGCCACATCCTTGTACGGAATCTGGAATCGGTCGCAGCAGTCCTTGAAGATTTCGGACGCCTTTTTCTGCTTGTAGCAAAAGCTGTCTTTGTTGTTCGACAGGTAGATACCCACGTCGTAGGCCTTGATGGTCATGGTCTTTTTCGTGCTCTGCCTCTGCTGCATGATGATGCCGCGAAACAGCTCTGCGCCCTCCCAATAAAAAACACAGTGGTTTCCCTTGGTGACATCAATGCCGGAACGGGCGTGTTTCCAGCCGTCATCGTCGATAAGCGATACAGAAAGAGTGCGCGCCGGGGAGCCCTTTCGGCCGCTCCATGTCGCGCTCTCCACCAGCTCGCTCATGTCGTAGGTGGTCTCGCCTTTTGTGACGAGGAATGTAATCTTGCCCATTGCCTCACCTCACGGGAGCTGCAACACCTGTCCGGGATAAATCAAATTCGGGTTTTTGAGCTTATCCTTGTTCAGGGAATAGATTTCGTTGTACCGGCCTCCGTCGCCGAGGGTCGATTTCGAGATGTTGTAGAGGCAGTCTCCGGGCTTGACCGTGTAGGTTTTCGCCTGCACTCGGTTGTCTGTCCGGGTGGAGCCGCCGGAGACGGTCGCGGTTCCGGTAGAGCTGACTTTGACCTGCCGGATTCTGACCTCTCTGTACTCCTTGAGCTTGATTTTGTAGTAGATGCTCCCGGGGTCGCCGCCTTTTCTGTAAGGCTGCAAGCTCTGGATAGCCGCGTAGAAGTTTACGCGCGTTCCGGTCAGGATGAGGTGCACCGGCTTCGCACTGATTTTCCACTCGAAAAGCCGCTGTATCATCGCATCCGGTGACGACAGCATAAATGGCGTCTGGATGCCCGGAAAATACGCGGCCGGAAAAAAGCTGTCCCACGATACCTCCACGGCCGCCCGGTCCTGCAAAACGAGGATTTCGCCGAGGCCACTGATGGTGACGCTCGTGTTCTTCGTCCCGTGAGTGACGTCGAACTTCGTCGGCAGAACGGGAAAGCGCAGTTTCTCGCGCTCTCCGTTGTGCGTAATCCAGAGCTGCATACTGCTCTCAAAAATCATAGGCAAGGTCTCCTTCCTCGAAGATTTCGCCCTTGATGATGCTCATAAGGACCGGCTTTGCATGGCGCGTCAGAATGTCGAGGACGGATTCCTCATTCATGCCGCCGACGTCGATGGAGCCGCTGCCGTTGATTTCGATGATAATGCGCTTGACAGTCTCGCCAATGCTGGGCGCGTCCGAGGAGGAGGCCGGGGCCTCCTGCTGCGCGTCGCTGGTGGCCGGGGCAGTCGTGTTGACCGGGGCCTCCTCTGCGGGTGCAGCCTCCTCCGTAGTCTGCGCCTGCACCTCCGGTTCGACGTACTCAATGCCGGTGGGCTGCGCATCAGAGCCCTGCCCGTCAGCTGTCAGGTAAGAATACTCCTTGACGGCCTCCATGCCCTCCGGCAGGTCGTTCTCCGGGAGCGGACTTGCCGTTGGCTCCGGCGCGGTGTCGTCCGGGGCGTTTTCCGTGCTGTTCACGGCCGCGAGGATTCTTTCGGTCTCCTGCGTGGGGAACACCTCGGACCCACGCGCGCCGATGATAAGCTCGGGGCCCGCCTCACCGGCGATGTAGACGTCCTCCTGTGCGGACAGAGTACCGTTCGCGTGACCGGCGACTGTCGTGGTGGTTGGCGTCGTGGTCGGCGCAGTTTTCAGGTGGGAGGCGGCTGCGTTCGCAACGGCCTCCGCTGCGCTCCCGGCCTCGCCGGTCATGGAGCGGATTGCATCACAGTAGGCCTTGATGGTATCCTGTGCCGCTTTCTGGGCCTCGTCGGTCATCTCCATGTTTTGAACCGTCTTGGACATCCGGGTCTCGATTTCGCCCATCTTCTCGTCGAAGTCGGTTTCCATCTTGGCGACGTTGTCCGCGAAGGTGTCCTTTGCCTTTTCGGTCTCCTCAAACTTGGAGTTAAACTCGGTGACGAACTTGGAGGCCGCTGCGGGCATACCCTCAGTGCTGCCTCCCAGTTTCTCGATGTTCTGGATGATGGCGTTGATGTAGCCAGCGCTTTCCTCGCTGCCGTCGCTCAACGACTTAATCAGGCCGTCATCGAGGCCGTATTCTGCGGCCTTTTTGAGGTTTTCAGAGTAGAGGTTGAGGTAGTCCGTCTGGCTCTGCATGGCCTTTTCCATGTCGCTGATGGACAGCTCAGACGAGGTTTTCATCGTGTCAAACAGACCGATTTGCCCCTCGATGCTCGTCCGGGCCGATTCATACGCCTTGTCATAGGCCGCTGTGAGGTTATCGAGCTCTGTCTGTGCCGTGCTGACGGCCGCGCTTACAGCCTCCTCATAGCTGACAGTCTGGTTCTGCGAATCCTCGACCGCCTGCGCGACGCCGCGCCACTCGCCCTCGATGTCGGAGAGGGTCTGCTGGTTCTCGTCGTAGGCAGATTGCAGCTCCTCGAGGGATTTCTTGTACTCGTCGATGTCGGAAGTCCACGCCACCCACGGACTGTCCTCCATCCAAAAGCCGCTGCCGCTGACCCAGTCGCCGGTGACGTCGTCCTGCCTCATGCCGCGCCGCTGACGCTCCGCGTCGAGGTTGGCCTCCGCCTCCGCGATTTGCTGTTCGAGGCTGCTCTGCTCTTTCAGCAGGTCAACATAGGTCTGCTGCTGCTCTGCCTTATACTCCGAATCAGCCTGCGCCTTTGCAGCTTTCTTGATAGCCTCGACGGTCGCGTCCACACTCTCGGTAACGCCGTCGTAGGTCAGGCCGAGACCCGGGACGTCTGCGTTGAGCTGGTCGATGATGGCTTTCATCTCCGTGTAGCTCGCGGTGGTCTGCGTGTTCTGCGAGGCCAGCTCCCCGAGCCGCTGGGTCAGAGCCAGTGTGCCGAGCTCTTGGTCCTTTATGCTCGAGGTGGAGCTGTTGTAGGCGTCCATGACCTTGTTGTGGCTCTCGACGAGGCCGTCGCACTCCGCCACAAACTCCTTGACGGTCTGCCGGTTGGTTTCAAACTCGTCGTTGAGCTGGTCGAGCTGGTAACGCAGGCTGTTGGCCGCGTCGGAGTTCTCGCCGTACTGCTCACAGGCTGCATTGTACTGGTCGTTCAGCCTCTGCAGCTCGTCGTACTGGTCACGGCAGGTGGCCGTCATGCCCTCGTACTCGTCGCTCTGCGTAATCAGCACTCCGGTCAGGGTGACAGCCGCTGCTGTAACAGCAACGATGCCTGCTGCCGCGAGGACGTAAGGGTTAGCCGCCAAAGTCGCGGTGAATGCCTCCGTCACGAACTTCGCAGCCGTGGTTGCGAGGTTGTAGGCAGCCAGCGCGCCCGTGAATCCGCCAACACCGACCGCAATGGCCGAAATGGCCGCCACGACGGCCGGGTGCTCGTCCACAAAATCACTCATGCCCGCAAATACGTTGGTGAATCCTTCGTATACCTGCGTGAGCGCGGGGTTGAGCACATCGCCGACAGAGATTTTCAGGTTGTTGAACGCATTCTCCATCCGCTGCTTGCTCTTGTCGGTCGTGTCCGCCATCGTGGAGTATGCCTTTTCGGTTGCTCCTGCACTGGTACGCATGGAATCGAGCACACTGTTGTACTTGTCTGCTCCTGCGTTGAACAGGGACAGTGCGCCGATACCGGCCTCCGTGGAGCTCCACAGGGCATTGAATGCCGTGCTGTCTCCGTCTACCGCGTCGCCAAGCATAGACATAACATCGCCGAGGGAATAGCCCTGTTCCATGAGCTGCGCAAAGGTCTTGCCAGTGGAGTTCAGCAGGACCTCAGAAACGTCGCTGCCGGTGTCGCCGAGCTCTGACAGCATCGACTTGAGGTAGGTGCCGGATTCTGCGGTAGCAATACCGTTGGCGGTTAGGACAGCGTAAGCCGAGCTAAGATTGTCCATCTGGACGTTGTACGCAGACGCCAGAGGAATGACCTTGCCGACGCTCTGCGCCAGTTGGTCCACGCTCGTTTTGCCGAGGTTCTGGGTGGTGATAAGGTAGTCGGAAAGCTGCGTTGCATCCGACGCCGCGAGACCGTAGGAATTGATGGCCGTTGTCAGAACGTCAACAGCCGTGGTCGCCGACGTAAAACCGCCGACGGCCAGCTTGGTCGCGGTTCCCGCAAAGGCCGCAGCGTCCGCCGTGTTGACGCTGGCAGAGATGGCCTGATAGGTCGCCTCCGCCATGTCGCTGGCCGCCTCGCCGGTCTCGTTGGAGTATGTGCGCACCTCTTTCGAGATGCTGCTCAAGGATTTCTGGCTCGTATCCGCGATGGTAGCAACCATTGCAGTGGAGGTCTCGAACTGTGCGGCCGCTTCGGAGCAGTCAAAAAAGCCGTTCTTAATCTCGTTCAGAGTGGCGGCTATTCCGGCCGACGCAAGGACGCCTTGCAGCTCCTTGATGCCGTCGCGGCCCTTTTTGCTCGATTCCTCGCTCTGCTTGCCAGTTTCCTCGGACTTATCACCGAACTTCTCGACCTCCTCCGAGGCTTTACGGGCTGCCTCCGCTGCCTCGTCGAGGTTCTTCTCGGTCTCGGTCGTTTTCTCGGACAGGATGCCGGTAGAATTTGCCGCCTGCCCGGTGGCCTTTTCATAGTCCCCGATGGCCGAGGACAGGTCATCGACGGAATCAGCAGTAGCGTCGGTGCTCTTGGCGGTCTGAGCGGCCGTGCGGGAGACTTTGCTCAACGCTCCGTCTGCCGCCGTGCCGGTGTTCTCAAACGCTTCAAGAGCCCGTTCGCCGCTCTGCGTCATCTCGTTGAACTTGGAGGAGATTTCGTCGATGGCCTTGAATACGACTTTCAGCGTTGCCATGTCGGTCCTCCTATCGCCCTATAGGGACGAGCTTCATGGTATCTCTTCTGCACGGGCGCGCGCTTTCCTCCTCCTCGGAGGCGATGTAAAAGAGCTTCTGTCTCCGGCTCATTCGGTCGAACTCCTCCGGTCGGAGGCCGTGTCGCTGCCAAAGAACATGGGCCCAGTACGTCTCGCTGCCCGCGCTGCGAATCAGTTTTTTGCGTCGTCGATTTCCTTTTCATCGGCCTGCTTCCGCTCCTCCTCGGAGAGCTGACCGCCGATGCCCAACAGAGCCATGACGACGCGGGTGACATGAGCAAACTCGTCGGCGCGGGAGAAAACCTTTTCCGGCATCTGGGTGATGTCAACGCAGTTGTAATACTTCATCAGCTCCGGGTCGTCCAGCTTGGGGTACTGCAGGGCCTCAACGAGGATGTGACGAGTGGCCTTTGCATTGTCGCGCTCGTCGCGGAAAACCACGTTGCCGCCGTTGATGTAGGGATTGCCTTTCTTGTCCAGAGCGACAGTGTGGGTGTGATACGCCTCATTGATGGCGCGGATACGCTCAGAGGACAGCACCTTGACCTCGAGCTGGATGACCTTGCCGTTCTCGTCCTTAAAGCTCTCCGGGGCCGGTACGGTGACGACCTTCTCCACCTCTGCTGCCTCGCGCATAAAATATTTCAGGTTCTTGCTCATAGCTGTCTCCTCCAAAATAAAAGTCGGAGTTCCTCCACCTAGGAGAGGCTCCGCCTGTATGTTTCCGACAAAAATGTCTGGGACTTAGATGATGTTTTTGATATTGAAGTTGATGACGTCATCGACAACGCTGCCGCTCTCTGCGTCCAGTGCGGTCAGCGGCAGGTCGCCGGTCATAACGCAGCCGACGCAGGTCACGACGTCGGAGCCGTGGGCTGCATAGTAGTCGGAGTTCGCGTCGTCCATGATGCCCTGAATAGTCAGCTCGGGCGTCGCTCCGGTGGCCTGATACTCCTTGATTTTGGTCTTGAGCCAGTTGTTCGTCCTGCGACGGGTCATGCTGCCGGTGATGGTCGCACCAACCCAACGGCTAGACGGGGTTTTCTCGTTCAACTGGCGGCCGGTCCACACTTCCGGGGAGAAGTTGATATTCATCTTCACGCCGTCCATGACCTCGACGCCGTCGATGAACGCATGGCCCTCACGGAGGCTAATAGGGTTTTTGTTGTACTGCATAACTTACCTCCTGCTGCTTTAGCGGGTCTTGACGGTGAAGAACAGCTTCTCGGCAGAATCCACGGGCTGAATTGCGACGATGAAATAAACCTCGTCGCCGCCGCTCAAAGATTCGTCGATATTGAAGTCCGCGTCATAGTCCACGTTCTTGATGGCCCCCATGTCCTCGTACTGCTTGAGGATGGTCTGGCCGATGCCCTTCATAGCGGCGTAGCCGGTCGGGCTGTTGTCGTACTTGTTGGGCGGGAAGTTATTCTGGATGGTCTCCTGAATAGCGTCCAGAGTGCGGATAACACGGTTCTTGCTGTACGTCTTGTCCTTGGGCTTCTTGAAAGAGACCAGAGAATTGATGTCGTACTCGATGATGACGTTGCCCGCCTCGGAGTAGGAGAAGAACATCTCGCCGTTCTTGATGGCTGCAATGGCTGCTTCGTTGTCCTTGGGGTCCACGATGCCGGTCGCGCCGTTGTAGACCTCGTAGGTGTTAGACTTGATGCAGCTTGCGGATGCGGTGATGCCCGCAACGAATGCGCAGGCCTCCGCGTGGGTCAGCTCAACGTCGTCAACCACAACAGAGTTGGTGACATTGATGATGCCCTCGTGGTCAGGGCTCTTTGCGTCCGGCATAACCGCATTCACGCCCTTGCCCATGCTCTCGCGCATATACTTGATTTTGGTGATGGCTGCGGTCTGTAACGTATCATCGGTAACGGGGAAGCACAGAGTATTGAACTTGATGCCCTCCATCTTGTCCACAAACGCGGTGACGTCGCCGTTTGCGCTGGTGACGTTCGTGCCGCCTGCCAGCTTCACGCCGGATGCCGCTTTCAGGTCGCCCGTACCGGTGAACTTCACCAGCTTGTCGTCTGCTGCGGCTGCAATCAGCTCCTCGACGGTCTTGACGCCCTCGTACACAGCGGTGGCGTCAGCATCCAGATACACGGTGACGTCAAAGCCGCCGACGGGGTTTGCGACGACAGAGACGTGAATATCGTTGCCGCGAGTGCCGCCGTACTTGGCCGTGACTGTCAGCGGAGCAGCGGCTCCGGTTGCGGCCGTGCCGCTCTCCGTGATGTAGACGATGACCTTGGCAGCCTTTTTGAATGCCTCACGAATCAGGCGCATCTTATCGTTGGTCGCGTCGTAGACGCTGCGGCCGAGCTCCACACTGTAAGCATCCGGGGCCGCTGCCGTCAGGGTGATGGGCGTCTTGGCGGGGCCAAAGTCGTAGCCAATCAGGGGCAGCAGCACGATGCCGCGCTCAGAGTTGCCGACGGTGTCGTTGCGGTCGCTCTCGAAGTTGATGTAAGTGCCCGGGCGGGTCTTTCCCGCCAGCTTATCGTATTTACCACCTGCCATTAAACAACGGCCTCCTTTCCGAGCCACTCGTCGATGTGCTTCTGCATCTCCTCGACGGTGTATTCACCAGTCATGCCCGCCGTGGCACCGGCGAACGTGCTGGCCGAAACATGAAAAAGCGTCCGGCAAGCCTTTGCCAGACGCTCAATAGGGAACTTCTGCGCGGTCTGTGCCGCGCTCGCGTTCTTCTCTGCCATGCAGATACCTCCTATTCAGTTTTTCCCTCGGCCGCTTTGAGGTCGAGGTTGTAGTGCATTACCTTCTGGCAATCCACCCTGTTGTACGGACGGCGGCTGTCCCAGTGGAGTGTGAGCTGGGCCGTGCCTGTGTCCAGCCGCTTCACTCCTCCGGGGTCTTTGAGCCGCACTCCGCCTCCTGCCGCTGCTCCCGTCTCGTCAATGAGCGGAACCAGCAGGCGGGCTGTGCAGAGGGCGTTCAGGGCCGCTGCCGCGCTTGCGTAGGCGTCCTCGTCCGTGCTGGCGAAAAACCGGATGTACCAGTCATATTCCACCGCATAGGACGCGAACGTGTCGCCGAGAGGTGTGAGCTCCGGCTGCGGAAAGAAAACAGAGGGTACGACGAATCCCTCCGGGATGTCCCAGTAATAGGGCGTAATCCCGGGTACGGAATCGAGGATAAAGCGGATAACGCTTGCGATTTCCTGCTCTAAGGCAGCCATAGGTTTCACCTCACAAAAAATCCTTGAAATACTCGTCCAGCCAGCTTTGCAGCTTCTTTTCGAGCAGCTCCGGGTAGAGCTTTTCTAGGATTCTGATGGAGCTTTCCCAGTAGTGGGAGCCCTCCACCCATTTCATTTTTAGGACCATCCCGGTCTTTTCTCCCGGGGTGTAGATGAAGCGGTCCTTTCCGTTCGCCTTTTCCCAGTGTCCGGGAACGAATCGCCTCTCTATCCCTTTCGGGTTGGTCCAGTGGCCGTCATTTACGAACTTGGCGTACTCGACGTTCGTGCCGACCTCAAGGGTCAGGCCGTTCTCGTCGAGTGTCCAGACGTTCTCCCCGTCGCCTTTTTGGAAACTGTGGAGCAGCAGCCGATAGTCCAGCACGTTCCGGCGAACGATTTCATCTTGCAGAATGCGTAGGAACTCCATGCCGAGCCCTTCAAGAAACTTGTTCAGTGCCCGCTTAAACTCGCCCTGCGCGGCCGTTCCGAGCCGCTTCACGAAGTTTTCAAGCTCTACTGTGTCGAATGTCACCTGCGCCATTACAATGGCCTCTGTTGGGCTGTGCGGTATATCTTTACCGTCATGTGATGCCCTCGGATGTTTCGCGGTTGACCTGCGGTGTATTCGAGCCCTGTTTCGCTGCTGACGATTTTGTCGTTGAGCCTGATGTCCGTTCCTGCCGGGAGCGTGAGCTTTATGTCGCTGTCCATATCGTTCTGCGGTTGCTGCTGGGCGATTTGGATGGACGCGCTACGCACTCCGAAATGGCACGGGACTTCCTCGAGGTCCGGCTGTTTTGGGTATTTGAACTTGGGGGAGCCGGGGAGCCCGTAGCCGGGGCTCGTGCTCTCCTGCTGGGTGTGGTAGATACTGCAACGATGGTCAAAGAAGTCCTCAATAGCCATTGGCTCAGAGGCTCCTTAACCGCATCGTGACGCCGTTGAGCGGCTGCACGACGACGTAATCGTCCAGCAGGCTCTCCACGCCCAGTTTCCCGACGTCTATGATGCTGCTCTCTGCCGTGTAGGAGTAGTCGTCAAAGGTCTCGCTTTTGAGGCGGACTTTGGTCTGCTCAACGGCATTGTGGGCGTATGCCTCCGCGATAAGGAGGACCGCCGTCTTGACGTTCTCCGGGATTTCGGGGTATTTCTCTGGGTCGTCGAATCTGTTGTTGCAGTAGTCGATGACCCAGCTCTCCGCCCGGGAGATGTCAATTTTGAGCTTGCTGTCGGCGCGGTTCTTTACTTCCTCAAATTCTGTGTACTCTTTGAGTTCCTCCGGCGTGACCCACGGCCGTTCGGCCATCAGCCCTCCGGGGCGATGATGGCGGCCGCTGCGGCTGCATCCGCCTCATACTCACGAATCTTCTGCAAAATGCTGGCCTTAGTGGCGCAGCCGGTCAGGTCGATGCTGTTGTCCTCGGCAAATTCCTTGAGCTCGTCGAGCTTCATCTTGGAAATGTCAGGGACTTCCACGGGCTCCTCGGCGACGGCCGCGACGACCTCCGCCTTGTCCTTGCCGGTGGTATCGACGCCCATATCGTCAGCCAGCTTGTCGAGCTGCTCCTCGTCCATCTCGCCGAGGAAGTCGGCGTCCAGATGGCCGGTGACGGTGTGAGCGTCAGGGAGGGCCTCGAAATAGCCGCTTTCCAGCAGCGCGGTATATTTCTCGGGGTCGTCCACAAAGACGTCAGGATGTGCCGCAGAGGCGCGCACAACGCCATCATAGGACAGACCTTTAATCAGTCTGAGGTGCATAGCGTCCTGCCTCCTGTTAGATAGATGCCAGACCGGTCACAATGGCCGTTGCGTCCAGCTCCTCAACCAGCGTATCGAAGTCGAAATGCACGACATAGAAACGCTTGTCCTGATAGATGGCCTCCGGACCCTCGGTGGTCTTGCGGATGACAACGCCGTAGGAGTTGACGACGACCAGATTCTTCGGGTCGGTCAGCATGATGACATCGTCGGGCAGGGCCGGAACCTCGATGACGGGAACGCTGGCGGGATTCTCGACGCGCTTGTCGGTGATGATGCCGCCTGCGGTGACTGCCTGATTCAGGATGTAACGCTCCCACTCCTGACGGCGGTGGGGGGACATCAGCCAGCGGAGAGAGCCGTTGTTGAACTTGTCGGGAACTGCGCGCAGGCCCTTGTAGAACACATCCAGAACCATTGCGCCAGAGTTGATGCCGGACACATCGACAACGTGGCCGCCCTCCTTGAACTGCTTGACCCAGCCGTCGTTCACCTTGAGGAAGTCGGCATCATCGACAGTACCCAGCTCGGTGGCCTCGCCTGCGTCGAATGTGCCTGCGGTGTGGGCTGCGGTGTACTGGTAAACCTTCTTGTTGTATGCGACGAGGTCGCCAATAGCGTAGGTCTCAGAGGAGCTGAACTCCTTGACCTTGGCATACCGTTCGTCGCCGTTCAGGCACAGGTCCTCGCGGTCGCAGCCAATCTGACGGGTCATCAGGTTGGTGACGATGGTCTCATAGTTGGAACCCTCGATGTTTTCGCGCAGGGTCTCCTCAGTGATTTCCCACGGCAGACGGACAGGGGTGCAAGCGTATTCCAGCTTGCCGTGCTTCACGCCGGAGCGGTAGCCGTCGTCGGTGTTCTCGGTCTTTTTGCGCAGCAGACGGCGGCCGACGCCAATCTTGTCGATTTCGCCGGTCTTTGCGGAGCGCAGCTCGTGGCGGACGAGGCCGCTCAGCGGAGTGGCCTCAAAGGTCTGCTGAATGAACTTCTTCGCCTGCTCCGGGTTCAGTGCGCCGCCAGCGGCCAGACCGGCGGTGGTGATGGTCTGGCCTGCTGCGTTCACGATTGTCTTATTGCTTCTCATGGTCATAGTGCTTGTTCCTCCTTACAGGATACCAGCGAGATAGTGCGGCTCGGACTTCTCGACAGGGTCCTCCGGGTCGCCATCATCGTTCAGGTTGGTCGGCAGGCCTGCGGCCTTGCGGACGGGTGCGACAGCCTTTGCGACGGCCTTTGCGACGACGTCTGCAACATTCTCGGCGGTCAGCAGCTCCGGGGTCTTTTCGGGCTCCTCCTGCTGGCCGAGAGCCTTTGCGACGGCTGCCTCGACCATCTTGCCGACGGCCTCGACTGTCAGGCCTGCGGGCTCTGCTGCCGGTTCTGCGGCTTTCTGGACGGGGTCAGTCGCGGGCTTCTGCTGGGTTTCCAGTGCCTTGGCGACGGCTGCCGCCACGGTATCTTCGATTTCTTTCTTGGTCACTTCGGTTTCCTCCTGTTCTTCTTCGGGGAATTTATCGAGGAACTCCCCGAGGTTTGTGTAGATGGACTGCAACGTGCTGCGGTTGGCTTTGCTCATGGCCTTGCCAGCCTTGATGACGGCGCAGCTTTCGAGCGATTTCGCAACGGGCTGTCCTTTGGTGAGCAGCTCGGTGACGATGTTGTTGAAGTCGTTCAGGGCGTCTCGGATGGTCTCCTCGTCCGACGCGAACTCCCAGCGGTCATTCACCCAGTTGTACCGGTACAGAACGTCGTTGAGCGCGTAGAACGCGGTCCAGAAGTTGTCGCTCTGGCTGCGCTTGGTGTAGTTGTCGGCAACTTCGCCTTTCTCGACAACATCAAAGCCGAGGGCGGCGGCCATCTTCTTGAAGATGCCGCGCATACCCTTTTCGGGCTGCTCCTCCGCCTTTGCCACTCCGTCATCGGGCAGCGGGTCGTCCTCGTCGCTGTACTTGCCGACGCCGCCCATGGAAAAGCCGGTGATTTCGCCTTTCTGGACTTTCTCGAAAATATCCGGGTCGTCCACCTCGACAGTCATCATCCATGTGCCTTTCTTGATGGCCTGCTCTCCGACGCTCATATCGCAAGGCGCGACATAGCTCTCGACGACGGCCGCCTTTTCGAGCGGCTCGAACGAGTGCTGCACATCCACCTGATTGCCGTTCTTGGCGAACCAGTACGCAGCCTTGGTGATTTCCTGCTCCGTCATGTAATTGCCGTGGGCGTCCTCTGTGAGGGGCTCATAGACAATGCCGGTGATGTAGTGGCTATCAGCATCCGCGTTGACGATTCGGCCGTAAGAAGCAAAAGAGGCGGAGCCGTGCTCCGCCTTGGTGATAAGAAACTGTTTCTTGTTGGCCGCCTTGTCTACAAGGCTGACAAAAGAGATCTTTGCATCTGTGATGGCGTATGCTTTCTCGATTTTGCTCATGGTTTTCTCACCTCCTCTCTACGCTCCTAGGCAGGGCGTCTAATGGTCGGCCATGCGTCCTTGCCGCTGCGCTCAAGGAGTGCAACGTCAAAGGGCTTGCGGCCTATATCCTCAAGCGATGAATAGAACCAAACGACCATATCATCGCACTGGGGCTCGTCTACGATGGAGAAGATGCGCCGGAGCTCGTCCTCCGGTGCGTCGGCCGGTGCTGCGCACCACTTGACGATGCGCAGCCTCCCGGGGAGCTGGTATCTCTCGACCCGCTCCACATGGTACTTAGGCTTGAAAAGGCGGCGAATAATCGCCGAAACGATGCGGTCAAGTGCTTTCCACATGGGGTTCCTCCTCCGGCATAATGATTTTGACGTTGGGGTTCTCAAGCAGAGCCTCAATCTCGGATAAATCGGCTCCGAATGCAATCCGTAATTCAAGCGTTGCGGGCTGTCCTGCGTCATGGTGCAGGGTGTACCCGTTTACGATGTTCGCCAGCTCGATGCCGTCGATTTTGAGAATAGGCTGCTTTCCAACTCGGGCTTCGTCGATGGTAACTTTCACGTGTAGTCCTCCTCGTTGATGCCTGCGCGCGCCTTGTTCTGCGCGTCGAGCTCCTTCTCCCACTCGCCGTCGTCCTCCGCGATGGCCTGCGCTTGGAGGGCCTGCCGCTCCTCAAGGGAGAGGCCGAGCACCTCCTCACTAACTACCGGCTGCAAAAGGCAATGGCAGTTGACGCTCTCTCTCGGCGGCAAGCAGACGTCTCGTGGGGTCATGGGGTAGTAGGTATTTCCGTCAGCTCCAATCAGGGTGAACGGCTGCCCTTTCGGGACGTGAACGCCGTCCATATCCACATGGTTCTGTCTCGGGTCGTTCCGGTACGCTCCGGTGTGTTTCCACATCTTCTCCTCGACGGCCGGGCTCTGGATGTAGCTTTCGAGCTGCGCATAACCATGCGCCCGGAGCACCTCCGTCAGGGCCACGCGCCGCGCGCGGTAGCCCGGGGAGCGGATGCCGCTGTCTGCAATGAGGTTTGCGACGTCGTTGATGCCCTTGCCGTCGTTCAGGCCCTTTTTCAGGACCGCCTCGATTTCGGTCTCAGTGTCCAGCTTCATAATGTCGGCGAGGTCGCTGCTCCACGAGCTTATCCAATCGGTTGTCCGCTTGGTGAGCTTCGTAACGGTGAGCTCTGCATCCGTTTTCTGGACGTAAGCCTCAACATACGTCGGCATGATGGTGGAAAACTGAGTATGGAAAACGTCGAAAAGGTCCCGCGCCAGCTTGCTCTTGTTCTTGAACTTCGGCCAGTTGTCCTTGAAGAAAGTTTCAAGGTCGATGGCGTCCGCCAGCTCCTTGAGCAGGTCGTCGGCGTTGTCCTCGAGGAGCTTCGTAACGACCTCCTCGATTTCGTCCACGGTGTTCAGGCTCTCTTTTGCCTTGAGGTATCCCTCCATCGTGAGCTGCTCGTACAGGTCGTTTTCTGCTTTGGCGAGGTATGCGTCGATGGCCTTGATTAGGGGTCCGCAGCGTAAGCACTTCACTCCGCGTCGCCCTCCTCCTGTTTCATGTCAGCCAGCAGGCGGCGGACCTCTTTCATCACGGCGACAATTTCCGTCTCATTGGCGGCTGCCGATTTCTGAATCTGCCCGTCGAGCTGCTCCTCTACGCTGGGCGCGCCCTGCCGGGCGTTCTGCGATGCCTCGCCCTCCGGCTGTGTGTTTTCCTTGCCGGTGACAGAACTGCCGTTCTGCGCCACGTTGAGGCTATTTCCCGCCACGGCGGTGGCTGCGGCCCGCTGCTGTGCATTCATGAACGCGAGCGGGATGTCGCCCCATTCCTCGGGGAAGTCCTCCGAGGTCTCGCCGAGGGCCTTGTACAGGACGCTCTTTGCTTTGTTCGGGGTGAGGCCGCCAGCGTTGTTGCAGACGGTCAGCAGCTTGTACAGGTCGTCCGGGTTGGAAACGTCCGGCGCGCGGAAGAACACCTCGACGTACTTGAACTGATAGCAGTTGAGCAGCCTGTTGTTGATGGCCCACGCCAGACGCCGCCGCTCCGGCTGGAACACCTGCTTCTCGGTCACTTCCATGGCCGTCTGCGCCGTCGCGCGGTTGAAGTCCGTCGTGTAGCCGGTGTAAAGGTCCGGGAGCTGGAACGCGCTCTGCACTTTCCGCCTGTTGTTTTCGAGGTAGTCTTGGAAAAGCTCGTCCTTTTGCAGGATAGCAGCAAGGTCCTTGACCTCGACCTCCGGCCGGTTCTCGGCGTTGAATCCGGTGCGGTTGTCTGCCGCCTCCGTTTCCAGCACCATGAAACTGTGCTGGCCTGCCTCGCCTCGGATGCCGTTCATGTACTCCTTGAGCTTTGCGAAACTATCGTCCGTCAGGCTGCCGCCCTTCACCATAATCAGCAACGGGGTGTGTCGGCCGTTCAGGAAATAGTTATTGTTGAGGCTCTCCGCTCTCCGGGCTCCGTCTACGGTAAGGATGGAACCAACCCACCGGACCTTGCCGTATGTGGCGGTCCCGATGGCGAACTCGATTATTTCGTTGGCGCGGCTCTTGAACTCGAGCTCGGTGACGTACTCTCCGCTCGTCGGGTCCATGATTCGCGGGTCTCCGAACTCCTTGTAGTAGACCGTCTTGCCGTTGACGGTCTGCTTATACTTGCGGAACTTCCTCATGCGGTTCTCGGTGTGGTCCCGGTGGAAATATGCCACCTCGACGCGTGGGTCCAGCCTCCGGCTCTTTTCCACGCTGGGGGTGTCCTCGATGAACTCGAGCTGTATGACGTTCCCGTCCATGTCCCGGATGACCTCTGCGTAGGCGCAGCCGTAGGTTTCGCGGGCCTCCACAACGTCCTCAAAGAGCTCGTTGCTCTCCTGCTCCATGTTGAGCATCTCGACGACCTCTGTCGCCCGGTCCCACTCCGCTTTCATCTCCGGGGTTTCGTCCGCGTCTGCAAAGTCGTCTTTGTACCGGACGTCAATTCCGAATCCGGCGATGTTGGACTTGTAGGCCCGGATGCACTGCGGGAGTATAGTGCTTTCATCCACCATCTTGGAAAGCCCTCGGAGGTCAAACGGCGGTTTTGTCCAAATGCCTGCCGTGTACGCCTCCTCCGGCGAGATTTGCAGGGAGCCGTCTGCTTTGGCGATGGGCTTCATCCCGCCGCGCTGCTCCGGGTCGTCCGCTTTAACGATGCGGACGTTTACCCGCTGCTGGGCGGGCTGCTTCTTGTCGCTCACTTCTTAACGTCTCCTCTCCTCTTGGGTTTGACCGGCAGGCACAGCAGGAGGATGCAGTCGGCCTCGTCTGGCGAGTGCATCCCGCGCTTTTTCATGGCGTCCTTGCTCTCCACGCGGATTTTGGCGTCGTCGGTCATGGAATACTTTCGTGTGGAAAGCTGGCCGACGAGGTCGTTATCGTTCGGGAGAATGAGCTGGACGGGCTTCTGTGCGCCCTCCGGCGTCTGCGGTGCAAGTAGGTTCTTTACGACGCTCATCATGTAGGTGGTGCTGTCGTAGTAAAAGTCATGGTGTATGCGCTGGCCGAAGTAAACGGGGATAATATCCATCCACCAGAACCGCTCCGGCTGCTCGCGCTTTACGCGCCGCAGACGGTCCGTGACGCCGCCGCCGAGGCCGCTGTCATCTATCTTGATGGGGATAGCCTTGTCGAACCGGTACTTTTCCATGAGCTTTAGGCCGAGCTCCATGATGTCGTCGGCCGTCTGCATAAGGTCCTGCCCGCTCTTGCGCTTGTAGAACATGGCCTTTTCGTCCACCTTGTACCCGATGACGGTGCGGTCGTCACCATAGCGGGCAACGTCGCATCCGATGTCGATGCGAACAGGTTTTGCCGGTTCCGTCCATTCGGTCATAATGGATTTTTCGACGAGCGGCAGGGGGATGAAAACATCGTTCTCCTGCCGGGGGAACTCTCCGGCGACACGAACACGGAAAACGTCCGAATCCTCGCCGTACATCTGGATGATGGTCTTGACGAAGTCGTCCGAGACGCGGCTGCTGTTCCGGCCGTCAACATGGAACGTGGTGTAGCTGCCTCTGTTCTTGTGGTGGCTGTCATAAAAAAAGCCCGACAGCTGTGTCGGGTTTCCGCACATGAGCAGCCGCGCTCCGGGTGTCGAAAGTGCGCCCAGCACCGGCTCGAACACCTTGTCGTCCACGCCGCTGGCCTCGTCGATGATGTAGAGGATGTCGTCGGCGTGGAATCCCTGCAGGGCGTCCGGCTTGCTGGCCGTTCGGGCCACAGCGAACCATTCCTCGGGGTACTGCTTCATGTAGACCTTTTCCTTTGTCCACATCAGCTCCCGCTCGAGGGCTTTATTGTTGCGCAGCCACTTGCTTATTTCCGCCCACAGAATATCGAATAGCTGATGCTGCGTCGGGGCTGTGCAAGGGATTTTGGGGAATGGCCGGGTTGACATAAACCAGATAACGGTCCACGCCTCGACCGCACTCTTGCCGATACCGTGGCCGCTGCGGACGCTCGTCATCTGATTCTTTGCCACAGAATCCAATATGGCGCGCTGGTTCTTGTCCGGCGTAACGTGGAGCAGGTCCTCGACAAAATCAGCCGGGTGGTCTGCGTAGTACAGGATAGCCTCTTGGGTCATCATGTCTGTTCTCCTCGTTTCCGGTTCTCGTATGCGGCCGCGATTTCATCGGCGAGGGAGAGCGTGGTTTCCTCCTGCTCCTCCGCCGTCTTGCCTCCGGCCGTGACGCCTGCCTCCTCCATCCGGTTATCCCGCTCAAGCTCTGTGGCCTTGTCGAGGAACTGGATAATGTCCTTTGGCGTCATCGACCCGTCCGGCAGATTCTTGAGCTCTGCGAGGGCTTTCTCTTGGAGCTGCAAGGCGATGCCGATGTGGCGGGTCCTCATTTTTTTGTACTTTCGGAGTGCCTCTTGTCGGGCTACGTCATCCAAATGGTTGTCATACGCTCGGCAGCGTTCTCCCCACTTTTTCTCGCGGCTCCAACGCTTGATAAGCGTGTCACTCTTGGATAACTGTTCGGCAACGACCCGTAGGCTCCTGTTTGAGCCCATATCTCGGTAGATGGCAAATGCCTCGTAGGCCTGCGCGCTTTCGCCCGGTTGACGCTCCCAAAGGTCGTCTTTGGTCCTATTCGGCATTGTCCTCCTCTCCTCACTTTCAGCTCTGTCCCGGGCTGCGAGGCTCCGCGCCCGTAATCCAGAATAGGGTGCTTTCCGGTGCGATGCCGGAACTTCTAAACCACTGCATCGTCTTTGCCTCGTAGTGAGGATGCAGGCGAATGCCCCCCCATGTAGCCGCTGCGGACTTCTCATAGACGAATCCGGGGCTGTGGAAAAGGTCGTGGTACTCAAACTCTCGGTCTGCGCCGTACTTTTTGAGGGTCTCATGGATGAATCCGCGCCGGTCCGGGGCCGTGGCTACGAGGTGCATCCTCTTGACCCGTTTCCCGTACCTGTGCAGCCCTATCATAACGCCGGTGGCGGTGATGCCGCTGCCGCAGGTCATCACGAGGTTTTCTATATCGTCCGGGAGGTTCTCTGTCTGCGCCGCAACTGCGGTTAGCAGCGTGTCGCCGTACCCGATGATATTGATGCCGTACTGGACAATAAAGCTGTTTTCCTGCGCCGCCAGCTCTTTTGCGCGGGCGTGTAAAATGCTGTGGCGGCCGGAACGTGCTGCGAGCACTATGGACGCCCCATATTTCATCGCCAGCCGGGGCATAGGCAGAGCCGCAACGCTCTCCCGGGTGGTTCCGCCGTACACGATTCTGCACGGCATCCCGTTTGCCCGGGCAACCGCTGCGGTGATGGGTGCTTGCGGGGAGTGGATGCTGCAATACGTCAGCAGGCTCTTGTAGTCCTTCTTGACGCTGTTCACCAGCATCACGCATTGCCGGAGCTTTCCTCCGTTCACCTCTCCGGGGCCAAACGGGGCGTAAAGGTCGTCCCGCTTGATGCGCAGCCCGTCTACCTCCTGAACCGGCGTCAGGCTGTACTCATTCATCCAGTCCAAACACCTTTCTGTGATAGTCGGTCTTTTTGGCGAGTTCCTCCTGCATCAGGCCGTAAAAGCTCTGTTTTGCAATTTTGCGCCCGCTGCCTGCGCTCTGGTTCAGCGTCTTGAACGGTCCGCCTGTTCCGACTTCTTTCATCTTTTCCGTCGGCTCCGGGTTCTTGCCGTTCATCAGCATACAGAGGTTATACTCGTTCGGCCGGAATCCGGGCAGACCGTCGATGCCGCAGCAAGTCATGCTGTCGCCCATCGCGCGGAGCCGGTTCTCGCCGCTGTAGAATTTCAGGCCGTACCGATGGCACTCCGCCTTGATGGCTTCAAAATCGTGCCGGAGGCGGGGCAGCGGATAGCAGAAGTCGCCGCCGATTTTCGTCATGCCGGGTTTGGCCTTGAAGAACTTCATGCCCTCCACGATGACGCCGTAGGCTCCCGCCTCCGCGATGCGAGGGATGTTCTTCATAACGTCATGGAACACCTCGGGCATATACGGCTGGATGCGGACGATGGTGCGCTGCACTCTGGCCGATACCGTCTTGAGGATGGCGAGCCGCTCCTCGTAGCTGGGCGTCCCGCGTTCGAGGCGGTCGTACTTGCTACACACCATGCTGATTTGCAGCACACAGTTGCACTGCGCCAGCAGGTCGAGGTACTCCGGGTCAGCAATGAGGCGGCCCTTTGTGCTCACCACAAACGGGTATTTCGTCTCAGCCAGCAGCTTGAGGCACTCGTAGCTGGCGCGAATCTGCTTTTCGACCGGCTGGAACGGGTCGCTCATGCCGCCCCAGTGAATAGGGATGTTCCAGTCGCACCACTCCGTTTCGTTGCCGCGCTTGCCCTCGATAAAGGAGCGCAGGCCGTCTACGCTTTCGTCGCGCTCGATGTGGCTAATGTCGTTCTTCTTCTGTGCGAAGCAGTACCGGCAGCCGTGTGAGCAGCCGCGATAGGTGTCGAAACGCACAGGCAGGTTGCAGAGAATAATCTGGCTCCCGCATTTGCAGCCCATTAAATCTCACCTCTAATCTTCTGGACGATGACGGCAACAAGGTCCTCTTTGCCGTTGTCCTTTATGTACTCTTTCAGGACGTCGCGGTCCTCCGCGCTGAACTTGAGCGAGATGTTGAACGTCTCCTCGATGCTCTTGAGCTCGCTGTCGAGAAAGTCGCCGTCTACGAGGGCGTCCACGTTGTTTTCGAGGGCCTCGATTTCGTACAGGTCGAATCCCGTCTCCGGGGCTGCGTCGCCGAGGCCGTCCAGCAGCTCCTTGAGCTTTACCTCGTCCCACTCGCCCGTCACTTTGTTCATGGCGATGTTGAGCTGCTTCTCTGCGGTCTCGTCGAGGTCAACAACAGATACGTCCGTCTCGGTGACGCCCTCATTCATAAGCACTGTGAGACGCTGGTGGCCGGACACGACACGGTTCGTGCGCTTGTTCCAGATTACCGGGACTACCACGCCGAACCTGTCAATGTTCCGCTTGAGCTTCTCGTACTCGTCATCGCCGGGCATAAGCTCCACGCGAGGGTTATACTCCGCGCGCTCCATGTCCGCGATTCTCTTTTTGATAATTTCCATCAGATAAGCCCCTTTGCCTTGTTCACGAGCAGCTGCGCCAGCTCAACCTTGCCTGCGGGGTTCTCGTCGATGTACTTGTCCATCGCCTCGTGAACCTCCTCGGGCAGGGTGAATGTCATGGTGTAGCTGTTCGGCTCGCTCTTTCCGGTGTCGGAGAAGTCCTCGTTCAGCAGGTCCTCGATGTGGTCGTATGTAACCTTGAGAGCATCGAGCTCCCAGTCCTCAAAGCCAGTGAGGGCCATTTCGTCCTGCTCTTTCAGCTCGTCCAGAATCGCGGTGAGCTTCTCGTTGTCCCACCGGCCGGAGATTTTGTTGAGCGAAACATTGAGGATGCGCTCCTCCTGCTCGTTGAGCTCGACCTCTACCACCTGTACCTCGGTGTAGCCCTTCTGCACCAGCACCTTGAGCCTCTGGTGGCCGCCTACGATGTTGCCGGTGGTCCGGTTCCATACGATGGGCTCAACATAGCCGAAGGTCTCAATGCTCCGGGCCAGCTTTTCGTACTGCTTGTCGCCCGGTGCGAGGTCTTTCCTCGGGTTGTAGTCCGCCGGATGGAGGTCGCTCACCGGCAGAGTGATAATTTTCATCTGCCGTTCCTCCTTGACCCGTTTTGGGTCGCTCCTGCGCATAAAAAGAGGAGCCGCCCTGCGCAAGGCGGCTCCCGTCAAATAGGAGAAAAAATTATGGGTTTAGGGGATTTCTTTTTGCTGTTGGTATTCTACATTTTGTAGTTTAGCACTCGTACAGTGCCTTGTCAATGCCGTGTTTTTGCCCCGAAACGGGTCGTCCGTCTCGTGCCGTCAGGCTTTCTTGATGCCGTCAATGCCGAAAATCAGGGCGGAGAGTGTAGCGCAAGCCGCGTCCACATCCTTGTAGACCGTCCGCTTGTCGATTTTTTCCCGCTCCGCTACGGCCGTCGGCGAGAGCGGCCGGTCTCTCAGATAGAGGGCTTCGATAACGCGGTAGTGCCTCTGCTCGCCCTCGTCTACGCTGTTTTCGCAGACGACCTTGTAGATTCCGAGCATCCTGTTCACATGGCGCATGATAAGCTGCGTCCGGGCTGCCGACTTCATAATGCTCTCGACCTTGAGATTCTCCTCGAGCAGCTCGTCCAGTGCCTCCACGATTTCCTCGACACTCTCCTCTCCGGTGGCCGCGCTGGCCGCGTCGTATACTGCGTGGGAGCAGTTGGCGTTAAGTACGGTATAATTCCGCAGCAGGAGCTTGGTATTGCGGAATCTCCGGTCGCTCCGGCCGTCCCGGAACTTCTTGCGCTCCTGCTCCACGGCCTTGATGCTGGCCTCCGCTCCGAGGCGGGCAGCGTCCGTCACAGCGGCCTCGACGCTCTCCTGTATCTCTTTCCCTAAGATGGCCCGAACGGCAGCGACAGCCGCCTTTGCCGCCACCTCTGCGGCCATCATCACAATTTCCTGTTCAGTCATCGTGCTCCTCCTCTTTGTTTCCGTCCGGAAGTTCGTCGAGTGTGGCCCGGGCGATTTTTGCAAAGCGTTCGCAAACTCCAGCCACTTCGAGCGCGGAGACTCCGTATTTCTTCATGGCCTCTTTGAGCTTGCTTGCGCTGCCCTCCGTGATGGGAACGCCCATAAATGAGAATATCGGGTTTTCCATGTTCGGTTGCTCCCTCCGTATTTCGTCCACAAGCACAAAGCGTTCCGGCGTCGTCCAGTTCATAAAGCGGTTAAATCTGTACACGGCCGCGCGCCACTCTTCCGTCTCGGGCTGCGTCCCGTAGGGCATCCCACAAAACACCGTGAGTACATCGCTCACGCTGGAAAGCGGGTTGATGTCGTACATCGTCGGGATGCCACGCAGTAGGTCCGGGGTAAATCCCGGGCCAAACCGCACGGCGTACTCCTTGATGTCCGCCTCGGTGACGTAGTTCCTGCCGTATCGCTGCTTCATGCTGCGCCAGACCGTCCACGGGATTCTGTATATCCGCAGCCCGTCGAATGTGGCAACGATGAAGCAGTGCGCGCCGAGGGCTGTGTAAGAATCGAGCTTTTTGACCTGCTCCGGTAGTACGCGGTCTTTGTTCAGCCTGCCCGTCCCGGTGCTCTTTGCCTCGAACATCACCGCGCGGCCTCCGAGAATGACGCCTTTGAAATCCGGTTCCGCCTTTTTGGTATACACCGCGCGGAACTGCCCCGACTTGTTCGGCTGGCTCACCGGTTTCATCGGCTCCGGCGTCTTGCTTATGTCGGCGCGGCCCGTCTCTGTCAAAAGGGCGCATGAGGCTTCTATCTGTTCTTCCAGCCTCCCGCCCTGCGCGCGGCTCCGCGCTCCCTGCAAGGCCCGGAGCGGGTCCTTTACCGGGCCGCTCATTCGAGGTAGCCCTGCTCTCGGGCGAACTCTGCGATTTTGTAGGCGGTCGCGCTCTTGATGCCCTTGCACTCTCCGGCGTCGAGCTGCTCGAGGAGCTGCTGCAGGGATTTGCCCGGGGCCGGGGTCGATGCGCGCTGGGCCTCGGCTTCGGAGTAGCCGGTGTTGTAGGCCTCCTCCCGGATGTGGTCGATGTGCTCCACGAGCTTCTCGTCCGTCATCTTGCGCAGCTTCACGGCGCGCTCATGTACATTCTTCTCCTCACCGGTCATCCGGCAGTTCCTTTTCTTCACTGGGCTCCCTCTCTTTCCAGCCGCTTGCAGCGGCCATTCTCATAGGCCATGCACTTTTTTTCCGAGCACCAGCCGAAACGCTCCGTTGTAATCTCGGTCCGGCTAATCCACGAGTAGCTCGCTTCCCGTTTCGTGCTTTTCTTGTACGGGCAAAACATACCATCATCGCTCATTGTGCTGTCTCCTATAAAACATTCATGTGAAGCGGCTGCCCGGTGGCAAGCTGCCGATGGACGAACTCGCGTTCGAGGCAGTTACTCACCATAACGAGGGCTCGCAGCTCTCCGGGGAGAATCTTGCTGTCGAGATAGAGCCGCTCAATTTCCGGCCCCCGCGCGCGGAGCTCCCGGATGGCCGCCTCTGCGTCCTCCCACTCGGTCAGGTCGTACAGCTCGCCGAGTGCCTTGTCGAACTCACTTTTTTCCGGCATTGTCGGCTCCCTTCCGCAGACATCTGGCCGCTGCACTCATAAGGTTGCTGTACGACTTTACCGTCATTCCCATAACGCTGTCTCCGATGCGGTAGCAGTAGGCATAATCGCCTAGCGTGTCAAGTTCCTCGGCAAGCTCCTCGGGCGTCGCATTCTCAAAATTCAGCGTATGGGTTTCTTCGTGCTCTCTGCACTCGGCCTCGCTGTAAAACTCCTGTCCGCAATGCTCGCAGGTGTAAATATCAATGTTCCGGTGATTCATCCTTGCCACCCTCCTGCTTTGCCGTCTCTTTGTCCAGATTATCCTTGAGCCGGTCGAGCTTGTCCCATACGGTTTTCGTGATGTTTACCAGCTCGTGAGGGTTAAAAATTGCAAAGAGCTGCACCAGCATGATGAAAACATCAGCAATTTCCTCCTCGATGTTCGAGTACACTTCCTGCGTCTCCCGGTTGAACGGGGTATCATACTTGCGCTTGCACTCTTTGAGCTTGCAGAGAGCTTTTGTGAGCTCCGACATTTCCTCCACAGCTTTGGTGAGCTGGGCGTCTTTGCCGTAAGTACCGATGGCGCGGTCGATGGTCTGCAAGCCCTCCGGCATAATCTCCGGGATGAGCGCGTCCTCGTAGTGCTTGAGCTTGTCGCGCAACGAGGCGAGAGCCCACGAAAGGGTGTAGTGCTCTGCCAGCAGACCCTCGATGGTCTCCGGGCCGTCGAACAGGTGCTCGCACAGGGTCATGTCGAACTCCTCCGGCGTTCCCTCGGTGTCAATGTCTGCGTTGTGCGCCTTGATAAGCTGCTTCATGTAGTCGTTGAGGCTGATGCTCCGGCTGGGCATCTGTACCCAGCCGTCCTCGCCGCGCACGAACAGGTTGAGAGCCTGCGAGTAATTCCCATCCGGGGTGTCGGTCGTCATTCTTCTCTGCGGAAACATAAATTTGTCCTCCATTTTTCAAATTTGATGGTTAAAGGTTGAAATGCGCTTGAATCATTTTCAAGTTTCGGGGTTAGATTTTGCTTATTTTTCTTTCATGCCTGCCCATCCTCCGTGTATTTATTGTCGTAGAACATCCCGTCTTGCCCGATGGAAAAATCTTCATCTTCCCAGTATACGCCGCAACCGTTTTCACAGGCCGCTACGCTCTCGCTTAGTTCTCCGCTTCTGGATACATAGCGTTTCGGAACTTTTCCGTCTTTTCGGATTGTGTAGTCCCGTGCGTTCTGGTAAAATTCAGAATAAATAATTTTCCCGCCACACCTCGGGCATCGGCCCCGAATGACTCCATTCACGTTTCATCCTCCTTTTTTGTTTTCTTCAACTGGCGGCCGCACTCCGGGCAGAAGTTCAGCGGCCGTCTTTTGTGAGTGTAGGTTGAGGCAAGCCCGCAGCCCTTTCTGAGGGTTCTCTCATAAAGGCAGACGTAATACTTTGTGTATAACTCTCTGCCGGTCTTTGGCCTGTGCTTCTTGCTCCACTCGTAATCTTCGCAAAATTGGCAGTTCATACGCTTTCCTCGATTACTTTGAGGTCATACCCGCTCTTGACAAACTTCATGCACAGCTCGTGGTTGATACCGTTGCCGAGGTTGGTGTAGATGTATTCTATCTCCTCCGGCGTGAAATGGGTATCGAGCAGCTTATTGATGCCGTCGAGGTGTTCTCTGCATAGCGGCTTGGTGAATCCCTTGAACGCAAAACGCGAAACACCCTCGATGACCTCAGCCTTGAACTCGTCCGGGGTGCTACAATGGTTGAGGTTGATGTAAGTGTTCGTCCTCGGGACGAGAATCAACTCGAAGTTCATGGTGACGTAAGCTTTCGGGAAAGCGCGCTGAATCTTCCCGCACCACGGGGCCGCGAACGGGCTAAACCACGGCAGCATATAGCTGCGGAGCTCCTGCTGGCTGACTGCCGGGGTATCCTGAATGTGGTCGATGCAGCACTCAATGGCCTCCCGCTCTGCGAGGCTGTCCGCCTCCTCGAGCCAGCCGTTGAATACACGGACGATTTCCTCTGCGTTAATCGGTTTCATGTTGCTCCTCCGTTTCATCCTTCATCTTGAACCCGCAGACCGGGCAGAAGTTCCAGACCCAGCTGTCGAAATCGCTTTGCGAAATTTTGGCCTTGCAGTAGGTACAGCAAATTGCCGGTTCCTCGTGACTGTTGTTTTCATCATCAACGATGATAAACTTCAACTCCTTGTCCTTCACCCACTTGGCATGACCGCGCAGGCTCTCTGGGTCGATGGTGGGAGCCTCGTCCACGCTGTTCAGGGCATCCTTATAGCAGCATTCTTCAATAGTGAACGGATTGCTGGCACGAAGGTTCATTTCAATGCGCTTGTGCAAAGCGTTCGCGTCAATCAATCTTACTTCTTCCATTTTTGATAGCCTCCTTTACAAACTTCAAAGCGCGTTCTTTGAGCGGGATGCGCTGGCAGAGCCTCCCTTTTCCGGCGTTCCGGGCGGAAATCACCGGCATAACGCCGACGACCTCGATTTCGTCGCACTCGCGGTGCTTTACTCGCCCGGCCTCGTGCCCGAGGAACTCCGCCTCTTTTTGGTCATCCGCCATTACCGCGACGCCGAAGTAGCAGGTGGAACTCTCTGTCCTGCCCTCAAGGAACACATCATACCTCGGCATCCGGTTCCTCCTCGTATTGGTGGACATCGACGAAGATGGCTTTCTTCCACGGGAGCGCGTTGTACGCCGCCCGCGTCTCCTCCTCCGTCATGTTGTCCACGAGCTCCGGGTCATAGTGTTCACAGAGGACGTCGTTCATCTCTGAAATATCGTCCTCCCGGTAGTAGGTTCTCTCTCTGCCGATGACGAACTCCTGAACCGCGCTCTCTCCCCATGAGCCAAGCCAGCAGTAATACTCGTCGCCGCTGACCACATCCCCATCTACACAGGGGATGACCGGGAGCTCCGGGTTTGCCTGCATGAGCTCGAGGAGCTGCGTGAGCTTTTCGCTCTGTTTCATGTCATCCCATCCTTTCTTTTCCGGGTCTCCGCCCGGGTTGCTTTCTGCTCGGCGGCCTTGTGCCATACATAGGCCGCAACAACTATTACTGACAAGGCGACGGCCGCAAAGGAAAGCCAGTAAGTTAAGGTTTCCAGCAGGTCGTCAAGCTCTAAAAGAACCTCGTACATAGTCACCGCTCCTTTACCTGAATTTCTTCTTGAAACTGCGCACGATGGCCCGGTGCGTCCACCTACGGCAGTATGGGTTTCGGACGCTCCCGTCGTACTCCTGCTTCATCTTCTGGTATGCCGCCTTGTTCTCCGCATACCGTTCGCAATGGTCGTGGCATCCCGGGTGTCTGTCCGGGCACTCTTTCGGGCAGATAGTCATAAGCCGAGCATAACGCTGGCCCGTTTCCGGGCGGCCGTCATGGTTTCGTCGTACTTCGCTGCGCTGTATACGGCGAGCGGAGCCACTGCCCGTCCCGCTCTGGCCCTCCTGAATATCTCCGAGTAGACAGCGGCCGTCTCGTATACGCTGGGGCCTCTGCCCGGGGTCGAAAGCATCCCCTTGCGGTCGTCGGTGTCAGTGACGCGGAGGTCCTCTTTGAGGGCATCCTGTACGCATCTGCGCAGACGGTCGAGGGCGAGGTCCTTATCCTCTTTTTCCCACTCGAGGTACTGCTTGTAGTTGTTCATGGAGTTCTGCTTGAGGCGCGCCAGCCGGTCTCTCCCGTAGCCGAACGTCTCGTGACAGGTGGCCGCCATAACAAGCCACGCGATTTCTGCGCCCTGATTGCTTGCCATGCGGAGCTGCTCCTCCCGGCGTCCTCTCGGGGCTCGGTCAACCGGCAGCCGGACCTCAAAATCACAGATTCCTTTGAGGTTCTCCCTCATGGCGTCCGTTGCGTTCTTGCTGCTGCCGTAGAGGATGGCCGTCTGGTATTTTTTCTCAAAAGCGTCCATCTCGTTACACGCCCGCAGGAGGCGGGACGCGCCAATGCCGTCGTCTTGGTGCATGGAGACGACGATGCACCACATAAAGAGCTGGGCGGAGCGGTCGCGCTGGTCCTCACGCTCCTGCTGGATGTTGTGTGTAAGCACTTTCATCATCCGGCCCTCCTCACGTCGTATAGCAACGCTTGGCCGGGTTCCATGTGAGCTTCGGGATGCTCCGGCCGCAAACACAGGAGAACTTCTCGTTTATGATTTCGGCGTCCTCGACGTTCGTCCGACCGTAGCTTACTTTCTTGCAGTCCGGGCAGGTGAACTCGAACCGCGCCAGCGCGTCCAGCGGGATTTTCGCGCCGCACTTCCGGCACTCGTTGGTCGTTTGCGGTTCGCGCAAGAACTGTACGAACTCGTTCTTGCATTTCGGGCAGCGCAGGTACATGAGGCCCTTGCGCTGGGACAGTGGCGGGAGCCAGCTTACCGGCTTCTCGGGGGGGGCTTTCTTATCAGCCGAGGAAACTACCGGGGCTTCCTGCTTCGGCTCGCTGGTGACGCTCTTTTCCGCCTCCGGCGCGCTGTCGCCGTTGTACAGCGTCGTGGTCTTGGCGATGGTCTCGAGCGTTTTGAGCGCGGTGTTGAGCTCTGCTGGGCTCTTACCGGTCAGCGTGACGCTGACATCCGGTTCTCCCTGAAACTTGAAAATTTCCATTGAGACTTCAAACTTCGTACTTGCCATGTTGGTTATGCCTCCTGCTTCTTTTCTTTCAGCTTGTTTGATGGGCCGAACTTCCTGCCATCCTCGACGCCGCGCCATGCTGCGTCGAGCTCTCCAACCGTCTTTGGCCGTGGCGTCTTTTTGAACTCTTTCGGCGGTCCCATCTTTTCGAGCTCGTCTTTGGCCTCTTTCGGAACTTTCAGCACAAGGCCGTATTCTTGATTTTCCTCGTTCTGTCTTGTAAACGCCTCGTATACGCCTCTGGCGAACCCATAGCCGTAGGAATCACAGATTTTTGCAATCTCCTGCGGGGTGTAATAGTCGCGGTACTGCTTACGGAGCTTTCTCTGCTCCGCCTTGACGCACCGTACTGCGTACTGGAAGATTTTTGTGCAGATTTCAAAATCATCCTTGAGCCCAATGAATCCAACGCGCCAGACGGTCGTTTTGGCTCCTCTCTTGCACCGGTATGCCGCACAGCAGTAGTTTTCTCCAATGATAGAGGACAGCGGAGACATCCACGAATTTGCTTTCTTGGAAAACGTCTCGTCAATTTCCCGCTGGATGACCGTCGTGTCGTGCTCGTCGAGGTCTCGTTCGGTGAGCTTGTGCTCTGCCATGAGCTTGCGGGCCTTGAGCAGGGCGAGCTTCGCCTCCTCCGGCTCCGGGCTCTTTGCAAGAGCGAGGAGCTTTCGGATTTTGTCCTTGTAGTCCATTAGGCTTCAACCTCCTGCGCTACAACTCCCAGTAGCTTACAGCGTGTAAGCATCATCCTCTCGAGCGGGGACTGGTACTTCTGAACCGGCTCCGCAGAGCACTCAAAGCACCGTCCGGCGTACCGCCATGTGCCGCCCTGCCGCTTGAATGTCAGGTAGGTCGGTCGCCAGTGTCCGTTGACGTCCTTTGCGGTGCTGATTTCTCCGCCCACCTGCAACAGGCCTGCGCGGTTTGTGCGTGGCGGTAAGACGTCAAGAAAGTAGCCAATCAGGTCCTCGTCTACCTCGTCGCCCGGTTCGAGATAGTCCTCTGCGGTCGGGAGGCCGCTCTCAAACCATTTCCCGAGCGTCTTGAGGCCGGTTCCTGCGCACTCTGCGCGCCGCCTCTCGACTTCGTTGGCAATTAACGCCATCTGCGTGTCGCTCAAAAAAATGTCGCTGCCGTCGTCGAGGCGGAGATAAACGACGCCCGCCTCGAGGAGTGTTACAGGGAGGTCGAGGTATGTCGTTGCCGCTCCGCTCCTGTCAACTACCGGGATGCAGATGCGCTCGCGGGCGGCTCGTCCGCCCTTGTGGTAAAGTATCCTGTCGAATGCGTACCTGCGGCAGTCACATTTCTCGGTGCAATATTTGACCGTGTCGTCCGGCCACAGGCCGATAATCATAAGCCGCTTCATGCTGTCCTCCTCAAACGTAATCGGCGTACCGGGTGCTGATATTCTGCACCCACTCTTTGTCCAGCTTGTCGAGGTAGGTACTCCACGCCTCCTCGTAACTGTTCCACCACCATTTCCGGCTCTTGAGTGCCACAATAAGCTGCTGCCGGGGCTTCATAACGAACTTGATGTATGCCCGGTCGCCCATCGTGTAGGCGACGAGGTTTTCGTCCTCGAAGAATTTCTGCCGGTTCAGGTTTGCGAGTTTGCCCTCTTTCCCGGCCGCGTAGAGCTTGGCGATGACGCTGTTCTTGCGCCAGCGGTACTTTTCATGGAGCTTCTCGTAATACTCCACGAAAAGCTCCGGGTCCTTGTTGGCGAGCTCGCACAGGCTCGCGGTAGGATTAAGCGTCGGCCGCTCGATGCAGAATTTGATGTCATCGACCAGCCGCGCAATCTCCTTTGCGTCCTTGTCCTCGATGCGGCCCTGCCAGACTTGCTCCTGCAGGCCGTTGAACCACTCCACGAACTCAGAGGAAAGGCGGAGAATGGTGTCGCTGTGGTCCAGCTTCTTTGCGTTGTACCGCGCCGGTCCTGCGACGGCGACGCTCACATGGGCTGCCTCGTGCCGGAGCTGCTCGCTCCACCGGGTATAAATCTGGTCCACGATTTTCTGCTTGCGGCCGTCCGGGATGTTCCAGCTCATAACTTTCTGGCAGTAGACCTCGTACTCGTGTGCCGAAATGTCGCCGCGCTTGCCGCTCATGCTGTTGCTGTTCGCCTGATGAATGAGGCTCTTGTCCAGCTCCTTGATTTTCACGTCACTCATGGCCGTCCTCCTCCGGTGCCAGCACCAGCTCGTAGTCCGAGACCTGCTGCGGGTCGAGCGGTGCGGTGTACTCGATGTAGCCCCATGCAGGCCGGTCAATGTCCTTGCAATACGTCCGGCCCTCCTCGAAGTTGACGATTGTGGTAATGCTCTCTCCGGGCTGTTTCGGGGACGGGATGCCGCCCACCATCAGCGGGCGGAGGGTGCTGTAATACCTGTAAGTCATAATTTTCTTTCTGCCTCCTGTAATTCAAATGCGAGCTCGTCAAGTTCTTTTTCGATTTCCTCTGCATCGTGGACAATCTGCCGCGCGCCCGGGACGTCCTGTGTGCCGTTCTGCTTTGCCTCTATCCACATCGCAATATGCTCGTCCACGTCAAAGCTGTCGGAGTAGTCCAAAACCTCGTCCGGGAATTTCTCGACGCCTACGCAGATGATGAAGTCCTCTCCGGCCGGTGAGTACCACTCAATTTCCACGCGGCCGTCATCGGTGTAGCTGCTGACACTCCACTCGCGCTTCTCGAGAATATCCAAATACTCCTGTCTCAATTCAGGCATTTCGTCTGCCTCCTCCTGCTCTGTAATCGGCCCATGCCATTGTGATGACCGTCGAGACCTCCCGCAGGCGGCTTATGATGGCCCGGGCTTTCGTGCCGTCGCCACCTTTCGGGGTAAGGGCTCGCACCAGCTCGTCGGCGTTGTAGTTCGTCGTGATGATGGTCGGTTTCATATCCTCGTACCGGTCGTTGAGAATGGAGTACAGGGTACTCACGCTCCATTCTGTACACTGTTCCTTTCCGAGGTCATCCACAATGAGCAAATCGACCGTTTTGTACGCCTTGAGTATCTCGTACTCGGTGGCGTCTCCGCTGTCGAAAGCCTCCTTAATATCGGCCAGCAGGTCGCCGGACGTCTTGCAGACGACCGGGACGCCGCAGCCTATAAGCTGCAAGGCGATGGCGGCCGCGAGGTGCGTTTTGCCGGTTCCGTAGGTCCCCTCTATGTAGAGGCCCTCGCCGCGCTCTGCGCGCTGTGGAAAGCTGTCTGCATAGGTTTTGGCCGTGTCGTAGCACCGCTGCCGCTCCGGGGTATCCCGGATGAAGTTGGTGAACGTCCGCTGCTGGAAGCGTTTCTTGATGCCGCTCCTGCCGAGCAGCCTCTCGATTTTGGCGCGCCGTTTGGCCTGCGCCGCCTCTTTCTCGGCCTCCGCCTTTTGTCTTGCCTCCTCCGCGTCCGCCTCCGCCCACTTTGCCTTTGCTCGGTCACAGGTGCATCTCTGCGGGAACGGGGCGAACATCAGGACCGTTCGTCCCATCACGAGAGCCTCGTGGTACAGTTTCCGGCCGCAGAACTCGCACTCGACCGGCTTCGGGATTTCGCGCTGGCAGTTGTAACCACCAGCCAGAATATCCTTGCTTGTCGGCCGTCGGTGCTGTGTGGTCTCAGCCGAACGAGCCGAATCCGCCGGACGGAGTGAATCCAGCATAGCCGTCAGCGTTTCCACGCTGCTCACCTCCTGTGTAGTCGTTCATGTAGCCTTTTGCATTAAGCCAGCTTGCCGGGTTTGGCGTGAATTGCCGCTCCCTGAACCGGCTGTCATATTTCTTTGCAGCCTCAACCGCCGCGATGATTCTGTCGGTCGCCGCGTCGTCCGGCTCCGGGTTGATTTTGGCCCACGCCCGCTCTGCCGTGGCCCGGTCCACCTTTTTCGGATAGGCCGCGTAGAAGCGGTCAAACCGTTCGGCCTGCTCTGCCGAGAGGCTCCCGGCTTTGCGCCGGGGAGCTTTCGGTTTGTCGTGCTCCTCCAGCGCGGGCTCCGGTACGGCCGGTGGCGTTTCCTCCGCCTCTGTGGCCGCTGCGAGCTCCTGTGCAGGGCTTTCCACCCTGCGGCCGGGAAAGTTATCGACCGACGGTTTTGTCGGTGCTGCGGTGCGCTTGGAGTAAAGTTGGCGGAGGTTCTCAAGGAGAGACTGCACCCAAATGACGCGGCAGCTCTCCCACAGTTCCTTGTCAACCTTGCCCATGGAGGCGAGCGTGTTCAGGATGGCCTCCGCCGTTTCGGCTGTAACTCCGGTGACGGCGAGTAGGTACTCCCATCCCATCTTGTCCCAGCAGTCGTAATACTGGCCGTCTGCCGCGCAAAGAAGTTCGAGCAGCTTAAACCAAAAGGCATACCCGTCGTTTCCCCAGTTCTTTTCAAGGATGAACTTTGTCCGGCTCTTTTCCCCGACGTAATGGGGGAAGTAGTCGGCGGTCTGCCTGTTGCTTCTTCCCAAGTCTCGCACCTCCTTTCTGCTGGTGATTTCAAGAGTAGATGACCTTGCTGCCCTCCGCCGTCTTTACAACGTCAACAGCCTGCGGGAAGCGGGCTTTCATCTCCGGGTCGTGAGTGATAGCCATAATCTTGAGCGAGGAATACCGTTTCTGGATGGCCTCAAGGGCGTCGCAGTAGGCCTGTACGCCCTTGTCGTCGAGGAACGGCGGTTCGTCAATAAACAGGAATCCGAGCTGCACTCCTGCGGTGCTGCTCTTGAGCTCCGCCAGCGCAAGGATGACCGAGAGGGCTGCCTTAACGCGCTCGCCGCCGGAACGGCTCATGTAGGGCAGGGCTCCGGTCGCTGCGTCGTTCACGATGACGTCCAGCGCGGTGACCTCTTTCTTGCTGTTGCTCTTGAGGGTCTTTTCCATGCGCATCTCGATGCTCATGTGGCCGCCCGACATCTGGCTGATGATGCTCGTCGCGGTCGCCTCGAACAGCGGGACGATGCTGCGGACGATGTTATGCGGAATACCGTCCTGAGAGAAAGCCCGCTTGAGCTCCTCGTAGCCCGCTGCAAGCTGGCCCTGTTCCGTCGCCTGACGGCGAAGGACTTCGAGCTTTGCCTCTGCCGTCTCGATTTCTTCCATCTGCCTGCGGCCATGTCCGGCCTGCTGGTCCAGCTCTTCAATACGGGTATTGTCCACCGTGATGGCTGCAACAGCCTCCGAGTACTGTTCCTTGAGCTCGTCAACATCAGCCTGCGCCTTTGAGAGGGTCAGAATCTCCGCATTGATGCCATCAATCGCCGTCCGGGTCTTTTCTGCGTAGGTCAGGAGCTCCGTGAGGCGGGTCTGCGCTGCGCTCTTTTTAGCCTCCGCTGCCGGGAGCAGCTTTTCCAGCTCGATGTATTTCTTAACGTCCGAGAGCTGCGCCTCAATGCTGGCGAGCTCCGCTGCGTTCTGCCGTAGCTTTTTCAGCTCGTCCTCAACGACGAAACGGTCTGCCTCGAGGTGCTCGATATTGACCGGGATGGTTTCCAGCTCCTCGTTGATGGCCTTGATGTGTTCATTGATTTCGGCGAGGCGTTCTTTCTTTGCCGTAAGCTTTGCGAATCGTTCCGAGGCTTTCCGCAGGTCTGCAACGAGGAACCGCTGGGCCTGCAAATCCTTGCGACAGTTGAGGCTCGTCGCCTTTTCCTTTGCGGTCCGATATTCCGCGTCGAGCTGCTCGGCGCGCTCCTCGGCCTGTTGCCGGTAGGTTTCCAGTTCCGTCTCGGCCGCAGGCAGTTTCTTTTTCGCCTCCACTGCATCCTGCAGGAAACGGCACTCCGGGTTCTCGACCGGGCAGCCGCAGGTCTCGAGCATGATGGCCCGGGAGCGGATATGTGTGACCTCGTTCTCTTTTATGTCGAGCCATATCTGTATCCGCGCGGTTTCTGCGTTCTTTGTTTGGAGCAGCTTCATGGCCTCTTGGTCTGCTGCGAGATACTGCTCGTCCTGTTCTTCCAGCGCGGTGAGCCGTTCGCTTGCTCCGGCGAGGTCCGCCGCTTTCCGCTCGAGCTCGTCATAGTCTGCGAGGGCCTGCTCATAGCTCCAACACGTTGCCTGCGCAGAAAGTTTTTCGGCCTCGAGACTGCTTTTCTTTTTCCGCTGGGCAGAGAGCGCGGCCATAACGTCCCGCAGCTTTTCTTCCTTGGGCTGAATCAGGACCGTCGTTCCCAGCAGCTCCTCCCGCCGTGCGGAAAGTTTTTCGTAACTCTGGCTGCCCGCCTCGACCTCCTCGCGCTTATCGAGGAGAGCCTGCGCATCGGAAATCTGCGCTCTGCAAACAGCCTGCGCGCTGGCGTTCGCGTTCTTCTCCGCAATCCAAGAGCCGAGCTCGCTGGCGAGTTTTTCCGACCGCCTCTGTGCCTGCTTGGCAATGTCGAGCTTTGTCTGCGCCTCGCTCATGGCCTTTGTGTGGATGGCCCTGTCTGCTACCGCGCTGGCCTTTTCGACGGCCGTCTTGTTCATGGCCGCCTCGACCGTTGCCTTGTCCGGCATCGTCCGCCCGGTCTCCTCCTGCAAATCCGCGACGCGCCGGAGCTCCCGGTTGGCGTCTGCTGCCCGATTGGCCGCCATGCTCTCCATGCGGTCATAAATGCCGAGGCCGAGGATGTTGCCGAGAATTGCCATGCGGTCCGCCTTGTCGGCCTGCAAAAAGAGGCCGTACTGGTCCTGCATGATAAGGCCGGTCGCCTTGAGCGTCAGGCTGTCCATGCCGATGGTGTTCTCGATGATGGCCTGCGTATCGCGGTATTTCTCCGCGCTGCGGTTCTGCCAGCTCTCGTCCACATACTCGGAGAGATTCAGCGTCGCCTTGCCGCTCTTTGTGCGGGTGCGTGTCACGCGATACAGCTTGGTGCCGAGGTAAAACGTGAACTTGATGGAACCGCTGCGGGCATCCGGGTCGTTGCAAATCCAGCCAGTGAGGTCGCCCTCCCGGGGCTCCTCGAAAAGGGCGTCCAGCATGGCGTCCATGAACAGGCTGGACTTGCCTGCGCCGTTCTCGCCGTTGATGGTTGCAAAGGAAATGCCGTCGTAGCTGAACAGTTCGTCGCGGTAGTTGCGGTAGTTCTTGACCTCTATTTCCACCGGCATAAACAAGCCTGTCGGGGTCTCAAGGCGGCCTTTTTCCATTGCCTCCGAGATAATCGGGCGGGCCAGCTCGATTATGCGCTGGGCGTCCTCCGGGCTCTTTTCCTTTTCGGCGAGGTACTCTGCGAGGTTCTGCTCCGGGCTGTTGTCGCCGTGGAGCTCGTCGCGGTTCACACTTGTCGTGATTTCCTCCGGCGTGATTTCGGAGACATAGAACACGCCGCCGTCATAGAGCCTTTTCTCGAGGACGGCTTTGTTGAAAGCCTTGTTTGTCTCGTCTGAACAGGTATAGAGAACGCGGACGATTTTCCCCTTGAGGCGGTCGGGTACAACAACTCGCTCCGCACTCAGCATTGCGCGGACGTCGTCCTCTCCGAGGCGGATGGTCTCGAACTCCCGGTAGGGTGTTTCGACGTACTCGCTCCATGCCTCCCCGTCGTCGTCGATGTCGTGGATGTAAAAGCCTCGCGGCTGGCCCTCGTCGTTGAAGTTGAGGCCTGTAATGCTGCCGCAGTAGAACACTGCGCGGCCTGCCTCCGGAAGCTGCTGCGGCCGGTGGATGTGGCCGAGTGCTACGAGGTCAAAGTCTGCAGCTTTCAGGGTGTCTTGGTAGATGACGGGCTCAAACTGTGCAAATAGCGCGGTCTGGCCGCTCTCCATGTTGCATCCCGGGACGGTGAAGTGCGTAGACAGGATGCTCGTCACGCCGGGCTCGCACTGGGCCTTGAGGCCGAGGACAACCTTTGCCAGCTCATCCGTGAATACCTGCGTTTCCTCCTCTCGAGAGAGGCCCGGGTGCGCTGCCCGGTGTACACCACGGTCAAAGCCCGGAATACACGCCACATCTACGCGCTGCCCGTGGTAGGTGTGGATGTGGAGCACCTCCGGCTCCGTTACGACGCTGACCGAATCATCGCCGTAAAAAGCCGTCGTCAGCATCTCGAACTGCTCCTCGCTGTCGTGGTTCGGAGTGCCGCGTAACACGACGGTCGGGGCCACGTTGGAAAGCCGCCGGATGTGGTCTATGGCTGTCCGGCTCTCGCGGAGACCTCTGTCCGACCATACGCGGGCCTGATGGAAAATGTCGCCAGAGACGACGATAAGGTCCGGCCGGTGCTCCTCCGCGTACATCGCCTGAAAATCAAGGCAGCGGCAGATGTCCTGAAAGCGAGCATTCTGTCCGCCGACCTCTGGCCCGGGGAAACTGCCGATGTGCCAGTCTCCGGTGTGCAATACTTTCAGCATCACATATCCTCCTTGAGCAGCTCCTTGATGATGTCGTCGAGCTTGCCACGCCGCGCTGCATCCGCACGAGACTTCGCGCCCTGAATATTCCTCATTTCATCTTCGGTCGGAACCTGCGCAGAGCCCTTGTGGCCGGAGCCGATACTGAACGAAATGTAGTCCAGCGCGAGCTTTGCAAGTTCGGTGCGGTCCGTGCTGTGGAACGTCCCAATAGAACGGCTGAATCGTGCGCCGTTCGTGATAAGGATGGTCGCGCAGAGCCGCGTTTCGCGAGGAAGTGTTTCACTCTCCTTGACCTCAAACATCACCACGTTGTCCGAATTGACGGCGACCATGCCGTCCTGCGAAAGAATCATCATAATCATTTCCTCCATGTATGGTTTCTTTGGCAGTCGCGGCAATAAGCCACTCCGCCGAAGTGCTTGCGGCTGTACTCTGCTACGTCGAGGCCGACCTGCTTACCGCAGTCCGTGCAGAACTCGCTGTCTCCGTTCCGGCTCTGCTGTCGGTTACTCGGCGCGGGCTGCTGCTGGCGAGGCCGCTGCGCCGGTCTCTCGGGCGGCTGCTCCTGCTGTGGCTGCTCCGGTACGACCTCAAAATCCGGCTCCGGTTGCGCATATCCCTCGTCGTCATCGTCCACATAGACCGTATGGCTGGTTTTCGGGCGGCTGCCGTACAGGTCATTCGCCGCGCCAAACATGGACTTTACCGCCTCCTCGCGGACGGTCGGATTGTCAAGGTTCGGGACGAGGTAGGCCACAACAAAGGGCTTTCCGAACTCCTCGATAAGGTAACTGGACTTAATCTGCATCGCGGTGCGGAGGGCGCGGTTGAGAGCCTTGCTCTCGCACATCTCGCTGCGGAACTTCATAAATTCTGCCCGCTGCTTCTCTGTCATCCCGGCCGTCACATCATCCACCGCAATTTCCTTATGGGCGACGATGGTGACGTTCTCGCCGGTGAGCTGCGGGACGCTGATTCGGACCTCGTGCTTGACGTCCTTGTTGGGGCAGCCTCCGCAGCGAATCGGCTTTCCGATGCTGCGGTTGACCTCCGCGCACTTCTGGCAGGTGGACGGGACGACCGGGCGGCTGGAAAGAATCTTGATGCCTGCGGCTCGCATGAGCTTGGTGAGACCCTTTTTGGTGAGGGCGTACTTGGCCGGGGTCGCTTTGTGGACGTACCCCTTGCTGTCGCGCCACTCGTCCTTGGCTTTCTCCATCTCATAGATTTCGCCGTCATTGAGGTCGGTGCTGATTTTCACGGAGTTCATCACCGGCTTTTGGATGTCGGCAATCTCCGTTACGGTCTGCATCGGGACGAGGAGGTTGTACTGCGTGGGCGGGTACTGCTGCGCAATGGTGAGCGCAGCGTGTTTGTTTTGTTCGTTCATGATTCACGCTCCTGTTGACTTTTGATGTGGAGCGAGATACAATAGGCTTGTCCGACAAGAGGGTCGCGCTTTCGAGCGCGGCTCTTTTTTTATACCTGTGTATCCGGCTCCTGCTGCTCTGCCGCTGCTGCGGCCTCCTGCTCGTCCAGCTCCTTGAGCAACTGGGTGATGGTCTTGCCTGTCTCCTTGCGGCAGCAGGTCGAGCCCATACCGACGCGACGGGCAGCCGCGCTGCGCAGCTTGCGCGAGCATCTGCCGCAGAGGCAGAAAAGGTTCTGTTCAGCCATGTGGTTCACCTCCTTTCAGTGGTGCTTGAGCATTCCGAAAAATGCGTTGTTGATAACGTGGAACGCCAGCAGCGTGACGCCGAGCACGATAAGCCACTCGCCACCAAAGGCGAAGTAGCCGCGCGCTGCGTAGCTGGCCGGAATGAGTGCCAGCGCGGCGATGAATCCGCAGATGCCAGCCGAAAGGACCTCTGCAACCCAGATGGCCGCAATGAGAATCGCTCTGTGAATCTTCCAGTCCATTTAGTGCTCCCTTCTCTTGATGGCCTGCGCCGTCTCCATGACCGCGCGGCTGTATTTGCTGCTGTGCTGGCCCTTGCTCCATGCGGCTTTCATACCGCTGTCGCCCATGTTGTAGGCCATGAGAGCCTTGTCCGGGTCGTCGTACTTTCGGAATGCCTGCCCGAGGATGTAGAGGCCAGCCTCGATGTTCTGCTCCGGGTCCATCACATCCGTAATGCCGAGTTCCTCGTAGAGCCAGCGGTGATTGCAGACGTTAATTTGCATGAGGCCGAAGTCTCCGGTGTCGCTGACCGCGTCCGGCTGGTAGCTGCTCTCCCGCTCAATGACGGCGAGTGCGATTTCAAACGGGACGCCCTGCCGCTCTGCCTGCTCCCGGACGTACCGTTGCAGCTCGTCGCTCATGGGTACGTCGTAGAGGAGCTCCGGCTCCTGTTCGGCCTGCGGACGTTCCTCCGTGTAGGTGAGGGTCGCATATTCCGTGACAGGTTCTACATCCGTCTGCCGTGCGAGGTTTGCTGCGGCCGTCGTTGCACAGGAGTAAACCGCAATGAGTGCGGTGACCGTGCAGAAAAACGCAACGGCCGCAATCTCCATCTTTCTTTTAAGCGCATCCATAATCAGGTGTGGCGGCTGCTGCGAGCGAGCCAACTGTCCTCCGTGCGACGCGGTCGAGGATTTCTTTGACCTCTCCGCTCGTCCGGGTCCGGCAGAAGTCGTCGCAAATCTTGATTCGGGTGTTCCCGATGGTGAAGTCCTCCACGACGTTCCCGCTCTGCTTCGCCTCCAACACTTTTTACACCTCCTGCTTTCCGAATTGCTTTCTATAAATGAGCTTCAAGGTCTGAGCCTTGTTCGTTATCTCGTCGAGCACCTCGAGGTACTGCTCCATGCGCGGCTTTTCTTTCGCGTCGATGACGCCGTCGGCCGCGATGTCGATGATTCCGTCCTTGACCTCCGGCAACGACTTCATTGCCGAAATGAGCTGCAATGTGACCCGCTCAAGCTCTTCCAGCTCAATCGGTGAAATCGTCCCAATGCCGAGCGGGCAGAGGTGCGAGCAGAAATGGTTTTGCAGCTCCGGCGCGTTGTAGGTGTCCGAAAGCATCAGGACCTCCTCCGGGTGCGGATTGATGGTTCCGAGCTCGATGTTGGCGAGCCGCGTCCGGTCGATGCCGGTCACCTCTGACGCACCCTCTCTGCTGCCTAGCCGGTCGTTCCACGATGCCGCTGCGATTCGCGCCTTGTAGAACACGTTATCTGCGGCTTTCGTTGCCATTTTAGGCATTTATTCCGTGCCTCCTTTCGGTTAAAATATTTACACGGAAACGCCAAATGTTTGCTTTTGGCGTCATCGTTTCGCATCAATGACGCGAAACGGGTCGCTTCGGGTTAAAAAAAAGGTCGTCGTAGGGATAGCCGAGGGCCTGCTTGATTTTCAGGCTCAGCTTGAGGGACGGATTCTTGTCTCCGCTCTCAATCTGTGCGTAGTGGCTCCGGCTCACGCCCAGCCGCTCGCTGAAAGTCTGCTGGGTATAGCCTGCGCCCTCTCGGAGCGTTTGCAGCTTTTTCCGCATTCCGCCTGTCTCCTCCTTTCTGTGTGACCCTTTTGGGGTCTTTCTGTGGTTTATTATAGTCCCTAATTGGGTCAAAGTCAAGTTTTTTTCAAAAATTTTTGCTATTTATGACGCAATTAGCGTCATTTGTCCCCGTGAGGGGATTTTTGTGATACAATATATAAGTCTTAGGGAGGTACGTCTGTATGGATAAGTTTTCTGAACGGTTGGTCGCGCTCCGCAAGGAGAAAGATTTGACGCAGGCCGAGTTTGCCCGCCTCTGTGGTAAGCAGCGCACTACGGTCTCCGGCTACGAGACCGAGGGCAAAGAGCCAGATTTCGCCCTGCTCTGCCAGATGGCGGACTATTTCGGGGTAACCACTGACTATCTGCTGGGCCGCGAGGATGAGCGCGCCCACGGTAACGAGGCGTTCCGTCAGGACAACGCAAATTTCAAGCGAAGATATGACGCCCTCCCGAAAGAGCTCCGTGCCGTCATCTCCTCGACGTTCGATTCGGTCTATGTGCTGCTCTCCCGGTGTATGAACGCGCAGAATGCAGCAGAGATGGCCCTGTATCGTGAGCTGTTCTCTGAGCTGCAAACCGGTCGCGGCGAGATAAAGAGCATCCTCGCTGATTGCGGGGGAGACCTGGCAGATGCTTTCCCGCAGATTATGGAGAAGCAGAACACGCTCAAGGCCAAAACCGCCTCTATCCTTGACAGCCTCTTGCAGGCTGACGTTGCGGCCTTAAAGGATAGCAACAAGTAACCTTTCGGCCTGCGCTCCGGCGCGGGTCTTTTTGTTTGGAGGTCATCATGGAGCAGTATCTCATATACCTGCGCAAGTCTCGCTCTGACATCGAGGCAGAGGCACACGGCGAAGGCGAAACACTCTCCCGGCACGAGCACACTCTGCTCGAACTGGCGAAAAGGCAGCATCTCAACGTGACCGATATTTACCGTGAGGTCGTCTCTGGTGACACCATCGCCGCCCGCCCAATGATGCAACGGGTTCTCTCCGAGGTTGAGCAGGGCGTCTGGTCCGGCGTCCTCGTCATGGAGGTCGAGCGTCTGGCGCGTGGCGACACCATCGACCAAGGCATCATCGCGCAGACATTCAAGTTCTCCGGGACAAAAATAATAACCCCTATAAAAACGTATGACCCTGACAACGAGTTCGACGAGGAGTATTTTGAGTTCGGCTTGTTTATGAGCCGCCGCGAGTACAAAATCATCAACCGCCGGTTGCAGCGCGGTCGCCTCGCCTCCGCCAAAGAGGGCAAATGGCCGTCCGGTCTGGCTCCCTTTGGTTATCGTCGGGTAAAGCTCAAAAACGAAAAGGGCTGCTCGCTCGAGCCCATCGAGGAGCAGGCCGCAATAGTCCGTATGATTTTCGACCTGTACACGGTCGGTTTGCAGGACGAGGATGGTTCCACTCGCCCGCTGTCTTTGGGTTCAATCGCCACGAGGCTCAACGATATGCGCATCCCGTCTCCATCCGGTTCGCAATGGGCAAGAATCACCATTCGCGGAATCATCAAGAATCCGACGTACATCGGCATGGTGCGCTGGGGCAGCCGTGAGACAAAGAAGAAAGTGGTTGACGGCAAGGTCGTTTCTGTGCGCGGTCCTGCCGACCCAGAGAAAGAGTGCGTATTCAAAGGCATTCACCCTCCGCTCATTCCGAAAGAAACATTTGAGCTCGCAAACGATAAGCTCACCCGGAGCGAGAATACTTCCACGCACAAAGAAAAGGTTGTCCGGAATCCTCTGGCCGGTCTGCTCGTCTGCTCCGAGTGCGGCAGGCAGATGATGCGGATGATAAACCCTGTCCATCCAGATATGCCGGTCGTGCGCTGTCCTCGTCGCGGCTGCCCGAATTGCTCGAGCTATCTCCCTATCGTCGAGGAGCGCGTCATACAGGGTCTCTCCGAGTGGATGAAAGGTTATGAGCTCGAGTGGAGCTCCGCTGCCGCGTCGTCCTCCGTGTCGTCGGTCGGCGTCCGGGAAAAAGCTCTCGCCAGCGCGGAGGCCGAGCTCCGCAAATTACAGCAGCAGCTCGAACGTACCCACGACTTCCTCGAGCAGGGCATCTACGACACAGACACCTTTCTGTCCCGCTCCCGAATGCTCTCCGACAAAATCGATGCCGCAAAGGATAGTGTCGCCCGCTGCTCCCGTGAGTTGACCGAGGAGAAGCTCCGGGAGACCAGCCGTCGTGACATCATCCCTAAGGTTAAGAATTTGCTCGACGTGTACCCGCTGCTCGAAACGGCCGAGGAGAAAAATGCTCTCCTAAAAGAGGTGCTCGAAAAGGTCGTCTACCAGAAGCTAAACGAGAAGCGCAAAAAGAGCCCTGATGGCTTCACCATTGAAATATACCCGCGCATCCCAAAATCCGAAAAATGAAAAGAGAGGGCCGTTTCGGTCCTCTCTTTCTTATAGTTATCCTGTTTAGCCATACTCATAGGGACTGCCCACGATATCACCCAAGATTGCTCCTAACATGGCTGTTTCCTCCCTTACCTATGATGCCGCTTCTGGAAATCAGCTTCGATTTGTTCTTTCTACTCTGCGCCGATGGACGCGCAGCAGGGTGCTTCCCGCATCCGGGAGACTGTCTCGCTAACAACGTGGTAGTTGACCGCCACGCCCTGTGCGTCATTCTCGAACCGCACGGCCCGGTCGGACGAGATGCCGAAGCGGGCAGCTTCCTTCACAGCATCCATGTTGGCACCGAGGAACAGGAACTCCCAGCCATATTGCTCTTTTTCCCGCTCGATCATCCGGCGGATCTTCTCGTAGCCAAACCGTTTGCTGGCGTTTTCCAGTCCGTCGGTGGTGATGACAAAGATGACCTTTTCGGCACGCTCGTCCTCCGGCAGATGGCGCTGGATATTCACCATCTTTTCCATGCCATAACCAATGGCATCCAGCAGCGCCGTACAGCCCCGGACGTAGTAGTCCTTTTCGGTCAGCGGCGCAACAGCCTTCAGCGGAAAACGGTCGTGCAGCAGCTGCACCTCATGGTCGAACAGGATCGTGGTCACGTCGGCCTCGCCCTCCTGCTCCTTCTGCCGGGTCAGCATAGCATTGAACCCGCCGATGGTATCCTGCTCCAGCCCGCCCATGAAACCGCTGCGGTCCAGAATGAAAACAAGCTCGGTAAGATTTTTCTTCACAACAATGCCCTCCGTTTTGTGGTGTATCGCTTTCGTTGGCAAAAGGATACCACAAACCGGAGGGCAAAAGGTCAACGGGCAGGCGACAAATTACGCACCCAGCTGTTCCTGATTATATTCAAACAGCAGCGTATTGACCTGATTGATGTTATAGATTTTGTGTTCCAGGCAATACCGCACGATCCAGTCCCAGCAGAGCTGGACAAATCCGAACTTGTCGGGGCAAGGCCCCTCCATCTTGCTTGCGCAAGACCGTTCTGTTGCTCAAAAGCCCCACTGGGGCTTTCGTTGCTTCGCAAACGCAAACTTTTTTCTCCGCAATCAGCGGTCAAAGTGTCCTCAAAACGGACGGTTTTGGTGCCATCCTTGTAGTTGAACGTGATCAGCATCCGGTCATCGTACAGAAAAATGGCATTGACAAAAATTTCGATCAGCGCTTTCCGCTGCTTTTTCTGCGAAATATCGAACTTTCTAAATTTCATCAGCCAGAACCGGATGAAATTCTCATTGAAGCTGGGCTTCTTCAACTTTTCATCTGCGATTTTTGCAGTCAGCTCATCCTTTTGGATTTCCAAAGCTTCCAGACGTTCTTTCGTTGTCCGGGTGTACAAGCCGTCCTCGATCGCCTTCATCAGGTTGTCCAGCTTTTTGTTAACCTCTCGCAGTTGCTTTTCCAGCAGCGGGATCGTGGTGTTCTCCTGATTCTGGACATCCATGACCAGTTGAACGATCTTGTCGATTACCGCATCGTCCTGAATCAGCTTCATGGTCTCCCGGACGACCAGATCTTCCAGCCAGTCCTTCTGCACGGTCTTTTTATTGCAGCCCTTGCGCCGCTTGACGTTGGCGCATACTTATATTTTTTCAGCAAGTGCTTCACCATCTTACGCATACTCGCACGGGCAGTTTCTTTTTCTGCAGGTCTACTACGCTCCCATTACTGAATTTCTGCGTTTTCAGCCATCTCCATTGCAGCGTTCGATTGACACAGGTTGAGTTATCGGCAGATACAGCAAACACAACGGGCGGCTCTGATAACAGAGCTGCCCGTTGTGTTCGTTTATGAAAAGGAGAACTTAGATCTCATACCACTTGATCTCGTTGGCATCCAGATGCAGAGCAAAGCTGCTGCCGTCTGTGGTGTAAACGGTGGTGTCCTGCGGCTCGTAGGTGTTGTTCACCACGCAGTACTTGCCGTTTTTGACGTAGGCGTGCACCTCCACGTTGTAGTTGGAGCTGAACCATGTATGCAGCTCCTCCTCGCTGTGGGCACTCCACAGGATAGCGCGGTAAAGGGTGCGGCTGTTGGCAAAACTGTAAGGCACACCGCTGATGTACACGGCACGACCCTTGCCGAAGTCGTGTGCCGCCATCTGCACTTCTTTGTTTCGCTGCACCAGCACTTCGGTGCCTTCCAGCGCATAAATATTCCTCTTGCCCTCGCCAAAGTCCACGGGTTGGTCGGCGTCCTGCAAGATAAAGTGGTCGGGGTGCTCCTCCCAGTTGTATTTGTCGTAGTTCAGGGTGAAGCCGTTTTCCTCCTCCACGCCCAACACAGTGGCAAGTTGGAAAATGTGCCCCTGATACGGGTGACCGGAAGGCTCACCCACGCCGATAAAGCCGCCGCCGTTCCAGACGAACTTGCGGATAGCGGAGGAGATCTCCGGATCTTCCCACCAGATGCCGCCGGTGTGTGCGGTGTCGGCATCGCCGACATTGATAATGACATCCAACGAATCCAGCAGATGCGGGTCGTTCTTGATATCCTCAAAGCTGATAAACTTCACATCAAAGGGCGCACCGGACAGCATCTCAATGACACCGGCATAGCTATAGTTCTGCTTGTAATAGAGGGCGTGATGCACCATGTGACAGCCCCAAGCCCGCATTTTACCCCAACAGTTCAGCACGGCCACTCGCTTGACACAGTAGGGTGTGGTGCCCTTGATGTTCTCGTACAGTTTGCGGAACTCGTTGCAGACGCTCTCCACGTAGTCCACGAACTCCGGGAACTGCAAGGCCAGTTTCAGATAGCCGCCATAGCCGATGCGGTCGATGGGCTTGCGCAGGATAGCGCGGCGGGCTGTAACCCAGTTCTCCTTGGCTTCCCGCACGGGGTCGCCGCCCTCGTGGAAGGTGTCGGGGAAGAAGTAGGGCAGGAAACGGCCCTCGGTGTACTTCACGCCCTCAATGTCAGAGATCAGGCGCAGGGTGGAGCCGTTGCCCACGCTGCCCACTACGGCATCCAGTCCGATGGTCTTGAACTCCGGCATGAAAGGTTCGGTGCCGATCCAGTGATCGCCGAGGAACATCATGGCTTCGCACCCGCACGCGTGGGTGATGTCCACCATCTCCTTGGCAAGCTTTGCCACCTCGCGGCGCTGGAAGGCCTGAAAATCCCGGAATTCCTTGCTGGGCACCCGGTACTGGTTGTTATAGTAGCCCTGATCGATGATGTACTCCGGGCGGAACTTGTAGCCCACTTCCTGCTCAAACTGGTTGAGGATATAAGGGCTGACCGAAGCAGAGTATCCATACCAGTCCACGAATTTCTCCCGCTTCAGCTCGTCGAAGATCAGGGTGAACTGGTGGAAGAAGGTGGTGTAGCGGATGACGTTTACATAGGGGTGCTCTGCAATGAACTTGCGCAGGCGCTCCATGGAATACTTGTGGGTCTTGGGCTGACGCACGTCAAAGGTGATCTGGTGCTCAAAATTCGTCCAGCCGTTGGTGGTAGCGTTGTACATATGCACCGGGTCCCAGATGAGGTAAGCCAGAAAACTGACGGTATACTCATGGAACGGTACGGCCTGTACGGTCACACTGCCGTCGGCGTAGCTCCACTGCTCCGGCGGCACGGGCTGACCGGTGGTTCGATCCATGACCTCCCACCAGCGGGTGATGTCGTCGTTGGTGTTCACCTGCATCAGCTCCGGGCTGATGCCCTTCATCAGCGGGATGGTCACGGTGTCGCCGGGGGCGGTGTAAAAGCCGGTCATGATGTAGCACTGCTGTACCTCGTCCGGGTTTGCCTTTGCCCATGCGTTGTCCTTGCGGGTGGTATAGTAGGTGGAGTAGATCTTGGCGTCCGCATTCTTGAGCTGTTGCGGGAAGTCGGTGCCGTCGCAGTCGCGGATGGCATCAGCACCCCACTTTTTTAAGATCTCCAGCGTTTCGGGCACAACGTCCAGGTCTGTGGGAATGGTCACGCGCCCGGTCTTTCTTATTTCATCCATGGGAAACTCTCCTTTTGCCTCTCTTTGAATCGTAGGGGGTCAATCGTAGGCGGCGTTATACAGCGCCAGCACAGCCAGCAGCAGTGCTACGCCCACCAGCATGATGCCAAGCCCTGCCAGCTGTCCGGTCATTTTCCAGCCGGACACCACCAGCACCAGTGCCAGCACAAACAGCACCAGCATCAGTACCATGCGCAGGGCGGGATGCTCTTTCCAGTATGCTTTCATCGTCTGTCACCTTAACCTTTCAAGCCGCCCACGGTCATGCCCTGCGTCAGCTGCCGCTGCACGCAGATGTACAAGATCAGGGTGGGCAGCATTACCAGCACAAGACCTGCGTACATGGTGCCGTACTGGGCGGCGCTCTGCTGCGCCTGCATCAGGTTCAAAAGACCTACCGGCAGGGTGCGGGGCGCCTTGGTGGAACTCATCAGGGTCATGGAGATGATATACTCGTTCCAGAAGGACAGGAAGTTGAACAGGATGATGGTGATGATGGAGGGCTTTGCCATGGGGAAGATGATGCGGGTCATGGTGGAAAAATAGCTTGCACCGTCGATATAGGCGGCCTCCTCAAAATCGTGGGGCAGGGTGGCAAAGTAGCCCGTCAGCAGGTAGATGGTAAAGGGCAGCGCGGTGGCGGCGTACACCACCGCCAGCACCACCAGATTGTTCAGCAGAAAGCCGCTGCCGAAATGGCCTTTCAGCCACACATCGCCGTCCCGCAGCATCAAAAAAATGGGCACCACGATGTAGTTCACGTTGATGAACAGGCCCGCCATGAACAGGGTGTTCAGCACCTTGCACCCCTTGAAGTGAAAGCGGGACAGGCAGTAGGCGGCGGGCAGGGCAACGACCAGCAGCAGCGCCAGCGCCAGCGCGGTGACGATGACCGAGTTGAGCATATATTCGCCCATTTTGGCGCCGTTCCATGCGTTGACGAAGTTCTGCCAGTAGAACCCGGCGGGCAATGCCCAGGGGTTGCCGTAGAACTCTGCATTCTGCTTGATGGAGGCCATAAACACCCATGCCACCGGCACGATGATGGTAACGGCCAGCAGAACCAGCACAAAATAGATGAAAAACTTGTACAGACCTTCCGCAGAGCGGGAAGATTTTTCGGTGGTATTCTGCATCTTCTTCCCTCCTTAAAATTCCAGCGTATCGCGGTTGGTGACCTTGTTGACACAGGCGGACAGGGCAAACGAGAACAGGAAGATTACCACGCCGATGGCCATACTGTAACCATACAGGCCAGCGTCTTTCTGGCTGTACATATAGCTCAGCGCCACATCCGATGCGCCGTTGGGCCCGCCGCTGGTCATGGCCTTGACGAAGAGGAAGGCCATGTTGATGGTGGAGATGATAAAGAAGGTGAGGGTGGTGCGGATATTCGTCCAGATGAGGGGGATGGTGATCTGGAAGAACTGGGTCAGCCGCCCGGCACCGTCCAGATTGGCGCTCTCGTACAGGCTGATGGGCACGGCAGACATGGAGGCCATGTACATGACCATGTAGTAGCCGATGGCCTGCCACACCATGGCAATGATGATGGAGGGGATGACCAATTTTTCGCCCTTCCACAGGATGGGGTCGCTCATGTTGCGGAACAGGCCGATGATGCTGTTCAGCATGCCGTTTTCCGGCTTATAGATGGCAGAGAAGATGCCGGAGATGACGACCACCGACAGGATGTTGGGGATGTAGAAGATGATGCGAAAAAAGTTCTGGCCTTTGATCTTCTCCCGGGTGAGGATGGCGGCAAATACCAGTGCAAAGGCGAAGGTGATCAGGGTGACCGTTACCACCAGCAGGATCATATTCTGCATGGAGCGGATGAACTGGGCGTCCCGCAGCAGATGCTGGAAGTTTTTAAGCCCCACAAAGGTCTCGTTGGGAGAATAGGCACCCCGCTCATACAAACTCATGCGGAACACGTTGAGGGTGGGCAGGATCATAAAGAGGAAAAACAGGATGGTAGCCGGTGCCACACAGAGGAATACGAACCGTTTGCGGCTTTTATCCGTTCTCATAGGGGATTGACCGCTCCTTTCTTGATGGTACTGTACAGCCCAAAAAAGCGGAGGCGGTAAAAACCGCCCCCGCTGGGCAGGGCTTAATTACTCGATGATGTTGGCGCGCATCTGGTCGCTGGCGGACTTGATGCCGTCGATCCACTGCTGCTCGGTCATGCTGCCGGACACCAGAGAGTTGACAGGGTCGAAGAACACGGTGCGCACTTCCACGCCGGGGATGGCACTGAAGGCTGCAAAGTTGCCCATGGCGGCCTTTGCGCCGTTGTCGTAGATGGAGTAGAACATCTTGTTGTCGCCTTCCAGACTGTCGGCGATGCCCAGCACAGGCTGGATAGCGCCGCTCTCGGCAAACAGCTTGCAGGCTTCGTCGCTGTACAGGTAAGCTACGAACTGCTTGGCGGCATCCTGATGCTCGGCACCGGCGGGGATCCATGCCTGCTCGAACCAGGTGTAGCTGTAACCATCGCCGCCGGCCTTGACAGCAGGCAGGGCGGTCATGCCCCACTCAAAGCCGTCTGCACGGGGAGCCTCGGCCATCTCGCCCACGATCCAGGTGCCGTTGGGCATGAACAAAGCCTTGTTGTCCAGCACCAGCTGCTGGTTCTGGGTAAAGTCCTGATCGTTGGCCTGTGCGGGGGTGATGGGGTTGGTGTAGGAAGCCAGCTTTGCCACGATATCAAAGCAGGTCTTTGCTTCGGGGGTGTCCCAGATGCCCTCGGTGTAGTGGGTGGCCTTGTTGAAGAACTCCGGGCCGCCGGCAGCGTACATCAGCGCATAGAAGAAGGCGTCGAAGTAGCCGGTGGTGGGGTAGGTGAACAGGTAGGTGCCCTCAGCGGCAGCCTTGTCGCCCAGTGCCCACATCTCGTCCCAGGTCTTGGGCACGTCCCAGCCCTTTTCCTTCAGGAAACCGGCGTTGTAGAACAGGCCGCAGGGGCTGTAGAACATGGGAGCCAGATAGGTTTTGCCGTCGCCGTAGGGGTTGGTCAGGGAGGTGTCGGTAAAGCCGCCGGCGATCTTCTCGCTCACCTTCTTGCTCTCGCCGGGCACGGTCATGCTCAGCACATCGGTGATGTCGGCGATCAGGTTGCCCTTGATGAACTGCTCGGTCAGGGCAGCTTCACGGCCGGTGGCCAGATGGACCACGTCGGGGTAGTCGCCGCCCTGCATGGAGGGGCCGATGACGTCCTCCAGCTTTTTGTCGGTGGTCAGGTCCACCTTGATGCCGGTCTGTGCGGTAAAGGCCTCGGCGACCTTCTTCCACATATCAGCGCCGTAGCCGGTCTCGATGGCGGCTACCTTGATGGTAACGTCTGCAGCCGCCGCTGCGGAAGAAGCGGCGGTGGAGGATGCCACGCTGGATGCGGTGGAGCTGGAAGAGCCGCCGCAGGCAGCCAGACCCAGTGCAGCGGCGCCAACGCCGGCCGCCTTCAGGAAATTACGACGAGAAATACGATTCATACTGTGTTGCCTCCATCATTTTGTTCCGTTCAAACACAGCCGGGCAAACAGGCTTTGCCCGAAGGACTGTGTGTTTTTCTGCCTCCAATATAAATTCTTTCGCTTCCTTGCTCAAGAGGTTTGTTGTTTCATTTTTTATAGATGTTGCTTTCTAAAAAATTCTTCCAGCAAAAGTGCTAAAAATCTTTTAAAAGTTTCAGCATAATCCCCAGCCTGTAACTATTTTGACATATTTCGAAGGGACTTGAGAAACAAAAATATAAAAATTAGCCTAAAATCAGGGCTTGCTTTTTTTGTATGTTCCCTCTATAATGAGGGTAAAGTGCACGAAACAACGCACCATTTTTTGATAATGTTTTTAGAATGTTGCGTTTATTTTTAGAAAATTTGCGTTTCCCGAAGGAGCCGATCATCTATGAGTACCCAGCGCTTTGATATCCGCCACGCGCCCGCTCCGCGGGAATCCTTCCGGCTGCTGTACATCAGCAAAAGCAAATTTGGCGGCGATTGGAACAGTACCACCCACACCCACTCCTGCACGGAGCTGTTCTACTGCCTCAGCGGCGAGGGACAGTTCTACCTTGCCGGGCAGCTGTTCCCGGTAAAGCCGGACGATATGGTCATTGTGAACCCGCAGGTGGAGCATACCGAGCTTAGCCTGAACGCCTCGCCCTTGGAGTATATCGTGCTGGGCGTTGCCAGCATGGAGTTTTTGTTCAGCAAGGCGGATACGAACTACGCCATCTTCAATTGCCGGGAGAACCGGGAGCGGATGGTCACGTTGCTGCACATGCTGCTGGCCGAGGCCGACCGCAGCTTAGACGGCTGCGAGACCGTTTGTCAGGACCTGCTGGAGGTACTGCTGATCTGGCTAGTGCGCTGCACCACCATTTCGCTGCAGCTGGAGGAGGCTGCCCCGACCGAGAACCGGGAGTGCGCCGAGATCAAGCGGTATCTGGACACCAACTACCGCGAGGATATCTCGCTGGACCTGCTGGCAGAGCTTGCCCACCTGAACAAATACTATCTGGCCCACACCTTCCAGCGGGAGTACGGCATTTCCCCCATTACTTACCTGAACCGCCGCCGCATTGAGGAGAGCAAGCATATGCTAGGCAACACCAGCTACAGTCTGGCGCAGATCAGCGAGCTGATGGGCTTTTCCTCCCCCAGCTATTTCTCCCAGTGCTTCCGCAAGGCGGAGGGCATGACCCCCAACGAATACCGCCGTCAGACGCGGCAGGGAAAACGCCCCGCCCCGACAAAACGGCATGAAGTATAACGAAAACGAGGAATTTATGATGAAATCCGTTACCCTTTCTTTGCTCCAGTCTGCTGCAAATGCCTTTGATTTTGGCGGGCCTGTGCTCTGCGATGCTCACCACTATGGTGAGGGGCATATCAACGACACCTTTGTGGTCTGGCGGGAAGATCATTCCAAACGCTTTATTTTGCAGCGCATCAACACAGATACCTTTACTAACCCGGTGGGCCTGATGGAGAATGTCTGCGGCGTGACCCGGCATCTGCGGGCGAAAATTCTTGCCGAGGGCGGCGACCCAGCACGGGAAACGCTGAACGTCATCCCAACTTTGTCGGGGTCGACTTGCTATCTGGATGCAGACGGCGGCGCATGGCGTGCCTACGACTTTGTAGAAGATACCATCTGTTTGCAGCAGGTCGGCAGCGAAACCGACTTCCGCACCGTGGCCGAGACACTGGGCAAATTCCAGAACCAGCTGGAGGATTATCCGGCCTCCACCCTCCACGAAACCATCGCCCGCTTCCACGACACGCCCAACCGCTATGCCAATTTTGAAAAAGCCCTCGCCGCCGATGCACTGGACCGGGCAAAAAATATCACATCGGAAATCGAATTTATCCATGCGAGGGAGCAGGACTGCCATGTCCTGCTGGATCAGCTGGCAGCTGGCGAAATTCCTCTGCGCGTCACCCACAATGACACCAAGATCAACAATGTCCTCATCGATGCCGCTACCGGAAAAGGCATCTGTGTCATTGACCTCGACACCGTGATGCCGGGACTTTCGGCCTACGACTTCGGCGATTCCATCCGCACCGGTGCCAACGACTGTGCTGAGGACGAACCTGACCAGAGCAAAGTCCATTTTGACCTGCATCTGTACGAAGTGTTCGCCAAAGGGTATCTCTCCACTGCCGGGGCATCCATGAGCATGGCAGAAAAAAAGAGCCTTGCATGGGGTGCAAGGCTCATGACGCTGGAATGCGGCATCCGTTTTCTGACTGACTATCTGGAGGGCGACCATTATTTCCATATTGCTCGCCCGGATCACAACCTCGACCGCGCCCGCACCCAGTTCACACTGGTGCGGCAGATGGAAGAGGTTTTCGATCAGATGCTGGAAATCGTCTGCCCGGACAATCACTGATTTCGCAATCTCCTCCATTCGGATACAGCAAGAAGCATGGACGCTCTCCTTTTCGGGGGCGTCCATGCTTCTTTTTACAGCTTATCCCCGATAATGTGCAGCGTGATGTGATTCTGGAGATCATTCACAAGCATAAGGACTACCTTACCTCTCTGGAAGCCGCACTCGCAGATGTTAAAGACCAGACAGCATAACAACAGGCACATGGTATGCTGTTTACCGATGTCCAAAGGAGCGTGCGTTTGAACAAAAAGAAAAAGCCCACAAACACTTCGCGATTGCACTGAATTTTGGAGAAATGCTGCCGGGAGATGTTGGACTGCTTGTACACGGTGGAGTCTTTCAGCCCCCGCTCGTCAATGAGCCGCAGCAGACGAGTGGTGAAGCTTTCACCGAGATTATCCATCAGGCTTTCCAGACTGCGGGCTATCCTGGGTGCCGGAACTGCACCTAGCATCGGCACGGCGGCATCTTCTTCCAGAAGCCTCCGCCGCTCTGACAATTCCCTGCGCCGACGGCCAAATCCGTAGCTTTCATCGTTCTGTGCTACATAGTGGTCGTCAATGTACTCCTCCACCGAGGCGAACAGCTTCCGGCTCACGGCCAGCGAGTCCCGGTCGTAGAGCACCAGATACACGGTCAGGTCGTGCTCCATGACGTACTGTGTGATGGTGTCCACCGCAATGCGGAAGGCCTGTTCTTTGGGGTAGCCATAGTTTCCGCTGGACAGCAGCGGGAAAGCCACGCTCTCGCAGTGGTACTCTGCGGCTAATTCCAATGCGGAGTGGTATGCACCGGCTAATTGTTCAGCTTCGCCGAACCCGCCGCCGTGCCACGCCGGGCAGACTGCATGGAAAACGTACTTTGCCGACAGCCCGAATGCCGGGGTGCACACCGCCCTGCCCAGTTCGCAGCGGCCGATGGCTTCACAGGCGGCGGTCAGCTCCTGCTCCCCTGCCGCCTGATAGATGGCACGGCTGGTGCCGCTGCCCTGCAAAAGGTTCCGGTTGGCCGGGTTGACAATGGCATCCGCCGCCACTTTGGTGATGTCGTTGCGGATCATCAGAAACGGCATGGTGGTTCCTCCCTCACATGGTTTTCTTCATCCTATCACATCCGGCGGGGCGGCGCAAGGGGTGCTCTTGTTTCCTGTCCGTGCAGCTATTATAATAATAGGTACCGAAAGAAGGTGAGCTTCTTGCACGACATCTGGAATCCATGGCACGGCTGCGTCAAGTGCAGCGAGGGCTGCCAGAACTGCTACATGTATTTTCTCGACCGGATGCGGGACCAAAACGGAGCCGAGATCTACAAAACGAAAAGCGGCTTTTCCTATCCGCTCCAGAAAGACCGCGCCGGACACTACAAAATCCAGAGTGGTGAGCAGATCCGGGTCTGCATGACCTCGGATTTCTTTTTGGAAGAAGCCGACCCGTGGCGGGTTGAGGCGTGGGACATCATGCGCCAGCGCAGCGATGTGGTGTTTTTTCTGCTCACCAAACGGCCGCAGCGGGTACGGGAGTGCCTGCCGCCGGACTGGGGCAGCGGTTGGGACAACATCTTTTTCAACGTCACCTGTGAAAATCAGCGCCGCGCCGATGAGCGCATTCCCATTCTGTTTGACCTGCCCTTCAAGCACAAGGGCATCATGTGCGCGCCCTTCATCGGGCCAGTAAGCATCCGGCAGTACCTTTCCGCCGGGCAGATCGAGCAGGTCATCTGCGGCGGCGAAAACTACGATGGTGCCCGCCCCTGCAATTTCGATTGGGTCAAGTCTCTCCGGCAGGAATGCGTGGATGCCAACGTAACCTTCTGCTTTATCGAGACTGGCACTGTGTTCATCAAAGACGGTAAACGCTACCACCTGCCCAGCAAGCAGCTGCAAAGCCGGATGGCCTGTAAATCCGGCATGAATTTTCAGGGCAGGCCCATCCGTTTTGACCTCGTGGACGACTGGGGCTACCCCATCCCGCAGGAAGATCTCTATGTGCCCCATTTCCGCGCAAACTGCGAGACCTGCGGCAGCAAGTTAATCTGCAACGGCTGCAGTGACTGTGGAAAATGCTTATAAAATAAAGGAATTCTATCAATACAAATGGAACTTATGGCTGATCTGGTGTGCAATTTCATCCGGCAGCGGGCGGAAACCGATGCAGGTCAGGGTCATGCCTTCTCCGTTTTCATCAAATTCTTCCGGCTCCAGCTCGGTGTGGCAGGCATCCCGGATAAGGAAGAAGTCTTTGTTTTCCACAAGGCCCAATTCCTCGGCAATTGTCTTTGCTTTCAGCAGTTGATTGCGGTTCTTTGCCCCGCAGATAGTTTTGGTGAAAGAGCCATCGAACCATTCTTCATAGGTTGCTTTCTCCAACATGATTTCTGCCCGATAGCCGGTAATTTCTCCGTCTTTCTCGATGGGTTCCACGCCCTGTCCCATGCCGATGGGGTCGGCGAGGAACGCCAGCGAAGCGTGGCAGCACTGCGCCGCCAGCTTGCCAGGTGACATCTGCAGGTCTTTTCGTGCAATGATGAGTTGACGCATTTTTCCTCCTTCTTACGACAGCTTGATCTTCAAATCTGCCAACAGATTCACCGCTTCCGGCAGGGAAAATTTCGCATCCTTCAGGCGGCTGCCCAGAATGTCCACCTTATAACCGGCCGCATCCCGGAAATCCGCCTTGCGCAGATCACACTGGTAGAGCTCCGTTTCGTGAAGTTCTACACCCTTGAAATTTGCCAGCTGCATCTCGCATTTGGCAAACATGGAGCCGACAATTTCGTTGCCGTCCGAAAAGTCGAAGCGGTTAAAGTTCATTTCGGTGAAGGTGTTATATTTCAGACTGCACTCTTTCAGCGTGTGGATAGGGTCCGGGAAGGCACCGTTGGACATCAGCGGTGCCCACTCGATTTCCTGCAAACGGCAGTCCTCAAAATCCAGCGATTGCACCGAAGAATGGGTGCTGCGCAGACCTGTGATCTCACACCGCACGAATTTGCACTCGTTCAGCGTGGTATGATCCAGTTCGCATTTGGTAAAGGAGCAATCCACAAACACGCAGTCGGTAAAGTCGCAGTCCTCAAAAGTCTCCTCGGTGAACGGCAGGTCAGCAAACCGTTCACCTTCACAATAACGCTCTGTCATAAAATTCTCCTGTCAGCGCAGTTCTTCCAACAGAGCCGTGCAGCCTTCCAGCACATCCTGCCAGGTAGCTTCAAAGTCCCCGGTATACCATGGGTCCGCCACATCGCCGGGGCGACGGGTATGATCCATCAGCAGAGACACTTTATGCTCCGGGTCGCCGCCCACAAAGCGCGCCATATTGCGCAGGTTGTTGTGATCCATGGCGATCAGATAATCGTAGGTTTCGTAATCACGCCGGGTCATCTGCCGGGCGGTTTTACCCTCGCAGGAGATGCCGTGCTCGGCCAGCTTCCGCCGGGCGGGCGGATAGACCGGGTTGCCGATCTCCTCGGTGCTGGTGGCGGCGGATGCGATTTCAAATTTATCAGAAAGCCCGGCTTTGGCCACCAAGTCTTTCATTACAAATTCGGCCATTGGGCTGCGGCAAATGTTTCCATGGCAGATGAAAAGCACTTTCGTCATGTCAAAATATTTCCTTATATCGTATCATTTTGAATTTTGCACACATGCGTGCAAAATTCAGTTCTGCTTCAAGAACTCCCGCAGCACATCCTCTGGGCGGGGTGTATGGTTCGGGTACTTTTCCCGCAGCGGTGCGGCGGCACCATCCATAATGTAGGGCACACCCACAATGTCCAGCATCGACACATCGTTATAATTGTCGCCAAAAGCCATCACATCGGCAAGGGCGATGTCCAGAGTCTTGCAGATGCTGCGCACACCGATGCCCTTGTTGGCAAAGGTGGTGTCGATCCAGTACGGCCCTGCCACAGCGCAGTTCGCCTCTTTCCATCGTGGGACAAACCGTTCCGTGTAAGATTCTACGCCTTCGTGCAAATACACCGATACTTTTGTGATCTCCTCCGGCACCTCGGAAGGGTCATGGATGATTTGATAATTGTTCCCGATGAACTGAATACGCTTGAGCATTCCCAGACCCCGCTCCATCAGGTATGCAGTATTCTGACCGGAAAGCATTACCTCGCCCTGCCCGTCGCTGCGGGTCCACAGGTCGTTGGCGATTTCTTCGGCCAGCGCGCGCGGCATCGGGTTCTTGGCGATGCACTGTTCGTCTTTATAGATCACGCCGCCGTTTTCGCAGAGAAACACACAACAGTCTGCCACCGGTGCAAAGAGCTTGCGCAGGCTGGTATACTGCCGACCGGATGCCGGGCAAAACAGAATGCCGCGCCGATGCAGCTCCCGTATCTGCTCAAAGATTTCGTCTTCCAGTTCCTTTTTGCCGTATTGCAGCAGCGTACCGTCAATGTCGCTGCAAATCAGTTTGATTGACATTTTCCGTCCTCATTTTTCAAGATAATTTTAGGCAATTCCCCGGCATCCAGAACACGGACGCCTTCGTCCATCAGCATCTTGGCAAAAACACCCTGTCCGGGAATCTTTGTCCCAGAAAACGTTCCATCGTAAATTTCCTTCACGCCGCAGCTGGGGCTGCGGGATTGCAGGATGGCAAGCTCCACCCCATTTTCTTTTGCGATGGCAAGGGCCTTGGCTGCGCCCGCTCGGAACTCCCGGTCCACATTGATGCCCTCTTTGTTCGTGACAACGCCCTGCACGATTTCCGCCGGGCACCGCGGTGTGGGCAGGCCGCCCAAAACCTCCGGGCAGACCGGAACCACCTGATGCCCTCGCGCAAAATCACAGACCGCCTGATTGTAATTGTTTCCGCCGCTGTATTTGCAGTTTTCGCCCAGCAGGCAGGCGCTGACCAGAATCTTCATTGTTGCGCGCTCCGTTTTTCAGATACTGAATCTTTTACCTATTCTACCACGCTTTTGGGCATTGAAAAAGAGGATTCTGCTTTTTCCTATCCCCATACCGGGAGGTCCGCCGTAATCTTTTCTAATTCCTGTGCAAAAAACGTCAGTCTTTCCCTCAGATGGTTGTTATGCGGTGCATCTCCGTTCAGCAGATAGTCCGTTCTGACATTCAGGCAGGACGAAAGATCCTGCAGCAACTCAATCGAGCAGCAGCGGCTTCCCGTTTCAACTTTTGCAAGATGGTTCGCACTAACGTTCAGCATTATACTCAGCTGTTCCTGCGTAATCCCTTGCTTTTTCCGCAAATCGCGGATACGTTCGCCGAATTCTTTTGCATCAAATCGCATTGTTCAATCCTTTCCTTTGCGCCGGAAACACAAACAGGCCGAGACTCCTTTTCCGAGTCCCGGCCTGTTTTCAGCTTGAAAATGCACAATGACCGCGACTCGATGGAGCTACTCTTGTGAGCAGCTCACGGAGTATTATCAGCCTTTAATGCATTTCAGGCAATTCTCCCTCTTGCGCAACTGAAACTTGCGCCATGGCGATATTATAGCAAGTGTTTTCATCACTGTAAAGCACTAAAACATACTGTTTCAGCAACAAAACCGCTCATTTTTCTGCGATTTGCTTTGGTGGCTGCAATTTTTTCTTGAGGTCATCCAGCATCTTGCAAACCAATATACTGTTTTCAGAACAACCTTTCAGCAGGAAATCGCTGCTGACTCCCATTGCGTTCGACAGGTGTCCCAAGTGGTCTACTCCCAGATTGCGCTGTCCTTTTTCCAATGCGCGAAGCTGCTACACTGAAATTTCAGCTTCTGCTGCAAGCCGTTCCTGCGTCCAGCCTTTTTCGAGGCGGCTTCCGCGGATTCTGTTGCCGACTTGCACTTTGTCATAACTCATATTCGGTCGTCCTTTCTGCTGCTACGCAGCGGTTTGGGCGGAGGAACTGGGTTTTGTTTGCAATCCTCCCTGCGATAAAGATGCTTTCTCCTTTTCATGCCAAAATAGCGCATGACGGCTCAAACTCAACTTTATTTCATTAAAGTCAAATTTGTTCATAAATTATCATAGAGTTTTTCTTCCGTCAAGTCCTTTTTCCGTCGTATCGCAACGATTTTTAAGCAACAAACTCACAAGAAGGTATTGTTTCGCCAATTTCGTGCATATTTACTCATAAATTCATTTGAAAAACATCAATATGTCTTACTTTGTGACACAAACACATCAGATTTTCTACATTTTTCACAGACAGCATTTTTTACGATTCATCGCAACAAATTAAACGCCGTCGGTGTTTAACAAACGCAAGTGGCGTGTTCTTTTGTTTTCTCTCTTTTCACCCTTCCCACTGCTCCACGATTTCCAGACTATCCCGCCCTACATGGCAGAGCAAAAACAGCACCTGCACACCTGCAGCTTTGGCCTCGGCCAGTGCCGTACCAAACTCTGGCTGTTTGCTGACATTTGGCCGCACCTCGGTGATGCCTTCCATCTGAATCACGAAAGCCACTGCGCACCGATACCCTGCCTGCTGTGCCTGCGCCAGCTCGTGCAGGTGCTTCACACCCCGCTCGGTAGGTGCATCCGGGAAATAGCCAATGCCGCCCACTTCCAGCGTGCTGCCTTTGACTTCCAGCAGGTATTTCTGTTCGCCCTTTTCCATGTAAAAATCAATACGGGATTTTCCGTAGGGGAACTCCGGCCTGACAAGGTCAAATTCCTGCTTTGAGAGCCATTCTCCTACCACCTTGTTGGGTGCCTGACTGTCCATATTGACCCAGCCAAGTTCCTGCTTGCGTACCGCCACAAGGTCGTATTTTGTCTTGCGTTTCGGGTTGTCTGACACTTCCAGACGCACCGCCGCACCGGGCAGCAGCAGTTCCTTGCACCGTCCGGTATTTTTGACATGGACGGTTTCCACCGCACCGTTCACATCTACATGGGCAATAAAACGGTTGGGACGGTCAAGAAAAATGCCGTCCTCGATCTCTCTGTATTTCAATGTTTACCCCATTTTCATTTTTGTCTGATACGCCTGCGCCGTCCGGGCATCAAAGCAGCAGAAGATGGCCCTCATATCGTAGTCGGCGTGGTTTTGCAGCCAATCGGTCACTGTATCCACCGCAATTTGGGTAGCAGCATCCAGAGGGTAGCCATACACGCCCGTAGAAATTGCCGGGAAGGCGATGCTGTGGATGTCGTAGGTCTTTGCCAGCACCAGCGAATTGCGGTAGCAGTCTGCCAACTGCACAGCAAGCTCATCGCGGCTCATAAGTTCATGGCCAAGCTTCTGGAACGATGTGCCATAAGACGGCGAGTTACCGCGGGTATCCGATGTGTTGAAGCTGTCGATGGTCTCTTTGCCAAGCGCTTCGGAAAGTTCTTTCAGGGTAGTCGGCTCGCTGCCGCCCAGAAAAATTTGCGCGTCCATGTTGCCCACAATCGTATCCGCATTATCTTTGTAGATAGCTTTCAGCTGACTGCGGGTCTGCAAGACAAGGCAGGCTGAAATCTCACGGCTGCGGATGGTAGCCACCAGCTTTTCCAACTGCGGAATCTGCCCGATGTTGGCACACTCGTCAATCAGACAGCGCACATGAACCGGCAGTTTACCGCCATATTGGTCATCAGCCTTGTCGCAGAGCAGGTTGAACAGTTGGGTGTATATCATCGAAATCAGAAAATTGAAGGTGCTGTCTGTATCGCTCATGATCAAAAACAGCGCTGTTTTCCGGTCGCCAAGCTTGTCCAGCTCCAATTCATCGTACATCGTGGCATCCCGAATTTCCTGAATATCAAAGGGCGCAAGGCGGGCACCGCAGGAAATAAGGATCGTTTTCCGCCCCTGCCGGCAGCTCCACCGCGATGGTCGTGCCTTTGTCCGAGCTTTCCTCCACCCAAACGGAGCCGCCGTGGAGATCGGCGATCTCCCACACCAGAGAAAGTCCCAGTCCCGCGCCGCCGTACTCGCGGCTGCGGGATTTGTCTACCCGGAAGAAGGGATGGAAAATGCTCTGCTGGTACTCCTCCGGAATGCCGCAGCCAGTGTCGGAAACGCGAATGATGCACTTTTCCTGCCCCTGTGCAAGCTCGACCCGTACCGAGCCGCCGAGGCGGTTGTATTTGACAGCGTTCTCCGTCAGGTTGAAGAGCATGCGGTAGATCAGCGCGTCGCTGCCGGTCAGGGCGGCGTCGCCCTCCGCTTCCAGCGTGATGCTTCGCTTCTCCGCCAGCGACGCAAGATCCGTAAAGATCTCCTCGACCATGGGGGCGAGCTGGAGCTGCTCGTTCCGCGCCACCTGCTGCAAATTGCTCATCTCCAGCAGCGTCTTGGTCATCTGCGTCAGCCGCTCCGTCTGCTCGCGCAAAAGCGTGAGGAATTCCGCCGTCTCCGGCCGCACATCGGGATGCTCCGCGGAAAACAGCTCCAGCTGCGCCTGCATCAGCGCCAGCGGCGTGCGCAGCTCGTGGGCGGCGTTGCCGGTGAACTGCCGCTGGGCGGCAAAGGCGTTGTTCAGCCGCTCCAGCATTTGGTTGAACGAGCGGCTCAGCTGCCGGAACTCCGAAATGGAGTCTTCATCGATCCTCATATCGGCAAGATTGTTCAGCTGTACCTGCTCCACCTGCGAGGTAAAGCTGCGCAGGGGCTTGAGAGCGCGTCCGCTGACGAAATAGGCGAGGATGCCGCTGAGCAGCGTTACCGCCGCCGTGATGTACCAGTTGGTGGTGCGGAAGCGCCCCTGCACCCCATCGACGACGATGGTCAACTCCTCGTTGGGCGCTATGAGCTGCGGGTCAAAGCTCGCCGCTCCGCTATCATTCAGGATCACCGTGCCGCCGCCCTGTAAGCTGTCCGCAATGGTGTCCATATAGTACACACCGGAGGAGCACAGCAGCAGATTCATGGCCACGCAGGTGACGCCGATGAGCAGGACGGACATCAGCGTGATGCGCCACTGCAAGGAAAGCCGCTTCATTCCTCCTCGCCTCCCATCAGATAGCCCTCGCCGATGCGGTTGCGGATGGGGTCATAGCCCAGCACGGCGCGGAGCTTTTTGCGCAGGGCGGAGATGTGGACGCGAATGGAATTGCTGAAGCCGTCCACGCTGTTGTCCCAAACGTGATCCATCAGCTCCTCCTGACTCACGGGCCGCCCCTGATGCACCATCAGGTATTCGAGTATCCCCGTTTCCTTTCGGGTCAACGTCAGCGTCTGCCCATTAACGGCGGCGGTGCGGGAGCGGGTGTCAAAGGTTAAAGCTCCGCAGCTTAGCAACACATCCTGCTGGGTGAACTGCCGCAATGTCAGGCTGCGGATGCGGGCCTCCAGCTCGGCAAGATGAAAGGGCTTTGCCAGATAGTCGTTTGCCCCGGCGTCCAGCCCCTGCACCTTGTCCTCCACCTCGCTGCGGGCGGAGAGGATCAGTACCCTCGTCTCACGGTCGGTCTGCCGCAGGGTGCGCAGCACCGTCATGCCGTCCTTTTTCGGCAGATTCAGATCAAGAAGTACCAGATCGTAGCACTCCACGCCCAGCAACTCCAGAGCCTTCTCCCCGTCGTAGCAGTAGTCCACGCTGTAGGCCAGCCGCCGCAGGCTGCGGACGATTGTTTCACACAGAGCGCGTTCGTCTTCAATTACTAAAAGGTGCATGAGAGCCCTCCTTTTTATTTCTCCGTTTTTATGTTGCTTTCATTATAGCAAAAATAGATAAGGTTTGCGTTAAGTTTTCGTTCTTAACAGAGACTTTAACTCTCCCGCGCTATGATGGGGGCAGAAAATCGGAAAGGATGATGAAAAATGAGCTGCGGGAAAAAGGCTGCGGCGCAGATCGCGCTGCTGATGGCCGGAGTCGCCATGCTGTGCTTCGGCGTCTGGCGGGGCGAGGCGGCGACAGTGCTGAGCAAAGCAATCAAATTATGTCTGGAGTGTGTGGGTATTGGGTAAAAAGTTTTCAGGCGTTTCGCAGACCATGTCCCGATTTCGGGGCTGGATACAGGCGGGTGCGACGCTGCTGACCAACCTGCACCTGCCGAACTTCTTCAAAGGAGGACTGTACCAAGGCGCTGGGAAAACCGTTTGCGTGCCGGGGCTGAACTGCTACTCCTGTCCAGCGGCCTCCGGAGCCTGTCCTATCGGGGCATTTCAGGCGGTGGTGGGGTCTTCCAAGTTCAGCTTCTCCTATTATATCACAGGCTTTCTCATTTTGCTGGGAGTCCTGCTGGGACGCTTTATCTGTGGTTTTCTGTGTCCCTTCGGCTGGTTTCAGGAGCTGCTGCATAAGATCCCGACGAGGAAGCTCTCCACAAAGAAGCTCAGGCCACTGACCTATCTCAAGTACGCTGTACTGCTGGTGATGGTTTTCCTGCTGCCGGCGTTCCTGGTGAACGATGTAGGCATGGGCGACCCGTTCTTCTGCAAATACCTCTGTCCCCAGGGCGTGCTGGAGGGGGCCATCCCGCTGTCCCTTGCCAATTCCGGCATCCGGGCGGCGCTGGGCAGCCTGTTTACATGGAAATTCGGTATCTTGCTGGCGATGATCGTGCTGAGCGTGGTATTCTACCGTCCCTTCTGCAAGTGGCTGTGCCCGCTTGGCGCGTTTTACGCACTGTTCAATCGGGTGTCCTTTTTCCAGATGAAGGTGGACAAGAGTAAGTGCGTCTCCTGTGGGAAATGCGCCAGAGCCTGCAAGATGGACGTGGATGTGACGAAAACGCCCAACCATACCGAGTGCATCCGCTGCGGGATGTGTATCCGTGCCTGTCCGACGAACGCCGTGTGCTTCCGCTACGGCTTCGGCGATGGAAAAGAGAAAGAAAACGCAGCGACACTGCGAGAAAACAACAACAAAGCTTAAGGAGAAACGAATATGAACGCAAAGAAGATACTGGCTCTGATGCTGTGCGCGATGATGCTGCTCTCCCTTGCAGCCTGCGGCGCAAAGGACAACGATAAGCAGGCGGATATGAGCGGAGACAGCTCCGCCATGACCGGCGAGCCGAAAACCGCCGAGGAGGCGCTCGCTCTGCACAAGGAGCTGCTGGAGCGGGAAAACGCGCTCCTGTCGGAAAATGCCGAACTCTGGGAGAAGGTGTTCATGGCGGCCGATAAGGGCATGACCATGCAGGAGGACGGCAAAAACTACGGCGACTTCCTGCTGGATACCGTCGAGGCCGCTAAAGAGCAGTTCACCGACAAGGAGTATGCGTGGCTGAAGGAGTCGGCCACGGAGATCAGCAATATTGAAAACAAGCTGACCGAGTTGGAAGAGAAGTATCCCGAGATCATGCAGAAATCCATGGACGGCGATATGAGTATGCCAGCGGGCAGCGACACGAGCACCCCTCCCGACGACGGCAGTATGCAGAAGTTCCCCGCCTTTGAGGGTAAAGACCTGGATGGCAACACGGTGAAGAGCGACGAGCTGTTCTCCGGCAACACCGTCACCGTAGTGAATTTCTGGTTCACCACCTGCAATCCCTGCGTGGGAGAGCTTGCCGAGCTGGACGCACTGAATAAGGAACTCGCGGAGAAGGGCGGCTCCCTCATCGGCGTCAACACCTTCACGCTGGACGGCGACGAGGCAGCGATTTCCGAGGTGAAGGACGTGCTGGCCAAGAAGGGCGCCACCTATCAGAATGTGTATTTTGACTCAGATGGTGAGGCGGGAAAGTTTACTACCAACATCTTTGCTTATCCCACCACCTATGTGGTCGACCGCAGCGGCAATATCGTGGGTGAACCCATCGTAGGAGCCATCACAGAAAAGAAGCAGGCGGAGACGCTGCAAAAGCTCATCGAGCAGGCGCTCGCCGCCGATGTGGGCTGACCCGAGATTTAAAAAAGCGCCTGCTGTGCGCCGCTGCATTGCCCATGGCGCTCGAAGGGTCGGAGTGAGTCCTGATTCCCCTGAAAGGAGGAAACGCGATGTATCGAAGCGTATTGGCACTGCTTTTCGCCTCGGTGCTGCTGCTCAGCGGCTGCGCTGTCGGGCAGCAGACTGTGCCGAAGGAAAAGAGCGGACAGGAAACAAACATGGACGGAGCGGCTTTTGACCGGTCCGACGAGGAGATCACCTATATGGATACCAAAGACAATGTCATCTATCTGGCGGGCGGCTGCTTCTGGGGCATTCACGATTTGATCGATGGTGTCTTCCTCATCCGGGCAGACCCGGAGCAGCAAGTCCACCTCCAACGACTGCATAAAATACGCTTCCAGCCGTGTGCGCTCATCCGGTTCGTCCTCCGCGTATGATGAAATATGTATGACTATCGTTATTTTTCTTTACAAAGATGGCCTGCCATGCTACAATAGCCGCATCTACGGCCACCGGACAACAGGAAAGGAGTATCTCATGGCCAAAACTGCCGACACCATTGCCATCTATTCCCGCAAATCCCGCTATACCGGCAAGGGCGAAAGTATCGGAAATCAGATCGACCTCTGCCGCGAATATATCCACACTCACTACGGCGATGCCGCCGCGGAACATGCCGTTGTCTTTGAGGACGAGGGCTTTTCCGGCGGCAACCTGAACCGCCCGGACTTCAAAAAGATGATGACTGCGGCCAAGGACCGGAAATTCAAGGCCATTGTGGTCTACCGTCTGGACCGTATCAGCCGCAACATCAGCGACTTTTCCAGCCTGATTGAAGAACTGGGACGGCTGGGCATCAAAACAAAAACCGGGCGTTCGTTCACCCGGTTTTCCATCAAGTCGATTTTGCAGAATCCTGTCTACCTGATTGCAGACAAGGACGCCTATCAGTATTTTGTGGACAATGAGGCAGAACTGTTCGCCCCGGAGTCCGGAAAAAAGGCAAGCCCTCCTTCATAAATTACAGTAACCGTTTATGATACTATGGGGAGGGGTCGGCATGTTTTTATCTCTTCTGCAATTTTTTGCCACAAAGTTTCTGGTTCTGGCGCTTCATCTGGAAAGCGGCAGCTTTCCGCGGCCCCTCTCTGCCCGGGAGGAAACCGAAGCCTTTTCCGCACTGCGTGCCGGTGACCCTGCCGCACGGGAAAAACTGATCCGGCACAATCTGCGTCTGGTGGCACACATCGTAAAAAAATACTACGCCCTGCCCGGCGATCAGGACGACCTTATTTCCATCGGCACCATCGGCCTGATGAAAGCGGTGGATACTTTCGACTCTGACCGTCGGGCACGCTTTTCCACCTACGCCAGCCGGTGCATTGAAAATGAGATCCGGATGCAGTTCCGTCGGAACCGCAAAACCGGCGGGACCGTCTCGCTGCAGGAAGCGCTGGAATCAGATGGTGACTCTGCGCTGACGCTGGCCGATGTGCTGCAGGACAGCTTCTGCATGGAGGACACCTGCGAAACGCAGGACGATATCCGCCGGATGCGGCAGCTGCTGGACGGCCTGCCCGCCAGGGAGCGACAGATCATTCTGCTGCGGTATGGTCTTTCCGGCCAGCCGCCGCTGACCCAGCTGGAAACTGCAAAACTGCTGGACATCAGCCGCAGCTATGTTTCCCGTCTGGAAACTCATGCGCTGGAACTTCTGCGCCAGCGGTGGGATGTTCCGAGCACAAAAACAGCGCAGAGGTGAGCGGTGCGCTCGCCCCTGCGCCATGCAGTCAGCTATCCAGAATTTTCAACTGTAGTTCGTTTAATTGTTCAAAAGTATACAGTCGATTCAGCGCTTCCACCAGCTCCTTTTTGGAAAGACGCGGCGGCAGGCCCAGCGCGTTCAGAAGCTTTGCCTTGCGCTCGGCGCTGCCCGGCCTGCCGGAAAGCCCCCACTCGTAGAGGTCGGTATAGGTGATTTGCCGTCCTTCCGGGCGGGCCGCTGCGGCACCCGCCTCAGCGCCAAGGGCATCCCGCAGCGCCCGTAGAACAATGGCATCGTCCACACCCTCGACCCCCAGCAGGCCCTCCTTGCCGGGCTGCTCCTTGCGCTTTTCCTTGCCGTGGATCGCGGGCACGTAAGCCTGAACCACATTCTTTTCTCCCACCAGATTGGTGATGTAGGTGCGGATGCGGAAGCCTGCTGCGTCCGAATCCGTGAGCAGGATCAGGCCGTTTTTCTGCGCCAGCGCTTTGAACAGCTGCTGGCGCTTTTTGTCGCTGTAAATGCCAAAGCCATCCGTCAGCAGGATCATGGCATCGGTCAGATGGGAAAGCCGGGCCGCATCGTACTTACCCTCCACAATGAGCACCCGGCCTGTATGGATCATTTCGTTTTCCTTCATCGTCCGCTCCCCGCCATTGCCAACCGGCACAGCGCTGTTTCCAGCAGGATCTGGTCATCGGTAGGCTGGCTTTTCAGGCTCTGGTCCAGTTCCAGCAGCACCTGCATACAGTTTTCGATCTGGCCCAGCGTGTAATGCGAGGCTGTTTCGGCCGACCGCTTGAGCCGGTAATCACTGCCCTTATAGCCAAAATCCTTGAATACCGTGCTGTAATTTTTCCGTTTTGCTGCCCCCAGCTTGACCCGGTACAGATCCACATAGCTGCCGATCATGGCCGCTGTAATGGCAATGGGCTCCTGCTGCAGGCGCAGCAAAGTCTGCAGCTTTTTGCAGGCACCTGTGGCGTTTTTGGCCGTGATCATGCGGATCATCTCGAACACGTCTGCTTCCAGACTGACCGTGCCCATTTCCGCCACCATCGCTGCCGTGACCGTCTGATACCCGGACAATGCACAGAGCTTGTCCACCTCATTTTCCAAAAGGAACGGATCCTCGCCACAGCGCTCCAGCAGCGCCGCCGCTGCGCCGTCCGGCAGGGTGGTTTTCTGCTCCTTTGCGCGGTCGATCATCATCATTTTCAGTTCAAAGGGCTTGGGCTTAGCCAATTCTTCGGTGTAGCCAAGCGCCTTGCACTGCGCGATCAGCTTCTGTGCGCGCTTGCCTGTTTTGAGCTTGCTGCGCTCCAGTTCAAACACGCTGCCCAGCACCACCACAGCATTTTCCAGACTGGAAAGGGTGCTGTTCAACTCTTCCAGATCCTTGTCACTGTAAGCTGCAGGGTCGATCTCCGGCAGCACCACCACACGCCGGGTACCAAAAAATGAGATGGTGCCCGCCGCCATGATGAGCTGTTCGATCTCCGGCGCAGCTCCATCCAGAACCGTGGCATCCTCGTCGCTGTCTGCGGTCAGGATGCGGGTGATGGCCGTGACCGCCTGCCGCACCAGATACCGTTCACTGGAATAAAAATAGTAGACCGGGCAGCCCTTGTCCGCCAACTGCCGGAGTTTTGTCTCGGTCGCCATGCAGGCACCTCCCTTCTCTTATGGTGTTGTTCTATTGTACCACACTCTGCCCGGATTGCAAAGCATCACTCCGTTTTCAGCCCGCCGTGCCGCCGCAGGCTGATGGATGCCGCCAGTTCTTTTCTGTTGTCCATCCAGTCATAGCTGCGCAGGGCCAGAACATTTTTATACTGCACAGCATCCGGCTTTGCAGGGGAGGCCAGCAGCCACTGCACTGTGACCTGTTTTGCCAGTTCTACAGTTCCATTGACCACGGCAAACTGCCGGTTGCCCACAGTCAGCCGCACAAGACAGCCATTCCGGGTGCGCAGGACTTCCACAAGTGCGGGTGTGCACTTCTGCTTTTGCGCGGTGTTCACAGACATTTCTTCTGTCAAAACGCTCTGTTCCGCTTCCAGCGCACAGGGCGTTTCCGGTTTTGTGCGCAGATCCACCAGCAGTTCAATTTTCGCCGCGCCCCGCCGGGCCAGCTGTTCTTCCACTGCATTCCGGACCGAATTCCCGCCCCGGAACAGCACCACGGCGGTATCGTTCTGGGTGACGACCACTGCCGGCGCGTTGGCGCTGCCTACAAGGTCGATGTGCACCACATCCCGGCTGAGAGCATTGCCCAGCCCGATGGAAACAGCTGCCGCCAGCAGGATGCATGGCCCTGCCACCCGCAGCCGTACCCGCCAGTGGAACGCCAGCCAGCACAACAGGATCAGCACCAGACACACGATGGCTGCATAGGCCGTATCGAAGTAGATTCCCGCGCCCGGTTTTGCAGAGATCCAGACGGCCCAGCGGTCGAGCAGGCCGGTCAACGCCGCAGACGCTGCGGACAGCACCCCATACAGCGGAGCAAGAGCGGGTACCAGGCCGGCAAAGGCCGTGCCAAGGCCCAGCAGCATCATGGGCTGGATGAGCCACAGCACCGCCACACTGGATACCACCGCATAAATGCTCACACTCAGCCCGCGCAGCACCAGCACCGGGAATGTGGCCACCGAAGCACAAAACGAGATGCAAATGCTTTCCGCAAGGCCCCAAAGACGTTCCGGCAGTTTGAAATACCATGGGCGCTTCACCGGATTTTTCGCGTTTTTCCAGAACTGGCGGTACCACGCATCCCGGGCGCGGCGGATGCACACACCGCCTGCCACCGTGCCCACCACCGCCGCAAACGAAAGTTCAAAGCCGATATCGCACACTGCATAGCTGTTGCCTGCGGTCATAACGATACCTGCCACCGCCAGAGAGGTAAGGGTATCCGGCGGGCCGTACAGCCACACGCCCAGTGCACCGACCCAGACCGCCACTGCGGCGCGGCATACCGAGGGTGTGAAGCCGGTCACGCCCATCAGCAAAAAGGCCAGCAGACTTCGGAATACCGCCCGGCGTCTGCGCCTGCGGTAGCTCTGCTCCCACTCGTAGGGCAGGAGTGTGCTGAGGATATCACCGCACAAAATGGACACATGCATTCCGCTTACCACCAGCACATGGGCAAGACCCGCGCCCCGGTAGGCGCTGCGCATGGCCGAAGACAGATAACTCCGGTCGCCGGTAGTCATGGCAGCCAGCACACCGCCGGTCTTGCCGTCCATACGGCGGCGCAGCGACGCACTGAGCCTTTGCTGCAGGCGGTGGGTGCGGGCGCGGAAGCTACCGCTTTCGCCCAGAACTGTAAGCTCCGGCCCATCCTCGTCCATTTCCGCCTGCAGAGCGATGCCGTCCGCATACAGGCTGACCCGGTTTCCGGATGCCGGGGCCGACAGTATAAATCTTCCCTGCACCCTTTCCCCGGCTTTGCACTCCGGCAAAGCACTGCACTCCACCCGGAAGGATGCCGCGCTGCCGTTCACTTTCTCTACATGCAAAACCGCATCCACGATACCGGGATCGTAGGAATCCGCCGTGCTTTCCACCTCTGCGGTCAGCACCAGTGGACGGCCTGCATATTGCACCCGGATGCGCTCCAGCCGGTTTGCCGTGTGCAGCACCGATGCCATACCCACAGCAGCACCCAGCAGGATGCAGAGCGCTGCTTTGCGGGCAGCATCAAAGATGCACAGCACCAGACAAACGGCAACAAAAAATGCCGCAAACGGCACAAAAAGTTCCGTTTGCGGCAAAAAAACGCACACTAACTCCACACCCAGCATTCCAGCGCAGAAAACGCAGAGCGGGCGTCGCATTGCAGCTTAGTGGAAGAACAGAGGCAGCGGCTCCAGGAAGATGATATCCTTGCGCTCAGCTGCATCGCCCTCGGCCAGAACAGCGGCCTGGCCCACAATGGTGCACTGGGTCTGCTCAGCCAGCGCGTCCAGAGCCTTGAGCGAACCGCCAGTGGAAATGACATCGTCCACCACCAGAACGCGCTTGCCGCTCATCTTGTCCAGCTCCTTGCGGTCGATGACCAGCTTCTGCTTGCCTGCGGTGGTAATGGACTGATCCTCCACCACCACGGGGTCGGTCATATACAGCTTTTCGCCCTTGCGTGCGCAGACGTAGGGCTTGCCGCTCTGGCGGCTCATCTCGTGTGCCAGAGGGATGCCCTTGGCCTCGGCGGTCAGCAGGATATCAAAATCCGGGCACTTCTTCAGCAGTTCAGCGGCAGCAGCCACGGTCAGCTCGGCATCACCCAGCATGATAAAAGCAGCAATGTCCATGTGGTCATTCACCTTGCAGATGGTCAGCTCACGGGTCAGGCCTGCAACGTGCAGAGTATAGGTCTCAGCCATAATTCAACGCTCCCTTTTTATTGGAATCAGACAGGCAGCTTTTCGCCGCCCAGAACATGGAAATGCAGATGTTTCACGGTCTGGCCTGCGTCCTCGCCAACATTGGAGATGACGCGGTAGCCGTTGTTCAGGCCCTGCTCCGCAGCCAGCTTTGCGATCACTGCAAAGATATGGCCCAGCAGTGCGCCGTCCTCTTCGGTCAGCGCAGCGGCAGAGACAATGTGCTTTTGGGGCACCACCAGAAAGTGCACCTTGGCCTGCGGGTTGATGTCGTAGAACGCCACCACCTGCTCGTCCTCGTACAGCTTCTTGGAGGGGATTTTCCCCTCCGCGATCATACAGAACAGACAATCTTCCATGGGAAACAACTCCTTCCTGATATTTTATAAACGTCCCCGCCCTCTCAGGCCGCTTTGCGTCCAGCTCTCCCAAAGAGAGAGCCCTTGGCAAAACCATAAACTTTGGCAGCGCGTCAGCGCTGACGGAGAGGGCGAACCCGTTTTCTTATTCGCCCAGAGCCTTCTTGACGATGGTGCCGACAGCAGCCAGAGCTTCGTCGATCTTGGTCTCATCCTTCAGGCCGGCCATTGCAAAGTCCGGCTTGCCGCCGCCCTTGCCGCCGGCAATGGCAGCGATCTCCTTGACCAGAGCACCGGCCTTCAGGCCCTTTTCCTGTGCCTGTTTGGTCACAGTGACAGCCATGGTGATCTTATCCTCAGCCTTGCCCACCAGAACCGCCACAGCGGGCTTCACAGCCTTGTCGCGGACGGTATCGCACATGCCGCGCAGGGTGTCGCCGGTGGTGCCGGTGAAGTATGCAGAAGCGATCTTCACGCCGCCGATCTCCTCGGCATTGTCAAACAGGCTGGTCACCTTGGAAGCGGCGACCTGTGCCTTGATCTCTTCCAGCTCCTTGGCCAGAGCCTTGTTCTCAGCCATCACGGCCTCGGCACGGACGGGCAGAGCGGTCACGTTGTTGGCCTTCAGGGTGCTTGCCACGGTATGCAGCATAGCCTCCTGCAGGTTTGCACGGATCAGCAGGTTGCGGCCGGTGACAGCCTCGATGCGGCGGATGCCCGCAGCAACGGAGGCCTCGCTCACGATCTTGAAGCCGCCGATCTGGGCGGTGTTCTTCACGTGGGTGCCGCCGCAGAACTCGGTAGACCAACCCTCGATGTCCACAACACGCACGACCTTGCCGTACTTTTCGCCGAACAGAGCCATTGCACCCAGCTTCTTGGCTTCCTCAATGGGCATTTCCCGGACGGTGACGTTCATGGACTCGTAGATTTTATCGTTCACGATCTTCTGCACGCGGGCCAGCTCCTCGGGAGTGACAGCGCTGAAGTGGGTAAAGTCGAAGTGAGTGATCTCTGCATCCTGATAGGAGCCTGCCTGATGGACGTGGTCGCCCAGCACTTCACGCAGAGCTGCCTGCAGCAGATGGGTGGCGGTGTGGTTGCGGGCAATGGCCATGCGGTATTCCTTATCCACCTGAGCGGTCAGGTGGTCGCCCACCTTCACGATGCCGCTCTCCAGCACGCAGGTGTGGACGTAGTAGCCCTTGGGGGTCTTCTTCACATCCAGCACGCGCAGGCTGCAGTCGGCGCTGTTCAGCATGCCGTGGTCCGCAGCCTGACCGCCCATCTCAGCGTAGAAGGGAGTCTTATCCAGAACCACCAGCACGCCGTCCTTTGCTTCCTCGTCGGTAGCAATGGCATCGGTCAGGGTCTCTTCGTCGCTCAGGGCGACCACAACGCCGGTGTCGTTCAGGGTCTCGTAGCCGGTAAAGACGGTGGGCTCTGCATCCAGCGCACCGAACAGATCCTCGCTCCAGCCGGAGATGTTCTTCTTCAGGCGCTCTGCACGGGCACGCTCCTTCTGCTTGGTCATTTCGGCGTGGAAGCCTTCCTCGTCGATCTCAATGCCCTGCTCTGCAGCGATCTCCTTGGTCAGATCCAGCGGGAAGCCGAAGGTATCGTTCAGCTTGAACACATCCAGACCCTTCAGCAGGTGCTCATGTGCCTTTTCCAGACCGTCGATCATGTTGTTCAGGATGTTCATGCCGGCATCGATGGTGCGGGCAAAGTTTGCCTCCTCGGTGCCGATGACCTTCTTGATATAAGCATCGTGCTCGCGCAGCTCGGGGTATGCGCTCTCGCTGGACTGGATGACAGTCTCCACCAGCTCCACCAGGAACGGGCGGGTGATGCCCAGCATACGGCCATGGCGGGCAGCACGGCGCAGCAGGCGGCGCAGCACATAGCCGCGGCCCTCGTTGGAAGGCAGGATGCCGTCGGACACCATGAAGGTGCAGCTGCGGATGTGGTCGGTGATGACACGGATGGAGATATCGGTCTTGTCGTCCTCGCCGTAGGTCTTGTTGGCAATGTGCTCTACATGGTGCAGCACGCTCTGCACGGTGTCAACCTCAAACAGGTTGTCCACGCCCTGCATCACGCAGGCCAGACGCTCCAGACCCATGCCGGTATCGATGTTGGGGCGTGCCAGACGCTCGTAGTGGCCCTTGCCGTCGGCATCGAACTGACTGAACACCAGATTCCAGATCTCCATATAGCGGTCGCAGTCGCAGCCCACGCCGCAGGTCGGCTTGCCGCAGCCGTACTCGGGACCGCGGTCAAAGTAGATCTCGGAGCAGGGGCCGCACGGGCCGGAGCCATGCTCCCAGAAGTTGTCTTCCTTGCCCAGACGCACCATGTGGTCGGGGGCGATGCCCACCTTCTTGGTCCAGATATCGTAAGCCTCGTCGTCCTCTTCGTACACAGAGATGTGCAGGCGATCCTTCGGAATGGCCATCCACTCGTCAGAAGTCAGGAACTCCCATGCCCAGGGAATGACCTCTTCTTTGAAGTAATCCTGGAAGGAGAAGTTGCCCAGCATTTCAAAGAAGGTGCCGTGGCGGGCAGTGATGCCAACGCGCTCAATATCCGGGGTGCGGATGCACTTCTGGCAGGTGGTCACGCGGTGACGGGGCGGCTCTTCCTGAGCCAGAAACCACTTTTTCATGGGGGCCATGCCGCTGTTGATCAGCAGCAGGCTGGGGTCGTTCTTGGGCACCAGCGGGAAGCTGTCCAGACGCAGATGACCCTTGCTCTCAAAGAAGCTCAGGTACTTTTCACGCAGTTCATTCAAACCGATCCATTGCATAGGTTTTCTCTCCTCAATCGTCTTTGGCGCTTGTGCGCCGTTTTTATGCTGTTATGGCAGAGGGGCGGCACGGTGAAAAAAACAAAAAGCAGCCCTCATCCCAAAAGGGACGAAGGCTGCTTGTGCATCAAACTCCGTGGTACCACCCAAATTGCAAAGGATAAAATGTGTCCCCTGCCGCTTTCGGCGCGTTAACGCTGCGCAGCGTCCGACTTGTGTCGCCGGAAGCTCCGGGGTGGCGCGAAATAATCCCGACCGGAGCACCTTACAGCCGTGGGCGCTCTCTCTGAACGGCGGTGTACATTTCTGACCCCATCATTGCCATCTGTCATAATTTTACATTCCGCAAGGCAGGCGAAGTGCCCCTTTGCGTACAGCTAAATTATAGCATACGCAAAACGTTTGTCAACGGTTTTGAGCAAAATTTACGGCACCCAGATGCGGCGCACCTCCAGCACCTTGCCGCCCTGCACCACCAGCGTGGTATTATAGGTGGTCCAGTTATCGGGGTCTGCATTGATTGCCGCTGCCACCGCATCCGCGCCCGTAGTCTCCACGGCTTCGGCCTGCGGGTCGGCAGAACTGTCCTTCAGCACTACATCCTCTGCCAGCGGCATCGTCTTTTCTCCCATCTCGTAATAGAGCGGGTAATCGTCAAAGGTCATCGTCCGGTAGGTGTCATCATCCTCCAGCTTCAAGTCCAGTCCGCCGGGCTGCTCCATGCCGCCATTGATGCTTACAAAATGGTACTGGTCATTCCGCTCAATGCTTTTCACCTCGGTTGTCACACATTGATCCTGCGCCGCACCCTCTTCATGGAAGGCGATCTTATCGCCGACAGCAAGCTTTTCAATCTCCTCTTTCTTATAAATGTCGTAGCCGAACACCTTTGCAGTCAATTTACCGTTCTGCACACCGGAGGTAATGGAGGCAGAAACAAATGTGGTGGTCTGCGTGTCATCAAGGTCATCCAGTGTCCATGTCCGCAGATTGATCGGTTCCGTAACGCCTTCTTCTGCCACATGGGACGAGGCCGGCACTGCACTGGATGCGGGGGTGCTGGCGGGGGTGCCGGAGCCGCCGCAGGCCGTCAATGCGATGCCAGCAGCCAGAACAGCCAGAATCTTATATTTCAGGTTCATAAAAATACCTTCTTTCTTGACGCGGTAGATTTATTCCGCTACAATAAAAACGAATCAAGAACCCATTCTATTGCAACTGATTTTAAGATAGAGAGGAATTTCCCGTGAAAATTTTAAAAGTAAAATGTCTTGCCCCTACCCGGCTGGACAACTATCTGACCCAGCAGTTCCCCGCCCTGACCCCGGGCCGCCTGAACAAGGCCCTGCGGGAGAACAAAATCAAGCTGAACGGCAAAAAGCAGCCGCTTTCCACCCGCGTGATGGCCGGTGATGAGATCAAGCTGTTCATTCTGGATGAAGTTCTGGATGCGGACCGCCGTGTGGACGGCCCGGCGTGGAAGAACGCCCGCGGCCCGGCACAGGTGGTGTATGACTGCCCGCAGATCGTCATTGTGAACAAGCCCGCCGGTCTTGCCGTGGATGGTCCGGAGGACGATACCCTGCTGAACCGCACCCTGCTCTACCTGAACCAGCAGGGCGAGTACAAGGAGAACGACCTGTACACCCCGGCGCTGTGCCACCGGCTGGACACCGGCACCAGCGGCCTTGTCATCGTTGCCAAGACCCCGGAGGCCGAAGAGCTGTTCCTTGCAGCCATCAAGAACCGCGATGTGAAAAAGACCTACCTCTGCGTCACCTTCGGCCGTCCGATGCCGCCGGATGCCACTCTGGGCGGCTATCTGCTCAAGGACGCCGACCGCGGCATCGTGAAGATCGTGGAGGACAAGCAACCCGGTGCCAGGGACGTGGAGACCCGGTACGAGACCATCGCCGTCTCCGGCCGTCTGGCCCTGCTGAAGGTGCAGCTGATCACCGGCCGCACCCATCAGATCCGCGCACACATGGCCAGCATCGGTTGCCCCATTCTGGGCGACAGCAAATACGGCAACAACACCGCCAACCGCGAGCTGAAACTCAAGTATCAGGCCCTGTGCGCATGGGAACTCACCATGCCCCGCTTCACCCAGCCGGATTTCGAGTTCCTCAGCGGCAAGACCTTCCGCGCACCAAAGCCCTGGTATTACAGTCAGGTACTGGACGGAACTCTGAAATAAGCTTTTTACAACAAATTACAGCAAAAAAAGAAATCCCGGAAGTGTATTCCGGGATTTTTTTGTCGTTTATGATTTTACTGGAATAGACCGCCAAACCAGCCCAGAGTGGACTCAGTTGCATTTGCAAAGGCATCCTGAACTTCCTGAATGCTGTCCAGCAGCTTGGTGCCCTCGGTATCCTTCACCGACCAGTAAACGCCGCTGCTTGCCGAGCCATCCGAAACCGTGAAGTCACTGGTAAAGCAGAGGTTATCGCCCTGAGAATCGGTCACGACCACCATGTAGGTGTAATTGCCTGCGGGCAGTTCACCAAAGCGGATGGAGCTGTCCAGCGACTTGAAGGAGAAGATCGCCGTATTGGGTGCTGCCTGTGCAGTGAACACCGTCTGGTCGTTCTCGTCCAGCACTGCCACCTGCACATTGGTCAGGGTGGTGCCCAGCGCAGCATTTGCAGTGCCGGTCAGCGCCATGCCCTTGCCCGCACGGACATTGATGGGGTAGCTCATGCCTTCCAGACGCAGGCCGTCAGCCTCTGCAGCAATGGAGTTGTGATCTGATGCCACATACCAGTAGCAGGAGGACCTATTGACCGAAACGCTGGAGTTTTCCAGCGGGATGCGTCCGGAAGAGATGTTGCCTGCCGGATCGGAGCAATAGAAGGTGCCGTTGGTGTAGTCGGTGAGCAGCACTGCATGGGGCTGGCCGCGGTCATACAGCACGATGCCCTCCGGGTGCTGCGAAAGCAGGGTGATCAGGGTCTGCACTTTTTCCTGTTTGCGGGAGGGCAGTGTGCCGTAGCCCACCTGCATCTCCTTATATGTAAAGCTGTGGGAAAGCCCGTTGGACCATGCTGTGGAACGGACACTGTTCTCGGTCACAGTGGACCAGTCGGTCAGGCCGTCAAAATAGGCACGGCGGCGCAGCATCATGGCTGCGGATGCCAGTGTGCAGGTGCCGCCACGGCTCTGCTTGAAGTAGAAGCCTGCGTCCACGTTCAGATCAACCGCCAAGGCAGCCGGCAAGCAGGTGAGCATAAACACCAGTGTCAGCACAAGGCTCAGCAGTTTTTTACGGGACGGTGCAGCGGTATTCACGGGTAGGTTCTCCTTTCAGCTTCCATGGCTTGTTACGTTTACCACCATAAAGTATACCAACCTGTTACCCTTTTGTAAACGTTTGTGAAGCTTTTTTCTCAATATCAACACGTTTGGGCAGTTTTTGTTGGCGAGAATGCACAGTTTCAGGCAAGATATTCTACATTTTTTACAAAAATCCCGTCCTGACATTTTTCAATCGCACCGCATTTTGCATTCTTTTTTCATTTTCTGACCACGCTGTGGGCAAACAAAAAAGCTCCACAGACGAACAAATTCGTCTGTGGAGCTTTTGGTCCGAGTGGCGAGAATCGAACTCACGGCCTCTTGAACCCCATTGTGCTTCTCTCAAAAACGCAATGGACACTCCGATACCACTTGTACGCAGTATCATCAAATTTCAAAATTATTTTATCATTCTGTTTCGTTAGATGTCAAGATGTTTCGTTTCTTTTGTGGTCAAATTGTGGTCAACCGACCCTGACAAATGACCATTCTCCCCTACTAAGTTACATGGCGCAATTCCGATTTTCAAAAATCGAGATTGCGCTTTTTTGTTTGCACGAATTATTCATAAGGAGGATTTGTCAACCATGTCAATGAAACATCGTCATTTTTTCATCCTTGACAGAATTGTATGACGCTCGACTACTTCTATGGACAGGCCGGAAAACTTTTTTCGTTCTATCGCATCCCCAAAGCACTGTTTCAGGAGCAGCGGTTTCAAAATCTGTCAACCGATGCCAAAACACTCTACGGCATCCTGCTTGACCGCATGAGCCTTTCTGTTAAAAATGAATGGTTCGACAAGCAAGGCCGGGTGTTCATCATTTTCACGATCGAGGATGTCAAGAGGGCTTTGTGTTGCGCAGACAACAAAGCGACCAAGCTACTCAGGGAACTTGAAAATTTTGGTTTAATTGAACGAAAACGCCGTGGACTGGGCAAACCGAGTTTGGTGTATGTGAAAAACTTTTCGTCAGACCTTTCAAATGAGCGTGTCCAGAATCGTGAAAATCACGAATCTGGAAGTCCTAAAAACGCTTGTCAAGACCCGCCCAAATCACGATGTAATAAGAATAAAAAGAGTAAGACAGAGCGGAATAATACGAATCCTATCCTTTCCGATGAATTGGAGAAAATGAAGAATCGTAAACTGCTCGAAGAATATTTTTCACATTCTTTGGAGATAGAACTTCTTCTCCGGCTTTACCCGGATGATGAAGATACCATCTATCAGATCGTAGATTTGCTGGTGGACACCTGTGACAGCAAGCGTAAACTCATAAGAATCGCTGGCGATGATAAGCCCGCCGAAGTTGTGCTCAGTCGGCTAAAAAAGTTGAATGCAGACCACATCCGCTTCGTACTGGACTGTCTGGCAGCGAACACTTCCCCGATACGGAATATGAAGCAGTACCTTCTGGCCGCACTATTCAATGCTCCAACCACAATACAGCTCTATTATCAAAACAAAGTCAACCATGATTTAGCAGCTCGGAGGTGATGAAAATTTCCAAAAAGGCAACAACGATAGCCGTTATCAACCAGAAAGGCGGCACGGGCAAAACCACCACCTGTGAAAATTTGGGCGTAGGGCTTGCAATGGAGGGCAAGAAAGTTCTGCTTGTGGACGCTGACCCACAGGGTTCGCTTACTGTCAGTATGGGCTGGCAAGACCCGGATGCACTGCCCACTACACTCTCTACTCTTATGCAGAAAGCCATGAACGACCAGTGTATTCCACCCGGCGAAGGGATTCTGCACCATGCGGAGGGCGTTGACCTTATCCCGGCCAACATCGAACTGGCCGGACTGGAAGTGGCTCTGGTGAATACCATGAGCCGGGAGAAAGTGATGAAACAGGTGTTGGAAAGCGCAAAACGCGAGTACGACTATATTCTGATTGACTGCACTCCCTCTCTCGGTATGCTGACGGTCAATGCGCTGGCAGCGGCAGATTCCGCACTGATTCCGGTGCAAGCACAATATCTTTCGGCAAAAGGGCTGGAGCAGTTGCTTCAAACCGTGCAGAAAGTAAGGCGGCAGATAAACCCGAAACTGAAAATTGAGGGCATCCTGCTCACCATGACGGACAGCCGCACCATCTATGGGCAGCAAATCAGCAATCTGATTCGGCAAGCCTACGGAAAGCATTTGAAAGTGTTCGACCAGACAATTCCCCGTTCTGTCCGCGCTGCCGAAACCAGCACGACCGGAAAAAGCATTTTCCAGTATGACCCGAAAGGCAAAGTGGCAGAAGCCTATCATTCCATCGCAAAGGGGGTGTTGGCCGATGCCGAAAAACGGCTTAAACGTCAGTTTGAACAGCTACGATGATATTTTTTCCACCGAAGAAACGCGGCAGGAAGAACAGCGCGAACAGGTACAGCAAATTCCCATTGATGAGTTGTATCCGTTCAAAGACCATCCCTTTAAGGTGATTGATGATGAAGCTATGCAGCGCACAGTAGAAAGCATAAAGCAGTTGGGTGTCACAAATCCGCTGATTGCTCGTCCGCGCCCGGATGGTGGCTACGAAATCATTTCCGGCCATCGCCGCCAACACGCTGCACAGCTTGCTAGACTGAAAACCCTGCCGGTTATCGTCCGTGATATGTCGGACGATGCCGCTGTTCTGCTCATGGTTGATTCCAATCTTCAGCGCGAACAGATTTTGCCGAGTGAGCGGGCATTTGCCTATAAGATGAAACTGGATGCACTGAAAAGGCAAGGTGCTAGGTCAGATTTAACTTCATCCCAAGTTGGGATGAAGTTGCAAGCTCTTGATATTGTTGGACAAGAAGCTGGTGATAGCCGCAACCAAGTACACCGTTTTATCCGCTTAACCAATCTTATCCCGGAACTGCTGGACATGGTAGACGAAAAGAAAATCTCATTTAACCCTGCGGTGGAACTCTCTTATCTTGATGAAAGCCAGCAGCGAGATTTTCTTGAAGCTATGGCTGACACGCAAAACGTCCCATCGCTTTCACAGGCGCAACGGCTCAAAAAGCTGGCGCAGGAAGGTCATTTCTCGTATGACGTTGCCTTTGCCGTGATGGGTGAACCGAAAAAGGACGAATTGGACAAAGTTGTTATCAAAAACGATACCCTGCGGAAATATTTTCCCGAAAGCTCTACTCCGAGAGAGATGGAAGAAAAAATCATTGGGCTTTTGGAAGAAAGTAAAACCGAAAAAGTTGTATTCAGGAGCGATTCTATCAAAAAATATTTTCCGAGCAACTATTCGTCAGAACAAATCGAAAATTCAATTCTCAAGATGCTCGACCAGCGCATGAAAAAGCGCAAGCATGAAGCTGAACGCTGACGATCAGATAAAACGCAAGACCCACTTTGGGTCTTTTTCTTTTGCAAACATGGAGGAAAAAGCCTATGAACAACACCGCTACTCGTATGATTCGTTCCGAGGAGATCACCATTGATATGCGCATCTGCACCATTCTGGCAGGTGGCAAGAAGCCCGGTGAAGTCTACTTTGCCGCCATTGCGCCGGATATGGAACTGACGGTTATTACTCTGGATGAAGCCCCTGACATTCTGCCCTGCTTCGATGAAAGCGATGCCAGCATCCATCTTCCCGACACTTCGCTGCTGCTCTGCTACAATCCGGCACAGGTTCTAAAGATGGCGGGCAAGCGTTACCTGACTGGCCCGGTCATTCTGGTACGCACCAACATGGACGGGAACTTCATTTCGCTTACCATTGATGACGTGTACCGTTTCCAGAAGTTTCTGGCGAGCCACAGCGTTACACTCATGGCAGACGATCAGAAGCTGCCCTGCATTTGCATCGTCTGAGGTGTGTTATGCTGAATTTTTTCATCGGTTTCGCATTTTTTGAGTTCGGCGCACTCTGCGGCTTCTTCGTGGCTGCGCTGATGCAGGCGGCAAGGGATGGTGGTGAAATTGCAGGAAGAAATCGAACAAAAGACATTCAACATTATGATCTCCACCACGAAGCTGTCTGCCCGGACTGTCCTGCGGGCAGTTAAAGCGGCGTTTCGGCTGTACCAGTCCAAGGCATCCCAAGGTAAGCAGAGCGTCCGCACTCTTCTGCGGCAGAACCGGGGCGTGTCCAGCGTGGAGATCAGCAAGACCGGCATCCGTGGTCTGGAACGCTATGCCAAAAAGTACGGCATCGACTACGCCATCCGTAAGGACACCTCCGAGGTGCCGCCCCGGTATCTGGTCTTTTTCAAAGCCCCGGACGCAGAAGCCTTCAACTCGGCGTTCAAAGAGTATTCGGCATCCCTGCTGAACAAGGACAAACGCCCCTCCGTATTGGCAAAACTGCATGAACTGGTGCAGGCTGCGGCAGAACTCCCCGGCAAAGTCCGGCACAAGGAACAGGAGCGAGGACTGTGACCACGAAAAAGCTGACAAAGCTGCTGGCGCTGTGTCTGCCCTATATCCTGCTGGGTCTGGTAGCAACGAATTTCGGAGAAGCGTGGCGGCTTTCCGAGGGCAAGGAACTGGGCGATAAGATCATGTCCATGATGGGCACAATCTCGGTGGCATTTGCAAACCCTCTGCCCAGCCTGCATCCGCTTGATTTGCTGGTGGGCTTGTGCTGCGGTGCAGGGTTACGGCTGGCGGTTTATTTGCGTGGAAAAAACGCCAAGAAGTACCGCCACGGCATGGAGTACGGCTCTGCCCGGTGGGGCACCGCCAAGGATATTGAGCCGTTCATGGCTCCCAAATTTGCCGACAACATTATCCTGACCAAAACGGAACGGCTGATGATGTCCAACCGCCCACCGGACCCCAAAAACGCCCGGAACAAAAATGTGCTGGTGGTGGGCGGCTCCGGCAGCGGCAAGACCCGGTTTTGGCTCAAGCCCAACCTTCTACAATGTCATAGTTCCTATGTGGTCACTGACCCGAAAGGTAGTATCGTGGTCGAGTGCGGGAACGCACTTCTGAAAAACGGTTACAAGCTGAAAATCCTGAACACCATCAACTTCAAAAAGTCCATGCACTATAACCCCTTCGCCTATGTCCACAGCGAAAAGGACATTCTGAAACTGGTCATAACCCTGATGACCAACACCAAGGGGGAAGGGTCCGGCGGGGACCCATTCTGGGAAAAATCGGAGCGTCTTTTGCTCACCGCCCTGATTGCCTATCTGCACTATGAAGCCCCGGTGGAGGAGCAAAACTTCGCTACTCTGCTGGAGATGCTGAACACCATGCAGGTGCTGGAGGACGATGAAGAATACCAGAACCCGGTGGATCTGCTGTTTGAAGAACTGGCAAAAAAGAAGCCCAACAGCTTTGCCGGGCGGCAGTACAAACTTTACAAGCTGGCCGCAGGAAAGACCGCAAAATCCATCCTCATTTCCTGTGGTGCCAGATTAGCCCCCTTCGACATCCAAGAGTTGCGGGACCTTACCATGTACGATGAACTGCAACTGGACACGCTGGGCGATAAGAAGACGGCGTTGTTCCTCATCATGTCGGACACGGATTCAACCTTTAACTTCCTCATCAGCATGGTTTACACCCAGCTTTTCAATTTACTTGCGATAAAGCAGATGATGTGTACGGCGGCAAGCTGCCCATCCATGTGCGGTGCCTTATCGACGAGTGCGCCAACATCGGGCAGATTCCCAATCTGGAAAAGCTGGTGGCGACCATTCGCAGCCGTGAAATCTCTGCCTGCCTTGTTTTGCAGGCGAGAAGTCAGTTGAAAGCCATCTACAAGGACAATGCGGACACCATCGTGGGTAACATGGACAGCCAGATTTTTCTCGGCGGCAGTGAGCCGACTACCCTGAAAGACCTGTCCGAAATGCTGGGCAAGGAAACAATCGACGCCTTCAACACCTCGGACACCCGTGGCAACAGCCCCAGTTACGGCACTACGTTCCAGAAGATGGGGCATGAATTATTGAGCCGGGACGAGCTGGCGGTGCTGGACGGCGGCAAGTGCATTTTGCAGTTGCGTGGTGTGCGCCCCTTCCTTTCGGACAAATACGACCTGACCCAGCACCCCAACTATAAGCTGACCTCGGATTACGACCCCAAAAATATCTTCGATATTGAAAAATATCTGAACCGAAAAGAAAAAATCCACCCCGGTGATGAGTTCATCGTGGTGGACGCTGATTCGCTCCCGCCTGCCTGACTCGGTAGGCGTTTTTAATTTATCCCGGTCAGAAAAGTGCACCAGAAAATCAACCTTGCTGCGGTTATGCAGTGTAAAACAATAAGATTTCGGGTGTGTACAAATGATCGAAAACGCTTTATAATAAAGGAGAAAAGACTATGGAATTCTTCAACTCTGCTATCGAAGTTCTTCAGACTCTGGTCGTGGCTCTGGGTGCCGGTCTCGGCGTTTGGGGTGCCATCAACCTGCTGGAAGGTTATGGTAACGACAACCCCGGCTCCAAGTCTCAGGGCATGAAGCAGCTCATGGCTGGCGGCGGCGTTGCGCTGGTCGGCATTACCCTGATTCCCCTGCTGAGCGGCCTGTTCGGTTAAGAACGGCGGGCGGCGGTTGCCGCCCGGTACATATTATAATAAGGAAATCCATAGTAACCATCTCACATACAGAAGGTGACGCAGATGAGCGAGATTTTATTGTATCATGGCAGTAAAGAAGAAGTTGTCTATCCCGAAATCCGTATCACACGGTATACAAAGGACTTTTCTTGGGGATTCTACTGCACGAACAACTATCAGCAAGCCTACCGCTGGGCAGACCGCCGTTCTGCCGACGGCCTTGTGAACGTCTACCGCTATGTAGAAAATCCCGACCTGAAAATCCTGCGTTTCCCTGAAATGTCGGACGAATGGCTGGATTTCATTGCAAAATGTCGTGCAGGCGAGACCCATCCCTACGATATTGTGGAGGGACCCATGGCAGACGACACCATTTGGGATTACGTCAACGGATTTACGTCCGGGCAGATCAGCCGTGAAGCATTTTGGGCCTTGGCGAAATTCAAGCATCCAACACACCAGATCAGCTTTCACACCGTAAACGCTTTGCACTGCCTGACCTTTGAGAGGAGTGAACCCATCCATGACCGAAAAGCAGAAAAATGATGTTCTCTATGTTTGCAGCCTGATTGAGACCATTGCCCGCAAGACCAAAAATCATCGGCAGGATGTGATCCGTCACTTTACAAAAGCCGACATCGAACGGCAGCTCCGGCTGGCAGAAGTAAACCATTGCCTGTCCTTTGAGCAGGTTTCGGATGAGCTGATTGAAGATCTCAACATCCCGGAGGGGGATTTTGATACCGCCGCAGAGTGCCGCTACACGGTTCCTTCTGCAACCTCCATCGGAATGCTGTACCAGGGGCTGGTGCTGTCCACCATGAAGGATGATGATGCAGCACAGGCAATTCTGGATGTTTTTTCGTCGTTTATCACGGATGAGATCTCCGATTTCAATTCCAACGTATACTACACCAATCCTGATTATCTCCGCTGCTCCTATCTGGAGGGCAAAATGCTTGCATAACTGAATTATTGTCCTATGCCGATTGCCAAAAAGCAGTCGGCATTTTTGTTTTCATCGGCTTCTGAGGCGATTATTCCATACAGCGGCTTGAGCAGCAGCGGAAAGCCCTCTGCGGTTTGCAGTTTTATTGAATGTCCGTGCCCCAAGCCGTGTTTTTTATCCACCCATCAGTGAAAGGCGGTGTCTTATGCAGTTTTTGACCCACATTATTTTTCTCCTGAACCTTCTCAAGACCCTTATCAACCACTTCAGCTAAGGACGGTGACTGCTGAATGGAAACCGTTCTTAAAGCCATTGCCGACTGGATCAAAGGCATCCTGACGGCAGGCATTATGTCCAATCTTTCCGGCCTGTTCGACGATGTAAACACGCAGGTGGGCAACATCGCACAGCAGGTGGGCACCAAGCCCTCCAGCTTTGAGCCGCGCGTTTTTGCGATGATCGAAGCTCTTTCTCGGAATGTGGTGCTGCCCATTGCAGGCATCATCCTGACCTTCGTCGCCTGTTACGAGTTGATCGAGATGATCACCCAGCACAACAACATGGCGCAGTTTGAGCCTGCCCTCATCATGCGCTGGATTTTTAAGACCGCTGTTTCGGTGTGGCTCATCAGCAACACCTTCGATATTGTGATGGCGGTGTTCGACATCACCCAGAAGGTAGTGTCCGATTCCAGCGGCATCATTGCCGGAAACACCCGTGTCAATGACATTGGTTTGTCCATGCTGCAATCCAGCCTGATGCAGATGGATGTAGGCCCCCTGTTCGGGCTGTTTTTGCAGTCCTTCTTCATCGACATCACCATGCGGATCTTGAGCATTATTATTTTCGTCATCGTGTACGGGCGTATGATTGAAATCTACTGCATGGTGAGCCTTGCGCCCATCCCCATGGCGACTTTCGGCAACCACGAGCAGAGCCACATGGGGCAGAACTATCTGAAATGCCTGTTTGCGCTGGGTTTTCAGGGCTTTCTCATCCTCATCTGCGTGGCAATTTACGCTGTGCTGATCCAGAGCGTAGCGATTTCCGGGGATGCCATCAACTCCATTTGGAGCATTGTGGGCTACACCGTTCTGCTTTGTTTCAGCCTGTTCAAGACCAGCTCTGTGACCAAATCCGTCCTCGGAGCGCACTAAAGGAGGTGCTTTATTGGCTGCGTATATTTCTGTTCCCCGTGACCTGACAAAAGTGAAATCGAAGGTCGCATTCAATCTGACCAAACGACAGCTTGTCTGCTTTGGCACAGCGGCTCTCATTGGAGTGCCGCTGTTTTTTGTACTCCGGGATTCCGGCGGCAACACTGCCGCTACCCTCGGTATGATGGCGGTGATGCTGCCGGCGTTCTTCCTTGGGATGTACGAGAAAAACGGTCAGCCCATGGAAAAGCTGCTGTCGTACTATGTGCAGTCCCGGTTTGTCCGCCCGAAGATTCGCCCCTACAAGACCAACAACTACTATGCACTGCTTATGAAGGGAGGAGTGACCCATGATTCCGTTTTGGAAAAAGACCGGTAAGCACAGTAAGCCGCAGTCTGCGCAGAAGCGCAGGCAGAACGCAAAGCCTGCTGTGCCCCGGACTGCCCAGCAGTCCATCCCCATGCAGCGGATGTTCGAGGATGGCACCTGCCGGGTGAAGCCCAACTACTACACCCGCACCATCCAGTATCAGGACATCAACTATCAGTTGGCACAGCAGGAGGATAAGACCGCGATTTTTGAGGAATGGTGCAGTTTTCTGAACTTCTTTGATTCCAGCATCAAATTTGACCTGTCCTTTGTGAACATGGCAACCGACAGCACCGAGTTTGAGAAAAGCATCCGTATCCCGTACCAGCGAGATGGTTTCGATGATGTTCGTGCGGAGTATTCCCAGATGCTGCGCCAGCAGCTTGCCAAGGGCAATAATGGTCTGACCAAGACCAAATTCATCACCTTTGGTGTGGAGGGCGAAAGCATGGCACAGGTCAAGCCCCGGCTTGACCACATCCAAAACGATTTGCTCAACAACTTTCACCGGCTGGGGGTGCAGGCAAAGCCCCTGAACGGTGTCCAGCGGCTGAAACTCATGCACGATATGTTCAACATGGACGGCGCATCCAAATTTCACTTTGACTGGAAAGACCTTGTGAAAAGCGGCCTTTCGGTGAAGGATGCCATTGCACCCACCGTCTTTGCCTTCAAAAACTCCCGGACGTTCCAGATGGGCGGCATTTTTTGCGCCGCCAGTTTCTTGAGCATCACGGCATCCGACATCAGCGACCAGCTTTTGAAGGATTTTCTGGACATGGATTCCTCGCAGATCGTCACTATGCACATTCAGAGTGTCGATCAGAACCGTGCCATTAAGACCGTGAAGCGCACCATCACCGAACTGGACCGCAGCAAAATCGAGGAGCAGAAGAAAGCCATCCGTGCCGGATATGATATTGACATCATCCCGTCGGATTTGGCGACCTACGGCAGAGATGCCAAAGCCCTGCTGAAAGAATTGCAGAGCCAGAACGAACGGATGTTCCTTGTCACCTTTCTGGTGCTGAACACCGGACACACGGAGCAGGAACTGGAAAACAACGTCTTTCAGGCCAGCTCCATTGCCCAGAAGCACAACTGCAATCTGTGCAGACTGGACTTTCAGCAGGAGCAGGGGCTGATGAGCAGCCTGCCGCTGGCAGACTGCCAGATCGAGATCCAGCGAGGTCTGACCACCAGCAGCACGGCAATTTTTATCCCGTTCACCACACAGGAACTGTATCAGTCCGGCAAAGAGAGCCTGTACTATGGGCTGAATGCCCTGTCCAACAACCTTATCATGGTGGACCGGAAGAAGCTGAAGAACCCCAATGGCCTGATTTTGGGTACTCCCGGCTCCGGCAAAAGTTTCTCGGCAAAGCGTGAAATTGCCAATGCGTTTCTGGTGACAGATGATGATATTATCGTGAATGACCCAGAGGGAGAGTATTCTCCTCTGGTGAATCGGCTGAAAGGTCAGGTCATTAAAATCAGCCCCAACAGTACCCAGTTCATCAACCCCATGGACATCAACGCCAACTACTCCGAGGAGGATAATCCGCTTTCCCTGAAAGCTGACTTTATCCTTTCCCTGTGCGAACTTGTGGTGGGTGGCAAGGAGGGTCTGCTGCCGGTGGAGAAAACCGTCATTGACCGCTGTGTGCATCTCATTTATCGCAAATATTTTGCGGACCCCTGCCCGGAGAATATGCCCATCCTTGAGGATTTGTACAACGCCCTGCTCCAACAGGACGAAAAAGAAGCCCACCATGTTGCCACGGCTCTGGAAATCTATGTGAAAGGCTCCCTGAATCTGTTCAACCACCGCACCAATGTGAACGTCAACAACCGCATCGTCTGCTATGACATCAAGGAACTGGGCAAGCAGATGAAAAAGCTCGGAATGCTCATCGTGCAGGATCAGGTGTGGGGGCGTGTTACGGCAAACCGCAGCAGCGGAAAGTCCACCCGGTATTATATGGACGAGATGCACCTGCTTCTGAAAGAGGAGCAGACTGCCGCTTATTCCGTCGAGATTTGGAAGCGTTTTCGCAAGTGGGGCGGTATTCCCACGGGGCTAACTCAGAACGTCAAAGACCTTCTTTCTTCTCGTGAGGTCGAGAATATTTTTGAAAATTCGGACATGATCATCATGCTGAATCAGGCGGCGGGAGACCGGCAGATCCTCGCAAAGCAACTCAATATTTCGCCCCATCAGCTTTCCTACGTTACCCACTCCGGCGAGGGCGAAGGGCTGCTGTTTTTCGGAAATGTCATTCTGCCGTTTGTGGACCGTTTCCCCACCGATCTGGAACTCTACCGCATTATGACCACCAAGTTGGGTGAAGTTTCGGAGGGCGCGCAGAAATGAGTAAACCGAAGCTGAACATCAAAGAGGAAACGTCAACCAAAAAGACCCGTTCTCCCCCGAAGAAAACCAAGGTGGAGCAGTCGGTGCCCAAAAAGAAAAAGCTGAAAACCGATGCAGATAAAGCTGCGGAAAAGGCACAGCATCTGCGGTTTGGCAAGGCGGAACTGACCCCGGACGAACTGAGCCGGTTGAGTAAGGCGCAGAAGCGGGAGATGTACGCTGCCCATGCCGCCCGGTCTGCGGTGCACCGGGAGGTTAACCAGTACGAGGACGACAATGTGGGCACGCAGGCGTTGAGCGAGGGCGAAAAAGCGGCAGGAAATGTCCGTGATATTTCCAAAAGCCGCTATGCCCGGAAGCTCAAGAAGAAAGCCAAGATGCAGGGCAAGAAAGGCTCCAAAACCGCAAGATCTTCTGCATCGGAGCCGACTGCGGCACAAGATGCAGGCGCATCCAGCACCAGTGAGGGCGGTTCCAACTGGCTTTCCCGGTGGCGGCAGAAACAGGATATCCGGCAGAGCTATTATGCTGCCGCCCGGTCGGGCACGGCGGCGCAGACCGCAGGTGGCAAAGCGGCATCCAACGGTGCATCTGCCGCCCGGTCCAGCATGGAACAGGCGGTAGAAAAGGGCAAAACTGCCGTCAGCACTGCCGTGAAAGGGCTGGCGAATGCCGCCAAGAGCAACGCACACGTTCTGGTAATCGTGGGCGTTTTTCTTTTGCTCATCCTCATGGTGATGTCCGGCTTCTCGTCTTGCGGCATCCTCTTTTCCGGCGGCACACAGGTGTCCGGGCAGACCATGTACTCCGCCGAGGACCGGGACATCCGGGGTGCAGAACAGGACTACAAAAAACTGGAAAAAGAGTTGGACAAAAAGATCAAACGCACCCCCACTGACCATCCCGGCTACAACGAGTACCAGTACCACCTCGACCCCATCGAGCATGACCCGTGGCAGTTGACCTCGTTCCTGACCACCTTGTATGACGATTACACCCGGTCGGAGGTGCAGGGCAAGTTGAAGGAGACCTTCAAAAAGCAGTATAAGCTGACCACATGGGTAGAGGTGCAGACCCGGTATATGACTGTGTGGGTCATGACTCCCGCAGGAATTCCAGTCCCCACGCAGGTGCCCTACGAGTACCGCATCTTCCACACCAAGCTGGTCAATCGTGGCTTGGAAGTGGTCATTCAGGAAGAACTGAATAACGACCAATGGAAACGGTACGAGATCTTTCAGGACACCTTGGGCGGCAGACCTTATCTTTTTAATGGAGGTCTGCCGCCCGGTGGTTCTGACGGCTCCGGCACACCGGGCATCGACTATCAGGTTCCGGCAGAAGCCTTGACGGACAGCGAGTTCGCCGCCATCTACAAGGAAGCCCAAAAGTATGTGGGCACACCCTACGTCTGGGGCGGCTCTACCCCGGAAACCGGGTTTGATTGTTCCGGCTACGTCTGCTGGGTCTACAACCAGAACGGCTACAATGTGGGGCGCACCACCGCCAACGGCTTGTGGCAAAAAAGCCAGCACATTTCCGAAGCCGAAGCAAAGCCCGGAGATCTGGTCTTTTTCAAAGGGACCTACGACACCCCCGGCATGAGCCATACCGGAATCTATCTGGGCAACGGCATGATGGTCAGTGCTGGCGACCCCATCAAGTACGCAAACATTCACTCGTCCTACTGGGAGAAACATCTCGCCGGGTTCGGACGGCTTTCAAAATGATTGGAGGAGTTTTATGAGCGAAAAATCGGATAAGCTGCGGGCGATGCTGGAAAAAGAGAAGGAGCGCCGCATCAAACTGAACAACCGCATCGAGATTCTGGAACGGCGCATTCAGGAGGAGGATTCCGCCGAGGTCAACGAGATGGTGCGGACTGCAAAGGTCACGCCGGAACAGCTCGCCGCCCTGCTGCGGCAGTCGGCCACCACTACCCCGAACCCGGCTGCACTGGCAGCGGTGGGAGCTTCGTTTGAGAAGGAGGAAAATGAAGATGAAGTTTAAGAAGTTTGGTGCACTGCTGCTGTCGGCGGTGCTGTGCATCGGTATGGCCGCTCCCGCCTTTGCCTTTGAGGGCGAAGCTGCCCCGGTGGAGCAGCCGGTTCTGCCGGAAGTGGTGGAGGAGGATGTTGTCACCATCACAGATGAAACCTCTGGTGCCCTGACCCCGGAGGGCAATCTGACGCTGGTGGACGACTACCACACCAACTATTCTGATGGCAGCGGACAGCAGTTCATTACGCTGGTGTCGAAGTCGGGTGCGACTTTCTATCTGGTGATTGACCGCAACGCCAAGGGACAGCAGACCGTTCACTTTATGAACCTTGTGGACGAAGCCGACCTTCTGGCTCTGATGGAAGAAGATGCTGCCGATGCTTATACCGCTGAAAAAGAAGCGGCGGCGCAGGCGGAACAGGATAAGCTGAAAGCCGAGGAAGAAGCCAAGAAAGCCGCAGAAGAAGCAGCGGCATCCGGCGAGGAACAGCCCAAGGAAAACAAGGTCACAAAGATCGCATCCGGCTTTCTGGGCGTAGTCGTGCTGATCGCACTGGCGGCAGGCGGCATTTTCTACGCTTTCGCAAAGCAGAGGCAGAAAAAGCAGGCCGAAAAAGAAGCCCTTGATCCCGATGCAAATTACCCCGAGGACAAGGGCGATTTTGAAATTCCTGTGGAAGATGAGCCGGAGGAGACCGGCGAGGAAGATACCGAACCCATCTGATTTTAAGGCGGCGTTTGCCGCCTACATATTGCAATTCAAAACAGATTGGAGGGATTTTTATCGCAAAATTGATCGTAGCGGAAAAACCGTCCGTTGCCATGTCCTACGCCAAAGTCCTCGGTGCAACCAGCCGCAAAGACGGTTATCTGGAGGGTAACGGCTATCTGGTAAGCTGGTGCGTGGGGCACTTGGTGGAACTGGCACCGCCCAACATCTACGATGCCAAATACGTCAAGTGGAGTATCGCAGATTTGCCCATTCTACCGCAAAAGTGGCAGTATCTGGTTTCTGCGTCCACCAAAAAACAGTTTGGCATCCTGCAAAAACTGATGCACCGCCCGGATGTGGAGAGCGTGATCTGCGCTACGGATGCAGGGCGTGAGGGCGAACTAATCTTCCGCCTTGTCTACCAGCAAGCGGGCTGCAAAAAGCCCTTTTCCCGCCTGTGGCTGTCCAGCATGGAGGAAAACGCCATCCGAGAGGGGTTCGCCCATCTCAAACCGTCAACTGAATACGATGCGCTGTACAACGCAGCACTTTGCCGGGAACGTGCCGACTGGATGGTCGGCATCAATGCGTCCCGGCTTTTTTCATGTCTGTACGGTCAACCTTTAGCGGTCGGTCGGGTCATGACTCCGGTGCTTGCCATGACGGTGGTGCGGGAGGCTGCGATAGCCGCTTTTGTGCCGGAAAAGTTCTACACGGTGGATCTGGAACTGACCAGCGGATGCACGGCATCCAGCCGCCGCATTCCTGAAAAATCCGTTGCAGAAAACCTGCTGGAAGCCTGTCGAAGGGAGATGGTGGCAACGATCCAGCGCATCACCCGCAAGGAAAAATCCGAGAATCCGCCGCCGCTGTACGACCTGACCACCCTTCAGCGGGACGCCAACCGCCTGCTGGGGTACAGCGCACAGCAGACGCTGGACTATGTGCAGAGCCTGTATGAGAAGAAACTTACCACTTATCCCCGGACTGATAGCTGCTATATCACCGACGATGACGAGGAAATGCTGGAGGTGCTGACCGAGGAACTGGAAGGCTTTTTTGACATTACCCCAGAAGATGTGGACGAGGCTGTACCCCGGACACGGCGCACCGTCAACCGGGAAAAAGTCACCGACCACCACGCCATCCTGCCCACCCGCAGTATGCTGCAAGCCGATCTGGAAGCGCTGCCTAAAGGCGAGCAGAACGTTCTGAAGCTCATCATCGCCCGGACGCTGATGGCAGTCAGCAAGCCCTTCCGGTATCTGGAAACCCTGCTGACCACCGAATGTGCCGGGGAGGAATTTACCGCCAAGGGCAAGGAGGTTCTGGAAGAAGGCTGGAAAGCGGTGGAACGTAAGGTGCTTGCCGACATCCTGAACCGAAAACAGGAACTCACCGCCCTGCCCAATGCGGCAGAAAACGAGTGCGGCATCCTTAACGCAGAGCTGAAGGAGGGTCAAACGTCCCCGCCGAAGCACTTTACCGAGGACACCCTGCTGCACGCTATGGAGACCGCCAGTGCGGACAGTATGCCGGAGGGCGTGGAGCGTCAGGGCATCGGTACCCCGGCAACCAGAGCCGCCACCATCGAAAAACTGGTGCAGAAGGGTTTTCTGGAACGCAAGGGCACCAAGAAAAACAAGGTGCTTCTGCCCACGGACAAGGGCAAAGCCCTCATTACTGTGATGCCCGAAGAGATCCAATCCCCGGAAATGACCGCCGATTGGGAAACAAAACTGCTGCAAATCGAACGCGGCGAAATGGAGCCGGGTGAATTTATGACTGAAATCAAAGAGATGATTTCCTCGCTGGTAACGACCACCGAGGCTGCGAAAGGAGCGAATGCGCTTATGAAAAACAAAATTATTGGTGTCTGCCCGAACTGCGGTAAGCCTGTCGTGGAGCGTGAAAAGGGCTGGTTCTGCGAGAACCGGGAGTGCCGTTTCGTACTGTGGAAGGACAATGCGTTCTTCAAGCGTCTGGGCAAGCGGCTGGATGCTCATGTGGCGGACAAGCTGCTGCGGGATGGCCGGGTCCGCCTGAAGGACTGCAAGAGCGCCAAGGGCAAGACCTACAATGCAACCGTGCTGTTGGGCACCGAGGCGGATGGCCGCAGCAAGTTTTCTCTGGAATTTGAGGGTGGTTGCTGATGGAGCAGAAAAAAGAAGCGGTTTACCTTATCAACGATGAACGCTATCTCCACCTCCGGGAAAACGGTGCAGGAGTCGGCTTTGCCACCTACAACAAGGTGACCGGCGAGCCGCTGGAAAGCGGGCAGATTTCCGAAAAGAACCTGCCGCCCGATGGCAGGAACGCCATTCCTGCCGCCCGGAACTGGTATCTGTTTGAACTTTCGGACGATGACCGCAAGGTCATCCAACAGGAAAGCGTAAAGATCCTCGAAAACATCCCGCAAGCTGGTATCGGCAGACGGCGCATCTGGGAGCCTGAAACGCTGCCGAAGGATATTCGTCTCATCAACAGCCACTATGACGACCTCTACCGCATTCCCGATGGCGGAGTTGTACAGGTGGATTACCCGGATGGGCGCAGCTTTACGGCACGGCTGGAACATCTGGATGATTACCACTTTGACATGGGCGGTTTGGGCAATGTGTTCCACATCTGCCAGTTTGCCGAGGTCATGGAACGGAACCATGCCGACTTCTACCCGGAAATTCAGACACAAGACGAGCAGGCTGCATGGGAACTGGGCGGCAAAGGCTACCTTGCCATCCAGTCCTGTGAGGATGGATGGGACTACACCCTCTACCACAGCGATTATTCTGTGATGGACGGCGGGCAGCTGGGTGCCCCGGAACTGACCATTCAGGAAGCCCGTGAGCAGATTCTGGAAGCACACCACATGGAAAAGGGCCGGCGGCTACTGCAGGACTACGATGCAGTCATGGATAAAGTTGCGGAAGCCGAGGAACTGAGTGCAGACCATCGCCCTTCCACACTGGAAAAGCTGGCAGAACTGGCAAGTGATGCGTCTGCGCCAAAATCCTCTGCACGTTCTGCGCCAGAACTGTGAGGTGGACGATGCAGCAAAAATGGAACCAGAATTTTGACGGTGAACCCATGACGGACATCCCGCAGAAGTTTCTGAACGCAGGGTGCGATGTTTATATGGTGATGCAGCTGCGGCATGACGAAAAAATCCTTGATGAAAGATTTGCTTCTATGCGGGAGTTGAATCGTCGAGGCAAAACGCCCGACCCGGAGCATTACGAGGTCACCTACTATGCTGATCTGCCCGCCATGTGGCAGGATGTGCCGGACAACGAGGTTCTGGAAGAACTATTTCAGATGTTCAACCTCTCCCGTCCGCAGGATTTTGAGGGGCACAGCCTGTCGGTCAGCGATGTGATCGCACTCAAACGCAATGGCGAGGTGTCTGTGCATTATGTGGACAGCATCGGCTTCAAGGAACTGCCGGGGTTTCTGGATACAAAGCCGGAACGTCCTTCGGTGCTGATGAATCTCAGGGAAAAGTGCGATGCCCCGGAGTGCAATCCCACTGTCTGCCGGAAAGCGAGGGATGGACATGAACTTTAACCACGAGGAACTCATGCTGATGATGCTCTACAACTCCGGCACCCGGCTAGGGCTTATCCACGAACTGCGGCTCATGCAGTGCTACCTGATGCCGGATGAAACCGCCCTGCGAGAACTGTCGGAGGGCGTTATCGAAAAGCTGAAACTGGTGACCGATGCAGAGTTTGCCGAGTTGGAATTTCCGCTCGACTGACTTTTGCCGCCTGCGGGCGGCATACATATTCTCTTTTACAATGCCATTTGGTGTGGTATACTGAACTCGACAACTCGGAATTTTCTCAGGAGGCTATAAAAATATGATTGGAAGAATTTATCATGTTGGATTGACCGTTTCTGACTTGGATCGCTCGGTTGCTTTCTACAGAGACATCCTTGGACTTGCGTTTCAAGGAGAGATTTTTATGGAAGGCAAAGAAACCGATAAAATGTTTCGCAAGTCGAATTGCAAAGCAAGGGTCGCTTATTTGAACGGTTCTAAGGCTATTGAAACGCCACCGGTCGAGCTGATTCAGTTCGTAGATAGCGAGATCCATAAAGAACAATCAGATTTGTTTACGACATCCATCTCGGAAGTATGTTTCTATACGGATGACATTGATTCTGTCTATAAAACCCTTATCGAAAACCATGTTGAGTGCTTATCTGAACCGCAGTATTTCGACTTTAGAGCAAATGGATTTGGGGAGAGCCGAGCTTTTTATTTCAGAGACCCGGATGGCATTATCCTTGAAATGATGCAAACTCTTTGATAAGAAATCATAGGTATAGGAAATTGCCAACTTCCTGTTTAAGAGGATCAGCCGATGGACAAAACATTTCAGAAATTATTACAGACTGACATTGATCTTTCATCCTTAGGCGTAGAACGCCGTACAGATAACGAACCGTATTTTTGCACACCAAAGGGTGCGTCTGTATTTGGTTGGACCGGTGTGGATGGAATCCACTTCTGTTTTGTTCGTGGCTTTGGCGGTATGGTTTTTGCTGTCAGCCCGGCGAACACATTTCCAAACTATGTTCATCCGTTGGCAAAAAATTTCGCTGATTTTCTGCGGCTACTGCTTGCCTGCGGCGATGTGGCAGCATTGGAGCAGGCATGGATGTGGGATAAGGCACAATTTGAAACCTTCTTACAGGACAACCCTCCCACGCAGGAGCAGCAGGAAACCCTTGCGCTTGTCGCTACGAAATTAAAGCTGATGCCAATGGAGCGGCCATGGGCATATATCAAAGAGCTTCAGGCATCTTTTGATTACAGCAAAATCAAGTACACCAAAGAATATTACGATGTTGTGGACCAGAACGCAAAACCAGCTATCCCGGAGTGGAAAGTCTACTTTGAGGGAAACTTCTGGGGACATTCGGGAAAAGAACGTGCCGGAACAGAAGTCCCCTTGAATCAGCAATTTGAATGGGCCGGGCATCATTGGATCATTCCTGCGGCGTATTCGTGCAGCAAGGGGTTCGTTGTGGACTTTTGTATGCGTACCCCGGAGGAAGACATTCGCAAGTTCATGACTAAATGGGATTTACACCCCGAAAACGACTCTTGTGAATACTTCACGCAGGAGCAGCAACTGCAAATAGATTTAGAAAATCCACTTTGTCTTGACTTTATTCCTCGTTTGGAATTGAACGGGAAAACAATGCTGACCTCCCACGGTTGCTCGGTGGTCTTTAATCCATGTTTGCCAGACGGGATGATCAATGAAGCGGAAGCAAAGTGGGCATTGGAACACTATGATTTGGATACATCCTATGGGTGGATGATTTTTCGGGCGGCATTTCCGTGGACAAGCAAACGCCGTCCTGAAATAAAATCCCTCTCCCTTACGATGGAGCAACGGCCATGCCGTGTGCCGGGACCACATTTCCAGACACACGCTCCCGGTGATTCGTTTTCTTTCCTCCATCCGGTCAGCGGAACAAACTATACATTGACCGTGCAGGAAATAGAGCAACAAACAATTCCTCAAAAGTGTTTCGGTTCTGACCGCTGGGTTTATCCGACACATTTTACCGTCATGCGTTATACGCTTTTCCCTGAATCGGAGGAAGATATCTCGATTTGTGATTGCTGCGATGGAGATAAGCCTATGGAAATTGCTGTGGAGGGAGACTCCTTCACGCCGGAAACCCAAAATAATGCTTGCGTAGGCATTATCGGTGGAGCTGACGGACCAACAGTGATTATGACTGGAGAAAAATCACAAGGCAGGCTTTATGCTGCTTGCTCAGCACTGCACTTTGAGCCGGTTCGGGATGATGTAGAGTGGTGCACAATGTTCAGTATTAAGAATTTTGATGAAACGACGATCAACCTTATATAACAGGAATACGATGACGACTTTCAGTTTGTCGATGGTTGTCAACTGGGATAATGTCATAGGGCATTGTTCCGAAATTTTTTCATAACCCGCAAAAAGTGGGCTTGATAGAATGCTTCCATTCATGCTATAAACTACCATAGATTCCATAAGCGAGTGACCTGAAAAGGCCGCTCGCTTTTTTGTTTACAACGAGATTGAAGGGAGGAACGCTATGCCAAGCAAAACCGAAGAATATCTCGCCCTTGCCCAGCGCACGGCGAATGGTCTGACCCGGTACTGGGAAAGCTGGACGGACTATTTGACCACTGCATCCCGGCTGTACAAGTACCCCTTTGCAGACCAGCTCATGATCTACGCCCAGCGGCCTGATGCCACTGCCTGCGCCAGCTTCGACATCTGGAACAATCGCATGAACCGCTATGTCCGGCGCGGCTCCAAGGGCATCGCACTGTTAGACCAGTCCAGCAGTGTGCCGCGTCTGCACTATGTCTTTGATGTGAGCGACACCGGGGTGCGCCGCAATTCCCGTGACCCGGAGGTGTGGCAGCTCGGCCCCGATCTGATGCAGCCTGTGTCGGAAATGATTGCCAGAGAGTACGGCGTTTACCATGAAAGGCTCAGCCAGCAGATTTCTGACCTGACGGGCAAGCTGGTGGATTCCTATTGGGACAACAACAGCGGCGACATTCTCGACATCGTTGACGGTTCGTTCCTGATAGATTATGATGAAGCCGGACAGGAGTTCCAGTTCAAATCTGCTGCCGCAATCAGCATCCTGTATACGGTTCTGGAACGCTGCGGCCTTGAGCCGGACGGTCATTTTGACCGTGACGATTTTCAGGCCATCTTCTCTTTTTCCACGCCTGCCGCCGTGTATGCGCTGGGCACCGCAGTCAGCGAATGCAGCCGGGATGTGCTGCGCAACATCGAACGAACCGTAAAAACGACAATCCGCCGCCGCAATGTAGAAAGGAGCCAGTATGAATATGAACAGCAGGAACGTGACCTACTCGACCGTCGGGGACTACCAGCTCCCGAACCTGACCCTGCCCCAGCAGGAGAAAGCACTGGGCAAATACGGCAGATTGCGCCGGACTTATCTGATGGAGCATCGCCCGGTGCTGTACAATTCGATGCTCCTGTCGGGGACTCTGCATCCGCACCTGTTGGAAGTGGAACAGACCGCAGAGAGCCGGATGCAGCAGACCATACAGGAACTGCTGAAGCAGAACCCGGCTCCGAACAAAGAGCGGCATCAGATGGAGTGGGTGCAGCACATGAACAGCCTGAAAGCACAGGCCGAGGAACTGGTGATGAACGAGCTGATTTACAGCTAAGTTTCTTCGATGTGGCTATTCCCACCGAAGCCGAACAAATTGAATCCATCGACCAAGCGGAGAGCGAAAAATCGCCCTCCGCTTTTGTTTTGTCTCAGGCCGAGATTGAAAATGCGCTGCGCAGAGGTTCCAATTTTGAAGATAGCAAACTTCGGATATGGCAAATTTATCAGATGCAGCCTGACCGAAAGCTCCGGGCAAAAGCTCTCGCCAAAGAATACGCACCATACGGCCCCGGTGGTTCCTCGCACACTTATCTGGACGGAAGCAGTGGTTGGCTTGACCATGACAGCAAGGGGCTGACGTTTGAGCATTATCCCGACCATCGGAAAACGCTCCTCCGCTGGGATCGGGTTGAAAAGTATATCGACCTGATGATTCAGTCTGACCGTTACCTGACGGACAAAGAAAAGGAGCATTACACGCCCCCTTCGCCCGTCAGCGCAAAACCGGATGCCGACCTGACCCATGCCAAAAACCTGATTCGGGAGTTTTGTCAGGAAGAATACGATTCCGAGCCAGACTTCTCCAATCTGTCCAAGATCGGCATTGCCTACACCCACGCCACCGACGAAGATATTCCTATTCAGGTCAACGTAGATCTGGTGGGATACCGTGTGGAGCGGTATCTGGGCGAGGTGCTGATCGACGAGCGGCAGTACGAAAGTCTGGAAGATCTGACCGAAACCGAGTTGGAGGCTCTGGATTTTTCGGAATTGGTCAGCGTCACGGACGAGGAATTGGAGCACTACCACAGCAAAGCAGACGAACGCCCAGCACTGCTACCGTTGGATGCCGCAACCGAGTACAACGCCCTGAAGGAACAGTACCCGGATGCGCTGGTAGGCTTTGAGCAGAACGGGCAGTTTGAGTTTTACGGCGAGGATGCCCGGAAGGTCTGCGAACTTCTGGGCGGCAAACTTCTGGAAAAAGAAACAGCACTGGGCACCGTCCCGGTCATCGGCTTTCCCCGCGACCAGTGGGCATACCGTGCCAAACAACTGTGGCAGCGCGGCGAGACCGTCTATCTTGCCGGGCTGAATGAGGACGGCACCCATTACCAAACCAAGTATCTGCGCCGGGAAGATTATCTTCCGCTGGGTGCTATCGTCCACATGGAGGGACGTTCCTTCCGGGTGGATACGGTCAACTTCGATAAGGGCAGCGTGACCCTGCAAGATGTGGCACTGGCAGAAATGCGGATACCAGTTTTCCGGGAGGAACCGCTGGCGCTTGTCCGGGAGTTGTACGAGGAGCAGGATATGATGGAATCCCCCCTGCCCGATTACAAGGTCGGTGACAATGTTGTGGTCGAACTCCCCACTCGAACTATTGAGGGGAAAGTTGGCTATGTGGGTGAAACGGATGTGCGCATCGACACCAGCGCACAGGGGCAGTCGTGGGATAACGAAGTTATCAACAAACGACAATTCGAGGATAGCTTGCGGCAGAATGAACAGGTTACTACGCAGCCAGATGATACTGTAAAAACAGTTGCCATATACCCTGCTGAAGAAAACCGTATGCCTTATGATATTGTGATCCAGACGATTGGCTCAAAATCACCTGCTCTGGATGCAGTTGAACCGGAACGATCCACACTTGAACTTGCCGGGAACTTCCGCATCACGGATGATGATTTGGGTGTCGGAGGTCCTAAGCAGAAGTACGCCCGGAACATTGAAGCCATCCGCACCCTGTTCCGTTTGGAGGAGGAGCACCGGGGTGCCACCGCCGAGGAGCAGCAGGTCCTTTCCCAGTATGTGGGCTGGGGCGGTCTGGCGGATGCTTTTGACCCCGGCAAAGACAATTGGGCAAAGGAATACGCCGAACTGAAAGGACTGCTTTCCGAGGACGAATACGCCGCCGCCCGTTCCAGCACCCTGAACGCCCACTATACCAGCCCTACCGTCATCCGTAGTATCTACGATGCCGTGGGGCGCATGGGTTTTCGCAGCGGTAATATTCTGGAACCTAGTATGGGCGTGGGCAACTTCTTTGGAATGCTGCCGGACACCATGCAGGACAGCCGACTGTACGGCGTGGAACTGGACAGCATCACCGGGCGCATTGCGAAAAAACTGTACCCGCAGGCTGACATTACTGTTGCTGGCTTTGAGACCACCGACCGCCGTGATTTTTATGACCTCGCTGTCGGCAACGTGCCCTTTGGTCAATACAGAGTCAACGATAAGGCGTACAACAAGCTGGGATTTAGTATCCACAATTATTTCTTTGCGAAAGTCATTGACCAGATCAGACCGGGCGGCGTAATTGCCTTTTTGACCAGCCGCTACACCATGGACAGCAAGGACAGCACTGCCCGCAAGCACATGGCAGAGCGTGCTGACCTGTTGGGGGCTATCCGTCTGCCCGACAATGCGTTTAAGGCAAATGCAGGCACGGATGTTGTCAGCGATATTATCTTTTTGCAGAAGCGTGACCGCCCTGCGGACATCGAACCTGCATGGGTGCAGTTGGGCAAGACCGAGGATGGCTTTGCCATCAACCAGTATTTCGCAGACCACCCGGAGATGATTCTGGGCGTACTCTCCACCGAAAGCACCCAGTATGGACGAGAGGAATTGACCGTTGCCCCCATTGAGGGCACCAGCCTTGCCGACCAGCTTGCTGAGGCGGTGCAGCACATCGAAGGACAGTATACTGCCGCCGAGGTAGATGCCCCCGACATTGCCGAGGAAGAAACCACCCGGCGCACCCTGCCTGCCGACCCGGACGTGAAGAATTTCAGCTACACCGTGGTGGACGGCGAAGTGTTCTACCGGGAAAATTCCGTGATGACACAGGTGGAACTGTCCGACACCGCCAAGGGGCGTGTCACCGGCATGGTAGAGCTGCGGCAGATCGTCAACGAACTGATTGACCAGCAGTTGAACGACTACCCGGACGAGGATATCAAGGCAACACAGGAGCGTTTGAACGCCGCCTACGATGCCTTTACCGCAAAGTATGGCTTGCTGAACGACCGCAAAAACGGGCGGCTGTTTGAGCAGGATTCCTCGTATTATCTGCTGTGCTCGCTGGAAAATCTGGACGAGCAGGGGCAGCTCAAGAGCAAGGCGGCGATGTTCACGAAACGGACGATTCGCCCGGAGCGCACCGTCACCAGCGTGGATACCCCCAGCGAAGCGTTGGCGGTATCTATTGGTGAGCATGGCAAAGTGGACTTGCCCTATATGGCAGAACTGCTGGGCACCCCCGGCGAATATGGGCGCATTACCACTGAACTGTCCGGTGTGATCTTCAAGGACCCTGCCGCCGACCCCACTGACCCGGAAGCCGGCTGGCAGATGGCAGACGAGTACCTGTCCGGCGATGTCCGGGCAAAGCTGCGAATGGCGCAGTTCGCCGCCGAAACGAACCCGGAGTTTGTGGTCAATGTGGATGCGCTGACCAAGGCGCAGCCCAGAGAACTGGAAGCCTCAGAAATTGATGTGCGGTTGGGCGCAACATGGCTGAACCCGGACATTATTCAGAAGTTTATGACCGAGACGTTCCAGATCCCCTACTATCTGCGCCATGCAGTCAAAGTGAGGTATTCTCCTTATACCGCAGAATGGCGTGTGGAGGGCAAGACCGCCACCGGGCGGGGCGATATTATCTCCTCCGAGACCTACGGCACATCCCGTGCCAATGCCTACAAGATTCTGGAGGAGACCCTGAACCTGAAAGATGTCCGCATCTATGACACGATCGAGGATGCCGAGGGCAAGCCCAAGCGTGTGCTGAACAAGCGGGAGACTATGCTGGCGCAACAGAAACAGCAGGTCATCAAGGATGCTTTTGCCAACTGGGTCTGGCAAGACCCCCAGCGGCGCATTGCGCTGGTAAAACAGTACAATGAGTTGTTCAACAGCACCAGACCCCGTGAATACGATGGCTCCCACATCCATTTTGTCGGCATGAACCCGGAGATCACCCTCCGAGAGCACCAGCGCAACGCCATCGCTCATGTGCTTTATGGCGGTAATACGCTGCTTGCGCACGAAGTTGGCGCAGGCAAAACCTACGAAATGGCGGCATCCGCCATGGAAGCAAAACGGCTGGGGCTGTGCCAGAAAAGCCTTTTCGTAGTGCCCAACCATTTGACGGAGCAGTGGGCAAGCGAGTTTCTGAACCTCTACCCCAATGCCAAGCTGCTGGTAGCACGGCGCAAGGACTTTGAGACTGCCAACCGCAAAAAATTCTGTGCCCGCATCGCCACTGGGGACTACGATGCCGTCATCATCGGGCATAGCCAGTTTGAGCGCATCCCGCTGTCCTTTGAGCGGCAGGAACGTATCATTCAGGAGCAAATTTATGAAACGCTTGCCGCCATCAATGAGCTGAAAGTTCACGCAGGTGAGAATTTCTCCATCAAGCAGATGGAAAAGACCCGGAAAACGCTGGAAACCAAGCTGGAAAAACTGCGCTCCGATGAGCGCAAAGACGATGTGATCACCTTTGAACAACTGGGCGTTGACAGGCTCTTTGTGGACGAGTCACATTTCTACAAGAACCTCTTTTTGACCACAAAAATGCGGAATGTCGCAGGATTATCCACCAGCGAAGCGCAGAAATCCAGCGATATGTTCGGCAAGTGTCGCTATCTGGATGAGATCACCGGCGGGCGGGGCGTGGTGTTCGCCACGGGCACGCCCGTGAGCAATTCCATGACCGAACTGTACACGGTCATGCGGTATTTGCAGTACAGCACCTTGCAGCAGAAAAAGCTGACTCACTTCGACTGCTGGGCATCCACCTTTGGTGAGACGACCACGGCCATCGAACTGGCCCCGGAGGGTACCGGCTACCGTGCCCGCACCCGGTTCGCCAAGTTTTTCAACCTCCCGGAATTGATGTCCATGTTCAAGGAGGTTGCGGACATTAAAACTAGCGACCAGCTTCATCTGCCGGTGCCGGTCGCAAAGTTTGAAACCGTGGTGGCAAAGCCGTCCGAAATTCAAAAGGAAATGGTGCAGGAACTGAGCAAACGTGCCGCAGATATCCACTCCGGCATCGTGGATGCGTCCGTGGACAATATGCTCTGCGTCACCAACGATGGGCGCAAGATTGGCTTGGACGTTCGCCTGATGAACCCCATGCTGCCCGACGACCCCAACAGCAAGCTGAACGTATGCGTTCAGAATGTGCTGAAGATCTGGGAGGAAGGCAAAGACCAGAAGTTGACCCAGCTTTTATTCTGCGACCTCTCGACACCGAAAAACGATGGCAATTTCAACGTCTACGATGACATTCGCAAAAAGCTGATTGCCGTTGGTGTACCGGAAAATGAGATCGAGTTTATCCACAACGCCGATACCGAAGCAAAAAAAGCGGCATTATTCTCCAAAGTGCGCTCCGGCGATGTGCGAGTTTTGCTCGGAAGCACTGCAAAAATGGGAGCGGGCACCAACGTCCAGTCCCGGCTTGTGGCGGTGCATCATCTGGATGTTGGCTGGAAACCCAGCGACATGACCCAGCGCAACGGTCGCATCATCCGGCAGGGCAACATGAATAAGGAAGTCAAGGTGTTCAATTACGTTACGGAAGGGACATTTGACAGCTACCTCTTTCAGACCCTTGAAAATAAACAGCGATTTATCAGCCAGATTATGACCAGCAAATCCCCGGTGCGCTCCTGCGAGGATGTGGACGAGCAGGCACTTTCTTATGCGGAGATCAAGGCACTGTGCGCCGGAAATCCGCTCATCAAGGAGAAGATGGATTTGGATGTGCAGGTCGCAAAACTCAAGGTTCTGAAAGCCGACCACCAGAGCCAGAAATTCCGTCTGCAAGACAAGCTGCTGACAAAATTCCCGGCTGACATTCAGGAAACGAACGCCCACATCGCCGGGCTGAAAGCGGATGCACAGCTTGCCGCCACCCACCCGCAGGGCAAAGAAGAGTTCTGCGGCATGGTCATCAAGGGCGTTGCCTACGACGAGAAAAAGACCGCCGGTGAGCGTCTGGTGCTTGCCTGCTCCGAACTGCCCAATGCCGAGGAAAAAGTCATCGGCAGCTACCGGGGCTTTGAACTGTCCCTGCGGTTCGATACCTTCCGCAGCGAGTATCAGGCACTTTTGAAGGGGCAGCGGAAGTACACGGTACCCTTGGGCACCGACCCTCTGGGCAACATTATCCGTCTGGACAACTCCCTGAACAACTTCCCAGAGCGCATCACCGCCGCAGAAAACGAACTGGACACCCTGCATCAGCAGCAGGCGGCAGCGCAGATCGAGGTTGAGAAACCATTCCCACAGGAGGAAGAATTGGCAGAGAAGTCGGCACGACTTGCAGAGCTGAACGCCCAGTTGGATGTGGACGAAAAGAGCCACGAGCCGGAACAGGACGAGGAAGAACAGGAGGACCCCCCTCGCCGCCCCTCGGTGCTGGCGGCACTGGAGGAAAAGTCGGATAAACCGGAGCCGGTGAAGCCCTTCCGCAGTTATTACGACAAGGACGGTGATGCCCGGTGAGGGAAAAGCGGGATGAAATCATTATCCTGAGAACAACAAAAGCTGAGAAAAGCCGCATTTATGAAAAGATGTTGGGCATGGGCATCCGCAGCCTGAGCTCCTATATCCGAAAAATGGCTCTGGATGGCTACTGCCTGAATCTTGACCTGCCGCAACTGCGGCGCATGGCGTATCTTTTGCAAATGTGCAGCAATAACCTGAACCAGTACGCCAAAGCCGCCAATGAAAATGGTCGGGTCTATGCCGCCGACATGGAGGACCTGCGGCAGCGGCTGGATGAACTGATTGAGATTGGTCGGCAGATCCTTTCCCGGCTGGCTGATCTCTAAATTTCTCCCCGTAGTTGGAGGGCTGCGGGGGTACATAGGCGGCAACACCATTGACAGGCTCATGCTCTATCCATATACTGAAAGCAGAAAGGCGGTGTCAATATGAAATTCGTAGCAAGGGTTCTCCTATTTCCTGTGGTTCTCCTCAGTGCATTTCTGGTACTGATGCTGAAATGGACGCTGAACCTGTCGGCGTTTGTGCTGGCACTGCCCATGCTGTATATTTTCGGCTGCGGCCTCTATACTCTCTATTGTCAGGAGTGGCTGCAGTTTTTGATCTTGCTGGTGGCAGAGTTTGGCTGCTTTGCGCTGATCTTCATGGGGGCTTTGATCGTGGATGCGGCGGAGCGTTTTAATGGCTGGGTTGCCGGATTGTGAGGGATTAGATGGACACAGATGCTATGACCGACTATTATTGGGAAAATCTGAAAGATATTCTGCAACGACAACTTGCAGACGATGATGAATATCGTGCACTGATCCAGAAAAAGATTGCCGCAGAGATTGCGTTGAAAGCTCTTATCGGCGAAGAAGCATGGAGCCTCTATCTGGAATTGGATGCAATCAGTAACGAATTGGAAAGTGTTCGGCAGGAAGCCATGTATCTGGCAGGTGCTGCCGATCACGAAAAGTTATCCAAATAATCTTGATGCCGCCGATGTGCGGCATTTTCTTTTTGTAGGAGGTGATGGCACTGGCAGCAACACGGTTGATTGCGCTGCACAAAAACAAAAGCATGACCGTTGCGGCCTGCCTGAAAAATCGCACGGACTATATCGAAAACCCGGATAAGACCGAGCAGGGCCAGTATGTCAGCAGCTATGCCTGCAGCACCCTGACGGCAGATGAAGAGTTTATGCTTACCAAGCGGCAGTACGACCTTGTAAACGGACGCAGGCAGAAAAGCGATGTAATTGCTTATCAGATACGGCAGTCCTTCCGACCCGGTGAGATCAGCGCAGAGGAGGCTAACAAGGTGGGCTACGAACTGGCTATGCGCTTTACCAAGGGCAAGCACGCCTTTGTCGTGGCAACGCACACGGACCGGCAGCACATCCACAACCATGTGATCTTCAACTCCACAGCGTTGGATGGCAGCAGGAAGTTCCGGGATTTTTTCTTTTCGGCGTTGGCAGTGCAGCGGTTGAGTGACCTGATTTGCTTAGAGCATCAGCTGTCCGTCATTGAAAAGAAGCCCTATCGGGAGCGTCAAAAGCGCATTGTCTACCCGCCGAAAGAGAGCAATCGTGACCGCCTGTGCGGAATCATCGACACCATTCTTGCAGAAAAGCCGGGAGATTACGAAACTTTTCTGCAAAAGCTGGAGCGGCAGGGATATGAGGTGAAACGTGGCAAGTACACGTCGGTGAAGGGCAAGGGGCAGAAACGTTTTATCCGGTTCCGTACACTGGGCACCGGCTATGGCGAGGATGAAATCAAGGCGGTGCTGGAGGGCAAGGTGAAACACCAACCGTACCAGAAGAAGCCGCCCAAAGAGCAGCCCTTCCAGTTGCTGGTGGATATTCAGGGGAAAATGGCAGAGGGCAAAAGTGTCGGCTACAAAAAGTGGGCAACCAAGTTCAACCTGAAAGAGATGTCCAAAACCCTGCTGTTCTTGCAGGAGCAAAAAATCGGTAGCGCAGAGGAACTGCGGGAACGTGCGACGGCGGCAACGGAACGCTATCATGCTATGGGGGATGCCATCAAAGCGGCAGAAGCGAGGTTGACCGAAATCGCCGTGCTGAAAACTCACATCATCAACTATGCCAAGACCCGTGATGTGTACGCTGCTTATCGGAAAGCCGGGTACAGCAAAACCTTTCTGGACGCTCACCGGGAGGAGATTACTCTGCACAAGGCGGCGAAAGCTGCCTTTGACGAGGCTGAGATGCAAAAGTTGCCGAAGGTTAAGGAACTGGATGCGGAGTTTGCAGAACTGCTAACCAAGAAGAAAGCCGCCTACCCGGACTACCGCAAGGCACGGAATGAGATGCAGGGACTGGTTCGGGCACAGAAAAACGTGGAACGATTTTTTGCGGAAGAAAAGCCAGCACAGGAGAACGAGCAGGCTCGATAAGAACAAATTGCCGGGAGTTGACCGTAAGAGGTCTGCTTCCGGCAATCTTTTTTGTTAGTTCAATCTTTAACGGAATTGTTCATCTCTTTCGATTGTGTATGTTCATGCGTTTAACAGGTATCCTATGGAGTGTAAATAACACGATAGGATGAGGTTGCGCTATGAAAGAGCTTTTTGGACAGAGACTGCGGGAGCAGCGTATAAAGCATGGGTTGACGCTGGAACAACTTGCGGAAAAATCCGAGCTTTCCTCCAACTATATCGGCATGGTAGAGCGTGGCTTAAAGGAACCCGGCCTTGCCACCATTGTTAAACTTCTGAACGCTCTGAATATTTCCGCAGACACATTGTTGTGTGATCTGGTTCCCAGTGCATCTCATGTGACCGACGACGAGATCCGCAAGCGACTGGAAGGCTTGACCCCCATCCAGAAGAAAGCTGCCCTCGATTTGCTGGATACCTATATCAGCAATCTCCCCTACCTCACAAACGAAGAATAAATCGCAAACTTTGCAAGCGCATCGGCTGAAATTTAGCCGATGCGCTTTTCTTTTGCATTCCTTTCGGCTATAATCATTCTTATAGGATGTATTATTTCCTAAAGAATTGATTCGGGGGTGTCAAAATGAGAGAACCGCAGTACAGCATTTTAGCCGACATTCAGGATGCGATCGAGCGGGCAAAACAAGGGAAGTTGGCATTGTACTGGCAGCGCACCATCCAACGGGAATACCGTTGCAAAAAAGTCACCCTTGCCGAACAGCAAGCGTATGAGCAGCTGCAAAGCATTCTTTCCGAGATTTCGCAATGGAACGATGAAGAAGATCTGCGCTCCGACATGGAGGAAATTGGCGGCAGGGTCTGGTATTGCCACTACTGGGAGGAGCATTACTCCATGGTAGAGTTGACCGAGGACCGCAACGGAAAATTTAACGTTGACTACGTTTTGGACGACGCAGTGACCCCGGAGGTGCGCCGGGATGCTGCACTGTTAGCGCAAAAGGAATTTGCGGACTGTATGCAGGAATGGGGCATTTCTCTTCTGAATGCACCCGTCCCGGAACAGATGAAGTATGCTTCTCTGGCAGAAGCCGCATCTCACCTCATGCAAGTCCTCAATGACCCGGAGAGCATCACAGGGTAAAAAGCGTCCCGCCGGGACGCGCAGCCTGCATTGGAAAAATGCAGATCAAAGGGGTTTGGGGCACTCCCCAACAAGCATTTTGCAGAGCAAAATAAGCAGATGTATATACGTCTGCACTGCTTGCTATCGAAACCCTACCTTAAAAGGCCACGGCTGAACCTCCATTCATGGTGTGATCCATCATGGCTCTGGCTACACAAGGAATACAAATTGACTTTTCCGGGTTGGTGTTGTAAGCTGTTATTAGCTTTAGCTAACCATAAGGAGGGCGCTCATACATGACAAATCAATACATGAATAATCTTTATCGTGATCTGCTCTCTAATTCACCGCAGACGATCACCATAGATATTCCGACAGACATGGGAACCGGTCAGATTTCGCAGATCGTCACGAAACAGGGAGCAGTTGTTTCAGACTGGAGAATGAATTACTTTTCGGATATGAACGTGCAGGGAGTGAGCAGTGAAGAATACATACAAATGCTGTTCTGCTTCAATGACGGTGTTTCCTGGAATATTGCAGACAACCGGCAAAGTGCCAGCATACAAAAGGGTGAATCCTGTATTTATCGCGGCCACGGGAAAATGGAATATCTGTGCTATTCTAAAAAGAGCGATTTCCTTTTCAAAAATGTGAAAATACCTCTATCCTATTTCTATAAGATTCTGAATGACTACTTTGAGGCTGGTGAGATCGAGGTCTATCAGAAAAAATTATTGGACGGCATATCAAAGGTGAATATCACGCCCTATATGGAACACATTTTTGCGGAGCTGCAAGACTTCACGCAATATCGCGGCGGGTTGGGATACCTGTTTCTGGAAAGCAAGGTCTTTGAGCTGCTATCGGTATATTTGAGCGAGGTCCTGGAGCTGAGTATTCTCGCGTCAACCTACGTTGCAATTTCCAGAAGTGACCGGGATTCCATCATAGAGGCAAAGCGAATTATTGACAGCCAGCTTGCCCTGGCTCCGAGCTGCGAGGAATTGGCGCGGCAGGTCAATATCAGCACTTCAAAATTGACGAAGGGCTTTTCCTCCCTGTTCGGAACATCGGTTCATGCGTATGTCATCGACCAGCGGTTAGAAAAGGCGGCAAGCCTGCTGTTAGAAAGTAATTTGAATGTCAGCCAGGTGGCTATACTGGTGGGATATTCAAAAGCGAGCAATTTCGCAGCGGCGTTCAAAAGGAAATACGGAGTGAATCCGAAAAACTATAAAGCAGAAGCTACGATTGGATAAATGCAAAAATACTGATTTTGGGTAGAATAAAATTGGTTTTGGGTTGGAATCGTGGGCGCAAATTGCTATTATATGTGGTGTGATTAGAGGAAGCTAACCACACCACATTTTCATTTTCTCAGAGATAAGGAGGATACTGGTATGAGTTCCCAGAAAAAAAGTTCCCGGCTTGAGGGAAAAGATTTAATTACTATCGGCATCTACACCGTCATCTATGTCGTGATTGTTATGCTGGTGGCGATGCTTGGCTTTATCCCCGTTTTTATTCCGCTGATGGCGGTGCTGTGCCCTTTGATTGGCGGCATCCCCTATATGCTGTATGTTACAAAGGCTAAAAAATTCGGGATGACTGCAATCATGGGTTTCCTGATTGGCCTAATCATGGTGTTCTTCGGCAACGGCTATCTTACTATGGTAACTGGTCTTGTTGGCGGCCTGTTGGCCGACGTGATCCTGAAAAAGGCGGACTACAAAAGTGCAAAGAGTACAGTTCTTTCCTGCGGCGTGTTCAGCATCTGGGTGTTTGGCAACTTTGCTCCCATTTTCCTGAACCGTGAAAGCTATATGGTAATGTTGACTGAAGGATACGGCGCTGAATATGCAGCTACCCTTAATACATATATGCCTATGTGGATTGCGCCTATTCTGCTGGTTGCCTGCTTTGTGTTTGGCCTTGTCGGAGGTATGATTGGGAAAGCCATTTGCAAAAAGCACTTCCAGCGTGCCGGTATTGCATAATGGCGCGGGAAATTCTGCTCAGCAAAAAAACAGAACAAGGGCTACGGCTCGATCCGCGTACAAAACTGTTGCTCATCTTCATCATAAGCATTTTTGTCATGGGTGGAACAGGCGGAGAAGCTATGGGGCTGATCCGCCTTGTTCTTTGTACGGTTCCGGCTATATTGCTGCTTACCTCGAAACAATGTGCAAAAGCTGTGGGCTATATTGCTGTGTTTTCTGCTTTTTTTGCTGTTCAAATTTATGTTTTGCCGCACCTTACGGGGATATTGAATTTCCTCGTTCTGTTTACAACAGGATTCTTCTGCCGAATCCTTCCCAGTGTTGCGATTGCTGCCTATGCAGTGAAAACAACAACGGTCAGTGAATTGATTTCCGGCATGGAAAGAATCCATATGCCTAAAGAAGTGACGATCCCCTTGACGGTCATGTTCCGCTTCTTTCCAACTGTCTTTCAGGAGTCAGAAGCAATCAGTGACGCTATGAAAATGCGTGGGATTAAACTTGGAGGGAAAAAACCTTCAAAAATATTGGAGTATAAGCTGATCCCGATGATTACCTGCTCCGTGAAAATCGGTGAGGAACTTTCCGCTGCGGCAATTACCCGTGGCCTCGGCGCTCCTGTCAAACGCACAAACATTTGCCAGCTTAAATTCAATTTTGCCGATGTGGTGCTGATCTTGTTTTGTTGCTTTGTAGTGTTTTGGGCGATTGCTTCCCCGATAATTTCCGCAGGAGGGATTTTGCCATGATAGATTTTCAAAATGTTTCTTTTTCTTATGGTGAAGAATCCAGCGGCGGAGGGATTAGAAATGTCAATCTCACCATAAACACAGGGGAATTTGTTTTACTCACGGGAGAATCCGGCTGCGGGAAAACAACGATTACCCGTTTGGTAAACGGGCTGGTGCCTCATTATTACGAAGGTAATTTAGAGGGCGATGTCCTTCTGGACGGAAAAAGCGTATCAGATACGCCGCTTTATGACTTGGCTGCTATGGTGGGATCTGTATTCCAGAATCCCAAAAGTCAGTTTTTCAACGTGGATACGGATAGTGAATTAGCCTTTGCCTGTGAAAATTTAGGCTATCCCCAAGAAGATATCCTGAAAAGGATTGACCGTACAGTTTCCGATTATCATATTGAAGATTTGATGGGGCGAAGCGTGTTTGCTCTGTCCGGGGGCGAAAAGCAAAAAATAGCCTGTGCTTCATCAAGTGTATTGCTACCGGGAATTATGGTCCTTGACGAACCATCTTCTAATCTGGATGTGGCTGCTATTGATGACCTGCGGCAGGTCTTGAGCCTCTGGAAAAAGCAGGGCAAAACAATTCTGATTGCAGAACACCGCCTTTATTACCTTCACGATCTTGCAGATCGTGTGCTGTATGTAAAAGATGGGGAGATTGAACGGGAATACACGCCTGCTGAATTTGACAGTTTATCGGATAGCACTCGAAAAGAAATGGGGCTACGGCCGTTTTCTCTCTCGAAGTTGAAACCCGCGAATCAGTATCAGGCGCATACAGCTAAACTGATGGAATTTCAAAATTTCTGCTTTGCGTATAAAAAGCGGGAATCGGAAAGCCTCCATATTCCGAGTGCTGAACTGCCTGTTGGAGAAACGATTGCCATTATCGGCCTGAATGGCGCTGGAAAATCTACTCTGGCCCGCTGTATTTGCGGACTGGAAAAGAAGTGTGGCCTTTTGCAGGTTGACGGGAAAACCCTTGATTGGAAAGCCCGGCTCAAACATTGCTACATGGTAATGCAGGATACCAGCCATCAGCTATTTACCGAAAGCGTGATGGATGAAGTGCTTCTGAGCATGGACAACGAGGATGAAACTGTTGCAGATGAAATCCTTAAACAGTTTGATCTGCTGGAATATAAAGACAGGCACCCGCTTTCTCTTTCCGGCGGGCAAAAACAGCGGGTAGCGATCGCATCTGCCATTGTGAGTAACCGGGAGATCATTGTGTTTGACGAACCAACCAGCGGGCTTGATCTCAAACATATGCGGGAAGTTGCGCGGAGTTTGAAGTCACTCGCGGATCAGGGCAAAACGCTTCTTGTTATTACGCATGATCCGGAGTTGGTGATGGCGGGATGTTCGTATGTAGTCCATATGGAAAAAGGGCAAATAAAAGAAAGCTATCCATTGGACGAATCCGGCAGTAAAAAGGTTTTGGATTTTTTCCGAATCCGCCAGTGAATTTTAGAAATTATGAATGTCAGGGCCGCCTTGACTGGACAGAAAGATAATGATAAGAGGCCGCTTTACTTTGGCGGCCTCTTGTTTTTGAAGCACAGACAGTACGGCTCAATATAAGGAGGGCTTATGTTCCAAAAAGTATTTGAATATGCCGGACCTCATAAAAAAGGCCTCTATGCTGCAACAGCCATCGTGCTGGTCAGTGTTCTGCTGGGTGTTTTTCCCTTTGTGCTGGCATATCAGGTAATTGCACCGCTGGTCATGGGGGAGGCAATCACTGCTTCCTTTATCATCCAGCATGTCATACTGGTCTTGGTATGTCTGGTGCTGCAAGCTCTTTTCTATGGCTGGGGCCTGAATCTCTCTCATAAAGCAGCTTATGACACGCTGCTCCGCCTGCGGACGGCTCTGCAAAAACGGTTTGAAAAACTGCCGCTGGGTGTTATTCAGGACAAAGGCACTGGCACCGTGAAAAAGCTGTTCGTGGACGATGTAGACAGTCTGGAAGTTCTGCTGGCACACTCTATGCCGGAGGGCATCGCCAACCTGATGGTTCCTATTGCAGTTTATGTGGCAATGTTCTTTGTAGACTGGAAGCTGGCACTGTTATCTTTGGCATCCATTCCGCTTAGCTTAGTTGCCATGATGACGATGTATTCCGTTGGTATGAAGAAAATGGGACCTTACTATATGGCCGGGCAAAAGATGAACAATACCATTATTGAGTACATCAACGGTATGGAAGTCGTCAAGGTTTTCAATAAAGACGCAGATTCTTACGAACGGTTCCGCAAAGATATATCAGATTATCGGAACTATACACTGGCATGGTATAGGGCGGCATGGCCGTGGATGGCGATTTACAGCAGCCTGCTTCCTTGTACCATCATCCTGACCCTGCCTGTGGGTGCATGGTTTGTCCTCTGCGGCTGGTCGGCTCTGCCCAATTTGATTTTGGTGCTGTGTCTTTCTTTGAGTATCGGTATGCCGCTGCTGAAATCTCTTGGCTTTCTGCCAACCATGCCCCAGCTCAACTATAAAATCTCCGCATTGGAGCAGGTGTTGGATGCGCCGGAACTTCAGCAGACGAGTGATAGATTCCATGGAATAGATGACACCGTTACTTACGACCATGTTTCTTTCGCTTACCAGACAACACAGCCCGGCCCGGATGGAAAGCCCGCGGTGGTTGAGGATGAAGTTCTCCATGATATTTCCTTTACGGCAAAGGCTGGACAAAAAACTGCTCTTGTCGGTGAATCTGGCTCCGGCAAGAGTACCTTGGCAAAACTGCTGATTCACTATTATGACCCGCAAAAGGGCAGCATTTCCATCGGCGGACAGAAACTTTGCGATATGAGCCTTGAAGCATTGAACAGTCGTATCTCCTATGTGGCGCAGGATCAGTATTTGTTTAATACTTCTCTGCTGGAAAACATCCGGCTCGGTCGGTTGACTGCAACGGATGAAGAAGTAATAGAGGCCGCAAAGAAAGCTCAGTGCATGGAGTTCATTGAAAAACTTCCGCAGGGCATTCACTCCATGGCAGGCGATGCCGGAAAAATGCTCTCCGGCGGTCAGCGTCAGCGTATTTCTCTGGCGCGAGCAATCTTAAAGGATGCCCCCATTGTAGTTCTTGATGAAGCAACAGCCTATGCTGACCCCGAAAATGAAGAAAAGATGGAAGCAGCCATTGCAGAACTTGTAAAAGGCAAGACCCTCGTGGTGATTGCTCACAAACTGCCCGCCATTATGAATGCCGATCAAATTTGTGTCATCGACCACGGAAAATTGGTAGCAGCGGGTAAGCATCAGGATTTGATTCGCTCCTGCCCTGAATATCAGAAATTGTGGAAAGCCGCACAGGACAGTGCCGAATGGAAAGTACACACTGCAAAGGAGGGAGCCTAAATGTTTGCGATGTTTTCAAGAATTTTGAAACTCTCCGGCCGTTATAAAGGCCGTATTCAAGGTGCATTCGTTTGTGCGTTTTTGGAATCCATTTTGTCAAAAATGCCAATCGTTCTTGCCTTTGTAGTTTTAAGCCGCTTTGCAGCTGACACACTGACCAGCCAGACTTGCCTTTATATCGGCCTTGGACTTGCCGCAGCAGTGTTGGTGCAAATGCTTGTTCATTACCTCAGCGACAGCCTGCAAAGTGCCGCAGGATATTTGATGTTTGCGGATAAACGCATGGAACTGGGCAGCCATCTGCGGAAACTTCCGATGGGCTATTTTACTTCCGGCAACATTGGCAAAATCAGCTCTGTTCTTAGCACGGATATGGTATTCATTGAAGAAGTCGCTATGAGTACGCTGGGCAACATGATGGGCTATCTGCTGTCCTCCTTGATTCTGCTGGTATTCATGTTTTATTTGAACGTACAGCTTGGTTTGATTGCTGCCGCCGTCACGGTTCTGGCATGGCTGGTGTCAAAAGGAATGAACAAGGTTTCCCTGCGGGAAGCCGCAGAGCGGCAGGAGCAGAGCGAACGGCTGACCGATGCGGTGCTATCCTTTGTGGAGGGCATTGGCGTCATCAAGAGCTACAACCTGCTGGGCGAAAAATCAGAAGAATTGACTGACAATTTCCAGCGTTCCAGAAACACCTCCCTTGCTTTTGAGCAGGAAATGACACCATGGACAATGAGTCTGAATATCCTTTACGGCATTGGTATTGCGGCGATTTTCGGCTTGTCGATTGTATTGGAACAGCGCGGCGCACTTCCGCTGGCCTATGTGCTTGGTGTTCTGCTGTTTGTGTTTGACCTCTTTGGACCGCTGAAAGCTCTTTATGGGGAAGCATCTCGCCTTACCGTTATGAATGCAGCTCTTGACCGCATTGAAGCAGTCCTGAATGAGCCTGAACTTCCCGACACGGGCAAGCAGCATCTTCCTGCACAGGCACAGCCGGGACAGCCAGAAGTTCAGTTTAACGATGTTGTATTTGCTTATCAGGACAAAGAAGTTCTGCATCATATCAGCTTTGACATGAAGAAAGATTCTATGACTGCTTTAGTCGGACCTTCTGGCAGCGGAAAGTCTACTATTGCCAATTTGCTGGCTCGGCTTTGGGATGTAAAATCTGGCAGCATAATAATAAGAGGTATGGACATTCGGAACGTGCCTTTGGCAGAGCTGATGGAGCAGATCAGCATGGTATTCCAGCGAGTGTACTTATTCCAAGATACCATTTACAACAATATCAGCATAGGCAAACCGGACGCCACAGAGGAAGAAGTCTATGCAGCTGCTAAGAAGGCCCGCTGCTATGATTTCATCATGGCGTTGCCTGATGGATTCCAGACCGTAGTTGGTGAAGGCGGTGCTACACTCTCCGGCGGTGAAAAGCAGCGCATCTCGATTGCACGCTGCATCTTGAAAGATGCCCCTATCATCATTTTGGATGAAGCTACCGCAAGCGTAGATACTGATAACGAAAGCTATATTCAGGAGGCCATCTCGGAACTGGTAAAGGGCAAGACACTTCTCGTAATCGCCCACCGTCTGAATACCATCCAGAATGCCGATCAGATTTTGGTCATTGACAACGGCCAGATTGCACAGCAGGGCACGCACGAAGAACTTTTGAAGCAGCCCGGCATTTATCAGGAGTTTGTCAACATCCGAAAGAATGCGGCTGGATGGAGCCTTGCTTAACAAAATTCAGCGTATGCGATGCGGAGCATTAAATGTCTGTGAGAAGTTGTTCACCAAAGATTCTAGAAGAATTCTATGCAAAAAATTGAAGTTATTGTTCGTATCACGAAGGGCCACTGCCCTCCCCAAGAGCAGACGATTTTTGAGTGGATTGAAATGAACCGTGCTGCGCCAGACACTTTGAATTATCCCGGTCTGGAAATAAACTTAGAACACCGTCGTGTTTTCAAAAACGGACAGGAAGTGTACATGAGCCGTTACGAATATGGCGTTTTAAGTTTAATGGCACGGCATCCGGGGCAATTGTTTACAAAAGAGCAGATATTTGAAGCCGTGTGGCATCAGGATAGTGAAAGCTGCCTGACTGCTGTTACCAATACAATTGGACGCATCCGGCAAAAAATCGAGGATGATAGAGCTGCACCTGTCTATATCCGAACGATCTCCAACCTCGGCTACCAATTTATGCCGAACATTTCAGTGAAAAAAGATTCCTTATAACGATAAAAGCCATACTCAATGGGTAACTTAAACCTTGAGTATGGCTTTTATCGTTAGCTGGATAGATAAAAATTGACATCCTTGCAATCGGAAATAATCTTTTCTAAAATATAGAAAAAAGATTTTAGGAGGCGGTAAGATGCAATCCTTCGAAGATGTTCTGAGAGAGTTTGAAGATTTTTTGCAAACGGCATCCTATTTAGAGGTTCTCCCATGTCGATGGGGGTATGTACGGCTTTTTAATGAGGGTGCTTCTATCAACTTCTACGCAGTCTTATGCCGTACCCCACAAGAACTATATGATACGCTAGAAAATGATCTTGCCATTGAAAAAGAGGTTCAAAATCCACAACGAGACTGATTACGAGAAATTTATTGTGTAATTCGTTTGCTTTTCACGTGATTTTATTGAATGACCTGTTAGAATATTGCGTATTCCGACAAAAGAACGCCAGAGAGAAGCGTAACGTCCACTCTGGCAGCTTAGGTGTTTTTGTTCTGTTCTGAAAGTTCTGTCAAATGGATTGCAAGTGACCTTGTGGCGTCCAACAGAGTTTTTCGCATTTCTGGCGGACAAGCAAAATAAATCGATTCTAACTCTCGACATTCGCGCTCTGCTTCTGATAAGTTCGGGTTGATAACCGAATCCAAGGAAAGTGGCAGAACATGGAGAATTGCACTTAAAATGTCAAAAGAAGGATTCTGTTTTCCATTTTCAATATTGGCGATATACTTCACCGAAACATTACTTTTCAGTGCCAGTTGCTCTTGTGTCATTTTCATCGCTTTTCGGACAGCCTTTATCTGCTTTCCTAAAGCAATCGCATCCGCGTTCGGCATCATCATCACCTCAATAGTATTGTATCGTTCTTGCGGAAAGAACGGTATAACATCATCATTCCAGTGATTTTGTCCTATCGTGCCGATTTTTACATTTCCCGGTCGAGTTATAAAAAAACGGTAACTCGCCTGGGCGATTCTACGCGCCATCTGATCACAGTTGCCGTTTGTGGAGGTAACTGTGATTTTTTATTGGGGTAACGCATCAAAAAAAGCCTGTCTGCTGCCGTAAGCCAGACCGCCCCAAAGCAAGCACAATCGTTCCGTTCCACCATCCACAATCGTGCCGATGTGTTATATTGCGCCAGCTTCCCTCAATGGGAGGCTGGCGTTTTTGCGCTTTTAAGGGCAAGGTGTCGCAGTCCGCCGTTTCTCCCATAATACCGCAGCAAACTTTATATTTGGGAGGGAAAGTCATGCTCGATCATAAGAAGGAAGCAATTACAGAACACTGGCAGTTTTGCCCCAAGTGCAATATAAAGCTCTATCGAATGACCGCCGACTGCACTGGATTCATCCACATAAAATGCTGGCGTTGCCGGGAAATGTTATGGCTCAACCTTTCCATTCGAGCCAAGTAAGCATTGGTTTCATAAGAATCGGGTGCAAAGCACTCTGAATATGGACTGTTCGCACCGAGCAACGGGCCGTCACCTCCGGGTGATGTATGAAACGTAGCACCAAATAGCCGGGCAGCAGCTTGACTGAAAGATCTTCAATCTTTCGGTCGGCTGTTGTCCGGCTATTTTTTATAGCTTCAGATGGCCTGCTCCCGAAAAGGAGCAGGTTTTATGTTTGCCCTCTTTTCATGGCTGCCCCAAGCGGCGAAATATCCGTAGCATCTCCAAATTTTCGACTTTTCACGTTTTATCGAAAATTTGGAGGTTACACATGAGTTTCAATAATGGCAATGAACGTCGCAAGCTGAACGCAAAGTGGGAGCATCTTCGTGTGCAGTACCGCGAAGCAGGAATGAGCGAAGATGCAATTCAGGCTATGTACGAGTTTGATTTGGGTGTTCTTAATAGCGAACGTGCCTACATCACTAACACAATGACGGTTTCTGGTGCTGCCGATGATTGCGCAGCCAAGGAAACCAGCGACTTCAAGCAGTATGAAAAAGCCGTTACCGTAACGGATACCTACCACGAAACCAAAAGCCGTTTTGCATGGATTGGTGAGATTGAGAACGAACAGTTGCTTACTGCGCTCGAAACTTTGAAAGTCGAAGATTTGGAAATCATCACCATGTACGCTTACGAGGGATACGACATCACTGAAATATCTAAAGTCTACGGCGTATCCCGCCCCACTATTAGCATAAAAATCAAGAGAATTACTAAATTTTTGAAAAACTTCAATTTTAATGCTACGAATTGACCCTTCTCGATGGCTCGTAAGTGTAAGGGCAATTCACCAGATGGCGAAAGCCGCTGAACGAAATGTCTACACTCATGTTCTTTGAAAACTGAATAGTTCCGTCATCTGGTACTCCGATAATGATACTTCCGTAATTCGCGGCCCGGTCACAAAGCAGACGGGGTGGCTGAAATGCCAATGAAGCGGTACAAGTCCGCTGCCAGATGTTTATGCCCCACTCGCAGGGAGCCGAGGGCGAATATGCGAGACCTTAACTTATTAAATCAGGCGTGGCCGAATGCTGTTTTCGGTCTTCGTCCACGCCTGTTCTTTTTACTTATTCCATATATCCACATTTTCGTCCTACATAGGAGGTTTTATGAACGAGAACGACCGTACCACCTTAGAGCAAGCGATCTACGAGGAAATGGAACTGACCCCAGAAATGATCCGGTCCATCCGCACGCTCTGCGGTGTCTGCCTTTGTAGTTTTGTAGAATCCAAGGCGTTCAAAATCGCCATTGTTCCCAGCGCAGACCGGAGCATGGACACTTGCACAGTCTGCCAGACCCGGCGCGGTCATGACTACGTTGTGATGAACCGTTGAACAAACACACCGCACACTGCCAAGGAGGTGCAGCGGGCGGTGTACATATTGCAAAAGGAGGGCAGCTATTGATTCAAAACTGGAAATTCCAGCGTGGAGACATTTTCTTCACCCGTTTCGACAACGCCATCGGTTCAGAGCAAAGCGGGAATCGTCCGGCAGTCGTTCTTCAGAACGATGTGGGAAATTTTTACTCGCCCACGCTGATCGTGGCCACATTGACAAGCAAGGCGGCAAAAAAGTATACCCAGCCGACCCACTGCCTGCTGGTGAACGAGTTTCTCTCCGTACCATCCATCGTTCAGGCAGAGCAGATTTTTACCGTAGACAAGAGCAGGGTTCTGAAATATCTCGGACACCTCACCCCGGAAGAAATGAGCCGGGTGGATGATGCTGTCCGTGCCAGCCTTGCCCTGAACCCGATGGGGAGCATTCAGCGGCTTCCACCCATCATCCGCTCTACGGCGGCTTACGCGCCGCCTGAGGTGGTTGACGGCAAGCCGCCCATCTATCCCTACGCGCCCATCAAATCATCCTTTGAGGATACTGGGAGTGTCGAGGACATGATGCTGTACACCGAACTGGAAGCTGCGGTACACGCAATGATCCAGCGGCTGGAATACAGCTTCACATTCAACCCAAGTCTGCTCACCATCCCAAAGCGTAAGCAGCAGGTTGCTGAAATCCTGAAAGAAGCCGAAACGTACATCTGGAGAATCAAGGAGGAAATGCGATGCGCCTGAAAGACAACACCAATCCCTTCATCCATGTCAACCCGCCGTACCAGCTCATGGTCATCCACAGCAGCAAGCTGGTCTACCCCCGCGAACTGTATCAGCGCGGTGTGGAGCGCAAGCGTGTGGAACTGATCGCCGCCCACTTCAACGAATATGTGGCAAATGAGCCGAAGGTCAGTTTCCGCAACGGTCAGTTCATCGTAACGGATGGGCAGCACACCATCGAGGGGCGCATCCTCCGCAACGGCGGCAAAGATCTGCCGATTCTCTGCAAGGTGTACACGGGCATGACCGTGGAGCAGGAAGCCCTGCTCTTTGCCGAGCAGAACGGCTTCTCTGCGCCGCTGACAGCGGGCATCAGGCTCCGTGCCAAGGTGGTGGGCGGCGATGCCATTTCCAAGGCGTTTCTCGCAGCCACCAACCGGGTGGGGTTGAGTCTCAATTATGACAGCCAGCAGCTGACTGATTACCGCATCGGCTGCGTTGGTACGGCTTTCCGGCTCTACAAGCAGATGGGCGAACCGCTCTACTGTGAAACGATGCGGCTGATCGTGGCAGCATGGGAGGGCAAGCCCGATTCGTTCCGGGCATCTGTTCTGAAAGGCATGATGCACTTTGTGGAGCTGTACCACGGCGAGTTCAGTGAAGAACGGCTGCTCCGTGCGCTGCGCAACATCCACCCGGTCGATATTTACCGCATCGGGCAGGACGACCCCGCAAAGCTGCGCGGATGGAAAAAATACGTTTTCCCCATCTACACCGCCTACAACGGCAAGTGCAGAAAAGACGCACTGCCGATGAAATTCTGATATTCACAGGCATTCCTCCCATATACACAAGGGGCATCCGCAAACCGCAGATGCCCCTTGTTACATATCAAAGTGCAATATATAGCATTCCTGTATTCATTTAACACAACATATAGAGAAAAGAGGTATTCTATGCGCTCTCAGTTCACTTCGTATGAGCAGCTTCCCATCACCCTGACAGCCGATCATGTCGCTGCTGCGCTGGGCATCTCCCGCGCCAACGCTTACATCCTGCTCCGTTCGGACGGTTTTCCCACGCTCCACATCGGTAAGCGGATGGTCGTACCCAAAGACCGTTTTCTTCAGTGGATCACGGACAGCGTAAATGGCTGATCCGACATCCTTGATTCAAGAGGTTTCTTTTTCTATACTATTCCCGAAACGACTTGACATCAGGAAGGAGGCAATATGCCAAGCAAACGTTCACACGGCGAGGGTACGCTTCGCCACCGCAGCGATGGTCGCTGGGAATTACGTATGATGGACGGCTACCAGAAAGATGGTTCGCCGCGCTTCAAGACCTTCTATGGCAAGACTCAGAAGGAGGTCAAGCTCAAACTGAAAGAGTATCAGGATGCGCTTATCAGCGGTGTCCAGCTGGACACGATTCTGTACTTCGAGGATTGGGCAGATACATGGTTCGAGGGTCACAAGGATAATATCGCTCCCACGACACAGGAAAGCTATAAATACTGCCTGAAAATGCTCAAAGAGGGATTTTACCATCGCCCCTTGACCGTCATACGCCCCATCGACATCGAAAACTTCCTGAAAGGGATGCGGCGTGATGGCCGCTCGGATTCTTACATCAGCAAGGCACGAGGGATGCTCTACCAGATCTTTCAAAAGGCAGAAGCCAATGACCTTGTGCGCCGCAACCCGGTCCGGCTTGCTGAAAAGATGCGGGCAACCGGAACCGCAAAGCGCAAGGAAGCCTTTACCACAGCGGAAGTCGCACACCTGATGAAGGTGCTGCCCGATGACCGCATGGGCTTGAGCATCCGACTTTTGCTCGGCACTGGAATGAGAATGCAGGAACTTCTGGCTTTGGAGCCGCAGTTTATTGAAGAAGATGGCTCTGTCATTCACATCCGGCAGGCAGTAAAGGTCGTAAAAGGTACCGTCAGCATCGGCAGTCCGAAATCCAAAGACAGTATCCGGGATATTCCGGTGCCGCTGAATGTCCGCCCGTGCGCCATCAAGCTGCGGGATACCACCGACCAGTTCATCTGGGAAAGTCCCAAGACCGGCTTGCCCTGCAATCCCACCCATTTCCGGGATGTATTTCGCAAATCTCTGGAAGAAGCGGGCGATGTCCGCTTGCTCACGCCGCACAGCTGCCGTCACACCTATGTGTCGCAGATGCAGGCGTTGGGCGTGGATATCCAGACCATCCAGAGCATCGTAGGCCACGCCGACACCGAGATGACTGAGCATTATCTCCATGTTCAGGAATCCATTCGGCAGAGTGCGATCCAGTTGTTCAGTGAGGCATTTTCGGCCTGAAAATTGGACGGAACGGCACTAATTAGACCAGATAAAATCGTTGGCATTGTGGTCAAAATTGTGGTCAAAACCAAATGAGGTCAGCCCACAAACAAAAAAATCCAACGATTTCTAACGTGAAATCGTTGGATTTATGGTCCGAGTGGCGAGAATCGAACTCACGGCCTCTTGAACCCCATTCAAGCGCGCTACCAAAACTGCGCTACACCCGGATATCTGCAAGCGGTTATCGCTCACAGCTCAATTAGTATACTTGATTCAGGGTGTTTTGTCAAGCTTTTTCTGCCAAGTTTTTTCAAATAAATTTTCAAAAATCCGGCTCGTTTTCCTGCAGCGGCTGATCCCTTGCGGGAAACATTTCAAATTCAACAGTGGCAAGTGCAATTGCAAACACACTCTCGGCACCGGCTGCCAGCAGCGCCTGTGTGCAGGCTGCTGCCGTGGCACCGGTGGTGATCACATCGTCTACCAAAAGCACCTTTCTGCCCTCCACAAGTTCCGTGTCCGTCACCCGGAAGGCACCCGCCACATTGGCAAGGCGCTGCTCAAAGGGCAGGCCCGCCTGATGCCGCTTTGCACGAGTGCGGCCCAGTGCTTTCGGGTACAGCGGTATCCCCAGTGCGCGGGCCAGCGGCACCGCCATGAGCTGCGGCACATTGTAGCCGCGCGCTCTGCCGGATGCCGGTACGGGAACGATGCAGTCGTACCCAAGGGACATGCCTTCCACAAGCTCCGGCACCGGTTCTGCACCGGCCATATGCATCTCGCTGCCAAAGGCCAGCTTTGCCAGCCAGAGGCCCAGCTCCACCGCCGCCCACGGTGCAGCATGGTATTTTGTATGCAGGATGCCGCGCCGCACACAGCCCTCATACCGGAACGGTGCTGCTGCACCGGTCAGTTCCCCTAAATAATGCTGAGAAGCGTCCAGCCGCATTCCCGGCTTTCTGCGCAGCTTTTCCAGCTCCGCGGCACAATCCGGGCAGACAGGCACACTGCCCAGCACCCGATCACAAAACGGGCAGCGGCGTGGGTACACCAACTGCCTTGCCCCGCGCAGAATGCGGCGCGGGACGCTGTAATAATCCATCAGTCCTTTTTGACGGCCACGATCACGCGCACGCGCTTGCCCGCAGCACAGCCAAAGTTATCGTACCAGCCGGTCAGGTAGTAGCCCTCCGAGTTGACCTCGGTCAGCTTGGTGGCGTAGTACTGACCCTTGTACCACAGATACACCTGTGCGTCGTCCGCCATCTCAAAGCGGGTGCCGTTGCTCATGACCGACGCTGCACCCACCTGATCGATCTTCATGGGCATGAGCTGGACCATCGTCCGCACGCTGCCGGTCGTCTCTCTGCGGGCTGCAACACCACCTACCAGCACCGGATATTTGACGTTGGTGGTGAAAGCTACCTGCGAACCATTGACATAGCACACATAGGTAGCACCGCCGCCAATATAGCGGAAGATGGACGCATACGGTTCGCCTACAAGGCTGCCCACCTGCCGCAGACCAAGGCTGAGCAGGCTATCCGTGTTGGCTGTGATCTTCTGCCACAGAGTGGAGAGGATGTCGCCGTTGATCACACCCCACAGCACTTCGCTGGTGGTGGGCACCAGAACATCCTTCAGGTCGTCCACGATCTTATCCTGCGTATCCGTGCTGTCGCTCTTGCCGGTGGAAATGATTTTGGCCAGCGTCTGCAGTTCCGAGTAGTTGACTGCCACATTCTTGATATCATCCAGCACGCCGTAGGTCCACAGGTCGCCGGTGACATCATTCAGGATCAGGCGGTCGATCTCGCCCTTCTCATTCAGCGTATAGTAGCGGACGTTCAGAAGATTCAGGTCTGTCCCCGCTAGGCGGCTGGGACGAACCGTCCCAGCCACACCCTCCGCAGTTGTATCCAGAATCTGTACATCGTCGGCAAGGGCATAGCTGCCCAGTGCCGTTGCATCTGCATTGACCTTGCCGGTAACGACCTTGTTCTCGATGCCGCTCACGGACTCGCCTTCCGGCGTTACGCGGATCTCTACCAGCCAGCCCTTGGGGTAGTTCAGGCTTTTGTCCACATTCACAGTGCGCTGAACACCATCGGTGCACATGACAGCCACGCGCTGCAGCACATCCGCGCCGTTATCTTCCACAAGGCTGCGGGCTGCGCCCTGCACCACGCCGTAGAACACCTCGTCGGCCTCTGCGCCGGTAATAACATCCGCCGCCTCATTGTTCATGCCCAGCAGCAGAGTGACCACTTCGCCCACGCCGCCGCCGTTCAGGCTGGACACCTTGGAAGCCACTGCTGTGCTGCCCAGCTGATAGCTGGTGCCCGCCACGGTAACGGCCGTGGGTGCGCTGGCGCTGGGCGAAACGGCAGTGATGCGGCCTGCTGCTTTGCGGGTGTAGATCCATACAGTCTGCAGACTTTCGCTGTAATAATACACATCGTAGCGGTTCAGCTCTGCAGAAGCCGAGACCTTATCGTTGCGGTAGATGCTCACCGGCGTAAAAGGCAGCTGGGTGCCTTCCGCTGCCACAAAGGGTCCCTTCAGGCTCTTGAGCATTACCGTGGAGGTGTCCACCTGACCGTTCGAAACCGTAAAGCCCAGGCTGGTACCATAGGCGCTGCCAGAGGCGGTGTTTGCCGTGAGGGTGTTATACAACAGCAAAGCACAGTCCTCATAGTTCATGGCCTCGCTCTGGCTGCGGTTCAGCTGGTTACGCAGGCCCAGTTCCTGCGCCTTGTTCAGCTGTGCCGTCGGGAACACGCCGTTGAGGTCGGTCATTTTATAGCCCAGCAGCTTGAGCGCTGCGGTGCAGGCTTCTTCCAGCGTGACCGTATTATCCGGGCGGAATGTACCATCAGTATAGCCGTTTATCCAGCCCTGCTGCACCGCAATGCGCACATAGGGTGCCCACTGAGAGCTGCCGGGCACATCCTTATACAGTGTGCCCAGATTGCCCTGCTGGCTGGCGCTTTCGCGGTAGGCCGAAAAGGAGACCAGCATCTTGGCAAATGCACCGCGGGTGACGGCAGCATCCAGACTGCCGGTCTGGCTGGTATCCATAGCGCCCAGTGTAATGGCCGTCTGGATGGCCGAGTTGTTCAGGCTGGCCGCCGATGCCGGAAGCACCAGCACGGACACAGCCAGGCATGCTGCAAGCAGACATGCGAAAAGACGTTTTTTCATAGGTATATTCCCCTTCCTTGGTGTTTTGCAGTCCGGCGCAACGCCGGCAGAGAAGAGTTCAGTCATAGCGCAATGCTTCAATGGGGTTGAGCCGCGCTGCGCGCTTTGCGGGCAGGTAGCCGAACAGCACGCCAATCCCCACCGAGATGCCAAAGGCCACTGCGATGGAATTGAAGGACGGGCTGACCGTGACCGTTGTGCCGCTGGTGAACATGGGCAGCACCTTGTTTGCTCCCATGGATACGATGTAGCCCAGTGCAATGCCCAGTGCGCCGCCGAGGGCCGAGGTGGTGGCTGCTTCCACCACGAACTGCGACAGAATGGTGCGTTCCTTGGCACCCAGTGCCTTGCGAATGCCGATCTCGCGGGTGCGCTCAGTCACCGACACCAACATGATGTTCATGATGCCAATGCCGCCCACCAGCAGCGAAATGCTGGCAATGCCGGTCAGGATCACAATGACCATGTTGATCATGTTGTTCATTTCCTCCAGCCACTCGCTGGCGCTATAGACATAGTAGCCGTTATCCGAGCCAAGCAGGCGCTGCAGTTCGCTTTCCACCGCAGACTTTGCTTCGTTGGCGCGGCTCTCATCCTCCATGACCGCGGCATAGTTGTTCACCGTGCTCTGGCTGGAAAGACGCATGGCCGTGGTATAGGGCAGGTAAACGCAGTCGTCATCGCTGCCCTGCTGCATGTCCGGATCGCTGACTTTGGCCGCCAGCACGCCCACGATGCGGAACTTGTTGGCACCGATCTTGAGCGTCTGGCCAAGGCCGTTGCCGCCAAAGGCCACACGGTTGAGGTAATCGCCGATGATGCACACATGCTTGTTATCCTTCATATCCATGTACTGCAGGCCGCGTCCCTGCGCGATCTGGTAATTTTTCATGGCGGAATAGTTCTCGTCCACGCCGCTGATGTTGGACCAGCGGTAGCTGGTAGTGCCGATCTTCAGCGTGCCGCTGCCGCTGAAATCGATCTGCGGCGAAATGGACTGGATCAGCTCCGGGTACTCCGTGGGCAGCTTGTACATTTCCTCCACCGAAACGGTGCGTGAGCCGTTGCCCCACACCTGCACCGAAAGGGTGTTGGTACCCAGTGCCGAAAAGCTGTCGCGCATGCTTTTGGTCATGCCGTTGCCCAAGCCCACGATGACGATGACTGCCATAACACCGATGATGATGCCCAGCATGGTAAGGAAGGTGCGCAGTTTGTTGCTCCACACGTTCTGGATGGCCTGACGGAAGGTTTCAATAATCATGCTTTCTCCTCCTCATCCGGCGTTTCCGGCAGCAGCGTGGGCTGCACCACGGCTTCCGGTGCATGGGCATCGCCATCGTAGACCACCCGCCCGTCCTCCAGACGGATGATGCGGTCTGCCTGCACCGCAATGGAATTATCGTGGGTGATGAGCACCACGGTGTGGCCCTCATCGTGCATCTGCTGCAGCATTCCCAGCACTTCGCGGCCGGTGTGGCTGTCCAGTGCGCCGGTAGGCTCGTCGGCCAGAATGACCGCCGGGTTCCGCACCAGCGCCCGAGCGATGGAAACACGCTGCTGCTGGCCGCCGGAAAGCTGGTTGGGGCGGTTCCTGAGCTTATCGCCCAGACCCACCTGCTCCAGCACCTCTTTGGCCCGGGCGTGGCGCTCGGCGCGGCCGATGCCCGCATACACCAGCGGCACCTCCACGTTCTCCATCAGGTTGAGCCTTGGCAAAAGGTTGTACTGCTGGAAGATGAAACCCAGCATCTCGTTGCGGACGGATGCCAGCTCATTGCGGCTCATCCTGCCAACGTCTTTTCCGTTCAGGCGGTAGGTGCCGTGGGTGGGCACATCCAGACATCCGATGATGTTCATGCAGGTGGATTTGCCGGAGCCGGACTGGCCCACGATGGCCACGAACTCGCCTTTTTCGATTTTCATGGTGATGTGGTCTGCAGCTTTTACCGTGGTGTCACCCATCTGGTAATACTTGCACACCTCATCAAACTCGATCAGAGCGCTCATGCATTCCTCCTGTGTCAGCCCAGATAGACCACGCCGTCTGCCTGAGACGGATTCACGTCATCCCCTGCGGAGTCCTGCTTTTCCTCGGCTTCCACAGGCTCTTCCGCCGGTACGGTCCCGTTTTCCGGTTCTTCTTCATCGACCATGCTGTTCGCAGCATCGGCGCCTTCCTCGCCCTCGGTGCTCTCTGCATCCGCCTCGTAATAGCCGCCGTCGTCATAGTACGTATCGGTACTTGCTGCGGCAGAGTCGTAGGCCACCGTGTCATTGCCGGTCAGCCCGCTGACGATCTGGGTGTAGTTGTCATCGCTGACGCCGGTCTTGACCGGCACATACACATAGCCGTCCGGCGCGATCATGCCCGGGTCTGCGTTGACTGCGCTGGGGGAGTCCTGCGTGACCAGCACATAGCCGCCGCGCACGATGGCAGCGTTGGGCACGGTAAGGGTATTCTTTGCCTGTGCCACCACGATCTCAGCATTGGCGTTCATGCCCGGGCGCAGGCCATCGGTCTCATCAATGCGCACCTTGACCGGGTAGGTGGTGGTGCCGCCGTTGGAGGTACCCTTCATGGAAACACGGGTCACAACGCCGGTATAGGTCTTGTCCGGCACGGCATCCGCCGTGACCTGCACGCTCTGACCCACCGACAGGCTGCTGACCTGCAGCTCGTCCACGTTCAGGGTCATCTCCAGATAGCTCAGGTCAAAGATCGTGCACAGGTCCGAGCCGGCGGACAGCGCGTCCCCGGCCTTGGCATTCTTTTCAATAATGGTGCCGCTGATGGGCGAGGTGATGGTGTAGTTGTTCATGGCCTCCTGCAGATTGTCCATGTTCAGCTCGGCGCTGCGCAGGCTCTCGGCGGCAGACTGGATGGCCTCGGTCAGGTCCTCGCCGCTGATCTGCAGCACGATATCGTCCTTGTTCACGGCTCCGCCTTCCGGCACATTGATGGCCGTCACGGTACCGGCGGCAAGGGCAGTCAGGGTGCGCTCCGCCTGATACTCAAAGCACTTGGCGGCAATGCAGTTCACGCCATTGATGGTTGCCGTTGCTGCCTGCGCAGTGGTCAGGCCGCCTGCATTGCGCACAGCAATGGTTACGGTGCGGGTGAGCAGGTTGCCGGTGCTCAGGGCATCGGTGCCGGTCACAGCGGTCACGGTGCCAGTCAGCATTTCAAAGGTGCCGTCCAGCGTCACCTCTGCGCTCTGGCCCACCGAGAAGGTGGCGGCATCTGCTGCCGGGAACTCCAGCCGCAGCACCATTTTGGAGCTGTCACGGATGACCGCCACTTCCTGACCGCTGGTCACTTCGTCGCCCTTGGCCACCTTGAGGGCACTCACAACACCTGCCACCTCGGCGCGGACATACTGGCGGTCTGCCGTCTTGTCGTAGCTGCGCTGTGCCTGCTGCAGAGCAATGGACGCCTGCTCCGCCTTGGTGGTGGCATCGGAGGAGTCCACCGTGTACAGCACGGTGCCTTCCTCCACGATATCCCCTTCCTCAAAGCTGCTGGTCAACACCTTGCCCGCTACCAGCGACTTAACATTATACGTATTGGCAGGGTTCAGAGTGCCGGTTCCGCTGAGGGTGTTGGACACATCCCGCTTGGACGGCGAGACCTGCACATAGTTGATGTCCTTATTGGCGTTCTGTGCCTTGTCCGGGCGCAGGATGAACCATCCGCCCAGCACGGCCACGCACACCACCGGCACCATCCATTTCCAGTTCTTGCGGAAAAAGGCTGCTGCTTTTCCGCCCTTCGCTGCGGGCTTTGCCTCACCCGCAGCCGTCTGCTGTACCGCAGCATCCTGCTTCTTTTTAAAGATCATGCTTGCTGTTTCCTCCTGTATCTTTCAGGGCATGCCCTGGTTTCGGTATCGGGCGCAGGCTTTGCAAAAGCGCGCGATAAAGAGTTTATTGTTAGTTTATCGCATTTTCGTCTATTACACAAGCGTCTAAATTTTGTTTTGACGCATTTGTGTCAAAGTTTTACCCAACTTTCACACCGTGCCCTCTTTTGCCTTCCAGACAAAACAAAAGAGACAGTGCCCCGCTCTTGCAGGGTACTGCCTCTTTTTTGAAGCACGATCTTTATTCAGCTGTAGTTTCCACTACCACATACACCCCGGCAGGGACGCATGCAGCCCATGCGCCGTCCTTGTCCAGCCAGCCGAATTGCTCGCACACATGGTCCGGGCACTGACTGTCCAAAAACGCGATGGCACCATCCTTTACCTGCAGATGCACGACATAATTGCCCACATCATACAGGTAATCGTGGTCTGTATCCAGCGGCAGAGTCTCGGTGATGCCATCACCAAAATCGACGGTGGCCTGCAGGCCGCTGCCCTTGCTGCTGTGTGCTGCGCGCACGCCGAAATACAGCGCTGCTGCCAGCACAAGGATCACTGCAGCAAAGATCAGGTTCTTCATCCATGGCTTCAGGCCTTTGGAGCCGGAAGCGTTTTCAGGTGCTTTGCGGGTACTCATGCAGCGTAGTCGCTGGCAGCCTTACCTGCAATGCGGCCAAACACGGTGAAGTCTGCAACAGCGTTGCCGCCCAGACGGTTTGCACCGTGCACACCGCCAGTGACCTCACCTGCTGCAAACAGGCCAGGGATCACAGTGCCGTCCTCCTTGAGGACTTCGGTGTTGGTGTTGATGGTCAGGCCGCCCATGGTGTGGTGCACACCAGCAGTGACCTTGATTGCATAGTACGGAGCAGTATCCAGCGGGTTTGCAAAGCTGGTGCGGCCAAAGTCGGGGTCATTCTTGGCCTCAACATAGCCGTTCCAAGTCTTCATGGTCTCGGCAAAAGCAGCCTCATCAACGCCCATTGCCTTGCCCAGCTCCTCGTAGGTCTCGCCGGTCACGGTGAAGCCCTTCTTGATGTAGCCCTGAATGACGCTGGAAGCATCGACCATAGCCTGATCGACCACCAGCCAGCTGTAGCTGCCGGTCTGAGCGATCTCAGCAGCAGAGACCACGTCACGGGTGCCCACTTCGTCGATGAAGCGCTTGCCCTCGGCGTTGATCAGCACAGCGCCGTCGCCGCGCAGACCCTCGGTGATCAGGGCAGCGGTGTTGGCCTCAACGGTGGGGTGGATCTGGATCTGGTCCATATCCACGGTGCCAGCACCGATGGCGGTGGCCATCTCAATGCCCTGGCCCTGAGCGCCGGCAGCGTTGGTGGTCATGAAGCCCTTCAGCTCAGGCTTGTACTCGACAACCATGTCCAGATTTGCGCCGAAGCCGCCGGTGGTCAGCACCACAGCCTTGGCGTTCACAGTGACGGTCTCGCCGGTAGAACCGGTGGCCTTGATGCCCACAGCAGCGCCGCTCGCATCGGTCAGGATCTCGTTGGCGGTGGTGTTCAGCAGGATCTGAACGCCAGCCTTCTCACAGTTCTCCTCCAGCAGGGGGATCATGTAGGAACCGACGGAAAGGGTCTTGCCCTCTGCGTCCACAGGGCGATGGATGCGCTTGACGGATGCACCGCCAAAGCTGGAAACGCTGTGCAGGGTGATGCCGTGCTCGTCCAGCCAGTCGATGGCATCAGCAGAGTTGGAGCACAGGGTCTCCACCAGAGCAGGGTCGTTGATGCCCTTGCCGCCGATCATGGTGTCCAGCTCCATCAGTTCAACAGAGTCGAAGTAACCGGTGGGGTTCTTCTGGTACTCTGCCCACTGCTCAGAGACGGTCTTTGCCAGAGCGGTGATGGTCTCGTTGTCAGCGTACTTTTCAACAGCGGTCTTCAGGGTCTTTTCGACACCGGCAGACTCGCCGAACTCGTTCTCATCCTGATACACGGTCTTGCCGGCGTTCATGCCGCCGGTAGCGCGCACAGAGTTGCCGCCCACCATGGCCTGGCTCTCCACGATCACAACGCTCTTGCCCTCGGCAGCAGCGGTGATGGCAGCGGTCATGCCTGCGCCGCCTGCACCCACGATGACAACGTCAGCGTCAACGGTGGAATCCTCGGCCTTGGTCTCGTCGGCCTTGACCTCGATCTTATAGTCGTCAGCGTTCAGGCCGGCGGCAGTCAGGGCAGCGGCTGCTGCCTCCTTGATGGCGTTGGAGGTGATGGTCGCGGTGGACACGCCGTCCACGGCGATGCTGCCGGTCTCAGCGATCTGAGCGGGCAGCTGCTCCAGTGCCAGCGTACCGATGCCGGGGGTCTCGTCCTTACCCTCAGCGGTGCAGCCGGTGATCTTGCCGTCTTCCAGCGTCAGGGTAACGGTAACGTCGCCGCCCATGCCCTTGGCAGTGCCGGTGAAATCGCCGGACACGCCGCCTGCGGTGGAAGCGGACTTGCTGCCGCAGCCGTAGCCCAGCAGACTGACACCCACAACAACCGCCATGGCCAGCGCAGCCACGCTCTTGCGGATCTGATTCTTTTTCATTGTTTCTTCCTTCTCATATTCGGGTTGCTTGTGTTCGGACATCTATCAGCAAAAAAGGGGGAGCTGCTCATTCGGAAAGCAGCTTCCCCTCGCTGAAACTTAGGAAAAACTTAGGCGTTAGCCTGAGCTGCAGCAACAGCGCATGCGACGGTAGCGCCGACCATGGGGTTGTTGCCCATGCCGATCAGGCCCATCATCTCAACGTGTGCAGGCACAGAAGAAGAACCTGCAAACTGAGCATCGCCGTGCACACGGCCCAGAGAGTCGGTCAGGCCGTAGCTTGCGGGGCCTGCAGCCACGTTATCGGGATGCAGGGTACGGCCCGTGCCGCCGCCGGAAGCGACAGAGAAGTACTTCTTGCCGTTCTCGATGGCCCACTTCTTGTAGGTGCCGGCAACCAGATGCTGGAAGCGGACGGGGTTGGTGGAGTTGCCGGTGATGGAGCACTGAACGTCCTCCTTCTTCATGATGGCAACGCCTTCCATAACGTCGTTTGCACCGTAGCACTTGACGGCAGCACGCTCGCCCTCAGAGAAGGGGATCTCCTTGACGACCTTCAGGGTCTGGGTGGGGATATCATACTCAGTCTGCACATAGGTGAAGCCGTTGATACGGGAGATGATGTAAGCAGCGTCCTTGCCCAGACCATTCAGGATGACGCGCAGGGGGGTCTTGCGGACCTTGTTTGCGGTGCGGGCGATGCCGATAGCACCCTCAGCAGCTGCAAAGGACTCGTGGCCTGCCAGGAAAGCGAAGCAGGTGGTGTCCTCGCTCAGCAGACGAGCGCCCAGATTGCCATGGCCCAGACCAACCTGACGCTGCTCAGCGACAGAGCCGGGGATGGTGAAAGCTTCCAGACCTTCGCCGATGGCAGCAGCGCACTCGGCAGCATCGGTCAGGCCGCGCTTGACGGCGATGGCGGTGCCCAGGGTATATGCCCAGACAGCGTTATCAAAGCAGATGGGCTGAACGCCGCGCACGATCTTGTCGCAGTCGATGCCCTTAGCGAGGAGCATCTCGTTGCAAGCGTCCAGAGACTCCAGGCCGTTAGCCTTCAGGCATGCCTCGATTTTCGGCATGCGGCGATCCATAGATTCAAAAGTTGCCATGAGTTGTTCCTCCTCTCTTATTCCTCACGCGGGTCAATGTACTTCACAGCACCCTGCTCTGCGCTGAAGCGGCCGTAAGTACCCACGTTCTTCTCATAAGCCTCGTTGGGGGTCTTGCCGTGACGGATATCCTCCATCATCTTGCCCAGCTTGACGAACTGATAGCCGATGACCTCATCGTTGGCATCCACAGCCAGCTTGTTGATATAGCCCTCGGTCAGCTCCAGATAACGGACACCCTTCTCCTTGGTGGAGAAGATGGTACCGGTCATGGAGCGCAGGCCCTTGCCCAGGTCGTCCAGACCTGCGCCGATGGGCAGACCGTCCTCAGAGAAAGCGGTCTGGCTGCGGCCGTAGACGATCTGCAGGAACAGCTCACGCATAGCAACGTTGATGGCATCGCACACCAGGTCGGTGTTCAGAGCTTCCAGAATGGTCTTGCCGGGCAGGATCTCGCCTGCCATAGCAGCAGAGTGGGTCATACCGGAGCAGCCGATGGTCTCCACCAGAGCCTCCTCGATGACACCGTTCTTGATGTTCAGGGACAGCTTGCAGGTACCCTGCTGAGGTGCGCACCAGCCCACACCGTGGGTGTAGCCGCTGATGTCCTTGATCTCATAGGCCTTGACCCATGCGCCCTCTTCGGGGATGGGAGCCGGACCATGCTTAGGACCTTTGGTGATCGGGCACATATTCTGTACTTGCTGCGAATAGGTCATAATCATACTCTCCTTTTGACAAATGTTGCTTTGCAGCACAAAGCCGCCGCCGCGCCCTGCCGGCACAGCCGCTGCCCTTTGCTGCTTGCATCTGACCGGGCGCGCCGCTCTCTTTCAGCGCCTTAACCGGTACTACCACGCATGATTTTATTATAGAGAAAGCTGACGGATTTTGCAATACATTTCCGGTAAAAAACATCAAAACTATTTGCAGTTGTCTGCTGCTAACTGTCAATTCGGATGCTTTTGTCATTTCATTCGTCAAGTTTTTGTCAACTATGTCAAGAGGGCAAATTTCACGCTCCTGTGTCCTGCCTGCGCGGTGTCTGCCCGGCAGGCTTCAGTACCCACATGGCCGCAAAGCCCGCCGCTGCGCCGCCCACGGCAAGCCAGTGCCGCCCGGCTTCCAACCCCCAGAGATTTGCTGCAAACGGAAAGGCCAGACTGCCCACGCTCTGCCCCAGTGCCAGAAAACCGTAGTTCACCCCTGCGTGCGGCAGGCCGAACAGATCGGTGGAAAGGGCGGGCAGCACTGCTGCAAGGCCGGAATAGCAGAAGGTAAGCCCCGCATAACAGGCGATCACCCACCAGCCCTGCGCAAACGCAAACCCTGCCGAAAGCCCCAGCGACACTGCAAACAGCAGCAGATCGGTGGGCCTGCGGCCAATTTTATCGCTGAGCATGGGCATCAGCAGGCGGCCCGCCGCACTGCCCACGCTGCCCAGCACCACGCTCCACAGAGCAGCGTTCTCGTCCAGCCCCCGCTCCACGCCCAGCTTCAGGATGATGGGGCTGAACAGAAGCACCGCCGGGGTGGAAAAGCACACCGCGCCTGCGCACAGCCAGTACTGCTTTGTTTTCAGCATCTGCCACGGGGAAAGGTCGATGGTATTTTTGTCGTTTTGCTGCTGTTTTTCGGCATCCTGCGGCGGGTCCTGCAAAAGCAGGCTGCCCGCAAGGCAGACGGGCAGCGTTATGGCTCCCAGTGCCCAGAACGCGCCCCGGATGCCCTGCACGATCCCAAAGCCGCTGACCGCCGTGCGCACGAACACGGTGAGGAACGCACCGGAAAGGCCCACCGCCCCGCCGATCACGCCGGTGGCAAGGCCCTTGCGCCCGGCATACCACTTCTGTGCGCAGGACTGGATGGATGGGTACAGAAACGCCGTGCCCAGCCCCGCCGGGATACTGAATGCCAGAAAAAAGCTGCCCGCACTGCCGCCCGGCAGCATGGCCGCTGCAAAAAATCCGCCGCACAGCAGTGCTGTTCCCCACAGAGCCGCACACCGCGGGCCTCGGCTGTCCTGCAGAAAACCGCCGAGGACGCACCCCACGCCGAACGCCGCAATGAGGATGCCGAAGGCATAGCCTGCCCCCTGCTCGCTCAGGCCGTACTCGTCCATGACCGGCTGCTGGAATACGCCCCACGCCGCCGGGATGCCCGTGAGCACCTGAATGGCTGCGCCCGCCGCAAGGATGGTCCACGGATGTTTTGCTGTAAATTGCTGTTTCATCGTCTGTCCTCCGAATGGTTTTTCCCTTACAGTGTGCCCATTTCAATTGACAAAACGGCAGATTTCTTTATAATGAATAAGGTAAAAGTATTTACATTGATTTATATAGAGAGGAACCATCTTATGAAAACACAGGCATTGAAGGGCATGCGCGATCTGCTGCCCGCTGAGCAGACCCTGCGCGATTACATTCAGGGCAAAATTCTGGAGACCTACCGTGCGTCCGGCTTCGAGCGCATTTCCACCCCCATGCTGGAGGATATGGAGAATCTGGACAAATCCGACGGCGGCGACAACCTGAACCTGATCTTCAAGGTGCTCAAGCGCGGCGATAAGCTCACCGCTGCCCTGAACACCGGCGATCCCAAGCAGCTGTCCGATATGGGCCTGCGCTATGACCTGACCCTGCCGCTGAGCCGCTACTATGCCGCCAACAAGGATAAGCTGCCCAGCCCCTTCAAGGTGATCCAGACCGACCGTGTGTTCCGCGCCGAGCGCCCGCAGAAGGGCCGTCTGCGCGAGTTCGTACAGTGCGATATCGACATTCTGGGCGATTCTTCCCCCAATGCCGAGGTGGAACTGATCGACGTGACCACCCGTGCCCTGCTGAACATCGGCTTCACCGGCTTCACCGTCAACATCAATGACCGCCGCATCCTGCGCGGGATGCTGGAGAGCATGGGTTTTTCCGCTGATACGCTGGATTCCGTCTGCATCACCTTTGATAAGATGGACAAGATCGGCGCCGATGGTGTGAAGGCTGAGCTGACCGAAAAGCAGCTGCCGGAAAATGCCATCAACGCACTGGCCGACTTCATTGCCGCAGGCGAAGTCACGCTGGATGCCGTGGCTGCCCGCTGCGCAGACCCCGCCATTGCCGACGACCTCAAGTATGTCCTTGCTACCGCCAACGCCATGGCTGCAGGCCGCTATCAGGTAGCCTACTGCCCCAGTCTGGTGCGCGGTCAGGGCTACTACACCGGCATGGTGTTTGAGATCACCTGCCCGCAGTTCAGCGGTGCCGTGGCCGGCGGCGGCCGCTACGACAACATGGTGGGCAAGTTCCTGGGCACTCAGGTGCCCGCCGTGGGCTTCTCCATCGGCTTCGAGCGCGTGTGCGGCATCCTGCTGGAGCAGGGCTACCAGATCCCCGGCGCAAAGCAGAAGATCGCCCTGCTGTACGGCAAGGATGCCGACTTCACCACCGTTCTTGCCAAGGCTGCAGACCTGCGCAGCAGCTACAATGTCACCGTTCTGCAGCAGGCCAAGAAGCTGGGCAAACAGTTGGGCCAGCTGGAAGCTTCCGGTTTTTCCGGTGCCGCCTTTATGGATAAAGATGAGATCAAAATTTTTGCGCAGCAGTAAATAATTGCACACAAAGCCCCTTTACTTTTGATATGCTACCCCTAGAATAGACAGAGTAAAAACAAAACTCTGAGTACTCTTGGGGTATTTTCATGTCAAGAAAAAACACCTCAGAAAATCGAGCGATTTTCTGAGGTGTTCTTGTTTTTTCTGGTTTAAAAGCCGGTAGGCGGCACATAGTAACTGGGGATCGAGGCTGTTTTCTGCACATTTGCCTGCTGGCACAGCGCTGAACGGGTCACCTCTGCCCAAGAATACTGGGTCATATACTCGCCGCGATAGGAATTGGTGGCCGAGCGGCTGCCCCGCAGGAAATTGTAATAATCACAATCCACCTTGCTGGTGTCCAGCGCCAGTGTGCTGCGGCCGCGGATGAGCAGGCCGGTAACACCTGCATCCTCCAGCGTATGGCTCAGGTCAAAGATCAGATTGCGGAGATGGCTGTGCAGCGATGCGGTGTCGGGCTTATCCTCCCACAGCACGGTCAGCATTTCGCCGTTGGTGCAGGTGGCACCATTGCGATCCACCAGATAGGCCAGCAGCTCCTTGCTCTTGCTGCGCTTGAAGGCCAAAGCGCGCCCGCCCACGAAGATCTCAAAATTGCCAAAGCACTGGATCTTGATGCCGACAGGGGCATTCTCCGGCGGGTAGCGCAGATGCTCCAGCACATTGCGCACATCTGCCTCGTTTGCAGGCTTGAGTAAAAAGCCGCTCACGAAGATCTGCAGCGCTTCCAGCGCATACTCCGGGTGCTCTGTTACCACAATGATGTTGCAGCGCGGCTGCAGCTTCTGGATCATGCGCGTCAAAGCAAGCCCGTTCATGCCGGGCATTTCCAGATTGAGGAAAGCCGCATCCATCGGCCCCTGACGCATCCAGCTCAGTGCATCCTCGGTCGTCATGGCGCTGATATAGTCACAGTCGGGTGCAACGCGGCACAGGATGCGAATCAGCGAGTTGATTGCAAGCTGTCCATCATCGACGACCAGTATCTTCATTCGTACACCCCCGCAAGTTTACCATACATGTTCCCTGTTTCAGTTTAACACTTTGTCCTTTGATTCGCAAGTTTTTTTGCACAAAAAGCCAGAAGCTCCACACTTCTTTACAAAAGGACGTTCCTTTCCCATCCGTTTCCTCACGAAGCAGCTGGCTGAAAGAGGCGTCTTTCCCATTTTCATTTCCGGCAGTCAAAGCAACTATACAAGATACTCTGTGCCATCCAGTCCGGTCAGTTTTTGTGCTGTCGTTTGTCCCACACGGGTGCAGAGCCGCTCATACGCCTGCCGCATCCAGCATGGCATACATTTCTTCCCGCGTCTGCGCGCCGTCGTCCACACCGTAGACGAAGTGCGCATGATAATCCATAAAGCCGCTCATTTCTTTTCTGCTTCGTGGCTCCGCTTATAATACTTTTTGTAATAACCATACTTTCCATACTTTGAGTAGGATTTGTAGTACTTGCGGCCCATATAGTTGTCGTAGTCCACCTGATTGAGCACGGTGCCCAGAATGGGGCAGCCGGTCTGCTCGATCTGCTGCTTCACGTCCAGCAGCTCCTGACGGCTCACATCGCTGGTCAGCTCGCTGCCGACCTGCAGGTCGGAGAAGTTCAGCACCGAATCATTGCGGCTGACCACATAAATGGTGGCCGTTGCCTTGTACATCGGCGTTCCCTTTTTCATCAGGGAGCACCGCAGAACATTTTTAGTTCTTAGCCCTCAATGGTCTTCACGGCCACCAGAACGAAGTTGGAGCCATAGAGCTTGACCTGACGGCCCTTCAGGTTCACCACGATCTCGCCATCTACGACTTTACCGGTCACAGTATAGTAGGTATAGGTCACACCGTTTCATTATTTTCCGGCAGGAAATTTCGCATTTTCAGCCTTTAGGGAGCCACAGATAAACACAAACCCCCGGCCATGCAGAGTTCATCCGCACAGCCGGGGCCAATTGGTATTTTATTTGATATCCAGTTCAGGCGGCACATCGATCTGGTCCGAGACATACTTACCGTTCTTTTTGCGCTGCCGCACGCACTCCGTCAGCAGATATTCGATCTGCCCGTTCACCGAGCGGAAGTCATCTTCGGCCCAGGCGGCAAGGGCATCGTAGAGCTTCGCGTTCAGGCGCAGGGGCACCTGCTTTTTTGGTTCTGCCATCAGTACAGGCTGCCGCTGTTCACGATGGGCTGGGCATCACGGTTGCCGCACAGCACCACCAGCAGGTTGGAGACCATTGCCGCCTTGCGCTCGTCGTCCAGCTCCACTACCTTGTTCTCATTCAGGCGTTCAAGGGCCATTTCCACCATGCCCACAGCACCGTCCACGATCATCTTGCGGGCATCGATGATGGCGCTTGCCTGCTGGCGCTGCAGCATCACGGCCGCAATCTCCGGCGCATAGGCCAGATAGGTGATGCGGGCTTCCACTACCTCGATGCCGGCCTCGGCTACATTCTTCTGGATCTCGTCCCGGATGCGGGCGGCTACCACCTCCGAGGAGCCGCGCAGACTGCCCTCATCGGCTACGCCGTCGCCGGTGGTATCCACATTGGGAGCCACATCATAGGGGTAAATGCGCACCACATTGCGCAGAGCGCTGTCGCACTGCAGGGAGAGGTACTCCTTGTAGTTGTCCACATTGAATACGACCTTTGCGGTATCGGTCACGCGCCAGATGACCGCAATGCCGATCTCCACCGGGTTGCCCAGACAATCGTTGATCTTCTGGCGGGAGTTGTTGAGGGTCATCATTTTGAGCGAGATCTTCTTGCTGGTCGATTCTGCGGTCTGGGAACTGCTGTTGCCTGCCTTAAGCAGGGCCGCCATGCCGGTTTCGCCGCTGTTCACATCGCCGCTCTGGCTCAGTTTGGTGCCAGCTGCCGGGTTCACCGCGGTGCAGAAGGGGTTCACCCAGTAAAACCCCTGTCCCTTCAGGGTGCCGATGTAATCGCCGAACAGGGTGAGCACCAGTGCTTCCTGGGGCTTTAACACCTTCAGGCCGCAGAGCAGGAAGATGCCCGCCACCCAGTATGCGATGGACAGGATCGTGAGCAGGATGCCCGGAAACAGGCTTTCGTCCAGCAGAATGATGCTGTAGAAAAACAGCAGGACGGTAACAGCATAGCCCAGCAGGGTGAGCAGCAGCATGACCATGCCGTTCTTTTTGGTCTGCAGAATTTTCTCTTCCATAACAGTTTCCTCCTTCACAGGGTGCGGAAGCGTTTCTTTGCGATATCAAAATCATATCACTTTATATCATTCTTGTCAAGTCCTCCGCAGGCAAAAAAAGAGCCGCCGCACAAACACTGTGCAGCAGCTCCTTTTTGTTTATCTTTTTATAATGTAAGGGGCACTTGCTCTCAGGCAAAGGTCAGCACCACCTTGCCAGCGCCGCTGTTACGGTCTGCAAGGGTATCGAATGCCTTCTGGAAGTCCTCTGCCTTGAACACATGCGTGGTGATCTCATCGACCTCTTTCAGGTGGTCGGGCAGGATCTTGACCACCTCGGGGAACTTCTGGTACTGATGACGGGTACCCAGAATGGTCAGTTCCTTTGCGTTGATCTCCTTGAAGTTCACGGGGATCGGCTCCTTGCCAAAGGTCATAGCCACCAGACGGCCTGCGGGAGAAAGCTGGCTGGTTGCATGTGCCAGCAGTGCGGGAACGCCTGCGGCCTCAAAGATCACGTTGACACCCTCGCCGTCGGTCAGTTTGTTGATGAACGCATCCAGATCTTCCTTCATCGGGTTGATGCTGTAATCTGCGCCAAAGTCCTTTGCCATGGCAAGACGGCTCTCGTTCGGCTCAGACACGATCACGGTAGCGCCGCGCGATTTTGCAATGTTGGCAACGATCAGGCCGATGGGGCCGCCGCCGTGCACCAGCACCACATCGCCGGGGCGCACATCGCCGCGCCAGTTTGCCTGCAGGCCAATCGTGAACGGCTCGCACAGAGCAGCCTGCTGATAAGTCATCTTGGAAGCATCGTACTCATACACCTGGCTGCGCGGCATGACCACATATTCCTGAAAAATGCCGTCCACGATGCAGCCCAGAACCTTCAGTTCACGGCAGACATTGTGGTGGCCGCAGCGGCAGGCATAGCACTTGCCGCAGTAGGTGATCGGCTCAAACACAACACTTGCGCCGGGCTTCAGGTCGGTAACACCCTCGCCCACTGCGATCACCTCACCGGAACCCTCGTGGCCAAGCACCACAGGATACTTTGCATACGGGTTGCTGCCATGATAGACATGCACATCCGAGCCGCAGATGCCGGCAGCGTGCACCTTGACGAGCACCTGATTCGGCTCCTTGATCTCAGGCATAGGGCGCTCCACCAGCTGCATATCACCAGGGCCATTTACAACAATTGCTTTCATAATCATGTTCCCCTTTCCAAAGCTTCAGATACCCGGGCAGGACAGGAATCCGCCATCCACGGCAATGACCTGGCCTGTGATGTAGCCAGACATTTCCGGATCAGCAAAGAACCGCAGTGCACCCACCAGTTCCTTCGGGTCGCCAAGGCGGCCCATCGGGGTGCGGTGGATCACGTTCCAGTAGCGCTGGGTGTAGGAACCATCCGGGTTCACATACATGTCATGGTTCAGCGGCGTGAGGAAGTAGCCGGGTGCGACCGCATTCACACGCACCTTGCCTGCCGTGTTGGACAGGTAGTTGGACAGCCACTTGGTAAACATATCCACAGCGGCCTTGCTGCTTGCGTATGCAGGCACCATGCTCAGTGCATCGTAGGCTGCCATGGAGGTAATATTGATGATGGAGCAGCCATCGCGGCCCACCATATTCACTGCAAACACCTGACATGCCATCACAGTGCCCAGCCAGTTCACATCCATGACGCGCAGCAGCTTATCGCTGTCGATGTTGAACAGGGTACGGGACGAAGCCAGAACGCGGGCCTTTTCCGCGGCCAGATCTGCTGCCTGCGGATCCACCTTGACGACCTCTGTTGCCTTTTCGTCGCCTGCGGCATAAGCTTCCGAGGTGGTTTTTGCCAGCGGGTCCTGAATGCCTGCGCAGTTGATCAGCACTTCATAGCTGCCAAAGTGCTGCACCACAGCATCGCGGGCCTTTTCCAGCGAAGCTTTGTCCGTAACATCCACCTGGAATGCTGCGGCATCGCCGCCAGCCTGTTCGATCTCGCAGGCCACCTTCTGGCCTGCCTGAATGTTAAAATCAAGAATCGCTACCCGGTATCCGGTCTTTGCAAACTCCTTGGCAAAAATGCTGCCGAGGCCGCCTCCGGCACCGGTAATCACTACAGTACGGCTCATTGTAAGTTCCTCCAATCAATCATACAGTTATCTCAATCATACAGTTATCAGGCAAACAGGCTGGGGATCCACAGGGTGATCGGCTCACAGAAGGAGACCAGCATCAGCACAATCAGGCTGGTGATCAGGAACGGCATATTTGCCTTGAAGGCTTTCCAGCTGGAAACGCCGCCGATCTGGGCACCGGTGCAGATGCACATGCCAACGGGAGGCGTGGTCAGGCCGATCATCAGGTTCAGAATGGCCATCAGAGCAAAGTGGACCGGGTTCATGCCAACAGCCGTTGCCACCGGCAGCAGCACAGGGAAGGTGATCAGGATCGCCGCCAGACTTTCCATAAACATGCCCACAAAGATCAGCACGAAGTTGATCAGCAGGATAACGAGGATGCGGTTCGTGGTCATGCTCAGGATCGCGGTTGCAACCTTCTGCGGGATGCGCTCGTTGGTCAGGATGAATGCGAACACGTTTGCCAGACCAATCAGGATGATGATGGAAGAGCAGGAGCGCATATTGGTGTAAACGATGCGGGGCACATCCGAGAGCTTGATCTCTTTATAGACGAACACGCCCACAATCAGGGAGTAAACGCAGGTCACGATGGAAGCTTCGGTGGGGGTAAAGATACCGGAAAGGATGCCGCCCAGCAGGATAACGGGCATCAGCAGCGCCCAGATAGCATCTTTGGTAACTTCCAAGCGCTTCTTCCAGCTGGAACGCTCGTGCTTGGGGTAGTGGCGCTTGACCGAGATAATGTAGGTGGGTACACACAGTGCCAGACCCAGCAGGACACCGGGGATGATGCCTGCCTGGAACATCTTGCCAACCGAGATGCTCACGCAGGAACCGGCAATGACCATGGGCACACTGGGCGGGATGATGGGGCCGACCACAGAGGAAGCAGCCGTAACTGCAACCGAGAAGTCGTCGTCGTAGCCGTCCTCCACCATGGCGGGGATCAGCATACCGCCTAGAGAGCACACGTCCGCAATGGCCGTACCGGAAATGCCGGCAAAGACCATGGATGCTACGATGTTCACCAGCGCAAGGCTGCCAGTAAAGTGGCCCAGGAAGGCGTTGCAGAAGTTCAGGATGCGGCGGGTGATGCCGCCGCCGTTCATCAAAGCACCAGCCAGCATGAAGCCGGGGATGCACAGCAGGGTGAACGAGTCGATGCCTGCATAGAATTTCTGTGCCAGGACCGCCGCGTTCATATTGGAGGTCAGCAGATAGAACAGCGAAGAAGCACCCAGAGAGAACGCAATGGGCACGTTTAGCAGCAGCAGGACCAGAAACAGAATAAACATGCCACCGATCATTGTGCTTTGTCCCCCTTTCTGATCAGATTTACTTCATTGATCGCATCCAGCACTACGTAAATTGCAGTCAGGATAAAAATGACCAGCGGCACCACATAGAAGATGCCCAGGTTGATCTGCAGAGAGGTGGAAAGCGACTTTGTGCCAACACGGAAATAGGTCCGTGCCTGCGGGATTCCAAAGAGGCACACGATTAGGATGGCCGCATCCGAAACAAGGTTCAGGATGTGACGGCCGGTGCCATGTGTTTGGGCTGCGATCACATCGATGGATGCGTACTCATGGTACTTGATGGCCATGGGGCAGGCAATCATGATCGTATACTGGAAAAACAGGCGTGTCATCTCGTCTGTCCAGGGAGCGGTAACTCCCGGAATATAGCGGGCAAGGATCTGCACCAACACGCAGACTGTGACGCACCCAAAGCCGATGGCTGCCAGATAGTGAAACAGCCTATCCAGCACGTCCAAAACTTTCTTCATTCTGGATATTCCTCCGTACTCAGGTGTGTATTTTCCAAATCAAGCCGCGCCGCCCATCAAGAACGGCGCGGCCACTATTGGAGAACGGTCAGATGAAAATGTACTTTTTTAAAGGGTCTGTTTAGCTGTTGGACAGATCGCAGATTGCCTGATAGGTGGTCCACAAATCGCCCGGCTGGCTCTTCAGGAACTCCTCGATGGCGGGCATCATGGCGTTCTTGATGTCGTCGCGGTCAACGTCCTCGTTCACCTGCATACCGGTTTCCTTCAGCTTTTCGAGGTACTCGTCCTTGTGAGCGAAGTAGTACTCGTTGGTCCAATCCTGCATCTCGTTGGAGGTCTCAGTGATGATGTTCTGCTGATCCTCGGACAGGCCGTTCCAGATATCCACGCTGAGCAGGTTGAAGATGGTGGAGTACACGTGGTTGGTCTGGTTCACGTACTTCTGCACTTCGTAGAAGCTGTTATCGTAGATCATATCGTAGGGGTTTTCCTGCATTTCCACAACGCCCTGGCTCAGTGCGTTGAAGGTCTCGCTCAGTGCGATGGCGGAGGTGATGGCACCTGCGGCAGTCCACATGCTGTTGTGCAGAACATTGCCGCTCATACGCATCTTGCGGCCCTGCAGATCAGAAGCCTTGTTGATGGGCACATTGGAGGTCAGCTCACGGGGACCACGCAGCTGATACCACAGCACCTTGAAGCCTGCATCCTCGAAGTCCTGCATGATGCCCTTGCCGATGTCGCTCTCGCACATGGCCTGAACGTCTTCCTCAGAGTTGTAAGCCCAGGGAGCCTCCAGCAGGGTGGCGCTGGGTGCGTAGCCGTTGAAGGAGCCGCCGGACATGGTCATGGAAGTGGTGCCGACCAGCATACCGGCCAGAGAGTCCGCCTCGGAACCGGAGGTGCTGGAGGGGTAGATCTCAACGGTCATGCTGCCGCCGGACTTCTCCTCGATGCGGTTCTTGAACTCGGTAGCTGCAAGGCCCCAGGGATGCTCCAGAGAAACGGTCAGGTCGAACTTGAGCACCACAGAAGCGTTGCTTGCGGTTGCTGCGGGAGCAGCAGTGGAAGCTGCGGAAGAGGTGGAAGCTGCAGTGGAGCTGCTGGAACCGCCGCATGCGGTCAAGGCTGCGGTAGCAGCTGCTGCGCCAACAACGGTCAGAAAGCTACGGCGAGAAATCTTTTTCATGGTAAATTTCCTCCTTGATTCGTGTGTTCTCGTTCTTTTTATTTTAGGTGCCTTTCCCCGGCACAAAAATCGGTCTTATCAGAAAGTGCGGATGCGGTCGATGCAGGTTGCGTAATCATCCTGCTGGAAGAACAGCTCCTGCTTGCCGAGCACGAAGCCTTCCACATTGCAGTTATGGTACAGGTCGGCAATCACCTCGCGGGTAGCACCGCCATCCAGCATCAGGTGGTAGTTCAGGCCTTTTTCCTTGCGGTAGTTATCCAGCTCAATGAATTTCTGGCGCGTGTAAGGCATGAATTCGCGGCCTGCAAAGCCTGGGTTCACAGCCATGATCATGACGTAATCGGTGATGGGCAGCATGTCCTTCACCGTCTCAAGGCTGGTGCAGGGGTTCAGGATCAGGCCCGTCTTTTTGCCTTCCAGCTGGATCAGCTCCAGCGTAGCGGAGGGGATCAGCTCAGATTCAGGATGAATGTAGATGATATCGGCACCGGCTTCTGCGATCCTCTTGATGTAGCGGTGCGGGTTCATGACCATCATGTGGCAGTCAACCAGCTTGTGATGGCCCGCGTCGGTGATGCGGCGGATCATTTCCAGCTCACGCACCGACATGCCGAAGTTCGGTACAAATGTGCCATCCATGATGTCCACATGGTAGATGTCCATGTCCGTTGCATCCAGCTTTTCGATCTCTTCCCGCATGTTGTCTGTGGAAAGATTGAGGATCGACGGGCAAAGGATCTTTTTTTGCAAGGTATCCATTTTGTAAAGTCCTCCATATTTTATACTTGTTTATCCGTTCAATCTTTGCGATTCTCGCAAATTGTATACTAGTTTTCTGTGCCATCAGCATAGCATATCCTCATCTCAAAAACAATACTTTTCATACAATTTTACTGATTTCACAAATTTTTATGGTTATTTTATGCACATTCTACAGTCTTTCCGTCCATTTCTCGCGATTTAGCTCTTCATGCAATCTAGTATACATCATTGGAATCTTGTATTCTTTCTACCATTTACAGCTTTTTCCACTTTTTGACCAGTATTTATCCTGAAATCTTGATATTTTATATATTGTTATTTTTTAGATTTTAAAGTATACTAGTTTCAAGAGATATCAAAACCTGCTTTAACCTTCTTTGAAAGGACATCATTTATGTCAAATTCTCTCCCTGCCGATATGCTCACCGCTACCGACCAGATCTATCTGAGCCTGTGGAACCAGATCTGCAGTTTGGATCTGCCCCCCGGCGAAAAGCTCAGCGAGGTGCGCCTTGCTGCCGAGTTTGAATGCAGCCGTGTTCCCGTGCGTGAAGCACTACATCGCCTGGCTGCCGATGGTGCTGTGGATGTGTTCCCCAAAAGGGGAAGCTTTGTCAGCCTGATCGACCGCCAGCAGGTGGAGCAGACCCGCTACCTGCGCGAAGTTCTGGAAACCCATGTCTGTCTGGAAGCGTTCGATTCCGGCGCACTTACTGCGATCTATCCTTATCTGTGCTCCATTGTGGAACAGCAGCGGACCGCCCGCGCAATGGATGACATTGCAACCGTGTTCCGTCTGGATGAAGATTTCCACCATATCTTCTATTCGCTGACCCACCGTGAGTTCGTGCTGGAGCATACCGGTCCGCAGAATGTACATTATCGCCGGGCACGTCTGCTCTCCATCCATCATGAGGCAAAAGAAACGATCATTGAGCAGCACACGGATATTCTGGAAGCGATCCGCGCCAACGACCGTGAGCGCCTGCAAAATGCGATCTTTACCCACCTGAACAACGTGAACGTGGTCATGCAAGGCCCCAACATGGGCGACCATGCTCTCTATTTCAATCCCCCTTATGAGGTATCCAAATGACACAAAATACAATTACACTGATCGTTCTGGCCGTCCTTGTTGTTTTTTCCCTGCCGGCTTTGTACCGAAAAAAGAAAAGCGGTGATCTGACCCTGTGGGGTAAGGGACGCAACATTCTGGGGCAGCTGCCCTCGGAAGAAGCTGCTTGTGCAGCGGTGTCTTCCTCTTCCCGCAACGGCTCCCAGAAGGACATTCTGCAGTTCGTTTCCTCTCTGATGAAGCTGGTGCGCAAAAATCACTGGTACATCGTCATGCCCGGCCAGCTTTCGGACGGCAAGCCCAAAACCAATCTTTCGCTCGTGCTCATCACGCAGCATCGTGTCATCGGCCTGAAATGTTATGGTTATGGCGGTTCCCTTACCAATAACGGAAAAGCCGCCGACTGGACACAGAAGCTGGATAAGACGACCAAGGCGATCCACTCTCCCCTGCCGGATCAGACCGCGCAGCAGGCAGCTCTTGCGTCTCTTCTGCCCCAGCTGAGTGCATCTCAGGTCGAGGTCTTTTCCGTTTTTACCACACCGGGCGTGCAGCTGATCAACTGCAGCGGCCTGAACTGCTTCACTTCCGTTTCCCTGCTGGAAAAGCTGCAAAGCTCTTCCGCGGACTGCACCGGCCCTCTTCAGCCGAGGGAGCTGGGCACTGCACTGGAAGCCATGAAGCCGGACCCGCCCGCCAAAAACAGACAATAACAACCTCCCATATGTGCGGTTGCCGTACAAGCAAAAACACCCTCACAGCTTTTCCATTTCAGCTGTAAGGGTGTTTTTGTTTTGCTTTTTATTATAACCCGTTCACGATATTTTCCGGCCGCTGTCCGCTTTGCACCGCCCTTCATGCCCGCCAGAAAACCTGCGTCCACCATGTTCACGGTCTGAGGTGTGACCGCCAGATGCAGGCTGAGGATATCGCTGCATTTCTGTACACCAGCACCAAGAATGTCGCACAGCAGTTCAAGACTGCCAAACGACCCGCAGCTTTTGAGGAGCAGAGCTGACAGCGTACCGGGCGGCAGCAGCCTATTTTAAGGCAAACAACATCACAAAGCTGCCCAGCCCAAAAAAGCTGGAAGCCGGGTACACTGCAATGGCATCCGAAAAGGCGAAGTTCTACGAGCAGTACAAGGAAACCAAGGAAAAACTGCTCAAACTGAAAACCGCAAAGCAGAATGTTGCGTCCTTCTTCCGGGAGGAAGAACAGACGCAGCAGGAGAGATAAAGGAGTGTGCGAATGCTGATATGCACCGCCTTGCCAGAGCCGATTTTCCGAACCGCAAGCAGATCGTGCACGAGATTCTGCACCCGGAGGACCGCCCCGCTCCGCAGTCGAGCTACTCACACTACTCTGGAATCAACTACTCCGCGCTGGAAGTCGCTGTCCGGCGGATTCAGCAGGACTTTGATTTTTTGATGAGATACTTGCCTAAGCTGCCGGACGATTCCTACGCCAAAACTGAAACGCTAAAAATCCTCAAGCAGCACAAGGCGTATATGGCACAGTTTGAAGAAATGCCGAACGATAAAGAAATCGCATAACGACAGGCACTTGTAAGCCATCAACGAGCCACCAGCCGCAAGAACAGGGCGGAAAGCATCCGCGCCCTTGCGCCTGATAAAAATTGGAACTTTGATTTTCTCGCCCGGCTTTGCCACGGTGGGACGATCAAAGGAGCGTGCGTTTGAACAAAAAGAAAAAGTCCACAAACACTTCCCCTTACCCCGATGAAGTCATCGACCGTCTGGCGCGGGCATTCTACTCAGCCATCCTTGCCTGCTGGAACAGCGAGAAAGGGCAGCGGTCACTTGTCGGGGCGGAGGCCCTTCCATCTTGCTAACGCAAGACCGTTCGGTCGCTCAAAAGCCCCACTGGGGCTTTTGTTGCTGCGCAAACGCGAGCTTGCCTTGGCAGGCGGAACAGGCTCATCTTGCAGGAAGAGAAAAACAGGAAGTTCCCGTTGGGGAACTCCCTGCTGTACATATCGCTGTTGTCTGTGGTCTTAATCGCAAGTTTTACAAACAGCGCAATTCTCAACGACCGATTTACGATATGCAATTCACGGTTGTTATCAACGAATCAAATCGTGAATTGCGATGGCAGGGTGCGTCCTATTCAGGGGCGCACCCTGTTTTTGTGGCTATTTTTACCATCACATAAATTTGCGATGCCGTTGCCATAGCAACCGACAAAGGAAAGTGAATTTGATAAAATTCTCTGCAGTTGGTTATTGCTAACTAACCGCCACAACCAAAGAACCATTGATTTATCAAAGGAGTTTTCCATGAAAAAAATTTCTCGTCGTTCGTTTATCACTGCCATGGCTGCTGTAAGTGCAGCCGGTGTTCTGGCCGCCTGCGGTTCTTCTTCCAGCAGCACGGCTTCTTCTGTGGCTTCTTCCGCTGTATCCAGCGAAGCAACTTCCTCTGCCGCATCTATGGATGAGACTGGTACCCATACCGTCGTAGACCACGGCGGCAACGAAGTAGAAGTGCCTAATAAGGTCACCCGTGTCGTCATCGACCAGATTCCAATCCTGTCCACCTACATGGCTTATTTTGAGGGCAGTGCTCCCTACATCGTGGGTTACTGCGGCTCTTTCAAGTCGGTCATTTCTGACACTGTATTGAAGAATATCGCTCCGGAGCTTCTGGAGTCCAGCGATACGGTCTATGCTCAGAGCGACCTGAACATCGAGGAGATCATGAAGCTGAACCCTGATGTTATCCTGTACAATGCTGGCAACTCCTCCCATGCCGAAATCCTGAAGGCCAGCGGAATCCCCTCCATCGGTTTCGCTACCGTGGGCGCATCTACGGAAGCTGATCCCATTGAACGTTACAAAGAGTGGCTGAAGCTGCTGGAGCAGATCTTCAACGAACCGGGCAAGACCGACGCCTTTGTTGCTGCCGGTGATGAGATCGTGACCGATGTGGAAGCCCGTATTGCGGAAATTCCTCAAACGGATCGCCCCAGTGCGCTGATTCTGTGGAAGTATGCAGACGGTGTGCCGCAGGTATCCGGTCAGGGCACCTTTGGCACCTACTGGATGAAGCGTCTGGGCGTAACAGACAAGGCACTGGAAGCCACTGGCTTTGCACAGGCCAGCATGGAGCAGATTTATAGCTGGGATCCCGATATTCTTTTCTTGGATGGTCCCGGCTTGCAGCCCCTGCGCACCGAGGACGTGCTGAGCGGCAATGTGGACGGTGCTGACTTCTCCACCCTGACTGCCGTGAAGAGCGGCCGGGTCTACAACACTACGCTGGGTATGTGGAACTGGTTCACCCCGAATCCGGATGCTCCGCTGGTGCTGGCATGGCTGGCCTGCAACACCTACCCGGATGCTTTTGCCGATTATCCGCTGGGCGATACCATCAAGGAATATTACAAGACATGGTACGGCTACGATGTGACAGATGACGAGTTGGAGGAAATGCTGCTGTACTGATGAAAGATACCATCTGGATAAAAAAAGGCCGGTTCACTCCTCTGGCCGTGGTATTGATGTTTGCTTTGCCCCTTGTGACCGCACTCATCTGCCTGTGCTTTGGGCGAATGAATGTTCCGGTAGGCGAAGTTCTCACAGCTTTGCGCACTGCTCTGACGGGTGAGAGCACCTCAAATGTACAGAACTACTCCATCGTCATCAATCTGCGGCTGCCCCGCATTCTGATGGCCATCATCGTCGGCGCAGGTCTGTCTTGTGCAGGCAATACCTATCAATCCTTATTCTCCAATCCGCTTGCCACACCGGATATTTTGGGTGTAACCAGCGGTACCTGTGTGGGTGCAATTCTTGCTATTATCCTGTCTTGCAGTATTCTGGAAACGCAGCTCATCGCCTTGGTCTTTGGCCTGATTTCCGTCTGTTTTACTCTGAAAATCGCAGGCAAGAGTGATGGGCGTTCTATGGTTTATCTGGTGCTGGCCGGTACGATTGCATCCTCTCTGTTCAACGCACTGGGTTCGCTGCTGAAATATACTGCCGATCCGCAGGACAAGCTGCCGGAGATCACCTACTGGCTCCTGGGCAGCTTTACCAGTGCCAGTTACCAAAAGATCCTGATTGGCTGCCCACTTATCGTTGCCGGAATTATCATCATCTATCTACTGCGCTGGCGGCTGAACATCCTTTCACTGAGTGATGACGAGGCTCGTGCCAGCGGCATCAACATCAAACAGACCCGAATGCTGTTTATTGTTGCATCTACGCTGGTCACGGCTTCAGCCGTTTCCATGTGCGGTCAGGTGGGCTGGATCGGTCTGCTGATCCCGCACGCATCCCGGATGCTGGTTGGAAGCAACAACCGTTATGTGGTGCCCCTCAGTCTCAGTCTGGGAGCCAGCTTTATGATCCTGATCGATACCCTGTCCCGCAGCATCAGCATTATCGAGCTGCCTCTTTCCATCCTCACCGCTATCATCGGTGCACCGGCGTTTATTTCTCTGTTGAATAAAACAAGGAGCAATCTGCAATGATCTTAGAAGTGCAGAACGGTTGCTTCGGCTACCCGAAGCAGCCTGTGATTCTCGAAAATATCAATTTGCGTCTGGAAGAAGGTCACATCCTTGCGATTCTTGGTCCAAATGGCATTGGTAAAACCACCCTGCTCAAGTGCATGATCGGTCTGCTGCCATGGCACAGCGGCAAGACTCTGCTTTACGGGAAGGACATTCACACCCTCAAGCCGAAGGATGTCTGGAGTACCATCTCCTACATTCCGCAGTCTCGTGGCTTCGCTTTTTCCTACACCGGTCTGGAAATGGTTCTGCTGGGGCGCAGTGCACATCTTGGGACCTTTCAGCAGCCCGGCAAAGAGGAGATTGAAATGGCGGAAGCCATGATGGAACGAGTGGGGATCACCCGTCTTGCCAACAAGGACTGCAACCGGATGAGCGGCGGTGAACTACAAATGGTGCTCATTGCCCGTGCCCTCATCAACGAGCCGAAGCTCATCATTCTGGACGAGCCGGAAACCGGTCTGGATTTCCACAATCAGATCTTAGTACTGAATATGGTGGAGCGGCTGGCCCACGAATCCAGCATCAGTGCCATCATGAATACCCACTATCCCACCAATGCCATGAGCGTGGCGGACGAAGCCCTGATGCTGAACCGCAAAGGCGAATTTTTCTACGGTCCGGCTGCGGAGATCTTGAACGAGGAGAACATCTCGTATTCTTTTGATGTTCAGGTGCTGGTGGATGAACTGCATTATCAGGGGCGGTCGGTGCGCAGCATCGTTCCGGTTGCTCTGCGGGAGGAAACTGCTGTATGAACAATGTCCCTTTTACACTTTCTCAGGTTCGCCCGATCCGGGATGCTATGACCGTTTCCCGACCTTCCGAACTGGGCTATGGAGTGCCGGTAACATGGTTTTCCTTGGGCACAGGCACTTCTATTACCCCGGAATACTATGACTGCACCACCCTTTATCTGGGTGGTGAGGGAAACGGCAAGTTTCTTCTGGGAGTCGATGGGCAGGAAGTGTCTGTCAAACCCGGAGAACTGCTGTATGTACCGCCGAAAACACTGTGCGGCACAAAAACCGACAGTGGAATGATCTATACCGAAATCATTTTGAAAAAGGAGAATTTTACCATGAACAACATTATCAAGGCAGGCCAGCCCACCGAATTGAAGGAGCTCATTTCTTATGAAGAGGGCAGCATCGCCAATCTGGACATCGCTCATGCAGACAACATGAAATTTGTCCTGATGGCTTTTGACGAGGGCACCGGCCTGACTCCGCACCGCGCTCCCGGCAATGCCATCTTGACCGCCCTCGAAGGCAAGGCCATTATTGGCTATGAGGGTAAAGATTACGAACTGAACGCAGGCGAGAGCTTCCGCTTCGATAAGAACGGCCTGCACAGCGTTACCGCACAGGGCAAATTCAAAATGAGCCTGCTGCTGGTCATCGAATAAGCGATTTTCTGTTTCATAACAGACGCAAAGAACCCGTCCGGACGTACCGGACGGGTTTTTTGCGTCTGCCAGATTCAGCAGTAGTAGAGGAACGAACGCAGGCGGCTCCATGCAGTTTCATCCCAGTCATTATCAAGGGAAATCTGGAACAGCGGAGCCCGACAGGCATCGTGCAGGCCGCGCATATCCAGAATCATAGCGGTATTTTCATACCGGGGTGCAAGGGTCAGCACTGCATTGGTACGGCTAGAAAGCTCCACGGCCTTGGCGTACCGATATCGACCGTTCCCGCCTGAAAAATTCGGCAAGGCAGAGTCCGCAATGAGGAACAGTGTTTCAGCGTCTTCCGCAAAGGCACTGTGCGCTCCAAGTTCATTACCAAGGGTCTGCATCTGCCTCTGCATCTGGTCAAGCCAACCAGCCGATGGTTTGTTTTCATCCAAATTGTCTTTCCACAGAAACCAGAGTGCCTCGCTGAGTGGGGCGCGAAGCACCTGTTCGCCTTCGGCTTCCAGCGCGGCAAGTACGCCGCTGTCCAGTTCTGTCAGGCAGAGCGGCGTACCAACAGCGGCAATGCGGCGGCCTTTGGTGAGAAGTGCGCCGATCTCTCTCGCCGCTGTGTGCAGCTGCTCCCAGCCGGGCAGAGCATCCCACTGTGCCGAAATGTCTGCACGTTTATCTGCCGGAGCAGCATAGAGGATATCTCCCGCCAACAGTGCGCGGAAGAGTGCGTCACAGTTCTGCGCCATTTCGGGCAGTGTTTCCAGCATCGGGCTGACCAGTTGAGCATTCAGCTCTTTTCTGCGGTCCAACACAGCACGGATGACACGGGCGTACTGACCGTCTGCCTCCGCACCCTGCGTCTGCGGAATCAGGAACTGCGCATGTGCGTGGTCGTTTTTACGCTCAGCAAGGATACTGCCCAGCAGTGCCGGGAAAGGCAGGTATTCTTTTGCACTCGTCTCCGCTCGGCCAAGGCTCAGAATATCGTCCGTCAGGTGCGGCAGCTCGTAGGGGTCTGCCCCTTGCTGTTTGAAATATGCGGCCAGATAGGGCGTATAAGCCCCCATCGCCGGAAGATAGAGTGGCACATTGGGGGATGGTGTCTGTGCCAGACGACAGGGGTGAATATCGACCTGCTCGATGTTGAAATCTGTCGGCAGAGCCACCGCCGGGCGGTGTTGCAAGCTGTTCAGGAACGCTTCAATGCGAGTGATGACACCCACATTGGAAAAATGCTCATCCACTTCGATTTGCAGGTAGGGTTTATCGCCCATCTCCTGCTTGAACAGGTGTGAGAGCATGGTGTCCGGGCCGCAGCCGTGGTTCGTCAGGTAGACAGCGTAGAGGTTCGGGTGGTGAGCAATCAGCTTTGCTCCGGACAGGATATGCTGCCCGAACGGATAATAAAGATTATCGTATTCATCGGAGATGTCCAGCGCATGACCGGGCAGGTGGCTCAGCGTGATGACTTTATAGCCGCGTTCCAACAGCAGTTCCGGGATGCCCATGTTCAGGATGGGGTCGGAAACGCCGTAGTTGCGGGTGATGAGCACCAACACTTTATCGTCCGGTCTCAGGGTCGCCAGCAGAGCTTTGCCCTGTTTTTCCACGGCGGCGGTATGGCGGCGCACCGCCATGGCACCACTGAGCAGAGCTTTGGCACAAAACGGTTTCGGGATTCCTAAGATCTTGCTCAGTCCCAGCATTGCAGATGCCATAGCTTCCTGCCCAAAATCGAGATCGAATACCGGACTGAGCAGAGTGATGCCCTTGCTCTCAATGTCCAGAGCTTTGGCAATGGATGCGGCTGCCGTCTGCATATAGACGCAGCCGTAGTTGTGTTTCACACGGCTCTTTTCGTGCTTCATCGTGTGGATGGTGGGCAGGAAGATATAATCTACTTTTTGGTCGATGAGCTGCTGCATATGGCCGTAAATAAGTTTGACCGGGTAGCAGGTCTCCCCTTGTGCGGTCTGCTGAGCCAGCCGGATCGTTTCCTCACTGGTGGGGTCAGTCAGGACGACATTGAAGCCCAACGAGGTAAAGAAGGCATTCGCCATCGGGAAGAACTTGTGAATCATCAACGCAAAAGGCACACCTACGGTCTTTTTACGTGGGTCACGTTTGCCAGTGTAACCCTCCAAAAGCAGTTTGTCTGCCTGCTTGTAGAAGTCAATATTCTTCTGAATCTCCTCACTGCGGCTGTCCTCTGCGTCCTGTGCCGGGCTGTCAAATCCCACAAATCGGCTGGGTGCGTCGCCCACAGCTTCCTGTGCCAGCAAAGCCGCGCCATACGCACCACTGATGGAAAAGACCGGGCTGACCTGTACGCGGTCGCCGTATGCGGATTGGAATGCCGCCACAATGCCGGGGTTGTAATCGACACCGCCCTGCAAAACGATGTGCTGCCCCACAGGTTTAGAACCAACCACTTTATGCAGATAGTTCTGTACGATGGAGTGACAAAGGCCTGCGGCAATATCCGCCCGTGAAATACCTTCAGCGGAAGCGGACGCAATGGCCGTTTCGATAAACACCGTGCACCGTTCTCCCAAGGATGCCGGATGCTCAGAGGATAAGGCCAATGGGCCAAACTCCGCCAGTGGGATGCCCATACGGGCAGCTTGTTCTTCCACAAAAGAACCGGTACCGGCAGCGCAGATCTTGTTCATCTGAAAATCCACAACTTCACCGTTCTGGATGCTGATGTATTTGCTATCCTGTCCGCCGATCTCAAACACGGTATCGACTTCCGGCACCCAATGAGCAGCTCCCTTGGCTTGCGCAGTGATCTCATCCCGGACAGCATCTGCTCCGATACGTTTGCCGATGCGCTCTCGTCCTGAACCGGTCACACCGACTGCGGTGAACCGGATATCACCAAACCGCTGGCGAATACTTGCAAGGCCTTTGCGGACAGCTCCTTCCGGGTCACCTGCGGTGCGCAGATATTGAAAGTCTACCAGTTCGCCGTCAGCACCAACCAGAACGAGATCGGTACTGGTAGAACCGATGTCGATGCCCAATGCGCAGCCACTTTCTGGAATGATCTTGGTAGCGTTTGGCTCCGCAAGGCTCGTGCCGGGGCGGAGTTCCAGTTTGGGCAATGTTCCGACCATGTGGTGTGTTGTTAGTGTACGGTCCAGAGAATCATTCAGTTGACGTAACGTGAACGAGCCGGATGCTTTGAGTGCAGCACCAAGAGCCGCTTCATATCGGGCAAACTCCGGAACGATGAGTTCTTCCTCACTCAGGCCGAACACATCCCGGATGGCTCGAATCACGCCTGCATTGCAGGTAACACCACCGCAGAATACCACAGGTTTACAGATCGGCAGCCGCCGCACGATGGTCACCTTATAGTTCCGAATCATGGCATAACACAATCCTAGCAGGATATCCGGCGTGGAAACGCCTTCCTGCTGGCGGTGGATGATATCTGTTTTGGCAAAGACCGCACACCGACCGGAAAGGCGCGGAACACTCTGTGCCTGCTCTACCAGCGAAGAGTAATCCTCCAGCTTGCAGCCCACACGGGACATCTGGTCTTCAAAGAACGAACCTGTACCGCCCGCGCAGTGTTCGTTGACTGAAAACTGAAGTGCGCGGCTCTGCAAGTCCGTGATGAATCGCGCGCCCTGACTGCCAATTTCAATGACCGAACCCACCTGCGGAATGATCCAGCGCACACCTTCGACGATAGCTGGGATATCGCCTAAAGAGGGAATGGCTGAATCTTGCTCCAGCAGAGCCTCCGTGTTGCTTCCGGTCACACAGAGTGAAAACGGTGTGTCTGCATCCAGTTCCAATGCAGAAAGACCCTTTTTCAGGCAGACAAAAGGGGTGCCGTGATGCACCGCCATCCACTGCTTTTCAATTTCTTGATTTTTCAACAGCACCAACTTGACCGTTGATGTACCGATATCCATTCCCAACGAAAGCATTGTGTCACTCCTTCGATATCAACCCTGAACGTTATAGGGTTTGACATTTCAAACTTTATACCGTATAATAATGATGCCTTTTAATTAGACATCTCTAACCAAGAGTTTAACACAACTACCTCGGAGTGTCCGTTGTTATGGCAACGGCAAAGCAAATTTTAAGATGGAGCAATATTATTCAATTTTACAGCAATGCGGCATGTTCAACGGCATCCAGCCACGAAAATATAGGGAAGTCCTTAGTTGCTTGAATGCGACTGTCCGTGAATATCCTCGTGGTGCGCACATCGTCGAGCTGGGTGAGCAGAGCCACAATACGGGTGTTCTGCTGGATGGCACGATGGAAGAATTTTTTTATGATGAAAATGGCAATCAAATCAGCATCTGCCGTTTTTGTCCCGGAGAAGTATTTGGTGCAGAACTGGCCTGTACTGGCTGGACGGCAAGTCCGGTCTGTCTGCGTGCCAGTTCGGACTGTACCGTAATGCAGCTGGATTTCAGCGCATTGATGTCACAGAAGACGCTGACCTGTCCCTGCCGGATGCAAGTCACAGCAAATCTTATGCAGGATATGGCGCAGCAGCTTCTCTTTTTTAACACCAAAGTGCGTATTTTAGCACAAAAACGGCTTCGAGATCGTCTGAAGATTTATCTTCAAACCTTGACACCCGATGAAAAAGGCTGTTACAGTCTGCCCTACACCCGGACAGAACTGGCAGATTTCCTCTGTGTGGACCGCAGTGCTCTTTCCCGTGAGCTGTGCCGGATGCGCGATGAGAGGATTCTTGATTTTTCCGGTGCAAAGATTCACCTGTTGAACCCAACGTTTTTGTATGGTTGGAACTGACAGTACTTCTAAATCTATGAAAAAAATTGTCTGCCGAATATTTTTGTTCGACAGACAATTACTTTTTAATCTTTTAGTGTACGACTACCGGACACATTCTTCAAATATTCCTTCGGGTCGCCGTTCAGAATCAAATCCGCATAGTCCAGTGGGTCATTGTAGATAAGGTAGTCCAGTTCCGTCTGCTGCGCCATGGTCACATCCAGTGCATCCTCAACCCCGGTACAGTCAATGGAAATTTTTCTCCCATAGAATACAAAAAATCCGAACCCTTCTCCTATTGGAAAAAAGTTCGGATTTTGTTGTTGTGGTGCACCTCCAGGGACTCGAACCCTGGGCCCACTGATTAAGAGAAACCAACGTGCAACAATCGTCAATTTTCGGAATTGCGCAAATTCGTCGCTTTTATCGTTTCACCGTAAATTTGTGTTTTGCATCCTCTGCATTCTTTGCACCTGTCACCCCCTCTTGCATCCGTTATCCAGCCGTTCCGATGTGCAAAAAGTGTGCAAAAATGTGCAGAGCCAAAATCAGCCCCTTAAACAGGCATTGAGTTTTTATGCAAAGCCGGAAAAACGGCCGGGTTCAAGCCCAAAACGGCAGCTGCAATCTTGTCTGTTTAGACCAAGCATCAAATGTACATCAACAACTACGATTCATGGCAGGGATTTGGACAATCGAATAGACACCACCTTATATAGAAAGAGGTTTCCTTATGAACAAACTGCTTTCCTGCCGCTACAATATGGACACCAACCGGGTGGAAGCCCACTTTGCGGATGGCACTATCCTTGCTATCGACTGTGTTGCCATTGAGGACGAGTACGGCAATACCCCCGCACAACGGGCAGAACTGGACTGGCTGCTGTACAATAAGCCACTGGAGTATGCGCAGATGGTGCTGGGTGGGGAGATTGAGCACTACCTGTCACTTGGCTGTGACCATGGAAGAATGGAAGATTGATTGACAAGGTTACATAACAGTTAACACAGCTTGCATTTGCCCTGCAATTTTTCAGAATGGAACGCCCCAAGGGCATCCGGTCTATATCCGGCAGATTTTTCATAAAGAATCAGCCGGGTATTTTTGTTTGTCATAAAGGAAGTCTTGCTTTTTATTGTAAAATTGGATACAATATAAAAAAGACATTTGCACGGAGGACTCTATGGAATATATCGGCATCCAGAAGAAAAACGGCGGTGTGGTGGAAGCCCTGCAGCAGGCCATTTTATCTGGGCAGATCCCGGCGGGCACTGAAATGACCCAGAACGAACTGGCAGAGAGTCTCGGTGTCTCTCGGATGCCGGTGCGGGAGGCCTTGATGATTCTTGAATATCAGGGTCTTATCATCCGCCTGCCCAACAATCGGATAAAAGCGGCAGATTTGACCGAAGAGACACTGCGCCAAATTCTGGCATTGGGGGCTCAGTTGGAACGGCAGGCTATGCGTGCGCTGCCGCAGGATGCGATGTTGGCAGGCGGCGAGATGCTGCAGCACCGTACCCTGCGGACCGTCCTGCCATATCCGCTGCATCGCAAGCTGCTGGAGAGCATCCAGGAGACCTACATTGCCTTTGCCGTGAGCGCACGTCCTACGCCGGTGAACGACCGGCTTGCCCGCCTGCTGATGCTGGACCGTCAGGGCTCCCCTGATGTGCTGGAGGCATGGAACGCCTATGAAGAAGAACTGCTGCATCTGATTTTAACGATAAGGAGTCAATATGCTGGGACTGAAACCCATTAAGCTGCTGCCTGCCCGCGAGCGGGTAGCTTCCGCTTTGCGGAAAGCCATTATCTCAAAAAGCATCCCGGAGGGCGCAGAACTCACGCTGGAAAACACCGCACAGGAACTGGGCGTGTCGGTCACGCCGGTGCGGGAGGCCTTTCAGATCCTTGCCCGTGACGGTCTGCTGGAAGTCAAGCAAAACAAGTGCGCCATTGTGTTGGGCGTAACGGAAAAAACGATTCGGGAGCACTACCAGCTGCGCGCTGCCTTGGAAGGGACGGCGTGTATGCTCTGCTGCCAGAACAACGCTGACCTGTCCAAGATCAAAAACTGCGTGGATACTGCAGAGGAGGCTCTTTCTCATCAGCAGGCCGGAAATTATACTGACTACAACCAGTCCTTCCATTTTGAGATCTGGGAAGCTTCCGGCAATGAAAAAATGCGCAATCTTCTCTCGGAACTGTGGAACGGTCTGTCCATTGGCGTGGAGATGAGCGAGTTGGACTATGCCCTCAACTCCCAGAGCGAGCATAAAAAGATCTATGCAGCGCTGGAAGCACGGGATGCGATGGCCGCACGGGCTGAAATGGAAAAGCACATCCTGCGCAGCATGGACGATGCGCTGACCTATTATTTATAAGATTAAGGAGGACAAGACAGTGTATACCTGTGCGAACTGTACGGTTCTGGCCTGCGCCAACAACGAGCCGGAAAAGATGCCCAAAAACTGCCCTATGCGGAATGCTTCGGTGATGGAGGCCGCCCGCGCCGGCTACGATCTGCCCGAGAATCACGATTTCTACGTCAACTGTTCGGCCATTGAGGGGCTTGGCTACTGTCAATGGCCCCGCCTGAAGGAGACGGTGGAGTTCTGCAAGCGGATGGGCTACCACAAGCTGGGTCTTGCATTCTGCAAAGGTCTGCGGAAGGAAGCCCGTATCGTGGCCGACCTGCTCCGTGCGCAGGGGTTTGAGGTGGTGTCGGTCATCTGCAAGACCGGTGGCATCTCCAAAGAAGAAGTGGGCATCCCGGAAGAGGTCAAGATCCACCCCGGCGAATTTGAGGCCATGTGCAACCCCATCGCACAGGCAAAGCTTCTGAACGAACAGCACACCGAGTTCAACATTGAGATCGGACTTTGTGTGGGACACGACTCGATGTTTTATAAGTATTCAGATGCCATGGTCACAACGCTGGTGGCCAAGGATCGCGTTCTGGCGCATAATCCCTGTGGTGCCATTTACTGTGCCGAGGGGTATTTCAAAAAGCGGCTGGAATAAAAGAATGAAAAAACGTGCGATCTCCATCTGCTTTGGAGATCGCACGTTTTTTGCAGAAGGCGGCGGAGGGAGATTTTCTTGTATCCTACTGTTTGTCTGGCGTGCACAAAAATTGGTACATAATCCGTGCAATGCGACAAAACTCGAAAAAAGGGATTGACAAATCTCTGTTTCGGGTGTATTCTCGTGTCGTCAAGTGGATACATTATCACAGATTAAATATAAAAATTTAAAAAAGACGCTGCCGAGATTCCCGGAATTCTAAGGTTCCGGGCAGATTCTTCCAGAACGAAAAAGGGCTGTGAGGGCACAGCACGGCGGCAAAGACTCTGCACAACGAGGTGCAGCTGGGGCGTTCCGAAAGTCAGGGCTGTTTTGCTCTGATAAAATGGATACATTATATTTCATTAAAGGAGGATTCCCCGGTATGTCAGCAGCAACTATCACCCTACTCTTTCTTCTCTTCGCGGTCGTCATGTTCGTGTTTGAGAAGATCCCCCTCGGCGTAACGTCCATGATCGTCTGTATCGGTCTGGTCGTCACCGGCGTGCTGGACATCAAGACTGCTTTTGCAGGCTTCATCGACAGCAACGTCATCCTGTTCGTCGCCATGTTCATTGTCGGCGGTGCACTGTTTGAAACAGGCATGGCCAACAAGATCGGCGGCATTGTTACCCACTTTGCCAAATCCGAGCGCAGCCTCATCGTGGCCATCATGGTCATCGTTGGCCTGATGAGCGGCGTGCTCTCCAACACCGGCACCGCCGCCGTCCTGATCCCCGTGGTCATCGGCATTGCGGCAAAGTCCGGCTATGCCCGCTCCAAGCTGCTGATGCCGCTGGTGTTTGCAGCTGCCATGGGCGGCAACCTTTCCCTCATCGGCGCACCGGGCAACCTCATCGCCCAGAGCGCTCTGGGTGAGATTGGGATGTCCTTCGGCTTCTTCGAGTACGCCATTGTGGGCCTGCCCATCCTCGCCGCCGGCATCCTCTTCTATGCCACCCTTGGCATGAAGTTGCTGCCCAACCACCCCGTCTCCGATGATGACTCCTTCGGCGGCGAGCAGGACTTCAGCAATGTTCCCAAGTGGAAACAGGTGCTCTCCTTTGTCATCCTCGTGCTCACCCTGCTGGGCATGATCTTTGAAAAGCAGATCGGCATCAAGCTCAACATCACCGGCTGTATCGGTGCGCTGGCTCTGATCCTCACCGGTGTCATCTCCGAGAAAGACGCCCTGAAGTCCATCGACCTCAAGACCATCTTCCTCTTCGGTGGTACGCTGTCTCTGGCCTCTGCACTGGATAAGACCGGGGCAGGCGCAGAGGTTGCAAACATTGTCATTGGTGCTCTGGGCGAGAATCCCTCTCCCTACGTCCTGACTCTGGTGGTTTTCCTGCTCTGCTGCGTCATGACCAACTTCATGTCCAACACCGCAACCACCGCTCTGATGGTTCCCATCTGCCTGAGCATCGCACAGGGCATGGGTGCCGACCCCCGCGCCGTCCTGATGGCTTGTGTCATCGGCGGCTCCTGCGCTTACGCAACGCCCATCGGTATGCCCGCCAACACCATGGTGGTTTCCGCCGGCGGTTACACCTTCAAGGATTATGCCAAGGCTGGCCTGCCCCTCATCCTCATCGCAACGGTTGTCAGCATGGTGATCCTTCCCATCGCATTTCCGTTCTTCCCGCAGTAAAGCGGACAGGAACGTTGAATATGAGTGAACCAACGCGCAAAATGTACCAAAGCTAAGGAGGCATTGGAATGAACAAACAGGAACAGGTGCAGCAGATGACGACCTATATGGCCAACTTTGTGAGCCATATCGCCAAGGTGCTGCCGGACGACATCATCAAAAAGCTGGATGAGCTGGGCGCACAGGAGGATGCTCCTCTGTCCAAGGTCATCTACGAGACTATGAAGCGCAACCAGAAGCTGGCCAAGGAGCTGAACCGCCCCAGCTGCCAAGACACCGGTGTACTGCAGTTCTGGGTAAAGTGCGGCGTGGACTTCCCCCTCATCGGTGAGGTGGAGGGACTGCTGAAGGAGGCTGTGGTCAAGTCTACCTTTGAAGCACCTCTGCGCCACAACAGTGTTGAGACCTTCGATGAGTTCAACACCGGTTTGAACGTGGGCAAGGGCACTCCCACCGTGTGGTGGGATATCATCCCGAACAGCGACAAGTGTGAGATCTACGCTTATATGGCAGGCGGCGGCTGCACCCTGCCGGGCAAGGCCATGGTTCTGATGCCCGGTGCAGGTTACGAAGGTGTGACTAAGTTCGTCATGGATGTCATGACCAGCTACGGCATCAATGCCTGCCCTCCGCTGCTGGTGGGCGTGGGCGTTGCCACCTCTGTTGAGACTGCCGCTCTGCTGTCCAAGAAGGCTCTGATGCGTCCTCTGGGCAGCCACAACGAGAACGAGCGCGCAGCCTATATGGAGAAGCTGCTGGAGGACGGCATCAACTCCATCGGCCTTGGTCCTCAGGGCATGGGCGGCAAGTACTCCGTCATGGGCGTGCACATTGAGAACACTGCCCGCCATCCTTCTGCCATCGGCGTTGCCGTCAACGTGGGCTGCTGGAGCCATCGCCGCGGCCACATCATTTTTGATAAAGATCTGAACTACACCATTGATACTCATTCGGGGGTGACTTTGTAATGCTGACCATTAAAGACGGAAAGAAAATTCTCACGACTCCGGTCTCCGCAGAAGACCTGAAGGACATCCATATCGGTGATGTCGTTTACCTGAACGGCGACCTGACCACCTGCCGTGACGTGGCGCACCGCCGCCTCGTGGAAGAGGGCCGCCCGCTGCCTGTGGACGTCAAGGACGCTGCCATTTTCCACGCCGGCCCCATCATTCGCCCTCTGGAGGACGACAAGTTCGAGATGGTGTCTGTGGGCCCCACCACCTCCATGCGTATGGAGAAGTTCGAGTATGAGTTCGTGCAGAAGTCCGGTGTCCGCGTCATCGTGGGCAAGGGCGGCATGGGCCCCAACACCGAGCGCGCCTGCAAGGAGTTTGGTGCCATCCACTGTGTTTTCCCTGCCGGTAACGCCGTTGTGGCTGCCACCGAGGTGGAGGAGATCGACGAGGCCCAGTGGCGTGACCTCGGTATGCCGGAAACTCTGTGGCACTGCCATGTTAACGAGTTTGGCCCCCTGATCGTTTCCATCGACGCTGAGGGTCGCAACCTGTTCGAAGAGAACAAGGTCATCTTCAATCAGCGCAAGGATAAGGCCGTCGAGGAAATTTGCAAGCACGTTGGCTTCATCAAATAAGATCCAACTGCGAAGCCAGCGTTGCCTATACCCTGCGGAGAGCAACCATCCATCAAAAGCTTCTTCTCCTAAAATGAACTCACTATCACGTTAATTCTAACAACCATATTTGCTTTCACAGATCCAACAGACTTCTTATCATTTACTTCTATCTTCATTACCCTGTTTATCCTGCTTCTCCGCAAAACACCCCGGATGCTGTCTGCCATATCAGCATCCTGGGTGTTGCTATTTGCGGTCAAATATGTGCACGGAAAAAATGCAGACAAAGAAGATCTTGACCGTTCTTTTTGTTCTACACACCTTTGCCACTGCTTTGCATCTGCAAGGTGGAAGTAATCCACAGGAGGACAACCCAAATGAGCCCATTGGAAATCACCCTGGTCATCCTGCTTGTAACGATCATCGCCTTTGTATACGGTAAAGTCCCGTTTTCGGTCATTTCTACCGGCATCATTCTGGCGCTGATCCTCACCGGCATCAAGACCCCTGCCGAGGCCTTTGGCGGCTTCATCAACACGAACGTGGTCATGTTCGTAGCCATGTTCGTCATCGGTGCAGGGCTGACCAAAACGCCCCTGATTGACAAAGCCCAGAGTCTGGTCATCCGCTACAAGGACAATATGCGGATGCTGATTTTTCTTTCCTGCGTGGCAGGTGCGTTTCTGGGCGCCATCACCAGTGCCACCGCAACTGCCGCTATCATGATCCCCCTGCTGGTAGGCATTGCGAACGACATCGGCGTGAGCCGCAGCAAGCTGCTGTATCCTTCTATGGCCTGTGCCAACATTGCCACCCAGATGACCTTTCTCGGTCAGGGCGCTTCCAACATGGCATGGAACGATGTCATGATGCAGGCCGGCGCACCGACACCGCTGCACATCTGGGATTTCACCATTGCGCGCATCCCGATGCTGACCATTGCCATCCTGTACATGACCTTTGTCGGCTATAAGCTGATGCCGGATATTCCCAACGAGCAGTTTTCAGATGCAGCACATACGGCTTCTGAGAGCGAAAAACTCAGCCCCTTCAAGCGCAAACTGGCTGTCCTGATCGTTCTGGTCTCCATTGCAATGATGCTGCTGGAAAATGTCATTGGTGTCAAGATGTATCTCACTTCCTGCATCGGCGCTGCCGCTCTGGTGCTGACGGGTGTGCTGACCGAGAAGGAAGCCCTCAACTCCATCCACCAGCCGACCATTTTCCTGTTTGCCGGTGTGCTGGCTCTGTCGGACGCCATCCAGACCACCGGTGCGGGCGATGTGGTGGCAGACTGGATGATCCGCCTGCTGGGCGATACCACCAATCCGTACATCATTATGCTGGTGTTCTTCCTTGTTCCCTTCATTCTGACACAGGTCATGTCCAATCTGGCTACCCTGACCATCTTCATCCCACTGGTCACTTCCGCCTGTATCCGCATGGGCGTAGACCCCCGTGCTGCCGTGGTCGGCGTGATCACAGCCAGCTGTGTGTCCATCATGACCCCCATGGCAGCTCCCTGCCAGATCATGATCATCGAGCCGGGCGGATACACCTTGAAGGATTATCTCAAGTGTGGTACCCCGCTGGCGCTCATCCTCATTGTCGTGTCCGTATTTTTCCTGCCGACACTTTATCCTTTTGCCTGATTCTATTTTCCCACCGCAGTAGTATCAGCAAACTGCATATCATAAATATGCCGTTCTGTTCGGCGCTATTTTTGAAAACCGCAATAAAAGCAGCAGAAATTTTTGAGCATCTCATAATTCTGTCAAGAGGGCCGGCACCGTCCAGCCCTCTCTCTTTTTGCCAAAGTTTCCCTTGTGTTTTCTTGCAAGCTGCCGAAATCAGCGTGTTCTCAAAAGTTCGCGTTTGCGAAGCGTAGCGCAGCAATGAAAGCCCCAGTGGGGCTTTTAAGCAACAGAACGGTCTTGCGTAGCAAGATGGAGGGGCCTTGCCCCGACAAGTTCACGTTGACACAGCTCGATTTTTGTGGCAACCTATTCCAACAATTTAATATAACATATTTACTTAGAGTTCCAGCTCGGCTCCCGAAGGAGCCGGAGCAAGTTTTTAACTTTCTTATCGCTACATAGCAAACCCGAACTAAGGCCATCCCAGAAGGGATGGTCAGGTTCAGGTTGTTGTGTGGCGATTTTTTATTGCCAAATTCAGCACCGTACCTTGAAAATCGAAAGACCGTCTGCATGGGATACCCGGCGATGACCCCGCAAAGGAGAGCCGGAAAACGCCGCCGGAAGGGGGCAGGAAATCCATGCAGGGAGAACGGCGCACCCAATATCAACTGGTCAAAATGGCCAGTTGATGTGGTGAATGACACAAAGCGTCATTCACCAGAAAAACCTTATGCGTTACAGCTCACCTCATGTGGACAATTTGTCTACATGAGGTAAACTGTCGCAGCCTAATTCAATGTGTTCAAACTGAGCACATTGACTCTGTCCGTGTTACAGCTGATCTCGACTTGACATTTTGTCAAGCCACGGTGAAAAGTGGTGGGTTACGAAAACCGTAACTCACCACTTGGAAGTGGTATGCAGCCCACCGTTTGGACACCGTGCTAGACAAGTTCCTCAAGACCATGCAGACCACCGCTGCCCGCTTGCAGGAAAAGCTCCTGAGACCGGATGTTCGGCAGAAAGGCAAGGAACAGGTCAAGGAGAAAGCACGGGATTCTGTTCTGCAACTGCTAAGCCGATTGCAGGCAGAGCAGACACAGCGGAAGCCATCTGCGCCGCCTACCGCCGAAAAGTCAGAAAAATGTTTTCAATAATAGTATGAGGTGATGTTTATTGAGTAAAGAAGTCAATGAAGAAGACCGCCCTCCTCGAACCGTTGAGGATGTGAAGGAGATGCTGACCAAGCACTCCAACGGCGAGATCCAACGGACGATTCAAAACTGCATCACGATTTTGCAGAACGACCATGTGCTTGCCGATGCCATCCGGCTAAACCTGTTGAGCGAGCGCATCGACATTGTGAAGCCCGTGGGCTGGCCCCGCTCCGGCAAGACCCTGAACGACACTGACATGAAGTATATCCTGCGCCGGATGGAGAAATACGGCATTTCCAGCGAGAAGAAAATTGAATCCGCTATCCGCATCGTTGCCAACGAGAACCGTTACCACCCCATCCGGGACTACCTGAACGGCCTGAAATGGGATGGAACAGAGCGGATAGCTCACGTCCTGCACCACTTTCTCGGTGCTGCAGAGGACGAATACACTTGCGAAGCCATAAAGATCTTCCTGCTGGGAGCCATCAAGCGGGTGTTCCAGCCGGGATGTAAATTTGAAACCATGCTCTGTCTGGTGGGCGGGCAAGGGTGCGGGTCGCCAGTGGCGACCTCAAAATGCTGCAGGCATTTTGAAGCACCGACCGAGCCGACAGGCGAGACCCGGGGAAGTCCACCTTTTTTCGACTGCTGGCGGTCAAGGATGAGTGGTTCTCGGATGACCTGCGGCGGCTGGACGATGACAACGTGTACCGCAAACTGCAAGGTCACTGGATCATCGAAATGTCGGAGATGATCGCCACCGCCAATGCCAAAAGCATCGAGGAAATCAAGAGTTTTCTCAGTAAGCAGAAGGAAACCTATAAAGTTCCCTACGAGACCCATCCTGCCGACCGTCTGCGCCAGTGCGTCTTTGCTGGCACGACCAACCGGCAGGATTTTTTGCCCCGTGACCGCACAGGCAACCGCCGCTTTATTCCCATCCCGGTGGATGCGGAACTGGCTGAAGTTCACATTTTGGACAACGAAGTCGAATCCCGCACCTATATCGACCAGCTTTGGGCGGAAGCCATGACCATCTACAACAGCGGCAACTACAAGTTGGCATTCAGCCCTGCCATGCAGGAAACGCTGCAAGCTCACCAGCAGGACTTTATGCAGGAGGATGCACAGGCTGGCATGATCTACGCCTTTCTGGAGGACTACGCAGGTGACCGGGTGTGTTCCAAGCAGCTCTATGCGGAAGCACTGGGCAACAACAATATCCCGGCAGAGTGGGAGACCCGTGCTATCTGCGAGATCATGAACACGGGAATTTCGCGCGGCGATATTCAAGGCTGGCAGGCGCACAAGACTGCCAAGCGTTACCCGAAGTACGGCGTTCAGAAAGGCTGGGAGCGCGTAACCAGCCCCGAAACCGGGGCTGAAAATTTCTCCGAGATAACGGATGCGGAAGCCCAGCAGCTGGGCTTTCCCTTCTGATGAACAGCGGTTACACGTCTGGTTACAGATTCGGTTACGCCCCAGTTACAGTCCAAAAGCCGCATGACTGCTGCGTTTTTCTCTTTCTGTAACCATGTAACCTTAAAAAGAGAAGAAAAAGTATAAAGCCCACCGGATGCCCTGTGTGCAGAAAAAGAGAGTTTTCCTGCCCGGTTACAGGCGTTCGGTTACAAGGAATTGGAGGTCTGCCTATGAATATGAATCGGCCTGACATGACCGAAACTGCGAAATCTGAAAATTATACGAATAAGTTCTTGCAAAAGGACACGAATCCCACTACAATGGAAGTGGTCACTCAAACCAATGCCGTCAAGTCTCCAACTGACAGCCCGGCAACCACGAAACTGGTGTACACGGTGGAAGAGATCGCGCGAATGCTGGCCATCAGCCTGCGCTCTGCTTACAACCTGTGCAACAGCACCACCGAATTTCGTGTTCTGCGGGTAGGCGGAAGCATCCGTGTACCGAAGGACAGCTTCGATGCGTGGCTCAACCGGGCAGCTTGATAAGGAGGCAACAGTATGGCATATATTACAAAACGCGGCAACTCTTACAGCGTCCGCTACACCTACGAAGATGAGCACGGCAAGAGCTACGACAAATGGGAGAGTTTTCCCACAAAAGAGGAGGCAACAAGCCGAAAGAAACAGATCGAGCACGAACTGGCGGCTGGCACTTTTCTGATTCCGTCCTCGGTGACGGTGGCAGAGTTCCTCATGGATTGGCTGCCCAAGCAGTGCAGCAAGCACAAGTGGGCACCCAAAACCTACGAATCCAACCTTTCCACCATCCAGAACCTTATTATCCCCTATATCGGCAGCATGGAGATGCAAAAACTCAAGCCCTACCACATGGAAAGCCTCTACACGACCCTGAGCAAAACACCCTGCGGTTCGTATATTGAGGGCAAGAAGCAGGAACTGACCGAAAAGCAGAAGCAGCGGTTTCTATCCGGCACCACCATCCACGAGGTTCATCGGCTGCTGGGTACAGCCTTCCAGTATGCCGTAGAGTGGGGCATCCTTGTCAAAAGCCCGGTTCCCGTGGACAGCCCCAAGAAGTCCACGCAGGAGCGTACCATCTGGACGATAGAGGAGATGCGGGCGGCTCTGGACAGCATGGAGGACCCCATCCTGCATCTGGCAGTCCACCTCATACTGGTGGGCGCACTGCGAGAGGGCGAGATCGTAGGTCTGACCCCGGAAGATCTCGATTTTGATGCCGCAGATGGCATCAGAACGTTTCGCATCAACAAGTCCATGCAGCGGGTGCGAAAAGAAGCCTTGAATCAGGTGGACGATGGTTGCATCATCACGGTATTCCCGGACAAGCTGGAACGCAGTACCACTTCCCTTATCCTGAAAAGCACCAAAACGGCATCCTCCTGCCGCACCATCTTCATGACCTCCGCACTGAAAGAGGAATTGAAGAAGTGGCTAAGTCAGCTGGCATCAGACGAGATGAAAGATCCGACACGCTACCACGACAGCGGAATGCTGTTCCGTCTGCCCAACGGTCTGGCGGTGGAGCCGGTACTCATCCGCAAAAAGTTCCTGAAATGGCAGGATGCACACCCGGAGTTCCCGCGTATCGTGTTCCACGGTCTGCGGCACTCTAGTGCAACCTATCAGCTGATGATCTCCGGCGGCGATGTGAAAGCCGTTCAGGGCACCACAGGACACGCCACGGCAGATATGCTGGTGAACACCTACGCCCATATCCAGCAGTCCTCCCGTGTAGAGCTGGGCAGGAAATTTGAGGAAGGGTTCTATGCTAAACAGGAAAGCCCCAGCCCGCAGGCTGTACCCGCCGCAGTCGAACCGACTATCTCCATGACTGCTCTGCTGGAACTTTTGAAGAACGCAGACCCCGAAGTAAAGGCGCAGCTCCGTCTGGCTCTGCTGACCTGATGCAAAATTTACCACGCATTTCAAAGCAATTCCAGCCCATGCAGAGGATTCCCACGAAAACACCAACCGTGCAGAAACCGTGCATTGACCGTGCAAGCCCCGATTTTTCGGGGTTACATAACAAAAAAGAACGTCAAATCTTACGATTTGACGTTCAATATCTGGTGCACCTCCAGGGACTCGAACCCTGGGCCCACTGATTAAGAGTCAGTTGCTCTACCAACTGAGCTAGAGGTGCAAATATGACCCGTACCGGAATCGAACCGATGTTAAAGGCGTGAGAGGCCTCTGTCTTAACCGCTTGACCAACGGGCCATATAAAAGTCGGCGACTACCTATTTTCACGCGCCGTTTCCAGCGAACTATCTTCGGCACAAGTGAGCTTAACTTCTGTGTTCGGAATGGGAACAGGTGGAACCTCACTGTCATCGACACCGACCGATCTGACTGAACCAGTATAACATGTTTGTCGTACTTTGTCCAGTGTTTCTTAGAAGGACGTGCCTTCAAAACTGAATAATCACTGCTTACATTTTTTCGTTGACTCTCAGAGTCTCAAGCGAATTGTGGTCAAGCCCTCGACCTATTAGTACACGCTTGCTGAATGAATCACTCCACTTACACATCGTGCCTATCAACCTTGTAGTCTTCAAGGGGTCTTACTTGTTTGAAACAATGGGATATCTTATCTTTGGGTCGGCTTCACGCTTAGATGCTTTCAGCGTTTATCCGATCCGTACATAGTTGCCCAGCTATGCTCTTGGCAGAACAACTGGTGCGCCAGAGGTACGTCCGCTCCGGTCCTCTCGTACTAGGAACAGCTCCCATCAAATATCCTGCGCCCACGACAGATAGGGACCGAACTGTCTCACGACGTTCTGAACCCAGCTCGCGTACCGCTTTAATTGGCGAACAGCCAAACCCTTGGGACCGAATACAGCCCCAGGATGCGATGAGCCGACATCGAGGTGCCAAACCTCCCCGTCGATGTGGACTCTTGGGGGAGATCAGCCTGTTATCCCCAGGGTAACTTTTATCCGTTGAGCGATGGCATTTCCACTCACATACCACCGGATCACTAACTCCAACTTTCGTTACTGCTCGACCCGTCAGTCTCGCAGTTAGGCTCGCTTCTGCGTTTGCACTCTTTTGCTTGATTTCCGTTCAAGCTGAGCGAACCTTTGAACGCCTCCGTTACTCTTTAGGAGGCGACCGCCCCAGTCAAACTGCCCACCTAACAATGTCCCCCGCCTTGATTCAAAGGCGCAGGTTAGAATTCCAATATCGCAAGGATGGTATCCCAACGGCCACTCCACAAGCGCCAAAGCACCTGCTTCCCAGTGTCCCATCTATCCTGTGCATGCAACATCGAAACCCAATATTAGGCTACAGTAAAGCTCCATGGGGTCTTTCCGTCTTGTCGCGGGTAACCGGCATCTTCACCGGTACTACAATTTCGCCGGGCGGGCTGTTGAGACAGTGCCCAAATCATTACGCCTTTCATGCGGGTCAGAACTTACCTGACAAGGAATTTCGCTACCTTAGGACCGTTATAGTTACGGCCGCCGTTCACTGGGGCTTCGATTCAATGCTTGCACATCTCCTCTTAACCTTCCAGCACCGGGCAGGCGTCAGCTCGTATACGTCATCTTTCGATTTAGCACAAACCTGTGTTTTTGGTAAACAGTTGCTTGGGCCGATTCTCTGCGGCTGCATTGCTGCAGCACCCCTTCTCCCGAAGTTACGGGGTCAATTTGCCGAGTTCCTTAACAACCCTTCTCCCGTTGGCCTTAGAATCTTCTTCCTACCTACCTGTGTCGGTTTGCGGTACGGGCACCGCAGAAATTCACACAGCTTTTCTCGCCATCTTCCATCCCGGACTTCGGTACTAACTTCCCTCGATCGCTACCGGAACCAACACCCGGCTCCGAGACTTCATATGTGTCCCTGTGCTTAACTCTTTTGGTGGTGACGGAATCTCTACCGTCTGTGCATCGGCTACGCCGTTAGGCCTCACCTTAGCTCCCGACTAACCTGGAGCGGACGAACCTTCCTCCAGAAACCTGAGGCTTTCGGCCATGCAGATTCTCACTGCATTCGCGCTACTCATTCCGGCATTCTCACTTCTATACACTCCACAGCCGCTTGCGCTACTGTTTCACCGCGTATACAACGCTCCCCTACCCAATACATTGCTGTATTGCCTAAGCTTCGGTGTCAGGTTTAGCCCCGTTAAATTCTCCGCGCAAAGACGCTCGACCAGTGAGCTATTACGCACTCTTTGAATGAGTGGCTGCTTCTGAGCCAACATCCTGGTTGTCTACGTATCTTCACATCGTTTTCCACTTAACCTGACTTTGGGACCTTAGCTGTAGATCTGGGCTGTTTCCCTTTTGACAATGACATTTATCTGACACTGTCTGACTCCCAAGCATCAATACTCTGGCATTCTGAGTTTGATAAGCTTCGCTAACCTCTCGGCCGCTAGGCTATTCAGTGCTTTACCTCCAGGTATCTAACTTGAGGCTAGTCCTAAAACTATTTCGGGGAGAACCAGCTATCTCCGGGTTCGATTGGAATTTCTCCGCTACCCACAGTTCATCCGCCGCCTTTTCAACGGAGGTCGGTTCGGTCCTCCATGGAATTTTACTTCCACTTCAACCTGACCATGGGTAGGTCACCCGGTTTCGGGCCCATTATATGCAACTTAACGCCCTTTTCAAACTCGCTTTCGCTTCGGCTCCAGACCTTAAGTCCTTAACCTTGCTGCATACAATCGCTCGCCGGACCGTTCTACAAAAAGTACCCTATCACGCTTTGACGCGCTCTAGGTGCTTGTAGGCACAGGGTTTCAGGTTCTTTTTCACTCCCCTCCCGGGGTGCTTTTCACCTTTCCTTCACAGTACTATACGCTATCGGTCACTGGGTAGTATTTAGGGTTGGAGGGTGGTCCCCCCGTATTCCGACCAGGTTTCACGTGTCTGGCCGTACTCTGGAATTCGCTCGGCTCTTGTCGTTTTCACCTACGTGGTTCTCACACTCTCTGACCGGCCTTCCCATGCCGTTCGGTTAACAACTTAAGTCCTAAATGCGCTCCGTACCCCGAAAGTATTTCTACTCTCGGTTTGCCCTCTTCCGCGTTCGCTCGCCACTACTTACGGAATCTCGTTTGATGTCTCTTCCTCGCCCTACTTAGATGTTTCAGTTCAGGCGGTTCCCTCGATATACCTATTTTGAAGTTCAGTATAACGTACCTGAGTATGAACCCAGGTGAGTTTCCTCATTCAGAGATCTCCGGATCAATGCTTATTTGCAGCTCCCCGAAGCTTATCGCAGCTTATCACGTCTTTCATCGGCTCCCAGTGCCAAGGCATTCGCCCTGCGCCCTTGTTCGCTTGACCTTTCAAACGTTCTCTTGGAACATTTGGTATCCTCTTGATTCTCTCTTGCCAACGAAGATTATTGTTACCCTTCCTTTTGAAATTGCAATATTTCTTAAAAAGAACTTACTATAATCTTTGTTTCGCAGTTATTATTCAGTTTTCAAGGTACGTCTTGGTGATGTTCTTCAAAGCCCGGTCTCCCGGAACTTTGAGAAACATCACATGGTGGGCCAAAATGGACTCGAACCATCGACCTCACGATTATCAGTCGTGTGCTCTAGCCAGCTGAGCTATTGGCCCATGTGGTGGAGATTAAGGGAATCGAACCCTTGACCCCCTGCTTGCAAAGCAGGTGCTCTCCCAGCTGAGCTAAACCCCCACATTAGGAATTGAGTTCCCTTTTCAGGGCCCTCAAAATCGAACAATATCTACTCTTCTCGTTTGTTACCTGTCCAAGGACTGTCCATCTTTTGATGTCCTGTCCTTGCCTGACTCCTTAGAAAGGAGGTGATCCAGCCGCAGGTTCTCCTACGGCTACCTTGTTACGACTTCACCCCAATCACCAGTTTTACCTTCGGCGGCGTCCTCCTTGCGGTTAGACTACCGACTTCGGGTCCCCCCGGCTCTCATGGTGTGACGGGCGGTGTGTACAAGGCCCGGGAACGTATTCACCGTGGCATGCTGATCCACGATTACTAGCAATTCCGACTTCGTGCAGGCGAGTTGCAGCCTGCAGTCCGAACTGGGACGTTGTTTCTGAGTTTTGCTCCACCTCGCGGTCTTGCTTCTCTTTGTTTAACGCCATTGTAGTACGTGTGTAGCCCAAGTCATAAAGGGCATGATGATTTGACGTCATCCCCACCTTCCTCCGTTTTGTCAACGGCAGTCTGGCCAGAGTCCTCTTGCGTAGTAACTGACCATAAGGGTTGCGCTCGTTGCGGGACTTAACCCAACATCTCACGACACGAGCTGACGACAACCATGCACCACCTGTCTCCTTGCTCCGAAGAGATTACATATTTCTATGTCTGTCAAGGGATGTCAAGACTTGGTAAGGTTCTTCGCGTTGCGTCGAATTAAACCACATACTCCACTGCTTGTGCGGGCCCCCGTCAATTCCTTTGAGTTTCAACCTTGCGGTCGTACTCCCCAGGTGGATTACTTATTGTGTTAACTGCGGCACTGAAGGGGTCAATCCTCCAACACCTAGTAATCATCGTTTACGGTGTGGACTACCAGGGTATCTAATCCTGTTTGCTACCCACACTTTCGAGCCTCAGCGTCAGTTGGTGCCCAGTAGGCCGCCTTCGCCACTGGTGTTCCTCCCGATATCTACGCATTCCACCGCTACACCGGGAATTCCGCCTACCTCTGCACTACTCAAGAAAAACAGTTTTGAAAGCAGTTTATGGGTTGAGCCCATAGATTTCACTTCCAACTTGTCTTCCCGCCTGCGCTCCCTTTACACCCAGTAATTCCGGACAACGCTTGTGACCTACGTTTTACCGCGGCTGCTGGCACGTAGTTAGCCGTCACTTCCTTGTTGGGTACCGTCATTATCTTCCCCAACAACAGGAGTTTACAATCCGAAGACCTTCTTCCTCCACGCGGCGTCGCTGCATCAGGGTTTCCCCCATTGTGCAATATTCCCCACTGCTGCCTCCCGTAGGAGTCTGGGCCGTGTCTCAGTCCCAATGTGGCCGTTCAACCTCTCAGTCCGGCTACCGATCGTTGCCTTGGTGGGCCATTACCTCACCAACTAGCTAATCGGACGCGAGGCCATCTCAAAGCGGATTGCTCCTTTTCCCTCTGGTCGATGCCGACCCGTGGGCTTATGCGGTATTAGCAGTCGTTTCCAACTGTTGTCCCCCTCTTTGAGGCAGGTTCCTCACGCGTTACTCACCCGTTCGCCACTCGCTCGAGAAAGCAAGCTCTCTCTCGCTCGTTCGACTTGCATGTGTTAGGCGCGCCGCCAGCGTTCGTCCTGAGCCAGGATCAAACTCTTTATAAATGATATTTATCACTTTTAAAGTGTTAAATCTTGTTCGCTCAGCACGCAATCGCTTGCGTCCTGTGTGAATTACTTTTGGAATTGTTTTTAGTGTTTTTCCAAACACTTAAAAGGTTCCTTACAAGTTTTTCGATATTGTTCAATTTTCAAGGTCCTGTAGCGCCTCAGCCTTGCGGCTGAAAGCTTACTTATTTTATCACTTTCGTGATAAGCTGTCAAGCACTTTTTTGAATTATTTTTGAGCTTCTTGTCGAAGCTCATCGATTCTTCACGTTAGGACGTTCCTTCTGAAGTGTTTCATTCTGTCGGATGTCCGCCTGACAGTAATGTATTTTAGCACAGCCTTTTGCAAAAAGCAAGCATTTTCTTCATATTTTTCGCAAAAATCCGGCTTTTGGCTTTTTGCCCAGTTTTTTCCTTTTAATCTGGAAAGTATGACATCTAATCTTCTAAAAGTCGGCGGCGCAGCTGCACCAGTATCTTGCGTTCCCGCCGGGAGATCTGCACCTGTGTGGTATGCAGTACCTTTGCAGTTTCACTCTGGGTCTTGTTGCCATAAAACCGCAGGCGGATCAATTGCCTGTCCTGTTCCGGCAAAGCGTGAAGCACCTCTTCTAGACTGATACGTTCTGCCAATGCTTCTTCCGGGGATTCTACTGGAATATCCATCTGCCGGTCCTCTTCTTCATTTTCCGGGGTCAGGCTCATGGCAGGCTGTGCCGCCTGAATGGCAAGTGTGATGTTCTCTGCAGGTTCATTCAATTCTTCCGCCAGCTGAGAAAGGGTCGGCTCCGTACCGCACACTTTTATGTGATGCTCCCGTGCCGCCTGTACGCGCATCCCCAATTCTTTTAAGGAGCGGCTCACCTTGACTGTGCCGCTGTCCCGGAACAGCTTTTTGATCTCGCCTAAAATTACCGGCACTGCATAGGTAGAAAAGCATACGCCGCGGCTCTCATCAAAATTATCGCAGGCTTTTACAAGTCCCATGCATCCGGCACTGTACAGGTCATCGTACTCTATGCCCCGCCCGCGGAAGCGCCCGGCGCAGGCGTGCACCAGCCCCAGATTCTGCTCAATGAATGCGTCCCGCCGGGTCTTATCCGATACCATGCTCCTGCCTGCCTTTCCTGTTATGTATCATTCTCTCTGGGCCAGACGCTTGATGAGCAGCACCTTTGTACCCTTGCCGGGCTTTGAGATGACCTTGACCTTATCCATAAAGCTCTGCATCACCGCAAAGCCCAGCCCGGAGCGTTCCTCCGGGTTTCCGGTGGTAAACAGCGGTTCCATGGCCTGCGGGATATCCGGGATGCCGATGCCCTTATCTGCCACCGTGATGTGCACCTCCCGCCCGGGATAGACTGCAATGCTCATGGCCACCGGCCCGATGTGGTCCGGGTAGGCATGGACGATGCAGTTGGTCACCGCCTCAGACACTGCCGTTTTGATATCGGCCAGCTGCGGCACGGTGGGGTCGTACCGGGCAAGAAAGGCCGCCGCTGCGCCCCGGGCGTAGCTTTCGTTCACACTGAGGGAATCGAACTGGATCTTTGTTGTGTTTTCCGCTTTCATGGTTTATTCCTCCTTCTGTCCTGCATCCGTGCAGGGGATGCGCGCCAGCTGCAGCACCTTTGCCAGCTGGGACGGTGTGTGCTGCACCCGCAGTGCCGTGCCCAGTGTGCGGGCAATGCGCTGCCGCCCCAGGATCAGCCCTACACCGGATGAATCCATAAATCCGACCCCGCCAAAATCCAGGATCATGGTCTGCGGGGCACGGCTGACCAGTGCATCATCCAGCTGGATGCGCAGGCTTTGCGCCGCATCGTGATCGATCTCGCCCGCAAGGTAGGCATAAAGCACATCGCCCGCCGGGCTGAAGCTTACCGTTGCCATGGTTTGTCCATCTCCTTTGCCAAAAATAAAAAGATCCCGTACACATGGTTTCAGTGTACGGGATCTTTCGTTTATTTTTTAGGGAAGCGTGTCGGCTCAGCTGTTCACCAGCAGTTCGGCCGCTTCCAGCGCGGCAGCTTCACCGCCGCAGACCAGCAGGCCGCGGCGGGTGTTGGCATGAGCCAACTCCACAGCTTCGGCAATGCTGGTGCACATCTCGGCATCAAAATGATACTTTGCCTTTTCGGTCAAACGGGCCGTCATCTCGTCATCGCCGCCTGCCGGGGTGACAAGATACACCTTATCAAAGGGGTTCTCACTCATGCCGGGCATGGTGGACTTATCCTTTTTCTGCTCTTCAGGGGTCAGGCCGGTCTCCAGTGCGGAGAAGAACGCTTCGGCTCCCTCCTCCTCTGCCAGACCGATGATGGCGCTCATATGGCGCACCTTGGCCATGTTGAGCACACGCAGCAAGGCCGCTGCCTGCTGCGGGGTGCGGCAGGCATCCAGAATGATGAGTGGGCGCTGCGAGATGACCCGGATGCTGCTGCGGTTCTCCACCGCAGCCAGACCTTCCAGAATGGCATCGTCGGTAATATCAAAGCCCTTGCGGCACAGCGCCAGCGAAAGCTCCACAGCCATGGCAGCGCTGCCCGCCGCATGACGGCCCAGAAAAGCCAGCGGCACGGTATATCCGCCGTAGTCCACCTTGCTGGCAAACTTTTCTGCCTCCAGAAAGGTGATATCCTCCGGGTCCGGCACCACCAGCTCACAGCCGCACTTGCCTGCGGCCACGATCAGCTCGCTGAGCACAGACTTGGGCTGCTCCGGCGCGGTGACGCAGATGCTTTCCTTGCGCATGACACCTGCTGCCAAAGCCGCAAGGCGCTCCACCGAGCGGCTCACACCGTCCGGGCCGACCGACGTGACGGCGCACACCGGCATGCCGGGCAGTGCTTCCGCAAGGCCCGCATCCGGCAGTTCCACCACGGCCAGCGTGCAGCCCGCTGCGCCAAAGCAGTTGGCCGCAGCGGCCAGCTCCGCTGCATCCTGCGGCAGGGCTTCGGCTGCGGAAAGGGTATCCGCAGTCAGAGCCAGCAGGCCCTCGTCCACCGGGGCATCATCGATGCAGATGCGCTCCGACAGCGGGCGGCACCCGGCATGGTACAGGCCGGCATGGATCCCCTGTGCGTGCAGGATGGCCGCCAGCAGGCGGACCGTCACGGTCTTGCCTGCCGTGCCTGCCACGCCCACGAACTGCACCTTCTGCACCGGCGCGGTGAACGCGGCGCGCAGCTGTTCGGTGGAGGCAAAACCGTCCGGCAGGGCGGCAAAATACTGATTTGCCTGTTCGATGGTCATTGGTTACTCCTTATTACGATGGTTGAACAACAATCTGCACAGCGCCATGAGCACCAGCGCCGTAAGGATGCCCGCCAGAACACCGGCTGAATCCAGCCACACATCGGTGACCTGACTGCTGCGTCCGGGCGAAAAGATCTGGATGGTCTCATCGGTCAGCGCAGTGAGCACGCCGCCCAGCATGGGCACGCTGATGTGCCAGATATACTGCCGGGTATACACCCGCATACACAGCATGAGCAGAAAGCCCTCCAGCATATACTCGCAGAAGTGTGCCAGCTTGCGCACGATGTGGTCGGTCAGGCGCTGGGCAAGGGCCGGATGGCCCAGACGGCGCAGAGCCGCCTGCAGCAGAGTGAGCACCCGGCTGCTGGACACAGTAGACACCGAGGCGATCTTCATGGAATTGGAAAAGATGAACGCGATGCAGCCGATGAGAGCAAGGGTAAAGATCACCCGCCCTGCGGTCACCCACGGCGAAGTGCGCTGTGTGCTGCTGTTATATTCCCCGCTCAAATCAGCCCAGAGCCTTGATGCTCTGCTCGATGTTGGCCAGCTTATCCTGGCTCTTGGCGTACTTATTGCGGATATCCTCCACCAGTGCCGCCGGGGCGCGCTCCACGAACTTGGGGTTGTTCAGCTGGTTCGCGAACATGGCCATTTCCTTTTCGGCCTTGGCCTTTTCCTTGTTCAGGCGGGCCAGTTCCTTGTCGCGGTCGATCAGCTCCATCATGGGGATGAAGCCGCGGGCGGCGTGGGTGGACACCTGCACCATGCCGTCGGTGCTGCCCTCGTACTTCTCGGTAAAGGTCACGTCGGTGGCAAAGGCAAACTTTGCCAGATAGACCTGTGCCTTCTGGAAGGGTGCAGCGTCGGCGGTCTCGATGATCATGCTGGTCTTTTTGGCGGGGTGGACATTCATCTCGGTACGCATGGTACGCACGGCCTTGATGTAGTCCATGACCTTTTCAAAGGCTTCCTCTTCGTCGGCCCAGTTGTGAGCTTCGTCAAAGGTGGGCCAGCTCTGGGTCATGATGGTCTCGGCAGAGCCGGGCAGAGCCTGATACAGCTCCTCGGTGATGAAGGGCATGAAGGGATGCAGCAGCTTGAGGGCCTTGTCCAGCACATACACCAGCACACGGCGGGCGGTGTCGGCCTGCTCGGCATCGCCGGAGTTCAGGCGGGGCTTTGCGATCTCGATGAACCAGTCACAGTAGACATCCCAGATAAAGCTGTTGATCTTGGCGGCGGCCAGACCCATCTCGTAGTGGTCGAGGTTGTCGGTCATGGCACCGGCCACCTGATTCAGCTTGGTGAGCACCCACTTGTCGCTCATATCCAGCTTGTCCTCACTGGGCAGGCCCGGGGTAAAGTCCTCGGGCAGGTTCATCAGCACAAAGCGGGTAGCATTCCACAGCTTATTGGCAAAGTTGCGGGCAGCCTCCACCTTCTTTTCGATATAACGCATGTCGTTGCCCGGGGTGGAGCCATCCACCAGCATAAAGCGCAGGGCATCTGCACCGTACTGGGCAATGACTTCCAGCGGGTCGATGCCGTTGCCCAGACTCTTGGACATCTTGCGGCCCTGACTGTCGCGCACGATACCGTGGATGCAGACCGTGCTGAAGGGTGCCTTGCCGGTGTAGGCCAGACCAGAGAAGATCATACGGCTGACCCAGAAGCCGATGATGTCGTAGCCGGTAACGAGGGTGTTAGTGGGGTAGAAATACTTGAGGTCTTCGCTCTCTTCATTGGGCCAGCCCAGCGTGCTGAAGGGCCACAGAGCGGAGGAGAACCAGGTATCCAGCGTATCGGGGTCCTGCGTGAGCTTTGCGCTGCCGCACTTGGGGCAGGAACAGGGAGCAGACTTTGCCACCACGGTCTCGCCGCAGTCGTCGCAGTACCATGCCGGGATCTGATGGCCCCACCACAGCTGACGGCTGATGCACCAGTCGCGGGTGTTCTTCATCCAGTTCATATAGTTCTTGGTGAAGCGCTCGGGCACGAACTTGATCTCGCCCTTTTCCACGCTCTCGATGGCGGGCTTTGCCAGCGGCTCCATCTTGACGAACCACTGCTTGGACACCATGGGCTCGATGGTGGAGTGGCAGCGGTAGCAGGTGCCCACCTCGTGCTTGAGGGGCTCGATCTCCTTCAGGAAGCCGCCTGCTTCCAAATCGGCCAGAATGGCCTTGCGGGCCTCGAGGGTGGTCATGCCGGCGTACTTGCCGCAGTCCAGCACCTCCGGCTCATTGATGGCGTTCTTGCCGGCGGCGAACAGGGCATCGGCAGCAGCCTTGTCGGCAGCACCGGTCATGTGGCCGTCGTAGGTGAACACACGCACGATGGGCAGGTCGTGGCGCAGCCCCACTTCAAAGTCGTTAGGGTCGTGGGCGGGGGTGATCTTGACCACACCGGTGCCCTTGGTCATGTCGGCGTGCTCGTCGCACACAATGGGGATCTCCTTGTTCAGCAGGGGCAGCACCACATGGCAGCCGTGCAGATGGGCATAGCGGGGGTCATCGCCGTTGATGGCAACAGCGGTATCGCCCAGCATGGTCTCGGGACGGGTAGTAGCCAGCTCCAGCATCTCGCCGGTCTCCTTGACCGGGTACAGCAGGTGCCAGAAGCTGCCGTCCTTTTCCTCGTACTCCACCTCGGCATCCGAGATGGAGGTGTTGCAGTGGGGGCACCAGTTGACCATGCGGTTGCCGCGGTAGATCAGGCCCTTGTCGTACAGGCGCACGAACACTTCCTTGACAGCCTCGGAGCAGCCCTCGTCCATAGTAAAGCGCTCACGATCCCAGTCGCAGCTGCTGCCCAGCTTCTTCAGCTGGCTGACGATGCGGTTGCCGTACTTGGTCTTCCATGCCCATGCACGGTCCAGAAAACCATCGCGGCCCACCATCTCCTTGGTCAGGCCCTCGGCACGCATGGCCTCCACCACCTTGGCTTCGGTAGCGATGGATGCATGGTCGGTACCGGGCACCCACAGGGCGGCATAGCCCTGCATCCGCTTGGTGCGGATGAGGATGTCCTGCATGGTGTTATCCACCGCATGGCCCATGTGCAGCTGACCGGTGACGTTCGGGGGCGGCATGACGATGGTGTAGGGTTTCTTGTCGGGGTCTGCCTTCGTGTGGAAGTAGCCGCCGTCCAGCCAGAACTGGTAGATGCGGTCTTCCACCTGGCTGGGATCATACTGTTTTGCAAGTTCTTTCATAAGGTCCTCCCAGTAAAAAATGATGAAGTGGGACGAAAAAAGCCGTTCCACGGAACGTTCCATGGGACGGCTGTAATAACCGCGGTACCACCCAAATTGCGCAGAGCATCCTGCGCCCCTTGATGCCCCGGTAACGTGGGACAGCTCCGAGAGCGGCTTGCTCTTCAGCTCACCGCTCCTGCTCCAAAGTGACAGCACACCGCCGGGCCATACCGGGTTTTCAGCAGCCCCCGGCTCTCTGGATGGCAAAAGCGATGCACACTCTTCTTCAACGCATTTATAAAAAGAATATAGCGTTTTTTGTGCGATTTGTCAATTACTTTTTCTTCAAAAGAATTTATCCCACTGCATCTTACGGTTTGGGCCTTATTCGTGAAAACGCGTTTGGAGTGGCCCGCAGGCCACGACAAACGCAAATATAAAAATATTTTTTCCGCTATCAATGGCCAGAGCAAACGCATCGGCCATTTTCAATCCGCGATCCCTTCATCCTTCAGCCTTGCAATGAGCCGCTCCATCAGGGCGATGCGGTTGAAGGGGGTCATCAGGTAAAAGCCGTCTGCATAGGGCGCTGCAGCCTGCGCGGCCTTCACCGAGACTTTCAGCCCCAGCTCTTCGCCCTGCGCACGGTCCAGCCCGGCAAAACGCTCGATGATCTCAGCGTCCACGTGGATGCCGTTGACCTCGTTCTCCATAAAGATGGCGTTGCGCTGGCTCACCACCGGCATGATGCCGGCCAGAATTTTCGCCTTTTCGCCCAGCGTTTCGCGGGTCTTTTTCAGGTTCACCACCGCCTGTGCGGAGAGCACCGGCTGGGTAAGGAAGCCGCTCATGCCATTTTGCAGCTTTTCCTGTGCGCGGCGCAGCTCCACATCAAAGTTGCGGGCGTTCAGGTTCAGCGCACCGAACACGGTGAGGGGCGAGGGCATCTCCCGGCCCTCCCCTGCCAGCGAGACGATGTACTGCGCCAGCTTGCGGGAGTTGAACTGGTACACGTTTTTCACCTCGTCCCGCTCCGCGGTGGGGATGGGGTCGCCGGTGATGGCCAGCACCTCCCGCACACCCTCGGCGTACAGGCCCAGCAGCAGGGCCTTGGTGGCGTTCAGATTGCGGTCGCGGCAGGTCATGTGGGGCAGCACGTTCAGCCCCAGCTCCCGGTGCACCCGGCAGGCCACCAGCGAAGAATCCATCCGTGCCCGGGCAATGGGACAGTCCGCAATGGTCAAAAGGTCTGCACCAGCAGCCTGCAGGCGGCGTGCACCGTCCAGATAGCCGGTCAGGTCGGCATCCTTGGGGCTGTCCAGCTCAATGGCGATCACCTTTTTGCCCGCGTTCAGCTTGCGCAGGAAGGCATCGTCTTTTTCCACCTCCGGCTTTGCGGCAGTGGAGACTGCTGCTGCCGGGGCTGCAGGCAGTGTTTCCGGCAAGGCATCCAGTGCCGCACGCAGGGCCGCAATGTGGGCAGGCGTAGTGCCGCAGCATCCGCCCAGAATGCGCACACCCTCGGCAGCAAGGCGGGCCAGCTCCCGTGCAAAATATTCCGGCCTGCCCTGATACTGCACCCGGGTGCGTGTGACCACCGGGTAGCCCGCGTTGGGCATCACTGCAAGCGGCAGCTTTGTCTCGCCAAGCTGCTGCACCAGCGCACGCATGGCACCGGGAGCAGAAACGCAGTTCAGGCCCACAGCATCCACTGCACCGCAGGCAGTCATGCTGCGCACAAGCTCTGCGCAGTGACGGCCCTCGCGGGTGTAGCCGTCCGGCAGCACTGCAAAGGACACCAGCACAAAGGCATCCGGCACTGCTTCTTTGATCTGCCGCGCGGCTTCGGCCACACCGGCATCGCTGCTCAGCGTCTCAAACAAAAAGTTCTTTGCACCCAATGCGGCAAACCGCTCGGCAAGGGCCGTATAGATCTGTGCCGCCGGGAGTGCCTCGGTGTCCGGGGCCGGGCCAAGATCGGCAAACACGGCAGCGCTGGTCTTTGCAGCGGCCTGTGCAGCCAGTTTCCAGCCTTCGTCCGCCATGGCCTCCCACATGGGGTTCTGCGCTGCTGCCATGCGCGGCAGGCCGAAGGTGTTGGTCTTGATAGCATCGGCACCCGCTTCCAGATACGCGCGGTGCACGGTCAAAATGCCGTCCGGGTCCAGCAGGTTTGCCTGCTCACATTCCTGCCCGGGCTTTGCCTTATAATATGTACCCATGCCGCCATCGAACAGCAGCGGGCGCTTTTTTAAAATTTCACGCACATCCTTCATGAGGGAGTTCTCCTTTTTCCTACAAAAACGCTTGGCTTTCAGTTTAATGCACAAATGCCGTCCGGTCAAGCGTTTTTTCACGGCGGCGCTTGCAGGAACGCAAAATTTGTGCTATCCTATGCATACTTTATAAAGTGGGGAGGTGTGTGCCATGCGCCATGCCGGAACGCAAGCGCTTGAGACCGACCGGCTTTTCCTGCGCCAGCTTCTGCCCGAGGATGCCGAGCAGATGTATACGAACTGGGCATCCGACCCGGAAGTGACCCGCTTTCTGCGGTGGGAGCCGCACAAAAACGCGCTGGAGACCGTAGGTCTGCTGGCGGCATGGGCCACCCTTTACCCGAACCCGGACTACTACCAGTGGGCCATTGTGGAAAAGGCTTCCGGGCAGGTGTTTGGCAGCATCAGCATCTTCAATGCTCTGCTCGGTGACCCGGCACAGAAAGCGCTCTGGCCGCAGCAGGACTGCACAGACGGCATCTGGGAAGCAGGCTACTGCATCGGGAAGCACTGGTGGAACCATGGTTTTGCAACCGAAGCTTTAAAAGCAGCAGTAAACTACTGGTTTGAGAATACAGACGGCGGCTGGCTCACCTGCTGCCACGCAAAAGAGAACCCTGCCAGCGGCCGGGTGATGGAAAAAGCAGGCTTTCTCTACCACCACGATGCCATTGATCATAAATTTGACGGCACACCGGTGGAGTGCAGAAGCTATCTGCTGACAAGAGAACGATATAACAGAAAGGACTTACTTTGAGCGAACTTTACGATATTTTGGTAGAAACACCCCCGACGAAGGTCATTCTGCTGGCGCTGGATCAGGGCCTGTGGGACTGCGAGCGCAGCCTTGCAGAGCTTTCCGCCCTGTGCGAAGCAAACCACATGGAAGCCGTGGCACAGGTGACCCAGAAGCGCCAGACCCCGGAGACCGGCATCGTGCTGGGCAGCGGCAAGCTGGAGGAAGCATCCCTTGCCGCCGAAACGCTGGGCGCGGAATGCGCCGTATTTGACGGTGAACTGACCGGCAGCCAGATCCGCAACATCTCCAATGCGCTGGGCGGACTGGAAGTGATCGACCGCACCATGCTGATCCTTGAAATTTTCCGCAGCCGCGCCGTCACCAACGAGGGCAAGCTGCAGACCGAACTGGCCCTTCTGCGCTACCGCCTGCCCCGTCTGCAGGGCATGGGCGAAGCGCTCAGCCGTCAGGGCGGCGGTGGCGGCGGCGGCGGTGGTGCACGCCGCGGTGCCGGTGAGACCAAGCTGGAACTGGACCGCCGCCATGTGCATGCCCGCATCGATGCGCTGGCTGAAAAGCTGGCCGAAATGGAAAAGCGCCGGGGCGAGAGCCGCAAGGCCCGTGCCAAGACCGGGATGCCGGTGGTCAGCCTTGTAGGCTATACCAACGTGGGCAAATCCAGCCTGATGAATGCTCTGTGCGGCCCCAGCGTAGCCGAAGCGGACATGCTGTTCGCCACACTGGACCCCACCAGCCGCAAGCTGATACTGCCCAGCGGCATGGCGGTGCTGCTGGTGGACACGGTGGGCTTTGTGTCCCGCCTGCCCCACAATCTGGTGGAAGCCTTCAAGTCCACGCTGGAAGAAGCGGCATGGTCGGACGTGATCATCCGTGTGGCAGACGCAGGCGATGAGCAGCGGGAAGAGCAGCTGGCCGTCACGGACGAGGTTCTGGACGGGCTGGACTGTGCGGACATCCCCCGCCTGACCGTCTACAACAAGTGCGATAAGCCGGGTGCCATGAGCTTTGACCCGGACATCCTGCTCACCAGTGCCAAGACCGGCTACGGTCTGGACACCCTGCTGGCAAAGCTGGACGAGGTGCTCAGCGACCGGGTGCACACCTTAAAGGTGCTGCTGCCCTACGATAAACTGGGCCTTGCCGCCCCCATGCGGGAGCGCGGCAGCGTGCAGGTGGAGGAATACCGGGAGGACGGGCTGTATCTGGAGGGCATCGTCAAGACGGAAGACCTGCACTGCTTTGAAGGGTATCTGGTCTGATAGGCGTACACGATCTAAATCGCCTCCGCTGTGCTCCGGCTATCATCAGCGGAATAATATTTTGAGATAGAACAAGCCCGGAAAGTCTGCGGACTTTCCGGGCTTGCATTTTCACGGGCGGGGTCGCAGCCGAAAGCAGCTGCTCTATGGGTCGAGTACATTGTCTGCCACTGCTTTTTTCAAAAAGAAAAAATCCCCAACAAACACAAAAACCCGCCTGGCAGCGGGCTTTTGTGTATAGAGGGGTGGGAAAGTATATAAAGTGGTGAATCTCAAATTCAAAGCGGCAGGCGCTTTCTGTTCTGCGCTGCCTTGCATGATGTATTATACCCCTTTTTGTTTTCTTGTCAAACAAAATTTTCCGGTTTTGCTTTAAATTAAGTCTTTACTTTTTCGATAAAACTTTATATAATTAACGCAAAGCAAAGCAAAAGCAAAATTTTTTGGCTTTTGTATGTTTGCACCAACAATAAAACTTTACTTTCAAAAAATTTTATACAATCCAACATATTTTCAAAAAGGAGTATTCCCCATGGATGATCTGGATCGTAAGATTCTCTCCCTGCTGGCAAAGAACGCACGGATGCCGGTCAAGGAGATCGCCGAGCAGGTATCGCTGACCAGTCCTGCTGTTTCCAGCCGCATTCACAAGCTGGAAACGGATGGCATCATCAGCGGCTACACCGTCACCCTGAACCGTCCCGCTGACCGGATGTATGTGGATGCCCTCATCAGCCTTTCGGTAGCACCTTCCAAGCAGGATGCCTTTCTGGAGCTGCTGCAAAGCAGCAAGGAAGTGCTGCAGTGCTACCACGTCACGGGTGCGTACACCTTCCTTGTCAAGGTGAGCTGCGGCAGCATGCCCCAGCTGGAACACCTGATCCTGCAGTTCCAGAAGCTGGGCACCACCAGCACCCAGATCATCCTTTCCACGCCAGTGAACCACGGCGAGCTGGATGCCCTTATGCTGTAACGCTGTTCATAAAATAGTTACGTTTGCGGTGCAATTCTGCCGGGGTGTTCTTTCGTATTATGGATAGCAGGCGCAAAACAGCACACAATAGCTTCAAAACCGCTGCGCCCGCTTTCACACGAAGATTTTCACACACGAAAGGACTTCATTTATGAAACGTATCATTGCTTCCCTGCTTGCCGGTCTGTGCCTGCTTGCTCTGGTGGGCTGCTCTGCCGGCAGCAAGGCCGACTCTGCCGCCCCGAAGGACTACTCCCAGATCATCCACGATGCCCGCACCGACGAGGACAACGAATACGATATGATCTTTACCAAAGGTGAGGACGGCAAATTCACCGCCATCGACGGCTACAGCGCCGAGTATGAGGCCGACCAGCTGAATGACGAGCTGAAAGACATCGTGTTCCCCCTGCTGGGCCTTGAGGACGGCAGCTACGAGAGCTTTGCTGCCTCTGTTTCCTCCATGATGGTGCGCAGCTACGCCGTTGCCATCGTAAAGCCAGCCGAGGGCAAGACCGATGCCGTGAAAGCCGCACTGGAAGCCTATGTGCAGAGTGAGCAGCAGTCCATGGAGCACTACCTTGAGGATCAGTATCTGGTCGCCAAGGCGGCCACCGTCACCGTAGCTCCCACCGGTGAGGTGGTTCTGGTGTGCGCCGAGGATCACGACACCATTCTTTCCAACATCGAGAAAGCCCTTGCCGCATAATTTTTGCCCTGCCGAAGCCGCATCCTGCCGGGATGCGGTTTCTTTTTGTGTGCAGATATGCTATACTGTTCCCGTGAACTTGCACTGAAATACAGGAGTATTTATGTATAAAGCGACTATCGTGATCCCGAATATCAACGGCAAGGGCTGGCTGAAGGATTCTATCGAGTCGGTCTATGCCCAGACCGAACAGAACTTCCGGCTCATTGTGGTGGACAACGGTTCCACCGACGAAAGCCTTGAGCAGGCCCGCAGCTATTGCAGCCGCGAAAATTTCACCCTCATCGAAAACGGCACCAATACCGGCTTTTCCCATGCAGTGAATCAGGGCATTGCGCTGGCGGACAGTGAATATGTGGTGCTGTTCAACAACGATGCCTTTGCCGAACCCCAGTGGCTGGAAGAGCTGATCCACACCGCTGAGACCGACCCGAAAATCTTTGCAGTGCAGAGCCTGATGATCCGACACTTCGACCGGGAGCTGGCCGACGATGCCGGCGATTATGTCACCTGGATGGGCTTTGCCTGCAAGACCGGCGATGGCCGCCGCGCAAGCCGCTACACCCGGCAAAAGCGCATCTTCTCGGCCTGCGGCGGTGCGGCGCTCTACCGCAAGAGCATTCTGGACGAGATCGGCAATTTTGACGAGAACTTCTTTGCCTACTTTGAGGATGTGGACCTGAGCTGGCGCGCCAACAATGCAGGCTATAAAAACCTGCTCTGCCCCACCGCCAAGTGCTACCACATCTGCGGTGCCAGCACCGGCGCGGTGAAGTACAACGCCTTCAAAAGCCAGCAGAGCGGCCGCAACAGCATCCTGCTGCCGCTCAAAAACGAACCGCTGCTGATGCTGATTTTAAACTTCATTCCTCTGGCCGTGGGCTACCTGCTCAAGTGCTACAAGTTCCACAAACAGGGCTTTGGCGAGGCATGGGACAAGGGGATGCACGAAGCCTTTGCCCTGCTGAAAAGCGGCAGGCTGGGCAAGCGGCCTTTCCGCCTGAAGGATCTGCCCAACTACATCCTGATGGAGCTGTGGATGATCTGGAACATGGTACCGTACCTGTGGTACCGGCTGGTGATCGTAAAATTTGACCTCAAATAAAAAATACCGGATACGAAGCATCTGCCTTGTATCCGGTATTTTTGTTTTGTATTATGCCGCCGGGCTGGCTGTGCTTTCGTCCGCCTGTGCCTCGGTGCTGTCGGCGGACTGTTCCTCCGCCTGTGTATCCACGCCCTCGTCTGCAGCGGTGCTGTCTGCCTCAGCCGAAGCAGAATCCGAACCGGCTGCTGCAAGAATGGCATCCTGCACATCGCTTTCTGCCATGGGTTCCGGCACATTCGCGGCCGGTGTGCTTTCCGTGCTCTCGGCCTTGGTCTCGCTCTCGGTCAGGCCGGTGAGATACCAGCTGCCGCTCTGGCGCTCGAACAGATAATCCATGTACTTGGTGGGCGTATCCGAAGAAACATTGATGATGCTGTCGTCCGTGCTGGTGGTGGGAATATAGCCCACGGTCACATGCAGCTTGCCGCTGCGCTTGAACAGCTTGGTGACGACAGCGCGGTAGTAGCCCACCGTGCCGGTGACCGGGATCTTATAGCACTGGGTGGCATCGTCAAACTCGATGGTCATATCCTCCATCTCAAAGCTGCGGTGGGTCAGCTTGAAGCCGGGGCCAAGCAGCTTTGCAAGGTAGGCATCCACATCCAGCGAGGGCAGCAGCAGCTGTTCGGTGTCGGGGTCGGTATTGTAGTTGTCAAAGCCGCCCTGCGTTTCCTGAATATTATAGATGCAGCCCCACACCGCAGCTTCGCGCAGAGTCAGGTCGTCGATGTTCTCAATGCCGTCAAATGGCATGGGGTCAAACAGCACAAGCCCTTCCAGCTTATCTTCATATTCCTGCTTTTGGGCGGTATCATCGAACAGGTTCGCCACCGCGCCCACACCGGCCCGCAGCACGGTAACAAAGCCCACGATCACCAGAATGGCAACCAGAAGGCCCAGTGCCTGCCGCCCGCGGCGGCGCTGCATCCGGGCATGTTCTTCAGGGGTAATATAATGTTTCATAGTTGTTTTATCTCCCAGGGTTCTCAAATGCTACAGTGTCCAGTATACCACATACCGGCCCATTGTGCAAAACTATGCCCGTGGTTTTTTTGTGAAAAGCGCATTCCTTATTCCCATGTCTTCCACACATCGGGCTGGTAGCCCACGGTGGCCTTGCGGCCATTGCGTACAATGGGCGTTAAAAACAGCTGCTGGTTCTCAAACAGCTTGTCCTCCTTCTGCCAGTCCACCAGTGCGTCCAGAAGTGCAAGGGTCTGCTTGTCCTTCGCATTGGGGTCCACCAGCTTTTCCCAGCCGCCAAGAGCGCGGGCTACGTTCTCGAACTCGCCGCGGCTCATCTCTTTTTCCTTGAGGTCGATCATCTGGAACTTGATGCCGCGCTCCTTGAAATAGCGCTGGGCCTTTTTGGTATCAAAGCACTTGCTTGTGCCAAAGATCTGAATATTCATGGTCTGTACCCTCCTGAATTTTTATTGTACCACATCCTGTGCCCTCTGCATAGGCATAATTCGCAGCCGGATGGGCCATACTGCCCGCAGGGCATTATCAGAAGGAGGTTTTTCTATGAACGCATATGTTGACCCTGATCTGTGCATTGGCTGCACCCAGTGCGCCGGGCTTTGCCCCGCCGTGTTCCAGATGGAAGGCACGCTGGCCGTGGCCCAGCCCGGGCCGATCCCACCGGAGGAGGTGCCGCAGGCTGTGGACGCAGCCAACGCCTGCCCGGTAAGCGCGATCCGCATCGAGGAGTAAGAGGGAAGGCCGTCAACCATGTTGGCGGCTTTCTCTCTTTTTTACGCAAAAATCCCCCGCTGGGCACGGTTTTGTGGTATAATGCAGAATGTGTAATAATGCAATGGAGGAACACGACTATGCGTTTACTGGTCATTGACGGCAACAGCATTGCCAACCGTGCTTTTTTTGGCATCAAGCTGCTGACCACCAAGGACGGACGATACACCAACGCCATCTATGGCTTTCTGAATATCCTGCTCTCCCTGCTTAAGGAGTGCGAACCCGACGAGGTGGCTGTTGCCTTTGACCTGAAGGCTCCCACCTTCCGCCACAAAATGTACGATGGCTACAAGGCCACCCGCCATGGCATGCCCGAAGAGCTGGCCCAGCAGATGCCGGTGCTCAAGGAACTTCTGGCAGACCTCGGCTACCGCACCGTCACCGCCGAAGGCTGGGAAGCGGATGATATTCTTGGCACGCTGGCCGCTGCCTGCGCCGCCCGAAAGGACGACTGCTTCCTTGCTACGGGAGACCGGGACAGCCTGCAGCTGGTCAGTGACACCACCACTGTGCTGCTTGCCGCCACTGTCATGGGACGCAGCAAGACGGTGACAATGGACGTGGACGCCATTCAGGAAAAATACGGCATCCAGCCCAGACAGCTCATTGAGGTGAAGAGCCTGATGGGCGATGCTTCGGATAATATTCCGGGCGTGAAGGGCATTGGTGAAAAGACCGCCCTGACCCTTGTGCAGAACTTTGGCACGCTGGAAGGCGTGTACGAGCACATCGACGATAAGCTCATCAAGCCCAAACAGCGGGAACATTTGCTGGAATGCCGCGAGATGGCCCAGCTGAGCCACACCCTTGGCACCATCCGCACCGATGCACCCATCGACACGGCCGAGGGCACCTATGCCGTGGGCGAGGGCAACAAAGCCGAGGCCGTGCGCCTTTTGCAGGAATTGGAGATCCACTCTCTGATCCCGCGCTTTGGGCTGGCCGGCATTGCACCTGCCGCCCCGGAAGAAGAGGACGGCATCGAGCTGGCTGAAGCAGAGCTGGAAGCTCTGCCGCTGACCCCTTCCGGCACCTATCTGGTGGCATCGCGCCCGGCCGTGATGGGCAAGCAGGGCACCCGCAACGTGGTGCTGCAGCCGGAGAGCTGGTACGCCGTGCAGGACTGCACCGTTTACCCGCTGGAGGATGCAGACCTTGTGCGCCTGCTGGACAACGCAGACGTAACGCTGGAAGTGTTCAATGCAGCGCCCCTCTATGCCAAGGCCATGGCCGCAGGCGGCTGGGGCAGCAGCATCGTGTGGGACGGCAAGCTTGCCGCCTACCTGCTGGATGCATCCGCTTCCAAGTATCAGATCAGCGAGCTGACCGCCAGCTACCGCGCCGCTGCTGCCTTTACCTGTGCCGATTACCCGGATGCAGGCCGCCTTGCAGACCTGTTCTGCAAGATGAAGGCCGAGATCACTGCCTGCGGAGAGGACAGCCTTTACAATGAGATCGAGTTCCCGCTGGCACAGGTGCTGGCCGATATGACCCGCACCGGTGTGCTGGTGGACAAAGACGGCATCGAGCAGTTCGGCGTAAAGCTGCGCACTGAGCTGGAGCAGGTGCTCACCCGCATCCACATGGAGACCGGCAGCGCCAGCTTCAACCCCAACAGCCCCAAGCAGTTGGGCGAAATGCTGTTTGACACCATGGGCCTGCCCCACGGCAAAAAGACCCAGCGCGGCTGGTCCACGGATGCCGAAACACTGGAAAGCCTGCGGGATTACCCGCTGGTGGAGGACATTCTGCAGTACCGCGCCTACCAGAAGCTGAACTCCACCTACGTGGAGGGCCTTTTGAAGGTGATCGGCGAGGATGGCCGCATCCACTCCACCTTCAACCAGACCGAGGCCCGCACCGGACGGCTCTCGTCCGATAACCCCAACCTGCAGAACATCCCCATCCGCACCGAGCTGGGCAGCCAGCTGCGCGCCTACTTTATTGCAAAGCCGGGCTGTGTGCTGGTGGATGCCGACTACAGCCAGATCGAGCTGCGCATCCTTGCCCACATTACCGGTGATGAGCACATGCAGCAGGCGTTTTTGAACGGCGAGGACATCCACCGCAGCACCGCCGCAAAAATTTACGGCATCCCGCAGGAAGAAGTCACCTCCCGGCTGCGCTCTTCTGCCAAGGCCATCAACTTTGGCATCATGTACGGCAAGGGCGCTTACAGCCTTGCCAAGGACATCGGCGTGAGTGTGAAGGAGGCAGATGCCTTCCTCAAGAACTATCTGGCCGCGTTCCCCAAGGTGAGCGGCTACATGGATAAGACCATTGCGGACGCCAAGGCCTGCGGCTATGTTTCCACCCTGTTCGGCCGCCGCCGTGCTCTGCCGGAGCTGGCAAGCAGCAACTTCAATGTGCGTTCCAGCGGCGAACGCATGGCCCGCAACACCCCCATTCAGGGCACTGCGGCCGACGTGATCAAGCTGGCCATGGTGCGGGTATGGAAGCGGCTGCGGAACGAAAAGATGGAAAGCCGCCTGATTCTAACCGTCCATGACGAACTGATCGTGGAAGCACCGCAGGCTGAAGCCGAAAAGGCTGCGCAGATCCTGCGGGAGGAAATGGAAGGCTGCGTGCAGTATGCCGTGCCCCTGAGCACCGATGTGTACGCAGGCAAAAACTGGCTGGAGGCCCACTAAAACATGATTATTTTGGGAATTGAATCCACCTGCGACGAGACCGCCGCAGCTCTGGTGGAGGATGGCCGGCACCTGCTGAGCAACGTCATTTCCACCAGCGTAAAAGAACAGGCTCTTTACGGCGGCGTTGTTCCGGAGATCGCCAGCCGCCGCCACTGCGAATTTATCAGCGCTACGGTCAAAAAAGCCCTGCTGGATGCAGGCAAGACCATCGACGATGTGGATGCCGTGGCCGTCACCTTTGCGCCGGGCCTCATCGGTGCAGTGCTGGTGGGCGTGAATTTTGCCAAGGGTCTGGCCTACTCGGCCAATAAGCCTTTGGTGCCGGTGCACCACCTGCGCGGACACATTGCCGCGCTGTACCTCACCCACCCGGAGCTGAAGCCGCCCTCCCTCTGTCTGGTGGCCTCCGGCGGCCACAGCCACATTGTGGAGGTGCAGGACTACACCCATTACCACATCCTCGGCCACACGGTGGACGATGCCGCCGGTGAAGCCTTTGACAAAGTGGCCCGCACGCTGGGTCTGCCCTATCCCGGCGGCCCCAGCGTGGCCAATGCCGCCAAGACTGGCAACCCCAAGGCCTACCGCCTGCCGGTGCCCCATGTGGACGGCAAGTACAACGTGAGCTTTTCCGGCCTGAAAACCGCCGTGCTCAATGAGGTGAACAAGGCCCAGATGAAGGGCGAAGAAGTGAATGTGCCCGACCTTGCCGCCAGCTTTCAGGACCGCATTGCGGGCATTCTGGCCGAAAAGCTGCTGCTGGCCGCAGCGGACACCGGCGCAAAGCAGGTGTGTCTGGCAGGCGGCGTTGCCGCCAACGGACGGCTGCGTCAGCTGGTGAACGACGGTGCCCAGAAGCTGGGTGCAAAAGTTTATCTTCCGGAGCTGAAATTCTGCGGTGACAACGGCGCTATGATCGCGGCGCAGGGGTATTACCAGTACATTGCAGGCCACACAGCGGGCCTTGAACTGAACGGTCTGCCCACTTTACCCATCGACTACGAATAAGCAGTAAAAAAAGACCTGCCTTTCCGGGATCTCCGGAAGGACAGGTCTTTTTCTTATGCAAAATATTCCTGTGCACGCTTTGCAGCGTTGTTGATGCAGGCCCGCAGCTCGTCCAGCGTATCAAACTTTTTGCTGGGGCTGAGGTAGGCGTGGAACTCCACCACCGGGTCGGTGCCGTAGAGGTCGCCGGAAAAGCCCGGGATAAAGGTCTCGCAGGTCACTTTGGTGGCATCATCATTGACGGTAGGGCGGCTGCCAAGGCCGGTGGCCGAAGGATACCACACCCCGCCAATGTGGGTGCGGGTGATATAAATGCCGCTGCGGGGCAGCTGAAAGCCCTCGGGATACAGCTGGTTGATGGTGGGCACCCCCAGCGTGTGGCCCAGACCTGCACCGTGCTGCACCTCGAACCGGATGGCGTAGGGCATCCCCAGCATGGCGTTTGCTGCCGGGATGTCGCCGCCTTCCAGCGCGGTGCGGATGCGGGTGGAAGACACCGGCTTTTCCTCAAACTGCGCCATGGGCACCACGATCACCTCCACGCCCAACGGAGCGCAGAGGGTGCGCAGCAGCTCCGGGTTGCCGGCCGCTTTGGCACCAAAGGTAAAGTTTTCGCCGCAGACCAGCGCACGGGCATTGCAGTCCCGCACGATGCCCAGCACGAACTGCTCCGGGGTCAGGCCCTTGATCTCCTCAAAGTCCGGCGTGAGGTAATACTCCACGCCAAGACTTGCGATCAGAGCATGCTTATCCGCTGTGGAAAGCAGGCGCTTGCCCTTCATCTTATTCACCATCGGCAGCTTGAAGGTAAACACCGCCGGGGCGGCATCGTGTTCTTTGGCCCACTGCACGGCGCTTTCGATCACCGCACGGTGGCCGATGTGGATGCCGTCAAAAAAGCCCATTGCCACTGCGGTGCCTTTTTCCGGCTGCGCCAGCGGCAGCGGTGCAAATTGTGAAATGATCTGCATGGGTTTTGTTTCCTTTTTCAATTACGTTCTACGAACAGTTTTTCCACCCGCAACACACCCTGTACGATATTGGCAAGGCCCAAAAACTGTCCGGCGGCATTGCGCACCCGGTAGCGGCCATCTGCTGCCGGATACCGGCTGGTGGGGCAGCCGTTGTACAAATGATGTTCCACCCAAGGCTCCACCACCAGCAGCGGCAGGCTTTCAAACACGCTTTCCACCGGCAGCATCAGCGCTTCCAGTGCGTCCATGCCCTGCTCTTTTGCGGCAAGAATTTCCTCCAGCGTGTGGGCATCGGCTTCGGTGTACACGCCCGCCGAGGTGCGGCGCAGTGCGCTCATGGTGCCCTTCTGGCCCATGGCTGCGGCAATGTCTTCCAGCAATGTGCGGATATAGGTGCCCTTGGAGCACGTTACATCCAGCACATACTCATTTTCGGCAGGGCTGCCGCCGTAGGTGATGCTGTAAATTTCAATGGGGCGCGCCTTGCGCTCCACGGTCACGCCCTCACGGGCCAGCTTATACAGCGGCTGACCGTTCAGCTTGATGGCCGAGTACATGGGCGGCACCTGCATCTGCGGGCCGATGAATTGTGGCAACACGGCCAGCAGTTCCCCTTCGCCCGCCGTGACCGGAGCCGTTTCCAGCACAGTGCCGGTCACATCGCCGGTGTCGGTGCGCGCGCCCAGTTTTAAAACCGCACGGTAGCTTTTATCGTGGTTCAGCTGTAGGTCCACTGCCTTGCTGGCACCGCCGCAGAACACCGGCAGCACGCCGGTGGCCATGGGGTCCAGCGTGCCGCTGTGGCCCAGCTTGCGGGTGCCCAGCACGCCGCGCAGCTTTGCCACCACATCAAAGCTGGTCCAGTCCATGGGCTTGTCAACGATCAGGATGCCCTGCATTTATGCTTCCTCCTGCGGTGCGTCCAGCTCGGCTTCCACCTCTGCCAGAATTGCATTTTTTGCGTTTTCCAGATTGCCCAGCAGCTCACAGCCTGCAGCGCGGCTGTGACCGCCTCCGCCCAGACGCCGAGCGATGGCGCAGGCGTCCACGCCCTTTGCGGTGCGCACACTGATACGGTAGCTGCCGCCGGGCTGCTGCCGCAGGGTCAGGCCCACCTTTACGCCCTCAATGCTCACAGGCAGGCTGGTCAGTTCTTCCAGATCGGCCGGGTCCACCCCGCTCTGCTCGACCTCGTCCCGGGTGAGGTAGATGAGCGCGCATCGGCCGTCCAGATAGTATTCCAGATGGTTGCGGGCAATGCGCTCGGCCTCCATGCGCTCACGGGGCTTGGTATCGAACAGCAGGGTGTTCAGCTCTTCCACATGACAGCCCGCCTCAATGAGCTTTGCCGCCACAATGTGGGTGTTTGCCGTGGTGGAAGAGAACCGGAAGCAGCCGGTGTCGGTTGCAAGGCCGGTGTAAAGGCAGTCTGCAATGTGCGGCGTAATGGCAACGCCCATGGCGTTGATTACCTCGTACAGCAGCTCTGCCGCCGCTGCAGCGCTGCCATCCAGCAGGGTGAAGTCGGCATAGCCGCTGTTGCCTGCGTGATGGTCGATGCACAGGTCCACATGGCGCGAGAACTGCGTCATACCGTTGTTTTCTCCAAACAGTTGCACGCTGGCGACATCCACCGCTACCACCGTCTGCGGCTCAAACTCACCTTTGAACATATGTGCGTTGGTAAACGCATACCGGTTGGGAATGGCATCGGAGCAAAGCACTGCCACATTTTTATCCAGTGCTTTCAGTGCACAATACAGCGCGCTGCCGCAGCCAATGGTATCGCCATCCGGGTTTTTGTGACACAGAATCAAAATGTTGTCCGCCGTCATCAGGCGCTGGGCCATCTGCTGCACATTCAACTGTTCTGTCATTCCATGATCCATCCTTTCCGCAGGCGGAATTATTCTTCGGTCTCCTCCGGTGCGCTGGCTTCGGTGTCAGCGTCGCCGTTCACGTTCAGCGTGCGGAGCAGCTCGTTGATGTGGGCTGCATAGGCGGCACCGTCATCCTCTACGAAGATGAAGCGGGGAGCCTTGCGGATGTGCATTTTCTTGCTCACTTCAGTGCGCACATGGCCTGCCGCGCGGTTCAGTGCCTCGATGGCGGGCTTTGGGCCGTCCTCGCGGCCCATCACGCTCACATACACCTTGGCCACATCCAGATCAGGGGTCACATCCAAACGGGTGACGGTGAGCAGGCCGCCCTCCAGACGCGGGTCCTTCAGCCTGCCGATGATGGCAATGATCTCGCGCTTCATATCCTGCGCCAGACGGCCCATATTCTTCTGAGACATAGTATTTCTCCCTATAAAAGAAAACCCTCTCAGCCTCGCTTCGCTCGGCAGCTCTCCCGAGAGGCGAGCTTTTTGCGTGGATACGGCAAACGTTCCGTTTCTCTGCAAACCTCCCACCTCGGGGGAGATGGCATTGCGCCAGCAATGACGGAGAGGGATATTTCAGATCTTAATCGCGGTACTCTTCCATCTTGAAGGCTTCGTACACGTCGCCTTCCTTAACGTCGGCAAACTTTGCCAGAGTAACGCCGCACTCGTAGCCCTCGGCCACTTCCTTGGCATCATCCTTGAAGCGCTTCAGGGATGCGATCTCGTCCTCGGTGATCACGATGCCGTCACGCACCACGCGCACCTTGCTGTCGCGGGTGATCTTGCCGCTGGTCACGCGGCAGCCTGCAACGGTGCCCACATTGGAGATCTTGTACACCTGACGGACCTGCAGCTCGCCCAGAGACACCTCGCGGAACTTGGGAGCCAGCATGCCCTTCATAGCGTCGGTGACATCATTGATGGCATCATAGATGACGCGGTACATACGCATTTCCACCTTGGTGGCAGCAGCTTCTTCCTTGGCCACATTGTCCGGGCGGACGTTGAAGCCGATGATGATGGCGTTGGAGGCATCGGCCAGATCCACGTCGGACTTGCTGATGGCACCGACACCGGCATGGATGACCCGCACGCGCACCTCTTCGTTGGAGATCTTCTCCAGACTCTGCTTCACAGCCTCGGCAGAACCCTGCACATCGGCCTTGACCACGATGGCCAGTTCCTTCATGTCGTTCTGAGCCATCTGGCTGAACAGGTTATCCAGAGTGACCTTCTGGAAGGAGGAGAACTGCTTTTCCTTGGCGGCAGCAACGCGCTGTTCGGCCAGCTCACGGGCCAGACGCTCGTCCTCAACAGCCTCGAACAGGTCGCCTGCTTCGGGCACAGCGGTCAGGCCGGTGATCTCCACAGGGGTAGAGGGGCCGGCATCGCTCAGCAGCTGGCCCTTGTCGCTGCGCATGGTGCGCACGCGGCCCACAGCGGTACCGGCAATGATCACATCGCCGGAGTGCAGGGTGCCATTCTGCACCAGAATGGTGGCAATGGGGCCCTGGCCCTTGTCCAGACGGGCCTCGACGACCGCACCCTTGGCGCGGCGGTTGGGGTTTGCCTTCAGCTCCATGACCTCAGCTTCCAGAGCGATGCGCTCCAGCAGGTCGTTGATGCCCATGCCGGTCAGGGCAGACACCGGGATGCAGGCCACATCGCCGCCCCAGTCCTCGGTGATGATGCCGTACTTGGTCAGGCCTTCCATCACGCGCTCGGGGTTTGCGGTGGGCTTATCCATCTTGTTCATTGCCACGATAATCTTGACATTTGCAGCCTTGGCGTGGTTGATGGACTCGATGGTCTGGGGCATGATGCCGTCGTCGGCAGCAACCACCAGAACGGCAATATCGGTCATGTTGGCACCGCGGGCACGCATGGAGGTGAATGCCTCATGGCCCGGGGTATCCAGGAAGGTGATGAGGCTGTCGTTGACCTTGACCTGATATGCACCGATGGCCTGCGTGATGCCGCCGGCCTCGCCTGCGGTAACGTTGGTCTTGCGGATGGCATCCAGAATACTGGTCTTGCCGTGGTCAACGTGGCCCATAACGCAGACCACCGGGGGACGCTCCACCAGATCCTCCTGCGAATCCTCTTCCTGCGTGAACAGGCGCTCCTCGATGGTCACATGCACCTCGTGCTCGACCTTTGCGTGGAACTCCTCTGCCAGCAGAGAAGCGGTATCGAAATCGATCACATCGTTGATGGCGTGCATCTCACCCATCTGCATGAACTTGGCAATGACCTTGCCGGCCTGCTGCTTCAGGCGGGCAGCCAGCTCGCCCACGGTGATCTCGTCGGGGATCATCACCTTCAGCTGTGCGCTGCGGGCCTTTTCCAGCTGGATGCGCTGCAGACGCTCGAACTCGGTCTCGCGCTTGCCCTTCTGGAACTGCTGGCGCTGGCGCTGACCGCGCTGGGTGAACTTTTGCTTGTTGCCCTGCGGGGTGGGCTTGCGGCGGTTCTCGGTGTTCTTGGTGGAAGCCAGATCATCGTAACGGGCATCGAAGCGGTCCACGTTCATATCCACAGTGCGGGTATCCACGGTGACCTGATTGTCCTCGCGGCGCACGGACACAGCCTGTGCCGGAGCAGCGGATGCCTTGGCACCGGTCTCACGAGCCAGTTCGCTGAGAGAAACGGTCTTTTCCTCGCGCTTCTTGTGCTGCTCGTTCTTCTTTTCGTTATGCTTATTGCCGTTCTTATCCTGCTGGGCAGGCTCTGCCTTTTTGGCGGCAGGCTGCTCCGGCTTCTTTTCTGCCTTGGGAGCTTCGGGCTTTTTCTCGGGCTTTTTCTCGGGCTTTTTCTCGGCCTTCTTCTCAGTGGGCTTCGGCTCCTCCTTTGCGGCCTTGGCGCTGTTCAGGAATTCGTCCAGATTTGCCACACTGTTATCCTTGCTGAACTTTTCCAGCAGGTAGTTCAGCTCGTTCTCTTCCAGATTGGAGCTGTTCTTCTTGCCGGTGCTGCCCATGGCGTTCAGCTCATCCAGGACCTTCTTGGCGGAAAGGTTCAGGTCCTTTGCAAAATCACTCACTTTATATTTTACGATCATTCGGTCATATCCTCCTCATTTTTGATTGCTCCGCAGTCCGACAGGCGGTCAAAGCAGAGCTTTGCGAGGTTGCGGTCAGTCACCGCGTAAACAGCCACAGGCTTGCGGCTGATATCGGCCAGTTTATCCTGCGTAAGTGGCATGGTGATCACATCCACCAGATCGCCCACAGAATAGTCGAGGCGCTGCACGGTCTTGGCGCTGGCATCGCTTGCCACCATCACCAGCCATGCCTTGCTCTTGACGCAGGCATCTTCCACGGCATCAAAGCCCATGGTCAGTGCGCCCGCCTTGCGGCACAGGCTCAGCGCCTGAAACAGCGCTTCCTCCGGCGGCAGCTTGGGCTTTGCGGGGGTGTTATTCTTCTTTGCCATTTACTGCTGCCTCCTTTGCGGCTTCGGCCAGCTGTGCGGCCAGAGCCTCGTAAACTTCGGCGGGAACCGGCTGCTCAAAGCAGCGCTCCAGCGCCTTTTTCTTTTTTGCCTTGGTCAGGCAGTCGGGGTTCGGGCAGAGATACGCGCCGCGGCCCGGCTTTTTGCCGACCAGATCAATGCTGATCTCTCCGCTGGGTGCACGTACCACACGCACCAGCTCCTTTTTGGGGCGGCTGGTCATGCAGCCGATGCACTGGCGGGAAGGGATCTTTTTCTGTGCCATCCGGTTTCCCTCCTTTGGCCATCTGCACCGGAATTACTCGGTGTCGGTCTCGGCTTCCTTCTTGGGCTCTTCCTCGCCATAATAGCCGCTCTCGGGGCGGATATCAATGTTGTAGCCGGTCAGGCGTGCGCACAGGCGTGCGTTCTGGCCCTTGTTGCCAATGGCAAGGCTCAGCTGCTGGTCGGGCACGGTCACACGGCAGGAACGGGTCTCGCCGGGCAGCAGTTCCACCTTGACCACCTTGGCCGGGCTGAGTGCTGCGGAGATGAACTCGGAGATATCCTCGCTCCACTTCACAATGTCGATCTTTTCGCCGCCCAGCTTTTCCACAACAGCAGCTACACGGGCACCGTGCTCGCCGATGCAGGCGGAAACAGGGTTCACGTTGGGGTCCTTGCTCCAAACAGCCATCTTGGTGCGGGCACCGGCCTCGCGGCTGATGGCCTTGACCTCCACAGTGCCGTCAAAAATTTCGGGCACTTCCAGCTCAAACAGGCGCTTGACAAGGCCGGGGTGGGTGCGGCTGATCATAACGCGGGGGCCGCGCTCAGTGCTGACCACGTCCACAACGTAGACCTGCAGGGTCTGGCCCTCGGTGTACACCTCGCCGGGCACCTGCTCGTTGTGGGGCAGGATAGCCTCGCCGCCCTTGCCCAGATCCAGAGCAACGATGCCCTTCTCCGGGTCCACGCGGGTAACGGTGGCCTGCACGATGTCGTGTGCACGGGACTGGATCTCGCTCAGCTGCTGGCTGCGCTCAGCCTCGCGGATGCCCTGACGGATCACGTGCTTTGCGGTCTGGGCTGCAATGCGGCCGAAGTCCTTGGTCTTGAGGGGGGTCACGATGCGGTCGCCCACTTCGTAGCTCTTGCGGATCTTCTGTGCCTCGGTAATGCCGATCTCAGAGTGCTCGTCGTACCAGTCCTCGTCGGCCACAACGTCCTGGATCAGGGCCACATCAAAGCGGCCTGCGGCGGGGTCGATATCCACCTTCACGTGGTCCTCTTCCACCTCATAGTTCTTCTTGACGGCAATGATGATCGCAGCCTTGATCTTTTCGATCAGGTATTCTGCGGTGATGCCGCGCTCGTGCTCCAGCATGGAGAGAGCTTCAAAAAATTCATTGTTCGCTGCTGCCATTTTTCGGGTTCCTCCTGTAATTTACTCTCTATCTATGTTAGTCAAACAGGTCTTCATCGTCGCACAGGTTCACGCTGGATGCGGCGTTCACCTCAAAGGTGACAGCGCCCGCATCGGTGTTCACCGTAACGGTGCTGCCCTCGCGGCCTGTCAGGATACCGGAAAACTCACGCACACCGTCTGCATTTGGGCGGATGAGCTTTACCCGGATCTTCTGGCCCTTGAGGGCTTCATAGTGCTCCGGGCGGGTCAGCTTACGGCCAAGGCCGGGGCTGCCCACTTCCAGATAATAGCTCTGGTCGATGGGGTCTGCCTCGTCAAGGATGGGGTCCAGCGCATGGGAAACATCCGCGCAGGTGTCGGTATCCATGGTGCCGTCTTTGTCGATGAGCACGCGAAGATACCAGTCTGGACCTTCCTTTTCAAAAACCACATCCCACAGGCGCAGGCCCATGCCCTCCACGGTGGGGCGGACAAGCGCTTCGACTCTCTGGGCGGTGTTGCCGCCAGACTGCTTCGCCATAAAAAACCTCCAAACAAACAAGAAACGCGGACCTTGCGGCCCACGTTTCAGGTTAAACTATATCGTACTACTAGAATATACCATACATCCCGCGATTATGCAAGCATTTTCGCAGATTTTTTTCGCCGCAGGGTCTTTTACAGCACCCACACGCCGTCCCGGAACAGCTCCACGGTGCGGCCATCGCGGCATTTGCCGGTGATATGGCTGTCCTCTGCACCGATCATCACATCCTCATGCAGGCGGGACTGGTTCATGCCGCGGGCCAGCAGCTCTTCCTTCGTCAGCGCCGTGCCGCCCTTCGTGGTGCCGGGGTAGCTGGCACCAAAAGCGATGTGGCAGGCGGCATTTTCGTCAAACAACGTGCTGTAGAACAGCTTGCCGCTGCGATTGATGGGGCTGCTTGCCGGCACCAGTGCCACTTCGCCAATGCTGCGGGAGCCTTCGTCGCCGTCCAGCAGACGGCCCAGCAGCACCTGTCCCTGCTCGGCGTGGTAGTCCACAACCCGGCCCTTCTCAAAGGTGACACGGAAGTCCTTGATGAGCTGGCCGTTGAACACATAGGGCTTTGTGCCGTAGACAACGCCCTCTACCCTGTCCTTGTGGGGCGCAGTGAACACTTCCTCCGTGGGGATGTTGGGCAGGAACACCACGCCCTTTTCGCTCTTGCTGGCGGCGCTTTCCCACACAGCCTGATCCGCAAGACCCACGGTCAGGTCCGTGCCATTGCTGCTCTCAAAATGCACGCTTTCCAAGTCCAGCGCGTTCATTTTATCCCGCAGAGTGCTGAGCCGCTCCATATGGGCCTGCCACTCGTTCACCGGGTCGCCACCGGTGACCCGGCACACGTCAAAGATCAGCTTCCACAGCGCTTCCATGGCGGCATCCGCGTCCAGCTCCGGGAAGACCTTCTTTGCCCACGGCACACTGGGCAGGGCCGCAATGGACCACTGCACCCGGTCGTTCATGGTGTACTCCTGCCACTCCTCCATAAAGGCGCGGCGGGCGGCATTCACCCGGCTGATCTTATTGCCGTCAATGCCCGCATACAGCTCCGGGTCGTCCGCAATGAGATGCAGCACACACACGCCGCCCTCGCTTTCGGCATAGTCAAGATAGCGGCGCAGCTGCCATGGCTTGAGGTCGGTCAGAGCCTCCTCGCTGCCCAGCTCCATGCGAGCGCGGGCCACAGCGTCATCGCTCCAGTTCACCTGCACATCCCGGGCACCGGCTTCGTAGGCACTGCGCACGCACAGCCGCGCAAGCGGCGCGCCCTCCAGCGGGCAGTTGATGATGAGGGTCTGGCCCGGCTGCGGGTTCACCCCCACCCGGACGATGAAATCGGCATATTTTTTCAGCAGTTCGTCAAAGTTTTCCACGGTAGAACCTCCTGCGGTGTAAAAATCACGTTTTCTGTTTTTCAGTATACCCGGTACAAGGCGTTCTGTCCAGTAAAAAGAAAACAGACGCCTCCCGCTGTTGAAAAAGCAGGAAACGTCTGTTATACTGTCTTTTGAGAGTGCTGTCTACATACGGCAGGCGGTCTATGCCTTTTCGGCCCTGCGTCGGGAAGGCGAACATTTTTGTCGTACCCCCGACGCTTTGCAGCGAAGGGGGGGGTGATGCTTCATGACGCTTTTAGAAACTCTGGCTCTGCTCACATTGCTTGCAACCGTGAGCTTTGGCATTTTCGATATCGCGTGGAAGATCTTCAACAACAAAAAATGACCGCCCTCAGCGTCCAAACCTGAGCGGTCATCTTTTGATTATCGCGCCGGAAAGGTACTGACCGTTTGCCAGACAGCACTTTCTTTATTTGTATTATAGCACAGCCCCGCCGAAATTGCAACGGCGGGGCTGTTTTATCGCCTGAAAGCGAAATTTTCTCAGAACTCAATCTTGCTCTCGATATAAGCTTTCAGCTCGGAGATGGGCATACGCACCTGCTCCATAGTATCGCGGTCGCGGACGGTGACGCAGTTGTCGGCGGCAATGCCCTTGGCCTCGTCACCCACGGTATCAAAGTCCACAGTGATGCAGTACGGGGTGCCGATCTCGTCCTCGCGGCGGTAACGCTTGCCGATGGAACCGGTATCGTCGTAATCCACCATGAAGTACTTGCTCAGCTCGTTGCGGATCTCCATAGCCTTCTCGCCCAGCTTCTTGCTCAAGGGCAGCACGGCGCACTTGTAGGGAGCCAGAGCCGGATGCAGATGCAGCACGGTGCGGATATCCTCCTTGCCCTTGCTGTCGGTCAGGTGCTCCTCGTCGTATGCTTCGCACAGGAAAGCCAGAGCCACACGGTCACAGCCCAGAGACGGCTCAATGACGTAGGGGATGTAGTGCTCGTTGGTCTCGCTGTCGAAGTACTCCAGGCTCTTGCCGGAAGCTTCCTGATGGCGGGTCAGGTCGTAGTTGGTACGATCCGCGATGCCCCACAGCTCACCCCAGTCAGTGAACGGGAAGGCGTACTCGATATCGGTGGTAGCGCGGCTGTAGAAGGCCAGCTCTGCAGGCTCGTGGTCACGCAGACGCAGGTGCTCCTTCTTGATGCCAAGGCTCAGCAGCCAGTTCTCGCAATAGTCCTTCCAGTAAGCGAACCATTCCAGATCGGTGCCGGGCTTGCAGAAGAACTCGCACTCCATCTGCTCGAACTCACGGGTGCGGAAGGTGAAGTTGCCCGGGGTGATCTCGTTGCGGAAAGCCTTGCCCACCTGGCACACGCCGAAGGGCAGCTTGCGTCGGGTGGTGCGCTGGATGTTGGCAAAGTTGACAAAGATGCCCTGTGCGGTCTCGGGACGCAGATAGCAGGTGGAAGAGCTATCCTCAGTAACGCCGATGGCAGTCTTGAACATCAGGTTGAACTTGCGGATGGGGGTGAAGTCATGCTTGCCGCAGACGGGGCAGACGATGTCCTCATGCTCTGCGATGAAGGCATCCATCTCGTCAAAGCTCATGGCATCCACATTCACCTCGGGGTGCTCCTCACCGATCAGCTTGTCGGCGCGGTGGCGTGCCTTGCAGGCGCGGCAGTCCAGCAGGGGGTCCGAGAAGCTGGACACATGGCCGGTGGTCACCCAGGTCTGGGGGTTCATAATGATGGCCGCATCCAGACCCACATTATAGGGGCTCTCCTGCACGAATTTCTTCAGCCATGCCTTTTTGACATTGTTCTTGAACTCGACGCCCAGCGGGCCGTAGTCCCAGCTGTTGGCCAGACCGCCGTAGATCTCGGAACCGGGGAACACATAACCACGGTTCTTGCAGAGATTGACGATCATATCAAGGGTCTTTTCGCTCTGTTCCATTGTAGTACATCCTTTCCGTCCGCGGCTGGTTTGCCGTGTCGTTGTTGTATCGTTCCGGCAGCTTTCCCCACTGCCGGGCGTGCTTTTCAAAGGGAAAGCACAGTATCTTTACTGTACCATGTTTTGCTCCGCTTGTAAAGCCGAAAACCGGCCTGCTTTGGGGAACAGACCGGTTTTTGCACTTATTTATGGTATTTCATTCCTGCATTGATGGTGCAGGCACGGTAAATCTGTTCCGTGAGCACAAGGCGGGCCAGCTGGTGGGGCATGGTGATGCGTCCCATGCTGAACTTGAGTGCAGCGGCCTTTTTCACCTCATCGGACAGGCCGTGGGACGAGCCGATCACAAAGGCCACGTCTCCTGCCCCACTGTTTGCGCGGTCGGCAAGGAACTGCGCCAGCTCGTCGGAGGAGATCTGCCTGCCCTCGATGCACATGGCCACGATGGCAGCACCCTTGCGTACATTGGACAGGATGGCCTTGCCCTCCTTGTCCAGTGCCTTTTTTACCACGGCATCCGAGGCGTTCTTCTCCTCGATCTTTTCCTCCGGCAGCTCGATGATGCGGAAGGATGCGAAGGCGGCAAGGCGCTTCTGGTACTCTGCCACGCCCTCGGCGAAATATTTTGCATTCAGCTTGCCCACACAGATCAGGTCGATGTTTTGCATTGCAGTTTCCTCTTTTATATAGAAACGATTTAAAATTGTCTCCGCTTCGCTCTGACAATAACAGCGGAATTTCCATTTTCACGGGTGGGGTCGCTGCCGGAAAATGCATTTTTCCGCTGCGCGACGGCTGCAAGCCGACAGCAGCAAGATGCCGTTTGCCGTTGCAGCCTTTCTTGTGAAAAGGCAAATTGGAAAAATCCGCAGATTTTTCCAATTTGCAATCCTTAAAATCAACTTCCGCTGAGAATGGCAGAGCGAAGCGGAGCCATTTCGCAATAAAAAACGTTTTACAGCAGGCTCATCTGCTCGCCCTCGTCCTCGGCGCGGAGCAGCGCACCGGTAGCGGGCAGACTGCGCACACGGTAGCGGTGGGGGTTCGCCAGCTCCAGCGTGTCCGCAGGCACCACCGAAGCGATGGTCTGGTTCTTTTTCAAAGTAACCACTGCCACGCCCTGACTGTCGCGGGTGGCCTTGGCCGCGATCTGCGCCGTGCCAACCAGCAGCATCCGGCTGGCGCTGGTGCGGATGGCAAGCTCCGTTTCCTCCGGCAGGAAGAAGAGCTTTGCCAGCGGTTCCTTGTCGCAGTAGGCCTTGAGCAGCTTACGGCGGTTCTGCTTGGTGGCATAGGAGCTGAGCGGAATTTTCGCGCACCTGCCGCTGGCAAAGAAGAACAGCATATAGCCGCTGTAGTCGCTGGTGATCACCATGGAGAGCACGTTCTCGCCCTCGTCCATGCCCAGACGGCCCGGGATGAAAATGCCCATCTGGGCCACCTTGCCGTCCTCCAGCTCTGCCAGACGCACCTTGTACACCTGCTGCTTGTCGGTAAAGAACAGCGCCTCCACGTTGTTGCGGGTCTCGATCTGCTGCACGATCTCGTCGCCTTCTTTCAGCTTGTGGGCACCGGCGGTGCGCAGACCCTGCGGCGGGATCTTTTTGAAGTAGCCCTCGCGGGTAAAGAACACCGTCACGGGGTAATCCGGCGCTTCTTCCTCCTCGGAGCCGTTCTCATCCTCAGGCAGATCGTACAGGATCTCGCTGCGGCGGGGCTGACCGTACTTCTTGGCAACATCGTTCAGCTCATTGATGATGATGCGGCGGATGCGGGCGGGCTTTGCAAGGATATCGTTCAGGTCGGCAATGTCCTTCTCCAGCTGTTCGATCTCGCTGGTGCGCTTGAGGATATATTCCCGGTTCAAATGACGCAGCTTGATCTCGGCCACATAGTCGGCCTGCACTTCATCGATGCCAAAACCGATCATCAGGTTGGGCACCACTTCGGTCTCTTCCTCGGTGGTGCGGATAATTTTGATTGCCTTGTCAATGTCCAGCAGGATGGCAGCAAGACCCTTGAGCAGGTGCAGGCGCTTTTCCTTGCCGTGCAGGTCGTAGTAGGTGCGGCGGCGCACGCACTCCACGCGGAAGGCCGTCCACTCCTTGAGAATTTCGCGCACGCCCATCACGCGGGGCTGGCCGGACACCAGAATATTGAAGTTAGCGCTGAAGCTGTCTTCCAGAGGGGTAGCCTTAAACAGCTTTGCCATCAGCTTGTCGGCATCCACGCCGCGCTTGAGGTCCAGTGTCAGCTTCAGACCGTTCAGGTCGGTCTCGTCACGCATGTCGCTGATCTCCTTGACCTTGCCGGCCTTGACCAGCTCCGCGATCTTGTCCATGATGGCCTCCACCGTGGTGGTTGGCGGGATCTGGGTGACCTCGATCATGTTCTCGCCCGGCACCACACTGTAGCGGGCGCGTACCTTCACGCTGCCGCGGCCGTTCTCGTAAATTTCACGCATCTGCGCTTCATCGTACAAAATCTGACCGCCGCCCACGAAGTCCGGGGCAGGCATGGTGGTGGAGATGTCGTGGTGCTCGTCCTTCATCAGGGCCACGGTGGTGGCGCACAGCTCTGCCAGATTGAACGAGCAGATGTTGCATGCCATGCCCACCGCGATGCCCAGCGTGTTGTTGGCCAGAATGGTGGGGAAGGTGACCGGCAGCAGGGTAGGCTCGGTGGTGGTGCTGTCGTAGTTGGGCACAAAGTCTACGGTCTCCTTGTCGATATCCCGGAACAGCTCCTCGCACACACCCTCGAGCTTCGCCTCCGTGTAACGGGCAGCAGCGCAGGACATATCCCGGCTGTAGGCCTTGCCGAAGTTGCCCTTGCTGTCCACAAAGGGCACCAGCAGGCTCTCGTTGCCGCGGCCCATGCGCACCATGGTGTCGTAGATGGCGGCATCGCCGTGGGGGTTCAGGTGCATGGTGCTGCCCACGATGTTGGCAGACTTGGTGCGTGCGCCCTTGAGCAGGCCCATCTCGTACATGGTGTACAGCAGCTTGCGGTGCGCCGGTTTGAAGCCGTCGATCTCTGGCAGCGCGCGGCTGACGATGACGCTCATGGCGTAGGGCATATAGTTGGTTTCCAGCGTGCGGGTGATGGGGTCCTCCAGCACACTGCCGGCATTTAAAATTTCAACGCCGTCGCCCAGCTGCGGGCGCACCGGCTTGAGTGTTTTCTTGGTCGATTTTCTAGGCATCTTCTAACCTCTTGACGATTTTAAATGGGCGCCGCTCTCGCTCTGCCCATATTCAGCGGAAAATATTTTTTATTTTTGCAGTTCAGGATGGCCTGCGGGCCATCCTGAGCTGCTCTTTCACAGATGGAGCCGTTCCGGTTTTCTGCATTTTTCCCTTAAAATGCCGTGACCCGTTGGGGCCTTCTTCGTGAAAACGTGATTTGGAGCAGCCCGCAGGCTGCGACAAATCACCAAATTAAAATAACGTTACCTCTGTCATTGCCAGAGCGCAAGCGGAGGCAATTTAAAATCATCAGCTCACATCCAGATCGTCCAGATATTCTGCGCCGTGCTGCGCGATATGCTCCTTGCGGCCTGCCAGATTGTCGCCCAGCAGGATATCAAACACCTGCGCGGTCTGCACCACATCGGTGGGCATCACTTTGATCAGGCGGCGGCTCTCGGGGTTCATGGTGGTCAGCCACATCATCTCGGGGTCGTTCTCACCCAGACCTTTCGAGCGCTGGATGGTGTATTTTTTCTCGCCGATCTCTTCCAGAAACGCTGTCTTTTCCGGCTCGGTGTAGGCAAAATAAGTGCGATCTTTCGTTGTAATTTCATACAACGGCGACTCTGCGATATACACATAGCCCTTCTCGATTAGGGTCGGGGTCAGGCGGTAGAGCATGGTGAGCACCAGCGTGCGGATCTGGTAGCCGTCCACATCGGCATCGGTACAAATGACGATTTTATTGAACCGCAGATTATCGAGATTGAAGGTGGCCAGCTCCTTGTTGTGTTTGCCGCCCAGTTCCACGCCGCAGCCCATCACCTTGATGAGATCCACGATGACATCCGATTTAAAGATGCGGGCATAGTCGGCCTTCAGGCAGTTCAAAATTTTGCCGCGGATGGGCATGATGGCCTGATATTCACTGTCGCGGCTGGACTTGACCGCACCCATAGCGGAATCGCCCTCCACGATATACAGCTCGCGGCGGGATGCATCCTTGGTGCGGCAGTCCACGAATTTCTGCACCCGGTTGGCAAGGTCGATCTGGGTGGACAGGGTTTTTTTGATGCTCTGGCGCGTTTTTTCCGCATGCTCACGGCTCTGCTTGTTCACCAGCACCTGCTGGCAGATCTTCTGGGCCTCGTCCGGCTTTTCCAGAAAATACACTTCCAGATAATGCTTGAGGAAGTCGGTCATAGCCTGCGAGACGAATTTGTTGGTGATGGCCTTTTTGGTCTGGTTCTCGTAGCTGGTGCGGGTGGAAAAACTGGACGAGACATACACCAAGCAGTCCTGCACATCCTGAAAGCTGATGGCGCTCTCACCTTTTTTATAGAGGTTCTTTTCCTTCAGGTACTTGTTGATCTGATAGACAAAGGCGGTGCGCACCGCGTGCTCCGGGCTGCCGCCGTGCTCCAACCAGGAAGAGTTGTGGTAATATTCCAGCATCTGCACCTTATTGGAGAAGCAGAACGCCGCGCTCATGCGCACCTTGTAATCCGGCTGGTCCTCGCGGTCTCGGCCGGATGCTTCACTCTCGCAGCTGAACACCGGGGTCAGGGTATCCTCCCCTGCCACCTCGGCCACATAGTCCGCGATGCCGTGCTCATAGCACCAGCTCTCGTACCACGCCTTGCCCGTGGCAGGGTCCTTCTCTTTTTCATCGGTAAAGTTCAGGGTCAGGCCTGCGTTGACCACCGCTTGACGGCGCAGGGTATCCTTATAGTAGCTGCCGGGCACATCGATGTCGGTGAACACCTCGTCGTCCGGCTTCCAGTGAATGATGCTGCCGGTGCGGCGGCCCTTGTAGGCTTCCTTCTGCAGGCCGCCCACATTCTCGCCCTTTTTAAAATCAAGGTGATAGTGGTATCCGTCACGGTAGATATCGGCGGTCATCCATGCAGAAGCATACTGGGTAGCGCACAGGCCCAGACCGTTCAAGCCAAGGCTGAACTCGTAGTTATCCTCGCCCTCGCCATACTTGCCGCCTGCATACATCTCGCAGAACAACAGCTCCCAATTGTAGCGTCCCTCGCCGTTGTTCCAGTCCACGGGCATACCGCGGCCAAAGTCCTCAACGATAACGCTGCCATCCTTACAGCGGGTCACGTTGATGGTATCGCCGTGGCCGTCGCGGGCTTCGTCGATGGAGTTGGAGACGATCTCAAAGATGGAGTGGGCGCAGCCCTCCACGCCGTCTGAGCCAAAGATAACGGCCGGGCGCTTACGCACACGGTCGGCACCCTTCAAAGAAGTAATGCTCTCGTTGCCATATTCCTGTTTTTTTGCCATGCTGCTCCTCCCGGCCCGGCTTTTCTTGCAAAAAGCAGGCCGTCTGTAGTCAAATCATAAAACGCCTCTGCCCTTTTCTTACTATAATATAGGTATACACAGAGAAAAAGGGCAAAAGCGCCTGAATTATTTCATTTTCATTAAACCATAGGTTGTTGAATTTGTCAATTTCTGTTTGGCGCGCCCGCACACAGCACGTCCTGTGCCGGATGTGCCGAAAGCAGGTTGAAAAAAGTCATTCTTATTTTACGCGCTGGAGCGACCAAAATCAAGAAAGTTTCAATTTTCTGAAAAAAATTTGGATTTACCCCTTTACAAAATCGAAATTTCAGGTATAATAATCATCGTCCGGTGCGCCTCTGTAGCTCAGTCGGTAGAGCAGGGGACTGAAAATCCCCGTGTCATTGGTTCGATTCCGATCGGAGGCACCAGTCAAGGAAACCCAGCAGGGTTTCCAATATGCGGCCGTAGCTCATCTGGTAGAGCGCCACCTTGCCAAGGTGGAGGTAGCGAGTTCGAGCCTCGTCGGCCGCTCCATAACGGAGCAGCAACAGTTGCTCCAATATGGCCCGGTAGCTCAGTTGGTTAGAGCACCAGCCTGTCACGCTGGGGGTCGTCGGTTCGAGCCCGATCCGGGTCGCCACCAAGAAAGCGCAAGCTTTCACCTACTTTGAAACTTGTTTTCAGGGCATCAGAAATGATGGGTGCAAGGTAAAATGCACCGAATATGCGGCCGTAGCTCATCTGGTAGAGCGCCACCTTGCCAAGGTGGAGGTAGCGAGTTCGAGCCTCGTCGGCCGCTCCAACAGGAGTGGAAATTCACTCCTAAATATGGTGACGTGGCCAAGTGGTAAGGCAAGGGTCTGCAAAACCCTCATCCACCAGTTCAAATCTGGTCGTCACCTCCAAAAGATTCCCGGAAGCTGAAGCTTCCGGGATTTTTTTGTTTTGCGTTGTTCCCTATCAGCCTCCTCGCCCTCTCCGTCACCTACGGTGACAGACTCCCCCTTTTGTCACCTGCGGTGACATCTTCCCCCGGAGCGGGGGAAGTCTTTCCTCAAAGGGAGAGCCTCTGGCGAAACCGGTCACTTTGCAGTTAAGCCGAAAAGTCTGCCGCAGTGCCGCACTTTCGCAGAAAGCGGCACTGCAAATGCCGTCTACCTTTACGCCCCCTCCAGTGAAAATGCAATGCCGGAGCGTCCGCGGAAGCTCCGGCATTGCTCTCTTAAAAATTATTCTTCCGCTGAATACGGCCGGAGCAAGGCGTAGGCCATTCCAGATCGTCCCCCTCAGAACTTCAGCCGCATCTGGTACCACACCACGCCCCCGTGGGTGGAGCCGGAAACGCCCTCGTTCACAAAGCCGAACTTTGCATAGTAGTGCACCAGGGCCTCCTTGCAGGTCAGTACCAGCCCCTTCCGGCCTTGGTCCCGGGCGTCGGCAATGGCCTGCTGCAGCAGCTGCCCGGCGTACCCCTGTCTGCGGCAGGCCGGGATGGTGTTTACCCCAAAGATCATCTGCCAGGCACCATTCTCCCGGTGGAGGGAGGCGTCGGCGTACATCTCATCGGTCAGGTCCGGCCAGTCGGTGCAAAAGCCGTCCACAAAGGCCAGCAGCCTTTCCCCCTCCCACAGCAGCCAAAAATGATCGCCGTACTGCTGCAGCCGCCCGGCAAACTCCTCTGCCGTAGCCGCCTCTGCCGCCGGGAAGCAGGCCGCCTCCACCGCTGCAATGGCCTCCAAGTCCTTTAAGGTCCCCTTACGGATCTCCATAAATATTCTCTCCTCTTTTTCTTCCGAGTGTACCACAGTTCCTGCCCAAAGGCAAAGGTCCTGCCGGTTTTTCCTTTTTGGGCCATTTGCATCCGCTGCCGCTCCGTGTTACAATGGCTATATTGCATCCAGGAAAGGAGCTGACACACCATGCCCGCCGAAAACCATACCACCCTCACCCCGGATACGCCGGTGCGCTACCTGAAGGGCGTTGGCCCCAAGACCGCTGAGCGGTTCGAGAAGCTGGGCATCGTGACGCTGGCCGACCTGCTGTGCCACTACCCGCGCAGATATATCGACTTCACCAAACCCTATTCCATCGCCGAAGCGCCCACCGATGTGGAGTGCGTCGTCAGGGCCGAGGTGTTCGCCAAACCCGGCGGGCGTATCCTGCCGGGCGGGCGGCGGATGGAGCGCATCACTGCCGGGGACGATGTGTCCAGTCTGGAGATCACATGGTTCAATAATCCGTATGCCGCCCAGAAGCTGCAGCTGGGGCAGGAATACTATTTTCAAGGCATCGTTACCGGCGGGATGCTGCGCCGCCAGATGGTCAACCCGCAGGTGCGCACCGCCGAGCAGATCAAGGCTTCTCCCTTTGAAGCGGTCTACCCCCAGACCGAGGGCCTGACCAGCAATGCCATCGCCAAGTGCGTGCGGCAGCTGCTGCCCCATGCAGAGCTTCTGCCCGACCCTCTTCCGCCGGAAATGCTGGCAAAATACCGTCTGCTCTCCAAGGCAGATGCCGTGCGGGCCATCCACTGCCCTGCCACCGAAGAGCAAGCCTATGCCGCCCGGCGGCGGCTGATCTATGAAGAACTTCTGGTTTTGCAGCTGGGCATTGGCCGGATGAAAAACCGGGGTGCCGCTGCCACCGGTGCGCCCATGCAGCTTGCCGACCCGTCCCTGTTCTGGGCCAGCCTGCCCTTTTCCCCCACCGGAGCCCAGCGCCGGGCCGTGAGCGAGATTCTGGCCGACATGGCGGGCGAGACTTCCATGAACCGCCTTTTGCAGGGCGATGTGGGCAGCGGCAAAACGCTGGTGGCGGCTGCCGCCATCTGGGCGTGCATCCGGGCGGGGTATCAGGCCGCGCTGCTGGCCCCGACAGAAATTCTGGCCACCCAGCACGCCGAAGGCCTGAACCGGATGCTTGCCCCCTTCGGGATGCGGGTGGCCCTGCTGACCGGCGGCATGAAGGCCGCTGCACGCCGCACCACCCTTGCCGCCATCCGGAACGACGAAGCCGACCTTGTGGTGGGCACCCACGCCATCCTCAGTGAAGGCGTGGAGTTTGCCCGGCTGGGTCTTGCTGTGATCGACGAGCAGCACCGCTTTGGGGTACGGCAGCGCGGAATGCTGGCCGAAAAGGCCGCGAATCCGCACCTGCTGGTGATGAGCGCAACGCCCATTCCCCGCACGCTGGGCCTGCTCATCTACGGCGATTTGGACATCTCCATTCTGGACGAGCTGCCGCCGGGCCGCACCCCGGTCAAAACCCGCTGCATCACCGGCAAAAAGCGGCGCGACCTCTACCATTTTCTCGATCAGGAGATTGGCAGAGGGCGGCAGGTGTATCTGGTCTGCCCCGCCATCGAGGACACACCGGATGGCGGGCTGAACGCCGTTAAGAGCTACTACGAGGACATTGCCAAAGCCCTGCTGCCGGAGCGCCGGGTAGGCCTGATGCACGGCAAGCTCAAACCCAAGGAGAAAGCTGCCGTGATGGAGGACTTCAAAGCCGGACGGCTGGACGCACTGGTGTCCACCACCGTCATTGAGGTGGGTGTGGATGTGCCCAATGCCAGCGTAATGGTGATCGAAAACGCAGAGCGCTACGGTCTGAGCGCCCTGCATCAGCTGCGCGGCCGCGTGGGACGCGGTGCAGCGGAGAGCTGGTGCTTCCTTGTCAGCGACAACCAAAGCGAAAACGTACAAAAGCGGCTGAAATTTTTGTGCAGCACCACGGACGGCTTTGCGGTGGCGCAGTACGATCTGGAGACCCGCGGCCCCGGCGACTTTTTCGGCAGCCGCCAGCACGGCCTGCCCACCCTGCAGATCGCCGACCTGATGAACGACACCCGCACCCTGCACGCTGCGCAGGCGGAAGCCGTTGCCATGCTGGCCGACGACCCGCTGCTGGAAGCGCCGGAGCACGCACTGCTGGAACAGCAGGTGCAGCAGATGTTCGAGAAAGCCGGAGCCATGAACTGATCCGGAGATTTTTTGCGCACAAGCAACAGCAAATGCAAAAGCCGCTGCACGGCTGGTGCAGCGGCCCCTGTTATCGAACGGAACGCTTTGCGTGCCGTTCGCCCATGCTTATCACATCGCAGAACACGCAGCGGCTTTTGGTGGAAAGCTGGGTATCCTTATGGTAGCAGCCAAAAAACCACTTGTCGTAGGTCAGCTTCAACAAAATTTTATCCAGAAAGCTGTGCAGCTGGTTGGTCTCGCCGCTGGCAAGGGCGGTAAAATCCAAAAATCTGCTTGGCGCATCGTGGGTCAGCACATAATCCACTTTGTAATCGCACGCTGCAAGGTTCTCCTCACAAAAGGCGTATTCCTCCTCCGAAGGCATTTCTTCCCTCCACCAGTTCACGCCGGGTTCCCGATCCTCCACATCCTGGCTTTCCGCACCGCCAAAGCACAGGTATTTTTTGTTCTCCAATTCCAGCACACTGCCGCGGCACACATGGTACACATTGCCGCCCAGTGCCTGCACCTTGCCGCCAAAGCGTTCCTCGGTGGGATACTGCTTCAAAAGGTCGTAGTTTTCGTGGCTGCCGTCCAGAAACAGCAGGGTATACGGGCGCTTGCGCAGCCAATCCAGCTTTTTCTGTTCCTCCTTGCTGCCGTCCCACACAAAGCCAAAGTCGCCCAGTACCACCACGGTATCCCGTTTGCCCAGCCAGCGCAGCTTGCCGTGCTTGAAGCGGTCGATGTCGCCGTGGGTGTCCCCTGTCAGATATACCATTCCTGTCCTCCCTGACCGGATGTGAAATCGGCACAATAAGCCTTGTCACACCCCGCCAAACCTGTTATTATAAAGAATACAGCCTTCCGCTGTGATCTCGTTCTTACCCGGCGCACGGCGCTTGTGCCGTGCTGCCTGTTGTTTTATATTATCGCTTTTTAAAGGAATTGTCCACATGAAACGTATTTTTGCGCTGGTTTTGTCGTTCGCTGTCCTGTTCAGCTGCCTTGTGCTGCCCGCCGGGGCTATGTTCGACCCCACCCCGGTCTATCAGGTGCAGGCACAGAGTGCCTATATCGTCAACACCGATACCAATATCATCGTCTATGATAAGGACAGCACAAAGCAGGTATCCGCCGGTGGTCTGACAAAGTACATGACCATTGCCCTGCTGCTGACCAACTATGCCGACCATCTGGACGACACCTTCCAGATGCCCTTTGCCATCTCGGATTACGTTTATAACACCAACAACGCCGATATGCGCTCCAACGAGACCTTTACCTACCGCGAAGCCATGTACGCCATGCTGACCCGCAACGCCAACGAAGCCGCCATGGGCCTTGCCTATGCCCTTTCCGGCGGCGACCTCGCGGGCTGGGTGAGCCAGATGAACACCCTGTCCCAGCGCATCGGCACCACCGGCAGCACATGGACGGATGCCTGCGGCATCGACAGCGGCAACGTGACCTGTGCCGTGGATATGTACCTGATCCTGCGCTATCTGATGAGCTTTGATGCCTTTGTGGAGGTTTCCGGTGCGCCCAGCTTTACCATGCCCGCCAAAGAAAAACACCGTTCTTCGTCTGTTCTGGTCAGCCAGAACGCCGCGCTGAGCAAATCCAGCGGCGGCAAATACTACCGCAGCGCCATGCAGGGCGGCATGTGCGATGTGACCGCATTCAAAAGCGACAGTGGCAATCAGAGCTATGTTTCATGGGCCAATAAGGATGGTGCCACCTATATTTTCTGCGTGATGCAAAGCCCGGACACCTGCGACGATTTCGGCTACGCCAACCGTCGCCCGGCCCTGTGCGAGACCGTGAAGCTGATGGACTGGGTGTTCGACAGCTTTTCCATTCAGGCCGCGCTGGACACCGACCTTACGCTGGCCGAGATCCCGGTGAAGTATTCCTCCGATACCAGCTCCCTGCAGCTGTATCCCGCCGACAGCATGATGACCCTGCTGCCTTCCACCGGCGACGGCAGCGTGACCCAGAAATATTTCCACCTGCCGGATTCCGTGTGTGCCCCTGTCCAGCAGGGCGATGTGGTGGGTACCGTGGAGCTGAAGCTTGCCGGTGAGACCATTGGCGTGGTGGACCTGATCGCCGGGCAGGATGTCAGCCGCAACCCGCTGCTGTTCACTGTGGCGCGTTTTCAGGAGTTCTTAGGCAGTCTGTACCTCAAAGTTGTAATAACATTGAGTATTATTTCCATCATCATCTACTTTGCGTGGGTCCTTTTGAACAACTGGAACCGTCGCAAGCCCACCAGAAAGATCCGCCGCCGCTGAGCTTTGCACCGTTCAGCCGCATTTTGTGGAAAAGTGATGCAAAAAGCCCCGTCAGCCTTTTCAGGATGACGGGGCTTTTGGTTGCGCCAGCAGGAGTCGAACCTACGATGGGGGAGTCAAAGTCCCCTGCCTTACCGCTTGGCGATGGCGCATCGTGCAAGATATTATACCATATTCTTTGTTTTTCCACAAGGGGAAGGTTCCACTTTTCCGCTTTTGCGGCGGCTCTGTGCCGCCTTTTGCAGCCTGCAATTTGTGAAAAACCAATTTTTTCATCATAACAACAGAATACGCCCATTTTGTTGCGCTTTTGTTACACTATATGTGGTAAATATAGGATTGAATAAACCTCCTCTTCCCGGCTTTTTCGTCTACTGCCTCATGGCGGGGACATCGAGGTCTGTTCTGGTGTTTCCGTTCCCGGCAGGCACCACATCCCAATTCGTCAGGAAAGCGAGGAGTCATATGAAAAAGATCTTGAAAATACTGGTCCTCGGTCTGCTCAGCGCTGCACTGCTCTGCTGTGCACTGCCCTCTGCCTTTGCCGCAGAAGACAAGGATTCGCAGGTCTACACCATTGGTTTGGATGCCATGGGCGGCAGCAGCTCCGCTGTGGCAGTCACCACCAATCTGAGCGGCAAACTCAGTGCCCTGCCCGCGCAGCCTGCGCTGGAAGGCTACACCTTTGACGGCTGGTATACCGAGCCGGTGGGCGGCACAAAAATCAGCACCTCTACGGTGTTTACCGGTGATACCACTGTGTACGCACACTGGACCGTGAAAAATGCCACCACTTCCACCAGCACATCCACGCCCGCTCAGCCGGAACAGACCGCGCAGGAATACGATGACGGCCCGATTTTGAGCGTTCTGACGGTAGCCGGTGCTCTGATCACCACGCTGGCCGTGGCTGCCTTTATTTAAGTCTTTCCACACACTGTATCAATTTTATCAATAGAAAGGAAAATCTCCATGTCTACTATGAAACTGCCCGCAAACTATGCCTCCATCAGCGAAGAGGAAATGGTCTATCTGGACGGTGGTGCCCGCGACGCTTACAACAGCTTCCTGAATGTCGGTAAGGTGTTCAACGCCATTGCCCGCATCTTCTCCGGTGCAAGCTCCATCATCAACAATGTCAACGTGATCTACCAGTCCTTCCTGACTCTGGGCGATCTGCTGAAGAGCTTCTGATCCGGCTTCTATTTTCATCTGTTTTTCAAGAACTGTCTCCGTTGTGGGGACAGTTCTTTTTGTTTTTAACGCATTTTAATCGTTTACATCAAAAGAAACAATTTTTCTTTGGCTTTGGCAAAAAAATGCACGGAAAAGGCATTCTTGTTACGCTTTTGTTACGCATACTGTGCTAACATATAAGGTGGAAGGTCATTCATCAAACTGGCGCTTTCACGCCGAAAACTGATATATCAAATGTGGTTTTGTGGTGCTAAAATTTTCGTATTTGTCGAAAGTTTTCGTTCGCCCAATCCGACCACTTTTTGCGGGAGAAATCGATCATTATGCCAGACCGTGAACTGCGGCACATGCGCCGCACCGAATTAGTCGAGATCATTCTGGCGCTCAAGCAGAGCGAGGACCGGCTCCGGGCAGAAAACGCTGCCCTGTCTGCCCAGCTGCAGGAACGGCAGATCCATATTGAAAACGCAGGTTCCATTGCGCAGGCTGCACTGGAGCTGAACAAGGTGTTTGAAGCGGCGCAGGCTGCGGCTGATGAATACGTTGCATCGGTGCTCGCAGCAAACAAAAACACCGATGCCGCTGCCAGCGCTCTGCGCGCTCAGGCGGAAGCCGAAGCCCAGCAGATCCTTGCACAGGCACAGACCGAGGCTGCGAACCTGAAGGCCCGTACCCAGCAGCAGTGCGACGCGGAAACGGAAGCCGCCGCACGCAAGCGCGCCCAGACCGAAGCGGACTGCAAGGCAATGCTTGCCCGGACGCAGCAGGAGATCCAGCAGCGCCGGGCCGCTTTTGACCGCCGGGCCAGCGAACTGCTGGACGGCTATCACAGCACGGAATTCCTGCCGGAGGAGCGTGCCAAATGAAAGAGCAAAAGATCAGGTTCACGCCCATTCCATCCACAGCAGAGGTGGAAGCAGAGCGCGAACGTCTGGCCTACCGCAGCCGTTATATGCGGGTGCTTCGCAGCACGGTCTACACGCTGCTGGTGGTCGCGGCCGTTGCCGTGCTGCTGGCCACCCTGTTTCTGCCGGTGCTGCAGGTCTCCGGCGACAGCATGAACCCCACTCTGCAGGACCGGGACATCATTCTGCTGGTCAAGGGCAGTGACATGAAGACCGGCGACCTTTGCGGATTTTACTGGCAGAACAAGCTTCTGCTCAAGCGCATCATCGGCCTGCCCGGTGATGTGATCGAACTGGACGAGGACGGTGTGGTCACTGTGAACGGCCAGACGCTGGATGAGCCATATGTAGATGAACTGGCTCTGGGCGAATGCGACATCAAATTTCCCTATCAGGTGCCGGAAAACCGGTATTTCGTACTGGGTGACCATCGGGCCACCTCCATTGACAGCCGCAGCAGTGTGATCGGCTGTGTGGAAAAAAGTCAGATCGTAGGCAAGGTTTTTTTGCGGGTATGGCCCTTGTCCAACTTCTCGTTGATCCACTAAGGAGGTTTAGGAATCATGCGGGATATTGTGAAAGAATATCAGAAAAAGTTCCGTCGGAACCACCAGCGCGCCAGACGCTATACTGCGCTGCTGCTGGCACTGGCGCTTACCACCAGCCTGTTCGTGAACTGGCAGCTGCACGGCGTGGGCATTGCCAAAACGGCCGAATATCTGTGCGGCGAGTTGGAGCACGAGCACACCGCTGCCTGCTATGAAAAGCAGCTGGTATGCGGCTATGAGGAAGGCGAACCGGAGGACTGGAATGCCACCATGACGGACGACGGCATGTCTTTTGATGATACATTCGACATGGATGATGATGCGTTCGGCGTGGATGCGGATGATTCCGGCATTGCAGCCCATTCCGCAGAGCCGGAGTACATCTTTGTGCCCCATGAGCACACCGACGACTGCTATCAGGAAGTGCGGGAGCTGACCTGCCTGGAAGAAGAGCACACCCACGACGACAGCTGTTTTGATGAGGATGGTGTCACCTTCATCTGCGATAAATTCGAGCACACCCACGACGACAGCTGCTACACCACCACCTATGAGCTGGTGTGCGGTCTGGAAGAGGGCGAGCTTGTAGAAGAAGTGAACCCCGATTATGACCCGGTGGCCCTGTTTGAGGAGCCGGTGGCCGCAAAGCCCGTGGTGGTCGATCCTGTGATCGAGACCCCGGTGCACCACCACACTGATGCCTGCTACGAGGAAGTGCTGGTCTGCGACCTGCCGGAGCACCACCACACGGTGAACTGCCTGTCCGACCCGCTGGACGACATGCAGGACGAGGACGAATGGCTGGCACAGACCGGCACCACGCTAAGCGGCAACTGGGCCGACGACCTGCTGGCCGTAGCCGAGAGCCAGCTGGGCTATGAGCAGAGCGAGCGCAACTTCCAGCTGGACGATGCCGACGGCGAGACCGTGCGCCACTACACCCGCTACGGCAACGACTACGGCAACGACTACGGCCCATGGGACGTGATGTTCCTTTCCTACTGCCTGAAATATGCCGATATCCCCCAGAGCGCTATCCCGCAGGTTTCCAGTGTGCTGTCTTTGCACAGCCAGCTGCGCAGCGCGCTGTACAACGAAGAGACCGGCAGCGGCTATGCCATGGATTTTGACGGTGATCTGCCGTCTGATGCCGCAATGCCCGGTGATATCGTCATTTACAATGGCACCGTGACCAAGGCTGTGGCCGCGGAAAGCCAGCCGTTGCAGGTGCAGGATGATTCCGCCGATGCCGACATTGCCCTGCTCTCCATGGATGCTGCGGCCACCACTGACACCGCGCCCCACATTGAGGAATACACCGTGGATGCCAGCACCGTTGGCATCGTGAGCGATGTGGACGAAGATTTCGGCACCCTGACCGTGATCTCCGGCGATGTGGACGGCAAGGTGGCTAAAGTCACGCTGAATGCTTCGCAGGTAACAACGCTGGTGTCTGTGGCAAATGCGCAGCAGGCCGATTACGGCGTTGCTACGCCGGATTTCAAAGTCGAAGATGACGCAGGTGCCATTACCACCATCAAAGGTCTGGATGCACTGGATTACCTCACTGCTCTGGAGGTGCAGCGCAAGAATGGCACTGAATACGAGGATACCAACGTCACCACCATTTCGGAGCTTCTGCACAGCAGCCTTACCGTCACAGATATCCCGGCCAAAGAGATCCAGAACAACGACTACTGTGTCCATGTTAAGCTGCCCAAGAGCTTTGATGTGCTGAACGATGAGCTTATCTCCGGCAAACTGGAAGATACCGGCAATTATGACACCTGCGGCAGCTACCGGCTGCTCAAGGGGAATGACGGCTGCTGGTACGCCGTGCTGCGGTACGACCAAGACTATATCCAGCAGAAAGAGGAGGCAGCCGCAGGCGCGGATACTTCCGATGCCAAAGTCACCAGCAACGTTTCCTTCAATTTCCAGTGGAACCAGAGCGAGGTCACCAGCAGCGGCTTTAATCAGATCGAGGTCAACAAAGATTACGCCCTTGATATCACCATCAACCCGGATGAAACCCCCGATGAGGATCAAAGAGACGATAAGAACTATGACCTTAACCAGAGCGTGAAGGACCCGCGCTGCGATGGCAATGATGCCTATCTGGATTACACTGTTACGCTTGTGGTCCAGAACGAACAGGCCGGCCCGCTGACGCTTGCGGACAGCATGACCCTGCCCACCGGCGTAACCGCCGAATATGTCGAAAACTCGCTCCAGCTCAGCATGGAAAACGGCAATACAACGCTCGGCATCACTTGGGAAGATGATAATGGTGAGCGCAAGATCACCTTGGGTTCTGCCGGTTCCCCCATTGCCGCAGGAACCTATTCTATCTGCTACACCGTCAAGCTGAAGGACTTTGGCAAAACGGCTGTTGACGGTGAAGTAATCAATAACATCAAGATTCTGGATACGCCCATCAGCGATGATGCCGAAGAGTCGGTAAAAACCGACAGCCTTGTGATCACCAGTCAGGCCGATCCGTCCGACTACGAACTTCCCTCTACCGGCGGGGCCGGTACCAAACTGTATACAGCAGGCGGCGGTGCGCTGATGCTTGCCGCTCTGGTGTGCGGGGTTTGCAGAAAGCACAGACGCGAAAGGAGGGCACGTTAAAAAGCCTGCATCCTTCCTGACACGGCGGCAAAATTGATTCTGCGCCGGAAGCAGACCCTGAAAATAGGAATCAGAAAAACTTGAAAGGAGACTTTCGCAAATCATGATGAAGAAAGTAATCAAAAAGCTGCTGGCCGCACTGCTGGCAGTTGCCATGGTGTGCGCCATGGCGATCCCGGCGTTTGCATTCGAACCTTGGGAGACTAAGGAGGACCTCTACGACCACCACGATTACATCGCTTTCCAGATCTTCAAGGGTGTTATTAGTAGTAAGGACAATCCGACGCTTTCCGACGTTACGTGGGGCAGCCACATCACTCATCCTGATGATTTTCTGGAAAAACTGACGGATGCTCCTATCATTGGCGCTCAGTTTCAGTCTATCGACGCTACCGACGCTACCGACGCTGCCACTGTTCAGAAAGTTCTTGCGGTTATCAGCAAATGGGACGATTCCGATGCTAACAGCATCGCTTTCGCGCGTTTTGTATGCCACTATCTCTACTCGGATGGTGGAGCCCCGGAATCCAACATTGTAGGTCACGGCGGTGCCATCACCATTCCCGAGGCAGGTTATTATCTGATCGTTGATAATATCGACTTTAGCAGTGGCGATTACTATCATGCCTACAATTCCTTCCTCCTGGTGAATGATACCCACCAAGGAGAATTTAACGTTATAATTAATCATAAGGTTGTAAAACCCACTGTTGAGAAGAAAGTTTATGACAACGACAACAACGACATTAGCTCTGCTGGTGGTTGGGGCAGTTCCGCTGACCATGCAATCAACGAAAAGTTCCAGTTCCAGCTGATCGCTAAGTTGCCCGCAGGCAGAGACGAAGGCCGTGCTTACGATTACTATGATAAGTACACTGTTTGCTTCAATGATACCTTGTCCGAGGGCATTACTTATGACGGACTCGATAGTGTAGTCATTGAATCCAATGGCACACCCTATGATATCACCAACGATTCTTCGAAGTATGACATTGATATTTCCAATCTTAAAAGTCAAAACTCTTTTGTGGTAAAAATTCATGATGTCAAGAACTGCGTTGCTAATTTGAATGACGGCGCTACTATTACGGTTACCTACACTGCACACCTGAACGACAAAGCCTATGTCAATATTGCAGGTGGTTCTACTAGTAACATAAATAAAGTTTATCTTACCTATTCCAACAATCCCAAAGACGAGTCATCCATTGGTAAAACTCCCGAAAGCACTCCAGTCTATGTGTACACCTACCAGCTGAACAACACCAAGTATCACGATGATGATAACCCGAATAATGTGTTGGCGGGCGCCGGCTTCCGTCTGTACAGCGATGAAGCTTGCCATGATGAAGATGAGATCAAGCTCAAAATGAATGATGACGACACTTACTCTCGCGACTTTAGCACTGAGGGTAAAGGCGTTGAGATGATCTCTGGCCAAGATGGTCAGTTCAATGTTAAGGGTCTGGACGCTGGCACCTACTACCTGAAGGAGACCAAAACTCCTGACGGTTACAGTGCCTGCAAAGTAATCCCAGTGACCATCAAAGCAGACCACTCCAGAAATAATCAGGTTAATCTTGAAGGCTCCAACCTGACGAATGATATCGTCAACATAAAAGCCGGCGGCATTACCCTGCCCTCCACCGGCGGCATCGGCACTACCCTGTTCTATGTGGTCGGCGGCGGCCTGATGGTTGCGGCCATCGTTCTGCTGGTCACCAAGAAGCGCATGGAGAACAAGTAAGCTCCATTTCCCCCAAGAACCCGGAGCAAAGGGGCCGCAAGGCCCCCGCTCCTATCCTTATAACATTAGGGAGTAGCCCATGAAAAAGAACAAAAGCACCATCATCCTGATCCTCGTCTTTTTCGTGGGTCTATCCGTGATGTTATACCCCACCCTCAGCGATTACGTCAACCAGCTGCATCAGTCCCGTGCTGTGGCCACCTATGCCGAGGATGTGGACAATCTGACCGATGCCGACTACAGCGCCTATTTCGAGGCGGCAGATGCGTTCAATGCGCAGATCGCCGCAGACCCGGACGCGTTGTATTTCCCGCAGCGCTTTCCCACCTACGAAAGCACGCTGGATGTGACCGGCACCGGCATCATGGGCTACATCACCATTGAAAAGATCGGTGTGGAGCTGCCCATCTACCACGGCACCAGCGATGGCGTGCTGCAGATCGCCGCAGGCCACTTGGAGGGCACCAGCCTGCCGGTGGGCGGCGGCAGCACCCACGCGGTCATTTCGGCCCACCGCGGCCTGCCCAGCGCCAAGCTGTTCACCAATCTGGACCAGCTGGAAGTGGGCGACACCTTCACCATCACGGTGCTGGACCGGGTGCTGACCTATGAGGTGGACCAGATCTCCATTGTACTGCCCACCGAGACCGACAACCTCAAGGTGGTGGACGGCAAGGATTACGTCACCCTGATGACCTGCACCCCCTACGGCATCAACTCCCACCGCCTTCTGGTGCGCGGACGGCGCATCGAAACGCCGGACAAGCTCAAGCACATCCGTGTAACAGCCGATGCCATCAAGATCGAACCGATCATCACAGCTCCCATCATGGCACTGCCCCTGCTGCTGGTGCTGCTGCTCTGGCTGCTGTTCTCCAACCGCAAACGCAAATCTACAAGAGGTGAAAAACATGAAACGCACTGATCTCAAAAAGCACGCTGCGGCCCTGCTTTTGGTGCTGTGCCTTCTGGTAACAAGTGCGCTGCCTGCCCTTGCCACCAGCGCAAACATCAAGCTGGTGGACAGCAGCGGCAATCCCACTACCGGCACCATCTGCGTTACGCTGTACGACAGCGCCAACGATAAGGCGCTGAGCGGCGGCAAGCTCACTTTGTACCGTGTGGCCGAGGTAAAGCGCCAAAACGGCAACCTGAGCTACGAATACTGCGGCGATTTCTACGGCTGCGGCATTGCGCTGGGTGATTTGACCGACAGCACCCTTGCGGCCCAGCTGCAGGAGTATCTGCCCCAAAGCGCCGAGGGCACCACAAAGACCATTGATGCGGACGGCAACGTGACCTTCCGTGGTCTGGAGCTTGGCCTGTATCTGATCGTGCAGACCGAGGCTTCCAAGGGCTATGAGCCGATCAATCCGTTCCTTGTCTCTCTGCCCATGGCGGAGGATGGCAAGTGGAATTATGCGGTGGATGCCAGCCCCAAGGTGGGTGCTTACACCCCCACCAAGCCGGACACGCCGCCTACGCCCCCTACCCCGCCTACGCCCGATTATCCTGATACGCCTACCCCGCCGGACAACCCGGATAACCCGGTCTCTCCCGGTAATCCGGACAATCCCGTGGCTCCGGGCCATCCGGACAATCCCGTGGCCCCGGGCCATCCGGATCATCCGGTAGCACCCGGTAATCCAGACAGCCCCGTTCTGCCGGGCCACCCGGATAATCCGGTAATGAGCGGTCTGCCGCAGACCGGTCAGCTGAACTGGCCCGTGCCGGTGCTGGCTGTCAGCGGTGTGGTGCTGTTTGCATTCGGCTGGGCACTGGATCGCAAATACCGCACAGTATAATTTTATTCTGATACAACAAAGAGGACCCGATGCATCTGCATCGGGTCCTCTTTTTCGGTTTCTTTTATGCAGTCAGGGTTTACTGCTGCTGTGCCTGCTGCTCGGCGCGCTTGGCTTCCAGCGCCAGAATGGCATCGCGGCGGCTCAGGTTGATACGGCCCTGCTGGTCGATGTCGGTCACCTTGACCACGATGGCATCGCCCACGGCCACCACATCCTCCACGCGCTCCACACGCTTGGTGTCCAGCTTGGAGATGTGCACCAGACCTTCCTTGCCCGGTGCGATCTCAACGAAGGCACCAAAGTTCATCAGGCGGGTCACTTTGCCCTTGTAGATGGCACCGATCTCGGGGTCCTCCACAATGGTCTTGATGGTAAAGATGGCGCGCTTTGCGTCCTCCTGATCCACAGCAGAGACGAACACATGGCCGTCCTCCTGCACGTCGATCTTGCAGTTGCAGGTAGCGCAAATGTCCTGAATGACCTTGCCGCCCTTACCGATCACGTCCTTGATCTTATCGGTGGGGATCATCATGCTGAACATCTTGGGTGCGTAGCGGCTCAGCTCATGGCGGGGCTCTGCGATCACCGGCTTGATGATCTCGTCCAGAATATACAGGCGGCCCTTGCGGCACTTCTCGAAGGCCTCGGCAATGATGTCGTAGGTCAGGCCATCGATCTTGATGTCCATCTGGATGGCAGTGATGCCCTTGCGGGTGCCGCCCACCTTGAAGTCCATATCGCCGTGGAAGTCCTCCACGCCCTGAATGTCCAGCATGGTCATCCAGCGGTCGCCCTCGGTGATCAGACCACAGGAAATGCCGGCAACGGGTGCCTTGATGGGCACGCCTGCATCCATCAGGGCCAGCGTAGAGCCGCAGATGGATGCCTGAGAGGTGGAACCGTTGGAGGAGAGCACCTCAGACACGCAGCGGATGGTGTAGGGGAACTCTTCCAGAGAGGGCAGCACGGGCACCAGAGCACGCTCTGCCAGTGCGCCATGGCCGATCTCGCGGCGGCCGGGGCTGCGCGGTGCGCGGGCCTCGCCCACAGAGTACGGCGGGAAGTTGTAGTGATGGATATAGCGCTTGGTCTGCTCGTCGGTCAGGTCGTCCATGAGCTGGTTGTCCTTGGTGCCGCCCAGAGTGCAGGTGGTGAGCACCTGCGTCTGGCCGCGGGTGAACATGCCGGAGCCATGCACGCGGGGCAGGATGCCCACTTCGGCAGCCAGCGGGCGGATCTCGTTGATGCCGCGGCCGTCCACGCGCTTGCCCTCGTCCAGCAGCCAGCGGCGCACCACGAACTTCTGCATCTTGTAGCTGACCAGATCAAGGTCTGCAGCGGTCAGGTCGGGGTACTCCTCGGCGATCTTGTCCATGATGGGCAGCAGAGCGGCATCGCGCACATTCTTGTCGTCGGTGTCCATAGCAGCCTTGAAGTCGTCCAGATACTTGTTCTGGATGGCGTGGAACACGTCCATATCCAGACCCACCACCTGAAAATCGATCTTCTTCTTACCGCGCTCGGCCACGATGCGGTTGATGAACTCAATGGTCTTTTTGATCTCCACGTGAGCGGCCTTGATGGCGTTCAGCATGGTGTCCTCGTCCACCTCGTTGGCACCGGCCTCGATCATGACGATCTTATCCATGGTGGCGGCAACGGTCAGGGCAAGGTCGCTCACCTTGCGCTGTTCCTGCGTGGGGTTCAGCACGATCTCGCCGTCCACCAGACCCACCTGCACGCCGCCGATGGGGCCGTTCCACGGGATGTCGGACACGGCAGTGACCAGAGAAGCACCGATCATACCGGCGATCTCAGGGCTGCAGTCGGGGTCCAGACTCATGACGGTCATGGTGATGCACACGTCGTTGCGCATTTCCTTGGGGAACAGCGGGCGCATGGGGCGGTCCACCACGCGGCTGGTCAGGATGGCGCGCTCACCGGGGCGGCCCTCACGGCGCATAAAGCTGCCGGGGATGCGGCCTGCGGCGTAGAGCTTTTCCTCATACTCGACGTTCAGCGGGAAGAAATCCACGCCTTCGCGGGGCTTGGGGCTCATGACCACATTGCACAGAACGCAGGTCTCGCCGTAGCGGATCAGCGCACTGGCGTTGGACAGACCGCACATTTTGCCCATTTCTACCTTGAACGGGCGGCCTGCCAGCATGGTCTCGTAGACCTTGTAGTTCTCAAAGGTCTCTCTGCGGGAACCAAATTCAATTGCCATTGTTTTTGCCTCCTTGTTTTTTCGGATTTTTTCTATCCAAAAGGCGGTGGCACGCGCATCATAGCAATAAATCCAGCGTCCGTGCCGTTCACATCCGGTTTTGTTTGAGATATTTTCCCCCCCCACCGGGGGAATGTCTCTGCCGTTGATGTGAGCCGTCCGCGCCATGAAAAAGCATTCGGGGCACAGGCGTTCGATTTACTGCTGCAATACGCAGCCGCTGCCATTTGTATACAAAAGCAAAAGGCAGGCACCTTTGCGGTACCTGCCCTCTGTTTAAATTACTTACGCAGACCCAGAGTTGCGATCAGAGCACGGTAACGCTCGATGTCCTTCTTCTGGAGATAAGCCAGCAGATTGCGGCGGCGGCCAACCATCTTCATCAGGCCGCGGCGGCTGTGGTGATCGTTCGGGTTCTTCTTCAGGTGCTCGTTCAGCTCGTTGATGTGAGCGGTCAGCAGAGCGACCTGCACTTCGGGAGAGCCAGTGTCCTTCTCGGTCAGAGCGACTTTGGCCATAACTTCCTGCTTGTTCATAGTTACATACCTCTTTATAAAATTTTATGTGCCAATGGAACAGCGGCGGGAAACGGCATTCCCAAAAAGCGGGCATACTCCCAACCCCGTACCACGGTAACAGATACAGTATACCAGAACCCTGTGCAAAATGCAAGGATATTTTTTGCATCCTGCCTTTATTTTTTTACGTACTGGTGCCAGTACAGCTGTACCTCCGGCAGCTTCTTTTTGCGCAGCAGAACTGCGGTGGGGATCAGATACAGCAGCACCGAAAGCAGCATGGATGCATCGTAGCCGCTCACCGCATCGGCCACGGTAGTGGTGCCATACAGCCCACCGATGAGCATGGACGAAATATCCATGGCACCGTGCAGGAATACCGTCACCCACAAATTGCCGGTGCGGAAGTAGATCGCCGCAAAAAGAGTGCCCAGCGATGCTGCAAACACGCACTGCATCAGCACACCGAAGGGTGCCGAACTGAGGATATTGGTCAGGTGCGCCGCACCAAACAGCACACCGGACAAAAGGCAGGCCTTCCACACACCGGCGCGGCTGGTGCCAAAGTGCTCCAGCAGGGTCTGGGCAATGACACCGCGGAAGATGAATTCCTCGGCCACACCCACCATGGCCATGCTGACAAGGAAGGTGCAGATGCGTGCCGCAGGCTGCAGCATGCCGTTCTCCGGCCGGCCCAGCACCAGCGACCCAAAGGCATTGTAGCCAATGAACACCAGCGGGTACATGCCCACCAGCAGGCCATTGAAAAAGCCACTGCCGCGGCGGCGCAGCAGCCCAGCACGGTCTGTCCGTACCAGAAACAGCACTGCCACCATGGCCCCCACCAGCTCCTGCAGAGTGCTGTAGAGGTATGTATCAATGGACGCAAAATCCGTCCGAAAAAGAACCAATGCAATGGTAAAGACAAGATCTGTTACGAACAGGCTTGCCAGAAAGACCACTTCTGCCAGAACGCAGAATAAGATTGGGTGCGCTTTGCGCAGTCGTTTGAGCATGGGATACCCTCCTGAATCGTTGATGGTACTATTCTAGCACACTTTACCTTAAAACGATATAGCACGCGCAAAAAAGGCAGTTTTTCCTTCTGCTGTGCCGCAAAGCGCTCACTTTTTCAAAACAAAGATCTGTTCAAACTCCTGCGTTGCCAGCAGCGAAACATCCTCATAGCCGCCCTGTCGGGCAACGTTCCACGCAGTTTCCATGTTCTGGGCCGTGATCTGCTCCACCTGTTCTGCCGTCACGAACTGCCACAGCCCCCGGCCTCCAATGAACAGCACCAGCGTATCATTTTCGCCGGTGTTATACTGCACCAGCAGCTCACTGGAATCGTCCGGCACCACACAGACCTCCTGAAATTTGAGAAGCTCCTGCACGCCGGAAGTGAAACTGCCAAGGTCCCCGGTAATATCCACGCAGGCGGCCTGACTGTATTGTTCCAGTTCTTTGTCTATCTTATAAGTACCGCTGTACATGCGCTCCGGCTCGATCACAAATGCAAGCACGACCATTGCAAGGCACACGATCTGCAGAATGCGCTTTCTGGTGCCTGCACGCAGCGTATCCAGAATGGAGAAAAGGCCGCAGCCACAAAACAGCGCTTCCAGCGGTTGCAGATGGTACACATACCGCAGCGACTTATACGGCGAGATCACCGCGATAACCAGAAATGCAGCAAGCGCCGGGACCGTGATCAGCTTGACACCCCCGGGGATCAGCGTTGTGCCGCGCAACTTGCCCGGCAGCCAGCGCTGCCCCAGCTTCGTCAGGGTCAGCACGGCCATAATGCCTGCGCCTACAGCAAAACCGACGATGCTCCAGCCGATCAGCTCCAGCGGACCTTTGGGGTACTGCGCCAGATCCAGCAGATTGTTTGCTGTTGACTCCAGCGAAACCGTATCCTGCGAGTGCAGCTGTGCATACCAGCACGGAAAGGTGAGCAGCATTCCGCCAACGCCCGCAAGTGCCGGAAGTGAAAATGCAGCAGCATTTTTCCATTCGCGCCGGAACATCAGGTAAAGGTCATATGCTGCGCACAGCAGGAAGGCATAGACCACAAAGAAATACTGGGTCATCATGCCAAGATAGATGGTTACACCGATCAGAAGATATTTGGGCACAGACGGCCTGCGAAGAGACTTTGCCACCAGCAGCGCAAGCAGGATCGTCAGCAAGGTCATGAGCATATACATGCGCACCATCGTCACATTCGAGATCATTTCACGGTTGAACGCATACAATGCACAGACGAACAATGCTTTTTTCCAGTCTGCAAACAGCTCCATGCCCAGCGCATACAGCGCTGCCAGCGTGCCGCCCAGCAGCACAAAATTCATCCCCAGACCCGTCCATTTTGTAAAGCTGCCCGGAAATAATGAGCACACCGTGTGCAGCAAAAAGTAGAACAGCGGCGGATGAACGTCCTGTGTCTGGTTATAGTAGACCGACGCATAGTCGAACCGTGTGCTTCCCTGCGGGGCAACATAATTCAGAAACTCGCTCTGCGTGAACACTGCCTCCGGCAGCTTGCCGTTTGCCACCTGTTCTCCACCATGGAGCCAGCTTAAAAACGGAACATAACTGCTGTTTGCAAGGCCGTAGGAGTAGATCTCATCCAGAAAGAACCCCTCTTTCCGCACAGCCCACCAGCCGCAAAGGCAGATCAGAACGATCACAAAAAGCGCGACCGCCCGTTTTTTCTTTTTTATTTCCTGCATAGTTTCTGTTTTTCCTCGCTTTTTTTGTCCGTTCTGCAGCCAAATATGGCTTTGCTTTTCCAGTATATCATATTTAGAACACAAGTCAAAACTTTTCGGGTTGCAGATCCCGCTGCTCCTAGCAGCATGCACCCTGTTAGACATTCCTAGCCGGTGGAACCCGCGGGCTAAACAAAGCCATACTATGGCTTTGTTTGCGGTGCTTCGCACCGCCGCCCTGTTCAAATCCCGCGCGGAGACAAAAAAGAACCAGTACACGAATGTGTTAGCAGCATGCACCTTGTTAGACATTCCTACCGGTTGGGACCCGCGGGCTAAACAAAGCCATACTATGGCTTTGTTTGCGGTGCTTCGCACCGCCGCCCTGTTCAAATCCCGCGCGGAAACAAAAAAGAACCAGTACACGAATGTGTACTGGTTCTTGTTGGTCGGAGCAGCGGGATTTGAACCCACGGCCTCCTCGTCCCGAACGAGGCGCGCTACCAACTGCGCTATGCCCCGAAAATACCGCAGCCAGTTGAGACTGCGGTTTTCTTGGTTGGGGATGAGAGAATCGAACTCCCACAAGTAGAGTCAGAGTCTACCGCACTACCACTATGCAAATCCCCATTATTCAGTTTGTCTGCCGCGCCGTGCGCTGCTGACAAGGGATATTATACTCAAAAGGCCCGCGCTTGTCAACCATTTTTTTATTTTTTCTGCAAAAGTTTTCCCGCTGTTCTCCTGCCCGCAGAAATGCACCGTGGAAGCGTGTAAATTTTCTGCGCTTCTCTTGACAGCGGCCCCCATCCGGAATAATCTTATACTATAAACAGGTAGGTCTCCGGGCAGACTGACTTTGAAAGGCAGAACGCGCGGCGCTGAATACCAAATGAAAGAGGGCTTTTGAATGAAAAAACGTGTTGGAATCCTGACTTCCGGCGGCGACTGTCCGGGTCTGAACGCCACCATCCGCGGCGTAGCAAAAGCACTGTATGCCCGCATGGGCGATAACGTGGAGATCGTTGGCATCCTGAACGGATACAGCGGCCTGATCAACGGCGACTACAAGGAGATGTGCGAGGACGATTTCCGCGGCATCCTGACGCTGGGCGGCACCATTCTGGGCACCAAGCGCACCCCCTTTAAAATGATGCGTGTGGTGGAGGACGACAACATTGATAAAGTTGCCGCCATGAAAAAGACCTACAAGGAAGCCAAGCTGGACTGCCTGCTGTGCCTGGGCGGCAATGGCACCCACAAAACCGCAAACCTGCTCTCGCAGGAGGGTCTGAACATCATCGGCCTGCCCAAGACCATTGATAACGATATCTATGGTACCGACGTGACCTTCGGCTTCCACACCGCCGTGGACATTGCCACCGATGTGATCGACCGCATCCACACCACCGCAGGCAGCCACAGCCGCGTGATGTGCATTGAGATCATGGGCAACAAGGCAGGCTGGCTGACGCTGTATTCCGGCATTGCAGGTGGTGCAGATATTATTCTGCTGCCGGAACAGCCCTATGATATCGACCGTGTGTGCTCTGCCGTGGAACGCCGCGCAAAGAAGGGTTCCAACTTCTCCATCATCGCTGTGGCCGAGGGTGCCATCAACTGCGAGGAAGCCGGCATGAAGCGCAAGGAATGGATGGCAAAGCGCGCCGAGGCAGGCTTTGGCACCACCGCCACCAACCGCATTGCACAGGCCGTGCAGAAAAAAACCGGCATGGAGACCCGTGTGTGCATCCCGGGCCACATGCAGCGCGGCGGCAGCCCCAGCGCCTACGACCGTGTGCTGGCCACCCAGTTCGGCAGCTATGCGGCAAAGCTGGTGGAGATCGAGCGCTACGGCGTGACCGTTGCCATGGTGAACCGCCATGTCACCGAGAACCGTCTGGCCGACATTGCAGGCAAGACCCGCAACGTGCCGGAGAACTGCGACCTGCTCACCGTCGCCCGCCGCATGGGCATCAGTCTGGGTTAATTACCATTTGAATGCTCTCCGCTTTGCTCTGAGCATTTTTAGCGGAATAATTATTTTTATTGGGGATTCCTGAAAATCTGCGGATTTTCAGGAATCCCTTTTTCACCGGAAGGGTCCCAACCGGCAGATGCTTCAAACAAACGGAATGCCGTTTTCCGCTGCACCCCCTCCCGTGAAAATGCAGATCCCGGCAGACCGCAGTCTGCCGGGATCTGCTCTATTCAGAAATACTGTTTCCGCTGAAGATGGCCAGGTGCAACGGTGGCCATTCAAAATCGTCCGCCGGACAAATCAAAGGTCCGTCACATCATGCCGGGTGGGCTGGCCTTTTTCAAAGGCAACCGCGCTTTCCAGCACACCGCGCACCATGCTCTCCACATCCTCGTGGGTGTAGAAAGCCGTGTGGTCGGTCAGGATCACATTGGGCATGCTGCGCAGAGCCGCCAGCTCCGGGTTCGGGATCACATCGCCCATACGATTATAATAGTACAGGCCGTTCTCATTTTCCAGCACGTCCAGGCCCGCCGCGCCAATCTTGCCGCTTTCCAGCCCGGCAATCAGTGCATCGCTGTCGATCAGCTTGCCGCGGGCGGTGTTGATGATGGTCACGCCCGGCTTCATGCGCTCAATTGCTTTGGTGTCGATGAGATGGTGATTCTCCTCCGTAGCGTTGGTGTGCAGAGTGATGACATCGCTTTCCGCCAGCAGGGTCTCCAGCGGCACATACTCGGCGATCTTCTTTACCTCGTCGTTGGGGTACAGGTCGTAGGCCAGCAGGCGGCAGCCAAAGCCGGACAGATGCTGCAGCACCGTGCGGCCAATGCGGCCTGTACCGATCACCCCCACAGTGCAGGTGGAAATATCGCGGCCGATTTTTCCCTGCAGGGAGTAGTCCTGCGCTTCGCCGCGCTTGAGGATGTGCCCTGCCTTGCGCAAGCTCATCAGCATGAGCATAATGGCAAAGTTTGCAACGCCGTTTGGCGGGTAGTCCACATTAGCCACCTTCATGCCCAGTTCCCGGGCCGTCTCGCGGTCTACGTGGTCATAGCCGATGGAACGGCAGCAGATGGACTTTACGCCCAGCTCGTGAAACCGCTTGACCATGGGCGCGCTCATATCACAGGGCGTTACCGACACGGCATCATAGCCCTTTGCCAGTTCAGCATTTTCCAGCGTTGGATACTCCTGCGTAGAGCCAAACTCAACGTCCAGCTGCGGTGCCAGCCGCTGCGCGATGCCCAGCTCATCGTAGGGGCGCAGGGTGTAAAAAAAGACTTTTGTTGCCATAAAACTTCCCTCCCGGCTTATTTTGTACCTATTGTAGCACGTTCTGCACAGATGGATGCATTTTATTGCGTGAATTTTGTTCACCTTAAAAATGAGGATTCATCTCTCCATATGAATGCGCGCAAAACAGTTGTAAATTGTCGGAAAAGAGGGTATGATAAAGGAACTGAGAAGTATACATCACTGAAATATAAAAGGAGTGTGCCTTATGCGCGCTTATGAACGGCTTTTGAATTATGTCCGGGTGCATACCACCTCGGACGAAAACTCCGGTACGCACCCTTCCGCTGAACGGGAGTTTGACCTTGCCCGCCAGCTGGTGGATGAGATGAAGGCCCTTGGCATGGAGGATGCCCATGTGGACGAGCACTGCTACGTCTATGGCACCCTGCCTGCCACGCCCGGCTGTGAGGATCAACACGCTCTGGGCCTGATCGCCCACATGGACACTGCCGACGATGCCAGCGGTGAGAATGTGCAGCCCGTTGTGTGGGAAAACTACAACGGCGGCGACGTAACTCTGCCCGCTACCGGCATGGTGATGAAGCCCTCTGTGTTCCCCTTCCTTACTTCCATGAAGGGCGAGACCCTCATCACCTCAGACGGTACCACCCTGCTGGGTGCCGACGATAAGGCCGGTATTGCCGAAATTTTGACCGCTGTTGAGACCATTCAGGAAAAAGGCCTGCCCCACGGCAAGCTGTGTATCGCCTTTACTCCGGATGAAGAGATCGGCGAGGGTGCAGAGCTGTTCGATATTCCGGGCTTCGGTGCCGACTTTGCCTATACGGTGGACGGCGGCGATGCCGGCTCCATTGAGTACGAGAACTTCAACGCCGCTTCCGCCACCGTGACCATCCGCGGCTTCTCGGTGCACCCGGGCACCGCCAAGGACACCATGATCAACGCTTCCAATGTGGCCATGGAGTTCCATCAGGCGCTGCCCATCACCGCCCGCCCCGAAACGACCGAGGGCCGTCAGGGCTTCTACCACCTGTGCCAGATGTACGGCGATGTGACCACCGCAAAGCTGGGCTACATCCTGCGCGACCACGATGCCGCAAAGCTGCAGTTCAAGAAGGACAACATGCTGGATATTGCCGAATTTTTGAACGGAAAGTACGGCGAAGGCACCGTGACCGTGGAGATCAAGGACAGCTACCGCAACATGCTGGAAAAAATCAAGCCGCATTTCCACTTAGTAGAGACCGCCCGCAAGGCCACCCGCATGGCCGGGCTGGAACCGGAGGAAATTCCGGTGCGCGGCGGCACCGACGGTGCTATGCTGAGCTGGAAAGGCCTGCCCTGCCCCAATCTGGGCACCGGCGGCTTCAATTTCCACGGCGTATGCGAGTGCATCACCGCTGAGCGCATGGACCGCTGCACCGAGATCTTGCTGAACATCATAAAGCTGTACGCAGAGTAAATTCTATTTTTCAATATACAAAAAAGTGGGTGCTATTTTCGGATAGCACCCACTTTTGTTATACTCTGACGCTTATCTCTACAACTCCACTCGTGAAAATGCATTTGGAGCAGCCCTGCGGTTGCGTAGCAATGAAAGCCCCAGTGGGGCTTTCAAGCAGGCGAGCGGTCTGCGTTAGCAGATGGAAGGGATTCGCCCTGACAAGCGTCAGGGCTGCGACAAATGCGAAAAATAAAAATCAAATTCCACTGAACATGCCCAGAGTACAACAACGACGACCGCTGCCTGCGGCAGAAGCAGGGAGGAGTTGTTGGGGCCGTGGCCAGCAAGACACGAATGCCGCTCAAGGCATGAAATGGATGCTGGGAGCTGCAACTCTAGGAGGGCATTCAAAATCGTTTAACCAACGTTGATATGCCCCACCGGCATGATCTTCCGTTTGTTGTCGTCCGGCTTTGCCGTCAGGCTCATGGCCAGCGACACCGGGCCGACACGGCCCATGAACATGACCAGCATATACAGGATCTTTGCGCCCCGGTTCAGCTGAGCGGTAACGCCCACCGAAAGGCCAACTGTGCCAAAGGCAGAGCAGGACTCGAAAATAGCGTCAATGACCGACACAGCGTCCGAGGTGTTATAGAACACCACCACAGCCGAGCCAACCGCCGCCAGCGCGCCGAGCACGATAATGGTCAAAGCACGATAAACCGTCTTGGACTCGATGTGGTGCTCTGCGATCACACAGTCGTCGCGGCCCTGAGCCACACTGCGGATCGTCAGGATGATGACGGCGAACGTAGTCACCTTCACGCCGCCGCCGGTGGAACCGGGTGCCGCACCAATGAACTGCAACGCGCTCATCAGCAGTTTGGTGATGGGGCCGCAGGCCGCAAGGTCGATGGTATTCATGCCCGCAGTACGAGTGGACACCGACTGGAACAGTGCCGCCATCAGCTTGCCGGGCACAGAGAGCCCGCCCATGCTGGCAGGATTGTCCCACTCCATCAGCGCGATGAGCGCCGCGCCGCCGAGCCACAGGATCACCGAGAAGCTCAGCACCACCTTGGCCTGCAGGGAAAGCCGGTGCTTTTTGCGGTATTGACCGATCTCCACCCATACCATGAAGCCCAGACCGCCGGAAATGATCATGAACATCACAACGGCCTGAACATAGTAATTGTTCACATAGGGTGCCAGTGAGGAATACTGGCCGAACCGGCCAAACAGATCAAAGCCCGCGTTACAGAAAGCCGAGATGGCCGTGAACACGCTCACCCAGATGCCTTCCAGCCCGAACTGCGGCACAAAGGCGAACAGCAGCAGCACAATGCCAATGCCTTCAAACAGGCCAGCCAGTCCCACCACGATCTTCAGCACGTCCTTGGCCTGCGCATATCCGTCCGCTGAGACGCTTTCTCCCAGCAGCCGCAGATCGCGGAAGCCCATGCGCCGCCGCATAGCCAGCGCGAAGAAGCTGGTGAGGGTGACCAACCCCAGACCACCCACCTGAATGAGCAGCAGGATCACCGCCTGCCCAAAGTAGGTGAACTGGGTCCAGGTATCCCGCACGATCAGACCAGTAACGCAGGTAGCGCTTGTGGCGGTGAACATGGCATCCAGTACATCCAGCCGCCCATGCTTGCTGGCAACAGGCAGGCTGAGCAGAAAGGTGCCCAGCGCGATCACGATGACAAAGCTCACACAGATGATCTGCGTAGGCGTATACATTCCCTTGCGCTTGCCCGCCGGGCGGTAAAACAGCTTTTTCCCTTTTGCCTTTTCCATAAGTTCCTCCGCACGCGGCAAAGCCTGCCGCGGCTATTTTCATTTCCCCTATAGCATACACCATTTTGCCCTCCGGTTCAACTTGATTTTATCCGCAAAATGCTGTATTATAATAGGGCATCCGTCTCCGTAGCTCAGATGGATAGAGCGCAAGCCTCCTAAGAATTCGGTCAACCTGATACCTTGGGGGCAGAAGTGATTGCTCTAATCAAAAGCAAGACCGGGAATCGAAGTTTTCTCAACAATTTTTGATGCAACAAGTTTAACACCGTTCCAGTTGCAACGCAGTCGGTCACTTCGTTGTGAAAAGCATTCCATACAAAGTGCAGAAAAGTCAAAAATTAACGATAATACATATATGTCTCTATACCTCAGCTGGATAGAGGGTTCGCCTCCTAAGCGAAACGCCCCCGGTTCGAACCCGGGTAGGGACATCCTTTTAAGAAATGCGAAGGTCATTTTTCCATGTGAAAGACGATCTTCGCATTTTTCATTTTGAACCTATCACCAAAATTAGCCAGCTAATGCCATTAGCAGAATTTTCAGCTCCAGCTAATAAAATCGGCTTTCCAGCTAATGAAGCCTCATAAAGCGCCTTTTGAACCCTGTTTTCTGGCTCTCTGCTAAGATTGGTAAACGCTTTCCTGTAAATCCATGTAAATACAAGATAATCTGTGTGAATCTATTTTCCACCTTTCTGCTGGAAGCCGTGCAAAACACTTTTCTCCATACATAGCGCGTTCACTCGCTGTTCTCTCGGAACAGAAAGAGGAACGCGCTTTTTTGTTTTCGGGCCGAACTTCCCGAATCCACCAAAGGAGGGTTTACCGATGAAAAAAGTTCTGACCGTCACGATCGACGGTATCCGCTACCATGCTTCCCGCCCGGCAGATTGCCGGCACTGCTTCTTCTGGAAGAATCGAAAGAAGGGCTGCGTTCTCGGCAAAGAGAACTGCTACTATCTGATCGAGCCGCCCAAAGGCCCCAGCAAGTGCGAAGGGTGCCCCTACAAGCGGGCAAAGCCCTGTGTGTTGGTTCCCTGCTACAAAGATCTGATGGCACCGCTGGAGAAACGAGGTGATGCCAAGTGAGCCACAAGCGAAACGAAGCTCTGCGCCATGTTCAGCACTCCATGCACCATGTGATCGCCGCTGGCGAAGGTTCCGACCGTGCCCCGGACAGCTGCAAGCTGTGCCCGTACTATCGACCCGATTTCAAGTTCCGCACCTGCCTGTATGCCCACTGCCCTTATAAGAAGCAGGTCAATGTATTCCGTTCCACACCTGAAAAATGGGATATTCTCTATGCCCGAAAAAAAGCCGACAAGAACCACAGACCTTGATTACTTCTATGGGCAGTCCAGCGAGCTGTTCTCCTTCTACCGGATTCCCAAGCTGTTGTTTCAGGATAGCCGCTTCCAACCGCTTTCCACAGATGCCAAAACCCTGTACGGTATCCTGCTGGACCGCATGAGCCTTTCAGCCCGGAATGGTTGGTTGGACAAAGCTGGGCGGGTGTTCATCATCTATACTGTGCAGGAGGTGCAGGATTCACTGGGCTGTGCCGATAAAAAGGCCACCAAGCTGCTGCGAGAACTGGAAGAGTACAGCCTGATTGAACGCAAACGGAGGGGGCTGGGTAAGCCCGATCTCATCTATGTAAAGAATTTTTCGTCAGAATCGTCAAAAACGCCCTACTTGAATCGTGATAATGACGATTCTGGAACCGTCCAGAATACGCTTCAAGATCCGGCCAAACTACGATGTAATAAGACTGAGAGAAATAATACAGAGGTAAGCGATACTGATCCTATCTATTCCGATGAAAACGACTGGATGAGCAAACGCGCCCAACTGGAAGAATATTTTTCTCAGTCTTTGGAGGTAGACCTTCTGCTCCGGCTCTGCCCGGACGATGAGGATACCATCTATCAGATCGTAGATTTGCTGGTGGACACCTGTGCCACTAATCGCAAGCTGCTGCACATTGCCGGGGACGACAAGCCCGCCGAGGTGGTACGCAGCCGGTTTATGAAGCTGAACGCCGACCATATTCGCTTTGTGCTGAAGTGCCTTGCAGAGAACAGCAGCCCGATCCGAAACATGAAGCAATACCTGCTCGCTTCTCTGTACAACGCACCCACCACGATGCAGCTTTCCTACCAGAACCAAACTAATCACGACTTAGCGATGCGGGGGTGATAAAAATTTCAAAGAAAGCAACTACGATTGCCATCGTCAACCAGAAAGGCGGCACCGGCAAGACCACGACCTGTGAAAATCTGGGCATCGGGCTGGCGATGGAGGGCAAAAAAGTCCTGTTGGTGGACGCTGACCCGCAGGGCAGCTTGACCATCAGCATGGGCTGGCAACAGCCCGATGAACTGCCCACTACCCTTTCCACCCTGATGGCAAAAGCCATGAACGATCAGAGCATTCCGCCCGGTGAAGGCATCCTGCACCATGCAGAGGGCGTTGACCTGATTCCGGCAAACATTGAACTGGCAGGGCTGGAAGTTTCCCTTGTCAACTGCATGAACCGGGAAAAGATGCTGAAACAGGTGCTGGAAGGAGCAAAGCACGACTACGATTTCATTCTGCTGGATTGTACCCCTTCCCTTGGGATGCTGACCGTCAATGCACTGGCAGCGGCAGATACCACCCTAATTCCCGTGCAGGCACAGTACCTGTCTGCGAAGGGCTTGGAACAGCTTTTGCAGACCGTCCAAAAAGTCCGGCGGCAGATCAACCCGAAACTGAAAATCGAGGGCATTCTTCTGACCATGACGGACAACCGCACCAACTACGGGCAACAAATCGGCAATTTGATTCGGGGTGCCTACGGCAGCAAGATCAAGGTGTTCGACCAGACCATTCCTAGATCTGTCCGTGCTGCGGAGATCAGTGCAGTGGGCAAAAGCATTTTTCAGCACGACCCCAAAGGCAAGGTGGCAGAAGCCTACAAATCTCTGACTGGGGAGGTGATGGCGAATGCCGAAAAACAGCTTAAACGTGTCGCTGAAAGGGGCAGATGACATCTTCTCCACCGAAGAATCCCGGCAGGAGCAGCAGCGAGAACAGGTTCAGCAGATTCCCATCGGGGAGCTGTTCCCCTTCAAGAACCATCCATTTAAGGTTTTGGACGATGAATCTATGCAGCGCACGGTGGAAAGCGTGGAACAGTATGGTGTGTTGTCTCCGCTGATTGCCCGTCCCAGACCAGAGGGCGGCTACGAGATCATCTCCGGGCACCGCCGCCAGCACGCTGCACAGCTTGCCGGGCTGGACACGCTGCCGGTCATTGTCCGTCAAATGGATGATGATGCCGCTGTTTTGCTCATGGTGGACAGCAATCTCCAACGTGAGAACATCTTGCCCAGCGAACGGGCTTTCGCTTACAAGATGAAGCTGGAAGCAATCGAGCGAACTGTTGGACGACCCAAAAATGTGGGACAAGTTGTCCCAGATTATTTCGGGAAACGCAGTACAGAGATTGTTGCTGAAGGAACAGGCGAAAGTTATAAGCAAGTCCAGCGTTTTATCCGCCTGACCAACCTCATCCCGGAACTGCTGGATATGGTAGACGAAAAGAAAATCGCCTTCAATCCCGCTGTGGAATTGTCCTATCTGGACGAAAGCCAACAGCGGGATTTTTTAGAAGCTATGAACGACACCCAGAATGCGCCGTCCCTTTCCCAAGCGCAGCGGCTTAAAAAGCTGGCGCAGGAAGGGCACTTCTCGTATGATGTTGCCTTTGCGGTCATGGGAGAAGAGAAAAAGGACGAGCTGGACAAGGTGGTCATCAAAAACGACACCCTGCGGAAGTATTTCCCGCGCAGCTTCACCCCGAAACAGATGGAGGACACTATCATCAAGCTGCTGGATCAGTGGCAACGCAAACAGCAGCGGCAGAATGAACGCTAACACACATTTTGAATGTAAGACCCAACCGGGTCTTTCTTTTTTGCAAAAATTAGGAGAAAAAGCACTATGAACACTACTATTGATCTCAAGACCGCAAAGACCATCGAAGCCATGAACCAGAAGATCAACCACATGGACAATGCTGTGACCGACTTCTTCAACAAGATGAGCGATGTGCTGGAGCGGCAGCTCGGCGATGATGAAGTTTACGCCGCCGTGATTGCCCCGGAGATCGAACTGACCATCACCCCGCTGGCGAATGTTCGCAGTTACCTGCCTTGCTTCGATGAAGCAGATTCCTGCTACAGCATCAGCGAAGATGTGCCGCTGGCTCTCTGTTACGACCCTCGTCAGGTCATCACACTGGCTGGAAAGCGTTACCTGTCCGGCGCAGTCATCTTTGTACGCTACGACACCGATGGCAATTTTGTTGCACTTACCACCGCCGACCTGTACCTGATCCAGTGTTATCTGGGCGAGAACAGCGTCCCTCTGATGGCTGGCCGCGAGAAGATGGTCTGCATCTGCATTGACTGAGAGGTGCAGCATGGATACCGAAATGACCCGCTATGAGAGTTTCGCAGAAGTCACGGAGGACTTTTACTGTTCCGCCGTTGATGTTTTGAAGATTCTGGTTCTCCGTCTGCACGACTACCATGCTCGTTGCTTCCATTCTCTGCGGGATGCTCTGTACGACTATTTTTCTACCGATGCCGCACCGCATACTCATGCCAATGTTTCCACTAAGCATATCGTCACCGCGTCTAGCGCTCCTCGTCCTCCCTGAGAGGATTCTTCTCACAGTTCAGTCAATGTAGGAGGTTTGCTATGAATTTTATTTATTCGTTTATCATTTTTGAAGCTGGTGCCTTTTTCGGCCTCTTTGTGGCAGCTCTGTTGAACGCCGCGCGTGCTGGGCAGGAAATCACTATCAAATTCGAGGAGGAAGATAATGGAACAGACCGAGAACACCTTGTCGGTGCTGAAAATTGCGCCGGGGCAGTATCCGCAGCAGGTCGAGATCGATAACGACCTGAAAGCATTGCAGCAGGCTGTCGGCGGCTCCATCGGCGCAAGCTACCCTTTTGAAGATCCGGTTGCCATCGTTTATAACGATGACGGCAAGCTTATGGGTCTGCCGCTGAACCGGGCCTTATGGGACGAGGACGGGCTGATGTACGATGTTATTGCCGGAACCTTTCTGGTGGTAGGTCTGGGCGAGGAAGATTTTGTATCGCTCTCCCCGGAGCTGGCGCAGAAGTATGAAGAAGAATTCCATCAACCCGAAGCCTTTCTCCCTCTGGGGCGTCGCCTGATGGTCATTCCGGTTTCGGATGAATCAGTTCAGAGTGATGCAGAAAAGGCTGTGAGTAAGCCCCCGGTGGAACATGACCGTTAAGGCGATTTTCTGCACAGGAGGTGGTAACGATGCAGGAAGAAATCGAGCATAAGACGGTCAACCTTGCCATCTCGACCACAAAACTGTCTGCCCGCACCCTGCTGCGTGGGATGCAGTTTCTGCTGCGGCAGTACGACAAGCACGCTTCGCAGGGCAAGCAGTCCATGAAGCGGCTAGTGCGACAGAACCGTGGCGTGACCAATGTGGAGATCCAGAAAACTGGCATCAAGGACTTTGACCGTTATGCCAAGCGATATCACATCGACTACGCCATCCAGAAAGACCTGTCCTGCAAGCCGCCCCGGTATCTAATCTACTTCAAGGCACAGGACACGGATGCCTTGAATGCAGCTTTCAAGGAATATTCGGCATCGGTGCTGGATAAAACCAAGCGTCCTTCCGTGCTGGCAAAGCTGCATGATCTGGCGCAGTCCGTTGCAAATCTGCCAGACAAAGTGCGGCACAAGCAGGAGGAGCGCGGCCTATGAGCAAAAAGAAGCTTTCCAAGCTGCTGGCGCTCTATCTGCCCTATGTGGTAATTGGCTTGCTAGCCACTAATCTGGGCGAGGCGTGGCGGCTGGCCGTGGGCAAGGAACTGGGCGATAAAATCGTATCGCTGATGGGAACTATCCCGGCAGCGTTTGCCAATCCGCTGCCCAGCCTGCATCCGCTGGATCTGCTGGTGGGTTTATGCTGCGGTGCCGCGATGCGGCTGGCGGTGTATCTGAAAGGCAAAAACGCCAAGAAGTACCGTCATGGCTTGGAGTACGGCTCCGCCCGGTGGGGTACTCCGAAAGATATAGAGCCATTTATGGCTCCAAAGTTCGAGGACAATATCATCCTGACCAAAACAGAACGCCTGATGATGTCCAACCGCCCGCCGGACCCCAAGAATGCCCGAAACAAAAATGTGCTGGTAGTCGGCGGCTCCGGCAGCGGTAAGACAAGGTTCTTTATCAAGCCGAATCTGCTGCAATGTGATTCCAAGAATTTTCCGGTATCATTCGTAGTTACAGATCCGAAAGGTAGTATCGGCGTGGAATGTGGAGAAGCCCTGTTAAAGCACGGCTACAAGCTAAAATTCTTCAACACCATCAACTTTTCCAAGAGTATGCGCTATAACCCCATGGCGTACATCCACAGTGAAAAGGATGTTCTGAAACTTGTGACCGCACTGATGACCAACACCAAAGGTGAAGGTCAGGGCGGCGACCCATTCTGGGACAAAGCGGAACGGCTTCTGCTCGTTTCGCTGATCGCATACCTCCACTACGAAGCCCCTGTCGAGGAGCAAAACTTCGCAACATTGCTGGAAATGCTAAACACTATGCAGGTTTCGGAAGATGATGAAACTTATCAGAATCCGGTAGACCTGTTGTTTGAGGATCTGGGTAAGAAAAAACCAAAATCCTTTGCAGTGCGGCAGTACAAACTTTATAAGCTGGCTGCCGGCAAAACGGCCAAGTCGATTCTTATTTCCTGCGGTGCCCGGCTCGCACCCTTCGATATTCAGGAAGTCCGGGATGCCACCATGTACGATGAGCTGGAACTGGACAAGCTGGGTGACCGGAAAACGGCGCTGTTCCTTATCATGAGCGATACGGACAGTACATTTAACTTCCTGATCTCCATGATCTACACACAGCTTTTCAATCTGCTCTGTGATAAGGCAGATGACCAATACGGCGGCAAACTGCCAGTCCATGTGCGGTGCCTGATCGATGAGTGTGCTAACATCGGTCAGATTCCGCAGCTGGAAAAGCTGGTGGCTACCATCCGCAGCCGTGAGATCTCGGCGTGTCTGGTCTTGCAGACCCGCAGCCAGCTGAAAGCCATCTACAAAGATAATGCGGATACCATCGTGGGCAACATGGACAGTCAGATATTTTTGGGCGGCAGTGAGCCTACCACCCTGAAAGATCTTGCCGAAGCACTCGGCAAGGAAACCATCGACAGCTACAACAATTCCGATACCCGTGGCAATAGCCCAAGCTATGGCACCAACTATCAAAAACTCGGTCACGAACTTATGAGCCGGGATGAACTGGCGGTGCTGGATGGCGGCAAGTGCATCCTGCAGCTTCGTGGTGTGCGCCCGTTTTTGAGCGACAAGTACGACCTGACCCAGCACCCGAACTACAAGTACACCTCGGACTATGACCCCAAGAACGCACTCGATATCGAGAAGTTCTTGAACCGAAAAGAAAAAATCCACCCGGATGATACCTTCATCATGGTGGATGCTGATTCGCTTCCGTCTGCCTGACCCGGTAGGCGGTTTTGTTTTGGACCGGAGAGGTACACCAGCAAGCCCACTTCCGCCGCAGTTTACGGCTTAACAACAACGGCTTCAGGTGTGTACGGACGGTCTACAACTTTCATTTATAAAGGAGAAACGACTATGGAATTCTTTAACTCTGCTATCGAAGTTCTTCAGACTCTGGTTGTGGCTCTGGGTGCCGGTCTGGGCGTGTGGGGTGCTGTGAACCTCATGGAAGGTTACGGCGGCGATAACCCCTCTGCCAAGAGTCAGGGCATGAAGCAGCTCATGGCTGGCGGTGGCGTTGCTCTGGTGGGCATCACCCTGATTCCCCTGCTGAGCGGTCTGTTCGGCTAAGTGCCGCAGGCGGGTTTATCCCGCCTGTACATACGCAATCGCTCTATCTCTGCTGTGGATAACAGCCCTTTATCATAAGGAGCGCATTGCGGTACGAATCTCCACCCATCCATGAAAGGCGGTGCTATTATGCAGTTTTTGACCCACATTATTTTTCTTCTGAACCTTCTCAAGACCCTTATCAACCACTTCAGCTAAGGACGGTGACTGAATGGAAACCGTTCTTAAAGCCATTGCCGACTGGATCAAAGGCATCCTGACGGCAGGCATTATGTCCAATCTCAGCGGGCTGTTCGACGATGTGAACACGCAGGTCGGCAATATCGCCCAGCAGGTGGGCACCAAGCCCTCCAGCTTTGAGCCGAGAGTGTTCGCCATGATCGAAGCCCTCTCTCGCAATGTGGTGCTGCCCATTGCAGGCATCATCCTGACCTTCATTGCCTGTTATGAACTCATCGAGATGATCACCCAGCACAACAACATGGCGCAGTTTGAGCCTGCCCTTATCATGCGCTGGATCTTTAAGACCGCTGTTTCGGTATGGCTCATCTCCAACACCTTCGATATTGTGATGGCGGTGTTCGACGTCACCCAGAAAGTAGTGTCCGATTCCAGCAGCATCGTTGCCGGAAACACCCGTGTCAACGACATTGGGCTTTCCATGCTGCAATCCAGCCTGATGCAGATGGATGTCGGCCCCCTGTTCGGCTTGTTCCTGCAAAGTTTCTTCATCGGCATCACCATGCGGATATTGAGCATCGTGATTTTCGTCATCGTCTACGGGCGCATGATTGAAATTTACTGCATGGTGAGCCTTGCGCCCATCCCCATGGCGACCTTCGGCAACCACGAGCAGAGCCACATGGGGCAGAACTACCTGAAATGCCTGTTTGCACTGGGCTTTCAGGGCTTTCTCATCCTTATCTGCGTGGCGATTTACGCTGTGCTGATACAATCGGTAGCAATCTCCGGGGATGCCATCAACTCCATTTGGAGCATTGTGGGCTACACCGTTCTGCTCTGTTTCAGCCTGTTCAAGACCAGCTCCGTGACGAAATCCGTCCTCGGAGCGCACTAAAGGAGGTGTTCGATTGGCTGCGTATATTTCCGTTCCCCGTGATTTGACCAAGGTCAAATCCAAAGTGGCGTTCAACTTGACGAACCGGCAACTGCTTTGTTTCGGCACAGCGGCTCTCATTGGAGTGCCGCTGTTTTTTGTTCTCCGGGATTCCGGCGGCAACACCGCCGCCACCCTCGGCATGATGGCGGTGATGCTGCCGGCGTTCTTCCTTGGAATGTACGAAAAGAACGGTCAGCCCTTGGAAAAGCTGCTGTCGTACTATGTGCAGTCCCGGTTTGTCCGCCCGAAGATTCGCCCCTACAAGACCAACAACTACTATGCGATTTTGATGAAGGGAGGCGTGACTCATGATTCTGTTTTGGAAAAAGACCGATAAAAGCGGCAAGAAAAAGCCGCCGAAGCCTGCTGTTCCCCGTACCGCCCAGCAGTCCATCCCCATGCAGCGGATGTTTGAGGATGGCACCTGCCGGGTGAAGCCCAACTATTACACCCGCACCATCCAGTATCAGGACATCAATTATCAGCTTGCCCAGCAGGAGGACAAGACCGCTATTTTCGAGGAATGGTGCAGTTTTCTGAACTTCTTCGATTCCAGCATCAAATTTGAATTGTCCTTTGTGAACATGGCAACCGACAGCACTGAGTTTGAAAAGAGCATCCGCATTCCGTTCCAGAAGGACGGTTTCGATGATGTTCGTGCTGAGTACAGCCAGATGCTGCGCCAGCAGCTTGCCAAGGGCAATAATGGTCTGACCAAGACCAAGTTCATCACCTTTGGTGTGGAGGGCGAAAGCATGGCGCAGGTCAAGCCCCGGCTGGACCACATTCAGAACGATCTGCTGAACAACTTCCACCGGCTGGGGGTGCAGGCAAAGCCCCTGAATGGTGTCCAGCGGCTGAAACTCATGCACGATATGTTCAACATGGACGGCGCATCCAAGTTTCACTTTGACTGGAAAGACCTCGTAAAAAGTGGTCTGTCCGTGAAGGATGCTATTGCGCCCACCGCCTTTGCCTTCAAAAATTCCCGGACGTTCCAGATGGGCGGCATCTACTGCGCCGCCAGTTTTCTGAGCATCACGGCATCCGACATCAGCGACCAGCTGCTGAAAGACTTCCTCGATATGGATTCCAGCCAGATCGTCACCATGCACATCCAGTCCGTTGACCAGAACAAGGCCATCAAGACGGTCAAGCGCACCATCACGGAACTGGATCGCAGCAAAATCGAGGAGCAGAAAAAAGCCATCCGTGCCGGATATGATATTGACATCATTCCGTCGGATTTGGCAACCTACGGCAGAGATGCAAAAGCCCTGCTGAAGGAATTGCAGAGCCAGAACGAGCGGATGTTCCTTGTCACATTTCTGGTGCTGAACACCGGGCGCACGGAGCAGGAGCTGGAAAACAATGTTTTTCAGGCATCCAGTATTGCACAGAAGCACAACTGCAACCTGTGTCGGTTGGATTTTCAGCAGGAGCAGGGGTTGATGAGCAGCCTGCCGCTGGCAGACTGTCAGATTGAAATTCAGCGTGGTCTTACCACCAGCAGCACGGCAATTTTTATCCCGTTTACCACGCAGGAACTGTATCAGTCCGGCAAAGAAAGCCTGTACTATGGGCTGAATGCTCTGTCCAACAACCTTATCATGGTGGATCGCAAAAAGCTGAAAAATCCGAACGGTCTGATTCTCGGCACTCCCGGTTCCGGCAAAAGTTTCTCGGCAAAGCGTGAAATCACCAATGCGTTTCTGGTGACGGACGATGATATTATTGTGAACGATCCAGAAGGCGAATACTCGCCGCTGGTGAATCGGCTGAAAGGTCAGGTCATCCACATCAGCCCTGCCAGCACCCAATATATCAACCCTATGGACATCAACAGCAACTATTCGGAAGAGGATAACCCGCTGGCTTTGAAAGCCGACTTTGTACTGTCCCTGTGCGAACTGGTGGTGGGCGGCAAGGAGGGCTTGCAGCCAGTGGAAAAGACGGTCATTGACCGCTGCGTCCATGTAATCTATCGCAAGTATTTCGAGAATCCCACCCCAGAAAATATGCCGCTGTTGGAAGATCTGTACAACGCCCTGCTGACGCAAGACGAACCGGAAGCCCGCCATGTAGCGGCTGCGCTGGAAATCTACGTCAAGGGCAGTTTGAACATTTTCAATCACCACACCAACGTAGATATCAATAACCGCATCGTCTGCTTTGACATCAAGCAGCTGGGCAAGCAACTCAAAAAGCTGGGTATGCTCATCGTGCAGGATGCCGTGTGGGGGCGTGTGACAGCCAACCGCAGTGCCGGAAAATCCACCCGGTACTATGCAGACGAGTTCCATTTGCTCTTGAAGGAAGAGCAGACTGCTGCTTATTCCGTGGAGATTTGGAAGCGTTTCCGTAAGTGGGGCGGCATTCCGACAGCCCTGACGCAGAACGTCAAAGACCTGTTGGCAAGCCCCGAAGTATCAAATATTTTTGAGAATTCGGACTTCGTTTATATGCTCAATCAGGCGAACGGCGATCGGCAAATCCTCGCAAAGCAGCTCAATATCTCTCCCCATCAGCTTTCCTATGTGACCCACTCCGGCGAGGGCGAAGGTCTGCTGTTCTTCGGCAACGTCATTTTGCCGTTCGTCGATCACTTCCCGAAAGACCTTGAACTCTACCGCATCCTCACGACCCGCCTTTCCGAAGTTGCGGAGGCGCAAAAGCATGAGTGAGAAACAGCCAAGGCTGAAATTTGAGGAAGACAAGGAGCGCACGGCCACGCGCTCTCCTCCAAAAAAGTCTAAAGTGGAACAGTCTAAGCCCAAAAAGCAGAAACTGAAGCAGGATGCAGACAAGGCAGCGGAAAAGGCGCAGCACCTGCGTTTTGGCAAAGCCGATATCACCCCGGATGAAGCATCCCGCATGACAAAGCAGCAGAAACGTGCTATGTATGCCGCTGCTGCCGCCCGGTCTGCGGTGCATCGGGAGGTTGACCAGTACGAGGACGATAATGTGGGTACGCAGGCTTTAAGCGAGGGCGAAAAGACAGCAGGAAATGTCCGGGATATTTCCAAGAGCATCTATGCCCGGAAGCTGAAAAAGAAAGCCAAGATGCAGGGCAAGAAGGGTGCCAAAACCGCAAAATCTTCCCCGCAGAAGCCGACTGCGGCACAAGATGCAGGCGAATCCTGCACCGGCGAGGGCTGCTCCAACTGGCTCTCCCGATGGCGGCAGAAACAGGACATCCGGCAGAGTTACTATGCCGCCGCCCATTCGGGCACAGCGGCGCAGACCGCAGGCGGCAAAGCGGCATCCAATGGCACCAATGCTGCAAAGTCCGGCATGGAGCAGGTCATCGACAAAGGAAGATCGGTGGTCAGCACCGCAGTCAACGGCATTGCCAATTTTGCAAAGAGCAACGCGCACGTTCTTTTGATCGTGGGCGTTTTTCTTTTGCTCTTGCTGCTGGTCATGTCGGCTTTTTCGTCCTGTTCCATTCTGTTTTCCGGCACCACGCAGGTATCCGGGCAGACCATTTACACCGCAGAGGACCGGGACATCCGGGGAGCCGAAACCGACTACAAGAAGCTGGAAAAGGAACTGGATAAAAAGATCAAGCGTACCCCCACCGACCACCCCGGCTATGACGAATACCGATACCATCTGGATGCTATTGAGCACGACCCGTGGCAGTTGACTTCGTTCCTGACCACGCTCTATGACGACTACACCCGCAGCGAGGTGCAGGCAAAACTCAAGGAGACGTTTGCCAAGCAATACAAGCTGACCACATGGGTGGAAGTCCAGACCCGGTACCGCACGGTAGTGATGATCGACATTTTTACTGGCATCCCCTACACCGTGCAAGTCCCCTATGAGTATCGAATTTTTCACACAAAGCTGGTGAATAAAGGGCTGGAGGTCGTTATCCGGGAGGAACTGAACAACGACCAATGGAAACGGTACGAAATTTTTCAAGATACCTTGGGTGGCAGACCTTACCTGTTTAACGGCGGTCTGCCGCCCGGTGGCTCCGATGGCTCTGGCGCGCCGGGCATTGATTATCAGGTTCCGGCAGAAGCCCTGACGGACAGCGAGTTTGCCGCTATCTACAAGGAGGCGCAAAAGTATGTGGGCACGCCCTACGTCTGGGGCGGTTCTACCCCGGAAACCGGGTTTGATTGCTCCGGCTACGTTTGCTGGGTCTACAACCAGAACGGCTACAATGTGGGGCGCACCACCGCCAACGGTCTGTGGAGCAAGAGCCAGCACATTTCCGAAGCCGAAGCAAAGCCCGGCGACCTTGTTTTCTTTGAAGGAACGTATGATACGCCGGGGAAAAGTCATGTGGGCATCTACCTTGGCAACGGCATGATGGTCAGCGCTGGAGACCCCATCAAGTACGCAAACATTCATTCGTCCTACTGGCAGAAATATTTGTCCGGTTTTGGGCGGCTCTCAAAATGATTGGAGGAAGAAATGAGCGAAAAACTCGATAAGCTGCGCGCTTCTCTGGAAAAGGAAAGGGAGCGTCGCATTAAGATCAACACTCGCATTGAAAGCCTTGAACGGCGGATTCAGGAAGCAGAAGCTGCCGAGGTCAACGAGATGGTGCGCACCGCCAAGGTCACGCCGGAACAGCTTGCCGCCCTGCTGCGCCAGTCTGCAACTTCCACCCCGACCCCGGCTGCGTTGTCCGCAGTCGGTGCTACGTTCAACAAGGAGGAATCTGATAATGAAGATGATGAATAAGTTCTGCGCCCTGATGCTGTCGGTGGCACTGTGCGCTGGCATGGCGGCTCCTGCTTTTGCCTATGGCGGTGAGCCTGTGGAGGAAGCGGAACAGCCTGTCCTGACTTCTACCACCGATGAAGAAGATGTAGTCACCGTGACCGATGAGGAAACCGGTGCGCTGACCCCGGAGGGCAACCTGACGCTGGTGGACGACTACCACACCAACTATTCTGATGGCAGCGGTCAGCAGTTTATCACGCTGGTGTCGAAGTCGGGTGCGACTTTCTATCTGGTGATTGACCGCAACGACAAGGGGGAAAACACCGTTCATTTCATGAATCTTGTGGACGAAGCCGACCTTCTTTCCCTGATGGAGGAAGATGCCGCCGATGCCTATACCGCTGAAAAAGAAGCGGCGGCGCAGGCAGAGCAGGAGCGCAAACAGGCCGAAGAGGATGCGAAAAAGGCTGCGGAAGAAGCGGCGGCATCCGGCACGGAACAGACTGGTGGCAACAAAGTTACGAAGTATGCTGCCACATTCTTAGGCGTTCTGGCTCTGGTCGGTCTGGCTGCTGGCGGCGGCATTTACACCTTTATGAAGCAGAAGCAGAAAAAGCAGGCAGAAAAAGAAGCCCTTGACCCCGATGCAAACTACACTGAGGACAAGGGCAACTTTGAAATCCCTGTGGAGGATGAGCCGGAGGAGACCGGCGAGGAGGATAAGGCAGAAGAATAATTCTATTGGCGGCGTTTGCCGCCTTACATATTGCAATCCAAAACAGATTGGAGGGATTCTTATCGCAAAATTGATCGTGGCGGAAAAACCGTCCGTTGCCATGTCCTACGCCAAAGTCCTCGGCGCGACCAACCACAAAGACGGTTATCTGGAGGGCAACGGCTATCTCGTAAGCTGGTGTGTGGGTCATCTGGTGGAACTGGCACCGCCCAACATCTACGATGCCAAATACGTCAAGTGGAGTATCGCAGATTTGCCCATTCTGCCGGAAAGGTGGCAGTATCTGGTTTCTGCGTCCACCAAAAAACAGTTTGGCATCCTGCAAAAGCTCATGCACCGCCCGGATGTGGACAGTGTGATCTGCGCTACGGATGCAGGATGGTGCGGTTAGGTGACTTAAGAGAAAGAAAAAGAGACCTCATATCGTTGAAAATCAAATTTCAAAATCATTAAAGGAGCTATTCAAATGAAACGAAATCAGAATTTCGACCATAATCACTCTCAAAAAGTGCTTTCCTGCCGCTACAACATGGACACCAACCGGGTGGAAGCCCGGTTCGGGGATGGCACTACCCTTTCCATCGACTGCATCGTCATTGAGGACGAATATGGCAACACCCCGGCACAGCGAGCAGAACTGGACTGGCTACTTATATAACAAGCCCTTGGAATATACCCAGCTTGTGCTGAGTGGGGAAATCGAACATTATCTTTCACTTGGTTGCGATCACGGTAGACTAGAAGATTGACCTTTTTTCATAGAAATGTGATTGGCTGTTACAGAATGGCTCTTCAAAAAGCATTACAGAAAATCCGGAAACTTTTTTGAACCATAATAACTCAAAAAAGTTTCCGGATTTCTGTTTTTGTACGATTGCTATCGTATTTTCATTTTGCAATAGTTTTCATAATTGACCATTGTCCATTACAGAGAATATAGGTCTCTTCCTATAATTGGCTGACATTTTATAGCACACACATTTATTTCTGCATGGAATACCCACTGCTTCCATAAAATATTTACTCGAATAATTTTCCGCAAAATGGACAACGATCTTTCACTGTTAGTACAATTGAAAAGTGCTTCCCACAAAAAGGACAACGACGTGTTATAAAATCAAAAATATAGTCTATCAAAAGTACAACAACAGCTGCTATACGAAACTCAAATGCCCATAGTGCGCATACGACTATTGCTATGAAGATGAATACAGCTTTGCATAATGTGAGTTTTGTTTGGAATTTCATTTTTTATTCTTCTTTCAAGCATTTTCCTTATAAGACGGAAGATTATACGTTTCTTCAACTCTGCATTGGAATCACCCTTTCATGTAAAAACAAAAGACACGAAATTGTTACGTCCACCTTAATTCTTAGATTAACTATTGATAGCATCAAAGCACAATAATCAATCGCTGTCCATAATTTTGTAACAACAGAGAGAAAACTTGTAACGAAATCGGTGTAGCTGCAAATAATATGACCCTCAACACTGGGCATCCAGTATTGAGGGTCATATCTAAATAATCTTTTTGTACCAGCACTTTATTGAAAATCAATCGTTAACCAAAGGCTTTTATTATGTCATGAAGAATTTCCATTTGCTGCGGCGAAAGATCATTTCCTTTTTGACTTGGTGAAAGCAATTCATCACGGAGTTTAATCAAAGTTTTCTTTTGCGCTTCAGTCAATCCAGAAAGAGATAGTACTTTTGGCGCATCCAGTCCTAGGAGTTCATCTGTTGAAATGCTAAATAAAGACGAAATGCTTGCAAGAACATCCAACGGAATTGCATGTGCATCACTTTCATATCCACTGACCGTGGATACAGCCTTATTTAACCGTTTAGCCAAGTCCGCCTGCGTCCAGCCACGACCTTCTCTCAGCTTTTTTAGCTTTTCTCCTAAATAATGCTCCATTCCCGTACACTCCTATCCTATATAAAGTGTACTATTTGAAATTTCAACATAATCGTACTATACTACATATAATGTTCGATTATGTTGAAATTTGATTGACTTGTGAGGAGCAGGGCTGTATGTTGTGTGATAAAAAGCATTCCCTTGTGCAATGGAGGGATTTCAAAATGAATGTCTTGGTTTGTGACGATGACCAGCAGATCGTTGATTCTATTATTGAAGAACTCAAAAAGAAAAGCGAGGAAACGCATGTATCATCAAGATTTTATGGTTTTTCTCAACCAAGCCAAATAGACTTATCACTTCCTTATGATATTGCGCTTCTGGATATTGATATGGGCGAAACAAATGGAATTGAGCTTGCCAGAAAGTTACGAGCGAGCAATGAAAACATTGTGATTATCTTCATTACGAATTTCATTCAGTATGCTCCAGAGGGATTTGAGGTTCAAGCCTTTCGATACTTACTAAAAGCAGATCTCTCTGCTAAACTTGATTCTTACTTTGATTCAGCCGTCCAAGAAGTGCTTCGGCGGAAACAGCTTATCACAATTTCAATCAACTCTGAAATTATCGATGTACCTGTAAATGACATTCTGTATTTAGAATCTCATCGAAGAATCATTGTCATGCACCTGTTGGACGAAAAACGTCCAGCATACCAGTTTTACGGTAACATAACGGAACTATCCGAAAAAATTGAGCCACTCGGTTTCCTTCGTATTCAAAAAAGCTATCTTGTCAATATGCACTATGTCGAAATCTTTCAATACAATAAAGTCCAATTGCGCGGTGGTCTTTGTCTGGCTCCAAGCGAAAAGAATTATAGTGAGCTAAAACAGAAATATTTACACTGGCGAGGTAAAAGTAGATGGATGCTTTAATCAGTTTGGTTTACACAATCATAGATTCAGTCTGTGTATGTCTGTTTTTAGACGCTTTTGCTTCGCACCGTTGGAGGGATCATAGATTCCTTGTCGGTGTAATAGTTCAAACTATTTTAATGTATGCATCTATTGAATTCAGTGTTATTGCCTTAAATCGAAACCAAATCGTCAAAATTCTCTTGATTCTACTATCCTGCTTTATTGTTGCCAGAACTCTATATGAAAATATCTCAGGAAGGTTTTTATTATTTCTTATTGTTGTAGAATATCTCTTGACTTATAGTTTATCTTTTGCAGTCGGAATGCTTGCAACTTCGGTTTGTGGGATGGATGCTCAGACGTTTCAAGCCGATAAGACTTTATCTCTAATCTATGGAATCTCTTATTATTCTGCTGAATTGTTTATTATTGCACTGTTTCGTAAAATAATGCTTCAGCGTATAGGCAACAGACCCAGAAGCGATGCTCAACATTCGCAGCTGATACTGTACTTTCTATTTCCATGCGCATCGTTTGTAATGCTTGTGATCCTACTTTACGTTACAAGCGGTCATAATATAGAAGAGTTTGTTTCTGCTGGCTGTTGTATTCTCATTTTTATTTCAAATGTCGCAGTCCTCTTTTTATTGGAGCGAATGGAGTATGCCGCATTGGAAAGAGAACAGTTATTGATGCTTAACCAGCAGATTCAGCTGCAATCGAAAAACATGACTTCGGCAAGCGAACTTTATTCTGCCCAAAGGAAAAAAGTTCACGATTTTCGAGCGCACCTGAATATCCTAAATCAATTGATGAAGAATCAAGAGTATTCTGCCGCTGAAGAATATCTTGAAAAAATCACCGAACAGCAAACTGATCGGCTATTCCTTGTCAACACACATCATCCCATCTTGGACGCACTTTTCAATACAAAAGCCGCCGAAGCAACTCAAAAGAAAATCAGCATTGATTTTGAAGTGAATGATTTATCAAATCTTCCATTTGATGCCTCTGATATGGTAGTACTTCTATCAAACCTTTTGGATAATGCCATTGAAGCGTGTCAGCAGTATGATAAGGGCGATAAAGCGATTCATGTCATGGCCGTTGCACAGCAAGACTTTTTTGTCTCTGTCCGAAACACATCGGAACCTGTTGTAATTATAAATGGTTCCATTCCAACTACAAAACCAGAACCACAGCTACATGGTTTTGGACTTGCGAACATCCGGCTGATTCTTGAAAAATACAGTGGAGAGTATACGATGTTCTATGAAAATGGGTGGTTCCAGTTCACCGCTGATATACCGTTCACTCCGATTTCGTGACAAAAGAAGTCCATTTCGTTACATTATTGTGGAAATTACGGCTCAACTTGTGTATTCTTTCTTTCAAGAAAGTTCTTTTAATGAGGATTGTCGCAATGAAAGATTTTGCAATGCAATTAACACAAAAGTGCGTGTCGATGGGATTGCTTGATGAATCTTATTCTGAATGGTTTGCATATAGCATCGAAAAAAGAGTGGCAACCTTATTAACTTGGCTTGTGCAGTGTCTGATTGGTGGTTTTTTCTTTGGCTGGACCTTAACAATCTCATTTTCTGTGTTCTTCCTCTTAATTCGGAAATACACAAACGGTTATCATGCTGCTACTTATAGTAAATGCCTGTTCCGTTCCATTTTATTAGAAGTAGTTCTTCTTGCTTCAATCTCCTACGTTTTCCGTACAGGCTTGGCGTTGTTTTTCTTAACTATAGTTTCTGATGTTACAATTTGGTGTATTGCGCCGGTTAACAATAAAAGCATTCATTGGTCAACAGATGAATTTAAGGCTGCAAAAATAGCTGTTCGTTGGTTATTATTGATTCTAAATATTTTTGCAATTTTGTTGGTGGGAGTTCAAATTGCTCCTTCCATACTACAAGGGTTGGTCGCAGCATTGACTGCTGATGCAATAACACTATCCATTTCACGCTGTCAAAATTGAAAGGAGGGCATACAAATGAAAATTCAAGTCAAACAGTTCACCAAAAAGAAAATTGAAGCTCTGGTAAAGAAGGATATGCAGGAGTGGCCTCCGGGTTGTGCGGGCTGGATGTATCAGCCGAAGCGTCCCTATGTACCTGAGAAGCATCTGCAAGAAAAACGAAAATAAGTTTAATCCTGAGATGGCATGGTTGCTTTCCTGTTTCACCAACAAAAAGCACTATGCCATTTTTCTTTGTTGGTGACTCCGATTTCGTTACGAATTTTCTCCATCTTATTACAGAAACGTAGACAATATTGCTTGCTGCGTATACAGTGTAAGAAAGGATGGCACAATGCACAAATCGAAAGGAGTTACTCCGATGCAGCAATATAGCTTTGAATGAAATTCAAACTTATCCATTTAATGAGAAAGGATTGCTTATTATGAAACATAAAAAAGTATCACAGCTTTTAGCTGCTTCGCTTTCTTTCTTGATGATTGCGATGCTTTGCGTTTCTAGCGTTGCAATGGAACCTTCTATGAGAATCGGCAGTGTCACCGTTCATTCTTCGCTCTTTGCTAAAATGGCTTCTGAATCGCCGGAAAAAGATTTGATTACCCAATCTAATATTGTTAAGGCAACCGATGAAATGATTCAGTTCGAAGAAAAAAACGTTCTGGATGTTCAACATTTGGATGATGGTTCGTCCCTTACTTCCTATCGAAAAGATGTCGCAACCATTCTGCCTAGCGAATTTCCAACATCTATAAGCCCCAGTGCAGATGGAAGCATCAACCAAGATTCTTGGGACTCAAGCAACACCGTACGAGCATATACTACAATTTATTATGATATTGTTAAAGACTCCGGCGATCGTTCGTATTATAAGTTGACAAAGGTTACTGGAAAGTACTATTGCAATAACTCTGCAACAAAAATTACGAGCCAAACTCTAAGAATTGGTCAAACTGGATGGACGAGTAACGGATATCGAGAGCAGACCAAGGATTTTGACATTCCTGCATCTCAGAAAAACTGGACAAAATACCCTGATTCCTCTTGGGCTGGTGTTCTGGTAGATGCGACAAATCACGTTGGCTGCTACTATGTTGTCAATATTGCTGCAAAGACCGGAAAGACTTGGTATGTTGAAATTTCAAATAATATCCGATAACCGTTTTTGAGCAAGGAGTTTTTTATGCTACCGTTTTTCAATCAAAAAGAGCTGGTTGTTTGCTCGAATCAATCTCAATACCAAAAATACACATCTCTTTTAGAAAAAGAAGGAATCGGATATAGAACAAAAGTACGCGATTTATCATCACCGTCTCTGTTTTCAATGGGAACCCGTGAAAGAGCCGGAACGGCATTTCAAAAGGTCAATTATCAAATGCTCTACACAATATATGTTCGCAAAGCCGATTACGAACGCGCTGTTCACGTTATCACTGTTTGATTAAACCACCAAAACCATATACGCTTTTCCTCGCCAAACAATCAGTTGCAAAGCAGGTCTGATTGTTTGGCTCTTTATTTTGCAAAGGAGCGTAATGCCATGACCGAACCCAAATCCGACCTTGCCTATCTCCGCAACGAAAAAGCCAAAGCAGAACAGAAGCTGCGCTCTTGCCAGCACCGGGAAAAGATCCTTAAACGCAGGATGTCAGAGCTGAACCGGAGAGAGCGTGTGCACCGTCTTTGTACTCGTGCCGGAATGCTGGAAAGCTTTCTGGTCTGTCCGGGAGAACTGACCGACGATCAGGTGATGGAGCTTTTGAAGATCTCATTCCGTCAACCTGAAGTCGTGCTGGCGCTTGCAAAGATGGTGCATGACGTTCACGAACGAAGCAACGTCCAAAACCCTTTAGAATAAAGGGCGCAATTATACACCGTTCCGGTGAAATTGCGGTCTTGCAGACGGCTCGATGAAATCGAAGCTGGCGTTTGTGCGCCAGCCCGATTCCATCCCAAAGAAAACTGCATTTTCCTTGCGCTGCTTTGCAGCTGTCCTTTTGCGGCTCCCGCCTAAGACCGAAGCGCACAGCACTCCGTTCCAAGGCGGCGAGCAAAACCGAATACGATTCCAGACCGTTCATCAAGAGCAATCTTGCTGGGCGGTCTTTTTGTTTGGGGGTGATGCCTATTCCGTGTCCGCATTTCAAAATCACCATCGTCAAGCGCAGCCAAGGACAATCCGCTGTTGCCGGGGCCGCTTACCAGAGCGGCGAACGGCTGTTCAGTGAGTACGACCAGAAAACGAAGTTCTACAACAAGAAGAAAGAACTTGTCCACGCCGAAGTCATGCTGCCGTCCCATGCACCACCCGGATTTGCAGACCGTGCAACGCTCTGGAACGCCGTAGAAGCCGTGGAGAACCAGTGGAACTCCCAGCTTGCCCGGCGCATCGTGCTGGCGTTCCCGGTGGAGGTGCCGAAAGAACAGTATCTGAAAATGATTCGGGAGTTTTGTCAGGAGCAATTCGTATCCAAGGGCATGATCGCCGACTTTGCCATTCACGACAAGGGAGATGGCAACCCACACGCCCACATTCTGCTGACGCTCCGGGCAATGGACGAACACGGAAAGTGGCTTCCAAAAGCCAGAAAGGTGTACGACCTTGATGAAAACGAAGAGCGCATCCAACTCCCATCCGGCAACTGGAAATGCCACAAAGAAAACACGGTGGACTGGAACGACCAGAAGTACGCCGAGGTCTGGCGGCATGGCTGGCAGACCATCACCAACCGCTATCTGGAAGCTGCAGGCAGACCGGAGCGTGTTGATCTCCGCTCCTTTGAGCGGCAGGGCATCCAGCAGATACCGACCGTGCATCTCGGTCCTGCGGCACACCAGATGGAAAAGCGTGGAGTGGAAACCTTTCTCGGAAATCTCAATCGGGATATTCGAGCCGCCAACAGCCTGATACAGTCCATCCGCAGTGCGATTCGTGGGCTGCAACGCTGGATCGCAGACCTGAACGAAAAGAAGCAGCTTCTTCTGGACGCTCTGGAAAAGGCGAAAGAACCCACGCTGTCCGACTTGCTGGTGGATTACTTCAACCTTCGCAATGATCAGCGGAGCGATTGGTCGAGCAGGGCGCAGATAAAATGTACTGCCCGTGACCTCAACGAAGTTATGCAGGCTGTTGATTATCTGAAAGCCCATTCTCTGAACATCATCGAGGATTTGGATACCGCAATTTCCAACCTGAACCAGACCATCGCCCCTCTCCGCAAGCAGTTGAAGCAGAACGAGAACCGTATGCGTTCGATTGCTCAAATCAAGGACGCTGCGGCCGTCCATGCCAAGCTGAAACCCGTCCACGACACTTTTATTAAGAAAAACTTTAAGCTGACCAAGGACGCTTACGCCGCCCAGCACAAGGACGAGCTGGACGCATTCAACAAAGCCGTTCGCACCCTGATGAAGCTGAACGGCAGCACAGCGGTGGATTTTTCGGCATTGGATGCCGAATTTTCTGCGCTGCAATCCAGCAGCGCAGAACTGCGTACCCAACTGGAAACCTTGCAGCCGGACATCTCCGCCCTGAAAAATATCCGCAAGTATATCGACATGGTGCTGAATAAGCAGCAGCTTTCCGCACCGGGCGGCAAGACCCCGGAGAAGGAATCGGTGCTGAAACAGCTGGAGCAGCTTCAGCAGAAAAAGTCCAACCACAAAACGATTTCCACCACCCCAAACCGCGAAGAATCGCTCTAAACGATCTTTCTGTCACCGATATGCCGTTGCAATCAGTGGCAGAAATACATAATTCATTTGTTTTTTGCTGGCTTTTGGCTATTCTCGCTGGCTAGTGAGTAGAGGCGTACTTTTAAGGCAGAAATTTTCTCCAACACCCCCCATTTTAGGCCACTTTTTCTGTTAATAGTAGAAGCGCCTCTTTGAAAGTCGGTCATTTGTGACCTTTTTGTTAATTCTCAAAAAGATGGTTGTCTTTGGGCTGTTTTCGTTGCCTACCTATTGAGAGGATTTTTCAAAAGCGGAGATTTGGTCTCAAGAATTACAATTCAATTACAAGTTTCTCACCAATGCTACGAAACAGGCGTTCTCGATGCCTACCAAGTGTAGGGCATCTTTTTCAAGACCATTCTCGGACTATTATGACGTTTTGTTTACAAAATTGCTTGCAATGCTACGAAATGGCCTTTTTCATCGGCTACCAAGTAGAAGGATGTTTTTCGTCCGTCAAAGTCCAGAAATCTTCCATATGTTCCTTGACAAGTGAATAGTTCAATCGTCCGGTACTTCACAAAAGGTACTTCTGTAACTCGCAGCCCGGTCATAACGAAGACGGGGTGGCTGAAATGCCAATGGTGCGGTGCAAGTCCGCCGCCGGACGATTCCCCACTCCTAGGGAAGTCGAGGACCAATATGGGAGACCTTAACTTATTAACGCAGCTGAGCACTTGTTTCGTGCTTTTCTGCGACTGGAGAATTGGAACCCACCAATTCTCGTTACATACTCTTTGTTTCTGATTTCTGCTTCAGCTGGAGGTGATCAACATTTCAGAATATCTTACCACGCAAACTCTGCTGCCGCCGTTTCTCCCATACCCACGCTTCCTTTTGGAACTTGACCTGAGCCAGACTGCAAAAATGACTTATGTGCTGCTGCTCGACCGTGCCACGCTCTCGCAGAAAAATCTCTGGATAGATGAATGTGGTTTCGTGTTTGTCATTTTTACGATTTGCTCTTTGGCTGAGCAGCTAGGGCGCAGCACTGTCAGTGTTTCCAGTGTGCTTAAGGAATTGGACGCTGCAGGATTGATTGAGCGCAGACGAACGCGGTTTTCTTCGCCCAATCACATCTTTGTGAAAATTCCAAATGTTGAATAGTTCTGCGTTTTTCACGATTCAAGAACCGCCAAAATCACGATTCTGCGATGCAGATTCTTAATGGCATCTGCAAAAGATATTTTTTCTATGCAGTATAGCAGCCTTTAAGACTGTATCAAAGAAAACTTTCACCTAACCAACGTAATAAAACAAAAAGAGAAAAACGAATAGAATCCATCCATTCCTTTCCGTATTTGCACCACATGAATGAGGAGGTCTGCCCTTGAACAAAGAAAAATCTGAGAAGAAACCCACCACACGCAAACGTGCGCCGAGAAGTCCGAAGTCCGTGCGCCTAATCGTGGAACGCCATTATATCGGCAATGTGCCGATGAATACGCTTTTTCAGCGGCTTGCGGAAGAAGAAATTCGTAAAACTGCCGAATCGTATCTCGCCGCTGGCTAATTGGACGTTTTACTGCGGAAAAGGGCTTGCATCATCACGCAGCATCCGCTACAATGTGATTGATGAGGTCTCTTTTCCATTATGGAGGTACACATGGAAAAGGACAAAAAAGTAACTGCTTTATACTGCCGACTGTCAAAAGATGACGGTTCAAACAGCGAAAGCCTGAGCATCCGCACTCAAAAGGCGATGCTTATGGAGTATGCCACACGCAACGGTTTCGGGAATTGCCAGTACTATGTTGATGATGGTTACAGCGGTACGAACTCTGACCGCCCTGCCTTTCAGGAACTTCTGGATGATATCCGGGAAGGAAAGGTGGCAACAGTCATTACCAAAGACCAGTCCCGACTTGGACGCAACCACATCGAAACCGGAACGTATATGGAAATCTTCTTTCCTGAACACGGTGTCCGCTATATTGCAATCAATGATGGTTATGATTCCAACGAACAATCCCAGATGGATATTGCCCCGTTCCGAAACATCATCAATGAAATGTACGCCAAAGACACTTCCCGAAAAATCAAGAGTGCCCTTCGGACACGCAAGAAAAGCGGAAAGTATATCTCCAGCGGCGCACCGTTTGGCTATCAGAAAGACCCTGCCGACCACAATCACCTTGTAATCGACCCGAATACCGCCCCTGTTGTTGAGTACATCTATTCAATGGCAGAGGAAGGGCTGGGGCTTCACCGCATCGCCAAGCGGCTCCACGATGAAAAAGTTCTGAAGCCGTGTTACTACAAGAAAGAGATGTTTGGCCGCTTTATTGATGATGAAAAGATGTATGATTGGGACAGTGCCTATATCAGTCAGGTTCTGCACAGCCCAGTCTACGCCGGACACATCATCTACGAAGCCAAGCCCACCGTGTCCATGAAATCCAAAAAGCGGCGTTATATTCCGTTTGAAGAACGCGCTATCGTTCCGAATACACATGAAGCAATCATCCCACAAGACCGTTGGGAGAACGTGCAGCGAATCCTTTACAGCCGTTCCGGCTGCTTTATGTGCGATAAGACCGACTACGACAATATCTTCAAAGGCATCGTCCGCTGTGCAGACTGCGGCAGAACGATGTTAGTCAAGGTTGAGCACAGGCGCAAACGTAACAGTGTTCTGGATCAGACCTTTTATTGTTGCAGCACTTATCGGAAATATGGTGCGAAAGCCTGTGACTCTCATAATTTGGAAGCCCGTGTTCTGCATGAAGCTGTCTTTGCGGACATTCAGGCACACGCAAAGGCCGCTGTGAGCAATCGGGAAGCCCTTGTGAAGAAGATTGCAAATCAGATGCACCTCCGGGTGTCCTCTGACCGGGCGCAGCACAAACGGGATTTGAAGCAGTGTAAAGCACGAATCGCAGAAATCGAAGACCTGTATGCAAAACTTTATGAGAACGTATCAAAGGGACTTCTCCCGGAGAAACGTTTTCAAATGCTTGCAGATCGCTACGACAAAGAACAGGCTGAACTGACCGAGAAGATTGAGCAGTACGAGCGGGAAGGCCGTGCTGAACACGATCAGCTGGACAAGATTCAGGATTTTATTGATGAAGTCAGCAAGTACGCTGGCATCACCGAACTGAACTATAAGATTCTGCATCAGCTGATTGACAAGATTCTGGTATCCAAAGCGGAAAAGGTCGATGGCGAATACGTCCAGAAAATCCAGATTTTCTACCGCTTTATCGGCCCATTGGATGCCATCGAGTAACAAAGTCAGAAAAGTCACCTCCGAGAACTATCCTACAGACGCAGGGCGCGAGGGAGAACTGATCTTCCGCTTGGTCTACCAGCAAGCGGGCTGTAAAAAGCCCGTTTTCCGCCTGTGGCTGTCCAGCATGGAGGAAAACGCCATCCGGGAGGGTTTCGCCCATCTCAAACCGTCAACTGAATACGATGCGCTGTACAATGCAGCACTCTGCCGGGAACGTGCCGACTGGATGGTCGGCATCAATGCGTCCCGGCTTTTTTCGTGCCTGTACGGTCAACCGCTGGCGGTAGGGCGTGTTATGACCCCGGTGCTTGCAATGACCGTGGTGCGGGAAGCCGCCATTGCTGCCTTTACCCCGGAAAAATTCTACACGGTGGCTCTGACCCTTGCAGACGGCGGCACCGCATCCAGCAAGCGGTTTGCCCAGAAAGCGGATGCCGAACTGCTGCTTTCCAAATGCCGAAAGGAGGGGCGCGTCACGGTACAGAAGATGGAACGCAAGGAAAAGTCCGAAAGTCCGCCGCAGCTCTACGACCTTACCGCATTGCAGCGGGATGCAAACCGTCTGCTGGGGTTTACGGCACAGCAGACCTTGGATTATGCCCAAAGTCTTTACGAAAAACGGCTCATCACTTACCCCCGCACGGACAGCCGCTTTTTGACGGAGGATATGGCGGCATCCCTGCCGGGGCTGGTGACAGACACGGGCAGGGCGCTTGCCGTGGAGGAACCGTTTCCCATCCATGTGCAGCAGGTCATCAATGGCAGCAAAGTCACCGACCACCATGCGCTGCTGCCTACGAAAAGCATGGCAAACGCAGACCTTGCCGCCCTCCCTGCCGGGGAGTGGAATGTCCTGCGGCTGATTGCTGCACGGCTGCTCTGCGCTGTGGGTGAACCGCACCGCTATGCAGAAACTACGCTCACCACCATCTGCGCCGGGGAGGAATTTACCGCTAAGGGCAAGGAGGTTCTGGAAGAAGGCTGGAAAGCGGTGGAGCGCAAGGTACTGGCAGACATCCTGAACCGAAAACAGGAACTCACCGCCCTGCCCAATGCAGCGGAAAACGAGTGCGGCATTCTCAACGCCGAGCTAAAGGAGGGGCAAACGACCCCGCCGAAGCATTTTACTGAGGACACTCTGTTGCACGCTATGGAAACCGCCAGTGCGGACAGTATGCCGGAGGGCGTGGAGCGTCAGGGCATCGGCACCCCGGCTACCCGTGCCGCCACCATTGAAAAGCTTGTGCAGAAGGGTTTTCTGGAACGCAAGGGCAACAAGAAAACCAAGGTGCTGCTGCCCACGGATAAGGGAAAAGCCCTTATCACTGTGATGCCCGAAGAAATCCAATCCCCGGAAATGACCGCCGATTGGGAAACAAAGCTGCTGCAAATCGAACGTGGCGAAATGGAGCCGAGCGAATTTATGACCGAGATCAATACGATGATTACCGAACTGGTAAAGAACACGGAAATGAAAAAAGGAGCGAATGCGCTTATGAAAAACAAAATTATTGGTGTCTGCCCGAATTGCGGTGCAAATGTTGTAGAGCGTGAAAAAGGCTGGTTCTGTGAATCCAACCCTTGCCGTTTCGTGCTGTGGAAGGACAATGCGTTCTTTAAGCGTCTGGGCAAGCGTCTGGACGCCCATGTGGCAGACAAGCTGCTGCGGGATGGTCGGGTCCGGCTGAAGGACTGCAAGAGCGCCAAGGGCAAGACCTACAATGCCACCGTGCTGCTGTCCTGTGAAGCTGATGGCCGCAGCAAGTTTTCGCTGGAATTTGAAGGTGGGTGCTGATGGAGCAGATAAAAGAAGCGGTTTACCTTATCAACGATGAACGCTATCTGCATCTCCGGGAAAACGGTACAGGAGTCGGCTTTGCCACCTACAACAAGGTAACTGGTGAGCCGCTGGAAAGCGGGCAGGTCTCCGAAAAGAACCTGCCGCCAGATGGACAAAACACCATCCCTGCCGCCCGGAACTGGTATCTGTTTGAACTTTCGGACGATGACCGTAAGGCCATCCAACAGGAAAGCGTAAAGATCCTCGAAAACATCCCGCAGGCGGGCATCGGCAGACAGCGCATCTGGGAGCCGGAAACGCTGCCGAAGGATATTCGTCTCATCAACAGCCACTATGATGACCTCTATCGCATTCCCGATGGCGGCGTGATTCAGGTGGATTACCCGGATGGGCGCAGTTTTACGGCACGGGTGGAACATCTGGATGATTATCACTTTGACATGGGCGGTTTGGGCAATGTGTTCCACATCTGCCAGTTTGCCGAAGTCATGGAACGAAACCATGCCGACTTCTACCCGGAAATTCAGACACAAGACGAGCAGGCTACATGGGAACTGGGCGGCAAAGGCTATCTTGCCATCCAGTCCTGTGAGGATGGATGGGACTACACACTCTACCACAGCGATTATTCTGTGATGGACGGCGGGCAGTTGGATGCCCCGGAACTGACCATTCAGGAAGCCCGTGAGCAGATTCTGGAAGCGCACCACATGGAAAAGGGGCGGCGGCTGTTGCAGGACTACGATACCGTTATGGATAAAGTTGCGGAAGCCGAGGAACGGAGCGCAGACCATCGCTCTTCCACAATGGAAAAGCTGGCAGAACTGGCAAGTGATACGGCTGCGCCAAAATCCTCTGCACGTTCTGCGCCAGAACTGTGAGGTGGACGATGCAGCAAAAATGGAACCAGAATTTTGACGGTGAACCCATGACGGACATCCCGCAGAAGTTTCTGAGCGCAGGGTGCGATGTTTATATGGTGATGCAGCTGCGGCATGACGAAAAAATCTTCGATGAAAGATTTGCTTCTATGCGGGAGTTGAATCGTCGAGGCAAAACGCCCGACCCGGAGCATTACGAGGTCACCTACTATGCTGATTTGCCCGCCATGTGGCAGGATGTGCCGGACAACGAGGTTCTGGAAGAACTGTTTCAGATGTTCAACATCTCCCGTCCGCAGGATTTTGAGGGGCACAGCCTGTCGGTCAGCGATGTAATCGCACTCAAACGCAATGGCGAGGTGTCTGTGCATTATGTGGACAGCATCGGCTTCAAAGATTTACAGGGGTTTCTGGACAAGCAGCCGGAACGTCCTTCGGTGCTGCTGAATCTCAAAGAGAAGTGCGATGCCCCGGAGTGCAATCCCACCGTCTGCCGGAAAGCGAGGGATGAACATGAACTTTGACCACGAGGAATTGACCCTGATGATGCTTTACAACACCGGCACCCGACTGGGGCTTATCCACGAACTGCGGCTGATGCAGTGCTACCTGATGCCCGATGAAACTGCCCTGCGGGAACTGTCGGAGGGGGTTATCGAAAAGCTGAAACTGGTGACCGATGCAGAGTTTGCCGAGTTGGAATTTCCGCTCGACTGACTTTTGCCGCCTGCGGGCGGCATACATATTCTCTTTTACAATGCCATTTGGTGTGGTATACTGAACTCGACAACTCGGAAAGTTGCAGGGGTAACAGAAATGAAAAATAGAATAATCGGTATTATATTTTTAACTGTCTTTGTGTCAATCAACCTTTGGGCCATTCTGACAAAGAACTATTCCAATTCATTTCTGGCAGGAATTGCAGGAATGTGTCTTGTTACCGCAATTCTTTATCTCCGAAAAGGAAAAAAATAATCAAATTCCTGTTTAAGAGGATCAGCCGATGGACAAAACATTTCAGAAATTATTACAGACTGACATTGATCTTTCATCCTTAGGCGTAGAACGCCGTACAGATAACGAACCGTATTTTTGCACACCAAAGGGTGCGTCTGTATTTGGTTGGACCGGTGTGGATGGAATCCACTTCTGTTTTGTTCGTGGCTTTGGCGGTATGGTTTTTGCTGTCAGCCCGGCGAACACATTTCCAAACTATGTTCATCCGTTGGCAAAAAATTTCGCTGATTTTCTGCGGCTACTGCTTGCCTGCGGCGATGTGGCAGCATTGGAGCAGGCATGGATGTGGGATAAGGCACAATTTGAAACCTTCTTACAGGACAACCCTCCCACGCAGGAGCAGCAGGAAACCCTTGCGCTTGTCGCTACGAAATTAAAGCTGATGCCAATGGAGCGGCCATGGGCATATATCAAAGAGCTTCAGGCATCTTTTGATTACAGCAAAATCAAGTACACCAAAGAATATTACGATGTTGTGGACCAGAACGCAAAACCAGCTATCCCGGAGTGGAAAGTCTACTTTGAGGGAAACTTCTGGGGACATTCGGGAAAAGAACGTGCCGGAACAGAAGTCCCCTTGAATCAGCAATTTGAATGGGCCGGGCATCATTGGATCATTCCTGCGGCGTATTCGTGCAGCAAGGGGTTCGTTGTGGACTTTTGTATGCGTACCCCGGAGGAAGACATTCGCAAGTTCATGACTAAATGGGATTTACACCCCGAAAACGACTCTTGTGAATACTTCACGCAGGAGCAGCAACTGCAAATAGATTTAGAAAATCCACTTTGTCTTGACTTTATTCCTCGTTTGGAATTGAACGGGAAAACAATGCTGACCTCCCACGGTTGCTCGGTGGTCTTTAATCCATGTTTGCCAGACGGGATGATCAATGAAGCGGAAGCAAAGTGGGCATTGGAACACTATGATTTGGATACATCCTATGGGTGGATGATTTTTCGGGCGGCATTTCCGTGGACAAGCAAACGCCGTCCTGAAATAAAATCCCTCTCCCTTACGATGGAGCAACGGCCATGCCGTGTGCCGGGACCACATTTCCAGACACACGCTCCCGGTGATTCGTTTTCTTTCCTCCATCCGGTCAGCGGAACAAACTATACATTGACCGTGCAGGAAATAGAGCAACAAACAATTCCTCAAAAGTGTTTCGGTTCTGACCGCTGGGTTTATCCGACACATTTTACCGTCATGCGTTATACGCTTTTCCCTGAATCGGAGGAAGATATCTCGATTTGTGATTGCTGCGATGGAGATAAGCCTATGGAAATTGCTGTGGAGGGAGACTCCTTCACGCCGGAAACCCAAAATAATGCTTGCGTAGGCATTATCGGTGGAGCTGACGGACCAACAGTGATTATGACTGGAGAAAAATCACAAGGCAGGCTTTATGCTGCTTGCTCAGCACTGCACTTTGAGCCGGTTCGGGATGATGTAGAGTGGTGCACAATGTTCAGTATTAAGAATTTTGATGAAACGACGATCAACCTTATATAACAGGAATACGATGACGACTTTCAGTTTGTCGATGGTTGTCAACTGGGATAATGTCATAGGGCATTGTTCCGAAATTTTTTCATAACCCGCAAAAAGTGGGCTTGATAGAATGCTTCCATTCATGCTATAAACTACCATAGATTCCATAAGCGAGTGACCTGAAAAGGCCGCTCGCTTTTTTGTTTACAACGAGATTGAAGGGAGGAACGCTATGCCAAGCAAAACCGAAGAATATCTCGCCCTTGCCCAGCGCACGGCGAATGGTCTGACCCGGTACTGGGAAAGCTGGACGGACTATTTGACCACTGCATCCCGGCTGTACAAGTACCCCTTTGCAGACCAGCTGATGATCTACGCCCAGCGCCCCGATGCCACCGCCTGCGCCGACTTTGACATCTGGAACAACCGGATGAACCGTTATGTCAGGCGTGGCTCTAAGGGCATCGCTTTGCTGGACGAATCCAGCGGATTCCCGCGCCTGCACTACGTCTTTGACGTAAGCGACACCGGGGTGCGCCGCAATTCCCGTGACCCGGAGGTGTGGCAGCTCGGTCCCGATTTGGTGCAGCCGGTTTCAGAAATGCTCGCCGCCACCTACGGCATCAGCGGAGAACGTGTCAGCCAGCAGCTTGCAGATGTTGCCGGGAAACTGGTGGCGGATTACTGGGACAACAACGGTGGCGATATCCACGCCACCGTTGACGGTTCGCTGCTAATGGATTATGATGAAGCCGGGGTGGAGATGCAGTTCAAGTCCGCCGCCGCCATCAGCGTCACCTACACGCTGCTGGAACGCTGCGGATTTGAGCCAGCCGGGTGGTTCGACAAGGACGATTTTCGGGCAATCTACAATTTCTCAACCCCAGACAGTGTTTACGCCCTCGGTGCAGCCGTCAGCGACATGAGCCGGGAGGTGCTGCGGAACATCGAGCGCACCGTAAAAACAACCATTCGCCGCCGCAATGCAGAAAGGAGCCAATATGAATACGAACAGCAGGAACGTGACCTACTCGACCGTCGGGGACTACCAGCTCCCGAACCTGACCCTGAACCAGCCCCGGAAGCCGCTGGGCAAGTACGGCAGGATGCGCCTGAACTTTCTGAAACAGCAGCACCCGGTTCTGTACCACACGATGCTCCTGAACGGGAGCCTGTACCCGACCCTGACCGAACTGGAGCAGACCGCAGCAGCGATGAAGAAGCAACTGATGGCCGATCTGCTGGCGAAGAACCCGGCCCCGGACAAGGAGAAGAATCAGATGGCGTGGGTGCAGCACATGAACAGCCTGAAAGCGCAAGCCGAGGAACTGGTGCTGACGGAGCTGATCTACAGCTAAGTTTCTTCGATGCCCACATCCCTACCGAAGCTGAACAAATTGGAAAAATCGACCAAGCGGAGAGCGAAAAATTGCCCTCCGCTTTTGTTTTGTCGCAGGCTGAAATCGAAAACGAATTGCGTAAGCACGGTTCAGGGTTTGCAGGCGGTAAGCAGCGGATCATCGAACTGTACCAGACACAGCCCGACCGCAAACTCCGCGCTAAAGCATTGGCGAAAGAGTACGGCATCGGCGGACATTCGCAGGATTTTCTGGATGGCAGCAGCGGTTTTGTAAATCATGATGGAAAAGGACTTGAATTTGACCACTACCCGGATCATCAAAAGGTTACGTTAAGCTGGACACAGGTCGAGAAATACATCGACCTGATGATTCAGTCTGACCGCTACCTGACCGATAAGGAAAAAGAGCATCGTGCCGCCGTGCAGGAAGCGGAACGACAGCTCCCAATGCTGGATGGTGATGCCGCTGCCGAATACAATGCTCTGAAAGAGCAGTACCCCAATACCCTGATTGGCTTTGAACTGGGCGGATATTTTCTGTTCTATGACAAAGATGCAATCACTGTAAAGGAAGTTTTTCGTTCTAATTTGCTGTCACAGGAAAATGCGCTGGGAAAAGTCAAAGTGACCGGCTTTTTGCGCAGAGAGTGGGTAGCAAAATCGCAGAAGCTGTGGGCCGAGGGCAACAGCATCTATCTAGCCGGACAGGGCGGAGATGGTACCCACCATCAGACAAAATATCTGCGAGAGGAAGATTATCTGCCGATCGGCATCATCATCAAGCTAGATGGCCGGGATTTCCGTGTGGATCACGTCAACTTCATGTTCAAATCCGTCAGCTTGCAGGACATGGACTTGACCAACAGCGGACAGCCCATCTTCCGGGTTGAACGGTTGCCCAATATCCGGGAACTGTATGAACAGCAGCAGGATGAAATTATTGACGTTTCTCCTGAAAAGGCTGTTGATTACAAGGTCGGTGACGAAGTTGTTGTTGACCTTCCCACCCGAACCATCGAAGGCAAAATCGGCTATGTTGGCGAAACCGATGTGCGCATCGACACCAGCGCGCATGGGCAGTCGTGGGATAACGAGGTACTCAACAAGCAGCAATTCGAGGACGGTCTGCGGCGGGATGAACCTACACCTGATGAGGAACTGGACAAGTTGCCTATCTCTGTGGAGGTCAATGGCGAGTGGCAGACCTTTCCGGATGCTGCTGCCGCAGACGAAGCCCTGAACGCTGAACCGATGCCGGAAGCCGCAGGAAATTTTCACATCACGGATGATAATTTGGGTGTCGGAGGCCCCAAGCAGAAATTCGCCCGCAATATTGAAGCCATCCAGACCTTGCGCACTTTGGAGCAGGAGCATCGCGGTGCCACCGCCGAGGAGCAGCAGGTGCTTTCGCAGTATGTAGGCTGGGGCGGTCTTGCAGATGTCTTTGACCCCAACAAGGAAAACTGGTCTGCCGAGTACACCCAACTGAAAGGGTTGCTCACCGAAGAGGAGTATGCCGCCGCCCGCGCTTCCACTCTGAATGCCCACTATACCTCTCCAGTGGTAATTCGCGCCATCTATGATGCTGTGGAAAAGATGGGCTTCCAGTCTGGAAATATCTTGGAGCCTTCCTTGGGTATTGGCAACTTTTTCGGTATGCTGCCCTCTGGCATGGCTGACAGCCGTCTGTATGGTGTGGAACTGGATTCCATCACCGGACGCATCGCCCAAAAACTATATCCACAGGCCGACATTACGGTTGCTGGCTTTGAAACCACCGACCGCCGAGATTTTTACGACCTTGCCGTAGGTAATGTCCCTTTCGGTCAGTACAAAGTCAACGACAAGGCGTACAACAAACTGGGTTTTTCTATCCACAACTACTTTTTCGCCAAGACTATCGACCAGATCCGACCGGGCGGCGTGATTGCTTTCGTGACCAGCCGTTTCACGATGGACAGCAAAGACAGCAGTGCCCGCAAGTACATGGCGGAACGTGCTGATTTGCTGGGAGCCATCCGCTTACCCAACAACGCTTTTAAGGCAAATGCAAGCACCGAGGTTGTTTCGGATATCCTCTTTTTGCAGAAGCGTGACCGCCCTGCAGACATCGAACCTGCATGGGTGCAGCTGGGGCAGACCGAAGATGGCTTCAATATCAATCAGTATTTTGTAGACCATCCGGAAATGGTGCTGGGAAATTTGGAACTAGAAAGCACCCAGTACGGCCATGACCTGACCGTTGCACCAATCGAAGATGCAAACCTTGCAGACCAGCTTACCGAAGCGGTGCAGCACATCGAGGGCCAGTACACTGCGGTGGAGATTGCCGCTCCGGACGTTGCCGATGCGGAAGTGCAGCGCAAAACTCTGCCCGCAGACCCTACCGTGAAGAATTTCAGCTATACTGTGGTGGATGGTGAAATCTACTACCGCGAGAACTCCATCATGACACAGATTGAACTGTCCGACAACGCCAAAGGCCGTGTGGCTGGCATGGTGGAACTGCGGCAGATCGTCAACGAGTTGATCGACCAGCAGTTGAATGACTTCCCGGACGAGGATATCAAGGCATCGCAGGCAAAGCTGAATTATGCCTACGATGCGTTTACTGCAAAATACGGTCTGATCAACGACAAGAAAAATGCCCGCCTGTTCGATGATGACAGTTCCTACTATCTGCTCTGCTCACTGGAGAATCTGGACGAGAATAAAAATCTCAAATCCAAGGCAGATATGTTCACCAAACGGACGATTCGCCCGGAACGCATTGTTACCAGTGTGGACACCCCCAGCGAGGCACTGGCAGTGTCCATCGGGGAGCATGGCAAGGTTGATCTGCCTTATATGGCAGAACTGCTGGGCACTCCCGGCAACTATGAGCGCATCACCACCGAACTCTCCGGCGTGATCTTCAAAGATCCTGCCGCCGATGCAGACGACCCGGAAGCAGGCTGGCAGACTGCGGACGAATACCTTTCGGGTAATGTACGCGATAAGCTGCGGATGGCACAGCTTGCTGCGGAAAGTCACCCGGAGTTCAAGGTTAATGTGGACGCACTGACCAAGGCACAGCCCAAAGATTTGGAAGCTTCTGAAATTGATGTGCGGCTGGGTGCCACATGGCTTGCCCCCTCTATTGTGCAGCAGTTCATGATGGAAACTTTTCAGCCGCCCTATCGTATCCGCTACAACAATGCCATCACCGTTCGCTACTCCCCTTACACTTCCGAATGGCGGATCAGCAATAAATCTGCTACTGGCTTTGGTGACATTATGGCCACTGAAACCTACGGTACCCGCCGAGCCAACGCTTACAAGATTTTGGAGGATACCTTGAATTTGCGTGACAGCCGCGTTTATGATACCATCGAGGAGAATGGGAAAGAAAAGCGTGTGCTGAATCAAAACGAAACCACCCTCGCCCAGCAGAAACAGCAGGCCATCAAGGATGCTTTCGCTGGCTGGGTCTGGAAAGATCCGCAGCGGCGGACTCTGCTGGTGAAGAGGTACAATGAGCTTTTTAACAGCACCCGACCCCGTGAGTATGACGGAAGTCATATTCATTTTGTGGGCATGAACCCGGAGATCAATTTGCGAGAGCATCAGCGCAATGCGGTTGCCCATGTGCTGTATGGGTACAACACCCTTTTGGCGCACGAAGTCGGTGCCGGCAAGAGTTTTGAGATGGCGGCTTCCGCTATGGAACTGAAACGTCTGGGCTTGTGCCAGAAAAGTCTCTTTGTCGTGCCAAACCATTTGACGGAACAATGGGCCAGCGAATTTTTACGCCTGTACCCCAATGCAAAGCTGCTGGTCACCAGCAAAAAAGATTTTGAGCCCAGTAATCGCAAAAAATTCTGTGCGAGAATTGCGACCGGTGATTATGATGCGGTTATCATCGGACACAGCCAGTTTGAAAAGATACCCTTGTCCGCAGAACGACAGGAGCGTCTGATTCAGGAACAGATGGATGAAATCGAGGAGGCCATCGAAGAAGCGAAAGCGCAGGTTGGCGAGCATTTCACGGTAAAGCAGCTGGAAAAGCTGCGCAAGTCTTTGAAACAGAAATTGGAAAAGCTGCAAGGCACAGACCGTAAAGATGATGTGGTTACGTTTGAACAATTGGGCGTAGACAGGTTGTTTGTGGACGAGAGCCAAGCGTTTAAGAACCTCTACTTGTACACGAAAATGCGTAATGTCGCAGGTTTGAGCACGAGCGAGGCGCAAAAATCCAGCGATATGTTCGGCAAGTGCCGCTATCTGGATGAAATCACCGGAGGCCGTGGCGTGATTTTTGCAACGGGTACGCCCCTGAGCAACAGCATGACCGAGATGTACACCCTCATGCGCTATCTCCAGTACAACACCTTGCAGCAGAAAGGGCTGACCCATTTTGATGCGTGGGCTTCTACTTTTGGTGAAACTACTACTGCCATCGAACTTGCCCCAGAAGGCACCGGATACCGTGCACGCACTCGTTTTGCGAAGTTCTTCAACTTGCCTGAACTGATGGCGATGTTCAAAGAAGCAGCAGATATCAAGACCAGCGACCAGCTTCATCTCCCAGTGCCTGATGCAAAATTTGAGACGGTGGTGGTCAAACCTTCGGAAATCCAACAGGATATGGTGCAGGCGTTGAGCGAACGTGCAGCCGAAGTCCACAGCGGTTCTGTTGACCCTTCTGTGGATAATATGTTGAAAATTACGTCGGATGGCCGCAAAATCGGTCTTGATCAGCGGTTGATGAATTCCGCTCTGCCCGATGACCCCAACAGCAAGTTAAATGCCTGCGTCAACAACGTCCTGCGCATCTGGAACGACACCAAGGAGCAGAAGCTGACCCAGTTGATTTTCTGCGATATGTCTACTCCCAAGGGGGACGGTTCGTTCAACGTCTATGATGATATTCGCACCAAGCTGCTCAACGCCGGTGTGCCCGAACAGGAGATCGAGTTCATCCACAACGCAGATACGGAGAACAAGAAAGCAGAACTTTTCTCCAAGGTACGCAGCGGACAGGTGCGTGTGTTGCTGGGCAGCACTGCAAAGATGGGAGCTGGCACCAACGTCCAGACGCTGCTTGTGGCGGTGCATCATCTGGATGTGGGCTGGCGTCCGTCTGATATGACCCAGCGCAATGGCAGAATCATCCGTCAAGGCAATCAAAACAAACAAGTGTACGTCTATAATTACGTCACTGAATCGACATTTGACGCCTACTTGTACCAGACCTTAGAGAATAAGCAGAAGTTCATTTCGCAGATCATGACGAGCAAGTCGCCTATGCGCTCCTGCGATGATATTGATGAGCAGGCTCTGTCTTACGCTGAAATCAAGGCTCTGTGTGCTGGTGACCCGCGCATCCGGGAAAAGATGGATTTGGACGTGCAGGTGGCAAAATTGAAAGTTCTGCGCGGTGACTTCCAGAATCAGAAATATCGTCTGGAAGATAAGCTGCTCAAAACATTCCCAGAAGAAATCCAGAAACAGAAAACCCGCATTGCTGCTTTGCAGCAGGATTCACAGATTGCAGCAGCACACCCGCAAGACAAAGAAAACTTCTGCGGTATGACCATCAAAGGTATGGTGTACGATGACAAAAAGGCTGCGGGCGAACGGCTGCTGCTGGCTCGGCAGGAGATGCCCAATGCCGATATGATGCTGCTGGGCACCTACCGTGGCTTTGAACTGAACATCCGGTTCGACAGCTTCAAAAATGAGCATCAAGCCGTTCTCCGGGCAGAGTTGAGCTATCCGGTATCGCTGGGCGATGATGCGCGCGGCAATATCACTCGTCTGGACAATGCCATCGACAACTTTACGGACCGTATTGCAGACGCTGAAAATGCTCTGCAAAATCTGGAGCAGCAGAAACAGGCTGCAGAGGTTGAAGTGGCAAAGCCGTTTGCACAGGAGGAAGAACTGGCCGAAAAGTCTGCCCGACTTTCTGAATTGAACGCCTTGCTGAACATTGATCGCAGTTCGGCACAGGATTCTCCCGAAAAAACAGAAGAAACCCCCACAACTCGTCCGTCCGTGCTGGCTGCGCTGGAGGAAAAGGTCAACCAACCGGAACCAGTCAAGCCGTTCAAGAGTTATCTGGATAAGGAGGGGCGATAATGTGAAAAAGCGGGAACACCGTCTATTTATTCGTGTGACCGATGAAGAACGAAACCGCATTTTAGATAAGATGTATGGAATGGGCATCCACAGTCTGAGTGCCTATATCCGCAAAATGGCACTGGATGGCTACTGCCTGAACCTCGACCTTCCACAGCTGCGGCGAATGGCTTATCTGCTTCAGAATTGCAGTAACAATCTGAATCAGGTCGCCAAACGCGCTAACGAAAACGGCAAGATCTACTCTGCCGACCTTGCTGATCTGCGCACCCGGCTGGACGAACTGATTTCCATTGGCAAGCAGATTCTGACTAAACTGGCAAATCTCTAAGAAAATTCCCGCAGTTGGAGGACTGCGGGTGTACATATAATGCTTGACATCCTTGCAACGCAGTAGTCGATACCTTTATAATAAGGGCGAACAGGAAGGAAGTGCTTGATATGATGTCTATGCTGAAGAAAGTTGTTCTTTTCCCGATTTCTCTCTTTGTGGCGTTTTTGGCTCTGATGGCAAAGTGGCTGCTCACGTTGTCCAGTTATGTGGTCGCTCCGCTGATGCTCTACATCTTCGGCTGCGGCATCTACACCGCCTGCCGTCAAACTTGGGATCAGTTTCTTATCCTGCTAGTGTCCGAGTTCATCTGCTTCATCCTCTTTTTCGGTGCAACTGCCATCACCGAGGGTATCGGGCGTTTTAGTGAATGGCTTTCAGAACTGTAAGAAATAGTTTTAATCCTTTGCCGCCTTCGGGCGGCATTTTTCTTTTATGGGGGTGATTCAGGATGGCCGCGACACGGCTGATCGCGTTGCACAAAAACAAGGGCAAGTCGGTTGCGGCTTGTCTGAAAAGCCGCACAGACTATGTGCAGAATCCAGATAAGACCGAACAAGGTGAACTGGTAAGCTGCTACGAGTGTAGCCCTCTGACAGTCGATGAAGAATTTATGCTTTCCAAGCGGCAGTATGAACTTGCTACCGGGCGCAGACAGAAAAGCGACATCATCGCCTATCAAATTCGACAGTCTTTCAAACCCGGTGAGATCACCGCCGAGGAAGCCAATAAGGTGGGCTATGAACTTGCCATGCGGTTTACCAAGGGCAAATACGCTTTTATCGTTGCCACCCACACAGACCGTCACCACATCCATAACCATGTGATTTTCAACTCCACCGCATTGGACGGTTCAAAAAAGTTCCGGGATTTTTTCTTTTCGGCACTGGCCGTTCAGCGGTTGAGCGACTTGATTTGTCTGGAGCATCAGCTCTCTGTTATTGAAATAAAGCCCTACCGGGAACGGCAGAAACGTACCCTCTATCCACCCAAAGAAAGCAATCGTGATAGGCTGTGTGGCATCATCGACAGCATCCTTGCAGAAAAGCCCAAGGATTACGAAGATTTTCTGCAAAAACTGGAACAACAGGGTTATGAGGTCAAGCGTGGAAAATACACTTCCGTCAAGGGCGCACGGCAGAAGCGGTTCATCCGCTTCAAAACGCTGGGAGCTGGGTACAGTGAGGATGAACTGCAAGCGGTGATTGCGGGAAAAACCGAACACCGTCCGCGTCAGACACAGCCGTTCCAAGAGCCGCCGTTCCAATTGCTGGTTGACATTCAGGCAAAGCTCTCCGAGGGCAAAAGCGAAGGCTATGCACGATGGGCGAAAAAATATAATCTGAAAGAAATGTCCAAGACGCTGATTTTCTTGCAGGAGCACAAAATTGGCAGCGCAGATGAACTGAATGAACGCACAGCGGCGGCAACAGAAAAATACCACCAGCTGGGAGATTCCATCAAAGCCGCCGAAACACGGATGGCGGAAATTGCTGTGCTGAAAACGCACATCGTCAATTACGCCAAGACCCACCCAGTCTACGATGCCTACCGGAAAGCGGGATATAGCAAAAAGTTTCTGGATACTCACCGGGAAGAAATCACACTGCACAAAGCAGCCAAGGCCGCTTTCGATGAAACTGGCTTAAAAAAGCTGCCGAAGGTCAAAGCACTGAATGCAGAGTATTCCGATCTTCTGACCCAAAAGAAAGCAGCCTACCCGGACTATCGCAAGGCACGAGAAGAAATGCAGGAGTTGGTAAAGGCACAGAAAAATATTGAATTGTTCTTCGCAGAAGAAAAAGACGCACAGGAAAAGCAGCAGACCCGATAAACGAAAGTCGCCGAGGATTCTAACCCTTTCATGGGGCGGAATCCTCGGCGACTTTTTTAGTTTATGTAGCAGCGATCCTGCGTTACGAGCCAATCTTCACACAGCCGTTGGGCTTCATCTGTTGAGCGGCACACGCAATTGAACAGCTTGCCATGCAGGGAGCAGTAGGTGTAACGGATTTTGGGCACACCGTTCTCATCCCGAAACTTTGTGTAGCGTTCCTCACCGGGCATCAGATAAAGCTGCTCCATTTCTGCATCGTCCTTTCCGTTTTCATGTGTCAGGCACACAACGCACCTATTCTATCATGAACTTAGGAATTATGCCATTGACGCTTGCACCAAAAAGCGCCCCGGATTTTCGGAGAGAGTGTGCATTGACACATTCAATAGCGTTCGGAAAGAACGCGCAGCCTGCACCGGAACGGTGCAGATCAGAAAGGGTTTGGGATTTCCCAACAAGCATTTTGCAACGCAAAATTTGCATTTGTGCGCACGAATGCACTGCTTGCAGAAGCTTTGCAGAAAAAGAGTATCAGATAGGGGAGTAGATATAAATGTTGCGTCCCATCTCTCCTGTTTCCACGTCAAAACTTCCCGATGCTATAACTTTTCCGTCCAGAAGCACTTCAACATAGATATCCCAAAGCCCTGCTGCTTTCCAATATGTCTTTGGATACTGTTTGATTTCCACATTCAAGTCATCTGGGACCCCCAAATCTTTTGCAATGATTCGCAGTTGCTGATCTGTAAAGCTATCTCCTTGGGATATTTTATCTGTTGGGTCGTCCCATTCACAGATGTAGGCACATCCGGCATCAATTATTCCATCTGCATCATTCCACGTCCCATCCTGAAACTTTTCATAGAGCATGGCATAGTGCTCAATACCATCCTGATTGTTCGGCTCACCAGAATGCCAGTTTGTATAAGCTGTGCTGGTTCCATCGACCCATTTCCAGTTTCCTTCAGAGCTTTCATCGCTGAATCCAAAATAGGCATTCTCGTACCCTTTTGCTTTCATTGCACTGTAGAGAAGGAAATTTTCCGTTGACGATTCAATGACCGCCAGATGACCGCCTTTCCACTCGCAGCGTCTCTCTGCTTGCTGCCATGTGATTGGGCCGGACTCCCACTCCGATTCGGGCAATGTATAGAACTCATAGAGGTGTCCCGTGTAACCTTCGACCTGTGTTTCCTCGGCTGCATTGGATGCTTCCCATTCACAAATGTAGCCGCTCTGTTCATATGTATTGCTGTTTGCCAGATCGTTCCACTTTACCGGCCACACGGCCACACAACTCTCGTCTGCCACAACATTGCTGGAATTGTTCGGCTCTCCATCGCCCCAGTTCTGATATTCCCATGGTTCACCTGTCACCCAGCACCACTCACCGGCAGAATTTTTATAGCCGCCGATCCAGAGTTTGCTGTTTTGAGTATTCAGGCTTTCAATTAGTTTCTGTTCTTCCTGCGAGGTAATCGTTGCAAGGTGTCCACCCTTTGCTTCGCAGGCGGCTTTGGCTTCCTCCCATGTCAGGGTCTCACGGAAAATCTCGTACTTATGTCCGTCTGTTGGCTCAGCCACTGAGTTTTCTTTTTCATTTGCTTTCTGATCTCGCAGTTCAATGGCCTTTTCTACGGCGAGTTTCGCGTTCAACATTTTATATCCTTCCTCGCCATAGCTACCTGTCGCAGTACTTTTGATAATGTCCTTTACTTCCTTTGCCGTAAAGGTCGGGTCGATGCCAAAAATCATAGCAGCAACACCGGCAACGTGAGGAGTTGCCATTGAGGTGCCAACTTTATATCCATATCCTACTGCACCATCGGCAACTGTGCTATAAATCTTTGCATCCGGAAAAACATTATCAGAATCGCTTCCTCCCGGTGCCAGCACATCAACCCTGCTTCCTCGGTTGCTATATGAAGCAACCTGATATCCATTATGTTTACAGCCAAAATAGGAATGTGTTCCTGAAACAGCTGCCGCTCCAACTACAATAATCGAATCTTTTATTTCAGGTTCATCAATTCCGCTATATATATCCCATCTTGCATCCGTCCCACCTGACACCCATTCATCTTTCTTAAATCGATTTTTATATTTGTTATAATCGGGATCTTTTTTATAATCTCCCTGCCAAAAGTATTCAATTCCATTTTTTACATCTTCTTTATCTTTTTTATAAAACAATTTGTCATTGTCATTATCCGCTGATTTGCAAATAAGAAATGAGTTCCCTGTGTTTTTTTCTAAGTCATCTAAAAATTCCGTGAGATCAGCATTCAGAATATTGAAGTTTTCCTGAGCCTTTTTCCCTCCCTGACTTGCACTATACATCAGCCCATGTTCGCCTAAGCAGTAGCTGAGATTCAATACTCTGCAGCGCTTGATTTGAACAAGGTAACTCAATGCTGTTTTCTGAGAGAAATAAAACTGTTGTCTGGTCTCGCCCTTTTTATAAGTAGCACCATATAATTTTGCATTCGGTGCAACTCCGCAAACACCTTTTTCATTATCAAAATCCGCACCAATAATTCCTGCCACATGAGTCCCATGGCTTTGTTCCGATGTCCACCATCCAAGACCATTATACTTGTAAGGTCCCATCGCCGAAACATTTCCAAACGGCATCTCCTGAAAAGTCAGGTCTTCGTGATAGAAGTCAAAAATCTCCTCAATTACGCCAACATTGACTGGCTTCATCTGGTCACGGTATACCCATGCACCCGGCGCATCAATGGCCTTCATGTTCCAGTTGTTTCCAGAATTTCCGCTCCAATCATCCCATTTTTTATCATTGGGGTAATACGCCGAAGAACCCGAAATCGCGTCATTTTCCAGCTCAAAAGCATAATTCAGAGAAGAACGTCTCACATAGGGGAGTGCTTTGAGCTGTTCAATCATCTGCTCCAGTTCTTCCTGCGTGTGCGCAGCAGGGAGAAGAATCTGGTAATCCGCAGTGACTGGGATTTCACCAACGACCTCACCGCCGACACCCGCAAGGTATTCCTTCAGCGCAGGAAGACTGTCGGCGCTGTTCAATGTCACCAGAAGTTCATTGTTGACATAGCCGAATCCGCCCTGCATTACAACATTCTCTGCTGCCGGTTCGTGATAAATCAGATCGCCCATGTCCGTTTCAGGGATGTCTTTTTCTACATTCACCGCAGAGACTTCTTGAGCAGTTTCAGCAGGCTTAGACGACAAATCACTGAAAATCAAAAAAGCCAAAATCGTTCCCAGAAACAGTACAAGAATACCAAGCAGGGCAAAGAGCCATACCAAGTTATTCTTACGGCGTTTTCTGTGCATACGGTTCGCAGTAGATTTTTTCATAATGATATTCCTTTGCTTGAGTTACCGAAATTTGCGATGCAATAAAAAAACTGGAAGAATCGCTTTCGTTTCAGGAGCTGTGAGTTCTCACAGTTCCTTAGAATTTACAGATAGAACGCAGCAAACAGATCGCCGATGCCGTAGAAGAAATCGCCGAGGCTGGTAAAGCCCCAGTTGCTGCCGCCAGACATCGTGTGGGTATAACCGTCAGAGTAGGTGTAGACACCATTTTTCTTGGAAACAACAGCACCATGAGACTGTTCGAGGGTCTTAGACTCACTCTCCCAGTTATCATAGTAGGTGCTGCGGAACATCCGGCCAAAAGCATAGCAGATCTGCGAAACAATACCGCCGCCCTCAACACAAGACATTTCGTTTTCATTCAGAGCCACAAAATTTGCAGGCATCTGAATCTTGTTGTTTGTCATAAAGCAACACTCCTTTGATTTGCGTCTTCTTCCAGCTTTTTTATTGCACCCCTTTCTTTTTTATATTTTCTGACTTTAGCCTTTGTACTTTGTCAACAGCACCGATGTGTTATCGTGTGCTCCGGGAAATGTCAGAGCTGTTTCCACTAGCAGCTTGGAGGCCCGCTTCAAATCTTTTGTGGCATTCAAAATCTGGCAGATTGCATCATCCGATAAGCAACGATACAGCCCATCTGTACATTGAAGCAGTACATCATCCTTTTGCAGAGGTAACGGCATCCTATTTCCACTAATCAATGTTAGTTCCTGAATGCCAAGATAACTTGTCAGTGCTGCACGCTGCGGATGACGCAGTGCCTCCTCACTGCTAATGCTTCCCTCCTGCACCATTTGATCCAAATGCATGCCAAAATTGTGATCAATATTCAACTGCCGCAATTCACCCGCACGATACAGATAAATATGGCTGTCGCCGATCCCGCACCAGAATAGTTCCCCATTCCGAATAAATACAGCGGTCAATGTTGTTCCGGCTTCTATTTTGCGGTTTTCGCTGTCGCGGATGTCTTTAACTTTTTCATTCAGCCTCAGTGCCGCACGGCCCATCTCTGTAGAAATATCCGTCGCCTGTGCATTTTCGAGCAGATGCTGTGTCATTCCCTGCGCCGCCAGAGCACTGGCACGTTCACCGCCGGATAAGCCGCCCATGCCGTCACATACCACACAGACTGTGCTGAATTCGTTATGGTCGAAGCGAACTGAATCCTGCTGATTGTTTCTCGTTCCAATCGACATATAACCGGCAATTTCCGTTGTGTCGGTTTCACAGCTGTCAAAGCACAGTGTCTTTTCCGAATCATTTTCAGACGGGTACAAAAGCGTCTGTGTCACATCATCCATCGCCTGCATTTCGTCGGCAGCTTTCCCCTTTAACTTTTTTCTCTTAAAAAGAGAGATCACGTTTCAATCACCACCTTGAACGTATACTCTGGCGACAGGACATAAAAACTGTCTCCATCCCTCAATGTATACTGTTTTCCTTTTTTCATCGGTTCTCCGTTTGAAAGGAGCGTACCGAACTTTGAAAGATCCCGTATTGTAAAATCTTTTCGTTTTTCATTGTAAAAGATCTCACAATGGTTTCGGCTGATTCGATTGTTTGCGGGCATCATCACATCACTTGTAGCCGACCGGCCAATCTTTATCGTGCAATTCGGTTCAAGTAACCACCTGCGCTTGGAGAAGCATCCCGCTGTCTCTCTGTAATCGATCGTCAATTCCAGATAGGCCATCTTACGTTTCTTTGGGTGGAAGAATGCTGCAAGGCCTCTGGGTTCTTGCACATCCTGCTCTTCAACAGAGCACACCTTTTCAGAATCGTCATGCACAGCAGCCGTTTTCGGACGAACAACTGCCGTTCCGGAAGCTCTCGACTTTGGCATCAATGCTCCCAGATCAATATCATATTCTTCCGGCTCAACGACCTGCTCCAGCGCACTCAGAAAGTCCATCATGCTGCGATAGCGGTCATGGTAATCAAACGCCAATGCATGATCCATTACATCTGATAATGGTTTTGAAACAGCTGGAGCCAACTTCCATAGCGGAAGATACGCTCCTCCCTTTGCCCGGCTCAAAGCGTCCAGCATTTTCTGGCCAGACACAATAAAGTAAAAAGTTGATGCCAGTGCATAGATATCAGTCCACGGCCCCTGACAGGGTTTTAAGGTGTATTGTTCGTATGGTGCATAATTTGGCTTCAGATAGATCTTTCTGCCCTGCTTTGCGCTGCTCTGACGGAAGGAACGCGCCGCACCGAAGTCGATTAGTTTGATTTCTCCATTCTGTGTAACCAGGATATTTTCCGGACTGATATCCCCATGGATCATGCCAAAGCGGTGCACTTCGGCTAAAGCACTGCCGATCAGAAGCAGCATCTGAAGCGCCATCTTGAAAGTCTGCTCTTCGTTGTGTTCTTTCTTAAAGGTACGCAGATTGCAGCCTTCGATCAGTTCCATCACAAAATATGCCGTGCCGTTTTCTTCAAAAAAATCCTGAATATCAACAACAGAGACATTCCCGCGAAGTTCCTGCAGCGTTCGTGCTTCTTCAATAAAGCGTTGTTTCCCATCTTCAAACTCACAGCGATTTTCTTCGCCTGTCAGGGCAACCGTGCCATCAGGCATTCTGCCCTGAATCAAATTGGACGGAAAATACTCCTTGATGCAGCAGCGTGATCCATTCAACATATTTTTTGCCAGATAGGTAATGCCAAAACCGCCCTGTCCGAGACTTTTTCCCAGCAGATATTTTGTATTCAAAATTGAAAATGACCGCAGGTAGTTTTTCCCCACAGATGCTTCATCCGAAACATATCCACAATTTTGACATTTTCCGCCTTCCATCGCTTCCCGAAAGCAGACTGGACAAAGCTTTTCTTCCAATGTGGCCATCGTTTTATTTTACCTCATTCCAGCCTCTGCTGAAGTCAAACCTTGAACTGGAAGATCTCATTTCCTAGCGTGATGTACATACCATCCGTCAGAACCACGATATTGTTTCCAGAAATCTTCTGATCCCCAACGAACGTGCCATTTTTAGAGCCAAGATCCTGAATCGTGCAGGTACCGTTATGGCAGCTGATCTTTGCATGGGCACGGCTGATGATCGGGTTGGAGACGATCACATCTGCCTGAGAACCCTTACCAATGACCAACTCCGTATTGTTCATAATTGCAAAGCTCTTGCTCGTGTTCATCTGGATCAGAGTAGCAACTACAGTCGAGGCAGACGGGATGCTGCCGGTCACAGGGGCAGTATCATTATCATCAATCAGACCAGTCGGCGCATTCCGGTTTTCGTCATCGTCATCCCAGTAGGCATCACCCTCTGCATCCTCCTCGGAATGAACTGCATAGCTGACGATTACAGAGGCAACGGACAGGATGGCGGCAATTACCAAAAGCGCGATCAAAACTGCGGTCATTGCAGGAACAACTCGGCTCCCGGTCAAAAGGTTCGCACCGTTTTCATTGAATCTATTTTTAAACACGAGGAAGAACACCGCCAGCAGTTCAAGCACACCAACAAGGTTTGTTGTCAGCGTTACCCATCTCATGGTATACACTCCGGTAATTGCAGCAACAATGATCAAGACGAAAAATACGATCAGAAAGACCCATCCCGGCAAAGATTTTACGGTTTCTGTGCCAATAATATCTTCAACTGTCAGCAGCTTTGCATTCAGCAAACTCGAATCCGAAAGATAGGAAAACACGCTCGTCTTTCCATTTTCCAAAAAGCTATTCAGTTTTCCGGAGATTTTGCTGTTTCCCAGCTGAACATTAAGTTTCCACGCCTCTTTCGCCTGATTCAGTTCGTAGGTCTCCGTTGCCGGAATATTCTGATACTTACCGTTTTGATTCTGTGTCTGAAACTTCACCCGGAATCCCGGCACAAAAAGTGCAACGAGCAAAATTGCTGTGGCGATCCATGAAAGGACTGCACCGATTTTTTTACCTTTCGGTGCATCTGAAAAGAAGATTGCAAATTCTTGATTGTTTTCCATACTAGTTCTCCTTTGCTTTATTATGTTTGATCTGCCAGATCATAATATTTCAGTAAAACATCTTTTACGAGTTCTCCTGATGTTCCCGGCCTATCCTTTTTCCAGAACGGAACCAGCCGTTTTGGTTTATCGAAGGTGCTTATGAGAATCCCTGTAATATTATCCGTTTCTTTTCGTTTCTTGCATAATCGGGTCACTTCTTCCAGTGCATCATGCAGCTTCTTTTCCTTGGTAGAATATTTGCAGATTTCCTTGATTTCGCTTCCCGTTATTCTGCGGCGAAACCCATCACAGCAGAGCAGGAATACCTGATGCGGCTTGATATCGCCATAGAGATAATCCGGTTTTACCGCCTTGCCGGCTCCTACGCATTGCAGTAAAAGGCTCTGGCGTGGGTCTTTTGCCGCCTGCTGGGGCGTAAGCCTTCCTTCCGTTATCTCCCGCTGCACAACGGTATGATCCGTTGTCAGCTGATCAATCGTGTCCGAAAGGACATATGTTCTGCAGTCTCCAATATGGCAGATGTAGTACTGATTCTTCATAAGAAGCACAGCTTCCACCGTTGTCCCGCTGCGAAAGCCGGCATTTTCCGAGTGTTCCTTCAGCAATCCATGAAGTTCCTGAATGAGCTTGTCCCAATCATTAAAAAGCGCAGTCATCGGAATTTTCTGCTGGTACAGCCCTTCGATCTGGTTGTTGAACCAATCATGAAATGCTGTCACAACTTCTGCGCTGGCTTGCTCGCCCATTTTCAACCCGCCTACGCCGTCACAGATCACCGCAAATACAATTTCGTCCCCTTGAGGCTGTCTGCGCTGCATCAGAAGGAGGGAGTCCTGATTCGTTTCTTTTTTCCCGACATCCGAATAATATGCGGAACAAAATTTCATGGCTCTTTTCCTGCTTTCTCAGCGGTATTCATGTTCAATTTCAAGAAGAACCGCCTTTTTCCTTTTGTGTAGAAGAATGCTTCCAAATACGCCAAGCAGAGCAGCAGCCACAACCAGACAACTTCCACATATCACCATGATTTGTCCTACAGTCATCTTGTTCACCTCTTTTACTGCCAGTTATTTGCTGCAATTCGGTTCAACTCGTCCATCTGGGGGTCATACATACCGGAGGCCTGTACAGTACGGTACAGTTCAACCGCCGTTGTATAGTATTCAAGTGATTTGGTATAGGACGCACCATTTTTTAGGTCGATTTCCCCTTGAACAAATGCAAGCCATTTATATACGCGATAGTCCTTAGGATAATCGGTCTTTAATGCTTGAAGCGTCTCCATGGCATCTGTGAAATCCAGTAGCTGATACTGCAGCATTGCAATGTTTAATCGTACTTCCAATGTGGTATTCCCATTGTCTTCCATCTTTTGGTATGTTTGCAGTGCCTTTTCCTGATACGAGGAATCTCCAGTCACCTCGGCCTGACGGATATAGGAAGTCGCCAGCTGTCCTGCCAACGCATTGTAAAATCCACCGGGTAATCTTTCGATTCCATGCTCCAGCAGCTCGATCTCTTCGGAAATTTTGCTTTCTCCAATCTCTTCGCAGATCGACGCGGCAAGACGGTATGCTCGTGCCAGCAGATCATTGTCATCAGATATTTCTATCGCCTTATATGTAGCCTGCAGTGCACCTGACAAATCGCCCTGCTTTCTCAGCAGTTCACCTTGAACGATCTGATAGTCCCCGCTCTGCTCCGCCTGAGGGATTGCAGCCTTCATCTGTTCAAGCACATCATTTGCGCCTGAAAAGTTCCCCAGTTGGATCATTGCAGTGGCAGCCCCCTGATAATAGCTTGGTACCTCCGGTGCATACTCCAAAGCTTTTTGGTACATCTTGATCGCCGCTTCATAGTCTTCCAGCGCATAGTCCGCTTCCGCCGCAATATTGTAGAGATTTGCAACGCTTTGCTTACTGTAATACTTCAATGCGCGGGACTGTGTCGTTTCAACAGCATCGATGCACTCCTGATACTTACCCTGCCGATAGAGAAGCACCGCCTTTTCAATATACGCTTCCAGCTGATCATCATAGATTGCAATTGCCTGATTCAGATCCTGCTCAGCTTCGTCAAAGTGCATCTCTTCTGCCGCCGTGCGGCCTTTGCGCACAAGAGCATCATAAGCTGCATATCTTTCCACACCGATTCGCTGTGTTCCAAGCAAAATGGTGGCCGTTCCTGCGATTGCAAGCACGATTGAAGCCGCTGCCACGATTTTCTGAGAGCGAACGACCTTTTTATAGCGGCCATCGATCGCATGGATATCCTGCAGAGCACGGAGCATTTCCTGAGCATCGCAAAAACGTTCTTCCTGCCGTTTCTTCATTGCTCTGGAGATAATAAGCAAAAAACTTCGGCTGAATTTTAGCTTGTAGCTTGTGATGGGCCGGACGCTTTTCAACGAATGGCCGGGCTGCTGACCGGTAATAGCATAATACAATGTTGCACCGATGCCATAGACATCCGTTCGCTTGCTAATTGTACCATACCCACCGGCATTCGTTGCCTGTGCCGCTGTCACGGAAGCATTTGCATTGCTTCCAGAGGATGCCGTGTTTCGATAGGCAACTGCATTTCCGTATCCACGCAGTGGCATCGTTTCGGCCAGTGGAACCGTTTCAGCAGAATCCGGCGTCAGATGCGTTCCTTCCGGGCGTGTGTATTGCTCCGGTGCCGCATAACCCGGCGTTGCACCAATCGCCAGCACTCCCTTGGAAAAAACCAGCGAGGTGTTAAAATCGATCACGCAGATGTCCCCGGAAGGTGTAATCATAATATTGCTGGGCTTAATATCACAATGCAGGATCGGCGGGATCTGTGAATGAAGATAAGCGGTCACTTCACAAAGCTGACAAGCCCATCGATAGGCAAGCTTTTGATTGGCCGGGCCATGTGTTTCCACATATTTCTGCATATTTACGCCCGGTATCATATCCATGATCGTATAGACATAGCCGCTTTGGCTTTCAATCACGTCATAAATACGCGGCAGATACTTATGTTTGAGCGTTTTCAGAATGTTTGCCTCAGCGCGTTCATCCATCCGTCCCTTGAACTTTTGCTTCACACGCTTGATAACAACATCCACGTCCAAACTATCTTTGTGCGCACAGTAAAGTGTGCCCATTCCGCCTTCGCCCAGCGGATAGATCCGGCTGTATCCACTCCCCAGATCAGCGGCCCACTGGCTGACATCGTTATAATCCATACCCACACCTCCGTATAAATCTTAGGATGCCAGGTCATCACTGAACGCCGGAAATTCCGATTCGATCTCAGACCAGTCAAATTCCTCGTCTGTACCATCGTCCTGTGCGGGGTCGTATGCGGGAGCTGCACTGCTGCTGCTCGACGAACTTGTTCCGGGCGTGCTCCCAGTGCTCCCCAAGCCCTTTTTGAGTGCCTCCTGTGCCATCGAATTTGCGATGTTAGCGGCCTCACCAGTAAGGCCGCTATCCTTCACCACTTTGCTTGCGGCACTATCGGCTACCTTTTCTGCCACCTTTTGGGTCGCAGTTTTGGCATCGTCCTTTGAATCCAGTTCAACTTTTACAGAGGAGTTTTTCCCGTTTTCCTCCTGCATAAAATTCTCGATCTGTACCGTCAGTGTGCAGCTTCCATCCGAATTGACTTCGACCTTCTGATTGATCGCGTTAAAGTCCACACCATTCTCTTCTGCTTTTTTCAGCAGTTCTATAATTCCGTTTTTGTCATCCTGCGCAGAATAATATGCTCCCAGCAAGGCATACGGTTCTGCATTATCAGGTTCCGCCTCAAGCCATGCATGACTTACATTCTCTGCAAAGAGAGAGTCAACATCATTCCAGTACTGATCAGAAAGAACTTGGAACGGTCCGTTTCCACCGCCGTTTTTATAAATCAGATCTGCATCTTTTAAAAACTCCGGTAGAAACTCTGCGTCATCCTCAAAAACTTCCTGTGCCTTGTTAAGGACTTCGTTTGCCTCATCTGTTTTTCCCTGTGCGGCATAGGCTGCATAAAGTCCTGCGTATGCTTCTTTGTTTTTGGGGTCATGCTGAATAATATCGATATACTGTAAAATCGCATTCTCATAATCCAGCGAGACGAGATAATTCGTACCCAGATCCAAAACCTTCGTCAGGGAAAAGACTTCCGCTGTTTCCGAATCGGATTCAGTAGACAGCGTAGACATCGCATTTCTCGGGCTGCAGCCCATCAGGACTGCGGCACTCAGTACGATTGCCACTGCTGCAATAATTTTTGCTTTTTTCATTTTTTGCTCCCATTGACTTTACGTCAATTGAAATTTATTTGCACCATCTGCCAGAAAAAGAACGCTTTCCGATGGCACATAAGTCGGCACACTGTAGAGAATGCGCTTTCCATTAACAACGACTCCATTTCTGGAAAGATCTGTAACGGTATACCCTAGCTGGTTCCCATTATATTGGACCAGACAGTGTACCCTACTGATTTTTTCACTATTAACGATCACAGAAGCTTCCGCAGCACTTCTTCCAATCTTGATCCGTTGTCCCGGCTTCAATTCAATCGTCTGCCCGGCCAGACTCCCAACTAATCCAATAAGCGTTCCCCGCCCGGAAGACAGGGAACGCTGTGTAATAGGGCTAGTACATTTTACAAAATGCCGTCTTTTTTCATATTCAGCAGCTAATTGATTAACATCCGAAACGAATCGGTGCATTGCAATAAAATATCCAATGAATGGAACCAAAATCATCCAGATAAAGAAGCTTTCACTGTCCTGCCGAATCTCTACATCATATTCATCTGCACTATCATAGACCCGGTCTACAATTTCTGCGAGCCACAGATACTGATAAACGCCAAATGTCAGAATACTGAATCCGATCATCCTTCCGACCCCAACGGTATCCTGTCCGTCTTTCTTGCAGATTGCATTGACATCCTTTACCAGCGAATCCATGAACCAGTAGTGATATAAAGAACAGGTTACGACAGAAAGCAGGATGTATTGTAAAAAGCTTCGTTTTTGCTTGAGCAGTTGAATCTTTGGCTTTGAATCCATTCGATTCCCTTGTTTGGCTGGCATATCTTATTGCTTACAGCAGCTTCATAATGTTGTTGCTGTCTCCCAGAGAGATTTCCGTTCCACGCGCAAGCTTCACCGGAGCGTTCGCCGGCAGACGGCTTCCGTTCACATAAGTGCCATTGCTGGAAAAATCTGTGACTCGATACTGTTGGGTCTGGCTGTTAAACATGACTTCGCAGTGCCGGCGGCTGATTTTTTGTGCTCCCTGAGAGAACACAATCTGGGCTGCTGCGCTGTCTCTTCCTAGGATCACCGGCTGATCCGGCGTAAGTGGGAAGTTGGAGCCTGCATACATACCAGAAATACCCAAAAGTGCAGGCACATTCTTCTGCGCAGCAGACTGGCGCTGCTTTTTCTCCTGCTCAATTCTGTTTCCAAGGTCGTTGATTTTTTCTGCAACATCCTCCGGCTTGATTGCAATCGTCAGACCCGAACCCTCGGCGATACTGCTCTGGATGCCATCTAGAGCAATGGCACGGCCCTTCAGTTCTTCAAATACCAGAGCCTTTGTCATATTATAGTAGGGTGTCACATAGAGCAGGCCGACAATACCGCCGGTAATATCATTGAGAAGCCACCAGCCCAGATAGCTCAACTCAAAAATCAGAAGATCACCAATGTGTCCTGCGGTCATTTCTTTGCAGCGTGCGATCACCTGCTGTGCCGACAGCTGCGGATGATCCGCCTGAACCCATGCCATCGGCCAAAGCTGGAGACGTCTGTAAATGCTGATGACTGCCGCTGCGATCATACCAACCATCAGGATCAGAACTGCAAGCCAGATAACCCCGGACAGCAAAAATACGAACGTAAGGATCACCGTTGCAACAGCAATTACAATAGGAAGCCACTGAATGACAATTTCTCGTGTTCCAGTAACGATTGCAAACTGCACAAAGAAATCAAAGCTTTCAAAAATGCTGCTGGCACTTGTCCGTGTTCCATTTTTACGCAGATACAAATAATAGCGATACCGCGCAACTTCGAACGGTGCCTTGAGCATCTCTGTTACGATTCCCGTTGCTGCCACGAGCAGAACGAAAATCAGTGCCATCAGAATAAACTTGAATGGACTGAAGATCATGCTGGGGCTATAATACCCCCATCTGGAAACTCTACTCAGATCGTTAATGAAGGACACCACAAGCGAAACGAGTGTGGTACCATAGATACGAACTGCTGCTGCAGAAAATGCCGCCATCATACTTGTGACAGTTAGTGTGGAGATGATCGTGTATAAAATCTCCATACCAATCATTGCAGCCTGATTTCCGTTATGTTTTAAAATACTCTTGGCACTTTCTTTATCCGCAACTCGATTTACCATAATAACCCCATCCTTTCAGCTTACCAGTGAAACTGCTCTCCGCACAGAGGAACAAACATCAGCTTGGTGTCACCAATGTTCAACAGATCCATAGTCTTGAGTTCGACCGGGTTCAGCACCAGCTTGTCGTTCACATAGAACAGTTCCTTCGAGCTGCCCGGCTGCGCCAGATACACATTGCTACGGGGATCGTACACTACGATCGCATGCGAGCTGCGAGACACCGTATTATCTCCCAGAATGCAAACATCCATCTCAGGCGAACGACCAACAAAGTTGCGGCCCTGATGCAGGCGGTAATCCGTGCCCTTATTTACACCGTCGGTGCAAACCAGCCAGCCGACCACTGGTGCCGGCTTTTCTACCATACCGTCCAACATATCTGCGGTCACAGGCAGGGTGCGGTCATCATCGCTTACTGTCGGTGCAGTCACATTTGCAGGCTGAGAAACCACAGGCTGAGAAACAGTCAGCGGCTCCGTTACCTCATTGGCGGGCTGGGGCGCATCCGGAATATTCAGCGGCACAGTGGTCTGGTCTGCGCCGATACTAGCAGCTCCGCTCATGCCGCAGTGGGGGCAGTTGTTGCCAAAGCGGGAAGAATCATAATAGTGGCCATTCGGACATTTCACCAAAGTCATAATAGGGGCCTCCTCAAAATAAAAATGTTTTTATATCCTCGACAGACAAATTCTGCCGCTGAATCATCGGGTGTGCTCCATTCATCTTGCAAGTTGAATCACACGCAGAACGATATTTCCCAGTTGGAGCGTATCCCCAACATGAAGCAGATGTTCCGCTGGAATCTTTATTCCATTGACGTAAGTTCCATTGTGTGAGTTCAGGTCAGAAAGCACCACGCCGCATTCCCGCACCTCAAAGACACAGTGCTGCTTTGAGATCCGCGGGTCGTCAAAAGAAACATCACACATTTCTTTGCTGCGACCCCAAATCGCACTTTTATATATCGTGCATTCGATCTGCCGCCCAGCCTGTGCACCGCTTACAAGCTCCATAAGCATTTTAACCGAACTGGAGTTTTCTCCTGCAGATGAGATTACAGCCTTCGGTTCAGTAACAACATGCTGAATCTCATATTCAACTTTCTGCGTTTCAACAGGCTGTTCTACCCTGTTTTTCTTTCTTTTTATCCAAAGGAATATTACGATAAAAAGAAGAAGCAGAATTCCGCCGCCCAAGATATACCAGCCAGCATCCCTCAGCTCAAATGGCTTACAAAAATCAAGGCTGCTTTCTTTCAATGGATTTTTTTCCATCGAATCATCACAGATGCCATACATTTCCAAGGTATAGTCGCCCTGCGGGAGATCGTCCGGCAAAACCAGTTGATAGCAGCGCTTTTCTTTGACTACGACACCCTTGATCTCTTGCGTTTTCTCATTTCGCTTCAGTCTATAAGCATTTGCTTTGTCCGCGCCGAGAACAGGCTCCGAAAATTCGATTTCGATCGTATTTTTTTCATTGTCGTATCGGAACGATATGACCTCTGGTGCAACATCATCCACCAGCCAGTTTGTGATCCGAATCTGCCTTGTATCGCTTTGCGCTCCGGCTGTTTCTTTCAGGAGCAGTGTGTGCAGTTCCCCATCAGCATAATTTGCAGTGCTCTCAAATCCAAGACAAACGGTTTGATTCAGCCATTCTTTCCACTTTTGCCATACCTGAGCTGCATTCTGTGGGCCAAATACAAAAAGTTCGCCTCCCGTAGTGCGCGCAAATGTCCCCAGCCCATCCCGTGACTGCCGATCTGCCGTATCCACACAAAACGCATATACCGGCATACTTGCCTGTGTCAGCCGTGTTTCAAGTTCTTCCTGCGTGATGCCCGCATCCCCTGTATCCTGAATGCCGTCTGAGATGACCAGAACGATCTGACGCTCCTTCTGTGATTCAGCCTCTACATATTTCAGGCACTGATCAAACGCCCGGTAAAGGTTTGTTTTTTTATCTTTTGCCTGTAACAACGCCAGTATTTTCGAGATCTCATCCGCATTCTGGCTGTCCGAAACCTGCATTTTAACGGTATCTCCAAAGGTGATCAATGTGATTTTGTCCTTTGGTCCAAGATTCTGCGCAAGTTCCTCAACTTGTTTTTTGGCAGCTAGAAAGTATTCCGAAGTAATTGAACCCGATATATCCAGCATGATCAGATAGGAAGTGCCGTTTTCATCCAATGACTGGTTCCCTGTGCTAGTTAAAGCGTTTCCATCCAAATACGCTTCACAAGCCTCATTCGCATTCACGCCCCGCACATAAACCTGAATCTGCGGCATCTCTGCTCGGACCTGTTCGATTTGAAAAACTTCAAGTTCCCCGGTACCGGGTGACTGCGCTTTTGCACAAAGCGACATTCCGCTGAATGCCCCCAGCAAAAATATGACGCCAATGACCGCTACCGATATTCTCCGCAAAAACTTTGAAAACATAACTGTTCCTCTCCCACACACATCTGATCACCATCTGCTAATAGCTGTGGCTCCGAAAGCAGCTGCCCATTCAGATAAACCAGCGAAACCTCACCGGGAACCAGTATAAATTCTTTGTGTTTTCCATCATAAATGACTGAGCAGGCACATCCGCATTCCTGCCCTGTCAACTGAATCGGAACCTCTGCATTCACTGCTGTTCCAATATCGTTCCGCCCTTCGTGTAATCGCCAATCCCGTCCGCAGTTTTTTCCTTTTACACAAACGACCCATCCAACGGTTGGTTTTGCCACAACATCATCCTTCAGTGCCTGATAGCCGATTGTCTTGTCTGCCACATTATCGAGTGGTGTTGTATAAGCTACAGTCCTATCTTCGTTCTCATGGTTTTGGGAAGACAGCGAAAGACAAATCGGGCAGACCTTATACTTTTCATCATCATAGAAATGATGCCTTGTGCATTGCCTGATTGCCATCGTACATCTTCTCCTTTTCCGGATTTTCGCAGAGTACCCTACTCTGCGAATTGTTTTGCAAAAATACGATTATGCGCTGACTTTTTGAAATTGACGGATTATTTGACGGCGATGAAATCAGCAAGCTTCTCCATACTATTTCGCTTTAGACTCAATGAGGGATGAACATATCGATTCATCGTAATGCTAACAGATGAATGTCCTAAAATTTCACTTAGTGTTTTAATGTCGATATTAGCCTCAACGCAACGAGTAGCAAATGTATGACGTAAAACATGAAAATTCTTCCTATCTATGCCACATTTCTTAAGAATTTTATGAAAACGGTACTGGATACGACGAGGCTCGACTACTTCTGATAACGACCCGCTTAAAAAATATCCAGTTTTCTCCATTGGATATTGACTCAAAATCTTTAGTAAAGTGTTCGGAATGGGAATCACACGGTTTGCTGAGCTACTTTTAGGTGCAGCGATTATGATATGTGTCTTTTTGTTTTCTGAAGTACGCTTTTGTATACGCTGCATCGTTTGACAGATGCAGATTGTCTTATCAGAAAAAGAGATTTTCTCCCATGTCAGCGCACATAACTCACCAACTCGGATTCCTGTGTATAGACAGATGAGAATTCCAAGATTAAGAGAGTCAAGCTGATTCACTAGATATTCCTGTAAGGTTGTCTGCTCGGACAGACTTAAGATTTCCATTACCTTTGGAGTCTGTTTGACCCTTATGTTGAAAGCAGTCACATCGATAGAAATATTTTGATCCTGTGCATAATGCAGAATTCTCCTCAAAACAGAAAGAATATCTGAAATTGTTTTAGGGGACAGCCCTGTTCCATCTTTTTTTCCATGCTTTTCCAGCTCCTTACAAAAGGTACAGACTTGCTCACTTGTAATCTCTGATATCTCTAATTGCTGGAATGATGGCATAAGATAGCAATTTAGTAAAGTGCGGTAGCGAATATACGTTGATTCCTTCAAACTGGTCGATGAATTTTCAAGCCATATAGCAGAAAAGCCCATGAATTTACAATTTGTAGCAGGGACTTTTTCAGCATCATAAGTATTCATAGCTTGAATAACTCTTTGTAAATTGTTTCGAACTTCATGGTAAGAAGTCGCATATAGATAGCCATATCGCGGTTTCCCTTGCGTATTTCGTGATTTTATGTATCGAGCTTCCCATCGGCCATCCTTTCGTTTATAGATGTTCAATCCTTTTCTTGCCATGTGTTAATTCCTTTCGTTTGACGGTCTATTTGACGGAGTATACAATCAAATTGTAATGTTTTTGGCAAAACTGTCGATTGTTCCAAACATTATTTCCGAAATTTCTTGGCTTTTGGACTGATTTCCCTTGACCGATAGCTGAATTGGCAGTAAAATTTAAGAGAAAATATTGTCGTAGAGTAGGGTACTCTGCGATATGAAAAGCACAGCCATGAGCACCACGAACGCTCATGGCTGTTTTTCTTACTCATCTGAAATCTGTGGAATTTCGTTTAACAATCGCTCAAGAACATCTTGCAAAATCACAGCTGCTTGTGGCAATTCTCCATCTGCATTAGCTAAAGAAGTTATTTCATGGCGAGCATATTCCTGAAAATAAGGAGAGAGCCTTCCTAGACTGGCATCTACTATGCAATCTAAAATCTCTCTATAACTAACTTCACTTAAATCAATCATTTTCTGCTCCATTTTATTGAAAGTCTCTTAACTTACGGTCTCAATGGTTATCGGCCTTGTGTCCAGTCTATCACAAGCGATTGATTATATCAATCAAAAATTGTAGATTCAACCGCTCATTTTTGACTGTCCTCTAGACTACAATAGAGTAAAGAAGGATGGTGGTTGCTCATGTACGAAGAACAGTTTTCCAAGCGGCTCGCTGAACTGCGCACGAAAAAGGGAGTATCTGCGAGAGACATGAGTCTTTCCATTGGGCAAAATCCCGGATATATTCGTGCAATCGAATGTGGAACTACCTTTCCTACCATGTCGAACTTCTTTTATATATGTGAGTACCTCAACGTAACTCCACAGGAATTTTTCAATTTCAGTGAGGAACCTTCCAATGGAATGAATGCTCTTACCGATCAACTCCAGCAATTCGATTCCGAGCAGATAAATGCACTTGCTACATTTATCAAAACCATCGTAAAAAAGTAATTTCATTCAGCTCTTGCGGTTGCATGATAAAATACAGCACAGCATTTGACTTCACCGTATAGAGCGGATGAAGCTAAAATGCTGTGCTTTTTGTTGGAGGCATTATCATGTTGCAGTCTACATCGGAATACGAAGAACGCAGTTTTGATGATATTCAGCGTGCGCTTGACATTGAACACACTGTGAAGGCTTTGGAAGCTCAACTATGCTATGACCAACATTCGCCAGAAGAAGTTGCCCGACAGATTCTAAAGGCAGCGTGCAAATTCTACGATGCCGATTGGTGTGGTCTTATCCAAGTTGATTTGGACTTGAAAATCTGGACACCGTTCTGGTGGTATAATGATAGTTCTGAAGATAAAACAACCATCTTGACGGAGGAGTTTGAATCTGCTGAATTTCTTGACCGATGGGTACAGGCCGTGCGCCATGGGAAACCGATGATCGTTCCTGATGCAGAAGAAGTAAAAAACACCTATCCTGCGGAGTATAATCTCTATCAGCGTCTGGGAATCCGATCTGTCCTTGGTGCTTCTCTGGAGCCACGCCCTGTCGCTCTACTTGCGGTACGCAATCCCAAGCGGTACATTTCCGAAACGAGTATTCTGCGGCTGTTGGCGTATGTTCTTCTCGTTGCTTACAAAGACAAAAAGATGAATGACGGTCTGAACATGGCTTTCGCTCCAGAAAGCATCGAGAGCAGCCATGATGTTTTTGTCAGTCTCTTTGGCGAACTGAAGATTTACACCTCCCACGGCATCCTGCGAGAAGCCGATCTGAAATCCCCAAAAATCAGCCGCTTGCTAACCTATCTTTTGATTTCAGGTAAGAAAGCGCACTCATCGCTGGAAATTGCGCAAGCTCTTTGGCCTGATGATTCAACGAATCCTGCTAAGAATATGAGAAATCTGATTTATCGCCTCCGGCAAACATTTGGTCTTATTTCAGAAAAAGAACTTATTGTATCTACAGCTTCCGGTTATCAATTTAACCCCGATCTTCATATCATGACAGACTATCAGCAATTTGACGATCTTATCCAGTTGGCCTCGAAAGCATCTTCCGTTATCAACCGGGTAGAACTGTTAAAAAATGCAATCGACCTCTATTGTGGAAAAATTCTTTCTTCTGCTGACGGGGAGCATTGGCTTATTCAGTTTGCGGCAAAGTACCATATTGCTTATGTTGGCGCCGTGAATGAACTCCTGAAGCAACTGAATGCGCTGCATTCTTATGATTTGCTGAATCAGTATGCTGCAAGGTCTCTGGCAATCGTCCCTGAAAACTCCAGAGGATACTACTGGCTGATTCACTCCCTTAAAGTTCAAGGAATGGATGAATTGGCCTCAAACGAGTATCAATTAGCAAAGCAGCACCTCACCACCGAAGAATATAAAGAATTGTGTACTTCATTAGGTGATAGCTGCGAATAATTCTCATAAGACCTTCATGAGATGTTCAAGAGACTTTCATGTGACATAAAATTTTTCAGGAGATTCCCTAAATAGGATAAAAATGGCCCTATGTGACTTTTGTGAGATGTTCATAAGACTTTCGTAAGACCCTCGTGTGATATGCTTATACGGCACGAATCGCTGCCTTGTAAGCTACCACACGAGGTTTTTCTTTTTTGGCAATTTTCCAAGGCTTTCGATTCGTCCGAATAAAAACATATCGAAAGCCTGAGATGCATTAAAGGCCGAGGATACTTATACTGCTTTCCATTTTCGGATGGAAAGGTATCGGTAACCTTTTCTTTTAATGCGTCTTTTTTTCGCTGAGAAAAGCCCGTAAACTGCCCCACAGTGAAGTGTCCTCAACCTCCGCATCCGGCGGAAAGGATCTTCATTATGTTCAGTATGAAAGAATTTGGTCAGCGTGTCAGCAATCTTCGGAAAGTTCGCAATCTTACCCAAGATGAGCTTGCATATCGAGTAAATGTAAATAAAGGTCATATTAGCCGAATTGAGCGTGGCACAGTTGCTTGCTCCTTAGAACTTCTTATTGATCTCTCAAATGAGTTGCACACCAGCACGGACTTTCTTTTAACCGGTATTGGCCCTTCTAATGATTTTGCCAAAGAGGAAATCGACACTGCCATCAGCATTCTTTCTTCCATAAAGCAACTGCTGTAATTTCAGGGTTTGGAATTTTCTTCCAAAAATAGGCCTACTAAGCCTACAAGGTAGGCCTACGAGGCCCACGCATTTCACAATTTGAGCCGCTATACTATAAGCAAGCCAGACAACATCTGGCATCCGCCCCTTGAAAATTGAACACGCATTCTTCAGTCACATTCCTGTGATGATGAGCCACGTCCGTAACAAATGCGATGATCTCCCACTGAGGGAATGAGCGGTAGGTTGACGGTAAATGGATGACAGCTTCTCCATAGCTAAGAGCCATCACAGAATAATGATACTTCTGCCTTCGGGCAGCTCGGTGAGAACCACGGAGAGGTGAGAACCCTATGGATTCGGTACGCTGCCGGACGGCTGAAAGATTTCCCACACGAAAACTGAGTTTTCGTTTTCCGGGGATGTCGGGGACAAATACGGAAAGGTATAGAACTATAAATCACAGCATTTTTGCTGTTTGAGATAGTAGGGTGGGCTGTGCGAGCAGCCCACTGTTACATATACGGATAGAGAGGAGAAATCTAAATTGGCAACACGAGGCAAAAAAGAGAAAGAGTATCCGCCTATGCCCGCAAACTGGATGTACAAGCGCGGGGATGTCTACATGATGGATCTGAATCCTTACAGCGGTTCCGAGCAAGGCGGCATCCGACCTGCCATTGTTGTCCAGAACGATGACGGTAATTTTTATTCCAATGTTCTTCTGGTCGTTCCGCTGACAACACAGATCAAAAAGCGAAATATGCCAACGCATTTTATTCTGCACAATCGTTTTTTGAGTGCGCCATCTATGGCGATTTGCGAAAGCCCGCGCCCCGCAGATAAATCCAGAGTGTTAAGCTACATTGGGCACCTGTCCAAATATGAAATGCGGCAAGTGTCAGTGTGTCTGCAATACAGCTTTGGGTTCATTGGATACAAGTCATTCCGAAAATACCTTACGGCTCCTCCGCAGGAGGATGTCCTTGCTGCTGCAAAAGAACTGCTCTCTCAGCAGTTTCAAAATCTTCGGGTGCTGAACAGTCAGCCCCCTGCTCTCGCCAAGCACACAAAAGGCGATCTACATAGCATTGAGCAGATATCGGAAAGGATGCTCTCCACCCCGACGGAATCTTCTGTTGAGTTCATGGTTGCAGAACTGGATGATGCACTTCAATCGCTTATGTTCCGCTGGAATATCTGTTATGAACGGTATTCCAGTTTCCGCTTATCCGATAACGAAAAGAAGAAAATCGGTTCGATTATCCAATCAGGAATTGATTTTCTGCAAAAGAAGAAGGAGGTTCCTTTATGATGAACGCAGTTGTAAAACCTTACCATGAGATGTGCCTGAACAGCAGTGAGCTGATCGTTCCGCGCGATACTTACCAGCGCGCTCTTCACCCCGCTCGTGTTGCCCGCATCGCAAAAGAATTTGACGAGCGGGTTGCCAATGAGCCGAAAATCAGCTTCCGGGATGGTCACTACTATGTGATGGACGGGCAGAACACCATCGCTGCCCGGAAGTTCCTGAACGGTGGTGATGATTTGCAAATTCGTTGCAAGGTCTACTTTAACATGACCGAGCAGGAAGAAGCCCTCCTGTTTGCACAGCAGACAGGCATTTCGGAACGGCTGAGTGCCGGGCAGAAGCTCCGTGCCCTGATTTTTGCAGGCGAGCCTGCTGCCGTTGCATTCCAGCAGGCCACCGAATTGGCTGGCGTTCATCTTTCTTTTGAAGAAGGCCGAGGCAAACAGCGGATCAGCTGCATTGCAACCGCCTATCACGAATTCATCCGGCTGGGTCCGGAACTGTATATCGAATCCCTTGATATTTTGCTGAACGCTTGGAACGGCGAACCTGATTCCATGAGTTCCACAAACCTGCTCGGCATCTGCCGCTTTGTAGAACTGTATCACTCCGAATATAACAAAGGCCGCTTGATTGCCAAACTGCGGCAGGTCGATGCGTTCACGATTTTTCGCCTTGCTCGAACCGCAGGCGTAAGCCTTCCCGGCAAGACGAAGTACCTTCAGCAGGTCTATACTATTTATAATGGTGGAAGCCGCCGGGCCGCACTGCCGCTCAAGTTTTAACTTAATGTATAATCAAAGAGGTTTTATCCAATGAATAATTGCGAAGAAAAAATACCTACTGCATCTTCCACCCCCACGCCCGTAGTACAGGATACCCGCTGTTACACGATCGAAGATCTGATGGCAATGCTGATTTTAAGCCGCCCCACCGTCTGTCGTCTGCTGAAGCAGAATGAATTCCGCTGGTTCAAAGTTGGTGGTGCCTATCGTATCTCCAAAACCAGCTTCGATGCGTGGCTGAACGATGGCAGTATCGAACCCAATCCTGCTGTTTGACATCCTCAACATTTCAAGAGAAATCTGCTATTCTCTAGCCGGGACGAGAAATCCCGGCTAAATTTTTACATAGATGGAGGTGTCCTTCATGGATGATGTGCAGAATGTTTCGGCTCCCTTATACGGAAAAGCTGAACCTACCACCGCTAAAACAACCATGTCGGTTCGTGAGATGCAGCATCTTCTCGGTCTCGGCAAAACAGATAGCTATTGGCTGCTTCATAAGAATTTCTTTGAAGTCATTCTGATAAACGACAAAATGCGTATCGTTATTTCCAGTTTTGAAAAATGGTACGCCAATCAGGTCAAATACCATAAGGTCAATGGTCCTCCACCGGGCGAGGAACTTTGCAAGCGGTCATATTCTGTTTTGGAAGTTGCTGAAATATTAAAGGTAGACTCTGACACTGTCTATACACTCATCCGTCAGGGCAAGTTGAAAGCAGAAACGGTAGACTTCTGGATGCGGATTCCAAAAGAGGAATTTGAGCGTTGGTATCGGTCGCAAAGCCGCCACCGCACTGCGGCTGATCGAGAGCGTGACCGGGAGATTGAAGCACAAACCATCTCCATCCCAGAAATGGCAAAACTGCTCGGTATTCCAAGAGAAAAGGTCTACTGGATTCTCGACTGTAAAAAATACCGAGACTGTTTCGTTATCGAGCGCGTGGCCGACAGGCGGCGCATTACCAAAACAAGTTTTGAAATATGGCTCAACAGCCAATCTACATATCGACTTCAAGAACCGGTCATGGAAGCGCATGAAGAACCACCGCTGGAACTGAAATGCCCTAAAAGCGAAAAGTATTACAGTTTTCAGGAGATTCAGGATTTCTATGGTGTCAGCCGCACCACGCTTGTAACATGGATTCGTGAGGAAGGAATCCCCACAATTGATGTAGGGCGGGCAAAACGCGTCCGAAAAGATGTATTCGATGATGTTCTGAAATCCAAACGTAAAGTGGAAGGAGATACATAATGGCCAGCATTATCAAGCGCAACAATAATTTCTGTGTTGTCTATTCCTATAAGGATGCAAATGGCACCCCCAAGCAGAAGTGGGAAACCTTCACCGATCTTTCGGATGCCAAGAATCGCAAGAAAGAGGTCGAATACAAGGAATCAGTTGGAACCTTTGTAGTTCCGCAGTGCAAAACCCTTAACGACCTGCTTCCTGAATATGTTGCCCTCTATGGAAAAAGCAAATGGGCACTTTCAACCTATCAGGCAAACACTGCACTGATTGCCAATTACATAGCTCCGCTCATCGGCTCGATGAAGCTGCAGGATATCTCCACTCGTGTGATCGAGGGGTATTATCAGCGGCTGCTCAAATATGAGGCTGCTGACCCTATGTGTGGGAAGCGGAAGCACCAGTTTGTTTCCCCCGGTACAGTCCGTTCGGTTCATAAGATTCTGCGGAGTGCCTTTGAGCAGGCTGTAAAATGGGAACTCATGGAAAAGAATCCCTGCATTTACGCTACCCTGCCCAAGTACACTTCCAAGAAACGTGATATCTGGACAGCCGAAACGCTGTTCCGTGCTTTGAAAGTTTGTGATGATCCGAAGCTGCGGCTGTGCATCAACCTCTCGTTCTCTTGCTCCCTGCGTTTGGGCGAGCTGCTCGGTCTGACTTGGGATTGTGTAGATATCTCCCCTGAAAGTATCGAAGCCGGGCGAGCCTCCATTTACATAAATAAGGAATTGCAGCGTGTGGACGTTGCTTCACTGAACGCATTGGAAAACAAAAATGTTATCACCCGTTTTCCATCGCTGAGTTCCCGCTGCACTACGGTTCAGGTTCTGAAAAGTCCTAAAACGGATAGCAGTATCCGAACCATCTTCCTGCCCAAAACGGTCGCTGAAATGCTCGTTGAATTCAAAGCAGAGCAGGATATGACAAAGGAAGCACTGGGTGCAGAATATACCGACTACAATCTTGTGGTTGCCGGCCCATTGGGAATGCCAACCGAGCAGTCTACCATCAACGGTGCATTGAAGAAACTGATTGAGAAAAACGATCTTCCCAAAGTGGTCTTTCACAGCTTCCGACACTCCAGTATTACATACAAACTCAAACTGAACGGCGGTGATATCAAAGCTGTTCAGGGTGACTCCGGCCATGCACAGGCTTCGATGGTCACAGAGCAGTATGCACATATCTTGGATGATGATCGGCGTCTGAATGCACAGCGTTTTGATGATTTCTTCTACCAGCACCAAGGAGCCGAGCCTGAAATGCCCCCTCAAACAGCGCAGCCCATCCCTGAAAACAGCGCGGTCGATGCCGACGCGGCAGCAGCACTTACCAAATTGCTGGCTAACCCCTCTATGGCCGAACTCATCAAAAATCTTGCAAAGAACTTATAATCCTCTATACATAAACAGCGACAGCTTTCCGATTTGGAAAACTGCCGCTGTTTGTTTTTAAGAATATCTTGACTGAATTAAGATCAGGCGGGTTTCTTTGTATCCAGTGCCTTTACTTCTTCAACAGGAAGCTGAACCGACCGAGCAATTTCTTCATAGGTCATTTTTCCAACTTCTAGCAAAGATTTTGCAATTTCAATCGACTGCTCATGCTTTGTTTCTTCTCGTACTTCTTCAAATGCTCTGCACATCGTTGCCACTCCCTTACTTAAAGTAAGAATACCATAAGCCCCTTCCTTTTACAAGACAATGCGCATTTCCATTCGCACTGTTACATAGACCAGAGTTTTCTCGCAGAAAGCTCTGGTCTTTTTCTATTGAAAACATTTGTCCATCACACCAGCTACGGCTGTATGGTCTGGTTCACGAATGCTAAACAAGCAAATATCCGTAGGGAAACGTACACTTCCCAGCTAATGAAAGGTGGGCATTTTACAATGAACCTTCCACTTTTCATTAGCTCTGCTAATTTTCTGCTAATGAAAAGCCTTTTACTCGTTTTATTTCGGGGTTTGTGTTCTTTACTCAGATTGACAGCGCAACAAAAAATCAATTGATAAAACGTTACTTGTTTTACCTACTTTTGCCTAGGATTTATGGCTTCAGCCCCTACTCCTAAGCCTGAGGCCCCCGGTTCGAATCCGGGCGGGGACGCCATTTTAAGAAAATGCGAAGGTCATTTTTCCATGTGAAAAACGATCTTCGCATTTTTCATTTTGAACCGATCGCCAAAATTAGCCAGCGAATGCCATTAGCAGAATTTTCGGTTTCAGCTAATAAAATCAGGCTTCCAGCTAATTGAGGCCAAAATCGCCGTTTTCTATGCTTTATGCAACTTCACAGCATAAGAAAACCTTTTGGACATACAAAAAAGCGCAGAAGGCTTCCTTTGAGAAACACCTTCTGCGCTTTTCTGTTTTTACATTGCGATCCAGCCCAGAGCATTTGCCACAGAGCTGATCAGGATAATGGCCGCAAAGATGGGGCACAGATACTGGATCATGAAGTTGAAGATCTTTTTACGGCGGAAGGGCTTGCCGCCCAGCGTCACCTCTTCTTCGATCTTCTGCACGCCGATCACGCGGGACACCAGCAGGCAGATAGCAATGGCTGCAATGGGCATCATGACAGAGTTGGTGAGGAAATCGAAGAAATCCAGAAACTGCATTCCGAACACCGTCACGCCCGCCAGCGGGCCATAGCCCAGTGCCGAAAGGCTGCCCAGCGCCACCATGATCAGGCCGATCAGTGCCGTTGCGCGCTCGCGGCTCCAGCCCAGCTCGTCCTCAAAGGTGGAGACAGCGCTCTCGGTCAGGGCAATGGAGCTGGTCACGGCTGCAAACAGCACCAGCAAAAAGAACAGGATGCCCACCACATGGCCAAAGCCCATGCTCTCGAACACCTTGGGGATGGTAATGAACATCAGCGCCGGGCCGGCCTGCAGGGTGTCCGGGTCGCCGCCGGAGAAGGAGAACACCGCCGGAATGATCATCAGGCCCGCCATGATGGCAATGGCCGTGTCGAACAGTTCCACGTTCTCGGTGGAATCCTCAATGGAGACATCCTTCTTCATATAGGAGCCAAAGGTGACCAGAATGCCCATAGCGATGGACAGCGAATAGAACATCTGGCCCATGGCCGTGACCACCGTCATCCAGGAAAAATTTGCCACGTTCGGCACCAGAAAATATCTGACACCGGCCAGTGCGCCCGGGCGCGTGACCGAATAGCCTGCAATGACCACCGAAAGTACCACCAGCACCGGCATCATCACCTTGGAAACACGCTCCACGCCGTTGCGCACACCGGCAAAGATGATGGCCAGCGTAAAGGCCGTGAAGATCAGAAAGCACACCTCTGCCGACAGTCCGCTGGAAATGAAATTGGAAAAATAACCGTCCTGCGAAAGCTCACTGCCATGGCCGCTGATATACTCCGACAGATAGCGGATGACCCAGCCGCCGATGACCGAATAGTACGGCACGATCAGAATAGGGATGACCGCATTGATCCAGCCGCCGAACCGCAGGCCGCCCTTTTTGCCAAAGGCGCCAAAGGCACCCACCGGGCTTTTGTGGGTCATGCGGCCCAGTGCCGTTTCGGCCACGATCATCGTGTAGCCAAAGGTGACAGCCAGCACGATGTACACCAGCAGAAAAATGCCGCCGCCGTATTTCGCGGCGAGGTACGGAAACCGCCAGATGTTGCCCAGACCCACCGAAGCGCCTGCGGCCGACAGCACAAAGCCGATCTTGCCGGAAAAGGCGCTGCGCTTTTGTTTTTGCGTATCCATGATTTAATTCCTCTTTTCCTATATTCCTATACACAAGTGGCCTTAGTGTACCATATCTGTCCGTCAAATACAACGGTTCCGCCTGTTTGCGTGCAAAAAAACAAACAGCGCCCCGCAAGGGAGCGCTGCCTGTTTTTTATAAGAGGTATACGCGTTGCTCTCAGAAGATGCTGTAGCCCAGCAGCTGCGGCAGGGCGGTAGTAAGCGGGCCCCACAGGCTGATGGAGATCAGAACGATCACGTTGCAGATCACGTAGGGCGCTGCGCCCTTGAAGATCTCGATGATGGGCATACGGTTGATCTTGTTGCAGGCGTTCAGGCACATGCCGACCGGCGGAGTGACCAGACCGATGGCCAGACCGGTGATCATCATGGCACCGAACTGCAGCGGCGAGAAGCCGTACTGCACCATGACCGGCAGCAGGATGGGGGTGAGCAGCAGGATGGCCGGGCTGACATCGATGAAGGTGCCGATCATCAGGATCAGCACATCAAAGATCAGTGCAATGGCCCATGCGGGCATGTTCAGGGACATGAAGAAGGCACCCACCGTCTGCGGCACCTTCTGCATGGTCAGCACCCATGTAAAGATGGTGGTAAAGCCGATGATGAGCATGATGGAGGAAGAAGAGATCAGGGTCTTTTTCAAAGCCTCCCAGACACCCTTCCATGTCAGCTCCTTGTAGACGAAGAAGCCCACCAGCATGGAATACAGCACGGCCACACCGGCACTTTCGGATGCAGTGCACACGCCGAAGGAAACGCAGATGATGATGAACAGCGGCATGATGAGGGCAGGAATGCCGGAAAGCAGGCTCTTGGCGGCGCGCTTGCCGTCAAACTTGATCTTTTCCGGATGCCAGCCCTTCTTGGCGCTGATGATGTACACCAGCACCAGCTGGGTCAGGCCGATCAGGATGCCGGGCACGGCACCTGCCACGAACAGCGCACCCACCGATGCACCGGAGATCATGGAGTAAACGATCATGGGGGTGGAGGGCGGGATGATCATGCCCATGGTAGAGGATGCCACCGTGATACCGGCAGAAGCTTCCGGCGGGTAGCCTTCCTTCTCCATGGCGGGGATCAGGATGGAACCCAGAGCCGAGGTATCGGCCACAGAGGAGCCGGAAATACCGCCAAAGATCATGGAAGCCACGATGTTCACTTCGCCCAGACCGCCGCGGATGGGCCGCAGCAGCTCCATGCAGAAGTTGATGATGCGCTGGGTGATGCCGCCGGTGTTCATCAGTTCGCCAGCCAGCATGAACAGCGGCATAGCGATCATCAGCTCACTGTAGGCACCGTTCCACACGCGCTGCGGCAGCATGGTAATAAAGGTAGGTGCATAGATCAGAATGTAGGTCACACAGGAAGCGCCGATGGCGAAAGCCAGCGGGATGCCCAGCGCGGCAAAAAAGATCAGCAGCACCAGAAGGATGAGCATTGCCATAGTTGTGTATTCTCCCCTTTCCGCTTATGCGTCGTCACGGCTCAGCGCCTGATTCTTGGGCGCAAAGTAGGAAATATCGGCCTTGTACAGGGTGATGATCTTGATCACGACGCAGATGGCACAGATGATGCCGCACACCGGCATGATGCCGTACATATACATCATGGGGATTTCCATGCCCTGACTGATCTGCTTACCGGCAACGCCCACATACTTGAAGCCCTGATAGGTGAACACCAGCACCACAGCCAGCACGATGAGGTAATTGACGATAGCCAGCCAGCGCTTGCGGGCAGGCTTGACACCGTCGTAAAGGATGTCGATCATGACGTGCTCGTCCTTGATCACGTTGATGCCCATGCCCCAGAAAGTGGTAAAGGCAAACAGGGTGGTGTTGAACTCTGCCAGCTGCTTCCAGCTCAGGGAGAAGCAGTAGCGCGCAATAACGGTAAAGATCACAAGAGCTGCCAGCAGTGCCATGGCGATCACGCCGATGGTAAAGTATATGTCAAACAGCTTCTTGCCGATTTTTTTCAGCTTTTCGATGGTGCTCAGCCCCTTTCGGTTATTTTACAACTTTTTCCATTGGCCTGTTACAGCAGAGGGCAGCCCGCAGGCTGCCCTCTCGCCTTTACCGTAACATGGCCGTTTTTGCCTTTGGTCGTTTCTGCTTATGCCTTTGCGACGATATCCTGCATCTCCTTGATCTCGTCGGCGGTGCAGATGCCCTCGGTGACACACTGGTCGTACACGGACTGCACAGCGGTCTGGAAGGCCTTCAGCTCATCGGCAGAGGGCTCGTAGACTTCGCAGCCGGAATCCACGATGGTCTGCTTTGCGGCGCTGGAGTTCTTGTCGATCAGCTCGTCGTTGTACTCGCCCATCTTGGTGGCGCACTCGGTAATGATATCGCGGTACTCCTCGGGCAGGCCGTTCCACCATGCTGCGTTCACATAGAAGGGGTCCGGATGGAACTGGTAGTTGACCTCGGTGAAGTACTTCTGCACTTCATAGAACTTCATGCCCTCCACGTTGACCCAGGGGTTCTCCTGACCGTCTGCAACGCCGGTCTTCAGGCCCATGTACAGGTCGGAGTACGGGATGGTAGTGGTGGTAGCACCCATTGCCTGGAAGGTCATGTCAATGGTCTTCATACCGTTGGTGCGCATCTTCAGGCCCTTCAGGTCTGCGGGAGCCTTGATGGGGTGCTTGGAGTTGGAGAACTGGCGGTAGCCGCCTGCATCGCACAGGTTAATGATGACGGTGCCCGTCTCGCCTTCGGCCTCAGCGCACACCTTCTGTGCCAAATCGCTCTGCAGCAGAGCCGTGACCTGCGCACGGGTGTTGGTCAGGAAGGGCAGGGTGAACATCAGCAGACGGGGGCTGAAGTCGAACTGACCGCCGCGCATGCCCTGCACGGTGCCGGCCACGACCTGCTCCAGCATCTCCTTCTCGGTGCCCAGCTGGCCGTTGCCGTAAACCTCGATCTTCACATGGCCGTTGGTGGCCTCTGCCACATCGGCGGCAAACTGCTCCATGGAAACAAAGCGGGGGTTGCCTTCGGGCTGTGCATGACCCACGGTCATGGTGAAGTCGCCCAGAGATGCAAACTTGTCCTCACCGGCTGCTGCGGCACTTGCTGCAGTGCTGGTGGATGCTGCGCCGGAAGCAGCCGGAGTGGATGCACCGGAACCGCCGCAGGCTGCCAGAGCACCTGCAGCTGCCATTGCACCAGACACCTTCAGGAAATTGCGACGAGAGATCTTTTTCATAATCTTCTTCCTCCTTGTTTCAAGGGTGCCGTTTTGCCTTGTACTCTAGCAAAGTTTTTGGCAACCCCTGTATACAGCATTTTCATTGCACGCTAATCGTAACAGAAAATTCACATCCGCACAAGAGCCAAACTTCGCCAACTTCGTAAAGTTTCTTTGTGCATAACTAACAATCTTATCCGTTTCTCGTGAAAGATGTTACAATCTGATGACACAATCCCGTTCATTTTCATCTGATATATCAATTTTTGTCAGATATGATAAATTTTGGAGCTTTTCCTATACTTGTATACAGGCTATTGTATACTTCATTCTCATACGTTGACAATCTCTTTTTAGCAGGCTAAAATAGAAATATCTTATCATCAACTGTGTAAATGGAGTGTGAGCACATGGCTGAACAGCTGCATTCGGAGGACATCTACCAGACGCTGGAATATGAGATCGTTACGCTGAAGATCAAGCCCGGAGAGACCATCAGCGAAAATCAGCTGTGCAAGCGGTTCGGCATCTCGCGCACACCGGTGCGCGCTGCCCTGCAGCGGCTGGAACAGAACGGCTTTGTGCAGATCATTCCCTGCAAGGGCACCATCGTCACCCCCATCAATCTGGATATCGTGGATCAGATCGTATACCAGCGCACAGCCGTTGAAAGCACGGTGCTGCGCGATTTCATTCAGGTCTGTTCGCCCAAAGAGTACATCGAAATCAAGCACAAATATGACCTACTGGAAGAGATGGCCCAGACCATGACCGACCCAGACAATGTGGATATCAATGCCTTCCTGACGCTGGATCTGGAAATGCACGCCATCTGGTTTTGCAGCATGAACAAGTGGTATATCTGGCAGAACCTGACAAAGCCGCAGCCGGATTATTCCCGCTTTACCCGTCTGGATGTGGTGCGGGCCAACAATGTGCCGGATGTGCTGAGCGAGCACCGGGAAATTTTGCGGGTGATCCGGGAAAAAGACCTGGATGCCATTGAACCGCTGATCCGGCGGCACCTGTACGGCGGCCTGCGCCGCATGGGCACCCAGCTGTACGCAGAAAAGTACAGACCTTATTTTACCGGCATCTGAACCAATAAAAAACAGGCGCATCCGCCAGCCTTTCGGCCTTTGGATGCGCCTGTTTTGTTTTTTGTATAATTTACTGCTTGTGGTACTTGCGGTCCTCTTCCTCGTAAACAGGGTCACAGGTCAGGTACATTCCCAGCCGGTTCAGGGTGCTGGTATCCACACCCGAGAGCAGCACGGTGGAGTGCACATCACAGCCCTTGAGGTTGGGCAGCTGATGCATGGCCGCTGCAGCCTGCTCGTTGGAAGCAGCCGAGCTGGAAAGCGCGATCAGGATCTCGTCGGTGTGCAGGCGGGGATTCTTGCCGCCCAGATAGTTGGTCTTGAGGGTCTGGATGGGCTCAATGGAAGCCGCACTCACAAGGTCGGTCTCCTGCGGGATACCGGCCAGCACCTTGAGAGCATTCATCAGAGCAGATGCTGCTGCACCCAGCAGCGGACCGGTCTTGCCGGTAACAACGGTGCCGTCCGGCAGCTCAATGGCGGCAGCAGGGGCCCCGCCGGTGCTCTCGCTGCGGGCATGAGCCTGCTTTTCCACTTCGCGCTGGCCCACGGTCAGGTCGGCCTGATTCATCAGCAGTTCCAGCTTGTAGCGCTCGGTCTCCTTGACCGTGCCGGTGATCTTCTGCTCACACAGGCACTTGAAGTAGCGGCGCAGGATTTCCTTGCGGGAGGCTTCGCGGCAGACCGCATCGTCCACGATGCAGTTGCCTGCCATGTTCACGCCCATGTCCGTGGGGGACTTATACGGGCTTTTGCCGGCGATCAGCTCAAACATGGCGTTCACCACCGGGAAGATCTCAATATCGCGGTTGTAGTTGACGGTGGTCACGCCGTAGGCTTCCAGATGGAACGGGTCGATCATGTTCACATCGTTCAGGTCGGCTGTGGCGGCCTCGTAGGCCAGATTCACCGGGTGCTTGAGGGGAATGTTCCAGATGGGGAAGGTCTCGAACTTGGCGTAACCGGCCTTCACGCCGCGCTTGTACTCATGGTACAGCTGGGAAAGGCAGGTGGCCATTTTGCCGCTGCCGGGGCCGGGGGCCGTGATGACCACCAGCGGGCGCTGGGTCTCGATGTAATCGTTCTTGCCGTAGCCCTCGTCGCTGACGATGCGGGCCACATCGTTGGGATAGCCGGGAATTTTGTAGTGGCGGAAGGTGCGGATGCCCAGACCGTTCAGCCGCTTTTCAAAGGCCTCCACCTCCGGTGCAGCGGCGTACTTGGTCACGCACACGCTGCCCACATACAGGCCTACTTCCTGGAAGGCATCGATCAGGCGCAGCACATCCAGATCGTAGGTGATGCCGTAGTCGCCGCGGATCTTGTTGCTGATGATGTCCTCGGCGCTGATAACGATGACCACCTCGGCCTGATCCTTCAGCTGCAGCAGCATCTGCAGCTTGGAATCGGGCTGGAAGCCCGGCAGCACGCGGGACGCGTGGTAATCATCGAACAGCTTGCCGCCGAATTCCAGATAGAGCTTGTTGTCGAACTTCTTGATGCGCTCGCGGATATGTTCTGACTGCATCGAGAGATATTTGTCGTTGTCAAATCCAATTTTCATCGTTCGTTTCCTTTTCCTCTTTGCTGTGCCCGGCACACCGCACCGGAACTTTTCCATAACAGAAACAGTATACCACACTCAAAAACCGGGTGCAATCCAAAAGGGCGGCTGCAAAGCTTTTTCCAGCAAATGCGGTGTTTCGCGCTGTTCTTTGCTGCATTTTTTGTGAAAATGGTTCTTGCCGCGTTTTTGACAGCGGGTGTATCATGTTATATCTGATTGGATTGGAAGTCGTGGGCGGTTACTTTTTCTTTTTATCCTTCTGATCCTTCGCGCGATCCTGCGTAATACAGCAAGCCCCCGGGTCTCCCCGGAGGCTTGCTGCAGCTTTATGAAGTATCTCGAATATGGAGGGAATGGCGTTTATTCTGCGTCGGTACGGTTTTTCTTGAGCAGGCTCAGGATCACAGCACCCAGAACGCTGCCCACAGCCAGCGCCACACAGTACAGAGCGGTATGGTCCACGACTGGGAACACGAAGATGCCGCCGTGCGGTGCACGCAGAGCGCAGCCGAAGGTCATGGAGAGCGCACCGGCCACCGCTGCACCGGCCACACAGCTGGGCAGGACGCGCAGCGGATCTGCTGCTGCATAAGGGATTGCACCCTCGGTGACGAAGCACAGGCCCATGACGTAGTTCACGATGCCGTTGCGGCGCTCGTCGGCAGTCCACTTCTTGGGGCAGAAGGTGGTGGACAGGGCGATGGCGATGGGAGGAACCATGCCGCCCACCATGACAGCGGCCATCACCTCATAGTTGCCGGAGGCAAGGGCTGCCGTGCCAAAGACATAAGCTGCTTTGTTGAACGGGCCGCCCATATCAATGCTCATCATACCGGCCACGACGGCACCCAGCAGCACCTTGGAGGTGCCGCCCATGGCGTTCAGGCAATCGGTCATGGCCGTGTTGATCATGCCCATGACCGGGTTGATGCCGCACATCACCGCGCCGAGGATGAGCATACCGCCCAGCGGGTAGATGAGCATGGGACGGATGCCATTCAGGCTGGCAGGCAGCTTTTCGGTGATCTTTTTCAGCAGCTCGACGATGTAGCCTGCAGCAAAACCGGCCAGCAGTGCAGCAAGGAAGCCGCCGGAAACACCGGTGGTCTCACCCGCTGCAATGCCTGCAAAGTTGGTGCCGTTCATGGCCAGCACACCGCCCACAAAACCGACCGCCAGACCCGGACGGTCCGCGATGGACATGGCGATGAAGGCAGACAGGATGGGCAGCATGTAACCGAAGGCTGCGCTGCCCACCGTCTTAAAGAAGGCAGCGACCGGGGTGTTCATGCCAAAGTTGGAGGGATCGATGGTGTAATCGTCCAGCAGGAACGCCAGTGCGATCATGATGCCGCCGCCCACCACGAAGGGCAGCATGTGGGAGACACCGTTCATCAGGTTCTTGTACAGAGCGCGGCCAAAGCTGTCCTTGCCGGAAGCATCCTCGGCGGCCTGTGCGCCGCCCTCGGCGTGGTAAACAGGCACCTCGCCGTGCACGATCTTCTTGATGAGCTCCTCCGGCTTGTGGATGCCATCGTCCACCCGGGTGAACAGCACCGGCTTGCCGTCGAAGCGGGCGGTCTCCACCTTCTTTTCTGCTGCCACGATGATGCCGTCGCAGTTTGCGATCTCTTCTCTGGTGAGGATGTTCTTTGCTCCATCCGAGCCATTGGTCTCCACCTTGGTGGGCAGACCCAGCTTGTCACCGGCCTTGGTCAGGGCTTCCGCTGCCATATAGGTGTGGGCGATGCCGTTGACGCAGGCGGTCACGGCCAGAATGCGGTAGCCGCTCTGGGGGATCTCCTGCTGGGTGAAGCTCTCCGCGCCGAACTGAGCCTCCTCCTGTGCATCGATGCAGTCAAGGAACTCTGCCGGGGTCTTTGCGGCCTTCAGCTTTTCTACAAAGTCCTCGTTCATCAGCATCTGCATCATACGGGCCAGCATGTCCACATGCAGGCTGCCGTTTTCCGGAGCCGCAATGGCAAACAGCAGGTCGGTGGTACCGTCGTCCTCGGCATTGTACTGCACAGGGCTGCTCAGCCGCAGCGCCGCCAGACTGGGCCGGGTGACTACATTGGTCTTGGCGTGGGGCACCGTGATGCCGTTGTCCACATAGGTGGAGCCCTCCGCCTCACGGGCATAAAGGGCCTTTTTGTAGGCTTCCTTATCCGTGATGTTGCCATGGGTGGCCTGCAGCTCCACCAGACGGCTGATGATCTGCTCCTGATCGGTCAGAGCCTCATCCAGTGCGATGGACTGCGCGGTGAATAATTCCGTAATACGCATGATTTTTCTCCCTTCCTGTATAACTGCAACCCTCTCCGTCACAGAGGGTCAAATTTCCTTCATCAGTTCGTCGATTTTTTCTTTGGTGGCAAGGCCAAGGCTGAACGCCGTTGCACTGCCGCAGGCTGTGCCCAGACGCAGTGCAAAGGAATAGCTCCGGGTCTGCATCCAGCCAGCCACAAAGCCGGCCACCATGCTGTCGCCTGCGCCCACGCTGTTTACGACCTTGCCCTTGGGGCAGCCGATGCGGTGCACCTCGCCATTTTCGTCCACCAGCAGGGCACCGTCGCCCGCCATGCTTACCAGCACGTTGCGAGCGCCCTTTTGCTGTAGGGTGCGGGCCGCAGCAATGATCTCTTCGTCCGTAGTCAGCACCCTGCCCACGATCTCGCCCAGCTCGTGGTTATTGGGCTTGATGAGGAAGGGGTGGTACTGCAGCACGTTCACCAGCAGGTCGCGGGTGGCATCCACCACAGCACGCACGCCCCTGCCCTGCAGCCGGGCCAGCAGCCGCTCGTAGGTATCCTGCGAAAGGCTTGCCGGGATGCTGCCCGCCAGAATGAGGATATCATCCTCGTTCAGGCTGTCCAGCTTCTTTTCCAGCTCCTGCATGGCGCTCTCCGGGATGTCGGGTCCTGCGCCGTTCAGCTCGGTCTCCTGCCCTGCCTTGATCTTGACATTGATGCGGGTCATGCCCTGTTCCAGATGCACAAAATCGGTCTTTAAGCCCTGTGCAGCAAGACCGCGTTCCAGCCATGCGCCGGTCTCACCGGCCACAAAGCCCAGCGCCACGCTCTCGCAGCCCAGCTGTGCCAGCACACCGGACACATTGATGCCCTTGCCGCCCAGCACGCAGTCCTCGCCTTTGGCGCGGTTCACCTCGCCTACTTCCAGCGGTGCATCCAAACGCACCACATAGTCAATGGCCGGGTTGAATGTTACGGTATAAATCATACTTCCGTCTCCTTTACCAGCGTGAATTGTTTGTATTTAGGGTTGGGGCAGCGGTTGGTGAGAATGGCACCGCCCTGCAGGTCGGCAATGGCTGCCGGGTAGATGCGGGAAAACTTGGCATCATCCACAAGGAACCAGGCTTCCCGTGCACGGTGCACTGCCGCTGCTTTCACGGCAGCTTCCTCGGGGTCCGGCGTGGTAAAACCGGCATCCAGCGCCACACCGTTGGCACCCATGAACGCCTTGGTAAAATTGTAGCGCTGCAGGCTGGTGACTGTGGGTGCACCCACAATGGCTTCGGTCTCGGGCCGCAGCAGTCCTCCGGGCAGATACACCCGGCAGCCCTTTCGGGCCAGTGCCCGGGCATGGGCCACGCCGTTGGTCACATAGCTGGCTTTGAGGGCGTCCCCCGCCAGTGCACGCACCAGCTCCAGCGTGGTGGAACCGGCATCGATGAACACAAAATCGTTCGCGCTGATGAGCTGCGCCGCAGCCTGCGCGATGCTGCGCTTCTGCTCCACAGCCTGCGACTCCTTGGCCTCCATGGTGGGTTCATCCGCCAGAAAACGGCTGTCCGGCAGGGTGGCACCGCCGTGCACCTTGTTCAGCTTGCCCAGCCGGTCCAGTTCGGTCAGGTCGCGCCGGATGGTGGATTCACTGGTGTTCAGCGCCTCGCACAGTTCCTGCACCGTCACGGTGCGCTTGCGGTTCAGCTGTTCCATGATCAGGCTGAAGCGTTCTTCTGCCAGCATCGGCATCCTCTCCTTTGGTTTGATCTTATCTTTGACGGTTTATGACCGTTTGTGCGTTGTTTTGGTTGATTGCATCTTTATTATAGCAAATGCAGCGCCAAAATCAATCACCTTCAGTCAATTTCATTCATTTTCGTTCACAAAAAATTGTATTGAAATTTGTGCAGGGAGCACAAAAGCTGGGATACAAGCATTTTGTGCAAACAAAAAAGCCGCCGTGCGTACCAATCGCACAGCGGCCGGAGAGATAGCTTATTGAGGAATCACTCGGCAGTCCAGTAGAAATCGTCGCCGGGCATTGCGCCGCCCACTGCCTTGGGGTCGGCATCAAACAGCACCTGCAGATAAGCGGATGCGTTGGTCTTGAGCTCGTCGCCGGTCAGGCAGACGATGTTGCAGTTGGGCAGGGCCTTCTTGGCAATGGCAGCCTTGGCCACAACACCCTGCTCCTCGCACAGAGCGGCAGTGCCGTCCAGATCGGTGTTGGCAGCTTCTACGCTCTTGGCGTAGTCGGTAAGGAATGCGGCCACAACATCCGGGTGTTCCTCGGCATACTCCTTGCGCACCACGGTCACGCCGGTGATGAGCTGGGTATCCGCAACCTTGTTCCATTCCTCGGTCAGGTCGAGGGCCACACGCAGGGTGTCGTCCTGCAGGCCGGCTGCAGTCACATAGGGCTGGGGCAGAACTGCAATGGCATCCTCGGTATTGGCCATCTGGGCCGTGACCTCGGTGGCCTCGCTGTAGTATTCAATGGTCACGTCCTTGTCCGGGTCGATGCCGTTGGCGTTCAGAAGATAGCGCAGCACGTACTCCGGCGTGGTGCCCTTGCCGGTGGACAGGATGGTACGGCCTGCAAGGTCTGCCATGGACTGGATCGTATCGCCGCCTTTTTCCACTACGTACAGCACGCCCAGCGTGTTGACGGCCACAGCCTGAATGCCGCCCTCCGTCTTCTGATACAGGGTGGCGGCCAGATTTGCCGGGATGGCAACCATGTCCAGCTCGCCCTTCATCAGCAGCGGCACGATCTCATCGGCAGCGCCGTAAAGCTGCAGGTCGTAATCCATGGAAGCGGTGCCATCCTCTTCCATGCTCAGCAGGTTGACAAGGCCCATGGTGGTGGGGCCTTTCAGGCCGGCAATGCGCAGAGCATCGGTGGTGGACAGTTCCTTTGCTTCCTCACTGGAAGCGGCTTCCGAAGCAGCCTCGGGGACAGCTTCGCTGGAAGCTGCGCTGGATGCAACAGAGCTGGATGCCGCACCGCCGCAGGCGGCAAGGCTCAGCACAAGGGCCAGAGCCAGCAGCATGGATGTCAGTTTTTTCATGCGGGGTTCCCTCTTTCCTCACAAGACCGCGCCATTTTGTGCCTGAAAATTTTGCACAGAACCATGGGTCGGTCTTTTCATATTTTTTACAAGGCAAATTTGCAAAATCATTTGCTTTGCGGGTCTAAGTTTACTATAATAGAGTCAAAAATACCGTTGCGTGTGCAACGGAATTGCAGGAGGGCTGTGGGAAGCCGGATCTTTCCCACGGAATTGTGATGAAAAACTTTCTTCCGCTGTTATGCTCCACCTCTTTATTCAATGGTCTGACCCCTGAAGAGCTGCAGACTCTGCTGGCCCAGCTGGGTGCCGTTATGCGCAGCTACGGCAAAGGCGAAGCGCTTGTTCTGGCAGGCGAACCCAACCGCAGGGTGGGCATCGTACTGTCCGGTGAGCTGGAAGCCTACCGTCCCGGGCCGCAGGGTGCGCGCATTCCCATCACCCACATGGAACCGGGCGGCGTGTTCGGCGATGTGCTGAGCGGTTCCAGTCTGGCAAGCCCGGTCACGGTGATGGCTTCGGTGCCCTGCGAGGTGCTGCTGATTCCCTACGAGCGGCTGCTGCTTTCGGATGGCAGTCCGGCGCACCAGCAGACATTGCGCAATCTGGTGCGCACCATCAGCGATAAATATTTTTCCCTCTCCCGCCGCATCGACCTGCTGGTGCTCAAAAGCCTGCGGGCCAAAGTGTGCGCCTATCTGCTCAGTGAAGCCGAGCGGGCTGGCAGCCTGACCTTCAGCATCCCGTTCTCCCGCATCCAGCTGGCAGATTACCTGAACTGCGACCGCAGCGCCCTCAGCCGCGAGCTGAGCCAGATGCAGCGGGACGGCCTGCTGGACACCTACAAAAGCAGCTTCAAGCTGCTGGAGCCTGAGGTACTGAAGCAAATGGTGCAGTGACCATTTGAATAGCCGCCGCGTGCGCTTTGGCTGTATTCAGCTGAAATTTTATTTTTATATTTGAGTTTTAGAAAAATCTACAGATTTTTCTAAAACTCTTTTTCACTGGAAGGCCGTAACCGTCAGCGGCATCATCTTGTTATTTTTAATATAGGAGTATTTTTAAATATGTCAAAACCGATTTTATGGATTGTGATCCCCTGCTACAACGAGGAGCAGGTGCTGCCCATTACAGCTCCCATGTTTCTGGAAAAGATCAGCGGCCTTGCCGCACAGGGCCTTGTGAGCGAGAAGAGCCGGGTGCTGTTCGTGAACGACGGCTCCAAAGACAAGACATGGGAACTGATCCAGAGTTTTGCCGCACAGGACGAGCACTACATCGGCATTTCCCAGAGCCGCAACCGCGGCCACCAGAACGCCGTGCTGGCAGGCTTGATGGAGGCACTGCACAGCGGCACCTGCGATGTTACCATTTCCATCGACTGCGATGGTCAGGACGACATCAACGCCATGGACGAGATGGTTAAAAAGTATCTGGACGGTGCCGAGGTGGTCTACGGCGTGCGCAGCCGCCGCGATACAGACACCTTCTTCAAGCGCTTCACCGCCGAGGGCTTTTACCATGTGATGAACGCTCTGGGCGCAGACATCGTGTTCAACCACGCAGACTACCGCCTCATCAGCACCCGTGTGCTGGAAAGCTTTGCCGACTACAGGGAAGTGAACATTTTCCTGCGCGGCATGGTGCCGCTGGTTGGCTTCAAGAGCGAGGTAGTCACCTACGAGCGTCACGAACGCCTTGCCGGTGAGAGCCACTATCCGCTGAGCAAGATGCTGGCCCTTGCCTTTGACGGCATCACCAGTCTTTCCAACAAGCCCATCCGCCTTATTACCGGATCTGGCATCTTTGTGAGCCTGATCAGCTTTATCGGAGTCATCTGGGCCATCATCGAAGCTGCCATGGGCAGCGTGGTGGCCGGCTGGGCCTCCACTATCTGCATCGTCTGCTTCATGAGCGGCGTGCAGCTGGTGTGCTTAGGCGTGATTGGCGAGTATATCGGCAAAATTTATATGGAGACGAAAGCCCGCCCGCGCTACATCATCAGCGAGCGCACCTGGGCACCCTACGAAAGGAAGTATCACGGATGAGCAAACAGAGCTGGCGGGGCAGCACCCTGCTGAACCCGGAACCGCCGGTATTGGTGTCCTGCGGCGGGCTGGAAAAGCCCAATCTCATCACCATCGGCTGGACGGGCACCATCTGCACCCAGCCCAGCATGGTGTCCATCAGCGTTCGGCCGGAGCGCTACAGCCACCACCTCATTCAGGAAAGCGGACAGTTTGCCATCAATCTGCCCACCGAAGCGCTGGTGCGTTCGGTGGACTGGTGCGGCGTGAAAAGCGGCCGTGATGTGGATAAATTTGCCGCCTGCGGCCTGCATTCTGCCCCCGGCAGCGTGCTGACCGACTGCCCCATTCTGGAAGAAAGCCCGGTCAATCTGGAATGCAAGGTAACTCAGGTGATCCCGCTGGGCAGCCACGACCTGTTCCTTGCCGAAGTGGTGGTCTGTGATGTGGACGAAAGCCTGCTGGACGAAAACGGCAAGCTGTGTCTCGAAAAGGCAAAGCTCATCGTCTACAGCCACGGCGAATATCTGGCTCTGGGCCGGAAGCTGGGCACCTTTGGCTACAGTGTGCGCAAGAAAAAGCCGGTAAGGCGTAAAAAATAATTTGCATTTCATCGCTTGACTTTTGCCCAAAACTGCATATACTAAAGATAGGCAATGAGATGAAGGCCTGTTCCGTGGTTACCACGAAAAAACCAAAAGCCCCCCGGTACTGATACTACCGGGGGGCTTCTTGGGTTAGTGCTTACTGCCCTTGAAGAACAGGCTGTCAAGCCACTTGCACAGATAGTAGGCAACTACCTCTGCTCCGACAGTCTGTATAAATGAGACGAAGACTTCCATTGGTTACCACCTCCTTTCCGCGGTTAGGGGAATGGAGAAGGGCCGCAGGAACAGTATAGCACAAAAACCGGTATCGCGCAATTTTGACGCAATACCGGTTTTTGTGCATTTATTCGTGCTTTACGCGCTGGATCTCGCCCAGATCGTAGGGGGTGTTCTGGTAGACATAGTAGTTCAGCCAGTTCTCATACAGCAGGTGGGCGTGGGCACGCCAGCGGAACAGCGGCGGTTTAGACGGGTCATCGTCCGGGTAGTAATTCACCGGCACATGGATGGGCAGGCCCTTGTCCACATCGCGGCGGTACTCTGAATCCAGCGTGTATTTGTCATATTCCGGGTGGCCGGTGACAAAGATCTGCCGTCCGTTCTCGGTGCTCATGAGGAAAGGCCCGGCCGCATCGCTCTCGGCAAGGATGCGCAAAGCCTTACAGTTGTCCACATCCTCGCGGCTGATGCCGGTGTGGCGGCTGTGGGGCGCATAGAACACCTCGTCAAAGCCGCGCACCAAAGGGTTCGACGGGCGGGTGACCCGGTGCTCGAACACGCCGAACATCTTTTCCGGCAGCAGCTGCTTGTGCACGCCGTAGTGGTAGTACAGGCCAGCCTGTGCACCCCAGCACACATGCAGGGTGGAGTAGACATTCGTCTCGCTGAAGTCCATGATCTCGCACAGCTCCGGCCAGTAATCCACCTGCTCAAAGTCCATGGTCTCCACCGGCGCGCCGGTGATGATCATGCCGTCGTAGCGGTTGTTCTTCACCTCGTTGAAGTTCTTATAGAACGATTCAAGGTGTGCTGCCGAAACGTGGGTCGCCGCATGGCTGGCCGTCTGCAGCAGGGTCATGTGCACCTGCAGCGGGGTATTTGCCAGCAGACGGGCGATCTGGGTCTCGGTGGTGATCTTGGTGGGCATCAGGTTCAGGATCAGGATCTCCAGTGGGCGGATGTGCTGGGCAAGGGCGCGCTCACGATGCATGACGAAGATATTTTCGTTGTAGAGGGCATCGTAAGCAGGCAGGGTCTTGGGGATGATCAGCGGCATAGTTCGTACTCCTAACGATTTAGAATAGCCTCCGCTGACGCTCTGGCTATCTTCAGCGGAATTTATTTTTATATTTTGCGTTTGTCGCGCCCTGCGGGGCGCTCCAAACGCATTTTTACGAGAAGGGCCGGAACCGATTAGATGCTGCTGAACTCACCTTTTAGATCTTATCCAGCGCCTGTGCAATATCTGCGATGAGGTCTTCGCTGCTTTCCAGACCGCAGCTCATGCGCACCAGCTCTGCGGGCACACCGGCGGCTTTCAGCTGCTCATCGTTCATCTGGCGGTGGGTGCTGGATGCAGGATTCAGGCAACAGGTGCGGGCATCGGCCACATGGGTCTCGATGGCTGCCAGCTTCAGGTTCTTCATAAAGATGCTTGCAGCCTCACGGCCGCCGGCCAGACCAAAGCTGACCACGCCGCAGCTGCCGTTCGGCAGATACTTCTCCGCCAGTGCATGGTACGGGCTGGACTCCAGGCCGCAGTAGTTCACGTAGGCCACCTTGGGATGGCTCTCAAGGAACTCTGCCACGGCCATGCCGTTGGCGCAGTGGCGCTGCATCCGCACATGCAGGCTTTCCAGACCGAGGTTCAGCATGTAGGCGTTCATGGGCGACTGCATCGAGCCAAAGTCACGCATCAGCTGCGCGGTAGCCTTGGTGATAAAGGCACCCTCTTTGCCGAAACGCTCGGCGTAGGTGATGCCGTGGTAGCTGTCGTCCGGGGTGCACAGGCCGGGGAACTTGTCGGCGTGGGCCATCCAGTCGAACTTGCCGCCGTCCACGATGGCACCGCCCAGCACCGCGCCATGACCGTCCATGTACTTGGTGGTGGAGTGGGTCACGATATCCGCGCCCCACTCAAAGGGGCGGCAGTTGACCGGCGTGGGGAAGGTGTTGTCCACGATCAGCGGCACACCGTGGGCGTGAGCAGCCTTGGCAAACTTCTCAATGTCCAGCACGGTCAGGGCCGGGTTTGCGATGGTCTCGCCGAACACCACCTTGGTGTTGGGCCGGAATGCGGCGTTCAGCTCTTCCTCGGTGCACAGCGGGTCCACGAAGGTGGCTTCAATGCCCATTTTCTTCATGGTGACGGAGATCAGGTTGAAGGTGCCGCCGTAGATGGTACTGGATGCCACGATGTGGTCGCCTGCTTCGCAGAGATTGAACAGGGCAAAGAAGTTTGCAGCCTGACCGCTGCTGGTCAGCATTGCAGCCGTGCCGCCTTCCAGCTCGCAGATCTTCTTAGCCACAAGGTCGCAGGTGGGGTTCTGCAGACGAGAATAGAAGTAGCCGTCAGCTTCCAGATCAAACAGCTTGCCCATATCCTCGCTGGTTGCATACTTAAAGGTGGTGGACTGGATAATGGGGATCTGGCGGGGTTCGCCGTTGCCGGGGGTGTAACCGCCCTGCACACAGATGGTATCGCGATTCATACTACATACTCCTTTACTGGGTTTGTCCATATAGCACAATTCCCCGCAGGAGTGCTGCAGCCTCCGGCGGGGAATTGAAACGTTAAATTTTAGTTCCCGTTCGGGGGCAAAATGAGGAGAGGACTCCTTCCGTCAAAGCCTTTCGGCTTTGGCAATACCGGAAAGTTTTCCTCTTCGCCAGAGGCTCCCTCTCCGGGGGAGCTGGCGCACGAAGTGCGACTGAAGGAGTTACTTCCGCAGCCGCTTATCGCTTCTGGTGGCCCAAGCAGTGCCCAAAGTCTGGAACACCTGAACCATCAGCACCAGCAAAATGACACACACGATCATGATATCGGTCTGGTAGCGGTAATAGCCGTAGGACAAAGCGATCTTGCCCAGACCGCCGCCGCCAATGACACCGGACATGGCCGAGTAGCCCAGAATGGTGGTCAGTGCGGTGGTCATGCTGGAGATCAGGCCGGGCAGGCATTCCGGGATCATCACCTTGGTAATGATCTGGAACGGCGTTGCGCCCATGCTCTGGGCCGCTTCCACCACGCCCTCGTCCAGCTCGCGCAGACTGGTCTCCACCAGACGCGCCACGAACGGGAAGGCTGCCACCACCAGCGGAACGATGGTGGCTTTGGTACCCACCGTGGTGCCCACGATGGCACGGGTAAGCGGGAATACACAGATCATCAGGATCAGGAACGGAACACTGCGCAGGATGTTGATAACGATGTTGAGAATGTGCATCAGCCAGCCGGGCAGCGGCAGAATGCCGTCCTTATCACCGGCCACCAGCAGCACACCCAGCGGCAGGCCCAGCACCAGCGCAAACGCGGTGGAAAGGACCGTCACATAAAAGGTCTCCCAGATGGCAAAGCCGTAATCTGCAATACTCATTCGCCGGTCACCTCCTCTACCGTAATGCCGGGCTGGGCGCGCATATAGGCCGCAGCCTGCTTTGCCTGCTCCACATCAGCGGGCAGCTTGAGCAGCATGGAGCCGTAGCACTGGCCGCTCAGATCACGGGTATCGGCGCTGAGCACCGACACCAGAATGCCTTTTTCTGCGGCAAGGCTTGCCACCAGCGGCTTTGCCGTGGACGAACCGTTGAAGGTGACGCGCACCACATGGTCGTCCGGTGCAAAGCTGGACAGATCCCGTGCGGCGCTGCCGCCGTTGGGTGCCACCAGACGCTTTGCTGCGGGCGTTTTGGGGTTCGAGAAGATCTCCTGCACGGAGCCTTCCTCCACCACGACGCCGCCGTCCAGAATGGCAACGTGATCGCAGATCTCTTCCACAACACTCATCTGATGGGTGATGACCACCACCGTGATGCCCAGCTTCTTGTTGATGTCCTTGATCAGAGTCAGGATGGCATGGGTGGTGTTGGGGTCCAGCGCACTGGTGGCCTCGTCGCACAACAGGACCTTGGGGTCCGTTGCCAGTGCGCGGGCAATGGCAATGCGCTGCTTCTGGCCGCCGGACAGCTGTGCCGGGTAGGCGTTGGCCTTATCGGGCAGGCCCACCACTTCCAGCAGCTCTCTGGCACGCTTTTCGGCATCCGCCTTTTTCACACCGGCCAGCTCCATGGGGAAGCAGATGTTCTTCAGACAGCTGCGCTGCATCAGCAGGTTGAACTGCTGGAAGATCATGGTGATATCGCGGCGGCGCTCACGCAGCTGGGCTGCGTTTAAAGTCTCCATAGCGGTGCCGTCGATCACAACGCTGCCCTCGGTGGGGCGTTCCAGCAGGTTGATGCAGCGCACCAGCGTGGATTTGCCCGCACCGGACATGCCGATGATGCCATAAATGGAACCATCCGGGATGGTGAGGTTGATGTCCTTCAGCGCATTCACCGCGCCGTCCTTCATCTGGAAGGTCTTGGAAAGATGTTTGATCTCGATCACAGAAATTGCTCCTTGCTGTTGAATAAACTCCTTCAGTCAAACCCTTGCGGGTTTGCCAGCTCCCTCATGGAGGGAGCCTGAAACAGAACGGTCAGGCAAAGGCCCCCTCCCCGAGGGGGCTGTCACCGCAAGGTGACTGGGGGAGTTTGCTTAGCCTTCGATCGGTGCCAGACTGTCCTGCTTGCCGCCGTAGATGCCCATAGGCTCCACGTGGATGCCGGCAACCGTCACCAGATGGGTGCCGTGCTCTGCATTGAAGTCGTCCAGATACGGCTGATGCTGGAAATAGTTGGTATCGCACTGGCCGTCCTCAACGATGTTGTTGGGAATGATGTAGTCGTCGTACTCCTGAATATCCAGCGTGATGCCCTTTTCGGCCAGAATGTCCTTGCAGATCTCCAGAACCTCGCAGTGAGGAGCCGGAGTAGCAGCGCAGCTGACGGTCTCGCCGTTCAGTGCATCGTAGTCGATAGAGGAGTCATAGCCGTCGGTGGGGTTCTCCACAACGGACACCACAGCGCCCTTGTAGTTTTCATCCATGAAGTCCTTCACCTTCTGGCTCTGCAGAGCAGCGGCCAGAGCCTTGATCTTCGGCTCTTCCTGATTGCCGTCCTTGCAGACCAGAATATTGACGTAAGCAGAGGTGCCGTCCTCCATTGCCAGAGCATCGGTCATGGGGTCCAGACCAGCGGAGATGGCGTAGTTGGAGTTGATGACGGCGTAGTCCTCGTCCTGCAGGACGTTGGGCACCTGAGCAGCCTCGACCTCATCGACGGAAACATTCAGAGGGTTCTCCTCGATGTCCTTTGCGGTTGCGGTCAGGCCTGCATCAGCCTTCAGCTTAAAGAAGCCGTTCTTCTCCAGCAGGGTCAGGGCGCGTGCCTCGTTGGTGGTGTCGTTGGGCACAGCCACCTTCACCTTGTCCAGCTTAGCCACAGCAGAAGAAGCTGCGGAAGAAGCAGTGCCGGAAGCAGCGGAAGATGCGGTGGAAGAAGAACCGCCGCATGCGGTCAGGGCAGCTGCAGCAGCTGCAGCTCCGGTAACTTTCAGAAAATCACGACGAGTAATCATAGTTTTGTTCCCTCTCTATTTGCTTATTATAATGTACAGCGGCCCGCACGGCACAGTTCCGTGCTAAGGGCCTTTGACGGATGCATGAAAAAAGCTCCCGTCCTTGACCTTGAGCCAACGCTCAGACAAGGACGGGAGCATAACATACTTCCGTGGTACCACCTTGGTTTACCATACCCTTGCGGGCACAGCCTCAATGCTGCGGCAGCTTTGCTGCTTACAGCCGGACGCTGTAACGGGCGCATCCCGTTGCGAACTTAGCGCTCATGCACCTCGCCCGCACAGCTCCGAGACCATTTTCAGCTTCCTGTTTCCTGCCCTTTTCCATCGCCCGGGCTTTCTGGTAAGGATCAATGCGAAGGCCTACTCTTCTCTTCACAGCCATTTTTGTGATATTGCATTTATAATAATCCAATCGACCGGATTTGTCAACACCTACAACGAAGTTTTTTAGTAGGAAATTGCGTTTTTTTATCTTGTGCGCCAGCCGCGGACATGGTAGAATAAGACAGCATTATTTATAAAGGAGGTGCGGCAATGAACAGCCGCGAGGTTTTCCCGGATGAAGAACTGCGCCGCCGCATCATGGATTTTATCATGGCAGCGGGCCAGACATTGCTGGAAAACGGTGCCGAGGTGTTCCGGGTGGAGCAGACCATGGAGATCATGGCCCGGTCATTCCACCTGCGGGAGTTCCATGTTTACGTGCTGACCAACGGCATCTTTGCCAGTGCGGGCACCGCCGAGATCAGCGAGGTGCGCAATGTGCCTACCCGCACCACTCATCTGGGCCGGGTGGCGGCAGTGAACGCCCTCTCCCGCGAGATCGCAGAGGGCAACATGTCGCTGAACGAAGCCGAGAGCCGTCTGGTGCTGGCGCGGCGCATCCCTTTTCCCAAGAACTGGGTGCAGCTGGTCAGCGGCATGTGCGGTGCATTCTGCTTTGCGCTGATCTTCGGCGGCACACTGCGCAGTGCGCTGGCGGCGGCACTGGCAGGCTTTCTTGCCAGCGGCTATTTGCTGCTGTGTGAGCAGCACGAGCTGCCCGGCGGCTTTTGCAAGATCAGCTGTGCTGCGCTTATCACGCTGGTGTGCATTCTGGCCTGCCGAGTGCTGGGCACACCGGCCAGTCATTCTATTATCGGTTCGCTGATGATCCTGACCCCCGGCATCGCCTTTACCATGGGCATCCGCGACTTTGTGCACGGAGATTACCTCTCCGGCACCATCCGCATGATCGATGCGCTGCTCATTGCAGCCAGCATTGCCATTGGCACCGGCCTTGTGCTGAGCCTTTATACATTCTTTACGGGGGTGGTGGTCGCATGATGCTCACCAGTACACAGATCGGAGAGCTGGCCGCGCAGTTCTTTATTGCCGGCGCAGGCACCCTGAGTTTTGCCGTTCTGTTCGGCTGTCCGCGCAAAAGCCTGCCCTTCTGTGGGCTGGTGGGTGCCGTGGGCTGGTTTGTCTACGAGCTGGCCGTAATGCTGGGGGCAGACAGTGCCGCAGCCTCCCTGCTGGCGGTCATTCCGCTCACCCTGCTCACCCGCGTGTTTGCCATTGTGCTTAAAATGCCGGTAACGGTGTTCCTGCTGTCCGGCATCTTCCCGCTGGTGCCCGGTGCGGGCATCTACTACACCGCCTACTATTTTATACAGGGCAACAATGCGCTGGCCCTTTCCAACGGCATCAGCACCTTTAAAGTAGCCGTTGCGCTGGCCATCGGCATCACGCTGGTGCTCAGCGTGCCCATTCCAAAGCGGCACCGGAACAAAGTGTGATGTTTACGGATACAGCATATCTGCTACAAAATAAAAACGCATCGGCATCCTGCGTAAAAAAGCAGAAACCCGGAACCCTTCTGAGCCATTCAGGCCCCGAAAAGGTTCCGGGTTTTGTGTATGATCGATTCAGGGAGCTGTTTTGCGGCAGCTCTCTTTTTCATACTGCTTTATGAGAGATTTACTTCTTCTGAACGTAGACATCTGCGTAGAGCTTTGTACCTTCGGCTTTAATGATGCCGTTTGCCTCATTCTCAGCCAGCTTATAGTCAGTCTTCTCAAGTTCAAGCTTGCTCAGATCGATCTTCGTTGCATCCTCTTCAACATCCTGATAATTGATAAAATCAGTAAACTCACCGCTGTCGAGCTGCAGGGTGCCTTCGTGATACCTGATCATAACCTGCTTCGTAGGCTTTGCAGATGCCTTTTTCTGCAGATTGACAGTAACTGTGCCATCCTTTTCAATATCGTAGTTCTTCTTTGCGCAATCGTAGTCAGCAGCTACATTGGCAGGAATGTTTGCCTTGATGGTTTCGTAGGTGACATAGGTAGCCAGACCATTGACAGAGATCTCGACAGGCTCACCATTGACCGGCTGAACCCCGATCATGTAGTAGATATGCACAGTCTTATCCGGTACACCCGGGGTCGGCTTGTCAGGCACGTTGGAGCAGCCAGCCAGAACACCGGCAGCAGCAACAGCCAGAGTAGCGACACCTGCGCCCTTCAGGAACTGACGACGAGAGATATTAGACATAATAATCAACCTCACAATCTTTTCTGCATGCCCCCATCACTTTTTTGTGGAGCCTGCTTTTCCTATATAATACCCCCCCCCGTAACAGTTTGTCAAGTGGTTTTTGGCATCTTTTGCCGCCGGATGCAGAAAAACAGGAGCGACCAAGAGAAAATCGTAAGTTCCGTCAAGCCCGGCAAAAAGGGCCGCTGCACAGCATCCCGTACAGCGGCCCTTTTTGTTCTCCGTTATTTTCATTCATTCTCAACATGTCTTGTTTTCATCTTCTGTCTGCTCATGTTCCCCTTTTGCCGCCCGCATCAGCCCGGCAAACAAAAAACCCAAATTGACCCCCAGAATAAAACCCACGATGCCTGCCGCCAATACCATTGCGCCTCCTCCTTTCTTCTACCATATTTTACCATATATCATTTGTCGGATGCAATCGCAGCCTGTCGCAAAAGGCAAGATCACTGCCCAACGTGCAAGCTTTTTTGCGCCGGAGCGTTGCAAGACTCTGCCGCATCTGCTATACTTTTGACAACACTTATATAAAGGAGGTGCTCTTTATGTCTGTTATGGATACTCTTGTCAGCCGCCGCACCTACCGCCGCTTTGCACAGAAAGCTGTTCCGCAGGATGTGGTGGATGATATCGTCGAGGCCGTCCGCCTGTCCTCCTGCGGAGCCAACCGTCAGGCTGTGCGTCTGGTGGTGGTGAACAAGCCCGAGGCGGTGGCAAAGGTGCAGCCGCTGGTCAAGTGGGCTGCCTATCTGCCGCCGGAGCAGGGCACGCCCAAAGCCGACGAGCTGCCCACCCTGTATGTGGCCGTGGTGCAGGACACTTCCATCCCCGGCGACCTTGCCACCGATACCGGCATCGCCCTTGCCAACATGACCCTTGCCGCATGGGACAAAGGCGTGGGCAGCTGCATCATGGGCGCGATCAACAAGCCTGCCCTCACCGAACTGCTGGGCATTGAAGAACCGCAGAAGCTGGCATTCATGGTGGCGTTCGGCTACCCGACCCACAAGGCTCACATTGTGCCGCTGACGGCTGAGACCGGCGTAAAGTATTATCTGGACGAGAACCGGGATTACTGCGTGCCAAAGCGGAGCAAAGAAGAGATCGCAAAATATCTATAATTTGTATATATACATTTCTTCAACGCATTTTTTGTATAATTGTTTTCAATTCGGTTTCAATTGATGAGATTTTTTGCACAAGTATTGACTTTTCAATTTGTACAATCTATACTAAATTCGTTCGCCAGATGTTCGATGAATCGCATCGTTCCGGCGTACCGCAAAAACATACAGTACATTTGAGGAGTGTTTGAATATGAAAAAGATCTCTCGTCGCAGCTTTCTGGCAGCTGCCGGTCTGTCCGTTGCCGCTCTGGCTCTGACCGCCTGCGGTGGTTCTTCCGCAAGCACCGCTTCCTCCGTGGCAAGCTCTGCTGCTTCTTCTGAAGCTGCTTCCACCAGCGCTGCCGCTGGCGAGCTGGCCACCGTTGAGACCGGCAAGCTGACCATGGCCACCAACGCAGCCTTCCCTCCGTACGAGATGACCACCGATGCAGGCGAGTTCGAGGGCATCGACATTGAGACCGCTCAGGCCATTGCCGACAAGCTGGGTCTGGAGCTGCAGATCGACGACATGGACTTTGACGCTGCGCTGCTGAGCGTGCAGCAGGGCAAGGCCGACATCGTTATGGCCGGCGTTACCGTCACCGACGAGCGCAAGGCTGTGATGGACTTCTCCGACAGCTACGCTACCGGCATCCAGTCCATCATCGTGCCCGAGGGCTCCGACATTGCTTCCCCTGACGATCTGGCCGGCAAGAAGATCGGCACCCAGCGCGGCACCACCGGCTACATCTACTGCTCCGATGATTTCGGCGATGAAAACGTTGTGGCTTACGACGACGGTCTGACCGCTGTGCAGGCTCTGAACAATGGTCAGGTGGATGCAGTTGTCATCGACAACGCTCCCGCCCAGGAGTTCGTTGCTGCCAATCCCGGTCTGGTCATTCTGGATACCAGCTACGCCGAGGAAGATTACGCCATTGGTATGGCAAAGGGTTCTTCTCTGGAAGATGCCGTTAACTCCGTTCTGGAAGAGCTGAAGGCTGACGGCACCCTGCAGTCCATCGTGGACAAGTACATCACCGCTGAATAATCAGCTGGCTGATAACGGAACCACGGGGAGGCAGCCCCCAACTGGGGCACCTCCCCTTTTTTTGGAAAAATAAGGTTACAAAATTCTAACAAAACAGGAAAGTGAGGATGCGAATGGCTGCTCAATACGAACTGCTCAAAGAGCTGCTCAACAGCGGCACCAAGCTCAGCTTCGGGCAGGAGTTCTTCTTCAAATTTTATCAGGCCTTCATCCTGAAAGACCGCTGGACGCAGTACATCAAGGGCGTGAGCACCACCCTGCTGGTCACTGCCATTGCGCTGGCACTGGGCATCGTGCTGGGCAGCGTGGTGGCACTGGTGCGTGTGGCACACGACCAGCAGCGCCCCGGCCGCAGAAACCCGGTGCTGGGCTTCTTCAACATCATCTGCGAAATTTACACCACCATCATCCGCGGCACGCCTATGATGGTGCAGCTGCTCATCATGAGCATGGTCATCTTTGCCAACAGCCGCAACTTTACCATGGTGGGTGCGCTGGCACTGGGCATCAACTCCGGTGCCTATGTGTCCGAGATCATCCGCGGCGGCCTGATGGCCGTTGACCCCGGCCAGATGGAGGCCGGACGCAGCCTTGGTTTGAACTACATGACCACCATGGTGGTCATCATCATCCCGCAGGCCATCCGTGCGGTGCTGCCCGCACTGGGCAACGAGTTCATCGTCCTGCTGAAGGATACCTCCCTGATCACGGTCATCGGCGGCAAGGAACTGCTGTACGCCGCGCAGGGCATCATGAACCGCACCTACGAGGCCATGTTCCCGCTGCTGGGCGTTGCACTGATTTACCTTGTGCTGGTCATGCTATTCACCCGTCTGCTGGCAAAGTTTGAGAGGAGGCTGGCTCAAAGTGACCGATAAAATTCTGGAAGTCCGCGGCCTGACAAAAACCTACGGCGGCGAAAAGAAGCCGGGCGCAAAGCTGCCCACCCCCACTCTGGACGTGCTGAAGGGCATCGATATTGATATTTACCGCGGCGACGTGGTGTGCCTGATCGGACCCTCCGGCTGCGGCAAGTCCACCTTTCTGCGGTGCCTGAACCGGTTGGAGATTCCCTCCTCCGGCAGCATCAAATTTGAGGGCACCGAGGTGGACGAAGCCCACATCGACGGTGTGCGCCAGAAGATGGGCATGGTGTTCCAGCACTTCAACCTGTTCCCGCACCTGACCGTGAAGAAGAACCTTGAGCTGGCCCCCACCCTGCTCAAGCTCAAGGATAAGCAGGCCATTTCCGACAAGGCCGACGAACTGCTGGCCCGCGTAGGCCTGTCCGACAAGGCCGACGCCTACCCCAAGAGCCTTTCCGGCGGCCAGCAGCAGCGCATTGCCATTGCCCGTGCCCTTGCCATGGACCCGGACGTGATCCTGTTCGACGAGCCCACCAGCGCCCTCGACCCCGAAATGGTGGGCGAGGTTCTGGAACTGATGAAGGAGCTGGCCCACACCGGCATCACCATGCTGGTGGTCACCCACGAAATGGGCTTTGCCCGCGAGGTGTCCAACCGCGTCATCTTCATCGACGACGGCAAGATCCAGGAGGACGAGCCGCCGCAGGAACTGTTCACGAATCCGAAGCATCCCAGACTGAAAGCATTCCTTTCTAAGATGCTGTAATACTTTTCCACATAGAAAACCTCCGCTGTGCAAAAACACAGCGGAGGTTTTGTTGTTCTTATGATGCAGGCCATCAGATAGCTTTCCACGCAAATGCAACGGGCCGTTCCATCGCCCACCCTATTGCCTGCGGCAACAGGATCCCACCCCAGCGGATCATTTACTTAGGAAACTATCTGCCGTCCTGCTGGTAAAATTACAGATGATTTTCTCCGTTATCGCTGCTATCCTGCTCACTGGTATACAGCACCATCAGATGGTTGGCACTTTCTTCCAGCTGGGTCTTGGCCTGACGGAGATTGGCTTCCTCGTTTTCATTCATCTTTTCGGGCTTATCCTTGCGCAGGCAGCGGCGGAGGTTGGCGAGGTCGGTTTTGATGCGGTTCTTCTCGTCCTTGTCCAGCTCCTTTTTGCATTTGGAAAGAGCCTCGTCCACCTTGTAGGCCAGCACCTCGGCCTGATTGTGCAGGTCCAGCCGCTCCTTGCGGCGGCTGTCCTCGGCCTCGTAGGCGGCAGCGTCTGCCATGGCGCGCTGGATCTCATTTTCCGAAAGGTTGGTGCTGCCGGTGATGGTGATGTTCTGCTCCCGGCCGGTGCCAAGGTCTTTGGCAGACACCTTCACCACGCCGTTCACGTCGATATCGAAGGTAACTTCGATCTGCGGTTTGGAGGAGAAGCTTGCCCGGATGCCGGTGAGCTTGAATTTGCCCAGACTCTTGTTGTCGCGGGCAAAGTGGCGCTCGCCCTGCAGCACGTTGATCTCCACGCTGGTCTGCATGGGCCGTGCGGTGGTGAAGATCTGGCTCTTGCGGGTGGGGATCATGCTGTTGCGGGTGATCAGCGGGGTGGCCACGCCGCCCAGCGTCTCAATGGAGAGGGTCAGCGGGGTCACATCCATCAGCACAAGGCCCTGCGCCGCTGCGCCGGTGGCACCGGCCAGCTTGCCGCCGCCCTGCAGCAGACCGCCCTGCACAGCCGCACCCATGGCAACACACTCGTCCGGGTTCAGGCTGTGGCTGGGTTCGCAGCCCAGCAGCTCCTTCACCTGACGCTCCACCGCAGGCATCCGGGTGCTGCCGCCCACCAGCAGCACCTTGCCCAGCTGGCTGGCAGAAATGCCTGCATCCCGCAGCGCATTCTGCACAGGAGCCACTGTGCGGGCCAGCAGGTCGCCGGTCATCATCTCAAACTGCGGGCGGGAAAGCGAGATATCCAAGTGGTGAGGGCCGTCCTTGCCCACTGCGATAAAGGGCAGGTTCAGCTGTGCCGACGGCGCGGCAGAAAGCTCCTTCTTTGCCTTTTCGGCTTCCTCTTTCAGCCGGCCCATAGCTGCCGGGTCGCGGGAGAGGTCGATGCGATCCGACTTTTTGAACTCGGCCACGGCATATTCCACGATGCGCTGATCGAAGTCGTCACCGCCCAGATGGGTGTCGCCGCCGGTGGCAAGCACCGTAAAGGTCCCGTCCTCGATCTCGATGATGGACACATCAAAGGTGCCGCCGCCGAGGTCGTAGACGAGGATCTTCTGCGATGCTTCGTTATCCAAACCATAGGCCACAGCGGCAGCAGTAGGCTCGTTGATGATGCGCAGCACGTTCAGGCCTGCAATGCGGCCTGCATCCTGCGTAGCCTTGCGCTGGCTGTCGTCGAAGTAGGCGGGCACCGTGATGACCGCTTCGGTCACCGGCTCGCCCAGATAGCTCTCGGCATCGCGGCGGATCTTGGCCAAGATCATGGCGCTGATCTCCTGCGGGGTCAGGTCTTTGCCGTCGATGTGCACCCGGTAGTCACTGCCCATATGGCGCTTGATGCTGGAGATGGTGCGCCCGGAATTTGTGGCGATCTGGCGCTTGGCCGCACCGCCCACCAGACGTTCACCATCCTTCGTGAAGGCCACAACGCTGGGGGTGGTGCGCTCACCCTCCGCATTGGTGATGACCACGGGCTTGCCGCCCTCCACCACTGCCACGCAGGAATTGGTCGTGCCGAGATCGATGCCGATTACTTTGCTCATACTGTCTGTTTCCTCTCCGGTGCTGTGCATCTTGGGCGCAGCTCTTCAAATCATTTCCGAGTATATCTTACCGTCCCGATATGACGATTTTTTAGTCCAATTGTAAAGATTCCATGTCGTAAGCTGTGGCTCGGGCAGGCAGTTCACTGGTCAGTTCCCGGATGAGCTGGTCGGCTTCGGCCAGCCACTGCTCTGCGTCCGGCTCGTGCTCACGGGCCTTGATGGAAAAGCCCTGCCTTGCTTCTGCGGCCAGTGCCAGCGCCTTTTTGCGGCTGGTGTAGCGCGTTTCGGTCTGGGCCACACGCAGGCACACCTGCGGAGTGTACTCGATATCCGGCATATGGGCTGCGTTGGCGCGGGCACGGCGGTAATACAAAAGTGCCCGGCCATTGTCGCCCCTGGCAGCGCAGTCATCGCCCAGTGCAATGTTGGATAAGATCTCGCCGCTGTCCGCTGCTTCCTTCCACATGCGGCGGGCCTCGGCACGGTTCGTGCGGGTGCCGCGGCCCTTATAAATACAGTCTGCCAGCAGGGCAAGTCCCATGGTGCTGCCAAGCTCGGCTGCTTTTTCAAAGCATTCCACAGCCTGCGCCCAGTTGCCCTTGCGGGCGGCTTCCCTTCCGGCATCCGCTTTCTCATCACCGGGGTCTTCCGGCGTATGGCCCGCGTGCAGCAAACCGTTGAGCAGAGCGCCGTCCAGCGTAGCCGAGTGGCTCCACGGGTCCAGCACCACGCCGTCGATCCCCTCAGTGGAAAGGGCCAGCTCCATGGCATCCTGCAGGGTGTAATCCGCCATTGGCCGGGCAGAAGTGCTGCGGTCGGCGCAGGCCGCAGCTGCAGAGGTGAACATAGGCAGCCATGTGCGGCCCTTCTCGTTGCGCAGGGTCCACAGCTGCAGGTCCTTAGCCTTTGCCGTGGGCACCGGATGCTCCGTCCACGGTGCAGGCGTGTTGTGCACCGTCAGTGCCGTGCGCAGCGGCACCAGAACATGGGTCTCCATTTCCAGTGCATAGTTCAAAGCGCCCATCAGCGTCCAGAAGCTTTCTTCGTTCTGGCCTTTATATAAATTTTCCACTGCCTGCTCAAAGGCCGGGCAGCCGGTGCCCGCCGGGCTGTAGGCCGGAGCGTTCTGCCGATGCTTGCGGGTGCCCACCGGGCGCAGCCGGATGCCGCCGTCTTGTCTTTTTGCCATCTGCTCACCATTCTTCCAGTTTCTAGTCAATTTTTAGTATAGCAGGAAATGGCTTTGGGTACAACGCCTATCTGTATGTATCCATTTTTCCCTGCTCAAAAAAAGCGGGGTGCCAGATCAGCTTCTTCTGGCACCCCGTTAAAAATACATTTTTCCTGAAACGCCTTATTCCGCGTCCAGATCTTCTTCGGTCTCAGCAGCAATATAGATCGGTCTGTGCTTTGTTTCAAGATATGTTTTGGCAAGGTACTCGCCCGCAATGCCCGTACACAGCAGCTGCACACCACTGCACAAAAGGATAATGCAGACAAGGCTCGGCCAGCCGGAAGTAGGGTCGCCGAACATCAGTGCACGCACCACCACGATCATGATGCCTACAAACGCCAATACGCAAAAGGCAAGGCCAAGGCCCGCCGCCATCAGCAGCGGAGCTGTGGAAAAGCCCACAATGCCTTCGATCGAATATTTGAGCAGACCCCAGAAGTTCCACTTTGTTGTGCCCGCCACACGCTCTACGTTTTTGTAGTCGATCCACTTTGTTTTAAAGCCGACCCAGCTGAAAATGCCCTTGCTGAAGCGGTTATATTCCGCCATGCTCAGCACGGCATCAGTCATTTTGCGGCTCATCAGGCGGAAGTCTCTTGCTCCATCCACGATCTCTGTATCCGAAAGCTTATTGATGATCTGATAAAACTTTTTGGCAAACCAGCTGCGAACGGGCGGTTCACCCTCGCGTGTCGTGCGGCGGGTGGCCGCGCAGTCATATTCGCCGGAGAGCAGCAGCTCCAGCATTTCCGGCAGCAGCGAGGGCGGGTCCTGCAGATCCGCATCCATCGTTGCTACATAATCGCCCTTTGCCGCTTTTAATCCGGCATAAATGCCTGCTTCCTTGCCAAAGTTCCGGCTGAAGGAGATGTACCGCACACGGGCATCTTTCCGGTGCAATTCCCGCGCGATCTGCAGTGTGCGGTCTTTTGAGCCGTCATCCACAAAGATGAACTCAAAATCTGCTCCGTGGGATATTCCCATCTGCTGTGCGATCTTGCTGGCCTCTTTATAAAAAATGGGAAGTGATTCTTCCTCATTGTAGCACGGAACGACCAAACTTATCAGCATTCCTGTTTCCCCTTTTGTGCAATATTTAAAATCATTGTAGCATACCCCCACCCTGGTTTCAACCGTTTTCGGCATTTTGCCCGGCGGTTTTCAGCACACTTTTGCAATAAAAACATTTTCTATGGCTTTTTAAGTTTTTGTACGCTATAATAAGTAGGATTTCATAAACCTTATAATGCAAGAAAGCAAGAAAGAAGGAGTATCGCCTTGAACAAGATGCTAGGCTATCTGAAGGACTACAAGCGCGAGAGCGTGCTTGCGCCCCTTTTCAAGATGCTGGAAGCCACGTTCGACCTGTTCGTGCCGCTGGTCATGGCGGATATCGTGAACATCGGCATTGCCGCCCACGACTTCCACTATATTCTTGTGCGGTGCGGCATTTTGCTGCTGCTGGCCATGATCGGCCTTGCCTGCAGCCTGACGGCACAGTATTTTTCCGCAAAGGCGGCCGTGGGCTATTCCACAGCTCTGCGCCACGCCCTGTTTGAGCACATCCAGACCCTGAGCTTTACCGAGATGGACACCCTCGGCACCAGCACCCTGATCACCCGTATGACCAGCGACGTGAATCAGGTGCAGAGCGGCCTGAACCTGTTTTTACGCCTGTTCCTGCGCAGCCCGTTCGTGGTGATCGGTGCCATGGTCATGGCCTTTACGGTGAATTCCCGTGCAGCGCTGATCTTTGTAGTGACCATCCCGCTGCTGAGCGTGGTGGTGTTCGGCATCATGGCTGCTACCCGGCCCCTGTACAAGACGGTACAGAATCGCCTTGACCGGGTGCTGGGCCTGACCCGCGAAAACCTGACCGGCGTGCGCGTGGTACGCGCCTTTGATAAGGAAAAGAGCGAGGTAGAGCGCTTTGAGAATGCCAACGACCTGCTGACCAAGATGCAGCTCCATGTAGGCCATATCTCTGCCCTGATGAACCCGCTGACCTATGTGCTCATCAACATTGCCATTGTGGCACTGCTATATGTGGGCAGCATTGAGATCAATGTGGGTGGCATGGCTTCCGGCGACGTGATCGCGCTGGTGAACTACATGAACCAGATCCTTGTGGAGCTGGTCAAGCTGGCAAACCTGATCGTGCAGGTGAGCAAGGCGCTGGCCTGCGCAGGCCGCGTGCAGGCTGTGCTGGACACCACGCCCGGCATGGCCTTCCCGAAAAAGCTTCTGGGCGAGGTGCCCGCCGAAAAATCCGGCGATACCGTGCGCTTTGAGCACGTAAGCCTGACCTATGCGGGTGCCGGTGCACCCAGCCTTTCCGACATCAGCTTCACTGCAAAGCGCGGCCAGACCATTGGTGTCATCGGCGGTACCGGCAGCGGCAAATCCAGCCTTGTCAACCTGATTCCCCGCTTCTACGATGCCACCGAAGGCACGGTGGAGATCATGGGCCGCGATGCCCGGAACTATCCCCGCGAAGAACTGCGCGGCAAGGCAGCCATGGTCATGCAGAAGGCCCAGCTCTTTGGCGGCACCATCCGCTCCAACCTGCTGTGGGGCAACAAGAATGCCACCGATGCGGACCTGTGGGCTGCACTGGAAACAGCACAGGCTGCGGAGTTCGTCAAAGCCAAGCCCCTTGGGCTGGACGAGCCTGTGGAGCAGGGCGGTCGCAACCTGTCCGGCGGACAGAAGCAGCGCCTGACCATCGCCCGCGCCCTTGTGGGCAAGCCGGAAATTCTGATCCTTGACGACAGCGCCAGCGCACTGGACTACGCCACCGATGCTGCTCTGCGCAAGGCACTGGCTGCTCTGCCCGGCAGCCTGACCGTGTTCATCGTGAGCCAGCGCGCCGCCAGCCTGCAGTACGCGGATCAAATTCTGGTGCTGGACGACGGCCATCTGGTGGGCATCGGCACCCACGACCAGCTGCGCCAGACCTGCCCCGTCTACGAGGAGATCTACGAGAGCCAGTTCAAGAAAGGGGATGCGCAGAAATGAGTGCAAAAGCAAAAACAAAGCTGACCCCGCAGCAGCGCAAGGCCACCTTGACCCGTGTTCTGGGCAAAATCAAACCTTATTCCCTGTTTGTGGTGTGCAGCCTTGTGGTGGCCGCTGTGAGCGTGGGCGCGCAGCTGTATATCCCCATCCTCTGCGGCAGCGCCATTGATATGATGCTGGGCAAGGGTGCCGTAGATTTTGGCGGTGTGATGCGCATTATCATCGAGGTGCTGGTGGTTGCCGGTGTGGCCGCTCTTGCGCAGTGGCTGCTGAGCGTGTGCAACAACCGCATCACCTTCCTTGTCAGCCGCGACCTGCGCAACGAAGCCCTGCGCAAAATTCAGACCCTGCCGCTTTCCTACCTCGACAGCCACCCCTCCGGCGATATCGTCAGCCGCATGGTGGCCGATGTGGATACCTTTGCGGACGGCCTGCTGATGGGCTTTACACAGCTGTTCAGCGGCGTTCTGACCATCCTCGGCACCCTGCTGTTCATGCTCAGCGAGAATGTGCCCATCACGCTGGTGGTGGTGTGCATCACCCCGCTGAGCCTCGTGGTGGCAAGCTTCCTTGCCAAGCGCAGCTATGGTTACTTCCAGAGCCAGAGCGCCGTGCGCGGCGAGCAGACCGCGCTGGTCAACGAGATGATCGAGGGCCAGAAGGTGGTGCAGGCCTTCGGCCACGAGGCCGAGAGCCTTACCGCCTTTGACGAGGTGAATGGCCGTCTGCAGGACGTGAGCCTGAAGGCCATCTTCTTTTCCAGCCTGACCAACCCCGCCACCCGCTTTGTGAATAACATCGTGTACGCAGGCGTGGGCCTTGTGGGTGCCGTGTACGCGGTGCGGGGCGGCATCACCATCGGCCAGCTGAGCGTGTTTTTGAGCTACGCCAACCAGTACACCAAGCCCTTCAACGAAATCTCCGGCGTGGTGACGGAGCTGCAGAATGCCCTGGCCTGCGCCGCCCGCGTGTTCGAGCTGCTGGATGCCGACGATCAGGTGCCGGAAGTCGAGAACGCCCCCGTGCTGCAGCCGGACGGCCATGTGCAGCTGGAGGATGTTTCCTTCCGCTACCTGCCCGACCGCCCGCTGATCGAGGGCCTTTCCCTCGACGTAAAGCCCGGCCAGCGCATCGCCATCGTCGGCCCTACCGGCTGCGGCAAGACCACCCTCATCAACCTGCTCATGCGCTTCTATGATGTGAACGGCGGTTCCATCAAGGTGTCCGGCACCGACATCCGGGATGTGACCCGCGCTTCCCTGCGCGGCAGCTACGGCATGGTGCTGCAGGATACATGGCTGCGGGCCGGTACCGTGCGGGAAAACATTGCCTACGGCAAGCCGGATGCAAGCCTTGAAGAGATCGTGGCAGCAGCCAAAGCCGCCCATGCAGACAGCTTTATCCGCCGCCTGCCGGAGGGCTACGACACCGTTATCGCCGAGGACGGCGGCAACATCAGTCAGGGCCAGAAGCAGCTGCTGTGCATTGCCCGCGTGATGCTCTGCCTGCCGCCGATGCTGATCCTGGACGAAGCAACATCCTCCATCGATACCCGCACTGAGGTGCGTATCCAGAAAGCTTTTGCCCGCATGATGCAGGGCCGTACCAGCTTTATTGTGGCGCACCGCCTTTCCACCATCCGCGAGGCGGACGTGATCCTTGTGATGAAGGACGGCCACATTGTGGAGCAGGGCAGCCACGACGAGCTGCTTGCTGCAAACGGCTTCTACGCCAAGCTCTACAACAGCCAGTTCGAGGGCGTGGAGACCTGAGAGTTCCTGATAATAATAACAAAAAGGAGCGATGCGCTGCATCGCTCCTTTTTGTTATTATTTGCTTTCAACTTTCTGCACGATGGGTTCATCGGGCGGCGGCGTGAGGGTAGAGTGCTCCACAATGAACTGCTCCGCCCTCTCCCGGGCCAGACGCTGGCGCACCTTGCGTGCATCGTTGGCGGGGAAAGTGCGCTCACCGTCCAGCTTGGCATCCCAGTGGGCAGCAGCTGCTTCCACCTCGGCGTCCGTGGGTGCAAGGCCCTCCTTTTCTGCCACCAGCAGAAGCCCCAGCCAGCTGCGCAGCTTGCGCTCTGCCTGCGTGTGGAGCCATGCACGGAACTCTTCCACCGTCTGGCCGCGCACTTTAAGGAACTGGTCAAAGTTGATGCCATTGGCCTGCAGGCTCAGGTTGAACTGGCGCTGCTCGGCAAAATAGTTACCGCCCACCAGCTGCTTTGGCAGCGGGCCTTTCACTGCATCGCCCAGCTGCCATACCAGCTCCTTGCGTGCCCGCTGCTCAGCCTGGGCACAGCGCTGTGCCCAGATCTCGCGGGCCACCTGCTGCCGCAGCGCCGCCTTGCCCGCTGCATCGGCTGCACGTTCTTCGTCGCCGTGGTGACGGTTGATCTCCAGTTCAATGGTCAGCTGCCGGATGGGGTGCGGCTCAATGGGCTGCACGAAACCGGTGTATGCTCCCACTTCCAGCGGCGGCAACGCGTAGAACTGCGCCCCCGCCCGGAAGCCCTCGGCCCGGTTCACCGCCAGCAATTCAAAATCCGGGTCGGTCACCGGCACCACATGGTACTCCTGCACCAGCTGCTCATACAGCGCCGAAAAACCGCCAAGAATGGTGCGATTCACCGCCTCGGTCAGCAGACCATCCTCTTCCTGCGGCGCGTCCGGCTCCGCCTGCACCTGTGCAACGGCTGCCGCCAGTTCCTCGGCACCGGCTGTGAATACCAGACGGCAGTCGCCCGGCTCAGCCATGCCAAAATGTTCCAGTTTCATCTTCTTTTCCCCTTTCAGCGGGCAATGCCCACGGTCAGCACCAGCAGAGCCACACCTATCACGGTATACAACACCTCGGCTCCCAGCGTGGCCCGGTCGCCTTCCACGTACATCTTCTCCGGGTCGTCGGGGTCATAGTATAAGGTGACGGTATCCCCCACCGCAAAGCTCTTGCCCCGCGCAGGCTTCGGGTAGTGCAGCCGATGGCTGCCGCCTGCGGTGGTAAAGGCCAGCACATAGGCACCGCCATCCCGGCTCTGCACGGTGCCCTCCACCGTGGCCGTGACCTTCTGCCCCTGCGTGCACAGCCTGCGCCGTGCCAGCACACTGCGCAGAGCCATAAAGAACATAATGCCTGCTCCCAGCAGGAAAATAATGATATTGAACATTCTGCATTTCCCTCGTTTTCTCAGTCTGCGCGCAGGACACCCTCCCGGCGCGTCCTGTTTATTGTATCACACTTTGGCAAAAATTTCGCCCTGCAGCCGCCATTCAGAATGCATCAATTTTCAAGCAAAATTTTGTCGAGAAAAATTAAAAATAATGCTTGACAATTCTGCCATATCTGGTATAATAACTATCGTTCCGAGCGACACAGCTCACGAACAAAACAAAATATGCGGATATGGCGGAATTGGCAGACGCGTTAGATTCAGGTTCTAATCGGGGCAACTCGGTGGAGGTTCAAGTCCTCTTATCCGCACCAAGAAAAACCAGTACACAATGTGTACTGGTTTTTCTTTTTCGGTGCGGAAGAGGACTTGAACAGCAACGACGACGACCGCAGCCAGCGGCTGAAACAGGGAGGAATTGTTGGGGCCGCGTTCTGATTTTTCAAAGCCCTGCCAAGGGGTTGTAGAAAAATCAGCAAACGCAACCCGTAAGGCCCTGACCGCCAGATTCCGCCGCAGTTCCCAACCCGTAGGAATGTCTACCGGGAGGCTGCCGCTAAAATAGAAAATCCGAACCTTTTCTCGATAGGAGAAGGGTTCGGATTTTTTGTATTCTTCGGAAAATTGAACGAATGCAGTAAAGGTTATCCCATGGTCACCTGCACCTCTACCACAGCACCTTCTGGTGCCAGCGGCAGCAGGCTGCCCTCAATGGGCTTGCCATCCACAGCGACGCTCTTCACACCATACTGGACTGCAGCGGTATTATCCACTGCAATGTGATAGGTTGCGCCCCGGTAGCGGCGGGTAACGGTGAAGCCGCCCAGCGTGTGTGGGATACAGGGGTCTACCTTCAGGCCGTCCAGCGTGGGCTGGATGCCAAGGATATACTGGCTCACATTGAAGAAGGTCCATGCGGCAGTGCCGGTCAGCCAGCTGTTCTTTGCTTCGCCAAAGGTGGGGGCATCCTTACCGGCCACCATCTGGCTGTAAACATAGGGTTCGGTGCGGTGGATCTCGGAAATATCCTCGATGTAGGCCGGGCATGTCTTGCGGTACACCTCAAAGGCCCGGTCGCCATGCCCCAGAACGGCTTCGGCACAGCTAATCCACGGATTGTTGTGGCAGAAGATACCGGCGTTCTCCTTGTATCCCGGAGGATAGCTGGAAATTTCGCCCAGATTGAGCTGATAACTGGTGTATGCAGGTTGGTGCAGAACCACACCGTACTTGGTATCCAGCCGTTCCTCTACGCTCTTCAATGCCTGCGCGGCCTGACCGGTCTCCTTGCCAATGCCAGCCATGACGCACATGCCCTGCGGCTCAATGAAGATCTGGCCCTCGGTGCACTCCTTGCTGCCAACAGGCTTGCCAAAAGCATCGTAGGCGCGACGGAACCATGCGCCGTCCCAGCCAGAGGTCAGGGCCGCCTGTTCCACGCCGTCCACGGCCTTGCGGGCCGCAGCGGCTTCATCGGCAAGGTTCAGGTGGTCGCACAGTTCGGCGTACTCGTGGCCGTACTTGACGAACATGCCCGCAATGAACACGCTTTCGGCCACAGGGCCTTCGCTGGGACCGGTGATCTGGAAGCTCTCGCCCGGGTGCTCCGAGAAACAGTTCAGGTTCAGGCAGTCGTTCCAGTCGGCGCGGCCAATGAGCGGCAGGCCGTGGGGGCCAAGGTGGGTGACGGTAAAGTTGAAGCTGCGGCGCAGATGCTCCATCAGGCTCTGTGCCTTGCTGGCATCATTATCAAAGGGCACCTGCTCGTCCAGAATAGACCAGTCGCCGGTCTCGCGCAGATAGGCGGCAGTGCCGGCAATGAGCCACAGCGGGTCATCGTTGAAGCCGGTGCCGATATCGCGGTTGCCTTTCTTGGTCAGGGGCTGATACTGGTGGTATGCGCTGCCATCCTCAAACTGGGTGGCGGCGATATCCAGAATGCGCTCTCGTGCGCGGGACGGAATGATATGTACAAAGCCCAGCAGATCCTGACAGCTGTCGCGGAAGCCCATGCCGCGGCCGGTCCCGCTTTCAAAGTAGCTGGCCGAGCGGCTCATATTGAAGGTGACCATACACTGATACTGGTGCCAGATGTTCACCATACGGTCCAGCTTTTCCTCGCCGGATTCCAGATGGTAGGTGGAGAGCAGCGCTTCCCAGTGGTCGGCCAGCGCCTTGCGGGCCGCGTCCACCTGTGCATCGGTGGCATAGCGTGCGATCATTGCATGAGCACGCTCCTTGTTGATAACACCGGGAGCCGTGAACTTTTCTTCCTGTGGGTTCTCGATGTAGCCCAGACCGAAGAGGATCTTCTTTTCCTCACCCGGTGCAAGGGTGACATGGATGTGCAGCGCGCCCACCGGTGCCCAGCCGTGGGCAATGCTGCCGGAGCAGTGCCCGGCGCGGACGGCCTGCGGGTCTGCAGGGCCGCCATACACACCGCAGAAGGCATCGCGGGTGGTATCAAAGCTGGTAACGGGCGTATTGCTCCAGAATACCGCATAGTGATTGCGGCGCTCACGGTATTCCGTCTTATGGTAGATGATAGCCGGCTCCACCTCCACCTCGCCGGTGGAGAAGTTGCGCTGGAAGTTGGAGCTGTCGTCAATGGCATCCCACAGGCAGAACTCCACATAGCTGAACACATCCAGCTCTTTTACGACATCCGTCTTATTTTTCAAAGTCAGGCGGTCCAGCTCACAGGCATCGCCGGTGGGCACGAACAGCTCCTGCGCAGCGGAAACACCGTTCTTCTCACCCTCCAGAATGGTATAGCCCAGACCGTGGCGGCAGGCGTAGCTGTCCAGCTCTGTCTTGGTGGGCTGCCAGCCGGGGTTCCAGACGGTATCGCCATCCTTGATGTAAATGTGGTGGCCGTCCATATCCAGCGGGGAGCTGTTATAGCGGTAGCGGGTCAGGCGGCGCATCCGCGCATCGCGGTAAAAGCTGTAGCCGCCCGCCGTATTTGAGACAAGACTGAAGAAGTCCTCGCTGCCAAGGTAGTTGATCCAGGGCAGAGGCGTGCGCGGGGTGGTGATGACATATTCTTTGCGTGCGTCATCAAAATGGCCGAATTTCATAAATGCTTCCTCCTTATCAGCTGCCGGTAGCCCCGGCGGCATCGCTTTTGCGAAAACGATTAAGGCGGACGATCAAAGCATTCTCTTTGCTTCTAGCATAGCCCAAGCAGGCCAAAAAAGCAAGAGGATTTTCTAAAAAAATTCTGAAAGTATCTTTCATAAATACGTATGTTTTCATGATTTTCAGAAAATTTATTTCAAGCACGCTTTTTGTGCTTCCTGTAAGCGAAAACGCTGAAACACAATTTATAGGTAATATTATATACGGCGAAAATCATAACGAAACTGCAACGAAAATCTTTTGATTTTAACCGAAATGTAACGAAACCCATCCAAGATGCACAATTTCGGTTCTTCAGAAACGAACAAAACGCCAAAATTGAGCCAAAAGCAATGAAAGTTATTCTTTTGAGCTTGATTTTTCGTACAAAATACGCTATCATGAAATTGCGAAAACGATTAAGGACTTGACGGAGAACATCCCCCGTAAAACGTTCTTCGGAAGGAGGCAAACGAGCGATGCCGTCCCTGAAAGATCTGGCAAAGGAATGCGGCGTATCGGTGGCAACGGTCAGCAAGGCGCTGAACGACCAGCCGGATATCTCGCCTGCCACACGAGAACGGGTGCGGGCCGCAGCGCACCGTATGGGCTACCTGCCCAATGCTGCCGCCCGTTCCTTGAAAACAAACCGTACTTACAATCTGGGCGTTCTGTTCGTGGATGAACGGCAGAGCGGCCTGACCCACGAATACTTTTCCGCCGTGCTGGACAGCTTCAAGGTGGAAGCCGAGAAACACGGCTACGACATCACCTTTATCAACCACAATATCAGCGGCAAGAGCATGAGCTACCTTGAGCACTGCCGCTACCGCAATGTGGACGGCGTGGTGATCGCCTGCGTGAACTTCTACGAGCCGCAGGTGGTGGAGCTGGTGAACAGCGAGGTGCCGGTGGTCACGATCGATCATGTGTTCAACAACCGCATGGCGATCCTCTCGGATAACGTTTTCGGCCTGAAGGCACTGGTGCGGCAGGCATGGGCCTGCGGCCACCGCCGCATCGCCTTTATCCACGGCGAAAAAACCGCCGTTACCGAGAACCGCGTTGCAGGTTTCTATCAGGCCTGCGAAGAGCTGGGCCTGAAGATCCCGGAAGCTTATGTGCGGGAGGGCATCTACCATGATGCTGACCGCTGTGCCGCCGAGACCAAAGCGCTGCTGGAGCTTCCGCAGCCGCCCACCTGCATCATCTTCCCGGACGATTTCTCCGCGCTGGGCGGCTACAACGCCATCAGCGAAAAAGGGCTTTCGATCCCCGAGGACATCTCGGTGATGGGCTACGACGGCATCTACCTTTCCCGGGTGGTCAAGCCTCAGCTGGTGACTTACCAGCAGAACACCGCCGCGCTGGGCCGCACGGCTGCCGACAAGCTCATTGAGCTGATCGAGCATCCAAGAGTGACCCTGCCCGAACAGATCCGCGTTTCCGGCAAATTGCTGGACGGCGGGTCGGTCAGCATTCTTTAATATGTCTCTAAAGGCTCTTGCTACGGAACCTTTTATGAAGAACACTTTTGCAAATAATGGAAAACCATGAAGGAGGTTTACCCTTATGAAAAAGATCTCTCGCCGTAATTTCCTGCTCGCTTCCGGTGCCGTGACCATTGGTGCAGCTCTGGCTGCCTGTGGTGGTTCTTCTTCCACCAGCACCGCTTCTTCTGCTCCGGCTTCCTCTGCTGCTTCCGCTGCTCCCGCAGCACAGGGCAAGGTGCTGAACATCTGGTGCTGGAATGATGAGTTCCAGAGCCGCTTCAACGACTACTATCCGGAAGTTTCCGAGATCGCAGCCGACAAGTCCACCACCACCCTGAAGGATGGCACCGTTGTGAAGTGGACCATCAATGCCAACGAGAACAACAACTATCAGAACAAGCTGGACGAAGCCCTGCTGAGTCAGGACAGCGCTGCTGATGACGACAAGATCGACATCTTCCTGATCGAGGCTGACTATGCTCTGAAGTATGTGGATTCCGATTACGTTCTGGATGTCAAGGCAGACATCGGCCTGACCGACGACGATCTGGCTGGCCAGTACCAGTACACCAAGGACATCGTTAGTGTGGACGGCAGCCAGCGCGGCACCACCTGGCAGGCAACTCCCGGTCTGTTTGCATACCGCCGCAGCATTGCCAAGGATGTTCTGGGCACCGATGATCCCGCCGAAGTGCAGACCTACCTGTCCGACTGGGATAAGTTCAATGATGTAGCTGCACAGGCAGCCGCCAAGGGCTACAAGATGCTGTCCGGCTTTGATGATGCATACCGCACCTTCTCCAACAACGTGGCAGCTCCGTGGGTCACCGGCACTACCGTTACCGTTGATGAGAACATTATGAAGTGGGTCGATCAGACCAAGGAGTACACCGATAAGGGCTATAACAACAAGTCCAGCCTGTGGGACAGCCAGTGGGCAGCCGATCAGGGTCCCACCGGTAAGGTGTTCGGCTTCTTCTACTCCACCTGGGGCATCAACTTCACCCTGCTGGGCAACTCGCTGGAGACTCCTGTCGCTGAGGGCGGCAAGGAAGAAGTTGGCAACGGTATCTACGGCGATTACGCTGTGTGCGAAGGCCCTCAGCCCTACTACTGGGGCGGCACCTGGATCTGCGGCGCAGCCGGCAGCGACAACATCGAGACCATTAAGGATGTTATGCAGAAGCTGACCTGCGATGAAGCTATCATGAAGCAGATCACCATGGATACGCAGGACTACACCAACAACGAGAAGGCTATGAACGAGATCGCAAACAGCGATTACAGCTCCGCTTTCCTGGGCGGCCAGAACCACATCGCTCTGTTTGCAGAGGCTGCAGCCAAGATCGATATGTCCAACGCCGGTCCGTACGATCAGGGCCTGAATGAGAGCTTCCAGAATGCATTCAAGGATTACTTTACCGGCAACGTGGACGAAGATACCGCAAAGGCAAACTTCGAGACCGCTATCAAGGAGAAGTATCCTGAGCTGACCGACGTGGTGTGGCCCGCATAATAGCAGCCGACCCTAAAACGGAAAAGTGAATACGCAGGGGCGGGCCGGACGCTGTTCCCGCCCGCCCCTGTTCTTTCCGCAAATTTATCAGGAGGCGATCCTATGGGAGAAAAGAAAAAGAAAGGGTCGATCAGCTACGCGAAATGGGGCTACATCTTCATTGCGCCGTTCTTCATCATCTTCGCGGTATTCCAGCTGATCCCTCTGGCATCCACCATTTACTACAGCTTTTTTGAATATTACCGCAGCGGCCTGAAGATCATCGGCCCCAGCTTTGTGGGCCTGAAAAACTACATTACCCTGTTCGCCACCGATCTGCCCAAGTACTTTGGCAACACGCTGATCCTGTGGATCATCGGCTTTATCCCGCAGATCGCCATTTCCCTGTTGCTGGCAGCATGGTTCACCGATCTGCGCCTGAAGTTGAAGGGCCAGACCTTCTTCAAGACGGTCATCTACATGCCCAACCTGATTATGGCCTCCGCCTTTGCAATGCTGTTCTTCGCGCTGTTCTCGGACAACGGCCCGGTGAACGCCGTGCTGCAGAGCATGGGCTGGATTGATGCACCCATCAGCTTTCTGAACACCGTGTGGGGCAACCGCGGGCTGATCGGCCTGATGAACTTCCTGATGTGGTTCGGCAACACCACCATCATGCTGATGGCTGCGATCATGGGCGTGGATCCCACCCTGTACGAAGCGGCTGAACTAGACGGCTGCACCCCGAACCAGATGTTCTGGAAGATCACCATTCCGCTGATCCGTCCCATCCTTGTTTACGTCATGATCACCTCCATGATCGGCGGCTTGCAGATGTTCGATGTGCCGCAGATTTTGACCAACGGCAAGGGCGGCCCGGACCGCACCTCCACCACCATGATCATGTACCTGAACAACCACCTGTTCAGCAAGAACTACGGCATGGCCGGTGCAGTCTCGGTGGTGCTGTTCCTCGTGTGCGCAGTGCTGTGCGTTGTGGTCTACTTCTCCCTTACCAAGGAGGATGACGGCCTGACCCGCGCCCAGCGCAAAGAACTGAACGCCGCCAAAAAGGCAGCAAAAGGAGGGAAATGATTATGGCACACACTCCTAGAAATCAATCGGAAAAAGCAACACTGGCTGCACGCCGCGCATGGTGTTATCTGGTGCTGGTGCTCATCAGCTTTTTGTGCCTGTTCTTCTTCTATGTGCTGGTGATCAACTCCACCCGCACCCACTTCGAGATCCAGAAAGGCTTCTCGCTGCTGCCGGGCAAATCGCTCATCACCAACTTCCAGAACGTGCTGGCCGATGCTAACATCCCTGTCATCACCGGCATCCGCAACAGCCTGATCGTCTCCGCCTGCTCGGCGGCGTTCAGCGTGTACTTCTCGGCCCTGACGGCCTACGGCATCTACGCCTATAACTTCAAATTCAAAAAGGCCGCGTTCGCCATTATCCTGTTGATCATGACCATGCCCACGCAGGTGTCCGCTCTGGGCTTTTTGCAGCTCATCACCAAGATGGGCCTGAAGAACAGCTTTATCCCGCTGATTCTGCCCAGCATTGCAGCGCCCACCGTGTTCTTCTTCATGAAGCAGTATCTGGACGCTTCCCTTCCCATGGAGATCGTAGAGGCTGCCCGCATCGACGGTGCAGGCGAGTTCTACACCTTCAACAAGATCGTGCTGCCCATTATGAAGCCCGCTCTGGCAGTGCAGGCCATTTTCTCCTTCGTGGCCAGCTGGAACAACTACTTCATTCCCGCTCTGGTGCTGGACAGCGCCGACAAAAAGACCCTGCCCATCCTGATTGCACAGCTGCGCAGTGCAGACTTCCTCAAGTTTGATATGGGCAAGGTTTACATGATGGTGGCTATCGCCATTCTGCCCGTCATCATCGTGTACCTGCTGCTTTCCAAGTTCATCGTCCGCGGTGTTGCTTTGGGCGGCGTGAAAGGCTGACGGCATTTTGCCGCAAACAACAAGAGGGTCCCGGAGAAAATTCCGGGACCCTCTTGTTGTTTGTTATTTTCAGGCCTTTGCCAGCTCGTCGCCCAGCAGATAGCCCTCGGTCAGGGTGCGGCCAATGGCCACGCCCACGATGTACTCAGGGTAATTGTGGGCAAAGAAGCCGCCGCTGCAGTCACCTGCAGAGTACAGGCCCTCAATGGGGTTGCCCTCAGTATCCAGCACCTGCATCTTGGTGTTGATGCGCAGACCGTCCAGCGTGCACAGCACAGTAGCGCCCTGACGGCAGCCGTAATACGGCGGGTTCTCCAGCGGCAGCATACGGTAGCTCTCCTTGCCGAAGTCCTCGTCCTCGCCCTTGGCGCACAGCTCGTTGTAGCGCTCCACAGTAGCTACAAAGGCATCGGCGGGCATGTTCAGCTTTTCGGCCAACTCTTCCAGCGTGTCGGCCTTCTGGATCAGACCGCCCTGCTCCATGCCGGCCAGCAGGCCCTGCTCAGCTTCCCAGCTGAAGATCTGCAGCTTGCCGCCACTCTGGCTCGGCTCAATGCGGGCGCAGCCGATCTGCTGGAACTGCTTGACATGCTCCATCCAGTTGCTGTCGTAGATGGTGTTGTACAGATGGCCCGGCTCCATAAAGGCTGCGTGCAGGATAAAATCGTAGGGCACGCTCTCGTTGCTGAAGCGCTCACCGTTCAGGTTCACCTTCAGCCAAGGCTCACTGCCCAGATGCATGTAGCCGGACTTCTCCCAGTTGCCGTCCACAGTCTCGTTCGGGGCAATGATGCCGCGGTCGAACAGCATCACAGTGGGGTCGGGGTCCTTATCAGCACCCACCCACATAGCAGCACGGATGCCGTCGCCGGTGTCCAGTGCAGATGCATCCGAACCAACGATGCTCTGGTAAGCATCCGGGTTCAGGGTGGCCAGCATCTGCTTGTCGGCTGCGTAGCCGCCGCAGCACAGGGCCACGCCCTTGGCTGCCTTGATGCGGATATAGTGGCCGTCACCCGCCTTGGCGATCACGCCGGTCACCTTGCCGCCGTCCTGCTCCAGCTTGACCATGGCGACCTCGTACACGATCTCGCCGCCATTGTCGGTGACGCACTGCTGCAGGCTGGCAAAGCCGTATTCTGCAGTGGCAGAGCTGTAATCGTGCTCCGGGATATCATCTTGGAAGTTGTGCATGGTGGCGGGCACATAGTAGGTATCGTGGCCGCCCTTACCCACGTCCCACTCCATGTGGAACTTCACGTCCGGGTTGTACTGCTTGACCACCTCCTGGTACCAGTCCATGGCCTCGCCGCTGCGGTTCACCCACAGACGGATCAGGCGTTCGTCGCAGCGGTGGCTGGCGTAGCGGCACAGCTCTGCCACCAGCTTGTTCTTGTCCACTTCCACGCCGGCTTCCTTGGCAGCAGTGGTGCCCACAGCGCCGATCCAGTGGCGCTCGTTCATGCTGCTCATGCCCTTTTCGATCACCAGCACCTTTGCGCCCTGAGAAGCAGCGCGGGCAGCGGTCATCAGGCCGGCATTGCCTGCGCCCACCACCAGAACATCGGTCTCGATGGTCTCGGTGATGTCGCTTTCGGCCACTTCCGGAGCGGTGCCCAGCCAGTCGGTATTGCCGCCCACGGTCACATCGTCGGTCACGGCCACGTCGCCGCCCTCCACGATGGCACCGCCGCTGGCCTGACTGATGCAGTCGGCCACAGCCTGCTTGACAGCCTTGCTGGTCTTGGTGGCACCGGTCACGCCGTCAATGGCGCTGCTCTGTGCGCTGAGCACCTGGTCTGCCAGCTTTTCGGCGGCAGCAGCGCCCACGTTCTCAGTCTCGCCGGAGGAATCCACCACCACGTTGGTAATGCTGGTCTCGTCAAAGGTGACGGTAACGGTCACATCGCTGCCGTAACCCTCGGCGGAAGCGGTGTAGGTGCCGGGAGTGTACACAGCACCGGAAGTGCTGGCGGCAGAAGAAGATGCGGTCTCCTTGCTGCTGCAGCCGGTCATCACGCCCAGTGCGCCCATGCCCAGTGCACTGGCAGCCGCGTACTTCAAAAAGCCGCGGCGGTTCATGTCGTTTGCCATTTTTCTTTCTCCTTGTTCTGTTTGTGTGTTGGCCGGTCTTGTTTCGGCCCTTCGTTAATATTATAGCAAGCTTTCTCTTGTATTGATAATGCTTTTGCTGTATTATTGATAACAAGAAAATTATTACAGGAGGATTCGCCATGACCTTTACCCAGCTGCGCTGCTTTATTGAAGTCGCTCGTCAGCTCAACTTTGCCCGCGCTGCCGAGACCCTTTATATCTCACAGCCCGCTGTCTCCCGCCAGATCCATGCACTGGAAAACGAACTGGGCGTGCGCCTGTTTGACCGCACCCGCCATGTAGTGGCCCTGACCAGCGCCGGTGAGTCCTTTTACCACGACACCGTGGACATACTGGACCGGCTCACCCTTGCTGTGCAGCGTGCGCAGAACACGCAGGCCCTGTTCAGTGAAGAGCTGCATGTAGGCTACAGCGGCAGTATGCAGATTCAGAAACTGCCGCAGATCTACCAGCAGTACCAGAAGCGCTGCCCGCAGGTGCATATCCTCAACGATGCGCGCTCCGGGCCGCAGTGGTCCCGCTCCTTTGACAAAAGTGTACCGGACATCGTGTTTGACAGCCGGGACGACCTGCCTGCGGACAGTATTCTGGAATACCGCAGCCTGTATCACGGAAAAATGGTGTGCGTGATGTACGAGGAGCACCCGCTGGCAAAGCACAAAACTGTCACACTGGAACAGCTCAACGGCGAGGTGCTCATTCTGCTGGATATGGCCCACATTTCCGCCCGTATGACCACTGCGCAGGAGTTGATCCGTCAGAAATGCCCGCAGGCTGTGTACTACTTCAGCAGTTCATCGGAGCATGCCCTGCCTATGATCCAGGGCCATGTAGGCCTTGCTGTGATGCCGGATTTTGTATATGTACCGCTGCCGGGCCTTACCACTGTGCCGCTGGAGCCGGTGCTGGATACGGAGTTTGGCATTGCATGGCGCTCCGGCTGCACCGACCGCAAGGTACGCGAATTTATAAAGACCGCCTGTGCCGCATACGACGTAAAATGGTAACACAGCAAAAGGCTCCCGCCCAATGGGCAGGAGCCTTTTGCTGTGTCTAGGATATAAGGAATTTTTAGAAGAGATCAGGAGAAAAAACAAGGCATACACATTCTGTCGGAGGTTTTAAGGGGATAAGATTTACTCGCCGCGGACGGCTGCGAAACCTGCTTCCAGATCAGCAATGATATCGTCGATGTGCTCAGTGCCGATGGACAGGCGGATGGTGTTCTGATAGATCTGCTGCTCGGCCAGCTCTTCGTCATTCAGCTGGCTGTGGGTGGTGGAAGCCGGGTGGATGACCAGACTCTTCACATCAGCAACGTTTGCCAGCAGGGAGAAGATCTTCAGGTTATCGATGAACTTGAATGCTTCCTCGCGGCCGCCCTTGATGTTGAAGGTAAAGATGGATGCACCGCCATTGGGGAAGTACTTCTCGTACAGGGCGTGATCCGGGTGATCCGGCAGGGAGGGGTGGTTGACCTTCTCCACCTGCGGGTGGTTTGCCAGAAACTCGACTACCTTCTTGGTGTTCTCCACATGGCGCTCGATGCGCAGGCTCAGGGTCTCGGTACCCTGCAGCAGCAGGAAGGCGTTGAACGGCGAAATGGTGGCACCGGTATCACGCAGCAGGATCGCACGGATGTAGGTGACAAAAGCTGCGGGGCCTGCTGCATCGGCAAAGGAAACGCCGTGGTAGCTGGGGTTGGGGTCAGCAATGTTGCCGAACTTACCGCTTGCCTTCCAGTCGAACTTGCCGCTGTCCACGATGATGCCGCCCAGCGTGGTGCCGTGGCCGCCGATGAACTTGGTGGCGGAATGAACAACGATATCTGCGCCGTGCTCAATGGGACGGATCAGGTACGGGGTGCCGAAGGTATTATCGATGACCAGCGGCAGGCCGTGCTTGTGCGCAATGGCTGCAATGGCATCGATATCGGGGATATCGCTGTTGGGGTTGCCCAGAGTTTCCAGATAGACGGCCTTGGTGTTGGGCTGGATGGCATTCTCCACCTCAGCCAGATCGTGTGCATTGACAAAGGTAGTGGTGACACCGAACTGGGTCAGGGTGTGCTCCAGCAGATTGTAGCTGCCGCCGTAGATGGTCTTCTGAGCCACGATGTGGTCACCGGCCTGTGCCAGTGCTTCGATGGTGTAGGTGATGGCAGCGGCACCGGAGGCGGTTGCCAGAGCAGCCACGCCGCCCTCCAGAGCAGCGATGCGCTTCTCGAACACGTCCTGCGTGGAGTTGGTCAGGCGGCCGTAGATGTTGCCGGCATCTGCCAGACCAAAGCGGTCTGCTGCGTGCTGGCTGTTGCGGAACACATAGGAAGTGGTCTGGTAAATGGGCACTGCGCGGGAATCGGTTGCAGGATCGGCCTGCTCCTGGCCAACGTGAAGCTGCAGGGTCTCAAATTTATAGTTAGACATAGTATTTTACCTCTCTATTTGTACTTTTAGTATAATTTCCTGATACAAAAAACCCGATGCGTGATACATAAGCGCACCGGGCAAACACAATTCAAAGCTATTCTGTCAACGTCACATTCGGGTACACATTCGTGCACAGCAAGAGGGCATCGTACAGTTCACAGCCAGATGTTCTGCCCGGTCACCGCACATTCGCCCACAGCGGAAGTTTGCATGCAGCAGGTCGTTCCAAATCAGCTTCATATCCGTGCCCTCCTTTCCCGTAAAACTCTTTCCCACTCATCTACAAACCGGCACCTCTATCTGCTCTGTACCGGGAAGCAAAACCTTTGCTTTCTTTTTCCCACTAGGTTTGTGGATTTGTTGTTTGCATTATATTCCCTCTTACCCAGTTTGTCAATAGGTTAATTCCAGTTTTTTGCAAATTGAGTTTTCTGCACGATGCAAAGCCCGCATTTGCAGCATCCCGTTGTGCAGTTCCAACAGGAGCAACACTTCTGCTTCTTCGAAAATTTTTATTTTTCCATTGATAAAACCTTAAAATTTTGTTGTTATACTAAAGCTGTTCCTTGCAAACGCCCTGCAAATCGTTTATTATGGTAGCGTTCTTTTTTATCATCAAAGGAGTTTTTTCGATGCTGCATCGTTTCTTTCATTTTTTAAAGCAGAGCCTGCTCGTTGTTCTTTGCATCCTGCTGCTTGGCGGGCTGCTGGCAGGCGGCTGGTTCTTTTATCAGGGCAGGCAGCTGTACCGCAGTGCCGCCAGCAGTTACCCAGTGGCTTCCATGTACGACACCATCTGTGCCCGCGGGAGCTATACTTCCTACGATGCGCTGCCGCAGATCTATATTAACGCAGTCATCTGCACCGAGGACGAGCATTTTATGACCCACAAGGGCATCGACCCGGGGGCCATTGCCCGCGCCCTGCTGGCCGACCTGCGCACCCACTCGCTGGCCGAGGGTGGCAGCACCCTGACCCAGCAGCTTGCCAAGAACGAGCTGTTCACGCAGGACAAGCATCTGGCCCGCAAGGCTGCCGAGATGCTTGCTGCTTTTGATCTTGAAAAGACCTACTCCAAGCAGCAGATCTTTGAGATGTACGCCAACACCATCTATTTTGGCAGCGGGTATTATGGCATTGCAGAAGCTGCCGAGGGCTACTTTGGCAAGGAACCGGCCCAGCTGACCGATGCCGAAGCGATCTATCTGGCGGGTATGCCCAACGCGCCTTCCACCTACGCCAGCAGCCCGGAGCTTGCCTTCAAGCGGATGCAGGTGGTGCTCAAGCGGATGGTCAAATGCCGCGTGCTCACCAAGCAGCAGGCCGATGCCATTGCCGCAGATGCTGAAAACTTAACGGTTTAAACAAAACACCGCGCCCTGTCTGCTGCGGATCAGACAAGGCGCGGTGTTTTGTTTTGCGGTATTTGATTTGGTAAAGGAGGAATCATGTTACCCGTTCAGGCGGTTGCGGCCCCGCCTGTCGGTAGCATTATCATACCAAAGAATTTCTGCGAAACCATGTTCTTTTTATGAAGATTTTGTAAACTCACTCCGGCGCTTTCATGCTTTCCACCATGCTGATATGCCGCACATGCCGCCGCATGGCAAAGCACACCACAAAGGTGAACAGCATCGTCAATGCCACTGCCAGCAGATAACTGTGGGGTGCAATGGTGCGAATAAACATCAGCTGATCCATTTCCACGGTCAGGACGATGAACCGGTGCAGCGGCACGCCCAGCAGCAGGCCCACGCCGGAGCCGATGAGGGACAAAAGCTCGATCTCGCGGAAGATGTAGCGGTACACTTCTTTGTCATAGAAGCCCAGAACCTTGATGGTGGCAAGCTCCTTTTTTCGCTCGGCAAGGTTGACGCTGATCAGGTTGTACAGCACCACCGCCGCCAGCGCCGCCGCGCACACGATGATCAGCACCACCACGTAGTTCAGGCTGCCGATCAGGCTGCCGAACATGGAGGTGGTGTCCTCGGTGAAGCTGACGCTGCTCACATAGTTGCAGTCCAGCAGCTTTGTGCGCAGGGCGTTGTACTCCGCCTCGGTGGTACAGCCGGTCAGGCCGTACACAGTATTCCACTCCGGTGTGCCGCCCAGCAGGCTCTCCAGCTGTGCACCGGACAGATACAGCCGGGTGAACATGTAGTTCTCGGTAATGCCGGTCAGCACCAGCGGCACGCGGCTCCCGTCTGCTGCCTCCACATAGAACGTATCGCCTACGCTCAGCCCCAGATTCAGGGCCGTTTTTTCGGTCAGGATCACGCTGTCCTCTTCAAAGGGAATGGGGTCGTGGCCCACCCGAGTGCGGAAGGTGAAGTATTCGGTCATCCGGGCATCGTCCTCCGCGCCTACGATGCTGACATCGGCGCTCCCGCCCTCTTCATTATAAAGGGTGGTGGACTTTGTGTAGAACGCGCCCCAGCTGCGGACCGCACTGCTGCTGTCCAGCGTGTCGGCAAGGCCCTGCTCCATGGTCAGCGCCTTTTCATCGCTGAGCGAGATGGTGAGATCGTTGTGGGTCAGCTGCCCGGACTGCTTGTCCACGATGGGCAGGATGGAATCCTGAATGCCAAAACCGATCAGCAGCAGCGCCGTGCAGCCTGCCACGCCCAGCACTGTCATGAAGAAGCGCTTTTTGTAGCGGAACAGGTTGCGGGCTGTGGTCTTTTGGGAGAAGCTCATGTGCTGCCACAGCGGGGTGATGTACTCCAAAAAGATGCGCTTGCCTGCCACCGGGGCCCGGGGCAGCAGCAAAGCTGCAGTCTTTTCCTTCAGGCTGGCACGGCAGGCGTTCCATGTAGCAAAACCGATGACGGCCGCGCTGATGGCTACGCTGGCTGCCGCCATGCCGGGGTAAAAGTGCAGCGTAAAGGTGGACATGCTGAAGATCATCTGGTAAGCATACCAGATGATGAGCGGGAACACCACAAAACCGATGACCATGCCCACGATGCTGCCCAGCACGCTGGCGCTGAGGGCATAGAACAGATACTTTCCTGCGATCTTTGCGTTGGAGTAACCCAGAGCTTTCAGAGTACCCAGCTGCAGGCGGTTCTCGTCCACCATGCGGGTCATAGTAGTAGTGGCCACCAGCGCCGCCACCAGGAAGAAGAACACCGGGAACACCCGTGCAATGGCATCCATGCGATCGGCATACTGCTCAAAGGTGACAAAGCTCACGGTGGAGCTGCGGTCCAGCACATACCACTCGCCGCTCTTGATCTGGCTCACCTGCTCCTCGGCATCGTTCAGCTGGGCAAGGCCGTCGGCCAGCTGCTGTTCGGCTTCGGCCTTCCGGCTCTCGTACTCCGCGCGGGAATCGGCCAGTTGCTGCACGCCGTCGTTGTACTGCTGCCAGCCTTCGTCCAGCCGGGTGCGTGCCGCATCAAACTGGGTGTAGGCTGTGGCCGTGCCGGTGGTGAGCTGCAGCTGCCCCTGCAGAAGCTTTACCTTCATCTGGCGCAGTGCTGCCTTTGCCTCAGTCACCAGCTGCTCGTTGGAAAGGCTGGGCGAAGAGATCAGCCCCTGTGCATACATCTGGCGCTTGCCCTCGTCCAGCTGGGCCTGATAGCCGTTCAGCTGGCCGCTGATGTTGTCGTAAGCATCCTGCGCCTTCTGCAGGGCATCCCGCAGGTCGGTGTATTCCTCGTCGGCGGGTTCGGCCTCGTCCAGCGCCTTCTGCGCGTTGTGCAGAGCCGTTTCGGCATAGCCCAGCAGCGGGTCGGCCACCTTTTTCAGGTTCACCAGCATCTCGATCTGCTGCAGCTGATCCTCAAATTCCAGCAGTTGTTCCTCGCCGCTCACCAGCTCGTCCGCACCGCCCTGCATGGTGTCCGGCAGGGCCTTTTTGTTGGCGGCAAGCTCCGCTTCGCCCGCGTCCAGCTGGGCTTTGGCGCTGTCTAGCTGTGCCTGTGCATCGGCCAGCTGCTGCTCTGCCTCCGCAAACTGACGGTCTGCTTCGGCTTTTTTGTCGTTGTACTCGGCCCGGGCATCGGCCAGCTCTGCACTGGCATCCTCGATCAGCTCCGCCCGCCGGGCCGTGCACTGTGCGCCGCTGATGGCCTTTACCCTTGCGGCTGTGTCATCCACTGCTGCCTGATACGCGTCCGAGTAATTATCATACAGGCCGGCATTTTTTACTTTGAGATAGCACGCCGTATAATAATCCGTGGTCAGGCTGCCCTCCGGCAGGAACACAATATCATCCAGCTGGCCGTCACCGGCGGTGCTGCTCTCCTTGTCCGTGGAAAAATGCTGCGGGTCCTGCACGGTGCCCACTACCGTGAACTGCTTCCGGTTCACATGTTCGGTGTCCTCCGGCAGGGTGAGCACCGTGCCCGGCTCCACCGGGTCGCCGTAGCCCATCACATGCACCACGCACTCATCCGGGGCCTCAGGCATCCGGCCCGAGAGCAGCACCAGACGGTTCATATTTTCTGCCGTGTCGGCCCCGGGGTCGGCGGGCAGCTGCTGCAGGCGCACCACCGCCGTCTCGCTCTGGCCCTGCCACTGGGCCTCCACGTCCTGATATTTCACCGGCTGCACAGCCTCCACGCCGTCCACGGCGGCAATGGCGGCAATGTCCTCCTCCGAAAGGCCCAGCGTGGACAGCACCCGCAGGTCGAACACGTTCTGCTGCACGTAGTATTTCTGCCCAGCGATGCGCATGCTGGGCGCAAAACTCATCAGGCCGGTCAGCATCATCACGCCCAGCGCTACGATGCCGAACAGCGAGACCATGCGGCTCAGGTTGTCCTTCATTTCCCGCAGGATGTTTTTACGATAACTTTTCAGCACAGCTCTCACCACTCAATCTCCTGCACCGGCACAGGATGCTCGTTGACCTGATTGGAGACGATCTTACCGCTGCGCACCTGAATGATGCGGTCTGCCATCGCCGTCAGGGCGGTGTTGTGGGTAATAACGATCACCGTGCGGCCGGTGCGGCGGCAGGTATCCTGCAAAAGGGCCAGCACCTGCTTGCCGGTCTTGTAATCCAGTGCACCGGTGGGCTCGTCGCAGAGCAGAAGCTTGGGGTTTTTGGCCAGTGCGCGGGCAATGGACACCCGCTGCTGCTCGCCGCCGGAAAGCTGGGCCGGGAAGTTGTTCAGCCGCTCTCCCAGACCCACGCTGCGCAGGGTCTCTTTGGGGTCCAGCGGGTCGCGGCAGATCTCGCTGGCCAGCTCCACGTTCTCCAGTGCGGTCAGGTTCTGCACAAGGTTGTAGAACTGGAACACAAAGCCCACATCGTACCGGCGGTAAGTCGTCAGCTCTCTGGCGGTAAAGTGGCTCACATTCTGGCCGTCCAGCCAGACGTTGCCCTCGTCACAGCTGTCCATGCCGCCAAGGATGTTCAGCAGGGTGGTCTTGCCTGCGCCGGAAGGCCCCACGATGATGCAGAACTCGCCCTTATCCACATAGAAATTCAGGTGGTCTGCGGCGGCGATCTTCACACTGCCGGTCTGATAATATTTGCAAACGTCCTCAAACTCCACAAAATGCTCCATGGCGTTTTTTCCTTTCTATCGGGAATGCATACTGTTTCAATTTAACTATAACATCTCCCGGCAGACTTTGCAAAGACATCTGCGCAAATTTTCAAAAACTTAACAGAAAAGCGCAAAAAGGGCCGCTGCACATCCCTGCGTGCAGCAGCCCTTTCATCATTTGATCTCAGCGGTCAGCGCCCCACGATCAAATCGCGGCGGCAGCGCAGGCCCACGGTGAGGAAGGTGTTTTCGCCCAGTCGGCGCAGCACCACGCGGTCGGTGCCCTTCTGGCCCTCCACCAGCAGAGACAGGTTCAGGGTGGTGGAGCCCTTCTCGGTCTGGACCACCAGCGTGCTCACACCCTCGTTCAGCAGGGTCTGCATGTCCTGCACGGTGGTGCGGAAGGTGGCAGAACCGGCGGGCACATCCAGCGTCAGCACACTGTCCTTCTGGCGGGCAGTGTACAGCACCTCCCTGCCGAACAGGCCCTTGACGGTGTAACGGGCCTCGCTCTTTTTCGCCGCTGCATCTGCGGACGGGGCGGCCAGCTCATCGCCGGAGATCAGCATGATATTGCCCTGAATGGGGTTTCCCTCCGGTGCGCCGTAGCCGCCGTAGGTGGGGTCCTTTTCGCCGATCGCCACATCGGCGCTGTGCAGGGCGATATCCCCCTGCACCATCTGCTCCTGCGGGGGCAGATAGCCTGCGGCAGCAGGGTCGTTGATGTCTGCCTCTGCGGCAAATGCGCCCACGCTCAGCATGGCGGCAGCACCCAGCACTGCAGCGGTGGTGGTGACGGTACGGACAAATTTATGGTTCAGTTTCATTTGGAATACCTCCGTTGACGGCGGTTTTGCACCGCACATTTTTGTTTTGTGGAAAACCATGGTCTGCCATGCGGTGTAATACAAAACCGCCGCATCTGTCTTATAAACGGATGCGGCGGCGGGATTATTGCAGCAGGCTAAAAAAAATTTTTGGCAGCTCTGCCGCCGGGGTCACTGGGCCTGTGCCGGTTCCCGGTTCAGGATCTCCATGAACTCCTCGCCGGTGATAGTCTCTTTCTGGTACAAATACTGTGCCAGCTCATCCAGCTTGGCGCGGTTGTCGGTCAGGATGCGGACAGCCTTTTCGTGCTGGGCCCGGACCAGCTCCACCACCTTCTGGTCGATCTCGCGCTGGGTCTGCGCCGAGCAGGCCAGCGAGGTGTCACCGCCCAGATACTGGTTGTTCACGGTCTCCAGCGCCACCATGTCAAAGTCCTTGCTCATGCCGTAGCGGGTAAGCATGGCGCGGGCAAGCTTGGTGGCCTGCTCGATATCGTTGGAGGCACCGGTGGTGATGGATCGGAACACCACTTCCTCGGCGGCGCGTCCGCCGGTAAGGGTGGCGATCTTGTTTTCCAGCTCTTCCTTGCTCATCAGGTAGTGGTTGCCCTCGTCCACCTGCATGGTGTAACCCAGTGCGCCGGAGGTGCGGGGGATAATGGTGATCTTCTGCACAGGGGCAGAGTTGGATTGCTTGGCCGCCACCAGTGCATGGCCGATCTCGTGGTAGGCCACGATGCACTTTTCCTTGTCGGTGAGGATGGAGTTCTTCTTCTGGTAGCCTGCAATGACCACCTCGATGCTCTCCTCCAGATCGGCCTGCGTCACGCTCTTACGGCCTGCACGCACAGCGCGCAGAGCTGCTTCGTTGACAATGTTGGCAAGTTCCGCACCGGATGCACCGGAAGCCATGCGGGCCACAGTGTTGAAGTCGATGCCCGGGGCCAGCGCCACCTTTTTGGCGTGCACTTTCAAAATCTCTTCGCGGCCCTTAAGGTCGGGCAGCTCCACCGGCACACGGCGGTCAAAACGTCCGGGACGGGTCAGCGCCGGGTCCAGCGAATCCGGGCGGTTGGTAGCCGCCAGAATGATGACGCCGGTGTTGCTCTCAAAGCCGTCCATCTCGGTGAGCAGCTGGTTCAAAGTCTGCTCACGCTCGTCGTTGCCGCCGAGATTGCCGCTGTTGCGCTTCTGACCGATGGCATCGATCTCATCGATGAACACGATGCAGGGGGCCTTTTCCTTGGCCTGCCGGAACAGGTCGCGCACCTTGGATGCGCCCATGCCCACGAACATCTCCACGAATTCAGAGCCGGAAATGGAGAAGAACGGCACGTTGGATTCGCCTGCCACGGCCTTAGCCAGCATGGTCTTGCCGGTGCCCGGAGGGCCCACCAGCAGAATGCCCTTGGGCATGGATGCGCCAATGCTCTCGTACTTGCCGGGGTCGTGCAGGTAATCCACGATCTCCTGCAGGTTTTCCTTAGCTTCATCCTCACCGGCAACATCCGCAAAGCGGATGCCGTGGGTGGACTGCACATAGACCTTGGCATTGGATTTGCCCACGCCGCCGAACATCATGGACCCCGGGCCGCCGCCGGCCTTTTCCATCAGCTTTTTGTTCATCTGGTTGCCGATGAAGCTGAACAACAGGATGGGCAGCAGGAACCAGATCAGGAAATTGAGCATCGGCGACCCCTGCTCCACGATCTCGCTGGAAAACTGTGCTCCGGCATCATACAGGCGCTGGGTAAGCTCCGGGTCGTTCATCAGGCCGGTCTTGTAGACCTGCTTTTCCTCTTTATCGGTAAAAATGATCTGGTTGGATTCGATATCCACACGGCCGATGTTCTTTTCCTCGGTCATGGTCATAAAGGTACCGTAGTCCACTTCCTCCACCTGACGCTCGCTCATCCACGGCAGCAGCACAAGGTTGAGCAGCAGCAGGACCGCCAGCACAATGGCGTAGTAGATCGCCAGCGGCTTTTTGGAAGGTTTGACTTCTTTCATGTGGCAATTCCTCCTTTGGTTCCTGATGCAAGTAGTATAGCACAGTAAAACCGGGCGCAACAGCAATTCGAGCACAACTTTCCAAAAACTTAGCAAATTGTTAACATTAACGCCTCGTGCATAATTTTGGAAAATTCTGCCCCTTATTTTGTGAAATTGTTTCATTTTGAGAATGAGTCAGATTGCTTGACACTGCCCGCGAATCATGCTAAACTTAGTCCACTTTGAAAAAAGCACAAATGCGTTGACGGGGAAAAAACGATTTTCTTCTGCGTACAGAGAGCCGCCGGGTGGTGCAAGGCGGGTGCAGAGGGTTTCGGTTACTGGCCCCTGAGCGGCAGGGCTGAACACACAAGTAGGCTCTGACGGATGTCCACCGTTACAAGGACAGCGATTCGCCGCAAAAAGCCGATCGTGCAAAGCGGCTGTGCCCAAAGGCGCAGCAAAGAGAGTGGTACCACGGGTGCCCTGTAGTTTGAACTTTACAGGCTCTCGTCTCTCAAGGTTTTCGCCTTGAAAGACGAGAGCCTTTTCGTATATCTGCCTTTTGGAAGCAGGCTTGCCCTCTCCGTCACGGCTTACGCCGTGCCACCTCTCCCAAAGTGAGAGGCCTTGGCAGTACGGCAAAGTTTTCGGTTTTGCCAAGGGCTCCCCCCTTGGGGGAGCTGTCGAACGAATGTGAGACTGAGAGGGCAAGGACGCTCACAAAGAGCATGGAGCAAGAAGTGTAAATTGTTTGGGAGGACGCGCAAATGATGGACGCAACCAAGTACGCTCCGGGTTACTACCCGGTACCCGCAGGCTATGACAGCTGGGTAAAGAAGGATCACATTGAAAAAGCCCCCGCATGGTGCAGTGTGGACCTGCGCGACGGCAATCAGGCCCTGATCGTGCCCATGAGCCTTGAGGAAAAGCTGGAGTTCTTCCGGATGCTGGTCAAGATCGGCTTCAAGGAGATCGAGGTGGGCTTCCCTGCCGCCAGCGACACCGAGTACGAGTTCCTGCGCACCCTGATCGAGAAGAACATGATCCCCGAGGATGTCACCGTGCAGGTGCTGACCCAGTGCCGCGACCACATCATCCGCAAGACCTTCGAGGCCGTCAAGGGCGCTCCCCGCGCGGTGATCCACTTCTACAATTCCACCTCTGTGGCCCAGCGCGAGCAGGTGTTCCACAAGAGCAAGGAGGAGATCAAGAAGATCGCCACCGACGGCGCAAAGCTGGTCAAGCAGCTCAGTCAGGAGTACGAGGGTAACTTCCTGTTCGAGTACAGCCCTGAGAGCTTTACCGGCACCGAGGTGGACTACGCCGTGGATGTGTGCAACGCCGTGCTGGACATCATGCAGCCCACCCCGGACCGTCCCATGATCATCAACCTGCCCGTTACCGTGGAAATGAGCATGCCGCACGTCTATGCAAACCAGATCGAGTACTGCGACAAGCACCTGAAATACCGTGACAGCGTGATCATCTCCACCCATCCCCACAACGACCGCGGCACCGGCGTGGCCTGCGCAGAGCTGGCCGTGCTGGCGGGTGCACAGCGGGTGGAGTGCTGCCTGTTCGGCAACGGCGAGCGCACCGGCAACGTGGACGCGGTGACGCTGGCCATGAACATGTACAGCCACGGCGTGGACCCCAAGCTGGACTTCTCCGATATGCCGGACATCTGCGCCACCTACGAGCGGGTGACCCGGATGCACATTTACGAGCGCACCCCCTACGCCGGTCAGCTGGTGTTCGCCGCCTTCTCCGGCAGCCATCAGGACGCCATTGCAAAGGGCATGGCCTACCGCAAGGAGCATGGCGAACACCGCTGGACCTGCCCCTACATCCCGGTGGACCCCCACGACATCGGCCGCACCTACGATGCCGATGTTATCCGCATCAACAGCCAGAGCGGCAAGGGCGGCATCGGCTTTGTGTTGGAACAGAACTTCGGCTACAACCTGCCGCCCAAGATGCGCGAGGCGCTGGGCTACAAGGTCAAGAGCGTTTCCGACCACAGCCACAAGGAGCTGAGCGCAAACGAGGTGCTGCACATCTTCGAGGATGCCTTCCTCAATCGCTGCAAGCCGCTCAACGTTCTGGAAGCCCACTTTGCACAGGTGGGCGGCATCACCGCCACCGTCACGCTGGAGCTGAACGGTCAGCGCAAGGTGGTCACCTCGGTGGGCAATGGCCGTCTGGACGCTGTGGCAAACGCCATCCAGAGCGCCACCGGCATGGAGTTCCACCTCGAGACCTACTCCGAGCACAGTCTGGACGAAGGCTCCACCTCCCGCGCTGCCTCCTACGTCGGCCTTGTCTGGGGCGATAACACCGTCACATGGGGTGCCGGTACGGATACCGATATCATCGTGGCCGGCATCAAGGCACTGGTGAGCGCCATCAATAATAAGTAAAAGCATTTTTTCGATAAAAGGAGAGTACCATCATGGGAATGACCCTGACGCAGAAAATTCTTGCCGCACATGCCGGTCTTGCCGAGGTCAAGGCAGGCCAGCTCATCAATGCAAAGCTGGACATCGTACTGGGCAACGACATCACCACCCCGGTTGCCATCAACGAGTTTGAAAAGGCCGGTTTTGACGGTGTGTTCGACAAAGAGCACATTGCCATCGTGCTGGACCACTTTGTGCCCAACAAGGACATCAAGAGCGCCACCCAGTCCAAGCAGTGCCGCGAGTTCGCCAACAAATACGACATCCTTAACTTCTACGATGTGGGCCAGATGGGCATTGAGCACGCTCTGCTGCCGGAAAAAGGCATCGTGACCGCAGGCGACTGCGTCATCGGCGCGGACAGTCACACCTGCACCTATGGTGCACTGGGTGCCTTCTCCACCGGTGTCGGCTCCACTGATATGGCTGCCGGCATGGCCACCGGCATGGCATGGTTCAAGGTGCCCTCTGCCATCAAGTTCGTGCTCAAGGGCAAGTTCGGCCCCCGCGTCTCCGGCAAGGACCTGATCCTGCACATCATCGGCATGATCGGTGTGGACGGTGCCCTGTACAAATCCATGGAGTTCACCGGCCCGGGCGTTGCCAGCCTGACGATGGACGACCGCCTGTGCATCTGCAACATGGCCATCGAAGCCGGTGCCAAGAACGGCATCTTCCCTGTGGACGATGTGACCCGCAGCTACCTCAAGGGCCGCAGCCAGCGTGAGCCGGTGTTCTTTGAGGCCGACCCGGATGCCGAGTACGAAAAGACCATTGAGATCGATCTGGACAAGCTGGAACCCACCGTCAGCTACCCCCACCTGCCCGAGAACACCCACCTTGCCAGCGAGGGCAAGGACATCAAGATCGATCAGGTTGTGATCGGCAGCTGCACCAACGGCCGTCTGGAGGACATGGAAGCCGCCTACAACGTGCTCAAGGGCAAGCACATTGCCAAGGGCGTGCGCGGCATCATCATCCCCGCCACCATGGCCGTTTACAAGGAATGCATCCTGCGCGGCTGGACCACTGCCTTTATTGATGCAGGCTGCATCGTGTCCACCCCCACCTGCGGCCCCTGTCTGGGCGGCTACATGGGCATTCTGGCCGAGGGCGAGCGCTGCGTTTCCACCACAAACCGCAACTTTGTGGGCCGCATGGGCCATGTGAAGAGCGAGGTCTACCTTGCTTCTCCCGCCACCGCCGCCGCCAGCGCACTGACCGGCTGCATCACCGACCCCCGCACGGTCTGATCGGAAAGGAGCACAACAATGAACGCAAAAGGTTCTGTTTTCAAATACCCGGACAACGTGGATACCGATGTCATCATCCCGGCCCGCCACCTGAACACGCAGGATGCCAAAGAGCTGGCCAGCCACTGCATGGAGGACATCGACAAGGACTTCGTCAAGAAGGTGAAGGACGGCGACATCATGGTGGGCGGCTGGAACTTCGGCTGCGGCTCCTCCCGTGAGCACGCACCGCTGTGCATCAAGACCGCCGGCATCTCGGTCGTGATCGCCAAGAGCTTTGCCCGCATCTTCTACCGCAACAGCATCAACATCGGTCTGCCCATCATGGAGTGCCCGGAGGCTGTGGATGCCATCAATGCGGGCGACACCGTGAGCGTAGACTTTGACACCGGTGTCATTACCGACGAGACCAACGGCAAGGTGTTCCACGCCGAGCCCTTCCCGCCGTTCATTCAGGAGATCATCTCCGCCGGTGGACTGATGAAGTCCATCAAGGCGAAGCAGCAGTAACCCTCTCAGGCGCTTCGCGCCAGCTCTCCCAAAGGGCGAGCTTTTTGCCATCTTCCCGAATGTATTTTCTTCTAGGATAAACAACGAACAATATCTTACCCGCCTGAAAAGCTCCCCCTTCGGGGGAGCTGGCAATGCCGCAGGCATTGACTGAGAGGGTTCAAACCGATAGAAGGAGTTTCCCAATGGAAAAAAACATTGCTGTCATCTGGGGCGACTGCTCCAGCCCGGAGATCGTCAAGCAGACCATCCGCGTGCTTGACAAGGTGGCCGAAAAGTACGGCCACACCTTCCACTACACCGACGCTGCCATGGGCGGCGAAGCCATTGACAAATACGGTGACCCGCTGCCCCAGCACGAGCTGGACAAGTGCCTTGCTGCGGACAGCGTCCTGCTGGGTGCCGTGGGCGGCCCCAAGTGGGAGGGCCTGCCCGGTGAGCAGCGCCCGGAGAAGGGCCTGCTGCGCCTGCGTGCAGGCATGGGCCTGTACTCCAACAACCGTCCGGCCAAGATCTGGCCGCAGCTGGCTCCTGCCAGTCCCCTGAAGCCCGAGATCGTGGCACAGGGCATCGATTTCATCATCGTGCGTGAGCTGATCGGCGGCGTATACTTTGGCAATCACGAGACCCACACCCTCGCCAGCGGTGAGAAGCAGGCCATCGACTCCATGCCCTACTCGGAGCACGAGATCGAGCGCATCGGCCGCATCGGCTTCGAGACCGCACGCAAGCGCCGCAAAAAGCTGTGCTGCGTGGACAAGGCAAACGTTTTGGACACCAGCCGCCTGTGGAGAAGCGTGATGCACCGCCTGCAGGCCGAATACCCGGATGTGGAATACAGCGAGATGTTCGTGGACAACTGCGCCATGCAGATCGTCAAGAACCCCGCCCAGTTCGACGTGATCGTTACCGAGAACATGTTCGGCGACATCCTGTCGGACGAGGCTTCCATGATCACCGGCTCCATCGGCATGATCCCGTCCTCCTCTCTGGGCGACGGCACCCGCGGCCTGTATGAGCCCATCCACGGCTCGGCCCCAGATATTGCGGGCAAAGACATCGTGAACCCCACCGCCTGCATCCTGTCTGCCGCCATGATGCTGCGCTATTCCTTCGGCCTGACCGAGGAAGCCGACGCCATTGAGACCGCCGTGAACAAGGTGCTGGACAAGGGCCTGCGCACCGCCGACAACATGAGCGAGGGCTGCACCTGCCTTGGCTGCACCGCCATGGGCGATGCCATTCTGGCCGAGATCTGAAAAAGACGAACCCTCTCAGTCACCTTCGGTGACAGCTCCCCCGAAGGGGGAGCTTTATCGGTGCTTTCCGTCAGATGCAAAAAGCTCTCCCTTTCGGGAGAGCTGGCAAAGCCATCAGGCTTTGACTGAGAGGGTTTCATACAACACAAAAGGAGCGGCTCCGCGCGGAGCCGCTCCTTTTATGTTATGTGTGCAATCAAATTTACTTGGTGCCGTAGATGCGGTCGCCTGCGTCGCCCAGACCGGGAACGATATAGCCGTTCTCGTTCAGGTGGTCGTCCTGTGCGCCGAGGTAGATATCCACATCGGGGTGTGCCTCGTGCAGGGCCTTGATGCCTTCGGGAGCGGCGATCAGGCCGATGAACTTGATGCGCTTTGCGCCATGCTTCTTGATCTGGGTGATGGCATCAATGGCGCTGCCGCCGGTGGCCAGCATCGGGTCCAGAACCAGAACATCACGCTCTGCAATGTCCTGCGGCAGCTTGCAGAAGTACTCCACGGGCTGCAGGGTCTCCTCGTCGCGGTACAGGCCGATGAAGCCCACCTTTGCGGCGGGCAGCAGGGTCAGCATACCGTCCAGCATACCCATGCCTGCGCGCAGGATGGGCACCAGAGCCAGCTTGCGGCCAGCCAGCACCTTGGTCTTTGCCATGGTGATGGGTGTTTCGATCTCCACCTCTTCCAGCGGCAGGTCACGGGTAGCTTCGTAGCACAGCAGGGTCGCGATCTCGCCAACGAGGTCACGGAACTCCTTGGTGCCGGTCTGCTTGTTGCGCAGAATGCTCAGCTTGTGCTGCAGCAGCGGATGCTCAACGATCATCGGGGTCATAAAAACACGCTCCTTATTTTAAATAGATAACTCTATCGGGTCCAAGATTACGATTTAAAACAGCTCCGCATACGCTTCGCCATTGTCAGTGGAAATTTTATTTTTATATTTTGAGCATTCAAAAAATCTGCGGATTTTTTGAATGCTCTTTTTCACAGGAAGGGTCGTAACGAAAAGATTCATCTTCCCTTATGGCCTTTTCGTGAAAATGCGTTTGGAGCGGCCCTGCGGTTGCGCAGCAATGAAAGCCCCAGTGGGTCTTTCAAGCAGGCGAGCGATCTGCGATAGCAGATGGAAGGGCTTTGCCCTGACAAGCGTCGGGGCCGCGACAAACGCGAAATCCAAAAAATATTTTTCCTTAGAATCAGCGGTTCTCCAGTGCGGTCAGCTTGTCGATGCGGCGCTGATGGCGGCCGCCCTCAAACTCCGTATTCAGGAAGAGATCCACCAGCTGGCAGGCAAGGCCGGGGCCGACCACGCGGCCGCCCATGCACAGAGCATTGGCGTCGTTATGGCGGCGGGTATACTCGCAGCTGAAGCTGTCAGAGCAGCAGCAGGCACGAATGCCCTTGATCTTGTTTGCTGCCATGCTGATGCCCACGCCGGTGCCGCAGAACAGCAGTGCCTTGCTGCACTCGCCGCTCACAACTGCATCGCAGGCGGGCACGGCCATATCGGGGTAATCCACGCTGTCGGTGCTATGGGTGCCAAAATCGATGTATTCCAGCCCCAGCTCCTTCAGATGCGCCTTGACAGCTTCTTTCAGTTCAAATCCGCCGTGGTCAGCGGCCAGTGCAATGGGTTTTGCCATGGAAATGTTCCTTTCTCTCAGTCACGCAGGGTTTTATGCCTGCTCCTTGTTTTGGGCGGCATTGGCTGCAGCTTCTGCTGCAAGGCGCTCTGCGCGCTCCCGCTCGGCCTGACTCAGGCGGTGGTAGTCCGGCAGCAGAGCCTCCGGCAGCACAGCCTTTCCGGCTTCGGCCATCTGCTTTGCCACAAGGGCTACTGCAGCAGCACGCCCGCCGCGCAGGGCCGCAGGTGCCTGCAGCACGCCCGGCACACTGCCGTATTTATTATAGCACAGAGATGCGCCATCACCAACAAAAAACAGGGGCTTTTTGCAATTTTCTACAAAATCGGCCAGATCTGCCACCGCCCGGGCATCGTCTTCCAGCAGGCGGCCGTGGGTGGCAAGGTCGAACGCGGCACTGTATACCTGCGCACGGCGGGCATCCAGTGCACACAGCACGGTGCCCTCGCCCGTGTGGGCTGCGGCCAGTGCTTCCAGCGTAGACACCGGTGCGCACAGCGTCTCCCGCGGGAAGGCCAGACCCTTGACCGCCGCCAGACCGATGCGCAGCCCGGTAAAACTGCCGGGGCCTGCGTTGACACCGTACAAGTCAATATCTGCACAGGTCATGCCGCACATCTTCAGGCAGGTGTCGATCATGGGCATCAGCGTTTCGCTGTGGGTCATGCCTGCGTCCAGATACACCTCGTACAGCAGGCGGTCATCCTGCAAAAGAGCCACACCAGCCGTTTTGCCCGCTGTATCCACAGCTAAGATGTTCATAGCGTTACCCCCTCAATGGTGATCCTGCGGGTATTTTCGTCCACGCGCTGGATATCCACCCGGATGGGGTTTTCCAGTGCCAGCAGGTCTGCAAAGTTCTCGCTCCACTCTGCTGCTACAATGGCCCCCTGATCCAAATAATCGTAAAAGCCTGCAGCACACAGGTCGTTCTCAGTGGAAATACGGTACAGGTCAAAGTGCGCCAGCGGCTTTGGGCCGCGGTAGTAGTTCACAATGGCAAAGGTTGGGCTGGACACCGGGTCGGTGCAGCCAAGGCCCTCGGCAAGGCCCTCGGTAAAAGCGGTCTTGCCCGCGCCCAGCCCGCCGGTGAACGCAACCAGCGAACCCGGTGCCAGCACTGCGGCCATACGGGCACCCAGCGCCACCGTCTCGGCGCGGGAGTGGGTGATATATTCTGACATGAAGCTTACCTCATTTTATAAAGCAAAAGGGACGGCAGAATGCTCTGCCGTCCTTTAGTATAATATACTTTGTGCAAAAGTGCAATGCCGTGTGTTGCTTACGCCGCCGCATCCACATCCGCTGCCGTGTAGGGGTTGGGCAGTGCAGCGCTTCGGTCTCCGCTGAGCATCGCATAGGATGCCGCCACATGGGGCCGTCTGCCGCCCTGCTCGTTGTACCAGATGATATCATCGGTGCCGTAGATGCTCTTGGCATAGTCCACGGCCTGTTCCAGCGTTTCGCCCTCGATCATCCGGTTTACAGCGGCCCACAGCATACTGCGGGAATACACCGAGTAGACATTGTTCACATAGCCCATCACCGCCTTGGCACCGCCTGCCAGCAGGCCGTCTGCCATAGAGGTGTCCACATGGCCGTTCTTGCCGTAGAACTCGCAGGTCTCGCTGAGCACGATGCCATTGCCGCGGTAGGCACTGCGGAAGAAATCGCCGTTGACGGCATACATACCGTTCACCTTGACCACGCGGTGGGCCAGCAGGTCAAAGCCATAGCGCAGATCGCTCCAGAAATCCGATCTCTCGGTCAGCAGGATCAGCGGTTCCGTGGTGGTCTTTTTGAACAGCCAGCCGTATTCATAGGTGTAGTACGCGCCGTGGGTGCTCAGGATGCACAGGTCGTAACGGCCCATCCTGCGCAGGTCGGATACAGTAACGGTGGTATCCAGATCCGTCTGCAGGCCCACCGAATCCCAATAGGTCTGCATGTAGGCATAATACGGGTAGCGGGTGCTGTTGATCGTGTTGTCAAACGCATAATAAATCGCCGCCGTGCCCACCCGCTTGTTCTCTGCCAGCTCCTGCAGCTGGCTCTCGTCCAGCTCCGGCAGGGCTGCGGTGTTCTCCTCCTCCGGGTCGGTAAGCAAGATGCCGCCCAGCGCGCCGCAGCTGTAGGTAAAGCTGATTATGCCGTTTTCGGCATCGGTGTAGACAGACCCCTGCTTCACAAGGCCCTGTGCGGTCAGCGCATCCAGCTGCTGCAAAGCAGCATCTGTGCGCTCGCCCTCGGTCATCTGTGCATAGTCGCTGCCTCCGGTCAGTGCGGTCACAGCAGCATCTGCCTGCTGCATCTCGCGCACATCTGTGGCCGAAAGGCTCTGCTGCACAGCCGCCTGTTCTTCCGGCTGCTGTGCAAAAGCCGCTGTGGGCAGCGCTGTGAGCGCGAAAGCCAGAGCGCACAATGCACACCCAAAACGGCGGAGCATATCGTGTTCCATTCCCATTTCCTCCGGGCATATCTGCCGCCCAATGCGGCACGCCGCCCTTTTCCAGCAGGCATCTTCCTGCCATTTTCTTTGCGCGGCAGGCGCTCTGCAAAGGAGCTTTCTGCTGCACCTTCATTGTAGATGGTGCGGTCTGCTTTGTCAAGCATTCGTGCGGATTTTGCAAAGCTGTCACACCCGGTGGATTGCAAACGGTGTGCAGGCTGTGTATAATAGGATAAACTGGGTTGGTATTGCCCGCTGCAGCGGCAAAACCCGGTGTGCATCTGGGAACGAAAGGTGGTGCTTTCTTGGAAAGCATTCGACAATATTTTAAACGAACGGATAAGATCTATCTGCTGCTGTGCATCTTCAGCAGCACCATGGCGGTGGTGGCTCTTGCCTCCTGGGCCGCAAAGCAGGGCAACGGCTTTGCCACGGACGAGATCACTGGTGCCATTACCGGCATCGGCGATTACCGCCGCGCGCTGGTGCAGGCCGGTGCGGCGGTGCTTGGCATCGTGATCGCGCTGCTGCTCTCCTGCATCGACTACCGCAGCCTTGTCAAGGTGTGGCCGGTGCATGTAGCCCTGACATGGGGTCTGGTGCTGCCCACGCTGTTCATCCGCAATGTGGCCATCGGCCCGCTGACCATCGGCTTCAACGCCGGTGACACCGACAACTACTCCTGGTACAAGCTGGGCGGCTTTACCTTCCAGCCCACGGAGCTGGCAAAGATCAGCTTTATCCTTACCTTTGCCATGCACCTGAACAATGTGCGCAGCCGCATCAACGAGCCAAAGGAGCTGGTAAAGCTTCTGCTGCATCTGGCCGTGCCCATCCTTATCATCCACATTCAGGGCGACGACGGCACCGCCATCATCTACGCCATCATCGGCTGCTGCATGATGTTTGCAGCGGGCCTGAGCTGGAAGTATATCATCGGTGCCATTTCGGCAGCAGCTGTGGCCGTGGCGGCGGCGTTTGCCTTTTTCAGCGATAAGATCGGCAAGGGCTACCAGTGGTACCGCATTCTGGCCGTTATCGACCCGGAGAATTCCACCGGCTGGGCACCCAACGAAGCCACCTGGAAAAACATCATCTACCAGCAGCAGCGCGGCGAGATCGCCATCGGCTCCGGCGGCATCTTCGGCAACGGCCTGTTCAGCGGCCGGTACTACAGCGTGCCCAATGCCCACAACGACTTTATTCTCAGCTGGATGGGCAATGTCATTGGCTTTGTGGGCCTGTGCATCGTGCTGGGGGCACTGCTGGCACTGGTGATCAAGACCTTTGCCACCGGTGCGCGCAGCGAGGACCTGCTGGGCAGCTATATCTGCGCCGGCATCGGCGGTGCTCTGATGGCTCAGATCGCCGTGAATGTAGGCATGAACCTGCGGGTGCTGCCGGTCATCGGCGTTACCCTGCCCTTCTATTCTGCGGGCGGCAGCTCGGTGCTGATGCTGTATATCTGCGTCGGATTAGTCCTTTCCGTATATATGCACAATACAAAGAGCCTGTTCGGGTAAGGCTCTGGCGCACCGGTCTGTCTGTTCATCGTTTTCCACCTCTGTGATCCGGTTTTTTTCTGATATACCAGACAAAAAATGGTTCAACTCTCTTGCAATCCGCCTGTACACATGGTAAAATTGTACAGAAGTTTGCAGTTTTATTGTGCAATAGGTGCAATAACTGTGTGGGAGAGTTTGGGGCTCTCCTGTTTTCATGTTATAGGATCAATGGAGTGAATCTAAGTATGACAACTGTAACCACTGCGCCAGAAGCGGAATACTGGCTGCAGACCGGTTGGATGGAGGAGCCCGGCGCAGAGCTTGGCATCCGCAAGCCGATTACGATCGATCGTAAGACGAATCTTCACGAGCACCGCGCCTACTGGTGTGTGCGCCGCGCACAGGATATCTTCTTTTCTCTGCTGGCGCTGGTGGTGCTTTCGCCGCTGCTGCTCCTTACCTGCATTGCAGTCTGGATCGACAGCCCGGGTGCAAGCCCGGTGTTCAGCCAGCTGCGGGTGGGCCGCAACGGCAAGCTGTTCCGGCTGTACAAGTTCCGTTCCATGTGCCCGAACGCTGAGAGCAAGCTCAACGATCTGCTGCAGGACAACGAGATGGACGGCCCGGTGTTCTAGATGAAGGACGATCCCCGCATCACCCGGGTGGGCCATTTCATCCGCAAGACCAGCATCGACGAGCTGCCTCAGCTGGTGAACATCCTCATGGGCGATATGAGCATTGTGGGTCCGCGCCCGGCGCTGCCCCGTGAGGTGGCCCAGTACACGCCCTATGAATGGCAGCGGCTGTACGTGACACCGGGCCTGAGCTGCTACTGGCAGATCGCCCCGCACCGCAACCAGCTGAGCTTTGAGGAGTGGATGGCGCTGGATGTGAAGTATGTCAAGGAACGCAGCTTCCTGGTGGACTGGAAGATCATCTTTGCAACCTTCCGTGCGGTGCTGTTCGGCCACGGAGAATAAATTTTTGCCTGAGAAGTGACGAAGCCTGTCTGCTTTGTCGCTTTCTTTTTTATCTATAGGCCTGCAGGAAAAAAACAGAGGAACGACGCGGGGTCGTCCCTCTGTTTTTGCTTAAATCATCAAATTACTTCAGCACGGCGCCCAGATTTGCACTGGTGACCATGCGTGCATAGCGGCTGAGCCAGCCGGTCTTGATGTTGGGTTCGGGTGCAACATACTTTGCCTTGCGCTGGGCCAGAACTTCGTCGCTGACCTCCAGCGTGATGGAGGCATTGGGGATATCAATGTTGATGGTATCTCCCTCCTCGATCAGGCCGATGGGGCCGCCGGAAGCAGCCTCCGGGCTGACATGGCCAATGGCTGCGCCGCGGCTTGCGCCGGAGAAGCGGCCATCGGTGATGAGGGCCACGGTCTTGTCCAGCTTCATGCCGGCCAGTGCGGAGGTGGGGTTCAGCATCTCACGCATGCCGGGGCCTCCCTTGGGGCCTTCGTAGCGGATGACCACCACATCGCCCGGGACGATCTTACCTGCGTAGATGGCGGCAATAGCCTCATCCTCGCTGTTGAACACGCGGGCCGGGCCGGAATGCTGCTGCATCTCGGGGGCCACGGCGCTGCGCTTGACCACACAGCCGTCCGGTGCAATGTTGCCCCACAGGATCTGCAGACCGCCGGTCTGGGAGTAGGGGTTGTCGATGGGACGGATGGCCTTGTCGTTCAGGATGTGTGCGCCCTTGATGTTCTCGCCCAGCGTCTTGCCGGTAACGGTAGGCACATCCAGATCCAGCAGGCCCTTCTTGGCCAGCTCTGCCTGCACGGCGGGGATGCCGCCTGCGGCGTACAGGTCCGGCATGTGGGTGGGGCCGGCCGGTGCCAGATGGCACAGGTTCGGGGTCTTGGCGCTGATCTCATTGAACAGCTTCAGGTCGATGGGCACACCAGCCTCATAAGCGATGGCCAGCAGGTGCAGCACGGTGTTGGTGGAGCAGCCCAGAGCCATATCGCAGGTCAGAGCGTTGCGGATGGAGCGCTCGTTGATGATCTGGCGTGCGGTGATGCCCTTCTTGACCATATCCATAATGGCCATACCGGCGTGCTTTGCCAGCTGCAGACGCTTGGAGTAGACGGCAGGAATGGTGCCGTTGCCGGGCAGTGCGATGCCGATGGCCTCGCACAGGCAGTTCATGCTGTTGGCGGTGTACATGCCGGAGCAGCTGCCGCAGCTGGGGCAGCAGTTGCAGGTGCAGTCTTCCAGCTGATCCTCGGTGATCATACCGGCCTTGTAGGCACCCACAGCCTCGAACATCTTGGAAAGGCTGACCTCTTCGCCGCCGTAGGTACCGGCCAGCATGGGGCCGCCGGAGCAGACCACAGCGGGCACATCCATGCGCACCGCTGCCATCACCATGCCGGGCACGATCTTATCGCAGTTGGGCACCAGCACCAGACCGTCCAGCTGGTGGGCCATGAGCATGGTCTCAACGCTGTCGCAGATCAGCTCACGGGATGCAAGGCTGTACTTCATGCCCACATGGCCCATGGCGATGCCGTCGCACACGCCAATGGCGGGGATCAGGATGGGGGTGCCGCCTGCCATCTCAACGCCGGCCTTGACGGCATCGGCGATCTTGTCCAGATTCATATGGCCGGGCACGATCTCGCTGTAGGCGCTCACCACGCCGATCAGCGGGCGCTCCAGCTCTTCCTTGGTGTAGCCCAGTGCGTAGAACAGGCTTCGGTTCGGGGCGCGCTCCGAACCCTTGGTCACGTTGTCACTTCTCATTTCAAATCCTCTTTTCTGACAAAAACCCTCTCCGTCACGGCTGCGCCGTGTCACCTCTCCCGAAGGGGAGAGGTTTTTGCGGAGGATCTATAAGGTTCTCACTTTCAACAAAAGCTCCCCCTTTCGGGGGAGCTGGCCGCCGAAAGGCGGCCTGAGAGGGTTTTCCCCTTACTTCTTCAGCCAGCTCATCATGCCGCGCAGCTCTGCGCCGACCTTCTCGATGGGCAGCTCTGCTTCCATGCGGCGCTTTGCCAGAAAGTGCACCTTGCGGCCGCCGTTGGGGCTCATCTCGGTCAGGAACTCGGAAGCGAAGGTGCCGTCCTGGATCTCGGTCAGAACCTTCTTCATTTCCTTGCGGGTCTCGGCGGTGATCAGGCGCTTGCCGGTGCGGTAGTCGCCGTACTCAGCGGTGTTGGAGATGGAGTAACGCATCTTGGAGAAGCCGCCCTCGTTGATCAGGTCAACGATCAGCTTCATCTCGTGGCAGGTCTCAAAGTATGCCATCTCAGGCTCGTAGCCAGCTTCCACCAGCGTATCGAAACCGGCGTGGATCAGCTCGGAAACACCGCCGCACAGCACTGCCTGCTCGCCGAACAGGTCGGTCTCGGTCTCCTCCTTGAAGGTGGTCTGCAGGATGCCTGCACGGCCAGCGCCGATGCCGGAAGCGTATGCCAGAGCAATATCCTTAGCCTTGCCGGTGTAGTCCTGCTCCACGCAGATCAGAGAGGGGCAGCCCTCACCCTCGGTGTACAGGCGGCGGACGATGTGGCCGGGGCCCTTGGGAGCGATCATGATAACGTCCACATTCTTGGGAGCAGTGATGGTCTTGAAGTGGATGTTGAAGCCGTGTGCAAAGGCCAGTGCCTTGCCCTCGGTCATGTAGGGAGCCACCTGCTTGTTGTAGATGTCGGCGCACAGCTCGTCGGGCACCAGCATCATGACAACGTCGCCGGCCTTGGCAGCTTCTTCCACTTCCATGACCTTGAAGTTCTCGTGAGTTGCTGCGAACTCAGAAGCCTTCTCCCAGTGAGCAGAGCCCTTGCGCAGGCCGACGACGACGTTCACGCCGCTCTCGGCCAGGTTCTCGGAATGGGCGTGGCCCTGGCTGCCGAAGCCGATGACAGCGACGGTCTTGCCGTCCAGCACGCCGAGGTTGCAGTCGGAATCGTAGTATTTCTTGATAGCCATGGTAGTTGTTCTCCTTTTTTGTTTTGTGTTTATTCAGTGGCTGATTGTAAACATTTTATTTTTTCGCTCCTTGAGAGCGGAAAAGCTCAGGTCCGTTCCGGGCAGTGGGTCCCCGGCAGAGGCAGCTGTGCTTCGCGCACCTCCTGCGGAGGCTTCTGCATATGCTGATGCATCCCGCCGCGCTCCAGTGCGGTAACGCCGGTGCGGCACTGCTCCAAAATTTTGTAATCTGTAAACATTTTCAGGAAGGCATCGATCTTATCCGGCTTGCCGATCAGCTCGAACACCATGCTGTCCGGCGAAAGGTCGATGATCTTGGCCTTGTAGATGCTGGCGATTTCCCGCAGCTCGCTGCGGTTGTGCACATCGGATGCTACCTTCAGCAGCAGCAGTTCCCGTTCCAGAGATTTTTCGCCGTCCAGCACGAACACCTGACGGGTAACTTCCAGCCGTTCGGTCTGCAGGATCAGCTGCTTGAGGGCCTTGTCATCGCTGGTAATGGTCACGGTGATGCGGCTGACTGCCGGGTCGTTGGTGGCCGAGACCGTCAGGCTGTCGATGTTGAAGCCGCGGCGGCAGAACAGGTTGGACACACGGGCCAGAACACCGCTCTGGTTGTCCACCAGCAGGCTGATGACCCTGCGCTTGTTGGATTCCATATTGCTGTGCCCTCCTTATTCCATGATGATATCGTTGATGTCGCCGCCGCCGGGGATCATGGGCAGCACCTTTTCGTCCTTATCGATGATGCACTCGATCCAAGTAGGGCCTTTCTGCTTCATTGCATCGGCAAAGGCAGTCTGGAACTCCGGCAGGTTAGTGCAGCGGTAGCCCTTCAGGCCAAAGCCGTCTGCCAGCTTGACGAAGTCCGTCTTGCGGTGGGGGTCGGTCTGGCTGTAGCGCTTTTCGTAGAAGGTGGTCTGCCACTGGCGCACCATGCCCAGCACCGAGTTGTTAAAGATCACAGTGATGATGGGCAGCTCATAGCTCACGGCGGTGCAGGCCTCGTTCAGGTTCATGTGGAAAGAGCCGTCGCCGGTAAACATGACCACCCGCTGGTCGCGGCCCAGAGCCATCTGTGCGCCGATGGCGGCACCGTAGCCAAAGCCCATGGTACCCAGACCGCCGCTGGTGATAAAGCCGCGGCTCTTGGCGTGGCGCAGGTACTGTGCCGCCCACATCTGGTGCTGGCCCACATCGGTCACATACACGGCCTCCGGGCCGCACTGGTTGCACACCTCGCCGATCACCTGATGGGGCATCAGGCGGGTGGGGTCGGACACCGGGTGGTAATCCTGTGCCTGCCACTCATGGATCATCTTCATCCAGTCGGGATGCTTCTTTTCCTCGATCTGCGGCAGCATGGCGTTCAGCACGTAAGCGGCATCGCCCACGATGGAAAGATCGACCTCCACATTCTTGCCCAGCTCACTGGGGTCGATGTCGATCTGGATGATGGTGGCATTCTTTGCAAAGGTCTTGGGGTTCAGGGCCACACGGTCCGAGAAGCGGGTACCCACCGCGATCAGCACATCGCAGTCGGCCACGGCACGATTGGAGGTGTAACAGCCGTGCATACCCACCATGCCAATGTTCATCGGGTCGCCGTAGGGCACAACGCCTGCGGCCATCAGGGTGTAGGTGGCCGGGATCTCTGCCTTGTGCAGCAGATCACGCAGCGGCTGGCAGGAGGCTGCGCTGCGCACGCCGCCGCCAAAGTAGACCAGCGGTCGCTGGGCCGCATTGATAAGATCCGCTGCCCACTTGACCTGCTCCGCGTTGAAGGTGGTAACGGTGCGGATGGGCTCCGGCTTTTTGGGGGTGAACTCGCATACCGCCGCTGTCACGTCCTTGGGGATATCCACCAGCACCGGGCCCTTGCGGCCGCTCTGTGCAATACGGAAGGCAGAGCGCATGGTATCGGCCAGCTCTTCCACCCGGCGCACCGTGAAGTTGTGCTTGGTAATGGGCATCGTGATGCCCTCAATGTAGGCTTCCTGAAAGCCGTCCTTGCCAAGGCCCGCCGTGGCTACGTTGCCGGTGAAGGCCACCATGGGCACCGAGTCCATATAGGCTGTGGCTATGCCGGTGACCAGATTGGTGGCACCCGGGCCGCTGGTGGCCAGCACCACACCGGTGCGGCCGGTGGCACGGGCATAACCGTCTGCCGCGTGGGCCGCGCCCTGTTCATGTGCCGTCAGCACATGGGTGATGCGGTCCGAATTTTTGTACAGCTCATCGTAAAGGTTCAGCACTGCGCCGCCGGGATAACCAAAAAGGGTGTCCACGCCCTGCTCGCAGAGGACCTCCACAAAAATCTGAGAACCATTCAACTGCATGGTGAGTTTCTCCTGTTTTCCTAACCTTTTTCCACTTTTTACACGTTCCCGGGGAGCTTCTTTTTAAAAGAAAAGGCCTTTGTCCCCTGTTATCAAGAGACAAAGACCTTGTGATCATCAAGCTCTCTGCGGTACCACTCTCGTTGGCGTGCTGTGCACACCCTCTCACGGGCTTCCAACAAAGCCCTGCACGGTAACGGCTGCAACCGGCGCTGCTTACAAGGGTTTTGCACCCGTTGGGCAGGCTGCTCCGGGATGATTTTCCGCACGAAGCACTGACTGCCTTGCACCAGACGGCAGCTCTCTGAACAGTGGGGATCGTGTGGTACTTTTTCCCATCTGCGCATTTGTTGATGTAAATTATACTATAAATCGGCCTTTTGTCAATCGACAATTTGTAACCTGAATCACCCCAAACATGAAGTTAATTGAACACCTCTTGCGCCATAGCACAATGCGCTGTATACTTCTGATATGCGCGCCTGCGCGTTTAATTTAAGACCAACTAGAGGACAGGAATATGAAATTGAGAGAATGGAATGCCCGGCTGCACGGGCTTGTTGTTTTCCGCAGCCTGCTGGACGACCCCGTTGTGGCAAAGCTTGTGGACCTGACCGACCGCATGGAAGCCGGTGCGCCCGGCTATGGCCCGGTGTGCGACGCTGTGGCCCAATTTGAAGCCGCACTGTTCGAGCACACCACCAACTGGGGCAGCTACCTCAGCGCCGCTGTGCTGGAAGCCGAGACCGTCTGCGTACGTCAGGCTGCATCGGGCACCCTTGCCCCTGCACTGCAGACCGCGCTGGACAGTGAACTGGCTTTTCTGCAAGCTCTGTGCGGCCTGACGCTGGACGAGCTGCTGGCCGCTGCCGGTTCTGCCACAGGGCAGGCGCAGGAGCTGGCTTTCCTGCCCCGGTGGGAGACCTCCGGCATCGACCTGCCTGCCGCCTACGCCCAGCGCATGAGCGAGGTGGGAAAAAAGGGCTATGGCATGTTTGCCAAGCACCATGTGTTCACGGTGGAGAACGGCCATCTGGTGCCGGTGAAATACCCGGACCCCCAGCGCCTTTCCGAGCTGCCCGGCTACGAAAAGGAGCGGGAAAAGGTCATTGCCAACACCAAAGCCCTGCTGGCCGGAATGCCCGCCAACAATGTGCTGCTGTACGGTGACGCCGGCACCGGCAAATCCAGTGCGGTGAAAGCCATTGCCAATGAGTTTGCTCCTGAAGGCCTGCGGCTGGTGGAAGTGAAGAAGAACCAGCTCTACCAGATCCCGGATCTGATGGACAAGCTGGCCGCGAACCCGCTCAAATTCATCCTGTTCATCGACGACCTGAGCTTTACCGCCAACGACGACAACTTTGCCGCGCTCAAGGCCATTCTGGAGGGCAGCGTGGGCGGCCGGGCCAAGAACATTGCGGTATACGCCACCTCCAACCGCCGCCACCTTATTAAAGAAACACTGACCGACCGCACCGGCGACGACATCCATGAAGCCGATACCCGGCAGGAGCTGATGAGCCTTTCGGCCCGGTTCGGCCTGACGGTCACTTTCCAGCGGCCGGAGAAGGCCCGGTTTGAGACCATTCTGGCCGAACTGGCAAAGCAGCACGGCATCGACATGCCGATGGATCAGCTGCTGGTCAAAGCCGAAGCCTTTGCCATCCGCGCCGGCGGCCGCAGCCCCCGCGTGGCAAAGCAGTTTATTGAGCAGTGCGAGGCGGGCGTGCAGAAGTAATTAGTTTGTCTTTATTTTAACATCAAAGTCTCTGACAAATCTTTCACAAAATGCCGAGAAGTCGTGAATTTTTTCACCTTCTCGGCATTCTTTGTCTATTTTTTATTTATCGGTAAAAAGCCTTGCATTCTATTGAAATTCAGGCTATAATATGGCCAACATCAGCCAATTGAGCACTTCTGGAGGGCAACTATGGGCTTTTTAACGGGTAAGACCGCTATCATCACCGGCGCAGGCCGCGCCGTACTTTCCGATGGCAGCTGCGGCTCCATCGGCTATGGCATTGCCACCGCCTTTGCAAAAGAGGGCGCAAATCTGGTCATCACTGGCCGTAATGTGAAAAAACTGGAAGAGGCAAAAAACGAGCTGGAAGCCAAGTATGGCATCCGCGTTCTGCCGGTGCAGGCAGATGTGTGTGCAGGCACCGACAACGAAGCCACCGTGCAAAATGTCGTCAATCAGGCTGTGGATACCTTTGGCGGCATTCAAGTGCTGGTGAACAACGCACAGGCATCCGCTTCCGGCGTGCCGCTGGCAGAGCACACCACCGAGCAGTTTGATCTGGCCCTTTATTCCGGCCTGTACGCTGCATTTTACTATATGAAGGCCTGCTATCCCTATCTGGCCAAGTCCAAGGGCAGCGTGATCAACTTTGCATCCGGTGCAGGCTTGTTTGGCAACTTCGGCCAGTGCTCCTACGCTGCCGCCAAGGAGGGCATCCGCGGCCTGTCCCGCGTGGCCGCTACCGAGTGGGGCAAGGATGGCATCAATGTCAACGTGATCTGTCCGCTGGCCTGGACCGCCAAGCTGGAGCAGTTCCAGCAGGCATACCCGGATGCGTTCAAAGCCAACGTCAAGATGCCGCCCATGGGCCACTATGCCAACCCCGAGACCGAGATCGGCCGGGTATGCGTGCAGCTGGCCATGCCGGACTTCAAGTATCTGTCCGGCGAGACCCTCACGCTGGAGGGCGGCATGGGTCTGCGCCCGTAATTGCTGTTCTCATTCTTCCTCATACATGCAAAAGGGGCTGTGCCAGCGGCACAGCCCCTTTTATGTTTAGGCCTGATTATTCGCGCACGGCGATGCACTCGATCTCCAGCTTTGCGCCCTTGGGGATGGCCGCCACCTGCACACAGCTGCGGGCGGGGAACGGCTCTGCAAATGCTTTGGCATACACGGCGTTCACAGCGGCAAAATCGTTGATGTCAGCAAGGAAGATGACAGTCTTGACCACATTTGCCATGGAAAGGCCAGCCTCGGCCAGAATGGCCTTGAGGTTTGCAAGGCTCTGTGCAGCCTGCTCTTCAACCGTATCGGCCATCTTGCCGGTAGCAGGGTCTACCGGGATCTGGCCGGAAACAAACACCATATTGCCCAGATCGATCGCCTGGCTGTAAGGGCCGATGGCTGCGGGTGCGTTGGAAGTGGAAACGACTTTCATGATAAAACGTTCCTTTCTTTTTTCTTCTATTATACTCTTTCGCTCACAAGCTGGAAACCCTCTTTTGCAAGCTCTGCGCGGATCTGCTCGATCTGCTCGGCATCGCGGGTCTCAAGGGTGAGCTTGAGGAAGCAGCTGGAAATGGGCATGTTGGGATCGGAGCCATCGTGCTGCACCGACACCACATTGCTGCCGCAGCGGGACACGATCTCAGCCACCTTCTTGAGCTGGCCGGGCTTGTCCTCCAGCGCAATGGTCATGTTCGCCTTGCGGCCGCTCATGACCAGACCACGGGTGATCACGCGGTTGAGGATGTTCACATCGATGTTGCCGCCGGAGACGACGCAGGCCACCTTTTTGCCCTCGACCGGCAGCTTGTGGAACAGCACTGCAGCCACCGGCACGGCTCCGGCACCCTCGGCAACCAGCTTCTGGTTCTCCATCAGCGAGAGGATGGCGGCAGCGGTCTCATCCTCGCTCACGGTCACGATGTCGTCCACATACTGCTCACAGATCTGGTAGGTCAGCTCACCGGGAGTCTTGACCTGAATGCCGTCTGCAAAGGTAGAAACGGCTTTCAGGGTCTGGTACTTATGCTCGTGCAGGCTGCGGTACATGCTGGGTGCACCCTCGGCCTGTACGCCATAGACCTTCACCTCCGGGCGCAGACTCTTGATGGCAAAGGCCACGCCGGAGATCAGGCCGCCGCCGCCCACCGGCACAACGACCGCATCCACATCCGGCAGCTGATCCAGAATTTCCAGACCAATGGTTCCCTGCCCCGCGATGACCTGCTCATCGTCATAGGGGTGGATAAAGGTCATGCCGGTCTCTTCCTGCAGCTCCACAGCCTTGTCGTGGGCATCATCGTAGGTGCCGGGCACCAGACACACCTCTGCGCCCAGATTCTTGGTATTCTCCACCTTCATGATGGGGGCACCGTCCGGCATACAGACGATGCTCTTGATGCCGCGACGGGTAGCAGCCAGCGCCACGCCCTGTGCGTGGTTGCCGGCAGAGCAGGCGATCACGCCCTTGGCGCTCTCCTCCTCGGAAAGCTGGCTGATCTTATAGTAAGCACCGCGCACCTTAAAGCTGCCGGTGGCCTGCAGGTTTTCGGTTTTCAGGTACAGCTGGCAGTCCTTGGAGAGCTTGGGTGCCTCGATGAGGTCGGTCTTGCGGGCAACATCCTTGAGCACAAAGGCTGCATGGTAGATCTTATCCAGAGTCAGCATGGTTTTCTCCCTCTATTTTTATCGTTCCCTGCTCTGCGGCTTTTCCACCCTCAGAGCCTTTATTTCTGGCTTATTATGCATGTTTCTCAGTATAGGTTAACAAAGTTGATTTGTCAAATGAATTTCCTTCACACCTGAAACCGAAAAAGAGAACTGCCGCAGGCATACCGCCCACAGCAGTTCTCCGTGTTTTTGTGTTTTTAACGGCCGCGGCCACCGCCGCCGCCGTGGCTGCCGCCGCCGCCCATTCCACCGAAGGAGCCGCCGCCGAACGAGCCGCCCCCAAAGGAGCCACCTCCGCGGGAGCCACCGAAGGACCCGCCGCCAAAGCCGCCGCCCATGGGAGGACGGGGCGGACGCCGGTTGTTGTTCCGGGGCGGGCGGGGCCATAAGCCCGGGCCGTATCCGGGGCCGAAGCCGGGGCCCGGAGGGGGCGGCGGGCCGGGACGGTGCCGACGGGCCGAACCTGCCATGTAGCCCCATGCAAAGGGACCCCAGTTCCAGCCTGCTGCGTGGCCGATGGGTGCAATGAACACCCGGAACACGAACAGCACGATGATCAGCATCACCATCAGGGACATGAACAGGATCACGATACCCAGAACGATATCCCCAAAGGTGGTGGGGCCGTCGTCCGGCTGGGCATAGCTGCCGTCGTCGTAGCTGCCATTGTTCAGATTTACCCCATAAACACTTGCAATGGTGTCGGCCACATTGTTGGCACAGGTGATTACTGCATCGCTGTAATCGCGGTTAACAAAATCACCTTCCATGGTCTGAGCGAGGGCGCTGGCCTGACTTTCCAGCGTGGTGTTGCGGAAGCCGTCGCCGTAGGTCACGTAGTAATCGCCATCCTCGTAGATGGGCGACTCCATCACCAGCAGGATCAGCACGCCGTTGTTCTCGGAAGCCGAGCCGATGCCCCAGGCGTTGAAGGCCTGTGTTGCATAATCCTCAGTGGAATAATTACCCGTATAATCTACAGTCAGTACGCCGATCTGTGCCCCGCTGCAGCTTTGTTCCAGCTGGTTGTTCAGATCAACGATGGTCTGGGTAGTGCTGTCGCTCAGGATGTTGGCATCATCCACCACACATTCGTCTTTGGGCAGGTCCGGCAGACTGGCGGCGGCAAGGGCCGCCGGGCACAGGGCCGCTGCGCCCACCACAAGGGCCAGCACCAGAGCGCTTACGCGTTTTGCAAAATTTTTCATGCGAAGGGTTCAACCTCCTTTACACCGGCAATGGCTCCCAGCACGCTGGCCGGGAAGCCGCCGGTCTCTTTCTGGTAGTCGTAAACGGCATCGTTGTATTTCAGGGTGCCGATGATGGTAGCCGCACTGTTGAACTGGCCGTACTGGCCCTGCACCGCGCCCATCTTCATGGGGTCTGCGGCCTGCTCCTGCAGCTTTGCGTAGAGCTGATCGATCCGCGACCCCAGCACCTCGTTGGCCTGATACAGCGCATGCATCGTGCTGCCCTGATAATAGGGCAGCGAGGTGAGTGCCTGACTTTTGCCGCCGTTCTGCACGGCTTCCAGACAGGCGGTAAAATCGCTCAGCGCGCTCTGTGCGGCCTGCACCTCGGCACTGTCCGCTCCCAGCGTGCTGCTGGCGGTAGTGATGATGTTTGCCGCCGTGTTCATGCGGGTGGTCAGCTCCTCGTTGAGGTTATAGCCGTTGTCTGCCGCCACACCCACCGTGTACCATTTGCGGACTTCGTTGTACCGGCTGCGCAGCTTGGCGCTGCCAAAGCCCAAAAAGGCCGCCAGCATCACCACCACGCTCAGCGCCAGTGCAGCTGCGCGGGTGGAAAGGGCTGCGGGCAGCTTTGCTTCCAGCCCTGTCAGCTTCTGCTGCAGAGGTGTCAGCGGCACGGCCTGCTCCGGCTGCTTTTGTTCGCGGTAGCTGCCCGCGTCAAAACCGCCGGAAGTGCTGTTCTGTTTTTGCGAAAAATCTGCGTTTGCCATCTCAGCTCCGGATCTCCATCATTTTTGCTTTCAGTTCGTCCTCGATGCGGTTCAGCTCCTGCTCGGCGGCAGCGCGCTTTGCGCGGCCCTCGCTCTGGATCTTGTTCAGCTCGTCCAGCGTCTCGATCAGGCTCTTGTTGGTCTGCTGCAGGGTCTCGATGTCCACCACACCGCGCTGGCTCTCCTTTGCGGTCTCGATGGTACCCATCTTCAGGGCCTCGGCGTTCTTCTTGAGCAGGTCGTTGGTCATGTCGGTCACGGCACGCTCGGCCTGCATGGCCTGCTGGCTGTGGGCCAGACCCAGTGCCAGCACCATCTGGTTCTTCCACAGGGGGATGGTGTTGACGATGGTGGACTGGATCTTCTCTGCCATCATGGTGTCGTTGTTCTGCAGCAGGCGGATCTGCGGCCCCATCTGCAGGCTGATGTTGCGGGTCAGCTCCAGATCATAGAGCTTCTTCTCAAAGCGTTCGCACTGGTCGGCCAGATCACGAGCCGCCTGTGCATCCTCCGGCAGGCCGGAAACCTTGGCCTTATCCATGGCCTGCTGCAGCTCGTTTGCGCGCACATCGGCCAGCTTCTTTTTGCCGGCAAGGATATACATGCTCAGCTCCTTGAAGTAGGCCATGTTCAGATCATACATCTTATCCAGCATGGCGATGTCCTTGAGCAGCTGCACCTGATGGCCCTCCAGCATGGACTGGATCTTTTCCACGTTGGTCTCGGCCTTGTTGTACTTCATCTTCATGGCATCCAGCTGGTCGCCCTTCTTCTTGAAGAAGCCGAGGATGCCCTTTTTTTCTTCCTCGCCTGCATCAAAGCTCTTCAGCTCACCGATCAGGCTGGTGATCATATCGCCCACTTCGCCCAGATCCTTGGTGGCCACCTTGGAAAGGGCGGCCTCGGAGAAATCGCCGATCTTCTTCTGACAGGCGGAGCCGTACTGCAGCACCTGCTGGCTGTTGGTAATGTCGATCTTTTCAGCAAACTGATCCACCATGGCCTGTTCTTCCGGGGTCAGGTTCACCTGCGGCTGCTCCGGTGCGGCAGCTTCCTGCTGGGCGGGTGCTGCCTTTTCCTCTTCTGCCGGGGTGGGGTCCAGCGTCAGGGTGGGTACTGCGGGTGCATCGAGGTCAAAGTTGAATGTATTATCAGCCATAAGAGATTCCTTCCTTTCCAAATACCATTTACCTTTTTTCTTAGCTCAGGCCCTGCCCTTTGAGCATGTTCTGCAGCACCGTGATATCTGCAGAAAGGTCCATGCTCTCGGCGGCGTACAGGGCATCCAGCTGGTTTTCAAACGCCGTGGCAATGGAAGCAGCATTGTGCTCCACCTCGGTACGGATGGCTGCGGCATTCTCGCCGCGCACGCCCTGCTTTGCCAGCTTTGCATACTGCTGCAGAACGTTCACCGCATCCGGCAGGTAATAGTTTGCGAACCTGCGCACCTGCTTTGCCTTTTCCGGGTTTGCTTCCACCGCTTCCACAATGGAGCGGCCCGCCTTTTCCATGCGGGTCATGGCGGCAGAGAGCTGCGGGTCCGGCAGCTGCTCGTTGAGGGTGTGCAGGGTATCCAGTTTCTGCTGAATGTCGGTCAGCATCGCGTCCACATCCTCCACACCGGTGTGGAAAGGCACTTCGTGCTCCACCACCCGGGGCGGGCAGACCTTCTGTGCCGCACCAAAGGCCACAAATGCACCGCCCAGCGCCGCCAGCAGCGCCCACAGCTTATACACCGGCAGTACCGCGCACAATACCAAAAAGACCAGTGCCATTGCATAAAATGGCAGAACGCTGGGCTTTCTGGTGCGGATGATCTTGCTCATGTTTCTTCTCCTTGTCCGGGGCATTGCCCCTTATGTTACCCATAATACCGCGCCCCGCGAAAAACGCAAGGCTTTCACGGATAATTTACAACCTGGCCATCATTTGTTGATCCACGGCAAGAGGGCCGCGCCCCAGATTTCGCGCAGCTTTTCCGGGCGGCAGGCAGCGTTTGCCGGGCTGGTGCTGGGCAGCTTTACCGCTGCAATGCCGGACACCGGCTGCAGATACTTTGTATAGATCCGGTATGCGGTGGCTCCGTTGCAGAATACTGCTTCGATGGGTGCCTTTGCCAGCAGAGCGGCAATATCATTCGGCACTGCATCCTTGATGGAAGCGTCCGCTGCGCCGGTGATGGTGCAGCGTTCCAGCGTGTCCCAGAGGGCCAGCCCATGGCGCAGGATGATCTGCTTTTTGGCTTCAATGTCCTCACGGGCAGGCACCGGCTCACCGGTCAGCGCGGCCATCATGGGCCAGAAGCGGTTCTGCGGGTGGCCGTAGTAAAAGGCCATCTCCCGGCTTTTGGGGCTGGGCCATGTGCCAAGGATCAGCGCCCGGCTGTGTTCGTTATACACCGGTTCAAAGCTCATTGTCCGCCTGCACTTTCAATTTTATCCCAAGGCGAGCCAAGGTCGCGGCCGGACGGCTCTGCTCTGGGGCCGTCGAACCACAGCTCATCGATCAGGTCGGCAAGGCCGTCCTCCCGCACATCGCCAATGATGCGGTCAGCGGCAGCCTTTGCGTCCGGCGTGCCGTTTGCCATGCAGCAGCCAAGGCCCGCTGCCTTCAGCATAGCCACATCGTTGGCAGAATCGCCTGCCGCCACGGCATCGGCCAGTGTCAGACCCATTTTTTCGCACAGGTCGGCAAGGCCCACGCCCTTGTCCATTCCACCGCGCACGATGTCGTAATAGCACAGGCCATCGGCATTCTGCGCGCCCACCTGCATCCAGTGCAGGCCCAGATGGCCGTACTTTGCCGCAAAATCTGCCACGTGCTCCGGCGGCACTGCCGCAAAAGCGGCGTGGGGCATGTCGATCAGGTGGCGGTCCTGATCTTCGCCGTCCATACAGTCCAGCCCGATGCTGTTCATCTGCTGGTAGCCCCTGTGCAGATATTCATACTCGCAGTAGGCGTAGCAGGCATCCCTGAAATTGAACTGCAGCGGATAGTTATAATCCTCGCAGAAATCCACCAGCGCGTACATTTCCTCAGCGGTGAGCGGGTGCTCGGCCACGATGCGGCCCTCGCGGTCCACCACACAGGCACCGTTGCAGGTGATGGCATAATCGAACCGGATGCCGCCCAGCTGGCCTTTGAGGTTGACGCACGGATACGCACGTCCGGTGCTGAGCACAAATCTGCCGCCTGCGGCCTGCAGCTTTTTGATGGCTTTTACCACCTTCTGACGCGGCTTGCTCTCGCCAAAGGGCACCAGTGTGTTGTCGTAATCGCTTGCCAGAATCTTATATTGCATTCTATTCTCCCCTATGGAACTGAGTTTTGTACCAGTATACCATACTTTTTTAAAATTGGGGTGCATTTGGGCATAAAAATAAGGCTACTGCACAGAATTCCATGCAATAGCCTTATTTTGTTTCACGATGCCGTTTTCTTTGCAGCTTCTTCTCGGGATCACGCAAACACGGCCACGACCACCTGCATTGCCACGCCGAGGAATGCGCCTGCACCCCATGTCAGGCCGGTGATGAACAGGTTCTGCTTCCACGAAGGATTGGTGCGCCACAGCACCGCAAGGCCCACGCCTGCACCGGTGCAAAGGCCCGCCACCAGACTGGAAAAGCGCAGAGCACCTTCCACATACAGCTGGGTCAGCAGCACGCTGGCGGCGCAGTTGGGGATCAGGCCCACCAGCGCAGCCACTACCGGCTGGAAGAAGCCCATGCTGCCCAGAAGGTCTGCAAACACATCTTCGCCCACGCCTTCCACGATCAGGCCGAACACCAGACTGAACGCAAAGATGAACACAAAGATCTCCAGCGTATGGCGCAGGGCCGCTTTCCAGATGGGGGCGGGCTTGCCCTCTTCGTCGCTGTGCTCCTCGTGACAGTCCACCTCGTCGGCATGGCCGGTGTAGCCGCCGCGCAGCGATTTGGGCAGCACGCCGCGCAGCACAAAATCCAGCACAAAGCCCACCACAATGGCGTATACCACCTTGATGACCATGAGCACAGCCAGCTTATCCCAGTAGGCCGGCATGGATACCAGCAGCGGGATGGCTTCGTCGCTGGTGGCAAGGTAGACGGCCATCAGGGTGCCCAGCGTGATGACGCGGGAGGAGTAGAAGTTGGACGCAATGGCCGAAAAGCCACACTGCGGCACACAGCCCAGCACCGCGCCCGGAATCGCGCCCCAGCGCCCGCCGCCTGCCAGCAGTGCTTCAATGCGCTCACCGTGGCGGGTCTCGATATACTCGATCAGAAGATAAGCCAAAAACAGGAAGGGCAGCATCTTGGCGGTATCCACCAGAGATTCGCCCAGAACATCCAGAAACAGTTCCATATACGCTCCTAAAAACGACCGTTCGTCGCTTCATTTTAGTAAATTGCAAATTGGTTGCATTTTTGAACAGGGATGATTATACACGATATTCTCTCCAATTGCAATACCAAAATGCAAATTAGTTGCGAATTTATGTTATGGAACGCTGCATCGCAAAAAATACGATTTCAAATGGTCTCCGCTGATGCTCTGACCATTTTCAGCGGAATTATTATTTTATTTCGCAATTCTGGAAAATCTGCGGATTTTCCAGAATTGCCTTTTCACGGGAGGAGTCATAACCGAAAGCGGAAGCTGCCGCGCTGGTTTCCTGTGGAAACATTCGCGCGGCGGAGTTAACGTTCTGCTTGTTTTCAGCGGGCTGAACCCTCTCAGGAGCTGGCACGCCGCAGGCGTGACCGAGAGGGTTCTGCCCGCAAGCACAAGCCTATCCTCCACGACCCCCGCCCATGAAAATGGGGTCCAGAAACGCCCGCAGGCGTTTCTGGACCCCAAAATCAAAAATATAATTTCCTTAGCTTATGCGCAAAGCAACGCGGAGCGCATTTCAAATCGTCCCACACAGCAGGAGTCTGCAGTCTGTTTTACCCCTTCATCGGTACAAAGCCCACAAGGTCTTTTACCACCTCGCCGCCGATGATCAGGCCGGCCACCGAGGGTACAAAGGCATTGGAGCCCGGCACCGAACGGCGCTGGGTGCACTTGCGCTGGGTGCCCGGAGGGCAGATGCAGTGATACTTGCAGCTGATGGCGTCATCCTCGATGGGGGTCATGGCAGGCTCCTTGGAGTAGACCACCTTCAGGTGCTTGATCCTGCGCTTGCGGCACTCGGTGCGCATCACCTTGGCCAGCGGGCAGACCGAGGTCTTGTAGATATCGGTCACTTCAAAGCGGGTCGGGTCCATCTTGTTGCCTGCGCCCATGGAGCAGATGATGGGGGTGCCCACCTCCTTGCACTTCATCACCAGCGCCAGCTTGCCGGTGACAGTGTCAATGGCATCCACCACATAGTCGTACTGGGTAAAGTCGAACTGGTCCTGTGTTTCCGGGCCAAAGAAGCACCGGTGGGTGGTCACCCTGATGTCCGGGTCAATGTCGTGGATGCGCTGCGCAGCCACATCTACCTTATATTGCCCTACCGTGCTGCGGGTGGCGATGATCTGGCGGTTGAGGTTGGTCAGGCAGACCTTATCATCATCGATCAGATCCAGTGCCCCCACGCCGCTGCGCGCCAGCGCTTCCACCGTGTAGCCGCCCACGCCGCCGATGCCGAACACCGCCACGCGGGAATTGTGCAGTTTTTCCATAGCTTCCGCGCCCAGCAGCAACTGCGTGCGGGAATACTGATTTTGCATTTTGTTCTCCTTGTTACTTTTCCACTCTCGTAATGGTGCCGCCGCCCAGCACGGTGTCGCCCTGATACAGCACCACGGCCTGACCGGGCGTAGGGGCGCGCTGGGGCTGGTCAAATTCCAGCCGGAAGCCGCACTCCGCCGGGTAGACGGTGGCGGCCTGCTCCACCTGATGGTACCGGGTGCGGGCTGTGACCCGCAGCGGCCCGGTCAGCTCCGGAATGGCGATCCAGTTCACCTCGTCCGCATACACGATGCGGTCGAACAGCATCTCCTCCGGCCCTACCGTGACGGTGTTTGCCTGCATGTCCTTGCCGCAGACGTACACAGGTGCCCCCATGGCAAGGCCCAGCCCCTTGCGCTGGCCGATGGTGTACCGCACCGCGCCGTTGTGGGTGCCCACCACCCTGCCGCTCTCGTCCAGAAAATCACCTGCCGGGTAGTGTTTGCCGGTGAAGTCCTCCATAAAGCGGGCATAGTCGCCATCCGGCACGAAGCAGATGTCCTGACTGTCGTGCTTGTGGGCATTGACAAATTTGTGCTGCTCCGCGATCTCGCGCACCTCAGTCTTGTGCAGGCCGCCCAGCGGCAGACGGATATGCGCCAGCTGCTCCTGAGTGAGATTGTAGAGCACGTAGCTCTGGTCCTTGCCCTCGTCCAGCCCCTTTTTGAGCAGGAAACGGCCGGTGGCCTCGTCCTGCTCCACCCGGGCATAGTGGCCCGTGACCACATACCCCATGCCGTGTGCCCGGGCCCAGTCCAGCAGATGGCGGAACTTCATATATTTATTGCAGTCGATGCAGGGGTTCGGCGTGCCGCCCGCCTCATACACGCGGACGAATTTTTCAATGATCTGTTCCCGGAAGTCAGCCGTGAAATCCAGCACCTCGTACGGGATATCCATGGCATACGCCACCTCTGCCGCGTCCTCGATGTCCTTTTCCGAGCAGCAGGTGTGAAAGCCGGACTGTCCCAGCGTTTCGTTGCGGGTGAGCCGCATGGTGATGCCGGTGCAGTCATAGCCTGCCTGCTGCATGAGCCATGCCGCCACCGAGCTGTCCACGCCGCCGCTCATGGCAATGAGGGCACGCGGCTTTGAATCAGGGGTCTGTGTGGTCATAAGTTCTCCTTTGGTGCATTCAACACACTAAAACAGTAGTATAATAGTAACTCTGAAAAAAGAGCTTGTCAAGACGCAGCGAGCTGCTGCACTGCGGCCAGCAGGGCTTGCCGCTCGTTGGGATATTCTTCCCGGATCACACCGTCCAGCAGCGCTTCCAGCACTTTGCGGATGCCCGGCCCCGCCGGGACGCCTGCCGCCATCAGGTCGCGGCCATTCACAGCCAGCTGGCTGACGCGGCAGCATACGCCGTCCGCGTCCAATTGTTCGGCCAATTCGGAAAGTGCAGCAAAATCAGCCGCCCGTTCCGGCTGCAGGGCTGTGCCCAGTGCAGCAATGCGCTGCACGGTACACAAGTTATATTTGCCCAGTAGTCGGCGGGCGTAGATAGTAAAGCCGGGTGTGACGGTAGTTTCTCTGAGGACCGTCCGCTGGGGTGGGACCCTGTTGCCGAAGGCAATAGGGCGGGCGATGGAATGGCCTGCAACGGCAACGACTGCCGCCTGCGGCGGAAACAAGGAGTTGCTGTTGGAGCAGCGGCCAGCAGGATGCGAGTGCTGCTCAAAGCACGAAGCATCCGCTGGGTGCCGCAACCCGTACTCGTGTCCGAAGAGAAAGCTACCGTCACGCCTTCTGGCTTCCCGCACCAGCACCGCCGTTTCCTCAATACAGGCATTGGAGCAGCGCAGGCGCCTGAGGGTGCGGCGGGTGCCGTCCTCGCCAAGGCTCAGCAGCAGCGCCGCCAGCCGGATGGGCAGGGCCTGCTCCCCCGCCGGGCAGGCATCCACCACCGGCTTTGCCGCCGCCAGTGCCTCCGATGAAAGCTCCGGCAGAATAACAAGTAGTATTTTTTTGTCAAGATATGCCGCAGGGGCGGGTGCGTTCAGCAGTTTTGCAAGCTCTTCCTCGATGCGCTCCACCGATACGCAGTCCAGATGGGCACACAGCTCCTGTGCCGCCTGCGCCGTGGGCGGGTCGATGGCAAAGCCAAACCGCGCTGCGAACCGGTACAGCCTCAGGATGCGCAGCGCGTCCTCGGTGAACCGCTGGCGGGGCACGCCCACGGCCCGCAGGATGCCGCTTTGCAGATCGGCCTGACCGCCAAAGGGGTCAATGAGACCCTCTTTTTCATTGTAGGCCATGGCGTTGATGGTAAAATCCCGCCGGGCCAGGTCCTCCCGCACATCCGGCACAAAATGCACCTCATCCGGGTGGCGGCCATCGGTGTAGGCTCCCTCGGTGCGGAAGGTGGTGATCTCGTACAGCCCGCCGCCCTGCTTTACGGTCACGGTGCCGTGCTGCAGGCCGGTGGGAATGCATTTTTCTTCGCCGAACAGCTCCATTCCCTGCTGCGGCAGGGCGCTGGTGCAAAGATCCCAGTCATGGGGGGTAAGACCCAGCAGGCTGTCCCGCACGCAGCCGCCCACCACGTAGGCTGCATAGCCCGCCCTGTGCAGGGTGTCCAGCAGCTCTGCCGCACCCTCGTCCATCCGGATGGTCATGGCTGTGCCTCCTCGTACTGCAGGGTGATGCTTTTGCCGTCAAAGCCGCACTCCGCCGCCGGGAAGATGCTCTGTGCCTGCGCGGCATATTCCTCCGGGTCGGTGATCATGGGGGAATAATGGGTCAGCCAAAGCCGCTTTGCCCTCGCCTGCGCGGCAAGGGTCGCGCTCTGCCCAAAGGTGCTGTGCCCCCACTGACGGGCCTGGTTTTCCTGCTCCGGAAGGGCATAGGTGGCATCGCATATCAGCAGGTCTGCGTCATGCGCCGCCTGCAAATAATACGGGCAGGGGGCCGTATCGCCGGAAAATACCACGCTCAACCCCTTACGCGGGGCACCCAGCACCTGCGCAGGCTGCACCGTTCTGCCCTCCACGGCAACGCTCTGCCCTTTCTGCAGCAGCTTCCATTGCTGCACCGGCACCCCCAACACCTGGGCCTGCTCCGGCGAAAATTTGCCTGCACGGGGCAGCTCCAGCCGGTAGCCAAGGCTTTTTACCCGGTGCTTTGTGGCAAACGGCACCAGCCGCGCACCGGCAGGCCAGCCCTCGCTCAGCGCATCCAGCGCCAGCGGCTGGCCCGGCATAAGCACCTGCGGCTTCACCGGATAGGGCAGCGGGCCGGTCAGTGCCCACACCGCCGCCCAGATATCCGGCAGGCCCTCCGGACCCAGCAGCGCAAGCGGCCTTGTGCGGCCCTGCGCCCCCAGAGTCTGCAAAAGGCCCGGCAGACCAAAGATGTGGTCGCCATGGTAGTGGGTCAGGCAGATGGCATCTGCCCGCATCAGGTTCACGCCCGCACGGCGCGCTGCCGCCTGCGTGCCCTCGCCGCAGTCCCACAGCAGGCCGTGACCGCCGCAGGCAGCAAACGCCGCCGAGAGTGCCCGGTCCGGCAGTGGCATGGTAGCCGCAGTGCCCAGCAGTGTAATGGTCAGCATAAAATCGTTCTCCCTGCACAGTAGATTTCGATATTTTATTGTACCACAGCCCAGCACGTTGCACAATCACTGCTGGCCGCGCATAGCATGGGCCAGCACAGCAAAAAGGGGGCAGCGGGATGAGACGCAAAAAAGGGGATCCTTTTTCCGGCAGGCCGCACAGCGGCCTTGGATGGGTGCTGCTGCTCGCCGCACTGGCCCTGTTTCTGCTGGCCGGTGCGCCCGGCTGCATGGCCCAGCGGATGGCGTGGTCTGCCCGGGGAACGATGATCTTTCTGCCCAGCGGGTTTTGAAAAAATGGGAGCATCCTGCTGCACAGAACGCTCCCATTTTTCTTTTTATTTTCCATCCGAATAGGGCAGCTGGCCGGTCAGGGTCAGCGTTTCGGCAAGCTCGTCCTCCGAGCGGAACCGCCACGCCGCCGCTCCCACGGCCACATAGCAGGCATCGGCACGACCCTCCGGTGTAACGGCAAGGATCATCGTTTCACCGTCGCCCACCGCCGTTACCATGCCATCCGCACTCACAGTTGCCACGCCCGGATTACTGCTGAGCCATGTCATCGTTCCGTTTTTGGTGCCTGCAGCCTGCGCGGTCAGCTTCTGACTGGCTCCCACTGCCTGCAGCAGCATGGCGTTTTTGCTCATCTGCACCCGTCCGATCTCCGATGTGACCGTTACCGTGCAGCGCAGCACCTGCCCGGCTGTGGTCAGTGCGCTGATGACGGCCTTGCCGGACCCCTGCGCCTTTACGGTACCGTTTGTGCTTACCGATGCCACCGCCGGGTTGCTGCTGACCCACTGCCGCACATAGGTAAACCCGCCTTTGTTCTGTTCCAGCTTCAGCTGTTTCGTCGGGGCAGGCTCCTGCTCTGTAATGGTAAGCGTCAGATCGCTGGTGTTCAGCACCAGGCGGCTGGCTGTGCTTTTGCGCACCGTGATGGTACAGGTGGTCTTTTCGCCGCGCTCATTGCGGGCCGTGACGGCCGCAGTGCCCTCGGCATGGCCGGTCACCTTGCCAGTGCCGTCCACCGATGCCACTGCCGGATCACTGGAAGTCCAGATCAGAAAGAAGTAGTCGTTGGGTGCCTGCACATTCAGGTAGGCCACCGGGGCCGGGTCTCCTTCGGTGATATCCAGCGTCAGTTCGGCAGTGTCCAATGTCATGCCGCTGTCCGGCAGCGGCTGCTCCTGCGCAGCATAGGCCGACAAGGCCCCGGCTGCAAACAGTTCTGCGCACAGCACCACTGCACAAACACACGCTTTGAACCCCTGCTTCATGGGCTTTGCCCTCCCCGCCTGCTTTGCTGCAAGATCCTTTAAATATTCCTGTCTCCGTATTATTTTACACGCAGTGCAAAACCGGGTCAAGTTTTTTGCCCATTCTGCCGGGCAGCTGAGCCTTATTTTGTGGAGAATAATAAAATCCGCTTTTCAATTTTGTACAAAACGCCGCCGCACCCGGCAAACCGGATGCGGCGGCGCTGTTCTGCTTTTGAATTTTCAGCTTAGTAGTTGATCTTTTTCAGCTCAAAGTAGCTCTGCGGATGTGCGCACACCGGGCACTTGAGCGGTGCGGACTTGCCGATATAGGTGTAGCCGCAGTTCCGGCACTGCCATACCTGCTGCTCCTCGCGGGCAAAGACCTTGTTGTTTTTCAGGTTTTCGGCCAGCGCACGGTAGCGCTCCTCGTGCTCCTTCTCGATCTGTGCCACCATGGTGAACAGTGCTGCGATCTGAGGGAAGCCCTCTTCTTTGGCCTCCTTAGCCATGCGGGGGTACATCTCGGTCCACTCGTCGTGCTCACCGCCTGCTGCCATGTCCAGACAAGTCAGGGTATCGGGGATCGCGCCGCCGCACAGCAGCTTGAACCAGATCTTTGCGTGCTCCTTCTCATTGCCGGCGGTCTCCTCAAAGATCGCGGCCAGCTGCTCGTAGCCTTCTTTTTTTGCCATGCTGGCAAAGAAGGTGTACTTGTTGCGTGCCTGGCTCTCGCCTGCAAACGCTTCCATCAGATTTTTCTCGGTTTTGGTACCCTTCAGTTCCATGATGCTCTCCTTTCAAAAACGGATCTTCTGTCAGGATCGACCGATCCCGGCTCTATCATTCAGCCCGGCGGTAATTTTTTCGCCTGCGGCTCAGGTTCTGAACAGAGTATACCATATTTTTTGATGGAAATCAAGAACGATTCCTATTTATTCTGAGAATATTTCTCAGTTATGCTGCTTCAGTGCACACACAGCAATGCTCAGGGCGCTCCACGCTGCCTGGTACATCAGCACCGTTGCCACCGAAAGCTCCCAGATGCTGCCTGCACTGGTGAGCAGCGCTGCAATGATAATGGAGAACAGCACCGAGACCATCTGTACCGTGGTGGCGCTGCTCTCGGCGTTCTGGGCCTGATCCGCAGCCTGCAGACCGCCGGTCAGGCTGGCAAACGCCTTGAGATGGATCATGCAGCAGGTATCCTCCGGGTCTTTCGGTGCGGCCTTGATGGCGTTGCACTGCTCCTGATCCAGCACGGTGATCATGCCTTCCGGCAGGCGGTATGCTTCGGTAATGTGGTGTGCAGTCAGACTGGGGTCCTGGCATGTGACCAGCAGGCGGATGTTCTCCTTTTGCAGCACGGCAAGGCCGCGGGCCACATTGCGCCCGCCCACATATTTCAGCACGAACATAGCGTGCAGATTGCCGGACACAGCCAGATACAAAATTTGCAGCTCGCCGTTCTTCGAGTGCTGCATCTCGTATTCCTCGTCCGGCAGTGGCACGCCCTCCTGCTCCAGATAGCGGCGGGTACCAATGAGAATGCGGTTGTTATCGCACCAGGCGGAAAAGCCCAGCCCATGGTGCTGCTCCAGATCCTTGACCGGGAACAGGATGTCTGTGCGTTCCTCAACGATCTGGCGGAACAGCCCCTTCAGGGTGCCGTGGCTCTCGTTCAGCACGCTGGCCGCGTACAGGATGGCGCGGTCGATGCGGCCGCCCTTGAAGATGCGGATATCCTCCAGCTGTGCGCTGTCGGCGGTGAACAGGTCGTCTGCATCGATCTGCAGCGTATCAATGCCGCCCAGCTGCTCAATGGCCTGCCAACCGGGCACGACTGCGCCCACAGCCGCAGCCGCACGCTGCAGCCGTAGCGAGGCAACGCCCGCAATCAGGGTAGAAGAAAGCGGTGCGCCCATGCACAGCACAGCTGCCATGGCAGCCGCAGCTTTGTTCCAGCCGGCACCTGCCAGCAGGAACAGCACGCCGCTGAGCAGGGCAACGCCCAGCAGGATGTACGAAACTTTGCGTGCACGGCGCTCGCTTGCGCGCTCGCTCAAGCTCTGCTCCACAAAGCCGTCAGCTTCCTTCATCGGGCGGCTCAGCAGCACCCAGGGGTCCTTCTGTTCCAGATCCCGTGCAAGGGCGCGCAGCAGGTCTTTGTCCTTGGCGCGGTAGGCGCCCTCGAACTCCACACCATTGGTCACCAGCTCACAGCCGCCCTTGACAGCAGCCAGCATCACCCGGCTGCCCAGCAGCGCAAGGAACAGCCCCAGCGCGGCCATGCCGCTGAGCAGCGAGATGCCGGTGGTGCCGCGGTAAACATTTGCGTTCAGCATGGCTGTAACCGCCTGCACCAGCGCTGCTACTGCGGCCAGCGCCGGCATCGTCTCGGAAGAAGACCGTCCGCGCAGGCCGTTCAGGCCGTCGCGCAGCACCGGGAAGCCCACGCACAGGCTTGCAGCCAGCAGCAGCAGGTTTGCACCATAGAATGCCGCCGGGGCAGCGTCCGGGTCCAGCGCCGCCATGGCGGGCAGCAGCCCATCCGATACCAAACCAAAATGCAGCAGCACCACAGCCAGAATGCCGCCTAGCACGCAGCGCAGCGTCAGCTCTGCACTCATACGGTGCAGCTTATCCACCGTAGCCTCCGGCTCGGGCAGCTCCGTTTCGGCATGTTCCTCCGGAGACACCGCGTCCTCCGCCTCAGCTTTCAGTTCCGGCTGTGGCGCAGCGGATGCCTTCTCCGGTGCCTGCTGCGGCTCTTCGCCGTCCAGCGGCAGCAGCGGCAGGCTCATGGTGTCCTCTTTTGCGGCAGGCTCCTCTGCCGGGGCCAAAGGTGCCTGCGGTGCGTCCTCGCTCTGCGCCTTGCCAAAGAAATCGGCCACCGGCTGCTTTTCCGGCTGCTCCGTTTTTTTCGGCTGCGGCACAGGTTCCGGCTGCAGCTCCGGTGCCGTCTCCTTTACCGCTGCAAACACAGCCGCGGGCAGCGGTGCACCGGACGGTTTCTTTTTGCTTTCAGCCGGTTCAGTTTCTGCTGCCGGGGCTGCTTCGGCCCTCGGTGCAGGCTTTTCCGGCTTCTGGTCGCTCAGGCCGTTGATCATCGCCTTGAGCTGTGCCATCTCCTGCTGCTCCTGCTCTTCCTGCGGCAGCAGCACCTCCGGCGCATTCTTGGGGTGCCGGAGAGGCTTTGCCGTGCTATGCTGCTCTGCGGGTCTTGCCGCCGGGACAGCGCTCTGCCGGGGTGTTTCCGGCTTCACTGCCGCCGGGGGTTCCGCCGTTTGCGGTGCAGATTTTTCCTCCGGCTTTTTGGCGGGTGCTTCCGGCTGTGCATCCTCTGCTTCCTTCTCCAGAAAAGGCCACGGGGCCAGTTCCTGTTCCGGGTCTGCCTCCGGCCTCAGCATCAGTTCCAGATCCGCTTCCGGTTCCGGCTGCGCATCCTCACCCAGCCGCACCTCACCGGTAGGCATTTCCTGCGGCTGCTCTGCTGCAGCTTCGTCAGTCTCCTGCTTTTCCTTACCACGGCCAAACAGGCCAAACCGTTTCTGCGGCTTTTCCTCCGGCTGGTTTTCGTCCCTCCGGGTCATCTCCTCCGGGATATCCACCGCCGTGGTGCTGAAAAAGGAGCGGAACTTTTCATCCGGGGTCATTTCCCGGCCATTATTTTTATCTTTCGGCATTCTAGTCCCTCCTGTAATTCAAATTGAGGTTCCGGCCCGAATGCCGGATCATGCCTGCTGTGCTGCGCGCTGGGACTGGATCTCGTACAGAATAATGCCCGCAGCCACCGACACGTTGTAGCTGTCCACACCGGTGCCCGGTGCTGCCATATCCAGCCGCACCACGCCGTCGCACAGCTTTTTCACCAGCTGCGAAACACCGCTGCCCTCGCTGCCCAGCACCAGTGCAATGGGGCCGGTCAGGTTGTTCCTGCGCAGAGACACGCCGTCCATATCGGCGCAGTAGACGAACACACCCTGCTCCTTCAGGCGGCGGATGGTCTCGCCGATGTTGGCCACACGAGCCACCGGCAGGCGTTCTGCGGCACCTGCGCTGGACTTGATGACGGTAGGCGTGACCGATGCGCCGCCGCGCTTTGGGATCACGATGCCATGCGCACCGCACAGCAGAGCACTGCGCATCACGGCACCCAGATTGTGCGGGTCTTCAATGCCATCGCTCAGCACCAGAAAAGGTGCCTCGCCCTTGTCCTTGGCTGCTGCCATCAGGTCGTCTACCGTCACGTATTCGATCTCGCTGGCAAATGCCGCCACACCCTGATGGCTCTCGGTGCCGGTCATCAGGCGCAGCTTGTTAGGGTGCACCCGCTTCACCGTGGCACCCGCTTCCTTTGCCAATGCGGTATAGTAAGCCGCCACGGCCGGAGCCATGCCCTCAGCAATGAGCACGGTGTCCACGCCGGAACCGCTTTTCAGCAGTTCGGTCACCGGATTTTTGCCATAAACAAGGCTCTCGTTCTTCTGCAGCGGCTCTTCCGGGCTGCGGCGCGGACGGCGCGGCTGGTTCTTTTCTTCCATGATGATTTTCTCCTTCCGTTGTATCACCGGAAGGTGCTGTGCACACCCTCCAAAAGGCGCGCCGCACTCTGGGCCGCGCACCGGTATGATCTGAAGATGATAACTCATCTTGAAGTATAGCATAAGCCAACCTTGTTTGCCAGCAAATTACCGTTTTTTATCCGCGTCCTGCAAAAGTTTTTCTGTTCGTGGTGCCGGAGACCGTTTCCGCTTTTTTGCAGAAATGTTCTGCCGCCCTGCATCAGCTTTACCCGGCTGCTGGGTAGATATCCCTCTGTTTTGCCGGAGAAAAAAGTTTTCCACAAAAACGCGGTATACAATCCGTAGAAGAGCGATTATTTTTCCACATGTTGAAAACCCTGTGGAGAAAGTTCAAAAGTCCAGCTTTAAAGCCTGTTTTGCCTGTGGAATTCCACACTTTCCACAAGGTTTTCCACTTTTTGGTTCGACCTTTTTTGATTTTCTGCGTACAATTTGTAGAATACAAGTCGGAAATATGACAATTTTTTGAACTGCATCCTGTCCGCTTTTGCCAAATTGCCCAATATCATTTTGACGAATGTGGATCTGTGTTGAAAATCCGTCCTTCATCAAGCTTTCTGTCTTTCGGCCGCTTATTGCACATTATATGGAAATTTGTTGCATTCTATCGAATATACGCGCTTCTGGCAGTAACCCCCTGCACCCTGCCAGAAACAGAATCCCCGCATTGTTACAGGAAAAACACCGGTTTGGATTGATTTTGGCCGCTGTTTGGGGTATACTAATTCTGTAGGTTCGTTAAACCGTGCACAAAGCGGATACGAAACGAGCAAGACCCCAATGATTTTGTGGAGGTAATGAATAATGTTGGTAAATGCAACCGAAATGCTGATCAAAGCACGTGATGGCCACTACGGTGTGCCTCAGTTCAACATCAACAATCTGGAGTGGACCAAGTCCGTTCTGACCGCCTGCGAGGAAATGAAGAGCCCTGTGATTCTGGGTGTTTCCGAGGGTGCCGGCAAGTACATGACCGGTTTCAAGACCGTCGCTGCCATGGTCAGCGCAATGGTCGATTCCATGGGCATCACCGTTCCTGTTGCCCTGCATCTGGATCACGGCACCTATGAGGGCTGCAAGGCCTGCATCGAGGCCGGCTTCTCTTCCATCATGTTCGATGGCAGCCACTACTCCATCGAGGAGAATGTGGAAAAGACCAAGGAGCTGGTTGCTCTGGCACACGCTAAGGGCCTGAGCATCGAGGCCGAGGTCGGTTCCATCGGCGGTGTCGAGGACGGCGTTGTGGGTGCCGGCGAGATCGCAGACCCCGAGGAGTGCGCAAAGATCACCGCTCTGGGCATTGACTTCCTGGCTGCCGGCATCGGCAACATCCATGGTGTCTACCCGGCAAACTGGAAGGGTCTGGACTTCGAGGCTCTGGACCGCATCCACAAGGCCACCAATAATATTCCTCTGGTTCTGCACGGCGGCACCGGCATCCCCGACGAGATGATCGCAAAGGCAATCAGCCTGGGCGTTTCCAAGATCAACATCAACACCGAGTGCCAGCTGGTGTTTGCTGAGGCCACCCGCAAGTACATCGAAGAGGGCAAGGATCAGCAGGGCAAGGGCTTCGACCCCCGCAAGCTGCTGGCTCCCGGTGCAAAGGCCATCGAGGCCAAGTGCAAGGAGAAGATCGAGCTGTTCGGCTGCGCAGGCAAGGGCTAAGCAGAAGCTCGTATCGTAACCGGTACACCACCCAATAAAGTATGCGCCCCCGCTGCACCGTTATGCACAGTGCAGCGGGGGCGCTTTTTACTTTATATGCGAGCACTCAGACGCGGGTCTTTTCCATATCTCCAAAAATGTATTGCATACAGTCCTGCACCCAGAAGCAGGCAAAAAATCGAATAGCTAAGGATCGGAAGCCGCAGCAGTACGATCTTACCCGCGATCTGGGTAAAGAACCAGCCCGTTCCATACAGGGTCACGATATAAAGCACCAGCCATGTAGCATATTTCAGCCAATACTCTCGTGGCGGAAAGCCTACCTGCTCCATCATCCGGCGGAACAGTGCGCAAAAAACCGTCACTGCAACAACAAGCTGCATCAGATAGCCTACAGAAAGTTCAAAAACCCAATCACCAATTACCGGGTAAAGCAGCAGCCCTTCCACGCCCCACTCCAAAAAGAAATACAGCGGTGCAACAAACCAGAAGTAATCCCCAGCCCCCAGTGTTTTCAAGCTGGGCTTGACTTCCTCCACAAAGGTCTTTGCGTCCGGAATTGAATGAAACAGTTCCCGGTTCTCCGCATTTGCCTGGATGGCAATATCAAGTAGATCGCTGCGTACAAGCTCGATTCCGCAGAAATCCCAGCTGACCCGGCGAAGATACCGGATCACTTCTTTCAGCTGCTCCTGGCTTTTTTCGTTCAGCAGCTTTGTACGCATCCGATTTGCCTTTCGCAACGCAAAATACTTATTCATATGGCTCCTCCTTAAAAATTTTTTCCACCAGCTGGCATAGCTGGCTCCAATCTTGTCGGAATTCAAGAAGCGCCTGCCGCCCTTCTTCCGTTACAACGTAGTATTTCCGGCTCGGTCCCTTGGGGGAGGGTCTGCGTTCCACCGTGACCTTTCCCTGCTGTTCCAGCCGCAGTAGCAGCGGATAGAGTGTACTTTCACTCAAGTCAGAAAACCCGACCTGTTTTAGATGCATCACGATCTCATAGCCATAGGTCGGCTCTCTGCTGATGAGCTTCAGAACACAGAATTCCAAAACGCCCTTGAGCAATTGTGTGTTGTTTTCCACTGGATACCTCCTTTTGCCTATTATGTAATACATAGTAGCTTATCTATATTGTATTGCATAGTAGTATTTTTGTCAAGTCCTGTCCTGTTATCATTTCGACCAAAATCCGCTTCATATTTTTGTGCAACAAAAAAGCCCTGAGATTTCTCTCAGAGCTTTCTGTTCAAGTCGGCGACTACCTATTTTCACGCGCCGTTTCCAGCGAACTATCTTCGGCACAAGTGAGCTTAACTTCTGTGTTCGGAATGGGAACAGGTGGAACCTCACCGTCATCGACACCGACCGATCTGACTGAACCGGTATAACATGTTTGTTGTACTTTGTCCAGTATTTCTTAGAAGGACGTGCCTTCAAAACTGAATAATCACTGCTTACATTTTTTCGTTGACTCTCAGAGTCTCAAGCGAATTGTGGTCAAGCCCTCGACCTATTAGTACACGCTTGCTGAATGGATCGCTCCACTTACACATCGTGCCTATCAACCTTGTAGTCTTCAAGGGGTCTTACTTGTTTGAAACAATGGGATATCTTATCTTTGGGTCGGCTTCACGCTTAGATGCTTTCAGCGTTTATCCGATCCGTACATAGTTGCCCAGCTATGCTCTTGGCAGAACAACTGGTGCGCCAGAGGTACGTCCGCTCCGGTCCTCTCGTACTAGGAACAGCTCCCATCAAATATCCTGCGCCCACGACAGATAGGGACCGAACTGTCTCACGACGTTCTGAACCCAGCTCGCGTACCGCTTTAATTGGCGAACAGCCAAACCCTTGGGACCGAATACAGCCCCAGGATGCGATGAGCCGACATCGAGGTGCCAAACCTCCCCGTCGATGTGGACTCTTGGGGGAGATCAGCCTGTTATCCCCAGGGTAACTTTTATCCGTTGAGCGATGGCATTTCCACTCACATACCACCGGATCACTAACTCCAACTTTCGTTACTGCTCGACCCGTCAGTCTCGCAGTTAGGCTCGCTTCTGCGTTTGCACTCTTTTGCTTGATTTCCGTTCAAGCTGAGCGAACCTTTGAACGCCTCCGTTACTCTTTAGGAGGCGACCGCCCCAGTCAAACTGCCCACCTAACAATGTCCCCCGCCTTGATTCAAAGGCGCAGGTTAGAATTCCAATATCGCAAGGATGGTATCCCAACGGCCACTCCACAAGCGCCAAAGCACCTGCTTCCCAGTGTCCCATCTATCCTGTGCATGCAACATCGAAACCCAATATTAGGCTACAGTAAAGCTCCATGGGGTCTTTCCGTCTTGTCGCGGGTAACCGGCATCTTCACCGGTACTACAATTTCGCCGGGCGGGCTGTTGAGACAGTGCCCAAATCATTACGCCTTTCATGCGGGTCAGAACTTACCTGACAAGGAATTTCGCTACCTTAGGACCGTTATAGTTACGGCCGCCGTTCACTGGGGCTTCGATTCAATGCTTGCACATCTCCTCTTAACCTTCCAGCACCGGGCAGGCGTCAGCTCGTATACGTCATCTTTCGATTTAGCACAAACCTGTGTTTTTGGTAAACAGTTGCTTGGGCCGATTCTCTGCGGCTGCATTGCTGCAGCACCCCTTCTCCCGAAGTTACGGGGTCAATTTGCCGAGTTCCTTAACAACCCTTCTCCCGTTGGCCTTAGAATCTTCTTCCTACCTACCTGTGTCGGTTTGCGGTACGGGCACCGCAGAAATTCACACAGCTTTTCTCGCCATCTTCCATCCCGGACTTCGGTACTAACTTCCCTCGATCGCTACCGGAACCAACACCCGGCTCCGAGACTTCATATGTGTCCCTGTGCTTAACTCTTTTGGTGGTGACGGAATCTCTACCGTCTGTGCATCGGCTACGCCGTTAGGCCTCACCTTAGCTCCCGACTAACCTGGAGCGGACGAACCTTCCTCCAGAAACCTGAGGCTTTCGGCCATGCAGATTCTCACTGCATTCGCGCTACTCATTCCGGCATTCTCACTTCTATACACTCCACAGCCGCTTGCGCTACTGTTTCACCGCGTATACAACGCTCCCCTACCCAATACATTGCTGTATTGCCTAAGCTTCGGTGTCAGGTTTAGCCCCGTTAAATTCTCCGCGCAAAGACGCTCGACCAGTGAGCTATTACGCACTCTTTGAATGAGTGGCTGCTTCTGAGCCAACATCCTGGTTGTCTACGTATCTTCACATCGTTTTCCACTTAACCTGACTTTGGGACCTTAGCTGTAGATCTGGGCTGTTTCCCTTTTGACAATGACATTTATCTGACACTGTCTGACTCCCAAGCATCAATACTCTGGCATTCTGAGTTTGATAAGCTTCGCTAACCTCTCGGCCGCTAGGCTATTCAGTGCTTTACCTCCAGGTATCTAACTTGAGGCTAGTCCTAAAACTATTTCGGGGAGAACCAGCTATCTCCGGGTTCGATTGGAATTTCTCCGCTACCCACAGTTCATCCGCCGCCTTTTCAACGGAGGTCGGTTCGGTCCTCCATGGAATTTTACTTCCACTTCAACCTGACCATGGGTAGGTCACCCGGTTTCGGGCCCATTATATGCAACTTAACGCCCTTTTCAAACTCGCTTTCGCTTCGGCTCCAGACCTTAAGTCCTTAACCTTGCTGCATACAATCGCTCGCCGGACCGTTCTACAAAAAGTACCCTATCACGCATTGACGCGCTCTAGGTGCTTGTAGGCACAGGGTTTCAGGTTCTTTTTCACTCCCCTCCCGGGGTGCTTTTCACCTTTCCTTCACAGTACTATACGCTATCGGTCACTGGGTAGTATTTAGGGTTGGAGGGTGGTCCCCCCGTATTCCGACCAGGTTTCACGTGTCTGGCCGTACTCTGGAATTCGCTCGGCTCTTGTCGTTTTCACCTACGTGGTTCTCACACTCTCTGACCGGCCTTCCCATGCCGTTCGGTTAACAACTTAAGTCCTAAATGCGCTCCGTACCCCGAAAGTATTTCTACTCTCGGTTTGCCCTCTTCCGCGTTCGCTCGCCACTACTTACGGAATCTCGTTTGATGTCTCTTCCTCGCCCTACTTAGATGTTTCAGTTCAGGCGGTTCCCTCGATATACCTATTTTGAAGTTCAGTATAACGTACCTGAGTATGAACCCAGGTGAGTTTCCTCATTCAGAAATCTCCGGATCAATGCTTATTTGCAGCTCCCCGAAGCTTATCGCAGCTTATCACGTCTTTCATCGGCTCCCAGTGCCAAGGCATTCGCCCTGCGCCCTTGTTCGCTTGACCTTTCAAACGTTCTCTTGGAACATTTGGTATCCTCTTGATTCTCTCTTGCCAACGAAGATTATTGTTACCCTTCCTTTTGAAATTGCAATATTTCTTAAAAAGAACTTACTATAATCTTTGTTTCGCAGTTATTATTCAGTTTTCAAGGTACGTCTTTGAGTGTCCTTTTCAGGGCCCTCAAAATCGAACAATATCTACTCTTCTCGTTTGTTACCTGTCCAAGGACTGTCCATCTTTTGATGTCCTGTCCTTGCCTGACTCCTTAGAAAGGAGGTGATCCAGCCGCAGGTTCTCCTACGGCTACCTTGTTACGACTTCACCCCAATCACCAGTTTTACCTTCGGCGGCGTCCTCCTTGCGGTTAGACTACCGACTTCGGGTCCCCCCGGCTCTCATGGTGTGACGGGCGGTGTGTACAAGGCCCGGGAACGTATTCACCGTGGCATGCTGATCCACGATTACTAGCAATTCCGACTTCGTGCAGGCGAGTTGCAGCCTGCAGTCCGAACTGGGACGTTGTTTCTGAGTTTTGCTCCACCTCGCGGTCTTGCTTCTCTTTGTTTAACGCCATTGTAGTACGTGTGTAGCCCAAGTCATAAAGGGCATGATGATTTGACGTCATCCCCACCTTCCTCCGTTTTGTCAACGGCAGTCTGGCCAGAGTCCTCTTGCGTAGTAACTGACCATAAGGGTTGCGCTCGTTGCGGGACTTAACCCAACATCTCACGACACGAGCTGACGACAACCATGCACCACCTGTCTCCTTGCTCCGAAGAGAAAACACATTTCTATGTCTGTCAAGGGATGTCAAGACTTGGTAAGGTTCTTCGCGTTGCGTCGAATTAAACCACATACTCCACTGCTTGTGCGGGCCCCCGTCAATTCCTTTGAGTTTCAACCTTGCGGTCGTACTCCCCAGGTGGATTACTTATTGTGTTAACTGCGGCACTGAAGGGGTCAATCCTCCAACACCTAGTAATCATCGTTTACGGTGTGGACTACCAGGGTATCTAATCCTGTTTGCTACCCACACTTTCGAGCCTCAGCGTCAGTTGGTGCCCAGTAGGCCGCCTTCGCCACTGGTGTTCCTCCCGATATCTACGCATTCCACCGCTACACCGGGAATTCCGCCTACCTCTGCACTACTCAAGAAAAACAGTTTTGAAAGCAGTTTATGGGTTGAGCCCATAGATTTCACTTCCAACTTGTCTTCCCGCCTGCGCTCCCTTTACACCCAGTAATTCCGGACAACGCTTGTGACCTACGTTTTACCGCGGCTGCTGGCACGTAGTTAGCCGTCACTTCCTTGTTGGGTACCGTCATTATCTTCCCCAACAACAGGAGTTTACAATCCGAAGACCTTCTTCCTCCACGCGGCGTCGCTGCATCAGGGTTTCCCCCATTGTGCAATATTCCCCACTGCTGCCTCCCGTAGGAGTCTGGGCCGTGTCTCAGTCCCAATGTGGCCGTTCAACCTCTCAGTCCGGCTACCGATCGTTGCCTTGGTGGGCCATTACCTCACCAACTAGCTAATCGGACGCGAGGCCATCTCAAAGCGGATTGCTCCTTTTCCCTCTGGTCGATGCCGACCCGTGGGCTTATGCGGTATTAGCAGTCGTTTCCAACTGTTGTCCCCCTCTTTGAGGCAGGTTCCTCACGCGTTACTCACCCGTTCGCCACTCGCTCGAGAAAGCAAGCTCTCTCTCGCTCGTTCGACTTGCATGTGTTAGGCGCGCCGCCAGCGTTCGTCCTGAGCCAGGATCAAACTCTTTATAAATGATATTTATCACTTAAAAGTGTTAAATCTTGTTCGCTCAGCACGCAATCGCTTGCGTCCTGTGTGAATTACTTTTGGAATTGTTTTTAGTGTTTTTCCAAACACTTAAAAGGTTCCTTACAAGTTTTTCGATATTGTTCAATTTTCAAGGTCCTGTAGCGCCTCAGCCTTGCGGCTGACGACCTGTTTATTTTACCACCGAAGTGGCTTTTTGTCAAGCCTTATTTTTTAGAAGCTTTTGAACTTTCTGAACTTGGACATCCAAGAAGTTTCTCAGAACAAACCGTGAGCTTGTCGGGGTGAGTCCCCTCCATCTTGCTTTCGCAAGACCGCTCTGTTTGCTTGAACGCCCCACTGGGGCGATTCATTGCTTTCGCAACCGCAAAACTTTTCAGCGTCTATTGGTTCTTTTCAAGGGCTTTCTGCTGAGGCTTTGGAAGTCATTCTTTTGCCTCAGCGCTTGGCGCTCAAGTATAATACCACACCCCCGCCTCCTTGTCAACACTTTTTGACAGATTTTTTCCATTCTTTTTTGCGTGCACCCCAAAACAGCAGCAGGCCGCAGGAAAAACTGCGCCGCAGCTGCATTGCAGCTGCGGCGGCAAAAGCGGAAGAGTCCTCTCCCGGAACTATTCAGGTTTTCAGGATCTTCGCAGGGTCAGCCAGACTGCAGCAGCCAGCATGGGCAGCATTCCGATCAGGCCAATGGGTGCCGGACCCAATACATTGTAATAGCTGTCTGCCGGGTTCGTCAAAACCACAAACAGCGCTGCCACCGCATTGAATGCGCCGTGTGCGATGGACGGAACCCAGATGCACCCGGTCTTTTCATAGAGCCAGTCCAACAGGGTATTGAGCGCAAAGCAGACTATGCACCACACGAAAAGGCCCAGCACTGGCGCACCCAAGTAGTTGGTGCCGTATTCGTAGCCTACCAGCAGCATCAGCGGCCAGTGCCAGACACCCCAGATCACGCCGCCCAGCAGGCGGCCGTTGAGCAGGCCGAGCTGCGCCTTCAGGTGAGGCATCATATACCCGCGCCAGCCGGCTTCCTCACCCAAAGCTGCGAACATATTGATGACCGGAGCCAGCGTGACCGCGAACAGACCTGTTTCCAGCATGTAGCTGAAGTTGGATACGCCCAGCTCCCTGCGCAGGGTCTGAGCGTCCATCTCGCCGCCGTAGGCCGCTGCCAGCCAGCTGCCGGAGAGGTCCAGTCGATGCGGGAACACCGCAAAATAGAGCACTGCGGCCAGCACCGTAAATACCGCCGGGCCGAACCACGCCGCCAGCCAGTAGCGGCGCTTGCCCTGCACCTTCCAGCCGATGCCGGTGGGCTGGCGCAGAAAGACCTTTTGCACCAGCAGCACCGCCAGCAGCGGGCAGAGCATGGTGGCGACCAGCGCCAACTGATACAGCACGGCATTCTGCTTTTGCAGCAGCACCATGCAGCCGCCGACCTGACACAGCCATGCCAGACCAAATGCTAACAGGAAATAAAGGCCGAAGCCCTGCTTTTCTTTTGTGGTCATACGAACTTCACCGCCGTTCCATAAGCAATAACCTCTGCTGCGCCCTGCATGACGCTGGCGGAAGCGTAGCGCATCCCTACAACTGCATCCGCACCAAGGGCCTCTGCATCCTTGACCATGCGTCCTGTGGCGATCTGCCGGGCTTCGGTGAGCATATCCGCATAGTCGGTCACTTCACCGCCCACCAGCGTGCGGAACCCCGCCATCAGATCGTGGCCCAGATTGCGGCTCTGCACCGTGCTGCCGCGCACCACGCCCAGCGCTTCCAGCTTTTTGCCGGGCACCTCGTTAATAGTTACGATAAGCATCTTCTTCTCCCTTTCCGATCTCTTCAATGCGTTCCAGCAACACCTTCAGCGTGCCCACGATGCACCCCACCGGGATGCCGAACAATACGATGAGCAGCGGCAGCGGCGGCGCTTCCTGCGGGTCGCTGTAAAAGGCCCACGCCATCGTTGCGATCACAAAAGCCATCAGCGCCACAAAAAGGGCAGCGCCGATACAGGCACCGCGGATGCGCTCGCCTTTTCGGTCTGTGCGTTCAATGTTCACAAAGGTCACTCCCTGTTCCTCCCGTGCAGCAAGGCGCGCAAGCGTCTGCTCCACATCCAGTTCTTCAAGGTTTCCGGAAGCCTTTTCCAATACGGTACAGAAGCCGATGGCTTCGTCCAGATCCTTGCGGCGGGTGCTCAGACGTTCCAGCTGCTGGGCCATTCCCTCGGCCAGCGTCTTCTGCCCTTCCAGCATTTCCCGGATCTCGGCCAGCGGCACATCCAGCTTGCGCAGTAGCTTGATGCGGCGCAGGCGTTCCACGTCCGCCTGCGAGTAGCTGCGGTAGCCGTTGCCCGGCTCGCGGCTGGGGGTAATGAGCCCCTCCTCCTCGTAAAAGCGGATATTCTTTTTGGTCACGCCCACAACGGCTTCCACTTCGTTGATCTTCATGGTTCCGGTGCCTCCTTACGTGCCTATGTTACACCTTCCAGAAAGGGGAAGGTCAATAGATTTTAATAGAAAAGTGAGACTCCCCCAGTCTGCTTCGCAGACAGCCCCCTCGGAGATGGGGCCTTTGGCAAAACATAAAACTTTGCCGCACTGCCAAAGGCTCCCTCCTTGAGGGAGCTGGCGAGCGAATGCGAGACTGAAGGAGTTCTTATTTTATCAGAAGTAGCACTTGATCTGGAACCGGTCGGCGCTGTCCTGCTTTTTCTCCACCACAATGTGCTCATGGTTGAAGTCGAAGTGCACCGGGGTACACAGGTCGGTATTGCGGGTCAGGCGCAGCAGTTCCTGCACCCGCTTTTTCTCCTCCGGCACATAGAACAGGTAGCTCACGCCCTCCTTTTTGGCACGGCCGGTGCGGCCGATGCGGTGGGTGTAATGTTCGTTCTCACTGGGCACATCGTAGTTGATCACGGCATCCACATCCGAAACATCGATGCCGCGGGCGGCAACGTCGGTGGCTACCAGAATGGCCAGCTTGCCGTCCCGGAAGTTCTGCATGATCTGGTTGCGCTCCTTCTGGGAGAGGTCGCCGTGGAGGCAGTCCACCGAGAAGCCCAGCCGTGCCAGCTGGTTGGCCAGAGTGGCAGTGTTGAACTTGGTATCGCAGAACACCATCACCCGCTTGTAGTTCTCACCAATGATGATCTGTGCAAGGTCGGAAAGCTTGTTGCGGCCAGAGGTCTCCAGCATATACTGGGTGATCTTGGGCTGGCTTTCTTCCTTGGGCTGGACGGTGATCTCCTCGGCGTTGTGCTGGTACAGCCAGCCGATGTCCATTACCTCGCGGCTGATGGTGGCCGAGAACATGGAGAGGGACTTGCGGGCCTTCATCATTTCAATGATATGCCGCACATCCTTATAGAAGCCCATGTTCAGCATTTCGTCGGCCTCGTCCAGCACGATCTGGGTCACATGGGAGATATCAATGGAATGGTGCTTGTAGTGGTCCATCAGACGGCCCGGCGTTGCCACCACGATCTGGCAGCCCTCGGCAAGGCGCTTTGCCTGCTTTTCCATGTTGGCACCGCCGTACACGCAGGCCACCTGCACTTCGGGCATGAAATAGGTCAGCTCTTCCAGCTCCTGCGCGATCTGCTGGGCCAGCTCCCGGGTGGGGGCCATGATCACGGCCTGCGGGTACTTGTTTTCCGGTAAGATATGCTCCGCCACTGGGATGCCGAAGGCACAGGTCTTGCCGGTGCCGGTGGGGGCTTTTGCGATCACGTCATAGCCCGCCATCATGACGGGGATAGTCTTTTCCTGAATTTCGGTCATTTCGGCAAAGCCCATGCGCTCCACGGCCTTGTGGATGGCATCGCTGCACTGCAACTCACTGTAAAGCATCTGATTCTCCGTTCCTTTGTCATTTTATATTCTGAACCCAGTATAGCATGAAATGCCACACTTGTCAGCAGGTTCTTAACGAACTCCTTCCGTCATCGCTAATGCGATGCCACCTTCCTCCCAGAGGGAGACTTTTCCGCACGGCGAGGCTCCCTCTCCGAGGGAGCTGTTGAGCAAATGCGAAACTGAGGGAGTTACAAACAAAAAGAGCTGCGCCCCGAGTGGAGGGCACAGCTCTTTGCATTTGATTTGAGGATCAGACAGCTTCCTCAGTCTTGGCAGCCTTGCCTGCTTCCAGCTTCTGCTTGAAGCGGCCGCTGGCCTTGAAGCCGGGGATGGAGGTGGACTCCAGACGGCTGGAAACCTTGGTCTTGGGGTTGGTGTAGGCCTTGGGCTTGCGGGGACGCATCTCAAAACGGCCAAAGCCTGCGATGGTCACCTTCTCGTCTGCGCGCAGGCAGTCGGCGATCTGGTCAAACATTGCATCCATCGTGGTCTCGACCTGTGCTTCGGTGAAGCCGGTCTTGCGTGCCACAGTCTCGATCATCTGGGAACGGGTCATGTATCTATATCCTCCTGGAGTGTCCAAAAGTAACGTCTTTTGGCAAATTTTGCGTTGTTGAGTATAACATAATTCACACACTGTTTGCGACAGATTGCGCACAAAACGTCATTTATTGCGCACGAACTTATGTAATCTCTCTCCGTCCTTCACAAATACAGCGCCCGCTGTTTTGGCGGGCGCTGCAAAAAAGCATTTTACGGGTAATTCGTGAGGTAATTATTTGCGGTGATACAGGGTGGCAATATCCACCAGCGGGATATTTTCCAGACTGTGATCACTGCGCAGGCAGTCCACCAGAGCGTTGGCGGTATCCACTGCGGTGATGCAGGGGATGCTCAGCTCCACAGCCTTGCGGCGCAGGCGCACGGAGTCGCGCTTGGGGTCACGGCCCTTAGCGCTGGTAGAGAACACATAATCCACCAGACCGCTCTGCAGCAGGTCCACGATGTTGGGCGACTCGCCGGACATATTGCGCACCTCGTTGCAGGGCACCATGTGCTTGTTGAGCCATGCGCAGGTGCCGGAGGTACCGTACAGCTTGTAGCCCATGCTCTTGAGCTTCCATGCGATATCCACGAACTCCGGCTTGTCGCTGTCCTTCACGGTGAAGATGCAGCAGCTTGCAGGGCCGGGGGTCTTGAAGGTGTAGCCCGCGCCGATAAGGCCCTTGAGCAGGGCATCGTGGTAGTTGGGGGCAATGCCCAGCACTTCGCCGGTGGACTTCATCTCGGGGCCGAACTGGGTATCCACACCGTGCAGCTTTTCAAAGCTGAACACAGGCACCTTGACGGCCACATAAGGTGCGTTGGGGTGCAGGCCGGTGCCGTAGCCCATATCTGCCAGCTTTTCGCCCAGACAGCAGCGCACCGCCAGATCCACCATGGGCACGCCGGTGACCTTGGAGATATACGGCACGGTACGGGAGGAACGTGGGTTCACCTCAATGACGTACACCTTGCCGTTGGAAACTGCGTACTGCACGTTCACCAGACCGTTGACATGCAGCTCGCGGGCAAAGCGGCCGGTGTAATCCACCATGGTGTCGATCTCGGCCTGAGTCAGGTGCTGTGCCGGGTAGACACAGATGGAGTCGCCGGAGTGCACGCCGGTGCGCTCCACCTGCTCCATAATGCCGGGAATCAGGAAGTTTTCGCCGTCGCAGATGGCATCCACTTCGCACTCGGTGCCCAGAATATACTTATCCAGCAGCACAGGGTGATCCATGTCCACATGCTCGGTGATAACGCCCATGTACTCGATCACGTCCGCCTTGGTGTAGGCCACGATCATGTTCTGACCGCCCAGCACGTAGGAGGGACGCATCAGCACCGGCAGGCCGATCTCGTCGGCGGCAGCCAGAGCCTCGTCCAGATTAAAGACAGTGCGGCCCGGTGCGCGGGGGATCCTGCAGCGCTCCAGCAGCTCGTCGAAGCGCTCACGATCCTCTGCTTCGTCGATGGCATCTGCCGGGGTGCCCAGAATGGGCAGGCCGATCTCGTCCATGTGCTTTGCCAGCTTGATGGCAGTCTGGCCGCCGAACTGCACCACGCAGGCATCCGGCTTCTCGGTGGCAATGATGTTGTCCACGCTCTCCGGGTTCAGCGGGTCAAAGTACAGACGGTCGCCGGTGTCAAAGTCGGTAGAGACGGTCTCGGGGTTGTTGTTGACCAGAATGGCTTCGCAGCCGTGCTTCTTCAGGGTCCACACACAGTGCACCGAGCAGTAGTCGAACTCGATGCCCTGACCGATGCGGATGGGGCCGGAACCAAAGACCAGAACCTTCTTTTTCCTGGGTTCGCCCTTGGCAGATGCTTCGGCTTCCTTCTCGGCAATGAACTCAGCAGCTTCGTTGTCGCCGTCGTAGGTGGAGTAGAAATAGGGGGTGTTGGCCGAGAACTCGGCAGCACAGGTATCCACCATCTTGAAGCCGGCGCGGTAGTTCTCCACAGGCAGGGTGTCTACCTGTGCCAAACGCTTGATGGTCTTATCCTGGAAGCCGTATTTCTTGGCAGTCTTGTACTGCTCTTCGGTCAGCACGCCGTTGCACTTGGCAAGACCCTTTTCCAGATCTGCCAGATGCTGCATCTTGTCCAAAAACCACCAGTCGATCTTGGTGATCTTGTAAATGGTCTCGTGGTCGATGCCGCGCTTGAGGGCCTCGTACACGCAGAACACGCGTTCGGCATCCTGAACATGCATGTGGGCCACGATCTCGTCATCGGTCAGCTCCTCAAAGGGCTTGTGGGTCAGGGTGTCCATACCCAGCTCAATGGAGGAGACTGCCTTCATCATGGCAGCCTCGAAGCTGTTGCCAATGCTCATCACCTCGCCGGTGGCCATCATCTGGGTGCCCAGAGACTTGTCGGCGTAGACGAACTTATCAAAGGGCCACTTCGGGTACTTGACCACGATGTAGTCCAGCGCAGGCTCAAAGCAGGCGCAGGTCTTGCCGGTGACATCGTTGGTGATCTCGTCCAGCGTGTAGCCAATGGCGATCTTGGTGGCCACCTTGGCAATGGGATAGCCGGTGGCCTTGGAGGCCAGCGCGGAAGAGCGGGACACACGGGGGTTGACCTCGATGACCGCATAATCAAAGCTGTCCGGCTTCAGAGCAAACTGGCAGTTGCAGCCGCCCTCGATGCCCAGCTCGGTGATGATGTCCAGCGCAGCGGTGCGCAGCATCTGGTACTCGTGGTCGGTCAGGGTCTGGGAAGGAGCCACGACCACCGAGTCACCGGTGTGGATGCCCACGGGGTCGAGGTTTTCCATGTTACACACGGTGATCACATTGCCCTTGTGGTCGCGCATGACCTCGTACTCGATCTCTTTCCAGCCGGCAATGCACTTTTCCACAAGGATCTGATGGATGGGGGAAAGGCGCAGGCCGTTGGTGCCGATCTCGATGAGCTTTGCCTTGTTCTCGCAGATGCCGCCGCCGGTGCCGCCCATGGTAAAGGCCGGACGCACGATGACCGGGTAGCCAATGCGGTCTGCACAGGCCAGAGCGTCCTGCAGCGTTTCCACCACCTCAGAGGGGATGATGGGCTGGTGCAGCTTTTCCATGGTCTCCTTGAACAGCTCGCGGTCCTCGGCCCGGTCGATGGTCTCGGGCTTGCAGGCCAGCAGACGGATGCCGGTGCGGTCCAGATAGCCGGAGCGGGCCAGCTCCATGGACAGATTCAGGCCCATCTGACCGCCGAGGTTCGGCAGCACGGAGTCCGGCTTTTCGATGTCCAGAATGCGCTCCACGACTTCCAGCGTCATGGGCTCGATGTAAACATGGTCGGCCACATCCGGGTCGGTCATGATGGTTGCGGGGTTGGAGTTCAGCAGAACGGTCTCGATGCCCTCTGCCTTCAGGGCGCGGCAGGCCTGCGTGCCGGAGTAATCGAACTCCGCAGCCTGACCAATGATGATGGGGCCGGAGCCAATGACCAGCACCTTCTTGATTCTAGGGTCCTTCGGCATTTCAGCGTGCCTCCTTTTTTGCTGCTTTGACGTTGTTCAGGAAGCGGTCGAACAGAAACTCGGTATCCTTGGGGCCGCCGTTTGCTTCCGGGTGGAACTGCACGGTAAAGCAGTTCCACTTCTTGTACTTGATGCCCTCACAGGTGCCGTCGTTGGCGTTCACCTGTGCCACCTCGCCCATCTCGGCGGGCAGCTCGTCGCCCACCACAGCGTAGCCGTGGTTCTGGCTGGTGATGAAGGTGCGGCCGGACTCAAAGTCGGTCACGGGCTGGTTGGCACCGCGGTGGCCGTATTTGAGCTTCATGGTCTTGGCACCGGCTGCCAGAGCACTCAGCTGGTGGCCCAGACAGATGCCGAAGGTGGGGATGTTCAGCTCAAAGATGTGCTTGAGGTTCTCGATGACCTCCACGGGTTCCGCCGGGTCGCCGGGACCATTGGACAGCATGATGCCGTCCGGAGCAAGGGCCTTGATTTCCTCTGCCGTTGCAAAGGCGGGCATGACCGTCACCTTGCAGCCGCGCTTGACAAGGCAGCGCACGATGTTGCGCTTGCAGCCGTAGTGCATCAGCACGATATGGGTCTCGCCCTGCGGGTTGAACACCTCGGGCTTTTCACAGGTAACATTCTTCACCGCATCGGTGACGGCGTAGGCGCGGATCTGAGCCAGCAGAGCCTCGGTCTCGGCCTTGTTGGCCGGGTCGGCGGGGTCGAAGGTGGTCAGGATAGCACCGTTCATCACACCGCTCTCGCGGATGATGCGGGTCAGGTGGCGGGTGTCGATGCCCTCAATGCCGATGGTGTTGTTCTTTTTCAAAAAGCTGTCCAGCGTTTCCTCGCAGCGCCAGTTGGAGGGGGTGGTGCAGGCCTCGCGCACGATGTAGCCCTTTGCCCAGATGCGGTCGGACTCCATGTCGTCCTTATTCATGCCGTAGTTGCCGATAAGGGGGTAGGTCTGGGTGATGATCTGGCCATAGTAGCTGGGGTCGGTCAGGGTCTCCTGAAAGCCCACCATGCCGGTGGCAAAGACCACCTCGCCCACGGTGACACCCTCGGCACCCACCGACTGGCCGGCAAAGACCATGCCATTTGCCAAAAGAAGATATGCGTTCATAGTTTTCCTCGTTTCAACACATTACAGGGTCTGCTTTGCTTCCTGCTTCATCTTGCGGCTGCCCAGATGCACCAGCGGCAGCTTGCCCTCCTTGCAGATGGGGCACTCTTCCGGTGCGTAGTTGGGCAGGTCCAGCTTGAGGGCGCTTGCCACGATGGGAATGGGAGACGGAGCCTCGGGCTTGGTGCGGTCCACCACGCAGGTGATGCCCACGCAGATGCCGCCGTTCTCTTCGATCACGCGCTTGGTCTCCAGAGAGGAGATACCGGTGGTGACCACGTCCTCAGCAATGAGACACTTCTCACCCGGGTGGATGGCGAAGCGCTTCAGGGTCATCACATTGTCCACGCGCTCGGTAAAGATGGCGCGCTTGCCGGTCTGGCGGGCCAGCTCGTAGGCGTACACGATGCCGCCCATGGCCGGGCCGACGATCACATCCACGTCCATTTCCTTGACCTTATCTGCCACGGTCTTCATGACCTCGGCGCAGCGGTCGGGGTACTGCTGCAGGTAGGCCATCTGGCAGTATGCGCTGGAATGGCGGCCGGAGGACAGCAGGAAGTGACCTTCCAGGAACGCGTCACAGCTCTTCAGGATCTCAAGTGCTTCACTCATTGTACTTCTCCCTCTCTTTTATAAAAATGTCTTTTGAACGGTATTGTACCACGCTTTTGCGTGATTTGCAAATTTATGCAGCGACTTTGTTTTTATGCGTATAAATCAGCATTTTGCTGGTATATCAATTGGATTATTCAGCATTCCGGGCACATCCACGGATCTCGTCCAGCGTTTTCACGCCGTTCTTGTCCATCCATGCGGCCATCTCGTCGGCAATGGTCTCCATGGCGCGGGGGTTGGCAAAGTTTGCGGCACCCACCTGCACCGCCGCAGCACCGGCCATGATGAACTCCAGTGCGTCACGGCCCGTGGCGATGCCGCCCAGACCCACCACCGGGATGTTCACAGCGCCCACGGCCTGCCACACCATGCGCAGGGCAATGGGCCGCACCGCCGGGCCGGACAGGCCCGCAAAGATGTTGTTGAACACCGGGCGGCGCTTTTCCAGATCGATGGCGCAGGCCTGGAAGGTGTTGGTCAGGCTGATGGCATCCGCACCGGCGGCTTCCACGGCCTTGCACATCTCAGGGATGTTCTCGGCCTGCGGGCTCAGCTTGACCATCAGGGGCTTTTTGCAGGCAGCGCGCACCATGCGCACCACCTCACCGGCAGCTTCGGCTTTCACGCCGTAGGCCATGCCGCCCACCTTGACGTTGGGGCAGGAGATGTTCAGCTCCACGATGTCCACTGCGCTGTCGCTCAGCATCGAGGCACCTTCCACATACTCTTCCTCACTGTGGCCGCCAAGGTTAGCAATGGCCACCGTGCCGTACTTCTGCTTCAGTTCCAGCATCTCGGGCAGCTCCACGTCAATGAAGTGCTGCACGCCGGGGTTCTGCAGGCCGATGCTGTTGATGAGGCCGGAGGGGGTCTCCCACAGGCGCTCGCCCTTGTTGCCGTACTGGCCGTGCAGGGTCAGGCCCTTGCCGGAGATGCCGCCGATCTTGGCAAAGTCTGCCAGCTCTTCGTACTCCACACCGTAGCCCACAGTGCCGGATGCGCCGATGACCGGGCTGTTCATCACAAAGCCCAGCAGGTTGGTTTTCAGGTCAGCCATCAGAAGAACACCTCCGTTGCATCAAATACCGGGCCGTTCTTGCACACGCTCTTGCCCTCGCCGCCCCTGGTCTCGCAGGTGCAGCCAAGGCAGGCACCAATGCCGCAGGCCATCTTCTTTTCCATGCTCACAAAGCAGGGGGTGCCCTTTTCGGCACACAGGCGGGCGGCATTGCGCATCATGACCGTGGGGCCGCACACCAGCACCACATCGTAGTCGGCGGGGTCGTACAGCTGGGTGACAAAGCCGTGGAAGCCCACTGCGCCGGTGTCGGTGGACACCTTGACAAGGTTTGCGATCTCGCGGTACTCCTCCATGCAGTAGGGGGCATCCCGGAAGCCGAAGAACACATCCGGCTTCACACCTGCCGCTGCCAGTTCACGGGTGAGCTGGAACATGGGCGCGGTGCCGATGCCGCCGCCCACCACAGCGATCTTTTTGTACTTGCTCAGGATGTCCGGCACATCAAAGCCGTTGCCCATAGGGCCGGTGAGCTGGAAGGTATCCTTCATTTTGAGCTGCGCGATCTTTTCAGTGCCCTCGCCCACCACCTGATACAGAAACTCGATGGTGCTGCTGTCCGGGTTCCAGCGGTGCACGCTGATGGGCCGGGACAGGAAGGGGGCTTCGTCTGCGCCCCATGCACGCAGGGTAAAGAACTGGCCTGCGTGGGGTGCGTGATCGCGGTCCGGCCAGACCACCGTCAGCAGGCGGATGTCCGGGGCAATGACCTCATTGCGCAGAACAGTGGCTTCACAGCAGGCTGCACGCATGAGCAATGGCCTCCTTCATATTCACACATTCGTTGTAAGCGGCTTCGTCAAAGGCAGTGCCCGGCTGCTTCTTATAGGCCAGCAGGATGCCGCGGCTGGAGTTGACCACGCCGCCGTTGCCCTTGGTAAGGTACTGGGCAATGTCCTCGGCCTTGCCGCCTTGTGCGCCGTAGCCGGGGATCAGGAAGAAGCTGTCCTGATACTTTGCACGGATCTCGGTGGCCTCCTCGATGTGGGTGCCGCCGATAACCAGACCGATGGAGGAGTAGCCGTGCTCGCCCATGTAGTCCTTGCCCAGAGCGTTCAGCTTGTCGCCCACCAGATCGTAGACGTGGCGGCCGTCGGCCAGCTTCTCATACTCAAAGTCCTTGGCACCGCCGTTGGAGGTGCGGCAGAGCACGAACATGCCCTTGCCCTGCTTTTCGGCGTAGGGCAGGTAGGGGCTGATGGAGTCCAGACCCATATAGGGTGCCAGCGTGACGAAATCACTCTCGAAATCGCCGGTAAAGTGACCCATGGCGTACATCTCGGCGGTCTTGGCAATGTCGCCGCGCTTGATGTCGGCGATCACCGGCACACCGGCCTCGCGCACCGCCTTCAGGGTGTCGGCGTAGGCCTTCATGCCCTCAAGGCCCAGAGACTCGTAGTAAGCGATCTGCACCTTGTAGCAGCCTGCCACGGCCTTGGTGGCGTCGATGAGCTTCTTGTTGAAGCGCACGATGTTCTCACCGCGGGACAGGGTGCTGTCCACGAAGTCCTCGGGCAGGTAGCTGAAATCGGTATCCAGACCTACGCACACCGGGCCGCGGGCTTCCACTGCTTCGTAAAGCTTATCCATGTTGGTCATTGTGGGTTCCTCCTGTTTGCTCTCTTATCGATTCTTATCTTATATAGTATTGTTTTTTCAATCCTCTGCCTGATAGGTCAGCTTGCCGCCCTTGATGGTGGCGCACACCTTGCCGTACAGCTCAGCGCCGTCGAACGGGGTGTTGTGAGATTTGGAGTGCAGCTTGTCCTTGTCCACGGTGTAGAGGGTATCCAGATCCACCAGCACAAAGTCCGCGTCGTAGCCCGGCTCCAGCTGGCCCTTGGCAAGGCCCAGAATTTCTGCCGGGCGGGTGCTCATCAGGTGCACCAGCACTTCCAGCGGCAGGCCTTCCTGCTTGCAGAGCTTGGTGTAGCAGACGCCGAAAGCGGTCTCACTGCCCACCATACCGGCCATGCCCTTGAGCTTGTCCTCTTCGGAGTGGGGCGCGTGGTCGGTTGCAATGGCATCCACGATGCCGGTGCGGATGCCGTCCACCAGCGCCTGCACATCGTCGGCGGTGCGGATGGGCGGGTTCACACGGTAATCGCAGGTATCATTGGTGAACCACAGGTGGTGCGGGGTCACCTCGCAGGTGACGGGTGCCCCCCGCAGCTTTGCCATCTGGATGGCATCCAGCGCACCGCGGGTGGACACGTGGCACATGTGCAGCTTGGTCTGGTAGTATTCGCTCAGCCAGCAGTTGCGCACCGTCTCGATGTCCTCAGCCAGACGGTAGTCCCACGGGCTGATCTCCATATCCTCGGCGTGGCTCATCACGGTGATATCCTTCTGGGTGCAGATGGCGAAAGCCTTTGCCATGGTGGCATTGTCCTGCACGCCGTGGCCGTCCTCGGTGATGAACTTCACACCGGCAGGCAGGGTCTTGAGGTGGTCGATGCTCACACCGTCAAAGTTCTCGGTGATGGAGACGGTCTGGTTCACACCGCACAGGCCTACTTCGGCAGCCTTCTGCTCCACCATGAACGCCTGTGCCGCAGAAGAGCACACCGGCTTTGTGTTGGGCATCAGGTTCACGAAGGTGTAACCGCCGGCGGCTGCGGCGCGGCTGCCGGTCTCGATGTCCTCCTTGTACTCAAAGCCCGGGGTGCGCCAGTGGCAGTGCAGGTCCACAAAGGCGGGCAGCACGGTCAGCCCGCCGGCATCAATGACCGTTTCGTTCTCCCCGGCCAGTGCCTCCAGCTCCTGACCTACAGCAGCGATCCTGCCGTCCTTTACAAAAATCTCAAGCGGTCTTCCTTCGGTGTTCACAGCATTTACAAGCAGCATCGCAGTTCCCTCCTGATTTGCGTTTGTCTGGTTCGGCTTTCCGGCTTACGGGCAAAAAAAAACTTTTCCCCGCAAAGGGAAAAGCTCATTCCACAAAAAAAGGAAACAACGAACCCACGGCAAAACCGGATGCGAACTGCTTGTTCAGTTTGGTGCACATCGCGCTTTTCTGCATGGTGCTGTCTCCTTTTATAAGTCTGGAATCTTTTCATAATATTTTAGCATAGAAGCGCGAAATGTGTCAATGCTTCCGCATATATTTTGTTGCAAAAAGGTTTGCCGCTTCCCTCCCGGAATTTTAGCTACTCTACCCAAAAGCAGTTTTTCCCCGCCAGATTCAGGGTTAGTCATGTCAATTCCTAGCATATTGCTGTACATTCCCGTCCGGGTGTGCTATTATAATATGGTCAAAAGAGTCAGAGGCTGTTTTCATGGCAGAGGCGTGATTTTTATTCAGAGCAGCTTCATCGGAATCAGGAAAGAGAGGGTTTTCCCATGGGTTTGTTGGAGGACGCGCGGAACATCCAGCGCAAGGACCCCGCTGCACGCAACGTGCTGGAGGTCATTTTGCTGTATCCGGGCTTTCACATTCTGGTGTATCACCGCATTGCGCACTGGCTATACCAGCACAAGCGGTTCTTTCTGGCCCGGTGGGTCAGCCAGCATGGCCGCCGCCGCACCGGCATCGAGATCCACCCCGGTGCCACCATCGGCAGATGCCTGTTCATTGATCACGGCATGGGCATCGTGTTCGGCGAGACCTGCGAGATCGGGGACAACTGCACCATCTACCACGGTGTCACTCTGGGCGGCACCGGCAAGGACACCGGCAAGCGCCACCCCACTCTGGGCAACAACGTGCTGATCGGTGCAGGCACCAAGGTCCTTGGCCCGGTGTATATCGGGGACAACTCCCGCATCGGCGCAGGCAGCGTGGTGCTGCGCAATCTGCCTGCCAACTGCACCGCTGTGGGCGTGCCCGCCGAGGTGGTGCGCATCAACAACAAGGCCGTGAACCCGGCGGACGATCTGGACCAGCAGGATCTGCCGGATATCGTAGCCCAGCGCCTGACCGATCTGGACCGCCGTCTCGGCGCGCTGGAAAACGCTGCGCAGGGCGACACCCCGCCCACGGCAGCACAGATCGCCGCACGACAGAAGTCGTAACGATTCAGAATGCCCTCCGCTCTCGCTCTGGGCATTATTCAAGGAATTTATATTTTTTAGATGCAAGTCGGAAAATCCTGCGGGATTTTCCGACTTGCCTTTTCACTGGAGCGGGCACAATGAAGAAGTGGCCTGTTTCCCGGCTGTGCGGCTGTTTCCGCAGGAAACAAGCACAGACAGATCAAGTTTCCCTCTTGGACCCTTTCCGTGAAAATGCAACAGCGGACAGCCCGCAGGCTGTCCGCTGTTGCTCTATTATAAGATATTTTTCCGCTGAAGGTGCCCAGAGCGCAAGCGGAGGGCATTTTCAATAAACCCTTTTTCCGCAGCCTTCCCCGGCGCAGAGAGCTTTCACCTTCTGCACCGCAGCGGCCACCAGATCGCTGATGGGCTGCTCCGGCACACCCACGATATAGTTTTCGCAGTGGTTCACCGGGATGAGCACCCGCGTCGCATGGCTCTGGCACACGGCTGTGGCCATGGCGGGCGTGATCTCGCCCAGCAGTGCATCCGCAACGACGATGCCGATGGGCCCCACGATGATATCCGCGCTGCGGCAGTTCACCACCACGGCGTTCTCGCCGGTGGCGGCACGCGGGGCACCGGCCTTGCGCATGGCGTTTGCCGCCAGACTGTTGGTGCCCACCGCAGTGAGCCGGGCCTCCGGACACTGCGTGCTCAGAGCTGCCACCAACTGTTTGCCAAGGCCCCCGCCCTGCCCGTCGATGACGAGCACATTCATCGGCTGCATCAGAAGTCGATCTCCTCAAGGCGCAGCAGCGCGATGATATAGATCTTCACGGCTTCCAGCAGCTTGTCGATGGGTGCCGCTTCGTTTGCACCGTGCATCGGGCCGCCAAATTCCGGCAGCGGCAGGTCCACATGCTCGGGGCCAAAGCTGACCGCATAGGGGAAGTGGCGGGCATAGGTGCCGCCGCCCATGGTGAAGGGCTTAGCGTTCTCGCCGGTCACTTCGTTGTAGGTGTTGATGCAGGCCAGAATGGCAGGGCTGTCTGCTTCAATATAGAAGGGCTCGGCAGCGGTCACATCGCGCAGCTCAGCGCCATCGCCCAGTGCGGCACGGATCTGCTCGGTCATCTTTTTGCCGTTGGTGCAGGTGGGGAAGCGGCTGTCCATGGTCTGGAAAATGCGGCCATCTTCCATGTAGATGCGGCCGCCGATCACAGTCAGCGGGCCAAAGGGGCCGTCGGCGCAGTTGATGCCCAGACCCTCACCGGCAGTAGAAGCGTGCAGCTTGCGCACGGCCTCCAGATAGGCGCGCTCGGTCTCATTGCACAGGCCATTGTCCAGCAGGTAGTTCACCACCAGACCAATGGCGTTCACGGTGCCCTGCGGCATGGCTGCGTGGCCGGACTTGCCCCAGCCGCGGATGCGCACGCCGTCGCCTTCCGGCTCCAGCGTGATGTTGGGGGCATTCTTCAGCTTAGAGATGTCGGTCCTGACCAGCGCGCTTGCACGGTCGGGCACGGCGTTGTTTGCCACGCCGCCCTCGATCTCCACGATGACGCCGTTGCACACCGGGCTGACGATCTTGGCACCGAACAGGCCCTTCTCGCCGTTGCACACCGGGAACTCGGCATCCGGGGTAAAGCAGAAAGCGGGAGCCGGGTAGTTCTTGAGGTAGTAGTCCACATCCTGCATGTGGGTCTCCTCGTTGGTGCCTGCCAGTGCGCGGATGGGGTAGCGCAGCTCATAGCCCTGCTCCTTGAGGAACTTCAGGGCATACAGGGTAGCCACCATGGGGCCTTTGTCGTCGGCAACGCCGCGGCCCAGCAGCCAGCCGTCCTGAATGCGCATGGTGAAGGGGTCGGCCGTCCAGCCGTTGCCCACGGGCACCACGTCCACATGGCAGATGGTCGCCAGATACTTTTCAGGGTCCTTGCCGGCCAGCTCTGCATAGCCGATGTAGTTTTCACAGTTGCGGGTGGCAAGGCCCATGCCTGCAGCCAGCTCCAGCGTCTTGTCCAGTGCGGCGCGGGGGCCTGCGCCATAGGGTGCGCCCTCTTCCGGGGTGCCCTCTACGCTGTTGACTGCCACCAGAGCGGCAATATCCTTCAGCAGCTGTTCCTTGTTTTGCGCAATATATGCGTCGATTTTCTGATTCAGTGCCTGATCCATGATCTTATCGTTCCTTTCTGTCCGGCAGCTTTGCGCCGCCGGTTTCAAAACACCTTTTTATTTTAGCATACTCAGCGGCAAAATGCCATTGTCAATTGTTGTTCTTTGCCAGAACACAGTCTTTTTTTCTCAGCCCACCGAGAACAGGGTGCTCAGCGCACCCAGTAGGCCCGCGCTGGCCAGACCCATGATGATGCCCGCCAGCAGCACGCCGCCCATACAGGCCTTGACCACGTCCTTGAACTTCATATCCAGGATCGAGCCCGCCAGCGTCCCGGTCCACGCGCCGGTGCCCGGCAGCGGGATACCCACGAACAGCAGCAGCGCCACCACAAGGCCGCGGCCCGCCTTGGCTTCCAGTGCGCGGCCGCCTTTCTCGCCTTTGACGATGCAGAACTTGCAGATTGGCCCGATAAGGGGCTTGTGGTAGCCCCAGATCAGGAATTTGCGTGCAAACAGATAGATGAACGGCACCGGGATCATGTTGCCCACCACGCACACCAGATAGGTGGGCAGGATGGGCAGGCCCATGCCAAGCCCGATGGGGATGGCTCCGCGCAGTTCAATGAGCGGCACCATGGAAACAAAAAATACCAGCAGATAGCTTTTGAGCATAGAGTCTCCTTTTTCCTGCTCTTTCCGGGAGAGCAGGCATTTTTTACAGGTTACAGGTCAATGTCCAGCTCCACCGGGCAGTGGTCTGAGCCGAAGATCTCGTTGTGGATCTCCGCCGCGCGGATCTTATCGGCAATGCGGCGGGACACGATGAAGTAATCGATGCGCCAGCCCGCATTCTTCTCGCGGGCGTGGAAGCGGTAGCTCCACCAGCTGTACTTCACCTCATCCGGGTGCAGCACGCGGAAGCTGTCGGCAAAGCCTGCGTCCAGCAGTTCGGTCATTTTGCCGCGCTCCTGATCGGTAAAGCCTGCGCTCATGTGGTTGGTCTTGTCGTTCTTGATGTCGATCTCCCTATGGGCAACATTCAGATCGCCGCACAGGATCACCGGCTTTTTTGCGTCCAGTGCCAGCAGGTAGGCACGGAAGGCATCCTCCCACTCCATGCGGTAGTCCAGACGCTTCAGCCCGTCCTGACTGTTGGGGGTATAGCAGTTCACCAGCCAGAACCCCGGGTATTCCAGCGTGAGCACACGGCCCTCGTGGTCGTGCTGCTCAATGCCGATGCCGGTGGTCACGGACAGCGGCTGCTCACGGCACCAGCAGGCCGTGCCGGAGTAGCCCTTCTTCTCGGCAGAATAGGTATACTCGGTGTAGCCATCCGGCGCAAAATCCGCCTGACCGGGCTGCATCTTGGTCTCCTGCACCGAAAAGATATCGGCATCCAGAGCCGCAAAGCTCTCGGCAAAGCCATGGGTCAGGCAGGCGCGCAGGCCGTTGACGTTCCAGCTGATCAGTTTCATAGGTATACTCCTCTTTATGTTATGCCTGATATTTGGTTTTCCATACACCGCTGCGGAAGCGGAGCACAAAGCATGTCACGCGGCAAACCCAGTCAATGATCATTGCGATCCACACGCCCACAGCGCCCCAGCCCATGCGCACGCACAGCAGGTAGCTGAAGCCCAGCCGCCACACCGCCATGCTCAGGATGGACACGATCATGGTGAACTTCACATCGTTGGCTGCACGCAGGGCGTTGGGCAGCACGAAGGACAGGGTCCACAGCAGGATGGCAAAGCCTGCATGGATACGTACCAGCAGCTCAGAAAGCACCATCGTCTCACCGGACAGCGCGTAGATGCCGATGAGCTTGTGCAAAAACAGCAGGATGGCACCGTTGGAAAGACTCATTGCGATGTAAGACCACACCGTCAGCTTGCGGGTATAATAAACAGCCTGCTCGTCGTCCCGCGCACCGATGCAGCGGCCCACCACCGTGATCATGGCAAGGCTCAGGGCCTTGCCGGGGATAACGCCCATGCCGTCCAGATTGTTTGCCACGGCGTTTGCTGCGATCTGCACTGTGCCGAAGGTGGAGATCATGCTCACCACCAGAATGCGTCCAGCCTCGAACAGGCTGTTCTCAAAGGCGGACGGGATGCCGATGCCCAGAATGCGCTTTGTCATCTTTGCATCCAGCCGGGTGGTCTTTGGCACCGTGATGGCATTGCCCTTCTGGTAGCACTTGCGCAGGATAAGGGCCGCTGCCACCACACGGGACAGCACGCTGGGCCATGCAACGCCGTCTACACCCATTTTAAATCCGAAGATGCACACTGCGTTGCCCACAATGTTGATCACGTTCATCAAAAAGCTGATCTGCATGGAGATCTTGGAGTTGCCCATGCTGCGGAACAGTGCCGCACCGCCGTTATACAGTGCCAGAAACGGATAACTGATGGCGATGATACGCAGGTACAGCACGCTGGCATCCAGCACATCGGCATCGATGGCACCGTAGAACAGCCGGATCATCGGCCTTGCAAAAACAAAACAGAATGCCCCCACCAGCAAACCGAATACGCCGCTGAGCAAAAGCAGCTGGCCAGAGCTTGCATCGGCCTCCTTCTGCTCCCGCGCACCCAAAAACTGGCTTACCACCACTGCGCCGCCAGTGGCCAGCGCCGCAAACAGCACGATGATGAGGTTGTTGATCATGTCCACAAGGCTGACACCGGAAATGGCCGCTTCGCCGCAGCGGGACACCATCATGGTATCGGCCATACCCACGGTCACTTCCAGCAGCTGCTCCACCAGCAGCGGGCCGGTCAGCAGCAGCAGTTCCTTTTGTGTGAACAGCGGCTTCCGCCCTCCGAAGAGCGGCTTTTTTGTTCCGCTCACCGCCTGATTTTCCATTGATATGCTCCTTTCCCCGTGCCGGGCCATCCCGCTCGGACACATACGCCCACCCTTCGCAGGGCAGACTTCCCATTGAATGTATTCATCTTAGCACACGGACCGGTTCTTGTAAAGAACTGTCGCATTCTGCGTCTTTTTTGCCGCCGTTCCGGGCCGCACCGGCTCATTTTTATGCTTGTTCGTCAGTTTGCCGGGAACTTTTCGTTGAATTTGTGCGTTTCTCCAAAAATGCGATTTTTCGCACGTTTATCGGTGAAAAATCGAAAAAAGGGCTTGTAATTCTTCCAAAAAAGTGGTATGTTGTATCCAACAAAGGCACTACGTTGGATACATGGACTTCTACGAGCGGTTCTTCGCTCAGCACAAAACCTTTGTTCTTAAAATTGCTATTTTCTTCATTTACCTTCTTATCATTTACCCTGCCTGCCCCGCAAGGGGCAAGAAAAGCGATGACTCAACCTGCACGAGTCACCGCTTTTTCTTTTTGTCTGTGCTATCGCAGGCCTAACCATTTAAATGCCCTCCGTTTCACTCTGGGCATTTTTAGCGGAAAATTATTTTTTATTGCAAATAAGCCAGCCCTGCGGAGCTGGCTTGTTTGCTTTTTCACAGAAAAAGTTGCTTCTTGTGCAGAGAGCAGTCGCGTGGGACAGGCTTCATAGCTTTTATAAAAATCATCGCCGCCGGGGACGCTCCGCTGGGCCAGAGGCAGGGAGGGGTGTTTCGAGTCCCCCCTCCCTGCCTCTGGACTCCACCCACCCCGCAACGAGAAAGGGGCTGCTCGCCCCTAGTAACCCCAAAGCTGTTGGGCTCCATACAAAAAATCCAAGTCGCTTCGCTAAAGGATTTTTTGTGTTCCGCCGATTTAAAGTCGCTTACGCGACAAGCCGTGCGGGCAAGCTTTCGCTTTATCCGCTGCGCGACAGCCGCAGGCTGACAGCAGCAAGATGCCGTCAGCCGTTACGGCTCTTACCGTGAAAAAAGCAAATCAGGAAAATCCGCAGATTTTCCTGATTTGCAAATATAAAAATATTTTTCCGCTGATGATGGCGCAGCGCACGCGGAGCCATTTTAAATCTTCAGCCCTTCACAAGTTCCGCAAACGCCTTCCGCACATCGCCAGAGAAATACAGCGTGCCCAGTGCGCACACCGGGCCTTCGCCGCCCAGCTCCACCGCCCGGGCCACGCCCGCTTCAATGGAAGCTGCCGCTTCCGCCCTGCAGCCATAGGCCCGGATGTGTTCTGCCAGGGTTTCGGCAGGCATGGAGCGCGGCGTGTGCGCCGCCACCGTGACGAACCGCACCGCCAGCGGTGCCAGCAGGCTGAGCATCTGGTCCACATCCTTGTCTGCCATGATGCTGACCAGAAAAACGAACTTCTGCCCGGGGAAGCGGTCTCTCAGGCTCTGCACCGTGGCCCGCATTCCGTGGGCGTTGTGGCTGCCGTCCAGTAGAAACGCCGGTTCGTGCCGCAGCAGTTCAAAGCGGCCCGGCCAGCTCACCGTTTCAAGACCGGTACGGATGGCATTTTCCGGGATGTTCCAGCCATGGGTGCGCATCACCCGCAGAGCCGTGATAGCCAGCGCCGCATTTCGGGGCTGGTAGCTGCCGATCAGGGGCAGGTGCACATCCGTCAGGCCGTCAAAGTCGAACTCCACCGCGTCAAGGCTGCCGCCCTCGTATTTCAGCCTGCTGAAATCCACCTCAGTTAGCTCGGCATGCTTTTCAGCACAGACGCGGCGGATAACAATATCTGCCTCCGGCACGCCGCCGTAGCTCACCACCGGGCACTCTTCCTTGATGATCCCCGCCTTGGCGGCGGCAATGTCCGCAAGAGTGGGGCCAAGCTCCTTCACATGATCCATGCCCAGTGCCGTGATGACTGCGCACTCCGGGGCATCAATGACGTTGGTGGAATCCAGCGTGCCGCCAAGGCCCACCTCCAGCACCACGATCTCACATTTCTGCTGGGCAAAATAGAGCATCCCAAGCGCCGTGATGATCTCAAACTCGGTGGGCACATCTTCCATGGCATCGGCGGCGGGCTTTACCTGCTCCACTAGTTTCACCAGCTCTTCATCCGGGATCTGCACGCCGTTGATCTGGATGCGCTCGTTGAAGCGGTTGATGAAGGGCGAGGTGTACAGGCCCACCCGATAGCCCGCGGCCTGCAGGCAGGATGCCATCATGGAGGCGGTGCTGCCCTTGCCGTTGGTGCCTGCAACATGCACGAATCTGAGCTGTTTGTGCGGGTCGCCCAGTGCGGCCAGCAGGGTGCGGGTGCGCGTCAGGCCTGGCTTGTGGCCGGCCCACTGGACCGCATGGATGTATTCCATTGCCTGTTCGTAATTCATTGTAATGCCTCTTTTTACTTTTTCACCATCTTCATCAGGGTACGGTTCTCCAGCAGGATGCGCAACAGCACAGTGTTCACCGCAGCCAGGATCAGTGCATTGGGGATGCGCACTGCCAGCGTTGCCCACGGGTAGCCGTAGAAGATGCGCAGTGCCAGCGAGGTGATGACCATGGAACCCACAAAGTGTCCCAGCAGCACGCTGATCTGCAGCCGCAGGCCGGTGCGCAGCCCGGGCAGCTTCTGCCATGCAAGCCCCGTCACCAGACCAATGGCACCCGCGCCCAGCGTGATGAGCGGGTTGATGGCGTAGCCTGCCAGCACGCCGCCGATCATATCGGCCACAGCGCCCACGGCAAAGCCGGCACCGGGGCCGAACAGCAGCGCTGCCAGCAGCACCGGCAGGCTGCCCAGATTGAACCGCACAAAGCCGGTGGAGATGCTCAACACTCGGCTGAACACGATGCTCATTGCCACCAGCAAGGCCAGCATGGTGAGCGTGCGGACGGAATTTTTCGAGTTGTTCATATCAACTGTCCTCCTTGCAAAAGGAATACCGGGCGGGCGGTCTGCACAAACAAAAACGCCCTCCCTGTGACAAACCGCACAAAGGAGGGCGTGAATCCAACAACTTTCACTTCCGGGCGGGACGCAAGCCGTCTCGCCTGCACCCAAGTCCATGCAGCAGCGGGATGCAGACCATGCACCGCGGGTACACCTTCGTCCACAGCACAACTCCCCGTTGATGCGGCACTTAACGCACATGGTCTTACTCTGTTGATGGTTTTATTATAGTCCTTTTGCCGCAGCCATGCAACCGCCTGCACAGACAACTTTGCCAAACCACATCGTCAAATTTTAGCAGTTGTGCATAGCATCTGCCGGGTTTTGGCCTGTGTCCCCTTTTCATTTGCCGCATAACGTGGTAAGATGGGTTTAACCTTAAATATGGAGTCTTCTCCCGGAAAGGAATGTTTCCCAATGAAATTCAACGAAATGACCTATACCCGCCCGGACATCGGTGCCCTGCTGGCCCGGTGCAAAGAGCTGGCCGCAAAGGCCGCTGCCGCACCGGACGGCGATGCTCTTGTCCGGCTCTACTACGAGCAGAGCGAAGCCTTTGCGGAGTACAACACCGCCGCGAACCTTGCCAACATCCACTACACCTGCGACACCCGCGATGAATACTGGAAGGCTGAGCAGGACTTCTTTGATGCCAACGGCCCCGCCGTGACCAACGCCAGCGTAGAGATCAGCCGCTCTTTCCTTGCGAACCCGCATGTGGATGCCCTGACCGAAAAATTCGGCACCACCTGTGTGGCCGGTATGAAGAATGCCGTTCTGGGCATGGATGACCGCACCGTGGAGCTGCAGCAGCAGTTCAATGCTCTGGTGAGCCGCTACCAGCAGATCTACGGCGGCGCACTGGTGGAACTGGACGGCAAACAGCTCACCATCCCGCAGCTGGGCCCTTACAAGGAGGATCTGGACCCTGCCGTGCGCCGCGCCGCCTACGAGGCCGAGGCCGGTTATTTTGACGCCCACCGTGCCGAACTGGACGAGCTGTACGGCGAGATCGTGAAGAACCTGAATGCACAGGCCCGGGTGATGGGCTATCACGACTACAGTGAGCTTTCCTATGTGCGCATGAACCGCATCGGCTACGGCCCGGAGGAGATCCGGAAATTCCGCGATCAGGTGGCAAACGATGTGGTGCCCCAGCTGCAAAAGGTGATGGCCATGCGTGCAAAGCGCACCGGCATTGCCCGCCCCACCTTCACCGATCTGCCCATCATGTTCAAGGACGGCAATCCCAAGCCCATTCCCGGCTACAAAGCCCGTATGGATGCCGCCCGCACCATGTACCATGAGCTTAGCCCGGAAACCGCCGAGTTCATCGACTTTATGCAGGACAACGAGCTGTTCGATGTGGAGAGCCGCCCCGGCAAGATGTCCGGCGGCTACATGACCAGCCTGCCCAGCTACAAGGCCCCCTTCATTTTTGCCAACTGGAACAACACCTCCGGCGATGTGGACGTGCTGACCCACGAGTGCGGCCACGCCTTTGAGGGCTATGTAGCCGAGCGTGACCCCGCCATCCCCGCCGATCTGGAATGCCCCGGCATGGAGAGCGCCGAGATTCACTCCATGGCCATGGAGTTCCTGACCGCACCGTGGCATCATCTGCTCTTCGGCCAGGATACCGACAAATACGCCCTGCTCCACGCTGAGGACAGTTTTGTGTTCCTTGCTTACGGATGCGAAGTGGACGAGTTCCAGCACATCATGTACCAGAACCCGGATCTGACCCCCGATGAACGCAATGCCGAGTGGCTCAAGCTGGAAAAGAAGTACCGCCCGTGGATCGATTTTGCCGGTCTTCCCTTCTATGGCCGCGGTGCAGGCTGGCAGCGTCAGCTGCACATTTATGAGTGCCCCTTCTACTATATCGACTACTGCCTGTCCACCATGGCCGCACTGCAGTTCTTCCTGCTGAGCCTTGACGACCACAAGGATGCGTGGGAGCGCTACCTGCGCCTTGTGCGCCGTGCAGGCATGGCCAGCTACACCGAGCTGCTGGAGACCGCAGGGCTGAAAGTCCCCTTTGAGGAAGGCAGCATCAAGGGCATCGCCCAGCAGATGACCGACTGGCTGGAGACCCATCAGGTATAAGAAGCCGTTTTCATCCGCACCGCACCCCGTCTGAATGGTCGTTCTGATGCATCTGAGGGGCGATTCATGCCGTTTTGCTGTCAGGAGCCTTAAAATCTGTATGCTCTGGACAGAGAAAAAGCGTTTCTGTGAAGCGAAAGGAGATTCCTATGAAACTGACCGGACTGTTCAAGCGCGGTGCCGCCTGCCTGTGCACCGCCGCCATCCTGATGGGCGGCGTCTCCGCCTTTGCCCTGAGCCCTGCTCTTCCGGACGAGCCTGCCCCGGCAGAGCTTTCTGTGACCAATGCGGTGTCGGAGGCGCAGCTGCGCTCTGCCCTGTCCAAGCTCACTGTCACCTATGACAGCGAGGCCGAGGGCTGGCAGATCGACTCTCCCTACGAGGAGGCCAGCATGGAAAAGGCCTCCTGCGGTCTGTACCCCTACCTGTTCGTTACCAACGATGATCCCACCGTTTATCTCAGTCTGGGCATGACCTACTTCGGCAATAAAAAGCTGGACATGAAATCTGTTCGGGTAGAGACCGAGGATAACTACTACGACTTCACCTGTGATGAAGAGTTCATCGGCGGCTACGACAATGACCTCAAGGCATGGTTTGACTATGAGCTGTTCGATATGGACGACGAGACCAGCTGGCTGAACGAGTGGCTTGCCGCCAAGAGCGTCACTGCCACCTTTACCGGCAAGGACGGCTCCACCAAGACCTACACCCTGACCAAGGACAACCTGCAGGCCATCCGCGACATCCTGAATGCCTACGACACCCTGCTTGGTTCCGACGTTTCCACTGCCCGCGTTGTGCTGCGCAGCCTTGTAAAGTAAACATTATCTGCTTACAGCAAAAGCCCCCGGAACGGTAATCCGTTCCGGGGGCTTTGTGTTATGCCTTATTCAGGTTCAGGCACTTCTCTTACAGGTTGAAGTAGCGCTTTGCGTTGTCGAAGCAGATGCCCTTGACGATCTTCTCCAGAGCCTTCTCGTCGTTGGGATACTCGCCATCCTCGACCCACTGGCCGATGATGTTGCACAGGATGCGGCGGAAGTAGTCGTGACGGGTGTAGCTCAGGAAGCTGCGGCTGTCGGTCAGCATGCCAACGAAGTTGCCCAGCAGGCCCAGACTTGCCAGACGGGTCATCTGCTCTTCCATGCCGATCTTGTGGTCATTGAACCACCATGCGGATCCGTGCTGGATCTTGCCCGGCACCTCGCTGTTCTGGAAGCAGCCCAGAATGGTGCCGATCTGTGCGTCGTCGGCGGGGTTCAGGCTGTAGATGATGGTCTTGGGGCACTCGTCGGTGTCGTTCAGGGCGCTCAGCAGGCTTGCGATCTCGCCGCCGCAGGTAGCGGTGTTGATCATATCATAGCCGGTGTCGGGTCCCAGCAGAGCGTTCATCTTGCGGTTCACGCCGCGCAGGCAGTTGTAGTGGATCTGCATGGCGATGCCCAGACGGTGATACTGCTTGCCCAGATGGATCAGGATGTAGGTCTGGTACTTCTCAGCCTCTTCGGTGGTGCAGGTCTCGCCCTTCATCACCTTCTGGTAGATGGCGTTGACCTCTTCCTTGGTGGCCTCACGGTAGGGGATGTAATCCAGACCGTGGTCAGAAGCGCGGCAGCCCATCTCGGCAAAGAACTCGATGCGCTTGGTCAGGGCATCGGTGACGCAATCGATGCAGGCCAGCTTTTCCTCGCCCACAACAGCGGCCAGCTTGCCCATGTACTCGGCAAAGCCGGGCTTGTTGATGTTGATTGCCTTATCGGGGCGGAAGGAAGGAGCCACGGTGAACTTGATGGTGGGATCTTCCTTGATCTTCTTGTGCCAGTACAGATCATCGATGGGGTCATCGGTGGTGCCGATGAAGGCAACGTTGGACTGCTCGATCAGGCCGCGGACAGTCAGCTTGGGATCGTGCTGCAGCTTGTCGTTGCACAGGTTCCACACTTCCTCAGCGGTGTCGCCGTTCAGCACGCCGTCGTAGCCAAAGAACACATGCAGCTCGAGGTTGGTCCAGTGGTACATCGGGTTGCCGATGGCCATGGGCAGAGCCTCTGCAAACTTCTGGAAGCGCTCGCGGTCGGGCTTATCACCGGTGATGTACTCCTCGGGCACACCGTTGGAACGCATCACGCGCCACTTGTAGTGGTCGCCAAAGTAGCTGCCGTCCGGGTTGCGGCCGCCCAGCCATACCTGAGCGATGTTCTCAAAGCGGCGGTTCTCGTAGATCTCACGGGGAGGGATGTGGCAGTGGTAGTCGCAGATAGGCATATCCGCAGCGTAGTCATGGTACAGATGCTGAGCAGTGGGAGACTGGAGCATGAATTCCTTATCCATAAATGCTTTCATGGGTCGATAACTCCTTTTCTCTGATGGTTTTTGTTAAAAATCCGTCAAACCTTGTGTACAACGGGACGCCCGCCTGCACGGGCAGGTTTGTCTTACCTTTAGTATAACGGAAAAAGCGCATGTATACAACTGAAAAAGTGACAAATTTTCTAGCACACAATTGTGCTTTTCGCTGGAAATGCCCCAAATCGTCACCTTAAGGCTAAAAATATTGCACAAAGCTCTTGACTTATTTGTATACAACAGCATAAAATAGGGTAAGGAGCAGAGGGCAGACAAAGAGGCTCTCTGATAAGCAAAGCAAGTTTATAAAGGAGATCAACAAGATGGAAACTTTGAACTACAAGGTTCTGGAAGGCACCGGCTATAACGGCTACATCCTGAAGGATGCACCCGTCAAGGTCATGCAGTTTGGCGAGGGCAACTTCCTGCGTGCTTTCGTGGATTACTTCTATGACATCGCAAACGAGAAGGCCGGCTACAACGGCAAGGTCAAGCTGGTGCAGCCCATCAGCAACTTCCCCCAGATGGCAGACTGGATCAACGAGCAGGAGGGCCTGTACACCCTGTACCTGCGCGGCAGCGAGAAGGGCCAGAAGGTCGATGCAAAGCGCGTGATCTCCTGCGTGTCCGACTGTGTGTGCCCCTACATCGACGGCAAGTGGGACGAAGTGCTGGAGCTGGCACGTTCTGCCGATCTGGAGACCATCGTTTCCAACACCACTGAGGCCGGCATCGCCTACACGCAGGGCGACAGCCAGTTCGATCAGGTTCCTCCCAACAGCTTCCCCGCAAAGCTGACCCGCGTGCTGTTCGAGCGCTACAAGGCATTCAACGGTGCTGCTGACAAGGGTCTGGCCATCCTGTCCTGCGAGTTGATCGACAACAACGGCAAGGAGCTGCAGAAGTGCTGCAACAACTACGCCAAGGACTGGAATCTGGAGCCTGCCTTCATCGACTGGATGAACAACGCAAACACCTTCTGCTCCACTCTGGTGGACCGCATCGTTCCGGGCCGCATCCGCGATCCCAAGGAACTGGCTGCCATGGAAGAGGCCAACGGCTACCACGACGCCGTTCTGGATGTGGGCGAAGTGTTCGGCGTGTGGGTCATCGAAGGCCCCGCTGAGCTGGAGGACAAGCTGCCGTTCAAGAAGGCCGGCGTGAACGTCATGGTCGTGCCCGATGTTACCCCCTACAAGAAGCGCAAGGTCCGCATCCTGAACGGTGCACACACCGGCTTCGTTCTGGGCGCATATCTGGCCGGCTTCGACATTGTGCGTGACTGCATGCACAACGACACCATCCGCGGCTTCATGAACAAGATGCTGCACGAGGAGATCATCCCCACCCTGCCGCTGGACAAGAAGGATCTGGAAGAGTTTGCTTCCGCTGTTGAGGACCGCTTCAACAACCCCTTCGTCAACCACGAGCTGATGAGCATTTCCCTGAACTCCACCTCCAAGTGGAAGGCCCGCAACATGCCTTCCTTCCTGGCTTACATCGAGGAGCAGAAGCAGCTGCCCAAGTGTCTGACCATGTCTCTGGCAGCCTACATTGCCTTCTATTCGAGCGACATTCAGGAGCGCACCGCCGACGGCCTGATCTGCAAGCGTCCTGCCGGCAACACCTACAAGATCCAGGATGACGCATGGGCTCTGGACTTCTACTATGCACACAAGGACGACACCGCTGCTCAGCTGGTGAACGCCGTGCTGACCAACACCCAGATGTGGGATCAGGATCTGACCAAGATCGAGGGTCTCGAGGCCGCTGTTCTGGCTGATCTGGAAATGATCCGCACTCAGGGTGCCGAGGCTGCTTACAAGAGCTGCCTGTAAGCCTGAAAAATCAACCTACCCGCACAACAAAGGGCTGCTGCTTTGGGCAGCAGCCCTTTTGTGCGATACGATAAGGAGAACTACTATGCCGCAGGCAATTCATATCAGCCCCATCGACAACGTGGTCGTTGCCCTGCACCCCATTGCCAAGGGCACGCTGGTGGAAGTGGACGGTCTTTCTGTGACTGCTCTGGAGGACATTCCGCAGGGCCACAAGATGGCCGTGAAGCCCATCAAGAACGGTGAGAACGTGATCAAGTACGGCTTCCCCATCGGCCACGCCACCGCAGATGCCGCTCCCGGCAGCTGGATGCACACCCACAACGTGCACACCAACCTGTCCGGTGAGGTAGAGTACAGCTACAACCCCGCCCCGGATCTGGCTCCCCTGCCCAAGGTCGAGCCGGAGACCTTTATGGGCTTCCGCCGCAAGGACGGCCGTGCCGCCATCCGCAATGAGATCTGGATCATCCCCACCGTGGGCTGCGTCAACGACATCGCCAAGAAGATCGTTGCCGACAATCAGGATCTGGTCACCGGCTCCATTGAGGGCCTGTACACCTTCACCCATCCCTTCGGCTGCAGCCAGACCGGCCACGACCATGCACAGACCCGCAAGCTGCTGGCTGCGCTGGTGCGCCACCCCAATGCTGCCGCCGTTCTGGTGCTGCATCTGGGCTGCGAGAACCTGCAGCACGATCAGTTCGTGGAAGAGCTGGGCGAGTACGACCACGACCGTGTGAAGTTCCTCACCTGTCAGGAGGTGGACGACGAGTTCACCGCTGCCCGCGATATCCTCAAGGAGCTGGCTGCCTATGCCGGGCAGTTCAAGCGTGAGCCTATCCCCGTGTCCGATCTTGTGGTGGGCATGAAGTGCGGCGGCTCGGACGGCCTGTCCGGCATCACCGCCAACCCCACCATCGGCCGCTTCTCCGACATGATGGGCCAGCGCGGCGGTTCCACCGTGCTGACCGAGGTACCCGAGATGTTCGGTGCCGAGGGCTTCCTGATGGATCGCTGCATCAACCATGATGTTTTTGTCAAGGCTGAGCACATGATCAACGGCTTCAAGGATTACTTCATCAGCCACAACGAGGTGGTCTACGATAACCCCTCTCCGGGCAACAAGCAGGGCGGCATCACCACGCTGGAAGACAAGAGCTGCGGCTGCGTGCAGAAGGGCGGCACCGCCCCCATCATGGACGTGATCGGCTACGGTGATCCCGTTGTCACCAAGGGCCTGAACATGCTGTACGGCCCCGGCAACGATCTGGTTTCTGCCACGGCCATGACCGCCGCAGGCGCACACCTGATCCTGTTCTCCACCGGCCGCGGTACTCCGTTCTCAGCCCCGGCTCCCACCCTGAAGATCTCCACCAACACCCCGCTGGCCCAGAAGAAATCCGGCTGGATCGACTTCAACACCGGCGTGATCGCCGATGGCGAAAAGACCATCGACGAGGCTGCAAAGGACCTGCTGGATCTGGTCATCCGCGTTGCAAGCGGTGAGCAGACCAAGGCCGAGAAGCACGGCTTCCGCGAGATCTCCATCTTCAAGGACGGCGTCGTTCTGTAATCGTTTCGAGGCTGCTGTATGGCACTTTGGCTGTACGGCAGCCTCTTTGTGCATGAAAACGGAAGGGAAGTGTTTTTATGGCTATGACCACTCGCATGATGATCTATGCGTTTCTGCTTTACGGCGGCATTTTTGCCGCTATCGTGGCCGTTATTGCAAGGGTCATAAAATATCTCATTCGCTATGGCATTGATTATTATTTTGAAAAACTGGCACAGAACCAGAAACATAAGGAGGACTGAACTATGAATCAGATCACCACCCGTTATGTCACCGAAAACGGTGCCTGCTATGAGCAGTACGTTATCACCGATGCTGAGGCAAAGACCGAGCTGGTCATCACCCCGGAGCGCGGCGGCATGATCACCGGCTTCTCCCTGAACGGCGAGGAGTACATCTGGACCCGCCACCCCAATTTTTCCGAGTGCAACCGCCCCCGCTTCGGCGTGCCGGTGCTGTTCCCCAACTGCGGCCTGCCGGATAACGGCGTGCACATCTTTGACGGCAAGGCATACCCCATGGAGAACCACGGCTTTGCCGACCTGTGCGCATGGGATGTGGAAAGCGTCGGCCCGGACGGCGTGACCCTGATTTTGGAGTCCACCCCGCTGACCAAGTTCCTCTATCCCTTCGATTTCACCGTGCTGATGAACTATAACCTTGAGGGCAACACTGCCGCCATCAACATGACCGTGATCAACGAGGGCGACACCAACATGCCCTTCAGCTTCGGCTTCCACCCCTACTTCAAGGCTTCCAAGCTGGAGAATGTGGACTTCGATATCAAGTGCGCCACCTGTTCCGAGAGCGCCAAGGGCGAGCAGCCCGCTGCCCCGGAAAAGATCACCCTCACCCGCAAGGAAGGTGCCGATAACAGCGTGCGCCTGCTGACCGGCGTGCAGTTTCCCATGACCCTCACCGACAGCGGCAGCGGCCACAAGGTGACTGTGGATGCCGACGACAGCTTCGACCACGCTGTGCTGTGGCAGCAGGATGCCGAGAGCTTTGTGTGCATGGAGCCCTGGAACGGCTGGGCCAACAGCGTCAATGAGGAAGGCAAGCACGAAGTGCTGGAGCCGGACGAGGCCATGACCGCTGATTGGAGCATCACCATCGAGAAGGTCTAAGCTTCATATCGTATAACAAAAAGGACACACCGTTGTGGTGTGTCCTTTTTGTTATACTTCAGTTCTTTGCCGGAATCATAAAGCTCTTATTTTCCGCCGGGTCCCAATAAAGCAGTTCCACCCTGCCGCCCTGTGCCAGCAGTTTTTCCTTCGGCTCCTGCTTTTGCCAGCAGCGTTCCAGCAGCTTTTCCATGTCGGCATCGGCAGACACCTTCTCCGGGCAGAGAGCGCTGCCCTGCCACCTGCCGTCGGCATACAGGCTCAGCGCACCGGCATTGCCCGCCAGAATGGCTGCAATGTCCTTCTTCATGCGGTCGTAGTCGTACTCCACGGCCTTGTACTGCCCATGCCACAGGCCGAAGAAGAGCGAGAACTCACCGCCCAGTTCAATGAGCAAATTCTCATCATTGTGCGGGTTCTTGACCACAAAAGCCACATCCCCGTTTTCCATGTAGTCGAAGTCCGGCTCCTCATTCGTGTGCACGGTCACATGCTGGCTGCTCAGCGCCGCAAGCAGGTCCTCCTGCACGGCACTGGTATCCGGGATCTCATCATAATTGATATTTGCGTTCATGGGTAGATGCTCCTTTTCTCTGTACTATTTGTGTTGTTATTTTTCACCAGACCGCACAGGCCTTCTTATTTTCCTTCATATTGCCGGATCATTTTTATACGCTGTGTAACAGAATCCATAAAACGGTTCACCCTACTTCACATTAGATCAATGCTTTTTGAATCTAACCATCGAACACACAACCTCGATATGCTCACTGTGAGGGAACATATCCACCGGCGTGCTGCTCTCCACTTTGTATCCCTTCCGGGTCAGCAGCTCCAGATCCCGGGCCAGCGTGACCGGGTTGCAGCTCACGTAGACCACACGTTTCGGGGCCATGCGGGCCACGCTTTCGATAAACTGCGGCGTAGAGCCCTCTCGCGGCGGGTCCATAAAGATCACGTCTGCGCGTTCACCAGCCGCAGCGGCTTCGCCGATCCACCGGGTGGCATCTGCGGCAAAGAAGCGGGCGTTCTTCACGCCATTGTGCTTTGCATTGCCTATGGCATCGTGCACCGCTTCGCGGTTCACCTCCACGCCCACTACCTGCTTTGCATGGTCGGCGGCGGTCAGGCCGATGGTTCCGATGCCGCAGTAGGCATCCAGCACCACTTCTTTGCCGGTGAGATGCGCCGCGTCCACCGCAAGGCCGTACAGCACTTCGGTCTGGGCGTGGTTGATCTGGTAAAAGCTGCGTGGGCTGATGGCATAGGTCTTGCCGCAGAGGGTATCCAGAATGAAGCCCTTGCCGTACAGCACCTTTTCCGCTTCACCCAGCACTACGCTGGTTTTGCGGTCGTTCACGTTCTGGACGATGGTGGTGATGGCCACGCCCTGCTTTCCGGCTTCGGTCAGCAGGGCTTTGACAAAGTTCTTGGCACCCGGCAGCACCGGCTGAGCCGTCACCAGCACCACCATCACCTGCCCGGTCATAACACCCCGCCGCAGCAGGCAGTGACGCAGAAGGCCGGTGCCCTTATCCTCATTAAAAGGCTGGTAATGGCAGGTGCCCGCTGCCGCACGCACGGCCAGCATGGTCTTATCCAGCACTTCGTCCTGCAAAAGGCAGCTTTCCACCGGCAGCACCTTGTGGCTGTTTGCCGCATAGATGCCGGAGGTAAGTTTTCCACCCCAGCCGGTGGTAAAGGTGGAGATCACCTTGTTCCGATAGTGGTACGGCGTTTCCATGCCCCGGATGTGCTCCACCGGGCCGTACTTCCCCAGCAGCTTTTTCACGGTCTCTTCTTTCTGTTTCAGCTGTGCGGCGTAGTCCATGCCCAGCATCGGGCAGCCGCCGCAATTTTTGGCACGCAGTTTGCAATCCATCTTCTGCTCTCCTTTTTACCCATAAGGGTCATACAGATCATATTCTTCCGCTTCCAGATGCTTTTCCTCCAGCACCTTCATGGCCTGTTCCAGCTCGCTCTGGCCGCAGCCGCTCTCGCTGACCAGCGCGCGCACCGCCGCCGCAAGGTCGCCGCCAAAGAGGGTGTCCAGCCGTTCCCGCATACTCCACACGTTGTAGGCGCGCTGGGTGATGGCCGGAGTGTAGGTATTGCGGTTGCCATCCTTGCCGCTTTTCACCCAACCCTTTTCTTCCAGCCGGTAAAGAAAGTTGAGCACGGTAGCCGGTGCCCAGCCCTTTGCGCGCAGCTTTTCGTCGATGTCCCGCCGGGTCGCGGGCGCACGGCAGGCCCACACCGCCAGCATCACCTGCTCCTCTGCCGCCGAAAGCGGCTTTACACTGTCCGGGATGCCGTACATCCTGCTGTTCTCCCTCCTTTTGGCATCTTTTTTGCTTTTACGTTTGTCTTTGTTTTATTATTATACCAATTTCTGCGCCAAAGCGCAAGAGCCGGAAACGCCGATGAAATCAGGCTTTTTCAGCTCTATTTTACATTTGTCTTTGTTTTTGTTTTTCCATCAAGGACATTTGTGTGCTTTGTGCCCGCACAGGGGCTTTTGCGCCGTATCTTTGTGCAAAGATGCTCTTGTTTTCATCCCTGCAAAACCGGTATACTACGGCTACAGCAATCAATAGAACGCACCGCAGAAAACCGCGGTGCTGTGCGATACAGGAAAGGGAGAGTTCATTATGGCACGAGTTTACAACTTCAGCGCAGGCCCCAGCATGCTGCCCGAGAAGGTGCTCAAGCAGGCACAGGCAGAGCTGCTCGAGTATGGCGACAGCGGTCAGAGCGTGATGGAGATGAGCCACCGCAGCAAGTGGTTCGATGCCATCATCAAGGACACCGAGGCCACCCTGCGCCGGGTAATGAACATTCCCGACAACTACAAGGTCGGTTTCTTTCAGGGCGGTGCCACCCAGCAGTTTGCCATGGTCCCGCTGAATTTCATGACCACCGGCAAGGCAGATTACCTTGTCACCGGCAATTTCTCGAACCTTGCCGCCAAGGAAGCCGCCAAGTTCGGCGAGGTGAACATCGTTGCTTCCAGCAAGGATAAGAACTTCACCTACATCCCGGACGTGAACGCCATCAACTATGATAAGGATGCCAGCTACATCCACATCTGCCAGAACAACACCATCTTCGGCACTCAGTTTGTCGAGGTGCCGCAGGTGGAGGGTGTGCCTCTGGTAGCCGACATGAGCTCCATGATCCTCTCCAAGCCCGTGGATGTGACCAAGTACGGCTGCATCTACTTCGGCGTGCAGAAGAATGTAGCTCCCGCCGGCATGGCAATTGCCATCGTCCGCGACGACCTGCTGGGCCATGCCGCCGACAATGTGCCCACCATGATGAACTACACCACCCTGCTGGGCAAGGACAGCATGTACAACACGCCCCCCTGCTGGTGCATCTATATGACCGGTCTGGTGCTCAAGTATCTGGAAAACGACATCGGCGGTCTTGCCAACATGCAGAAGATCAACGAAGCCAAGGCCAAAGTGCTGTACGACTATCTGGACGGTCAGGACTTCTTCACGAATCCTGTGGAGCACCGCTACCGCAGCACCATGAATGTCACCTTCACCAGCCCCAATGCAGATCTGGACAAGAAGTTCTGCGCCGAAGCTGCAGAAGCAGGCTTCGTGAACCTGAAGGGCCATCGTCTGGTAGGCGGTATGCGCGCTTCCATTTACAACGCAATGCCCGCCGAGGGTGTGGACAAGCTGGTGGACTTCATGGAGAAGTTCCGCAAGGCAAATGCATAAGAGGGGAATTCAGATATGTATACGATCAAAACTTTGAACGCCATCAGCCCGGTGGGTCTGGCAAAGCTGAACAACAAGCAGTTTGACGTGGCTGTGGACACCGATGCCCCGGACGGCATCCTCGTTCGCAGCGCCGACATGCTGAATACCGCCTTCAACGACAATCTTCTGGCCATCGCCCGCGCCGGTGCCGGCGTGAACAACATCCCGCTGGACCGCTGCAGTGAGCAGGGCATCGTGGTGTTCAACACCCCCGGTGCCAACGCCAACGCTGTGGCCGAGCTGGTGATCGGTATGCTGATCGCCGGCAGCCGCAATGTGGCTGCTGCTGCCCAGTGGTGTCAGGGCCTGACCGGCGACCCCGCCATGGCAAAGACCGTGGAAAAGGGCAAGAAGCAGTTCGTGGGCAACGAGATCAAGGGCAAGACGCTGGGTGTCATCGGTCTGGGTGCCATCGGCTCCCGCGTGGCTAACTGCGCCATTGAGCTGGGCATGGAGGTCTACGGCTACGACCCCTACATCTCCATTGACGCCGCATGGAACCTGAGCAGTCAGGTACACCACTGCGTGAACCTGAACGACATGCTGCCGCTGTGCGACTACATCACCATCCATGTGCCCTACCTGCCCACCACCAAGGACACCATCAACGCCCAGACCCTTGCCCTGTGCAAGGACGGCGTGAAGATCCTGAACTACGCCCGCGGCGAACTGGTCAACACCGAAGCCCTGCTGGAAGCCATGGAGACCGGCAAGGTGTCCGGCTATATGACCGACTTCCCGTCCGAGGCCATTCTGGGCAAGCCCGGCATCGTGTGCACCCCGCATCTGGGCGCTTCCACCCCGGAAGCCGAGGACAACTGCGCCGTGATGGCTGCAAAGGAGCTGAGCGACTACCTGAAGAACGGCAACATCATCCACTCGGTGAACATGCCGGAGGTCAACCAGCCCCGCGCCGGCGGCAAGCGCATCTGCATCATCCACAAAAACGAGCCGGGCATGATCAGCCAGATCACCGCCCTGACCACCGAAGCCGGCCTGAACATCGAGAACATGGTGAACAAGAGCAAAAAGAACATGGCCTACACCATGCTGGATGCTACCGGTGCTGTGGACAAGACGCTGGCCGAAAAGCTGGCTGCCATCCCCGCCGTGATCCGGGTGCGCATCCTGTAAAGCAAAACGGTTTAAAATGTCCGCCGCGTCGCTCTTGGCATCTTCAGCGGAAAACGATTTTTATTTTAGCAACCCGGAAAAGTCTGCGGATTTTTCCGGGTTGCTTTTTCACAGAGAAGGGCCGTGGCGGCAACCTGCATTTCCAAACCAGGATTTTTTACAAACTGGAAATTCTTTCTCGTCCCATCTGCCGGTTAGTTTCCATTTACAAACTGTAGTTTGTCTTAAAAAACGCGTTAGAGATAGCTTTTTCTAACTACACATCGTAAAAAGTTTACATGTATTAACATTCAAGAAAAAGCTTGAAAATGGTAAATTCTGTGCTACAATAGGCTCGACAGAAGGGAAATGTCCACCCTGTTCTCCGGCTTTTGGGCCGGTATATTCATCTTACAGGTCCTGCGGTGCAGGGCCTCTGACAGGAAATAGAAAAGGTAGGGAAGTTACTATGGATATCAAGAAGATCGCACTGTTCGCCGCCGGTACTCTGTTCGGCTCTGCCGGTTTCAAGCTGCTGTCCAGCAAGGATGCCAAGAAGGTCTACACCCAGACCACCGCTGCTGTGCTGCGCATGAAGGACTCCACCATGGAGACCGTCAGCAAGGTCCAGGAGCAGGCCGGTGACATTCTGGCCGATGCAAAGGCCATCAACGAGGCTCGTGCTGTTGAAGCCGAGACTGCTGTGATCGAGGATGCTGCCGAGGAGACCACCGAAGAGACCGCTGAGTAATTTTCGGTTCGTAAAGCACTGAAAGCCCCAATGTGGCTTTCGAGCCGCCTTCGGGCGGCTCTTTTTTGTGAGAGTGGGGCCGCAGGCGTGCAGGGTATAGCAGCCTGACGCTGCGGTAAAAAGATAGAGAAGGATATTTGATATATGAAATGTACCATTCTGCATGAAGGCAAAGGTCGGATGCGCGTGCATGTGGAAAACGTCCGCATGACTTTGCACCGTGCCGATGTGCTGGAAGCATATCTGAACCACAAAGATGCCATCGTCCATGCCGCCGTTTACGAGCGCACCGGCGATGTGGTCATTACCTATACCGGCAGACGTTCCGCTGCCATCGCTGTACTGGCGGGCTACAAGTTCGATGTGGCCGAGTATGACGCTCTGGTCACCTCCGCCGACAGCCGCAGGCTGAACCGGGAATATCAGGATAAAATGTTCGATCTGATGGCAGGCCGCTGCCTGCGCAAGCTGTTCCTGCCCGCACCCCTTGACGCTGCCTACACCGCCTTCCGTTCCATCCGCTTTCTCTGGAAGGGTGTGCGCTGCGTGCTGAGCCGCAGGCTGGAAGTGGAGGTGCTGGACGCTTTGTCCATCGGCGTCTCGCTGCTGCGCGGCGACTTTGGCACCGCCGGTTCTGTCATGTTCCTGCTGAATCTGGGCTCTCTGCTGGAAGAGTGGACCCGCAAGAAGAGTCTGGACGATCTGGCCCGCAGCATGGCCCTGAACGTGGACAAGGTGTGGGTGCGCAGCCAAGGCACCGAAGTGCTGGTGCCTCTGACCAAAGTACGCTCCGGCGATGAGGTGGTCGTGCGCAGCGGCAACATGATCCCGCTGGACGGCACCGTGCTGGAAGGCGAAGCCATGGTGAATCAGGCTGCCCTGACCGGCGAAGCTATGCCGGTGCGCAAGGCAGAGGGGTCCACCCTCTATGCCGGCACCGTTGTGGAGGAGGGCGAGTGCGTCTTTATCGCCAAGGCCGAGGGCGGTTCCAACCGCTACGACAAGATCGTGGCCATGATCGAGGAATCCGAAAAGCTCAAGTCCAGCACCGAGAACCGTGCGCTGGTGCTGGCCGACAAGCTGGTGCCATGGTGTCTGGGCGCAACGGTGGTCACCTATCTGCTCACCCGCAACGCCACCCGCGCCATCTCCTGCCTGATGGTGGATTTCTCCTGCGCGCTCAAGCTCTCCATGCCGCTGGCCGTGCTTTCCGCCATGCGCGAGTGCGGCAGCTACCACATCACCGTCAAGGGCGGCAAGTATCTGGAAGCCCTGTCCAAGGCAGACACCATCGTGTTCGACAAGACCGGCACCCTCACCCGCGCTACCCCGCAGGTAGTGGAGGTCGTGCCCTTCTCCGGCTGCAACGAGCGCGAAGTTCTGCAGCTGGCCGCCTGTCTGGAGGAGCATTTCCCCCACTCCATGGCCAACGCCGTGGTGCGTGCCGCCAAAGAGCGCGGCATTTCCCATGAGGAGATGCACTCCGAGGTGGAATACATCGTGGCCCACGGCATTGCAAGCCGCGTGGGCGGCGAGCGCGTGGTCATTGGCAGTCACCACTTCGTCTTTGAGGATGAAAAGTGTACCATCCCCACAGCCGAGCAGCAGAAGTTCGATGCCCTCAAGCCCGCGTATTCGCACCTGTACATGGCTGCCAGCGGGCAGCTGGTGGGCGTGATCTGCATTTCCGACCCGCTGCGCCCGGAAGCCGCCGCTGTGCTGAACGGACTGCGTGCGCTGGGCATCCGGAACGCCGTCATGATGACCGGCGACAGCGAGCGCACCGCTGCCGCCATTGCAAAGCAGGTGGGCGTGGACCGCTTCTTTGCCGAGGTGCTGCCCGAGGACAAGGCAAACTTCGTCCAGCAGGCCAAGGCCGAGGGCCACACCGTGGTGATGATCGGCGACGGCATCAACGACTCCCCCGCCCTGTCTGCTGCCGACATTGGCATCGCCATCAACTCCGGCGCTGCCATCGCCCGCGAGATCGCAGACGTGACCATCAAAGCCGACAGTCTGGAGGAGCTGGTGGCCCTCAAGGCCATCGCCAACTCCCTGCAAAAGCGCGTGCACGCAAACTACCGCTTCGTGCTCACCTTCAACTCGGCCCTCATCGCGCTGGGTGCTCTGGGCATCCTGCAGCCGGCCTCCTCTGCCATGCTGCATAATCTCTCCACCATCGGCATCAGCCTGAAGAGCATGACCAATCTCCTGCCGGAGAACAAGGCTCCGCAGCTGAAAGCATAATTACCGCAAAAAATAACGCCGTGTCTGAACATTCGACACGGCGTTATTTTTTATCTGTTATTCCAGCCCGATCTGCTGTGCATACTCTTCCAACAGCTCCCGCTCCAGGAACGGGGTCTTGACACCCTCGCGGTCACGGTAGGTCTCGTGGCCCTTGCCAATGACGGCGATCAGGTCGCCCTCCTGCGCGTGATCCACTGCGTAGTGCAGTGCATCCAGGCGGTCGGGGATCTCCACGAACTTTGCGTCCGGGTTGCCCTTGTTCATGCCCACGCGGATATCAGCAAGGATGTCCTCCACCTTTTCAAAGCGGTTGTTGTCCTCGGTAAGGATGGAGAAATCGGCCATTTTGGCGCAGATCTCGCCCATGCCGTAGCGGCGCAGCTTGGAGCGGTTACCGCCGCAGCCGAACACCACCACCAGACGGTGGGGCTTGTAGGCCCGCAGAGTGGTGAGCAGGCTTTCGGTGGACACCTCGTTGTGGGCGTAGTCCAGCAGGATGGTGAACTTCTTGCTGATGGGCACCAGCTCCACGCGGCCCTTGACCACGCACTTGCCAAGGCCGTCGTGGATCGCCTGATCCGGCAGGCCCAGCACCTTGCCCACCGCCAGAGCTGCCAGCGCGTTGTACACGCTGAACTCACCGGGCATGTTCACCTTCACATCCATCTCGTCCTTGCCGGTCACATGGAACTTCACGCCCAGAAAATCGTGGGTGCGCAGCAGTTCAAAGCCGGTCTCGCGGTAGTCCGCCTGCTCAGCGCGGCCATAGGTGACCAATTTGCAGGTATGGCCTTCCAGCAGGGCTTCGGTGTTCTCATCGTCAATGTTCACCACGCCCACGTCGCAGCGCTTGAACAGCTGGCCCTTCCAGCTGCGGTACTCCTCAAAGGTCTTGTGCTCACCGGGGCCGATGTGATCCGGCGAAAGGTTGGTGAACACGCCCACATTGTAGTGCACACCGGCCACGCGGTCCATCATCAGGCCCTGGCTGGAAACCTCCATCAGCGCGGTGTCGCAGCCTGCATCCAGAAATTCTCGAAAGGTCTTTTGCAGCTCGTAGCTTTCCGGGGTGGTGTTGGCCGTCTCCTTGTGGCGGCCCATATAATAAATGCCGTTGGTGCCGATCATGCCCACCTTGCGGCCTGCAGCTTCCAGCACGCTCTTGATCATGTGGGTGGTAGTGGTCTTGCCCTTGGTGCCGGTCACACCGATCATGGTCATCTGGCGGGACGGGTTGCCGAAGAGGTTCGCGCTCATCAGAGCCATAGCATAGCGGCTGCTTTCCACCTTGACCACGGTCACGCCCGGCATGGCGGAAAGGTCGATGTCGTGCTGGATGACCAGTGCGCTGACACCCTTTGCCGCGCAGTCAGCGGCAAACTCATGGCTGTCACGCTGGGTGCCCACGATGCACACGAACAAAAGGCCCGGTGCCGCCTTGCGGCTGTCGTAGATGATATCCGAGATCTCGGTGTCCAGACTGCCCTGCGCAAGGGTAAAGGGCACGCCTTCCAGTAACTGTTCCAGTTTCATACTGCACACGCTCCTCAAAACATTTTGTCACATGGGGTTTTCTTCGTTATTTGCGGTCATGCGGGCGGGGTCGGTCAGCGGTGTTTCTTCCGCAGCTGCCGCCGTATCGTCCGCAGGCTGGGCCGCAGCGGCATCCTCTGCACCGTCTGCCGCAGTATCCTCGGCAGCAGAGGTGTCAGGCTCTTCCGGCACGGTCTTTTCCGGCACAACATAACCGGAGGGCAGGGTCGGCTGGCCCTGTGCAAAGTAAATTTTACGGGTGCTGCCCGCGCTGACATGGCTGAAATCCAGTCTGCCGGTGTCGGTAGGGGCACAACCCTTGCCGTCGGCATTGGTCAGCACATAGCGTGCGCGGTCCAGCTTATAATCCAGATCGTTCCGTGTACCCAGAAGCACACTGACACGATCCTGATACAAAAATGCCATCTGGTCGGTGTCCGCAAATTCCATGCGGGTCACATCGTCCAGCATCCCATACTCTTCCAGCTTTGCCTGCAGCTCATTCAGCGCATCCAGACGGTCGTCTGTCTGCACCGCTGCCGAAGCTGCTGCCGAACCGGATGCATCCGATGCCGCCGGGTCTGCCTGCGCTGCAAAGGTCAGCTGGTCGCCGGGTGTCACCGACACCGGCTCGCCGCCGTATAGGGTCTTGAGTTCTTCCGGCTGGGCAGACTCGCAGGCCAGGATCTTGAACTGATCCGAGAGGGTCAGCCAGCCGCTCTTCGTCTGCATGGCATAGGTAGGCACCGCCTCGGTCACCTGCACCACCACCGTGTTGGGGTAATCCCGAACCACCCTGATGGATTCCAGCAGCGGGAACTGCTTTTCCAGTTCCGCTTCCTTGGCGGCGGGGTCAAAGCTGAAAATGTTCTCTTCGGTCTGCACACCCAGTGCCTGCAGGATCTGGCTGCTGGAATAGCCGCCCACCTCCTGCACCACGGTGCCGTCCGCCATCTGCACCTGAATGGTGCCGATCTTAAACAGCATGGTCATGGTCAGGTAAACACCGGCGGCGATCACGGCCAGCAGGGTCACAAAGGCCATCAGCCGCCGCAGCATCCGCCGCCGTTTCAGCGCGGCGCGGGTCAGGCGGCGCTTCTTGCGTTTTTCCCGCTGTACCGGGTCGCGTGGCTGCTGTTGTGCCGGGCGCAGACGCTGGTTTTTGTAGCGTTGCTGCGCTGCCTGAGCCGCTGTCTTGCGCGGCTTCTGCCCCTGTGAACGGCGCTGCTGCGGCTTGCGGGCCGTGCCGGATGCACGCTGTTCCGGCTGGGCCGTGCGACTTCGCTGCGCGGTACGGTTCCGGTTCTGGCCGCTGGTGCGCCGGGTGCCGCTCTGTTCGGTGCGGCGCGGCTGCGAAGGGAACTCGATGCTGTTATCGGTACGGGTGCGGCGCACCGTACCATTGGCGGTGCGGTCCGGCGCAAAGCTCAGCGGTTCCCCGTTGAAGCCATAGCGCCCGTCCGCACTGCCGGAAGATCCTTTTTGTTGTGAAGGCGGCGGAGTATGCTGCAGGTCTTTCCGCAGGTCGTAGATATTGCCGTTGTTTCTGTTATTGCGGTATTGCTGCATGGCGCACACCTCCTTTCCGGTTTAGGTTTTGTTTTACTTCTGCACCAGTTTCATCAGAGCGTCTGCAATACGGTCAAGGCTGTCATCCACCGACAGGCTGCGGGCATTTTTGCCCATCTCAGCCAGCTTGCCGGGCTGTGCCAGCATGTCGGACACCGTGCTCACCAGCTTTTCGCCGGTCAGGTCTTTTTCCTCGATCACCACAGCGGCATCGGCCTTCTGCAGTTCCATGGCGTTGAAGTACTGGTGGTTCTCAGCCACATTGGGGCTGGGGATGAGCACGGCTGCACGGCCAACAGCTTCCAGCTCGGCCAGCGTCAGCGCACCGGCGCGGCTGATGACAAGGTCTGCCGCAGCCAGCAGTTCCGGCATATTGTTGATGTATTCCTTCACCACAAGGCCGTCGCCCTCCGCGAAGTTCTTTTCCTTTTCCAGATCCTTGAACAGCTGCACACCGTACTGGCCGGTAGCGTGGAGATGCAGCACCGGCTTCTTCTCGTGCTGTTCCCATGCGCACAGGTCAGCCACCACCTCGTTGACGCGGCGTGCGCCAAGGCTGCCGCCGAAGGAAAGGATCACCGTGCGGTCGCCCGCGCCCAGCTCAGCGCGGATGGCATCGCGGTCCTTTGCCTTGGTGAACACCTCCGGGCGCACCGGATTGCCCACCACGATGGTCTTATCAGGTGCGCCCAGCTTTTCCACAGCAGCAGGCACGGCGGCAAACACGAGATCCACATCCGGTGCCAGCAGCTTGTTGGTCACGCCGGGGAAGGCGTTCTGCTCATGAATGGCGGTGTGGATGCCCATTTTGGCGGCACAGCGCACCACCGGGCCGGACACATAGCCGCCGCAGCCGATCACAAGATCGGGTTTGACCTCCTTCATAATGGCCTTTGCCTTGGGGCCAGAGAGGGCCAGATTCCACAGCGTAACGATGTTGCGCTTGATGTTGTTCAGCGACAGCCTGCGCTGGAAACCGGTGATCTCGATATGGTGGAAGGGATAGCCCGCCTGTCCTACCAGGCGGTACTCCATGCCCTCCTTGCGGCCGGCAAAGTGGATCTCGGCAGAAGGGTCTGCCTTTTTGATAGCACCTGCAATGGCAAGTGCCGGGTTGATATGGCCGGCAGTGCCGCCGGCAGCGATCAGAACTCGCATGACGATTCCTCCTCTATTATTAGTGCATCTGGGCAGGTCATCGGGGAGCTCCCCACTGGCCTGCGCCCTCAAAACAGTCGTTACAGTTCATTGCGCGCACGGCGGGCATCGTCCAGATTGATGGTACGGTCCTTCAGCTCCGCATCACGCTGAGCCTTTGCAGCCTGCCGCTGTGCGTGGGCCGCTGCCCTCTGCTGCGCCGCCCGCTCTCCGTTGCGCCCAATGTTCACCATCACGCCCATTTCTGCCAGCAGCAAGATCAGACTGGTGCCGCCGGACGAGAAAAACGGCAGGCTGATGCCGGTATTCGGGATGGTGTTGGTAACCACGGCGATGTTGCAGAACACCTGCCAGGCGATCTGCGCCATAATGCCAATTCCCACCATGGTGCAGAACTGGTTCTCGGCCTTATAGGCGATCATCAGGCCCTGCGCTATGAGCAGTATGAACAGCACGATGATGAGCACCGCACCGATGAAGCCCAACTCTTCGCACACCACACTGAAGATGAAGTCGTTGGTGCTTTCCGGCAGCCAGAGCTGCTTTTCGACGCTGTTGCCAAGGCCAAGGCCCTTCAGTCCGCCGGAGCCGATGGCGTACAAGCTCTGCTTGGTCTGGTCGTTCAGCGCTTCCAGATCATCGGACCATGTGTTCAGGCGGTCCTGCAGATAGCCAATGGATTCCACCAGCGTCAGGGCCGGTTTCAGCAGCAGAGCCGCCGCTGCGGCCCCGCACCATGTCAATACACCGCCGCAGCCGGTCAGCATGAGGATGGTGCCCACGATGGCGGTGGTCAGCAGGATGCCGGACATGTGCGGCTCTAAAAACAGCAGCAGCACCACCGGCACCAGCGGCAGCACCGGCACGATCAGCTGCCTTACGATGCGGATGAACAGCCAATCCTTTGGCTTGATCTTTTCTCTCAGTGACGGGCTGAACCGGCCGATTTGCGGCGCACTTGCCGCCAGATGGGACGAGAGCAGGATCATCTCAAACTTTGCCACCTCAGAGGTTTGCAGAGTCAGTCCGCCCAGACGGATCCAGCGGCGGCAGCCGTTCAGCGGTGCAAAGGTCAGCGTGACGGCCAGCATAGCCAGCACCACCCAGTACAGCGGCTTGCTCGCCCAGCGCAGGAAGCGGTGATCCACATAGCTCATGACTACCATGCAGCCAATGCCAATGGCCATGCAGATAGCCTGTTGCTTGATGTAGTGCAGGCTGTCGCCCATGCGCAGGTAGCCGGTGGTGTAGCTTGCGCTGTACAGCATTACAAGGCCGAACACCATGATAATGGCCAGCGTTGCCAGCCAGTTGAGCAGCAGCCGGTTCCACGGTCCCGGGTCCCGCTGCAGCGGCGGCACCCATGCACTTTCTTTTTGGTTTTTATGTTGTCTGCGGGTGGCTGCCATTGCCACTCCCCCTTATTTTCAGAATCAGGCGCTCAGGCCCAGCGTGCCAGACGCACGGCCAGCGCCAGCCCGCACACGCTCAGTGCGCACAGGCTGTAAAAAATATTCACTGCACTCATGCCGCGCTTTTCCAGCCAGCGGTGCAGCGGTGCCGCCGCAAACAGCGGCCTGCCCTTCCGGCGGCAGAACAGGACCTGCAGCACCACCATGCCGCCCTCCACCCAGAAGGGCAGTGCCAGCGGGATGCTCAGCTCTGCGTAGCCAATGCACAGCGGGATGCAGCCAATGGCTCCCGCTGCATACAAGCAGCCGCACCGGCCGGGGTGCAGCTTTGCCGGTGGAAAATCCCACAGCAGAAAGGCCATCAGTGCACCGGCCAGTGCCGCCGGGAATACTGCCAGCGGAAACCAGCCCAGCTGCGTTTCCAGCATCATCAGGCCCAGCATAGCTACAAAGGCCGCGCCGCACACCGTGCCGTCGGCACCGTCGGCCACGCGGGCCGCCTCGGCCATCGCCACCAGCAGCACAGCCCACAGCAGCGGTGCCAGCGCACATTCCACATAGCCTGCTCCCGGCAGGATCAGCCCTGTGGGCAGGCACCCGTTCAGTGCCAGCAGGCCCAGCACCAGCGCTGCAGCGATGCATTCCAGTGCAAGGCGCTGTGTGCGGCGCAGGCCAAGGCCCAAACCGTTCGGGTAGCGGCCGCGGATGCGGGCCAGATCATCGGCCAGCCCCACTGCGCCAAAGGCCAGCGACCCCAGCAGTGCAATGAGCAGGCGGGAGGTCATCTGCCGGTCGCTGCCAAGCAGGGAAGGCTGTGCAGCACATGCGGCCAGCCAGCCCACGCCCACAGCGGCAAGGGTGCCCACCATCAGGCACAGCCCGCCCATGGTAGGCACCGGGCTGTCCGGGGCATCGCTGTCCGGCTGTGTACCGCGTGCCGCACGCTGCAGCTCCCGCAGCAGCGGCACCATCATATTGCCGAGCGCCGCAGTCAGCACAAAACCCAGCACCGACGCGACGACCAAGGCGAAACGAATCATTTTTCAATCTCCAAATTCATGCCAAAGGGTTATTTTTCGGCATCTTTCTGCTCTGCGTAGAAAATTTCCAGCACTTTTTCCAGCGCCATGCCGCGGCTTGCCTTCACCAGCAGGGCATCGCCCGGCTCTATCCGGTTCAGCAGAGCATCCGCTGCCTCGCGGTAGTTGTTGGCATGGAGGGTCTTGACCCCCTTGGCCGCAGCCACCACAGCCGTGCGCTTTGCGTTTTCGCCGTAGGTCACAAGGCAGTACAGATCACTCTCCGCAGCCAGACGGCCCAGCTCCTCGTGGGCTTCGCGGGACAGCTCGCCCAGCTCCAGCATATCGCCCAGCAGGGCAAAGCGGCGCTTGCAGGGGAATTCCTTGAACATGGCAAGCGCGGCCTTCATGCTGTCGGGGTTTGCATTGTAGCAATCCTCAATGACGGTAACGCCCTTGCTGTGCACCACCTTCTGGCGGCGGCCGGTCTGCTCAAAATTGGAAAGCCCCTTGATGACACCGCGCGGGTCGCAGCCCAAGCGGGTGGCGGCGCAGTAGGCAGCCAGAGCGTTTGCCACATTGTGCTTGCCCATGGCCGGGATCTTGACCACAAAGGTGCCCTCTTCCTGATCTTCCAGCACAAAGCTCATGCCGTCCTCTTCCTGCCGGATGGACAGTGCACACACATCAGCGTTCTCATCTGCCAGACTGAACCATACCGGCTTCACGTGGGCGGGCAGCTTTGCGGCGCGCAGGAACTTATCATCATAGTTCAGCACCAGCGGTGCACCCTCCGGCAGGCCGTTGCAGATCTCCAGCTTTGCCTTGCAGATGTTCTCCTGACTACCCAGATTGCCGATGTGGGACACACCGATGCAGGTAATGATGCCCACATCCGGGCGTGCGGCCCGGGCCAGACGGTCGATCTCGCCCGCATGGCTCATGCCCATCTCGATCACGGCATACTCAGTGCTGCTTTCCAGCCGCATCAAGGTGCGGGGCATGCCCAGTTCATTGTTCTGGTTGCCCTCGGTCTTGATGGTCTCGCCAAAGCCTGCAAGGGCGGCGTAGGTCATCTGCTTGGTGGTGGTCTTGCCCACGCTGCCGGTCACACCCACCATCTTGGGGTGATACTGGCTGCGGTAGTTCGCGCCCATCACCATCATGGCGTGGTAGCTGTCCGGGCAGAGGATGGCCTTTTCCGCAGGCACGCCCTCCACCGGGTGGTTCACCACCACATAAACAGCACCGTTCTCCAGTGCTTTGGCCGCAAAATCGTGGCCGTCAAATTTTTCACCCGGGAACGCTACAAAAATGCAGCCGGGCCGCACCTCGCGGCTGTCGGTGGTCACCAGTTCCACCTGCACCTCTTCCCGGATGAAGTCTGCGGGCACCAGCCCTGCCAGAAGCTTGCTTGCAGAAATTTTTTCCATTGTTCATGTCCCCTCTCTGTTTATTCAGGATCACAGGATACTCTCTCTTATCCACAGGTAATGGTCACGACGGTGCCGCGCTGCACACTGGAACCGGGGTCTGCACTCTGGGCCTGCACAGTGCCGTTCGCATTGCCCTCCACCACACAGTTCAATCCGGCGGCAGACAGCATCTGGCGGGCAAAGTCCGCGCTCTTGCCGGTCACATCCGGCACATCGGTATGGCTGCCCTCATAGGTATCGGTATACAGGTACACGGTGGTGCCGTAGGCCACCTTTGCACCCGCGTGCGGATACTGGTAGGTGACAGCTGCTGCCGCCTGACTGGTGGTGCTTTCGGCCAGCTGATGCCTGAGGCCCTTGATGTTCAGCTGCACCTGCGCACTGCTCCACTCGGTGCCCACCAGATTCGGCACAGTGACCACAGTCTGGCTGCGATCCTCGCCGTCGGCGGCAATGCCAAGGTAGGGTGCGATCTCGCTGATGATGTTGCCCACAACGGGCGCTGCCAGCAGGGACGAGTAGTCCGTTCTGGCGTTGTTGGGGTCATCCAGCATCACATAGACGATGATCTCCGGGTCGTCGGCGGGCAGGACAGCGGCAAAGGATGCCACCTTCTTGTAGTCGCCATCAGCGCGGCGGTCCATGTTCAACTGTTCGGAAGTGCCGGACTTGCCGCCGATACGGTAGCCGGACACATAGGCATACTTGCCGCCGCCGGTACCGGCGCCCACCTCATATTCCATGAACTGGCGGATCACATTGCTGGTGCTCTCGCTGATGACCTGACGGCGCACATTGGCACCGATCTCCTCGATCACGTTGCCATTTGCATCGGTGATCTTATCCACCACATGGGGCGTGACCAGATAGCCGCCGTTGACGGCTGCGGCCACAGCGGTGCACATCTGCAGCGGGGTGATGGCCATTGCCTGACCAAAGGCCGAGGAAGCCAGCTGCACTTCGCCCAGCTGGTTGGCCTTATAATACTGCATGAAGCCCGTCTCACTGGGCAGGTCCACGCCGGTGCGGCTGGTAAAGCCAAAGGCATCGAAGTAGTTATAGAAGGTCTGGGAGCCAACGCGCTGGCCCAGCTGGATATAGTAGATATTGCAGCTCTGGCGCAGAGCTTCGGCCAGTGTGATGGTGCCGTGGGCTTTGTGGCCTGCGCAGTGGTAGGTCTCCTTTGCCACGCCGTAAGCACCGGCGCAGGTAAAGGTGGTGTTGATGTTTGCAAGGCCGGAGTCCACGCCCATGGCCGAGGTGATCACCTTGAACACACTGCCGGGGTAGTACAACTCGGTGATGGCCTTGTTTTTCCACTGGATATCGCGGAAGTAGCCGGAGTAATCGCCCTCCTCGTCCAGAATGCGGTTGCCGTTTGCGTCCTTCAGCTCGTTGCCGTTCTCATCCTTTTTGTAGATGCCGTACAGCTCCGGCTCAGCGCGCACCAGCTCGTTGAGGTAATCCAGATTTGCGCTGTAGTCCAGCGGGTCGTTGGGGTCAAAATCCGGCTTGGAAGCCATGGCAAGGATGGCACCGGTCTTGACGTTCATCACGATGGCGCAGCCGCGGTTCTCCACCGTGTTGGCTGCAATGGCTTCGTTCAGATACCGTTCCACGATCTCCTGCACATTCACATCCAGCGAAAGCACCAGATTGGAGCCATCCTTGGCTGCAAAGGTGGTGGCATTCTCGTCCGCAATGGCGTTGCCGTAGGCATTGCGCTGGGTAATGGTGCGGCCATCCACACCGGCCAGCGTGGACTGATAGGATTTTTCCAGACCGTAAGTACCAATGCCGTCCGCATCGGTAAAGCCCAGCACTGCCGCTGCAAACGCTCCGTAGGGGTAATTGCGCTGGAAGCTCTTCTCGCTGCCGACCGAGATGTTGCCCTTGCGGGAGGTCTCAGTGGCACGCTTGTGTGCCTTGTTGAACTGGGAAACGTAGGATTCGATGGACAGCTTGACAGCGTTGTTCACCTTGGTGGCCAGCACCTGATACTTGGTGTCCATCTTGGAAAGTGCATCGTAAACCTTCTGGTACTGGGTCTGGTACGCTTCCGAGGAAGTGTCCACCGCGTCCAGACTTTCACCGTCGCCGGAAAGCAGGCGCAGGGTCAGTTCCCGGCTGACCTCGGCGCACATGGCCGTGTCCAGCGTGCGCACCGTCTCCTCATCCTTGCCGGTGGTGGTATATAAGATTTTGCTGTTGTCCGGGTCGGCCCAGATGGTCCACACCACGCTGGTGGAGGCCAGCGTGATGCCGGAGGTATCGTAGATCTCGCCGCGGGTGGCCTTGATGGTGGTATCCAGTAGCTGCTGCTTTGCGGCCAGCTGGCGGTAGGTGTCACCGTTTTTGATCTGGATATCATACAGGCTGTAGGTCACACGGGCCGCAGCAAGGCCCATGACCACAAGGGCCAGACCGCCGCAGATCAGACTGGTTCTGGGGTTCATGCGGGCACCGGTGCTGGTTTCCGGCCAGGGGCCTTTTATTTTTTTGATGAATTTTCGGAAGAATTTCCACATGGTATGCTCCTGCGGCAGCGGGCATTTGCCGCCTTCTGCCGCGCTTTTGTCAAATTTGGAACTGTCCTGCAAACAGGGTGTATAAACCGAAAAAGCGTGCGCTGCCGCACGCTTTCCCGTATTTGGTTCACTTTACAGTGCCAAGAATGTTCACGGCACCGTTGTAGATAAAGTCGGTCCACTGCCGCACAGCGGACTGGGTGCGCTCCAGCGTGTCGCTCTCGCCCAAACGGATGTAGGTGATCTGGCTCTGATCAATTTTCATCAGGCCCAGCCTGCCGGCCGTCTCTTCCACGCTGGTGATGTTGGTCTTGCTGTTCAGGGTGCTGTTATAGTAAGTATACTGGCTCTGCTCACTGACCAGCTGAGCCTTTGCGTCCTGAATCTGGTCGTTCAGCTCCACCAGCTTGGACTCGCTCCACAGCAGGCTGATGGCAAACCCCACCAGCAGTGCTGCTGCTACCAGATGCATGGCGTTGTGCACCGCTGCCTGCAGCGGCGAAAGCCGACGCTTGCCGCCCTTTGCTACCCGCAGATCTGCCTTGCGCTGTGTCTGCGGGGCTTTTCTGCGGCGTACCGCGTTATAATCATATGCTGCCTGACCCATGGTTTGCTCTCCTCCTCACACAACGGCTCCAGCCGTTCAGCATTTTTCCAAAACTCTCAGGTGGGCGGACCGGCTGCGCCGGTTCTCTTCCAATTCCTGACTGTTTGCTTCAATGGGTTTGCGGGTGATCAGCTTCGCTTTGGCTTTGCCGCCGCATACGCACACCGGAAACTCCGGCGGGCAGGTGCACGCGGTGGACCAGCGGCGAAATTTGTTCTTCACCAGCCGGTCCTCCAGCGAGTGGAAGGTGATCACGCACAGCCGGCCGCCCGGCGCAAGGTGATCAAAAATAGTATCCAAGCCTTCTTCCAGCGCATCCAGTTCATGGTTCACTGCAATGCGCAGCGCCTGAAAGGTGCGGCGGGAAGGGTTCTTGTTTTTGCGGCGTTCCGCCGGGGGCATGGCACTGGCCACGATGTCTGCCAGCTGCAGAGTCGTTTCGATGGGAGAATTCTCCCTTGCCTCCACGATCCTGCCCGCGATCTGCCATGCGAAAGGTTCTTCGCCGTAATCCCGCAGGATGCGTGCCAGCTCTTCGCGGCTCTCGGTGTTCACAAGGTCCGCTGCCGTTTCGCCCTGCTGGCTCATCCGCATGTCCAACGGTGCATCCGCACGGTAGGAAAAGCCGCGGGCCGCATCGTCCAGCTGATGGCTGGAAACGCCCAGATCCAGCAGCGCGCCGTTGACCTTGTCGATGCCAAGGCTTTCCAGAGCTTGTCCGGCATAGCGGAAGTTGATCTGCACCACCGTGGCAGGCAGGCCCGCAAGGCGGGCACGCGCGGTCTGCACCGCGTCCGGGTCCTGATCCAGCGAGATCAGCCTGCCGCCCTTTTCTGCATCCAGCCGCAAGGCGATCTGGCGGGAATGTCCCGCGCCGCCTGCGGTGCCGTCAAGGTAGGTGCCGGCCGGATCAATGGAAAGACCCTCCAGACACTCGTTCAGCAGAACGGGGATATGCTCAAACGAGGCCGGGTCAAAGGCTGCTTGTGTTTCAAGTTCCATCGCTGCGGCCTCCTTTCTCAGTTCATAAGCTTTCCGTGTTCCGGGCACTGTGCACACAGCGCACACTTTTACCCGATGACACAGTTTTATTTTAACAAATCAGGCCCCTGATTGCAAGGGTTTGTGCTCCCGTTTTTGCCGCAAAATGCAACAAAAAAAGTCCCTGTCGGCCGTCATTTCTGCCTGCAGGAACTTTGGTTTTTGCCGTATGTGTAATTTGTGTGTGAAAAAGGCTGTCTTCAGCCGTTTTTCTTGGCGTTCTGGCGCAGATTTGCGCGCACATTCTTTACCTGTGCCGCATTTTCCACCATTGTTTCCTCGGTGTTCTTGAGCATGTTGTCGCAATAGTCGGTCACGGTCTGGCGCAGGGTGCGGGCCTCGTTCTGGGCTGCAGTGGTGATTTCCCCGGCGCGCTGCTGTGCAGCCTTCACGATCTCGGCTTCGCTCACCAGAATGCGCGCCCGCTCCTCAGCCTTTTTCACAATGGCCTGCGCCTGTGCGTTGGCCGTCTCCACGATCTGAGCGCGGTCGTTCACGATCTGCTGGGCCTGCCGCAGCTCGCCGGGCAGGTTTGCGCGGATCTCGTCCAGATAATCCCGGATCTGCTCCACATCCACGATCTTTTTGCCGCCGGAAAGGGGCACATTGGCACCTTCCTCCAGAGCATCCTCAATGGTATCCAAAAGTTCGTTCACGTTCATAGTGCTTCTCCCTTCGGTTCGTTCTCGGCAGGGTCTGTGTTCTGCATGGGCTTTGTGTATTTCCACAGCAGCACCCTGCCGTACTTGTACTGTTTTTTCAGGGTCAGGCCGCCAGCCTCGGCCGGCAGCACGATGCCGGTCTCGCTCTCGCACAGCACGATGCCGCCGGGCGCGGTGCATTTATCCACCGCAGGCAGGATCTTTTCCAGTGTACCATTGCGGAAGGGCGGGTCCAGCAGTACGATGTCGAACTGCTCGCGGCAGGCGGAAAGATACCGCGCAGCTTCGCCGATATTGACACGGCTGCGGTCGAACACGCCGCAGGCCTTGCAGTTGCGCATGATGATGTTCACCGCCTCGCGGTTCTCGTCCAGAAACACGCAGCGCGCCGCGCCGCGGCTCAGTGCTTCAATGCCAAGCTGGCCGCTGCCCGCATACAGGTCCAGCACCCGTGCGCCGGGCAGGTCGAACTGGACGATGCTGAACATCGCCTCCTTTACCTGCGAAAGGGTGGGCCGGGTCACGTCGGTCCCCGGCAGGGCCTCCAGACTGCGGCCCCGGGCTTCTCCTGCGATCACGCGCATGTTCTTTCTCCTCCTCCTTGCAGCCGGAAGATGTGGCTGCAAACACGTTTTTTGTATCACTTTATTATCACCCAACTGCATATTCTTGTCAAGGGCCGCGCGTTGCGCCGTCTGGCGGTTTGTGCTACAATAAAACTGGCAGCGCCGGGCTTTTGCGGCGCATTCTGGCATAAAAGGAGAGTATTCCCATGAAAGTTCTGCTCATCAACGGCAGCCCGCACGAAAAAGGCTGCACCTATACCGCCCTTTCGCTCATTGCAAAGGAACTGAACGATGCCGGTGTGGACACTGAGATCCTGCATGTCGGCGGCAAACCCGTGGGCGGCTGCATCGGCTGCGGCGGCTGTGCCGCAGGCAACGGCTGCGTGTTTGGCGGCGTGGTCAACGAGGCCATCGAGAAGGCCAAAACTGCCGATGGCTTCGTGTTCGGCAGCCCGGTGCACTATGCATCCGCATCCGGCAACATGACCAGCTTCATGGACCGCCTTGCCTACGCGGGCGGCAGATATCTGGCCTACAAGCCCGCCGCCATCTGCTGCTCGGCCCGCCGTGCAGGCACCACCACCACGCTGGACCAGCTGGTAAAGTACCCGCAGTTCTTCCACATGCCGCTGGTGAACGGCTCCTACTGGGCCATGGTGCACGGCTCCAATGCCGAGCAAGTGCTGCAGGATGCCGAGGGCTGCGCCGTAATGCAGGAGCTGGGCCGCAACATGGCATGGCTGCTGCACTGCATCGAAGCAGGCAGGGCCGCAGGCTTTGAACACCCGCAGAACCCCAAGCGCCCCATGACTAATTTTATCCGCTGATCGGAAAATCAATTTCTGATCCAGAGGCTCAGAACAGTCCATAAGCTGCTCTGAGCCTCTTTTTCTTTGCAGTCCACGCCATTTCGTGCCAAAAGCGGCAAAAATCCTTTGGAAATGGGGCTGCAGCTTCTTTTTTCGTTCATAAGTTTGTGTTACTATAAGATGTAAAGTGATTTTAGCAGGATGGAGACCCTTGTATGGAACACTACGATTGGAACGAAGGCTGGCTGTTCACGCCCCGGTTCGACCCGGCACTGGTGCGGCCGGAGTGCGGACTGGAACTGGAACCGGTGCGCATCCCCCACACTGTGCGGGTGCTGCCCTACAATTACTGCAACGAAAATGAATACCAGTGCCTGTGCGGCTACCGGCGGGAGTTTTTTGCACCCAGAGAGTGGGCAGGCCGCACTGTTCTGCTCACCTTTGGTGCTGTTGCCCATGACACGACCGTGTTCTGCAACGGGCGGCGGCTGTTCCACCACGCCTGCGGCTACACCGCCTTCACGGTAGATCTGACCAGCGCTTTGCATCTGGGTCAGAAAAACGTGGTGGCTGTGCGCTGCGACAGCCGTGAGGATCTGAACATTCCTCCCTTTGGCGGGCAGATCGATCACCTGACCTACGGCGGCATCTACCGTGCCGTCAGTCTGGACATCAAGGAGCCCGCTTACCTGCGGGATGTGTTCATCGAGGCAAAGGCCGAGGGCGATTTCCGCATCTATACCTCCACCGTGGGTGAGACGGTAGGCTGCACACTGCAGGCCGAGATCTGCAGCCCTTCCGGCAGCCGCGCCGCCTACAGCGGCGAGCTTTCCCTGCCCATCACCGGCGTGCTGAACGGTGTGCACCCGTGGAGCATCGAGCATCCCACCCTGTACACCCTCACCGTACAGCTGATCCGCCCCGGCTCTGCCGGTCTGCCGGACCGTGTGCTGGACGAAAAGACCATCCGCTTCGGCTTCCGCACCGTGCAGTTCGTGGCAGGCGGGCTGTATCTGAACGGTCAGCGCGTGGAGCTGCGGGGCCTGAACCGCCACCAGAGCTACGCCTATCAGGGCTATGCCATGCCGGACAGCATCCAGCGGCTGGATGCTCAGATCCTGAAAAAAGACCTTGGCTGCAACGCGGTGCGCACCAGCCATTCCCCCCAGAGCCCGGCGTTTCTGGATGCCTGCGATGAGCTGGGCCTGCTGGTGTTCACCGAGATGCCCGGCTGGCGATACATCGGCGACGAGAGCTGGAAGGCGCAGGCCTTGCAGAACTGCCGCGAAATGGTATGCCAGTGCCGCAACCACCCCAGCATCTTTTTGTGGGGTGCCCGTGTAAACGGCAGCGCCGACGACGAAGCGTTTTATAAGCGCACCAACGAGGCCATCCACCGGCTGGACCCCACCCGCCCCACGGCAGGCGCGCGGAACCACCGCAAGAGCCAGCTGCTGGAGGATGTTTACGCCTACAACGATTACTCTTACCGTGGGCGCGGTGCCGCCTGCGAAGCCCGCGCCGCGGTGACTTCCGATCCCCGCAAGGGCTACCTCATCAGCGAATTCGGCGGGCAGCAGCTGCCCACCAAGCCCTTTGACGACGAGACTCACCGGCTGGTGCAGGCTCTGCGCTATGCCGCCGGGATCAACGATTCCATTGCGCAGCAGGGCGTGGCCGGCAGCTTTGGCTGGTGCATGGCCGATTACAACACCCACCGGGAATTTGGCAGCGGCGACCGCATCTGCTACCACGGTGTGATGGATATGTTCCGCAACCCGAAGCTTTCGGCGGCGGTATATGCAAGCCAGAAAACGCCGCGTTCCCCCTCGGACATCGTGCTGGAAGTCTCTTCCGGCATGGCACTGGGCGACCTACCCGGCGGCGTTCCCACGGCCTGCTGGGTGTTCACCAACGCCGAAAGCGTGCGGCTGTACCGCGGCAACGACTACATTGCCGAGTTCACGCCTGACCGGCACGGCCGTTTTGCCGCCATGACGCATCCGCCCATTGAGATCAACGATTTTGTGGGTTCTTTGTTGGAAAAGTACGAGGGCATGGACCAGGCCTCCGCCCAGATGACAGCCGCTATCCTGAACGAGATGCGCCGGGATGCCATGGAGCTTTCGCCGCTTTCCAAGGCGCGGATGCTTTCGCTGCGGCTGAGCTGGAACGAGGTAGCCCGCATGTATTACAAATACATCGGCGTGCTGGGCACACCGTGCGCAGCCTACCGTTTTGAAGCCGTGTGGCATGGCCGCACCGTGCGCACCGTGGTGCGGGAACCGGTGCAGAGCGTCCGGCTGGAATGCACCGTGCACAACCCCATCCTCACCGACGGCCCCACCTGGGACTGCGCCGCTGTCAGCCTGCGCGCCATCGACCAGAACGGCAACCTGCTGCCCTACTGCGGCGAAGCCGTTCAGCTGAGCGTGGACGGCCCGCTGAAGATCATTGGTCCCAGCGTGGTGCCGCTGCGCGGCGGCATGGCGGGCACCTACCTTGCCACCACCGGCGAAGCGGGCCGCGCCGTGCTGCACTGCCGCATGGAGGGTGCGCTGGATACCGATGCTGTGGTGACCATCCGTTGCCGGGAAGCTTAATTTCCGTCCCTTCATGATAGATTTGCACTCTGTTCAAAATTTCATCATGGTTGACTGGTATCCTAAGAACTGTAAAATAACGGCGGGCGCGCCCGCTTTGATTCCAAAACAAAGGATGCAGGAGTTATGAGAGAAAAATTCCGTCAGTTTATGATCGGCCGCTACGGTACCGATGGCCTGAACCAGTTTTTGAGCATCGCGTCCATCGTGCTGCTGCTGATCTCGCTGCTCACCCGCTTCAGCCTGTTCACATGGCTGGGTCTGGTGCTGCTGGTGCTGTGCTACTACCGCTCGCTCAGCCGCAACATTTCCAAGCGCACGGAGGAGAACTACCAGTACTATGCCCTGAAGGACCGCGTAGACCGTAAGTTCCGCGGTCTGAAGGATCAGTGGGCCAACCGCAAGCTCTACCACTACTACCGCTGCCCCAAGTGCCGCCAGAAGCTGCGTGTGCCCCGTGGCCGCGGCCGCATCCAGATCTCCTGCCCGCGCTGCGGCACCCAGTTCATCAAAAAGAGCTGAGCGGCCATGTTTGGTTATGTTGTGCCCAATCAGGCCGCGCTTTCGGACGAAGCACAAAAGCGCTACCGCACCGCCTACTGCGGGCTGTGCCGCCGCATCGACGCACTGCACGGCCTGCGGGGCCGCTTTACGCTGAGCTATGACCTCACCTTCCTGAACCTGCTGCTGTGCAGCCTGTACGAGGGCGAGACCGAAGCTTCTTCCGGCCACGACCGGTGCCCCATCCACCCCTTGGGCGGTGTGAAATGGCGGGCGGCCTCCCCCACCGATTACTGTGCAGATCTGAGCGTAGCCTTGCACTACTACAACGCCGAGGATAAGTGGAAGGACGACCGCAGCCTGCTGGGCCTTGGATATGAAAAGCTGCTTACCGGCTGTAAGCAGGCTGCCGAGAGCCGCTGGCCCCGTCAGTGCAGCGCCATCCGCACCTGTCTGGACAGGCTGGCAGAATATGAAGCTGCCGGGAGCGAAGATCTGGATGCCGTGTCCGGCTGCTTTGGCGAGCTGATGGCAGAGCTGTTCGACTACCGGCAGGATCACTGGTCGCCGGAGCTGCGCAGCATCGGCTTCCATCTGGGCAAGTTCATCTACCTGCTGGATGCCTATGACGATCTGGAGCACGACCAGCGCAAGGGGGCCTACAATCCGCTGAAAGCACTCAGCCAGCAGCCCGGCTATGAGGAAGAGATGAAAGAGATCTTTGAGCTGCTGCTGGCGCAGTGTGCCCAGAGCTTTGAACGCCTGCCCTGCGTGGAGGACGCAGACCTGCTGCGCAACATCCTTTACTCCGGCGTATGGCTCAAATACAACTGCAAAACAGCCAAGCAGGCCCGCAGCCGTGGCTGAATGGCGGCTTTGTCTTGATTTTTCCACGGCAATACGGTAGACTATAAACATTGCGCGGCACTGTGACTGCGCGAAATGAGACGTGAGGAAGTATATCCATGAGAGACCCCTATGAGGTGCTGGGCGTTTCGCGCGGCGCAAGCGATGACGAGATCAAAAAAGCATACCGCGCCAAGTGCAAGCGCTGGCACCCGGACCTGAACCCCAACGATCCTACCGCCGAGGAGCACTTCAAGGAAGTGCAGGCGGCTTACGATGCCATTACCAAGGGCGAGACCGGCCCCCAGATGGGCGGAAATCCCTACGGCAGCTACCAACAACAGGGTTACGGCCAGCAGAGCTACCAGCAGCAGGGTTATCAGAACGGTTACGGCGGTTTTGACGGATTCGATGGCTTTGACCCGTTCGGTTTCGGGTTTGGCTTTGGCGGCTACCAGCAGGGTTATGGCCAGCAGGGCGCAAGCTATTCCGGCTCCGACAGCCCGGAGATGCAGGCCGCCCGCAACTTTGTGGCCAATGGCCGCTATGCGGAGGCCCGCCGCGTGCTGGACGGCATGACCGGCCGCAATGCCCGGTGGTATTATCTTTCCTCCCTCGCAAATCAGGGCTTGGGCAACCGCATCGATGCGCTGCAGGATGCCCGCCGTGCCGTGCAGCTGGACCCGGGCAACACCGAGTACCAGATGCACCTGCGCCGGATGCAGAACCCCGGCCAGACCTACCGCACCACACAGGCCACCTACACCAGCCCCGGCGGCCTGATGCAGTGGTGCTGGAGCATGATCCTGCTGAACCTGCTTTGCAACTGCTGCTGCGGCGGCTGGGGCTTCCGGTTCCGCATGTGATCCCGTTTTTCTCATAAGATACAGCAAGACCCCGCACCTTCTGGTGCGGGGTCTTGTTTTTGCTTTACGACATCACTTTACAGTGATGTTGCGGCTGATCTTGCTGCAGGAGTAATTGCCGCCGATCTCTGCCGTCTGCACATAGGTGCCCGGCTCTGTGGGCAGCTCACTGGTGGCATCACAGCCCCAGCCGGACTTCTTGTAGCTGTAGCGGATCTTATCGGTGGGCACCACCTGACCATCCACTTCCAGCACAGCCGCTTCATTGAAGCTTTGCAGCTCTTCGGCGGTCATGGGCTTTTCGGCCTGCTGTGCCCAGTACATGCGCACGCCGTTTGTCTTGGGCTTGATCTTGAACATGGCAAAGCCTGCGGTGTTCATATCGCTGCTTTCCAGCGCCAGTGCACCGGCCACATAGTTGCCGGCATCCACCGGCTGCTCATCCAGATAAATGCGGCTGAACGCGCCCTCCGGCAGATACTTGCGGATCAGGTTCAGCGCAAGGCGCAGGCCGTTGGACACCTGATCGATGGTAGGCACATAGAAGTGCAGTACATCCATCACCGAGACGGCCTCATCGGCCACCCGCAGCAGCACACTGACATCGTTGCCGTCGATCAGCTGCTTGAGGTAGCTGTACACATTGAACTCCTCTGCCTGATCCGGTGTCTTGGACATCTTCTTGGGCAGCGGGATCATCTTGAGCAGCGTGCGGATCTTATCCGACAGCACCAGCGTCACATAGCCATTCGCTTCGCCGCCAACGCCCACCACAACACCGATATACTGGGTATCGGCAGGGTTGGTCTGCACCTCCAGCTTGTAGTTGGAGCCATAAACAAGGTCGCCCGTGGCTTTGAGCCGGATGGAAACCATATCATTCTGCTGCTCCAGCGCTGCATTTTCCTGCGGCAGAGCTGCTGCGGCAAACACCGGCGTTGCTGCCGCGCTGAGCATGAACACTGCTGCCAGTGCAAGAGCTATCAATCGTTTGGCCTTCATTGCTTAAGACCTCCTTATTCTATAAAGGGATCGCACAGCCGCGCCCCACGGCACACTGCGTCGGGAACCGGCATGATACCATGCCTGTTGCACCTCGATTTTACCGCAAAACGCTGTTTTGGTCAATAACGTGATTCAAGTAATTCAATTTTTTTATATTTTATGCAAAAAAGAGGAACCTGCCCTCTTCCAGTGGTTTCTCCCTCAAGTTCATTCATCGATAAAATATTCCGGGTGGACGCTGCGGGCCTGCGCCACCGACTGCTTATACCGGCTCAGGTGGCTTTCCAGCGCTTCGCTCACGTCGTCCGTGCTGCCGTGCAGCAGTGCTTCCAGAATTGCCGTGTGCGAGGAGCAGACCGACTTGTTTTCCTCGGTCTGCAGGCTGAACTTGCGGATGCGCTCCACATGCTGCAGGCTGGCCAGCATGTGGTCGTAGTGAGCTTCCATGCCGCACAACTCAAAGGATTTGCGGTGGAATGCATTATCCAGCTCCAGCATACGGGCAGTGCGGTCCGGCTGGCTCATATCCGCTTCCAGCACACGGTATGTCTCAATGTTGCTGCGGTATTCTTCCTCCTGCCGGGGTGTCACACGGCCGCGCAGCCGATTCAGGATCTCTTTTTCCAGTGTATAGCGGGCAAACTGCTCCATCTCCATCAACTTCAGGTTGATGGGTGCCACATGGGTGCCGCTCTGCGGTTTGATGTCCACCATGCGGGCCAGATTGAGCATCAGCAAAGCCTCCCGCATGGGCGTGCGGCTGATGCCCAGCTCTTCGGCCAGCTCCCGGTCATTCAGCGGATCACCGGGCTTCAGCTCCATCGTGATGATCCGGCTGCGGATCGTCTGGTATGCCGTTTCGCGCGCACTCAGTAATGACATGTGGTCTCTCTCCCTTCAACCTCCGGTGTAAAGCAAAAATTGATATACTAGTATTGAAGTTATCAAGACCATATTACCCAACCACAGGTCGGCTGTCAAGTGTGGCTGCAACTAAAAATCGCCAACATTTTTCTCTGTTTTGTCAAGACAGGCCCCATGGCAGCACAAAAGCCCTCCGGGTGAAGGGCTTTTGCTGCGTTTACTTTTTTGCGGAACGGTACACCACCGGCACCCACACAAAGGCCACGGCCAGACCGCACACCACATCAATGATGGAGTGCTGCTTGGTGAACACGGTGGACGCACAGATCAGTGCAGCCCACACCCAGGCCAGAATTTTCAGGGCCGGGCGCTTCTTTGCCAGCTTGCTGTGGCTGAACGCCAGTGCCATGCAGGCCGAGCTTTGGCAATGGATGGACGGGCACACATTGACCGAGGCATCCGCCCTCCAGATCAGCTGCATGATGCTCATTGCAATGTTGCTGCGGCCCACCGCATCCACTGTGGGGCGGATATCCAGACCGTTGGGCAGCAGCATGTACAGGATCAGGCAGAAGGTCATGCCGGAAAACATGGTCAGGCAGAGCTTATCGTAGCTTTGGGTGTCGCACCACCACAGCAGGGCCGTCACACCAGCCAGCAGCACAAACCAGCTGCAATACGGAAAGATGAACCACTCATTGAAGGGGATCAGATCATCAAGCGGGGCGTGGATGATATATTTGGGATCTTTGATGGTCAGATCCAGCCAGAAGAACCAGATCAGATACACCACCCAGTACAGCTGGAACCACAGGTGCGGGCGGCGTCGGCTCCACAATTGTTTTGGATTCATGGTATTTCTCCTATATTTTCAATGTGATGACGTATGATTATACCACATCACGCCATCTTGCGCAAACCTTTCCGGTGCGATAAAATAAAAAGAGTGTTGTAAACTTGCGCTCTGTTTTTGAGCGTACCTATTATAAAAGGAGCCATTATGTTGCAAAGCTTTCCCCTTGTCCGCCTTGCCGCGCTGGATCTGGACGGCACCCTGCTGAACCGGAACAACGAGGTCACCCTTGCCACCCGTCAAGCCATTGCCCGCGCTGTAGAGCATGGCGTGGTGGTGGTGCCCGCCACAGGCCGCCCGCTGGCCAGCCTGCCGCCTGTTGTGGCAAAGCTGCCCGGCATCCGGTATGCCATCACCTCCAACGGTGCCGCCGTGTGGGACCTTGGCGATGACCCCATGGGTGCTGTGCACAGCCGCTATGCCAACGCTGCCCAGCGCCACACCAGCGAACCCGCCTGCCTGCTGCACCGCCTGATGCCGACAGAAGTGGCACGGGAAGCTTTTGACCTGTTCCAGCAGTACGATGGCGAGCTGAGCGTATTCAGCGACGGCCTTGCCATCAAGACTCCGGAGGGCATTGCAAAGCTCACCTCCCGCACCGCCCGCTTTCTCTCCTCCGAGGCGCGGCAGAACCTGACCGACGGCCGCTTTACCGTCATTCCCGGCATCGAGAGCTGGATGTCCCGCCATGCGCACGAGATCGAAAAACTGTGCATGTTCTTCGACAGCACCGAAAAGACCGCCGCTGCCCTGCCAAAGTTTCAGGCTATCCCGGGCGTGGCCGTGGTGCAGGGTTCGCCGGATAACATTGAAGTGACCGCTGCCGGTGTGGATAAGGGCAGTGCCCTGCTGGCTCTGGCCGACCTGCTGGGCATCCCCCACGAGAACACCCTTGCCGTGGGCGACAGCGAGAACGACCGCGCCATGCTGGAAAAGGCAGGGATCGCCGCTGTTATGGCCAACGGAATGCCCCAGATCAAGGCCATTGGCAGCATTGTGAGCGAAGCCGACTGCGACCACGACGGCGTTGCAGAGCTGTTCGGCAGGCTTGGTATTTGAGCAAACAGGGGCAAAACGGCCCTGCTTTTCAGGTCATTCGTCATTTTTGTGCAATGTATACAAGCTCTTATGCAAAACATTGTGCTTGTTGAGCATTTCCAAACTCATTTCCGTCGTTTATACTAATAATATGAGCGCACAGTGGGTGCACCATGCCCAAACGGCAGCCCACGCGCACCAAGAGAGTTCAAACTAAAAGGAGAAATGCATTTATGAATCCCATCGTAGAAAAGGTCTATCAGATCGGCATTATCCCTGTTATCGCTTTTAACAGCGTTGATGAAGCCCTGCCCCTGTGCAAGGCTCTGGCTGACGGCGGTCTGCCCGCAGCTGAGGTCACCTTCCGTACCGCATGCGCTGAGGAGTGCATCCGCAAGATCCACGAGGAGATGCCCGAGATGCTGCTGGGCGCAGGCACTGTCCTGACCACCGAGCAGGCTGACCGTGCAATGGCAGCTGGTGCTTCCTTCATCGTTGCTCCCGGCTTCGATCCCGAAGTCTGCAAGCACGTTATCGACAAGGGCGGCATCATGATGCCCGGCACCTGCTCTGCAGGCGAGATGCAGCAGGCTATGAACATGGGCTGCGAGGCCCTGAAGTTCTTCCCCGCTGAGGCAAACGGCGGTGTCGGCATGCTGAAGAACATCGGCGCTGCCCTGAAGAGCGCACGCTGGATGTGCACCGGCGGTGTCAACGCAAAGAACGTCAACGATTATCTGGGCTATGACCAGATCTTCGCTGTGGGCGGCACCTGGATGTGCAAGAGCGACGTGATCAAGGCTGGCGACTGGGCAAAGATCACCGCTCAGAGCAAGGAAGCTGTTGACACCATGCTGGGCCTGAAGCTGATGCACATTGGCATCAACACCGAGAACGAGGAAGAGGCCATGAAGTTGGCAAACCTCATCGGCAGCCTGCTGAACATGAAGGTCGCTCCCGGCAACTCCAGCATCTTTGTCGGCAACAAGGAGTTCGAGATCATGAAGAAGGTCGGCCGCGGCACCAATGGCCACATCGCCATCGGCTGCAACAACGTGGATCGTGCCATCTATCACCTGTCTCAGCGCGGTGTCAAGTTCGATCTGGACAGCAAGGTCGTGAAGAACGGCAAGACCATCGCCTGCTACTTTGCAGACGAGATCGGCGGCTTCGCATTCCACCTGGTTCAGGCCTGAGCTCCGGCTCCCCTATCCGTGAAAGCCCTGCTGCGCCGGGGATGCCCCGCAGCAGAAGGTCATAAACACCTGTAAATAAAAGGAGAATAACCAATGAAAGTCGTTACTTTTGGCGAACTGATGGTTCGTCTGCAGCCGTTCAACTACGAGCGTTTCGTTCAGGCTAACAGCCTGGAGTTCAGCTTCGGCGGCGGCGAGGCAAACGTTGCTGTTTCTCTGGCCAACTACGGTCTGGACGCAGCTTTCGTCACTAAGCTCCCCGCACACGCAATCGGTCAGGCCGCTGTCAACAGCCTGCGCCGTTACGGCGTTGACACCAGCATGATCACCCGCGGCGGCGATCGCGTTGGCATCTACTACAACGAGAAGGGTGCTTCTCAGCGTGGTTCCGTCTGCATCTACGACCGTGCCAACAGCGCCATCCAGCTGGCTCAGCCCTCCGACTTTGATTGGGATAAGATTTTCGAGGGCGTGGATTGGTTCCACTTCACCGGCATCACCCCGGCTCTGGGCGAGAATGTCGTCGAGATCTGCCGCGAGGCCTGCAAGGCTGCTAAGGCTCACGGCGTGAAGATCAGCTGCGACCTGAACTACCGCGGCAAGCTGTGGACCCGTGAGCAGGCCCGCGCTGCCATGACCGATCTGTGCCAGTATGTTGACGTGTGCATCTCCAACGAGGAGGACGCAAAGGACGTGTTCGGCATCGAGGCCGAGGCTACCGATATCTACGGCGGCAAGCTGAATGCCGAGGGCTACAAGAGCGTGGCTAAGCAGCTGGCTGACAAGTTCCACTTTGAGAAGGTCGCTATCACCCTGCGTGAGAGCCACAACGCTTCCGAGAACGGCTGGAGCGCAATGCTGTACGATGTTGCTTCCAATGAGTACTGCTTCTCCAAGAAGTACGAGCTGAAGATCATCGACCGCGTTGGCGGCGGCGACTCCTTCGGCGGCGGCCTGATCTACAGCCTGCTGACCGGCAAGACCACTCAGGAAGCTGTTGAGTTCGCTGTTGCTGCTTCTGCTCTGAAGCACTCCATCGAGGGCGACTACAACATGATGACCGTGTCCGAGGTCGAGAAGCTGGCTGGCGGCGACGGTTCCGGCCGTATCCAGCGCTAATTGCAGGAAGGAGTCCAGAATGGATATCCGCTACTCCTGCAACCAGAAGGATTTCAAGCGCTATACCACTGAGGAAATGCGGAACGAAATGCTCATCACCGGCCTGTACAAGGCCGATGAGGTCGTTGCTGTGTACAGCCATGTGGACCGCATGGTCACGCTGGGCTGCATGCCGGTGCACGAGACCGTGTCCATCGACAAGGGCATCGACGTGTGGGCAAACTTCGGCACCCACTACTTTCTGGAGCGCCGCGAGATCGGCATGTTCAACATCGGCAAGGATTCCACCGGTATCGTGGTGGCCGACGGCGTGAAGTACGAACTGGGCTACAAGGACTGCCTGTACATCACCAAGGGCACCAAGGAAGTCACCTTTGCTTCCGCCGACCCGGAGCATCCCGCCAAGTTCTACATGGTATCCGCTCCCGCACATTGCTCTTACGAGACCCGCCTGATCAAGATGGCCGATGCAAACCATCGTCCTCTGGGCAGCGTCGAGACCTGCAATAAGCGCACCATCAATCAGTTCATCCACCCGGATGTGCTGAAGACCTGCCAGCTCAGCATGGGTATGACCGAACTGGAATCCGGTTCCAACTGGAACACGATGCCCAGCCACACCCACGAGCGGCGCATGGAAATTTATACCTACTTTGAACTGCCCGAGGGGCAGGTGGTGTTCCACATGTGCGGCGAGCCTACCCAGACCCGCCACATCGTGATGCACAACGAGGATGCTGTCATCAGCCCTTCTTGGAGCATTCACAGCGGCGTAGGCACCTCGAACTATACGTTTATCTGGGCAATGGGCGGCGAGAACATGGAGTTTGACGACATGGACAACATCGCTACCACTGACCTGCGCTAAAAAGCACCATACACAAGCCCCGTACCGGGTCCACCGGTACGGGGCTTTTTGCTAAAAATTTAACTTGAAAAGGAGAAAATCATGGATCTTTCCGCTTTCAACCTGCAGGGCAAGGTGGCTCTGATCACCGGCGGTGCCCACGGCATCGGTTTTTCCATCGCCGAAGGCATGGCCAAGTGCGGTGCCGCCATCTGCTTCAACTGCTCTTCCGAAGCAAGCCTTGAAAAGGGCCTTGCAGCATACAAGGCGGCCGGCATCGACGCACACGGCTATGTGGCCGACGTGTCCGATGAGGACGCTGTGAACGCCATGGTTGCAAAGATCAAGGCCGAGGTGGGTCCTGTGGACATTCTGGTAAACAATGCCGGTCTGATGAAGCGGGTGCCCATGATCGAGATGAGCCACGCCGACTTTATGCGGGTCATCGATGTACATGTAGGCGGTGCCTTCAACTGCTCCAAGGCCGTTCTGCCGGACATGATGGAAAAGCGCGAGGGCAAGATCATCAACATCTGCTCCATGATGAGCGAGCTGGGCCGCGAGACCGTCTCCGCCTACGCTGCCGCCAAGGGTGCACTGAAGATGCTCACCAAGAACATCGCTTCCGAGTACGGCGAGTACAACATCCAGTGCAACGGCATGGGCCCCGGCTACATTGCCACCGCCCAGACCGCACCTCTGCGGGAGGTGCAGCCGGACGGCAGCCGCCACCCTTTCGACCAGTTCATCACCGCCAAGACCCCCGCAGGCCGCTGGGGTGAGCCGGACGACATGGTGGGCCCCTGCGTGTTCCTTGCAAGCCACGCTTCCGACTTTGTGAACGGCCAGATCCTGTACGCCGACGGCGGCATTCTGGCTTACATCGGCCGCCAGCCCAAGTAAAGCCATTTGGGCACTGCGTCTTCTTCAACCTTCCGACCAGACAGCTCTGTGCAGGCCAAAGTCTGCATGGGGCTGTTTTTTACAAAGCGGCAAGCGGCCTTTCCTACAAAACTTTGCTTCATGTCAACTCATGTTAAAATGTTCCAATTTCATGTCAAATTGGTAACAGTTCCTGTTTCATCGTTCAAAATGCACATAGGCGTCTTGATTTTTTGTCGAAATTCCCGTATAATCGTCTTCATCATCCATCACACCCTGTTGGTTGATCTGAATACGAAGAAATTTCAAAGGAGTATATTTCACATGAAACTCAAGAACATTGCGATCGTTGCTGCCGCTGCAGCACTGGCTGTTGGCATGACCGCCTGCGGTTCTTCTGCATCCTCCACCGCCGCTTCCTCTTCTGTGGCTTCTTCTGCTGCCGCTTCTTCCGAGGCTGCAAGCTCTGAGGCTGCTTCCAGTGAAGCAGCTGAGCCCACCACCGCTGAGTACACTGTGTACAACACCACCGGTTCTACCGTCACCGAGCTGTACCTGTACGATGCAGGCAGCGACGAGAAGGGCGACAATCGGGCCGGCGAGAACGGTCTGGCTGACGGTGAGAACATCGTCATCACCCGCGATGTGGAGGCCGACAAGCAGTCCAACGTGACCTACATTCTGGAGTTCACCACCGAGGACGGCCAGACCCAGAGCTTTGAGACCCTGCACTACGAGGTCGCTCCCATCTCCCTGCTGAGTGTGGATGCCGCTGCAGGTGCTACCCCCATCGCTTTTACTGCACCGGAAAAGTAAAAACTGTTTCATCCTTGCAAAACGGGAAAGTCTGCGGGCTTTCCCGTTTTATTTTTTGCCAAAAGAGGGCTGAGGCTGTCATTTTCCCTTGCAATCACGCCAAAAATCCGCTATCATAGACGCAAATACGTTCCCTTGCGGCATAAAGGGAGTAAAGGAGTGGATTTTCTTATGGCAGAAAAAGAAGTGAAAGGCATCAAAAAGTTTTTTGAAGAGTTCAAGGCCTTTGCCATGCGCGGCAATGTGCTGGATATGGCAGTCGGCGTTGTCATCGGCGGTGCGTTCACGGCCATCGTCAACTCACTGGTGAACGACATCATCAACCCTGCCATCGGCCTGTTCTTTAACGCCGATTTCTCGGAAGTGGGCATCCATGTGGGCGATGTGATGATCGGCATTGGTTCCTTCATCAATGCCATCATTAACTTCCTGATCGTAGCATTTGTGCTGTTCGTGGTCATCAAGACCATCAACGCCCTGCACAAGAAGCCCGCAGAGCCTGCTGCACCGGAAGCCCCCACCACCAAGGTGTGCCCCTACTGCCAGAGCGAGATCTCTATCAAGGCGGTGCGCTGCCCCCACTGCACCAGCAAGCTGGAGGGCTTCCCGGAGATCAACAATTAAATTTTGAATGGCCTCCGCTTTGCTCTGGCCATATTCAGCGGAATCATTTTCTAAATTACAAATCGGGAAAGTCTGCGGACTTTCCCGATTTGTTTTTTCACCGGCGGAGCCGCAAAGGCAAACAGCATAATCAACGCAAAACCTCCCTGCCCGGCCGCAGTCGCTGCGGTTCCAGAGCGGGGAGGTTTTATTTTATCCGGGAAAATACGGAAAATCAGTCTGGTGAAGCTTTACTTGACCTTGGTCAGGTCGGCCAGCTTGTGGAAGATCTCGGTGTTGTCGAACACGCCGCCGAACTTCTCCGCACCCACGCCGTTGGCGTAGACGTTCACCATGGCACCGGTGTGAGCGTAGGTGGTATGATCCATGCCGGACTTGTGGTTGATGGTGTGGCAGATTGCCATGCTGAAGGGGATATAGGTACCGTACAACTCATAGTCCTGCTGAGACATGTCCTTCTGGCTGGCAGAGCCGACCTTCAGGGTGCGCTCGTAGGCGGTGCGCAGGTTCTGCACCTCGTAGTCGGTCAGCAGCAGCTTGCCGGCGTTGGCGGCATCCGGGTCGCTGGGCAGGGTCAGACCGAAGCTTGCCTTCACATCCTGCATGGCAGCCTCAAAGGGGGTCTTGTTGGCGATGTAGTTCTGCACATAGGTGGAATCAAACTTTGCGTAGGACATCTTCTGGTGGGTCAGGTTCGTCAGGAAGGTGTCGTAGTTGGTGGTCTTGTAGCCGATGGCCATACCGCCGGTCTCGTGGTCGGCAGTGACGAGGATCAGGGTCTCGTTGGGGTGCTTCTGCTGGAACTCCACGGCAGCCTGCACGGCGTTGCTCATTTCCAGCACATCGTGGATGGAAGCAGCGGCATCGTTTGCATGGCAGGCCCAGTCGATCTTACCGCTCTCGGTCATGAGGAAGAAGCCCTTGGGGTTATCCAGCAGCTCGATGCCCTTCTTGACGTAGTCGGTCAGCTGCCACTCGCCTGCGGCGGCATCCATGGCGTAGTTCATGGCCTTGCCGTCGGCCAGATTTTCGGCAATGATCAGGGTCTTGCCTGCACCTGCGGTCAGGGCAGCAGCGCCTGCCTGCGTGGTGACCACATTGTATCCGGCCTGAGCAGCCACCTCGTGGTTGTTGGGGCCGGTGCCGTCGCCGTTCACCTTCTGGAACTCGCCGCCGGCAAAGTATTCAAAGCCGGAGTTTGCCAGCTCTACGCCGATCTGGTAGTAGTTCTTGCGGGTCTTCTGATGAGCGTAGAAGGCGGCGGGAGTGGCGTGGTCGATATTGACCGAGGAGATGATGCCCACCTTGTAGCCCTTCTGGGCGTGCAGCTTTTCGGCAATGGTCTCATAGGGCACATCGCGGGTCCACGGGCACATATTTATGACACCGCTCTCGGTCTTGTGGCCAGTGGCGATGGCGGTTGCGGTGGAAGCGGAGTCCGGGCAGAAAGAAGTGCTGTCGTAGGTGGTCACGCTGCCCACGGTGGGGAAGCTGGTGAAGCTCAGGTCGGCCTCGGTCACAGCACCGTTGTTGTCCACGGTGCCCTTGTAGAAGCGGGCAGACTGGATCTGGGCAGTGCCCATGCCGTCGCCGATGAACAGGAAGATGTACTTGGGTTTCTGGAACAGGCCCAGCAGGCAGTTCTCCTCGTCGGCTGCGGCATCCGCATCCGGCTGTGCTGCGTTTGCGGCAACGGGTGCAGCAGCCATCATGCCGACGGCAGAAGCAGCTGCGCCAAACTTGAGAAAGCTGCGGCGGGAGATCTTGTTTTCTTTCATGACGTGATCCTCTCTTTTCATTCAATCAAACATTGCGGGCCTGCCTCAGGCCCCGTTTTTCTTCTTGTGGGAACGCTTTTATTGTAGCGCACCGCCTTGCGGGGAAAAACCATGCCGCCGCAAAGCTTTGGTAAAACCGGTGCGGCTGCATCCGCGCCAACGTAAAAAGCCGGAAAGGGATGTAAAATCCTGCTCAAGTGCCACCACTTTTTCCACAAACGTCTCTGCAAGGGTTGAAAGATGATGGCTTTTCATTGTACAATAAGAGGGTAAGTGCTTTTTTACCTTTATATAAATTGAGAGGATTTTATATGGCAGAGATCAAAGTTCTGGCACTGGATCTGGATGGCACCCTGACCAACAGCCAGAAAGAAGTTACACCCCGCACCCGCGCCGCACTGGATGCCGCAATTGCAAAGGGTGTCACCATCGTGCTGGCATCCGGCCGTCCCACCGCGGGCGTGCTGCCGCTGGCAAAGGAACTGGGGCTGGATAAAAAAGGCGGATGCATCCTTTCTTACAACGGCGGCAAGATCATCGACTGCCGCACCGGCGAGACTTTGTACCAGAAACAGCTGGATGCCCAGTACGTACCCGAGCTGTGCGCCTTTGCCGCCGCACAGAACGTGACCATTATCACCTATAATAAAGAGGGCGTTGTCACCGAGCACCCGGACGACAAGTGGGCACTGCGCGAGTGCTTTACCTGCAAACTGCCCATGACCGGCGTGGACGATCTGGCAAAGTATGTGGATTACCCCATCTGCAAAATGCTCATCACGCTGGACCCCGCCCGCCGGGACGAGGTGTGGGCCGCCGGCAGAAAACAGTTTGACGGCCGCATCGACCTGTACCCCTCCAGCCCGTTCTTTATTGAAGCCGTGCCGCTGGGCGTTGCCAAGGACGGCAGCCTTGCCGCCCTTTTGGAGCACATGGGCCTTGGACGCGAAAACCTGATGGCCTGCGGCGACGGCCTGAACGACCGCTCCATGATCGAGTACGCCGGTGTGGGCGTGGCCATGCAGAACGCCGAAGAGCCGGTAAAGGCCGTGGCCGACTATGTGACTGCCGCCGACAACGACCACGACGGTGTGGCCGAGGCTGTGGAGAAGTTTATTTTAAAGTAACGAGAGGAACACAAAACAATGCCGCGCAATCTGGTTTTATTTGATCTGGAATGGAATATCGGCTACCAGCCGTATACCTTTAATTACCATGGCGTGCAGCAGACCTTCCGGGGCGAGATCGTGGAGATCGGTGCCGTGAAGATCGACGAGGATGCCAACGTGCTGGACACCTTTTCCATCCATCTGCGGCCCCGCATCTTCCGTAAGCTGCAGCATCACATTGCCAAGGTCACCGGCCTGACGCAGGCCGATCTGGACAAGGGTGAGCCCATCGTGCAGGGCCTGCGCCGCTTTATGCAGTGGTGCGGCCCGGATGCCGAATTTGCCGAGTGGGGCATGGATGACGTACCGGTGCTCAAGCAGAACCTGTACCTGTGCAACATCGACGAATCAAAGCCCACCATCTGGTACGACCTGCAGCAGGTGTTCCTGCGGGAGCATCCCCGCAAAGAAGGCGAGGGCATGACGCTGGAAAGCGTCGTCACCCGCTTAGGGCTGCCCATGGAGCGGCAGTTCCACGATGCCCTTTCCGACACGCTGTACACCGCCGATGTCTGCCGGATGCTCGACCTGCGGGCCGGTCTTGCGGCCTACCCCACTGAGGAGGAATCCCTGCGGGCCAGCCTGTGCCCCACCCCCGGCGACTACCGGGATTTTGAGGTCTTCCGCGGCTATGTGGAGCAGTACACCTGGCGCACCGACCCCAAAATTTACATCATGAGCTGCCCGGAGTGCGGCGCACCACTGACTCCGGACGATGTGTGGCTGAAAAAGGGCAGCAACAGCTGGTACACCCTGAGCCAGTGCCCCCACTGCGCCGGCAGCAGCAATGCCGCAGGCAAGGGTGTGTTCCAGCGCTACAAGCTGGCCCGCCGCGACGGCCTGCACTGGAGCTACGCCCGCTGCCTGCAGATCCCGGACGATGCTTCTCTTGCCCGGTGGGAAAAGCAGCGCACCGCCCAGCTGGAGCGTATGAAGGCCCGCGCAGAAAAGCAGGCTGCGGAGTAAAACAGCACCGGCAGCTTCGTAGTATCCCAAGGAGGCTATGCACAGGGCAAAAAAATGTCGCTTTGTGTTCATGCTTGTGTCATACAATATGGATATACTACGGATAGAGGAACCTGCGGATGGGAAAGCGCAGGCGGAAGGGATGGATGTGCACAATGAACTTTTGTCTGCGCCAGCTGGGAACGCTGAAGTTCTGGGAAACTCTGCTGGACAGTTTTGGCAACCTTGGCCCCATTGCCCCCATCATGCTGGCCATGGTGGAGTCGTTTTTTCCGCCGCTTCCGCTCATTGCCATTGTGGCGCTGAATGTAGCGGCTCACGGCGGCATTCTGGGTTTTCTGTACAGCTGGGCCGGTGTGGCGCTGGGCGGCAGCATCATGTTCCTGTTCTGGCGGCGGGTGGTCAAGTGCTTCTTCTGGAAGTTTGCCTCCCGCTCGCCCAAGCTGGAAAAGGCTCAGCAGTGGGTGAACCGCTTTGACACTTCGTCGCTGTTCATGCTCACGCTGCTGCCCTTCGCACCAAGCTCTTTTATGCATCTGGCCTTTGGCATCTCGGACTTTGACGAAAAGCGCTATCTCATTACCATGCTGCTGGGCAAGGGTGTGATGATTGCCATGATGGCAGTGTTTGGGCAGTCGCTGGTCAGTTCCATGAAAAACCCGTTGTATCTGGTGCTGGCCGTTCTGCTGTGGGGCGGGATGTACTGGGTGAGCAAACAGTTCTGCAAAAAACACAATCTGGAATAATAATTTAGAATGCCCTCCGCTTCGCTCTGGGCATATTTAGCGGAAAAATATTTTTATAATAGGGCAACAGCAGACAGCCTGCGGGCTGTCTGCTGTTGCATTTTCACAGGAATGGCCCAAAAGGTAAACTCCATCTGTTGCGCTTATTTCCTTCGGAAATGACCGCGCAACCGGAAAATATGCCGCTTGCAACTACGGCCCCTTCCGTGAAAAAGCAAACCAGCCAAGCCCGCAGGCTTGGCTGGTTTGCAATATGAAAAATAATATTTCATTATTTTATGCCCAGAGCAAAGCGGAGGGCATTTAAAATCGTTCCCTTCCCCTTGACATTCACTTTGACTGCTGTATAATATGTATGCTATCAAACAGTTTTATTTAAAACTGTTTGATGCCAAAACAACCATGAAGGACAAAACCATGATGTGTGACGAAACCAAAAACGAGTGCTGCAATCACGCCGATCCCCCTTGGGAAAGCCCACAGGTCATCCCGGCGCAGATCCGCCGGGTGGACAACCTGATCTTCCGCAAGATCAACCAGTTTGCCCGCGAAAATGACGTGGAGCAGGCCACCCCCATGCACGGGTGGATCATTGGGTATCTCTACCGCCACCGGGACACCCCCGTGTTCCAGCGGGACATTGAGCGGGAGTTCTCTATCACCCGCTCCACCGTGACCAACATCCTGCAATTGATGGAGCGCAAGGGGTATATCGAGCGGCGCAGTGTTCCGCAAGACGCCCGGCTCAAGCAGCTGGTGCTCACCGAAGAGGGCATCTGCTTCCACGAAAAGACGATGCTCTGCTTCCACCAGACCGACGACTATGTGGCTGGGCTGCTGACAGCGGAGGAAAATACCGAGCTGCTGCGGCTTTTAAACAAGCTGCGGGATGCACTGCAGTGATGCAACCTGCCGAAAAAGTGTTCGTTAAATTAGTAATTATGAACATTTTTTGAAACGTCTTGACAATTAAAATGTTTTGTATAAAATTGTTATTATAACAACTCTGATTATCTCCAAAAAGCCCGGAAATACAGGCATTTCACGGGATATAAGAACTGAATTTACTACCGATTTACTACTTTCGGATTGAGCTTTGACACGCTTCTACTTTCCCGTGAAGCCCACCGCCCAAATAGTGACACATCGAAAATTGAATACGACACCGCAAACGGCGGCGTTCTCTTTTCCCCTTTGGGGAGATCAGGACGCCGCTTTTTTTGCGCCCAAAACCAGAAAGGAGGCGACCGCCTATGTACTTTACTTCCGGCAGCGACCGGGCCTTTGAACAGCTCATGCAGACGAGGCCGGGCGCAGATCATTTTGACAGCGGCGAGGCCGGAGCGCCGGAGGACTGCGGCACCTGCCGTTTCTACCGCCCGCACTGGAAGTACCAGTTTTGTGTGTATGAGGAATGTCCCTACCAGCCGGGCAAGCGCACCGCCCTTGACGGCGCGGTGAAATTTCAAGTGAAAGGAGTGGACGACGAGATGGCAGTTTTTCGAGTGGAGAAAAACCGGGGCTACACGGTGATGTCCAACCACCACCTGCGGAACAAGGACTTGTCCCTGAAAGCCAAGGGGCTGCTGTCGCAAATGCTGTCCTTGCCGGAGGATTGGGATTTTACGCTGAAAGGCTTGTCCCTTATCAACCGGGAACAGATCGACGCGATCCGGGCGGCTGTCCGGGAGCTGGAACAGGCGGGCTATATCGTGCGTTCCCGTGAGCGTGACAGCCAAGGCCGCCTGCGCGGGGCGGATTACATCATTTACGAACAGCCCCAGCCTGTGCCGGATTCACCTACATTGGAAAATCCAACATTGGATAATCCAACGCAGGAAAAGCCTACGCAGGAAAAACCAACGCAATTAAATAAAGATAGATCAAGTAAAGACAAATCAATTACAGATGGATCAAATACCGATTCCATTCCTATCCTTTCCCCTCCCTCTCCTTTGGGGGAAGAAGCGGCTGCGCCGCCGGAACGGAAAGGAACGGGAGCGAAATCACAGAGCGCCGTAGAGATTTATCGGGAGATCATCAAGGACAACATCGAGTATGAACACCTTTGCCAGTACGCCAAGGGGATTGACCGGGATATGCTGGACGAGATCGTGGACTTGCTGGTGGAAACCGTATGCAGCGCCCGAAAGACCATCCGCATTGCCGGGGACGATTACCCCGCCGAGCTGGTGAAATCCAAGCTGATGAAGCTGAACAGCTCTCACATTGAGTTTGTCTTTGACTGTATCAGCAAAAACACCACGGAAATACGGAACATCAAAAAATACCTGCTGGCGGTTCTGTTCAACGCCCCAAGCACCATCAACGGCTATTACACGGCGCTGGTGGCCCACGACATGAACACAGGCAGTTGGGGAACCCCGCAAAATCGGTGATTTTGTGGGGAGAGGAGGAACAGCGAAATGAGCGAGCTTTTCACGCTTGCGTGGAAACAAGCGATATGGAGCTTGTGACGACGAGAAAGGAGGACGGCCCTATGAAACAGGGTGCTTTGATTTTTGACGAGCAGACAGACCGCTACGACATCCGCTTTGACCTTGCGGACTATTACGGCGGCCTGCACTGCGGAGAAACTTTTGATGTGATGGTGGGCGGCAGATGGAAGCCGACCCGCATTGAAATGGCCGAGAACTGGTATCTGGTGGGAATCCATGCCGACGACCTCTCCGGCCTGCGGGTGCGGATTTAAGCCATCCGCCTGCCTGCTGACTTTCCAAAGGAGGGATAGCAGTTGCAGGAAGAAGTAGACCAGAAAACCATAGCGTTAGCGGTTAAGACGGGCAAGCTCACCGCCCAAGTGCTGCAAGCGGCCATCCGAAAATATCTGGCCGCCCGGCAGAAAGGGACGGGCAAGGCCCATCACGGACAGCAGAGCTTACGGCAGCTCAAAAAGGACGGTTCCGCCCTGTCCAACATTGAGATCACCGACGCCAACATTGGCTTATTTAAGCCCTGCGCCAAGAAATACGACATTGATTTTACCCTGCGGAAAGACCGCACTACCCATCCGCCCCGGTATATCGTGATCTTCAAATCCAAGCAGGCGGACAATCTGGAACAGGCGTTTAAGGAGTTTACAGCCAAGAAGCTCAAACAGCAGGAACGCCCCTCCATCCGAAAGACCCTTGCCGTCCTGAAAGAAAAGGCAGCGGCCAGAAGCAGCCAGCAGACCAAGGAGAAAATCAAGGAAAGGGGGCTGTCACGATGAAGCCGGAAATGAAAAAAATGATAATCGCCAACCTGCCCTACCTGCTGTTTGTGTACCTGTTCGGCAAGCTGGGACAGACCTACCGGCTGGCGGCTGGGGCGGACTTGTCGGAGAAGCTGCTGCACCTTGCGGATGGCTTTTCCCTTGCCTTTGAAAGCGCCGCCCCCAGCTTCCACCTGTTCGATCTGGCGGTGGGCGTGGTCGGTGCGGTGGCATTGCGGCTGATGGTGTACTGCAAAAGCAAGAACGCCAAGAAATACCGCCGGGGCGTCGAGTACGGCAGCGCCCGTTGGGGCGGGCCGAAAGATATAGCCCCGTACATCGACCCGGTGTTTGACAACAACATCCTCCTGACCCAGACGGAACGCCTTACCATGAACAACCGTCCCAAAGACCCCAAGACCGCCCGGAACAAAAATGTGCTGGTGATCGGCGGTTCCGGCAGCGGCAAGACGAGATTTTTTGTGAAGCCCAACCTTATGCAGTGCGTGTCCAAGGACTACCCGACCTCATTCGTGATTACTGACCCGAAAGGAAGTCTGATCGGCGAGGTGGGCCAGCTCCTTGTGCGGTGCGGCTACCGGGTAAAAGTGCTGAATACCATTAACTTTTCCAAGAGTATGCGCTATAACCCGTTTCGCTACATCCATTCGGAAAAAGACATTTTGAAGCTGGTAAACACGCTGATCTGCAACACCAAGGGCGAGGGCGAAAAGAGCGCCGAGGATTTTTGGATCAAATCGGAACGCCTGCTGTATTCGGCCCTCATTGGCTATATCTGGTACGAAGCGCCGGACGATGAAATGAATTTCACTACGCTGCTTGAAATGATAAATGCCAGTGAAGCCCGCGAGGACGACCCGGAATTTCAATCCCCGGTAGACCAGATGTTTGAACGGCTGGAAGAAAAAGACCCGGAACATTTTGCGGTGCGCCAGTACCGTAAATTCCTGCTGTCGGCAGGCAAGACCCGCAGCTCCATCTTGATAAGCTGCGGAGCCAGATTAGCGCCCTTTGACATCCGGGAGGTGCGGGAGCTGATGGAGGACGACGAACTGGAACTTGACACCATCGGGGATAAAAAAACGGCCCTGTTCCTGATTATGTCGGACACGGACACGACCTTTAATTTTATTCTGGCAATGGTGCAAAGCCAGCTTATCAACCTTTTGTGTGACCGGGCCGATGACAAATACGGCGGGCGGCTGCCCGTCCATGTGCGGCTGATTCTGGACGAGTTCGCCAACATCGGCCAAATTCCAAACTTTGACAAGCTGATCGCCACCATCCGAAGCCGGGAAATCTCGGCTTCTATTATTTTACAGAGCCAGTCGCAGCTAAAGGCCATTTACAAGGACGCGGCGGAAATCATTTCCGACAACTGCGACTGTACACTGTTCCTTAGTGGCAGGGGCAAGAACGCCAAGGAGATCGCGGAGGTGCTGGGCAAGGAAACCATTGACAGCTACAACCAGAGCGAGAACCGGGGCGCGCAGACCTCCCACGGACTGAACTACCAAAAACTCGGAAAGGAGCTGATGAGCCAAGACGAAATTGCAACGATGGACGGAGGCAAGTGTATTTTGCAGGTGCGCGGCGTAAGGCCGTTTTTCAGTGAGAAATACGACATCACCCGCCACCCCCGTTATAAATACCTCTCGGACGCCGACAAAAAGAACACCTTTGATGTGGACAGCTACCTGTCGTCTCTACGCCGGAAAAGGCGGCGCGTGGTAACGGAGGACGAACCCTTTGACCTCTACGACATTGAGCTGTCGGATGAAGATTTTGCCGCAGAATAAAGCGGCCATAGAGAAAGGAGCGTGACCGATGGGACACTCGGACGAATGGACATTTGCGGATTATTTCAGGTATGAGAAAGAAATCTACCGGGCAATCATTTCCGCTGCGGTGCTGTGCCAGTGGATCGCGGAACATGATACCCCGCCCACGGACGGGGAAGCCAAAGAACTTGCAAGGGAAATAGACCGCAGACTGTGTGAAGCATGGGGCGAAATTTTTTCGCTGGCTGTGCTGGAATGGCGGGACGGCCAGTAACTCCGGGCCGTCTGCGGATTGTGAGGCTGCCGCTATGTACGGCGGCTTTTTTGCACCCAAACACCATCACAATCTGAATTTATGGAGGTAAATTTATGGAATTTTTCAATAGTGCAGTTGATACTTTGCAGACCATCGTTGTGGGCCTCGGCGGAGCGCTTTGCGTATGGGGCGGCGTCAATCTTTTGGAGGGATACGGGGCGGACAACCCGGCAAGCAAGTCACAGGGAATCAAGCAGCTTGTCGCCGGAGGTGGCGTTGCCCTGATCGGCATGACCCTTGTTCCGCTGCTGTCCGGGCTGCTGGGATAACCCCATGTGTGTTAGAAAACCCTCCGCGCCCTCTCTGATCTGGGAGGGCGCGGGAAAGGAGGTGTCCCCACATGATCGGTGATTTAATCGGGGAATGGATCAAAGGAATCCTGATCGACGGTATCATGGGCAACCTGTCCGGCCTGTTTAACACAGTCAATACCAAAGTCGGGGAAATCGCGTCGGATGTGGGCAGTACCCCGCAGGACTGGAACGGCGGCATTTTTTCCATGCTGCAAAACCTGTCCGAAACGGTGATCGTCCCCATTGCGGCAGCCATTCTCGCCCTTGTGATGTGCTATGAGCTGATCGACATGATCGTGGAAAAGAACAATATGCACGACTTCGACAGCTCCATGTTCTTCCGCTGGATTTTCAAAAGCGCCTTTGCCATCCTCATTGTGACGAACACATGGAATATCGTCATGGGCGTATTTGACGCCACCCAGCAGGTCGTCAACCAGAGCGCCGGGGTGATTATCGGAGATACCAGCATTGATTTTGACACGCTGCTCCCCGATCTGGAAAGCCGCCTTGAAGCAATGGACATTGGGCCGCTGCTGGGCCTGTGGTTCCAGACCCTTGTTGTGGGGCTGACGATGAACATTCTTTCCATCTGTATTTTCCTTGTGACCTATGGAAGAATGATAGAAATTTACGCCGTGACCGCATTGGGGCCGATCCCCCTTGCCACGCTGGGCAATGCAGAGTGGCGCGGCATGGGACAGAACTACTTGAAATCCCTGCTTGCGCTGGGCTTCCAAGCCTTTTTAATCATGGTGGTTGTCGGGATTTATGCGGTGCTGATCCAGCAGATCGGAACCGCTGACGACATATCCGGCGCAATCTGGGGCTGTATGGGCTATACCGTTTTGCTTTGCTTCTGTCTGTTCAAGACGGGAAGTATCAGCAAGGCCGTATTTACCGCCCACTAAAGAAACGAGGTGACTTTTTATGGCTTATGTAACTGTCCCCAAGGATTTAACCAAGGTCAAATCCAAGGTAGTATTCGGGCTAACGAAACGCCAGCTCATTTGTTTTGGCGGTGCGCTGCTGGTAGGCGTCCCGCTTTTCTTTTTGATCCGGGGCCGCGTCCCGACCAGCGCGGCGGCGCTCATTATGGTGTTCGCCATGCTGCCGGGCTTTCTGCTGGCGCTTTACGAAAAACACGGCCAGCCCCTTGAAGTGGTGGTACGCCAGATCGTAGCGTGCTGCTTCATCCAGCCCAAGGAACGGCCCTACCAGACCAATAACGCTTATACCGCCCTTGTGCGGCAATCCCAAATGGAAAAGGAGGTCAACGCCATTGTCCAAAAAGCAAAAGAACGAAACAAGCGCAAAAGCGCCGGTCAAGCTCACCCGCGCCGAAAAGAAAGAGATTCAGGCCGTCATCCGAAAGTATAAAGGCGACGGCAAGCCCCATTCGGCGCAGGCCAGTATTCCCTATGAGGCCATGTATCAGGACGGCGTATGCCGGGTAACGCCCCGCACCTTTTCCAAGTGCATTGAGTTTACGGACATCAGCTACCAACTGGCGCAGGCGGACACCAAGACAGCCATCTTTGAAAACCTGTGCGACCTCTACAACTATCTGGACGCTTCCATTCATGTGCAGTTTTCCTTTATCAACCGCAAGATCGACCCCAAGCAGTACGCCAAGAGCTTTGAAATCCGGGCGCAGGGGGACGACTTTGACGACATCCGCAGCGAGTATTCCGACATTTTGCAAGACCAGCTTGTGAACGGGAACAACGGCCTGATGAAGCGGAAATTTATGACCTATACCATCGAGGCAGACAGCCTGAAAATGGCCCGCGCCAGACTGCGCCGGATCGAAACCGATCTTTTGGGCTATTTCAAGAGCATGGGGGCCTCCGCGTGGGGACTGGACGCAAAGGAACGGCTGGAAGTCATGCACAGCATTTTCCACCCGGACGGGGAACCGTTCTCCTTTGACTGGAAGTGGCTTGCTCCATCGGGGCTTTCTACCAAGGACTTTATCGCCCCGTCCTCGTTCCGCTTCGGCAATGCCCGGATGTTCGGGCTGGGCGGCAAATACGGGGCGGTGAGCTTTCTGCAAATCCTCTCCCCGGAGCTGTCGGATGAAATGCTGGCCGACTTCCTCAACACGGAAAACGGTATTGTGGTGAACCTCCATGTGCAGGCCATTGACCAGAGCGACGCTATTAAGACGGTCAAGCGCAAGATCACCGACCTTGACGCCATGAAGATTCAGGAACAGAAACGGGCTGTCCGCAGCGGCTACGACATGGATATACTTCCCAGCGACCTTGCCACCTACGGGCAGGACGCCAAGGAGCTGCTAAAGACCTTGCAGAGCCGGAATGAACGGATGTTCCAGCTTACCTTTTTGGTGCTGAACACCGCAGACACCCGGCAAAAGCTGGAAAACGATGTGTTCTGGGCTGCCGGGATCGCCCAGAAATACAACTGTTCCCTTGTGCGGCTGGACTACCAGCAGGAACAGGGGCTTATGAGCAGCCTGCCGCTGGGGGCCAGCCACATCCAGATTGAACGCTCCCTGACGACTTCCAGCGTGGCCGTGTTCGTCCCTTTTGTGACGCAGGAGCTTTTTCAGGGCGGCGACGCCATGTATTACGGGATCAACGCCAAGACCGGCAACATGATTATGCTCGACCGCAAACGGGCGAGGTGTCCCAACGGGCTAAAGCTGGGGACACCGGGAAGCGGCAAAAGTATGAGCTGTAAATCAGAAATTTTGAGCGTGTTCCTCTGCACCCCGGACGATGTGTATATCTGTGATCCAGAGGCCGAGTATTACCCCCTTGTGAAGCGGTTGCGTGGGCAGGTGGTGAAGCTGTCGCCTACCAGCAAAAACTATGTGAACCCGCTGGACATCAACCTGAACTACTCCGAGGATGAAAACCCGCTGGCCTTGAAATCCGACTTTGTGCTGTCGTTCTGTGAGCTTGTCATGGGCGGCAAGAACGGGCTGGAAGCCATTGAAAAGACGGTGATCGACCGGGCGGTACAGGTGATCTACCGGCCTTATCTGGCAGACCCCAAGCCGGAAAATATGCCCATCCTTGCAGACCTGCACAAAGCCCTTTTAGACCAGCATATCCCGGAGGCCGACCGGGTGGCGCAGGCCCTTGACCTGTATGTGTCCGGCAGCCTAAATGTGTTCAACCACAGAACCAACATCGACATTCAAAACCGCATTGTGGCCTTTGACATCAAGGAGCTGGGCAAGCAGCTAAAGAAAATCGGTATGCTCATTGTCCAAGACCAGATTTGGGGGCGCGTCACCCAAAACCGCAGCAAGGGCAAGGCGACATGGTATTTCTGTGATGAGTTCCACCTGCTTTTGCGTGAGGAACAGACGGCGGCCTTTTCCTGTGAGATTTGGAAGCGTTTTCGTAAGTGGGGCGGGATTCCCACAGGTGCGACACAGAATGTGAAAGACCTGCTTTCCTCCCCGGAAATTGAGAACATTTTGGAAAACAGCGACTTTATCTGCCTGCTCAATCAGGCCAGCGGCGACCGCAAAATCCTTGCGGAACGGCTGAACATTTCGCCCCAGCAATTACGGTATGTGGACAATTCCGAACCCGGCGAGGGGCTTCTCATTTACGAAAATGTGATCCTGCCCTTTAAGAACCCCATCCCGAAAAACACCCAGCTCTACCAGATCATGACGACCCGGTTAGGCGAGGGGGCGACGGTATGAGGCACAAGGAGGTGAAGTCATGGAACCCTTAAAACCCCGCGACAAGGTAACGCAGCACATGACCCGCGACGGCCTGACGCTGGATAACCAGACCACCGGCGAAAGCGTCAATGTGTCCAGCCGGGAGGCCGAGCAGGAATACACCGCCCAGCCGGAGGGCGCGGCGAAAAAAATACTGGAACGGGCGGACGAACTGCACGACCGCCACAAGGCAAAGAAAGCGGCCAAGGACGCCGGAAAAACCGTGGCGCAGGCCACCGGCCCTGTTTCCCGGTTGCAGTTTACCGCCGAGGAACGGGCCTCCCCGGAGCTGGCCCCGTATATCAAAAAGGCGGAAAAACGGGCGGATAAGCTGGAAGCGGCCAAAGAAGCCCTGCCGAAAAAGCGCGTCGTCACCAAGGAAACTGTCTATGACGATGCCAAGGGCAAGGCCAAAAGCAGGCTGTATTTTGACAAGGTGGAGAAAGCCCCTCCCCAGCTCAAACCAAACCCGGCCAGCCGCCCCATACAGGAAGCCGGGCTTTACCTCCACGGAAAAATCCATGAGGTAGAACACGAAAATGTGGGCGTGGAGGGCGGCCATAAGGGGGAAGAACTGGCGGAACGGCAGGCGGGCCGCATGATCCGCAGCGGCGTCCACCGGCACAAGCTCAAACCCTACCGGGCCGCCGCCAAGGCAGAGCGAAAGTCCATCGCCGCCAACGCCGAGTTTGCGTATCAAAAATCCCTGCGGGACAACCCGGAGCTGGCGCAGGCGGCCAAGAACCCCGTTTCCCGTTTCTGGCAGAAACAGCACATCAAGCGGGAATATGCCAAGGCAGCACGGGCGACGGGCCAGACCGCACAGGGGGCCGCAAGCACCGCCAAGACCACGGCTGCCGCAGCCAAGAAAGCCGCAGAGAAAAGCAGACAGGCCGCGTCCTTTGCCGCCCGGCACTGGAAAGGGGCGCTGATCGTCGGCGGCGTGGGCCTCATGCTCCTGCTGGTGATGGGCGGCCTGCAATCCTGCACCGCCATGTTTGGCAGCACCGGGACGGGCCTTGCCGCCACCTCCTATCTCTCCGAGGACAGCGATATGCTGGGAGCCGAAGCCGCCTATGCTGCGCTAGAAGCAGACTTGCAGCACGAACTTGACAACTACGAAAGCCTGCACCCCGGCTATGACGAATACCGTTTCGATCTGGATGAGATCAAGCATGACCCCTATGTGCTGACCTCCATCCTCTCCGCGCTGCATAACGGCGTGTTCACTTTGGGGGAGGTACAGGGCGACCTTGCCATGCTCTTTGAAAAGCAGTACATCCTGACCCAGACCATCGAAACGGAAACCCGCTACCGCACTGAAACGAGGACGGACAGCGAGGGAAACACCTACACCGTGGAAGTCCCCTACACCTACTACATCTGCAATGTGAAGCTGGAAAACTTCGACCTGTCCCACCTGCCCATCTACATTCTCACCGAGGAACAGATGGGCTTTTATGCTGCCTATATGCAGACTTTGGGCAACCGGCCAGACCTGTTCCCCAACGGCAGCTATCCCCACGCCTCCACCCCGAAAGAGCCGACCTACTATGAAATCCCCCCGGAGGCGCTAAAGGACGAGGCCTTTGCCGCCATAATCGCCGAGGCGGAAAAGTATGTGGGCTATCCCTATGTGTGGGGCGGCAGCTCCCCAAGCACCAGCTTTGATTGTTCCGGCTTCATTAGCTGGGTCATCAATCATTCCGGCTGGAATGTGGGACGCCAGACGGCGCAGGGGCTTTACAACATCTGCACCCCCGTTTCCCCGGAGCAGGCCAAGCCCGGCGACCTTGTATTTTTCGTCGGCACTTACGACACTGCCGGAATGTCCCATGTGGGACTGTATGTGGGTAATTCGGTCATGCTGCACTGCGGCGACCCCATTTCCTACACGAACCTCAATTCAAGCTACTGGCAGCAGCATTTTTATTGTTACGGGCGTTTGCCTTAAACGCCAGAAAGGAGTAAATCACTATGGCAATGAACAAATTGGAACGCATTGAAAAGGATATTGAGAAAACCAAGGGCAAGATCGCGGAGCTGCAAAAGCAGCTTCGGGAGCTGGAAGCGGCCAAGACCGAACAGGAAAACTTGCAGATCGTCCAGCTTGTGCGCGGCCTCAACATGACCCCGCAGGAGTTCGCCGCCTTTGTGCGCGGCGGCGCATTGCAGGCGGCCCCGGCCCCGATCCCGGACTTTGAACAGGAGGACAGCGCCCATGAAGAAATCTAAACTGTTCCGCACCTTGACGCTGGCTGTGGCCGCTGCGCTCTGCATGGCGACCACGACCGTTACCGCCTATGCCGGAGGCGCTGACCCTGACCCTGTGCCGCTGCCGGAAACCACCGAAGCCCCCGCAGAGGTGCCGGAGGAAACCGAAGAACCCACCACCGGCGGCATGGAGCCGGAGGGCGTACCTGTTACCCCGCAGGGCAACGCTGCGCTGGTGGATGATTTTTTCGGGGATAAACAGCTTATCACTGTCACTACCAAGGCCGGGAATTATTTTTACATCCTGATCGACCGGGCCAACGAGGACAAGGAAACAGCGGTGCATTTCCTCAACCAAGTGGACGACGCCGACCTGCAAGCCTTGTTGGAGGATGGAAAAAAAGAGCCGGAGGTCTGCACCTGTACGGCCAAATGTCAAGCTGGGGCCGTCAATACGGCCTGCCCGGTCTGTAAAAACAACCTGACCGCCTGCAACGGGCCGGAGCCGAAGCCCCAGCCGGAGGAAGAACAGCCGCAGGAGGAAAAGCCAAGCGGCATGGGCGGCCTTGTGGTGTTCTTTGTGGTGGTGCTGCTGGGCGGCGGCGCAGCCCTCTACTTCCTGAAATTCAAAAAGGAAAAAGCCGACACCACAGGCAATGACGATCTGGCCGAGTATGACTTTGGAGAGGACGAGGACGACGAGGACGAAGCCCCGGAGCCGGACGAGGATATGACAAGTGAGGATGGAAATAAGGAGGACGAAGTATGAGCTATCAGTTAGTAATTGCAGAGAAACCAAGCGTCGCCCGCAGCATTGCGGGCGTGATCGGCGCGGACAAGAAACAGGACGGCTACATGGAGGGAAACGGCTATCTGGTGAGCTGGTGTATCGGCCACCTTGTTTCCCTTGCCGACGCCGGGACTTATGACGAGCGTTTCAAAAAATGGCGCTATGACGACCTGCCGATTCTGCCGCAGGAATGGCAGTACATTATCCCTGACGATAAGAAAAAGCAGTTTGACACCCTGCGTTCTTTGATGGAGCGCACCGATGTCACCGGCCTTGTGTGCGCCACCGACGCCGGGCGCGAGGGCGAATTGATTTTCCGTTTTGTCTACCAGATGGCGGGCTGCAAGAAACCGTTTCAGCGCCTTTGGATTTCCAGCATGGAGGACGCGGCCATTCAAGACGGCTTCGCCCATCTGAAACCGGGAACCGATTATGATAACCTGTATCAGTCGGCCCTTTGCCGGGCGCAGGCGGATTGGCTGGTGGGGATCAACGCGACCCGGCTGTTCTCCATCCTCTACCACAAGACCCTGACCGTGGGCCGTGTCCAGACGCCGACCCTCAAAATGCTGGTTGACCGGGAGGCCAAGATCAGCAGCTTCCAGAAAGAGAAATACCACATCGTCCAGATCGCGGCGGGCGGCATGGAGGCGGCCAGTGAACGCATGGGAAACGCAGACGACGCCAAGGCCCTGAAAGCCGCCTGTGAAACGGCGCAGACCGTTTGTGTGTCGGTAACACGGGAGAAAAAGACGGAGCAGCCGCCCCGCCTCTATGACCTCACCACCTTGCAGCGGGAGGCAAACCGCCTGTTTGGATTTACCGCCAAGCAGACCCTTGACTATGCCCAGCAGCTTTATGAAAAGAAGCTGCTGACCTATCCCCGCACTGACAGCCAGTATTTGACCGATGATATGCTGCCAACGGCAGAAAGCCTTGTGTCCGGCCTGTGGCCTATGCTTTCCTTTGCGGCGGGGCTTGACCTGTCCCCGCAGTTTGGCCGGGTGCTGAACAGCAAAAAGGTGAGTGACCACCACGCCATTATCCCGACAATGGAATTTGTGCAGAAAGGCTTTGACGGGCTGGCCGAGGGCGAAAAGAAACTGCTGTCCCTTGTGTGCTGCAAGCTGCTGTGCGCCGTGGCCGCGCCCCATGTGTACGAGGCTGTCACCGCCACATTCACCTGTGCCGGGAACACCTTTACCGCCAAGGGCAAAACCATCCTCACTCCCGGCTGGAAAGAGCTTGACCGCCGCTTTAAGGCGTCGTTCAAAACAGACACCGACGACACTGCCCCGGAGCCTGCGCGGGAACTGCCGGAGATCACCGAGGGCCAAACCTTTGACAAGGTAACTGCCGCCGTCACCGAGCATTTCACAGCACCGCCAAAATCCTACACGGAAGATACCCTGCTTTCCGCTATGGAGCGCGCCGGTGCGGACAATCTGCCGGAGGACGCCGAACGGCAGGGATTGGGAACCCCGGCCACCCGCGCCTCCATTTTAGAAAAGCTGGTGCAGATGGGCTTTGTGGAGCGCAGGGGCAAACAGCTACTTCCCACCAAGGACGGCCACAACCTTGCCTGTGTGCTGCCGGAGATGCTGACCTCTCCCCAGCTTACAGCACAGTGGGAAACGGAGTTGACAGCCATTGCCAAGGGGCAGGCCGACCCGGAGGGCTTCATGGCTGGCATTGCAGAAATGACAAGGGGCCTGATTGCAAACTACTCCCAGATCAGCGAGGACGCGCAGAGGTTGTTTCAAACCGAGCGTGTGGTTATCGGCAAATGTCCACGCTGCGGGGAAAGCGTCTACGAGGGCAAAAAGAATTACTACTGCGGAAACCGAAGCTGCCAGTTTGTCATGTGGAAGAATGACCGATTTTTTGAGGAACGGGGCAAGGCGTTCATTCCGAAGATCGCCGCCGCGCTCCTTAAAGACGGAAAAGCAAAGGTAAAGGGCCTGCGCTCCATGAAAACCGGCAAGACCTATGACGGGACGGTGCTTTTGGCGGATACCGGCGGCAAGTATGTGAACTACCGCGTGGAACAGAGGGGCAAGAACTAAAGAAAAGCAAGCATAGGGAGTGTAGCCACACTCCCGGCAAAATCCCTGACCCGGCGCACCTGCCGGGCCGGGGATTTTCTCTTTGGGGAAGCCCCAAACCCCTTGTATCCAGCAAATTTACAATTCATCTATTCCAAGATACACCATGTCATAGTATAATAAAGCCAACGATAATATCCATTTGAGGTGATAAGTGTGAAAATATTAGTTAGTGCTTGTATTATGGGAGTGGATTGTAAATACAATGGAAAAAATAACAAAAATCTGGCAGCTATCAACTACTTAAAAGATAAAGAAATTATTTGCATTTGTCCAGAGCAATTAGCAGGTATGACTACTCCCAGACCTTGTACAGAGATTGTGAATGGTGTAGTAACAGACGAAAATGGAAATGATGTCGATTTGGAATATAAACGAGCAGTATCAATGGCATTATCCAAAATTCAACATGAAGATATTGAGTTAGCTATACTACAATCCAGAAGTCCTACCTGCGGAGTAAATCAAATATATGATGGTAGCTTTACCGGAAAGTTGATTTCTGGAATGGGATTGTTTGCAAAGGCATTAAAAGAACGAGGCATCAAAGTTATTGATGTTGAAGAAGTAGAAAGCTTTAATTTGTTAGACTGTCCCCAGCTTCAATCAATCTAACCCAAACTTTCAAAATTGAATATCAGCCACTTATTATCGGCCCACCCAGCAGGAAATCTTTCAAAGGTTTCCTGCTTTTCTTATGCTATTTTTCAGAAAGGATGTGAACCCCAAATGTCTTACAGTTCCTACGACCACGACGATTTAGAACCGGCCAGCACTATGCGGATCGAGCGCCGGATTTACTTTGAAAGCGGCAAGGCCGATCTTTCCGAAATGGTAAAGCTGCCCCTTGCGGAGCTTCTTTCCCTGCGGGCGGAAAGCGCCGCCGCAGAACAGGAAGTGTTTGACCGCCTGAAAGAACAGGCCACCGCATGGGAGGAACAGGCCGGAAGAACCCTGTTTCTGGACAAAGCTCTTGAATATGCCCGGACGCTTCCCGTCACCCACACCGCAAACCAGTGGGAGGCCCCGGACGAATACCGCCATATCCGCAGCAACATGGTTTACCAGATGGATTACTCCATTTCCGAGAACACCCGGTATGACAGCGCCGCCCCAAAATCCGTTCCCTACTCGTGGACGCTCCGCTGGAGCCTACGCACTAACGCGCCGGGCAGCTACCGGCAGGCCAAGATCGCCGGACAGGATCGGAAAGTCTTTTCCAGCCGGGAAGAACTGGACAAGTACCTGAATGGCCGGATTAAAGCCCATGAACATTACTTTACCGAAATTTCCCCGGCCATCCCCAAGGAATACGCCGACTATTTCAAGGTCAACGGCTGCCTGCTCCCCGGCTACACCATTGAGGGAGAGGAACCGGCAAAAGCCGCAGAGCTTCCCGCGCAGGAAGAAACCGCGCAGCCGCAGCAGACCGCAGCCACCCCGGAAAGGAGGGAACCCGTGAACGAAGTATTTTCTATTTTTCTTGATAACCGCGCCGAGGCGCAGACCGGCGGGCCGCATGGCTACTGGCTTTCCCTGCCGACTTCCGCTGAACAGGTACAGGAAGCCCTAAAGGAAATTCACATCACCGCCGACAACCAGCAGGACTTGTTCATTGGCGGCTTTTCCGCCCCGGAGGAAAAACCGCTGGAACTGCCGGAGGATTTAATCAAGGCCGCCAGCGTGGACGAACTGAACTTCCTTGCCGTCCAGCTTCAAAGGCTGGACGCCGTGGAGCTTGCGGAGCTGAACGCCGCCATGCAGTCCCCGGCGAAAATGCAGACCATCGGGCAGCTTTTGGACTACGCTGAAAACACCGATTGTTTTGTCTTAATCAACGCCAAGGACAACCGCAGTCTGGGGGAATATTACCTGAATGATTCCGGGCTGTTTGTTGTTCCCGACCCGTGGAAACCGGCCATTGACACCGACCGGCTGGGAAGTTTTATCGCCAACGAGGAACAGGGAACCTTTACCGATTACGGCTATATCCTGCGAACCAGCGACGAATGGCAGCGTGTCCATGAGGGCCAGCCAGTGCCGGGACAATACCGGGTGATGGCCTATCCTGCGCCGGAAATTCTGCGGGATGAAAGCAAGGTGCAGCCGGAGGCGGCAGCCCCCGCAAAGGCCCCGCAGCCTGTCACCCCCATTCTCTTAAACGGCCAGAACAGCGCCGAGCGCATGAAAGAGATCACCGACCGGCTGGAAACCGGCATACAGGAGCTTTTCGAGAGTGAACGCTACAAAGCCTATCTCACCACCATGTCCAAGTTCCACAGTTACAGCTTCAACAACACCCTCCTGATCGCCATGCAGGGCGGACAGCTTGTGGCGGGCTACAACAAGTGGCGGGACGATTTTCACCGCAATGTGAGGAAAGGCGAAAAGGCCATCAAGATACTGGCCCCAGCCCCGTTCAAGGCAAAAAAGGAAGTGCAAAAACTGGACGCACAGGGCAGGCCGGTGATGGGAAAGGACGGAAAGCCTGTTACCGAAGTAAAGGAAATACAGGTTCCGGCCTTTAAGATCGTTTCCGTCTTTGATGTGAGCCAGACCGAGGGGGAACCGCTGCCCTCTATCGGCGTGGAAGAACTGACCGGCAGCGTGGAACGCTACGGGGAATTTTTCAAGGCGCTGGAACAGACCTCCCCGGTTCCCATTGGTTTTGAGGACATTCCGGGCGGTTCCCACGGCTACTACCACCTGACGGAAAAGCGGATCGCCATTCAGGAGGGCATGAGCGAATTACAGACCCTAAAGACGGCTATCCACGAGATTGCCCATTCCAAGCTCCACGCCATCGACCCGGAAGCCCCGGCCATAGAGCAGGCCGACCGCCCCGACAGCCGCACCCGCGAGGTGCAGGCCGAAAGCGTGGCCTATGCCGTCTGCCAGCACTACGGGCTGGACACCTCCGACTATTCCTTTGGCTATGTGGCCGGTTGGAGTTCCGGCAAGGACTTGAAAGAGCTGAAAGCCTCCCTTGAAACCATCCGGGCCACCGCCCATGAACTGATTACCACCATTGACGGCCACCTTGCCCAGCTTCAGAAAGAACGGCAGGCCCAGCAGGAACAGCCGCAGGCCGCGCCGCTGGAACAGGCCGCCGAGCAGCCAGACCCGGACAGCGTATTTTCCAAGCTGCCCCCGGAGCAACAGCAGGAAATGACCGACAGCGTAAAAGCCATGCTGCAAACCCTCATTGAAGCGGATTTGAAATCTACCGGCGAAGTGTCGCAGGGAACCAAGGAGGCGGCGCAGGCGCAGGGCTTTACCATTGCCGGGGATGGAACGCTGGAACAGGCAGAAGCCCCGCAGGAGGCCGCCTACCGTCTAAAAAACGGCGATTACCTGTATATCCAGACATCGGGAACCGGCTATGATTACACGCTGTACGGCCCCGACTACAAGGAACTGGACGGAGGCCAGCTTGACAATCCCGGCCTGTCCCTTGCGGAAGCCGGAAAAGAAATCCTTGCCATCCATGAGCTACCGGCTGGGGCAATGGAACCCCTGACCGGCGACAGGATGGATGATTTTCTGGAAGCAACCGAACAGGCCAACGCCATTCCCCAGCCGCAGGCATGGAATGGGATCGACGGCCTTTTGAATGGAAAGCCGTTCATGCCGGAGGCGTCCCCGGCTGACCGGGCCGCCGCCCTGATCGAGCTGGCAGAGAAAAACGCCCCGCGTCTGGGCAGCGAGGAACGGCAGTTGATCGTGGCCTATGCCGAGGCCGTGGGCGATAACGACAAGGTGATCGGGCTTATCAACCGCCTGTGTGAACAGGGCTATGAGCTGCAAAAGGGCCAGATGGATTCCTTTGTGAAAAGCGAGATCGAAAGTGAGATTGCCGTCGCCAACGCCCAGCGGCAGATCGCACAGAATCCGGCAGCGGAGCCGGTTGTCACGATCCTTTGGAGTGAAAGCCCCCATCTGAAAGACGGCCAGCAAATGCCGCTGCATGAGGCCGAGGCCGTTTTCAAGGAGCTGGACAGCGCCAGACGCCACGAACGAGAGCAGCCGGGCTATACGGGCCATTGGTACGACAAGACCAAGTTCCGCATTGATTTTACCATGCAGGGCCAGCCGGACAGCTACGAGGGACGGCAGGACTTTGGCGACGGGAACGGTTCCCTGATCCAGCATATCCGGGGCTATCACGAATACTACGCGCAGGATGAAAGTTGGAAAAACCATGTGCTGCACCATGAGGGGCCGGAGGCATGGGAGGCGGACAAGGCCCAGCGGGATATGCTGCTGCATGAGTTTGTCCCGTATATGGAGCTGCACTGCAATCTGGCAGCTATGGAGCAGGAGGCCCGGCGTCCCCTGCGATCCGGGGAAACCCTGACGCCGGAACAGACCGCTTATTTCAACGCGGTTTTGGACTATGTAAAGGAGTGCCGCCCGCTTCTCAATCAGGGACAGTACCACTTGCCGGAGCCGCCGCAGCTTGCCGATTTCGACCAGAGCTTGCAGGACTACAAAAAACAGATCGAGGCAGAGCTGGAACAGGAGGCCGCCGCTGCTGGGCTGACGGTGGAGGAATATGTTGCCTCTGATTATGAAGCACCAGCGCAGCCCAACTTTTCCATCTACCAAGTGCCACCCGGCCCGGAGGGGCGCGACTTCCGCTACCGTTCCTATGAGGACTTGCAGGCGGACGGGCTTTCGGTGGACAGGAAAAATTACCAGCTTGTCTACACCGCACCGCTGGACAAGGACACCACACTGGACGAGATTTACCGCCGCTTCAACATAGAACATCCCGCCGATTACAAGGGACATTCCCTCTCTACGGGGGATATTGTGCTGTTCCAGCAGGATGGGAAACAGACCGCCTATTATGTGGACGAGGGGGCCGACTACCGGCAGGTGCCGGAGTTCTTCGCCCAGCCGGAAAAACAGCTCACGCCGGACGAGTGCATGACCGGCGAACAAATCCAGACGCCAAGGGGCCGTTTCTATCTGACCGACAGGAGCCGGGAACAGATGGAGGCCGCCGGGTATGGATTCCACCACCAGTCGGAGGACGGCAGGTATCTGATTATGGCAAACGGCACAAGGGCCTTTGCCATCCCCGCCCAGCCAGAAAGCCATATCAAGACGGCGGAAATGTCCACCGAGCAGAATTACAACATGATCGACGGCATGATGAACAACGCCCCGTCTATGGGGGAACTGGAAGCAAGGGCAAAAGCCGGGGAACAGATTTCCCTTTTGGATGTGGCCGAGGCAGCCAAGGCGGAGGCCAAAAAGCCCAAGCAGACCCGAAAGACGACGCAGAAACAAAAGAAACCGTCCATCCGGGCGCAGCTTGCCGCCGCCAAGGAGGAACAGAAAAAGAAGCCCCCGGCGCGGGAAAAATCAAAAGAAATGGAGGTATGAGGAATGTATTTCACCGTGGAAGAAGAAAACCTGTTCTGTCTGTACCACAATGCCGACCGCCGCAGGACGGCGGCAAATCTCCGGGCAGCACTGCCGGACATGGACAAGGAAATGGCGGTGCTTGCCTGCCAGACCGCCGATAAGCTGGACACCATGAGCGACGCCGACTTTGCGGCGCAGCGGTTCCACTTCACAGACGAATAAGTAAAACGCCGGACGCGGAGGTGTCAAAGCCTCTGCGTCCGGCATTTTTATATGGTCTTAAATGCTGAAATCATATCGCGAATATTTTGAAATCTTTTGGTTTTATCTGGGTTCAATCCTTTCTCAACAAAAGCTCGTAAATTCTGATTCGTAATTTTTTCTGTATTGGTTTTACCTGTCATTACAAAATAAATAACTCTGGTGAGCGCATAAGTTTCGTGAACTATGCCATAAGTGTTAAACCCCTCGACAACCAGTGCAGGATCATTAAAATAGCCCTTGAACTCCGTATTAACCGTTGTTAGCGTACTATCAGGAATTTTTACAAGTCCAAAATCCGAAAGTTTCACTACAAGGGTATCATCGTACTCTTTTATCAAAATATTTTTAGGACTTATATCACGATGTAGATGTCCTTTTGAATGAAGATAATCAAAGGCGCGCAATATTTGTTGGGCGATTCCTTTTCGTTGTATAATTGTTAAGGTGGAGTTATGAGCAGCGATATATCCGTCCAGCGTATAATCCATATATTCCATAATATACTCATTTTTATCTGGGTTGTAGCAGTAAACTTCAAGTATGTATGGAGAAGATAGACCATTCATTACATCAAATTCTCTTTTGAACCGGGCGACTTCTTTATCTGTAAGTTCCTTTTTTGCACGCTTCAAAATAAAAGGCCGATTATAAAAAGTGTCCTTATACTTATAAACATTAGCGTAAGAACCACTTCCGATTAGTTTCAGATCAAATGTAAAATCTTGTTGCTTATGTGAAATGGTTATGCTACTAAGAGGTAGAAAAATAGGAAGCGTATAATATAATTCGACCTTTGCCATATTGGGTGGCAATGAACTTCCACCGCTTGAACTAAGAAAATCTCGACAGCGTGTGAGTAAATCTAAATAGTATGGGTCTATTTGAAAGGCTAAAGGAGTTTCCTTTAGTGAACTTACTAAGCCGAATATCATTTCAATTCTCTTAATTAAATCTCTACTCGGTTCTGCCCAAAAGTGCGCTTCATGTTCCCCGGTTGGTAGTCTTTCGTTCATTGTTCTAAAAAGCCCAACCAGATCATGATGTAGGGTCATAAGAATTTCCCGCAGTTTTTGATTTCTAAAGGATTTATATAAATCGGAGTATTCCGCATTTATTTGACTACATGATAATAACTCTCTGTACTGTGATTCAATATAGTTTTCAATATTCATATAAGTTCCACCGTTTCCCGCTTTATTTTACTGTATTATATCATGCTATTATGTAATCGGCAATTATCCAAAACGCCGGGCGCGGAGGTGTCAAAGCCTCTGCGTCCGGCGCTTCTTTTTTTGTCCATTTTCCCGCATTTAGACCCCCGTTTTGAGGGGAACAGGATAACTTTATCCACCTGCCTGCCGACCATGCGGAAAAACCCTTGATTTCCGTGGACTTTTACCGCCCTAAATGCGTAGACAGGAGGTATCTTTTCCGCTGGCGTTCCGCCTCTTTCTTCCGGCGCACCTGCACCGCGCAATCCGGGCAGTATTTAGCCCGGTTGGAGTTGGGCGTAAACGCCGCCCCGCAGACGGCGCAGCGTTTGATCTCGTCCCGGCTTTTGGTGATCTCGGCACACAGGGCCGCGTCCAGCGGCAGGACGGCCACCTTGAACCACCGGCACAGCAGCGAATAGGAAATACTCTGCACACAGACACATTCCTCCCCATCGTCCAGCAGGAGGCAGTTTCCGTTACAGTAGTTGCAGCACTCATGGGTGAGCCTGCGGGCCTTGCGGTATTGGGGGTAACTCATTCTCGGTATGTTCATCGTTCCTGCGTATGCTCCTTTCCCGGCGCTGTCCGCAAAATGCTGTCTACATTCTGTTTGACAATGCCGTATTCTTTCAATTTCTGTTTCGCTTCGCTGTACTGTGCGGACAGCCGTTCCCGTTCTGCGTCCAGCTTTTTATACTCGGTTTTGAGGGCGTACAGGTTGGGGAGCTTTGTGACCCCGGCCTCTTTGAGCGCCTTTGCCGCCGCCTCATACAAAATCAGTTGGCTTTCATGCTGCCGCCGGAACGCGGCCTTGTCTTTGGCATTTCGCAGTTCCAGCGCCACAGGCCGGAGCTGCTTGTAGGCGGAGAGGTTTTTTATCAGCAGCGCCATATCCCCAAGGCGGCGTTCTGCGTCTTTCAAGGCGGAGGCTGCCGCGTCGTTTGCCGCGCCGATCTCGGCCAGCCTGCTTTCCAAGCCCTCGTAGCTGTTGATCTGGTGTTCTGTGATGAAGTTTAAGGAATTGGCGGCCTGCTTCAAGTTGTGCAGCTTCGCCCACCGCGCATATCCCGCCGACTGCTGGGCTTTGATACTGTCCTCCAAGGCGATCCGCAGGGAGATTTCCCCGGCGCTTCTTCTGCGCGGCCCCCGGTCGATGGCAATGCCCTTGATCCGCTGGGTGATCCGTTCATCGGTGTAATCCTCCCCCAAGGTCTTGCAGCGGGTGAAGCGTTCCTGTCCGGGACGGAGGCCGTCTGCCAGCGCGCGGAATGAAATAAACTTGCCCTGTTTGACTTCATAGCCCTGCGCCTCCATGAGCCGCAAAAAGCCGTCAAAGTCTTTGGCCTGCGGAATGGCCGCGTCGATGGCAATTTTCAGTTTTGCTTTCCAGCTCTTGCCCTTTTTCTGTGCGTCCCACTCGGCGTAGGTCTTGCCCTTGTCCTTGCCGGGCTTTACCACAGACAGGCCATGTTCCTTGCACAGCCGGTCACTGGTGCGCCGGATAAAGGCGTAGCTCTGGCGGTTGGAAATGTACTTGCGCTGGTTCGCCATATCCACGGCGCAGAAAATGATGTGGTTATGCAGATGGCCCTTGTCGATGTGGGTGGTAATCACATAGGGGTATTTGCCTTGCAGCACTTCATCGGCAAGCTGCCGCCCGATCTCATGGGCCTGCTCCGCCGTGGTTTCCCCCGGTTCAAAGGCTTGTATCAGGTGGTGGGCCAGATTGTTGCCCTTTTGGTACGCCTGATCCAACAGCATTTGAAATTCAATATCCGCCGTTTCATAGGAACAGCCATAGGAAGAAACGAACAGCTTTTCATCGGTCTTGTCCGGGTTCTCGATGTAGTCCAGCGCCTTTTTCAGCGTTGCCTTGATAGGATGGATCTTTGTAACTGCCATATCTGTGCCAGCGCCCCCTTGATGTCCTCCAAGTCCTGCGCGTACACAGTCCCGGTACTGTTGATACGCCTTGCAATCTGGTTGATGTTGACGCCGATCTTTTGCAGCTCTGCGGTCTGCGCCCGGACAGGGCCGGTGTCGATATGGACGATATAGCCGTCAATCAGCATTTTCCGGGCGTAGGCAGAAAAGTTCTTTGTGCCAAGCTGGGCCATCTTCTGCTGGATCAGCGCCCGTTCCTCCGGCGTCACCGGGACGCGCAACACAAACTTCCGTTTTCGGTTTGCCACTTTCTCACCTCCATTCATTCAGGGGTTTGGGGATTTCCCCAAGATACAAACGGGAAGCCGTTTGCCGGGAGTGTGGCTACACTCCCTATGCTTGCTGTCTTTGTTCTTCTTCCCCTAAAAAGCGTTCTGTCCCCAAGGAAATACCCGCAAAATCCCGGTTTTTCCGAAAACCGCACAAAAAAAGAGAGGGCGCAGCTTGCGTCCTCCCAAAAACAAAACAGAGGGTTGTCATGCACCCTCCGTTTCGTCATTCTTCTGTTGAATTTGAATGGCCCCGTCAATCGCGCCCTCGATGATCGGCAGAAATTCTTCCGGGCAGAGTTTCAGCTTGTGGCTGACCCGCTGCCGCTGTGCGCTTTCCTCCCGCATGATCTCCGGGTTAAAATACTGTTCCACGGGAAGCCCGCAGATTTTGATAAGCTGTATGATAACCGGCAGGCTGGGAATCGTGCCGTCATTTTCGATGTTGGCAAGATAGCGCCAGTCGATATTGACCTGTTCCGCCAGCGTCTTACGCGATAACTGCTTGACTTTCCGAGCCTCTTTTACATCCGCGCCGAAAGTTTCAAAGCCGGGACAATCTTTGATATTTGCCATATAGCACCACCCATTTACATTGTATATTTCATATTTTCTCAATGGAATGTTACTATATGCAGGAAGATTAAACTTTATAATTCATATTTTCTGCCTTGTACGGAAAAGCAGGCTATCCTATAATAAAGAAAAAGCACTTTTTTGAAAAAATCCGTCCGCTGTAACATTTCGCGGACATTTGCCTGTTATACTATCTGCAAAAAGCAAAGGAAGTGAGAATATGAAGCAGATTTTAATTGTCGAGGACGACAGTTTTTTGAATAAGATGTTGGCCTATAACCTGACCGCAGACGGCTACGGCGTGACTTCTGCCCTAAACGCCAGAACCGCAGCCGACGCCATCCGCCAGCGGGAATTTGATTTAGTGCTGCTGGACATTAACCTGCCGGACGGGAACGGTTTTGAGCTGTGCAAACTGATAAAGCCCCAGCACCCGGACACCATTGTAATCTTCCTGACCGCCAACGATCAGGAGAGCGACCAGATACGGGGCTATGAGGTGGGCGCGGTGGACTACATCACAAAGCCCTTTGTGATCGGGGCCTTGCAGCGGAAAATCAAAGCCATGTTCGCCATGCTGGAACACCACAAACCGGCCAAGGACATTTACGACGATGGGCGGCTGTTTCTGGACTTCTCGGAGCAGACAGCTTCCTTAAACGGCAAGCCCCTGACCCTATCCCCGATGGAGTACAAAATGCTGAACCTGTTCCACAAAAATCCCCGGCAAGTGTTGACCCGTGGGCAGCTTTTGGAAAAGCTGTGGGATATAGACGAGAGGTTTGTGGACGAACACACCCTGACAACCTCCATCAGCCGGATTCGCAGCAAGATCGAAGCCGACGGCGGCGCGCCCTACATCAAGACCGTTTACGGCATGGGCTATCAATGGACGGGAGGCGAGGCAAAATGAAGTTTCAAAATCTCTCGGTAAAGCGGCTGTTTGGCCGGGTGGCACTGGGGCTTGCCCTCTCCATGTCCGGGATCACCATAGCCCTTTTTCTTGTGACAAAACAGATTGCGGTGCTGCTGACGGGCGGGGCGCTGCTGCTGTGCGCCCTTGTGGGAATTTTTGTACTGACGCAGGCGTTTGGAAAGCGGCTGTCGCAGTTTACCGCTGACCTGTGCCAGACTTTAGACCACATGATCGCAGGGAATGAAGCGCCACAACGCCCAGAGGACAGCGAAACCCAGCTTGCCAGAATCGGACACCGGCTGGCAAGGCTTTACCAGATCATGCAGGAGAACCGCCGCCGGGTGGACGAGGAATGGCAGGAGTTACAGACCCTTGTATCGGATATTTCCCATCAGGTAAAGACGCCGGTAAGCAATCTAAAAATGGCGACGGACACCCTGCTGGAAAAGCCCATGACCGAGGCGGAGCGCACCGACTTTATCCGGGGAATCCGCAGCCAGACGGATAAACTGGACTTTCTCTTTCAGGCCCTTGTGAAAACTTCCCGGCTGGAAACGGGCGTGATCCAGTTGGACAAGAAACCGGGCCGCCTTTTTGATACTGTGGCGCAGGCCATGAGTGGGATCGTGTATGCAGCGGAGAAAAAGGAAATCGCCGTGTCTGTGGACTGCCCGGAGGATTTGACCGTTTCCCATGACAGCAAGTGGACATCCGAAGCCCTCTTTAACCTGCTGGACAATGCGGTAAAGTACACCCCGGCAGGCGGGAAAATCGCTGTGTCGGTGGTACTGTGGGAAATGTATGTGGAGATCAAAGTGACCGACACCGGCAAGGGCATTTCCGAAAGCAATCAAGCCGCTATCTTCCGGCGCTTCTATCGTGAGGAAGAAGTACACGAACAGCAGGGCGTGGGCATTGGCCTGTATCTGGCCCGCGAGATCGTAACGCGACAGGGCGGCTATATCAAGGTGATTTCGGAGCCGGGCAAGGGTTCGGAATTTTCCATTATGCTGCCTACAAAATAGAACGCGGCGGACGGCCATTTCCGGCTGCCCGCCGTAAATTTTTTTGAAATGTCCGAGCGCTGTAACATTTCACTCCGATTTTCAATGAAATTTTTTGGCCGCTGTAACATTTCGCGGACATTTGGGTTTTACAATAGCCTTATCAAATATGGAGGTGATACAACTATGACATGGCCTTTTGAGAACGATACAAGTGCCATTACAAAAAAGTTGGCAAAACGAAACTTAAAAGCAGATAAAAGTAGAAACATCCTCATTATCATTACGATTGCCTTAGCTACCTGCTTGATAATGACAACGACCTTGTATTTTTTTGCTTCGCAGCGAAAATCATTAAATGATGCGGCTGGGCGTTATCAAGCAATTATCAATGAAGTCGATAATGATACCATTACGAAATTAGTAAATGACGATAGGGTTCAAGTGGGTGTAAGTCATTTATTGGGTTTAGTATCTTATGGGGACTACAAATTAACCGTTCGTTCAATGGATGAAACACTAATGAAATTAGCAAAATATCCTGATTTAGAGGGAGAATTGCCCAAATCTACAAATGAAATTGCTATCACAAAGGCGTTTCTTGATAGAGCTGGATTGTCCAAATCCATAGGCGATACTATATCGTTAAATCTGGGAGATGGAGAAAAAGATTATACCTTATGTGGTATTTTGCCTGTCGAAAATTCAAATTATTCCGTATTCGTGTCGCAGTCCTATATTGAAAACAAGATCAGCGAACCGGCATACTCCGCTTATATCCGTTTGAATGAATCTGATGGTTGGTCTAAGGCTGCTATACAAGCTGAATTATCAACATTGTGCAGAGAATTGGAAATACAGCCGGAGCAAATGCAGTTTTCAACATATTATTTTTCTCTCATTGAACAGAGAAGCAGTCAATATATCACTGTAATAGCATTTATCAGTCTTATTATCGCTTTGGCTTGTACCCTTGTTATTTACAGTCTGTTCTATGTGTCCATAGCCAGAAAAACAAAAGAATATGGAAAACTGCGGACAATAGGGGCAACTGGAAAACAGATGAAAAGAATCGTTTTTAGAGAGGGATTTCATCTTTCCAGAATTGGTATTCCGATTGGAATATTAGCCGGTGCAATAGTGGGATATGTCCTTGTCCCGCAAGGCTGGAACACTTTAATGGTATTTGTAATTGCCGCTGTCACAGCTCTGTTTGTGTATCTATGTGTTATGATTGCTGTAATTAAGCCAGCCCAAATTGCTGCTCATGTTACGCCTATTGAAGCAGTCCGTTATATGGCGGGCAATAATAATGTAATGTCCAACAGTACAAAAGTGTTACATCGTTCTCTATCCGCGAAAAATTTAGCGTTCCTTAATTTTGCGAGGAACAGAAAGAAAACCGCTTTAACGATCCTGTCGTTAGGGGTATGTGGAATTTTGCTGATGGCAAGCTCTGCATATTTTAATTCCATTGATCCCTTAGCGATGGCGCGTAGGAGTTTTCCTTACGGAGAAATTCGCCTTGAATTAGGCGATTACGGGCCGCAGGCACATAACAGCGAACAATATTCAGAACTCCAAAAATCGAATCTGCTTACAGAAGATTTTAGAGAATCCATTTTGGACATAGATGGTGTGGAAGAAATAAAAGAATACCAAGGCACCGTTTTGAATGTTCGTATGCCAACGGGAGATATTGAACCGATTGTTTCAGACGCATATACGCCAAGCTCTCAAAAATTGCTTGAACAATATTTGATTGATGGTACAGCGGATTTGCAGGAACTACTTAATAATAATGGTATTATTATTGAAAATGGCCCACAGTGGAAAGAAACTTTTGGGTGGGATGCCGCGATTGGGGACGAACTTCTGATTGAAGTTAGCGGACAAACATTGGAAGTAAAAGTAATGGGAATTGTGGACGCTAATATCCCGTATGGCGGATATGATACGCTATTTATTCCTTTAGAAATGCTGTCAAAGATCGTTCCTATTGAAAACCTCAATTATCAATTTATTGTAGATACAGACGATAGTAAATGGGCAGCCGCAAAAGATGAAATCCAAAAGATAATTCCACCGACTTCCAGCCTCTATGTTAGTACCTTGAATGATTGGGTAGAGGCATACAACGAAAAACTATTGAACTACCGTATGCCAGTCTACATTTTTGTCATGTTTATCGGGGTTTTTGGCATTATCAATCTGCTAAACACACTGATAACAAACATCTTGACCCGGAAGCGAGAACTGGGTGTTTTGCAAGCGGTTGGTTTGAGCAGTAAACAGCTTTCAAAAATGTTATTGATAGAGGGACTGTTCTATACATTAGGGGTGCTGCTTCTTTCTATATCATGCGGAACCCTTATCGGGTATCTTCTCTGCACCGTCTTTAGTGCAATGAGTATTTTTGGAAAAGTAAGCTATCATTTTCCGACAGTTGAAATGTTCAGTTATTTTATACTGATGCTTGCCGTCCAAATGCTTTTCTCGTATTTGGCAATTCGGCAGATAAAAAAACAATCTCTGGTAGATCAAATACGGGAATTGTCATAAGAATTTTTGAAATGTCCGAGCATTGTAACATTTCACCCCGATTTTCAATAAAATTTTTTGGCCACTGTAACATTTCGCGGACATTTGGGTTTTACAATGACCTTATCAACAAAAGTGAGGAGGCGACGCAATGGAACTGACCCCGACCTTGATTTTGAATCTGGCGCTGCTGATCGTCCCGCCCGTTGCCCTTGTGCTGGTGTTCCGGCAATGGCTGGCCCGGCACATCCGCTGGACGGTTGCCTTGACTGCTCTCTGTGATGTTCCCCTGTTTTGGGATGAGCTGTTCTACTATGAGAGCTTCGGCCTGTTCGCTGTGCTGATTCTGGTGCAGTTGGCAGCCACCGGCGCAGCAGCGTTCCACATTTACAACAAACAAAGAAAGGATTGAATTTTATGAGCATTTTACAGACTATCGACCTGAAAAAGTATTACGGTACAGAGCCGAACATCACCCGCGCCCTTGACGGCGTGAACTTCTCCGTGGAGGACGGCGAGTTTGTGGCTGTTGTGGGAACCTCCGGCAGCGGCAAGTCCACCCTGCTTCATATGATGGGCGGGCTGGACACTCCTACTTCCGGCAATGTGATTGTCCGGGACAAAGAGCTGTCGAAAATGAACGACGAACAGCTCACCATCTTCCGCCGCCGCAACATCGGCTTTATCTTCCAGAACTATAACCTTGTTCCCATCCTGAATGTGTATGAGAACATCGTCCTGCCGGTGGAGCTGGACGGGGATACGGTGGATCAGAAGTTTTTGGACGAAATCGTTCGCCTGTTGGGGCTGGAAGATAAACTGAAAAATATGCCGAACAATCTTTCCGGCGGACAGCAACAGCGTGTGGCGATTGCCCGCGCCTTGATTACCAAACCGGCTATCGTGCTGGCCGACGAGCCGACCGGCAACCTTGACAGCAAGACCAGCGCCGAGGTGCTGGGGCTTATCAAGCGTACCAGTGCGGAGTTCCGGCAAACTGTTGTGATGATTACCCACAACAACGACATTGCCCGCCTTGCAGATCGGATTGTCCGCATTGAGGACGGCAAGATTGTGGAGTAAGGAGGTGGCAGGCTATGACATGGCCTTTTGAAAATGATACCAGCGCCATTACAAAGAAGCTGGCAAAGAAAAGTTTGCAAAGCGAGAAACGCCGGAATCTGATGGTGGTGATAGCCGTTGCGCTAGCGGCGTTTCTAATCTGCTTTACGGGAATTGTGTCTACTTCCCTGACACAAATGCAGCGCAATCAGGTTGTCGATACTTATGAGGCGGTCTGGCTGGGCGTGGAGGAAAACGACATTGAAACCCTGAAAGGAGTGCCGGAATTTGAACGCGTAGGCGGCTACTATATGCTGGGTGAGGAACTTTCAGAACAAGGCTATCATGCGTCCTATGTGTATTGCGACGCGCAAATGATGGAGATTGCCAAGGCGCAAATGAATCTGTTAGAGGGCCGGGTTCCTGAAAAAGCAAATGAAGTTGTCGTAAGCGAATACTTTCTTTCCACCTATGGAAACAATGCCAAAATTGGGGACACTGTGACCTTAGACACCGAGAGCTTTCATGGTAATTATGTTGTTACCGGCATTATGGACAGCGTAAATGAGAAAGAAGCAAATACCTGCGCCATCATTCTTTCCAAAGCCGCCCTGACAGAATGGGCTGGGTTTGATCCGGCTGGGTATCGTGCCTATGCCCATTTCAAAAACAGCGACCAGTTGGACGAAGAACTGATGACCTCTTATTGTAGGGAGATTGCGGAGGAATATCAGCTTCCTACCCCCAGCATGAACAACAGGTATTTCACTTATGCCTCTAAACAACCCTTTGACGACTTTACCTTGATGGCAGGTGTGATTGCCCTTGTTCTGATCGGCGGCTACATTGTGATCCAGAGTATCTTCCGTATCTCCATCAATGACAAAATCAGGAGTTACGGGCAGCTTCGGACGATTGGCGCGACCCCAAAGCAAATCAAGCGGATTGTAAAGAACGAGGGACGCAAACTCGGCAGTATCGGAATTTTGATTGGTACAGTGCTGGGTGTATGCGGCGGTTTTCTCCTGTTTTCCAAGGGCTTTAACGCTGTTTCCTATGTGACAACGGTTATTTTGACTCTCATAAGCAGTTGGATCATGGTATCTATTTCCATCCGTAAGCCGGTGAAGATTGCGGCAGGGATTTCCCCGATTGAAGCCGTCCGTTTTACCCCCGCGCAAAAGGACATCCGCAGCCGGAAAAAGAATATCAAACTCAATCCTGTTTCAATGGGAATTGCGAATTTTAAGCGTGACCGAAAAAAGACAATTAGTATAGTTGCCTCTTTGAGTATCGGCGGAATTTTGCTGATGGTGGTATCTTCCATTGTTTTAGTACGCTCACCAGAACAAATTGCAAGACTATATTTTCCAGACAGTGATTACAAAATCTATCTCCAAGATCTATCGGAAGAAATGCTTGTAAAAGGTAATCCGCTGAATGAGGAACTAAAACAGGAAGTTTTATCTATTGATGGTGTTACGGATATAATCGTAGCCAGACAATCTCTCTATGCCAGCATTAAAACAGATGTTAACCAAAATTCGGGAATATGTGATACGCTGACCGGCCAGAATTATGCTATGATTGAAGCTGCATTGACAGCGGGAACCATGCCGACAGATTCTCATAGTATTGTAATTCACGACAAGATTGTAGCTCATTTTGAAGATATGGGCGTCGGTTCCACCGTTGAATTTTCTTCTGTGGATGGTAAGAAGTCCATTCCTGTTACAATATCGGGAGTGTTTTCCACTTCAAAAATGCCTGTGATTTACGGACATGGACGCGCTCATACAGATGGCTCAGTTTTCTTTGCTCCAAAAGATTTATTCCGCGAACTGCACCCGGAAATTACTACCTTTGATTACTCATGGAGCATTGTAAGCGATCCGAAAAAAGACGAAACTGTAAAAGCTGAACTGAAAAATATTGTAGCCGAACATAGTAACCTTGCTTTAGACGAAATAGATACAGCGATTGCGGCTGAAAAATCACAAAATTCTGTGGCGTTTGGTAGTATGCAGGTTCTTTCATGGCTGGTATTCCTCTTTGGTGTTATCAACCTGATTAACACGACCCTCTCTAATCAAATGTCCAGAAAACAGGAAAACAGTGTTTTGCGTTCCATTGGCCTGACCCAAAAGCAGCTATGCAAAATGAATATCTGCGAGGGTCTATGCTATGCGTTCTTTGCAACATTGGCAATCCTGATTGTCGGACTTCCTATTTCTGTTGTTGTAAGCAGAGAAATGGGCAGCGCTACCCTGCACGGGAAAGTAGTGCCATATCAATTCCCGGTTTTGGAAATGGGTCTGTTCATTCTGGTGTTGTTTGGAATGGAGCTGATCTTGTCTGTATGGACAATCCGCAGACAGAAAAAACAATCCCTGATCGAACAAATGCGGGCGATGGAATAGCCGTATGGGATTGGCGGGGCGGCGTATGCTGCCCCGCTTTTTTCGCCATTTCTCAAAAAAATTTTTGAAATGTCCGAGCGTTGTAACAATTCAGCCTGTTTTTCTGTCGAAATCAAAGGCACCTCGGACATTTGTGTAACATTTGTAGTTTATGCTTGTGGTAAATCAATATTGGGGGTGAGGACACATGAAAAAGATACTGCTGATCGACGACAGCGACACCTATACATGGTGTCTGCAAAAATACTTACAGCACCGGGGCTACCCGGTGAAAACGGCTTGTACGCTGAAAGAAGCGCGGGCCGCCATCCAAGAGGAAATGCCGCTGGTGGTCTACTGTGATCTCGACCTGCCGGACGGTTCCGGCATGGACTTTCTGGACGAGGTGCGGGCCGCAGACAAGGAGCTGCCTTTTATTCTGGCGTCCTGCCATGACAGGGACGACTACGAACAAGAGGCTATGCGCCGGGGCGCGACGCTGTGCATGGACAAAATGAAAGGGCTATTGCTGCAAGATAAGCTGGTGGAATATGCCTACCGGCAGTTATCCGGCGAAAAGGCCCCGACTTTTCACAAGCTGCTCTTTGTCCATGCGGAAGATACCAGCGCCGAAGTGCTGCGGGCGGCTATGCTGCAAAAGGGCTTTGACTTGATTCTGGTTCCCTCGATTGGGGAGGCCAAGCGCCGGATTTTTGAGGATAAGGAAATAGACCTGATCTTGTGCGATCTGGAACTGCCGGACGGCACAGCAATGGAGCTGTTTCATACGCTGCGGCGGGTGGCGGGGATGTTCCAAATGAAGAATCCCCCTGTCCGGCTTCTGCCGTTCTTTATCCTCACCGAGAACAACGACCTTGCCACGGAATATGAATACCGGCATGAGGGCGTGAACGACTATATCACCGCCCCGGTCAATATCCCGGAGCTGATCCGGCGGGTTCTGTTCTTTGTGGAATGAAACGAGCCTACATATTCAAACATCTGCCTCCACAGCGGGGAAAAGAAAAAAACCGCTGACGGGCAGAGGATTTCGTGCGCTTTCCTGTACCACTGACGATACGGCGGTTTTGAGTAGATCAAGGCCGCCGTTTCTTTTTGCTTCGACGACCCCTGCACCGTGTTCTGGCATGGCGGCTTTAGGAGGGAGCCGCCATGCAACGAAAACCGCTTCGACAAATTCTGACAGGGGTTAGCCTGTCAAAAAAAGCCGTCCCCCGGCAGTGGGGACAAGCGGCTGCGTGTATGTACTATACCATGTAGGAAAAGAACATATTGCTTTTTGTTTCGCCCTGTGGGTCTTTGACCTGCCGGGCGAATTTTGTTGTTTCCTGCGGTCTGTTTCCCGGCGCAAAAAGAAATTTCAAAAAAGTAAAAAAAGGAGGCGTTTAGCGGGCAGCCAGAGAGATTCCATTCGCTCTATTGGCGGAAAGGGAGAGAACCACCACATCCCCCATAGAAAGGGGGTGAGAAGATGGAAGCGATCCCCCGCAAATACGGTGAATGGGGCCAGTTTGACCGCTACTGCAAGCTGGTTCTGTACCATGAGGCGATAGATTATCTGCGGGAAATGAAGTGCCGCCGTGACCGTGAAGTGTCGCTGGACGCTGTTTCCCCGGCTGATTGGGACAAGCTCTCGACCGTAGATCGGTATTCCTGCGACAGCTTTATATTCAGTTCGCATGGTTATGACCTACATATCGACAACGAGCTTGTGGCCGAAGCGTTTGCCAGCCTGCCAAAAGACGAGCAGAGTATTTTGATTCTCCGCTTTGTTCTGGATTTGACTGACGAAGAAATTGGCCGCCTGATGGGAATGTCCCGCAGCGCAGTACAGCGCCACAGGACAAGCACCCTGAAAGACCTGCGTATAAAATTGATGGCGTTCATGCCGGAGGGAGGTTAAACGCGGATGAAACAATCCAGTTACAAGGGCAAAAGCCCTCTGCCTGATTTTGTGATCGACGCGGCCTGCGCCGGTAACGCCGAAGCCGTGGAGCGTGTCTTGCAGCATTACGACGGCTATATCAATAAGCTGTGTACCCGGACGCTCTATGACGGCAGCGGCCAGCCTCATATCTGCATTGACGAGTATATGAAGCGCCGATTGCAAATCAAGCTGATCCATTCCATCGTTAGTCCCATTGGCGACTGACGGTTAAGGCCCCGGCCATAGACAGGCGGCTTTCCCTTTCCCCGCCTGCCTGTTTTCCCGGCGGCCCCTTTGCTCCTTGACAAATACGCCCGCAGGATAATGGCGGCGCGTCATAGGGCAGACGGATACATTCTGTCTGCGCCGAGCCGGGCGGCAGGTGCGCCAAGAGGCTTTCCCTCATTGGGATAAGCGGAGCGATTTTACCGGGCTGTAAAGCAGGTGTGGCAGCCTGCGGGCGACGACGCGCAGACAGGACAATGATACGCCCTTGTCGTCGTAGTCCGAGCGTTTGAAGCGTCGCAGGCAACGAGCAGGGCCGCGTGAGAACCACGCGGGGGTGAGATTCCCGTGGAGCTGTGCCAGCAGCCGTCCGTTATTTTCTGCCCACTTTCGCAAAAAACAACCTTTGTTTTGAAAAGAAAGGGGGCCATGTTATGAGTAATAACGATGTGCCTATTTGGGAAAAATACACGCTCACCATTGAGGAAGCGTCCAAATATTTTCGGATCGGGGAAAACAAACTGCGTCGGCTTGCCGAGGAAAACCCCACCGCTGGCTGGGTGATCCTGAACGGCAACCGCATCCAGATCAAGCGGAAGCAGTTTGAAAAAATCATTGATTCCCTTGACACAATATAGTGAAAAAGGGCCTTGCGCGTGTTATAATAGGTTATAAGCGTGTCAAGGCTCTTTCCGTCATGGAAAGGAGCATGACGAAATGCCAAGAAAAGAACGAGATGAAAAAAGACGAGACAACAAAGGCCGCCTTTTGAAGTCTGGAGAGAGCCAGCGATCAGATGGAAGATACGCTTACAAATACATTGACACCTTTGGAGAACCCCAGTTTGTTTACTCATGGAAGTTAGTACCCACCGACAAAGTACCTGCCGGGAAGCGGCCCTGTCTTTCCCTGCGCGAGAAGATCAAGCAGATACAGAAAGACCTTGACGACGGGATAGACACCATCGGCAAGAAAATGACCGTGTGCCAGCTTTATGAAAAGTACACCCGGCAGCGCGGGAATGTGCGGAAAGGAACCCAAAAGAGCCGCCAGCAGTTGATGAAACTTCTGTCCGAAGATAAGCTGGGCGCGGCCAGCATTGACAGCGTGAAGCTGTCCGACGCGAAAGAATGGGCCTTGCGTATGCAGGAAAAAGGCGTTGCCTACAACACCATCTGCAACAGCAAGCGTTCCTTAAAGGCCATCTTTTATATGGCCGTACAGGACGACTGCCTCCGCAAGAATCCCTTTGACTTCCAAATCAATGAGGTTATCAACGACGATACCGTACCAAAGGTGCCGCTTACCCCTACACAGGAAAACGAGCTTTTGGACTTCATGCAGAACGATTCCGTCTATGCCAAGTATTATGACGAGGTGGTGATCCTGCTGGAAACCGGGCTTCGTATTTCCGAACTCTGCGGCCTGACGCCCGCCGACCTGAATTTTGAAAAACGCTTTGTAAATGTAGACCACCAGCTTTTGAGAAGCACCGAGGATGGCTACTATATCGAAGCGCCAAAAACAGAAAGCGGATTCCGTCAAGTGCCCATGAGCGCAGCCGCCTATGAAGCGTTTGAGCGCGTGTTGAAGAAGCGCAGGGACGGCAGGTGCATTGAGGTTGACGGTTATAAGGACTTCCTGTTCCTGAACCGGGACGGCCTGCCCAAAACCGCCGTCAACTATGACGCCATGTTCAAGTGCCTTGCCAAGAAGTTCAACAAGTGCCACAAGGAACCGCTGCCCGATGTGATGACACCGCACACCATGCGGCATACATTCTGTACCAGAATGGCAAACGCGGGCATGAACCCCAAGGCATTGCAGTACATCATGGGACACGCCAACATTGTAATGACGCTGAACTATTACGCCCACGCTACTTTCCATTCCGCACAGGAGGAAATGGAACGGCTGCAAGCCAAGGCAAAAACCACCGCAGAGGCCAAGCCGGAGCCTGCGGCGGAAAGCGCCGAGGAAACCAAGGCGGCATAAGTAGTACGCAGAATTTACTACTGCTTTTACTACTTTTGAGAGCGAAAACATAAGGGGTAATAAAAAGATTTGTGAGGTTCTTCCGATATGAAAAGTGTCGGAAAAGCCCGGAATAACGGGCTATACCGGCATATAAGAACATCTAAAGAGATAATTAGAAATCTATTAAATGATTCTGTACCAAACAAATAAAAAGTAACAGGAGGTAACTCAGATGATCAAAAAGTTAGTGTCGCATCTGGGCGAGTATAAACGCGCCGCAGTCCTGACACCGCTCTTTGCCGCTCTGGAAGCCGTGATGGATGTGCTTTTGCCCACCATCATGGCCTTTATCATCGATCAGGGCATTGAAAAGGGCGATATGAACGCCATCCTCAAGTACGGCCTGCTCACCTTTCTGGTGGCTGTGGTCGCGCTGGCGCTGGGCGTTCTGGCCGGCAAATACGCCGCCGAGGCATCCACCGGCTTTGCCGGAAATCTGCGCGATGCTATGTATGAGAACATCCAGCATTATTCTTTTTCCAACATTGATAAATTCTCCACCGCAGGCCTTGTCACCCGCATGACCACCGACGTGACCAACGTACAGAACGCATTCCAGATGATCGAGCGCATGTGCGTGCGCGCCCCGGTGCATCTGGTGTTCGCCCTGTTCATGGCCTTGATGATCGGCGGCCCGCTGTCACTGATCTTCGTGGTGGCTGTGGTCTTTCTGGTGGCGGTGCTGGCAGGCATCATGGTGCCCACCTTCCACATCTTTGACCGGGTGTTCAAAAACTACGATGCCCTGAACGCTTCCGTGCAGGAAAACGTCTCCGCCATCCGCGTAGTGAAGAGCTTCGTGCGCGAGGGCTTTGAAAACGAGAAGTACACCAAAGCCTGCCAGAGCCTGTACGACCAGTTTGTGAACGCTGAGAGCCGCCTGAGCTTCAATAACCCTGCCATGCTCACCGCCGTTTACGGCTGCAACATCGCCCTGAGCTGGCTGGGTGCCAAGTACGTTCTGCATGGCGCCATCACCACCGGCCAGCTGAACGCTCTGTTCGGCTACATCATGAACATCCTCATGGCCCTGATGATGCTGAGCATGGCCTTTGTCATGATCTCCATGTCTGCCGCTTCCGCAAAGCGTATTGTGGAAGTGCTGGACGAGACCACCGACCTGCCCCCCGCAAAGCAGCCGGTGCAGCAGGTGAAGGACGGCGGCATCGAGTTCGAGCATGTCACCTTCAAGTATAAGCACGGCAGCGGCCAGCCGGTGCTGAATGATATCACCTTCAGCATCAAGCCCGGTGAGACCTTAGGTATCATCGGCGGCACTGGCAGCGCAAAATCCAGCCTTGTGCAGCTGATTCCCCGCCTGTATGATGCCGAGACCGGCACCGTGAAGGTGGGCGGCGTGGATGTGCGCGACTACAACCTCGACGTACTGCGTCGCGAGGTGTCCATGGTGCTGCAGAAGAACGTGCTGTTCAGCGGCACCATTCTCGATAACCTGCGCTGGGGCGACGAGAACGCCAGCGAGGAAGAGTGCATCCGTGTGGCAAAGCTTGCCTGCGCGGATGAGTTCATCGAGCGCTTCCCGGACAAATACAATACATGGATCGAGCAGGGCGGCTCCAATGTGTCCGGCGGCCAGAAGCAGCGCCTGACCATCGCCCGCGCCCTGCTGCGCAAGCCCAAGGTTCTGATTTTGGACGACTCCACCAGCGCCGTGGATACCGCTACCGATGCCAAGATCCGCAAGGCATTCCGGGAGGAGATTCCCGGCACCACCAAGATCATCATTGCACAGCGCATTTCCTCGGTGCAGGACGCTGACCGCATCCTTGTGCTGGATAACGGTAAGATCGATGGTCTGGGCACCCACGAAGAGCTGCTCAAGACCAACGCCATCTATCAGGAAGTTTACAACAGCCAGACCCAGGGCGGCGGCGACTTTGACAAACAGGGAGGTGAACAGTAATGGCTCAGGCAAAAGAAGTTCGCGGCCCCGGCCCCCGCATGGGCGGCCCCCGGCCCAAAGTGGAAAACCCGGGCAAGCTGCTGAAGCGCATCATGGATGAGGTATTCCGGCACTATCTGCCCCATTGCATCCTTGTACTTGTCTGCATCGTGGTCAGCGCGCTGGCAAACGTACAGGCCAGTCTGTTCTTAAAGACCCTGATGGACGATTACATCGTACCCATGACCCAGCAGCAGGACCCCGATTTTGCCCCGCTGGCAGCAGCTCTGCTGCGGGTAGGCATCATCTACGTCATTGGCATTCTGGCCGCATGGCTCAACGCCCGCATCATGGTCAACGTGACGCAGGGCACCCTGCGCAACCTGCGCACCCAGCTGTTCACCCACATGGAGAGCCTGCCCATCAAGTATTTTGACCAGCATCCCCACGGCGACATCATGTCCGTGTACACCAACGACGTGGATACCCTGCGCCAGATGCTCAGCCAGAGCATCCCGCAGCTGGTGTCCAGCGCCATTACCATTGTTTCGGTGTTCTTCAGCATGTGCATGCTCAGCTGGCAGCTGACGGTCGTCACCATGCTGATGGTGGCGCTGATGATGTTCTGCTCCAAAAAGATCACCCAGCAGTCCGGCAAATACTTCATCCAGCAGCAGCGGGATCTGGGCAAGTTGAACGGCTACATCGAAGAGATGATGGAGGGCCAGAAGGTCGTCAAGGTGTTCACCCACGAACAGAAGGCGCTGGCCGGCTTCCGCCAGCTGAACGACCAGCTGAAGGACAGCGCCAACAAAGCCAACAGCTTTGCCAACATCATGATGCCCGTCAACGCCCAGCTGGGCAACATCAGCTATGCCGTCTGCGCGCTGGCAGGCGCAGCCATGGCCGTGAGCGGCATGGGCGGCACGACCCTTGGCACGGTGGTGGCTTTCCTGAGCCTGAACAAGGGCTTCAACATGCCCATCAGTCAGGTGTCCATGCAGGCCAACAGCATCATCATGGCTCTGGCCGGTGCCGAGCGTATCTTCAAGATGATGGACGAAGAGAGCGAGACCGACGAGGGCTATGTCACGCTGGTCAACGCCAAGTATGACCGCAACGACCAGCTGGTGGAGACGGACGAGCGCACCGGCATCTGGGCATGGAAGCACCCGCACCACGACGGCACTACCACCTACCACAAGCTGGAAGGCAACATCACCTTTACCGATGTAGACTTTGGCTATGTGCCGGAAAAAACCGTCCTGCACGATATCAACCTGTATGGCCGTCCGGGCCAGAAGATCGCCTTTGTCGGCTCTACCGGTGCCGGTAAGACCACCATCACCAACCTCATCAACCGGTTCTACGACATTCAGGACGGCAAGATCCGCTACGACGGCATCAACATCCACAAGATCAAAAAGGCCGATCTGCGCCGTTCTCTGGGCATCGTGCTGCAGGACACCCACCTGTTCACCGGCACGGTGATGGAGAACATCCGCTATGGCCGGCTGGAGGCTACCGATGAAGAGTGCATCGCCGCTGCCCGCCTTGCCAACGCAGATGGCTTCATCAAGCGTCTGCCGGAGGGCTACAACACCATGCTCACCGGCGATGGTGCCAACCTCTCGCAGGGCCAGCGCCAGCTGCTGGCCATCGCCCGTGCGGCCGTGGCAGATCCCCCGGTGCTGATCCTGGACGAGGCCACCTCCTCCATCGATACCCGCACCGAAGCGCTGGTGCAGCGCGGCATGGACGGCTTGATGTACGGCCGCACCAGCTTTGTCATTGCGCACCGCCTGTCCACCGTCCGCAATGCAGACTGCATCGTGGTGCTGGAGCAGGGCCGCATCATCGAGCGCGGCAGCCACGACGAGCTGATCGCTAAAAAAGGCAAGTATTACCAGCTGTACACCGGCAACCTTGCCGAAAACTAAGCGTTTTTCTACCTCCTCAATGAAAAAGCGACAGCGTGCATCAAATTGCGCGCTGCCGCTTTTTGTGTTATACTGGCTCTGCGGCCCTTCTCCAATCCCCCTGTCGCGGAAAGGAGGTGGTAAACATGCCTAGCTTTATCGCGTTTTTTCAGACTGTCGCAGCAGAGGTAGTAGCCTACTATTTATGCAAGTGGCTTGACAGCCTGTTCTTCAAGGGCAGCAAGCACTAATGAAAAGAAGCACCCCGGTACTGGTTCTACCGGGGTGCTTCGATTTTTTACGTGGTAAACACGTTCGGCCTTATCGCGTTGCCTACCCTTATTATACGCACTTTCATGCAAAAGTCAAGAGGTTTCTGATTCATTTTTCTACTATGTTACGTCAGAATTTTTTATACTTTACAAGGCTTTGCCGTTGGTTTATACTGAAAGCTGAATGATTCTATCAAATTGAGGAGTTTTGCATCGTGGTTTCGGAGAGCACACTCACCTTGGATATCCTGCCGCTTTCGGCAGACACAGCCCGGCTGGTGCGGGTGTACGGCACAGAGCCGTGTATCGCGCTGCCCGGCACACTGCCAGCACCGGAGGGCGGCAGCTTTGCTGTTACCGAACTGGGCGACTACTGCTTTTCCGAAAAGCCGCGCAGCCTGCCTGCGGCAGACAAGACCTGCCGCTACGAGGCGGCCCCGGACGGCACGGCGCGGCTGATTCGGGCCTTTGGGCAGACGGTAGGCGGCACCTGCCGCCGGTACGACTTCGACTTTGACGCGCCCGCTGCCGGTTCGGATGCAGACGACCTGCACCCGGTGTGTGGGAACTTTCTCGAAGAGCTGACCCTGCCGGACAGCTTACAGGTCGTCGGCAGCTGCGCATTCTACAACTGCCGCAAGCTTCGTCTGCTCACCGTGGGCACGGGCAGCCTGACCATGGGCAGCGATGTGTTTTTGAACTGCTTCGCGCTGGAGACCATCCGGGTGCAGGCAGGCCCTGAAGAACCTACCGGCCTGTTTGCCCTTGTGAACAACATCACCGAAACGGTGCGGGCTGAGTTTTGCCCTGCCGGTGCCGCCGCGCCGCTGGCGGCGCTCTGGTATCCCGCCTACTGGGAGGATATCGAGGAAACCCCCGCCCACATTCTTCTGCACACCTTTTCCGGCCAAGGATATCATTACCGGCAGTGTTTTTTAGAGAACAAATTCCTCCCCGCAGAATACGACGCGATCTTCCCGCAGGGCCACGATGCCGACGATGCCAATGTGATGGCAATGCTCTGCTTTGACCGGCTGCGGTATCCGTGGCAGCTGACCGAAGCCGCCGCCGGGCACTACCGGGCATTTCTGGCAGCCAACACCGACCGGGTGCTGGCCCGCCTGCTGAAGGCACAGGACAATGATGCCGTGCGTGCACTCATTGCGCTGGATGTGCTGGACAAAGACGGCTTTGCCGAAGCTTCAGCCCTTGCCGCCAAGGCCGGGAACGCCGCTGCCGCCGCTCTGCTGGCGGATGCGGAGCACAAAAAGTATGCTCCTCAGCCCAAAAAACAGCGGTACGATTTTGATTTTTAAACAGCAGAAAACTCCTTCCGTCGCACTTCGTGCGCCAGCTCCCTCTAAGAGGAAGCCTTTGGCAGTAAGGGTAAGCTTCCTGTTTCGCCAGAGGCCCCATCCCTGAGGGGGCTGGCATCGCGCAGCGATGACTGGGGGAGTTTGCAGCGAGGCTGAGAGGGTTCCAAGTGAGGTGACACTTTTGCCCCAAACGATCCAAAAAGAAAAATTTTTTGACCCGCGCAAGCCGTTCCAGTCCCAGCGGCCGGAGACCCACGAGGAGTGGCAGGCACGCATGGGCGGCGAGGTGCTGGCGGTGGTGCGCAGCGGGCTGTATCTGGACTTCCGCTTTCTGGATATGGCGCTCAGTGCCTTGTCCCCCGCCCCGGACGAGCGCTGCCGGGTGCTGGCTACGGACGGTCAGGTCCTGTTTTATCAGCCCAGCCACCTGCTGCGGCTCTATCAGGACAATCCAAAATATCTCAACCGGTTGTATCTGCACACCATATTCCACTGCGTATTCCGACATTTGTGGCTGAAAGGCCGCCGGGAGCCGCAGCTGTGGAGCCTTGCCTGTGATATCGCAGTGGAAAACGTTATCGACAGCCTGAACCGCACCAGCGTCAAGCGCCCGCTGACCTATGTGCGCCAGAACGCCTACCAGCAGATCACCGCCGAGGAAACCGTGGTGGCAGCCGCGCCGGTGTATCGGTGGCTCACCCGGCAGACACCCGGTGTGCTGCGCCAGCTGGAGCGGGAGTTCGTGACCGACGACCACCGTCTGTGGCCGAAGGATGCGCCTGACCAGCCCCAGCAGATGCCCACGCCGCTGCCCCAGAAAACGTGGCAGAAGATCGGGGAGCGGATGCAGACAGAGCTGGACCTGCGGGATAAGGAAGCCGGGGACGGTGCCGATGCCCTGAAGCAGCAGGTAAAAGCCGCCAACCGCAGCCGCCGCAGCTACCGGGATTTTCTGCGCCGGTTCTGCGTGCTGCGGGAGGAAGTAAAGCTGGACCCGGACGAGTTCGACCTGAACTTCTACACCTACGGCCTTTCGGTGTACGGAAACCTGCCCCTCATCGAACCTCTGGAAAGCCGGGAGAGCAAAAAGATCGAGGAGCTGGCCCTTGTCATCGACACCAGCTACTCCACCTCCGGTGAACTGGTGCGGGCGTTCCTTGCGGAGACCTACACTCTGCTGAAAGGACAGGAGAACTTTTTCCACCGGATGAACCTGCACCTGATCCAGGCCGATAACGCCATCCGGCAGGATATCCTGATCCACAATGAGGACGAGCTGATCCACGCCATGAACCACTTTGAGCTGCGGGGCGGCGGCGGAACGGATTTCCGCCCGGCCTTTGAATACGTGAACCAGCTGTGCGCCGAGAAGAAGTTCTCGAACCTGCGGGGCCTTTTGTACTTCACCGACGGCATGGGCACCTACCCCGCCAAGCGCCCGGCCTACGACACCGCTTTTCTGTTTCTGGGGGAGCGGTTCGACGATGCCAATGTACCGCCGTGGGCCATGAAGGTGGTTCTGGATGAAGAAGAATTTACCGGTGCAGCAGCCCGCCCGCAAAGCACCCTTGCCGACGCGCTGGCCGAAGAGGACGACCTGTACCGTGACCTGAACAATTCGTGAGGGAATTTGCTATGAATATCAAACGAGCCAAAGAAGAAATTGAACACACCGTAAAAGCCTACCTTGCCAAGGATGCTCTGGGCGAATACGCCATCCCGGCCATCCGGCAGCGTCCCATTCTGCTCATGGGGCCTCCGGGCATTGGCAAGACGCAGGTGATGGAGCAGGTAGCCCGGGAGTGCGGCGTGGCTCTGGTGGCCTACACCATCACCCACCACACCCGCCAGAGCGCCGTGGGCCTGCCCTTCATCCGCCAGCGCAACTACGGCGGCAAAGATGTCTCCGTGACCGAATACACCATGAGCGAGATCATTGCCAGCATCTACGCCAAGATGGAGGCCACCGGCCTCTCCGAGGGCATTCTGTTCATCGACGAGATCAACTGTGTGTCGGAAACGCTGGCCCCCACCATGCTGCAATTTTTGCAATGCAAGACCTTTGGCAATCAGGCCGTGCCTGCGGGCTGGGTGATCGTGGCGGCAGGCAACCCACCGGAATATAACAAATCTGTGCGCGACTTTGATATCGTTACGCTGGACCGCGTGCGCCGCATGGACATTGAGCCGGACCTGCCCGTGTGGAAGGACTATGCCCGCGCTGCCCACATCCACAGCGCCATTTTGAGCTATCTGGAGCTGCACCCGCAGAACTTCTACCAGATCAACGCCGATGTGGACGGCACCCAGTTCGTGACCGCCCGCGGCTGGGAGGATCTTTCCAATCTGCTGGATACCTACGAAACACTGGGTCTGCAGGCCGATGAAGACCTGATCCGCGAGTACATCCAGCACCCGAAGATCGCAGAGGACTTCTCCGCCTACCTCGACCTTTACTATAAGTACCGCGACGACTACGGCGTAGAGGAGATCTTGGCCGGACAGGCAAAGCCCGCCGTGTTCGCACGGCTGCTGCAGGCCCCCTTCGACGAGCGGCTTTCGCTGGTCAGCCTGATCCTTGCAGGCCTCGGCACCCGGTTCACGGCCTCCCGTCAGGCAGATGCAGTAGCCGACAGCTGCTATGCCTTTCTGCGGGAGACCAAAAAAGCCCTTGCCACCGTTCCGGAGGATATCCCGGACGGCTCGGCAGAAATGTTCCACCAGCAGATCATGGATTACGACACCGAAACACAGCAAAAGCGTGCCGCCGGGCTGCTGAGCAAAGATGCTCTGACCACTCGTCTGCAGGTCCTGGCCGTGCTGCGCGGCTGGGAGGGCGAACTGCGCCGTGCCAACGCCGCCGGCACACAGGAAGCCTTCGACCTGCTGCGCGGGCAGTTCCAGTCCCTTGCCGATGAGCGCGAAAAGGCCCAGCAGACCGCCAGCGCCGCGCTGGAAGCCGCTTTCGACTTTATGGAACAGGCCTTTGCCGAAAGCCAGGAAATGGTGGTGTTCGTCACCGAGCTGACGGTGAACCCGGTGTCCCACGCCTTCCTCACCGAGAACGGCTGCGAACGCTACTTCCAGTACAACAAAGACCTGCTGCTGGACCACCGCAAAGCTGCCCTGCAGCAGGAGCTGGCGGCAGAGCAGCGCCGTCATGGCGGTGTGTGAGCCATGCTGGAAAATATTCTGTTCAGCATGAACAGCACCATGCCGCTGTTCTTTATCATGCTGCTGGGCTATGTGCTGCACCGCACCGGTTTTCTGAGCGATGCGTTCGTGGCCGGGGCCAACAAGTTCGTGTTTTATGTGGCACTGCCGGTGCAGCTGTTCCGCGACCTTGGCAAAAACGATGTCCGCGCCACCTTCGATGGTCGGTATGTGCTGTTCTGCTTTGCGGTCACACTGGCGTGCATCCTTGTGATCTGGGCGCTGGCAAAGCTGTTTTTAAAGGGCACCGGCCTTGTGGGCGAGTTCGTTCAGGTGTGTTACCGCTCGTCGGCTGCCATCCTCGGCTCGGCTTTTCTGCAGAGCATCTACGGCGATGCCAGCATGTCCAGCCTGATGATCCTTGGCAGTGTGCCGCTGTATAACATCATGGCAGTGGTCATTTTGATGCTGGAAGCGCCCACTGCGCAGGCTCAGACCGGCAATATGGCTGAAAAGCTCAAAAAGAGTGTGAAAGGCATCCTGACGAACCCCATCCTTCTGGGCATTGCAGCGGGCTTTGCGTGGAGCATGCTGCACATTTCCATGCCTGCCATGCTGGATAAGGCTCTTTCCAATGTGGCCGGTCTGACCAGCCCTCTGGCCCTGCTTGCCATTGGTGCAGGCTTCAAGGGCCAAAAAGCTCTGGGATACCTCAAGCCTACCGCTGTGGCTACTGTGGTCAAGCTGATGGTGCTGCCTGCGCTGTTCCTGCCGCTGGCTGTGCGCTTTGGCTTTACCGACGAAAAGCTGGTGGCCCTGCTGGTGATGCTGGGCAGCATCACCACCCCGGCGTGCTACGTTATGGCAAAGCAGATGGGCCACGAAGGTGTGCTTACCGGCAGCGTGTGCGTTACCACCACCCTGTTCAGCGCATTCAGCCTGACCTTCTGGCTGTTCGTGCTGCGGAGCCTCGGATATATTTTATAACATCTTTTGCATAGCACAACAGCGGACGGCCTGCAGGCTGTCCGCTGTTTGCTTTTCAGATGTTGCTTGGGGAATCAGGCCGCACCGAAGGGATGCAGCTTCTGCCCTTTATTCTGTCATTTCCAGTTCAGAGATCCATTCCCGCACGCGGTCCGGGCGGTTTGTGACGATGGCATCCGGCTGCAGGGGCCAAAGGTCTTTCACGGCCTGTTCCCCGTCCACCGTCCAGTATGCCGCCTTGATGCCCAGATCATGCAGCTTCTGCACCATGCTGGGCTGCTGGTAAGCGGTGTGATATTCGCAGCTCACCCAGTCCGGCTTGAAGTCCAGCGTCTGCACATACTTTACCGGGTCCCGCTGTTCCAGCAGGCGCTGGGCTACCTCTACCAGACTCTTGCCCGGAAAGTTCGCCTGCAGCATACTGATCTGATTGCCCATCCAGCGCAGGGCCCAGCTGCAGTTTTCGTCATCCACATTTTCCACCGACAGCGGCGGCAGCTGTGGAAAATCATCCTCTTCCAGCCCGTTCTGCAGGCCAAGCATTTCCCATGTGCTAGTGGGCAGCGCCATGGTCTCCACCGCACCGTAGACCAGCACGCCCACCTTCAGCTCCGGCATCAGCTGCTTTGCCTGCCGCAGCAGGTCGTGGTTGAACGAGATCACCACCAGCCGGTCGGTAATGTTTGCTGCACGCACCTCCTCGATCACGCGGGGGACAAAATCCGGGTCGTCATCGATGGTGGCCTTCATTTCCAGCTGAACGATGGTACCTTCCATTTCCCTGCACAGAGCCAGTGCCTCCTGCAGGGTAGCGATCCTCTCGTTCCGATAGTTCACATCCTTCCAGCTACCAAAGTCCAGCGCCTTCAGCTCGCCCTCGGTCATGTCATAGATCTGGCCACGCATATCGGTGTGCCAGTCAATGACAAAATCGTGGTGGATTACCAGCTTTTTATCGCTGGTCTGCTGTACGTCCATTTCCACGCCGTCCGCGCCGATCTCCATCGCCTTGCGGAACGCAGAAAGGGTATTTTCCGGCGCAAGATAGGACGCGCCGCGGTGTGCAATGATCTCAGGTGTCATAAATTCCAATTCTTTCTCACAAATTTATTTTTTCGCAAATTTCAGGCAAGGTCGGTGCCGTTTGAAGCAATGACCTTTTTGTACCAGTAGAAGCTGTCCTTGCGGCTGCGGGCCAGTGTGCCGTTGCCGTCGTTGTCCTTATCCACATAGATAAAGCCGTAGCGCTTTTTCATCTCACCGGTGGATGCGCTCACAAGGTCGATAGGGCCCCATGTGGTGTAGCCCATCAGCGGCAGGCCGTCCTCGTTGACGGCCTTTTCCATCTGCTCGATGTGGGCGCGCAGATAATCGATGCGGTAGCTGTCGTGGATGGAGCCGTCCGCTTCCACGGTATCCACCGCGCCAAGGCCGTTCTCCACAATGAACATGGGCTTTTCGTACCGGTCGTAGATGGTGTTCAGGGTCACGCGCAGGCCCACCGGGTCGATGGCCCAGCCCCACTCGCTGGCCTTGAGGTACGGGTTCTTCACAGCTTCCAGTACCGCATTGCCGTCGGCCTTTTCTTCTGCCAGGATCTCCTGATCCGTGGTGATGCAGCGGCTGGAATAGTAGCTGAAGGAGACAAAATCCACGGTGCCTTCTTTCAGAACCTGCTCATCGCCCGGCTCGGTGTGTAGGGTGATGCCGACCTTCTCCATCCGCTTTTTTGCCCACACCGGGTAGGCTCCCCGGGCCTGCACATCGGTAAAGAAGTAGTTGTCGCGGTCCGCTTCCTGCGCGGCACGGATATCCTCCGGTGCACAGGTGCGCGGGTAATACTGGCCTGCCGCCAGCATACAGCCCACCATGGCACCGGGCATCTTTTCATGGGCCAGCTTGACCGCCTTTGCGCTGGCCACCAGCTCATGATGTGCCGCCTGATACTCCACCTGCTGCACATTCTCGCCCGGATAGAACACCAGCCCCGCGCCGGTAAAGGGCAGATGCAGCAGCATGTTGATCTCGTTGAAGGTGAGCCAGTATTTCACCTTCCCCTTGTAGCGGTCAAACAGCACTTCACAGTAGTGCACATAGGCATCCACCATGCGGCGGTCTTTCCAGCCGCCATACTTTTTTATGAGGGCAATGGGGGTATCGAAGTGGCAGATGGTCACAAGCGGTTCAATGCCGTATTTGTGGCACTCATCAAACACATCCTCATAGAACTTCAAGCCCTCTTCATTGGGCTGGGCATCGTCGCCGTTCGGCAGGATGCGGGTCCATGCGATGGACAGCCGGAAGCACTTAAAACCCATCTCGGCAAAGAGGGCGATGTCCTCTTTATAATGGTGATACAGGTCAATGGCTTCATGGCTGGGATAATAGTGCTTGTCGTCGCACTCCAGCATTTCCAGCCGACCCAGCGCCACCGGGAAGCGGTCCGGGCCAAACGGGGTCACATCCACGGTGGCAAGGCCCTTGCCGCCTGCCTGCCATGCGCCCTCGCACTGGTTGGCAGCGGTGGCACCGCCCCACAGAAAATCTTTGGGAAAACTGCCCATATGTAAACCCTCCCTATTTTAATTTGTTGATTATAAGATACCGCACAATCGCCGGAATGTCCATGCCTACATTTTACAAAAAGGTGCTTCATTGTTGTGAAAGTACGACTTTTATCGTCAAATCGCCGAATTTTGATTCTATTTTTCGTACATTTTTCACGAGAAAAATGCAAAAACGGCCTGATTTTCCTTTCATTCTGTTTCTTTCAAACTGTCCGCAGACATGGTACAATAATCAGGTAAGATACACCGCCGCTTTTTCGGCATTGGAAAATGGAGTGTTTGATTATGACTGAGTTCAAGCCCATTAAAGAAGGCAAGGTTCGTGAGATCTATGATAACGGTGACAGCCTCATCATGGTTGCTACCGACCGCATTTCCGCGTTTGATGTCATCCTGAAAAACAAGGTCACCAAAAAGGGCACCGTTCTGACCCAGATGAGCAAGTTCTGGTTCGATTACACCCGCGATCTGCTGCCCAACCATATGCTGAGCGTGGACGTGAAGGATATGCCGGAGTTCTTCCAGCAGCCCCAGTTCGACGGCAACAGCATGATGTGCCGTAAGCTGACCATGCTGCCCATCGAGTGCATCGTGCGCGGCTACATCACCGGCAGCGGCTGGGCCAGCTACCAGAAGACCGGCAAGGTGTGCGGCATCCAGCTGCCGGAAGGCCTGAAGGAGTCCGACAAGCTGCCCGAGCCTATCTACACTCCCTCCACCAAGGCCGAGATCGGCGACCACGACGAGAACATCTCCTACGAAAAGAGCATCGAGGTGCTGGAAAAGCAGTTCCCCGGCCACGGCGAGGAGTACGCCACCAAGCTGCGCGACTACACCATTGCCCTGTATAAGAAATGTGCTGAGTATGCGCTCTCCCGCGGCATCATCATTGCCGACACCAAGTTTGAGTTTGGTCTGGATGAGAACGGCAACGTGGTGCTGGGCGACGAGATGCTCACCCCGGATTCCTCCCGCTTCTGGCCGCTGGAGGGCTACGAGCCGGGCCACAGCCAGCCCTCTTTTGATAAGCAGTTCGTTCGCGACTGGCTCAAGGCCAACCCCGACAGCAACTACGACCTGCCGCAGGACGTGATTGACAAGACCATTGCCAAGTATCTGGAGGCTTACGAGCTGCTCACTGGCAAAAAGCTGTAAATTTTACGATAAAACGAATCCCGGCAGATGCTTGACAGCTCTGCCGGGATTCGCTATAATGTCTATAGAAAGGGCACTGCGACAAGCGGTTGGCCCCAGTTCAAGGTTTACAGTTTTTGAGAACCGTCACCGTGCCGGGTGGCGGTTCTTACTTTTTCACGCGAATGGTGAATGTCAATCCAAACAAGTGGAATGTCAAAGTAATTGGCATGTACTCACCTCCTTTCGGAAGTGAGGGCCGAACCGCCTGCCGTTGTTTGCAGTGCCCCGCCGCCTTTCAGCAGCAGAGATAGCATAACACAGTTTTCGGCTGATTTCAACAAAAAAATGCTTCCGTGCGTCGCACGGAAGCATTTTTTGTTTCACTCGCTCAGCTCCGCGCTTTCCTCGGAAAAAGCTTCGGACTCTGCCGTTTCTTCGTTTTCTTCGTCCAGCAGGTGCTGCACCTCGGTCTGCTTTGCCATCTGCTCTGCTGTCCAGTCCAGCTGTGCGATGCCTTCCAGTTCCAGCGTGTACTGCTCCACATTCTGCAGGCTGCCGGAGGCAAGACTCTGGCCCGGGTCGTTCTCCGGCGACCATGTAATGCGCAGCTCATCCGGCTGTGCGCTGCACTGCTGCACGGCATCGGTCACGCTGCGGCAGTCCTGCGCAAAGGCCTGTACGCTGTCATAGCCGCCAAACAGCTCCACAGTCAGGCTCAGATAGCCGTTTCCGGCATTCACATCCCGCAGCGTTTTCGCCTCACTGCTGTACAGGTAGGCGTTTCCGCTGATATGCTTCACACGGATATCCGGGGCTGTTTGTTTGATCTTGTCATAGGCTTCTGTCGTATATTCCTGCCCCAGCTTCATGCTTGCCTGATTCCGCTCCGGGCCGAGTTCATCCCACACCACCGGCAGCAGCGACAGACAGAAGCATCCGCCCATGAGCACAAGGCAGATCAGCACCGACCAGAAATCGTATTTCCAGCGGCCCGGGCGGGCGGCAAAAAAGAGCACCTCGCCGCCCAGCAGGATCAGCCCTGCCGCCGGGGCGATCTTGAGCATCAGCTTCCAGTCAACGCCCGGCACAAAATAGGCAAGCAGAAAGAAGATGCCCGCTGCGATCAGGCATACGCCCAGCGTAAAGCTGCCCACCCGGCGCAGCGGCTGCGGTTTTGCAGGCTGCGGTGCTTCACCGGTCAGCGGCGCATCATTTCTCGTCTCGTCCATCGTCGGCATCCTCCGTCTCATCGTCCGGGGTCACGGGCTTGCCCAGCAGAGCCGAGAGTTTGGGCATGGCAAAGCCCCTTGCTTCCGGCTCTGCCTGCGCATCCTGTGCAGTATACTCGGTAAAATCTGCATCTTCGGCATCGTTCTGCGGCTTCTGCTTTCTGCCCTTGGGGCCGCGTACCAGCCACGCACCGCAGATGATCAAGGCCACGCAGATCACCACCTCCGGCAGCTGATCCATCATCAGGTAGAGTGCACGGAAAAAGGGTCTGCTCTGGCCCCAGCGCCACACGATATCCCCCAGCGTGTTCATAAGGATGTTCTGGTAGGCCACCAGCGCGCCCAGCGCGATCAGGCCCCAGCCCAGCAGCTTGTGGCTGTCCAGCATGAACTGTTCCATGCGCTGGTCGTGCCAGTTGATGTGCACCAGATAATCGTCCTGCGGGGCGGTGCCTGCGCCGATCTGCGCCCGGAGATTGAAGGTGTCAAAGAAGCTGTACATCCACACAATGGGCATGGCTACATACAAAACTTCCAGCAGAGTGCCCGCACCAAAGGCCACGCAGAACATGGTAATGAGTGAAAGGCCGCGCTTCATGTAGCCCTGATACATCTGGCCTGCGCCCGGGCAAAAGGCGAAGAGGAAGGTCAGGATTCCGTTTTTCATCATAATCGATCTCCTTATTTCGTTTGATCTGCAAGTGGCGAATTTTTGTATTTTTCTGCTGCAGGGCCGCCGGCTCCGAACAGCAGGTCATTGAGTGCTTTTGCCAGCGAAGCCTGCTGCTTCGGCTTGTCATCGTCCATTGGCTTTCCCAGTATTTCCGGCTGGGCGGACGGGCGGTCATCTTCCACCGGCTTGCCCAGCTGCAAAACTTCTTCGGTCTGGCTCTGGCTGGTCTCCGGTGTCCATGTGTGCAGCTCCTGCCGGAAATTCAGCAGCTGGTCTATGGTGCCGGAGCGCCACATGGTAAAGGCCAGCACCGCCGCCACACCGGCCACTGCGGCACGGCCCCATGTGTTCTGCATCAGCCGCACCCAGATGGCGGCCATCACAGCCTTGTGCGCGGAGTGCGGCGGCGTTTCCAGCGCATCTGCCGTCAGCAGGACCGTGTAACGATCCATGCATTTATCGCAGTAGGATAAATGCTCGGCGGTTTCCAGCCGGCCCAGCTCATCCAGCCCGCCTGCCTGCAGGGCCTGCAGGCCTTCGTCGGTCAGGCAGCCGTTTTTGTCAAACAGTTCCATGTACGCACTCCTTTCCATCGTTTTCACGCTGTAGTATCTGCTGTGCCAGCATCTTTTTTGCCCGGTAGATCTGTGCTTCCACCGTCTTGGGCGGGCGGCCGCACAGCTGTGCCGCCTCGGCCATGGTGTGCTGTTCCAGCAGCACCAGACGGCAAGGCGTTCTGTAGGGCTCCCGCAGGTCCAGGATCATGGCGGTGAGCTCTTCCTCGCCCAGAGCATCCAGCACCTGCTGTTCCGGCTGGGTGCCGGGCGGCGCACCTTCCAGCGCCAGCACATCGTCGCCGGGAATGTTCACCCTGCGCACCCATGCGCTGCGCAGATAGTCCTTTGCCTTGTTGGCAGCGATGCGTGCCAGCCACTGTTTTTCAAACCCGGACGGGCAGCGGTCAATGGCCCGCCATGCCGCCAGAAAGGTCTCCTGCGTCAGGTCCTGCGCATCGCCGGCATCCGGCACCAGCTGGTGGCAGACCGTATACACGAGCGACTGGTATTTTTGCACCATCGCGCTGAATTCCAAGGTCGTCAACGGCCTGCCCACCTCCTTTCAGTTTCGTCCCGGTCCGACGAAGTGCAGCCCCTGCGCTGCCCTTCTGCACATTCATACGAAACAGCTGTTCAAAATCCTGCAAAAACTTTTATTTTTATGATACAATAGAAGTAGTATAGCACAAAAGGAGGCATTCGGCCATGGCTGTCAGTACCCGTCAGGCACTTTTGCAGGCACTTTCCGCTGCCGGGGGCAGCTACGTTTCCGGCCAGCAGCTGGCCGAGACCCTCGGCGTGAGCCGCGCTGCCGTGCACAAGGCCGCTGCGGCCCTCACGGCCCAAGGGTACGCGCTGGAAGCTGCGCCCCGCCGGGGCTACCGGCTGGCAGGCGGCGACCCGTTCTGCACCGAAGCCATCGGGGACTACCCTGCACCCATCTATTTATATGACACGCTGGAAAGCTCCAACCGCACGGCAAAGCTGCTGGCGCTGGATGGTGCACCCCATGGCACGCTGGTGCTCACCGCCCACCAGAGCGCCGGACGCGGCAGGCTGGGCCGGAGATTTGAAAGCCCGGCAGGCAAGGGCGTTTACTGCTCGGTGCTGCTGCGCCCGGAAATGCCCGCCGCCAATGCCCAGACCGCTACCATCAGCGCCGCGGTGGCGGTCTGCCGTGCCGTGAAAAAGCTCTGCGGGCTGGAGCTTGCCGTCAAGTGGGTCAACGACCTGTACTATCAGGGCAGAAAGGTCTGCGGCATCCTGACCGAAGCGGGGACCGACCTCGAGAGCGGACAGCTGGAATGGCTGGTGGTGGGCATCGGGCTGAACCTTACCTCCACCGCCGCCGACTGGCCGGAGGAGCTGGCCCGCAGAGCCGGAAGCCTGTACCCCGGCGGGCCTGCCCCGGTGAGCCGGGCCGCACTGGCCGGGGCCATTGCCCGGGAGCTGCTGGCCCTGTGCCCCGGCTTTGACTGTCTGGATGAGTACCGCGCCCGGTGCTTTGTGCCCGGCCACTGGGTGACGGTGTGTGCCGAGACCGAGACCTACGCCGCAAAGGCCCTTGCCATCGACGAGGAAGGGCGGCTGGTCATCCAGCGGGAGAACGGCCGACAGGAGGCTCTGCGCTGCGGCGAGGTGACCACACGGCCTGCACGGACCGAATAAGACGCAAAAAAGCACCCTTTCCTGCCCGGAAAGAGTGCTTTTTATGTTCTGTACTTATGTATCCAGATCCACGGCTTCCAGCACCGTGATGTCCTCTTTTTCAAAGGCGGTGCGGATCATCCCGGCAAGGCCGGGCATTTCGGCCTTGTTCTCGATGCACAGGGTGATGATGCCATTCAGGCTGGAGGCTTCCACACCCATGGAGCCGCCATCCGGCGGGACCCAGACGTTGAAGTCTTTGGTGTACTTCTGAAGCTCCTGCGTGGCCGGCAGCAGCGGATTGCCCAGATAGCTGAGCCAGAAATCCGCCGGGACACCGCTGATGTACTCACCCATCTGGAACACCCTCTGCTTGATGCGCAGGGGCGCTTTCTGCTGGTCTACCTTGTACACCCAGCTCATTTGCTGGACCATCTGGCGCAGCTTTGCCTCCGGCTGCAGGGTGCGGAGCACCTCGGCATCCATCTCCGGCACGATGTCCGCAAGGCGGGTGTCCTCGTTCAGCTTCACGCCGCTCTGGAAGGAGCACACGCAGTTGTAAAGGGCATCCGGCACGCCCGCTTCCCTGCGGGTATCTGCCGAGTAGGAATACTGGATCTCGTCTTTGCCCAGATAGTTGCGCAGCGCAAGGTTCAGCAGACCGGCCAGCGCTGTAAAGGGCTTGACGCCGTTCTCCACTGCCCGGTCCACAAGGCTCTGCTTGGTCAGCCGCACCCGGGTGCGGCGCATCCTGCCCTCCCATGTCTGCACCACATCCCTCTGCATCGTGCTCTCAGTAGCTGTAGGGGATGGGTATTTTTCCATCATGGCCTCGATGTCATAGGCCGGGCTGCACACGATGGGCGTGTTTGCAAACGCCGTGCCATAGCGCAGGTTGCAATACTGTTCCAGAATGCGGGTGAGGAAGGGCGACACCCCGTGGCCGTCCATAAGGAAATGATACCAGTCAAAATAGACGGTGTCCCCCTCACAGCTCACGCTGAAAAGATAGCCGTTCGTTTTCTCCGGGATATCACGCTGTGCACTGCCCTGATACACAAGACAGGGGTTCGGGTTCGGCTCCAGAAAAAAGCTCCGCTTTTCCTGCACCAGCTGTACCCGATAGTACGGTGCGGCCGAAAGCGCCGCCTCCAGTGCACGCTGCAAAAGAGCGGGTTCCACCGCATCCTGCAGCGCAAACTGGTACCGACACAGGATCTTCTCCCGACGGAAGAAGTACATCGTTCCCTGAAAGATGTACTCCGTCGAGCGCTGCGACTCATTCATGAACTGTTACCCCGCGTTTGCCGCCAGATAATCCACCAGATCCCCTATGGTCACAAAGTTGCGCAGCTCCTTTTCAGGGATGCGCAGGCCGAAGGTCTCCTCGAGGTCTGCCACAATGGTCAGGATTTCCATTGAGGACAGATCCAGATCGTCCATCAGGACGCTGTTCTCATTCACATCTTCGGGAGAGACCTCGGCAACATCCTCCAGGATGGCCAGGATCTGGGAAATGATCTCTGCTCGTTCCATAGAAATTTTCTTCCTTTCCGTGACGGATAATAGGCACAATCTCCTATGCCTTTCCATAATAATACCCTGATTCTCTCCTGTGCGCAAGGGTTCCGGCAACAAAGCTTTGTTTTTTGTCGGAACTCCTGTTTTCAGTCTGCCGGTCTGCCGGCCCATTTATGCATCCGGGCATTCGATCGCATCCGTATCACTGGCGCAGCAGCTTGCCTGCACCGTTGCGCGGCAGCGGCTCGGTGCTGAACTCCACTGCGCTCATGCGCTTGTACAGCGGCAGGGTGCGGTTTGCCTCGGTGATAAAGTCCCGCACCTGCTGCTGTTTGTCCTCGTCGCAATAGACCACCACGCCGATCTTCTTGCCCATTTCTTTTACAACACATTCTTTCACGGCTTCGCACTTGCCCACGATGCCTTCCAGCTCTTCGGGGCTGATGTTCTCGCCGCTGTCCAGAATGATGAGGTTCTTCTTGCGGCCGGTCAGGAAATAGTAGCCGTCCTCGTCCTTGCGGGCCAGATCGCCAGTGTGGAACCAGCCGTCCGCGTCAATGACCTCGGCGGTGGCCTCCGGGTCCTTGTAGTAGCCCAGCATGATGCTGTCGCCGCGCATGCACAGCTCGCCGTCCTCGGCGATCTTGTAGTCCAGATAATCGTTGCCCTGACCCACAGCGCCGATGTGCTTTGCGTCCTGTGCGTAGTTGATGATACCGTCGCCGCAGGTCTCGGTGCTGCCGTAGGTCTGCACCACGAACATGCCGTGTTCCGCCATATCCAGCATCACCTGCGGGTCGAACATGGCAGAGGAGCAGATGGGCACCCACAGCTCCCCCAGACGATCCTTGCGGCCGCGCATCACATCGTGGTGGAGCGAGTTCATAATGACCGGCACCACCGCCATGGCCTGACTGGGCATCCGCTTTACCTCTTTATAGAAGTTGCGGATGTCACTGCTGACGTTCAGCGCCCAGCCTGCGTGGGCCCAGGAGAACAGGCAGATGAAAGCGCCCAGATGGAACATGGGCAGCACGGTGTACTGGCTCATGACGAGGTCCGGTTCGTGCTTATACGCCATCATGTGCTCACCGATCTGGGTATGGGCACGCATCACCGAGAAGAAATTCTTCTCGCTCAGCATCACGCCCTTGCTGCGGCCCGTGGTACCGGAGGTGAACATCAGGACCATCAGGGCTTCGTGGTCGATGCAGCGGGTCAGCTGCGCAGGCTCATAGCTCCGGAAGCCATCCATGGGGCGGAGGATATCGCCGTAGGCAGCCTTGAGCTGGTCGTTGAAGCCGTAGTCGTCGCCGTCGGTCAGGATGGCGTCCGGCTCCACAAGGCCCAGCTCGTAGCTCAGCTCGTCCCAGCTCTTGCGCTGGTTCAGCAGCACCAGCACCGCACCGGCCGCCACCACGCCAAAGGTGTTCACGGCATACTCGTAGCTGTTCTTGGTGAGCAGGCAGATCTTTTTGCCCTTGATCTCCGGGATGGTGGACTGGAAGTAATTCACCGCCTTGCGGATATCCTGCACATAATCCTTATAGAGGATGGTGGTCACGGCATCATTTGCGGTGTCGTAGAAGCGGAAGGCCACATTATCCTTGAAGCGGTCTTCCATGTTGATGGTGATAAGGTCGTAGACATTATCCAGCACTCTGATCTTACGCATTGTTCTGTTTCCTCCTGTGTTCAGCGCAGCAGTTTTCCCATGGCGTTGCGGGGCAGCGGCTGTGCGCTGAACTCCGTCACCATGCGCTTGTACAGCGGCAGGCCGCGGTTGACCCCAGTGACGAACTCCTTCACCGCATCCTGCTTTGCAGGGTCACAGTAGATGAGGGCACAGATCTTTTTGTCCTTTTCCTTCACGATGCACTCCTGAATGTCCGCACAGGGCACCAGCAGCTTTTCCAGCTCCTCGGGGTTCACGTTCTCGCCGCTGTCCAGAATGATCACGTTCTTCTTGCGGCCGGTCAGGTACATGTAGCCGTCCTCTTCCACCCGGGCAATGTCGCCAGTGTGGAACCAGCCGTCTGCATCGATGACTTCTGCAGTGCCTTCCGGGTCCTTGTAGTAGCCCAGCATGATGGGGTCGCCCCGCATGCACAGCTCGCCGTCGTCCAGCTTGTATTCACAGCTGAGGTCCACATGGCCCACGCTGGTCAGGTACTTTGCCTCCTGTGAGGAGTTCCATGCACCGTCGCCGCAGGTCTCGGTCAGGCCGTACATCTGGGCCACAAAGAAGCCCTTCTCCATCATATCACTCAGAATCTTGGGGTCGAACATGGCAGCGCCGCAGGTCAGCACGCACAGGCCGTTCAGACGGTCACGGCGGCCCTTCATCACATCGCTGTAGATGCTCTTCAGCAGCACCGGCACCACCGCCATCACCTCGCTGTGCATGGCGCCCAGATCACGGTAGAAATACTTCAGGTTGTTGCACAGGTTGATGGAGTGGCCGGTGATGCTCCACGAAACAAGGCTGGTCATGGCGGAGATGTGGAACATGGGCAGGGCGGACAGGGACGAGAACTCGTCGGTGTTCCAGCCCGTATACTTCTTCACATCGTCAAAGGGGTCCAGAAAGGCCGGCATTGCGCTGAACAGGTTCTTCTGGCTCAGCATAACGCCCTTGCTGCGGCCGGTGGTGCCGGAGGTGAACATGATAAAGGCCAGAGCAGAGAGGTCCTCCACCTCGGTCACGTCCTCGGCAGGCTCATAGGCAGCAAAGACATCCATGGGCTTCAGGATGCTGCCGTAGGTCTCAGCGAGGGCAGGCTCCCGCTCCGCGAACTCGCCATCCTGCAGAATGCACACCGGCTCGGTGAGGCCCAGCTCATAGGAGATAGCATCCCAGTCCTTGCCAAGGTTCAGCGGCACAGCCACGGCTCCGGCAATGACCGTGCCGTACATGCAGATGACATACTGGTAGCTGTTGCGGGCCAGGATCGCCACACGCTTGCCGCGCACATCGCCATACTCTGCACGCAGGAACGCCACGAACCGGCGCAGATCCTGGGCATACTGTGCGTAGTGCACCTCGGCCACGCCCTGCTTTTCTTCATCATACCAGCGCAGAGCCACACGGTCTGCAATGTTGGTTTCCATATTGCAAAGTGACTGATACAGCGATGTAATCATTTTTTTCCTCCATTTTTATCATCCGATCCGGCGCTCCTGTGTAGGCCAACACAGATCCTTCCAGTCATTTCCAGCTGTGCCCAGTATACAATAAGTCCTGTGTCAATGCAAGAGTTTCGCAACATTTAATTCCAAACATTGACAATAAAATCTTGCATATCATGCCGTTTTCAGATGTAAATTCTGCCTTTCGTTGCGAAGCCACCCTGCCTGTGCTATGCTTTTATTGCAGGCTGCAATGTGTCCCCGCCCGCTGGACCGCAATTCAAAATTGACAGTCTGTGCAAAAAGCATTATACTGGGTTCATATCCATACAAAATTTTATCTTTTTCATTCAAAATCTACGCATTGTGCGGCGTCCGGCTCTGATGGAATGTCCCGCGCAAGGAAGGAACCTCCATGGAAGGAACCAAGCCCCGCACCGCCAGCTCCATCGGCATGTTCGACATGCTCAAGGGTGCCGGTATGCTGACCATCGTTTTTGCGCATACCGCCGAGCTTTATCCCATGCAGGCGGTCAGCGGCCTGTCCCTGACCGCGTTTTTCCCGTTCATCTACCGCGAAGCGCTGATGGCCGCCTTTTTTATTGCCAGCGGCTACGGCTTCCGCAAGCGCTCTATCCACAAGTGCATCCACCAGCAGCTCAAAAGCCTGCTCAAACCCTATGCTTACACGGCACTGTTCACCTGCGTGCTGCACTTTATCATCCATTATAAGACGTTCCAGTACCTGCCCGGCACCATCGGCGAGTCTATCAAGGTCACCGGCGGCTTTCTGCTGGGCCTGCCCCACACGGCCAAGTATTTCGGGCAGGAGTTCTTCTCCTGCGGGCCGATGTGGTATCTGCTGGCGCTGATGGTAGGCTGGGTGCTGCTGGATGTGATCCTGAACATCTTCCCGGAGCGCTATGTTCCATGGGCTGTGGCAGGCTGCGTCCTGCTGGGCTGGGGCGCGAGCCTTGTGTGGGAGCTGCCCTTCTGCCTGATCCAGGGTGCCGTGGTGGTGCCCTACCTCTATATCGGCTTCCTTGCCAAAAAGAAGCATCTGCTGGACGAGCCCCTGCCGCCCAAGGTCTTTGCCGGGCTGCTGGCCGCCACAGCACTCATTGCCGTAGGCGCTCTTGCTACCCGCACCACCGACTGCATCTCGCTGGCCGAGTGGTCACTGGGGCCGCTGAGCATCTTTCTGGACGGTGCTGCAGGCCTGCTTTTCATCCGGCTGTTCATGCGGCTCAGCCGCGGCCATGGCCCCATCGTGCACTTTCTGGAAGCGGTGGGCCGCCGTTCGCTGAACATTTTCTGCGTACATACCGTGGAGATCATCGCTATTCCGTGGTATCTGATGGTAGCAAAGTTCTCTGCGCAGCCGGTGCTGGGCATGTGGCTGCAATATGCCATCTCTCTGGGCTCTATCTGGCTGGTGTGTGAGCTGCTGCGTGTACGCCGCGCACTCATCATCCGATTTTTCCCTGCACAGCGCAGAACGCCCGCCGTGCACTATACCTCCCGGCACTGACATGTTTTTCCGGCTGCTGCGGTGCAGCCATCATAAAAGTAAGAGGAGAATCCGGTTATGAACAACGATGCCCCCGAGACCCTTGCTGCGGCCCGCAGCCGCGCTGCTGACTTGGAACAGCAGCTCAAGCTCTCTGACGAAGGTGTATCCCGGCTGGCACAGCGGTGTCTGGAGCTGGAACAACAGGTGCTGAACTATCAGGCCGCACTGGCAAGGCACGGCAGCGACAACGAGCCTGCCGCCCTGACCCTGCCGCAGCTGTTCTACGATTCCGGCTCCGGCTATTCCCCGCGGGAATGCCTGACCGTTGCCGAGGATGCCTACGACGAACTGACCCACGAGGTCTCTGCGGTGTTCACCCTGCCCACGGATGCCCGTGCGCTGCGGCTGGACCCCGGTGAGCTGGCCTGCTGCGTGACTGACCTGAGCATCTCGGACGAGCGGCTGGAATGCCGCGCCATGAACGGCATCCGGCTGCAGGAAGACTGCCTGCTGTTTTTGGATGTGGACCCCAACCTGACCGTGTGCAGCACCGTGCCCTTTGCGGCCGGGATGAAGTTTGCCGTGACCTATCATTACTATCCGCTGGGCCGCTTCCAGCACGAGCAGCCCGGCAAGGCCCTGCTCAGCGCGTTGAATACCATCAAGCTGCAGGCTGAGGCCGAAAAGAACGATGTTCTGGAACAGCTGCAGGCCGCCCTTGCCGAGAATACCCGGCTGAACAATCAGCTGACGGAACTGCAGAGCAGCCGTGCTGCTTATGAAGATTCGCTGGAAAACCTGTACGAGAGCAGCAGCTGGCGGCTTACCGCACCGCTGCGTGCTTTGCGCCGCCTGCTGCGCGGCTGAATCGGATCGCTAAAGGAGTTGTCAACATGTACAGCAGTTACAGCACCCTGCAGCGTAAGCAGCTGACGAAGCAGGTTTATACCGATACCCAGAGCACCTATCTGCTGGTGTATGCACCGGGCCGTCATCAGGCGCTGGAGCACGCACTGGAAAACCAGCTGCACCGCAAGTTCCGGCTGGTGACGGAGCTGGCCCCCGCCCTGACCGACTCGGTGGAGGGCGTGCTGCTGGTCAGCGAAGATCTGGAGTGCACCTCCACCGCCCTGACCTATTTTGCCGCCGCCCTGCGCACCGGTGCCGATTTTGTGGTGTGTGATGCCGCCTTTGGCTTCGATGGCTCCACCGCCCTTTATCTGAGCACCCAGCACATCCCGTGCAGCCGCTGCGCCATGGTATCGCGGAAGCTTCTGGACCGGGTGCGCGCCGCTGCGCGCGGCAGGGACAGCGTGACCGAGCTGCTGCGCCTTGCCACCGCCATGGCGGAAAACTGCCACCGCATCCCGCAGTCTTTGCTGCACTTCCGGCGGGAGCTGTGTGCCGACGATGTGTTCTCTGCAGACGGAAAGCGTGCTTTGATCCTGAGCCACGAGCTGACCATGACCGGTGCGCCCATCGTGCTGACAAGTGCCGTGCCGGTGCTGCGCAGCATGGGCTTTGAAGTGGTGGTGCTTGGCCCTGCGGACGACGGCTCGCTGCCGCTGTTTCTGGATGCCGGTGCCGCCGTAGTGACCCGCAGCGACTGCGTGATGAACTCGTCGCTGTGGGGCCTTGCCACCAGTGCCGATTTTGTGCTGGCCAACACCGTGGTAGAGGCTGCCGCCGTGAGCACCCTGAACGGCTCCTTCGTGCCGGTGCTGTGGTGGCTGCACGATGCCTTTGCAGGCTACCCATTCATTGCGCACAAGATTCCCAAAACACTGGGCTCCAATGTGCATGTGTGCGCCGTAGGCTCCCACGCCACTGCCGCCATGCACTCGGTGCGGCCGGACTTCAGCATTGAACAGCTGATCTACGGTCTGCCGGACTATGCGCAGGAAAGCTTCCCGCCCTACGATATCAGCTATGCCGGCGGCAGGCCGCTGTTCGTGACCGTAGGTTCCTTTGAGCCGCGCAAGGGTCAGGATATTTTCTGCAACGCCATCCGCCTGCTAAAGCCCGAGGTGCGCCAGAAGGCTGCTTTCCTGTTCGTGGGCAAGGCGGCGGACAAGAGCCTGAAGAACGCCGTGGATGCACTGGTGGAGGACTACCCGGACACCGTTTTCTACCGCAAGCGTCTGGAACGGCCCGAGATCAAATCCCTGATGGATCAGTGCACCTGCGTGGTATGCGCTTCCCGCGATGATCCCATGCCAACCTTCGTCACCGAGGGCCTGATCTTCGGCAAGCCCTCCATCGTGTCGGAGCACACCGGCACCGCCGGGCTGATCACCGAGGGCGTGGACGGCTTTGTGTACAAAGACGACGACCCGGATCAGCTGGCAAAGGTGCTGGAGTATGCTATCCTGCATCCGGAACAGCTGGCCGCCATGAAAGCTGACTGCCGGAAAATGTACGAGAAATATTATTCCAACGAAGCCTATGTTGCCACCCTGACACGGCTGGTGAACGAATCAACAGACTAAAAACAAGATAAAGGCAAGGGTCGATGCGTACATCTGCCCTTGCCTTTTTATCATTCCATCAAAATTGCACAAGAAAATTCCAGTTCCGTTCACAAAGACACAGGCCGCGTGTGTTATACTTTTATCAAATCATTCCGCCTGAAAGGAGCCTGTTCTCTCTATGAGCCAACCCGCCTCTGCCGCACCTTCCCGCAAAAAGACAGTGATCTCGCTGCTGGTGCTCGCCGCACTTACCGGCATCATCGTGCTGCTGTTCAAGGACAACTGGGTCGAGATCACCGAAGCGCTTTCGCAGCTGTCCGCATGGCAGGTGCTGGTGGTGCTGGCCATCGGCCTCAGCTATCCGCTGCTGGAGGGGTGCGTGGCGTGGGTCATCGTGCGCAGCCGCATCCCGGGCTTCAGGCTCTGGCAGGGCATCGATACCGCGTGGTGCGGCACCTTTGGCAATGTGGTCACGCTGGGCGCAGGTGCAGTGCCGGTGCAGACATGGTATCTGCACCGCTGCGGCCTGCCGGTTGGCCCGGGCGTGGGCCTGATGACCCTGCAGTACGTGTTCCACAAAACCACCGTGCTGCTGTATGCCACGGTGATGCTGCTGTTTCAGCACAGATGGCTTGCCGCCAACACCACCGGTGTGATGAATTATCTGCCCATGGCATACGCTGTAGTGGCGGCCATCATTGTGGTGCTGGTGCTGGTGTGCGTATCGCCGCTGGTGCAGAACCTTGCCCGCTGGCTGATGCGTCTGCTGCCCAAAACGGAAAAATGGCAGCAGCGCCGCGCCGACTGGCAGCAGCAGCTGGATGTTCTGGGCGAGGAGAGCCGCCGTCTGCTGGCGGATAAGCCCCGCTGCGCTGAAATTCTGGCATTGCAGGCGGTCAAGCTGTTCGGGCTGTTCTGCCTGCCCTACCTGTGCATCCGGTTCATGGGGCTTTCCCCTCTGAGCTTTTTGCAGGTGCAGCTGCTCACCAGCTTGATGCTGTTTTTGTCCAACGCCCTGCCCAATGTGGCCGGCATGGGCTCCATCGAGACGGCATTCCTGCTGGTGTTCGGCAGCTTTCTGGAGCGCGGCGAGGTGATGAGCGTGATGATGCTCTACCGCATCGCCAGCTATTATGTGGTGTTCGCCGCCAGCGCCGTGGGCTTCTTCTTTGCCCAGCGGCATCTGGGCCAAATGGGAGCGGAGCCGCCAAAGGAGGCATGACTCTTATGAAGGAAAAAGGCATTCTGTCCCGGTTCGGCATTGTCATTTTAGTGCTGCTTGCACTGGTGCTGATCTTTCCTTCCGCAAAGATCGATCTTGCATCCAGCATCGAGGCCAGCACACAGGCCAGTGTCCGGGTGGAGCACATTCAGAACTTTGCCCGCTCCGCAGAGATGGATGTTCAGCTGCTTTCTGCCGACGAACCTGCCTATCAGCAGATCGCAAACGTGCTTTCCGGCCTTACCTGTGTCAAGCGGTTCAACCAGCAGTATTCCTCCTACAGCCACGAATACCCGGTGGATTCCGTCACTGTGAGCTACTACGATGATGCCGAGAACAATAACCTCCTGTTCACCGTCTACTCCGATGGCACCGCCATCGTGAACAGCCAGTTCGTAAAGGTCAAAGCGCCCAAAGGCGGAGCGGAGGAAGTGTACCGGGAGCTGGCGGAGATCGTGAAGTAAACCCTCTCAGGCATCGCTGAGCGATGCCAGCTCCCCCGAAAGGGGGAGCTTCTTTGCATCTGGCTTAAACGTTTTTCTTCAAACCAAAAGTAGTATCTTTCCGTACTTGCGCATGAAGCTCGCCCTTCGGGAGAGCTGCCGCCGCAGGCGGCTGAGAGGGTCGTTTCCCTTATAAAAACAAAAAACGGGGCACGCAGGTGGTCAAGCTGCATGTCCCGTTTTTGTTTTTCTTTTGCACACGGTGCGGTACCAATCACACCGAATGCCGCGCATCGAGCCGTGGGAGCAAACTAAAACCACAGCTCACTTGAAAAAGAGAATGGAATGGAGGAATTGGCGTTTGCGCAGCAATGAAAGCCCCAGTGGGGCTTTTAAGCCACAAAGCGGTCTTGCGTAAGCAAGATGGAGTGGCCTCGCCACGACAAACTTGGGGATCACCTGACACAGCTCCTCAGCTCTGCCATGGCGGATCCGGTTTTCGCAGAAGCCCTTGCAGAAGCATCTGCTTTTCTGGTGCAACGTGGTTAGATCTGTCTAACCTCGTTGCGAGAACAGAATACCATAGCCGGTTAGTCTTGTCAACCCTTATTTTGCGATTTTTTTCGCAAAAGAGGTGCACCGCCGGGATTTCGGCGCTTTTTCTACATTCTGCCCAAAGAAATCCCCTTGCTTTGGAAGAAAACCCACTTGTTATCTATTGCTTTTTAAAGTGGTTCTTGCTATTATAGTAACGCAAGATTTTGTGGGCAGGTTTTCATTTTTGTCTACACCTTGTAGTTGGGGCTGCCGCAGTCGGCAGTTCAAGACCGTTTTGCCCCCAGAAAGCCGCCATACAGAGCGGTTTTTCAAAGGCTCATTAGTTAGAAAACGCTAACTGCGTAATGGAGCAAGGAGGTTCCAATGATCAATTTTGAACAGTGGGAAGGCTTTGAGGGCCGCATCTGGAAAGAAGAAGTCAATGTGCGCGACTTCATCCAGAAGAACTACACCCCGTATGACGGCGACGAAAGCTTTCTGGCCGGCCCCACCGAGGCGACCGACAAGCTGTGGAGTGCCCTGCAGAAGCTGCAGAAGGCCGAGCGCGCCAAGGGCGGCGTGCTGGATATGGAGACCGAAGTGGTCAGCAGCCTGACTGCTTACGGCCCCGGCTATATCGACGAAAGCCTGAAGGATCTGGAGCAGATCGTGGGTCTGCAGACCGACAAGCCCCTCAAGCGCGCCTTCATGCCCTACGGCGGCATCAAGATGGCAGAGCAGGCCTGCACCACCTACGGCTACCAGCCCAGCGCCGAGCTGCACAAGATCTTTACCGATTATACCCGCACCCACAATCAGGCTGTGTTTGATGCCTACACCCCTGAGATGAAGGCGGCCCGCCATACCCACATCATCACCGGCCTGCCGGACACTTACGGCCGCGGCCGCATCGTGGGCGACTACCGCCGCGTGGCCCTGTACGGCATCGATGCACTGATCAAGTTCAAGCAGGAGGACTTCGCCAACTGCGGCGACGGCACCATGACCGATGACGTCATTCGCCTGCGCGAGGAGATCGCACGCCAGATCAGCGCCCTGAAGGGCATGAAGAAGATGGCCGAGGCCTACGGCTATGATATCTCTCAGCCCGCAAAGAACGCCAAGGAGGCCTGCCAGTGGCTGTACTTCGGCTATCTGGCCGCCATCAAGACCCAGAACGGCGCCGCCATGAGCGTGGGCCGCATCTCCACCTTCCTGGATATCTATATCCAGCGCGATCTGGACAACGGCACCCTGACCGAGACCCAGGCTCAGGAGCTGATCGACCACATGGTCATGAAGTTCCGCATGGTCAAGTTTGCCCGCATCCCCAGCTACAACCAGCTGTTCTCCGGCGACCCCGTGTGGGCAACGCTGGAAGTGGGCGGCATCGGCATGGATGGCCGCAGCATGGTCACCAAGAACTGCTACCGCTTCCTGCACACGCTGGAAAACATGGGCCCCGCACCGGAGCCGAACCTGACCGTTCTGTACTCCTCCGCCCTGCCGGAGAGCTTCAAGAAATATGCCGCCAAGGTGTCCATCGATACCAGCTCTGTCCAGTACGAGAACGACGACGTGATGAAGCCCGTGTGGGGCGATGATTACTCCATCTGCTGCTGCGTGTCTGCCACCCAGACCGGCAAGGAGATGCAGTTCTTCGGTGCCCGCGCCAACCTTGCCAAGTGCCTGCTGTACGCCATCAACGGCGGTGTGGACGAGAAGAGCCACGAGCAGTGCGGCCCCAACTATGCCCCCATCACCAGCGAGTACCTGAACTACGACGAGGTGCTGCCCAAGTATGTCCAGATGCTGGACTGGCTGGCTGGCCTGTACGTCAATGTGCTGAACCTGATCCAGTATATGCACGACAAATACTACTATGAGGAAGCCGAGATGGCCCTCATCGACACCGACGTGCGCCGCACCTTTGCCACCGGCATTGCAGGCTTCTCCCACGTCATCGACTCCCTGAGCGCCATCAAGTACGCCAAGGTGAAGGTAGTGCGTGACGAGAGCGGCCTTGCCACCGGCTTTGAGACCGAAGGCGACTTCCCCAAGTACGGCAACGATGATGACCGCGCCGACGAGATCGGCGTGTGGCTGCTGCGCACCTTCCTGGAGATGATCAAGAAGCGCCACACCTACCGCAACTCTGAGGCTACCACTTCTATCCTGACCATCACCTCCAACGTGGTGTACGGCAAGTACACCGGCGCTCTGCCCGATGGCCGTGCCGCATTCACCCCGTTTGCTCCCGGTGCAAACCCCAGCTACGGCGCAGAGCAGAACGGCCTGCTGGCTTCCCTGAACTCGGTGGCAAAGCTGCCCTACCACTGGGCACTGGACGGCATCTCCAACACCCAGACCATCAACCCGGACGCTCTGGGCCACAGCGAAGGCGAGCGGGTGGAGAATCTGGTACAGGTCATGGACGGCTACTTCGATCAGGGCGCACACCACCTGAATGTGAACGTCTTTGGCAAGGAGAAGCTGCTGGATGCCATGGAGCACCCCGAGAAGGAGGAGTACGCCAACTTCACCATCCGCGTCTCCGGCTACGCCGTCAAGTTCATCGACCTGACCCGCGAGCAGCAGATGGACGTTATCTCCCGCACCTGCCATGCAGCCCTGTAACCCCATCGGCTATGTCCACTCGCTGGAATCCTTCGGCTCTGTGGACGGCCCCGGTGTGCGCTTTGTGGTGTTTTTGCAGGGGTGTGCCCTGCGGTGCAAATACTGCCACAACCCGGAAACATGGGCTGCGGAGGGCGGCGAGGAATGGACGGTGGAAAAGCTGTTCCAGCGGGTCTACCGCTACCGCAACTACTGGGGCAAAAAGGGCGGCATCACGGTCAGCGGCGGTGAACCGCTGCGCCAGATGGAGTTCCTGACGGCATTCTTCGAGCTGGCCCGCTCCAAAGGCGTGCACACGGCTCTGGATACCGCCGGGCAGCCCTTCCGGCCCGATGACCCGGATTATCTGGCCGGTTTCGACCGGCTGATGAAGTCCACCAGTCTGGTCATTCTCGACCTGAAGGAGATCGACCCGGAACGCCACCGGCAGCTCACTGGCAAAGACAATGCCAACATCCTTGCGATGGCGCGGCATATTTCTGACCTCGGCATCCCGCTGTGGATCCGGCATGTGCTGGTGCCCGGCCTGACCGACGACGAGGAGGGCCTGCGCAGGACCGCAGACTTTATCCGCAGCCTGAAAACGGTGCAGCGGGTGGAGGTACTGCCCTACCACACGCTGGGCCTGTTCAAGTGGCAGAAGCTGGGCATCCCCTATCCGCTGCCGGACGCCGTGCCGCCCACCGCGGAGCAGGTGAAGCGTGCAGAAGAACTGCTGGAAGTGAGCAGGTATCCCGGCTAAGCTCCTGATTTGAAAAACGACCGTTTCCGGTGTGCAGAATGCGCCGGGAGCGGTCGTTTTTTCTTGACTTCCCTTCTGTACACCGTTATAATGAAAAAAGTAAAAAAGGAGAAACAGCCATGCAGATTTTCAATACGCTGACCCGCCAGAAAGAAGAATTCGTGCCGCAGGTGCCCGGTGAATACCGCATCTATGTCTGCGGCCCTACCGTTTATAACTATATCCACATCGGCAACGCCCGCCCGCTGATCGTGTTCGATACCCTGCGCCGCTACCTTGAGTACCGCGGCAACAAGGTGTTCTATGTTTCCAACATCACCGATATCGACGATAAGCTCATTAAGAAGGGACAGGAAGAGGGCACCTCCATGAAGGAGGTCGCTCAGCGCTTTGAGGCCGAGTACCTCAAGGATGCCGCCGGCCTCAACTGCAAAAAGCCCACCGTCCAGCCCCGGGCTACCGAGCACATCCAGCAGATCCTGGATATCGTGAAGGATCTGATCGACTCCGGCCACGCTTATGTTGCCAAGAACGGCGATGTGTACTTCCGGGTGAAGAGCGATCCCGAGTACGGCAAGCTGAGCCACCTGAAGCTGGACGATCTGGAGAGCGGCAACCGTGAGCTGCGCAGCCAGATGGACGACGACCTGAAGGAGGACCCCGCAGACTTTGCCGTGTGGAAGGCCGCAAAGCCCGGTGAACCTGCATGGGAGAGCCCCTACGGCATGGGCCGTCCGGGCTGGCATATCGAGTGCAGTGCCATGAGCCGCACCCATCTGGGCAAGACCATTGATCTGCACTGCGGCGGTCAGGATCTGATCTTCCCCCACCACGAGAATGAGATCGCACAGAGCGAGTGCGCCAACGGCTGCACCTTTGCCCGCTACTGGATGCACAACGGCTTCATCAACGTGGACAATCAGAAGATGTCCAAGAGCCTGCACAACTTCTTCACCGTGCGGGACGTGGCGGATGTCTACGGCTACGAACCCATCCGCTATTTCATGCTGACCGCAGGCTACCGGATGCCCCTGAACTACACCGTGGACCTCATCGAGAGCTGCAAAAACAGCCTGGAGCGCCTGTACACCTGCCGCGAAAATCTGGATTTTGCCCTGACCAAGGATGCCTTTGGCACCGACGAGACTCTGAAGGAAAAGGCTGCCGAGGCCCGCACCAAGTTCTGCACTGCCATGGACGATGACCTGAACACCCCGGATGCACTGGCTGCCGTGTTCGATCTGGTCAAGGAGATCAACACGCTGTCGGCTGTTTCCTCCAAGGATGCTCTGCAGACCGCCGCCGCTGCGTTCGACGAGATCACCGGCGTACTGGGCCTGCTGTACAACCGCAAAAAGGACGAGGTGCCCGCCGAGGTGACCGAGCTGGTAGAGAAGCGTGCCGCCGCCAAGAAGGCCAAGGACTGGGCCACTGCCGATGCCATCCGTGCACAGCTGACCGAACTGGGCTGGGCGGTCAAGGATACCGCACAGGGCCCGCAGCTGAGCAAGCTCTAAATTAAAGTAAAGCTATTCGCGGCATGTTGCGGATGGCTTTACTTTTTTGCACGCATTTGCCATAATAAGGAAGAAGATCAGCTTTGCGGAGGGAACAGCAATGAAGGTCATGGTTTTTGACGTAGGAGGCACCGAGATCAAATATTCGGTCATGGACGAGCAGATGAACCGTTTCGATGCCGGTTCCGTGCCCACGCCGCAGGATACGCAGGAGCATTTTCTCGACACAATATACGCTCTGTATGCACCGCATAAGGATGAAGTGGACGGTATCGCCATGGCGCTGCCCGGCTTTGTGGATGCCAACACCGGCTATGTCTCCAACGGCGGGGCACTTCTGTACAACACCGGCACGCAGGTGGGGCAGCTGGTGCGCGAAAGATGCGGCTGCCGTGTCACGCTGGAAAACGACGGCAAGGCTGCAGCCATTGCAGAGCTGCGGGCCGGTGCCTTGCAGGGCTGCTGCAATGCGGCAGTGTTTATCATCGGCACCGGCGTGGGCGGCGGCATCATTGCCAATGGCCAGCTGGTGCGCGGCGTGCACTTTACCGCCGGAGAGTACAGCTTTGTGAACACCAACGCCGACGAGTGGGAGAATACCGAAAAAACCATGGCCTGCCAGTGCAGCACCAAATACCTGCTCAAGTGGTACCGTGCCCGTAAGGGCCTGCCCGCCGATGCCCCCATGAACGGTAAACTCTTTTTTGATGCCGCCAATGCCGCCGAGCCGGAAGCGCTGGAAGTGCTGGAACGGTTCTGCAAGATGGTGGCCGTGCAGATCTACAACCTGACCGTATTGCTGGATGTGGAAAAGGTAGCCATCGGCGGCGGCATCAGCAAGCAGCCGCTGCTGCTGGACGATCTGCGCCGGGTATATGCCGGGCTGTTTGCTTCCCGTGGGGAATCACCTTACATGATCGGTCTGCCCCGCTGCGAGATCGTGCCATGCCATTTCAGCAGCGAAGCCAATCAGGTGGGAGCATTGTATACCTATCTGCAGGCGGAAAGCAAAACCATTTAATGGCTTCCGCTTCGCTCTAGCCATATTCAGCGGAACAATTATTTTTACAAAGCAAACTCCGGCAGACTGCGGTCTGCCGGAGTTTGCTTTGTCACAGGATAGGGCCGTATTGGAAAACGGCATCCTCCCTTAGATTTACTTATTGGTCAGCCGGTTGAAGTGCGGCTTTTCGTCTTCTTCCTTCTTCGGTTCCGGCTTTTCCGCCGGGGTCAGGCGCACCTCGGTCACGCGGCGCTTGGCCGTGCGGGTAACGACACCGTCGTACTCGCCCAGCGTGAACCGGTCGCCCACCTTGGGCAGATGGCAGGTTTTTTCCTGCACCAAACCGTTCACCGTATTGGAATCGATATCTTCATCCTCCGGCAGGCCCAGCCTCTCATACAGGTCGTCCACACCGGCACTGCCCAGTACGATCCAGCTGCCGTCCGACTGCCTGCGGAAGTCCTCGGTCGCTTCGTCGTGCTCGTCCCAGATCTCGCCTACCAGCTCTTCCAGAATATCTTCCAGCGTGATGATGCCCTCGGTACCGCCGTACTCGTCCACCACCACCGCCATGTGATGGTGCTGCTCGCGCAGGGTGCGCAGCAGCTGGGAGATCTGGGTGGAGCCGGTGGTATAAAGGGTGGGCTTCACAAGGTCTTCCAGCGTGGTATCCTTGCGCAGACGGCCAAGGTAAAAGTCCTTTTCATGTACCACACCGATGATGTTGTCAATGGTGCCGTGGTAGACGGGCAGACGGGAATATCCCGATTCCGCAAAGGTATCGGCCACCTCATCCAGCGAGAGATCGTCCTCCACCGCGATCACATCCACGCGGGGCGTGAGGATCTCCTCCACCTCCACATCGTCGAACTCAATGGCGCTGCGGATGAGCTGGCTTTCCCGGTCGGTCAGCTCGCCGTCGTTCTCGGCCTCGCTGACCATGGTCATCAGCTCACCCTCAGTGATGGTGTCCTCCTCGGTGCTGCGGATGAAATGCCTCAGCAGGCGCTTCCACTGGCTGAACAGCCAGGTCAGCGGGGTGAACAGGATCATGAGCAGGTTCAAAAAGGGCGAAACCGCCGTGGCAACCGTCTCCGGCATCTCCTTTGCAAGGCTCTTGGGGGTCACCTCGCCAAAGATCAGAACCACAATGGTCAGCACGAAGGTGGACACCGTCGCGCCCCGCTCCGGGTCCAGCAGGCGGGTGAACAGCACTGTGCCAATGGATGCTGCGGCAATGTTGACGATATTGTTGCCGATGAGGATGGTGGAGAGCAGCTTGTCGTACTTTTCCGACATAGCCAGCACGCGGGCTGCTGCCGAATCGCCGTCCTCGGCGCGGCTTTTCAGGCGGATCTGGTTCAGGGAAGAAAATGCGGTCTCAGAGGCGGAGAAAAAGGCGGAAAATGCCACCAGAATGATCAGTGCCGCCAAAAGCGTAATACTGCCATCGTCCATAAAAAGGGAAATCACACTCAACTTTCTGTTTTTATTTGAACCCTCTCAGGCATCGCTGCGCGATGCCAGCTCCCCCGAAGGGGGGAGCTTTTTTCTGTGCGCCCACAGCCTGCCCCTTCCACGCAGAAGGTGCTGCTGCCCGGGATATCGCACACTGGCGCAACGCGCCTGAGAGAGTTTTGGGATAAATGTTTTCACATACAAAAATGTGCTCCCCATCGTTGCTGTTCCGCGATGAAAAGCACATCAATGTTATTTGTAATCATACCATATTCTGTACGGTGGTGCAAGCTTTCTTGCCGCAAAGTCCGTACAGAACAGGTAAAATTCACATTATCGCAGGGTCAAAGCGCCATTCTCGCAGTCTACCGTCAGGGTGTTGCCCTCGGTATAGCTGCCCTGAATGATGGCCTTGGCAATCAGGGTCTCCACGCGGCTCTGGATGAACCGCTTGATGGGACGTGCGCCATAGACGCTGTCGTAAGCAGAATCGATGATGAAGTCCTTGGCAGCGGTGGTGACCTCCAGCTTGAGGTGCTTGCCCTCGTCCATGCGCTTGCGCAGATCCTGCAGCTGCAGATCCACGATCTTGCGCATCTCGTCCTTGGTCAGGCTCTTGTAGTAGACGATCTCATCCAGACGGTTCAGAAATTCGGGGCGGAACTTGCTCTTCAGCAGTTGGTCGATCTGGTGCTTTGCTTCCTCGCTCAGCTCGTTGGAGCCGTTGGCACGGCGCTGCTCCAGATCGTTCAGGATGATGTCGCTGCCCAGATTGGAGGTGAGGATGATGACCGTATTCTTGAAGTCCACGGTGCGGCCCTGACTGTCGGTGATGCGGCCATCGTCCAGCACCTGCAGCAGGATGTTGAACACATCGGGGTGGGCTTTTTCCACCTCATCGAACAGCACCACGCTGTAGGGCTTGCGGCGCACAGCCTCGGTCAGCTGGCCGCCCTCTTCGTAACCGACGTATCCCGGAGGCGCGCCGATCAGACGGCTGACGCTGAACTTTTCCATATACTCGGTCATATCGATTCGCACCATGTTGCGCTCGTCGTCAAACAGGGCCTGTGCCAGTGCCTTGGCCAGCTCAGTCTTGCCCACGCCGGTGGGGCCGAGGAACAGGAAGCTGCCGATGGGGCGGTTGGGGTTGGCGATACCGGCGCGGCTGCGCAGGATGGCCTCGCTCACCTTGGTCACAGCCTCGTCCTGACCGATGACCCGCTGGTGCAGCACATCGTCCAGATGCAGCAGCTTCTCGCGCTCACCCTCCACCAGTTTCTCCACCGGGATGCCGGTCCAGCGGGCCACGATGCGGGCGATTTCCTCATCGGTCACGCGGTCACGCAGCAGGCTGTCCTCCTTCTTGGCGGCGGCGATCTTCTCTTCCTCTTCCAGCTGTTTCTGCAGCTGAGGCAGCTTGCCGTATTTCAGCTCGGCAGCCTTGTTCAGGTCGTACTCACGCTGAGCCTTTTCAATGTCGGCATTGGTCTGCTCGATCTGCTCACGCAGGGATTGCACCTTGCCGATGGCGTTCTTCTCGTTCTCCCACTTTGCCTTCATGCTGCGGAACTTGTCCTGCAGCTCGGCCAGCTCCTTTTCCAGATCCTTCAGGCGGCTCTGGCTCAGGGCATCGGTCTCCTTTTTCAGGCTCACCTGCTCGATCTGCAGCTGGGTGATGCGGTGGGCCAGATCGTCCATCTCGCTGGGCATGCTGTCCATCTCGGTCTTGATCATGGCGCAGGCTTCATCCACAAGGTCGATGGCCTTATCCGGCAGGAAACGATCCGTGATATAGCGGTCGGAAAGGGTGGCAGCGGCGATCAGGGCGCTGTCGTTGATCTTCACGCCGTGGAACACCTCATAGCGCTCCTTCAGGCCGCGCAGGATGGAGATGGTGTCCTCCACGGTGGGCTCATCCACCTGTACCGGCTGGAAGCGGCGCTCCAGAGCGGGGTCTTTCTCGATATACTGGCGGTACTCGTCCAGCGTGGTGGCACCGATGCAGTGCAGCTCGCCCCGGGCCAGCATGGGCTTGAGCAGGTTGCCTGCGTCCATGGCACCATCGGTCTTGCCGGCACCCACGATGGTGTGCAGCTCATCGATGAAGAGGATAATCTTGCCCTCGCTCTTCTTCACCTCGTTCAGCACGCTCTTCAGGCGCTCCTCGAACTCGCCGCGGTACTTTGCACCGGCCACCAGAGCGCCCATGTCCAGACTGAACACGATGCGGTCCTTCAGGTTTTCGGGCACATCGCCGCGCACGATACGCTGTGCAAGACCCTCTGCAATGGCGGTCTTGCCAACGCCGGGTTCACCGATCAGGCAGGGGTTGTTCTTGGTCTTACGGGACAGGATGCGGATCACGTTGCGGATCTCCTGATCACGGCCGATGACGGGGTCCAGCTTCTGCTTGCGGGCAAGATCTACCAGATCCTGACCATACTTCTGCAGGGCGTTGTAGGTCTCCTCGGGATTGTCGTTGGTGACGCGCTGGTTGCCGCGCACTGCTGTGAGCTGCTGCAGGAACTTATCTTTAGTGATGCTGAACGCACGGAACAACTCGGTGGTGTTCTGGGTCTGCTCGTCCAGCAGACCAAGGAACACATGCTCCACGCTGATATAGTCGTCCTTCATGGCCTTGGCTTCTCGGGCGGCGGCGCTGAGCACCTTATCGGCAGCCTGCGAGATATAGACCTTGTCGGGGTCACGGCCGGAGCCGGAGACCCGGGGCAGAGCCGAAAGCTTTTCGGCCACGGCGGCAGCAAAGCTGCCGGGGTCAACATTCAGCTTCTGCAGCAGCTGCGGGATCAGGCCCTGCTCCTGCGAAGCGAGGGCGTGCAGCAGATGTTCAGGTTCCAATTGATTGTGCTGGTACTCCACAGCCAGCTGTTGCGCTGCCTGCAGAGCCTCCAGCGTTTTCTGTGTATATTGATTGGTATTCATAAAGTCAAGCCTCCATTCATACCGGAAGGTTTATTTTAGCGGACACGATAGTCATCTGCTAAAAGCCCGGTGCAGAGATGCTGCCGAACGGGAAGCAGCGGCTATTCTTCAGTTGTTTCACGGTTTCAAGCACCTCCTGCCGAACTGGTTTTACTTGTTTTAGCACTCTATCTGTTCGACTGCTAAAACTATACTCCTGTTTTCCCACTTTGTCAATAGGGTTCATAAAAAGTTTGCAAATAGGAAAAAAGCGCCTGCGGGGGCTAAAAAAAGACCACCGCACAACGTTTGTGCGGTGGTCTTGCCTTTTTATATAAAGATATCAGCCCTGCTTTTTCCAGCGGCGCATCACGCCCATGCCCAGCGCATAGGGGCCGGTGTGCACGGCAATGGTGCAGCCGATCTGCAACAGGCCCACTTCGCACTGTGCGCCGGGGTACTTTGCACGCAGGGCCGCGCGGGTCTGCATCCACAGGCGCTTGCCTTCCTCTTCGTCGTAGCCGTAGCCTACGGTGATGCGGTAGTCGTCCGGGGTGCCGCCGTGGGCATCCAGATAGTTCATCAGCTGTTCCAGCGCTTTTTCAAAGCTCTTCTGTCGGCCGCGTGCCACACCGCCGGAGAAGATCTCACCATCCTTGAACAGGATCATCGGCTTGATGCCCAACATGTTGGCTGCACGGCCCGTCACCTTGCCGATGCGGCCGCCCTTGATGAGATAGTCCAGATTGCCTACCGTGAAGAAGATCTGGTTGGTAGCTTTCTCTGCTTCCAGCCATGTCACAGTCTCGTCCAGCGTGCAGCCTGCGTCCCGCATGGCCACGGCGTTTTCCACCATGGTGGACTCGGTAACGGTAGCCGCCGCGCTGTCAATGACCTCAATGCGGGCATCGGGGAAATCTTCCAGCACCAGATCCCGGGCATTGCGGGCGCTGCCCACACAGCCGCTCATCTTGCTGGTGAACACCAGACACAGCACATCCCGGCCAGCAGCAGCATGGGCACGGAATGCCTGCTCAAAGTCCTCAATGGAAGCAAGGCTGGTTTTGGGGTAGGCCGAAGGGTTGTCCACCATGAACTGGTAGAAGTCCCGCACGGCGATCTCCTTGCCTTCTTTGCGGTAGTGCTCGCCGTCCAGCGAGACATAGAAGGGCACGACCTCGATTTGGAGCTGTTTGGCAGTGTCCAGCGTCAGGTCGCATGCGCTGTCGGTAATGATATCAAACATCTGTGACGCTTCCTTTTCTGAATCATTCAGGAGCTTTGCAGGGGATCATACGTGGTGGATATAAGCCTCACGCTCGGCACCCACAGAGATGTAGGTGATCTTGCAGCCGACAGCCTTTTCCAGATATTCCACGTAATCGCGTGCTTCCTTGGGCAGGTCTTCCCACTTGCGGGCTGCGGTGATATCACAGTGCCAGCCGGGCAGGTACTCCACCACGGGCTGTGCGGTGTCCAGAGCTTCGCCCATGGGGAAGCGGGTGGTGGTGCTGCCATCGGTCAGCTTGTAGGCAGTGACCATGGGGATCTTTTCCATGTAGTCCAGCACGTCCAGCAGGGTCAGAGCAACTTCATCGCAGCCCTGGCAGAACACGCCGTAGCGGCTTGCCACCAGATCGATGGGGCCAACGCGGCGGGGACGGCCGGTGGCTGCACCGTACTCGTGGCCAGCCTCACGCAGGTCGTGCTTTTCCTCTTCGGTCATAGCCAGCTCGGCAGTGAAGGGGCCGTCACCCACGCAGGAGGAGTAAGCCTTCATCACGCCGATGGAGTTGTGCAGCTTGTGGCCCGGGATGCCTGCGCCGATGGGAGCGTAAGCACCGATGACGTTGGAAGAGGTGGTATAGGGGTAAATGCCGAAATCGATGTCGCGCAGAGCGCCCAGCTGAGCCTCGAACAGGACCTTCTTGCCTGCAGCGTCTGCATCGGCCAGATACTGGCCCACATCGCAGATGTAGTCCTTGAAGATGGCGGCATACTTTTCGAGCCATGCCCACATCTCATCCACGCTGATGGGAGCTGCGTTGTAGCTGCCCTCCATGACCAGATTCTTGGAATCCACCATGGTGACCAGGCGCTTCTTCACAGCGTCGTCCAAATGCAGCAGGTCGCCCATGCGCAGGGTCTTCTTCATGTACTTGTCGCCGTAAGCGTAGGCAATGCCGCGCTTGGTGGAGCCGAACTGTGCGCCGGTCTTGGACAGACGTGCTTCTTCCAGACCGTCCTGCTCCACATGGTAGGGCATGGTGATGGTTGCACGGTCGGAGATCTTCAGGTTTGCCGGGCTGATCTCAACGCCCTGCTCCCGCAGCTTGTTGATCTCGCCGTCCAGATGATGCGGGTCGATGACCATGCCGTTGCCCATAACGCAGACCACGTTCGGACGCAGGATGCCGGAGGGCAGCAGATTCAGCACGAACTTGCCGCGCTCGTTCTTGACCGTGTGACCGGCGTTGTTGCCGCCCTGATAACGTGCAACGATGTCATACTCCTGGCTGATGAGGTCGACCATGCGGCCCTTGCCTTCATCGCCCCAGTTGATACCCGTAATTGCAGTAAGCATAATAAATGACCTCTTTATCATTTTTTCAAAAGACAGCCTTTTCCGTGCACCTTGCCCGGGATACGCCACCTTGGGAAAACACATCAGCAGGCATACACAAAGCACATACCAATGCAAGTATAGTATAGCACAGATCGCCGTGCAAAAAAAGAGGAAAACACAGCTTTTGGCTGCGTTTTCCTCCAAAAAAGTGTGCGCAAAATTGTGCGTTCAGCTGCGGGGGTTCTCAAGGTCGGCACGGCGGGTCACCTTGTGGATGGTGCCGTCCGGCTCCTGAATGGAGGTGTTGGCCAGCTGCGCGCGCAGGCTGGCCTTCATGTCGTCGATGTATTCGCGGCGCAGGGCCTGCTGCTCTGCCTTTTCGGCCTCGGTCAGGCCAGTGGTCTTGCTCTTTTTTGCCAGCTCGTTGATGCGGGCGATCTTTTCCTGTGTCATGGTGCCTCCTGTATTTTCAAGCGGAATATGTTATAATAAGAAAGCAAACCCTCTCAGTCATTGCTGTGCAATGCCAGCTCCCCCGAAAGGGCGAGCTTTTTAAGGAATTTTCTCAATCAGTATAGCAAAGGATGATAAAAATGGCAACTCAATTGAATTTTGCACAGCAGATGGATGCCGTGCTCAAAACGCTGGACGGCACCCGGCCGCGCCTTTTGCTCCACGCCTGCTGCGGCCCTTGCTCCAGCGCAGTGCTGGAACAGCTGTGCCAGTATTTTGAGATCACAGTGCTTTACTATAACCCCAACACATGGCCTGCAGAGGAATACTACCGCCGCGGCGAAGAGCTGAAGAAGTTCGTGGCAGCAGCCCATCCTTTGGGCGTGACCGTGGTGGAGGACCACTACGACCCACAGGAGTTCTACTCTGCTGTCACCGGCCTTGAAAACGAGCCGGAGCGGGGCAGCCGGTGTACAGTCTGCTACCGGCTGCGGATGCGCCGGGCGGCGCAATACGCCAGTGAGAACGGCTTCGACTGGTTCACCACCACACTGTCCATCAGCCCGCATAAAGATGCCAAGCGCATCAATGCCATCGGGCAGGAGCTGGAAGCCGAGTTCGGCGTAAAGCATCTGCCTTCGGACTTCAAAAAGCACAACGGCTATCTGCGCAGCCTGCAGCTTTCGGAGGAATACGGCCTGTACCGGCAGGATTACTGCGGGTGCGAGTTCAGCGCGAAGGCAAGAGGGATCGAAAAGTAAGCCGTTATCGGGCAGGCCGCTTTTTTGCTTACTCTTCCGGCAGCTTTGCCACCAGGAGGGTGAAAATAATCAGCCCCACGCAGGGCACGATGTTGGAAGCCATACCGGCGGCAAGGCCAGCCTTTTCGGCCACGATGCCAATGATCCACGGCATGAGGATGGCACCGCTGGATGCCACCGGCAGCATGATGCCCATGCTGGTCACGCTGGTCATGCGGCCCGCGCTGGCCACAGCGGTGGGGTTCAGGCCCGCCATGGAGAACGCAAACGCAAACAGCAGCACGATGGCCATGGCCTGCGTGTGGGCCATGACCAGCAGCACATAAAAGATCGTACACAGCACGCTCATGCCCACCATGGCCTTGCGCGGGCTCTTGAACGGGAACACGAATGCGATCAGCAGACGGGCCACCAGCGTGGCACCCCACATAACCGTGACGGTGTAAGCCGCCAGTGTGCCCGCAATGATGCCGCTGCCCTTGAAGTAAGTGACCATCCAGCCGTTGACGCTCTGCTCTGCAGCGTTCTGGAAGAACAAAAGGCCGGTCAGCATCCAGAACCGTGCCGAACGCAGAAAGCTCCAGTCAATGGCCTGCTTTTCCTTGGCATTCTTGGCCTTGCCGCCGCCCAGCGGGGTAAAGGCATATACCAGCCACAGCACAAGTCCCAGTGCCGCCAGCAGGAACACCGCCAGCTCAGTGCTCACCTTCGCCGCTGCCGCAATGAGGAAGGGGCACAGCAGCGCACCGCAGGCGTAGCAGCTGTGCATCAGGTTCATGCCGCGGGTGCGGTCGGCAGAGTGATCGCTGACCAGAATGGTGCAGGTGTTGATAACACTGCCCTTGGCAATGCCCACCAAAAAGAAAGCCACTGCCAGCAGGATCTCTACACCGGTCAGGCCCATGATGCCGTAGCCCACCGCATAGCCGATGGTGAGCAGCAGCACACTGGGCTTCATGCCCAGTACACTGGGCAGCATACCAATGAGCAGGCCTGCCAGCAGATTGCCCACACTCATAAGTGAGAGCAGGGTGCCGGTCATGCCGTAGGCAAAGCCGTAGCGCTCCTGCAGCAGGCTGACCACCACGCCCGCACTGATGGCACAGATGCCACTGAAGAAGAAAGTAAGAAAGCCTGTATTCCGCAGGCGTGCAGACTGTTGTTCCATAATCGTCCTCTTTCTGTGAAAATATCCTCCCTCTATTTAACCATAATTCCGCATCATTGCAACCGGATTTTCTTACAAAAAGTTGCAAAAAGCCCGCCGGGCATCGCTGCACGGCGGGCTTTGGTTTACAGTTTACTCTGCCTTGGTCTCGGGCTTTGCCTCAGCAGCGGCTTCCGGCTTTGCTGCGGGAGCAGCAACGGGAGCGGCGGGCTTCACCACGGGCTTCGGGGGATTGGGGTCATCCTTCAGCGGGAAGAGGATGATGTGCTTGGGGCACTTCTGGGCACACATGCCGCAGCCCTTGCACTTGTCATAGTCGATGCGGGCCACGCCGTCCACCACGTGGATAGCGTCGAACTTACAGGTGCGCTCGCACATACCGCAGGCAATGCAGGAGGTGGTGCAGGCCTTCATGGCCACAGGACCCTTGTCCTTGTTGGAGCACATGACCACCGGCTTGCGCGGGCCGCCCACGTCGATCATGATGACCTGCTTGGGGCAGATGTTTGCGCAGGCACCGCAGCCGGTGCACTTGTCCTTGTCCACCTTGGCAACGCCGTCCACAATGTGGATAGCATCGAACTTACACACCTTGGTGCAGTCGCCCAGGCCAACACAGGCAAAGGAGCAGGTCTTGGGACCGCCGTACAGTGCAGCAGCGGCTGCACAGGTCTGGATGCCCTTGTAATCATAAGCAGGCTTGCAGTGCTCGGAATTGCCCTGACACTGGACAACCGCCTTCTTTTCCACAACGCTGGCCGTGCCGCCCATGATCTTGGCAATGGCAGCGGCAGCCTTAGGGCCGCCGGGTGCGCACTTGTCGCAGGGCACGCCGTCCATGACCACAGCCTTTGCGTAGTCCGCACAGCCTGCGTAGCCGCAGCCGCCGCAGTTTGCACCGGCAAGGCAGTTGGTAACTTCTTCAATGCGGGGGTCTTCCTCCACCGCCATGAACTTGGACGCTGCGACCAGAACGATCGCGCCGACTGCGCCCACGATGGTACACAGGATAACAGCAGATACAATATTCATAATCCTGTTCCTCCCTTACAGCGTGACATTGAACAGGTTTTCGACGATGCCGCCGAAGCCCATGAAGGACAGGCTGGTGATTGCTGCTGCGATCAGGGTGATGGGCAGGCCCTTGAAGGGTGCCGGGGGATCGCAGGCTTCCACGCGCTTGCGCACGCCGCTGAACATGACCATGGCCAGCATGAAGCCGCAGCCTGCGCCGATGGCACACACCAGAGCCTCAATGTAAGCAACACCGAAGCCCATAGCAGCCACATCTGCGCCGTAGTCGCCCACGACCAGAATGGTGACAGCCAGAACACAGCAGTTGGTGGTGATCAGGGGCAGATAAACGCCCAGAGAGTTATACAGTGCAACCACGTACTTCTTGAGGAAGATCTCGATGAACTGCACCAGAACAGCAATGACCAGAATGAACACGATGGTCTGCAGGTAGCTCAGACCAGCCGGGTCCAGAATGAAGATCTGGATGGGGAAGGTAACGGCCGTTGCCATGAACATGACGAAGATGACGGCACCGGACATACCAACCGCAGAATCCAGCTTTTTGGAAACGCCCAGGAACGGGCAGATACCGTAGAACTTCACCAGCACGTAGTTGTTGACCAGGATCATGCTGAAGAAGATCGCAGCGAGTTTTACTAACATCTTATTCTGCCTCCTTCTTCAGGTTATCAAGGTCGCAGCAGCTCTTGCGCTCGATGCGGGCATCCAGCTTGCCTTCCAGCCACACACAGCCGGCCATCAACAGGCCAAAGCAGAAGAATGCGCCGGGGGCCTGCGTCATGATGGAGACCTTGGCAACGCTTTCCGGGATCACCTGGAAGCCCAGCCATGTGCCGCTGCCCAGGATCTCACGGATGGATGCCATCAGGGTAGCGGTGAGGGTGTAGCCAACGCCCATGCCCACGCCGTCCAGTGCGGAGTCCACGATGCTGTTCTTGCAGGCGAACATCTCGGCACGGCCCAGAATGATACAGTTGACAACGATCAGGGGCAGGAACACACCCAGAGCGTTGTACAGGCTTTCCATGTAAGCCTGCATGAACATCTGAACGATGGTCACGAAGCTTGCGATAATGACGATGTAGCAGGGCAGATGCACCTTGCCGGGGATCACCTTGCGCAGCAGGGAGATCATGATATTGGAGCACACCAGCACGAAGGTGAAGGCGGCACCCATGCCCAGAGCGCTGGAAACTGCAGTGGTAACTGCCAGAATGGAGCAGGTACCCAGAACCAGACGCAGAACGGGGTTTTCTTTGATAATGCCGTTGGTAAGGATGCTTACCTTGGACTTATTTTCTTGTGCCATTTCTTACCAACCTCCTTTACGCCAGCTCGTTGTAGCAGTTGACACAGTCATTGATGGCAGCAAACAGTGCGGTGGAGGAGATGGTTGCGCCGCTGTAGGCGTCGTAATCCTGATTCATCACAATGTTCTGGGTGCCGTCCATGCCGTCGAACTGCGCCAGGAAGTCGTCACTGCTCACGTTGGAGCCGATGCCCTTGGTCTGGGTGGAAGCGTCCACCCAGATGCCGGTCTCGGCGCCGTTGGCGTCGAAGCCCATGATGACGGTCAGGATGCCGCCGTCAAAGCCCTTTTCCTCGGCCTTGATGGCAGTGCTGCCGTCCGGAGCCTTGACCACGCCGGTGATGCCGGCGGTGGTGTAATCGGTCACTTCTTCCAGCTCGCTGGCATCCGAAACGGAGGGCAGCACGCCGACATAAGCGGCCAGAGTGGTGCGCTTGGTGTTCTCGGCAATGACCGGGGCGGTCATACCGTTCACCAGTGCCAGCAGCAGGCTGGCGATCAGGGAGATAACGCTCAGCACAACAATGGGCTTGATGGTGCTCTCCCAGTTGGAAGACTTACTCATTTGCCAGCACCCTCCTTTGCTTTCTTTGCAGGCTTGATGTAGCCATACGGGGTCTGACGGGTCAGATCGTTGATGTAGGGAACCCACAGGTTCATGAACAGCAGTGCGAAGGACACGCCCTCGGTGTAGCTGCCCCAGTAACGGATGGCAAAGGTGACGATGCCCAGTGCCACGCCGTACACCAGCTTGCCCTTCAGGGTGAAGGGGCTGGTAACGTAGTCGGTAGCCATGAACACGGCACCGAACAGCAGGCCGCCGCTCAGCACGGCAACCAGAGCCTCGTGCACACTGTGGGTAGCAATGAGGTAGAACACGAACATGCTGCCGACGTAAGAAGCCGGGATGGCGATGCTGATGGTCTTGGTGGCCACCAGATAAATCAGGCCCAGCACGATGGCCAGTGCGCAGGTCTCGCCCAGCACACCGCCGTGGATGCCCATGAACAGATCCAGCAGGCTCAGCTTGGACTTATCGGCCACAGCCAGCGGGGTAGCGCTGGACAGCTGATCCACCGCTGCATCCGGGAACACCCACTTGTTCATGGAACCGGCAAAGCTGATGAACAGCACGATACGGCCCACCAGAGCGGGGTTTGCAAAGTTCATGCCGATGCCGCCGAACAGCTGCTTGACGATGACGATGGCCACCAGATCACCGATGATGAGCTGGCCGATGGGCATGCCCACGGGCACGTTCATAGCCAGAATGATGCCGGTGACGACGGCGGACAGGTCGCTGATGGGGTTGGGCTTCTTGAGCAGCTTGCAGTACAGCCACTCAAAAACCACGCAGGCCACCACGGACACGGCTGTTACCAGCAGTGCACGCATACCAAAAATGATGGCAGAGGCCACCACGCAGGGGCACAGGGCGACGATCACGTTGGCCATCAGGCTCTGGGTGGTCTCTTCGCTGCGCACATGCGGGGAAGCCGAAACAATAAGCTTCGTATCCATTACTTATTGCCTCCTTTTTTGATTTCACCAAGGTAGAACGCCTTTGCCAGACTCATCATCTGGGTAACAGGGCGCTTTGCCGGGCAGACGAACGAGCAGCTGCCGCAGTTGAAGCAGTAGTCTGCATGCAGCTTGCCCAGCTCCTGCACATCGCGTGCAGCGTATGCCTGATTGACCTCCACAGGCTCCAGACCCATGGGGCAGTACTCCACGCAGCGGCCGCAGCGGATGCAGGGATTCACCGGTGCAGGCTCTGCAGCGGCCTTGCTCAGGAAGATCAGGCCGGAGGTGGTCTTGGTGGTGGGGTAGCTCAGGTTCTCCACAGCGGGGCCCATCATGGCACCGCCGGCAACCACTTTGCCCAGCTCGCCCTTGACGCCCGCAAAATCGATGATGTCCTGATAGGCAGTGCCCACGGGGACAACGATGTTCTGGGGCTTTGCGCAGGCGTCGCCGTCCACGGTGATGGTGCGCTCGACCACCGGCATACCGGTAGCCAGATACTTGCCAAGGGTGGAGACGCTGGTCACGTTCATGACGATAGCGCCGGCATCTGCGGGCAGACCGCCGTGGGGCACTTCGCGGCCCAGACACTTTTCAATAAGGATCAGCTCTGCGCCGGTGCCGTAGACACTGGGCAGGGGCTTGACCTCGATGGTGCTGTCGCCATTGGTCTTTTTGCACAGCAAGTCGATGCACTCGGGCTTGTTGTTCTCAATGCCGATGACGCACTTCGGGATGCCGGTGTACTGCAACACGGCCTTGATGCCGCGGATGATATCATCGCTGCAGTTCAGCATCTCCTGCGTATCGCTGGTCAGCCACACTTCACACTCGGAAGCGTTGATCAGCAGGGTATCCACCTGCTGCTTGGGCTGCAGCTTTACATCGGTCGGGAAGCCTGCGCCGCCCAGACCGACCAGACCGCACTCACGCACAGCCTTGAGGAAGCTGGCCTTATCGGTCACTTCCGGTGCCTTGACAGCCGGGTCCACGGTCTGTTTGCCATCGGTCTTGATGACGACAGAGTCGCACATGCGGCCATTGGACAGACGGAAGGGCTCCACTGCGGCAACCGTGCCGGAGACACTGGAGTGGATGTTTGCAGAGACGAAGCCGCCAGCCTCGCCGATCTTTGTACCAACGAACACCTCGTCGCCCTTTTTGACCAGAGCTTTTGCGGGAGCGCCGATGTGCTGGCTCATGAGGATGCGTACCTGCGCGGGCAGAGGCATCGGGATCGGTTTGCTTGCAGCAGTTGCCTTGTCATGCGGCGTATGCGCGCCAAGCGCCGCACGTTTCAGCTTGTTCAACATGGAATTCAAATCCCCCATTCTGCTTGAATTGCCGCCCCCACGCCCATGCAGGCGCACTGGTACAGGGACAGCAGCTGCTTAACATGTTTATTGTATCATTTTGGCGTGGGAAGTCAACGACAATGGCACAAAAATGATGTGTTTTCCTGAACTTTCTTTTCATTTTTTGTGGTTATATACAACTAACCACCGTATTTTTCTTCCTGTATCCGGTGTTTGCCTTTGCATGCGGATTATGCTATACTAAGGGCAACCAAAAACTGCGGAACGTCCCCCGCTCCGCGCCAGACTTACCAAGGAGGCTTGAAACGATGAAGGTTCTCAAAGCACTGCTCGCCGTCCTCACTGCTCTGGCGGTGGCCCTGACCGCCGCGCTGCTGTTCATTCAGGATAAGAACGCACCCCGTTATATCCAGATCTACGAGAACGAGCAGTAACACCCGTCTTGCACAAAAAGCATCCCCCAGCCTGAACGGCATGTGCCGCCCGGGCTGGGGGATGTGTTGTTTTATGGCATACAAAAAACACCGCCGTGTCTCCCTCAGCGGTGTTTTTAAGCAAAATATTCCTTTTAGTAATCTTTTTCGCAGCCCAGCAGGTATTTCATGTGCTCAAAGGTGCGGTCATGCCCAAGGTCACGCACCATTTTCAGCAGTTCTTCCAGCAGGGCACGGGTCTCCGGGTGGAGCAGGTAGTGGGTCTTGCTGCGCTCGTAGTATTCCCACGGGGAAGCATCGGTGTACCTGTCGCCCAGATAGATCTGGCTTGCAGCCACGCGGTCGCACACCATTTCGCACACATAGCGCAGGGGCATCTTCATGCCGGCAAGGCCCACCTTCCGGGTGCTGTAGTCGATCCAGTATTCCAGATGGTGCTTGTTGCGGCCCTTGTGGTGCAGCCACGCGGAGGAATAGCCCCGCGCCAGACGTTCCGCTTCGTTGGGGCTGTGGTCACCCTGATAATAGATGCAGCCCGGAATAAACTCGGTAGGGCTGTACTTGCTCAGGTCGTGGGCAAGGCCCTGCTCATAGAGCCCGCAGGCAAAGCAGTATTTCATCACCAGCAGCTTGTGCCGGGTGATGGTCTCAAAATGGCCCTTGATGTTCATTTGGTGTTCCTCCTAATAACCCTCTCAGCCATCGCTGCGCGATGCCAGCTCCCCCGAAGGGGGAGCTTTTTCCCTGCGAATCGGCAAGTTTTTCCTGCAAACAGAAGGTTTTCTTTTCCTCCACAGCGCATAAAGCTCCCCCTTTCGGGGGAGCTGGCGCACGTCAGTGCGCCTGAGAGGGCGAGGCATCTCCCCTCCACTGCACCGTGATACGTCCCTCTTTCAGCCCGCGCAGATCATTGCTTTCAGAAAAATCCTCCCGGTCCATGGTCAGGTTGGGGTTGTAGTAGGGGTCGTGCAGGATGTTCGCCTTGCCGTGCACAGCATACAGCCGCTGCTGCTCGGCGGCAAAGCGCCGGGCTTTCACCGGGTCTTTTTCGTCGCCGCCGCGGCTCTTGCTCTCGTAATGGGTCAGCTGAGCATAGGGTGTCCACGCAATGCGGTACCCTGCATCCCGCACCCGCAGACAGAAATCCACATCGTTGAAGGCCACCGCAAAGGCTTCGTCCAGACCGCCCACTTCGTCCCACACGCTGGTCTTTACCAGCAGGCAGGCACCGGTGACGGCGGAAAAGTCCTGCACCGTTGCAGCGCGGAACATGTAGCCGCTGCCGCCCGCCTTGCGGTATTTGTGGCTGTGGCCCGCGTAGCCGCCAAGGCCGGTCACGACGCCCGCATGCTGCAACGTCTCGTCCGGGTAGAGCAGCTCCGCGCCGCAGATGGCCGCGCCGCCGGGGTGGGCGCACTGCCGCAAAAGCTCCGTGAGCCAATCCGCATTGCGCACCTCCACGTCGTTGTTCAGCAGCAGCAGGTAATCCCCGCTGGCGTACTGCCGACCAAAGTTGTTGATGCCGGAAAAGTTGAAGCCCTTCTGCGGGTAGTTGACCACCTGCAGGCCGTCGTAGCGCTGCCGGGCTTCCTTATAATAGGTAAAGGTCGCCGGGTCGGTGGAGTTGTTCTCGATGACGATAACCTCAAAGTTCTCCCAGCTGGTTTTGGTCCAGATGCTGTGCAGGCACTTTTCCAGATCGTCGGTGTGGTCCTTGTTCGGGATGAGGATGCTCACCTTCGGGTCGCCCACGATATCCCACTTCACCCGGTAGGTACTGGGGAACAGGCCGTCCTCCACGGTGCCGGTGCGCCCGGTGCGGGCCAGATGGTCGGCCAGCACCTTTTTGGCTGCTGCCGCCACATAGGGCTTGGCATCGGTGCCGCCGGAGGTGGAGCCTGCGTGCACCCGCCAGTAGTACAGCACCTGCGGCACATGGGCCGCGCCGCTGGTCTTTTCCACAAGGCGCAGAAACAGGTCGTGGTCCTGACTGCCGTCGCACTCCGGCCGCTCCCCGCCGATCTCATCCCACAGCGCCTTTTGGAACACCGCCAAGTGGCAGATGTAGTTGCAGCACAGCAGGTAGTCCGGGGCGTAATCCGGCTTGAAGTGGGCCACCATGGGCCGCTGGATGCTCTTGGAAAAGAGTGCTTCATCGCTGTAGAGGAAGCCGTCCGGCTCGCCCTGCGCCCGCAGCTGCAGAATGGCTTTGCCCATGGTGTACATGGCGTGGGGCGCAAGGATATCATCGTGGTCGGCAAGGGCCAGATATTCCCCTGCGGCAAGCTCTGCCGCAGCATTGGTGTTGGCCGCAATGCCTTTGTTTTCGATCTTTTTGTATACGATGCGTTGATTCTTTGTCTGATATTCCTCCACGATGCGCTTCACATCGGCATGTTCTGCATCGGAAGCATCCGCAAGGCAGAGCTGACCGTTGGGGGCCGTCTGGTTCACAAAGGAATCCAGAAATTCCCGCAGGTATTTTTCCGGTGTATTATACAGCGGAGTCAGGATGCTGATGGTGGGCAGGCCGCAGTCTGCCGCCGTTTTGCCGGCCATTTCGGCCCGCTGGGCTTCCAGCACCTTTTTGGCGGGCAGATAGCGGGCACGCTTGCCAAAGCAGCGGCGCTTGACAAAGCCCGCGCCCCGTTTGAGCATGGTGGGCAGGCCCTCGTCCTTCGTCAGCTGCACCGCATAGCCTGCCAGTTCTCTGGCGCGTTTCAGTCGTACATTCATATCAGGCCTCGCCGCGCTGCGTTGCCTTGTAGGCCGCGCAAACCGTTGCCGTATCGCCGTTCATTTTCAGGTGGCCGTGGCTCAGCCATGCCACCTTGCTGCACATGCGCTCGATCTGCTCAATGGAGTGAGACACCAGAATGACCGTGGTGCCGCCCGCCATCAGCTCCTGCATCCGCTTTTCGCACTTCTGCTGGAACAGGAAATCGCCCACCGAAAGCACCTCGTCCGCAATGAGGATATCGGGCTTGGTGATGGTGGCAATGGCAAAGCCGATGCGGGCCACCATGCCGGAGGAGTAGTTCTTGAGCGGCACATCCAGAAAGTTCTGCAGCTCGCTGAACTCCACGATCTCATCAAACTTTTCGTCCAGATACTTGGGCGAGAAGCCCAGCACCGTGCCGTTCAGGTAGATGTTCTCGCGGGCAGTCAGGTCCATATCAAAGCCCGCGCCCAGCTCGATGAGCGGGGCGATGGAGCCGCGGACCGTCACCTTGCCCTTGCTGGGCTTGTACACGCCCGCAATGGTCTTGAGCAGGGTGGACTTGCCCGAGCCGTTCAGGCCCACAAGGCCATAGAAATCGCCGGGCATGATGTCCAGACTCACGTCCTTGAGGGCGTAAAATTCATCGTACTGCAGGCGGCCCTGCACCATGGCAAGGAAGTATTCCTTCAGGCTCTCATGCTTTTCCTTGGAGAGGTTGAAGCACATGGAAACATTGTCCACTTTGATGATCGGTTCCATTGTTCTTCCTCCTTAAATATGCAGCACAAAGCGGTCCTGCGTTTTGCGGAATACCCACACGCCCACCAGCATGGAGAGCACGGCGCAGCAGCCGCACACCGCGAACATGTTGAAATCCAGCGGGATGCCCCACATCACGGTACGGCGGAAGCCTGTGATGTACCAGTACATGGGATTCAGCTTGATGATCTGCTGCATGTTGAACCCGCCGATGGAAAAGGTCATCTGGGTGGGGTCGTAGAAGATGGCGGAAAAATACAGCAATGCGGTGATGAACACGCTCCAGATGTGCATGATATCCCGGAAGAACACGGTAGCCGCTGCCAGAAGCAGGCCCACGCCCAGACTGAAGAAGAACAGCGTCACCAGCGGGTAGACCGCCTCGATGAGGGTCAGGTGGAAGGGTGCACCGGTAAAGATCATGACCAGCAGCAGCGCCACAAAGCTGAACACGCAGTTCACCATGGCAAAGCAGCACTTTTCCAGCGGGAAGATATACTTGGGGATATACACCTTTTTGAGCAGGGGCGCAGCGCCCAGCACACTGCTCATGCCGGTGGAGGTGGCCTCGTTGAAGAAGTTGAACAGCAGCTGGCCGCACATCAGGAACACGGCAAAGTTGTCGATGCCGCTGCCGCGCATGTCCATCAGACTGCTGAACACGGCCCAGTACACAAGGCACATGAGCAGCGGGTTCAGAACGCTCCACACCACGCCCAGCACGCTGCGGCGGTATTTGAGCTTGAAGTCACAGCTGACGAGGTTCCACAGCAGATAGCGGTAGCACCAGAAGCCGTTCCACATTGCTTTGAATTTTGCCACAGGCGATCACCACTTTTCAAAATATTCAAACTTCTGTGCAGCAAAGGGCTCGTGCAGCTTGTCCTTTGCGCTGGTCTTGTGCTCGCAGCCGCAGTCCGGCCACTGCACGTTCACGGTGGGGTCATCGTAGGGGATGCCGCCCTCGCTGGTGGGGTCGTACACATCGGTGCACTTGTAGCAGAACTCTGCCACATCGCTCAGCACCAGAAAACCGTGTGCAAAGCCCTCCGGGATGTAGAACATCTTCTTGTTTTCCTCGGAAAGGGTCACGCCCACCCACTTACCGAAGGTGGCGCTGTGGGGGCGGCAATCCACGGCCACATCGAACACCTCGCCCTTGGTCACGCGCACCAGCTTGCCCTGCGTGTGCTCCTTCTGGAAGTGCAGGCCGCGCAGCACGCCGCGGGTGGAGCGGCTCTGGTTGTCCTGCACGAATTCCTTATCGATGCCGGCTTCGGCAAACTGATCCTTCTGATAGGTCTCCATAAAATAGCCGCGGTCGTCGCCGAACACCTGCGGCTCAATGACCACAACACCGGGGATCTCGGTCTGAGTAAACGTAAACTTGCCCATATTTTGTACCTCTCTTTTGTGAAGCATGTTTGTTTTATCTGGAAAAGTCTGTTCGACGCAGGCTTTTGCGCTTATTTGCCGCGGCGGGTCTGTCCCTGTTCCGTGCGCGTTCTGCGGCGTTTCTTCCGCCAAGTGATGAACCGCACCACCAGAAAAGTCACCAGCGCTGCCGCTGCGGTGGACCCCAGCGAGATGCCCAGCAGCCAGAATGCATGGCTTTGGGGCTTTACCGCCTTGGCCGCTTCCAACTCCTGACCGGTGCTGTTCTCCAGCAGTTCAGGCAGGCCGGAAATCTCCGCATCCACACGCACGCTGGTGCTCTCCTGCTTTTCGCCGCCGTGGACGGTGTACACAGCGTACACCTCCGGGTCGGAGCCAAGGACATAGCTTTCCGGCAGTTCCAGCGTCACCTCCACATCGTCGGCAGTCAGGCCGTTGGCCAGCAGCAGCCGCACGCCGGGGTCGGAGACGGTCACGGTGCCAAGGCTCCCGCCGCCGCCCACCACGCTCAGCGGTGCTGTGATGCCCTGCGCGGGCAGGTCGGTGTAGCCGGTAAAGGTGCTGAACGCATAATCCAGCAGGGTGCGCATATCGTTGTATTTATCAGTGCTCAGCTCGCTCTGCATGGTCACGCAGATGAGCCGGACGCCGTTCTGCTCCGCCAGACAGGCGTAGCTGTAGCGGGCCGTGTTGGTATAACCGAGCTTGGAACCCAGAATGGACGAGATGTAGTACCGGCTGGAGCCAATGCGCATTTTGTCCTGCTGGGAAAAGTAGCGGGTCACGGGCTGGATGTTGGTGGGGTCCATGGTGTACATCTCATTGCGGGTGAACACCTGCTCAAAGCCCGGCTGCTCCAGTGCCCAGCGCAGGATCTGCGCCATATCGTAGCAGCTGGTGTAGTGGTCCTCGTCGCTGATGCCGTGGGGGTTTGCAAAGTGGGTGTGCGCAAGGCCCAGCTCTTCTACCCGCGCATTCATCTTTGCCACGCCGTCCGCGATGGTGCCCTCTCCCACATATTCGGCCAGCAGGTTCGCGCCGTCGTTGGCACTGGCCATCTGGGTGGCATACAGCGCATCGGTCAGGGGCACTTCTTCGCCCTCGCGCAGGGCAATGTGACTGGAATCGGTGCCTGCCAGCGAGTAAACATCCTCGTGGGTCACGGTGAGCTTTATATCATCCCAGTTCCCCTGCGCCTTTTCGCAGGCAAGGCCCAGCGTCATCACCTTGGTGATGGATGCCGGGTGCAGCTCTTCGTTCATATTCTGCTGTGCCAGCACAAGGCCGGTGTCTGCATCGATGATGCAGTAAGCGCGGGTGGCACCAAGGGCAGGGCCAGCCGCCGCTGCCCCCGGCACGAACACGCAGATCATAAGCAGCACAACGCACAGCGCCGCTGTCAGTTTTTTCATCTGGTTTTTCTCCATTGAGCGTTTTTCTGCCCGTCGTACTGCACCGGCAAAGCATCAAATTCAGTATACCACATTTTGTCCCGGCTGAAAAGCCATTCAGACGTTGTTTTGCAGCAGAACGGGCTGCAGCTGCAGCCCGGCCAGCGCAGCGTCCAGTGCAGCGGGCAGACGGGCAAAGTCCGCCTTCAGGCTGTTGGGCTTGTGGATGGGGTCATCCTGCCCGTAGGGCACAAAATAGTAATGCTTGCGTTGGTAGAGCCGGGCCATGTTCTCCCCCGATGCGCCCAGCCCGTCGTTTGTGGAAACGCCCACCACCACCGGGCATCCCACCCGCAAAAGGCTTTTTGCCGCCAGCGTTACCGGCGTATCGGAAATGCCTGCCGCAAGCCGTGCCAGCGTGGCCCCGGTGCAGGGCGCAATCACCAGTGCACTGACCAGCTTTTTAGGGCCAAGCGGCTCCACGGCCTGCAACGTGTCCAACACTGCATGGCCGGTAAGGGCTTCCAGCCGTTCCTGCCAGAACTGCCCGGTGCCAAAGCGGGTATCCTGCTTTGCGGCAAAGCTCATGATGGGCAGCAGCTCCCAGCCCTGTTCTGTCAGCTGCTGCGCTGCCGCAAGCGCCGCTTCCAGTGTGCAGAAGCTGCCGCACACTGCAAATGCAATGCGTCCTTTTTTCTGCGTTCTCATATGTGTTCCTCCCGCTCCCGCAAAATGGTCAGCACGGTGCGTGCCACCGCTTCCCCAGCCGTGTCCGGTGCACAGGCGGCGGGCAGGCTGAGCGCATGGATGGCCTTGCAGCCCAGCCGCTGCGCCGCAGCAAAGTCGGTGCCGCCGGGCTTTGATGCCAGATCTACGATCAGGCTGCCGGGCCGCAGAGCCGCCAGCACCGGCTCGGTCAGCACCGGGGCCGGGATGGTGTTCACCACCGTATCAAAGGCCGGAGCCAGCGCGGCCAGCCGGGCAAGCTCTGCACCCCGCAGACCAAGGCTCTCGGCCAGCGCACGCTGTTCGGCGCGCCGGGCACAAACAGTCACATTTACCCCCAGTGCCGCCAGCCGCGCCCCCAGCGCCTGCCCCACCGGGCCAAAGCCCAGCAGCAGAAGGTTTGTGCCCCACAGGGTACGGGTGCGCTCGGCCAGCAGGATGCCAATGCAGCCCTCCGCCGTAGGGATGGCATTGTACACCGTCAGCTCCGGTCGGGCAAAGTAATCCACCAGCTCCACGCCAGCTTTCTGTGCGATGGTCTTTGCCTGAACTGAGAGCCTGCCGCCCAGTGCCACCGCGCCGGGTTTTGCAGCCCGCAGCAGCTCTGCCAGCGGGGTGCGGGCCGCATCCAGCGGCAGAGGCAGCAGGATATAATCTGCCAGTGCAACCTGTTCGGCTCCGCCCACCGCATAACCTGCTTGTTCCAGCACCCGGCCTGCCGCCGCCTGCCGGGCATCGGTGCCCACCACCGCAAACAGCTTTTTCGCTTCCATGCCGCATCCCCCTTTGCCTGCTCGTGGGCCATCCTATGCAGGAGAAATATTTGTTGTGAAAAAACTCCTCCAGCTTTCGCCGGAGGAGTTTTTTATCACGATTATAGAATGCGCCGCCCTGACATCCGGCACATCTTTTATTTTACGAACTTTGCCACAGCACGGGCTACGATGCCGCCCAGAATGCCGGAGACAAGGAACTCGGCCACGCCCTGCACGCCGACCAGCAGCACCACGAACATGAAGGGGTTCGCAGCGCCCTTGACGGACACCAGGTTCTGCACGTAGTCACAGCCGTAGAAGGCCAGCACGATCCAGCCCATGAAGAACACCGTATTCAGGAAGGGTGCGCTCATGGCGCTGAGGATGTAGCTCCAGGTGCCGGGCTTGTCAAAGCGCTTCAGGCCGCTGAAGATCAGGCCGCAGCACAGGCCCATCAACACGCGCATGCCCACGCACAGGATAAAGGTGTTCACAGGGCTCACCTGAAACAGCGCACCCGTCATAGCGGAAGCACCGGTGATGGCATCGTAGAAGCTCACTGCGCCGAACACACCGCCCAGCAGTGCGCCCACAGCGGGGCCCATGGTGATGGCACCCACTGCAATGGGAAGGGTCAGGAAGCTCATGTACAGCGGGCCCACAGGCACACTGCCCAGACCCACCATCTTCATGACCAGCTCAATGGCAACCAGCAGCGCCACACGGGTAAGAGTTTTCGTATTTTTCATATTCAGTTTTCCTCCTGCTGCCGTTCCGCCCTATACGTCGGATACGGCGCAAACCTGCCCGCTCTATGCGGGTTTTAAAGTAAATATTCAAACAATTTGGAGCGCGTTTTTGTCAGGGCGTGTTCCAATGGGAAAGGCTTTTTCAGCGGTCGCACGGGAAGCGGATGCCCGCATTGCGGCGGGCCACCGTGAGCACACGGCTCACAGCGATGGTGGTATCCTGCATCCGGCCGCACAGCTCCTGATCTCCGCTCTCCAGCGCACGGGCAAAGGCTTCAAACTCTGCCGCCTGCCGGGGCCTGCCGCCATTCAGGTTATAGTGCTCTTCCTTGCCCTCGTTAGGGTGGAAGGTGATGCCGCCGCAGCAGTTGGCGGTGGACTTCTGCATGATATAGCCCTTCGTGCCCTGAATGATGTACCGGGCCGGGGCCGCGCAGTCCTTGGCGGCGATGCTCACGGCCTTGAAGCCGCTGTAATCCATGGTCAGGATGCCGCTGGTGTCGATGCCGCGCTCCATGTTGGCGGTATATTTGGCCTGATTCGGCTCCCCGAACAGGCCCACGATGTAGCTTACATTATATACGCCAAGATCCATCAGGGCACCGCCGGCACAGGCCGGGTCAAAGGCAGGCTGTACATCGCCTGCACAGAAGGCATCGTACCGGCTGGAATACTGGCTGAAATTGCACTGTACCAGCTTCACGGTGCCAATGCGGGGCAGCAGCTCCCGGATCTTTGCGTAGTTTTCAAGGTACTGGGTGGTGATGGCTTCAAACAGGAACACCTTTTTGTGCCGTGCCAGATTTACCAGTTCTTCCGTCTGGGCCGCCGTGGGTGCCAGCGGCTTTTCCACAATAACATGTTTGCCTGCTTCCAGCGCCACGCGGGCATAGCGCACATGCTGCAGGTTCGGCACTGCAATGTACACCACATCCACCCACTGCAGCAGTTCCAGAAAATTGGTGGTATGCTGCGGCACGCCGTACTGTCCGCAAAGGCTCTGAGCCAGCTCGGCGCTGCGCTCGGTGCTGCAGATGGCCTGCACCGTAAAAGGCGTGTGCTCTGCAAGCCATGGCAAAAATTCCCGCACGATCTTGCCCGTGCCAAGAATGCCTAATTTCATCTGATTTTTCTCCCCATCCTGTCGTTGGTCAGCCTACCAGCGCTTCCGGCTCGCGGCGGGTGCGCTTTTGGGGGTAGGTGCGCTGTTTTGCATGGCCGTGCTGGTTCTGCCGGCCATAGTGCCTGCCGCCGCCCGCACCGTGGTGCTGCGGCTGGGACGCATTGAGCTGGTACAAAAGGGCAAGTCCCTTCATCAGCAGCTCCGGGTCGTAGGTCAGCGGGTGGCGGCACAGCGGTGTCACATACTTTGCCAGCCCTCCTGTTACCACCAGAGTGACCGGACGGCCAAGCTCTTCCTCAATGCGCTGCACCATGCCGTCAATGAGCACAGCCGTGCCCATCACGGAGCCGGACAGCATGCATTTTTCGGTGTTGGTGCCAATGGCGCTTTTGGGCGAGCCAAGATGCACCTGCGGCAGCTGGGCACAGCGGTCGCCCAGTGCCCGCAGCCCGGTGGAAAGCCCCGGGCAGATGACACCGCCCCGGAACACGCGGTTCTCGTCCACCACATTAAAGGTCGTGGCAGTGCCAAGGTCCACCGTGACCACCGGCAGCGGAAAATTCGCCGCCGCATAAGCCGCATCCACAAGGCGATCCTTGCCCACAGCGTGGGGTTCATCCACGCCCATGGTCAGTCCGGTTCGGATCTCCGGCGAGACGATGACCGGCTTCCTGCCCGTATAATGGCGGGCGCACTCAGCCAGTGCCCCGGTGATCTGGGGCACCACGCTGGTGAGCACAGCGCCCTCAAAGCGCATGGGGCGCTCAGGATGGCGGCGGTGCGCAAAAATTTTATCCATTTCGACACGATATTCTGCAGCCGTGCGGGTGCGCACCGTGTCCATGCGCGCCACAAAGCATACACGTCCGTCCCGAATGCCCCCAAGGGCGACGGTGGTGTTGCCTATATCAATGGCTAAGATCATAATTCTGTTTTCCCTTTATAACGCGGCAGTATCCGGCAGGACGGCGGAGAAAGCTCCCCGATGGCCTGCCCCTCACCGCAGTCTGTCTATTCTTTGTCAAGCTGTATTTTACCGCATTTTGTTCCCAATTACAAGCCTGTACAAAGATTTTGTTGTGCTGGCGGAACTTTTGCATTATACTAAGGTAAGAAATGTGGAAACAGTACGTTTTTGCAGGAGGTTTTACCAATGGATCTGAACGGAAAATGCGTCCTTCTGGGCGTAAGCGGCGGCATTGCCGCCTATAAAATGGCCAACGTGGCCAGCGCACTGCGCAAGCTGGGAGCCGATGTGGAGGTCATCATGACCAAAAATGCGACCCAGTTCATCACCCCTGTTACATTTGAAACGCTTACCGGCCACAAGTGCATGGTGGATACCTTTGACCGGGATTTCAAGTTTGAAGTCACCCACATCTCGCTGGCAAAAAAAGCCGATGTGATCCTTGTCGCCCCGGCCACTGCCAACGTCATCGCCAAGATGGCCCACGGCATCGCCGATGATATGCTCACCACCACAGTGCTGGCTGCAAAGTGCCCCAAGCTCGTTTCTCCGGCCATGAATACCGGAATGCTGGAAAACCCCATTACGCAGGATAATATCGCCACGCTGGAACGCTACGGCTTCACGGTGATCCCCTCCGAGAGCGGCGTGCTGGCCTGCAAGGATGTTGGCAGCGGCCGTCTGCCTAAGGAAGATGTGCTGATCGAGTATATCCTGCATGCCATTGCCCGGCCCAAAGATCTTGCCGGTCTGCGCATTGCCGTCACCGCCGGCCCCACGCAGGAGCCGCTGGACCCGGTGCGCTACCTCACCAACCATTCCACCGGCAAGATGGGCTATGCCCTTGCCCGTGCCGCCGCCATGCGCGGCGCGGATGTCACCCTTATCCACGGCGAGACTGCCCTGCAGCCGGTCAAGTTTACCACCGATGTGCCCGTGACCACTGCTCAGCAGATGTACGAAGCCGTCACCAGCCGCTTTGATGCTACGGATGTGCTCATTATGGCCGCTGCCGTGGCCGACTACCGCCCCGCTGCCGTGGCAAACGACAAGATCAAAAAAAAGGACGGCGACATGTCCATCCCTCTGGAACGCACGCCGGATATTCTGGGCACCATCGGCCCCAAAAAGACCCACCAGTTCCTGTGCGGTTTTTCCATGGAGACCCGCGATCTTGTGGAGAACTCCTCTGCAAAGCTGACCAAAAAGAATCTGGACATGGTGGTTGCCAACAACCTGAAAGTGGCCGGTGCCGGTTTTGGCGTGGACACCAATGTAGTCACCCTCATTACCCCGGACGGCACCCGTGAGCTGCCGCTGATGAGCAAGGCCGATGTGGCCGATGCCATTCTGGATGAAATTTTAAAACGCCGCTCCCAGTGAGAAAAAGTGGCTGTTGCATGTGCAACAGCCACTTTTTTATTTTTCCTTCCGTGCAAACACGATGCCAATGGTACCCGGGCCGGAATAGCCGCCGATGGTGGTGCCGATGTCTGTCTCGTGGCATTCCTTGAAGCTGCCGTATTTCTTCAGCCCCGCCTTCACTGCGTCCATGCAGCCGGGCTTCGGCTGGCAGGAGGAGATGAACACAAGGCTGTCCTCGATGTCGTCGCGTTCCACCAGACGGTCGGTGATGTACTTGCCCACGCAGATGGGCAGGCTGCCGCGGTATTTTTTGACTACCTTCAGTTCGCCGTCGATCACTTCCAGTGCGGGCTTGATGCCCAGCAGGTTTGCCCCGAAGGCCAGCACACCGGAGCAGCGGCCGCTCTTGGCCATAAAGTCCAGCCGGTCCAGTACAAAGCTCAGCTCTACCCGTTTGGCAAGGCTCTGCAGCCGTATCGTAATGTTGCGAGGGGGCAGGCCATCTGCAGCCCACTTGGCCGCTTTCAGCACCAGATAGCCCTGCCCGGTACAGATATTCTGGCTGTCCACCACATAGACATTCTCGAATTCGCCTGCCGCCAGCTTCGCATTCTGGAAGCAGGACGAAAGCTTGCTGCTGACCGAAATATGGATCACCGCATCGCACTCTTTGGCAAACGGCTCAAAAAATTCGGTATATTCCACCAGATTTGCGGCGGCGGATTTGGGCATTTTGCCGCCCGCATTCACATAGGCAAACACATCTGCCGGGTGGATCGTTACGCCGTCCAGATAGCTATCCTCGCCCATCAGAATGTGCATGGGCATCAGGGCAATGTCCCACTGTGCCAAAAGCTCTTCGGACAGGTCGCAGGTGCTGTCCGCTGTGATCTTGATTCTCACATTATTTCTCCTTTTATAAAACCGTTCTGCATCCTCTGTCGGCCGCACCAACGATCCCTTAAAAAATTGTCCTTTTCTATTTTACCACAGATGATTCAAAGTTGTTAAGTATTTTGTAAAGGCAAATGTAAATCTTTTATGAAGAAGTTCCCGGTTTCGGTTTTCTTGTACACTTATCACAAATTCCGAATTGGATTTATGGTTCTTTCCGAAAATTCGGGTTTACCTGTTTATTTTGTCCGCCAAAAATTATATAATAAGATGTATCCTAATAGAATGGATTGAATCGGTCTGCTCTGCGGCCGTTATTTATTTGGAGGTTGCCTTATATGTTCATGTACACCGATTACAACCAGCACCTGCTGGACAATGTAAAAAAGATCCACTTCATCGGCTGCGGCGGCAGCGGCATGTATCCGCTCATCCAGATCCTTGCCGCAAAAGGCTACGAGATCTCCGGCAGCGATGTGCTGGATGGCAGTATCATCCGCTACGAGCGTGAGATGGGTGTCAAGGTCAGCCTGGGTCACAGCGCCGATAATGTGATCGGCACCGACATGGTGGTCTACTCTGCCGCCATTTCCAAAGATAACGTGGAGCTGAATGCCGCTGCCTCCTACGGCATCCCCACCATCGAGCGCAGCGTTCTGCTGGGTTACGTGAGCCGCCTGTACAAACAGAGCATCTGCGTCTCCGGCACTCACGGAAAAACCACCACCACTTCCATGATCACCACTGCGCTGGAGTTGGCAGGCCGCGACCCGTCTGCCGTCATCGGCGGCAAGCTTCCGCTGATCAATGGCTACGGCAAGGCTGGCAAGGGCGACGATATCGTAATTGAGTCCTGTGAATTTGCCGAGACCTTCCTGAAACTGACCCCGTACCTGTCCGTTGTGCTGAACATCGACAATGACCATCTGGATTACTACGGCAGCATGGGCGAACTGAAATTCGCCTTCAAGCGCTTTGCCCTGATGACCAAGTTCATGATCTTTGCCAATGCGGACGACAAGAACACCATGGATGTCATGTACACGCTGGACCGCCGCGTGCGCACCTTCGGCATCCAGAACGACGGCGATTATCAGGCATTGAACGTGAACGAATACAAACCCGGCTTCTTTGAGTTCGACCTGAAGGAGTGGAACAAGGTCACCGGCCATATCCGTCTGGCTGTGCCCGGCTACCACAACATTTACAATGCGCTTGCCATGTGCGCCGTCTGCCGCTTCGTCGGTCTGACCGTGGAGCAGTGCGCCGATGCCGCCCTGAATTTCAAGGGTGCCGGCCGCCGCTTTGAGGTCTACGGCGAGTGTAACGGCGCTTTGGTCGTGGACGATTATGCACATCATCCCACCGAGCTGCGCGCTACCCTGAACACTGCCAAGGAGATGGGCTACAAGCGTCTGATCGCCGTCCACCAGCCGTTTACATACAGCCGCACCAAGATGCTGTTCAACGACTTTGTGGATGTGCTCAAGATCCCCGACATCACGGTGCTCACTCCCATCATGGGCAGCCGTGAGCCCAACGATCCCACCATTACCAGTGCAAAACTGGCCGCTCAGATCCCCGGCTCTGTTCTGGTGAACAGTCTGGAGGAGGCCGCCGAGTGGGTCAAGCAGAACGCCCGGGAGGGCGATCTGGTCATCACCCTCGGCTGCGGCGACATCTACAAGGCCAGCAAGATGATGGTGGCCGACAACCAGTAAAGAATCTGCTATACAAAAAGAGGAACGACAGCTGTCGTTCCTCTTTTTTTCGTTGATCCGGGTCAGTTCCGCGAGCACTTTTCCGCGTCGATGGCCAACACGAACATCAGCACATAAAGCGCATCCTTCGGGTCGGTGATGTCCAGAACGTAGGTGTCCGTCCAGTGGAACGGTTCCTTGGACACGGCAGCCACCGTGCCGCCGTCCGGGCCGGTGATGGTATAGTCCCACTCGAATACATCGCCCTCCACATGCCAGCCGTTGAAGTCGATGTTGTACTTCGGCTTGAAGAAGGTCAGCTCCTTTTTCAGGGTACCGATGCAGGTCTCGCCCTCGTACAGCTCAAACTTGGGCAGCCAGGTCAGGATCTCTTCCTTGACGGTGCCCAGCTCCTGCTGTTCTTCCGGGTCGTAGATCTTCAGGCAGTGCCCCCAGGACAGCTGCCCCTTGACCACATACACGGTGTTTTCGTTTTCGTCGTAGATGTCGTAGCTGTCAAACCAGCTGAATGCACGCTGTCTAAAAAGCAGTTTCATCTTCCTCACCTCACTCGGAATACGATTTGGGACGTCCTTTTCGTGCGGTTCTTCCGCTTTTTTCCATCATACCAGATTCTGCCTCATCGTGCAATCCCGAAGCAGCCCCGCCCGGAACATTCTCCGGGCGGGGCTGCCGTTTGCCGTTCAGTTTTCTACGATTCGGCATGTTTTGTCATTCTTTTTCGTTTTGTATTTCAGTGGTGTCTGCACTTCGGCGCGGATCTTGCCAAGATAGGTGCGGGTCTGCTCTGCGCCCTGCAAAATAGACTCCACCTGCGTTTTCTGCTCTGCGGTCAGGCCGTCATCCTCTGCCAGCAGCTCCGCGTTGCCCTCAATGATGGTCAGCGGCGTTTTCAGCTTGTGGGACAGCTGAATGATCCGCTCCCGCTGCCGCTGCTCCATGGCCCACTGCTTCTGTAAGCTGCCGGTCAGTGCATCGCCCATGGTCTGCAATGCCTGCAAAGCGCTCTCGTACTCCCGCACCTTCGCGCCGGAAAACACCGCGCTGTCCAGCTCCTTCCGTGCCACCGCCTGCGCTGCGGCGGTCAGCTTTTCGGTCTCCCGGGTCAGGAAGCGCCCTGTCCTGTGGGTGCTCCACACCACTGCCCCTATCAGCAGCAGAATGCCCAGAATGCAGTGCACGGTCTGCATATCCGGCAGCACGCCCCGCAGCGCAGGGTCGGAGTAGGGCACGGCATAGTCAAATTGCAGCAGGCAAACCGTTCCGTCCTGCAATTTTGATGTCATATAATACTGCGTGTAGCCAAAATGCCAGCGGGTTTTCCCCTGTCGGTTCTCCATTGCCCGCTGCAAGTGCCCGGCATCCATGTTGGTGGCCAGCACCTCGCTGCTGTCCGGCGCGGCAAACAGGGCGTAACGGCACAAGGAGTCCAGCTGCGTCTCGTCAAAAGTAGCGGCGGTCATGCCTGGCAAAACGTCCTGTGCGGCTTTCTGACAGGCCTGTGCAGCTTGATTCGCGGGAAGAAACAGCCCGCCGTTCTGGATCCACAGCATCAGCAGCACCGCCGCTACGCCGAACCACTCGTAGTAGTCGGTGAACATCTGCGTCCACACAAAATCCGCCTGTCTGCAAAGCATCCCAAAGGTCGGCACAAAATCACATAGGAAAATGAGCACGGCCCATGCCGTCAGCTGTACGCGGCGATGCCCCCGCAGGGCATACAGCAGCACACCGCCCAGCAAAAAGCTCCAGCCGCCGTCCGTGATGGTTGTCCACATGGGCAGCGGGCTTGTAATGACAAAGGCCACGATCGTTGAAGCAATGGGCATCTCCTGTACCCCGGGGAAGAGCAGCAGAAATACTACCACCACATACGGCCAGCACAAAACGGCGGCAATGGCGCCAATGCCCTTTGCGAATTTTTTCTCCCGCAGCCAGTCAATGCCCTGCCAGACGATGCACAGCAGCACAAAATCCTGAAAAATAGCATTCTGCGGGTAGAAGCCATCCCCGCGCCGGAAGGCCTTGGCGTAAATCATAAAAAATTCCAGCGCCGCCATGGCTGCGCCGATAGCCCAGATGCGGATAAAATACCGCCTGCGGTCATGGGTATGGGCAAAGCCCTCTACCGTGCAGAACAGAAACAGCGGCGCACTGAGCCGCCCCAGCATACTGAACACCGTCGGGATGCAGCCGGTGAACTCGAAGAAATAATGAATGTGATCCAGTACCATCAGCACCAGTGCAATGGTCTTGAGCTGGGTACCGTCCAGCCCTTTTTTCGTCAATTTTTCCATACAGGCTCTCCTTTCCTTGTGCATTCAGTGTAACAGGAAAATCTGTAGAAAGTATAAGTTTCTGCCTTTATGATACTATTTTTTGCCCCAAAACGCAAACAAAAAAGCCCTAAGACTTTCATCTCAGAGCTTTCTGTTCAAGTCGGCGACTACCTATTTTCACGCGCCGTTTCCAGCGAACTATCTTCGGCACAAGTGAGCTTAACTTCTGTGTTCGGAATGGGAACAGGTGGAACCTCACCGTCATCGACACCGACCGATCTGACTGAACCAGTATAACATGTTTGTTGTACTTTGTCCAGTGTTTCTTAGAAGGACGTGCCTTCAAAACTGAATAATCACTGCTTACATTTTTTCGTTGACTCTCAGAGTCTCAAGCGAATTGTGGTCAAGCCCTCGACCTATTAGTACACGCTTGCTGAATGGATCGCTCCACTTACACATCGTGCCTATCAACCTTGTAGTCTTCAAGGGGTCTTACTTGTTTGAAACAATGGGATATCTTATCTTTGGGTCGGCTTCACGCTTAGATGCTTTCAGCGTTTATCCGATCCGTACATAGTTGCCCAGCTATGCTCTTGGCAGAACAACTGGTGCGCCAGAGGTACGTCCGCTCCGGTCCTCTCGTACTAGGAACAGCTCCCATCAAATATCCTGCGCCCACGACAGATAGGGACCGAACTGTCTCACGACGTTCTGAACCCAGCTCGCGTACCGCTTTAATTGGCGAACAGCCAAACCCTTGGGACCGAATACAGCCCCAGGATGCGATGAGCCGACATCGAGGTGCCAAACCTCCCCGTCGATGTGGACTCTTGGGGGAGATCAGCCTGTTATCCCCAGGGTAACTTTTATCCGTTGAGCGATGGCATTTCCACTCACATACCACCGGATCACTAACTCCAACTTTCGTTACTGCTCGACCCGTCAGTCTCGCAGTTAGGCTCGCTTCTGCGTTTGCACTCTTTTGCTTGATTTCCGTTCAAGCTGAGCGAACCTTTGAACGCCTCCGTTACTCTTTAGGAGGCGACCGCCCCAGTCAAACTGCCCACCTAACAATGTCCCCCGCCTTGATTCAAAGGCGCAGGTTAGAATTCCAATATCGCAAGGATGGTATCCCAACGGCCACTCCACAAGCGCCAAAGCACCTGCTTCCCAGTGTCCCATCTATCCTGTGCATGCAACATCGAAACCCAATATTAGGCTACAGTAAAGCTCCATGGGGTCTTTCCGTCTTGTCGCGGGTAACCGGCATCTTCACCGGTACTACAATTTCGCCGGGCGGGCTGTTGAGACAGTGCCCAAATCATTACGCCTTTCATGCGGGTCAGAACTTACCTGACAAGGAATTTCGCTACCTTAGGACCGTTATAGTTACGGCCGCCGTTCACTGGGGCTTCGATTCAATGCTTGCACATCTCCTCTTAACCTTCCAGCACCGGGCAGGCGTCAGCTCGTATACGTCATCTTTCGATTTAGCACAAACCTGTGTTTTTGGTAAACAGTTGCTTGGGCCGATTCTCTGCGGCTGCATTGCTGCAGCACCCCTTCTCCCGAAGTTACGGGGTCAATTTGCCGAGTTCCTTAACAACCCTTCTCCCGTTGGCCTTAGAATCTTCTTCCTACCTACCTGTGTCGGTTTGCGGTACGGGCACCGCAGAAATTCACACAGCTTTTCTCGCCATCTTCCATCCCGGACTTCGGTACTAACTTCCCTCGATCGCTACCGGAACCAACACCCGGCTCCGAGACTTCATATGTGTCCCTGTGCTTAACTCTTTTGGTGGTGACGGAATCTCTACCGTCTGTGCATCGGCTACGCCGTTAGGCCTCACCTTAGCTCCCGACTAACCTGGAGCGGACGAACCTTCCTCCAGAAACCTGAGGCTTTCGGCCATGCAGATTCTCACTGCATTCGCGCTACTCATTCCGGCATTCTCACTTCTATACACTCCACAGCCGCTTGCGCTACTGTTTCACCGCGTATACAACGCTCCCCTACCCAATACATTGCTGTATTGCCTAAGCTTCGGTGTCAGGTTTAGCCCCGTTAAATTCTCCGCGCAAAGACGCTCGACCAGTGAGCTATTACGCACTCTTTGAATGAGTGGCTGCTTCTGAGCCAACATCCTGGTTGTCTACGTATCTTCACATCGTTTTCCACTTAACCTGACTTTGGGACCTTAGCTGTAGATCTGGGCTGTTTCCCTTTTGACAATGACATTTATCTGACACTGTCTGACTCCCAAGCATCAATACTCTGGCATTCTGAGTTTGATAAGCTTCGCTAACCTCTCGGCCGCTAGGCTATTCAGTGCTTTACCTCCAGGTATCTAACTTGAGGCTAGTCCTAAAACTATTTCGGGGAGAACCAGCTATCTCCGGGTTCGATTGGAATTTCTCCGCTACCCACAGTTCATCCGCCGCCTTTTCAACGGAGGTCGGTTCGGTCCTCCATGGAATTTTACTTCCACTTCAACCTGACCATGGGTAGGTCACCCGGTTTCGGGCCCATTATATGCAACTTAACGCCCTTTTCAAACTCGCTTTCGCTTCGGCTCCAGACCTTAAGTCCTTAACCTTGCTGCATACAATCGCTCGCCGGACCGTTCTACAAAAAGTACCCTATCACGCTTTGACGCGCTCTAGGTGCTTGTAGGCACAGGGTTTCAGGTTCTTTTTCACTCCCCTCCCGGGGTGCTTTTCACCTTTCCTTCACAGTACTATACGCTATCGGTCACTGGGTAGTATTTAGGGTTGGAGGGTGGTCCCCCCGTATTCCGACCAGGTTTCACGTGTCTGGCCGTACTCTGGAATTCGCTCGGCTCTTGTCGTTTTCACCTACGTGGTTCTCACACTCTCTGACCGGCCTTCCCATGCCGTTCGGTTAACAACTTAAGTCCTAAATGCGCTCCGTACCCCGAAAGTATTTCTACTCTCGGTTTGCCCTCTTCCGCGTTCGCTCGCCACTACTTACGGAATCTCGTTTGATGTCTCTTCCTCGCCCTACTTAGATGTTTCAGTTCAGGCGGTTCCCTCGATATACCTATTTTGAAGTTCAGTATAACGTACCTGAGTATGAACCCAGGTGAGTTTCCTCATTCAGAGATCTCCGGATCAATGCTTATTTGCAGCTCCCCGAAGCTTATCGCAGCTTATCACGTCTTTCATCGGCTCCCAGTGCCAAGGCATTCGCCCTGCGCCCTTGTTCGCTTGACCTTTCAAACGTTCTCTTGGAACATTTGGTATCCTCTTGATTCTCTCTTGCCAACGAAGATTATTGTTACCCTTCCTTTTGAAATTGCAATATTTCTTAAAAAGAACTTACTATAATCTTTGTTTCGCAGTTATTATTCAGTTTTCAAGGTACGTCTTTGAGTGTCCTTTTCAGGGCCCTCAAAATCGAACAATATCTACTCTTCTCGTTTGTTACCTGTCCGAAAGATCTCCATCTTCGATGTCGCTCTTTCGCCTGACTCCTTAGAAAGGAGGTGATCCAGCCGCAGGTTCTCCTACGGCTACCTTGTTACGACTTCACCCCAATCACCAGTTTTACCTTCGGCGGCGTCCTCCTTGCGGTTAGACTACCGACTTCGGGTCCCCCCGGCTCTCATGGTGTGACGGGCGGTGTGTACAAGGCCCGGGAACGTATTCACCGTGGCATGCTGATCCACGATTACTAGCAATTCCGACTTCGTGCAGGCGAGTTGCAGCCTGCAGTCCGAACTGGGACGTTGTTTCTGAGTTTTGCTCCACCTCGCGGTCTTGCTTCTCTTTGTTTAACGCCATTGTAGTACGTGTGTAGCCCAAGTCATAAAGGGCATGATGATTTGACGTCATCCCCACCTTCCTCCGTTTTGTCAACGGCAGTCTGGCCAGAGTCCTCTTGCGTAGTAACTGACCATAAGGGTTGCGCTCGTTGCGGGACTTAACCCAACATCTCACGACACGAGCTGACGACAACCATGCACCACCTGTCTCCTTGCTCCGAAGAGAAAACATATTTCTATGCCTGTCAAGGGATGTCAAGACTTGGTAAGGTTCTTCGCGTTGCGTCGAATTAAACCACATACTCCACTGCTTGTGCGGGCCCCCGTCAATTCCTTTGAGTTTCAACCTTGCGGTCGTACTCCCCAGGTGGATTACTTATTGTGTTAACTGCGGCACTGAAGGGGTCAATCCTCCAACACCTAGTAATCATCGTTTACGGTGTGGACTACCAGGGTATCTAATCCTGTTTGCTACCCACACTTTCGAGCCTCAGCGTCAGTTGGTGCCCAGTAGGCCGCCTTCGCCACTGGTGTTCCTCCCGATATCTACGCATTCCACCGCTACACCGGGAATTCCGCCTACCTCTGCACTACTCAAGAAAAACAGTTTTGAAAGCAGTTTATGGGTTGAGCCCATAGATTTCACTTCCAACTTGTCTTCCCGCCTGCGCTCCCTTTACACCCAGTAATTCCGGACAACGCTTGTGACCTACGTTTTACCGCGGCTGCTGGCACGTAGTTAGCCGTCACTTCCTTGTTGGGTACCGTCATTATCTTCCCCAACAACAGGAGTTTACAATCCGAAGACCTTCTTCCTCCACGCGGCGTCGCTGCATCAGGGTTTCCCCCATTGTGCAATATTCCCCACTGCTGCCTCCCGTAGGAGTCTGGGCCGTGTCTCAGTCCCAATGTGGCCGTTCAACCTCTCAGTCCGGCTACCGATCGTCGCCTTGGTGGGCCGTTACCTCACCAACTAGCTAATCGGACGCGAGGCCATCTCAAAGCGGATTACTCCTTTTCCCTCTGGTCGATGCCGACCCGTGGGCTTATGCGGTATTAGCAGTCGTTTCCAACTGTTGTCCCCCTCTTTGAGGCAGGTTCCTCACGCGTTACTCACCCGTTCGCCACTCGCTCGAGAAAGCAAGCTCTCTCTCGCTCGTTCGACTTGCATGTGTTAGGCGCGCCGCCAGCGTTCGTCCTGAGCCAGGATCAAACTCTTTATAAATGATATTTATCACTTAAAAGTGTTAAATCTTGTTCGCTCAGCACGCAATCGCTTGCGTCCTGTGTGAATTACTTTTGGAATTGTTTTTAGTGTTTTTCCAAACACTTAAAAGGTTCCTTGCAAGTTTTTCGATATTGTTCAATTTTCAAGGTCCTGTGCGCCTCAGCCTTGCGGCTGACGACCTGTTTATTGTACCACCGAAGTGGTTTTTTGTCAAGCCTTATTTTTTAGAAGCTTTTGAACTTTTTGAACTTGGACATCCAAAAAGTTTCTCAGAACAAACTGGAACTTTTCAGCGTCTATTGGTTCTTTTCAAAGGCTTCCTGCTGAGGCTCCGGAAGTCATTCTTTTGCCTCAGCGCTTGGCGCTCAAGTATAATACCACACCCCCGCCTCCTTGTCAACACTTTTTGACAGATTTTTTCCAATTTCTTTGCAGCGCAAAGATTCTTCCTGTTTTTCACCCGTTTCAAGGCGTGCCTTTTTCTTGACAAGGCTGCAGACAGAACGTATTATGGAGTCATCCCCGTATCCTGTATAAGGTAGCTATACTTATTACATAAAGGAGAAGCGCCATGTCCTGTGTCAACATCCGCGGCTGCTGCATCGGCGAGGGCCGCCCCAAAGTTATTATTCCTATTGTAGAGCCCACGGAAACCGCCGTTCTTGAAAAAGCCGCCGAGTTTTCCACATTGCGCGCCGATTGTGTGGAATGGCGCATCGATTGCTTTGAAGGTGCAAAAGACTATTCGGCCATTGTGCACTGCGCTGCAAAGCTTCGCGTCGCCTTGAAGGACAAACTGCTTCTTTTCACCTTCCGCACAAAGGCCGAGGGCGGCAAAGTCGCTCTGGCCCACGAAGAGTATCTTCATTTTATCCGCACCGTTCTTGCCACCGACTGCGCCGATCTGATCGACATTGAATTTTTCACTTCAGGCGCAGAGCTTCCCGCGCTGATCGAAGAAGCCCACACCGCCGGGGCTGCAGTGGTGTGTTCCAGCCACGACTTCCATAAAACGCCGCCGCGCGCCGAACTGGTGAGCCGCATGGTTGCCATGCAGCAGGCCGGGGCCGATCTGCCCAAACTGGCTGTGATGCCCCAGAGCCGTGCCGATGTGCTGGAGCTTCTGGCTGCCACCGCTGAAATGGCCGACCGGCATCCGGAGACTCCCATCATCACCATGAGCATGGGAGCTCTGGGCGCGGTGAGCCGCCTTTCCGGCGAAGCCATCGGTTCCGCCATGACCTTTGCCAATCCCGGGCAGGCCAGTGCACCGGGGCAGGTGTCGCTGGAGGTCGTAAACGAAGTATTGGATGCATTGCATTTGTAACCAACAAATCGGAAGTTGACAAAGGAGTTGAGCTGATATGAAAAAGAAAATCATCATATTGCTGTCTGTTGTGATAATTCTTTTGATGGGCATTGTTGTATGGTTTAATATTCCACTCGACTTGATGGACTTAGACCCTAATGAGGTCATGGAAATAGTTGTTTTCAATGGCAATAGCGGAAACGCAACACATATTACCGACAAAGAGCAGATTCAGCATATTGTCGAAAATTTGAATGGCGTCGAATTAAAGCGGTCAAAGCCGTCTTTGGGATATATGGGATATAGTTTCAAAGTTACTATTTATTTGTCTGATGGCAACGAGGCAGGCGATTGGAATAATTTTATTATCAATTCAGATGATACAATTAGAAAAGATCCATTTTTCTATTCTGTTACAAAGGGAAATATTGATTACAGCTATATTGAAGGTATCGTAGAATAACAAAAATTCCAGTTTGTCGCACATCCTGCCTAAAACACAAACCGGAACGATCTTCCCTTTTTCGGGTGGATCGTTCCGGTTTTTATGTTATATTGAAAATCGTTTTATGCCAGCTTGGCTTCCAGACGGGTGCGGATGGCCTTGATAAAGCCCTCGCTGTCCACGGCGGTGGGGGTGATGCCCTCAGCCAGACCGCACAGGTCTTTTGTCATGATGCCGTCGTTCAGGGTCTGCAGGCTGGCGGCTTCCAGTGCTTCGCCAAACTTCACCAGCTCCGGCAGGCCGTCCAGTTCACCGCGCTTCTTGAACGCGCCAGACCACGCAAAGATGGTAGCCATGGGGTTAGTGGAGGTCTTTTCGCCCTTCAGATACTTATAATAGTGGCGGGTGACGGTGCCGTGGGCGGCCTCGAACTCGTATTTGCCGTCCGGGCTGACCAGCACGCTGGTCATCATAGCCAGAGAGCCAAAGGCAGTGGAGACCATATCGCTCATCACGTCACCGTCGTAGTTCTTGCAGGCCCAGACAAAGCCGCCCTCGCTGCGAATGACGCGGGCAACAATATCGTCAATGAGGCTGTAGAAGTAGGTGATGCCTGCGGCCTCGAACTTTGCCTTATACTCGGCATCGTACACTTCCTGGAAGATATCCTTGAAGGTGTGGTCGTACTTCTTGGAGATGGTATCCTTTGCGCCGAACCACAGATCCTGCTTCACATCCAGTGCGTAGTTGAAGCAGCTGCGGGCAAAGCTGCGGATGGAATCATCCTTGTTGTACTGGCCCTGCAGAACGCCAGCGCCCTCAAAGTCAAAGACGGTGGCGCGCTGCTCAGAGCCATCGGCACCGGTGAACACCAGTTCAGCCTTGCCTGCACCCGGGATGCGGAACTCAGTGCACTTGTACACATCGCCGTAGGCGTGGCGGGCAATGGTGATGGGCTTTTTCCAGTTCTTGACCACCGGCTTGATGCTGTCGATCATGATGGGTGCGCGGAACACGGTGCCGTCCAGCACCGCGCGGATGGTGCCGTTGGGGCTTTTCCACATCTCATGCAGCTTATACTCGTCCATGCGCTGGGCATTGGGAGTGATGGTGGCGCACTTGACCGAAACGCCGTACTTCTTGTTGGCAAGGGCGGCATCCATGGTCACCTTGTCGGCGGTAGCGTCGCGGTTGGGCAGGCCCAGATCGTAATATTCGGTCTTGAGGTCCACAAACGGAAGGATCAGTTCGTCCTTGATCATCTTCCACAGAATACGGGTCATTTCGTCGCCGTCCATTTCGACGAGGGGCGTGGTCATTTTGATCTTTTCCATAGCAGGGTTCCCTTTCCTCTCTTTGGATCGTTTCTCCAGCCGCGCTGCACTGCCAGATGCCGCGCGGGCAGTTCGGCAGAATGTTTATTTGCGGTAAGCGGCTGCCAGCTTTTCAAGGGCAGGCAGGCTGCGCTTGACCTTTTCGGTATCGATGCAGTAGGCAAGGCGCACATAGCCCTTGACACCGAAGCTGTCGCTGGGCACCAGCAGCAGGTCAAACTCCCGGGCCTTCATGCAGAAGGCGTTGGCATCCTCTTCCAGAGCCTTGGGGAAGATGTAGAAGGTACCGCCGGGGCGCTCCACCTCAAAGCCCAGCGCGGTGAGCTTATCGTACAGCAGGTTCATGTTGGTCTCATACACACTCAGATCACTGGTCACATCCTGACAGCGGCTTACGGCCCGCTGGATGATGCTGGGCGGGCAGTTGTGGCCGGTGAAGCGGGAGATCTGGGCCATCATGTCCACCAGCACATCCTCGCCCTCACAGCCCGGACGCACCGCCACATAGCCAAGGCGCTCGCCGGGCAGGCTCAGGCTCTTGGAATAGGAGAAGCAGGTGAGAGTGTGGGGGTAGAACGCCGCCGGGTAGGGCACCTTTTTGCCGTCGAATGCGATATCCCGGTAGGGCTCATCGCTGACGAGGAAGATGTTGTGGCCGAACGCCTTGCTCTTCTCGGTCAGGATCTCTGCCATGCGGGTGAGCGTCCCGGCAGAGTAGACCACGCCGGTGGGGTTATTGGGGGTGTTGATGAGCACACAGGTGGTCTTTTCGCCGATCATCTGCTCGAATGCGTCCAGATTGGGCTGGAAGGTCGGTGCCTGCGGCGGCACCACCTTGAGGACTGCCCCGGTGCCCGCCACATAAGGGCCGTACTCCGGGAAGTAGGGCGCAAAGGTGAGCACCTCGTCGCCGGGCTGCGTGACCGCACGGATGGCATGGGCAATGGCACCCGCCGCACCGGTGGTGGGGAAGATGTGCTTCTGCTCATAGGGCAGGCCAAAGGTCTTTGTCAGGTGCGCTGCCACATCGGTGCGGAAGCCCGGGTCGCCCTGACTGGGGCAGTAGCCGTGCAGGTTTACCGGCTCTTCGTTGGTCAGCAGATCCTGCATAGCGGCAGTGAACTCCTGCGGGCAGGGCACGCTGGGGTTGCCCAGCGAGTAATCGAACACGTTCTCATATCCGATCTCGGCAGCACGCTGCTTGCCGTACATAAAGGTCTCGCGGATGACGCTCTTATTGCCGAGCATCGCGCGATAAGTCTCGTTCAGCATAATACTTTCCCCCGAGAGTTTATTTGTGGGCAGCCGTATAGCTCTGCTCCACCTTGATGATGCAGCTGTAGGCTGTATCCTGTTCCTTGATGAACTGTTCCAGCTGTTCCAGCAGCTCTACCTTATCCCCTGCATAGCCTGCCGGCAGCACCAGATCGAACAGCACGTTGGTGTGGGTCCTGCCCGGCACGATGCGCAGATCGTGCAGCGAAAGGGCCGGGTCGAGCTGGCGCAGCTTTTCGGTCAGGCGGGCACGCAACACGCCCACGGCAGCATCCGAGGTAACGATGGGGTCGTAGTGGATGGTCACCAAAAGCCGGTCATTCTTTAGAAAATCCCGTTCAATGTTGTCGATCAGGTCGTGTGCCTCCAGCGGGTCCTGCTCGGCAGGCAGTTCCACATGCAGGGAGGCGAACTGGTGTCCCGGGCCGTAGTCGTGCACCATCAGATCGTGCATTCCCAGCACGCCGGGATAGGAGAGCACCTTCTGCTCGATGTGGTCCACCAGATCCTCGCTGGGGCTTTCGCCCAGCAGCGGGCTGAGCGTATCCATCACAAGACCCCAGCCGGAGATCAGGATGAACGCCGCCACGCCTACGCCCATCAGGCCATCCAGCACATCCCAGCCGGTCACGCGGCACAGCACCGCTGCAATGAGCACCGCGCCGGTGCTCAGCACATCGTTGCGGCTGTCCGCAGCAGTGGCAATGAGGGTCTCGGAGCCGATGATACGCCCGATGGTGCGGTTGAAGCCGCTCATCCACAGCTTGACGAGGATGGATGCGATCAGCACGGCCACCGTGAGCCAGCTGAACATCACCGGGGTGGGGTGCAGCACCTTGACCACAGATTCCTTCAGCAGCGAAAAGCCGATGCCGAGAATGGTCACGCTGACTACCAGCCCCGCCAGATATTCATACCGGGCATGGCCGAAGGGATGCTCTGCGTCCGGGGCCTTGCCGGCCAGCTTGAAGCCCACCAGACTGACCACGTTGGACGAGGCATCCGACAGGTTGTTCAGGGCATCTGCCATGATGGCAATGGAGCCGAACAGAGTGCCTACGGTCAGCTTGCCCAGACACAGCAGCAGGTTGCATGCCACGCCCACCCAGCAGGCAAGGTTGCCGTAGGCGGCGCGCACCTTAGGGTCCTGCGCATGGTCGGGCTGGCGGATGAAAAGACGAATCAAAAACTGAGTCATAACGGTCCTCCATGGGCAGCGCTGGACACCTGCATACCCTGTCATCGCTTATAGTATAGCATTTCGCTTTATCGTTTTAAAGTATTTTCCGAAAACTTTTGCCCGGTATAGAAAGACCCCGGCAGAGCGGGATGCCCTGCCGGGGAGCTTTATGGGAACGGTAAACCGGGATTCTCGGATGAATTACTTCTCAGAAGGCTTGCTCAGGTCCACGCTGCGGATGATCTTGCGCACCGGCAGGATGCTCTTGGCATTCATGGACAGCTCGTCCACACCCATGCGCAGGAAGGTCTCGGTGAGGGCGGTGTCTGCGCCCAGCTCACCGCAGATGCCCACCCAGATGCCGTGGCGGTGGCCCGCCTCAATGGTCATCTTGATGGCGCGCAGCACAGCGGGATGGTGCGGGTTGAAGAACGGCTCCAGCTTTGCGTTCTGGCGGTCCAGCGCGCAGGTGTACTGGGTCAGGTCGTTGGTGCCGATGGAGAAGAAGTCGCACTCGGCAGCCAGCTCGTCCGCGATCAGCACAGCGGCGGGGGTCTCGATCATGGTGCCTACCTCGATGTTCTGGCCCATCTTCACGCCTTCGGCGGTCAGTTCTGCGCGGCACTCTTCCAGAACAGCTTTGGCATCCTGCAGCTCCCGCAGGCTGGTGATCATGGGGAACATGATGCTCATGTTGCCGTAGGCAGAAGCACGCAGCAGAGCGCGCAGCTGAGTCTTGAAGAAGTCCCTGCGGGTCAGGCAGATGCGGATGGCGCGGTAGCCCAGAGCGGGGTTCTCCTCGTGATCCAGCTTCATGTAATCGACGGTCTTATCGGCACCGATGTCACAGGTACGGACGACCACCTTGCGGGGAGCCAGACTCTCCACCACCTGCTTGTAGGCCTCGAACTGGTAGTCCTCGGTGGGGAAGTCCTTGCAGTTCAGGTAGACGAACTCGGTGCGGAACAGGCCTACGCCGCCGGCATCGTTCTGCTGCACAGCACCCACATCGCTCATGCCGCCGATGTTGGCAAAGACATTGATGGTCTTGCCGTCCAGCGTGGTGTTGGGCTTGCCCTTCAGCTCCTGCAGCAGGGCCTGCTTCTTCTGATCTTCCTGCTGGCGCTTCTTCAGGCTCTTGAGCAGGTCGGGGGTGGGTTCAACGTAAACGCAGGCGTTGTAGCCATCGATGACCGCCATCTTGCCGTCCCAGTCGTCCTGAATATCCTTGCACTGGATCAGGGCAGGGATGTTCATGCTGCGGGCCAGAATGGCGGTGTGGCTGTTGGAGCTGCCCTCACGGGTGATAAAGCCCAGCAGCAGGCTCTTATCCATGCGGACGGTCTCAGACGGGGCCAGATCCTCCGCGACCAGAATGCTGGGCTCGGTGCCCTGCAGGCTGGCGTTGTCCACCCCCTGCAGAATGTCCAGCATGGCCTGCGCAATGTCCAGCACATCGGCGCTGCGGGCCTGCAGATACGGGTCGTCCATGGCGGCGAACACCGCAGCCTGATTGTTGCCTGCCGTCTTGACGGCGTACTCGGCACACTTTTTCTGGCTGTTGATGATCTCCTTGATGGCGTCCACAAAGTCGTCGTCATCCAGCATCATGGCGTGGATGTTGAACACCTCGGCGATGTCCTCGCCGGCTTCTGCCAGTGCCTTTTCGTACAGGGCGGTCTGCTGCTCAATGGCCTTCTGGCGGGCAGCTTCAAAACGCTCCAGTTCTGCGGCAGTATCTGCCACAGGGGCGGTGGAAATAGCAGTATCCTTTTTCTTGTAGATCTTGAGCTTGCCGATGGCGATGCCATTCAGGACGCTCTTACCGGTGCCTACCTGCATTGCACACTACTCCTTCTTCATCTGTGCCGGGGCCGCACTGCTCCGACAGTCCAAAAAAAGCCCCCGCAGCTCACCCGCGAGGGCCTTCCTCATCTTAACTGCGGAATCAGACGTTCTCGGTCAGGAACTTCTGGATGGCTGCTGCTGCAGCTTCCTCGTCGTCGCCCTCGACCTTGACGGTAACGGTCTCACCCTGCTTGACGCCCATGCCCATCAGAGCCATCAGCTTGCGCATATCGCAGCTCTTGCCGTCCTTTTCCAGGGTAGCGCTGCTGGCAAAGCCCTTGACGGTCTTGACGAGCAGGCCGGCGGGACGAGCGTGGATGCCGCATGCATCCTTAACGGTATACTGGAATTCCTTCATAATCATTTTCTCCTTACTTGATCCCGTGCGGCGCTTCTGCACTTGCACCAGACGCGGCCGAGCCGCGGCACGGTTGATACATCTATTATAAACCCTTGCCGGTAATTTTTCACCATTTCATATTGCTAATTTTTTATGCAAAATTTTGGTACAATTGAACATACAAATGTGACAAAAATGCACGCATTTCACTTTTTCTTCTGCTTGTGCGCAAATTTTAGGCAAATTGCGACCTGATTTTGCATCAAAACCCGAAGCTGTTCCCGGTCGTTTCCGGCTTTGGCAGGTCGTTCCGGTGCTTATTCCACCGGATATCCCTCGGCATCCAGCGGCAGTTCCGTATAAGGCACAGCCTGCGGCACGGCATCCGGCTCACCGGAGGTCTGCTGGGCGGTCAATTCCTCGTCATGGCGTTCGCCCCAATCGCCGCTGTAGTCCTCGCCGGAGGTCTGCTGTGCCGGTTCGCTGCCGGTCAGCTCTTCGTCGTGGCGCTCACCCCAGTCGCCCTCGTAGTCCTCGCCGGAAGTCTGCTTTGCCTCAGCTTCCGCCATGGCGGCCTGCATGTCTTTCAGGCCCACCACAACGCCGGAGGGCCGTTCCAGCAGGTAAGCTCCCACGGCCTTTTTGCGGTACACCAACAGCACGCCGTAGCGGCTGGTTTCGCCGCTGCTTGCCGCCGGGATCAGCGCCGTCCATTTTTCCACGGTCTTTCCCTTGTAGCGTGCAAGGTCCATGCCGCTCTGCTGCACCACCCCGTTGAAGGCCGAAAAGCTGTCATCCCACTTGCGGGGGATCTTGACCTTGTCTGCCGTGATGGATGCGCCGTCCACATCCAGACCGTAGCCGGTGAACCATGTCTGGATGTCCTGTGCACTCTCAATTTTGTTCACCGCCGCCGAGACCGCAACGGTGCGGTTGCTGATGAACCGGCCCAGCAGAGCACTGCCCACCACCAGTGCGCAGCACATGGCACCCAGACCCAGTTTTTTCAGGCTCGTTTTGCTTAACGTGACTACAAACATATCCCCATGCCTCCCCAGCCTGTTTATTGCTCTGAGAACAATTTATTCAGAGTTCGGGCAGGTTATGACGATTTAAAATGCCCGCCGTTTCACTCTGGGCATATTCAGCGGAAATATTATTTTGTTTTCGCGTTTGGAGTGGCCTGCGGGCCGCTCCAAACGCATTTTTACAAAAAGAGTCGCTGCCGGAAAATGCATTTTTTCTGCTGCACGACGGCTGCAAACCGACAGCAGCAAAATACCGCTACCCGTTACGTCCCCTTCCCGTGAAAAAGCAAATCAGCCAGACCCGCAGGTCTGGCTGATTTGCAATACTAAAAATAATTATTTCCTCTATTATTGTTAGAGTGAAGCGGAGACAATTCTAAATCGTCACGTCTCCGTGCGCTTTCACAAAATCCTCCGGCGAGACTTCGCCGTTCTGGCGGAGCACCTGTTTCAGCACCTGCATCACGCCGTATTCCCGGTGGGACGGTGCCAGAAACGGCACCTGCGCCCGCAGCGGTCCGCTGCCGTTCTCCATCAAAAAGCCGTACTTCGCGGTGGTGAGCATCTCGGCATCGTTGTAGGTGTCGCCAAAGGCCATCATGCTGTCGGCCGGAATGCCCAGCAGTGCACCCACCTTTGCCAGTGCTGCACCCTTGTGCACACCTGGGTTCATCACGTCCACCCAGTTTCTGCCTGCCACTGCCACCGAGAATGCACCGCCATTTCCGGTGTGGAATGCGCCGTAGATCCGGTCGAAGGCTTTCTGTGAGTCGTCGTTGGCCAGGTAGACGGTAAACTTATCCGCCGCCGCTTCCACCGCAGTCAGGTCATCCACGTATTCCACCCGGGTATAAAAATTCTTGAAAACTTTATCGTATTTCTCGTCCTGCTTTTCCGCGTAGGCCGCCTGCAGTCCGCACAAAAGGCCCACGTCTCCGGCCTGCTTTGTGCTGCGGGCCAGCTGCCGCCAGCCCTCGGCAGGCATTTCGGACACAAACAGGTCTTTCCCCTTCCAGCGGGCAGCGCCGCCGTTGTCGCCAATGAGAATGATCTCCTCCAGCAGATCGGGGAACATCGTTTCCAGTGTGTACAGAGGCCGCCCGCTGGCGGCGGCAAACAAGATGCCCTGCCCGGCCAGTGCACAGATGGTCTCGGTAAACTTTGGCGGCAGCTGGCTGTACTCGTCCAGAAGGGTCGCGTCCATGTCCGATGCGATCAGGCGAATGCGGTCCATTGCAGTTTCCTCACTTATCCGATGTAGCTGATGTTCACGTCCATATCGCCCTTATAGCCGGGCAGGCGTGCCGTGCAGGTGCCCTGCCACAGGGCGCAGTCGATGGGGCTGCTGGCAACACCATAATGCGCGTTCCAGATGGTATATTTTTTCAGGCTGTTCAGATTGACACGCTTGCGGTACCACAGGGTAGAAGCATACACACCGGGTTTGTAGCCCTGTGCCTTGACCTCCTCACAGAAGGCGATGGCGCACTTGGTGCGGTCCTCCATACCCAGACCGTCGGCACGGCCGGAACCATTGGAAGCGCCGGATGCTTCGGTGTCAAAGAAGATGGGGTAATCCAGCTTGCGTCCGTTCAGTACGTAGGCGCAGGCAAAGGCTTCCTCCTTGGCTTCCTCCTCGGTGGTGGCCTGACTGAAGAAATACACACCCACCTTCAGGCCCGCATTCTTCACATTGGTGAAATGCTCCTCGAACATGGGGTCCAGCACCAGCGTGCCGGAAGCACCATAGCCGCGGTAGCCGATGCGGACGATCACAAAGCTCACGCCTGCCTTTTTGATCTGGTTCCAGTCGATGTTCTTCTGATACTTGGAAACATCCACACCAAAGGTCTTGCCATTTTCCAGCACACCGTCCGCATTGAAGTAATAGAGTTTATTGTCGATGCACTGGATGCCGGTCACCGGCTTGTTGGTGGTCTGGCTGTAGTAGTAGGTCTTGCCGCCGGAGGTGCGCCAGCCGGAGTAGGCTGGCTCCGGCTGGGACTCGTCTTTGCCCAGCCAGCCGAACAGGAAATTGAGCAGCCAGCTGAAAAAGCCGTTCTCATCGCTCAGGTCGATGCACTGGGCCTCGGCGGCATCCATGGCACCGGCATCCAGCGCGGCACGGATCTCTTCCGGTGTCAGCACCACGCTGTTTTCCGGCGTGTGCTGGTTCGTGCTGTTCTCCTCCGCTTCAGTGGCCTGTACAGGCGGTGCTTCCGGGTCCTGTGCAGCAAGCTCCGGGGTCTCCGTCTGCAGGGTGGGCATTGCCGTTTCCTGCTGTGCAGAAACAGTCTCGGTCACTGCCGCGGTACTTTCTTCCGGCTGTGCAGCCAGTGCCAGCGGTGCGCCCATTGAAAAGGTCATTGCCAATGCCAGAACTGCCGCTGCACACCGCGTTTTGCCGCGGGTGCCGCGGGCAGTCAGTTTATTCCAGAACGTTTTTTTCATGCTGTGCTCCAAACCTCATGCATTTTTATCGGGATGCCGCCCTTCGCAAAAAGGGCAGCGTTTCATCTTCTCAATACTCTTTCAGTATACACCCGCGGGCAAGCCCCCGTCAATTGCCGCACACTGCAAAGCGCAGCTCCGAAAAGCTGCCGCCCCGGTATCAGAAAATGCTCCAAAACAGATACGTCTCAGCCCGCAAAAACATTGCACAAAGCCAAAAATTGCAGATATTTCCAGCAAAATCAGCATTTTGTCTTGTTGTCTTGACATGTGTATGGTATTATACTTGACATGCAGTTTTTGCATTGAATCCACCATCTTGAAACAGAAAGGCAGTTTCTCATGTCAAATGTGAAAGATTTCTTAAAACGCAAGGATATCGTCATCACCCCGCAGCGCTATCTCATTGAAGCGCTGGGTGCCATGGCGCAGGGCCTGTTTGCCAGCCTGCTGATCGGCACCATTATCAAGACGCTGGGCCAGCAGACCGGCCTTGACGTACTGGTAGACCTTGGCGGCTACGCCACGGCCATGAGCGGCCCGGCCATGGCCTGCGCCATTGGCTGGGCACTGCACTGCCCGCCGCTGGTTCTGTTCAGCCTGATCACCGTAGGCTACTCGGCCAATGCTCTGGGCGGCGCAGGCGGCCCGCTGGCCGTGCTCATCATTGCCATCGTGGCTTCCGAACTGGGCAAGGCCGTGAGCAAGGAGACCCGCGTGGACATCCTCGTGACCCCGCTGGTGACCATTTTTTCCGGCGTGGGCCTTTCCATGCTGATCGCCGCACCCATTGGCGCTGCCGCAAGTCAGGTGGGCACCCTGATCATGTGGGCCACCGAACAGGCTCCGCTGGTCATGGGCATTCTGGTATCCGTCATTGTGGGCGTGGCGCTGACCCTGCCCATTTCCTCTGCCGCCATCTGCGCCGCGCTGGGTCTGACCGGCCTTGCCGGCGGTGCCGCCGTGGCAGGCTGCTGCGCCCAGATGATCGGCTTTGCCGTGATGAGCTACAAGGAGAACGGCGTGGGCGGTCTTGTCAGTCAGGGCCTTGGCACCAGCATGCTGCAGATGGGCAACATCGTCAAGAACCCCCGTATCTGGATCGCGCCCACACTGGCCAGTGCCATCACCGGCCCGCTGGCCACCTGTGTGTTCCACTTTGAGATGAACGGTGCCGCTGTCTCTTCCGGCATGGGCACCTGCGGTCTGGTGGGCCAGATCGGCGTGTACACCGGCTGGGTCAGCGACATTGCCGCCGGTACCAAAGCCGCCATCACCCCGATGGACTGGGCTGCCATGGTGCTGCTGTGCTTTGTTCTGCCCGCCGTGCTGAGTGTGATCTTCTGCGAGATCGAGCGCAAGCTGGGCTGGATCAAAGAGGGCGACCTGAAGCTGAACTGATTTTTAAGCGGAAAATTCTTTTTGCTTTTTGATAGAGCAAATCCCGGCAGGCTGCGGTCTGCCGGGATTTGTCTTTTCACGGTTAAACACGTGACGACGCTCTGCACAGGAAGCGCTCAAACGATCCGTTTCCCGTCCAGCACTGCCTGCGTGAGGGTGTCGCCTTCATACACCAGCTTGAGGGAGAAATAAGGCCGTTCCTCATTCAGCAGCCGGAAGAAGATTTTGTCGCCCTCCCAGATGGGCAGTTCAGCCGCCTTATCCTTCGGCACCCATTCCAGCACGCCTTCCCTGCAGGCATCGCCCTGCACCATCTCGCCCGTCCATTCATCAGCGGTGTACAGGTGGATGAACTCGGTCATGTTGCCCCAAATAAAGGTCAGCAGACCCCGGGCGCGGAAGCGCTTCAGCGTCAGGCCGGTTTCCTCCTTCACTTCCCGCAGCAGACAGTCCTCCGGGCTTTCAAACCGCTCAAACTTTCCGCCCACGCCGATCCATTTGTCGTGGTTGTAGTCGTCCTGCTTTTTGATGCGGTGCAGCATCAGGTAGGCATCGTCCCGTTCCAGATAGCACAGCGTGGTGCTGAAAATGGGAAATTCGGGGTTCATGAAGGCTCCTAGATTCATTGCGTTCTCCTTCTGATTTTGTTTTTGTGGAAAATGCCGTTTTTCGCTGCGGCCCCTCCCGTGAAAAAACACCCCCGGCAAAGCCCGCAGGCTTTGCCGGGGTGCAAACCAAAAATAACTTTTTCCTCTGAATATGCCAGAGCAACGCGGCGGCAATTTAAAATCATTGTCCCTTCCGGCTTGCTCTTCCCTTGCCCGCATTGTTCAGCTTGCGCACAAGGTCGTTCTGATGCTTGCGCTGGCTGGGCGTGGGCTGCGGGTCTTTGGCTTCCTCAGCGCGGCGGCCGCTCTGGGCGGTGTCCGGATCGATGCGTTCCAGCGTCCACTCCTGATTGCCGCCTGCTACAAAGTTCCAGATCTGGGCCTGTGCACCGTTGGCGGTGTTCATGCCCACAAGGTCAATGTATTTATCCGCCAGCACATTGCGGATGCGGGTGCGCCCGCTGCGGGTGGGCTCCAGCGCCCAGCACTGACTCAGCCCGCTGGTGCGGTCCCACTGGTGCAGCCATGTGCCCTCCACCACACCGCCAAGGGCCAGATCCATCATCTTGCCGGTAAAGCGGTTGCAGATGCGCCAGCGGCCCTCGCCTGCATCCACGAACTGCCACTGCTGCCACGGATGGCCTGCATAGCTCCACAGCTGGATGGCCGCGCCGTTCTCGGTGTTGAAGTTCTTTACTTCCAGTACCTTTCCATTGGGGGCTTTGATGATATAAAATTCATTTTCCAGAATGACTGCCTGCGATGCCTTTGCCATAGAGCACGACTCCTTTCCAGTTTGGTAGCCCTATTATAACGTATTTACCCTTTGGCAGCAAGAATGCTTTTCCATAATCTTTTTACGTTTTATTGTGCATTTTGACATGATTCCCGCAACGATAACGTTTACGTGCAACAAAAGCGTTTCCTGCTGGTTTCTCTTTGCACTCCGGCCTTTGTTGTGATACAATAAAGGCACATGTTTTAAGGGAGGGAATTGCCATGACCAACGAAACCTTGGAAACCATCAAAAACCGCCGCAGCTGCCGTGCCTATAAGCCGGAGCAGATCACAAACGAAGAACTGGATGCCGTGCTGGAAGCCGGCACCTACGCCGCCAGCGCCATGGGCCGCCAGAGCGCAAAGATCGTGGTCGTGCAGGACGCTGCCGCCCGCGCCCAGCTCACCCGCATGAACGCCGCTGTCATGGGCAGGGACACCGACCCCATGTACGGCGCTCCCACCATTCTGGTGGTGCTGGCCGATGCTCACGCCGCAAATGCCGTACCCGACGGCAGCCTTGTCATGGGCAACCTGATGCTGGCTGCAGCTTCGCTGGGGCTGGGCAGCTGCTGGATCAACCGCGCAAAGGAAGAGTTTGAAACAGAAGAGGGCAAGGCCCTGCTCCGGCAGTGGGGCATCGAGGGCGATTGGGTCGGCATCGGCCACTGCATTCTGGGCTACCCTGCTGCAGACCCCAAGCCCGCAGCACCCCGCAAGCCGGATTATATCGTAAAAGTATAAGGAGAACTATGAAGCCTGATTACAAGCTGGTCGCCAAGGCCAAATACATCCACGCCACCGCCGACCTTGCCAGTGAGCTCTGGCACGAGGTGTACAAGCGCTACTATCCCGCAAAGCAGCTGGACACCCTTGTGGAAGAGCTGCAGAGCGCAGACGCCATCGAAGCAGACATCGACAACGATGTGAACTATTTTCTGGTCGTTCTGGGCGGCAAAACCATCGGCTACTTTGCGTGGAAGATGGAGAACACCGCCCTGCACCTGATGCACCTGTACCTCAAGCCCGAATACCGCGGCAAGGCACTGGGCCGGGACATCGTGCTCTCCTGCGAGCGGCTGGCCCGCGGCGAGGGCAAGGGCCGTGTGTGGTGCACCGTGCACGCCAAGGCCCTGCCGGTGCAGCAGTTCTTCAAGGCCCTGCGCTACCGCAATTTAAAGCCCGCCGAGCAGGAAAACGGCACCGTCCCCCGGGACGAAGTGGTATTTGAGCACACGCTGGGCTAAAAAGCCGCAAATGCTATTGAAATTTCTCCCCGTTTGTACTACACTGGTGTAGTGTAATAAAGTGTCTGCCTGTGGGCGGCATCTGCAAAAAAGGAGAACAACATGGCAAAAGATCATCCTACCGGCCAGTCCGGTCTGTATCAGGCATTTTTGCAGCTCAAGACCCCGGAACAGTGCTACCGTTTTTTACAGGATGTGTGCAGCTATTCCGAGCTGAGCGCAATGGAGCAGCGCTACAACATTGCCGAAATGCTGGTGGACAAGCGCATCTACACCGAGATCATGGATAAGACCGGTGCATCCAGCGCCATCATCAGCCGGGTAAGCCGGGTGCTGAGTGCCAACGACAGCGTGCTGCGCGCCTTGCTGGAAGCGGAAAAAGCTGCCGACGATCAAAACTGAACTTCCACACAAACCATGCCGCGTGCCGCCCGTGCGGTATGCGGCTTTTATCATTCAACTGGGAAGGCAGAAGTCCCCACGCCAGCGGGGTACTTCTATCGTTTTTCCTCATGCGGTGCAGATGCGCCGTCTTCATCAGAAATCAGGGAGGTTTGATTTTTATGAGCAAAGCTGTTGTATTTTTTGCCGAGGGCACCGAGGAATGTGAAGCCCTGCTGGTGGTCGATCTGCTGCGCCGCGCCAAGGTGGAGGTGACCGTGGCCAGCGCATCCGGCAGCCGTGAGATCGTGAGCAGCCACAAGGTGCATATCACCGCCGACGCACTGGCCGAAGAGGTGGATTATTCGGATGTGGACATGGTGGTGCTGCCCGGCGGCATCCCCGGCACCCCGAACCTTGCCGCCAACAAGACCGTTACCGACACCTGCGTTTCCTTTGCAAAGAGCGGCAAAAAGGTAGCTGCCATCTGCGCAGCACCCAGCGTGCTGGCATCTCTCGGCCTGCTGGAGGGCAGAAAAGCCACGGCGCACGCCGGTTTCCAAGACAAATTGGCCGGTGCCGAGGTGCTGGATACCGAAGTGGTAGTGGACGGCAATATCACCACCAGCTACGGTCTGGGCGGTGCCATCCCCTTTGCGCTGGAGCTGGTGCGCCAGCTGGCCGGGCAGGCTGAGGCCGACCGCATCCAGAACGCCATCGCCTACCGCCACTGAGGGAGGAAACTGAAATGCGTTTTGTCACCTGCCGCCTGCCGGACGGCGTAGAAGATCCGGCCATTCTTTCGCCGGACGGCACACAGATCTGGCCGCTGAGCTGGCTGGGCCTTTCCTATAAAACCTTGTCCGATGCCATCCCCTTTCTGACCCCGCAGGTGCGGGCAGGCCTGCAGCTTGCCATTGCGGGCATCCCGGCCCTGCCCGTGGATGCCGTGCAGCTGCAAAGCCCTATTCCCTGCCCGGCGCAGGATGTGGTGTGCCTTGGCATCAACTACATGGCCCACTCGGACGAAGCGGAGAAATACTCTGCCGATGCCTTTACAACCAAACATCAGGATGCCATTTATTTTTCCAAGCGCGTTTCCCGCGCTGTGCCGGACGGCGGTTTTATTGAAGCTCACACTGACCTTGTGCAGAAGCTGGACTACGAATGCGAACTGGCTGTGGTTCTGGGCAAAGATGCCAGGGATGTGCCCGCTGGGCAAACAAAAGACTATGTGTTCGGCTACACCATCCTGAACGACGTTTCCGCCCGCGATGTGCAGACCGCCCACAAGCAGTGGTATTTCGGCAAAAGTCTGGACGGCTTCACGCCCATCGGCCCCTGCATCGTTACCGCAGACGAATTCGACACCTACCCGCCCAAGCTCGGCATCCGAAGCTTTGTCAACAGCGAAAAGCGGCAGGACTCCAACACCGGCCTGCAAATTTTTGACATCGACCATGTTATTCACGAGCTTTCGCAGGGCATGACCCTGAAGGCCGGCACCATCATTGCCACCGGCACCCCGGCAGGCGTGGGCATGGGCATGGACCCGCCGCAGTTTTTGAAGCCCGGCGACACGGTGCGCTGCGAGATCGACGGCATTGGCAGTCTGACCAACACCGTGCGGTGAGCACTGGCATTTGTGCCAAATATCCACTGCGTTTTCCGTCTGTTTGCATGAAAATCCGCAGCGGCACTGCTCTTTTGCGGGTAGGTGTGGTATACTGGAACACGCGAAATACTGCGGCCGCTGGCCGTCAAAAAGAGGTAAATGAAACATGAAAGAATACGCATTCGGCATCGATCTGGGCGGCACCACCGCCAAGATCGGCCTGTTCAAGACCACCGGCGCGCTGCTGGAAAAGTGGGAAGTTCCCACCGACACCTCCAACGCCGGTGAGCACATTCTGAAAAATCTGGCCGCTGCCGTGCAGGGCAAAATGCAGGAAAAAGGCCTTGCCGCTGAGCAGGTAGAGGGCGTGGGCGTGGGCGTGCCCGGTCCTGTGCTGGACAGCCGCATCGTGCCCATCATCTGTGCAAACCTCGGCGGCTGGGGCAAACACAATGTGGCCGAAGAGCTTGGCGGTATGCTGAGTGGCATCAAGGTTCTGGTGGGCAATGACGCCAACGTGGCTGCTCTGGGCGAGATCTGGATGGGTGCCGCCAAGGGCTGCCGCAGTGCGGTCATGGTCACGCTGGGCACCGGCGTGGGCGGTGGTGTCATCGTCAACGGCAAGGTCATTGATGGCACCCACGGTGCCGGCGGCGAGATCGGCCACATCACCGTGGACCGCCACGAGACCGCTGCCTGCGGCTGCGGCAAGCACGGATGTCTGGAGCAGTATTCCAGCGCCACCGGCGTTGTGCGCTGCATGAAGAAGCTGCTGGACGAGAACCCGGATACCCCCTGCACCCTGCGCGGCACCGAGTTTGCCGCCAAGGACGTGTTTGATGCCGCCCGCAATGGCGACGCCCTTGCCGCCCGCGAGGTGGACGAGATGACCGATACCCTCGGCATGGCGCTGGCAACCATTGCCGCCACCGTGGACCCGGAGATGTTCATGGTGGGCGGCGGCGTGTCCCGCGCAGGCGAGGTTCTGTTTGCCCCGCTGCGGGAGCACTTCAAGGTCTATGCCTTCAAGTCCTGCCGTGAGACCCCCATCGTGCCCGCCATCCTCGGCAACGATGCCGGTATCTATGGTTCTGTGCGCCTGATCGTGGGCGAATGATCCCTCTGTACGCAAAAAGCTCTGCCGTGCTTGCGGTAGAGCTTTTTTGTATGCGTGTGTTTTTTTACAGCGTTTCATCCCCCGGCAGCTGATTCCACAGGCGGTAGTAGACGCCCTGCTTTGCCAGCAGCTGGTCGTGGGTGCCGGATTCCACGATGCCCTCTTCGCCCAGCACAAGGATGCGGTCGTAGTCCTTGATGGTGGTCAGGCGGTGGGCGATGGTGAGGGTGGTACGGCCATGGGCCAGCTTTTCAAGGCTCTGGCCCACCAGGATCTCGCTTTCGTTGTCCAGCGCGCTGGTGGCCTCGTCCAGAATGAGGATGGGCGGGTTCTTCAGGAACACCCGCGCAATGGCGATGCGCTGCTTCTGTCCGCCGGAGAGCTTGACACCGCGCTCACCCACATAGGTATCAAAGCCATCCTTCAGGGCCAGAATGAACTTTTCGGCCCCGGCCAGACGCGCTGCTTCCATGATCTCTTCGCGGGTGGCGCCGGGCTTGCCGTAGGCGATGTTCTGGGCCACCGTGCCGCTGAACAGATACACGTCCTGCTGCACGATGCCGATATCCTGCCGCAGGCTTTTCAGGGTGACATGGCGGATGTCCTGCCCATCGATCAGGATGCGGCCGCTGGTCACTTCGTAGAAGCGGGGGATGAGGTTGCACAGGGTGGTCTTGCCGCCGCCCGAAGGGCCGACCAGCGCCAGCCGTTCGCCCGGCCGGATATCCAGACTGACGTTGTGCAGCACCTTGTTGTGGTCGTCCGGGTACTCAAAGCTGACGTTTTCAAACCGGATGTCACCGGGGCCGGGCTGCAGCGGTACCGCATCCGGGACATCGCCGATGGTCACAGGGGTGTCCATGATCTCGGCAAAGCGCTCGATGCCGGTCATGCCGCGCTGGAACTGCTCGGCAAACTCCACGATGCGGCGGATGGTGGCAATAAGGGTGGTGACGTACAGCATATAGGCCACCATGTCACCGGCGGTGATCCTGCCGTACACCAGCGAGAGGCCGCCTGCCAGAATGACCACCAGATACATCAGGCCGTCGAACAGGCGGGTGGAGGTGTTGAAGGCACCCATGGCGTAGTAGCCGAGGGTCTTGATCTGCTCAAAATCCCTGTTGCCCTTTGCAAACTTCTCGCGTTCCTCATCCTCGGCGGCAAAGGCCTTCACGACACCCTGCCCCAGCAGGCTGTCCTCGATGGTGGAGTTCAGCTCGCCGATCTGCACGCGCTGCTGGCGGAACCGCGCCCGCAGCCGTCCGTTCAGGTAAACGGACACCACGCCCATCAGCGGCACGCAGGCGAACACCGCCAGCGTCAGCGGCACACTGGCCCGGCACAGGATGACAAAGGACACCACGATCTTGATGGCCGCAATGAAAAATTCCTCCGGGCAGTGGTGGGCGAACTCGGTCACATCGAACAGGTCGTTGGTGATGCGGCCCATGATGGTGCCTACCTTGGTGTTGTTGTAGTAGGTGTGGTCCAACTTGAGCAGGTGGTCAAAGGCATCGCGGCGCATATCCGTCTCGATGTGCACGCCCATGATATGACCGATGCTGGACATGTAATAGCTGGCTGCACCGTCGATGATGCGCAGCACAAAATAGAGTGCTGCCAGCCGCAGCACGATGCCCACCGTCAGAGTGATGCCCACGCCCATGGCGGCGTTGGTGATGGTGCTCATGATCTTGGGCAGCACGATGTCACACAGGGTGGTCAGCGCTGCACAGAACAGGTCCAGAAACAGGGTCTTTTTGTACTTTGCCAGATAGGGCAGAAAACGCCGGATCAGCGCACCGCTGCCTGCGTGGTGCGCCCCGGGGTCGTTGATCTTGGTTTTTGACATGGTTCCTCCGTTTTTTGGTTTCTTTAGGCCTTTACGATTCAGGATGTTTCAGATACTTTTCAGTGGGCTCGCCCCCTCAGTCAAATCCTTCGGATTTGCCAGCTCTCCCAAAGGGAGAGCCCTTGGCAAAGAGATGAAGTTTGCGTGGACTGCCAAAGGCTCCCACTTTGAGGAAAGACTTCCCCCGGCCGGGGGAAGATGTCACCGCAGGTGACAAAAAGGGGAATCTGGCATCGCGCAAGCGACTGAGAGGGCGAGGCCGTTTTTATTTTTACACTTTTTTACTGTAATCCCGCTCGCCGTAGATGGCGGTGCCGATGCGCACAAGGGTGGCACCCTCCCGGATGGCGTTTTCAAAGTCGCCGCTCATGCCCATGGAGAGGGTCTCCATGGACACGTTGGAATAGCCGCGCTCTCCGGCCTGCACAAACAGCTTGTATACCTCGGCCAGATAGCGGCGGTTGCGGGCATCGTCGTCGTTCACGGGCGGAATGGCCATCAGTCCCTTGACCCGGATGTGCTCCTGTGCGGCAGCAGCATCCAGCAGCGGCCAGAGCGCTTCCGGTGCCACGCCGGTCTTGCTCTCCTCGCCGCCGATGTTCACCTCCAGCAGCACGTTCTGCACGATGCCGGCCTTGGCTGCTTCCTTCTCGATGGCGTTCAGCAGATGCTCACTGTCCACGCTTTGGATGAGGCTGGCACGGCCCAGCACTTTTTTAATTTTGTTCGTCTGCAGATGGCCGATAAAGTGGCTGGGCTTGCCGCAGTAAGCACCTGCGTCAAAGTTTGCGCACAGCTCCTGTACATGGTTCTCACCGAACACATCGATGGGCAGGGCTGCGCTTGCAGCCACGGTCTGCGCCGTGCGGGTCTTGCAGGCGGCGCACAGCTGCACCGCTGCCGGGTCGCGGCCTGCTTCACGGGCCGCGGCTGCCATCTTTTCCCGGATCTCTGCCACGGCCTCCTGCATCTGTTCCAGATTCTTTTCTGCCATGATGCTCAGTCCTCCTCGGTATACTTGGCACGTTCGCCGCCGATGAGCTTCGGGCGGGTGCGGGCGCACAGAATGTTCGCTTCACCAATTTTGGAAAGGCTCAGCCGCACCGGCACAGCCACCCGCTTCAGGTGCATCCCGATCAGGGTGCCGCCGATATCAATGCCTGCATGGGCACGGATCTCTTCCACGGCCACCGGCTCCCGGAACTTCTTCCAGCAGGTAGTGGCCCAGCTGCCGCCTGCGTGGGGGCGCGGCACCACGCACACCTCTTCCCAGCCGTATTTTTCGGCGGCTTCGCGCTCGATGATAATAGCGCGGTTCAGATGCTCACAGCACTGCGCGGCCAGCCAGATGCCGTTTTCGGCCAGCACTGGGGCAATGCCCGCGTACACGGCCTGCGCGGCTTCCAGACTGGAATCCTTGCCAATGTGCCCGCCCACGATCTCGCTGGACGAGCAGCCTACCACGAACACATCGCCCTTTTTCAGCTTTGCTTCGGCCAGCAGTTCGGTCACTGCCTGCCGGGCCTGCATCTCGATTTGTTTTTTGAATTCTTCTGTCATAAAAAACACCTCGGTTTTTATCAAAAATCAAAGATTTGCACTGCGCACCTTTTCGCTGCCTGCAAGGCCGAGATACAGCCTGCTCTCCACCGGGCACAGAGCTGTCACACCGCCTGCACCCTTGCTGGAGACCGTCCGCTTCCAGCTGCCGTCTGCCGTATCCACAGCTTCCGCGCAGGGCGCATCGGCAGGCAGGCTGAATAGCTTTTCCTGCAGATTCCGGCCTGCACGCAGGGCAATGCCCCGCAGCAGGGTGCTGTCGGCGTTCTTTTCCAGCCAGCTGCTGCGCGCCCACCGGTAGCCGATGTACAGGGTGCCGTCTGCATCCACAGCAAGCGCACCGGGATACCCCGGCAGGCCGGAAACAAAGCTCTGGCAGTTTTTACCGCCCGCCGTCAGGTCGCGGGCATCGGCGGCAGCGCTCCACACACAGCGGTTCCCAAGGTCAGCCACGAACAGCGTGCTACCGTCCCGGCTCAGGGCCAGCCCGGAAGCACCGGCCACACCGCCCAGCACCTTCTGCACCGTGCGTGCTGCCGGGTCGTATACATACACGCAGCCCGTGCCGGTGTGGGCCAGCAGTTCGGTGCGCAGAGTGCTCTCCAGCCCGTCCGCGGCACTGGCACTGGCAGCAACAGCAAAGTAGATCTTGCCGTCCGGCGCGGCTTCCACCGCTGAGACAGCCCCCAGCGGTGCACCGTCGATCTGGGTCACTACCTGCTCCACCGCCGTGCCCCAGCTGTCGTGGGCGGCGCGGCACAGGCTGCCGCCGCCGGGCGTGAGGATGCTCAGCCACAGGTCCCCGCTGCCGTCAAAGGCAAAACCGGTCAGCTCACCGTCCACGGAAAGGATGGCCGCATCGTGTCCGCCGTCGGTGCGCACAAGGTCGCTCGTGCGCTTTTTTAAGGCTGCGCCGTCGTATGCTGCGGCATACACAAGGCCGTCCTGTGTGCGGATGCAGTCCACACCCTGATATTCGCCCAGATCCAGCGTTCCCTTATGATCGGCGGCAAGGGCCGTCTGTGCTGCACCGGTGTCCTGCCGGACATCCGGCGCGGTGTAGCCTTGTGGCGGCGTATCGATGGGCCGGAACACCAGTGCATACACCAGCGCCAGCAGGATGCACACGCCAAACACCGTGCTGGCCGTGCGGAACCGCTTGAGCAATGCGTCCCGCTCCACCGCCATCTGGGCCGCATACTCGGCACGGCGGCGGGCGGCGCGGGCATTGGCGCGGTTTGCCCGGCGCATCCAGCGATCCACGAACAATGCCACCTGCGGCCCGATGGTGAGCGACGCAATGGCAAGGATGAGCAGAAATTCAATAAGTCCGATCCTCATAGGGCTTTTTCCTTTATCTTCAGAGCTTTTTCAGGGGGGTATCCCCTTATCGTTTCAGTATAGCATCTGTGGCGCGGCAGTTCAAGCACCCAACTCTGTCTCCCGGCTTTTGCCGCCGCCTGCCGCCTTTTTCTCCATCTTTCCTGCCAAAGACTTTTTTGCCGTGCTGAAATATGCTATACTGATTATAAATATGGCATTCTGCACCGGAATGCCGCGTGTCAGTGTAAAAGAGGATAACATGGAAGCATTCAAATATAATGTGCAGCCGGGCCGCTACCGGCATTTCAAGGGCAACGAATACGAAGTGCTGGGCATGGCCCGCCACAGCGAGACCGAAGAGGAAATGGTGGTGTACCGCGCCCTGTACGGGGAACGCGGGCTTTGGGTGCGTCCTGCCGCCATGTGGTGCGAGACCGTGGAGCGGGACGGCAAAGTGCAGCCGCGCTTTGTGCGCATTGAGGAGTGAACCGGCAGTTTTTGCCGATGGGATAAAACGGAGGGTGATACTTTTGTACAGTGAACAAAAACAGGCGCTTGCCGCCGAACTGAGCTTCAAGCATCCGGCAGTGCTGGCTGTCAGCGGTTCCGCAGGCAGCGGCAAGACCGCTCTGCTGGCCGCGCTGCTGCCGGTGCTCAAGAGCCGCGGGCTGAAGGTGGGCGTGATCCGCGAGGCTGACGATCTGCGCCTGCCCGCCGAGACCGACCGCCTGCATGAGGCCGGTGCCGAGGGTGTGGCCGTGTTTACTGCCGGGCGCTATCTGCTTACCGAGCAGTTCCGCCTGAACGAGCAGGACCTGCTGGCTTTGTTCGAGCGCCACGGCTACGACCTTGTACTGCTGGAAGGCTTTGGCGACAGCGGCTGGGCCAAGATCGAAGTGGTGCGCAGCTCGGTCAGCCCGGTGGGCACCGCGTTCCAGCCCATGGCCATCGTGGGCGATGTGCCGGGCGCTGATTTCGCACTGGACGATCCTGCTGCTCTGGCAGACTGGATCGAGAACCAGATGCCGTCCCTGTAACGGAGGTTCTGCATGAAACTCATCCGTACCGAAGACGCTGTCGGGCAGGTGCTCTGCCACGACATTACACAGATCATTCCCGGCCAGTTCAAGGGAGCACGCTTCCGCAAAGGGCACATCGTCCAGCCGGAGGATATCCCCGTGTTGCTCTCCATTGGCAAAGAGAATCTCTATGTCTGGGAGAAGCGCCCCGGCATCCTGCACGAGGACGAAGCCGCTGCCCTTTTGTACAAGGCAGCGGCGGGCCGCAACATCCACGGCACTGAGCCGAAGGAAGGCAAGATCGAACTGGTTGCCGACTGCGACGGTCTTTTGAAGATCGACCGCGCCGCCCTGCTGGCCGTGAACCGCACACCCCAAATGATGATCGCTACCATCCACGGCGACCTGCCCGTGAAAAAGGGCCAGAAGCTGGCCGGCACCCGCATCATCCCGCTGGTGATCGAGCAGGAGAAGATGGATGCCATGCAGGCTGCGGCAGGCAGCGAGCCCATCCTGAACGTGCTGCCTTTCCACCCGAAAAAGTTTGCGGTCATCACCACCGGCAGCGAGGTATTCAAGGGACGCATCGAGGACAGATTCACCCCCGTTCTGGTGGGCAAGCTGGCCGAATACGGCTGCGAGATGACCTATCACAAAACCTGCGACGATGACCCCGCCGGGATCACCGCCGCCATTCTGGAAGCAAAGGCCGCAGGCTGTGAGCTGATCTTTACCACCGGCGGCATGAGCGTAGACCCCGACGACCGCACGCCGCTTGCCATCAAGAACACCGGTGCCGAGATCATCACCTATGGCGCACCGGTGCTGCCGGGTGCCATGTTCCTTGTGAGCTATCTGGACGGTGTGCCGGTGTGCGGCCTGCCCGGCTGCGTGATGTACGCCAAGCGCACCATTTTTGACCTGCTGCTGCCGCGCCTGCTGGCCGACGACCCCATCACTGCCGAGGACATTGCCCGGCTGGGCGAGGGCGGGCTGTGCTTAGGCTGCGCCGAATGCCACTGGCCCAACTGCGGCTTCGGGCATTGCTGAAACCCTCTCAGTCAAAGCCTTACGGCTTTGCCAGCTCTCCCAAAGGGGAGAGCTTTATCAAGGTAAAAATTATGAGCGAAACAAAACTTTCTCATTTTGATGCGTCCGGCAGCGCCGTGATGGTGGATGTGAGCGAAAAGCCCGTCACTGCACGGCAGGCTGTGGCCCGCGGCATCATCACTATGAATGCGGCAGCCTTTGCCGCTGTTCGGGACGGCACCGCCCAGAAGGGCGACGTGCTTGGCGTGGCCCGCATTGCAGGCATCATGGCGGCCAAGCGCACCAGTGAGCTGATCCCCCTGTGCCATCCGCTGCCGCTGAGCAAGCTGACTGTGGATTTTCACCTTCTGCCCGAACAGCAGGCCGTAGAGGCCGTGTGCACCGCCAGGACCATCGGCGTGACCGGCGTGGAAATGGAAGCTCTGACCGGCGTTTCTGCCGCGCTGCTCACCATCTACGATATGTGCAAGGCCGTGGATAAGGGCATGGAGCTGGGCGAGATCCACTTGGTCGAGAAGACCGGCGGCAAGAGCGGGCACTATGTGCGGGCCGAGGGCGGCTATGTTTGATGCATACGGCCGCAATATCCACTATCTGCGCCTTTCGGTCACCGACCTGTGCAACCTGCGCTGCCGCTACTGTATGCCGGACGGCGTGCCAAAGCTGGCCCACGAAGATATTCTGACCTATGAGGAATTTCTGCGGCTGGCTGCGCTGTTCGCCCAGTGCGGCATCGACACGGTGCGCATCACCGGCGGTGAACCGCTGGTGCGCCGGGGCGTGGAACAACTGACGGCGGGCCTGAAAGCCATTCCCGGCATCCGCCGCGTTGCCCTTACCACCAACGGCGTGCTGCTGGCCCAGAAGCTGCCCGCCCTGCTGGCGGCGGGCCTTGACAGCGTGAACATCAGCCTTGACACCTTGCACCCGGAGACCTTCCGGCGCATCACCGGCAAAGACGAGCTTGCCGCCGTGCAAAACGGCATCCGGGCGGCCCTTGCCAGCGGCATACCGGTCAAGCTGAACTGTGTGCCGCAGCCCGGCGTGAACGAGGGCGAGCTGGAAAGCCTTGCTGCCTTCGCACAGGAGCATCCGCTGCAGGTGCGCTTTATTGAGATGATGCCCATTGGCTTTGGTACCGGGCTGCCCTGCCTTTCCGGCCCGGAACTGCTGGAGCGCTTTTACCGCCGCTGGCCGCAGCTGCAGCCGGTGACCGGTGCGGCCTTTGGCGATGGGCCGGCGGTGTATTATTCTGCGCCCGGCTGGCGCGGCAGCATCGGGTTGATTGCTGCCGTGCACGGCAAATTCTGCGCTTCCTGCAACCGGGTGCGGCTGACAAGTCAGGGCTTTCTGCGTCCGTGCCTTGCCAGCGAATCCGGCACCGACCTGCGTGCTCTGCTGCGCAGCGGCGCGGACGACGCGGCCCTTTTGCAGGCCATTCAAAACACGATTCTGGCAAAACCCCGGGAACATCACTTCGGCCAAGGCTCCATGCCCGCCACACGAGGGATGTACCGGATCGGAGGATAACACAAATTTATGGGTAAAATTCTGGCTATCTGCACAAGCCCCCGGCGCGGCACCTTGAAAACGCCGGTGCCGTCCGCTGTTCTCACCCCGGAGTGGGGTATTGTGGGCGATGCCCACGGCGGCAGCTGGCACCGGCAGGTCAGCCTGCTGAGCGCGGAAAAAATTGAAGTTTTCCGTCAAAAGCTCTGGGTGGACTACGGTGCCTTTGGCGAAAATCTGGTGGTGGAAGGGTTCGATCTTGCCACCCTGCCGGTGCCCAGCTTTTTTGCCATTGGGGATGCCGTGCTGGAAATGACCCAGATCGGCAAGGAGTGCCACAGCGACTGCGCCATCCGCCAGCAGACCGGCGACTGCATTATGCCGCGGGAGGGCGTGTTCGCACGGGTGGTAAAAGGCGGCACCATCCATACCGGCGACGAGATGAAGCTGCTGCCCACCCCGGCAGATCTGCCCCTGCGCGCGGCGGTGATCACCCTTTCCGATAAGGGCAGCCGCGGCGAACGGGAGGACAAAAGCGGCCCGCTCATTGTGGAGATGCTCACCGCCACAGGCTACAAGGTGGAGGAAGCGCTGCTTCTGCCGGACGATGCCGCCCAGCTCAAAACCCAGCTGCTGCGCCTTGCGGATGCCCGTCAGGTGAACCTGATCCTCACCACCGGCGGCACCGGCTTTGCACCCCGGGATATCACCCCGGAGGTGACTTTGAGCGTAGCCGAACGCAACGCGCCCGGCATTGCCGAGGCCATGCGGTACCATAGCCTTACCATCACACCGCGCGGGATGCTCAGCCGCGGTGTCAGCGTGCTGCGCGGCAAGACCCTGATCGTGAACCTGCCGGGCAGCCCTAAGGCCGTAAAAGAAAACCTCGAGTACATCCTGCCCAGCCTTGCGCACGGCATCCGCCTTGCCGCCGGGCTGGACGGCGAATGCGCCCGGAAGTAAAAAAGTATCCCGGTGGGCGGCACCGCATCCTGTACCGTATCAAATGCAAAGATTCATTTTAAAAACAGGAGCGCTTATCATGAACAACACTAAAATTTCCCGCCGCAGCTTTCTGGCTGCTGCCGGTATCGCCGGTGCCGCTGCGGCCCTGACCGCCTGCGGCTCCTCCGCTTCCAGCGCTGCATCTTCCGTGGCAGGCTCTGCCGCTGCTTCTTCTGAAGCTACCGGTGGATCCATGGAGCTGATCGTGTTTGCCGCCGCATCCCTCACCGAGACCCTCACCGCCATCGGCGAGATCTACTCTGCCGAGAACCCCGGCGTGACCTTCAGCTTCAACTTCGACTCCTCCGGCACCCTCAAGACCCAGATTCAGGAAGGCGCGGACTGCGACCTGTTCATCTCCGCCGGTCAGAAGCAGATGAACCAGCTGGACAGCACCGCTTCCGCCGATGTGAACACCGAAGGACTGGACTTCGTGGACAGCGATTCCCGCGTGGACCTGCTGGAGAACAAGGTCGTTCTGTGCGTGCCCGAGAATGGCGATAAGGGCATCGACAGCTTCGATTCTCTGGCCGAGCACCTCAAGGCCGAGGACATTCTGTTCTGCATGGGCAACAGCGATGTGCCCGTGGGCCAGTACACCCAGAAGATCCTTGCCTACTACGCTTTGGACGAAGAAGCACTGGCCGCAGCCGGTGTCATCACCTACGGCTCCAACGTCAAGGAGGTCACCACCCAGATCACCGAAGCCAGCGTGGATGCCGGTGTCGTGTACTGCACCGATGCCTACAGCGCAGGCCTGACCCCCGTGGATGAGGCCACCAAGGAGATGTGTGGTCAGGTCATCTATCCTGCCGCCGTGCTGAAGGCCGCCCCCAACGCCGAGGCTGCCAGGGAGTTCCTGGCCTATCTGCAGACCGACCGCGCCGCCACCGTGTTCGAGAGCGTGGGCTTCACCGCACTGTAAATCCGTTGTTTTTCAGAGCTTCCCCTCCGGGGGAAGCCTTTTTATTCGGAGGTATCATTTATGGACTGGTATCCCCTTTGGAACAGCCTGCGCATCGCCCTCGTCAGCTGCGCGGCGGTGTTCTTCCTTGGCATTTTTGCCGCCTACTATATTGCCAAGCTGCCGCGCACTGTCAAGGGCGCGCTGGACGTGGTGCTCACCCTGCCCATGGTGCTGCCGCCCACGGTGGTGGGCTATTTTCTACTGCTTTTGTTCGGCGCAAAGCGGCCGCTGGGTGCCTTTTTCATGGAGCATTTCGGCGTGAAGCTTGTCATGAACTGGTACAGTGCCATCTTTGCATCCATCGTGGTGGCCTTTCCGCTGATGTACCGCACGGCGCGCGGCGCGTTTGAAAGCTTTGACGAAACGCTGGCATGGTCGGCGCAAACGCTGGGCCAGTCGGGCGTGTGGATCTTCTGGCGGGTGCGGATGCCCTGCTGCCGTCAGGGCATTCTGGCCGGCACGGTGCTGGCCTTTGCCCGCGCGCTGGGCGAGTACGGTGCCACCAGCATGATCGCAGGCTACACCCCCGGCAAGACCGCCACCATTGCCACCACCGTGTACCAGCTGTGGCGCACCAACGACGAAGCCGGTGCCATGCGCTGGGTGCTGGTGGATATCGTGATCTCGGCAGTGGTGCTGCTGGCCGTGAATCTGCTGGAGAAAAAACAGAAAGCAGGTGGCCGCGCATGAGTCTTGAAGTGAACATTACCAAAAAGCTGAATGGCTTTACCCTTCACGCCAACTTTGCCGCGCGCAGCACCGCCACAGCCATTCTGGGCGCATCCGGCTGCGGCAAAAGCATGACCCTGCGCTGCATTGCCGGTATCGTAAAGCCGGATGCGGGCCGCATCGTACTGGATGGCCGGGTGCTGTTTGACAGCGCCCAGCACATCGACCTGCCGCCGCAGCAGCGCGGCGTGGGCCTGCTGTTCCAGAACTACGCACTGTTCCCCAACATGACCGTGGAGCAGAACGTGCTCTGCGGCCTGAAAGCCGAAAAAGACAAGGCCGCCCGCAAGGCCCGCTGCGCCGAAATGCTGCAGGCCATGCGGCTGGAATCCCTTGCCAAGCGCTACCCGGCCCAGCTTTCCGGCGGACAGCAGCAGCGCACCGCGCTGGCACGCATCCTTGTGGGCAGGCCCAAAATTCTGATGCTGGACGAGCCGTTCAGTGCGCTGGACAGCTACCTGCGTGAGGAAGTGGAGGGCGAAGTGGGCAGCCTGCTGGCCGGGTTTGGCGGCACGGCGCTGCTGGTCACCCACAACCGTGACGAAGCCTACCGCCTGTGCCGGGATATGATCGTGATGGATGGCGGGCAGGTGCTGCGCACCGGCGGCACCAAAGAGGTGTTTGCAGACCCGCAGAGCGCCACCGCTGCACGGCTGACCGGCTGCAAGAACATTCTGTCCTGCACCCGCGTGGATGCCCACACCGTGCGCCTGACCGGCTGGGATGCGCCCCTTCACCTTGCCGCCGAGGTTCCGGAAACCTGCACCGCCGTGGGCATCCGCGCCCACGACTTTGCCCCCTGCGCACCAGCTGCGCCGAACGCTCTGCCGGTGCAGCTGAACTCCACCAGCGAGAATCCCTTTGACTGGAACCTGATCTTTACCGCGCCGGACGGCACCACCCGCCTGTGGTGGAAGGTGAGCAAGACGAACCTGACCGCTGCGTCGCCGGAGGCACCGGCGTTTCTGGGCACTGCACCGCAGAACATCATGCCGTTGGGGTGACGGACAGTGCAAAAACCGCCCTGAAGGGCGCTGTGGGTAGCAGCGGATTTTCAAAGCCGCACAGCATATTCCCCGGCCAGGAAGCCGGATAAAACAAAAAGCGCGTACATTCGGCAGTTTGCTAAAATGTACGCGCTTTGATTTGTGCATTATTCTGGTATTCCCGTTTTTTTGTGGATCGCCTCGCGGTAGCGCCATGCGATCATACCGCTGATGAACGGATACGCTGTGCGGTGGGTGTGCACCTCGTTGATGGCAAGGCTGTGCACCGGGCAATTCTTCTGCCCGGCGGCGCTGCCCAAAAAGCGGGCGTTTTTCTTTTGGATTGCTGTGCTTGGCACTTGTTTTTGTATTTTTCATGCTTTTATCCGGTCGTTTCAGTGTCAATTCCAACGTTCTGGGCATAAAATGGTATTATAGCTAATATTATCACACTTCGCAGTTTTCTGTAATAAACATCCCTGTATTCAGCGGCCTGCGGTCTGCCCCGCAAACTCCGGCTGTGCAGGGCCGTTTTTCTGTGGTATACTGGTACTGGAAGCAGCCCGCCGCTGCGGGCACTTTTTTTGAAAAGCATTCACGCAAACTTCACAGCTTTTTTTTATTCTTGCTGTATGATATTCTGGTCAAGAAGTCTATTATTGAGGAAGGTGTCTGTATTATGGCTAAGATCCTGATCGTTGACGATGAGCCGCGCATCCGCGAGCTGATCCGCGAACATTTACAATATTCCGGTTATATCTGTGAAGAGGCCGCTGACGGCACAGCTGCGCTGACCCAGCTTTCCGGCGGGGCCTTCGATCTGGTCATTCTGGACCTGATGATGCCGTTCATGGACGGTATGACCTGCCTGCGGGAGATGCGCGCCCGCCACATCAACACGCCGGTCATCATCCTGACCGCCCGCGGCGAGGAATACGACAAGCTGGCCGGCCTGGAGAGCGGTGCCGACGACTACGTTGTCAAGCCCTTCTCTCCCCGTGAGCTGGTAGCCCGCGTCAAGGCCGTGCTGAACCGCACCATGCCCAAGCCCGCCGCTGCCTCCGACACCATGACCTTTGGTGAGCTGACCATCGACACGGCCAGCCACACGGTGCGCGTTTCCGGCGAGGAGGTGGCCCTGACCCCCAAGGAGTTCGACCTGCTGGTGTTCCTTGCTTCCAACAAGGGCATCGCCCTCAGCCGTGAAAAGATCCTGCAGAAGGTGTGGAACTACGACTACTTTGGCGAGGACCGCACCGTGGACACCCATGTCAAAATGCTGCGGGGCCATCTGGGCAAGTGCCGCAGCTACATTGCTACCGTGTGGGGCATCGGCTACAAATTCGACCCCGACGCAACGCGCTGATAAAGGAGCGGAGGATTCATGCGGCACCATCACTCCCCCGGCATCCGCGGCCAGCTGATGTGGTTTTTGTGTTGTATCTGTCTGTTCCTGCTGGCACTGGTGTGGTTTCTGTCCACCCAGCTGCTGGAACCGCTGTACACCAAGCACATTGAAAAACAGCTGACCACTCAGGCAGAAAGCATCACCGCCGAGCTGGACAAGGCTATTGCAAACGGCGAAGCCCTTTCGGCATGGTCTTTTGGCCATCTTACGGTCAACACCACGTTTTTTGACCGGCTTGCCACCCAGCTGTACGCCAGCGGTTCGCTGAACAGCTTCTGTGTGGATATTTCCGATACCACCATGCGCACGATCTATAAGATCGAGAACCAGTCCTACTGCAACCTGCACGAAACGCTGCTCTCGGATTCCGCCAACAATGATATGATCGTTTCCACCGCTGTGGCCATGCGCAAGAAATGCCGCACCACCGGCGGCTTTGTGCAGACCCTGAATCCGCCGCGGCTCTCCGGCTCGGCACAGCTGCTGGTAGGGCGCAACACCTCCGGCGGCGAGTACACCGTTCTGGTCACTACCAGCCTTGTGCATGTGGCTGAAGCCGGCAAGGTACTGAGCACCGTGCTGCCCATGGCAGCGGCGCTGATCTTTGCCTTTGCCATGACGGCGGCATGGCTGTTCAGTGAGTGGTTCACAAAGCCGCTGCGCCAGCTTTCCAGCGCTGCCCGCCAGATGGCCATGGGCAACTATGCCGTGCAGGTGGATACCCGCCGCAGCGATGAGCTGGGCGATCTGGCCCGGGACTTCAACCACATGGCAAGCGAGGTGCAGCATTCTTCGCAGATGCAGCGCGACCTGCTGGCCAACGTCTCCCACGACCTGCGCACCCCGCTGACCCTTATCAAGGGCTATGCCGAGACGGTGCGCGACATTACCGGCGACGACAAGGCCCACCGCGATGAGCAGATGAACATTATCGTGGACGAGACCGACCGCCTGACCGCACTGGTCTCCAGCGTGATGGAGCTGAGCAAGGTGACCAGCGGTGCCGACAAATGCGAGCGCGTGCACTTTGATATGGGCCAGCTGTGCGACGAGGTGAGCGAACGGTACGATGCCATCTGCGCCCAGAACGGCTGGCAGCTCCAGCTGGAGCTGCCGGACGAGGAACTGCCCGTTTACGCAGACCCCAACATGATGCAGCGCGCACTGCATAACCTGCTGGGCAACGCCATGCACCACATCGGCAAAGACGGCATCTTCATCCTGCGGGCCCAGCGCTGCACCGAGGGCGTGCGGATCGAGGTGGAGGACCATGGTCCCGGCATCTCTGCCGACGACCTGCCCTATATCTTTGATCGGTACTACCGCTCCCGTTCGGATGCCGGCAAGCAGGGCACCGGTCTGGGCCTTTCCATCACCAAGGCCATCTTCCAGCAGCACGGCTTCCGCTTTGGTGTGCAGAGCGCCATTGGCATGGGCACTACGTTCTGGTTCATCATGAACGACCTGCCCGCCAATGCAGCCGAGATGGCCGGGCAGGATAATCAGGAATAATTTTAAAGCCGGGATGACCGTGTGGTCGTCCCGGCTTTTGCTTTTTCTATAGAGCATCGTTTCTGCCCGCAATGCTGCGGCCATTCCAAATGATTTACTGGCTGGAATCTGCTGTGCGATAAATTCCGAATGTATTATCCGGTGCGGGCATTTCCACCCGGGAGGCACGATCATTCACAGCCCACATCATCCAGCCCATTGCAGCCAGTGCCGCCAGAATGATGATCCATTTGACAAAATTCGGCAGTTTTTTCATAGAAGATCCTTCAAATCCGTTTTATACTTTATTTTATATTTTCTGCTTTTATTCCGGTCTGCAAAGTTTCCGTGCACATCTGAGCAGCTCTTCGGCCTGCTGGCTGTCCAGCTGCTTCACCCATGCACCGCGCGCTGCTGCGCCCTCGCCGGTGCTGCCCGCTTCGGCAAAGCTGGCAAGGTCCGAGTCGGTACGGCTCTGCCAGGGCGAAAAGCCTTCCGGTGCAATGTGGGCTCCCAGACGGCAGTCCAGCACAGCCGTTTTACCGGTGGGCCGCCATGGCCTGCCCAGAAACACCGTGCCCGCCGGGCAGTCGTCCGAAATAAAGTCGCAGTCCCAGAACACAAACCCGAGGCCATCGGCACGGCCCGAGGGAGCCGTGACGTAGCTTGCAGGCAGGTGGTTGTTCACGGTGCGGATGGTGCACTGCTCAAACAGAGCGTCCGCGCCGCCAAAAATAAAATCGATATCTCCCGCGATCTCGCAGTGCCGGTAATACTGGGCCGTCGGTCGGCGGGGCGCAAAGCGGCCCGGGCCAAGGAAGCCATCCTTCTCCCGCTCCTTCTCCGGCAGAGGGGCGCAGAACAGCGTATCCTGATTGCCTAGCAGCCGCACATTCTCAAAGAGGGTGTGTGAGCAGTCCACATAAGCCGCCACGGCCTGCCCCACCTTTGCCCCGGGGCCGGCATCGTTTTCAATGGTCAGGTCCCGCACCCGCAGTTCTATCCCCCGGAAAAACGCGGTATAGCTGCGGAAGGTGTGGGTGGGCCTGCCGTCCGGGTGCGGCAGACTGCCGCCGTCGCCCCACACGATGCGGGTGCTTTCCATGCCTGCGCCGATCAGGGTGATATCCTGTTTTTCGCACACCAGCTTTTCGCGGTAAACTCCCGGGCCAATGCGGATCTCTGCTGCGCAGGCATAAGGTACGGCCAGCACCGCTTCGGACACCGAAGCAAAATCGCCGCTGCCATCCTGCGCTACGGTTATGGTAAGCATATTTCTGTCCTCCCGTTTTGTTTCTATGCTTCCATAGTATACCTTCTCCTCCGTCGAAAATCAACGAAGTTTGTATGAACATCAAACGCATTTTTCCAGCCGCAGCACCGCCGCCGTAATGTCATCCGGCCTGCCGGTCTTCTGGGCGCGCACGCGGGCCGTTTCCACCAGCGTTTTTGCAACTTTTTCCGGCGCATCTCCTGCCGCAGCGGAAAGCTCCAGCTGCTTTGCCACCCAGCCCGGGCCGTCCACCAGCAGCCCGTCCGAGACCAGCACCGCATAATCGCCCACCGTCAAATGCACCACCCGGCTCTGTCCGTTCACTCCGCCCAGAATGCCCACCGGCAGGCTGGTGTCGCCCACAGCACGCACCCGCCCGCCGTGCACAAGGAAGCCCGGTGCCGCACCGGCCTTGAACAGCCTTGCCGTGCCGGTGTAAAGATCCACGCTGATGAGGTCCAGCGTGGCACCGCTCTCATCCTCACTTTTCAGGGCAAGGGCCACGTTGACCAGTCTTGCCGCCAGCTCTGCGGTAAAGCCCGCCTTGAGCAGCCGGGCCGTCAGCTCGGCGGCAAGGTTGCCATCCACGGCTGCAGGCCTGCCGGTGCCCATGCCGTCGCACAGGATCATCTGCGCTGCCGCCGGGCTGCAGAACTGCTGCACCGCATCGCCGGAAATACTGCCCCGCGCCGCCGCGCCCGCCATGCCGAACACGGCCCGCAGCACAGGCTTTTCGCTGAACAGCAGGGTGGTCATTCCCTTGCAGGAAAGCACCTGCGGCACTTCCAGCGTGCGGCGGCAGATGCGGCCCACCTCCCCGGCCAGCGCGGCCAGCTCCTGCGCCGAGAAGCGGGTGCGCGGCAGCGTGACCGCCGCATGGGTGCGGCCCAGATCATCCAGCGTGACGGCACACTCCTGCGGCGGAGTGCCAAGCTGCGCAAAAAAGTCCGCCACCCGGCCGGATTTATAGGGTTCCGGGTCGCCCGGACGGCCCAGCTGTTCTCCCAACACGCCCAGCGCTTCGGCCACGGCGCTGTACTGCTCGGTCAGGGCAGTGCGCATGGCTTCGGCATGAAGGCGGGCCTCCTTGCGGCTGCGGTACAGCGCAAAGGAGCGGTTTGCCGCTGCGCACAGTGCTGCCGGGTGGATGCACCGGGATAATTGCCCGGGCAATTGAGTCGTTTCCAGCCCGCCGCTGCTTTCCAGCAGAGGGCGCAGTGCTTCCATGCCCTCCAGCGTGGCGGCATACTCCTGCTTCCAGCAGGTATCCCGCCGTCCGCAGTTAAAACAAAGGGTATCATGTGTATTATCAATTACCCAATGGAAATCCTCACGCCGGTGCGGCAGCGTTTCGTAGACATCGTTCACGGTCTCTGCCAGCGATGCAAGGCTCTGGGACACCTGTTCCAGCCGGGTGGCCGCTGCACTGTACTGCTGCGGCTGGGCCTGCCCTGCCTGCGGCTTTTCTTCCGGCTCCGGCACAAGCCATGCTGCGGGCATGGCCGCTACGGCCGTGATGCCGATGCAGACGTTCAGCAGATATTGGAACGCGCTCCCGGGCGGCTGCACACAGAGTGCACCGGTCACGCAGCCGCCCGCGTAGGCAGCTACCGTTTCCATGCGCCGTCCGGGTGCCAGCACCGCCGCTGCCGCCGTGGCACAGGCAAGGCCGGATGCCGCAAAGCTGAGAGCCGGGTCTGCCGCGCACAGCGCAGCGCCCAGCACCGCGCAGGCCGCAAGCGCGGCTTTGGCCTGCCCTTTGCTGCATAAATACAGTTCCAGCGCCGCGCAGACGATCACGCCCGGCAGCAGCTGCCACAGCTGCACACTGCCCAGCGCCGCCGCTGCGGCCGCACCCACCAGAAGCATCCCGGCACCCGGCTTTTCGGGCGCAAACTGCCGCAGACAAAAGCCCATGGCTGCGGCCAGCAGGGCATCTGCTGCACTGTAAAGCACCAGCTCTGCCCCGCCGCCGCCAAAGGCAAAGCACAGCGCCACGCCCACCAGCGTGCCGCAGCCCGCCAGTGCCGCCGGGGTCAGTGTTCTGGCACCCATCCACCGCGCTGCCACTGCAGCACCCAGTGCGCACAGCATACAGACACTGCGCAGCGAGAGCGCGCCAAACCCGTGCAGCAGCACACCCAGCGCCGCACCCGCCGCACAGGGGGCAAAGCAGTCCTCTGCAAAGCCCAGCACAAAGCCCAGACCAAAAGGCATCAGTGCACCGTACAGAACGGCCCAGCCGCCTGCAAATCCCACTGCCACAGCCGCCAGCCTGCGCGCTGCCGGGCGCAGCTCTGCCCGCCGTGCCAGCGCTGCCCGCTGTCTGTTCTGCCGCCCGACCGCTGCCAGACCCATCCGCTCTGTCATAAAAACTCCCCGCTTTCCGGCGGGGCGTTGTGGTTCTGTTCCCCGCGCTTTCTGCATATACTGTAGCGCGGGCGCGCGGCGATTTTTGGCGCGGTGCAGTGTTCTGCCGCAAACCGGCCCAAAGACGCAAAAAAGCCCTGCAGCGTTCAAAAATGCTGCAGAGCTTTGTGATTTTATGGCAAAAATCAGCCGTTCAGCTTTTCAATTGCCGCTTTTACGCGGGCAAGGGTGGTTTCGCGGCCCATCATGCAGGCAAGGTCGGTGCCGCCGCCGGGGGTGCGCTGCTTGCCAGAAAGGGCAATGCCCAGCGGGTACAGCAGCCAGCCGTTCTTCTTGCCCAGCTCCTCAGCCTTGGCCTTGCAGGCATCGAAGACGGCATCGCGATTGCCAAAGTCCAGTGCTTCGTCGCTGAGCACAGGCAGCAGGGCTTCCAGTGCCTCCTTGCCGGTCTCCGGGGTGGTCTTCTGCTTCTTGTTGGCGTACATGCTCACATCGTACTCGGGCATCGCATCAAAGAAATCCAGCTGTTCCGGGATCTCGCCTAGCACTTCGCAGCGGGGCTGCAGGTTTGCGCACAGCAGCTTCTTGTCGATGGAGGTGTGCACGGCCTTGTCGATCCACGGCTCCGCCTTCTTCTGGAACTCTTCCGGGGACAGGCGGCGGATATATTCCGCGTTGATGGCCCGCAGCTTGAGGGGATCGAAGATAGCCGGAGACTTGGAGATGCCGTCCGGAGACCAGATCTTGACCAGCTCCGGCAGGGAGAAGATCTCCTGCTCGGCATACTCGCCCTTGGGGCTCCAGCCCAGCAGGCAGATGTAGTTCAGCACGGCCTCGGTCAGGTAGCCCTTTGCCACCAGATCCTGATAGCTGGCATCGCCGTTGCGCTTGGAAAGCTTATTCTGCGCATCCTTCATGACCGGCGGGCAGTGGATGTAGGTGGGGATCTCCCAGCCGAACGCCTGATACAGCAGATTGTACTTAGGGGTAGAGGACAGATACTCGCTGCCGCGGATCACGTGGGTGATGCCCATGAGGTGATCGTCCACCACATTTGCAAAGTTGTAGGTGGGCATGCCGTCGGTCTTGATGAGGATCTGGTCGTCCATCTCGCTGTTGTTCACCTCGATGTGGCCGTACACCACATCGTCGAAGCCGGTCACGCCCTCGCGGGGGATCTTCTGGCGGATAACATAGGGTTCCCCGGCAGCAAGACGCTTTTCCACTTCGTCCTTGGGCAGGTCGCGGCAGCAGCCGTCATAGTGGGTCATTTCGCCGTTGGCGCGCTGCTCGGCGTGCAGGGCCTCCAGACGCTCCTCGGTGCAGAAGCAATAGTATGCCTTGCCCTCGGCCACCAGCTGCTCGGCATACTGCTTGAACATGCCCATGCGCTCGCTCTGCACATAGGGGCCCACGGGGCCGCCGATGTCCGGGCCTTCGTCCCACAGCAGGCCGGTCTCCCGCAGGGTGTTGTAGATGACATCCACAGCGCCCTCCACATAGCGGCCCTGGTCGGTATCCTCGATGCGCAGGATGAAGGTGCCATCCTCGTGCTTGGCCATCAGGTAGGTGTACAGGGCAGTGCGCAGGTTGCCAACGTGCATATAACCCGTGGGCGACGGCGCAAAACGGGTGCGGACTTTATTGCTCGGCATAGAAAAACGCTCCTTTATTCTCATGCAAAAAATTTGCGGATAGCTATGTTTTATTGTACTGATTCTGCGCTGTTTTGTCAATGCGGGATAACATCATGCATTCACAGCTTTGCTTTTCCTTTTGTTCGCAATATGCTATACTTGATTCAACAAATCGAAACTTGTCGGGGCGAGGCCCCTCCATCTTGCTACGCAAGACCGTTCTGTCACTTAAAAGCCCCACTGGGGCTTTCATTGTTCCGCTTCGCTCCACAAACGCGAATTTATATATAAAGGAGAATATTGATGAAACTGTTTTTATGTTCGCACTTTTCAAGTGTAGGAAGTCTGATAAAGGAAGAAATTGAAAATAAAAAAGTCGCATTTATTCCAACAGCTTCGCTGCGTGAAGGCTACACCGGTTATGTCGGCTCGGCTCGAAAATTATTCAAAAAGTTGGGAGCAATCGTAACTGAAATTGATATTTCAACGGAGGCTTATTCAACGATACAGTCTGTTTTTGAAGATGCGGATGTGATATATTTTACCGGCGGAAATTCTTTTTTCCTTATAGACCAGCTCCGTAAAACGGGAACGGATGAGCTGTTGAAGAAAGAATTGGCAAAGGGAAAACTGATGATTGGTGAATCGGCAGGTGCGATTATATGCGCTCCAAGCATCCAATATATCGAGCAAATGGATGAAAAGCCGGAGGACTACTCACAAGAAGATGATGCAGGGCTTGATTTGATTGATTTCTATGTTCTTCCGCATTATCTTACAGCACCATTTAAGAAAGTTACCGAGAAAATAATGACTGAGTTTTCGGATTTGAATCTATGCCCAATTAACAACCGTCAGGGAATTGTAATTGATGGTGAAGGTTCAAAGGTTATTTGCAAAGACTAATTTGAAAATTCGCGTTTGTGGAGCGAAGCGGAACAATGAAAGCCCCAGTGGGGCTTTTAAGCGACCGAACGGTCTTGCGTTAGCAAGATGGAGGGGCTTTGCCCCGACAAGTTCGCGTTTGTGGAGCGAAGCGGAACAATGAAAGCCCCAGTGGGGCTTTTAAGCGACAGAACGGTCTTGCGGCAGCAAGATGGAGGGGCCTCGCCCTGACAAGTTCGCGTTTGTGGAGCGAAGCGGAGCAATGAAAGCCCCAGTGGGGCTTTTAAGTGACAGAACGGTCTTGCGGCAACAAGATGGAGGGGCTTTGCCCCGACAAGTTCCAGTTTGCCGTACAGCACTGAACAACAGAAAAGCCCCTGCATTCCAAAACGGATGCAGGGGCTTTTTTGTTTACTTCAAGATGATTTCGCCGTTTTCATCGGCATCCACCACAAGGGTGCCGCCGGATGCCAGCGTGCCGTCGATCAGGCGCTCGGCGGCGGGGTCTTCCACCGCCTTGCGGATCACGCGGCGCAAATCGCGCGCACCGAACTTGCCGCCCTGACTCTTTTGCACCAGCGCCTTGAGGGCTGCCGGGGTGTAGCTGTATGCGATCCCCTTGGCCTCCATGCCGGGCTTGTACTCGTCCAGCATCAGGGCCGCGATGCCCTGCAGGGTCTCCTCGGTCAGGGGCTTGAAGGCGATCACTTCATCCACGCGGCCAAGGAACTCCGGCCGCAGGAACTGGGCCAGCGCCTTGCGGGTCTTTTCCTCGCTGAGCTGTTCCTCGCTCTTATTGAAGCCAAGCCCACCGGTACTCTGGTCGCTGCTGCCGGCGTTGGAGGTCATGCAGATGACCGTGTTGGAAAAATCCACCGTGCGGCCCTGCGCATCGTTGATCTTGCCCTCGTCCAGAATCTGCAGCAGAATGTTCATGACATCCGGGTGCGCCTTTTCGATCTCGTCGAACAGCACCACGCTGTAGGGGCGGCGGCGCACCTTCTCGGTGAGCTGACCGGCCTCCTCGTAGCCCACATAGCCCGGAGGCGAACCGATCATGCGGGACACCGCGTATTTTTCCATATATTCGCTCATGTCCAGACGGATGAGTGGATCGGGGCCGTCGAACAGCTGATTTGCCAGCTGCTTGACCAGCTCGGTCTTGCCCACGCCGGTGGGGCCCACAAAGATGAAGCTTGCGGGACGGCGGCGGCCGGAAAGGTCGGCGCGGCTGCGCTTGATGGCCTGCGCCACCAGATGCACGGCCTCGTCCTGCCCGATGATCTTCTTTTTCAGCTCGCCCTCAAGGTTTGCCAGCTTTGCGAACTCGGTCTCCCGAATTTTGACCGCCGGAATGCCGGTCCACAGCTCGATGACCTTGGCCACATCGTCCATGGTCACCTGGATCTCGCTGGCAGCTGCCTGCTTTGCGGGCAGGTCGGCTTCGAGCTTTGCAATGCGGGTCTTGCGCTCGGCCACGCGCTCGTAGTCGATGGGCTCGTTCACATCCGCATTCTCCATCTCGGCTTCTTCCTGCTTGAGGGCATCCAGCTCCTTCTGCATCCCAAGATACTCGGAAATGACCGGGTGGGCCAGATTGCAGCAGGCGCAGGCTTCGTCCAGCAGGTCGATGGCCTTATCGGGCAGGAAGCGGTCGGTGATATAGCGCTCACTCAGGGTGACAGTGGCAGAAAGCACATCGGCAGGCACCTGCACATGATGGTGCTGCTCGTAGTAGTGCTTGATGCCGTTCATCACAGCAAGGGTATCGGCCACGCTGGGTTCTTCCACCCGCACGGGCTGGAAACGGCGTTCCAGCGCCTGATCCTTCTCGATATACTTGCGGTACTCGTTGAAGGTGGTGGCACCGATGACCTGAATTTCACCACGGGAGAGGGCGGGCTTCAGGATATTGCCCGCGTTCATGGCACCCTCGCTCTCACCGGCAGAGGTGATGGTGTGGATCTCGTCGATGAACAGAATCACGTTGCCTGCGGCCTTCACCTCGCTCAGCAGGCCCTTGACCCGCTGCTCGAACTGACCGCGGAACTGGGTGCCTGCCACAAGGCTGGTGAGGTCCAGCAGATAGATCTCCTTATCCTTCAGGCCGATGGGCACATCCCCCTTGGCAATGCGCTCCGCAATGCCCTCGGCAATGGCGGTCTTGCCCACACCGGCTTCGCCGATGAGGCAGGGGTTGTTCTTCTGGCGGCGGCTCAAAATCTGGATGGTGCGGTAAATTTCGCGGTCGCGGCCAATGATATCGTCCAGTTTGCCTTCCCGGGCCTTGCGGGTCAGATTCTCGCAATAGGTATCCAAAAATTTGCGCTTAGGCGGCTTTTTGCCGTTCTTGCGGTCGGCCTTCTTGTCGCCATCCTTCTTCTCGCTGCTGGTAAAGCCCAGCGGGAAGGTGGCATTGCTGCCGGGGATCAGATCTTCGTCCATGCTGTCCGGGTCAGCATCCTCGCCGCCGTTCGCCATGTTCATCATCATGGAGAGCGGGTTTGCATCGCCCATCTCCTCCATCATGCTTTCCATGCGGTTCTCCATGTTATCAAGATCCTGATCCGACATGCCGAACTGCTTCATCAGATCGTCCACCGGCTTGATGTGAAGCTCACGGGCACAGTGCAGGCAGTAGCCCTCCTGCTTCATCTGACCATTGTCCATCCGCTGGATGAAGATGATCGCCGGACGTTTCTGGCATCGAATACAGACCATAGTTCCTCCTTTATGCAAAACCCTTTACAGGAAAGGGTTGAAGAGATTGAAGATTTTGTAGTAAAGACTGCTGCTCATCACCGTATCGTTGAGCACATTCAGGTTTCCGCCTGTGATGACGATGATGCCCCACAGGATGCACAGCACCAAATAGATATCCAGCAGCGCCGTGGCACCGCCCACAAGCCAGCCAAGGCCGCGGTTTACCGTGCCAATGACCGGCAGCTTGTTCACAAGGCCCAGCACCGTGACCAGCATACTGACCAGCAGGCGCAAAAGCGCGTAGAACAAGAAGAACAGCACCAGCGTGATCACCGGTGTGAGCAGCGGCTGCAGCACGTTTTCCACAATGGAATCGGCCAGCACCACCGCGTTATCGGCCAGCACAGCGCCAATGGAGCGCTCGCAGGCTGCCACGATGGAAGCGCGGAAAGAAGCAGGCAGGAAGCCCGCATACTTTTCCGCAATGCCGGAAAGGTCTACCGCACCGCCCGCAGCAATGTTTGCTGCGATCTGGGTGCGGAAGCCGCCTGCCAGCATGTGCTCGAACACCCAGCCGGCGCAGGCAGCGGAAAGCTCCTTGGCCCCCAGCAGACTGAACAGGTTGCCCACCAGCTGCACAATGGACGAAAGAAAGCCCTTGCGCGCATAGCGCACCACCAGAATGATCCATGCTGCCGTGCATATGATATCAAAAAGAAATGACGGATTCTTGAACATACCTTGTTTTCCCTGTTATTTTTATCACTTTCCCCGCAAGAGTGCTATTTACGCATGATCTTCTCACCCAAAAATCACTGTCCGCTGGAAGCTGTCTGCTCCGGCGGTGTGACCACCTGCACCGTGTTGCCGGTGAACACCAAGATCTGCCTGCCCTCGACCAGTGCCCGGGGCCGGGCCGAAAGCGGCTGGCTCCACTGGAACTCGCCCACATTGTTGAAGCGTTCCACCGTGCTGTCGGTGAGCAGGTAGAAGCCGTCGTTCTTTGCCCGGATGATCTGGCTGGCCGAGAGCACGCTGCCGCTGTAACCCACGGTCAGCTCACCGTCCAGCAGCACCGCCGTGCTGGTCTGGCCATTGCTCAGCAGCAGGGCCGCACCGTTACTGGTGTTGGACACGCTGACGAGGGTGCCGCCGCCAAAATCGTAGCTGGCGCGTTCGCCTGCGCTGCCGCCGCTCGTGTTGTACAGCACGGCGCGGTTCTCATAAAGCACCAGCAAAAAGCCGTTGGACATCCAGCCCATCCACTGGGGCACACTGTTCTCGGAGCCAAGGCATACCGGGTCGCCCTGCGAGAGGGGCAGTACATAAAGGTTCGTGGTCAGCTGGCCGCCCACCGCCGATACAGCGGCCACGGCAAGGCGGCGGCTGTCCGGCGCAAAGGCCATGCGCAGCGGGGTGCCCTGCTCACTGGTCAGGTTCCACACCAGCTGCTGCTGCATACTGGAATTGTAAACGGTCAGCTTTGCCACGCTGTCGGTGCTGTCGGTCACAACAGCCACCTGTCCGGCATCTGCCACGGCGCACAGCGAGATGGTGCTGTCCATGGTTTTGGTATAAAGGTTCTGGGTACGGCTTTCCACCCGCAGCTCATTGCCGGAGCGGTTGTACAGCACAAAGCGGGTCTTGCCTGCAGCAATGGCCGGGCGGGCATAGCCACTCTGGATGCTGTTCAGGCGGGTGCTGCCAAGGCTGTATACCACGCAGCTGTCGCCGCCCATCTCCACAAAGCTGCCAGACATCTGCGCCACCGCATCCGGGTCGGTGATGCCGGTCTGCTGCGGCCAGCCTGCGGCTGGTGCCAGCGCGATGACGGCAGTATCCACAAGGTCTTTTGCGCGCGCAATGGAAGACCCCACTGCGCCGGTGGCAAACAGTACAAGGATGGTCAGCACCGCTACGATGATGACGGTGCGGCGGATGCGCCGTGTGCGCACCCGGGCCCGGGCGGCTTCCAGATATTCGACGCGTCCGGCAGAAAGCGTCTCCCCTTCGGCGGAATGTCCGCCGCGGCGAATTTTGCTCATGAATGGTTCTCCTTACAGATCATACTCCACACACTTCAAAAATAGGCCCTTGGCGGGCAGGGTCGGCCCGGCGCGGCTGCGGTCACGGCTTTCCAGAATGGCGGGAATTTCCGCCGGGTCCAGCCGGCCTGCGCCCGCTTCGCACAAAGTGCCTGCCAGAATGCGCACCATGTTGTACAGGTAGCCGTCGGCGGTCACTTCAATGTCGATCTCGTCCCCCTCGCGGGTAACATGACAGTCCGTGATGGTGCGCACGGTATCGCCATGGGCTGCAGCGGAAGAGCCCGCCGCGCACAGGGCCAGAAAATCGTGCCTGCCCACGAACTGCTGCGCCGCCGCCTGCATTCTGGCTTCGTCCAGATGCCGGGGCACCCGGGTGTAATAAGCCGCGTCAAAAGGCGAGTCGATGGGGTGGTTGTGGATGCGGTAGAGATAGGTTTTGGTATGGGCCGCGTACCGGGCATGGAAGTCCTCCGGCACCACCTGCGCGTCCAGCACCCGGATGTCCGGCGGCAGATGCTGGTTGAGCGCCAGCGGGAGCTTTGCCGCCGGGATGCGGGTATCGGCGTGGAAGTTGAGCTTGAAGCCCAGCGCGTGCACCCCTGCATCGGTGCGGCTGCAGCCCTTGATATCGGGGCGGCTGCCCAGCACGGCCTGCAGCGCATCCTGAAAGGTTTGGGCCACGCTGCGGCCATTGGGCTGCACCTGAAAGCCGCAGTAATTGGTGCCGTCGTAGGCAAGGGTAAGTAAAAAGTTCATAAAGTTTGTTCCAAATGATATACAGGCTTGCCCTCTCCGTCATTGCTCCGCAATGCCACCTCCCCCAGAGTGGGAGGCCTTGGCATTCCACGCAAGCTTTCTGGTTTTGCCAAGGGCTCTCCCTTTGGGAGAGCTGTCACCGAAGGTGACTGAGAGGGCGAGGTCGTTCACCTTAAAAATTCGGGAACACCAGCCGGGAGGCAAGGATCACCGCAAAGCAGGCGATGCACACGGCCAGGTCGATATAATCCTGCTTTTCGCAGCGCAGCACCTTCAGGCGGGTGCGGCCGTCGCCGCCCCGGTAGCAGCGGCATTCCATGGCCATGGCCAGCTCGTCCGCGCGGCGGAAGGCCGAAATGAACAGCGGGATGAGCACCGGCACCAAGGCTTTTACCCGGTCGGTCATCTTGCCGGTGTCCAGCTGGGCACCGCGGGCTTTCTGGGCGTTCATAATTTTGTCCGTCTCCTCAATGAGGGTGGGGATGAAGCGCAGGGCAATGCTCATCATCATCGCCAGCTCGTGCACCGGGAAGTGCAGTTTGCCCAAGGGCTTCAGCAGCTGCTCGATGGCATCCGTGAGCACGATGGGGCTGGTGGTGTAGGTGAGCAGGCTGGTGCCCGCGATGAGCGCCATGACGCGCACTGCCATCAGCACAGCATAGCGCACACCCTCGGCATAAATGGTCAAAAACCAGATGTGCACCAGCGGTTCGCCCTCGCCTGACACAAAGAACAGGTTCAGCACCGCTGTGAAGATCACGATGGGCAGGATGGGCTTTAAGCTCTTGAGGATCATTTTGCCGGGAATTTTTGCCACCTTGTACATCACTGCCAAAAACAGGATGGAAAGGGCAAGGCCCAGCGGATTGGAAGCTGCAAACAGCAGCACGATATAGGCGATGGTCAGCACCAGTTTCAGGCGCGGGTCGAACCGGTGCACCAGACTGTTGCCCGGGAAGTGCTGGCCAATGGTGATATCTCTCAGCATCCGGCAGCGCCTCCTTCCTTCTTTGCTTCCCGCGGGAGCACAAGGCTCTCGCCTGCCTCCCGGCGGCGCTTGGCCTCCAGGATCATCTTGACCGCATAGGGGATGGTGTACACATCAGCGGGCACATCCACACCCATCTCCCGCAGCTTGAGGAAGATCTTCGTCACCTGCGGCACGGAAAGCCCCAGCTCCAGCAGCTCCGGAGCGCGGGCAAAGACTTTTTCCACGGTGTCGTACATGGCAATTTTCTTGTTGCTCATCACCAGAACGCGGTTGGCGTACTTGGCAATGTCCTCCATGCTGTGGGACACCAGCAGCACAGTGGTGCCGGTCTTTTTGTGGTACTCCTTCACCTCGCTGAGGATGTCGTCCCGTCCCTCCGGGTCAAGGCCCGCAGCAGGCTCGTCCAGCACCAGAATGCGGGGCTTCATGGCCATAACGCCCGCCACGGCCACCCGGCGCTTCTGGCCGCCGGAAAGCTCAAAGGGACTGCGCTCCAGCAGGGCCGGGTCAAGGCCCACGAAATCGGCGGCTTCATGCACGCGGCGGTCGATCTCGGCTTCGTCCAGACCCATGTTCTTGGGGCCGAACGCGATATCTTTATAACAGGTCTCCTCGAACAGCTGGTACTCCGGGTACTGGAACACCAGACCGGTGAGGAAGCGGAAGTCCCGGATCTTCTCCGGATCTTCCCACAGGTCGCGGCCATCGATATAAATTTTGCCGCTGGTAGGCTTGTTCAGGCCGTTCATGTGGGTGATGAGGGTGCTCTTGCCGGAGCCGGTGGCCCCGATGATGCCCACAAAGTCGCCCTCTTCCACCGTAAAGCTCACGTCGTCCAGCGCCGTCACTGCATTGGGCATGCCGGGGTTGTAGACGTAGCTCAGATGTTCTACTTTGATGATATCTGCCATTTGCGTCTGCCCCCCTTACTGCAAAAGCTCGTACAGAGCCTGTGCGCATTCGCCGGTGTCGATGATGCCCTCCGGCATCGGGATGCCGGCCTTCACCAGCTCGTCCCGCAGCTCTGCAGCCTGCGGCACATCCAGATGCAGGGAGCGCACCTTCTCGGTCTGGCTGAACACCTCTTTGGGGGTGCCCTCCATCACCACATGGCCCTTGCTCATCACCAGCACACGGTCTGCCTGCGCAGCTTCCTCCATGTAGTGGGTGATGGACACCACGGTGATGCCCATATTCCTGTTCAGGTAGTGGATGGTCTGCATCACCTGCTCACGGCCCCGGGGGTCCAGCATGGCGGTGGCTTCGTCTAATATCAGGCAGTCCGGCCGCATGGCAACAACGCCTGCAATGGCAACGCGCTGCTTCTGGCCGCCGGAAAGGTTGTGGGGTGCGCGCTCGCGGTACTCATAGATGCCGGCCATCTTCATGGAGTCGTCCACGCGGCGGCGCATCTCTTCGGGCGGCACACCGAGGTTTTCCAGTGCAAAGGCAACGTCTTCCTCCACCACGGTGGCAACGATCTGATTGTCCGGGTTCTGGAACACCATGCCCACGGTCTGGCGGATATCATAGATCTTGTCATCGTCTGCGGTGTCCATGCCCTCCACGTAGACCTTGCCGCTCTCCGGCAGCAGGATAGCGTTGAAGTGCTTTGCCAGCGTGGACTTGCCGCAGCCGTTGGCACCCAGCACGGCCACGAATTCGCCGCGCTTTACTTCCGTTGAGACACCGTCCAGTGCGTAAATCGGCTGGTCGCTGTCGTAGCGGAATTTCAGATTTTGTGCTGTTAAAATCGTCTCTTCCATTTGTGTTTCTCTTTCTGGTGGTGCGCCCCTCTGAAAGGGGCTGTACCCCATTCTTGAATCGTATAACCCTCTCAGTCACGGCTGACGCCGTGCCAGATTCCCCTTTTTGTCACCTGCGGTGACATCTTCCCCCGGAGCGGGGGAAGTCTTTCCTCTCAGGGAGGGCTTTTAATCATCTTACCGTAAGCTCTTATAAAGCTCCCCCTTTCGGGGGAGCTGTCGCCGCAAGGCGACTGAGAGGGTTCTTTCCTTATTCTTCCCAGATGGCGGTTGCGCCGCAGGGTACCACGCCGCCGGTGGCAGAGACCGGCAGGCCGATCTCGTCGCAGCTGGTCTCGCCGCCAAAGCGGGGCACCAGCGTGGTCTTGAGCATATATTCCATGACCGCCGGGGACAGGCCGGTGGTGTAGCTGTTCACTGCAAAAAACAGCGGCGTATCGCTCAGCACCTCTTCGCACTGGCTGATGAGGTCGTAGATGCAGTCCTCCAGCTTCCAGATCTCACCGCCGGGGCCGCGCCCGTAGCTGGGCGGGTCCATGATAATGCCGTCGTAGGTGTTGCCGCGGCGTTTTTCGCGGGCAACGAACTTGGCACAGTCGTCCACCAGCCAGCGGATGGGCCGGTCGGCAAGGCCGCTTGCCGCAGCATTGTCCTTACCCCACGCCACGATGCCCTTGGAGGCATCCACATGGCAGACGGTGGCACCTGCCGCCGCACAGGCCAGCGTGGCACCGCCGGTGTAGCCGAACAGGTTCAGCACCTTTACCGGGCGGCCTGCGGTACGGATCTTTTTGGCGTACCATGCCCAGTTGACGGCCTGCTCCGGGAACACGCCGGTGTGCTTGAAGCCGGTGGGGCTGACGATGAGGGTGAGCTTATCCTCGCCCTCGCCGCAGCTGATCTTCCACTTTTCGGGCAGACGGCGCTTGTACTCCCACTCGCCGCCGCCCTGATTGGAGCGGTGATAAACAGCATCTGCCTTTGCCCACAGCGGGCTCTGCTTGGGTGTTTTCCACACCACCTGCGGGTCCGGGCGGATGAGGATGGTCTCACCCCAGCGCTCCAGACGGTTGCCGTCGGTGGCATCCAGCAGTTCATAGTCTTTCCAGGTATCTGCAGGGCGCATAGCGTCCTCCCTTCTCTTTTCTCCGTTTCTTACTGGCCCAGAATGCGCTTGTTGATCTTATCCACGATGCGGTCGGCGCAGCGGTGGATGGCGTCCAGATCCTGGCCCTCCACCATCACGCGGATCTTCGGCTCGGTGCCGGACACCCGCACCAGCACGCGGCCCATGCCCATGAGCTTCTGCTGCTCGTTCTCAATGAAACCGGCCAGAACTTCGTCCTCTTTGTAGGCTTTTTTCTGGGCGGCGTTGGCGGTCACATTCACCAGCACCTGCGGATACTGGGCGTAGATGCAGTTCAGCTCGCTCATCTTCTTGCCGCTCTCAGCCAGCAGCTTGAGCAGCTTGCCGGCGGTCAGCTCACCGTCGCCGGTGGTGGCATGGTGCAGCAGGATCACATGGCCGCTCTGCTCGCCGCCGATGGCAAAGCCGTTCTCGCGCATGTTTTCCAGCACGTAGCGGTCGCCCACGGCGGTCTTTTCGGTGTTGATGCCCTGACTCTCCATATATTTGATGAAGCCCAGATTGGACATGACCGTAACCACGGCGGTGTCGCCGTCCAGACGGCCTTTTTTCTTCATGGTCATGGCCAGCAGGGCAATGATCTTGTCGCCGTCCATCTCGTGACCCTTTTCGTCGCAGCCAAGGCAGCGGTCGGCATCACCGTCAAAGGCAATGCCACAGTCGAAGCCGCCCTCTACAACAGCCTTTTCCAAATTGTCGAGGTGGGTGCTGCCCACGCCCTTGTTGATGTTCTGGCCGTCAGGCTCAATGCCGATAAAGGTGCACTTTGCGCCCAGACGGGGGAACAGCTTCTGTGCCACTGCTGCGGATGCGCCGTTTGCACAGTCGATGCAGACGTTCAGGCCGGTCAGGTCGCCGTGGATGGACTCGTACAGGTGATCCACATAGTCCTGCAGGCCGTCATCGCGGCGGTACACACGGCCCACCTCGGCACCGGTCTTCAGCTCAATGCCCGCGCAGTCGTTGTCAATGTAGACCTCGATCTCGTTCTCCACCTCGTCCGGCAGCTTATAGCCGGTACCGGCAAAGATCTTGATGCCGTTGAACTCCATCGGATTGTGGGAGGCAGAGATCACGATGCCGGCATCGGCATTGTACTTGCCCACCAGATAGGCCACAGCGGGCGTTGGCAGAACGCCCAGACTTTCCACATCCGCACCCACGCTGCACAGACCGGCGGTCAGGGCTGCTTCCAGCATATCGCCGGACTGGCGGGTGTCCTTGCCGATCAGGATGCGCGGACGGTGGCCGGTGCTGCCGGTCAGCACCGCAGCAGCGCCGCGGCCGATCTTCATTGCCAGCTCACAGGTCAGGTCTGCGCCTGCAACACCGCGCACACCATCGGTTCCAAAATATTTTCCCATAATAATACCCCACTTTCTATAGAAAGAAGCAAGTTTTAATATTGTAAGCATCCTCGCCCTCTCCGTCATCGCTGCGCGATGCCACCTCTCCCTTTGGGAGAGCTGTCGAACGAAGTGAGACTGAGAGGGCAAGCCCGTTTATCTTAGAACAAACTCTGCTGCCCGTTGTCCTCGGGCGCAGCGGCCTCCGGCGCTTTCAGGCCCAGATGTTCGTAGGCCAGCCGCGTTGCGCAGCGGCCCCGGGGTGTCCGGGTCAGAAAGCCCATCTGCATCAGATACGGCTCACACAGGTCTTCCAGCGTGACGGATTCCTCGCCGAGGGCCGCCGCCAGCGTTTCCAGACCCACCGGGCCGCCGTTGTACATTTCAATGATCGCACGCAGCATACTGCGGTCCAGTTCGTCCAGACCCAGTGCGTCCACGTCCATCCGCTTGAGGCCCATCAGGGCCACATCCCGGTCAATGATGCCGTCGCCCAGCACGGTGGCAAAGTCGCGGATGCGCTTCAAAAAGCGGTTTGCCACGCGGGGCGTGCCGCGGCTGCGCTTGGCCAGCTCGTAAGCACCTTCCGGCGTGATGGGCTGATCGAGGATGCCTGCCGAGCGCTGGATGATCTTGCTCAGTTCATCCGGGCTGTACAGCTCCAGCTTGAGCAGCACGCCAAAGCGGTCGCGCAGAGGGCCGGTGATCTGGCCTGCACGGGTGGTGGCACCCACCAGCGTGAACCGCGGCAGGTTGATGCGGATGCTCTGGGCGCTGGGGCCTTTGCCGATCATGATATCCAGCGCATAGTCTTCCAGTGCCGGATACAGCACCTCTTCCACCTGACGGGACAGGCGGTGGATCTCGTCGATGAACAGTACATCGCCCTCCTGCAGATTGGTGAGCAGGGCAGCAAGGTCGCCGGGCTTTTCAATGGCCGGGCCGCTGGTAATACGGATCTGTACGCCCATTTCGTTGGCAATGATGCCTGCCAGTGTGGTCTTGCCAAGGCCCGGCGGGCCGTAGAGCAGGATGTGGTCCATCGGTTCGCCGCGCCGCTTGGCAGCTTCCAAGTAAATTTTCAGGTTCTGCTTGACCTTTTCCTGCCCGATATAGTCTTCCAGATGCTGCGGGCGGAGGTTGTTTTCCTCGCTGTCCGCCGCCGTCATGCCGGGCTGCATCATTTTTGCGCCGTACAGCGCAGTTTCGTCCTGCATTCTTTACCTCCTGCCTGCCATGCTGCGCAAGGCCAGTTTGATGATCTCTTCCACGGGCAATGCCGCGTCGATCTTGGAAACGGCAAGCGCTGCCTCGCTCTGGCTGTACCCCAGCGACACCAGCGCCGCAATGGCCTGACTGCTGCCCTGAGAAGCCTGTGTGTCGGCGGAAGCACCCGCCACATCCTCCAGCGAGATGCCGTCCACAAAGCCCTTGGCGACCTTATCCTTCAGCTCCAGCACGATGCGCTGTGCAAGCTTCGGCCCCACGCCGGAAGCCGCCTTGAACGCCTTGTGGTCCCCCGCCGAGATTGCCAGTGCCACGCGGTCCGGCTCCATCACACTCAGGATGGCAAGGCCAACCTTAGGCCCCACGCCAGACACGGCGGTCAACATCTCAAAGCAGGCCTGCTGCTGCTCGGTGGCAAAGCCGTAAAGGCTCACGTCGTTCTCGGTGATGCTCATCACGGTATAAATGGTGGCTTCCTTGCCCACGCCGGGCAAGGCCCCGGCCACGCTGGCCGGGCACTGGGCATAGTAGCCTACACCGCCGCAGCTGAGCACCACGGCATTCATGCTTTTTTTGACGATTTTTCCTGTCAGACAGTAGATCATTTAAAGCCCTCTCAGTTTCTGTGTCGGCCAATTTTCCTCTGTTCAGCTCGCCCTTCGGGAGAGCTCCGGTGCCGCGCCGCTGCAGGCGGACGGAACCGGTGAGAGGGTCAGATCGGCCCGGCCACACGGCGGACAAAGCGGTTGAGCTGGTTGCCGTTGGTGTGGCAGAAGGTGATCGCCATTGCCAGCGCATCGGCGGTATCGTCCGGCTTTGGCACGGCGGGCAGATGCAGCAGCACGCGGGTCATCTCCTGCACCTGCTTTTTCACGGCCTTGCCGTAACCGGTAACAGCCTGCTTTACCTGCATGGGGGTGTACTCGTAGATGGGCAGGCCTGCCTGCGCTGCCGCCAGCAGGATCACGCCGCGGGCTTCTGCCACGCCGATGACCGTGGTCTGATTGTGCTGGTAGAACAGCTTTTCGATGGCAAGCGCCTCGGGCCGGGTGCGCTCGATCACCTCTTTGATGCCTGCATACACCTCGTCCAGACGGCGCTCGAACGGCACGCCCGCGTCGGTGCACACCGCACCGAAATCCACCGGCGCAAACCGGTTGCCTGCGTAATCCACCACGCCCCAGCCCACGATGGCGTAGCCGGGGTCGATGCCCAAAACTCTCATGCTGCAAATACCTTCCGATACTATTCCTATTATAACTTTATTATTATATCACAACAAAACAGTGTGAGCAACAGAAAACCTTTCGCCTGCCGCCGCCAAATGTGCGCTGGCTCGTAAAAAGGGCAGTCAGCGCCCCTGCCTTTAAAAAAGTTTTACAATTTTTGAAAAAGCACTTGCTTTTTGGCAGAAGGTATGGTAATATAATCAAGCTGATTTCGGCAAAACAGAATATGGACGGTTAGCTCAGCTGGTAGAGCATCTGCTTGACGTGCAGGAGGTCACAGGTTCGAGTCCTGTACCGTCCACCAAACAGTTCGTACTCGAACCCAATTCTCTATGAGAAAGGGTTCGGGTACGTTTTTTGTTTATCGGAAATTCTGCGGAAGGACTACACAGAGCGTTAAACGAGCAAAGGCAGGGTATCACTATGACGGTGGTATCCTGCCTTTTGCTTTGAGGAATCAAGTTCGCTTTGTGCGAACTTGATCGCCATCTATATGGCGCATTGATGGCAATTGCTGCGTACGTGCGTACCGGGAGCCTGTACACCTCTGGCAAGGTGTAACACACTAGACTTTGTTCCAAAGTCCGTGTGCTAAGGGGTCAAGCCCCTTAGAATCCCTGCGGATTGTGTACGCACGTACGCAGAAAAATGGCAAAATTTCACTATATCGGGCTGTTCTTTCATGGTGGAGTGTGGTATACTCGGCTTAGCCCAGTAAATCGGAAGTTATGGAGGTACTTTATGAACGAGAGAGAAAAAATTATCCGATTATGGTTTGATATGTGGATTAAGAAAGCAGATTTAGGAATTGACAATATTTTTACAGATGATGTTGTATATACTGAGAGTTGGAGTCCTAAATATGAAAACCGCAAAACGGTAAAGCACTGGTTTGACGAATGGAATACACGCGGAAGTGTTCTTGTCTGGGAGATTAAGCAATTTTTTCATCAAGGCAATCAAACAATCGTGGAGTGGTATTTTAAAAGCAAAATGAATAATGGAAATGTTGAAGAATTTGACGGAATATCTTTAATTGTATGGACACAGGATAACAAAATAAAATCATTAAAAGAGTTTGGTTGCAATCTTCATAATTACAATCCATATCGAGATAGTGATATTCCCGTATTTCGAGAAGAAAAAGCAAATTGGTTTTGAGAGGACTATAAATTCCAGTTTGCCGTACTCGTTCCAGCAGGGTTTGGGGCAGGCACGCCCCAACAAGAGCACTTCGGAAACTCACATGAGTTGAAGAAGTGAAGTCCCGGATGGACAAGAAATTTTCAAGAATTGAAAATTTGTGGCCACGGGACGATTCTTGCTCTCAGCTTTTTCACTGCGTTTCGCAATTTGCACATTTCAATCTGCTCGCAGATTGTTGACAAGCTGCGCTTGACCCGATAATATAAAGGCAAGTCGAATACACGCCAAGGAGGTGCAACCATGACCGCCGTGATCTACGCCCGCTATTCATCTGACAGCCAGAGAGAAGCGTCCATTGAAGGACAGCTGCGCGACTGCAAGGACTACGCCGAGAAGAACGGTATCACCGTGGTCGGCACCTACATCGACCGTGCCTACTCTGCCAAGACGGATGACCGCCCGGACTTCCAGCGGATGATTAAGGACAGCGCAAAGAAAATCTTCGACGTAGTTCTGGTCTGGAAGCTGGACCGCTTTGCCCGGAACCGATTCGATGCCGTGAACTACAAGTACCAGCTGGAAAAGAACGGTGTCCATCTGGTGTCTGTCATGGAACCCATCTCGCAGGGGTCTGAAGGCATTATGGTGGAGAGTATGCTGATTGGCATGGCGGAATACTATTCCGCCGAACTCGCCCTGAAAGTGGCGCGCGGTGAGCGCGAAAATGCCCTCCAGTGCAAGTACAACGGCGGTGTGGTGCCGCTGGGCTTCACCATCGGCAAGGAGGACAGGCTGTACCATATCGACCCGGAAACGGCTCCTATTGTGCAGGAGATCTTCAGCCGGTACGCCGACGGCGAACCGGCTGAGAAGATTGCCGCATCCCTGAACGAGCGCGGCCTGCGTACCCGCACCGGGAAGCCGTTCGTAAAGAACAGCTTCTTCCAGATCTTCCGCAACCGCCGCTACATCGGCGAATACCGCTACAAGGACATTGTGACGCCGGGCGGCATTCCGGCTATTGTTGATCAGGACTTGTTCGACCGGGTGCAGCAGCGTTTCGAGCAAAACAGGATCGCCCATGGTCGGCCTGCAAAAGAGGATGTGAGCTATCTGCTGACCACTAAGCTGTTCTGCGGCAAGTGCGGCACCCTGATGGGCGGCGAAAGCGGCACCAGCCACATGGGAAACACCTACTATTACTACAAGTGCGGCAACGCCAAACGCCACGGCAAGGCGCACTGCGACCTGAAAGCCATCCGCAAAGAGCCTCTTGAACGGTTCGTGGTGGAAACTGCTATTAAGGTGATTTTCAGCGATGAAATCATCGAACGGCTGATAGATTTGGTCATGGATGCCCAGCAGCAGGAGAACACCCGGCTGCCTGTCCTGAAAGACCAGCTCAGGGACACGGAGAAGCGGCTGGCAAACCTTCTGGAAGCCATTGAACAGGGCATCCTGACCCCGACCACCAAGCAGCGTTTGGACGAGCTGGAAGCCCGGAAAGAAGCTCTGAACACCAGCATTCTGGAAGAAGAGCTGAAAAAGCCCGTCTTGACCCGTGAGTGGATTCGGTTCTGGCTTGAAAAATTCCGCAAGGGTGACGTGGGCAGTACGGAACACCAGCGGCAGATCATTGATACCTTTGTCAACTCGGTCTACGTCTTTGATGATCGGGTCGTGCTCAACTTCAACTTCACGGACGATGCCAAGACGGTCACTCGTGAGGAAGTGTTGGGTTCGAGTGCTGTGGACAATGCTCCACCAAAACTCTTCAACTCTTGCGAGTTTCCGAAGCGCTTTTGTTGGGGCGTGCGGAGCCACAAACCCTGCTTCATAATATCGATCATGACCGATCAACGACTGATTTATAGTAATTGCCAAAGTCTGCAAGTGCATTGACAATTGGTAACATTTCCGTTCCGAGATCGGTCAACCCATATTCTACTTTGGGAGGATTCTCGTGATAATCACGGCGGTAGGCAAGTCCATCATCAATCATCTGTCTTAAGCTCTCGGTCAAAACTTTCTGCGAGATCCCGTCGATGCTTCTTTGTAACTCATTGAATCTCCATGGACGCTCTTTCAGATTGCGCAGAAGCAAGAGTTTCCATTTTCCGCCAATCAGGGATACTGCTGTTGCAACCGGACATTCCGGCAGTTCTTCTTTTGTACGCATATCAGTCACCTCTGTGTACAGTATAGCACATTCATTTTTGAGTGTACAGTTACAAAAAGGTGCGTACTTGTTTTTGAATGTGTAAGCTTCTATACTTAGCTCAGGCAATGAAAGATTGCGAATCAAATTGGAGGTGCTTACAATGGCAAGCTACACAAAAATGACAGTTGGAAAAGAAAATCGGACGGAGCTTCATGAAAAGCTCGCCCTGACTGGTGCGGAGATCAGCCTGAATACGCTTCCTGCGGGAGCAAATGTTCCATTTGTTCACTCCCACAAGGCAAATGAGGAAATCTACGGTGTTCTTTCCGGCAAAGGCAAGGTCGTTATCGATGGCGAAGAAATCAGCCTTGCAGTAGGCGACTGGCTGAAGATTTCTCCCATGGCAAAGCGCCAGTTCTTTGCTGCAAGCAATTCTGAGATCACTTATATCTGTATTCAGGTCAAGGAGAATTCTCTCGAAGGCTATACTGCAACGGATGCTGTGATCTACTGATAAAACATATCAAAGCAAAAGGCAGGATACCACCGTCATGGTGATACCCTGCCTTTGCTCGTTCCGGTTCTCGTCCTGTACCGCCCACCACAAAACGGCAGTCATCCCGATAGACATTCCTAGGCGTTGGGAACCGCGCACTAATCAAAGCCCCACTGGGGCTTTGATTGCCTTCGCTGCGCTCGGCACGTGCTGTTCGAGTCCTGTACCGTCCGGATCTGACGTGGGTTCGTGGATGACGCAACAAAAAAGCCCCTGACCAAAGTCAGAGGCTCTTGTTTTGGTGGAGCATTCTCCACAGCACTCGAACCCAACACCTCTTCACGGGAGATGGTTTTGGAATCGTCCGTGAAGTTGAAATTGAGCACGACCCGGTCGTCAAAGACGTAGACCGAGTTGACAAAGGTATCAATGATCTGCCGCTGGTGCTCCATGTCTCTCATGTCACCCTTGCGGAATTTTTCAAACCAGAACCGCATCCACTCGCGGGTCAGGACGGGCTTTTTCAGCTCTTCTTCCAGAATGCTGGTGTTCAAAGCTTCTTTCCGGGCTTCCAGTTCGTCCAGCCGCTGCTTGGTGGTCGGGGTCAGGATGCCCTGTTCAATGGCTTCCAGAAGGTTTGCCAGCCGCTTCTCTGTATCCCGGAGCTGGTCTTTCAAAACAGGCAGTCGGGTGTTCTCCTGCTGCTGGGCTTCCATAATCAAATCTATCAGCTGTTCGATGATTTCATCGCTGAAAATCACCTTAATGGCAGTCTCCACCACGAACCGTTCCAACGGCTCTTTGCGGATAGCTTTCAGGTCGCAGTGCGCCTTGCCGTGGCGTTTGGCGTTGCCGCACTTGTAGTAATAGTAGGTGTTTCCCATGTGGCTAGTGCCGCTCTCGCCGCCCATCAGGGTGCCGCACTTGCCGCAGAACAGCTTGGTGGTCAGCAGATAGCTCACATCCTCTTTTGCGGGTCGACCATGGGCAATCCTGTTTTGCTCGAAACGCTGCTGCACCCGGTCGAACAAGTCCTCGTCCACGATGGCCGGAATGCCGCCCGGTGTTACGATGTCCTTATATCGGTATTCACCTATGTAACGGCGGTTCCGGAAAATCTGGAAGAAGCTGTTCTTCACGAACGGCTTTCCGGTTCGGGTGCGCAGGCCACGCTCGTTCAGGGATGCTGCGATTTTCTCAGCAGGTTCGCCGTCGGCATACCGGCTGAAGATCTCCTGTACAACGGGAGCTGTTTCCGGGTCGATATGGTACAGCCTGTCCTCCTTGCCAATGGTGAAGCCCAGCGGCACCACACCGCCGTTGTACTTGCACTGGAGGGCATTTTCGCGCTCACCGCGCGCCACTTTCAGGGCGAGTTCGGCGGAATAGTATTCCGCCATGCCGATAAGCATACTCTCCACCATAATGCCTTCAGGTCCCTGCGAGATGGGTTCCATAGCAGACACCAGATGGACACCGTTCTTTTCCAGCTGGTACTTGTAGTTCACGGCATCGAATCGGTTCCGGGCAAAGCGGTCCAGCTTCCAGACCAGAACCACATCGAAGATTTTCTTTCCGCTGTCCTTGATCATCCGCTGAAAGTCTGGGCGGTCATCTGTTTTGGCAGAGTAGGCGCGGTCAATATAGGTGCCGACCACGGTGATGCCGTTCTTCTCGGCGTAGTCCTTGCAGTCGCGCAGTTGTCCTTCAATGGACGCTTCTCGCTGGCTGTCGGATGAATAGCGGGCGTAGATTACGGCGGTCATGGTTGCACCTCCTTGGCAGTATGTTCGGGTTGCCTTTATAGTATCGAGTTAAGCGCAGCTTGTCAACAATCTGCGAGCAGATTGAAATGTGAAAATTACGAAACGCAGCGAAAAAGGGGAGAGCAAGAATCGTCCCGTGGCCACAAATTTTCAATTCTTGAAAATGTTGTGCCCTTCCGGGACTGCACTTCTGCAACGCTCCCGCGTTTTGAAGTGTTCTTGTTGGGGCGTGCCTGCCCCAGACCCTGCTGGAAACGAGTACGGCAAACGGGAATTTTTGTTATTCTACGATACCTTCAATATAGCTGTAATCAATATTTCCCTTTGTAACAGAATAGAAAAATGGATCTTTTCTAATTGTATCATCTGAATTGATAATAAAATTATTCCAATCGCCTGCCTCGTTGCCATCAGACAAATAAATAGTAACTTTGAAACTATATCCCATATATCCCAAAGACGGCTTTGACCGCTTTAATTCGACGCCATTCAAATTTTCGACAATATGCTGAATCTGCTCTTTGTCGGTAATATGTGTTGCGTTTCCGCTATTGCCATTGAAAACAACTATTTCCATGACCTCATTAGGGTCTAAGTCCATCAAGTCGAGTGGAATATTAAACCATACAACAATGCCCATCAAAAGAATTATCACAACAGACAGCAATATGATGATTTTCTTTTTCATATCAGCTCAACTCCTTTGTCAACTTTCGATTTGTTGAACTAAGCCGAGTATATCACACCTACCAAGAAAAGAATACCCTGATATAGTGAAATTTTGTCATTTTTCTGCGTACGTGCGTACACGCTCCGCAGGGATTCTAAGGGGCTTGACCCCTTAGCACACAGACTTTGGAACAAAGTCTAGTGTGTTACACCTTGCCAGAGGTGTACACGCTCTCCCGGTACGCACGTACACAGCGATTGCCCCCAATGCGTCATATAGGGTGACGACCAAGTTCGCACAAAGCGAACTTGATTCCGCAAAGTAAAAGGCAGGATACCATCGCCATGATGATACCCTGCCTTTGTTCGTTCCTGTTTACCGTTCCGAGTAGTCCTTTCGCAGAACCTCCTGTAAACAAAAAACGTACCCGAACCCTTTTTCGTAAAGAATCGGGTTCGAGTACGAACTGTATGGTGGGCGGTACAGGACTCGAACAGCATGGCCACGCCGCAGGCGGGGCAGCAGAACGCTCCTGCGCCAGCAAATAGCACAAAACCCGGAATCTTTTCGGGGCCAAAATGGCTCAGAAAGGGTTCCGGGTTTTTGATTTTGCGCTATTCCTTTGTGCAAGCTGCTATCGCATTTTTATTTTGCAACAGCCCCTCTTTTTTATTTCCGGAGATTTTATTTTCGGGTATAGGCTTCCATGCCGTGCTCGGCGGGGTCGTAATATTCCATCAGGGTGATGTAGTTTTCCGGGTAGTGGCAGAATGCCGCACGCAGAACGCTGTCTGCCGGGCTGTTCACGCTCATCAGGCTGAGGATGTAGTACACCAGCATCCGCAGCACATCGCTCTCCACCTCGTAGCACAGACCCACCGCCAGCACCGGCACCACCACCTGCTGCGCCCGCAGCGGCACGATGGCCCCCACCTGCTCCAGAATGGGTCGGCTCATGGCCGAAGCCGTCATCACGCAGCGCAGCACCTTCGTCCACGACATTTTACGGATGTTCTCCATGCTGCGCAGCCGTTCCATCACAGCTTCATCGTCCAGGATCACGCCCTCGGCTGCCTCTTTCTCCGAGAGGGTAAAAGCACACTGCAGCATATCCATAAAGGCAGCTTCATATTTTTCGTGGTAATTTGCGGCGCTTTTGCAGAACGCCAGAGCCGCCACGATCACCGAATCCACATCTTCCTTTGTGGCCAGCTGGTCGAACCGCAGCGGCACGCCGCCCATCCGGCTCTCGATGATGCTCAGATCATCCAGCTCGTTCTGGTACGCCGTGGAGGGCAGAAAGCGGTCGTTTCCGTTGCGGTGGTAGCCCCACTCTTCCGGCATCACGCGGGCCACGATGTCGCCGCTGGAAATGATGTTGAAGATATTGCTTACATCCCAATCCGTTTTCAGTCCTCCGTCTGCAGTGTGGTCGTTGTCGTAGTCCGCCTGCAGATCCGGGCGGTCTGCTGCCGTCAGTGCCGCCGGTGCGGCAAAGGTGTAAACAAAGGTATTTTCCTGCGCGATCTGCGGCAGCTGCTGCCGGATGCGCGCCGCCGTCAGGTTTGCCACAGCCGCGCCGCGGCTGTAGCCGCCCAGCCAGAGCTTGATGGTGCCCAGCGTTCCCGCTGCAGCCTCGGCTTTTTTCAGGTAGTCCTGCAGATCCTCAAAAAAATGCTCTGCTGCTGTCACAAAGCCATAGTGCCCGCCGCCTTCGCCCACATGCAGGTTGCTGGCCCACTCGGCGCCATAGCCGACACCGCGCAGCATGGCTGCAATAATGGTGGTGCGCTGGCCATCCTGTACCAGTGTTTTCTGCGCAAAAGCACAGCCCGCGGTATCCACCGGGGTGTTCAGGCTGCACTGGTAGCCCGCATAGACCGCATTGGCAAAGCCAAGCTTCTGGTAGGCATCCGCAATGCTGTTCTCACGGCCCGCTTCACCCTCCACCCAGTAAAGCGCATCGCTCTGGTAGGTGTTGCCGCTTGCCGCCACAAGGCCCAGCGTTGCCAGTGCCAGCTTGTGACTGTACTGCAGCGCCGTATTCTCAAAAAAGGCATCTGTATAATAAAAATCGTGGGAGAGATCTGTTTCGCTGTGGTCGCTGCGGAAAGCGAAGGAGTAGTAATCCTCCGGCACCGCACTGCCCACCACAGCCTGTGCGGCCTGCGGCAGCAAAGCCTCTGCCGCCGCGTGCGGGGCCAGCACGCCTGCCACGGCAGCTGCTGCCGCCTTGCAAAAGGCACGTCGTTTTATGGTCTTCATCTTTCTGCTCCAATCAAGGCTTCTGCATAAAACCAGCCTGTTTTTCTAAGTATAGCGGATTTTGCACGCTGATACAATTGCTCTCTTTTAATAAAAAAACAGTCCATGCTCCACACACAGACTGTTTTATGGTATAGTATAAAGGTGTCCGGCTCACCTCAGCTCGATCTGCCTGCAGTAGTCTACGATGTGGTGGAACATCTGTTCCACTGCCGGGGCCATTGCGGCGGGGCGCTGCACAGCCAGGCCCACCACACGGTCTTCCTCTGGCTCGATGGGATAGATCTTGATCGCAGCCTTGCAGTCGCGCAGCAGCATCTGCGGCATGATGGAAATGCCCAGACCTGCTTCCACCATGGCGATGTTGGACTGGTCGTCGATGACATGGCAGCGGCGCTCGGTGCCGATCTTATATTTTTTCAGGAACTGGCGCATTTCAGCATCGGTGGCATCGCACTGCACAACGAAGCTTTGGCCATTCATCAGGGCGGGAGTCATCACGCCGTTTTCCGGTTCGGGCCAGTCCTGCGGCACGATGCACAGCAGCGGCTCGCGGAACAGCTCGGTGAGGTTGAACTCTTCACGGCAGGTGGAGGAAAGGAACGCGATATCCACCTGACCAGTTCGCAGCCATTCCTTCACATCGTCGTAGGTGCCCTGATACACCTCGATCTCGATCTGCGGGTAATGGGTCATAAAGCTTTTGAGCAGGCCCGGCAGCAGCGAAGCACACACCGAGTTGAATACGCCCAGCTTCACCTTGCCCTTTTCCAGGCCGTTCAGGCGGGCGATGCTCTGCTTGAGGGCCTCGTCGCTGTTGAGCACATCGCGAATAGAGGGATACAGGGATGCGCCGTAGCTGGTCATGGATACGCCGTTCTTGCCGCGGTTGAACAGAGCAAAGCCCAGCTCCTCCTCCATTACGGCAATGGCGTGACTGATGGCCGATGGGGTCAGGTGCAGCTGCTGTGCCGCCTTGTTGAAGCTGCCCTGCCGGGCCACGGCATCAAAAATCTCGTAGGAAAAAAGCGTCATGCCCAAAGCCTCCTTCCGTTTTTACTGGTTCGGAGACGCCCGATTCTCTGTGAATCTTTTTCATCTTTCATTTGAGATAGTTCAATTATCTTCTTGATTGTACTATCCCGCGCCTTTTCTGTCAAGCATTTTTGCCCGATTTATGCGCCTTTCCGGCGTATTTTGTCAAAGATGACGCAGGAGCCTGCCAGCCTGCGCCGTATCATTAAAAAGCACAAAAAGTAGATTTTTTATCAAGTGAGGGATTCCTTATGACCGAGACTGCCAAAGCCCCTGTCCGCTGTGGACTCAGCGGCACAGCGCTCAAATACATCGCCTGCATCACCATGCTCATTGATCACATCGGCGCTTCCTGCATCGAAGCCGGTATCCTGCTGCCGGCCCTCGCCGCCGGTGCTGCCAGCTGCGGTGGCATCCCGGTCAGCACCCTGCTGGCGGCAGACCGTGTGCTGCGGTATATCGGGCGGCTGGCCTTTCCCATCTTCTGCTTTCTGGCCGTGGAGGGCTTTCTGCACACCCACGATGTAAAAAAATACGTCCGGCGGCTTCTGCTGTTCGGCCTTCTGAGCGAGGTGCCTTTTGACCTTGCCTTTTTCCGCACACCGTTCGCCCCGCAGCACCAGAACGTTTACTGGACGCTGGCGCTGGGCGTGCTGGCTATGGCAGGGCTCAAGCGCTTTGAAAAGGAAAACGGCCTGCCCGGCTGGCAGGGGCTTGTGTGGGCGGGCGGCTGCGCCGCGCTGGCGCTGGCTGCCAACACCGACTACCACGCCATCGGCGTGCTCATCATCTGCACCCTGTACCTGACCCGCGCAGACCGCAAGCGGCAATGCCTTGCAGGTGCGCTGCTGTTTTTGTTCGAGCTGACCGCGCCGCTGGCCTTTGTGCTGGTCTGGTTCTACAACGGGCAGCGCGGCGCGTGCAGTCCGCTGCAAAAAAAGGCCTTTTACTGGTTCTACCCGGTGCACCTGCTGGTTCTAGCAGGTATCACGAACCTTATGCTATAACAGCGGGCTTTTTTACAGCTTCTCACATCGGGAACATCGCACCGGTCAGCAGCAGCATGGCAGGCACTGTGACCAGCATACACACGGTGGAGTGGGCCACCGCCTGACTGGCAAGGGTCGCCTCGATGCCGGTCTGCTTGGCCAGCACAGCGGCAAGGCTGCCGGCCGGGCAGCAGGCGATGATGGACAGGCCGGTGCGCAGCACATTGTCCAGCGGCAGCAGCCACAGCAGCAGCATGAACAGCAGCGGGAACACCACACCGCGCAGCAGGGTGACCCGGTACAGGAAACCGGTGTGCAGCAGCGCACGGATGTCGCTGTCTGCCAGCAGCACACCTACGATCATGAGCGCCAGCGGGGTGGTGCAGCCGCCCACCGCACTGCAGAACTGCTGCACCGGTGCGGGCAGCCGCCAGCCGGTGGCCAGCAGCACCAGCATAGCCACCGTGGCAATGTTGGTGGGGGTGATGAAGGTCTTGAGCCGGATCTTCTCGCCAGGGCGGAACAGGCACACCACATAGGTAAAGAACCATACATTATAGGAGGCCATGGCCATGCCTGCAAACACAGTGCCGCGCGCGGTGCCCAGCAGGGCGCTGCACAGCGGCAGGCCGATGAAGCCGCAGTTGGGCATAGCCGCCGTGCCCACCAGCACCGCATACTTGCCCGGCGTGTCATGGTGCAGCCAGCTGCTCAACCGGCACAGGCCGGTCGTCACCACAAACAGTACCAGCAGCAGCACGAACAGCACCCCTGCCTGAGTGAGCAGCTCCGGCTCACCGTCCACGGCTGCACCAGCCAGCATGGTGCAGGGCAGCAGAAGCTTCATGATAAAATCCGACAAAAACTTGCTGTCACGATCCTTGATGATGCCGCTGCGTGCACCTACATAGCCCAGCAGCACTTCCAGAAAGATCACCGTGATCTGACCTGCCAAAACGCCAAACGCCATTGGTTCCTCCTCTTTGTTCCACAAGCCGCATTTTTCCTTTACAAAGGAAAAAGCCCATTGATTTCAACGAATCAACGAGCTTTTTCTTGGCGGAGTAGGAGGGATTTGAACCCTCGCGCCGTTGTTTAGACGACCTACGCCCTTAGCAGGGGCGCCTCTTCGACCTCTTGAGTACTACTCCAGAGCAAAGTGTGTTACACTTATTCAATAAAAAATGGCGGAGAGAGTGGGATTCGAACCCACGGTACGTTGCCGTACGGCAGTTTTCAAGACTGCTTCCTTAAACCACTCGGACATCTCTCCTTGTGGACATCCGCCTTACGCCGTGTCGAATGCCTATTTAATTTACCAGATTTGCACGCCGGTGTCAAGCCTTTGGCGCAATTTTTTTCTTTCAGCCCTTAAAAACAAAATTTACCACAACCTTTTTGGGTCTTGGCCTGTTTCAGGTCTTTACAAGTACACCTTTTTGTTGTATAATAAACACAAGAAAATTTCCTCGCGGTGTAAAGGAGAAATATACCATGTCGTTTTCAGAACTTTTGAAGCAGTGCCGCAAAAAGCAGGGCATCAGCCAGGCTGAGCTGGCTTCCAAACTGGGCGTGACACAGCAGGCTGTCGGCAAATGGGAAAGCGGCAAGTCCTCTCCCGATCCGTCTACCGTGGCCCGCATTGCCGAGCTTTTGAACACCACAGCAGATTATCTGCTGGGCCTGTACCGCCCGGTAAGCAATGTTTCCGCCCCGGAAGAGCGGTTCTTTGGCAGCTATTCTGAAAGCCTGATCCCGGTGATCGGCACGGTAAAGGCCGGTTACGGTGCCCTCGCCTTTGAGGAGGACTACGGTCAGGAGTATGCCCGTGTGAAGGACCCCTCCAACTATTTTTATCTGGTGGTGCGCGGCGACAGCATGGAGCCCCGCATTCAGGACGGCGACCTTGCCCTTGTGCACAAGCAGGACACACTGGAAAACGGCGACCTTGGCGTGCTGATCTACGGCGATGAGGGCGAGGGCACCCTGAAGCGCTATATCCAGCGCGGCAACTGCGTGGTGCTGCAGCCCTTCAACCCGGCCTACAGCGAAATGGTCATCAAGGGCGAGGACCTGAATCATCTGCACATCGCCGGCCGCGTGGTGGAGACCAAGGCGAAGTGGTAATAACTCCTTCCGTCTGCTCACGCTGTTCGCAGCCACCTCCCTCATGGAGGGAGGCCTTGGCAAAACCGGAAACTTTCCCGTACTGCCAAAGGCTCCTCCTCCAGGGGAGCTGGCACGGCGGCAGCCGTGACTGAAGGAGTTCGGCACAAATTGATGTAAAGCCATCTGCATTTTGCGCATGGCTTTATTTTTTGACCCTTTTCCCACTTTGGAGGTGTATTCTGCATGGAACAGACCCTGATGGACAAGCTTACCATTCTGGCCGACAGCGCCAAATATGATGTTGCCTGCACCTCCAGCGGCGCATCCCGCACCGCGCGGGCAGGCATTCTTGGCAGCTGCTATGCACCGGGCTGCTGCCACGCCTTTACCGCTGATGGCCGCTGCGTGAGCCTTTTAAAGGTGCTCATGACCAACTGCTGTGCCTTCGACTGCAGCTATTGCGTCAACCGCAAGTCCAACGATATCCCCCGTGCCACCTTCACGCCCCGGGAATTGGCTGAGCTGACTGTGGAGTTTTACCGCCGCAACTACATTGAAGGGTTGTTCCTTTCCAGCGCGGTGCTGGGCACGCCGGACTACACCACCGAACGGATGCTGGCCGCCCTGCGGCTGCTGCGGGGCGAATACCGCTTTGGGGGCTATATCCACGCCAAGGCCATCCCCGGCACCAGCCCGGAACTGTTGCAGCAGCTGGGATATCTGGCCGACCGCCTGAGCGTGAATGTGGAGCTGCCCAGTGAGCAGAGCCTGAACCTGCTGGCCCCGGACAAAGGGCGGCACTCCATTTTCCGGCCCATGAAGCAGATCGCAGTTTCCGGCGCGCAGAGCAAACAGGAGTTGACCGTCTACCGCCATGCGCCAAAGTTTGCACCCGCTGGGCAGAGCACCCAGATGATCGTAGGCGCTTCGCCGGAGACAGACTACCACATTTTAAAGCTCACTGAGGGCATGTACCAGAAGTACAGTCTGAAACGGGTGTTCTACTCCGCCTACATCCCGGTAGCCGAGGACACCCGCCTGCCTGCGCTGGACACCAAACCCCCGCTTTTGCGGGAGCACCGGCTGTATCAGGCTGACTGGCTGCTGCGGTTTTACCAGTTCAAGGCAGACGAAATTCTGGATGAAGCCAACCAGAGCTTCAACCCCTACCTCGACCCAAAATGCAACTGGGCCGTGCAACACTACGGGCTTTTTCCGGTAGATGTGAACCGCGCGCCCTTTGAAATGTTGCTGCGTGTGCCGGGCATCGGCCCCAAAAGCGCCCGGCGCATCTGGCACGCGCGCAAGCTTTCCAGCCTTGGGTTGGACGAGCTGAAGCGCATGGGCGTGGTGCTCAAGCGGGCACAGTATTTCATCACCTGCAAGGGTTTTGCGGGTGCGCACCCGGGCCGCGGCACCGCCGGGCGGGAGCGCATCACGCAGGCGCTCATCGACCCCAACGTGTTCGGCGGCAGCTGCGAACAGCTCAGTCTGTTCACGCCGCCTGCGGTGGACGATCTGATCACGCAGGGCGTGGCACCGCGCGCAGCCATGCGCATGGTGCGGGAGGAGGCGGTGCAATGTCTGGCGAAGGCGCTGTAAATATTCAAGTTCAGAAAGCCCGCAGGCTCCACGATGCGGATGTGGTGTACCTCTACGACAGCAGCTTTGAAGGCTTTCTGTGCTGCGTGTTCGAGAGCTTTGCCCAGCACGAGATCCCCTTTGCGGTGTGGACACCCCAGCGGGAAACTTCCACCCTGTACCCGGTCAAGGACATCCCCACCGACCACGCCAAGGCTCAGCGGGTGTTTGCCAGCTTTGGCAGAAAGCTTGGCCCCGAGACAGAGTACCTCGTCAGCCGGGATTTCCTCTCCGGGCGGGAGGACAAAGAGCTGCTGCTCATCCGCTTTCTGCATCTGGCCTTCGCCCTCGGCCCCGGCACCGTGAAGCGCACCGGCCACCCGGACGTGGCCCCGCTGTATGAGATGAAGAAAAGCCTTGACTGGGAAGTGGACAAGTTTCAGGGCTTTGTGCGGTTTGAGGAGCACGACGGGATGCTGGGCGCCGTCATCCACCCCAAAAACTACATCCTACCGCTGCTGCGGCCCCACTTTTGCGGGCGCTTCCCGGAAGAGAACTTTATGATCTACGATGCGGTGCATCAGGCTGTGCTGCTGCAGGAGGACCACAAGGCCCGGCTGCTGGAGCTGGCTGCACCGCTGGAGCTGCCGCCGCCCAGCGAGCGGGAGCAGCAGTTTCAGGCATTGTGGAAGCAGTTCTACCAGACGCTGGAGATCAAGGCCCGCCACAACGAAAAATGCCGCATGACCCACTGCCCCAAGCGCTTTTGGGCCGATATGGTGGAGATGAAAGATGAATTTTAACAAAAACGTTGCATCTGCGGCGTTGCAACCCCCAAAACCTATGGTATACTATAAGAGATATCCGGCAGGCCTTCTGCCGAACACTCCCGCACTGCTGCGGGGCAACACAAAAGGAGTATTGTAGCGTTATGGTTCGCATTACTATGGAAGACGGCGGCATCATCGATATCGAGCTGAACGAAGAAGCCGCTCCTATCACCTGTGAGAATTTCAAGAAGCTGGTCAGCGAGGGCTTTTACAACGGCCTGACCTTCCACCGCGTGATCCCCGGCTTTATGATCCAGGGCGGCTGCCCGCTGGGCAACGGCACCGGCGGCCCCGGCTGGAACATCAAGGGCGAGTTTGCTGCAAACGGCGTGAACAATCCGCTCAAGCACACCCGCGGCGTGATCAGCATGGCACGCGCCATGAACCCCAACAGCGCCGGCAGCCAGTTCTTCATCATGCATCAGGATGCACCTCATCTGGACGGCCAGTACGCTGCCTTTGGCAAGGTGGTTGCAGGCATGGATGTTGTGGATAAGATCGCAGCTGTCCGCACCGACTGGAACGATAAGCCCACCACCCCGGTCAAGATGAAGACTGTGGAGCTCATTGAGGGCTGAATTTCAAACCTAAAAAAATCCCGACACCTTGCGGTGCCGGGATTTTTTGTTGATGCTTGTTTTTAGCAGCCTTCCTTTTCGGCCAGCTTGCGGCCCATGAGCACGCCCATGACCGAAGCCATCATCAGGCCGCGGGTCCAGCCGGAGGAGTCGCCCAGACAGTGCAGGCCCTTGATGTTGGTGTCAAGGTTCTCGTCCATCTTCACCTTGTTGGAGTAGAACTTCAGCTCCGGGCTGTACAGCAGGGTCTCGTTGGCGGCAAAGCCGGGCACCACCATATCCAGCATCTTGATGAACTCAATGATGTTGGTCATGGCGCGGTAGGGCATGGCGGCGGTAATGTCGCCTGCCACGGCATCCTTCAGGGTGGGCTTCACGTTGGACTGGGCCAGCTCCTTCTGCCATGTGCGCTTGCCGTCCAGAATGTCGCCGTAGCGCTGCACCATGATGTGGCCTGCGCCCAGCATGTTGGTCAGCTCGCCCACCTTCTGTGCGTAGGCAATAGGCTGGTTGAACGGCTCGGTAAAGTTGTGGGAGACCAGAATCGCAAGGTTGGTGTTCTCGCTCTTTTTCTCCTTGAAGCTGTGGCCGTTGACCACGGCAAGGTCGTTGTCGTAGTTTTCCTGCGCCACAAAGCCGCCGGGGTTCTGGCAGAAGGTGCGCACCTTGTTCTTCCAGGGCTTGGGGTAGCCAATGAGCTTGGACTCATACAGCACCTTGTTCACCTTTTCCATGACCTCGTTGCGGCACTCCACGCGCACACCGATGTCTACGGTGCCGGGCTTGTGGGCAATGTGGTGCTCGGCGCAGATCTTTTCCAGCCAGTCCGCACCGCGGCGGCCGGTGCCAATGACCACGGTATCCGCATACACAGGCCGGACCTGATCGCCGTCCTTCAGCAGCACACCCTTGCACTCCTCGTTCTCAAGGATGATGTTCTCGCACTCAGTATTGAACAGCATCTCCACGCCGTTGTCGGCCAGATAGTTCTGGATGGCAAGGTACAGCTGCTGCGCCTTCTCTGTGCCCAGATGGCGGATCGGGCAGTCCACCAGCTTCAGGCCGGCATGGATGGCGTTCTTGCGGATCTCCTTGATCTCCTCGCCGGTGTAGATGCCCTCCACATGGGGGTCTGCGCCGAACTCAAGGTAGATCTTGTCGGTGTAGTTGATAAGCTCCTGTGCAAACTCCTCTCCGATCAGGGTGGGCAGGTCGCCGCCCACCTCATAGGAGAGGCTCAGCTTGCCATCCGAGAAGGCACCTGCACCGGAAAAGCCGGTGGTGATGGCGCAGGTGGGGCGGCAGTTGACGCAGTGGCCCACTTCGGCTTTGGGGCAGTGGCGCTTTTCCACGGGCTTGCCCTTTTCCACCAGCAGCATCTTCTTTTTGCTGCCGTGGCGCAGCAGCTCCACAGCGGTAAAAATGCCAGCCGGGCCGGCACCGACAATGATCAGATCATACTTTTCCATTTCTCTTTTTCCTTTGCTTAGTCGTTAGTATAAAACCCTCTCAGTCAACGCCTGACGGCGTTGCCAGCTCCCCCGAGGGGGGAGCTTTTTCCTGCGGAAGAAAGGGTACACCTTCTTCACAGTATGAGGAAAACGTCATCAAAACAGCGCATTAAGCTCGCCCTTCGGGAGAGCTGGCGCGGAGCGCCTGAGAGGGTTTATTTCTCGTTCTCCTGTTCCACAGTGGCGCTCTCGTCCACCTCATCCAGCTCCACAGCGCTGGCCTCGGCATCGGTGCGGGTCACATCCGGGGCGACTACGCCGTCACCGTTCAGGTCTTCACCGGTCAGGGACTCCAGCATGGACTGAGTCTCCGGGTGCAGTTTGGCAAAACGGCGCACGGCCAGCACCGTGTACAGGGCGCTGAGCAGATTGATGGAACCCTCCACGATCAGGATGATGCCAATGGCCATGACCAGCGTTTCCATGGTGCCGAAGGGGTTCAGGATCATGATAACGCCCAGCACCACGCTGAGCACCGGCAGCAGCAGAAAGCTCTTCCAGCTGGAATAGCCGCAGCGGCGCAGATCCAGTGCGTTCTGCACACGACTGATGCTGTCAAAGATCACGAACAGGCCGAACACGATGGGCAGGATACTCACCACGATGTCGCTGCGCAGGATCAGGAACGCACCCAATGCCAGACAGATGATGCCGGAGATCAGGGTGAGCTGGCTCTGGAACACACCGCGTTCCACCACAAAATAGCGGATGAGCTGCACCGCCGCGCAGGCCAGCACCACAGCGCCCAGCGCATAACACACGATGTTCAGGGCCGTGGTGGGCTTCATGAGCAGAAAAACGCCCAGACCCAGATACAGCGCACTCATGAGCACCAGATTCCATTTGAGCTTTTTTACCATAGAGATCACGTTCCTTTCCTTTGCAGGGACAGTTTTTCACGCCCCTCATTCGGCAGGGGAATACATGGGGGCAATGATGTTTTTGTTGATGCGGGCGTAGAAGCCAAGGCTCAGCAGGACACTGACGATCTCAGCGATGAAGAAGGCCCACCAGACATTGTTGACATTGCCGGTCTGTGCCAGCAGCCATGCGGCCGGCAGCAGCACGAACAGCTGCCGGCAGACCGAAACGATCAGGCTGAACACACCGTTGCCCAGTGCCTGAAACACCGAGCTGAGCACGATGCTGGCACCCGCCAGCAGGAAGTGCAGGCAGATGATGCGCATGGCCGGGATGCCAATGGCCAGCATGGCATCACTGGCCGCAAAGATGCCCAGCACCTTATCCGGCGCGAACTGGAAGATGCAGAAACCAATGAGCATGATGCACTCGGCATAGCAGACTGCCAGCTTGATGGTTTTTTTCACGCGGCCCGGTCTGCGGGCACCGTAGTTGTAGCTGATGATGGGCACCATGCCGTTGTTCAAGCCAAAGATGGGCATGAACACGAAGCTCTGCAGCTTGAAGTACACACCGAACACCGCCACCGCCGTGGCCGAGAAGCTCATGAGGATCAGGTTCATGCCAAAGGTCATCAGGCTGCCCACGCACTGCATGGCAATGCTGGGCAGGCCCACCGTGTAGATGCGGCCAATGGTCTCTGCACTGGGGCGGAAGCCCTTGAAGCTGATCTGGATATCTGGGTTTTTGTTCAGGTTGAAGAACAGGGTCATGCCTGCGCCGCAGAACTGGCCGATGACCGTTGCCACAGCTGCGCCGGTGGTACCACTGAGGGCCTCACCGCAGTAGCCAAAGATGAAGATGGGGTCCAGAATGATGTTCACCACGGCACCCACCAGCTGACTGATCATGCTCAGGTGGGTGCGGCCGGTAGCGGCCAGCAGCTTTTCGCCCATGGTCTGGGTGAAAAGGCCCAGACTGAAGATGCAGCACACCGAAAGATACCGGATGCCCTGCTGCGCAATAGCCGCATCACTGGTCTGTGCATAGAAATAGGGCTTCATGCAGGTAAGGCCAATGACGAGGAACACCACGAAGCTGCACAGCGAAAGAAAGATGCCGTTTTTCGCCGTGGCGTTGGCGCGGTGCTGGTTCTTTTCGCCCAGACTTTTGGACAGCATGGCGTTCACGCCTACGCCGGTGCCCACGCCCACAGCGATCATCACATTCTGCAGCGAGAAGGCGAGGGACACAGCGGTGAGGGCGCTTTCACTCACATGGGACACGAACACCGAGTCCACCACGTTGTAAAGCGCCTGCACCAGCATGGAGATCATCATGGGCACGCTCAGCTTGACCAGCAGAGGGTTGATCTCCATGGTGCCCATAATGTTTTCCCGCGTTTGGGCGGGAGAGGTTTGGGGTTGCTTTGTTTCCACGTTTGCTCCTTTTTGATGTTGAGGTTACAGGGAATATGGCAAGGCTGCTGCCGAATAACTCCTTCCGTCATCGCTGCGCGATGCCACCGCTCCCCTTTTTGTCACTTGCGTGACATCTTCCCCCGGCCGGGGGAAGTCTTTCTCAATGAGGGAGGCATTGGCAAAATCAGAAACTCCATCATACTGCCAAAGGCTCCCTCTCCGAGGGAGCTGGCACGGCGGGAGCCGTGACTGAAGGAGTAAAACAGTCGCCGTTGCCCGAAACGTGGGCAGGATGCAAAAGCACCCTACCCACGAATCATCGTTGTTTTATTTTGAAGTGCCCGGGCGGTCAGCCAAGGTTCTTCTCCTTGGCGGCGGCTGCGTCCAGGATCATCTTCACGCAGGTCTCGCGGCCCAGAGCAGCGTTGATGGCCAGATCATAGTTGTGGGCATCACCCCAGCGGTTCTGGGTGTAGTAGTTGTAGTAGGCAGAACGGTTGCGGTCGGTCTTTTCCACCTCGTCCTTGATGCCCTTTTCGTCCTTGGCCTTGACCAGAGGATTGGTCTTTGCGTATTCCAGCCGCCACTCCTTGGGGGCGTACACGAACACGCGCAGCACATCCTTGCGCTCACGCAGCACATAGTCGCCGCAGCGGCCCAGGATCACGCAGGGGCCTTCCTCGGCCAGCTGCTTGATGATGCGGCTCTGAAGAATGAACACCTGATCGCCCAGCGGCAGCTCATTGCCCATGGTGTACAGACTGTACAGCAGGCTGTGAGTATGCCGTTTTTCACTGGCGGCAACAGCTTCTTCCGAAAGACCGGAGTGCTTTGCTGCCATGGTGATCAGCTCTTTGTCGTAAAGCTTGATGCCCAGCGCATTTGCCACATCTTCAGCGATGTAGCGGCCGCCCGTGCAGTATTCACGTCCCAAAGTGATGATCGTCTTTGCCATAATGTGTTCCTCCTATGTCTTGATCTATAGCCCAAAGGCTTTGGGTCGGGCCGGTCATTCCGCCGGCTTTTCCTGTGCCTGGGAAACAGGTTGCTCCGGCGTGGGGCGCGGCTTTGGCAGCCGCACCTCCGCCACGCGCATGGCACCGGTCTGGTCCACTGCATACACGCTGCAGCGGCAGCCTGCGGCCACGATCTTTTCCGGGAAGCGGATGCCGCCCTCCGGCGTGCGCTCCATCCGGCAGAAGCTGCGGTGGGCGGTGGTGGCGTGGGCCACACCGTCGTGGCACGCACAGGCCACCCAGCCGGAAAAGCCTTCCGGCAGCGGGTCCTTCACGCCGCGCTGCTCAAAATAGTAAACGTCTGCCGTCTCGCCGGGCACCAGCTCGCAGCGCATCCGCAGCGGACGGTTGGCGGCAACATCGCGGGGTTTTGCCCGCAGGGCGATGGCGCGCCCGGTAAAGTAACGCATAAAGTCCACCAGTGCCATGGTGCAGTTCACTGCGCCGTTGGAATCTGCGGTGGGGTCGTTCAGCAGCACATAATCTGCCATTACGGCATCGTCGTGGCCAAAGCCGCGCAGGCCCATCCAGACCCGCACCGGGTCCCGCTGGCCGCGGATGCGCCGCTCCACCTGCACTGCCACACAGCAGTCATCGTGGATCTGGGCACGCAGGTCGGCAAGGTCCATCCATGCCTGCCAGCAGGGGTAGCCGCAGCAGCCGGCGGCAGCAGCCGCAAAGGCCGCATTGGCAGTGGTGCTGTGGGCCATGTCCTCCATCACATAGGCCACTTCTTCGGGCAGGACATCCTCGCCCCAGCAGTTCATCAGTGCCGCCATGACCAGCGGCAGATCCATGGTGCGGCCAAAGCTGGGATCGTGGGCGGAAAGGCAGTATTCCGGCAGATAGAGCTGCCGGTTCAGCGGGTGGCCATTGTGCTTTTCCCACGCCAGCGGCCGCACTGCCGCGGCCAGCAGGCGCACTGCGGGCGAGACCTTGTCATCGTTGGTGGAAAGGTTCACCTGCAGCTGCACGCCGGTGCCGCCGCCGGGCGTTGCCACGGTCACGGTATCGCCCATGAGGAAGATCATGCCGTCGTCACTCTGGGAATTGCAGCTGCAGCGGGGGTAGCCCGGTGCCCACTTGCCAAAGCTCATCCAGCCGGTCCAGCTTCCTCCGGCATATACCCGGCAGCGCACCTCCACCATGGTGTTGTGGGGCGCAAAGGCGTTCCAGCTGACATTCAGGTTGCAGAAGGCCGGCATGGCAAATTCCGGCGTGGTGTAGCTGCCGTATTGCAGGCAGCGGCCCGCCACGCTGTCCAGCACCAGTGCACCGCCGTCCAGTGCCACATTGTCCAGCTGCCCGCGGGAGAAGGTCTCGGTGCCCTGCAAAACCAGATTATTCCGTTGTTCCATGGAGCACCTCTCCTTTGCGGAAGTTCAAATTTACTCTTCGGTGTCGTCGGTGCTTTCGCCGTAGTCCTCTTTGAGGGCGGCTTCCAGCTCGGCATCCTTCATTTTGCGGATGCTCTCCTCAATGTGGAACACCTTTTCAATATCGCCGTAGATGATCTGGCAGGATACTTCGGTCACGAACCAGAAGCCGAAGATCAGCATGAGCAGCAGGCCCAGCGGCATGCACAGGATCACCACGCCCCAGAACAGGATCTGCACGATGGCCGCCGCCAGTGCGTGGGGCAGGAACGCGATCATGCAGTTGATGCTGTTTTTCACGGTCAGGCTGAAGGGCTGATCCAGCAGCACCACCTGCGGCCACATATAGGCGAACAGCATCTGGAAGATGAGCAGGTTCAGCACCGTGGCCACCCACAGCGGCACGCCCACATTGGTGCCCTTGCTCAGCATATTGAAGCAGAAATACACAAGGAAGATCTGCGCCGTGACCACCACACAGTAGAAGATGCCCGGCGCAATGCTGGCCTTGAAGTTGCGCTTGAAGGCACGGCGATAGGTCACCCACCAGTAACCGGCTTCGTCACGCAGGGCACGCAGCACGGTATCGTACATGCCGGCCAGCGCAGGCCCGGCCAGAATGCCGCCTACCACCGCACTTGCCAGCATGACAGGCAGGCTGTTTGCCAGAAAGCCGATGTACACCAGACAGATCACCGGCAGAAAGCCGATGCAGGCCAGCAGGTTTGCAAGGAACATGCCGTTCATATCACGGCCCACAAGCTCAAAAAAACGGCCCACGCCGGTCTTGCGGGGAGCATCCTTTTCAACGCCCTTACCGGCCTTGAAGTCATTTGCGGAAGGAAATAAACCCATGTTCGTATGGTACCTCTCTCTTCATCCATTGGGCCGGCAGAAAGCATTTCGTGCAGAAAGTGCCATTGTGCTGGCTTTACAACTATAAATATACCCGCATTTTGTCAATTTTGCAAGACCGCAGATCCTCCGATTTGTAAAAAAAGTGTTATTTCTCCCCTTTTTACAAAAAGTGTGATACAATGACAATGGCATATTTTGCCGGAGGGAGGAAAACGCAATGAGCATTTTTCGCACGATTGCGATGTTTATTTACTTATTTGGTTATATGATCGTCCATTATGGCGTGCTGCGCCGGGCGGAACGCGCTCTGGCTGCAGGCGACATGCAGCTGGTGGAAGAGCTCGTCAACAAGCATATCCCGCACTGGAGCCGGGGCATTTTAAAGGTGACCGGCGTTTTCCTGAGCGTGGAGGGCCTTGAGAATATCCCCAAAGATACGGCCTGCGTGTTCGTGGGCAACCACCGCAGCTACTACGACATCCCGCTTTTGCTGGCCAGTCTGGATAAGCCCCACGGCATCCTTGCCAAGGAAGAGCTGGAAAAGATCCCGCTGCTGAACCGCTGGATGAAGCTGCTGGGCTGCGTGTTCGTGCAGCGCGACGACCTGCGGGCATCCGTGCGCGCCCTGAACGACGCCACTGCCATTGTGGAGAGCGGCAAGAGCTTCGTCATTTTCCCGGAGGGCACCCGCTACAAAGGGGAAGAGGGCGGTGCCGGTGAGTTCAAGGCCGGTGCATTCCGCATTGCCGTCAAGACCGGCGCACCGGTGGTTCCGGTGGCCATTACCGGTGCACGTGCCCTGTTTGAGAACAATGGCAACCTGTGCCATCCGGGCAGCGTACATATCAAGGTGCTGCCGCCCATCCGGACTGCAGGCATGAGCAAGGCCGAGCAGAAGCAGCTGCCGGACGCTGTGCGTCAGGCCATTCTGGCACAGCTGTAAATCAGAACTTGGAGGGAACTGCCCCATGGCAAGCTACCGTTACGAACGCGATATCGACCCCAAAGACCTCCAGCCCCGCAAACAGCGCCAGTACACCCGCAAGGAACGCTGGGCCAACTGGTGGGATTATAACCTCAAGTGGGTCATCATCATCGGCATCATCGTGGTGTTCTTCGGCTACAACTTCATCGGGCAGTATTTCTTTACCGTCCATGCAGACTATAACGTGGCCGTTGTGGCACCCCACTACCTGCCGGAAGCCACCCAGACCGCCCTGCAGGACGCCCTTGCCGCCTACGGCGAAGACCGGAACGGTGACGGCAAGGTGGTGGTAAAGCTGAACCTCTACACCATGGACTTTGGCAACGAGGACTCGGATGCCTACCTTGACATGGCAGGCACCACCAAACTTTCCACCGACATTCAGGGCGCGCTGAGTTCCATCTTCATCCTGTACGACCCAGCCGGGTTCCAGCAGACCACCGGCACCCTGCGCTACCTCGACGGCAGCCTGCCGCAGTCCGACGCAGACAGTGACTGGTGGAACATGGTCTACCGCTGGACCGACTGCCCGGTGCTGGCGGGCCTTGATCTGGGCGATTACGCTTCTGATGCTGTGCAGAGCGAAAGCGGCTCCAGTCAGGAGCTGATGAGCCGGTACTATATCGGCATCCGCGGCGCATGGAACAAGGACTCCGCCGGCCTGCTTGAGGGCGGCGAAGAACTGTGGAACAAGCTGACCGCCGGGGCTATTTCTACCGCCAGTGCAGAGGGCTGAGCCATGCGGTTCCGGGTAAAGCGCGGCGGGCCTGCCGCCGGGTTCACATTTGACCGCACAGCAAAGCCGGTGCAAAGGCCAGAGCCGGAAAAGCCGGTCTCCCTTGCACAGGCGCTGGATAATCCCTATGGGAGATATTACGGCAAAGCAAGGAGCCGGGAAGAACTGCTGAAAAACAGATAATATGCAAATAGAACTCCCCCAGTCGCCTTCGGCGACAGCCCCCTCGGGGATGGGGCCCTTGGCAGAACCGGAAACTTTTCCGCTTTGTCAAAGGCTCCCTCTTTGAGGGAGCTGGCAAACCCGCAAGGGTTTGACTGAGGGAGTTCGTTTTCTATTTTGTTCTTTTTACACATATCTGATTTGAAATATTCTCCCCTTTGAAACGCCGGAGGTTTTGTTGTTTCTCCGTCCCAGTTATGGTATACTTACTGGGTATCTATTATCTTGATGGTATTTATCATACATACAAAAGGATGTGAACCCATGGACGCACTGGAACAGGCGCGCGCCGAGATCGACACGGTGGATGCCCAGCTGGCTGCGCTGTTTGAGCGGCGGATGGCTGCTGTGCTGCAGGTGGCCGAATACAAAAGAGCCCATGGCCTGCCCGTTTACGATGCCGCCCGCGAGACGGCAGTGCTGGAAAAGGCTGCGGCCCGCATTCAGGACCCGGCCCTGCGGCCCTACTATAAAGACCACGTGCAGAACCTGATGGACGTGGCAAAGCAGTACGAAGCCGTGGTGCTGGGCCAAAACCGCGCCGCCTATCAGGGCGTGGAGGGCGCTTTTGCTCACATTGCCCTCCGGGCGCTGTTCCCCCACGCCGAGGCTGTGAGCTATCCCACCTGGGACGAGGTGTTTGACGCGGTGGAACGCGGCGATGCTGCCCGGGGCGTCGTTCCCTTTGAGAACAGCCATGCGGGCGATGTTTCCGCCGTGCTGGATCTGTGCTATAACCATCCGGCACTGTGGGTGGTGGATGTGTACGATCTGCCCATCTCCCAGAATCTTCTGGTGCTGCCGGGCACAAAACTCGACCAGATCAAAAGCGTCTACAGCCACCAGCAGGCCATCGCCCAGAGCGAAACCTTTTTAAGGCAGTTCGGCCTGCCCGCCACCGCCATGGCCAACACCGCCATGGCCGCAAAGTTCGTGGCCGAAAGCGGCGACTCCTCCAAAGCGGCCATTGCAAGCGTGGAGACGGCGGCACTGTACGGGCTGGAGGTGCTGGTGCCCAGCATCAACACCGACGGCGACAACACCACCCGCTTTATCGTGCTCAGCCGCGAAAAGCCTACCGGCGGCAACCGGTTCTCGCTGCTGTTCACGGTGGACAACAAACCCGGCAAGCTGGGCGAGGTGATCCAGATCATCGGTGCCAGCGGCTTCAATATGGAGTCCATCAAGAGCCGGCCCATGCCTCATGTGCCGTTTGAATATTATTTTTACGTGGAGCTGGTGGGCGACCCCACCGCCGACGAGACCGCCGCGCTGCTGCGTGAGCTTGACCGCACCTGCCGTACCGTGCGGCTGTTAGGAGTGTATACCAAATGAGTGAATTTATCGGAACCAAGCTGACCATGAATCTGGGCGAGCGCAGCTATGACATCATCGTCAAGAGCGGCTCGCTGGAAAACCTGTACCAGTTCGCCCGGCTGGACCGCCGTGTGGCCGTTGTGACCGACAGCGGTGTGCCCGCACAGTACGCCCAGATGGTGGCCGACCAGTGCAAGGATGCCCACATCATCACGGTGCCGCAGGGCGAAGCCAGCAAGAGCTTTAAAATTCTGGAATCCGTCCTCAAGCAGATGCTGGAATTCGGCATGGGCCGCGGCGATCTGGTGATTGCCGTGGGCGGCGGCGTGGTGGGCGATCTGGCCGGTTTTGCCGCTTCCATCTACATGCGGGGCATCGACTTCATCAACTGCCCCACCACCACCCTTTCCATGATCGATTCCTCCATCGGCGGCAAGACCGCCGTGGATCTGGGCGATACCAAAAACATCGTGGGCGCTTTCTGGCAGCCCAAGCTCGTCATCGTGGACCCGGACACCCTTGCCACTCTGCCCCGCCGCCACTTCATCAACGGTCTGGCAGAAGCCGTCAAGGCAAGCCTGCTGGCAGACCCCGAGCTGTTCGCGATCTTTGAAAATGGCGACGTGGATGCCCAGATCGGCGAGATTATCTGCCGCAGCCTGCGGTTCAAGAAGAACATCGTGGAGCAGGACGAGACTGAGCAGGGCATGCGCAAGGCGCTCAACTTCGGTCACACCATCGGCCACGGCATCGAGGCCGTCAAGGGCATCAAGGGCCGCCGCACCGTGGGCCTTTACCACGGCGAGTGCGTGGCGCTGGGCATGCTGCCCATGATCGAATCCAAGGCATTGCAGAAGCGGGTGCGCGCGGTATACCGCCGCCTCGGCCTGCCCACCCGCACTACTTACGATAAGGAAAAGGTGCTGGCTGAAATGCTGCACGACAAAAAGGCACAGAGCGGCCAGATCACCATTATCAAGGTGCCGGGTCTGGGCTGCTGGCGCGCCGAGACCATCCCGGTGGAGGGCCTGCGTCCCCTGCTGGGCATTGAGGAGTAAGCCATGAAAAATACATTCGGCAGCGACCTTTCGCTGACCATTTTCGGCGAAAGCCATGGCCGCGCCATCGGCGCGGTGTTGGACGGCATGGCCGCAGGCCTGCCGGTGGACGAGACTTTTCTTGCCGCCTGCATGGACAAGCGCCGTGCCCGGGGCGACGGCCTGTCCACCCCCCGGGTGGAGGCGGATACCGTGCAGCTGCTGTCCGGCGTGGTGAACAGCCGCACCACCGGCACCGCCATTGCCCTGATGATCGAAAATACCAACACCCGCAGCGGCGATTACGCCAAGACCGCAGACCTTCTGCGCCCCGGCCATGCAGACTACACCGCCTACGCCAAGTACCACGGCTTTCAGGATGCCCGCGGCGGCGGGCACTTCTCTGGCCGGGTGACGGCCGCCCTTGTGGCGGGCGGTGCCATCGTGCTGAGCGCACTGCACCGTGCGGGCATCGACATCACCACCCATATCGCAGAGTGCGCTGGTATTGCGGACACCCGCTTTGCACAGGATGATGCCGCACAGCTCTCTGCTCAGGTGGAAGCCCTTGCCAGCAAGCCCGAGGGCTTTGCGGTGCTGGATGAAACCGTAGAAGAACCCATGAAAGCCGCCATCCGTGCCGCCGGTGCGGAGGGCGACAGCGTGGGCGGGATGCTGGAAACCGCCATCCTCGGCCTGCCGGCAGGCATCGGTGAGCCCTATTTTGACAGCGTGGAAAGCGAGATTGCACATCTGGTGTTCTCCGTCCCCGCCGTCAAGGGCATCGAGTTCGGCACCGGCTTCGGCTTTGCCGGGATGCGCGGCTCCGAAGCAAACGACGCCTTCCGCATGACACCGGAGGGTGCGGTGGTGACCGCCACCAACCACAATGCGGGCATCAACGGCGGCATCGCCAACGGGATGCCGGTGGTGTTCCGCACCGTGGTCAAACCCACACCCAGCATCTACAAGCAGCAGGATACAGTAGACTATCTCGCCAAAAAGGACGCACAGCTGTCCATTCAGGGCCGTCACGACCCCTGCATCGTGCCCAGAGCCGCCATCGTGCAGACCTGCGCCGCCGCACTGGCTGTGGGCGACCTGCTCACGGCACGCTACGGCGCGGCATGGATGACCCACCCCACCAGCTTCCGGAAGGAGGACGAGTAAAATGGAATACGGACTCATCGGCGCAAAACTCGGCCACTCCTACTCCAAGATCATCCACGAGATGCTCTGCGGCTACCACTACGACCTGTGCCCTCTTCCCACCGAGGAAGAGGCCCGGGCCTTTCTGGCAAAGCGGCAGTTCAAGGCCATCAATGTGACCATCCCCTATAAAAAGCTGGTGATGGAATACTGCTCCTACATCGACCCGCGGGCCAAGGCCATCGGGGCGGTGAACACGGTGGTAAACAAAAACGGCCTGCTCTATGGCTATAACACCGATTATATGGGCTTTGCCCACCTGTGCGACGCCCACGGCGTGAGCTTTGCAGGCAAAACGGTGGTTATTCTGGGCACCGGCGGCACCCACAACACCACCAGCGCTGTGGCCCGGGACAAGGGTGCGGCAAAGGTGCTCACCGTCAGCCGCCATCCGGACCCGGAAAAGGGCGAGCTGAGCTATGCCGAGGCCGTTTCCAGCGGGGCGCAGATCGTGATCAACACCACCCCGGCGGGCATGTACCCGAATGTAGGTGTGTGCAATCTGGACGTTGCCGCCATGCCGGACCTCGAGGCTGTAGTGGATGTGGTGTACAACCCCGACAAGACCGAGCTCATCCTCCGCGCCGAGGAAGCGGGCGTGCCGGTGGCTGTGGGCGGCCTTGAAATGCTGGTGGCGCAGGCGGTGTATGCCGCAGAATATTTTCTGGACCGCAAGTTCGAGGATGCGCCGGTTGAAATTCGGCGCATCACTGCCGCACTGCGCCGGGATATGCTGAACATTGCCCTGATCGGGATGCCCTCTTCCGGCAAGACCACCCTCGGCAGGATGCTGGCAAAGAGCCTTGGCCGCACCTTTGTGGACCTCGACGAGGAGATCGTAAAGACCGACGGCCGCAGCATCCCGGATATCTTTGCAGCCGAGGGCGAGGACGGCTTCCGCGCAAAGGAAACTGCCGAAACACAGCGCTTTGGCAAAGAGGGCCGACAGCTCATTTCCTGCGGCGGCGGCATTGTAAAAAAGCCGGAGAATCTGCGTGCTCTGCACCAGAACGGTGTCATTCTGTTCATCGACCGGCCAGTGGATGCGCTGGCCGTGGGCGGCGGCAGGCCGCTTTCTTCCAGCATGGACGCACTGCGCCAGATGGAAGCACAGCGCCGTCCGCTGTATCTGGCAGCGGCAGATGCCGTCATTCCCAACAACGGCACGCTGGACGATGCCCTGCATGCCGCCATGGAGGCACTGGATGAAATTTTTGATTCTTAACGGCCCGAACCTCAACATCATGCGCTGGTCGGAGCCGGGCGTACCCGGTGAGCTGGATTATAACGCCATCATGGACTATGTGCAGGCAGGCTGCGAACAGCTGGGCATTGAGACCGACTGCTGCCAGTCCAACCACGAGGGCGACCTCGTGGACGAAATTCAGGCCGCAGCGGGCCGGGTGGACGGCATCGTGCTGAACCCTGGTGCCTACGCCCACTACAGCGTGGCCATTCTGGATGCGCTGCGCCTGTGCGGCGTACCCGCCGTGGAAGTGATGCTGCACGCCCCGGACGAGCGGGAGCCCTTCCGCAAAACGGACGTGGTGTCCTTTGGCTGTCAGGGCCACTTCATCGGCGAAGGCCCGCAGGGCTACCTGCACGCCTGCATTTATCTGGCCCAGCTGCTGCGCACCGACGGCTCCAGCAAGGCGCATATCGTGATGTAAAAACGAAAGGAAATTATCACCATGATCATCTCCACCAAAAAAGGGACTCCGAAGGACGAACTGGAAAAGATCGTTGACAAATTCGAGAAGCAGGGTCTGGACGTGACCCTGATCACCGGCAAGGACTACAACGTGTTCGGTCTGGTGGGCGACACCACCAAGATCGACGAGCGGGATGTGCTGGCAAACCCGTGGATCGACAACGTCACCCGCGTGTCCGCGCCCTATAAGCGTGCAAACCGCCTGTTCCACCCGGCAGATTCCGTGATCGACTGCGGCGGCGTGAAGATCGGCGGCAAGGAAAAAATCGCCGTCATGGCAGGCCCCTGCAGCATCGAGGGTGCAGAGCAGGCTCTGCGCATTGCACAGGGCGTGAAGGCCGGCGGTGCCGCCCTGTTCCGCGGCGGTGCCTACAAGCCCCGCACCTCTCCCTACTCCTTCCAGGGCCTTGAGACCGAGGGCATTCTGGATATGGTAAAGGCCCGCGAGGCCACCGGCATGCCCATCGTCTCCGAGCTGATGAGCGAGGACCGTATCCCGGAGTTTGAGGAGTACGTGGACGTGGTGCAGATCGGTGCCCGCAACATGCAGAACTTCCAGCTGCTCAAGGCCGTTGGCAAGATGCACAAGCCCGTGCTGCTCAAGCGCGGCCTGTGCAACACCATCGAGGAGTGGATCATGAGCGCCGAGTATATCATGGCCGGCGGCAACGAGCAGGTCATCCTGTGCGAACGCGGCATCCGTACCTTCGAGAAGTACACCCGCAACACCCTCGATCTCTCTGCAGTGCCCATCATCCACGAAAAGACCCACCTGCCCATTATCGTGGACCCCAGCCACGCCACCGGCAAGGCCAATCTGGTCGAGCCTATGATGATCGCTGCCGTGGCCGCCGGTGCCGACGGTCTGGAAGTGGAGGTTCACTACGACCCGCAGCACGCATGGAGCGACGGCGCACAGTGCCTGACCCCGGATTCCTTCGCACAGGCCATGGCAAAGTGCCGTCAGGTGGCATGGGCCATTGGCCGGGATATGTAACGGCCTATGCTGGTAACGATTCAGAACGCGCGTTCCGTGGGCGGCACCATCACTGCCCCACCCAGCAAGAGCATGGCCCACCGTGCTGTGCTCTGCGCGGCACTGGCCGAGGGCCGCAGCCACATCACCAATCTGGAATTCAGCAAGGACATCTCTGCCACGCTGGGCGCAGCGGCACAACTGTGCGCCCGTGTGCGCACCGGCGCAGACGATGCTGTGGTGGAAGGGCTGGGGCATTTTGTGCCTCTTGCTGCGCCGGTGGACTGCTGCGAGAGCGGCAGCACCCTGCGCTTTCTCATCCCCATCGCCAGCCTGACCGGACAGGCAGTTTCCTTCACCGGCCGCGGGCGGCTGATGGAGCGGCCTCAGTCGGTGTATGAAGCTCTGTACCGGGAGCAGGGCCTGCGGTTTGAACAGAGCGCTGCCGGGCTGACCGTAGAGGGTGCACTGACCCCCGGCAGCTACCGGCTGGCAGGCAACGTGTCCAGCCAGTTCATCAGCGGGCTGCTGTTTGCCCTGCCGCTGCTGGCCGGAGACAGCACGCTGCACCTCATCCCGCCGGTGGAGAGCCGCAGCTACATCGATATGACCCGCTCTGTGCAGGCAGCCTTCGGTGTGCAGAGCCATTGGCTGGACGAAAACACTCTTGCCATCCCGGGCGGGCAGCACTATCACCCCTGCGATTACACCGTGGAGGGCGATTACAGTCAGGCCGCGTTCCCGGCGGTGCTGGGTGCAGTGTGCGGCGGCGTGACCATCACCGGCCTTGCCCCGGACACGCTGCAGGGCGATGCCGCCATTCTGGATATCCTGCGCCGCTGCGGCGCGGTGTTTACCCGCACGGCAGAGGGCATCTCTTTTGAAAAGGCCCCCCTGCACGGGGTGGACATCGACCTTGCGGACTGCCCGGACCTTGGCCCTGTGCTCATGGTGCTGGGCCTGCTGTGCGAAGGCACTACAGTCATCCGCAACGCAGAGCGTTTACGCCTGAAGGAGAGTGACCGCATCGCTGCCATGGAGGCCGAGCTGCGTGCCTGCGGCGGCGTGCTGGAAAGCGAGGGCGGCACCATTACGGTGCACGGCTGCGCGGACAGGCTGCACGCTCCGGCGGGTGTTCTGCATGGGCACAATGACCACCGTGTGGTCATGAGCCTTGCGGTGCTGGCCCTGAGTACGGGCATCCCCCTGACCGTGGACGATGCCGAAGCCATCACAAAAAGCTGGCCGAATTTCTTTGAAGCCATCAAGCCCTTGGGCGCGGAGGTGGAATATGCTTGATAAAACAAAACGTTATCTCGTGGTGGGCCTTGGCCTGCTGGGCGGCAAATACGCGCTGGAACTGACGAAAGCCGGTTTCCATGTGGACGGCATCAACCGCAGCGAGGGGCATTTGCAGTACGCGCTAGAGCACGGCTATATCGCCAGCGGCAAGACCCACGATTTTGAGGACCTTGTGAGCAGCGCCGACCACATCATCTTTGGTCTGTACCCCACGGCCCTCATCGAGTGGTTCCGCACCTACGGCCATCTGCTCAAGCCCGGCTGCATCTTTACCGATGTTTCCGGCGTAAAGACCGGCCTTGTGGAGCCGGTGCAGGCCATGTGCCCGGCGGGCGTGGAGTTCATTGCCAGCCACCCGATGGCAGGCCGTGAGACTTCCAGCGTGGAGCACGCCGCCGAGGTGAACTTTGCCCCGGCCAACTTCATCATCACCCCCACGGAAAAGAACACGCCCGAAGCCATTCAGTGGGCAAAGGACCTGGCCGAAGTGCTGGGCTTCCACCACATCTGCACCCTGACGGTGCAGGAGCACGACAAGATGATCGGCTATGTGAGCCAGCTGTGCCATGCCATCGCCGTGAGCCTGATGTGCGCCAACGATAACTCTTCGCTGTGCGAGTACACCGGCGACTCCTTCCGTGACCTGACCCGCATTGCACGCATCAACGATAAAATGTGGGCAGAGCTGTTTTTGTGGAATAAGGAAAACCTCATCAGCGAGATCGACCAGTTCGATGCCGCTCTGCAGGAAATGCGCGCTGCTCTTGTGGCCGACGACCGGGATAAGCTGGAACAGATGTTCCGTCTTTCCACCCAGCGCCGCGCGGCGTTCGACAAAAAACTGCCCGAATAAACCGGAGGTGCTCCCATGCCCAAGCAGGAAGGCCAGAAATCCAAGCTTTTGACCCTTTTGCGCATTCTGGAACAAAAGACCGACGAAGAACACCTGCTCAATGTACCGCAGCTGGTAGAGCTGCTGGAACAGCAGGACATTCTTGCCGAGCGCAAAAGCATCTACAGCGATATCGACACCCTGCGCAGTCTGGGGTATGACATCCAGCTGCGGCGCGGGCGCGGCGGCGGCTACTGGCTGGCCAGCCGCACCTTTGAGCTTTCTGAGCTCAAGCTGCTGGTGGATGCCGTACAGGCCAGCAAGGTTGTGTCGGCACGCACCAGCAGTAAACTCATCCATAAACTGGAAGCCCTCTGCTCCGACTACGAGGGCACCCAGCTGCAGCGTCAGGTGTACGTGGATGGCCGCCCCAAAAGCGACAGCCACACCCTGCTTTACAGCATCGATGCGCTGCACAGCGCCATCAATGCGGGCAGAATGGTGCGGTTCCGCTACAAGGACGGCGGCACCCGCACCGTCAGCCCGTGGCAGCTGGCATGGGAAAACGGCTGCTACTACCTTATCGCTTATCAGGACGAGAAAGAGCCTGCGGGCATCCGCAACTACCGCGTGGACCGCATGTCTTCCGTGACGGTGCTGGGCGATGCCCGCCGGGGCAAGGCCGAGTTCCGCCAGTTTGACCTGCCCGCCTATCTGCGCAAGCACTTCAACATGTTCGGCGGGCCGGAGTACCGGGTCACCCTGCGCTGCACCGCCGACCTAGAAAGCGCCATGCGCGACCGCTTTGGCAAAGCACCGGTCTTTGTTCCGGAAGAAGACGGCACCCACTTCCACTTTGATGTGCCGGTATGCGTCAGCCCCCAGTTCTACGGCTGGGTGTGCGGCTTTGGCGGCAAGGTGGAAGTAATGGCTCCCGCCGAGGTGCGCAAGGGGATACACGATATGGTGCAGGCCCTTGCGAAGCAGCACGATTAAAATGGCCTCCGCTTCGCTCTGGCCATCATCAGATGAAATGATATTTATAATCAGGTTCCGGAAAAATCTGCGGATTTTTCCGGAACCTTTTTTCACAGGGAAGGCCCGGACCGGGAGATGCAGCGTTTCCGGCAGGAAATAATTTCACGGCACCGTCCTGCCCTGTGGAGCCAGAGCGCCAGATGCTGCTTTCCGGTACGACTCCATCCGTGAAAAATGCAAACCCCGGCAGGCCGCAGCCTGCCGGGGTTTGCTGTTCCTATAAATAATTCTTCCGCTGAGCATGGCCAGAGCGAAGCGGAGGCCATTCTGAATCTCTCACTCCTCAAATTCCAGATCGCTGGGCAAAATCAGGTCCAGCTCCGCGTCCGGCTCTGCCACAAGGCGGCGGCTCTGGTGGAAGATGGCCTTTTCCAGCGTGTTGCGGGCAAGACGGCCGTTGCCGGCGGTGCGGCTGTCCAGCGCCTGACGGCGCTTGTAGTAGCCCAAAAGCGGGAAGGTACAGCCCTCGGCAAGGCGGTAGCCCTTGCCCTTTGCCAGCACGTTGGTGATGTCCAGCAGCTCGTCTGCCGTGTAATCCGGGAACTCGATCTTGTTGGGGAAGCGGCTGGCAAGACCGCTGTTGGCGGTAAGGAACACTTCCATCTCCCGGGTGTAGCCCGCCAGAACGACCACCAGCTCGTCCCGGTGATCCTCCATGCCCTTCACAAGGGTGTCGATGGCTTCGAGACCAAAGCTGTCCTGCTCGCCGCGGTAGAGGCTGTAGGCTTCATCGATAAACAGCACACCGCCGAGGGCACTCTCGATGACGCTGTTGGTCAGCGGGGCGGTGTGGCCGGTGTAGCGGCCCACAAGGTCGGCGCGGGTCACTTCCACCAGCTGGCCGCCCTTCAGCGCGCCGATGGCCTTGAGGTACTTTGCCACCAGCCGGGCAATGGTGGTCTTGCCGGTGCCCGGGTTGCCGGTGAAGATCATGTGCATGGAAAGGCTGGCGGTCTTGAAGCCTGCCGCCGCGCGGCGCTGCTGCACCTGCAGGTTATCCGCCAGACCGAACACATACTCCTTGACCGCCTCAAGGCCCACAAGGCCGTTGAGTTCGGCGCGGATTTCATCTACAGCGCCCGTGTACTCGGCAGGCAGCAGGGCAGACAGCTCCTGCTCGGGCTGGTCGTTCAGGCTGAACCACACACCCTCCGGCTTTGCAGTCAGGGTGACGGTGCCGGTAAGCTTTGCATCGGTCTGCAGGCAGTATTCACTCAGGGCACGGAACATTTTATTGCAGCATTCCGCAAGGCCCGCCGCACCCTTTTCCTTAGAGCACTGGGCGGCTACATAGTCCCGCACATCGGCCCCGGCAGAGAGGGTCAGCCCAAGGCGTGCGCTCACCTTCTGGGCCAGCGCATTCAGCTGCTGCGCCGCCAGCGCTGCAAGGTCCTCGCGGGCAAAGGCGCTGGTCTCGCACACATCGCCCACCGCCGCCACAAAGGGCGCACCGAACTTATCTGCCAGCGCGTCCCGGCCCTTGCGGGAAAAGAAGATGAGGTACTTGCCGCAGGGCGTGATACTGCTCACCGCGCCCGGTGCCAGCGCCGTACCTGCATCCACAAGGATGCCCTCCTTGTTCACCAGATACCGGCTGGAAAGCGGTGCGCTGCCCTTCACAGCAAGGTCTGCAAGGGTCTTGAGGAAGGCCGCATGGCAACTCTCGTAATGCTCAAAGATCACGATCTCCCCGGGGGCGTGCAGGGCCGCATACAGATCCTGCAAAAACAGCTTTTCCGCACCGGAATTGGGGTAGAGGGCAAGGTCCACCACCGCAGTTTTGTCGCTCTGCAAAAGGCCCCGCGCCGCCATGATGCGGGCGGTCTCTGCCAGCGCAAAGTGCCGCCCCGTACCGGCTCCGCCGCACAGCAGGATCACATTGCGTGCCGCCGAGCGCTCGGTGCCCAGCACAAAGGGCCGGCGCATGGCGCGCACCACGCTGTCCACAAAGGCATCTTGCCCGAGGACGGTCTTTTTCACCTCGGCGGCAAGGCCCTCAAAGCTGCCAAGGTGCTCTGCGGTCACATCGGCAGTGCCCTTGGCAAGCAGGCCGTCCGCTTCCATATCCCGCAGCATCTGGCGGCTGTCCTCCAGAGCAGACTGCACCGCAGTGTCCTGCGTTTTCAGCTGGGCATTCTGTTTTTTGAGCAGGGCATCCAGCTGCTTCTGGTTTTCCAGCAGGGCAGCGTTCAGGTCCGGCACTGCGGGCGCTTTGGCCTTTGGCGTTTTGCTTTCCGGCTGGGCCGTGCCGCCAAAGCGCGGCCTGCCCCCTGCACCGAACACACCGTTCATAAGGTTTTCCCAATCGTCGGTATATGCCATGGTTTGCCCTCCGTTTTTGTCGTTTTCTTCCAGTTTTCTTCCAGTATAGTGTACCCGGACAGGTTTTGCAATTCCCTCTTGCAAAAAAGACCGCCGGTGTTTACACTTATATCTGATAGGAAATCTGCAAGAAGGAATGAAGAAACTATGACCGTCAAAACGCCCGCCGAACTGAAAACGCTGTACGAGAGCATCTCCTTTGACCTTCAAACCACCTACACCGGCCCGCTGGGGCAGGAATATGCTGTTTCCGGCACCCATCTGCGCCTGTGGGCACCCACGGCGCAGAGGGTGGAGGTCAGCCTTTACCGCAAAGGCAGCGGCGGTGAGCCCATAGGCACTCTGCCGCTGGAGCGGGGGCAGCAGGGGGTGTGGAGCATCTATCTGCCCGGCGACCAGCACGGACGATACTATACCTATACGGTCACAGTGGATGGCATTTCGCGCCAGACCGGCGACCCCTATGCCCGTGCGGCAGGTGTGAACGGCACCCGCAGCATGATCGTGGATCTTGCCCGCACCGCCCCCTCCGGGTGGGAGCGGGATGTGCGTCCGGTCATCCCGCCGGAGCAGCGCGCGGTGTGGGAGGTGAGCGTGCGCGACTTCTCGCAGGACGCTGCCAGCGGCGTGCGCCCGGCATGGCGGGGCAAGTTCATGGCCTTTACCCAGCAGGGCACCACCCTGCACGGGGACGGCATCCACCCCACCTGCCTGAACTACCTCCGGCGTCTGGGCGTGAAGTATGTGCAGCTGATGCCCATTTTTGATTTTGGCAGCGTGGACGAGGCAAAGCCGCTGCTGCGGCAGTACAACTGGGGCTATGACCCCACCAACTACAATGTGCCCGAAGGCAGCTATTCCACCGACCCCACCCGCGGCGAGGTGCGCATCCGGGAGTGCAGGGAAATGATCGCAGCCCTGCACGCGGCGGGCATCGGTGTGGTGATGGATGTGGTGTATAACCACATGTACCGCAATAAGAACCCGCTGAACGACACCGTGCCCTGCTACTTTTTCCGCCAGAACGAGGACGGCAGCTTTTCCAACGGCAGCGGCTGCGGCAACGAATTTGCCAGCGAGCGGCCCATGGCCCGGCGGTATATGATCGATTCCATCCTCTACTGGGCGCAGGAATACCACATCGACGGCTTCCGGTTCGACCTGATGGGTCTGTACGACGTGGAGACCATCAACGCGGTGCGCGCCGCGCTGGATACGCTGCCCGGCGGGCGGGATATCCTGATGTACGGCGAGCCGTGGCAGGGCGGCGGCAGCCAGCTGCACCGGTACGAGGCCAACAAGGCGAATCTGGCCATGCTGAACGAGCGCATCGGCATCTTCTGCGACGACACCCGCGACACCATCAAGGGCGGCTGCTTCAACGCCCGGGAGCCGGGCTATGTGGAGGGCAGGCCCGGCAGCTTCTGGGATATCGGCGGCGCGGTGGCGGCATGGTGCCGCAGCGACCGTCTGCCGCCCCACGCGCCCAGCCAGATCGTGAGCTATGTTTCCGCCCACGACAACTTCACCCTGTGGGACAAGCTGCTGCTGGTGCGGTACGAAAAGCCGGAGTTCACGGCGGCAGACAGCACAGCCCTTGCCCAGAACCGGCTGGCGGCGGGCATTTACCTGACCAGCTTCGGACTGCCTTTCCTGCAGGCGGGCGAGGAGTTTGCCCGCACCAAAAAAGGGAAGTGCAACAGCTACCGCTCTTCGCCTGCGCTGAACCGGCTGGACTGGGAGCGGGCCGAAAAATACCATGCACTGGTGGACTACTACCGCGGCCTGCTGGCGCTGCGGGCAAGGTTTCCGCGGCTTTCCAGCACCGACCCCCACGCGCCGGATGCCCTGTACTTTTTCTCACTGGAGCAGCCGCTGGTGGGCTGGCAGCTGCCCGCCCAGTGGGGCGACGGCGCAGCATGGCAGGCGCTGTGCGTGTTCTATAACCCCACCGAGATCAGCAAGGTCGTGCCGCTGCCGGTTGGGCGCTGGCAGATGCTGAGCGACGGCATCTCGTCCAGCCTGTGGCGCGGCCCGGCAAGGGTGTATGAGCACGAGGCCGTGCTGATGCCTTACAGTGCCACCATCTTTGGACAGATATAAAAACAGGAGCGGATGGAAAACTCTCATCCGCTCCTGTTTTCTATTTTGCTCAGCTGTTGGAAGCCGTCTTTTCGCCCAGTGTCACATTGACCGTCTGCATCTGGCCGTCGCGTGCAATGGTGATGGAAAGCGTATCGCCTGCTGCGTGCTTCTGCATCAGGGTGCCAAGGTCGTCCTTGGAGGCGATCTCGGTGCCGTCCACGCTCACGATGCGGTCACCGGCCTGCAGGCCTGCCTTTTCGGCAGGGCCGCCCTTGACCACCTCCACAACGTAAACGCCGTAGGCATTCACGCCCAGTTGAGAAGCAGTCTGTGCGTCGGTCACGGCCAGATAGGTGATGCCCAAATAAGGCCGTCCGGTCACATAGCCGTTCTCCAGCAGTTCCTGTGCCACCTTGATGGCATCGTTGATGGGGATGGCAAAGCCCAGACCCTCTGCATCGCTGGAAGAGGATTTTGCATTCACAATGCCGACCAGCTCACCGTTCATATTGAACAGGCCGCCGCCGGAGTTGCCGGGGCTGACCGAAGCATCCATCTGGATCAGGGACATGGTGTTCACAGAGCTGCTGCCCTGAATGGTGACGCTGCGGTTCAAAGCGCTGATCATGCCGCCGGTCACGGTGCCGCCCAGCTCACCCAGCGGGTTGCCCACAGCCATCACGCTCTGGCCCACCTTCAGGCTGTCGCTGTTGCCCACGGTGGCGGGGGTCAGGCCGTCAGCATCGATCTTGATGACCGCGATATCGCTGGTGGTATCTTCGCCCACAAGGGTGGCGGTGTAGTCCTTGTCACCAATGGTAACGGTGATGGTGGAAGCGCCGTCCACCACATGTGCACAGGTGAGGATGTAGCCGTCCGAGCTGATGATCACGCCGCTGCCGGCACCGCTCTCCACCTGATTCTGGCCGTACCACGACCACTGAGAGTAGACCACCTGCTCCGTAGTGATGACCACCACGCTGGGGCTGACCAGATCAGCCACCTGTTCAGTGGTCAGGCTGCTGCCGCTGCTGGATGCTGCGGTGATGGAACTATCCGAACCGGATGCACTGTCGGCCGTAGAGGAAGGTGCCACCTGCTGAATGACCACCTTGCCGCTGCCGCCAAACTTTGCCCCCACAAAGCCGCCCGCAAAGCCCATGGCTGCGGCCAGCACCAGCGCCACGGCGCTGCGTGCAACGCGCTTGCCGTTGAACTTTTTCTTCTTTTTAGGGGGCTGCGCGTCCTGCGGCTGTACCGGATGTACCGGCGGCGTTGCACCGCCTGCGCCGTTGTCTGTCTGCGGGGCGGTGTAAGCGGTCTCCGGTTCCGGCTGCGGGTCGTTGTACTGGTTGGCGGTGTTCATACCGCTGCTGCCCACATTGGGATAACCGGTATCTCCGCTTTCGTTTTTATCCTGAGAGGAATAATCATATTCCCATTTGTTCTCATTGTCCATGCTGATACTTCCTTTCCGTAAGGGATACGTCCACAGGAGCCCTGTTCCTTTGAACTGCTCCTATTGTAACCGTCAATTGTGAAAATCAATCGCGCGCGCCGTGAAGAAACTGTGAAAAAAAGACGCACTTTCCGCCCTTGACAGCGGCCTTTGCGCTTGCTATTGTAAAAGGTAAATTCAGGAGGAACACACCATGGAACTGCACCGCACAGACGAGGGCTTTGCCCTCTATAAGGAAAAGACACAGATCGGCTTCTGCGCGCTCACGCCCGCCGCAAAGGGGGTTGCCATCACCTCGTTTGGCATCGAACCGCAGTGGCGGCGCAAAGGCTACGGCTCCTATCTATTAAAAGAAACTTTGCGCGCCTACGCCGGATACGACCGCGAAACGGCTACCGTATTTACCGCCCCGCTGCCCGCCGATGCCGCAGAGCTTGCGTTCTGGGCAAAGTTTGGCTTTGCGGCAGAAGGCAGGCAGCTGGTGCGCCGCCGCACGCCGGACCTGACCGCCGTCAAGTTCGTGCAGGACTTTCTGGCCGCGCGGCTGGCACAGCCGCGCCTTTGCATCGATGCTACCTGCGGCAACGGCGGCGACACGGCCTTCCTGTGCGGCATCACCGCGCCGGAAGGAAAGGTAGTCGGCTTTGACGTGCAGGAAGCTGCCATTGCATCCACCCGGAAGCACCTGGAGCAGCTGGGCGTGCCTGCCGCCCGGTATGAGCTGCACTGCCAAAGCCACGCAGACCTTTTACAGGTTGTGCAGCCCGGCACGGCAGATGCGGTGATGTTCAACTTTGGCTGGCTGCCCGGGGCCGACCACGCAGTGTTCTCCACCGCGCAGAGCAGCATCCCCGCCCTGCAGGCGGCTTTGGAAGCCGTGCGCCCCGGCGGCGTGGTGAGCGCCATCCTCTACAGCGGGCAGGTCATCGGCACGGATGAAAAGCAGACGGTGCTGGAATATCTCCGGGCACTTCCGCTCAAAAGTTTTACCGTTCTGGTGTGTGATTTTGCCAACTGGGCCGAAACCGCCCCTCTGCCCTGCATCATCCTGAAAAAATAACGAAAACACTTGCATTATGGAGCGTTTTCGGATAAAATAGGGGACGTATGTGTAAAAATATACTCCTTCCGTCATCGCTGCGCGATGCCACCTCCCTCTGAGAGGGAGGCTTTGGCAGGGCGAGAAGCTTTTCCTTTTCGCCAGAGGCTCCCTCATTGAGGGAGCTGTCACGGCATCAGCCGTGACTGAAGGAGTTCCATCCATTTCAGGAGAAATACTAGTTTATGACAAATCGTGAAGAAATCGAGCGCCGCCGGACGTTTGCGATCATCAGCCATCCCGACGCCGGTAAGACCACTCTGACCGAAAAGCTGCTGCTGTACGGCGGAGCCATCAATCAGGCAGGCTCCGTCAAGGGCAAGCAGAGCGCAAAGCACGCCGTGTCCGACTGGATGGACATTGAGAAGCAGCGCGGTATTTCCGTCACCTCTTCTGTCCTGCAGTTCAACTACGCGGGCAAGTGCGTGAACATTCTGGACACCCCGGGCCATCAGGACTTCTCGGAGGACACCTACCGCACCCTGATGGCGGCAGACTCTGCCGTCATGGTCATCGACGCCGCAAAGGGCGTGGAGGCACAGACCATCAAGCTGTTCAAGGTGTGCACCCTGCGCCACATCCCCATCTTCACCTTCATCAACAAGATGGACCGCGAAGCCCGCGACCCCTTTGAGCTGATGGAGAACATTGAGGAGATTTTGGGCATCAAGACCTACCCCATGAACTGGCCCATCGGCTGCGGCAAGGAGTTCAAGGGCGTGTTCGACCGCAACACCCGCAAGGTGCTGGCATTTTCCAGCGACGGCCGCGCCAACGGCGTGAAGAAGGTGGATGAGACCGAGGCCGAGCTGGGCGATCCCGCACTGGACGAGCTGCTCACCCCGTATCTGCACCAGCAGCTGGTGGATGAGATCGAGCTGTTGGACGGTGCCGCCGAGGAATTTGACCTCGACAAAGTGCTGCGCGGCGAGCTGAGCCCCGTGTTCTTTGGTTCTGCCCTGACCAACTTTGGCGTAGAGCCTTTTCTGGAGAACTTCCTGCGGCTCACCCCCACCCCGCTGGCCCGCGTGGACAGCCTGACCGGCGAGACCGTGGACCCCTGCCGCGACGAGTTCTCTGCCTTCATCTTTAAAATTCAGGCCAACATGAACAAGGCCCACCGCGACCGCATCGCCTTTATGCGCATCTGCTCCGGCAAGTTCGAGCGCGGCATGGAGGCCTTCCATGTGCAGGAGGGCAAGAACATCAAGCTGGCCACCGGCACCCAGCTGATGGCGCAGGACCGCGCCATCGTGGACGAAGCCTACGCCGGCGATATCATCGGCCTGTTCGACCCGGGCATCTTCTCCATCGGCGACACCTTGTGCACCGGCAAAAAGAAGGTCCAGTTCGCAGGCATCCCCACCTTCTCGCCGGAGCACTTTGCCCGCATTGAGCAGAAGGACACCATGAAGCGCAAGCAGTTCGTGAAGGGCATGGAGCAGATCGCACAGGAGGGTGCCATCCAGATCTTCCGCGAAGTGGGCGGCGGCATGGAAGAAGTGGTGGTCGGCGTGGTCGGCGTGCTGCAGCTGGAAGTGCTGGAGTACCGCCTGAACACCGAGTACAACGTGGAGATCCGGATGCAGCAGCTGCCCTTTGAACAGCTGCGCTGGGTGCAGAACGACCCCGACACCTACAACCTGCGGGATCTGGACCTGACCAGCGACACCAAGGCTGTGGAGGATATGAAGGGCAACCGCCTGCTGCTGTTCACCTCCGACTGGGCGGTGCGCTGGGCTGAGACCCACAACGAAACGCTGAAACTGAGCGAGTTCGGTAATATCTGAGTTGAAAGAGAGCTGCGGTGCGGGAATATCCCGCAGCTGCGGTTCTTTTTTCATAAAACGCAAAAAATACAACGAAGAATGCCAGCTACGGAATGCGCTGCTCCCATTGCGGGGAACACTGCTGGCATGGAGGGAAAATATATGCAAAACATCAATATTGGCAAAAGCGGCATTCAGGTGCCGTTTCTCGGCATGGGCACCTGGGCCATCGGCGGCGGCTCCTGGTGGGGCGACAACGACGACGCCCTTTCAGTCAAGGCCATCCAGACTGCTGTGGAGCAGGGCATCCAGTGGATCGACACCGCCCCCATCTACGGCCTGTACCACAGCGAGACCGTGGTGGGCGAGGCCATGAAGCACATCGACCGCGACAAGGTGGTGCTTTCCACCAAGTGCGGTCTGGAGTGGCGGCATGAAACACCGGTGCTGCACAAGGTCGTGGACGGCACCACCGTTTACCGCGACCTGTCTGCCCAGAGCATCATCGAGGATGTGGAGGACAGCCTGCGCCGCCTGCACACCGATCATCTGGATGTGCTGTACACCCACTGGCAGACCCCCGATTTCGGCATCTACCCGCTGGAAGAGACGGTGGAAGCCATGATGAAGCTGAAGGAGCAGGGCAAGATCCGTGCCATCGGTGCTTCCAATGTCACTGCGGACATCATCCGCGGCTACTGCAAGTACGGCCAGCTGGATGTCATTCAGGAAAAGTACAGTCTGCTGACCCGCCGTGTGGAAAAGCAGCTGCTGCCCACCTGCAGGGAGCTGGGCGTTTCGGTGCAGGCATACTCTCCGCTGGAGCAGGGCCTGCTGACCGGCAAGGTGACCATGGAAACCACCTATCCCGAGGGCAGCACCCGCAACTCCAACCCCAGCTTTCAGCCCGCCCGCCGGGCACAGGCGCTGGACATGCTGGCAAAGTGGGGCGACCTGACCGAGAAATACGACTGCTCTCTGGCACAGCTGGTGATCGCCCTGACCGCCCGCATGATCCCCGGCCTGCATGTGCTGTGCGGTGCCCGCACTCCGCAGCAGGTGATGGACAACGCCGGTGCGCTGAACATCAAACTGGACGGTGCCGATGCCGTCCGCATGAAGTGGGACGTGGATGCCATTTCCTGATGGTTTGACCATCGGAACAGCCTCCGCTTCGCTCTGGCCGTATTTAGAGGAATTATTCTTTTATGTTTGGGTCCTGAAAAGCCTGCGGGCTTTTCAGGACCCTTTTTTCACGCAAAAGATTGAAACCGGCAAATGATGCCGGTTTTCTTTATGACTCTTTCTGTGAAAATGCAATGCCGGACAGCCCGCAGGCCGTCCGGCATTGCTCTTATAAAAATAAAAATTCCGCTGTTTATGGCCAGAGCAAAGCGGAGGCCATTTAAAATCGTCAGCTGTTCTCCTTCCAGAACAATCCGCCGCTGGTCTGGAACAGCATCCATGGGTTCACGCTCTTGCTGCCAAGCTTGAAGTCCATGGTCAGTTCCTCGCCCAGCACGCCTACAGCCTGCCCCTTTTCCACGCTCTGCCCGGCGGAGACGGAAAGAGTCTGCAGCCCGTACAGGTAGCTGCGCATCCCGCAGCCGTGGTCGATGACCACCGTGTTGCCGGTGAGAGCCAGCTCTGCGGCCAGCACCACCACGCCGTTTGCCGGGGCACGGCAGGGCTCGCCGGGAATGGTGTAGAGCTTTGTGGAGTTGGAACGGCTGCTCTGCTGGCCGTTCGCCACCCTGACCTGACCGTAATCCACAAGGGTGGTGTAGCTTTCCACCGGGTTCACAAAGCCGCCCTGCCACATTTTTTCCCGCGCGGGCGCTTCGTACAGGCCCCAGACCGCATTGCGGAACTGGGTGTTTGCCGCATCCGATGCATCCGGTTCCGGCTCCACGTCCACTGTGCCAAAATCCTTGGGCAGCACGATGATGCTGCGGGTGATGGTCTCGCCGTTCACGGTAATGTTCACCTCATGCCCGCCGGAGGAAGCGTTGTATGCCGCCGGGATGTAGGCCCGCCAGCCATCGGCTGCACGCACGCACTGCACATTGCCAAGGTCGGTCTCCACAGTGGGTGCTGTATCGCCGGTCATGCCGGAGATGCGCAGGCCCACAATGCCGCCCTGCTCCGCCCGCTCGGCGGAAAGCTCCACCTCCGCGCTGGCCTGCAGGGTGAACCGGAAGGCATAACGATACCAGCCGGTGGGCTTTGCGGGCTTTTCCAGCCCCAGATTTTTGCGCACTGAGCCGGTGCTGCCGCCCTCAAATTGGGTGGCCATGCCGCCCTCCGGCACCCGCCAGACCGATAACTCTGCCTTATATTCGCCGTTGGTCGGGAACAAAAAGCTTTGATAATCGCTTACACTGCCCACAAATACAATGCTGCCATAGGCGTTCTGGATGGTGAGGGTGGTGTAGCTGGCCCAGTCCGGCAGGGTGATGGCCGGGTGGGCCGTGTACAGCGCGCCCAGCTTCTGCACCGTGAGGGTGGCGGGGCTGGCAAACACCTTATCGAGCTTTCCGCCGATGAGCGGCACCTGCCAGCACCAGCCGTTGGGTTCCAGCGCTTCGGTGCCAAACTGCGCGGTGCTGTCCGGGCAGCCGCCCTCGGTGGTAAAGGCATAGCTCACGCCCATCACCGCGCCCAGAAAGATGCCTACGCCCAGCACCACACCCACGAGCCAGAGCAGAAAACGCTTCATGATACACTCCTTCTATGTAGCAAAAAGGGCGCACCGGCACAGCCTTTTGCAGACTGCCGGTGCGCCCGAAGGTTTACGGTTCGTGTTTTTTATTCTGCAGCATCCTCTGCAGGGGCAGCCTCTTCGGCAGCAGCCTCCGGCTCTACCGTTGCAGCATCGTCCTCGCCGAACAGCAGACGCTCGTACTCGTCCAGCTCCTTCTCACGGCGGTGCAGGTAAACAGCAACAGCAGCAAGGGCACCGGCAACAGCGGCCAGAACAGTGATCACAGCGACCAGACAAGATTTCTTCATAGGTTCAATACACTCCTTTTTTCGTTGAAACGATGTTTCAGCTTTCATTCCAGTGCTTGTTGGCTTTTATTATACCCGTTCCTGTCAAAAATTACAACCATTCAGGTCAAAAAGGCCAAAATTTCATCCTATAAGCTTCCTGTATGCCTTGAATGCGCCGGGCAGCGTATACTCGGCCTGCAGGGCTTCCCGGCTTGCCCACACGCAGCCTGCCGGAGCATCTTGGGCGGGCACATGCAGCAGGATGCCGTTCATATGCCACTCGATGTGGCTGAAGATGTGCTTTGCAGCGGGCAGCGCTTCCGGCGCGGCGGTGCCGGTATTCACCCCCATGGCCTGCAGGCGGGCAAGGACCTCTCCGGCTGCAAGGGCTTCACCCTCCCACAGTACCGGCTGCCACAGCCCGGCAAGCAGGCCCTTTTGGGGCCGCTGCTGCAAAAGGAAACCTGCCGGACTTTCCAGCAGGGCCAGCGTCACAGGCTGCAGTCTGCGGGGCTTGGGCGCTGCTTTGCGGGGCAGCTCCAATGCAGTGCCCGCAGCACGGGCGGCGCACAGGTGGGCAAGCGGGCATTTTTCGCACAGGGGCGCACCGTTCGGCACGCAGACCAGCGCTCCCAGCTCCATAAGGGCCTGATTGTAGTCGCCGGGCGCATCCGGCGGCTGGTGCTCCATCACGCGGGCGGTGAACGCTTTTTTCACTGCCGGTTCCGTGACGGCAGCAGGGTCATTGTACAAACGGGAGAACACCCGCAGCACATTGCCGTCCACGGCGGGCACCGGGATGCCGAAGCTGATGGACGCAACGGCTCCCGCCGTGTAATCCCCGATGCCGGGCAGGGCCCGCAGGGCATCGTAGTCGGCGGGCAGCTGTCCGCCGTACTGCTCGCAGACGATGCGTGCAGCCTTTTGCAGGTTGCGCACCCGGCTGTAGTAGCCAAGACCCTCCCAGAGCTTGTGCAGCTTTTCCTCTTCGCAGGCGGCAAGGGCCGGAATGTCCGGCAGGGCGGCGAGGAAGCGTTCGTAGTAGGGCAGTGCCGCCGAGACTCGGGTCTGCTGCAGCATGATCTCGCTGAGCCACACATGGTAGGGGCTGGGGTCGGTGCGGAAGGGCAGGATGCGGTGGTTTTTGTAAAACCAGTCCAGCAGGGCAGAGGAAATGTTTTCCACTTGTTTTGTGCTCCTTATCAAAAAACGGGCCGCCGCAAGGTGCAGCAGCCCGGTAAAAGTATGCGCGCTTATCAGAAGCCGTATGCAGTGCGGGGGAAGGGCAGCACGTCACGGATGTTCTGGATGCCCGTGAGGTACATGATCATGCGCTCGAAGCCCAAGCCGTAGCCGGCGTGCTCCACGCCGCCGAACTTGCGCAGATTCAGGTACCAGTCGTAGTTGGTCTTGTCCATGCCCAGCTCGTCCATGCGGGCCACCAGCTTGTCGTAGTTCTCTTCACGCTGGCTGCCGCCAATCAGCTCGCCGATGCCGGGCACCAGCATATCTGCGGCCGCCACGGTCTTGCCGTCCGGGTTCTGCTTCATGTAGAAGCTCTTGATCTCCTTCGGGTAGTCGGTGACGAACACAGGCTTTTTGAACACTACCTCGGTCAGGTAGCGCTCGTGCTCGGTCTGGATGTCCACGCCCCACTCCACAGGGAACTGGAACTTCTTGTTGTTCTTCTTCAGGATCTCGATGGCCTCGGTGTAGCTGATGCGGCCAAACTCGCAGTTTGCCACCAGCTCCAGACGCTCGATGAGGCCCTTGTCGATGAACTGGTTGAAGAAGGCCATTTCATCCGGGCAGTTGTCCAGCACGTAGCGGATGACGTACTTGGTCATGGCCTCGGCGGTGTCCATGTAGCCGGACAGGTCGCAGAATGCCATCTCCGGCTCGATCATCCAGAACTCGGCGGCGTGACGGGTGGTAAAGCTCTTCTCGGCACGGAAGGTGGGGCCGAAGGTGTACACCTTGCCGAATGCCATAGCCATGGCCTCGGCTTCCAGCTGGCCGGAAACGGTCAGGTTGACCGGCTTCTCGAAAAAGTCCTGCGTGTAATCCACAGTGCCGTCCTCGTTCTTGGGCACATTCTCAAGGTCGAGGGTGGTCACGCGGAACATCTCGCCTGCGCCCTCACAGTCGGAAGAGGTGAGCAGCGGAGAGTGAGAGTAAACGAAGCCGTTCTCCTGGAAGAACTTGTGGATGGCGTAGGCAGCGGCGCTGCGCACGCGGAAAGCGGCGTTGAAGGTGTTGGTGCGGGGGCGCAGGGTGGGCATGGTGCGCAGATATTCCATGCTCATCTTCTTTTTCTGCAGCGGATACTCGTCCGCCGGGCAGTCGCCCAGGATCTCCACACTGTCGGCATTCAGCTCAAAGGGCTGCTTTGCCTGCGGGGTGAGCACCAGCTTGCCCTTGACGCGCAGGCTGCTGTACAGACCGGTGTGGATCACCTCATCGTAGTTTGCCAGCTTGCCTGCTTCCAGCACGACCTGCAGGGTCTTGAAGCAGCCGCCGTCCGACAGGGCGATGAAGCCGATGTTCTTGGAGTCGCGGATGTTCTTTGCCCAGCCGCAGACGGTGATCTCGGTGCCGTCGGCGGGGGTGTTTTTGAACAGCGAAACGATCTCAGTGCGTTCCATAGTGTTTGTTCTCCCTTTCGATATAAAATGAAAAAGACAGCTTTGTTCTCCCTGAAAGTTCAGGGCGAACAAGCTGTCTTGTAATGTCCGCGGTGCCACCTGAATTACCGGAAGTGTCCGGTCGCTCACGCGCTCAATAAAAGCGCTGCCCCTGTAACGCAGGGCCTGCGGCGCACCTACTAATGGCAGCTGCCATGTTCAGTTTGCTGCTCCCGGGTGTTCGTTCACGCGGCGTGCGGGCGCGGCTCTCAGCTGTGCCGCACTCTCTGGGCCGGACGGCCCGCGCTACTTTTCCCGATCTTTGCATTTTACCTTTAAAAAATAGCACTTTGGCGGCGTTTTGTCAAGCACCGCCCAGCAATGCGGCAGCAAGGCCCTTTGCCGCCAGCTGCCCGGCATAAAGAGCCTCGTTCAGGTTATTGCCGTGCCCGCCGATCTCAATGAGCAGGCTGCCGGTGGTCAGATCCTGATTGTAGAACCGGTAGCTGAACAGCACCGGCCGGGTAAAACCGGGGTACATTCCTTCCATGCTGCGCTCCCACGCAGCGGCAAAGCGCAGATTCTGCCGCCAGCCCGGCAGCTGAACGGTGGTGCCGTTGTCGCACCCGCAGATGATCATGACCTGTGCGGCCTGCCGCCCGTCCACCGTGCACACCGGGGCATAGCGGCTGCCGCTTTCCGTCTCGATGGCATCCCGGTGGACATCCAGCACCACCTTGATGCTGGGATACCGGGCCAGATACTGCTGCACCACGGCCCGGCTGTTGGCATAGCTTCCGGTGTAGCTGGGGTAGTCGTTCAGGGTCTCGTCGTGAAGGGTGTTGATGCCTGCCGCATTGAGGGTATCGGCCACCACACGGCCCACCGCGCACATGTTCATGCTGCAGTCGGTGCTGCGGGCACCATCGCCGGGGGCAAACCACAGCCCGGCCGAAAGGCGGTAGTCCTCGGTGGCGTGAGTGTGCATCACCAGCACCTGCGGGTCGGGACTGTTCGGCTCAATGGCAAAGGGCAGCGGATTCTCGATCTCCGCCGCAATGTCTGCCGCCGTCTGCCGGGTATTGTTTTTGATGCTGCCTGCCCCGCAGGGAATGTACTTTTCGCCGCTGCCCTGCGGATAATTTTTTTCAATGACAGTACCCGCATCTGCCGGGCGGGCTTCCTCGCCCAGCAGCGGCACAAGGTAGTCCTCAATGTTCCCGGTCAGCGCCTGCACGGCCTGCGGCAGAAAGGATGCCGCCGCTTCCGGTGTGCTGTCCGGTGCGGCTTCCACCTGCACAGATGATGCGGGCTGCTCCTGTGCGGACTGCCGCCCCAGCCAGAAAAGAGTCTCGGCCATTGGCAGCGGTGCAGTAATGGCCGCAGCCAGCATCAGTGCCGCCGTGCGGGCAAAGATGCACAGTGCGGCAAACAGAGCAGCCGCTTCCAGAAACGGCACGATATGCCCCTGCGCCCGGGCGGGCGGCAGTGCTTTGCTGCGCATAAAATAACCTCCCTTCCGGCCCACCGGTGTTACCCCGCCAGCCAGAACAGCTGCGCCACGCTGAGCCTTGGCTGCAAGGCCCGGTTGATGGCACCGGCCAGAAGAGCCGAGCCGTGGGCGATCACGCTGTCCAGCGCCCGGGGCGTGACCACAAGATCTGCTCCTTCGTCCGAATCCATCAAGGTGGGGATGCCCGCCGCGATCACCGGCACGCCCAGCGCTGCCGCGTCCAGATGCTTTGCATGATCCGCCTGCGCCGGGTACAGCCCGGTGTCGGAGAACTGCACGCTGCGGCCCAGCCGCGCGCCCTCGGCACTGCAAAGGCTGTCCACGCAGATCAGGGCCGCCGGCCGCACCGCTTCCACCATGGCCCCGGCCAGCTGGCGCAGAGTCAGCCCGGTGGAGGCCGACACCCCCGGCGCAATGGCGGCCACCGGCCGGATGCCTTTTACCGGCAGCGTGTGCTGCGGCCCCATGGTGACTAAAATCTTCTGCGCCGTGCGCGGGCCGAGGGCATCCGCCGTGACCCGCCGGTTCCCGATGCCCAGCACCAGCACCGGCCCTTCCGGCGGCAGCAGGGCGCGCAGTTCTGCCGCACAGGTCTCGATCACCGCAGCGTCCCGCTCGTCCAGCACGCTGACACTGGGCATTTCCAGCGTGACATACCGTCCGCGGGGCTTCGCCAGCCCTTCGCGCGCGATCTCCACCCGCGTTATTGTGACCCCGCCGCGCTTTGCTGTGGCAAGCCTTACCCCGGCAGGCAGCGCCCCCTGTGCCGCGCCAAACATCTCGTCTGCCATATCGGTAAAACGCATTTTTCTGCTCCTCCTGCCTGTTTTGGGGCCAAATGCCCCCTCTGCACGCAGAAAGTATGGAAAAAATAAAACTTTTCTAAACAAAAATCAAAAAAACGCTTGCGCTGGTACGCGAAATATGGTATCATAGGGTGCGCTGTTATAGGTAGCCAAGGAGGTGGAACGAATGCCTAACATCAAATCTCAGAAGGACCGCGTCGTGCAGGCTGCTGCAGAGCAGGCTCACAACAAGGCCATTAAGACCAACCTGAAAACAGTCGTCAAGAAGGCAGACGCTGCCATCGATGCGAATGCCGCTGACAAGGACGCAACCGTCCTGGCTGCTGTTTCCGCGATCGACAAGGCTCGCGCTAAGGGTGTCATCAAAAAGAACACCGCCAGCCGCAAGATCAGCCGTATGGCAAAGCGTGCTAACAAGAACGCTTGATCGCTTTCTGATTGACGAACAAAACCTCTGTACCGGGTTCCCGGCACAGGGGTTTTTGTTTTGCCCGCTTTTCAGGGCACGGCAGCAGGCCGCTCAAAATCGCACAGGGTGGCAAAATCGAACCCCGGTGCCTGCTCCAGAAGCTGCTCCGGCGGCAGGCCGTCGGGCGGCTCGGCCAGCAGCGCCCACGCAGCCCATGCCGTGGGCACCGCCGCCGCAAGGGCCAGCCCCGGCAGCGCCAGTGCCGGGCATGTATGGAACGCACTGCCCGGCGGCAGGGCTGCCACCGCGCACAAGGCCTGTGCAGCCCAAAGCTCCCACAAAAGGGTCGTCCAGCGGTGCTTCATCCGCATCACCTCCTGTTTTGCACAGTTTACCGCAGTGCGGTGGAAAAACAGGGCGAAGAGTGGCGGACAAAGTGACGATGTTCTGGTGTATTTCTTCTTCAGTTCTGGTCGTGACTTTTGCCCACCCAGCTGCACACCACGCCGCACACAAGGCTGGTGGTAACACCGGCCGCAGCGGCGGTCAGCCCGCCGGTGAGGATGCCCACAGCACCTTCTTCCTGCAGCGCGGTGCGCACGCCCTTTGCCAGCAGATGGCCGAAGCCCAGCAGGGGAACCGTGGCCCCGCACCCGGCAAACTCGGCCAGCGGGGCATACCACCCAATGGCCGAAAGCACCACGCCCGCCACCACATATCCGGTCAGGATGCGGGCCGGGGTCAGGCCGGTCAGGTCGATGAGCAGCTGTCCCGCCACGCAGATGGCCCCGCCCACACAGAAAGCCCAGAAATAGTTCATCTTACTTCTCCTTTTCCGGCGCACGCAGCTCCACCAGATGCGCCACCGCCGGGATGCTCTCCTTCTGCAAAAAGGTGGTCTGGCTCATCAGGGCCCCGGTGGCTGTGAACAGTACCCGCTTCTGGCTGCCCCGGCGCAGGCGCGGCAGGATGTGCCCGCACAGTACCGCCGCGCAGCAGCCCGGGCCTGAGCCGCCGCTCTTTACGCTCTGCTCGTTTGCGTCGAACAGGATGCACCCGCAGTCCACATGGTTTTTGATCAGCAAGCCTTCTGCGGCCAGCAGCTCCCGCAGCAGCTGACTGCCCACCTGCCCAAGGTCGCCGGTATAGATGCAGTCGAACTCCTGCGGTTCGGTGCCGGTATCCTTAAAATAGTGCAGCAGGGTGGAAGCCGCTGCCGGGGCCATGGCAGCCCCCATATTGTTGATGTCCTTTACCTGATAATCCTGCACACGGCCAAAGGTGGCAGCGGCAATGCCAACGCCTTCGCCCTGCGGCTGCAAAAGGCAGCATCCAGCAGCGGTGGCAGTCCACTGGGCCGTGGGCGTGCGCACCGCGCCGTAGCTCAACGGCGTGCGGAACTGCCGCTCTGCTGCGCAGAAGTGGCTGGAAGCCATGGCCAGCAGATTGCGCGCAGCACCGCCCTCGCACAGAGCAGCGCCCAGCGCAAGGCCCTCGGCCATGGTGCTGCAGGCCCCGAACAATCCGGCAAAGGGCACGCCCAGCTCCCGCATGGCATAGCTGGATGCCGTGCACTGGGCCTGCAGATCCCCGGCAAGGGCCAGCTGCACCTTTTCCTGCGGAAGCGCCGCCTTTTGCAGGCACAGCCGCGCGGCACGCAGCTGCAGGTATTTTTCCGCAGCTTCCCAGCTGGACTGGCCAAAGCGGTTGTCTGCGCTCAGCTCGTCGAACTCTGCCGCCAGCGGGCCTTCGCTCTCTTTTTTGCCGCCCACCGCTGCACCCGCAGCGATCACCGGCAGTGTCTGGAACAGCAGGGTATCCCCGCACCGGACCGTCATAGGCAAAATTTCTCCTTCGTGGAAAATAGATGAAAAACGTTCCATAAAATGTTGTATAATAACATCATGCTGCAATCTTATGGCACACTTGCCCGTGTTTATGACAGCACAGGCACACCCGCCATGCCCAGCACCCACAGCACCGCGCCGTACACCACCGCCGCCAGCGTGCCGTACACGATCACCGGCCCGGCAATGGTGAACATCTTGGCCCCGGTACCCAGCACCCGGCCCTCGGCCTTGAACTCGATGGCCGCGCTGACCACCGCATTGGCAAAGCCTGTGATGGGCACCAGCGACCCGGCCCCGGCCTTTGCGGCCAGCTTCTGGTACCAGCCCAGCGTGGTAAGCACCGCCGAGAGCACGATCAGGCTGCAGCTGGTCAGGGTGCCGGCAAGGTCGGCTTCCACGCCCATGGCAAGATAGCTCTGGCGCAGCACTTCGCCCAGCAGGCAGATGCCGCCGCCCACGCCAAAAGCCCACAGGCAGTCCAGCCCCAAGGGCGAGTGCGGCCCGATGCGCCGCACCCGGCGCGCATATTCCTGTGCTGTCATTTTCATATTGTTTCCCCTCCGGGCATAGCTTGCCCATAGGAAGCAAACTCTATGCACATCCACCGGAAAGAAGGTATTCCAGATGAACCTGTCTGTCCATCCTCATCACCGCCGCCATCTGCGGCCCGCCGTGCGGCGCGTGCTCACCGTTACCGTCGTGGCCTGCATTGCCGTGGGCGGGGCCTCGTTCGTGCTGCACAGCCGTTCCGCTGTGCCTGCCGCCTCGGCAACTTCCACATCCAGCGCCTCGGCAGCATCAGAGGCAGAAAGCAGTCTGCTGACCGCCCGGCAGGCGCAGGCCATTCTGGATGATCCCCGCATGGTGCTGGTGAACCACACGAACAAAATGCCGGACGATCATACCTTTACCACCAAGGCGTGCGGCTCGGCCACCGCTGTGAATAAGACCCTGCAGACCGAAGCCGCCGATGCGTTCCTCGCCATGCAGGCCGCCGCCGCAAAGGACGGCGTGACCATCTGGATGCAGAGCGGCTACCGCAGCGTGGACTACCAGAAGAACCTCTACGACCAAAAGACCCAGTATTTCCGCAATAAGGGCCTGAGCGAAGCCGAAGCGAAAAAGCAGGCGGCAAATATCGTGAACCCGCCGGGCTACTCGGAGCACAACTGCGGCCTTGCTGCCGACCTGAACAGCCCGGAGCACACCGACCTGACCGAGGGCTTTGAAAACACCGAGGCCTTCCGCTGGCTGAGCGCCCATGCCGTGGAATACGGCTTCATCCTGCGGTACCCCAAAAACGCAGAAGCCGTTACCGAGATCACCTACGAGCCGTGGCACTGGCGCTATGTGGGGCCGGAAAATGCGGCCCTGATCCAGCAGAGCGGCCTGTGCTTTGAGGATGCCGTTGCCGTGCTGCAGAAGCTTGCTGCAGGGGAAAAGATCACCGGTTAAAAATCCGTAAAACCGAGGGGCTTTTCGTTGCATTTTGCACACAGTTATGGTAAGATAACAATAGTCTGCCCTGATGCAGGACCGCTTTGGGCAGCTGCAAAAATGTTTTGAACAAAAGAAGGAATATTTTATGATAAATCGCACAAAAATCTTTACAATTGCTCTCACCGGCGCGCTGGCTGCTGTCGCTCTTACCGGCTGCGGCGGTTCCGCCAGCTCTTCGGCCGCTCCCTCCTCCGTTTCCACCGCTGCTGCGGAATCTCCCGCTTCCAGCGCCGCCGCATCCGCTGTTGTGGACAATGCTGCCGAGAACGGCTCTGATGCACTGGACGGTGTTTTCAATGCTCTGCTGGAAGCCGACCCCATCTCCAACCAGTTCGAGATCGCAGCTATGAACATTGAGTACGATTTCGGCCTGAAGGCTGAGGACGTGGTGAGCTACAAGGGTGTGAAGAGCAACGACAACGGCGATGCCGGTCTGGTGCTGGTGCTCGAAGCTGCCGACGGCAAGGCCGAGGACGTAGCCAACCAGCTGGCTTCCTACCAGCAGGATCAGGTGGCCTTCTACGGCAACTACGCCGAGTTTGCTCAGGCGCAGGATAACGTGGAGAACGCTGTCATCGCCTTCAAGGGCAACACCATTGTCATGGTGATCGCATCCAACGAGTGCACTGCCGATCTGGACAGCGCCGTGGACAGCGCACTGGCAGACTGAATCTGGATCCACCCAAGGCCGGTGCCATTTGCGGCATCGGCTTTTTTCGGCTAAAAGGAGGCTGACGCTTTGGTTTTCAGCACCATCATCTTTCTGTTCCGGTTTCTGCCCATCACGCTGGCGCTGTATTACCTTGCGCCCGCAAAGCTCAAGAACACCGTGCTGTTCCTCTGCAGTCTGGTGTTCTACTGCTGGGGCGAGGTACGGTTTTTCCCGGTCATGGTGGCCCTCATCCTCATCAACTACATCAGCGGCCTGTGCATCGAGCACTTCGACCCAAAGCCGGCCCTGCGCAGGACATTTCTGCTGGTGGCCCTCATTGGCAGCCTTGGGATGCTGTTCTACTTCAAATACGCAAACTTTGTGCTGCGCAGCGCAAACGCCCTGCTGGGCACCGCCTTTGCCGAGATCCAGGGCATTGGCACTCTGCCGCTGGGCATCAGCTTTTACACCTTCCAGACCCTTTCCTACTCCATCGATGTTTACCGCCGGGATGTAAAGGCAGAGCGTAATATCATCGACTTTGGTGCCTATGTGGTCATGTTCCCTCAGCTGATCGCCGGCCCCATCGTGAAATACCGCGATGTCTCGAACCAGCTGCACGTATACCGGCACCGCTACAGCCTGCAGCAGCTCGAAGAGGGCATGACCCTGTTCACCTTTGGCCTTGCCAAAAAGGTGCTGCTGGCGGATGCCATCGGTGCTTTGTGGACAGACATCATCGGCGTTGCGGACAGCCCTTCCACCACCTTTGTGGGCCTTGCCAATGCATCCACCCCGCTGGTGTGGCTAGGCATCATCGCCTACAGCCTGCAGCTCTACTTTGACTTTTCCGGCTACTCCATGATGGGCATTGGCATGGGCAAGATGCTGGGCTTCGACTTCCCCGCAAACTTCAACTACCCTTATATCTCCGCATCCATCACCGAGTTCTGGCGGCGCTGGCACATGACCCTTTCCGGCTGGTTCCGGGAGTATGTGTATATCCCTCTCGGCGGCAACCGCAAGGGCCTGAAGCGCCAGATCTTCAACCTGTTCGTGGTGGAGCTGCTCACCGGCATCTGGCACGGCGCGAACTGGAACTTTATCTGCTGGGGCCTGTACTACTTTGTGCTGCTGGCTGTAGAAAAGCTGTTCCTGCTGCCCCACCTGCAAAAGGGCAGAGTGTGGCCCCACATCTACACCCTGTTCCTCGTGGTGGTGGGCTGGGCCATGTTCGTGGGCAACGATACGGGCGTAAGCTTCGGTCTGCTGTTCCACAAGCTGTTCGTTCCTTCCGGCGGTGTTTCGCCGCTGTACTTCCTGCGCAACTACGGTGTGCTGCTGGTGGTCAGCATCCTCTGCTGCACCCCGTTCATTGAGAAGATTTGGAACCTGCTCAAAAAGAATGCCGTCACCCGCTGTGCCGCCATTCTGGCGCTGCTGGTGGTCTCCACCGCCTATGTGGTGGGCAGTACCAACAGTCCGTTCCTCTATTTCAACTTTTAAGGAGGCGTGAAGATGGACAAGCATTCCAAAAAATCTTCCTCGCTCCTGCACTACCCGGTGCTGGTGGTGTTCAGCCTGTTCTTTCTTGGTCTGTTCGCACTGGACCTTATTACACCGGACCGCGCCTACAGCGAGATGGAAAACACCACCCTTTCCCAGCGCCCGGCGCTGACCCAGCTTTCCGCCAAGGGGCTGAACAGCTACTTTACCGCCTACACAAAGTACGTGAAGGATCAGGTGTTCGGCCGCGATGAGTGGATCAGCCTGCAGAGCGTAGTGGAGACCACCCTGCTGCAGAAGGAGCAGAACGGCGGCATCCTGCTGGGCAAAGAGCACATGATGTTCCCCCGCACCTTCAGCCTGCTGGACAGCGAGAACCGCACCCTGCCCAAGAACACCGCCGCCGTGGAAGCACTGTGCCAGCGCCACCCGGGCAAGGTGGATGTGCTGCTGGCCCCGGCAGCATCGGTCATTTACCCGGAAAACGTGCCTGCAAACGCGCCGTTGCTGGACGAGGATGCCTATCTCGACCAGCTTTCCGCCGCCGTACAGGCCGCCGGAGGGCGCTTTGTGGATGTGCGGCAGACCCTTGCCGAACACAAGGACGAATATATCTACTACCGCACCGACCATCACTGGACGAGCCTTGGCGCTTATTACGCCTACCAGCAGCTGTGCGGTACGCTGAGCCTGACCCCCTTCGACCCCGCCGCGCACACGGCTCTGACCGCCGAAAATTTCTACGGCACCCACTACTCCAAGGCCCGCACATGGAATGCCGTGCCGGATACTATCACCTACTACGACCTGCCGAACAGCCTGACCATCTATAATGTCACCGCTGCAGGCCAGCCCGCAGACGGCCAGACCACCGGCCTGTACGACACGGACAAGCTGAACGTGTACGATAAGTACGCCATGTTCCTGCATGGCAACAACGGCCTGAGCCGCATCGAGGGCGACGGTACCGGGCGCATTCTGGTGATCAAGGACAGCTACGCCAACTGCTTTGCACCCTACCTGACCGCAAACTACGCCCAGATCGATGTGGTGGACTTCCGCAACTACAACTACGGTCTGGATCAGCTGATCGCGGATAACGATTATGACCAGATCCTGGTGCTGTACAGCTTTGACAGCTTCAAGAGCGACCCGTACCTCTACCGTGCCGGTGTGGCCGGGTAAACATGGCAGCGCCTTTTCCGCAAAGGAAAGGGCGCTGTTGTTTTTATGTCAAATTATTGCAGTCTTTTTTCACAAATTTTTCTAGTTCTTTTCGGAAGTCTCTCCAGTTTTTGCGCACTCTGCCCATTCACCCCTTGCAAAAAATCAACGGGTGTTGTACAATGGCGATATAGAGCAGTTGCTCTTCATCGATGGTTCGATCTGGTGTGAACAGTGCATAGAATGTGCTGATACGATCTTTGATTCAAAGGAGTGTTATTATGGAAAACAAGATCATGATGCCTGCTTCCTACAACGTTCTTTCCTGCGAAGAGATGACCTACACCGAGGGCGGTGCTACCTTTACGGAAGCTCTGCTGAACTGGATTCCGCCCATTGGCTGGTACATGGGTGTTACCGCCATGCGCAACTACCGCAAGAGCCACCCCAACGACTGGCTGGATACCGGTCTGGATGCTCTGAGCCGCGATATGGATTCCAGTGCGCAGAACATGCTGCGTGATCTGGGACGCATCGTCTGGGTCACCGCGACCAGCGCTACCGGCGTTGGTTTTCTGGTCAATGCTGCCATCGTCCTGCTCTGACCCTGCTCATAAGATCCGTCCGGAGAGACCAAAGACCCCTTTACCCGCGGCCTTTTCCGCCAGAGAGGGCCGCGGGCTTTTCATCAAGCAGAAATAAGAAATCGGCTGCCTGAGCACTGTATACCGTCTGAACGGTCTTTTGCCTGCAGAGAACAGCACTGCTTTCCTTTTCCTGCAAGCAACTACTCGCGTCATGCGGCGGCGCGCCCTGCTTTATGAGAACGATCTCCAAGCGCATATCCCGGTTTATTTTTGGGTTTTAAACAGTGCGATCTTGCACTGTCTGGATAGCTTTGATTCAAAGGAGTGTTATTATGGAAAACAAAATCATGATGCCTGCTTCCTACAACGTTCTGTCCTGCGAAGAAATGACCTACACCGAAGGCGGTGCTACCGTCGGTCAGGCTGTCGCTGCATGGCTGTGGCCCGGCTACGCTACGGTTATCGGCATCAACACCTGCCGTGAAGCACGCAAGAAGGATCACGACAACTGGGCATCCAACGTCTGGAGCGATATCAAAGCCGACTGCAAGGGCAATGTGACCAACACCTTCTACCATGCCGGCATGATCTTCTGGAATGCTGCATCGACCATCAGCAGCTTTGGCCTTTCTGCCGTTATGTCTCTGGGCATCATCTACTTCTAATTTTCAGGAGTACACCAAAGGGCTTTTTGCGGCGGCTCTTCAACGGAAGAGCCGCCGCTTTTTTATCAAACCTAAAAAAGGAGTTTTGCTTTATGACGAACGCCATTACTTATCCTGCTGCATACAATGTTTTGTCCTGCGAAGAAATGACCTACACCGAGGGCGGCGTAGGTGTTGTGGAAGCCGCCATGGCATGGTTCCCGCTGTACGGCTGGTACAAGGCTGTTTCTGCCATCCACGATTACCGCAAGGCAAATATCAACTCCAACTGGGTGGAAAACGGCATGAACGCTCTGGTTGCCCATGCTGAAAAAAGCCCCACGAACACCATCCATGACATCGGCTGCAGCTTCTGGTTCATTGGTTCCTGCGCAACCATCATCGGCCTTGTGCCCAACGCCCTGTTGATCTTCGGCAACTAAGTCCCGGTCTCTGTTCTGAAAAAGCAAAAGCGGCGGCACCTCCCGTTTGGGAAGTGCCGCCGCTTTTTATGTTATGCGGTTTTCAGTCTCAGTTGTTGAACATGTCCTTCAGCTTTTTGAAGAAGCCCTTGCGCTTTTCGTAGTTTTCTTCTTTCAGGGTGCCCTCGAACTTCTTCAGGGCCTCCCGCTGGGTCTTGTTCAGCTTCTTGGGAATCTCCACCTCGCACTTGACGTACATATCACCGCGGCCGCGGCCATTCAGGTACTGGATGCCCTTGCCGCGCAGGCGGAAGGTGGTGCCGCTCTGGGTGCCCTCGGGCACGGTGTACTCCACCTTGCCGTCAATGGAGGGCACCTGCACGGTGTCGCCCAGCACGGCCTGACTGTAAGTGATGGGCACAGTGACCCACACATCGTAGCCGTCGCGCTGGAACACCTCGCTGGGGCGCACCGTGACCATGACGATCACATCACCGGAGGGACCGCCGTTTGCACCGGCATCGCCCATGCCGCGCAGTGCAAAGCTCTGGTCGTCGTCGATGCCCATGGGGATGGACACCTCCAGCGTCTTTTTAGCAGCCACCTTGCCGCTGCCATGGCAGACCTTGCAGGGATTCTTGACCAGCTTGCCCTTGCCGCCACAGCGGGAGCAGGGCTGCTGGGTCTGCATCACACCAAAGGGGGTGCGCTGCTGACGGATCACGAAGCCGCGGCCGCCACAGTCCGGGCAGGTCTCGGGGCTGGAACCGGCGGCACAGCCGCTGCCGTGGCACTCGGTGCACTCCTGCTGGCGGGTGATGGTGATGTTCTTCTTGCAGCCGTGCACGGCCTCGTCAAAGCTCAGGGTGATGCGCACGCGGATATCCTGACCCTTGCGCGGTGCGTTGGGGTTCGCCTGACGGGACGAACCGCCAAAGCCGCCGAAGCCGCCGCCAAAGATATCGCCGAAAATGTCACCCAGATCCACGCCGTCGCCGCCAAAACCGCCAAAGCCGCCCGCACCGGGGCCGCCGCCGTTCTGTGCTGCATAGGCAGGGTCAACACCTGCAAAGCCGTACTGGTCGTACAGCTGGCGCTTCTTCGGGTCCGAAAGCACCTCGTTTGCTTCGTTTACTTCCTTGAACTTTTCCTCGGCATCCTTATCGCCGGGGTTATAGTCCGGGTGGTATTTCATTGCAAGCTTGCGGTATGCCTTTTTGATCTCGGCATCGGTCGCAGTCTTGGATACCCCCAGCACTTCGTAGTAATCACGCTTTTCCTGTGCCATATCCACTCACCTCTCCGGGAACGTTTGATCCGGGAAACGCCCCGGTTGGTTCCTCGCTCTATAACCAGCAAGAGCCGCTCCGGCAAAACCGGAGCGGCTTTTGCTATTCCACGCGTGCGTCCGCCGGTTTGGCCGGGCACACACTGCTGTGTTTTTTATCAGACTTCCTTGAAGTCGGCATCCACGACGCCGTCATCACCCGGCTTCTGCTGGTTGTTTGCACCTGCGTCGGGGCCGGGCTGTGCACCGGCGGCCTGCTGTGCGGCAGCGGCTGCCTGATACATCTTCTCGAACACCTGGCTCAGAGCTTCCTGCTTTGCCTTGATGTCGTCCACGTTGCCGGACTGAACAGCGGTCTTCAGATCGGCCAGCTTGCTCTCGGCCTCGCTCTTCACGTCGGCGGGCAGCTTGTCGCCGTTTTCCTTCAGCATCTTCTCGGTCTGGAACACCATCTGGTCGGCACCGTTGCGGATATCGACCTCTTCACGCTTCTTCTTATCGTCGGCAGCAAACTGCTCAGCTTCCTTCACAGCCTTGTCGATGTCCTCCTTGGACATGTTGGTGGAAGCGGTAATGGTGATGTTCTGCTCCTTGCCGGTACCCAGATCTTTTGCGCTGACCTTCACGATGCCGTTTGCATCGATATCGAAGGTAACTTCGATTTGAGGCACACCACGGGGAGCCGGAGCGATGCCGTCCAGATGGAAGACACCCAGGCTCTTGTTGTCGCGTGCGAACTCACGCTCGCCCTGCAGAACGTTGACCTCAACAGAGGGCTGGTTGTCTGCAGCGGTGGAGAACACCTGACTCTTGTGGGTGGGGATGGTGGTATTGCGGTCGATGATCTTGGTGCACACGCCGCCCAGAGTTTCAATGCCCAGGCTCAGCGGGGTGACATCCAGCAGCAGCAGACCCTTCACATCGCCCTGCAGCACGCCGCCCTGAATGGCAGCGCCCACAGCCACGCACTCATCGGGGTTGATGCCCTTGAAGGGCTCGCAGTTCAGTTCCTTCTTGACTGCATCGTAGACAGCGGGGATACGGGTGGAACCACCGACCATCAGGACCTTCTTCAGGTCAGAGGGACGCAGGCCTGCATCCTGCAGAGCCTTGCGGACGGGGCCCATGGTGCGATCGACCAGATCCGCGGTCAGCTCGTTGAACTTTGCGCGGGTCAGGGTCATATCCAAGTGCTTGGGGCCGGTAGCATCGGCAGTGATGAAGGGCAGGTTGATCTGGCTGCTCATTGCGCTGGACAGCTCGATCTTTGCCTTCTCAGCAGCTTCCTTCAAACGCTGCGCGGCCATCTTGTCCTTACGTAGGTCGATGCCGTTCTCGGTCTGGAAGGCATCTGCCATCCAGTTGATGATGCGCTCATCGAAGTCATCGCCGCCCAGATGGGTATCACCGTTGGTGGCCAGAACTTCGGTAACGCCGTCGCCCATCTCGATGATGGACACATCGAAGGTGCCGCCGCCCAGATCGTAGACCATGATCTTCTGGTCTTCTTCCTTATCGATGCCATATGCCAGAGAAGCGGCAGTAGGCTCGTTGATGATACGCTTGACGTTCAGGCCTGCAATGGTGCCTGCGTCCTTGGTAGCCTGACGCTGGCTGTCGTTGAAGTATGCAGGAACGGTAATGACAGCCTCGGTAACAGGCTCGCCCAGATAAGCCTCGGCATCAGCCTTCAGCTTCTGCAGGATCATAGCGCTGACCTGCTGGGGAGTGTACTCCTTGCCATTCAGGGTCACCTTGTGGTCGGTGCCCATGAAGCGCTTGATGGAAGCAACGGTGTTCTCAGGGTTAGTGATGGCCTGACGCTTTGCCACCTGACCCACCAGACGGTCGCCGGTCTTGGTGAAGCCCACCACAGACGGGGTGGTGCGTGCACCCTCAGAGTTTGCGATAACAACGGGCTCGCCGCCCTCCATGACAGCCACGCAGCTGTTGGTAGTACCAAGGTCGATACCAATGATCTTACTCATAATGAAAACTCCTCTCGAAAGAACAAATCGTATTGTTTATGTGATGCTCAAATGTTTGTAAGCGGATGTTATATTCAAAACCCTTTCGGGTTTCTGCTTTGTTATTCGGCCACTACAACGGTCGCATGGCGGACGATCTTATCGCCCAGCTTGTAGCCCTTCTGGTAGACCGTGATGACGGTGCCGCTCTCCTGTCCGTCCGGGGCGGGGATCTGCTGCACTGCATTCATGAAGTTGGGGTCAAAGGGCTTGCCCAGCGCCTCGATCTCCTCCACATGGAGAGCATCCAGCGCCTTGGCGGCCTTGTCCAGCGTCATGGTCACGCCCTTTTTGTAGTTCTCGTCGGTGGTGGGGGCGTTGGCTGCCATCTCCAGCGTATCCAGAATGGGAATGATCTGGTTCACCGCAAAGGAAATGCCATCGTTGAACTTCTGGTCGGCTTCGCGGGTGGAGCGCTTGCGGTAGTTCTCGTACTCCGCTGCCATGCGCAGCAGCTGGTCTTTGGCCTGTGCAGCGTTGGCTTCGGCAGCATCCAGCTTTGCCTTTACGGCTTCCAGCTCACGGGCCTTCTTGTTGAACCAGCCGCCATCCTTCTTCTTGTCATCCTTCGGGTCGGCAGCTTCAGCAGCAGGTTCCTGTTCGGGTGCTGCCTGCTGGGCCTTTTCCTCGGGAGCCGTTTCGGGCTGCTCCGCTTCTTGAGCCGGAGCCGTCTTTTTGGTTTCTTCGCTCATTCCAGATCCTCCTTATAGATCACAGTCCGCCGGGGTGCGGCAGCCTGCGGGGTGTCTTTTCGTTTGCCGCTCATGCCCTCGCCCAGCTGGTCTGCAAAGTAATGCAGCAGCGGCATCAGCTTCTGGAAGGGCATCCGGGTGGGGCCGATCAATGCAATGGAGCCCCACAGGCCTCCGCCCACCAGATACCGGTCGCTCACGATGCACAGGCCCGGGATCTGCGGTTCCAGATCTTCGCCCAGCAGCACGCTCTCACTGCGTTCTGCCGGAGGTGCGATCAGGCCAGCGGCCTGCTCCTCGTCGTTCAGCAGTGTGAGGATGTCGCCCACCTTGCCGTCCAGCTGGGGCCAGTCCAGCAGATACTGCTCGCCGCCCAGAAATACGTGGGGCTTGACGGAATCCTGCAGGATGGCAGCCGCTGCACTGATAACGGGCACCAGCTCCGGGTCGATCTGGCTGCACAGCTCTGCCAGCAGCCGGGTGGAAAGATCCACCGGCGCTACAAAGGTAAGGTTGCGGTTGAGCAGTGCGGCAAGTGCTGCCGCATTCTCGCGGGAAAGACCGGTGCGCACCCGTGCCACACGGGTACGAACGTAACCGGCCGTGGTAACGGCCAGCACAGCCGCTGCGCTGCGGCCCACCTGAACCACTTCATAGTGGGCGATGCACAGGTCTTCGGCACAAGGGGTGCTGATGGCGGCGGTGCAGCCGCTGATGGCGGCCAGCGCCTTGGCGGCACCTGCGGCCAGCTTTTCCGGCTCATGGTCGAGGCTTGCGAACACCGCATCCACACGGGCGCGGCTCACACGATCCAGCGGCTGATCGTCGGTCAGCAGATTATCAAGGTAGTAACGGTAGCCCTTGGCGCTGGGCACACGGCCCGCGCTGGTGTGGGGCTGCTCCAGCAGACCCAGCTTTGTCAGCGCCGCCATCTCATTGCGAAGCGTTGCGCTGGAAACTGCCATGTCAAAGTAGTTTGCCAGCACGCTGCTGCCAACGGGCTCGCCTTCGAGACCATACAGCGCCACGATCGCCTGCAAGACTCGCTGCTTGCGTGCATCCATCGTCATAGCGCCTGCCTCCTTTTTGCGTTCGCTTTGTTTGTTTAGCACTCCTTGTTCCTGAGTGCTAAGACCATTATAGCCAATTTTCCGGTGCTGTCAAGCCCCTTGGAAAAATGTTTTAAAAGATTCATAATTCTGTCATAAACGAAGAAAGCGCCCTCCTTATTGTAAGGAAAGCGCTCCGGCATGTTCTTTACTCTTCCATCTGCCTTGCCAGAAATGCCGCCGCCACATTCACGGCCTTGAGCTGGGCGGCATCCGGCGTGGCCGTGCGGTCTTCGGTCAGCAGGGCCACCACGCCGGTCACATCGCCCGCCGCAATGATGGGTGCGGCGCACAGCACTGCTCGGGGCGAGCCTTCGCAGGGCAGGATGCACTTTTCGGCAATGCCCTCGCTCTGGTACAGCCTGCGGCCATCCATCAGCTTTTCCAGCGGCTGGCTGATGCTGCGGTCGGCCAGCTCCCGCCGGCCGGAGCCGCTCACCGTAAGGATGCGGTCGCGGTCGGCCACCAGTGCGGTCAGCGCAAAGCTTTTGCTGAGCACCTCGGTATACTGGGCCGCTACTGCGTTCATCTCGCCAATGGGCGAATACTTTTTAAAGATCACCTCGCCGTCGCCCGTGGTGAAGATCTCCAGCGGGTCGCCGCGGCGGATGCGCTGGGTGCGGCGGATTTCCTTGGGGATCACCACCCGGCCCAGTTCGTCGATGCGGCGCACGATTCCTGTTGCTTTCATGTTTTTGCTCCTCCGTTTCCTTAAAAATGCCTGCAGCACTAGTATCTGTCAGGCCGGGCCATTTATACCTGCTGCCCCCGCGCAAAAAGACCTGCACGGAAAGCTGCCTCTTCGTTGCGTTTCCGGCAGGGTTCTGCTACAATGATACAAAAAGCCGTTTTCATAAGCACAGCACCCCGCTTATGAAGACAGATCCTAAAATTCTACTGAGAAAGGCAGGTGTCCGGATGCCGAACATCCTCATTCTGGGCGGCGGTGCCGCCGGTCTTGCAGCCGCGCTTGCGGCGGCACAAAGTGCCCCCGCTGCACAGGTCATTGTGCTGGAGCGCAACCCGAAGCCGGGCAAAAAGCTGCTTGCCACCGGCAATGGCCGTTGCAATCTGGATAACACCGGCATTGCGCCGGAGCTGTATTTCACTGCCGACCCGGCAGCACTTCGTCCGCTGCTGGATGCCGTAAATACCGCCGACCCGCTGCGCTGGTTCCGTGCGCTGGGGCTTTATACCCGCACCGACGAAGCGGGCCGGGTGTATCCGTACTCCAATCAGGCGGCGGACGTGCTGGCCCTGCTGGAGCATCACCTTGCACAGCACCATGTGCAGCTGCGCACCGGCTGCACCGTGCGCACCCTGAGCCAGAGCCGCAGCGGCTACGCCGTGCAGTTCGAGACGGCAGAGGGCAGCACCGAGACCCTGCGCGCCGATGCCGTCATCTGCGCCATGGGCGGCGAGGCAGGGCCGCAGTTCGGCACCGACGGCTTTGGCACCCGGTTCGCCGCCCAGTGCGGCGGCAGGGTGGAGCCGCTGTACCCCTGCCTGACCGCCCTGCAGTGCGCAAAGCCCCGCAAAGCGCTGGCTGGCATCCGTGCCAAGGCAGCAGCATCCCTGCTGGACGGTGCCCGTGTGCTTGCCTGCGAGAACGGCGAGGTACAGTTCACCGATTACGGCCTTTCCGGCATCTGCATCATGCAGCTGTCCGGCCTGCTGGCCCCGGGCCGCGGCCCCAAGGCTCCTGCTGTGGAGCTGGACCTCTTCCCGGCAGTGGACGAAACCGCACTTGCCAGCCTGTTTGCGGCCCACGCCGCCCAGACGGCAGGGGGCAGCGCCGCTGACTTCTGGCTGGGCCTGCTGAACCAGAAGCTGGGCCGTACTGTGTGGTCTGCCGCCGGGCTGCAGGACAGCGACGCGCCTGCCGTACTCACCGCCGCACAGTGGCAGAAGCTGGCCCACACCGCCAAGCACTGGCGCTTTGAGGGGCTGACCCCCTGCAGCTGGAAGCAGGCCCAGACCACCGGCGGCGGGCTGGCCCTGCGGGAGGTGGATCAGCACTTCCAGTTCAAGGGCTGTCCGGGCCTTTACTTTGTGGGCGAAACGCTGGACTGCGCAGGCAGCTGCGGCGGTTTTAACCTGCACTGGGCGTTCGGCTCCGGCCTTGTGGCCGGGCGCAGCGCTGCAGGCCATGCTGCAGCAGGCCGTGCTCTGCCAAAAGCCCCCGCGCCCGCAAAGAGCAGGAAAAAGCCGCACAGGTAAAAATGAGCTTTAAATTTTCAACAAACGCTTGACATCTTGTGCAGATCGCATTATCATAAAGACAATAAAAGTTTGTTCAGAGGATCGAGCAGAACAAGCAAGGGGAGAGTCGAAAGGCCCTTTTGTTTGTCCTGCTCTTTTTCTTTTATTCGGCAAACGGAGCGATCAGGAGGTTTTTATGCTGGATGTAGCAATTATCGGCTGCGGTGTCATTGGTGCGGCAGCCGCCTATGAGCTGTCCCATTACCCGCTGCAGACCGCCATTTTCGAGGCTGAAAATGACGTGGCAGACTGCACCACCAAGGCCAACAGTGCCATTCTGCACGCTGGCTACGACCCCGAACCGGGCACCCGGATGGCGCGGCTCAACGTGGAGGGGTCCGCACTGGCCAAGGAGATCTGCGCCCGGCTGGATGTGCCGTACCTGCAGTGCGGCAGTCTGGTGCTGGCCCTCAGCCCGGAAGAGCTGCCCCACCTGCAGAAACTGTATGAGAACGGCATCGCCAACGGCGTGCCGGGCATCCGGCTGCTTTCCGCAGAGGAAACGCTTGCCATGGAACCGAATCTGGCCCCCACTGTCGTTGGCGCGCTGTATGCGCCCAGCGCCGCCATCGTCAGCCCGTGGGAGTTTGCGCTGGCAATGGCAGAAGTGGCTGTGCGCAACGGCGTGGAGCTGCACCGCAGCTGCCCTGTGACCCGCATCGAAAAGACCGCCGGCGGCTGGGCGCTGACCACCCCCTCCGGAATTGTGGAAACGCGCTATATCATCAATGCGGCAGGCATCTCGGCGCAGGCCGTGCACGATATGGCCGCACCCCACAAATTTACCATCCAGCCCACCCGGGGCGAATACTACCTGCTGGATAAATCCGAGGGCAGCCGTGTGCACCACGTCATCTTCCAGTGCCCCAACGAAAACGGCAAGGGCGTTCTGGTGGCCCCCACCGTCCACGGCAACCTGATCGTCGGCCCGAACGCCGACCCCGTGGAAGGGGACGATACCGCCTGCACCGCCGCCGGGCTGGCCTTCGTCAGCGCCGCAGCGCGCCGCAGCGTGCCGAACATCCGCTTCAGCGAGTCCATCCGCAATTTTGCGGGTGTCCGTGCCAATGTGGACACGGGCGACTTCGTTATCGGCGAAGCGGAAGGCGCACCCGGCTTCATCGATCTGGCGGGCATGAAATCGCCCGGCCTTTCCAGTGCACCGGCCGTTGCCAGAGAAGCCGTCAAAATTCTGGAAGCTCACGGCGATCTGCCCGCCCCCAAGGCGGATTACAGGGATGGCCGCACCCGGGTGCGCTTCAAGGAGCTTCCGCCCGAAGAAAAAGCCCGGCTCATTGCAAAGGAACCCGCCTATGGCCGCGTGATCTGCCGCTGCGAGACGATCACCGAGGGCGAAATTCTGGACGCTCTGCACGAAGAGATCCCCGCCACCACCATTGACGGTGTCAAGCGCCGCTGCGGTGCCGGTATGGGCCGCTGTCAGGGCGGCTTTTGCGGGCCGCGGGTGCTGGAACTGATCAGCAAAACGCTGGGCATCAGTCCGCTGGACGTGCTGCAGGATAAGGCCGGCACCAACGTCTTACTGTGCGAAACCAAGCAGGAGGGAGAGCACCATGATTGATCTGGTCATCGTCGGCGGCGGCCCTGCAGGCCTTGCCGCAGCTTACAGCGCATGGCAGCATGGTCTGCGCGATATCCTTATCTTAGAGCGCGACAACGAGCTGGGCGGCATCCTGAACCAGTGCATCCACAACGGCTTCGGCCTGCACCGCTTTGGCGAGCAGCTCACCGGCCCGGAATACGCAGGCCGCTGCATTGAACTGCTGCGCTCCACCGGTGTCCGGGTGGAGCTGGGCACGATGGTGCTGGACGTCACCCCGGACAAAAAGATCCACTGCGTCAGCCGGGAAAAGGGCTATCAGATTTTGGAAGCCAGAAGCATCATCCTCTGCATGGGCTGCCGGGAGCGCACCCGCGGTGCCATTGGCATCCCGGGTACCCGCCCCGCCGGCATCTACACCGCCGGTGCGGCCCAGCGCTATGTCAACATGGAGGGCTATCTGGTAGGCAAGCGGGTGCTCATCCTCGGCAGCGGCGACATCGGCCTGATCATGGCCCGCCGCATGACGCTGGAAGGTGCCAAAGTACTGGCCTGCGTGGAGGTCATGCCGTATTCCGGCGGCCTGACCCGCAACATCGTGCAGTGCCTGCAGGACTTCGACATCCCCCTGTATCTGTCCCATACCATCGTGGATATTCAGGGCAAGGCCCGCGTGGAAAAGGCCACCGTTGCCAAGGTGGACGAAAACCGCCGCCCCATCCCGGGCACCGAGATAGAATTTGATGTGGACACCATCCTGCTCAGCGTCGGCCTGATCCCGGAAAATGAGCTGACCCGGCAGGCGGGCATCCCCATGGACCCCCACACCAAGGGCGCAGTGGTCTACGAGAATATGGAGACCGGCATCCCCGGCGTGTTCGCCTGCGGCAACGTGGTGCACGTGCATGATCTGGTGGACTTCGTTTCGGGCGAAAGCGACCTTGCCGGTGCTTCTGCGGCGGCCTATGTTTTGAAGGGCGAAGCCTCCGATGCCGCCGCACTCGATCTTATCCCGGGCAATGGTGTGGGCTACACCGTGCCGCAGCGGGTGCGCCCCGCTGATGTGGACAGGAGCGTGAACATTTCCTTCCGTGTGCGGCAGAACTACGGCCCCAGCCAGATCACCGTGACCTGCGGCGGCAGGCAGCTGGCCCGGTTCAAGCGCCAGCGCATGGCTCCCGGCGAGATGGAACACATCGCACTGCCCAAAGTCCTGCTGGAAAAAGCAGACGGCCCGCTGACCGTTGCGGTAGAGGAGGTTATTGCAGAATGAGCAGCATCAAAGAAGTTATTTGCATCTGCTGTCCCTGCGGCTGCCACTTGCAGGTAGACCCGGAAAATGATTATAATGTAACTGGAAACGCCTGCCCCAACGGTGCCGCCTACGGCAGGGAAGAGCTGACCCACCCCACCCGCATCCTCACCAGCACGGTGCGGGTGGAGGGCGGGCTGTACCCGCGCTGCCCGGTAAAGACTGCGCAGGCTGTGCCCAAAGAGAAGATGACCGAGGTCATGGCTGCGCTGGACCGCGTCACTCTGCACGCACCCGTCCGCACCGGACAGGTGGTGCTGGCCGACGTGTGCGGCACCGGCGTGGATGTCGTGGCAACGCGAAATCTGTGATACACACTCCTGAAACGATACGGAGGTAGCAAAAGCATGAGTACAAAATATGTTCTGGCGTTGGATCAGGGAACCACCAGCAGCCGTGCCATCCTGTTCGACAATGAGCAGAATATCATTGCGGTGCAGCAGCGCGAGTTTGAGCAGATCTATCCGCAGCAGGGCTGGGTGGAGCACAACCCCATGGAGATCTGGTCCACCCAGTATGGAGTCATGAACGAGGTGGTGGCCCAGAGCGGTGTCGATGCCCACGATATCGCCGCCATTGGCATCACCAACCAGAGGGAGACCACCATCCTGTGGGAAAAGGCCACCGGCCGCCCCATCTATAATGCCATCGTCTGGCAGTGCCGCCGCACGGCACCGCTGGTGGATGAACTGCTGCAGCAGCCCGGCATGGCAGACTACATCCGGGAGAACACCGGCCTGATGCCCGATGCCTATTTCTCCGCAACGAAGATCAAGTGGATCCTGGACAATGTGCCCGGTGCGCGGGAGCGCGCCGAGGCAGGGGAGATCCTGTTCGGCACTGTGGACACATGGCTGGTCTGGAAGCTGACCGGCGGCAGAGTGCATGTCACCGACCGCACCAACGCCAGCCGCACCATGCTGTATAACATCCGCACGCTGGACTGGGACGACACCCTGCTCAAAGCGCTGGATATCCCGCGCTGCATCCTGCCCCGCGTGACGGATTCCAGCGAGGTCTACGGCACCACCGATCTGTGCGGTGTGCAGATCCCGGTGGCCGGCATTGCCGGTGACCAGCAGGCTGCGCTGTTCGGACAGAGCTGCTTTCGCAAGGGCGAGGCCAAGAACACCTACGGCACCGGCTGCTTTTTGCTGATGAACACCGGCGACACCATCTGCCGCAGCCGGAACGGCCTGATCTCTACCATTGCCATCAGCCTGAACGGTAAGGTGGAGTACGCGCTGGAGGGCAGCGTCTTTGTGGGCGGTGCCGTCATCCAGTGGGTGCGCGACGGCCTGCGCATGATCCAGGAAAGCCGCGATGCGGAATACTACGCCCAGAAGGTGCCGGATAACGGCGGCATTTACATCGTGCCGGCCTTTACTGGTCTGGGTGCACCGTACTGGGATATGTACGCCCGCGGTGCCATTGTGGGCATTACCCGCGGCACCACCCAGAACCATATCATCCGCGCGGCAGAGGAGTCCATTGCCTACCAGAGCGCCGATCTTGTGGCTGCTATGGAAAAGGACACCGGCGTACCCATCACCTCGCTGAAGGTGGACGGCGGTGCATCCCGCGACCAGTTCCTGATGCAGTTCCAGGCCGATATCCTGAACAAGACCGTGCTGCGCCCGGCCATCCGGGAAACGACTGCTCTGGGCGCTGCCTATCTGGCGGGCCTTGCCACCGGCGTATGGAAGGACCGGGACGAGATCCGCAGCCTGTGGCACTGCAATATGACCTTTGCCCCGCAGATGGACGAGGCCGAGCGCACCCGTCTGCTGGCCGGCTGGCACAAGGCTGTGGGCCGCAGCAGCGACTGGGCAGAGCATTGATTGTTTTCGCCCAACTTTATGATTCACGCACAAAATATTTTTTAATTGTTTATTTTCTATTGACATTTTGTTACAAAGCGCTATACTAGAATCATCCCAAGAGAAGTGAGATGGGGATGCACTGTATCGTCCAGATGCAGTGTGTCCCCATTTTTATTACGGAAAAATCAGATTCAAAAAGGAGGTCCCAAGCATGTCGCATCAAAAAGGTAGGTTGAAAAACAGCAAATTCTGGTTGTGCCTGTCACTGATTCTTTGCCTTGTAAGTGCCATCGTAGCGTCCGCTGTACAAACTTCTGGTGGGATCAGGATCAAGGAAATGAGCTGGGAAAGTCCCTCTGGACACCAGCTGGCCGCATACCTTTACATTCCACAGAATGCAACTAAAGACACACCGGCGCCGGGTGTTGTTACAATCGAAGGATGGTATAACAACAAAGAAATGCAGGACTTGTATAGTATTGAGCTGGCTCGCCGGGGATATGTGGTGCTGGCACTTGATCTGCACAGTCATGGCGACTCGGAAAGCCTGTCGATTGCAGAACTTTACGATGGTGCTGTGGGCGTCGATGGTGCAGTTCAGCTTATTGCAAGCCTTCCGTACGTTGACACAGCTCGTATTGGCGTTACAGGCCATTCCAGCGGCGGTACAGCTGCTAATATGGCGGTAGAGATCGATAATTCCCGGGAAACTCCTTTGATTGCTTCCGTTCTGCAGCAGGCTGGTGACTGGCAGGATGACACCGGTGGTGATCATAGCGGAGATTACGGCTCACGCAGTGTAGGCATTATTGCCAGTACCCATGATGACTTTTACTTTGGAACCTATGATGACGCTGGAAATATGCTGACCAATCCGGCAGCCTTCATGGAAACAGATGGTGCTAAAAAATTCCTGAATTTTAATGAGGACGGCTTTGCCGGTATCGCAGAAGGCGGCAAATATTATACGCGCGATTTTGATGGAAAGACCGCTTATCGCGTGATTTATCGGCCGAACATGATCCATCCTCTCGTTGCTTTTTCTACTACTTGTGTCGGCTATGCCGTTGATTTTTTTGATACAACGCTCGGCGCTCCAAAGCCCCTGCCTGCCAGCGATCAGATCTGGCCCATTAAAGCGGTGTTCAACAGCCTCGGCGTGATCGGTCTTTTGATCTTCATGGTCAGTTTCACGCTGGTTCTGCTTGATACTCCCGTATTTTCTGCTCTCCGCAGTGGTGAAATTGTACAGCCAGCCCCTGTGCAGGACAGCGGAGCCAAGGCATGGTACTGGGTTCTGCTGATTATCGGTGCAGTTTTTTCCGGTGCAAGCTTTTTGTTCTGCATGAATACCGTTTACTCAAAGACAACAAACTTCTTTGTGCAGACCGGCCCCCTGACGATCGGTACATGGGCTGCTCTTTGCGGCGTCTTTGCAATATTCTGCTCTGCTGTTTTTTACGGTGCTTATGGAAAAAGACACGGTTGGAGTGCTCGAAGAGCGGGTCTGTATTTGAATCTGGAGCAGCTGTGGAAGACCATTGCCCTCGCTGTTATCGTGATCGTCGTTTCGTTCGGCCTTGTTTTTGCAGCACACTATTTCTTCCAAGTTGATTATCGGATGTATGTCGTTGCGTTCAAAACCTTCGGCGCTGATAAAGTGCTGATCGCACTTCGCTATCTGCCATTCTTCCTGCTGTTCTACGTTATGAACTCGATCTCGGCAAATTGCTTCAACTACAACACCATTGGCGGAAAAAATGGCAACATCTTGATTTTTGCATTCTTTAATGCGCTTGGTGCTATTTTTGTGGTTGCAAGTCAATATATCTACTTCTATGCAACGGGTTATCAGCTTTATGGTTTGACCGAAGGCCAGCGCATTGGTCCCATTTGGCTGTTCCCCTGTATGGTTCTTCTGTTTGTCACGCCCATCATGTCCCGCATCATCTACAAACGCACCCGCAATCCGTACATTGCAGGTCTGATAAATGCAATGTTTATTGTAATGATCAGCTGTTCCAATACTACTACCATTCTGGGCGGCGGTGAGCTGATTGCAACCACATTCTGATAAAACCTAGATTTTACATTACAGCCGCCGTGTAACTTATTTACATGGCGGCTTTTTTGTAGAATAATATAAATCAAGTAATTGATAAAAAAGGAGTCTTACCCAATGCATCCTCTTGCCGAAACTTTGTTGAACGAACCGGTGATCGCCGCCGTGAAAACGGACGAAGCCCTGACTGCTGCGCTGGCTTCGCCCTGCAGCGCCGTTTTTCTGCTGGCGAGCACCCTGCTCACCGTAGACGGTCTGGTGCACCGCATACATGATGCCGGAAAACTGGCCGTAGTTCACATCGACCTGGTGGACGGCCTTTCGTCGCGGGAGATCGCGGTGGACTCCCTCAACGCCCTGTGCCACCCGGACGGCATCATCTCCACCCGCCCGACTCTGATCCGCCGGGCGCGCCACCGCGGCCTGTTGACCGTCCAGCGGGCATTCATCCTGGATTCCCTCTCGCTGACCAGCCTGCCCGGTCAGCTGGAGCAGGGCAAGCCGGATTTTGTCGAGATCCTTCCCGGCATCATGCCCCGGGTCATCGCCGAGATCAGCGCCCGTACACAGGTGCCTGTCATTGCAGGCGGCCTGCTGCGGGACAAAGCCGATGTCATGGCCGCCATGCGCGCAGGTGCCGCCGCAGTTTCCACCTCTGCGCCCTCCCTGTGGGATATCTGAGCCAGAACAAGATCCCAGCTGAAGTACGAAAAGCATAATAGTATCCTGGTGTTTTATTGGATATGCCCGCCCACCGATGGAGCCGGATCTCCACGGTGAGCGGGCATTTTTTCGTTTTCATTCGATTTGAGTGAATCTATTCAGCCTGCGGATTAACTCGATAATTTAAAGCAATACTACAAGTCGCACTCCCCTTAAAGTCTTTCTGCTTCCTGCATCTCAGCATCATACTGGATGGCAGAGATCGGCACGAAGCCCTCGATCATATCCAGTTTGCTGTCGACAAGGTCATCATACACATCTTTGATTTCTTATTGATAAGTATAGCACAAACATCGATTCACGGCTAACTGCTCATCTGAAAGGAACTTCAAAAACCGTGTAATGTCATACCGATAGCCGTTCAACGTAGCTTCTGCTGTGCCAGAATACTTCTTATCGTCCAAAAAATCTTGCTTTAGATTATCAAACCGGCCTGCATTCTTCTGAATCTTCTTCATTTTTGTACCTCTGACCTCTGAATTTTTTGAAAAAATCATAGGTACAAGCTCAAAAAGCCCGTATAAAACAAAAAAGACGATAAACCGTTTCTTTCAACGATTTATCGTCCTTTTGGTGCGCTCGAGGGAACTCGAATCCCTGGCCCTCTGATTAAAAGAGCCCACCGGGCAGAACACTCTGATTTTAGAAGTTTCGAGCTTTCGTTGTTTTTGTGCAAAGCATCGTGATTTTTCGCTGTGTAATTTCTGCACCCTTTGCCGTATTTTGCAAGTCAGAGTGCCCATTGCATCCCTTGAAACCGTGCAAAAACATTGCAGAAACCGTGCAAAAACATTGCAGAAACCGTGCAAAAACATTGCAGAAACCGTGCACTTACTCTGGGACAAATAAAAGATGATAATTTTTGATCCATGACTTGGTGGCGATTTGAGTGACCACAAAGGTAAATTTGATACACGGAAAGAAGAATGCCCACTCGTCTGAGGAGTTCTCAGGGGAGTGGACATTTCTACGCGAGTGGTTAATATAATTTCGATTATGATAATTCAAATTATATTAAGACGTTCCATGGGCTGTAACAGCTTTACCGCTTGGTTTTCAAAAACCACCTGTTGATAGCGGTATTACTTCTTCACAAATTGGTATACGCCATATTCTGGTGACATCACCAATCCATGCTTGATAAGATTCTTGATAATAGAGGATGCACGAGATTTCTGAACGCCATATAGCTGTGCAACGTTTATGCTGCGGAACTGATATTGATACCGATATCTCTTGAAAAGTTCAAGCGTCCGTTCTTTTGTACTTGCAGTCAGCCTGGTATTATCCAGCCTTTTGCAAAGTTCACTCACTTCGGCATCCGTACTCATTCCGTGGAGCACTGTAGAAGTTTCCGCACTTTCCGCACCACTTGCCACACTTTCCATACTGATTTGTGCCGGAGTCGCTACACTTCTATTCGGTAGTGTGACGATAAAGAAATCCGAATCCGAGTAGAAGGTCGGCTTCTGGGCTACTTCCACATAAGAGTTCAGGATGCGGTCAATGCCGCTGCCACGGCGCTCCATAAAGCCGAGTCGTGAGAACACATCCGAAATCACCTGATTGCGCCGCATAGACGGAATATGCCGGATATCCATATCCTGCACCCTGCGGCCATTCATCATACCGCCCGGTGAAGTGATCTCCAGTCGGTCATCGAACACTTCCACATGAATCTCCGAACCAAGAATCTGATAATTCCGATGGATCAGCGCATTGACCAGCACCTCACGAACGGCTTTATACGGGTAGTCACTGCGTTCTTCACGGGTCATACCACGGATACTCCACGGGTTTTTGCTGTTGTTGCGAACAAAATCTTCCGCATTTTGCAGCAGCGTGATCAGACTTGCACCCTGAAATTCCTTGTCATCCAGAGCATCTTCTTCAATGCTGCCTTTGTAGTTGCCTTTCCAGCGGGTGCAGAAAATACGGGATTGTTTCAGAACGCCCTGATCGCAGAGTAACAGGCCGCCATTCGTAATCTGTCCATCATCTGTTACTAATCCTGCGGATGGCAAGTCTTTTTCGAGGTCGAAATCCTCTTTTTTCAGATTCTTAAACGTCGCGGCCAGCAGTGTAAAACTGACATCACCCACTCGATAAGAACTGGGCAGGGCATCAAAGGTCTGGTTCATACCTTGTAGGATCAGCTCGTTCAGTTCCCGTGAAGTGGCTTCTTCGGACTGGTCACCATGCCGCACATAGGCTGTATGGGAACCGTCAAAGGCATAATAATATGGATACGCCGGGCCGTCCTGTACTTCCAGATCAACGCAGGACTTGCCCTCTATTTCGACCTCCCGCACTCGATAGCGTGGTGTAGGGTCAATGCGGACTTTGATAAGTTCCGTCAATCTGCTCACCACAGCCTGCGGATTTTCCAATCCTACGACCTCGCGTGGCTCATTCTTTACGCCAAAAATCAAGTGTCCGCCCTCGGTATTGGCAAATGCCGAAACGGATTTCAGCCAGCTGCGCGGCTTTTTCTCTTCAAGGCGTTCCTTGTAATCCACATGGGAGGCTTCAATGTAATGGTCGAGGGGGAAAGGCATGGTATCACCTACTCGCTTTTTAATGTTTAGATTCATTATACCGTATTTTCAGTTCAAATTCAAAACTTTTATCGCGTTAACGAACGATTGAATTTTTAACGGGCAGATTGATTTTGTGAACATCTTAGAGTATCATTAGATCAAGCGGACGAATAAAATCCTATTTAGTCTGAAATTCTTCTTTGGTAGCTGCTTAGTCCTTTATAGACGTGGGGTGAATCTAAAATGTCAATGAAAGTTTCTTTCTTTAGAAAAGAACTTCGTGCCGATTACGAAAAAATACTATCGATCACTAGTTCAATCGTTTCATTTCTTCTGCTCTTCTACGATATACCCTCCGAACTGAAAATCAAATACTTTTTGTCTTTCGTTGGTGTGATGCTAATTGTTTATGTTCTAATGTGGTTTCATGCAAATCATATCCGACATGTCGAATTGTCCGTTAATAACTCCACTATCGAAATTTCAGCAGGCGATGTTTTTCAAAGCGAAGGCTTAAAAATCATTGCATTTAACGAATACTTTGATACCCAAGTAGATGAAAACATTATTTCTTCTCAAACGTTAAACGGACAGTTTATTAAAAAGTATGCCCATGATGTAGAGTCCTTAGATCATCTAATACAAGAGAATCAGCATGCTCAAGAGTGTAAGATTAAAGTCAATCAGAATAGGCTGGTAGGAAAGCAAATTCAATATAAACTCGGAACGATTGTTCCGATGGATGACTTTTTTATACTTGCATTCTCAAAATTCGACAATCAAAATAGAGCATATTTGGAAATGAATGACTATACTGCATGCCTTATGAATATGTGGAACGAGTGCGATATTCATTATGGTGGAAGGTCTATTGTTCTTCCACTTTTGGGTTCTGGGATAACAAGATTTCACGGTTATGAAAATATAACCGATCAAGAACTTCTTGAAATTATTCTTTGGACTTTTAAAGTTAGCCGTATTCGTTTTCAATATCCTTCAAAAGCAAAAATTGTTTTAGCACAAAACAGTCTAGATAAAATCGATCTTTATAAAATAAAAAAGCTTTTCAAGAAATAATGAAGTCAGGAGATTAAAAATGGGACACAAGTGCTTTATAAGTTATAAAAAAGAGGATAAAACGTATAAAAATTATCTCGTCGAGTTATTTGCAGGTCAGGATGTTATCGATAAATCCTTGGATCGTATTATTGATAGTGAAGATGGCGACTACATAATGGAAACTATTCGAAACGACTATCTATCCGATTCAACTGTGACAATTTTCTTGATTGGCCAGCATTCTTCTGAAAATGAAGGAAATGATTATTGGGGACGGTCACGTAATTATTTCATTCAGCGAGAACTTCAGGCCTCTCTTTATAATGGAATCGGAAATACTCGTAATGGTGTACTAGGTATTGTATTACCTGAAATGTATGATTCTATTTATAAAGGAAGTTCGCTCTGCAGTACTTGTGGTCAGTACCACGATTGCATTTTGTTAAATGATACAACTGTAATCCGCGAATTTTCTGCCAATTTTTATACCGAACCTCACGCTAGCTGTGCATGGACTTCCGATGAGGAATACTGCGTGATCGTGAAATGGTCCGATTTTATATCCAATCCAACTGCGTATATCGATAAAGCTTATGACAAGCGTTATAGCCCAATTGCATCTAAAATCCGAATTCGTAATCTTCGATAATTAAAAACTTCAGACTTATTGCAACGCCGCTCGTTCAAAAATCCACCATTCATCTTCCAATACATAGCACTGATTGGAACATGAATGGTGTTTTTTACAGTGCAGTTTCTTTCGATTCACATTGACCCTATCCAGCTTGTGGTGTCCGTGCACCCCATCATCTGGGCTCTACAGCAGGCTGATGCTTCAATGTCAACGATAGCTAATCTTGTCACTATCATCTAAAGAGCCCACCGGGCAAGTTACTCTGATTTTGAAACTTTTGAGTTTGCGTTATTTTTATACAAAGCATCGTGGTTTTTCACTGTGTAATTTCTGCATCCTTTGTCGTATTTTGCAAGTCAGAGTGCCCATTGCATCCCTTGAAACCGTGCAAAAACAGTGCAGAAACCGTGCACTTACTCTGGGACAAATGAAAAAAGATGATTTTTGATCTATGACTTGGTGGCGATTTGAGTGACCACAAAGGTAAATTTGATACACGGAAAGAAGAATGCCCACTCGTCTGAGGAGTTCTCAGACGAGTGGGCATTTCTGCGCAGGCGGTTAATATAATTTCGATTATGATAATTCAAATTATATTAAGACATTCCATGGGCTGTAACAGCTTCACCGCTTGGTTTTCAAAAACCACCTGTTGATAGCGGTATTACTTCTTCACAAAGCGGTATTACTTCTTCACAAATTGGTATACGCCATATTCTGGTGACGTCACCAATCCATGCTTGATAAGATTCTTGATAATAGAGGATGCACGAGATTTCTGAACGCCATATAGCTGTGCAACGTTTATGCTGCGGAACTGATATTGATACCGATATCTCTTGAAAAGTTCAAGCGTCCGCTCTTTTGTACTTGCAGTCAGCCTGGTATTATCCAGCCTTTTGCAAAGTTCACTCACTTCGGCATCCGTACTCATTCCGTGGAGCACTGTAGAAGTTTCCGCACTTTCCGCAGAGGTTTCCGCACTTTCCGCACCACTTGCCACACTTTCCATACTGACCTGTGCCGGAGTCGCTACACTTCTATTCGGCAGTGTGACGATAAAGAAATCTGAATCCGAGTAGAAAGTCGGCTTCTGGGCTACTCCCACATGAAGCTCTAAGCCCTAATATAGTTCAAGCGTATTATACCGTTTTTTATCAGTACATTCCACTACTTTATGCAGTCACATGGGTGGCATTCTCTTTCACCGAATTGATCGTATTCATCAGTTCACTCCCTGTTTTGCCATCAAACAGGCGGGTAAACAGAATGGGCTGGTCAAAGGGTGGTTTCATCAGAACCGCTTTGCTTTCCACATAACCGTTCTGCTCGATGTAATGAATGACCTTCTGCACGAACGCGATCTGCTTTGCATTCAGCGATTCGTCATTGATAAATTTTGAAAATGCCTGCATGGCAGCATCGTGGTCCAGCTTTGCCACTTTACGCACCAGCAGACCAAAGGGTGTATCCCGAAACTCCCGTGCATAGTCTTCTTTGCTGCCCAGCTCACAGGTGAAGATATGTTCCAGCTCGGTATAGTCGCCCCGGGAAAGCGGAATGTTCTGGGTCAGCTTGTGGATGGCCAGCGTATCGCTGCGGTGCTCCATGATGTAGCGGTTCACACGTTCCCGGTACTCGCCGAAATCGTAGCCGGAATCCAGCGCTTTGCCCTCGGTCTGTTCCAGTACCGGGTCGGCAAGGGCCGTGTAGACAGGCTTTTGCCCCTCGCCGCCCTCCACCAGAAACTTGATAAGTTCCCGCAGTTCCTGCCGCATTTCCTCAAAGCGGAGAAGGTCATGCGAGGTCAAAAATTCGTCTGTCTGCACCTCCCGGATGAGGGGCAGCTTTGCCTGCACCTGCGGGATGGTAGCTTTCCCTTCCAGCATTGCCGCCGTGCTGCGCAGCTGTTTCTGGGCGCGGCCCAACCCCGGCAGACCTTCCAGTTCACAGAGCAGCAAGCCATACACAAAGTTATCGAACCGCTTGGCGGCCTCGTCCTTATCGTCCAGCGAGATGAGCGGTGCCACCTCTTTCATCAGAGTACCCTTGTCCGTTTCGGTCAGGCTGACAAAGGCTTCCGGCTTTTGATAGTGTTCCACGGCCTGTCGGTGCAGCCGCACGGATACCAGCTCCGGATTCAGCGCTCCCACTTCGGCACGGCAGGTCTCCGTTAAGATTTTACGCCAGTTCTGGTAGTTTTCGTCCCCATAGGCTCCATCCTGCAGCGCGGCGGCAATGCGCACCTGCTTGCAGAAAATGCTCTCGGACAGACTCTTGGTGTCCGCGCTCTCGTAGCCGTTGGGTTTCTGACGGAAAAATTCAAAGTTGCCGCAGTAGTCGAAGATCAGAAACCGCCGTTTGCCCGTATATTCGCCGTCGATGGCATCCACGCAGGCAAGGGATGGGCAGAGCCGCGTACCACGGCCGATCATCTGCCAGAACTTCGTTTTGCTGCGCACTTTTTTGAAGAACACCAGATTCACGCACTCCGGCACATCGATGCCCGTGTCCATCATATCCACCGAGACCGCAATAAACGGCGGCTTGTCCGGCTGTTTGAAGTCGTCAATGATGGACTGTGCATAGGCGTCGTCGCAGACCACCCGCTGGATGAATCCCGGGTACTGGGTCTCCAGCTGCGGGTAGAGCTTGCCAAAGCGTTCCCGGATAAACTCCGCATGGCGCTTGTTCTGGGCAAAGATGATGGTCTTGCCGATGCGGTCGCCGCCTGCCGTCTGGATGCCCCGTTCCATCAGGTCTTGCAGCACCGTGTCCACGGTGTTGGCGTTGAAGATGAATTTGTTTAGCTTTTCGGACGGGATGAAGGTGGGCAGGGTGTCGTCCTCGGCAAAATCGTCCTCGTAGCGGGCCTTATCCTCCGGTGAAAGCTGGTCGTAGTGGATGCCCTCTTCTGTGAATTTCGTCTTGACCTCGTAGTTGTAGTAAGGCACCAGCACATGGTCGGTGTAGACCGCCGTATCGTAATCGTAGGCATAGGTGGGGATGCCGTGTTCCATCTCGAAAAAATCGTAGGTGTTGCGGTCTACGTCGGTTTTCGGGGTGGCGGTCAGGCCCACCAGAACCGCATCGAAATAATCAAAAATGGCGCGGTATTTCTTGAAAATGCTGCGGTGGCTCTCGTCTACGATGATAAGGTCAAAATGCGCAGGGGAAAACAGCGGCACGCCGTCCTTGGTCTTGGCGTTGTCGATGGCGTTGAGCATGGTGGGATAGGTGGAAAACACGATGCGCGCGGCCTTATCGTCCTTGGAGGAGCAGAGGTTGCACAGCGACTGGTCGGGCAGATACTTCTTGAAGTCGTCCTTCGCCTGCTTGACCAGCGCGGTGCGGTCCGCCAGAAAGAGCACATTGGTCACATGACCGCCCCGGCTCAGCACATCGGTCAGGCTGGATGCGGTGCGGGTCTTGCCCGTGCCAGTAGCCATGACCAGCAGATTGCGCCGGAAGCCCTGCGTAATATGGGCGCAGACTGCCCGGATGGCGTTTTTCTGATAGTAGCGGTCGGTGATTTTATCGTCAATTTCGATGGTGTCCAGCAGTTTTTTCTCGGTGCGGCGGTTCATCAGCTTCTGCAAGTCGTCCTTGCAGAACACCCCGCTCACGGCACGCTGCGGGCCGCTCTGCTCATCCCAGAAATAGGTGGTGTAGCCGTTGGTGGTAAACAGCATCGGACGGCGGCCAAACTTCTGCTCCAGACAGTCCGCATAGAGCTGAGCCTGCTTGCGCCCGATGTTGGGGTCTTTGGTGCTGCGCTTGGCTTCAATGACCGCCAGCGGCAAGCCGTCTTTGCCCATCAGCACATAGTCCGCATAGCCCTTCTGCCCCAGCACGCCGTTCATGTTGTCCACTTCGTACTCGGTGCGCACATCGGCATCCGGCCCGGTGAATTTCCACCCCATGGCCTTGAGGTCGATGTCGATGATCTTCCGCCGCGTCTCGGCCTCGGTCAGGTCGGCGGCGGTGAAACTGCGGCTCTGCTGGTTCTGCTGTTTGCTGGCCGTGTACGCCGCCGAAAGGCTCTCCACCTGCTTGCGCAACGCTTCCAGCTCGGCATCCTTCTGGGACAGTAAACTTTCCTGCTCCCGGATCTTCTTTTCGTCCAGTGTTACCTTTTCGCCGGGGATGGCTGTTTCATCAAAGGAGCGCTCCACATAGTCCGTGCCGTAGCAGTAATCCACCCACTGGATGAAATCGAACAGCCCCCGCAGGCTGAACACTGCATCCGCCGCCGACACGCTGTGCCCCGTATGTACCGCCAGATTGCCCGCCTTCACGATGCTGGGCAGCACGCTCCACACATTGCGGTCCACCGCGAACCGGAAACTCGGCTCATGCAGCAGGGATTGCAGGTTGTCCTTGTAGGGCATCGTGATGGTTTTGTCTGCCGCATACACCCACTTCACCGCCAGCTCCAACGCCTTCCGGCACCCCACCGCGCACATCGCCGGGGAGGTGGAGAACACTTTCTCGGCCTCGATGGCAGAATTGGCAAAGAGGGAGTATTCGGGGCGGGTGGAGAGATAGGAGAAGTTGGACATAAAATCAGCTCCTTTTTTCTAATCCAGCAGTTTTACAGATATTTTCTGCTGTCAACTCATCTATTAAAACTCTAGCATTTTCGTTTTTCTTTTCTTCAAAATGATCATCATACTGTTCAAAATAGTCATCAAAGATAGTTTTTCCATCTTTTACACTTAGACTTCTTTGGCTGGTACTATTCACTTGAAAATAACAATCATGGTGTTCATTAAGAATATCATCATATTGTATCCAAACATATGTATTTCTTTGGAGAAGCCCTACATCCGTATAGCTATTTCCCCATAGAAGTTCTCTGTCAGCTTCATAGTATTCTTTTTGATTATTCTTAGAAAATGTAGTTAAGATAAGACCCTCGTTCGCACCCGTTTCCATGAACGAAGAAAAAAACTGCGGAACCCATATCCTTACTTTTTCAAACGGCGTAAACTTTGTATCATGATCCACACAATATGAAAAGTCTATACCACATAACACCTTAACAGAAACATTTTTACACCGCCCACCCAGATTTTCGACTTGAACAGCCACAGTAGAACCTTCTTCTTCGTTTCCGCCAATTGAGTATGCTATTTCTTGTATGGAAAAATCCGGCTGTATATCAGCCCTTGCGATTTCAACTTGTACTTTTGTTAATTGGTTTGCATACCCCGAAATAGCAATTGCACTATAAAGCATAACCACTATTTCAAGCAGCCGAAGAAAAGGTTCAGCTCTCTTGATAGATTTACCCCATCGCTCACTAGATGATTTATAATGCTTTCCCCGATATTTCATTTGCAATCCTATTTTTTCGGTTATATTATTCAGTCCAATATGGCTCTTCTTTGTAGGTTTCCTTATAAACTTTTTTAATGTACTCTTTTGCCTTTTTTATTTCCTCCATATTATCATCTAAATTTGTGATTAGTATCTGCATAATATCTGTTGTACTAATGAATTGTCCCAAAATCTCCTTTTTTAATACAGCAATAACAGAGCACCACATGTAAACAATAACCAGCGTTGGCTGGTCTTTATATTTTTCTTGCTGTAATTTTGATTGAAGCGCCAAAACTCTTCCCGTTTCTTTTCCTCCATATTTAATCGTGTTTATTTTGTTTTTGGCAATTTTGTCTATGTGAATTAGTTCATTATACCGTTTATTATATTTTTCCTTTTCCGATTGACTTAAACAGCCATTATCTTTAAATTGTGCAAGCCAAACAAGTTCTGTCCAATAATCAAAAAGAGAGCGAAGTTCTTTATCATATCCACTTTTATAAAATTCCAACTCTTTCAACTGATATGTAAATTCACGATTCCTGCGTTCTTCATTGATATTCATTTTTGCAATAATACCATCTGAAACCTTTTCCACAATGGTGTTTACCACGCTCTCTCCTGGCACTTCCATAATTTTCCCCCTCGGTTCAATTTTATTCATCTGTGTTTGTCCGCTTGTTTCTAAATTCACCATTCCTATTTCACCCAAAATATTCCTGCATCAGCGCCTTTTTCATCAATTCCAGCTTTTCAAGGCTCTGCTGTACGGTCTGCTTCTGCTGGCTTACGCGCTCTACAAAAGCGGCAAACTGGTTTTGAAGTTCAATTGGCGGCAAAATCATTTCTATTTTATTCATCGTCGAGATTGGAAGTTGCGGTTGTGCAGACCCGCTTGCAATCCGGCTTTTTATGGAATCAAGTTGCATTTTGAATTGCTCAATAAAGAAAATTTCAGAAACGACTTGTTTATTCATCCTTAGAATGCCCATTCCAGAATTGATTCGAATATTCTCATAAGGAACACTTGTATCATAAAATGCTAAATTTCCAATTGTTCCTCTTGTGGTTAAAACGACATCACCTCGACAAAGTTTTCCGTTACGCAATAGAGCGTCTTTTTCTTCCGTTATATATGTACAGTTTTCAAACGAAAACCCCTGCGCAGTGACATTCTTTGCGTTTAAAAACAAGCAAAAGCCACTATCTGAAAACTCTTCTTGTTTCGGGTAGTTTTTCCCTCTGTCGCCATCAATGATTTGACAAATAGCGGTCATTGGGCTTGCTGGCAGATTGTTTACATTATCTGCTGGATCTCCAAACATCTCCACAAACCGTGCCTTTACCAGCTCGTCCAGTTTGGCAAGCTGCTGCTTACGGAGAGAAATCAACTGCTCTAACTTCTTGAATTTTTCTGCAATTTCTTTCTGCTGGTTTACTTCAGGTAACGGGATTTCAATGCTTTCAACGATGGATTTAGAAATTTCTTTAAAAGTCGCACCACGTCCCAATGAATTGAGATAGTCTGTTTTTGATTTCAAGAAAAAATAGAGGTATTCATTATAAATCGCATCTGAGCAAATAAGGTTCTTAAATCCTTGATTGCAACACATTTCACAACCGGCAATTGCGGTTTTGCCAATCGGCGCGCGAGAAGATAAAATGACTGTTCCTGTCGGCAGATAAGACAATCCTGTTTTTTCTTTTCCCTCTTCAGTAATGTGCCGAACTGAATCCATAATGTAAAAAGTATCTTCGTTCAATTCAGCAGGTGTTATCCATTTGATGTTGCCATCCCAGTAGGACGTAACAGATGTTTTTGGTGTCGAACCAGATACAATAGTACAAACCTCTCCCAACTTCGCCATCACACCATCTCCTCCAGCTCTGCCAGACCCTTGGTGATCTCCATTTCCAGCTCATGCAGGTCAGCAAGGATCTCCGTAGTCGAGGGATACTCCACCGGCACATACTCGGTCTCTTTGTACTTATTGATGGACAGATCATACCCGTTGGCGGCAATTTCTTCTTTGGGCACAAAGAAACTCTGCTCGGTGCACTTGCGGTCAGTTTCGGCATCAAGGTTCTGAAACCGGGCGATGATGTCCGGGATATCGTTTTCCTTCACCTCGGTGCGCTTGTCGTCCAGCGAGAAGCCGTCGGCTTTCATATCGTAGAACCACACCTTATCGGTGCCGCCCGCGCCGGTCTTGGTAAACACCAGCACCGCCGTAGACACGCCTGCGTAGGGCTTGAACACGCCGGAGGGCATGGAAATGACCGCCCGCAGCTGGTGGTTTTCAATGAGTTCTTTTCGGATGCTCTGGTGCGCCTTGCTGGAACCGAACAGCACGCCGTCCGGCACAATGCAGGCGCAGCGTCCGCCGGTTTTGAGCATCCGCAGGAAGAGCGCAAGGAACAGAAGCTCCGTCTTTTTGGTGTTGGTGACAGCCTTCAAGTCGTCGTTGATGCTCTCGGCATCCACGGTGCCCTTGAACGGCGGGTTTGCAAGGCAAACGGTGTACTTGCTGCAAATGGAGTTTTGCTTCGACACGCTGTCCTTGTAGTCGATCTCCGGGTTCGTGATGGAGTGGAGCATCAGGTTCATGGCCGAAATGCGCAGCATGGTGCGGTCCGTGTCAAAGCCGGTGAACATCGGGCCGGCAAAATGCTGCCACTGCTCCGGGGTCATGCTGTCCTCGTAGTGGGCGCGGAGGTACTGCGCACTGGACACCAGAAAGCCCGCCGTGCCGCAGGCGGGGTCGCAGATGAAGTCGTCCGGCGTGGGCTGCACCAGTTCCACCATCATGTCGCGGATGTGCTTGGGCGTGCGGAACTGGCCGTTCTGCCCTGCGGTTGCCAGCTTGCCCAGCATATACTCATACAGGTCGCCCTGCATATCAAGGTCGGCAATGTCGTGGGTGTAAAGATCCTCCAGCCCAGTGATGATCTTTTGCAGCACCTGCGGCGTGGGGATCAGGAACATGGCATCGTCCATGTACCGCGCAAAGGCGGTGTTGCCCTCATCCGGGCGGGTGGGGTCGTCTGCGATCTCCACCAGCTCGCCGTTTGCGTCAAAGTCCGGCAGACGGCCATATTTCATCTTTTTGATGGCAGGGAACACCCGCTGCTGCATGGTCAGGAAAATCTCGCGGGAATCTTTATCCTTGAAGCGGCTCCACCGCATAGATTGTCCTGCTTCGCTGGCCGGGAAGATATGCTCCATCTTTTCGCCCGCCATGTTCTCAAAATCTTCGGTGGCAAGCTCTTTCTCGTCCAGTGACCGGATGAACATGAGATAGGTCAGCTGTTCAATGACGGTCAGCGGATTGGTGATGCCGCCTGCCCAGATGTCCGTCCAGATCTTGTCTACCTTATTTTTAATGGCTCCTGTTACCATGCGTTCCTCCTGAATGTTTGCCAATCGCAAACGCTTTGCATCTCGAATTTTTGGTGATAATATCACAATTTTATTATAGCAGTGTACGATTATATTTTCAATGTAGAGCGTTTAGCAGACGTGCTTTCTTGATCGCAAGGCAAGAAATTAGTGGAACGTTAAAACAGCAATTTGCGATATGCAATTCAACGCTGTTGCTGTTACATGAAGAAGTTGAATTGCTATAAAACGGTAAAGTGAATTTTACCTGCTTTGCCGTTTTTTCTTTACATCTGGACTCCAACATGCTTTTGTGCTATTCAGCGATTCCATCGCGCAGCCTGCGCTCTGCTTACCAACTGATGATCTCCGGCGGTGATGTGAAAGCCGTACAGGGAACAACACCTGTGCAGGCTGCCCCGGTTGAAGCAGAACCGGCCATCTCCGTGTCGGCACTTTTGGAGCTTCTGAAGGACGCAGACCCTGCCGTAAAAGCACAGCTCCGCTTGGCTCTGCTGACCTGAATTGCAAAAAATAGCACGAATTGCAGAGTAATTCACAGACTTACTCCATCTGACACGAAAAATGCGGACCGTGCAGAGACCGTGCAACTGGCGTACAAAAAGAAAATCCCACGAGGAATCTTACGATTCTTCGTGGGATTTTGGTGCGCTCGAGGGAACTCGAATCCCTGGCCCTCTGATTAAAAGTCAGATGCTCTACCGGCTGAGCTACGAGCGCATATTTCCGCAGTGAACATACTGCCGAATAATATTACCACAACTTGCGCAAAAATGCAAGGGTTCCCGGGCAAAAAGGCGCAAAAATCTCCTGCATCGGTGTGGGCTTCCGCTTTTCATCCGCGCAGCAGATCGAAGATGCTCCGGTGTCGGCAGCGGAAGGGGCTTCATCCCGATAACTTCCTCTTTACAAACCCGGCAAGAATCGTTACAATCAAATCAAATCCGTCTGCAGTGCGCTGCGTTTTACTGCCCAGCAGTGTGCGCCCCGCCGCGCTGCACCCGCAAACTTTTTCCCGGCTTTGGCATTCTGCCGGGCCGCGCCGATACGTTTTTTGCAGGAGGTTTTTCCTATGAAGATCACTCGCCGTACTGTTCTTCGCCTGACCGGTGCCGCTGCCGCTTCGCTGGCGCTTTCCAGCTGCAGTGCTTCCGGCAGTGCCATTCTGGGCAGCAATTTTTCCAGCTGGCTCCAGCAGACACTGGGCATCAGTTCTTCCGGCGCAGCTTCTTCTGCTGCATCCTCGGAGGACATGGCTGCTTCCTCGCTGGCAGCAAGCGAGCAGCCCGCTGCCAGTCTTGCCGCACTGCCCGCTTACGATGCCGACCCGCTGACCGGTGAGGCCAAGCGCAGCAATGGCCGTATCGTGGGCGTGATGGTGAACAACATCTCCAACACCTCCCGTCAGAACGCCCGTCCGCAGCGCGGCCTTTCCTCTGCCGATCTGCTGATCGAGTGCAAGGTGGAGGGCAGCATCACCCGCTTCTGCGCGGTGTTCCACGATGCCGACTCCATCCCGGAGATCGGCCCGCTGCGCTCTGGCCGCGACCAGTTCCTGCAGCTGCTGATGCCCTATCAGGCGCTGTACTACCACGACGGTGAGAGCGCCGCCTGCACCAAATTCATCAACGTATACAACTATTCCGGCCTGAACATCGGCGGCAAGAGCTACTTTAATACTCCCACCCATCCGCATGTGGCTCACCGCGACAGCCGGGGCCGGGATGTGGCCTATGAACACACCGAGTTCACCTCCGGCAAGGAGATCCGGCAGGCCGCTTCCAACGCGGGCATCGGCCTGAAATACGATTACGACGCCACCTTCTTCCGCTTTGCGGACTACCGCACCGGCGAGGAGAATGCCATGCAGGGTGCAGCATCCGGCAGGACGGTCAGCATCACCCACTCGGACCACTACAAGACCAGCTTCCGCTATGATCCGCAGTCCCGCACCTATAAAATGCAGATGTACAGCCGCATCTCCGGCAAGTTTGAAAACACCGTGGACGAGCTGAACGCAAAGCAGCTGAGCTTTGACAATCTGCTGGTCTGCTTTGCTCCCATCGAGCGCTATTCCGGCGACTCCGGCGATGTGCAGCAGGTAAGCTACATCTCCGGCGGCGATGCCTATTATTTCAGCCGCGGCGCTGTACAGCATGGCCGCTGGGAAAAGGCTTCGCCTGAGCATCCGCTGCTGGTCTACGACAAGACCGGTGCGCAGATGCTTTTCAACCGCGGCAAGACCTATCTTGCCATCGTGGACGACGACGAGTGGTCCAACTTCAGCTATCAGTAACGAGGGAACCGCATGAAACGCATCTGGAATCTGGCCCTTGGCACGGCGGTGCTGTGCACAGCCCTGCTGTGCGGGTGTGCGCTGTCCGGCCCCACTGCCCCGGACAGTGCAGCGCCCACCGACCCGCTGACCGGGCAGGAGCTACAGTATCCCGGCGAACGCACCGCCGCCGTGGTGATCGACAACGCCGCTTCCAGCACCACACAGTGGGGCATTGGCAGCGCATCGGTGGTGCTGGAAGCCCTGACCGAGAGCGGCCAGCCCACCAGCCTGTGCTTGGCTTATCCTTCGGTATCGGCTATGCCAACCGTCGGCCCAGTGACCCTTGGGCAGGACCTTTACTGGCGGCTGCTCAGCGGGCAGGAAGTACTGCCCATCCAGCGGGGTGCAGGGCAGTTTGCCCGCAACTATCTGGATTATTATAACCTGCGGGCCGTGGACGCGCTGGAAGTGGGCCGCAACGCCTTTTCCTGCGATGATGTCTGGAGCGGCGCGCCGCTGTGGCATACCAGCGGCGGGGAGGTCGCTTCCGTGCTGGGCAGCCTGAACCTTTCCGGCGCATTGGGCGACCACGGCAGCAGTGCTTCCTCCTCGGCCAGCACTGCCGAGGACAGCTCTGCCATTTCCGCTCTGCCCGCCCTGCTGCCGCAGGCCAAAGAGCCCCGCCTGCCGGAGCCCGGTTCCCGGGATGCCGAACAGGTGCAGATCAACTTTGCGCCCCAATGCACCACCGGTTTTGCCTACGATGCGGCCAGCGGCACCTACGGGATGCTCCGTGCCGACGGCACCGCCCAGCTGGATGCCAACACCGGCGCGCAGGCGCAATTCGACAATCTGCTGGTCCTTTACTCCGCTTCCAGCCTGCGGGACGACGGCACCACGCTGGACTACGACCTGTCCCTTGGCGGCGGTGTCTGGCTGAACGGCAGCCAGCTGTGGCACATCACATGGACGCAGGGCACAGACTCCACCTTTGCCTTTTACGATGCCGACGGCAGGCCGCTGACCATCCGCACCGGACGCAGCTACATTGCGCTGGTCTCCAGCGTGACCGGGCAGGAGCTGACGGTATTGGATTCCGCCGGGCAGAATGTGCTGAATTGACAAAACAAAAAAGACCATCTGAGGCATTTTTAACTGCATCTCAGATGGTCTTTTATTACGTTCAGGAACTCCTTCCGTCATCGCTGACGCGATGCCACTGCTCCTCTCTTTGTCACCTGCGGTGACATTTCTCCCCGGCGCGGGGAGAATCTGTCTCGGCCGGGGGAAGTCTTTCTCATGGAGGGAGGCTTTGGCAATACGGCCAAGTTTTCCTTTTCGCCAGAGGCTCCCTCTCCGAGGGAGCTGTCGAGCGTATGCGAGACTGAAGGAGTTACAGATCCACCACGCTGCCGACCTCGGCAGGAGAGGTGGGCACCACGCCCAGCACAGCGTGGTCAGTGCTGCGGTTGACCGTAAAGGTCACGCTGCGGCCCGCCGCGAAATCCGGGTGATAGGTCAGCTCCAGCGTCTGCCAGTTGTCCGGCACTGCGCAGAAGCAGTGCAGCAGCGCGCCGCGGCCTGCCGTCAGGTTCAGGGTGAACACCGAAGCATCCGCCGCGTTCTCGCCGTAGAGCGGCGCAGCAAAGCTGCCGCAGCGCACCGGCTTGCCATCGCATACAGCGGTAACGCCGGTGCCCATACTGTACAGGTCGCCAAGCGTGCACACCTCACGGCTCTGCAGATAGCTTGCGCCCACCGGCAGGGTGGATGCGGAGAGGTTTTCCACCGAGAGGTACACCAGCACATTGCCCATTTCCTGCGCAGGGGCATAGCCCAGCAGCTCCACGGCAGCTTTGCCGTCCAGCAGGGCAGGTTCGCCTGCAAGACGCGGCTGCTGTGCCGCTGCAGGTACGCCGGTGAGCAGCGCTGCCGCAAGGCTGACCGCACCGGAGCCGGCACATTTCAGGAATGACCGGCGGGAAATGGACTGGGACATGGAACTTCCTCCTAAAATAATCGTTCCCTTATACAATAAAGGATTGCGCCGCTTCTGTCAAGGGATGGGCCGAAACTGTAACCGAATCCTTATTCAAAGGCTTCGTTCTCCTCGGTCTCAGCCTGACCGCGCAGGGTATCGGCATAGCCAAAGGGCACGATGTCGATGGCTTCCACCAGACGGTCCCGCATCCACAGCTGCACATCGGTCTGCACGGTGTAGCCGCAGCCGGGGTCTGCCATCCACTGCTCCGGGCGGCGGGTGGGCACGGCGCGCTGGCTGAGCATGCTCATGATCACGCCGCCATGGGTCACACAGGCTGCTTCGGTCACATCCATGCGGATCATATACTCAAACAGCTTCATCAGGCTTTCGGCGCAGCGGGCGTGGAACTGGTCGGTAGGCTCTGCGCCTTCGGGCACATAGCCGGAGCCGGGGGTGATCCACTTTTTAAAGTCCTCGTCGTGCACCAGCTCCTTGACCGGCTTGTTCTCAAACTTGCCAAAGCCGGCCTCCCGCAGGTCGTGCACGGTAAAGGTGTGCTTTGCATCCGGGAACAGGATGTTGGCTGTTTCCACCGCGCGCAGCAGCGGGGAGGAGAACACGGTATCCACCTGCGGATACTCGAACCGCTCTTTCAGCTCATTGAGCTGAGCGCGGCCCTCGTCGCACAGAGGGATGTCGGTGCCGCTGCCGATGTACAGGCCCTGCAGGTTGCCTGCAGTCATGCCGTGGCGGATGAGATGAAGCTTGAACGTTTTCATGGATAGTGCCTCTCTTTATCGCTGTGCGGCGGCACGGGAACGGGCGGCAAAACCCGCTGCGGAGAAAAAATCTGGCAGAAAAACGTGTCGTCTGCCAGATTTTTTGCTCTTTGGCGGCAGCTACGGCCCCGCGCACGCCACAAAATGTATGCGTTAATACCTATAGTTTAGCATAGATATGGTGTCCAGAGCAAGTCTTTTGACAAAAATGACGAAAATCAACGAAAAATATCGTCACTTTTCTTGCTTTACAAAAGGTTTTCCGTTGTGTATAATCAACCTGCTGTAAACCAAAAACAAGGATGTCCCCTTACATCGAACTTTGAGGAGCCAAAAATCATGGAATTCAACCGTATCATCAAGCTGCTGCGCAAGGAACGCGGCATCACCCAGAAGCAGGCCGCCGAGGATCTTGGCGTCTCGCAGGCGCTGCTGTCCCACTACGAAAAAGGCATCCGCGAATGCGGCCTGGACTTTGTGGTGCGCGTGGCAGACTACTATAATGTTTCCTGCGATTATCTTCTGGGCCGCAGTGCAGAGCGCAACGGCATGATGCTCTCGGCAGAAGACCTTCCGAACCCGGACAAGATGAAGGACAACATCTACCACGGCAGCGTGCTGCCCACCATGAACAAAAAGCTGATCTCCAACGGCCTGAACGTGCTGTACGCCAAGATCGGCCAGTGCCACAGCAAGGCCCTTACCACCGAGGTAAGCGCCTACCTGATGATGGCCGTAGCCAAAATGTTCCGCCTGCTGTACTCGGCCGAGCCCCACAACGCCGCCAGTATGTTCAGCATCGATCCCATCCGCTGGCGCGGCTGCTCCGATGCCGTGATGCGCATGTCCGAAGCCAACGTGGAAGCCCTGCTGGACGGACAGGATGTGAACGGCGGCGAGGGCGTAAAGGACCCGGCCTGCCTGACCATGACCACGGAAAGCCTGACCCGCGAGTTCCCGCTTTATACGCCCAGCCTGTTAAATCTGGTCAAAACCAGCGAAACACATGTGAAGGGCCTTACCCACGAAGGGTGATATTCCTGTGAAAAAGCTGTAAATTCAGCCCCAAAACCCTTGCATCTTTCGGGCAGAAAGGGTATAAACAGAATAGAACATTCTGGAATACGGTTTTTCCTATCAAAAGGAGGATTTATTTTATGTCCAACTCCATTTCCCGCCGTACCTTCCTCAAGTGCACCGGCGCATCCGTTGCTGCTCTGGGCGCAGCAAGCCTGCTGGGCGGCTGCCAGCAGAATGGCAGCGCCACCATCGTGGATGTCAAGGTCGGTGATAAGGTCAGCAACTGGAACGGCCTTGGCGTTCAGCTGACCAGCCTGTTCAACATTGATACCGCACCTGCACAGGCCGGTTACGAATACATTGCTGTTCTGGTCACCGTGGTCAACCGCACCAAGAACCAGACCTTCAACATCGGCGCACAGAATCTGGCCGAGATCAATGCTGCTTATCCCGTGCCCCCGCAGGAGAACGTGGATGCAAACTTCCACGCACTGGCAGCAGCTTCTACCGATTTCTCTGCTTCCTGCGACGGCCAGAGCGTGGAGTGCGGTGCCAACATCTCGCTGTACAACTCCAACTCTCAGACCTTCTCGGATTCCACCAATCTGCCCCCGCAGGGTACCGGCTATCTGCAGCTGATGCTGATGGTCCCCAAGGGCTGGCAGCAGCTGAGCGTTACTTACATGCCCACCTTTGCAGCGGATAAGACCATGACCTTCGTCATGACCGCTGCAGACGTGACCCGCGCCTGATACGCGGCCCGCACAGGACGAAATTTCGTCGCAAAACAACGTCACAGCTCAAAATTTCATCATTTTATTTTGCCAAAAGGCATTGACATCCGGCCCGGTTTCGCCTATCTTATAGGTAATGCCGCAATGCCGTACTGATCTGCTTTTTAAAGGAGGAACGAACATGTCCTATACATTCTCCCGCCGTGACTTTATGAAATATACCGCTCTTACCGCTGTTGCCATTGCAGGTTCCGGCATGCTGACCGGCTGCTCCAACCCGAACTGTCCTGTCGGCAAGGCCGGTGACACCCTGAAGCCGGGCGACGGCATCTGTGAAGCCACTGTGCTGAACAGTGCTGGCAAAGAACCGCGTTATGATCCTAATACCAAGACCCTGACCTGCAACTTCAAGATCGTCACCAAGATCGAACTGCTGGAGATTACTGACAGCCATTTCCAGGTCGATGTTACGACTGCTGAGGGCACGAAGCACTATTATTATAATACCTCTCCTAAGCCCAGTCTGGGCGATACCGCTAACCCCAAAGCTAGCAAGGACAGCGTCACCGAGGCCACTCTGACTCTCAATCTGGATCTCTCCGGCGCTACCAAAGTAGCTGTGCTGTATACTCCCAAGCATGCCGCTACTGGTGAACCCAATGATTCCTACAATGATATCTACGGCACTTGGGATATCACCGATGCCATCAAGGATAGTATCCCTACCGCTTGATTTTATATTATGTCTAAGGCCCGCACCCGCAGGGTGCGGGTCTTTTTGCGTATGCGGGCCATTTGTATCCAAGTTTTGGGCGATATCATGTAAAATGTACAAAGTTTTTTAGTGGATTTATGCCTTGTGCACAGGTTTCTTTTCCGGTACAATAGGGTTATAAAAATGTGCAGGAGCATCGCAGCGATGCGGTGCTTTTTGTATTTGAGGGGCAACCCGGAAAACCTGAAAAGGAGTGCTGTTTCGATGATCAATATGGTAAAGCTTCCCACCAAAAAAAGTAACCTGTTCCTGCGCGTAGCAAAGGGCCACTTTGCTACCAGCCACAGCCATATCAACTATTACATCGATGTCACCACCCAGAAGTCCCGCCTTTCCGAGGCCAAGGCCGTGGCAAAGGAGCTGGTGGCCGCTTACCAGCACAGCACCATTGTGGACACCGTGCTCTGTCTGGACGGCACGCAGGTGATCGGCACCTGCCTTGCCAACGAGCTGACCAAGGACGGCTTTGCCAACATGAACGCCCACCAGACCATTTATGTGATCACCCCGGAGTACACCACCGGCAGCCAGATCATCCTGCGCGACAATCTGGCCCCCATGGTCAAGGGCAAGCATGTGCTCATTCTGGCCGCTTCCATCACCACCGGCTACACCGTGCAGGCCGCTGTGGAGGCCGTGAACTACTACGGCGGCACCGTGGCAGGCCTTTCCGCTATTTTTGCCACCACCCATGAGTGCATGGGCTATGAAGTCACCTCCATCTTTGACCCCGCCAGCCTGCCGGACTACGCCAGCTTTGACAGCCGCGACTGCCCCCTGTGCAAGGCCGGCCAGCACATCGATGCGCTGGTGAACAGCTTTGGCTATTCGGCGCTGTAACCCCTTTCAGTCTGCTCACTTTGTTCGCATCCAGCTCCCCCGAAAGGGGGAGCTTTCTTTGTGCTTCTCGTAAAATGCAAAAAGTTCTCCCTTTCGGGAGAGCTGGCATCGCACAGCGATAACTGAGAGGGTTATTTTTTCGGGAACACAAAGGGCTCGTGCAGGTACACCGCCACCAGATATGCCGTCATGAAGAACCAGATGATGGGCTCGCACAGGATGACCGCATTGTACTGGAATTTCGGGATGAACACCAGCACAAAGATCACCTTGCCCACCAGCTCGATCACGCTGGAGAACAGCGGCAGCACCTTTTGGCCAAGGCTCTGCAGCGCGTAGCGGGTGCACAGCAGCACCCCCAGAACGGCATAGAACGGTGCGTTCCACAGCAGGTACCGCGCACCGTTTTCCAGCACGATGGGTTCCGAAGAGCCGGAGATCAGCTGCACCATCCATTCCGCGCCAAAGTTCATCAGCACCACGGCGGCGACCATCACCACCACCGAGTACAGATACATCTGCCGCATTCCCCTGCGCACACGGTCGGGCTGGTTTGCGCCGCGGTTCTGGGAAACGAAGGTGGAACCGGCGTTCGCCATGGAGATGAGCGGCATCTCCGTAAAGGCAAACAGCTTGCGGGCAGCGGTGTGCCCCGCAATGGTCAGGGTGCCAAGCCCGTTGATGCCGTACTGCAGCACCACCGAACCCGCAGACACGATGCTGCTCATCAGGCCCATGGAGATGCTCTGGCTGAACAGCTCCCAGTAGAGATGACTGCCCACGGCGAAATGCTTTTTCTCCGGGATGAGGATGCACACCCTTGCCAGCACGTACAGAACGCACAGCACCACCGAGATGCCCTGTGCAATGACCGTTGCCACCGCTGCGCCCCGCACGCCCATGCCAACCCCGGCAATGAACCACAGGTCCAGCCCCACGTTCAGCACCGAGCTGATGAGCAGGAACACCAGCGGCATCACGCTGTTGCCAATGGCGCGCAGCAGGCCTGCGCACAGGTTATACATAAACATGACCACAACGCCAAGGTCGATCACGATGATGTAGCTGTAGGCATCTTCCAGAATTTCTGCCGGGGTATCCAGCAGCTGCAGCAGGGCATGCAGGCCGAAAAAGCCTGCCGTTGTAATGACCAGCGAGGCGATCAGGCCAATGACGACCGACCCCACCACCGTGCGCTTGAGCAGGTCTTCGTCCTGCGCGCCGTAGGAGCGCGCTGCAACGATGGCAAGGCCATTTCCGATACCAATGCCAAAGCCGACTAAAAGCTCGTAGATCGAGCCGCAGGAGCCAATGGCGGCAAGGGCTGTATCGCCCAGCACATTGCCCACGATCATGGTATCCACCGTGTTGTAGAGCTGCTGGAACAGGTTGGAAACCAGAATGGGCAGCATGAACAGCAGCAGGCTTTTTAAAATAGGCCCGTGCATCAGGTCTACGTTCATGTTGAAGACGCTTTTCTTTTGGGGCTGCGCGTGGGTCATAGGGTTCCTCCAAAGTTCTATTTTTACCGCAAAACAACCCTCTCAGTCTCGCTGACGCTCGCCAGCTCCCCCGAAGGGGGGAGCTTTTATGCTGCGTAAAAGAAACAGCAAAACCTCCCCCTTTCGGGGGAGGTGGCAATGCGAAGCATTGACGGAGAGGGTTATCTCCAATTTTTTACAGCTCCTGCGTCTCGAAGCCGTTGCCGGTAAGCACCTGCACGCTGGTAAAGCCTGCAGCCTTGATGGCGGCGGCAGCTTCGTCAAAGCCGTAGGTCAGGCTGTTGATATCATGAGAATCAGAAGTGATGATGACCTTGCCGCCCATCTTCTGCCACTCGCCCAGCAGCCACGGGCCGGGGTAGAAGTCCTTGCGGTAGCCGCGGTACACGCCGCCGGTGTTCACTTCCAGCAGGCAGTCGTTTGCCTTTGCGGCCTGCAGGGCCTTGAGGGCAGCGGCCTTGTAGCGGGGCGACTCTTCGTCGAAGAACTCGCCGTTGGCATTCAGCTTCTTGATGAGGTCGATGTGGGCCAGAATATCCGGCTTGAGGGCAGCCACCTTTTCCACCTCGGCAAAGTAGGCTTCCACAGCGGCAAGGGGGTCTGCGTCAAAATCATCGTTGATGCAGTCCCACAGGTCCTGCGGACGGAAGTCGATCTCGTAATACTTGCCGGTGTTCTTGCCGTATAGGTGGTGTGCGCTGCCGATCCAGTAATCGTAGCCGGTGCGCTTATCTTCGCTGAGGATATCCCACTCGATGCCGCACAGGATATCCACCTTGCCCTTGTACTCGGTCTTGAGCTTGGCAATGGTGGCCTTGTACTGGGCGGTGCGGCTGGGGCTCATGCAGTATTCGCGGTCGCGCTGGGTGTAGCTATGGCCGGTGAAGCCCAGCGTGGTCAAGCCCTGCGCACACGCAGCACTTGCCATATCCTGCAAGGTATTTTTGCCATCGCACATGGTGGAGTGGCAATGGACACTGGACTTCTTATAATCTGCCATAGATAATTCACTGCATCCTTTCCTGTTTGACCTTGTGGTCAATGACGTGACGTTTTTCCAGTTCACGGGTCACATCCTCCACCGTGATGCCGGCGCTGACCATCAGCACCAGAACATGGTAGGCAAGATCGCTGATCTCGTAAACGGTCTCTTCCTTATCCTCTTTTTCGCCCGCAATGATGACCTCGGTGCACTCTTCGCCCACCTTTTTCAGGATCTTCTCCTTGCCCTTCTCGAACAGGTAGGTGGTGTAGCTGCCCTCCTTGGGGCTATCCTTGCGGCCCTTGATGAGCTGGTACAGGCCCTGCCAGCTGAACTGCTTCAGCTCCGGCGAGACGTATACTTCGTTGAAGAAGCAGCTCTCGGCGCCGGTGTGGCAGGCGGGGCCGGATTTGACCACTTCCACCACCAGAGCATCGGCATCGCAGTCGGCGGTGATGGACACCACCCGCTGCACATTGCCGCTGGTCTCGCCCTTACGCCAGATCTCCTGACGGCTGCGGCTCCAGAACACAGTGCGGCCCTCGGCAATGGTGAGCGCCAGCGTCTCGGCGTTCATGTAAGCGAGGGTGAGCACCTCTTTGGTGTAGTGGTCCTGCACGATGGCAGGGATCAGGCCCTTTTCATCAAATTTCAGATTCATAACGGTTCTCCCTCCCCGGATGGGGATATTACTAGTTTAGCGTATTCGGTGCGCAAACGCAAGAGTTTGCGGGTTGTTTTTGCGGAAATCCAGTTTCGCGTTGCGGCTTCTCCCCGCGCCGGGGAGAAATGCCCCGGCGTTACAGCCGCATCTCCACACCGTTTGCGTTGAGGTATTCTTTCAGGTCGCGGATGGTCAGCAGCTTCTGGTGGAAGATGCCCGCCGCAAGGCCTGCGTCGATGCCCTTGTGGTGGAACAGCTCCAGAAAGTCTTCCTTTTTGCCTGCGCCGCCGCTGGCAATGATGGGCACGTTCACCCGCGCCGCAACTGCATCCAGCATCTCAAGGTCGAAGCCGCTGCGCACGCCGTCGGTATCGATGCTGTTCAGGCAGATCTCGCCCGCGCCGTGGTCCACGCACCAGCTGATCCAGTCCAGTGCATCCCGGCCGGTGTCCTCGCGCCCGCCCTTGGCGAACACCCGGAACTGGCCGTCCACCCGCTTCACATCGGCAGAGAGCACCACGCACTGGTTGCCGTAGCGCTGTGCTGCCGCCGGGATGAGGTCGGGATTTTTGAGTGCGCCCGAGTTGACGCTGACCTTGTCCGCACCGCACTTGAGCACCCGGTCGAAGTCTTCCAGCGTATTGATGCCGCCGCCCACCGTGAGCGGGATAAAAATTTCGCTGGCGACGCGGGTCAGGATATCCGTGAACAGCGCCCGGCCCTCGAAGCTGGCGGTGATATCGTAGAACACAAGTTCATCTGCACCGGCAGCGTTGTACATGCGGGCCATTTCCACCGGGTCGGCCACGTCCCGGATGCCTTCAAAGTTCGTGCCCTTGACCACGCGGCCATTGCGCACATCAAGGCAGGGAATAATGCGTTTGGTGATCATGTCGTTTCCCCTCCGTTCACTCCTGTACCAGCTGCACGCAGCGCGCAAGGTCCAGTGCGCCGGTGTACAGGCTCTTGCCTAAAATGGCAGCGGCAGTGCCCATTTTTTTCAGTTCCAGAAGCTCTGCTTCGGACGAGATGCCGCCGCTGGCCGTAAAGGCCACGCCGGGCACCTCTTTGGCAAGCGTGCGGTACAGGCCGAGGTTCGTGCCCTTCATGGCACCGTCGCAGGCAATGTCCGTGTAGATGATGGCAGTGCATCCGGCATCTGCCAGCCGCTTGCAGAAGTCCACGCCCGGCTCGGCGCTGACCTCCTTCCAGCCATGGATGGCCACATAGCCGTCCTTTGCGTCCACACCCACGGCAATTTTATTGCCGTATTTCTGCAGCATCCGGGCGGTAAAGGCAAAATCTGTCACCGCCACGCTGCCCAGGATGCAGCGGCCCACGCCGAGGGAAAGATATGTTTCAATGCGCTCCTCGGTACGGATGCCGCCGCCCACCTCAATGTATAAGCCGCCCTGCTTTGCCAGTGCGGCAATGGTATCATAGTTGGAAAGGGTGCCGTCCTTTGCGCCGTCCAGATCGACGACGTGCAGATTTTTGGCCCCCGCTGCAAGGAACTCCCGCGCCTGTGCACAGGGATCCTCGCCGTAGACGGTCATGCGGCTGTAGTCGCCCTGCGTCAGGCGCACCACCTTGCCGCCCCGCAGGTCAATGGCTGGAAAAAGCTGCATAATTTTTCTCCTTACAATTCCGCAAATGCTTTCAGAATGCGCAGGCCAGTATCCCCGCTCTTTTCCGGGTGGAACTGGGTGCCGTACACCCTGCCCGCCCGCACCGCGCCGGTGACGGGAATGGAATAACCGCTCACAGCCAGTGTACTCTCCGTACAGTTCTTGCCGTAGTAGCTGTGGACGTAATAGACGTATTCTCCCTCACGGATGTACTTGAACAGCGGGTCGTCCTTTACAATGTGCAAGGCGTTCCAGCCGATCTGCGGCACCTTCAGGCTCTTGTCCGCAAGGTCGGGCTCCAGCGGGCAGACCTCGCCCTTCACAAAGCCAAGGCCTTCGTGCTCACCGTACTCGTAGCTCTTTTCAAACAGCAGCTGCATACCGAGGCAGATGCCCAGCAGCGGCTTCCTTTCGGCTTCTTCTTTCATGACCGGTACAAGGCCCGTCGCCTCCAGCTTGGCCATGGCATCGGCAAAAGCACCCACGCCCGGCAGGATGAGCCGGTCGGCTTTGCAGATGGTGTCCGCGTCGGCGGTGACGACCGCTTCCAGCCCCAGCTGCTTCAGGCTGGACTTCAGGCTGAACAGGTTGCCCACGCCATAATCGATAATTGCGATCATACCAGCAGTCCTTTCGTGGAAGGAATTTCGTCCTTGTGGGCTTCGTCGATCTTCACGGCCGCGCCCAGTGCATGGCCTGCGCCCTTGAAGCAGGCCTCGAGGATGTGGTGTGTATTTTCTCCCGCAAATTGTACAAAGTGGACCGTGGCGGGCACGCTGCGGGCAAAGCCCAGCCAGAATTCTTTGGCACACTCCACGTCAAAATCGCCCACCTTTTCGGTGCTGCAATGGACATCCCAGTTCAGAGTGCAGCGGCCCGAAAGATCGACGGCGCACAAAATCAGCGCTTCGTCCATGGGCAGATAAAAGCTGCCGTAGCGCTGGATACCGCGCATATCGCCCAGCGCCCGTGCAAAGGCCTGACCCAGTGCAATGCCCACATCCTCGGTGGTGTGGTGGTAGTCCACCTGCACATCGCCGTGGCAGGTGAGCACTAAGTCAAAACGGCCATGACGGGCGAACAGCTCCAGCATGTGGTTCAGAAAGCCGCACCCGGTGTCCACCTCATAGCGGCCGGTGCCGTCCAGATCAAGGGTCAGGTCGATCTGGGTCTCATTGGTGTTGCGTTCCAGCGAGATCATTCGGTTCTGCATGGTTCATTCCTCCATGATCTTATCCAGCGTTTCCATAAACGTCTGCATCTGTTCTGGCGTGCCAATGGTGATGCGCAGCCAGTTCTGGATGCGGGGCGCGTCAAAATGGCGCACCAGAATGCCGTTTTTCTTCAACTCTTTGTAGAGTGTTCCGCCGTCTTTCCGGTCGGTACTTGCAAACAGGAAGTTGGAGCGGCTGTCCAGCACGGCAAAGCCGCGCTGTTCCAGCTGCTGTTTTGTCCATGCGCGGGTGTCCACGATGGCGGCGCGGGTCCTGTCAAAATAAGCGGTATCTTCCAGCGCGGCCTGCCCGGCCTTCAGGGTCAGGCGGTTGATGTTGTAGGGGTTCAGGCTGAACTTGACTCGGTTCAGGTCGGCAATGAGCTTTGCATTGCCCATGGCAAGACCCAGACGCGCACCGGCCAGCTGCCGGGACTTGGAAAAGGTCTGCACCACCAGCAGGTTCTCGTACTGGTCGATGAGGGGCACGCAGCTCTCGCCGCCAAAGTCCACATAGGCCTCGTCCACGATGACCACATTGTTCGGGTTTGCCTTTAAGATGCCCTCAATTTCCGCCCGGGGCAGTGCAATGCCGGTGGGGGCGTTGGGGTTTGCAAGGACGATGGTCTGGTTCAGGCCGTAGTAGTCCTTCGGGTCAAGGGTGAAATCCTCTTTCAGCGGGATGATGTGGCTGGGAATGTGCATCAGCCCACACCACACGCCGTAGCAGCCGTAGGTGATGTCGGCATAGGCCAGCGGGTGGTCTGCGTCGCAGAAGGCACGCAGCGCAAAGAAGAGGTTCTCGTCGCTGCCATTGCCGGGCATGATCTGCTCCGGCTGCAAACCGAAGTGGGCTGCGGCCGCCTTGAGCAGGTCGGCACAGGCGGGGTCGGAGTAAAGGCGCAGCTTTTCCACCTCGTGCTCGCTCACGGCGGCGATCACCGCCGGGGAGGGCAGATAGGGGCTTTCGTTGGTGTTCAGTTTGATGTACTGCTGATCCTGCGGCTGCTCACCCGGGGTGTAGGGGGTGACAGCGGCCAGCGTGGGAGAAAGAAAACGACTCATAATGGTTCCTCCGGCTTATTCTGTTATGGTGAACGGCCTTGCCCTCTCAGGCCGCTTCGCGTCCAGCTCTCCCAAAGGGAGAGCCTCTGGCGAAACCGAAAACTTTGTGTGGACTGCCAAGGGCTCTCCCTTTGGGAGAGCTGGCAAATCCAAAGGATTTGACTGAGAGGGCGAGCCGCCTTTATTTCTCATACCGGATGGTCACGCTGCGGGCGTGGGCGTGCAGGCCCTCGCGCTCGGCAAAATCGGCGATGCGGGGGGCTACTTCGCCCAGCGCTTCCCGGGTGTAGTAGAGGAAGCTGGACTTCTTTACAAAGTCGTCTACGCCCAAGGGGCTGGAGAAGCGGGCGGTGCCGCTGGTGGGCAGGGTGTGGTTGGGGCCTGCAAAGTAATCGCCCAGCGCTTCCGGCACGTTGCGGCCAAGGAAGATGCTGCCTGCGTTTTTGATCTCGTTCAGCACGCCGAAGGGATCCTCCACGCACACTTCCAGATGTTCCGGTGCAATGATGTTGCAGGCTTCAATGGCCTTGTGCAGGTCGGTGCAGAGGATGATCTTGCCGTTGTCGTCCACGCTGGCGCGGGCGATGGCGGCACGGGGCAGCTGCGGGATCTGCACCTCCAGCTCCGCCTGCACGGCCTTGGCCAGCTCCGGGCTGTCGGTGACGAGGACCGGGCTTGCCAGTTTGTCGTGCTCGGCCTGACTCAGCAGGTCCGCCGCCACCCATGCGGGGTTGCAGCCGCCGTCGGCCAGCACCAGAATTTCGCTGGGGCCGGCGATCATATCGATGCCCACCTTGCCGAACACCTTGCGCTTGGCGGTGGCAACGTAGATGTTGCCGGGGCCAACGATCTTATCCACCGCGGGGATGCTCTGGGTGCCGTAGGCGAGAGCCGCCACAGCCTGTGCGCCGCCGGTCTTGAAGATCTTGGTCACGCCTGCGGTGGCAGCGGCGGCAAGGATGACCGGGTTCACCCTGCCGTCCTTTCCGGCGGGGGTGGTCATGACGATTTCGGACACGCCTGCCACCTTTGCCGGGATCACGTCCATGAGCACGGTGGAGGGATAGGCCGCCGTGCCGCCGGGCACATAGACACCGGCCTTTTCAATGGGGGTATATTTCTGGCCCAGCACGATGCCGGGCTTATCGTTCACCACAAAATTCTTGTGCACCTGCTGGCGGTGGAAGCTCTCGATGTTGGCGGCGGCTTCGCGCAGCGTTTCGAGAAAGTAGGGGTCCATGCCCGCAAAGGCTTCGTCGATCTCCTCCTGCGTCACCTGCAGGGCATCGATCTTCGCGCCGTCAAATTTCAGCGCATAATCCTTCAGGGCTTCATCGCCCCGGGCGCGCACATCGGCAATGATGCCGTCCACCACGTCCTCCACGTTCTTTTCCGCGCGGATATCGCGGTTCAAAATCTCTTCGGGCTTCAGCTCGTCAAAGTTATACAGCTTGATCATTTTGCTTCCTCCTTGTTCTGCAGTTCCGCCCGCAGCTTTTCCAGCATGGTGTCCATTTCGGCGTGCTTGAACTGGTAGCTGGCCTTGTTGGCAATGAATCGGGCCGAGATGGGCATGAACTCGGTGACCACCTTCAGGCCGTTCTCCCGCAGGGTGGTGCCGGTCTCCACGATATCCACGATGACGTCCGAAAGGCCCAGAATGGGGGCCAGCTCAATGGAGCCGTTCAGCTTGATGATATCGATGTCCCGTCCCATGGATGCGTAGTAGCTCTTTGCGATGTTGACGAATTTGGTGGCCACCCGCACCGGGCGGCTGGGGTCGTCCTTGTAATCGGCCGGGGCTGCAACGCACATGCGGCATTTGCCAAGGCCGGTGTCCAGCAGCTCGTACACATCGGCAGAAGCCTCTGTGAGGATGTCCTTTCCCACGATGCCCACATCGGCAGCACCGTGCTCCACATAGATGGCAACATCGCTGGGCTTGACGAGGAAGTAGCGGATGCCGGCCTCCGGGTTTTCCACCACCAGCTTGCGGGTAGCGTTGTAGTCCTCCGGGCAGCCGTAGCCGATGCCCGCCAGCAGGTGATACACCTTATCGCCCAGACGGCCCTTGGGCAGAGCCACGTTCAGCATCACCCTGTCGGTGCTGTTCTTCTGCACCGGCGGCAGCGGGGCGCTCAGGCGGTCCAGCTCGTCCAGATAGACCGCAAAGCCGATGGCCCCGGCCCCGGGGGTGAACTTCTGCATCAGCAGGTCGTAGCGGCCGCCCTTGAGCAGGGGGCGGGGCAGGGCTTTCAGATAGCCCTGAAACACAAGGCCGTTGTAGTATTCCATCTCACCGGCCAGCGTCATGTCCAGCCGGATCACGCCGCCCGCCTTTTTCAGCGGCACAGCCAGCGCTTCCAGCTCGGCCACCGCTGCGCGCATGGCATCGTTTTTGCACAGGGCTGCAGCCTTTTCCATCGTTTCGGCATAGGCACCGGAAAGATCCAGCACGCTGCACAGGGTATCGGCGGCATCGGCAAGACCGGCTGCTCCGGCTGCAGCCCGCAGCTCGTGGGCGTTTTTCTCCCGCAGCTTTTCCAGCAGCTTTGCGCGGGCGGCATCCGGCACGCCCAGCGCGTCGAACAGGCCGAACAGGTAGCCCATGTGGCTCACTTCCAGCACCCACTCGGCCCCCAGCGCATCCAGCGACCGCGCCGCCAGACACACCGCCTGCTGCACCTGTGCTTCGCCCACCGCGCCCAGCATCTCAAGGCCCATCTGGCTGATCTCTTTAAAGGTGTGGCTCTCGGCGGAAGGGCGGTAGACGTTCTCGTGATAGTAGTAGCACAGGGTCTCGCCGGGGGTGGGCTGCGCCGTCTTGGCAATGGAGAGGGTCACGTCCGGCTTGAGGGCCAGCAGACGGCCATCCAGATCGGTAAAGGTGATGACCTGCTCGGACGACAAAAAGCTGCGGTTCTCCTGATACAGGCCGTACTCCTCAAACCGGCCCATATGATACTTGCGGCAGCCCGCCGCTTCGTACAAGGCGCGCAGCGCAAAGGAGGCGCGCTCCTTGGGCTGCAGGTTTGCAATGCTGAATTCCATTGTCGGTTCCCCCATTTCTTACTTGAGTTTATTTTACTTTATCTAGGTAAAGTTGTAAAGTAGGAAAGTGACGGTGTTTTCAACTCAATGATACGATTTTTCTGTGCGTTTGTACAGAGGGCGGCTTTGCCGCAGTTCCATTTTGTCTTCCCGCCGCATACAAAGCCGCTGGTGCCCGCCAGACAGCAAAAGCCGGAGCGGCATTACACCGCTCCGGCTTTTGCTGCCAGATGGGGAGAGATGGTCAGGGAAGGCCTCCGGCCGTGTTACAATTCACTGCCGTTGGTCGCGATCACATTTTTATACCAGTAGAAGCTGTCCTTCCGGATGCGCTCCAGCGTACCGCTGCCCGCATTGTCCTTATCCACATAGATAAAGCCATAGCGCTTCTCCACTTCGCCAGTCGAAACGCTCACCAGATCCATTGCGCTCCAGGGTGTGTAGCCAATCAGCTCCACACCGTCATCGATGGCAAGGCGCATCTGCTCGATGTGTTCCCGCAGGTACTGGATGCGGTAATCGTCATGCACCCGGCCATCCTGCAGGGTATCGCGGGCGCCCATGCCGTTTTCGGTGATCATGATGGGCAGGCCGTAACGGTCGTAGACATGGTTCAACGTGTAGCGCAGACCCACCGGGTCGATCTGCCAGTTCCATTCGGTCGCCTTGAGGTAGGGGTTCTTTGCGCCGCCCATGATGTTGCCGGATACCTGCGCTGCGTCCTTCTGTGCAGTCACGCAGTTGGTCATGTAATAGCTAAACGAATAGAAATCCACTGTGCCGCGGCGCAGCAGCTCTTCGTCGCCCGGCTCCACATCAAAGTGGATGTGATTACGCTCAAAGTACCGCTTTGCATAATAAGGGTACACGCCCTTGCACTGCACGTCGCCGGACATGCAGTTGCGCAGCTGATCCTCCTGCTGGGTCAGCAGAACATCCTCCGGGCGGCAGGTGAGCGGATAAACTGTGATGTGGCAGATCATGGTGCCAAAGCGGAACTCCGGGTTGATCTGCCGACCCAGCAGCACAGCCTTTGCGCTGGCAACGAACTGGTTGTGCAGGGCTGCGTAGCGCTTATCCGGGTCGTCCACCTGATGGCTGAAATCTTCTGTACCGTGGTTCAGGATGCCGCCGTGGTTCCAGTTGCCCACTGCCGTGGTCAGGTCGTTGATCTCGTTGAAGGGGATCCAGTATTTTACCACATCTTTATAGCGGCGGAACAGCACCTCCGCAAAGCGCAGATAGCAGTCGATGCTGCGGCGATCCACCCAGCCGCCCATCGCAGTGACCATGTTCAGCGGCATCTCATTGTGATACAGGGTGACCAGCGGCTCAATGCCGTATTTTTTCAGCTCTGCAAATACCTTATCGTAAAACTGCAGACCCGCTTCGTTGGGCTCCGTCTCGGTTCCTTTTGGGAAGATGCGCGGCCAGTTGATGGACATCCGATACACCTTGAAGCCCATTTCTGCAAACAGCGCAATGTCCTCTTTATAATGGTGATAGAAATCGGTGCCGCTGTGGCTGGGATAATAGTTCCGGCTCTCGTCGATCTCAAGCGTAATGCGGCGCGGCAGCTGATGGGTGCCGGCTACCATTGCATCGGCCAGGCTCGGGCCTTTGCCGTCCGCATCCCAGGCACCTTCTACCTGATTGGCCGCCGTTGCACCGCCCCAGAGAAATCCTTCGGGAAAGCTCTTACGACACTGTTCCATATCAAAGCTCCTTTTTAGTAAAATAAATTTGACTAAATCCGGCCTGTCTCCATCAGGCTCATCATTTTTATTCTAGCACGTGCGCGAATGAAATGCAATATATTTCATCGATTTATCTAATTTTTTTGTCAAAGCAAAAAATTGTTCATTATTTTTCAATTTTCTCTTGACATTTCCCTATTGCAATGCTATCCTGATGTCAATGAAATAAATTTCATTCATACACATGGAGGCATTGCGATGAATCAGATCATTTCCACCCCGGCAGCTCCGGCTGCTATCGGCCCTTACTCTCAGGCAATTCAGGCTGGCGGCCTGCTGTTTCTGTCCGGCACCATGCCCATCGATCCTGCTACCGGCGCATTGGCCGAGCCGCAGATCGCCGCACAGGCAGAGCAGGTGATGAAGAACATCGGCGCTGTGCTGCAGGCTGCAGGCTGCACCTTTGAGGACGTAGTCAAAACCACCTGTTTCCTGGCAGACATGGCTGACTTTGCTGCGTTTAACGAGATCTACGCCCGCTACTTTACCGGAAAGCCGGCTCGTTCCTGCGTGGCAGTGAAGTCTCTGCCCAAGGGCGCACTGGTTGAAGTTGAAGTCATTGCTTCTCATTAAAGCAAAAAAGGCACAAAGCCTTTTTGGAATAATGCAAAATCATAAGGAGGCAACAATATGGCAACAAAGGTATCCATCCCGGCTCTGATACAGGCTCTTGGCGGCAAAGAGAACCTTGCACAGGCCACTCACTGCGCGACTCGTCTGCGTGTGACCACCCGCGACAAGAGCAAGATCGATGAAGCCGCTCTGAAGGCGATCCCCGGTGTGCTGGGCGTTGTGAACAACGGCACACAGACCCAGATCATCATCGGTGCCGAAGTAAACAATGTTTACAAGGACTTTATTGCGCAGACCGGTGTGGACGAGGAAGCCCCCATCGATGAGAACCTGGATCTGAAGGATGAGCTGAAGAACAAGAAGGGCAAGCTGCTGACCCGCTTCTTTGAGACGGTCGCCGCTATCTTCAACCCCATCGTTCCCGCTCTGGCCGGCTGCGGCTTCCTGTCCGCACTCATCTGCATCTTCATGGCGCTGGGTTTTGACTCCTCTGCTCCCACGTTCAAAACCATCATTGCCATTTCCATGGCCATCTTCACCTTCCTGCCCTTCCTGCTGGCAGCCAGTGCAGCCAAGGTATTTAAGATGAACATGTTCGTTGCCATGACCATCTGTGCAGGCATGATGTCCTCCACCTGGTCCGGTCTAATTGCCGACGGCGTGTCCAGCTACAGCTTCCTCGGCATTCCCTTCCGCGTGATCAACTATTCCTCCTCTGTGCTGCCGGTGGTATTTGCCGTTCTGGTGGCATCCTATATCGAGCGCTTCCTGGACAAGATCATCCCCGGTGCGCTGAAGATCATTCTGGTGCCCGCACTGACTATCCTGATCGCCACCCCCGTCACCCTGATCACCGTCGGCCCGCTGACCTACTGGCTGGGTGAAGAGCTGGCCATCGGCGTCAACTGGCTGTTTGAGAACGGCGGTGTGTTCTCCGGCATCGTCTACGGCGGCATCTACTCCTCCATGGTTCTGCTGGGCATCCATCACGGTATGGTTCCCGTGCTGACCCAAATGCTGACCGCACAGGGCTTCAACTACGTATCTCCCACTTCCGGCGCTGCCAACATCGGCCAGGCCGGTGCCGCCTTCGGCGTGTGGATCAAGAGCCATGATAAAAATCAGAAGGCCAACGCCCTTTCTGCCTGCATTGCCGCCTGCACCGGTATCACGGAGCCGGTCGTCTACGGCGTCACGGTCCCCCTTGGCAAGCCGTTCCTGTTTGCCGGCATCGGCGGCGCAGTTGGCGGCGGCTTTGCCGCAGCCCTTCACCTGAAATCTTTTGCAATGGGCGGCCCGTCTTTCCTGAGCTTCGGCATGTTCACCGGCGGCGAAAACCCCTTCCTGAACTGTGCACTGGTCATGGCCGGTTTTGTCATCGCCTTTATCGTGGCTGCCGTGCTGACCGTGCTGTTCTGGAACCCTGACGAAAAGAAAAAGGCCTGATCGCACTGGAAATTTTCCGGTTTCTGTGATAGGCTGAATAAAACGCAGAACAAAACGGGAGTAACGGTGTTTGCTCCCGTTTTGTCGGTTATAGGAGAAGGCTATGCAAACGATAAAAGAAAAGATGATCCCCGCGTTCCGCGATGCAAACGGCGGCCTGTTTCAGGCCGTGGAAAAGGCCGATGTGGGCAGTGCATATCAGGATCTGGAAAAGCAGGGTGTTGCCTTGATGGGCTGGGCGGATCCCTTTATGCCGGATCGTTCGCTGCCGGAACCGGTAGCAGCTGCCTGGCTGGACGCAGTGCGCGCCGAGAGCGCACCGCACTACACCGCGCCGATCGGCGACCCGGCACTGAAAGCCGCACTGACCAAAAAGCTGAAGCAGCAGAACGGTTTGACTGTGGATCCGGAGCGCAACATCCTGATCACGCCCGGTTCGGACTCCGGCCTGTACTTTGCGATCCTGCCTTTTGTGGGTCAGGGCGATGAAGTGTTGATTCCCTCGCCCAGCTACCCCAACAACTTTCTGGACGTAAAGATCATGGGCGGCGTGCCGGTCGCCGTGGAACTGGATGCTGCGGACGGTTATCAGCTGAGCCGCGCACAGCTGGAAGCCAAATATACTGCCCGCACCCGCATGGTGCTGCTGACCCACCCCAACAACCCCACCACCACCATTTACAACCGTGCCTCGCTGCAGGCGCTGGCCGATTTTGTGCAGGAGCACGACCTGATCCTTGTTGTGGATCAGGCTTTTGAGGACTACACCTTTGGTGCTGAATGCCTGACCCCAGCGGCTCTTCCGGGCATGTTTGAGCGCACAGTGACCGTTTTCAGCTTTTCCAAAGGCATGGGACTGAGCGGGATGCGTGTGGGCTACATCGTCTGCTCAGACCAGATCATGGATTCCATGTACGCCAACGCCGTAGGCGTGATCGGTGCCACCTCCACCTCCGGCCAGAAGGCTGCACTGGCTGCACTGGAGCATCCGGAGTTCATGCAGGAGTTTGCCCGCGCCTATGAGGTGCGCCGCCGGAAGGCTTACGAGATCCTGAACTGCGTGCCCGGTGTCCACATGGCGCTGCCGGAGTCCGGCTTCCTTGGCTGGATCGATGTTTCGGAACTGGGCAATTCCACCGAGATCGCACAGTATCTGGTGACCCATGCACGCGTCTCGCTGAACGATGGTGTCAACTATGGCCCCGGCGGTGCCGGACACCTGCGCATCGTGCTGGGCGTCTACAAGGACGACCAGAAGGTGATCGATGCACTGGAGCGCATTCGGGACGCGCTTTTGGCCTACCCCCGCAAATAAATTCGCGCTTTCCCCTTTTCAATTTCCCCTGTGTCGTGCTAAAATGAAGGGTAGTAAGAAATCAGGCAAGGACAGGAGAGAACAATGGCAAAGGGAATTGGCCCCGTGAAACTGACACGGGCAGATCAGAAGATCCTCAAATCGTATATCCCCACTCTGCAAGGGCTGGCAGCTTATCTTGGCAGCAGCTATGAGATCGTGCTGCACTCGCTGGAAGATTACGATCACTCTGTGATCGGCATCATCAACGGCGAGCACACCGGCCGCAGGATCGGTGCCCCCATCACCGATCTTGCTCTGGATATGCTGGACGAGCTCTCTGCGGGCGGCAAGGCCTCCACGGTGTATTTCAGCCGGAACAAAAAAGGGGAACCGCTCAAATCCACTACCATCGCCGTGCGCGGCGAACATGACCGGATCATCGGCCTGATCTGCATCAATCTGTATCTGAACACCTCTCTGTGCGACATTCTGGACGGGCTGACGCCCGGCACCGTGCAGGCCATGGCCGCGCGGGAGAATTTTGCCGCCGATGCGAAGGAGCTGATCGTTTCGGCGCTGGAACCTGTGCGTGCACGGGTCATGGCAGACGATTCCATTCTGCCTTCCAACAAAAACAAAGCGATCGTAGAGGAGCTGGATCAGAAGGGAATGTTCCGGCTGAAGGACTCGGTGGTTTTTGTGGCCGAGCAGCTGGGCATTTCCCGCAATACGATCTATATGCACCTGCGCAACCATCGCAAGCGTACTGAGAACAACTAAAATGCAAAGGAGCCGCTGCTCCGGGAGAAGTTTCCCCGGAGCGGCGGCTCCTTTCTTTTTTGTTTTTACCCCAGCAGGTCCAGCACACTGGCCTTCGGGCGGGCACCCACGGCCTGACGCACCAGCTTGCCCTGCTCAAACACCAGCAGGGTGGGGATGCTCATCACGCCGAACTGGCCGGCCAGCTCCGGCTGCTCGTCCACGTTCACCTTGCCCACCTTCACATCGGTGCGCTCCTCGGCCACCTCGTCCACAACGGGACTGAGCATGCGGCAGGGGCCGCACCAGCTGGCCCAGAAGTCCAGCAGGACAGGCTTTGTGCTCTGCAGCACCTCCTGCTCAAAATTTTCCTTCGTGATCGTAACAACTGCCATATTTCTACCTCCTGAAAGGGTTCGTTCGTGGTTGTTCTTATGGCATCAGTATACCCAAAACGCCGGGGCTTTTCCGTAACCGGGTCACATTGGGGCGCAAAAAAGCCCGAAGCAGGAAGAAAGAATACTGCTCCGGGCAGGGAAACGCTTATTTCAGTGTTCTGTCAGCAGGGTATCAGACACCGGCCACGCAGTTCTTGCCGGCGATGTAGCCGTAGTAGACGCACAGGCTGTGGCTGATGCCGCGCATGCAGATGGGGTATTCCACTGCGTAGCGGCTGCCCTGCACATTGCCGCAGACATACAGGCCCTTGATGATGTCGCGCTTGGGGCTGGCGGGGTCCTCCTCGGTGAAGGTGTGGCAGTTCTCGTCGCTCTCCAGGCCGCCCACGCACACCAGCATGGAAGTGGTGCCCCACTGGCATGCATAGTACGGGGGATTCTCCAGCGCGAACATCCGGCTTGCGGGCTTGCCGAAGTCATCGTCGGAACCGGCCTTGGCCAGCTCGTTGTAGCGCTCGACGGAAGCCAGTGCATTATCCAGTGCATCGCCCTCAAAGCCGCACTGGGTCAGCAGGTCTTCCAGTGTATCGGCCTTGAACTGGTAAGCCTCGGCCTTTGCGCTGATCTTGGTGTACTGACGGTCGGTGTAGTTGGGGTTGGACTCATCCTCATCCTCGGGGATGATGTAGCACAGGCCGCCGTGGTTTGCGGGCATGTAGGGCACCTCTTCGCCCCACTTGGAGTCGTACAGCTGGAAGGAGGTGCACTCGGGCTGCAGCTCGATCTGGTTTTCCAGCTGCTGGCCGGGGATGCACTCGTTCATGAAACGGTCGCCGCGCTTGTTGATCTGCAGGAAGGGGGTCACGCCCATGCCGCTGCCCATGTGGTGGGTCATCGGTGCGTGGAAATCCTGCACCTTTGCGCCGATCCATGCGCCCATGCGCAGGCCGTCGCCGGTCTCCACGGTCTTGCCCTCCACGTCAACGCCCAGCATACCCATGGCACCCATGTTGGCGATCTTCTTCTCCACGATCTCGGGAGCAAAATGCTTCATGATCTTCTCGTCGCCGGAGTTGTCGCCGGTAGCCAGGATCACGCCCTTGGAAGCGTTGAGCTGGATGTACTTGTTGTCATTCTGTGCGTCGCGGATGATCACGCCGGTCACGCGGCCGTCGCTGTCCTTCAGCAGCTTGGTGCCGAAGCAGCCGAAGAAGGTCTGTGCACCGTTCTCAACGGCCTTGTTCAGGTTGGCTTCCACTATAAAGCCCTGCTGATCCTTGCGGGAAGAGCGGAACTCCATGCTGGAAGGGAAGGTGGGGAACTCTTCGTTGCGGTAATCGTAGTGCTCGGGCTGAGGCCATGCCAGCGGCACCAGAATACCCTTGTCGAACTGCTCCTGGGTCACGGCCTCACGGGTGGAGTCGCAGATGGTCAGCTCGGGGTAAGCCTCGATGAACCAGTCCATGACCTCGTGTGCATGGGAAGCCCACTTTTTCAGGATGGAGCGCTTGTTGCGGTAGGTGCACTCGCGCATCAGGCGGTCGACCACAACATCCTCGTCCACGATGTTCTCACGGCCCCAGCGCTTGTTCAGGCTGCCGTTCAGCAGGGCATACTCGCCGCTGCGGCAGTTGAAGGAAGAGCTCTTTTCCACGATGGCAACTTTTGCGCCCTCCTCGGCAGCCGCACGGGCAGCGCAGACGCCGGACAGACCGGCGCCGATGATGACCACATCAAAGTCCTGGGTCTCACTGGCCTGCACGTCCGGCTCTTCGCCCAGCCAGTCATCGCCGGTATCCCCGGCGGTATCTGCAGCAGGCTCTTCGGAAGCAACGCCCATAGCCTGCTCGATGCAGCTGGCGGCAGCCTTCTTGACCGCGTTGGTGGTGACGGTGGCGCCGGAAACATTGTCGATCTCAGCGTTCTGTGCCGCCATGATGGCATCCTGCAGGGTGGGAGCAGCCACGCCGCCGATGCTCTCGGTCTCGTTGGAAGCATCGATGACCACATCGGTGATAGCGGTCTCGCTGAAGGTCATGGTCACCTTCACCTCGCCGATGCCGGTAGCCGTGCCGGTGTATGTGCCGGGGGTGTAGACGGCATCGCCGGAAGCGGATGCCGCAGTGCCGGAGGAACTTGCGGAGTTGCAGGCAGCCAGAGCGCCGGCGGTGACACCGCTCATTGCGGCGGCAGCGGCAACTTTCAGAAAGCCTTTGCGGGAGATCTTTTCCATCTTGTTTGCTCCTTTTTCTTTCTTCTCTTCTTCTCGTTTCTGCGGGATTTTTATCCCGCTCCGACACTTAGTATAAAATATAACGAAGTAAAATGGAAACAAAAAATTTTTGCCACAGTGATAAAAGCTCTTTATCAGTCTCCATTGATGTGCTATACTGAAAGCAATCTTATTCTGCCCGCCGGGAAAGGAGAGGTTTCGCCCATGAACGACCGCCAGCTGCTGTGTTTTCTCACCCTGAGCCGGACGCTGAATTTTACCGCCGCCGCCCGGGAGCTGTACTGCACCCAGCCCGCCCTGAGCTACCAGATCCGCAATCTGGAAAAAGAGCTGGATCTTGCCCTGTTCACCCGCAGCACCACCCAGGTGGCCCTGACCGAGGCCGGCCGGGCTTTTGCGCCCCGTGCGGCAGAGATCTACCGCAGCATGCTGAACGCCCGCACCGCACTGAAGGGCTTTGCCCGGCGGCGCACACTGACCCTGCGTCTTCCGCCTGTGCTGCTGCAGCGGGACCCCATCTACCCCATCCTGATGGCACGGCTGCACGCCGCGCTGCCGGGATATGAGTTTGCGGTGGACACTCGGCCCGTGTCACGCAACCCCCACGAAATGCTCTGCAGCGAGGCAGACGCAGCCCTCTATCTGCCCTTTGGGCCGCTGCAGCCGGAGATCGAGCGCACCCCCATCCTGCACAACACCTTTTACCTGATCGTATCGCCGGAGCACCCGCTCACAGGGCGCAGCACTCTGGCGCTGGCCGATCTTGCCGGGCAGCAGCTGTTTTATGAGCCGCTGTATCAGGAAATGGTGGATCTTGCCGTTGTTCAGCCCGGCCTGCCGTTTTCCGCACCAAGCTGGCACATGGTGGAAAACTACGAGTGTGTTTACAACGATCTGCTTGCCGGGCGCGGCATGTTTTTGTGCCCGATGAAATACCCGGCCTTTCCGGCGGCATGGTATCTGCCGCTGCAGCTGCCGTTGCCGGACACCTGTCTGCTGACCCTGCGGGACGACCCGCGTCCCGAGATCCAACGGCTGCGGGAGGTATTTACTGCTGTATACGCCAGCCGTGCAAAGCTGCTGGGAGAGGCGTAAAAAGCAGCGCCGGAACGGCAAAATCGTTCCGGCGCTGCTTGTTTCAGAAGAGATCAGGCTTCTTCCGGCACATCATCAAAACCGATGAACCAGAGGATCGCAAAGGTGGCCACAAAGGCGATCGCGGCAGAGATCAGTGCGTTGATCACGTTCATGGGATTTTCACCGACATACAGGCCGATGGCTGCCAGACCGGCACCACCGCCGCCAAAACGGCGCACACCGGTCAAACCGGCATACAGGCCACCCAGACCACCGCCGATGGTGGTGGCGATGAGAGGCTTACGCAGACGGACGTTGACGCCGAACAGAGCAGGCTCCGTCACGCCCAGCAGAGCGGTCACACCGCCGGAAACGGCCAGCTGACGGAAGTTCTTGTTTTTGGTCTTGATGGCAACGCAGAGGGCTGCGGCACCCTGTGCAATGTTGGAAGGCAGATTACCGGGGCCGATGACCGTCTCATAGCCCAGCATGGACAGAGAGTTGACATAAGCGGGCAGCAGGCTGTAGTGCATACCGGTCATGACCAGGAACGGCATAAAGGCACCGATGACGGTGGGCAGTGCCCAGGGGCAGACCTTTTCAATGGCCAGCAGGACGTTGACCAGACCATCGCCGATGATGCTGCCCAGAGGGCCAAGCACGCACAGGGAGATGGGAGCCATGATGAGGATGGTGAGCACCGGCCGCAGGATGAACTTGACCACAGAGGGCACGACCTTATTGACAAATCGTTCCACGTATGGCAGTACCAGCGTGATAAGGAAGATGGGGATGACTGAGGAAGAATAGGTTACCATCTTCACCGGCAGACCCAGCACATGGACCACATCGGCATCGGCTTTCAGGGCGATGAAGTTCGGGTGCAGCAGGATGGCCCCCAGCAGCATGGCCATCTGCGGGTTGCAGCCGAACTTTTTGGCCGCGGAGTTGGCCAGGAAGATCGGCAGGAAGTAATAGGAAGAGTCTGCGATGAAGTTGAGGAAATAGTACAGATTTCCGCTCTTGTCGATCCAGCCGAAGAGGGTCAGCACAGACAGCAGAGCCTTGATCATACCGGCACCGGCGATCAACGGCATCAGCGGGGTGAACACACCGGCCAGCGTGTCCAGAATGATGCTGACCCTGCTCTTCTTTTCCTCGGCCGGGGCGGCAAGCTGTTTGACTTCCTTACCGCCGAAGTCGCCCAGTTTCATCAGTTCATCGTACACGGCAGCCACTTCGTTGCCGATGATGACCTGATACTGGCCGCCTTTGTTCACGACACCCACCACGCCGGGTACGGCTTTGACCTTGGCCTCGTCCACGCCGTCCATTGACTTGAGGTTGAACCGCAGGCGGGTGACACAGTGGGTCAGAAATGTAACATTTTCTGCGCCGCCGACCTGTTCCAGCACCTGCTGGGCAGTTTTCTTTGCATCCATTTGTTTTGCCTCCTTCAATATCCTAAAAAATGCATTGCTTACAGGGCGGTGTCTGCGCCGTTGCTTGCAATGACTTTTTTGTACCATGCAAACGACTTTTTCTTTTTGCGGGCCAACGTGCCGCTGCCGTCATCCTTCTTGTCTACGTAAATGAAGCCGTACCGTTTGCGCATCTCGCCGGTGCCCACCGAAATAATGTCGATGGGACCCCAGCAGGTGTAGCCGATCACCGGAACGTCATCCAGCTCAATGGCCTGCCGCAGCGCATCAATGTGACTGCCCAGAAAACGGATGCGGTAATCGTCCTGAATGCTGCCATCTGGCTCTACGGTGTCGATGGCACCCAGACCATTTTCCACAACGAACAGCGGCAGTTCATACCGGTCATACAGCTCATTCAGTGCGATGCGCAGGCCGTCCGGATCGATGGGCCAATCCCAGTCGGTACGCTGGAGATACGGATTGCTGCGTTCTACACAGCAATCCGTATCTTCCGTTGCACGGGCAACTGAAGAAAAATAATAGCTGAATGCGATGTAATCCACAGTTCCTGCGGCCAGCAGCTCGGCATCGCCCGGCTGCATCTCTACCGAAGTGCCCATGCGCCGCAGCTGTGCCGTGCACAGGCTGGTGTAGTGTCCGCGGCACATCACATCGGTGTAATAATAGTTCGGCATCATCTGGAATCTCTGTGCCAGCACATCCTTGGGTGCGCAGGTGCGCGGGTAGGTGGTGGGATACTGGATCATGCAGCCGATTTTATTTTCCGGGTCGACCGCATGCCCGATCTGCACGGCCTTTGCACTGGCAAGGAACATGTTGTGGCTGACCAGCGCTTTGACAGCGTTGTGCTCCTCGCCTTCGGCAAAGAGCACGCCTGCCTGATGGTATGGCTCGCTCTGGTTCATGGTCTCGTTGATCTCATTGAAGGTCATCCAGTACCGGACCTTTCCTTTGTAACGCCGGAACACCGTTTCACAGTACCGGGCAAAGAAATCGATCAGGGCTCGGTTACGCCAGGAACCATAGTGCTGCACCAGATACAGCGGCGTTTCGTAATGCGAAAGCGTGACCACCGGTTCGATCCCGTAGCGGTGCAGCTCGTCGAACACACGGTCATAGAAAGCAAGCCCGGCCTCGTTCGGCTGCAATTCATCGCCCTGCGGAAAGATGCGCGGCCAGTTGATGGACATTCGGAAGCACTTGAAGCCCATCTCGGCAAACAACGCGATGTCCTCTTTGTAATGGTGGTAAAAATCCACGGCTTCATGGCTAGGGTAGTAGTTGCCCTCCATGACCTGTGTATGAATCTCGCGCGGGACGCCGTGGCGTGCACCTTTTTCCACGTCGGCAATGCTCAGGCCCTTGCCATCCGTCTGGTAGGCACCTTCGTACTGGTTGGCGGCGGTCGCACCGCCCCACAGGAACTTTTTTGGCATCTCCATAAGCTTGAAAACCTCCTTGCAGGTATAGAATACTTGCAGGGAGGTTTTTGTGCAATATTTTTTAAACTTATTGGTACAGTGTTAATTTTTCCGTTTCTTTTTGCATGATCAAAAACGGAACAGTGTTTCATTCCGCATTTTCTTTGTGCAGATTCAACAAAATAGGATTGGTGGAGGTGCGGTGCTGTTCCAGCTCTCGGGCGCGTTCCAGCTTGTAGGTATAATTCTTCTGGTAATTCTGCCGGAAGTACTCGGAATACAAGATGTCCAGTAGAAGGGTCATGGACAGATGGGAAGCATAGTCCCCAAGATTCTGATAGATGCTTTCTTTGGTGGAAAGGGTCAGCTTGCAATCCGCATAACAGGTCAGGCTGTTTTCGCCAAAGCTGGTCAGCGCAAGGATGGGTGTTCCGGAGCGTTTGCACTGCCGGGCAATCTCCAGCATCTGCGCCGTTTCGCCGGAATAGGAAATGATCATGGCAAGGTCCCTCTCGGACAGACAGCAGGCCTGATACCGCTGGTAGTTCAGATTGTTGAAAATGACCACCCGCTTGCCGATCTTGAGCATCTTTTCTCGGAAGGATTCGGCCTGATTGATGGCCGTCCCGGCGGAAAAAATGTGGATTTCCTCGTGATATTTGAGCAGGAGCACCGCTTTGTGCAGGTCTTCGTACCGGAGAAGCTGCATAGTGTCCTTGACGGCTTCTTCGTACAGCTCGCCGATGTTCTGCGCCACCCGCATGGGGCTGTCGTTTTCAGCAAAGGGAAAATTGAAATCCACCTTGCCCTGTTGCTGGTCGAGATATTCCAGTTCACGCACAAAATTTTGCTTGAAGTCATCAAAGCCGGTAAAACCCAGCTTTTTGCAAAGGCGCAGGACGGTCGGCGGAGAGGTGTAGGTCACTTCTGCCAGACTGCGGGTGGAATATTTGGCAATTTCCATCCCATGCGCCAAAATATAGGCGGCCAGCGTTTTTTCCCCTTCCGAAAGTTTTTCCTGAAACGCAAGTTTGTCCACGATCAGCATTGCGATTCTCCCTTCCGCTTTTTCTGTAAGCATATCATATCCTGCAGTATTTGGCAAAAAAATTTGCGGCATGCAAAAACGCCGCCGCGTCAGCAAATGACGCGGCGGCGCAGATACAGTGGGAGAAGCGCTTATTTGCCCAGCATTTCGTGGGCAGTCTTGCAGATGGTGGCAGCATCCAGACCGTAGAACTTCAGCAGATCCCATGCAGGGCCGGAGCAGCCGAACACGTCCTGCACGCCTACGCGGCGCACAGGGGTGGGCAGCTTCTCGCTCAGCACGGCGCAGACGGCCTCGCCCAGACCGCCGATGACATTGTGCTCCTCGGCGGTGATGACCTTGCCGCACTCCTTTGCAGCCTTGAGGACGATCTCCTCGTCCAGAGGCTTGATGGTGTGGATGTTGATGACCCGGGCATGGATGCCCTCAGCGGCCAGCTGCTCCGCAGCAATGCGGGCTTCGTTGACCATCAGGCCGGTGGCGATGATGGCAATGTCGCTGCCCTCGGTGATCTGCTCGCCCTTGCCGATCTCGAAGTGATAGTTCTCGGCATCGTGGAACACAGGCACAGCCAAACGGCCAAAGCGCAGGTAGACGGGGCCTTCCATTGCGTAGGCAGCACGCACAGCGGCGCGGGCCTCCACATCGTCGGCGGGGCAGATCACGGTCATGCCGGGGATGCTGCGCATGAGGGCAAAGTCCTCGCAGCACTGATGGGAAGCGCCGTCCTCGCCCACCGAGATGCCGCCGTGGGTGGCACCGATCTTCACGTTCAGGTGGGGATAGCCAATGGAGTTGCGCACCTGCTCGAAGGCACGGCCGGCGGCGAACATAGCAAAGCTGGAAACAAAGGGCACGTAGCCCATGGTGGACAGGCCCGCAGCCACGCCCATCATGTTTTCCTCGGCAATGCCGCAGTCAAAATGACGATCCGGGTAAGCCTTGCGGAACATACCGGTCTTGGTGGCAGCAGCAAGGTCTGCGTCCAGCACCACCAGATCCTCGTGGCCTTCGGCGGCCAGCTCCTTCAGGGTGTTGCCGTAGCTTTCACGGGTAGCGATCTTCTTCACATCTGCCATCTTAGTTTTCCTCCTGCTCCAGCGCGGCGTATGCGGCGTTCAGTTCCTCAATTGCGATCTTGTACTCGTCATCGTTGGGGCCCTTGCCGTGCCAGTCCACAGAGTTGGTCATATAGGAAACGCCCTTGCCCTTTGTGGTGTCCATGATGATGCAGGTGGGCTTTGCAGTCTCTGCATGGAATGCCTGCATGGCGGCTTCGATCTGGTCGTAGTCGTGGCCGTCGATGGTGACGACATTGAAGTTGAAGGCCTTCAGCTTCTCTTCCAGCGGGGCGCTGTTCATCACGGTCTCGGTGGTGCCGTCGATCTGCAGATGGTTGCGGTCCAGCACAACGCACAGGTTGGAAAGGCCGTAGTGTGCGGCAAACATAAAGGCTTCCCAGCACTCGCCCTCTTCCACTTCGCCGTCGCCCAGGATGGTGTAGACGTTGATGGGCTTACCGGCGTGCTTGGCACCCAGTGCCATGCCGCAGGCGGCAGACACGCCCTGACCCAGACTGCCGGTGGACATATCCACACCCGGGGTCTCGTTCATATTGGGGTGGCCCTGCAGATAGCTGCCGATCTTACGCAGGGTCTTAAGGTCTTCCACCGGGAAATAGCCGCGCTCTGCCAGCGCTGCATACAGTGCCGGTGCAGCATGGCCCTTGGACAGCACCAGACGGTCGCGGTCGGCCTTCTTGGGGTCCTTCGGGTCAATGTTCATTTCCACGAAATAGAGGTAGCTCAGCAGCTCGGCGATATCCAGACTGCCGCCCGGATGGCCGCACTTTGCGCTGTGCGTGCCCTCGATCACGCCCATGCGGATGTGGCAGGCGTGCTTGGCCAGAGTAAGTTTTTCTGCATTTGTCATGATGGTCCTCCCGTATGAACCTCAGATTTGCACATGTTCAAAAAAGCCTTTCGTCAGCGCCGGTGCAGTCCTGCTGCCCGCAGCGCGCTCTTTTTCAAGTTTATATTAGCTATTCTATGCAAAAAGGTCAAGCTTCTTCATGCAAAATGTACACACGCGGGGAAATATTCATGGAAATCCGCCGCTTTTTGGTTAAATTGCAGGCTTTTTGCCGTATCTTGACAAAGCCAGAAGCATCTGCTATATTTTTCACAGATTCCGGCACGAAGCCGGGTGTGCGGACAGAAGCCCGTGTTCTCCATCCTGATGGAGCATTTTATCCACCGCTGCGCTTACGCAGCGGTGCAGCGCAAAGCCCACAGGGGGCCTTTGCGTTCTGCCATCTTATTTTGCTGCTATAGACACCACGAAGGGGTCTGCCGTTGGCTTGTAAGCCGGGCAGACCCCTTTTTTTGTCTGGCCAAAGGAGGAAGCTTTTTATGAAAACGAACCCCCATTCCACCACCCGCAGCCTCGTGCTGGCTGCACTGTTCCTTGCACTGGCCTTTGTGCTGCCCATGATCACCGGCCATGTGCCGCAGGTGGGCAACATGCTGTGCCCGATGCACTTTCCCATTCTGCTGTGCGGCTTTGTGCTGGGCGGCCCATGGGGCCTTGCCGTGGGCTTCATTGCTCCGCTGGTGCGGTCGGTGCTGTTCGGCATGCCGCCGATGTTCCCCATCGCCATTGCCATGGCCTTTGAGCTGGCCGCCTACGGCCTTGTGTCCGGCGTGCTCTGGCACAAGGTGAAGCACACCGTGCCCATGATGTACGCTTCTCTTGTCACCGCCATGGTGGCAGGCCGTTTGGTCTGGGGTGCAGTACGCTTTGTGCTGGCCGGCCTGACCGGTTCCAGCTTCCCGTTCAGCGCGTTTTTGTCCGGTGCGCTGCTCACCGCCGTGCCGGGCATCGTGGCTCAGCTGGTGCTCATCCCGCTGATTCTGATTGCTCTGCAGAAGGCAAAGTTCATTGACTGAGTTCCCGATACGCAAAAAGGGCTGTTGCCAAACTCCTTCCGACATCGCTTATGCGATGCCACCTCCCTCAATGAGGGAGGCTTCACAGCTTACCGTCATGTCAGGCTCCCTCCGTGAGGGAGCTGGCGCGGCGAAGCCGTGACTGAGGGAGTTCTTGGTAACAGCCCTTTTCTATATTTTTAAATTTTTCAGTTCTTCTTACCGGTCAGGAACTCCGGCAGGGGCTTGCCCTGCTTGCTCCACTGATGATACTCTGCAGTGGCAGCGAACTCCACGTCACCGGCAGAGTTCAGGGCAGTCTCAACAGAGTCCTGCACCACGCCGATGATGAAGCCGACACCCACCATCTGCATGGCGACATCGTTGGAGATGCCGAACAGGGAGCAGGCCATGGGGATCAGCAGCAGGGAACCGCCGGCCACGCCGGAAGCACCGCAGGCACCCAGAGCGCTCATAGCGCTCAGCACGATGGCTGCAGGCAGAGACACCTGAATGCCCAAGGTGTTAGCAGCGGCCAGCGTCATGATGGTGATGGTGATGGCGGCACCGTCCATGTTGATGGTGGCACCCAGCGGGATGGAGACGGAGTACATATCCTTGTCCAGACCCAGCTTTTCGCACAGGGCCATGTTCACGGGGATGTTGGCGGCGGAGCTGCGGGTGAAGAAGGCGGTCAGGCCGGACTCACGCAGGCAGCGGAACACCAGCGGATAGGGGTTGCAGCCCAGATAGATAAACATGATGAAGGGGGAGACGATGAGGGCCATGAACAGCATGGTGCCCACCAGCAGAGCCAGCAGCTTGCCGTACTGGGTAAAGATGGCAAGGCCGTTGCCGGAAACATTGGTGTAGACCAGACCCATGATGCCGAAGGGTGCCAGATTGATGATCCAGCGCACGATCTGGGAGACCGCATCGGCGGTGTTTGCCATAAAGGTCTTGGTGGTGTCAGAGCCGATCTTCTTCATGGCCACGCCGAACATGCAGGCCCAGAACAGGATGCCGATGTAGTTGCCGCTCATGATGGCACTGACGGGGTTTGCCACAAAGTTGGTGAGCAGAGTGCCCATCACTTCGCCCAGACCCTGCGGCACCACGTCCGACTGGGCAGCGTCTGCCAGCACGACCGTGACCGGGAACATAAAGCTGGTCACCACTGCGATGGCCGCAGCCAGAAAGGTGGTGAGCATGTACAGCCAGATGACCGTGCCGAAGCGGCGGTCCAGCTTGGAAGAGCCCTGTGCCAGAGCACTTGCCACAATCACGAACACCAGCACCGGGGCGATGCCCTTCAGTGCGCCAACGAACAGGCTGCCCAGTTCACCCACCCAGCCTGCACCGGGGGCCACCAGAGCCAGCACCGCACCAATGATCAGGCCGATCAGAATGCGAACGATCAGGCTGATGCCGTTGTAACGGGCAACTGCCTTATTCAACGTTTTCATATAGACACTCCTCTTTCCTATTGTACGCCAATGGCGTACAGCTTCCTGTCTCTTACACAAGGACGGGTGTTATTATAGCACATACGGCAGAGAAATGAAAGCGTTTTCAGACATTTTTCGTTCACAAATTTGCATTCAGGTCGGTGCCCATGGGGGTTTTCCGCCGATCTGTATTTGCAGCAAGGACAGATTTAACCGTTCGCGGCTTCGTTCTCTCCGTCACCGTCGAGCGGCGCAGGGCGGAGCGAGCGGGGGCAAACAAAAAAGCCTGCGTGCGCAGTCCTGCATGGCAGGCTCTGCATCCGCAGACCGGGGCTCTTTGGGGGTGTATTCTGTTTCAACCCAGCGGCTGGGTGGGGGCAAGCTTCTGGTAGGCAAAGCGGGGCGAGCCGTCTGCCACATGGATGATGCCGCAGCGGGTAAAGCCGTTCTTTTCCAGCAGATGCTGCATGATCTTGTTGTCGGCGTGGGTGTCGGCACGCAGGCTCTGGCAGTGCTCCATGCTCCAGTCCAGCACTGCCGATGCCACGCCCTTGTGCTTTCCGGCCGATGCCAGACGGTGCACCGTGCCATAGGGCAGGGTATCGTCCAGCCACTGGCCGTCCTCAATGGCGGCGTAGGTGGGGTCCGCCCCCAGAATAAATGCAAATACGGCCTCGATCTGGCCGTTGACCACATAGAGGAACAACCGGTTCGAGTCGATATCCTCCTCCAGCAGTTCCTGCGGCGGGAAATTATCCCCCCACTGGGTCGGGTTGCCAGATGCCTTCATGACTGCACGTGCATGGGCATAGATCTTCAGGATCTGGGGCAGATCCCCTCTCACTGCTCCACGAAACATTCATTCCACCTCGTCTTTTCTGCGCTGCGCTCGGTCCGGCACAGCACTTTGAGAATTGTTCTTATTGTACTACAAATTACCATAAAAATCCAGTTCCCGCACCAAAGTACCTTAAAATGCTCCAAAACGGCAAAAAGCAGGGGCTGCTGCACTTTCGGCTAAAACGATGTGCAGCAGTCCCTGCTTTTAAAGCAAGTACCTTATGCGCTGGCGCGGCCATGGCCGGTGCGCACCAGCCGGTATTCCCGCGGGCTGAGACCATACCGCTCGTGGAACAGGCGGTAGAAATAGCTGGTGTTCTCGTAGCCCACCAGAGAAATGATCTGCTGGATGTTCATGTCGCTGCGGCGCAGCATGCGGGCAGCGGTCTCCATACGGTGCTTTTGCAGCAATTCCTTATAGGTGCGTCCGGTCTGGGCACGCACGCACTCGCTGACATATGCCAGCGAAACGCCGTACTCCCGTGCCACGTTGGAAAGGCTTGCTTCGCGGTAATTCTGGGTGATCTCTTTGAGTGCCGCCTGCACCAGTGCTTCGCGGCTGACCGTTCCGGCCCTGACTTCCGGCAGGATAAGATTCGTCTGTGTCATCTGCGTTTCCTCCGTAAAGGGTGCGGCGGGCGGGGACTGGGGGATGTCGGACGCCCGCCGCACAGGGAATGGCGGCTCCTGCCGCCCTACACCTCAGATACGAACCGACGCACCGGAATATTGCAGAAAGCTAAAAAATTTTTAGTCAATTTTCGTTGTAGGAGTCAGCCCCCTCTCAGTCACGCCTAACGGCGTGCCAGCTCCCCCGAAGGGGGAGCTTTATCGGCACGAACCGGTAGATGCTTAAAAGCTCCCTCCTTCGGGGGAGCTGGCGAACGCAGTGAGCCTGAGAGGGTTTTCGTCCTGCAGAAAAAGACCGCTTCCGCACCGGGCAGAAACGGCCTTTTTCAGGAGAAATAAAGAAAACACGAACCCTCAAAAATGAGGAAGGGAAATGCTCAGAACATGCTCTCGTCCTTATAGCGGCCGGTGCGCACGAACTGCACCCACTCGGCCACATTCACGGCGTGGTCGCCGATGCGCTCCAGATACTTAATGACCATCAGCAGGTCCAGCGCTGCGTCCACCTTGCCGGGATCTTCGGCGATCTCCTGCGCCAGCTGATGCTTGATGGCGTTGAAGTCGTAATCCACCTCGTCGTCTGCGGCGATCACCCTGCGGGCGGCATTTTCGTCCTCTGCCGTCAGGGCGGCAAGGGCATCCAGGATCATCTGGTGGGCCTTTTTGCCCATGGCAATGGCCTGACTTACCGCCGGGTCGCCCTCTTTGCGGACGGTGACAAGGTGGGGGATGATCTCGGCGATGTCGGCGGCATGGTCGCCGATGCGCTCAATATCCGTGACCACCTTCATGGCGGTGGAGATGCGGCGCAGATCGCCTGCCACCGGCTGCTGACGCAGCAGCAACGTCATGCAGCGGTGCTCGATATCCCGCTCCATATTGTTGATGCGGGCATCCCCCTTCACGATGGCCGCAGCTGCATCGGCATCAGCAACGCAGAGCGCTTCCAAAGCGTTCTCCACGGCATCGGCAGAGTTGCGGCCCATTTCGGTCAGCGAATTTTTCAGCGATTCCAAATCGGTGTCGTACTGTTTACGGATACTCATAGCTGTTTCCTCCTTTAACCGAACCGACCGGAAATGTAGTCCTCGGTGCGTTTATCCTGCGGTGCGCTGAAGATCTGCGCCGTGGGGCCCACTTCCACCAGCTCGCCCAGCAGGAAGAAGGCGGTGCGGTCACTGATACGGGCCGCCTGCTGCATGTTGTGGGTAACGATGACCACCGTGTAGTTCTTCTTCAGCTCACTCATCAGCTCCTCCACCTTCATGGTGGAGCCGGGGTCCAATGCGCTGGTGGGCTCGTCCATCAGCAGCACTTCGGGCTTCACCGCCAGTGCACGGGCGATGCATAAACGCTGCTGCTGTCCGCCGGAAAGGCCCAGCGCGCTCTTTTTCAGGCGGTCCTTCACCTCGTCCCACAGGGCCGCGCCCCGCAGGCTGCTTTCCACCAGCTCGTCCAGCTCAGCCTTATTGCGCACGCCGTGCAGCTTGGGGCCGTAGGTGATGTTGTCGTAAATGCTCATGGGGAAGGGATTGGCCTTCTGGAACACCATGCCCACCCGGCGGCGCAGGTCGGTGAGCTGCATTTCCCGGGCAAAGATGTCCTCGCCCTTCAGCCGCACATCGCCCTCGATGCGCACATTCGGCACAAGGTCGTTCATGCGGTTGAGGGTCTTTAAAAAGGTGGACTTGCCGCAGCCGGAAGGGCCGATGAGAGCGGTGATCTCCCGCTCGCCCACGTCCAGCGAGATGCCTTTCAGCGCCTTGAAGTCGCCGTACCAGAGGTTCAGGTCTTTTGCCGATATCACCGGCATGTTCGTGTTTTCCATAGAGTACCTCATTGTTGAATTTCAACAGGAAGTTTACCGTTTCGACCCTTCCCGTGAAAAGGTAGATTTGAAAAATCCGCAGATTTTTCAAATCTACGAAATTAAAAATAATTTTTCCGCGATTCATGGCCAGAGCGAATGCGGAGGCCATTTTGAACAGTAAAATCAAATTTTACTGTTTCTGTTTCAGCTTGGTCTTTGCCAGCCGCGCCGCAAGGTTGATGGCCAGCACCAGCACCAGCAGCACCGCACCGATGCCCCATGCGGAAGCAAAATCGCCGTCCTCAAAGGCACGCAGGTACAGCAGCACCGACAGGGTGGCACCGTTGGAGGTGTAGGCTTTGGCCACACTCTTGGCAATGACCTCTGCGGCACCGGCGGTGAAAAGCAGGGCGGCACTTTCGCCCACGATGCGGCCCACAGCCAGAATGCAGCCGGTCACGATGCCGTCGATGCTGCAGGGCAGCACGATGGTGCGGATGATGTGCCATTTGCCTGCACCCAAGCCCATGGCACCCTCACGGTAGCCCTGCGGCACCGTCTTGAGGGATTCCTGCGTGGTTCGGATGATGGTGGGCAGGTTCATGACCACCAGCGTGAGCGAACCGGACAGCAGACAGGTCTGGAAGCCCAGCGCCTGACTGAACACCAGCATACCCACCAGACCGTAGATGATGCTGGGGATGCCCGCCAGCGTTTCGTTGGTGAACTCGATGACCTCGATGAGCCGCCGGTTGGAGGCATACTCGGTCAGGTAGACCGCCGCGCCCACGCCCAGAGGCAGTACGATCAGTAATGTCAGCACAATGACATACAGTGTGTTGAGGATGGCAGGCAGGATGCCGTCGGTCTTTTTCAGCACACTGGCGGTGGTGGAAAGGAACTTCCAGCTGATGTGGGGGATGCCCCGCACCAGCACCATGCCGATGATACCGGCCACCAGAACCATCACCAGAACGGCGCTGGCCCAGACCAGTGCGGTCATGACCCGGTTCCACATCTGACGGGAAGGCGAAAGGCCCTTATTCATCCCGGCTTCCTCCCTTCAGCACAACGTTCAGCACAACATTGATGATCATGATAAAGACGAACAGCACCAGCGCGATGCTGAACAGCGCCTGCCGCTGCAGACCGCCGGCATAGCTCATCTCCTTGGCGATGGCGGTGGTCAGGAAGGTGACGCTGCGGAAGGGACTGTCCGGCATGTTGGGGCTGTTGCCTGCCACCATCATCACCGCCATGGCCTCGCCGATGGCACGGCCGATGCCCAGCACAATGCCTGCGGCAATGCCGCTTTTGGCTGCCGGAATGCTGATCTTGAACCATGTTTCGGTGTCGGTGGCACCCAGTGCCAAACTGCCCTGCTCATACTCCGGCGGCACGGCGTTCAGCGCCGTGACCGACACGGACACGATGCTGGGCAAGATCATGATGGAAAGCACCACGATTGCGCTCAGCAGGCAGGCACCGGAAGCCTTGCCGAAGGTCTTTGCCACGGCGGGCACCAGCACCTGCATGCCCAGCAGGCCGAACACCACGCTGGGGATGCCGGACAGCAGCTCGATGGCAGTAACCACCACGGTGCGCAGCTTGGGGTCGGCGGCCTTGGAGAGGAACACCGCCGTCAGCAGGCCGATGGGCACACCGATGATGGCAGCGCCCAGCGTGCCGTAGATGCTGGAAAGGATGAACGGCAGGATGCCGAACAGCGGCTGGGCTGCCGTGGAGGCCCACTTTGTGCCGAGCAGGAATTGGAACAGGCCGATCTTGTGGATGGCCGGCACGCCGGAGATCACCATGTACACCGAGATGAGCACCACGCAGCCCACCGCCAGCATACCGCACAGGAAGAAGATGAAGTTCATCACCGCTTCCAGCCATTCGGCGGGTGTGCGGGGCAGCCGCACCCGGCTCAGATAGGATTTTTTGTTCATAGCTGAAATCCTTTATAAAAGCCGCGTCGGCCCGCAGAAACGGCAGCCCGACGCGGCAGTTTTCTTGTTCAGATGCGGGGCAGGCGGTTCACCGGGGAGTTTTCCCCGGCAAACCACCCGGTAATTACTCGTTCACCGGCACAGCGCCTGCGGTGCGGATGAGGTCGGCAGCGTCCTTGCTGGTGGCAAAGTCCACAAAGGCCTGTGCCTGCTCCGACAGGGTCACGCTCTTGTTGGTGACGAACACGAAGGGACGCTGGATCTTGTAGCTGCCGTCCTTCACGGTGTCCTCGCTGCACTCCACACCCTCCACAGTGACCATGGCGACGGTGTCGCCCACAGCGGACAGGGAAGCGTAGCCGACAGCCAGAGGATTGGCCTCCACAGCGCTGATGACAGCGCCGGTAGCGGTCAGCTCCTGTGCGTACTTGCAGCTGTCCTTCACGTCCACGATGCTCTCAAAGCCATCACGGGTGCCGGAACCGGCCTCGCGGCCCACCAGAACGATCTCGCCGTCGTCGCCGCCCACATCCTTCCAGTTGGTGATCTCGCCGGTGAACATCTGCTTCAGCTGGTCCACGGTCAGGTCTGCCACCTTGCTGGCCTTGTTGACAACGATGGCGATGCCGTCCAGAGCCACGGTGGTGCCGTCCACGTCGTTCTTCTCGTCGTCCTTCAGGGCGCGGGAGGACAGGCCGATGTCCAGCGTCTTATCGGTAGCGCCGGTGATGCCTGCGCCGGAACCGGTGGGGTCGTAGCTGACGGTGACACCCGGCTCCACCTCGGCAAAGCCCTCGGTCAGGGCTGCGATGACGTTCTTCATAGAGGTAGAACCGCCGGTAGCTACATTGCCGGACAGGGTGCCTGCAGCGGTCTCAGCAGCGGCAGAAGAAGAGGTGGACTCTGCAGCAGAGGATGCCACAGTGGAAGAGGCGGCGCCGCCGCAGGCGGTCAGAGCCATAGCCGCAGCAGCAGCGCCGCAGACAGTGATAAACGAACGACGAGTGATCTTTTTCATAACCCTTTTCCTCCAATAAATGCCGAAATGCATTTTCGGCCGATGTTTTCTTGTTTCTATGTGTTTTCCTTGGGAACGGCCTTATTGTACCGCACCGCCGTGTGCGCTGCGACCATGTACGCGCAAAATGGAGGTAAAGCTTTTGCACAGGCTCCGGCGGCTGTGTCAAGCCTGCGTAAAGCCGGCATGAAAAGCCTGTACTCAAATTTTACAAACAGGATAAATATGCCGAAAATGCCATTTTCCGGCTGGGCAAAACGACAAAAAGCCCCGGGCACTCTTTCAAAGAATGCTCGGGGCAAAAGGGTCTGCGGGTCAAACCGTGGTAAGGGAAGGCAGAGTCTTGGTGGCTGCATAGCCGCCATTCTTCTTGACAAGGAACAACGTCTCGCTGATGCCGTTGATGACGATCTTCAGCACCGCAGGCTGACCATTCCGGTAAGCTTCCTTGATTTCTGCATCGGGGAAGTTCAGCCTCAGATCTTTTTCCTCTGTGGCAAAGGGCTTACCCAACAGCGTGTCGGAGACAAAGAAAGTCCCGGCGGGGGATACCTGCTTCAGCTTTGCTTCGCCCACGGAAGCTTGGAACATGTCGCCGTACTGTCCGCCCTGCCAGCTGCCGCCGCCGGCGTCATAGCGCAGTCTCACCTTGCCGGTGATGGCACCCTTGTCCGTGCCGGATTCCGTGCCCAGATCCACATCCAGACCAAAGACCTTCACGGTGAAGGGTCCGATCTGGACCTCGTCGTCTGCCAGCTGACCGCTGCCGCCGCAGCCGGTCAGCACGCCGGACAAAGAGATCGCTGCAGCCGCAGCTGCTGCGCTCTTCATAAAGGTACGCCGGGTCATTTTTTCTGCCATAACATTGCCCTCCTCTAAAAGCGTTTTTCTGTGCTTTTAGCGTACCACTTTTTGGGAGTCTGTCAACAAAAATATGACAAAAAGGCGCTCTGTACACATAATTTGCACAGAGCGCCTTCTGCTCAGCAGTATTTTGTTCCGTCCGGGCAGTAGAACTGCACGTACTTCTGCCACTCGGTCTCGCTGATGGTGCGGCGGTAGCAGTCCACCAGGGCATCCACGGCCTGCCGGTCCGCAAAGGTACCGGCACCCGGGCAGTCCAGCACCAGAATGCGGAACCATGCATCAAACAGGTGCTCGGTGAAGCCGGTGTCCCGCGCGCCGCACCGGGCATAAAAGCCCAGCCGCCGCACCGCCATTGTCTCGTCCTCCGCCTTATCCGGGCATTCGGCCTCAATGAGGATGGCCTGCGCACCCCGCTCGTGCTGCGGCAGGTCGGCCAGCAGCTGCGCGCCCAGCCCTGCAGCACGGTATTCCGGCAGCACGGCAAAGTAATCCAGCTGGCTCACCCTGCTGCCTGCCGGGCGCACCATGAGCAGGTACGCCGCCAGTGTTTCGCCGTCAAACACGCCCCATGTGTGGGCTGTGCCGTCCGCTTCGCTGTTCAGGATCATGCTCAGGGGCTTTAGCTCCGTGGGCGGGAAGTCCCGCCGCATTTCGTCCAGATAGACCCGCGTCAGTTCTTTTTCGTTCAGTTTCCGCCAGCTGTACACTTTGCTCATGGTTTTTCCTCCCGTATCTGCCTTTTGAACCAGTATAGCACACTCCGCGCGGGAACGCAAAAAGCCGCCGGGAGCGGCAGGTTCTGCCCTTCTCCCGGCGGCTTTTATGGGAATGCAGGAGCAACCAGTCTCCCGCACAAACTCCGTTCAGAATGCTGTGTGCGTTACAGCATCTTCTTCAGCTCGTCGTACACGAACTGAACCTTGGTGCCGATGATCACCTGGCAAGCGTTCTTGCTGGGGCGGATGACACCGGCAGCACCAGCGGCCTTGACAGCCTTCTCGTCCACCTTGGCGTTATCCTTGACCTCAAAGCGCAGACGGGTTGCGCAGTAACCAACTTCCTTCACGTTCTCCTTGCCGCCGACAGCAGCCAGAACAGCGGAAGCAACTTCGGTGTAGTTGTTGTTTGCCAGAACGACCTTCTTCTCGGCCTCTTCGTCCTCGTCCTCACGGCCGGGGGTCTTCAGGTCGAACTTGGTGATAGCAAAGTAGAACACTGCGTAGAACACCACGAAGGCTGCGATGCCCAGAGGAATGATCATCCAGGTCTTGGCAGCTGCGGGCAGGGATGCAGAGAACACCAGGTCGGTAGCGCCTGCAGAGAAGCAGAAGCCAGCACGGAAACCGGAGTAGTAGGTGATGATGGTGAAGATGCCGTACAGGGCTGCGTACACAACGTACAGCGGGAAGCACAGGAACATGAAGCCGAACTCGAAGGGCTCGGTAACGCCGCAGACGAATGCGCAGATGGCAGCGGACAGAACCAGACCGATGGCGGCCTTCTTGTTCTTAGCGGTCTTGACCATAGCCAGAGCAGCGCCCAGGACACCGAACATCATGCAGGGGAAGAAGCCGGACATATACATACCAAGGCTCCAGCCCACATCAGCAGAGGTCTCGCCAGCCCAGAAGTGGCTCAGGTCGCCCAGACCGATGGTGTCGAACCAGAACACGTTGTTCAGAGCGTGGTGCAGACCGGTGGGGATGAGCAGACGGTTCAGGAAGGCGTAGATGCCGGCGCCGATGCCGTCCATGCCAGCGATGCCGTTGCCGATTGCGACCAGAGCGTCGAAGATGACGGGCCAGACGAACAGCAGAACAACGGACACCAGAATGGAGATCAGACCGGTAGCGATTGCAACGAAGCGCTTGCCGGAGAAGAATGCCAGCCAGTCAGGCAGCTGGATATCCTTGAACTTGTTGTAGCAGGCAGCGCCCACAACAGCGGCCAGAATGCCGATGAAGGAGTTGCCGGCGACCTTCTGGAAGGCGATGTAGGTAGCAGTGCCTTCTTCCAGGTGACGGACCATGCCGACCACACCGGGGTTCAGCAGCTGCTGCATCATCAGGAAGCTGACCAGACCGGCCAGACCTGCGGTGCCGTCGTTGTCAGCAAGGCCGACAGCGGCACCAATGGCAAACAGCCATGCCATGTTATCGATCAGAGCGCCGCCTGCCTTGACCAGCAGGAAGCCAACGGTGTAAGCTGCACCGGAGGTTGCTGCACCGGGAACGCCCATAACGCCCGGAGCGAGGGCATAACCAAGACCCATCAGGATGCCGCAGATCGGCAGGACCGCGACGGGAAGCATCAAAGCTTTGCCCAGTTTCTGGAGATACTTCATCATAAAGCACATTCCTCCTTAAGAAATGTTTGTGTTTACAGACGCCTCTGGTTGCAGGCCGTCCATAATTCCGTAATAGAATAGTAACATATTTCCGCAAAAAAAGAAAGTCCCTTTCGCCTTTTTTCTATCAAAATGCATCAAAAGTCCTCATTTGGCAGTTTTTCAGTCGATAATTTTTGGGTTTTCCGCACAAGGGTCGTCTTTGTGTTGAAAATTCTTTTCTTTTTACGTACATTTTGCCCAAAGGCTTGCATCCCACAGCCGAATCGGGTACTATACTATTATAAGAAAAGCGGGAACCCGAAGGAGGTTTATTTTATGGAATGGACTGATATCCGCCTGACCGTGGCCAAGGCCGACGCCGACAACGCCGAAGCCGTTGCCACCATGATCGCCGAGGGCGGCATCTATATCGAAGACTACAGCGACATCGAGCAGCAGGTGGCCGAGATCGCCCATGTGGATCTGATCGAGCAGGAGCTGCTGGACAAGCCCCGCGATACCGTTATCATCCATATGTATCTGGAGCCGGGCGCTTCCCCCGTGGAAACGCTGGCCCTCATTGCCGCCCGCATGGAAGCTGCAAACATCGCCTACACCGTAGAGACCGAGGGCGTGGAGCAGGAGGACTGGCAGAACGGCTGGCGCAAGTATTATCACCCCCTGGAAATCGGCAAACGTCTGGCGGTGGTGCCCTCGTGGCAGCAGTACGACACCGACCGGGTAAAGCTGATCCTTGACCCGGGCCTTGCCTTCGGCACCGGCGGCCACGAGACCACCAGCCTGTGCATGGAAGCGCTGGACGAGCGGGTGACCGGCGGCGAGCGGGTGCTGGACATCGGCACCGGCAGCGGTATCCTTGCCATTGCGGCGCTGAAGCTGGGCGCTGCCGTGGCCGAGGGCGTGGACATCGACCCTGTGGCCGTACGCACCGCAGGCGAGAACGCCGCGTTGAACGGCGTGCAGGACAAGCTGACCGTGCTGGTGGGCGACCTTTCCGATAAGGCCAGCGGCAAATACGATATCATCACCGCCAACATCGTGGCCAATGCCATCCTGTCTCTGGCTCCTGCCGTGCCCGGCCTGATGGCGGAGGGTGCCACCTTTATTGCCAGCGGCATCATCGACAGCCGCAAGGACGAAGTGATCGCCGGGCTGGAAAAAGCCGGCCTTGCCGTTGTGGAAGTGAAGGAGAAGCGCGGCTGGGAGTGCATCGTCTGCAAGAAAGCGTAATTACAGAAGCTTTCATGATTTCTTTCAGCTGGCTTGCCCTCTCCGTCACCTTCGGTGCCACCTCTCCCAAAGGGAGAGGCCTTGGCAAAGAGATGAAGTTTGCGTGGACTGCCAAGGGCTCCCACTTTGAGGAAAGACTTCCCCCGGCCGGGGGAAGATGTCACCGTAGGTGACAAAAGGGGGAATCTGGATTTGCGAAGCAAAGACTGAGAGGGCGAGGACGTTTAAGGAGAACCACTATGCCGCACCGTTATTTTACCACCGAGATCTCTGACGGCACCGCCACCCTGCGCGGGGCCGATGCCCACCATCTTGCCCGCGTGATGCGCGCAAGGCTGGGCGATACTGTCATTCTATGCGACGGCAATGCCGTGGAATACACCGCCACCATCACCGGCTTTGGCGATGAGTGTGTGGAGTTCCGGGTGGAGCCGGGCTATCCCAGCGCCGCCGAACCCAGCGTGGAGGTCACTCTGCTGGCCGGTTACCCCAAGCAGGACAAGCTGGAGCAGATCATCAAGCACGGCGTGGAGCTGGGCGCAGCCCACATCGTGCCCTTCTTCAGCCGGTATTGCGTGGCGGCGCCCAAAAAAGAGGAGCAGAAGAACGAGCGCTACAACCGCATTGCGGTGGAAGCCGCCAAGCAGTGCGGCCGGGGCATTCTGCCGGATGTGGCCCTGCCGCTGGCAAACTTCGGGGCCGTGTGCCGCACCTTTGCACAGTACGACCTTGTGCTGTTCTGCTACGAGTGCGGCGGCGCGCCCCTGCGCGACCTGCTGGCCGCAGCAAAGCCCGCCGATGGTGAAAAACTGAAAATCGCCATCGTGACTGGTGCCGAGGGCGGCTTTGCCGCCGAGGAAGCCGAGATGGCTGCAAAGGCCGGTGCCAGAACGGTGGGCCTTGGCCCCCGCATCCTGCGGTGCGAGACCGCCCCGCTGGCGGTGCTTGCGTCCGTCATGACCCTGACGGGGAATCTGGAATAATGCTTTGTGCTGCCCGGCAGCGCCTGCGGGCCTTCCGGACAGCAACAAGGGGCCGCTCCCGGAAAGGAGCGGCCCCTTGTTTTTTTATTGTTCCGCTGTGCAGACGCAGGGCAGATCAGTCAATGAGACCCTTGTCCTTTGCATTCTGCCAAGTAAGGCAGACGCGCAGCTTGCTGACCGGGAAGCACGGATGGAACTTGTTGTTGTCCTCGTCGAACTTCATCAGCTCCTGCTCCACCATCCAGTGTGCAGCCTTCTGGGCATCGGTGTCGGCGGCGTCAATGTCCGCATACAGGTCCTCATCGGTCATGTTCTGCGGCTCCGGCTTGCCTGCACGCTCCCAGACCAGCTCTGCCAGCTCGATGCGGTCAGACGGCAGGGGGATGCCCTGCATGTTCATCAGACGGTAGATGCCGGTGCCGGTCTCATAGGCACCCAGGATTACAGCGCCGCCGATGATGACACCGGGCAGGACGGGGTCCACGGGGCCCACCGGGTCCACCGGGTCTACCGGGTCCACAGGCGGCTCCACGGGGTCCACGGCTTCGTACACGGCTCTGACCGTCACGTTGCCTTTGGGCATTTCAAAGTTCGCCGTGGTATGGTCCTCCTCATTGGGGAAGCTCAGCAGGTCATTCATTTCATTCTGTACAACGCCGTTCAAGATCACGATCCCGGCCCAGCCTGCGAACTTCTGTCCATCGGGGGCTGGGTCTGCGGTCAGGGTGACCGGGGTGCCTTCGTAGATCTCGTCATTGGGGTCAACCTTAGTGTCAACGCCCCCGACCTTGATCGTTGCCGTGGCATCCTTGGCGGTCAGGGTGTAGCCGGGTGCCCGTTGGGTCAGGTAATAATAGTGCTGTGCCTTGTCATACGCCACGCGGTAGTTCTCGTTCTGGCCCTTAAGGTGCAGCTTGTTTGCATTGCCTGCGACCGTGAGCTGACGGCCTTCTTCCGGGTCGGCAACCTTGATGGTGGCTTGGGTGGTAAAGGTATCGCTGATGGTGATCTCCTTGTCGGACTCGAGGTAAATATCGCTCTCGTTATTCTCAAACGTGGCGCTCTTCAGCTCTGCGGAGGTGCTGCTGTCCGGACCGAGATAAATGCCGTATTTGCTGTTTTTGATCGTGCAGTTCTCAACGACCAGCTTGCCGCCATTGTCATACTGATCATAACAGTGCTTCGACCCTGCCGGTTCGCCCGAAGAAATGGCAGCATTGCCGCCCCTGCACTCCACAGTGGCACCATTGACGCTCAATGTGCCGTTTTCCCATACCTTCAGTGCAGGGGACGTGCAGTAAGAATCAAGATACTCGTTGGTGTTGGTATAAGTACCGCCGAAAAGGTTGGCGGTGGCACTAAGCACAAACACATCGCAGTAGGTTCCGGTGACATTGGCATTTGTGACGTTCAGCGTTGCACCTTTGGCGGCGCGCAGCGTCGGACGGTCTGGGTAATCCTTGGCCTTATTGCGGGAGTAAGAGCCGCCGACGACATCGACCCAACTGTTGTTGGTGCTCAGGACCCAGCCCGCGCCGGAGGCTGTCACACCATTGAAGGACGAGTTGGGGGAATTCTGGATCAAAAACGTCGCGCTGAAGCTATCGTGGCAGTCGTAGGTGCCGCCATTGACGGTCACATTGGCTCCCACATTGGCTCCCTTATCTGTTTCAATAGCACACCGGAAGGTTTTCAGGGTGAGATCGTCAAACGTCCAGTTGCCGCCGAGCAGATAGCATGCGGAGATGTCGTCACACTGCCAGTTATAGTTGCCGCCGTTAAGCACTGCGGTGCCCGTGAAGGTGTCTGCGGCATAGAAGCAACGGCTGTAGGCGAGGCCCTCTGCCGTCGTGATGGTCTGCCCCTCAGCGTTGACGGTCACGCTATTGGCTCTGCAGACTGTAATAAAGGTCGCATAGTCGTTATTGTGACTGTGCCCACCCTTATCAAAGGTCGTTTCTCCGGTGACGTTGATGACCACATCCTCGTCCTCAGCGTCGATCACGATCCCCTCTGTATAGGTACCGCTTATGGAATAAACCTTGCTGCCGCCATGCTCTTCAATGAACTTCTTGTTGATGGTCTCGCCGCCGGTCAGGGGGCAGGCCGCTGCCACCTCTCCGGAGGGCTCTGCAGGCGCATCGGAATTTTCCTGTGCGCTCACAGTGCGTTCAAATTCTGCACTTCCCTCCAGAGCAAATGCGCTCACGGGAAGGACAGAGGTCATCATGCAGCCTGCAAGTACCGCACTGATGAGCCGTGTGCCAAACTTCTTCATAAAGATGACTCCTCTCTCGCTTTTTTCGTGCATGCAAGCCTTTTTCGCCTGCCCGCACGTTTTAAACATTTAAAGTATAGCACTTCTGCAACAAGGCGCAATCTTCATTCTGTACGAACCTTTTGGACCCCCCCGTTTTTTCGTGCGTTCTGTAAAAAAATGGAAGAGAGAATGCTTTTGCAGCCGCAGAAAAAACAGCCCGGAACGACCCACAGATCGTTCCGGGCTGCTGTGTCAAAAATGGTTTGGAGCGTCAGAGCTCCAGCAGGGCCTTCTTCACATTCAAAAGGTTCTGCGGGCTCACCGAGAAGCTGCGCAGGCCCAGCTGCAGATACTGCACCGTGTTGGCCGGGTTGCCCACCGCAAGGCCGCAGATGGTCACCGGCACATTGCGCACCTTTGCGGCATCCAGCACCATAGTGATGAGCTTTTTCATGGCCTTGCTGGCCGGGCGGTAGTAGTGCTCCGCGCTGGCAAGCTCACGGTCTGCCGCGTGGGTATACTGGGTCAGGTCGTTGGTGCCGACCACAAGAAAATCGACCCCGTGCTCTACAAATTCCTCAGCGGTCAGGCAGGCAGCGGGTACGCTGAGCATCACGCCGAACTTTGTATCTTCGTTGAACGCCACGCCGCGCTCCCGCAGGTGCTCGCGGCAGCGCTCCACCACACGCATGGCTGCATCCCAGTCCTCCACATTCGTCACCATGGGGAACATCACCCGCAGCGGGCCGCGGGCGGCGGCGCGCAGCAGTGCACAGAGCTGCGTCTCGAACTGGTGGGGCTGGCGCAGACTGTTGCGGATGCCCCGCAGGCCAAGCTTGGAAGACTGCAGGCCCTGATAGGCGTCGGAAATGGTGCGGTCTGAGCCAAAGTCGAAGGTGCGCACCGTTACCGGGCAGCCCTTGGCGGCAGCAAGACAGGAGCAGTAGAAGAAATACTGTTCCTGCTCATCGAGGATGCGGCCCGGCAGCATCATGTAGCCGGTGCGCAGCAGGCCCACGCCCTGTGCGCCGGACTGCATGGCCGTGTCGATGTCCTCCGGCCCAAAGCAGTTGGCCAGCAGCTCAAAGGGCTGGCCGTCCTTTGTCCTGTTGGGCAGAGCATGCAGCTGCCCCATCTCTTCGTTCTCCCGTTGCAGCTCGCAGATGCGGGTCTCGGCCTGCTGGCGGGCGGCAGCGTCCGGGTCCAGCGTGCACTGGCCCCCGGTGGCGTCCAAAATCACGGTGCGGCCGTCGCAGTCGTCCAGAAAATCCCGGCCCACCTGCACGATGCCCGGGATATTCATTGCCCGGGCAATGATGGCCGCGTGGCTCTGGCCGCTGCCCTCTGCCGTGATGATGCCTAAAATCATGCCGGAAGGCACGCTGAACAGGTCGGTGGGCATCAGCCGCTCTGCCGCAAGGATCACCGGGTGGTCCAGCGCCAGCCACATGCGGGGGCGGTTGGTGATGATGTTGATGACCCGGCGGCTTGCGTCGAGGATATCCACACTGCGCAGCTGCATGTAGGGGTTATCCTTCATGTTGGCCAGCTGGTCGGCGTAGCGCTGGCCCACCTGATTCATGGCCGCTGCCGCGCCAATGCCTGCATTGATGCAGAAGCGCACCTCGTTCATCATGCCCTCGTCGTCCAGCATCATGCTCTGGAACTGGAAGATGGCCTGCTCGCTGGGTGCGGCACGGTCTGCCATGGATTCCAGCTCGTCCTGCGCCGTGCGGATGGCATCGGTGAGCAGCTGCAGCTCCCGGGACGGTTTAAAGGGGCCCACGGTCGTGGTCTCCACATGGTGCTCCAGACGGCTCACCTGCCCCAGCACAAGGCCGGGAGAAGCGCAGGAACCTTTATACACTTTCATGTTCGGTCACCTCCGGCAAAAGCTCGGCTTCCGGCGTGGTCAGGGTGCGCCAGACCAGCGCCTGCAAAAAGGTATTGGGCAGCAGCGCGGCCAGTGCGGCCCGCGCCGCATCGGCACTGCCCTCAAACAGCGGCGCAAAGCTCTGCATCCGTGCCTGATCGCACTTTGCAAGGAATGCATCGCACAAAGTATGGGTGGTGTAGTAATGGGCCGGGTCCACACCGGCATCTTCCGCGGCGGCTTCCAGCGGGGCAAGGTCGGCATCCTTCATCTTGGCCAGCAGCAGGGCCGCATCCGCCGTCAGGGTGACCGGGTATTTCTCCCGCACGGCCTTTTGCACCCGCTCAAATTTTGCGTGGAACGCAGCAGCATCCGCGCAGCTCTGGGCATCACAGGAGACAGCATAGGCACACCCCCGCAGATATCCCATAGCGCGGCGGGTATCATAGTAGCCCAGCTCGATGTTGCGGCGGGCGGTGTCGGGGTCAAAGTGCAGGATATCGCCCAGCTCCCAGTAGCTGCGCACCATCACGGTGGGCAGGCCGGTGAGGTTGGGGCGGGTGATGCCCACGCCTTCCAGATCGACGCACACCAGTTCATCCGCGCCCATGCGTTTGGCAAGACCGGTGGGCATGTTGTCGCTGTAGCCGCCATCCAGAAACTTGACCCCGTCGATCTCCCGCGCACGCAGCGCCGGGAAGCAGGCAGCGGAGGCCATCAGGTAGTCCTTGACCTTTCCTGCCGGGATCTCGTCCAGCGTCAGCTCCCGGGGCTTTAAGCCCCGCTGCTCCACCGTGACAAGGCCGAAGCGGATGGGCGCCGCGCGCAGGGCATCCTCGTCCAGCACCCGCTCCACGATCTCTTCCAGCGGGGTCACATCCATGCCGCCGGCTTTCACCACGCTGCGCAGGAACTGGTGCAGGGCCGAAAGGTCGGCATCCTCCTCCGGCAGCTCCATCACATCCTTGCTGCGGATGGCCAGCCACATATCGCGGGCCGTCTCGTACTGGTCCAGCACGAACATGGCACCGTTCAGGCTGCCAACGCTGGTGCCGGTAATGATCTGCGGGTGCCAGTCCAGCTCCATCAGCGCGCGCCACACACCCACCTGATAGCTGCCCCTGGCTCCGCCGCCCGCCAGCACCAGAGCTTTGCACGGCGCACTGCGTTCATCCATTGCATCCGCCTCCTTTGATCGTTTCCGGTTTTGTTCAGATTATAGCATATTTCCAGAGAAATTTCTTCCGTTTTTTGTAAATTGATGCCTTTCTCCCGGCAAAGAAACATGGTATACTTGTCAGGATTTCAAAAGGAGGCATTCTAATGCACTGCAAGCAATGGATCTTTGATATGGACGGCACCCTGACCGACAGCATGACCGTGGTGTGGGAGGGTGCCCCCGACGCACTGCTGCGCCGCTATGGCCGCACCCCGCGGGGGGATCTGCGCGCCACACTGCTGAACATGGGAATGCAGGAGGGCGCACAGTATCTGATCCGGGAGTACGGCCTGCCGCTGACCGAGGAAAGCTATTTTTCCGTGATGCGCGAGGTGATCGCCGAATTGTACGAGACCGTGGAGCTGAAACCCGGCGTGCGCACGATGCTGGCAAAGCTGCAGGCCGAGGGCGCACGCATGTGCATCTGCTCCAACACCTGGGCCGAACAGTGCCGCACCGTGCTTACCCGGCTGGGCATCGCGCAGTATTTCTCCTTCATCGTGGAAGCGCAGGGCGTGCTGCACAAAAGCCGCCCGGAGGTGTTCTTTGAGTGCATGAGCCGTTTGGGCGGTGCAGACCCCGCCGCCTGCGCCGTGTGCGAGGATGCCGTATACGCCGCCGCCACCGCCCACAAGGCCGGGTATTACGTCATTGGCATCGCAGACCGCACCTCTGCCGCCGACGAGCCGGAGATGCGCCGCATCTGCAGCCAGTTCGTGCCCCGGTGGGATGCGCTGGACTGGACACGTGTGTAAGAAAAAAGGGCCGCAGCGTGCGGTTCTTTTCTTTATCTGATCCTTCTTTGCTCTTGCATTTTGTGCGCAAGAAGAGTATGATATTATAAATAGGACTGCCCCAAGGGGGAAGTGTCCTCATTTGTGAGAATACACTCTGTGATTTTCAATATAAAGGTATAATATCCGTAAAGAGGAGACCTTCCGTCATGAACAACCCACTCGTCAGCATTATCGTGCCTGTGTACAACGTGCAGAATAGTGTTGCCCGCTGTCTGGAGAGCATTTGTGCCCAGACATGGAAGGATATCGAGGTCATTCTGGTCAACGACGGGTCCCGGGACGAAAGCTTTTCCATCTGTGAGCAATTCCGTGAAAAGGACCCCCGCATCGTTCTGGTGGACAAATCCAATTCCGGTGTGTCGGAAACCCGCAACTGCGGCATGTCCCTTGCAAAGGGCAAGTATGTGCAGTTTGTGGACAGCGACGATTATCTCGACCCTGATTTTACCGAGCGGCTGGTGACTGCCGCCGAAGCGAACAACGCCGATCTGGTCATTGCACCTTACTGGATGGTGATTCCCGCCAACTCTTCCAAGGCCACGCAGGCACTGGAAAACCTGCAGGAGAACCTTGGCATCGATGCCGAGAAAAAGCCTGATGATATCCGTGAATACGGCTTCCTGCCCGAGGGCATCTACGACCGCGATACCTTTGCCCTGCGCCTGATGGAGAAGCCCGCATCCTTCTTCTACAGCGTGCTGTGGAACAAGCTCTACCGCCGGGATATTCTGGCAGACCATCATCTTCAGTTCACCAGCGAGGTGCGCTGGGCCGAAGATCTGGTTTTCAACCTGGAATACATTTTGTACGCCAATGTTTTCGTATCCATTTCCAAAGCGGGCTACCACTATGTGCAGAACCCCCAGAGCATCTGCCACACCCAGATCAATCTGGCTTCCATCGTGCAGAACAAACTGCAGGTGTTCCGCTATTACAAGGAGCTGTACACAAAGCTGGGCCTGTACGATCAGGTGCAGCCGCAGCTGTATAAATTCCTGACCGCGTTCTCCGAGAACGCCTATCCCTCCGGTTCTCCCCAGAAGATCATCATGGACATGGCCAACCACTGGGGCTTTGGTGTTCTGGATGCTTCCGACAAGGAAAAGAAACACAAAACCGAACCTGATGCCTGATCTCCGGGCACGAAAAAAAGAGCCGTGAAAGCGGCTCTTTTTTGTTTGCCATTTTACCGGTCGATCCAGCTGCGGAAGGCTTCGCGCACTGCACCCTCCCGTCCGCGCGGGATGGGGATGCGCGCACCGCTGCACATCTGCAGCTCGCCCGCCGTCAGCAGCTGTGCCGCCGCCAGATTGACCACATAGGAGCGGTGCGGCTGCAAAAAACGCCCGTCTTCCAGCAGCGGCTTTGCTACCTCGGCAAAGGACACCCGCAGCGAAAGGGACACCACATCCTCGCCGCTGAGCAGATGGAAGTGCACCACATGGTGGGTGCACTCCAGATATTCGATCTGCGCATAGGCCAGCGCCCGCAGGCCTTCGGCGGTGACAACGGTCATTGCCGGGCCGTACTCCGGCTCGGTGGCGCGGGCAAGCAGGGCCGAAAGCTCCTGCTGGTGCACCGGCAGAAGCAGATACTGCATGGCATCCACCCGGAAAGCACTGTAGGCGTGGGCCGGTGTGCGGGCCGCAAAGGCCAGCGGAGCCCTGCGGCCCCGGCGGCGCAGCTCCGCAGCCGCCGAAAGCCCTGCCGGGGCCGCTACAGCGCCCAGCTCGATGAGATACAGGTCAAACCGTTCTCCCTCGGTGTCCCGGCGCAGCAGCGCATCTGCATCCGGCAGCTGCTGCACGATGCACGCATCCTGCCGCCGGGCAAAATATTCCATGCACTGGCGTTCCAGCCCGCTGCGCAAGGCCGCGTCCGGGCTGCATACCGCAATGTGAAATACCATCTCACATTCTCCTTTCCGCCAGCCGCCCGCCTTGATTTTTGCGCAGGGCTGGAGTATGATAAATAAAACTTTGCTGCATCGAAAAAAGAAAAAACGGAGGGACCCGCCATGCCGCAGCCGCTTGTCAGCGTTATTGTGCCCGCCTATAACGCGGCGGGCTTCATCTCCCGCTGTGTGGAGAGCATCACATCCCAGAGCTACCCGGAGCTTGAGATCCTTCTGCTGAACGACGGCTCCACCGACGACACCCTTGCTGTCTGCCGGAAGCTTGCTGCCGCCGACAGCCGCATCCGTGTGGTGGACAAGCCCAACACCGGCGCAGCAGACACCCGCAGCTGCGGCCTTGCCCTTGCCCACGGCGAATACATCCAGTTTGCGGACAGCGACGATCATCTGCTGCCGGGCTGCACCGCAAACCTGGTGGCTGCTATGCAGCGCAGCCATGCCGACCTTGTGCTGGCTCCCTACCGGATGATGGTGCCCCGCAAGGATGGCGGCTATGACACCCGGGAGTACAGCCTGCTGCCCGCCGGGGTGTACAACAAGGTGGATTACCTGTGGCAGCTCACCGGCAATGCCGCTGCCTTTTACTACGGCGTGCTCTGGAACAAACTCTACCGCCGGGATCTCATCCAGATGGCGCACATCCGGTTCGAGCATGTGGTATACGCCGAGGACCAGCTGTTCAACACCCGGTATCTGCAGGTGGCACAGCGGTTTGCCGCCATCGACGAAGCCGCCTACTGCTACATCCAGAACCCGCAGAGCGTATGCCATACGCAGGTGAGCGCGGCGGACATGCTGCGCCACCGCAGCCGGATGTACCACACCTACAAGGAACTGTGCATCCAGCTGGGCGTGTACGATAAATTCCGCCTGCGGCTGCACGGCATCTATCTGAGCCTGTTTGAAAGCCCTCTGCCCAACGGCCCGGTGCAGAAACTTTCCGACGCATTTGCCCGCACCCACAGCCGCATCTGAGAAAAGGAGAACCTATGGAATTTCCCCTTGTAAGCATCATCGTGCCCATGTACAACACTGCCGGGTGCATTGCCCGCTGTGTCAAAAGCATCTGCGCCCAGACTTATAAAAGCATTGAGATCCTGCTGCTGAACGATGGCTCCACCGACGACACCCTTGCCGTCTGCCGCGCCCTTGCCGCCAGCGACCACCGCATTGCACTGGTGGATAAAACCAACACCGGCGCAGCGGATACCCGCAATCAGGGCATTGCGCTGGCCCACGGCAAATACATCCAGTTTGTGGACAGCGACGACTGGCTGGCCCCCGATTTTACAGAAAAGCTGGTCTCCGCCGCCGAGGCCCACACCGCCGATCTTGTGATCGCGCCCTTCTGGATGGTGTACCCGGAAAACTATGTGGAGCACATCCGCCCATGGGAAAAGGCGCTGCAGCATGTGCTCCAGCGCAATCCGCCCCGCACCCGGGCCTATGGCTATCTGCCTGCCGGGGTGTACACCGGACAGGAGTACGCAAAGCATCTGATCCAGAAGCCGAACACCTTCTACTATGGCAGCCCCTGCAACAAGCTCTACCGCCGTGACCTCCTGCGGAAGCACAGCCTCCATTTCCGCAAAGAATTGTTTGCGGAGGATCAGCTGTTCAACACCGAATATCTGCGTTTCGTGCGCACCGCCGTTTCCATCCCGGACATCGGCTATTACTACCTGCAGAACAGCCAGAGCGTCTCCCACTCCAGAGTGACCACCGCCGACATCCTTTCGCTGCGGCGGCGGGTGATGCTCCTGTACCGGGACATCTACACCGAACTTGGCATCTACCCGGAAACGCGGGCGGCCATCCTGCGTTCGCCCTTTGGCGAAAACGAGTTCACTCTTCCGCCGCTGGACACCCCACAGACGCACTGCTGCAAGCTGTGACCCTATAAAAAGCACCCGGCTGCCGCCGAGAGCCGCTCTGGCTCCTGCACGGCTCCGGGTGTTTTTTGCGCTTTCTCAGCAGCCGATGGCGGCACACTTCTCCGCCAGCCAGCTGCGCTCTTCGTCGTTCAGGTGCGGTGCCAGCTTTGCAAACACCTGACGGTGGTAATCGTTCAGCCATGCGATCTCGTCCTTATCCAGCACACCGGGCAGGATGGGAGAGGTGGCAATGGGCACAAAGGTCAGCGGTTCAAAGCCAAGGAAGGTACCGTACTGGTTATCGGCCTTGTGCACGCACACCAGCTCGTTCTCGATGCGGATGCCCACGAGGTCGGTCTCGTAAACGCCCGGCTCGTCGGTGACCACCATGCCGGGACGCATCCGGGTGATGTTGCGGCTGTTCAGGGCATGGGGGCCTTCGTGCACGTTGCCCACAAAGCTGACGCTGTGACCGGTGCCGCAGCGGTAGTTGATGAGGTGCCGCCACAGCGGTTCCCGGGCAATAGTGTCGATCATCTTACACTCGCAGTAATCCAGCCAGACGGCCTTGGCAAGGTCGATGTGGCTCTGCAGAGTCCATGTGTAGAAGCGCTTTTCGTCCTCGGTCAGCGGGCCAAGCGGGTAGGTGCGGGTGATGTCGGTGGTGCCGTCCATGTAGGTGGCACCGCTGTCCACCAGCAGAAAGCCCTTCTTTTCCAGCACAGCGTGATTTTCCGGGGTGGCGTGGTAGTGCATCATGGCTGCGTTGCCGCCGTAGGCCGCAATGGTGCCAAAGCTTTCCACAAGGAATTTATCGTCCGCACTGCGGTACTTGTGCAGAATTTCATCCACCGTCAGCTCGGTCAGGGTCTCACCGGCAGCAAGGCGGCTTTCCAGCTCGATCTGGAACCGCACCATGGCCACAGCGTCCCGGATATGGGCCTGCTTTGTGTGGGCAAGCTCCGTTTCGTTCTTCACGCCCTTCATCATCAGCAGCGGGTCGGTGCCGTCCTTCACGGTGAGGGCAGGGTTCTGCTCCAGCACCTGATACACGGCGTAGTTCACCGTGGAGCACTCGGCCAGCACAGTCTGGGGTTCCGTCTCAGCAGCGAGGAACTTCAGCACATCATCATACTCCGCCAGCGTGATGCCGTTGGCTTCCAGCTCTGCCTTTGCCTCCGGGGTGACGCGGGCCGTGTTGATGAAGAGTACCGCGCGGCTGGGGGTCACATAGCAGTAGGCCATGGCATAGGGAGTGCACTCAATGTCCATGGCGCGCAGGTTCAAAAGCCATGCCAGATTATCCAGCTTGCCCACAAACTGAGCAGTGCAGCCCAGCTCCTTGAGCTTGCTGCGCAGCTGATCCAGCTTTTCCGCCGGGGAGAAGCCCGCATATTCCTTCGGCAAGATCCACGCTGGGGTATCCGGCAGGGCAGGGCGGCCCTCTGTCCACAGCTCGTCCTCAAGGTTCAGGGTCTTGATGAAAGCGCCCTTCTTTTCCAGTGCCTTTTTCAGGTCGTTCACGAGGGCCGTGCTGGCGGTCAGGCCGCACAGGCCCAGTGCTTCGCCCACATTCAGGGCATTTGCGCAGTATTCCTCCACGGTGGGCACGCCGGGTTCCCCCATGCGCTGCAGCTTGATCTCGGTACCCGCAATTTCCTTCTCGGCCTGCACAAAATAACGGCCGTCGGCCCACAGGGCGCTCTCGGTGCGGGTGACCACGAAGTTGGAGTTCTCGCCGTGGAACCCGGAGAACCAGGTCAGGCTGGTGTAATGGCAGGGCAGGTATTCGCTGGCGTGGGGATCACCCACAGGGATCAGATAAACGGCCACGCCGTTTGCAGCCATGGCGGCACGCAGAGCGGCAAGGCGCTCTGGAACGGTATTCATGCTCATATGATTTGCTTCCTTTTCTCTCACCGGAAAGCCCGGCAGCGGTGCATTTCTGTTTGGCCTTATTGTATCATTCCGGGAAAAAGATTGCAATGCAGGGGGAACTCCCCCAGTCATCGCTGCGCGATGCCAGCCCCCTCGGAGATGGGGCCACTGGCGAAACCGGAAGCTTTTCCGTACTGCCAGAGGCTCCCTCCCCGAGGGAGCTGGCAAAACCGTCAGGTTTTGACTGAGGGAGTTCGTTCTCCCTCAAAATGCCGCCAATTTGCAAAAAAAGTTACAATTTTTTCTTGAAAAAGGCGGTTTTCCCATTGACAGCCTTGTTATAATAGGAGTGTAAGATTTTTGAGCCAGCACTCTGCGGCTCTGTGTGCTATTCGAAGAAAGAGGCAATTGAATCATGACCAAAATCGATATTTTCTCCGGCTTCCTTGGTGCCGGTAAAACTACCCTGATCAAAAAGCTCATCAAAGAGGCCTTTGCCGGCCAGCAGGTGGTGCTAATCGAGAACGAGTTCGGCGAGATCGGCATTGACGGCGGCTTTCTGAAGGAAAGCGGCATCCAGATCAACGAGCTGAACGCCGGCTGCATCTGCTGCTCTCTGGTGGGCGACTTCCGCACCGCCCTGCAGCAGGTGGTGGAGCAGTACCACCCCGACCGCATCGTCATCGAGCCCTCCGGCGTGGGCAAGCTCTCCGATGTGACCCGCGCTGTGGAAGGCGTGGCCGAGCATCTGGATGTGCAGCTGAACAGCTTTGTCACCGTGGCCGATGTGAACAAGGTGAAGATGTATATGAAGAACTTCGGCGAGTTCTACGACGACCAGATCAGCCACGCAAGCTGCATCCTGCTCAGCCGCACCCAGACCGCCAGCGAAGAGAAGATCGCCGCTGCGGTCGCCATGCTGCGCGAGAAGAACCCCACCGCTACCATCGTGACCACCGCATGGGACGAGCTGACCGGTGAGCAGATCCTGAAGGCCATGTCCACCAAGGACGACTTCAAGGCAGAGCTGATCGCCATGGCTGCAAAGGCCAATGAGGAGCACTCCCACGAGGACGAGGAAGAAGAGCATCACCACCATCATCACCACTATGACGAGAACGGTGTGTGCAGCTGCGGCCATCATCACGACCACGATGATGATGACGACGAGGACGAGCACGAGCATCACCACGATCACGATGAAGATGATGATCACGATGAGCACCATCACCACGATCATGACGACCACGACCATTGCTGCTGTGGCCACCATCACGACCACGATGATGACGATGATGACGACGAGCACGAGCATCATCACGACCATGACGGCCACTGCTGCTGCGGCCATCACCATCATCATGACCACGACGCCGACGAGGTATTCACCAGCTGGGGCGTTGAGACGGCCCGCAAGTTCACCAAGGCAGAAGTGGAGCACGCCCTCACCGAGCTGGATACCGGCAATTACGGCATGATCCTGCGCAGCAAGGGCATCGTGAACGGCGGCGCAGACGGCTGGCTGGAGTTCGACTATGTGCCCGGCGAATGGGAAGTGCGTGCCCGCGGTGCAGATGTGGGCGGCAAGCTGGTCGTGATCGGCTCCAAGCTGAACGAAAAGGCCATTGCAGAGCTGTTCGGCTGCTGAACTCCTTCAGTCAAACCCTAACGGGTTTGCCAGCTCCCTCAGAGAGGGAGCCTGATTGGATAATGATTTTTTAAGGAGAAACCATTCCTATGGCAAAAGAAATTCCGGTCTACCTGTTTGTGGGCTTTCTGGAAAGCGGCAAGACCAAATTCATTCAGGAGACCTTTGAAGACCCCAACTTTGACTCCGGCGACAAGACCCTGCTGCTGATCTGCGAAGAGGGCGAAGAAGAGTACAACGAGAAGAAGTTCGCCTTTCCCGGTGTGACCGTCAAGGTGCTGGAGGACAAGGCCGAGCTGAACCCGCAGAATCTGCTCAAACTGGAAAAGGAATCCGGTGCAGGCCGTGTGGTCATTGAGTACAACGGCATGTGGCTGCTGCAGGATCTGGCCGAGGCTCTGCCCGAGAGCTGGATCGTGTACCAGTGCATCGCCACCGCCGACGGCACCACCGCCCTGACCTACGCCCGCGACAACTCCATGCGCAGCCTGCTGCTGGACAAGATCGCCCGCAGTGAGCTGATCGTGTTCAACCGCGCTGAGGCCGTGAACAACGATGCCGCCCGTCAGGAGCTGCACAAGCTGGTGCGTCAGGCTTCCCGCAAGTGCGATATCGCCTACGAGTTTGCCGACGGCAGCGTGGCCTACGACGATATCCCTGATCCGCTGCCCTTTGACATCAACGCGGACATCATCGACATTCCGGATGACGATTTTGGCATCTGGTACATGGACTGTCAGGACGAGCCCCAGAAGTATACCGGCAAAACGGTCAAATTCCTTGCACAGGTGTGTCAGACCAACCGTGCCGGCAAAAACAGCTTCGTGCCGGGCCGTTTCGCCATGACCTGCTGCGTGCAGGACATCCAGTTCGTGGGCTTTCCCTGCAGCTACGATGGCTACAAGGCGCTGGAGCAGCGCGCATGGGTGCGGGTGACCGCAAAGGTAGGCTACAAGTTCCACAACATCTACCGCGGCAAAGGCCCGGTGCTCACCGCCATTTCGGTGGAGCCTGCCGAAAAGCCGCTGAACGATGTGGTAACATTCTCTTGATCTGATCTTTCAAGGAGGTCCCGGCATGAAAACACTGTTTCGTATCCTTGGCACGGCCGCTGCGGTGGCCGTTACCGGTGCTGCCATTGTGGCACTGGACAAGATCCTGAACCAGAAAGACCCGCTCCATGTGGAGGAAGTAGAGTTCCCGGAGGACGCCGAGCAGAACGCTGAGGAAGCCGCCAAGACTGCCGAAGCCTACGCCGAAGCGGAAACCAAAGCCTCCGATGCTGCCAACGAAAAGGCTGCAGAAGAAGCTGCGCCGGAAGCTCCTGCCGAAGAAGCGGCAGCTGCTGCCCAGCCCGCCGAAGAAGCCTCTGCCCCGGCGGCACCCGCGGAGGGCGGTGAGAAGCCGGTGTTCGACCCGGAAGCTCCCAACCAGAACCCTGTGGAAGCAGGCCCCGCCGTTGCTCCCAAAGACGAGAGCGGAAAATTCGATCCCACCAAGATCGCCGAAGCCAGTGACTTTGGCGACTGGGAAGAACAGGGCTGCAAAGGATAACCCATGACCCAAAAAGGGACGATGTGATGTTCACATCGTCCCTTTTTTGTTATTCTCCTCTTGCCAGCTGCTGCAGCTTTTTCCTGTCCAGCACCTGCACGCCGCCCCGGAACAGCCGCACCCAGCCCTCCTGCGCAAAGTATTTCAGCATCCGGCTCACCACCTCGCGGGCAGACCCCATGTATTTTGCCATCTGGTCGTGGGTCATGCGCACCTCGTCGCCGCCGGTCTTGGCCAGCTCATCGGTAAGAAAAATGGCAAGCCTGCGGTCTGCGCTCATGAACAGCACCTGCTGCATGGTCCACATGCTGTCGGAAAAGCGCTCCGCCGTCATCTGATAGGCGTAGCAGCGCACATGCACATTCTGCTGCATCAGCCTGCGGAAAACGCCCGCGCTGATGCAGTAGGCCTCGGTGTCCTCTTCGGCATCAATATACAGGTCGATGTTCACCGAGTCCATCACGCAGGATGCCGACAGGATGCACACCTCCCCGCCGAACAGGCGGTAGAGCGTCACGTCCCGCCCGTCCTCCGAGAGCAGGTAGGCCCGCAGCTGGCCCGAGCGCAGCAGCAGGATGCCCACACAGCTTTCCAGCGGGCTGTGCACCCGGGCGCCCTTTGCGTAGTGCACCGGCCGGGTATAGCGGCAGAGCATGTCCTGTTCGTCGGGTGTCAGGTCGTTCCAGAAGGGAAAACCTTTGGCCAGACAATCGCGGTGTTCCTTTGTTGTTTCCGACATTGCTTTTCATCCTTTCCGCAGGGCCTTGGCGGCTTCAGTGCCCGCCTGCGCGCCCTCATACACGGCCTTTGCCACCTGCAGAAGGCCCCCGGTGCAGTCGCCCGCCGCATACAGGCCGGGCACGGTGGTCTGCATCTTTTCGTCCACCACGATGCGGTTCCCGTCCACCTCTGCGCCGATCTTCCTAGCCAGTGCGGTGCTGCCCGCCACGCCCAGTGCCACAAATACACCGCTGACAGGCAGCTGCACACCGCCTGACAGCTGCACGCCGGTGACAACGGTTTCGCCCAGAACAGCCTCCACCGCCTGCGGATAGACTGTGACCTCTGGCGGGAAGTCCGCCGTCAGCGGTGCGCCGTTGGTCAGCAGGGCAACGCTTTTTGCCACCGGCAGCAGAGCCTGCACCTCGTGCAGGGCGTACTCGCCGCTGCCCAGCACCGCTACGTCCTTTCCACGGTAGAAAAAGGCGTCGCAGGCGGCACAATAGCTCACGCCGTGCCCCTCCAGCCCGGCAAGGCCCGGGATGCGCGGCACCGCCCGGGATGCACCCGTGGCAAGGATCACAGCGTCCGCCGGGTAATTTTTATCCACTGTTTCTACGGTGAGTTTATCCGTATAGGTCAGGCCCACGGCTTCGGCTGTGACGAATCTCACACCAAGGCGCTTTGCATTCTCGATGCTGCGGCGTTCCAGTTCCGCACCGGAGACCGGCTCGGCAAAGCCGTAATAGTTTTCAATTTTTTCGGCGCGGTCCAGCGCACCGGGGCCTTTGGTGAGCACCGTGGTATCCACACCGGCGCGGACAGCGTACAGCGCGGCGGATACGCCTGCCGGGCCGGAACCTATAATGATGATGCTGGGCATGGGAAAACCCTCCTTCGGATGCATTTTTCTACAGTATACACCTTTTTTTGAAAAATTTCCGTGACCGGGTCGCAAAGCATCGGTTTTTCGGACGGTCCCGCTCCGGTTCGCTGTCAGCGGATCGTCCCATGCACAAACGCGCTGTCGTACAGGAATCTTCCTGCTCGGCAGCGCGCTTTTTTCTTTCAGAACACCAGCTGCACCAGCAGCACATAGCACAGCGTACCGCCTGCGACACTGAGCAGGGTCTCATGCTTCCACTTGTGCAGGCCCACCGTCACCAGCAGGGCGATGGCCTCCGGAATGCCGCGGCTGTCCGCAAAGGGGGTGACGCTTTTCAGGCAGTAGACGATCAGCATACCAAAGATGGCGGCGGGCAGCACCCGGCCCAGATACCGCACCACCTCCGGCGGCTGCTGATCCTTGGAAGAGAACACCACAAAGGGCAGAAAGCGGGTGAGCATGGTGGCGGCGGTGCACACTGCAATGGTCAGGCCCATCTGGACTGCGGTCATGCGCCCACCTCCTCGCCGCTTTTTTCTGCTTCGGTGCCTTCGGCCTTTTCGATCGGTTTACGCAGGGCCAGAAGCAGGATCAGGATGCATCCCATGGAGGGCAGCAAAAAGCTGCTGGAGCCAAAAACAGCCAGACACACCAGCGGGGCGGCAAGGCCGATCAGGGCGCTGTAGTGCTGCCGGTCCTTTTCCCACTGGTTGAGGAAGATCACCGTGAACATGGCGGTCATCACAAAGTCCACACCCTCGGTGCTGAAGGGCAGCACCGAGCCCACCACCGCGCCAAGACCGGCACTGGCCACCCAGTAGCACTGATCCAGCAGGGTGATGAAGAACATGAACCAGCCCCTGTCCACCCCTTCCGGCGGCTCGGCCGAACAGGTGATGGAAAAGGTCTCGTCGCTCATGGCAAAGATCATATAAAAGCTGCGCAGGCCGTAGCCCTTGTAGCGCTCCAGCATGGCAAGGCCGTAGAACAAATGCCGCGCCTGGATCATCAGCGCCATCAAGAAGGCCGAAAGGGGCGAGAACGCGCTCAGCAGCAGGCTTGCCAGCACAAATTCCAGCGAACCGCCGTACACCACGGTGCCCATGAGCATGGGCATCCACACCGGCAGGCCCAGCGACTGCACATAAATGCCATAGCCCATCCCCAGCACAAAATAGCCCGCCAGCACCGGAATGGTCTGCGGTGCGGCGGCACGCAGTGCCCGCCATACGGTGCTCTGCCTCCTTGTCAGTTGTTGTTCGGTTACGTGTTCCATTGGCCTTTCCCTCAAAAAAAAAACAGCATAGGGCCTTTGACCGCAGCCGCAGTGCTGCCGTCAAACCCACTTTTTCGATATGTAGATGTCTGTATTATTATAGCAGGTTTCACGGCTTTTGCAAAGGCGTATCCGAAAACAAACAAGGAAATCAATTTTCCTCTAAAGGATTCCCCTGCCGTCCCTGTTCGGCTCCATGGCGCTGGGCCTGTTCGCCAGCTCTGCCAGCGGCAGCAAGGTGGTCAAGGGCGGCATCAAGGGCGTGCTGCCGGTGCTCATCATCATGACGGTGCTCTCCCTCGCCGCACGCCTTGCAGGCTACGGCTCCGTGCTGGGCGGCCTTGTGGGCATCTTCATCATCGTGATGCTGCCCATCGGCATCCTTACCTCCTATGTGCTGTGGAAGAAGGGCAAGATCCAGGTAGTGGATAAAGAGCAGAAGTAAGGGGAAACAAAAGAACTCCCGGACGGATGTCCGGGAGTTCTTTTGTTGCTTATTCTGCCTTTTCGTCCTTCTTGAGCATATCCAACTCGGGCATCAGCTCGGTGCTCACAATGGTGAGCATCTCCTCCAGCTTTGCACAGTCCTCGGGGGAGAAGCGCTCTCTTGCGCGCTCCACCACAGTGTGCAGGTAGGAATAGCTGATGTTGTAGTAATCGATATACTTCTGGGTGGGGCGCAGGTGATACTCGCGCCGGTCGGTGGTGGACTGGATCTTTTCCACATAGCCCTTTTTCACCAGACTGCCGATCTTATACGCCGCGTTGGGGGTGGAGATCTGCATCATGCGGGAAAACTCCGCAATGGTGGGTTCGCCCATGGCCATGATGCCCTCCATGCAGAAGGACTCCACCGTGGTCAGCGTGGCTTCCCGGGTGGCAAAACGCTGAAAAACGTTCTGGTAGAAATGCAGCTTGAATTTGGTGTATACGTCCTGAAATGCCTGTTCCAGCATAGGTCGTGTGCCTCCGATAGTTCATTTTATTTAAAAATACCACGTTTTGGCCGCGGCGCAAAGCGAAACAGCTGAATTTTGGGCAGGAATTTATTCTGCCGCCTTTTTGTTCGTGCGCACACGGATCACGCTGAGCACCACCAGCTCTACGGCAATGGCAACGGCCAGCAGGATCAGCGAGGTGAACAGGCTGCCGTTGGCGCCAAGGAAAGCCTGTGCAATGCCCGTGATCACATAGCACACTGCCGCGCAGGAAGCCGCCGTAATGGCGTAGGGCAGCTGGGTGGACACATGGTTCACATGGCTGCAGTGGGCACCGGCGGATGCCATGATGGTGGTGTCCGAGATGGGGGAGCAGTGGTCGCCGCAGACGGCACCGGACAGGCAGGCCGCAATGGAAATGACCAGCATCTCGCCCTCCGGGAAGGCATGGCACACGATGGGGATGAGGATGGAGAAGGTGCCCCAGGAAGTGCCGGTGGCAAAGGCAAGGAACACTGCCACAAGGAAGATGATGACCGGCAGCATGTACTGCAGCGCTGCAGCAGAGCCACTCAGCAGGTTGGCAACGTAATATTTTGCGCCCAGCAGGCCGGTCATGCCGGACAGGGTCCATGCGAGGGAGAGGATCAGCATGGGGCTGACCATGGCCTTGAAGCCCTCGGGAATGCAGGCGGCAAAGTCCTGAAAGGTCATCACATTGCGCACGCGGTAGAACACAAAGGTGAACAGCAGGGCAATGCTGCTGCCCAGCACCAGACCTGCAGAAGCGTTGCAGTCCGCAAAGGCGGTAACGAAGTCCACGCCCTCAAAGAAGCCGCCGGTGTAGATCATGCCGAAGATGCAGGCCACGATCAGCACCAGCACCGGGGCGAGCAGGTCTGCAACATGGCCGCAGGTATCGGTGCCATCGTCCACATCGTTGCCGTAGGGACGGTCGGCGGTGGTAAACAGGTCGCCGTTTTTGGCGTTGTCCTCGTTGAGCTTCATGGAGCCAAAGTCCGTGCCGGTGAAGATGAGGAACAGGCTCATCACGAGGGTGAGCAGGGCATAGTAGTTATAAGGAATGGTGCGCAGGAACATGGTAAAGCCGTTGATGCCGGAGCCTTCCGGCACGCTGGAAGTGACCGCAGCTGCCCAGCTGGACACCGGCGCAATGATGCACACGGGTGCTGCGGTGGCATCGATCAGGTAGGCCAGCTTTGCGCGGGACACCTTCTGCCGGTCGGTGACGGGGCGCATGACAGAGCCCACGGTCAGGCAGTTGAAGTAGTCGTCCACAAAGATCATCACGCCCAGCAGCAGGGTGGCAAACTGCGCACCGGCCCGGGAGTGGATGTGGGTGGAGGCCCAGCGGCCAAAGGCGGCAGAGCCGCCGGCCTTGTTCATCAGGGCCACAAGGATGCCCAGCATGACAAGGAACACCAAAATGCCCACGTTGCTGCTGTCCGAAAGCTTGGCCACCATGCCGCCGTCCTCATTGAAGAACAGGGTGTTGATGGCCAGCTCCAGATTGCCGTTGGCATACAGCAGTGCACCGGATGCGATGCCCACCAGCAGAGAGGTGTACACCTCCTTGGTGTTCAGCGCCAGCACAATGGCGATCACCGGCGGCAGCAGCGAAAAGATGGTGCTGTACACCGCACAGGTATAGGTGGACGGGTCCGCGATCTTGCCGGGCGTTGCCGCTGTGCACCACAGCAGCAGGGCAAACACCAGCAGAGCTGCGAACCATGAAAGGTTCTTGTTTTTCATAACGGATTCCTCTTTTTTCAAATTTCCGGGGATGCATACCCCTCTTTGCGCAGGAAAAACTATCCCCATCGAATGCAAGGGAGGTGTGCACCGCGCCGGACTATAAAGCGATGTATTTTGAGCTGTTCCGGGCCAGCGTGCAGGCCGCCCAGCTCTTGCAGGACGCGCAGAAGCGTGCCGAGCAGCACCTGCTGGAAGCTGACCCGCCGCCGATCAGGCTGGAGCAAACAGAGCAGACGGATGAAGAATAGTTTTCTTCGTCAGCGTCCTCGCCCTCTCAGTCACCTTCGGTGCCAGCTCTCCCAAGGGGAGAGCCTTTGGCAAAACCGGGAACTTTACCGTACTGCCAAAGCCTCCCTCATTGAGAAAGACTTCCCCCGGCCGGGGGAAGATGTCGTGTAAGCGACAAAAAGGGGAACGGTGGCATCGCGCAGCGATGACGGAAGGAGTTTTACCCCTTCTTTGCCTCCGCCTTGGCGGCGAACTTTGCGTCGTTCACCACAAAGCGCTCGTGGGTGCCGCCGCCTACAGGGCCTTTTTCGTCGTGCAGGGCCACCTTGAAGGTGAGCTTGCGGCCTTCCACCGCCACCAGCTCGCTCTCGCAGGTCACGGTCATGCCCACGGGGGTGGGGGCGGTGTGCTCCAGCTCGAGCTTGGTGCCCACCGAGCCATTGCCTTCGCCCAGCGCGTCGGCCACGCTCATCCAGCAGGTCTTTTCAGCCAGCGCCACCAGTGCCGGGGTGGCAAACACTTCCAGCGTGCCGCTGCCCATGGTCTTTGCGGTATTGGCTGCGGTGACGAGCACGCTCTGTTCCCCGCGGATACCGGTTTCCAATGTCATATACTTTCCTCTCCTTTTGCGCGCCGTATGGCGCATTTTATTTTTGAACACCTTTATAAGATACCACATTTTGCACCAGAACGCACCCTGTTTTACACTTTTTTGTAAATTTCTCTTTTTCTTTTTGCGCAAACGGGCTGCCAAGTCCTCTCTCTTTGGGAGAGGTGGCACCGAAGGTGACGGAGAGGGCGAGGACACTGACCATGCGGCGACCTCTTTTTTGTTTTCGCCTTCCCTCCAATCCGCATCCTTATTGCGATTCAAAAACGCAAATTTTCTGCGTTTTAAGGCAAATTTCATCAATTTAGAGCAGACGCCGAAAATCTTTAAAAAAGCCTTGACAAGGAGCATTCCGCGTGATACTATGAACACATGAACAAGCGTTCATGTGAATCCACAACGAAGGGAGACGTCAACATGGCGGAAATAAAGGAAGCAATGCCCGCGCCGCAGCCGGAAGCCTTGGATATGCCGGACGACGAGGTGCTGTACGAGTTGGCCGACCTGTTCCGGGTGTTCGGCGACTCCACCCGCATCAAGATCCTGTATGCACTGCACGACAACGAGCTGTGCGTGCAGGACATTGCAAACGCCGTGCAGCTGAGCCAGTCGGCGGTGAGCCATCAGCTGCGGGTGCTCAAGGATTCCAAGCTCGTGCGGTTCCGGCGCGAGGGCAAAACCGTTTACTACGCACTGGACGATGACCATGTGCGCAGCATCCTCTCCATGGGGATGGATCATATCGAAGAATAACGAAAGGCTGGTATTACTTATGAAGAAGAGCTACAAGATCGAAGTGGACTGCGCAAACTGCGCTCAGAAGATGGAAGACGCTGCCAACACCGTTGCAGGCGTGGCAAGTGCTACCGTCAGCTTTATGACCCAGAAGATGAAGGTGGAGTTCTCTGAAGGTGCAGACCCCCACGACACCATGGTGAATGTTCTGGCCGCCTGCAAGAAGGTGGAGGACGACTGCGAGATCTTTGACATCTGATGCGCGGCAGGTTGCTGCACACGATCAACAGCCTCGCCCTCTCCGTCACCTGCGGTGACACACTCCCCCTTTTGTCGCTACGCGACATCTTCCCCCGGCCGGGGGAAGTCTTTCCTCAAAGGGAGAGGCCTTGGCAAAGAGATGAAGTTTGCGTGGACTGCCAAGGGCTCTCCCTTTGGGAGAGCTGGCAAATCCAAAGGATTTGACTGAGAGGGCGAGCCCGCTAAAGAAAAAAGCATCTGCAGCAAGAATTCGTAGATTTTCTGAGAGCTCAAACGAATGTGCAGATGCTTTTTACTTTGTGTGCGATTGTGTTGTGCAATAACTTTTTCTGTTGAAAAATCAGACAGTTTTCAACAGTTTCCACTCAGTTTTCAACACCGTTTGCGGAAAAAACGTAAAATAAACGTGGAAAAGCGCTTTTACGCCTGAAAAACTGTGTGGAAAACACGGGTAAAACCGTGGAATATCCATTTTTATGGGGAAAAGTTGTTGAAATCCCCGCCCGCCGCAGCGTGATGCGGCCCATGGATCCCGCAAAAAGGAGAGTTTTGTATGAACAAAAAGCAGAAAAAGAACCTGCAGCGCATCATCATTGCGCTGATTTTGGTGCTCATCCTCAAGCTTTTGCCCCAGTTCCCCACGCCGGTGGAGCTGGTACTGTACTGCGTCCCGTATCTGGTGGTCGGCTGGGACGTGCTGCGCAAGGCACTGCTTGGCATCAAGAACCGTCAGCCCTTTGACGAGTGCTTCCTGATGGCCGTTGCCACTGTGGGTGCATTTGCACTGGGCGACTACGTGGAGGGCTGTGCCGTTATCATCTTCTACCAGATCGGCGAGCTGTTCCAGAGCGTGGCCGTGGGCAAGAGCCGGCAGAGCATTTCCAGCCTGATGGACATCCGCCCGGACTACGCCAACATTGAGGGCGAGGACGGCAGGCTGGAGCAGGTGGACCCGGACGACGTGGAGATCGGCACCGTGATCGTGGTCCAGCCCGGTGAGCGCGTGCCCATCGACGGCGTGATCATGGAGGGCGCTTCTGCCCTGAACACCGCCGCCCTGACCGGCGAGAGCCTGCCCCGCGATGTGCAGACCGGCGATGAGGTCATCAGCGGCTGCGTGAACATGACCGGCCTGCTGAAGGTAAAGACCACCAAGGAATTCGGCGAATCCACCGTTTCCAAAATTCTCGATCTGGTGGAAAATTCCAGCATGAAGAAGGCCCGCGCCGAGAACTTCATCACCCGTTTTGCCCGCGTGTACACCCCCGCCGTGTGCTATGGCGCATTGGCTCTGGCCTTTATCCCGCCCATCGCGCTGCTGCTCATGGGCCAGCCCACCCGCTTTGGTGACTGGGTCTACCGTGCCCTGACCTTCCTTGTTATCAGCTGCCCCTGCGCACTGGTCATCAGCATTCCCCTGAGCTTCTTCGGCGGCATCGGCGGTGCATCTGCCTGCGGCATTCTGGTCAAGGGTTCCACCTATCTGGAAGAGCTGGCCCGCACCGGCATCGTTGTGTTCGACAAGACCGGCACCCTGACCCAGGGCACCTTTAAAGTGACCGGCATCCACCCCGCAGAGGGCACCAGCGGGGAGCAGCTGGTGGAAGCTGCCGCGCTGGCCGAGAGCTGGTCCAAGCACCCCATCTCCCTCAGCATCAAGGCCGCTTACGGCAGGGAGATCGATCCGAACCGTGTCACCGATGTGCAGGAGCTGGGCGGCCACGGCGTGACCGCCAAGGTGGACGGCAGGACCGTTGCTGCCGGCAACGCCCGCCTGATGGAAAAGCTGGGCCTGAAGGCTCCCGCCGTCAGCGAGACCGGCACCATCGTGCATGTGGCCATCGAGGGCATGTACGCCGGTTATCTGCTGATCGCCGATGTGGTGAAGCCCCACAGCGCACAGGCCATCCGGGGCCTGAAGGATGCCGGTGTGCGCAAGACCGTGATGCTGACCGGCGATGCCGAGCCGGTTGCAAAGGCCGTTTCCGCAGAGCTTGGGCTGGATGAATACCATGCGGGCCTGCTGCCGGGCGACAAGGTAGACCAGATCGAAACGCTGCTCGCCGCAAAGCGGCCCAAAGAGAACCTTGCCTTTGTGGGCGACGGCATCAACGATGCCCCGGTGCTGTCCCGTGCCGATGTGGGCATTGCAATGGGCGCTCTTGGCTCTGACGCTGCCATTGAGGCCGCTGACGTGGTGCTGATGGACGACGACCCCGCCAAGATCGCACTGGCCATGCGCATTGCCCGCCGCACATTACGCATCGTGTACCAGAACATCGTGTTTGCACTGGCCATCAAGTTTGCCTGCCTTGTGCTGGGCGCGATCGGCATGGCCAGCATGTGGACCGCCATCTTTGCCGATGTGGGCGTGATGGTGCTGGCTGTGCTCAACGCCACCCGTGCCCTGTACACCAAGGATCTGGCGAAAAAGAATGAACAGTAAAAAACAGTGCCGGACAGCCTGAAAACTGTCCGGCACTGTTTTTATATATGAGGTGCATACAGGCGTTCTATTTCATGCACAAGCTCCGGTTCTTTTTCGATATCAAATTTTCTGGCAAACATGCAGGGCGATGCTTTCAGCTGTTCCAGATCAGCGTATTTCCAGACCCACGGATTGCCTCTGTCCCAATCGATGGCACGGGCACTGGTATCACCCGGCCCCTGATAGATCTTATCCTGATACGGCGACTGCGCGATCAGTGTCTGCACAAAGAACTCGTCCGAGCAAAAGGTCTTGTCCAGCACCTGCAGGACCCACTCTTCTTTTGTCAGCAGATACCGTGCAAAGCCATCCGTGCAGCTGAACCATTGACTGCCCTTTGTGAAGTGAACGTCCTGATTGCGCTTTATTCTCAGCAGCTTCTGGCCCGACAGCAGGATTCCATTGATCACGCCGAGCACTGGATGGCGGCGCAGATCGATATTCTGGAAAAAGTGCCGGTAATAAACGCGCTCATCGTTGAATGGGCTGAACGGGTGCGGGTCGAAATGAACAAATTCCTTGTCCGGGTTTGCCTCAAAGAATGCGCGGATATCTTCCGGTGGCTGAATCGGCAGATCCGCACCGGAGATCAGGTGGTAATGTTGGTATGGGCCGTGATCTACCGCTGCCTTGAGCAATACAAACTCTGCCTTTACTAAAGTAATACCACCCCAAACAGCGCTCGTTCTCTGTGCGTGAAAAACCTTGGCATATTTTACATATCGTTCAACGGTTTCTGGCTGGTAGTTTTCATTCTTGCTGTCCATATGGATGAAAATATCATTCCACGGTGCATCCAGCATCCGAAGCAAAGTCCAAAACATCTCATTGCACTGATGTGCCATAAGCATGTACGCCTGTTTTTCTCTTGTTTCCATCGCTTTTTCCTCTTACTTCTGCACCGCGTTTTCATTTTATTATAACAGAATCCTCTTTAAAAACAATCCCACCACCCCTTTTTTACAGCACAAAGCCGCTGCTTTCCCTTGCAGAGGGAGAGCGGCGGCTTTGTTTGGGTATGGAGAAAATGGAGGAGGTCTCAAAGTTTATCCGCGGAAAGCAGCGGTATATACCGCCACCACCTCGTCGCGGGTGGGGGTGATCTGGTTGGTGGACATGCAGGTGTCGTGCAGGGCAAGCTCTGCCAGCTCGGCAAAATCTGCAGGGTCCACCTTGTTCAGCTGCGCAAGGTTTGCGGGGATGCCCACCCCTGCACTGAGCTGACGGACAAACTGGATCACTGCCGGTGCGGCAGTGTCCGGGGTAAAAGCGCCCTGCAGGCCCATGGCAGCGGCAATGGTCATGAACCGCTCCCGACACACCGGGCTGCGGCTGTTGAAGGCCAGCACGTAGGGCAGCAGCACCGCATTGCACACACCGTGGGGCAGGTTGTAGTGTCCGCCCAGCGCGTGTGCCATCGCATGCACCATGCCAAGGCCCGCGTTGGAGAAAGCCATGCCTGCCACATTTTCGGCGTAGGCCATCATGGTGCGGGCGGCTTCATCCTGACCGTTGGCAACGGCCCGGGGCAGGTTCTGCACGATCGCATGCATGGCCCAGTAGGCATCCTTGTCCGTGAGCGGGTTGGCGTTTCTGGAAAGCGCCGCCTCGATGGCGTGGGTCAGCGCGTCCATGCCGGTGGCTGCGGTGAGCTTGGGCGGCATGGAGGACATGAAGTCGGTGTCGTTCACCGCAATGCTGACCATGCAGTTGGGGTCCACCATGGCCATTTTGCTGTGGCGGACAGGATCGGTGACGATGTAGAAGGAGGTGCACTCGCTGCCGGTGCCGGCGGTGGTGTTCACCGCCACGATGGGCAGGCCGGGCTTGGAGGACTTGTTCTCGCCCTCGTACTGCTCCACGGTACCGCCGCAGGCCACCACGATGCTGGTTGCCTTAGCGGTATCGATGGCGCTGCCGCCGCCCAGGGCCACCAGCAGCTGCACCTGCAGGGTGCGGGCTGCGGCAATGCAGTCGTTCACCACCTGTACGGTGGGGTTGGGCTGCACATTGTAGTACACGGCGTACTCCACACCGGCATCGGACAGTACCTGACCGACCCGGGCAGCGGCACCGGAATCATAGAGAAAGCGGTCCGTCACCAGCAAAGCACGGCGGATGCCCATCTTCTGAAGCTCCGGTCCCAGAAGACGGATGGCACCCTTGCCAAAAAAGCTGGTCTTGACGGCGTTGATGCGTTCTGCCATGTGTTCACCCTCCGCTTACTGTGCCTGACCGCAGACGATCTGCACCGGGTCCCAAATGGAACAGGACGAGGAGGAATAGACGAAATCCACCTGACCCAGTGCTTCCACGGTCATGCCAGCGCGAATGGCAACGGCAATGGCGTTGATGCGGGCCGAAACATTCTTTTCTCCCCATGCCTGCGCACCCAGCACCTGACGGGTATTGGCCTCATACACCAGCTTGATGGTGATGCGGTGGGGGTTCGGGCAGATGCCCGGACGGTCGGTGCCGGTGGCCATTGCACTCTTGACCCGCAGACCGGCCTTGCGGGCCTCGGTCTCGGTCAGGCCGGTGCGGGCGATCTCCAGATCCGCCACCTTCAGGCTGCTGGTGCGCAGAGATCCGTCGCGGCAGGCCGCGCAGTCGCCCACGGCATAGATATTGGGCACACTGGTGGCAAGGTCGGCACCAATGAGCACAGCGCCATTGGGTGCCAGCTGCGCCCCGGTACCGGCCAGCAGGCCGGTGTTGGGGGTAACGCCGATGGCTACCACGCAAAGGTCACAGGGGTAGGTGCCGCGGTTGGTCTGCACCTGCTCCACGAAGGTACGGCCCGGGAAGGAGCGCACCTGCTCGCCCAGATTGAACTGCACGCCCTGCGCTTCCAGCTCCTTCTGGATCAGCTTGCTCACCTCAGGGTCAAACTGGGGCAAAAGCTGCTGCTCTTTTTCAATGATACGCACATTGCGGCCCAGCTTGAGGAAGGACTTTGCGATTTCCAAACCGGCCCAGCTGCCGCCCAGGATCACGATGTCCCGCACATAGGGGGTGCGGACGAACTCCTTGAGGAAGATCAGATCTTCCACGGTTTTGAGGGTCTGCACGCCCACGCGGTCACTGCCGGGCACCTGCGGCACACGGTTGGAAGAACCGGTGGCCAGCACCAGCTTGTCGTAGTGGTCTTCAAACACGCGTCCGGTGGCAAGATCACATACCGTCACCTTGCGGGCGGCTGCGTCGATGCCGCGCACCTCATGGCGCAGATGTGCGGTGATGCCCTGCGCGTTCAGCTCAGTCTCCTTGGCCTGAATGGCCTTGTTCAGGCTGTCCAGATCCTCGCACAGGTAATGGGGCAGGCCGCCGGTGCCGCAGGAGTAGAAGCCGCCTTTTTCGTAGACGGTGATCTGCGCTCCGCGCTGGGCGGCGGCAAGTCTGGCGGCGGCCGAAACCCCGGCGGCAATGCTGCCGATGATAATAATTTTCATTGTTTAAGCCTCACGATCCCGCCGGGAGGAAGCCCCTCTCTGCGGCAAAACTTGCAGGGTGTTACTTACTCAGGGTGGGAGGATTGTCCACGATGCCCACGATGAAAGCATCAATGGGCGACGGATGGTCCAGACCATGCTGGGTGGTCTCGTCGGTGGTGACCAGAACCATCTCGCCTACACCCGCGCCGATGTTGTCGCCCGCCACGATGGTATCCTTTTTGGAGCCGAACACCGGCTCCACCAGCAGGAACTTATAGCCTACAAGCTCCGGCATTTTGCGGGTGGCGACAACGGTCCCCTTGACGATCCCTAAAATCATAGCTTACTCCTCTTTGCCCAGCACGGTGACCAGCTGCCCCTGCTTGAGCAGGAAGGCATTGCCATCGTCCGTGTCGATGTGAAAATCTAGTGCACATTTGTCGTTTGCGCGGATCAGCACCCCGCCCATCACGCCCGGCTTGGGGCCGTCGATCTTTACCTGCACGCGGTCGCCGTCGGCAAGGCCGAAGGCCGCTGCCTGTGCGGGAGTCATGTGGATGTGGCGGTCGGCGATCATCACGCCCTCCGGCACGGTCAGGGTGCCATTGGGGCCGCGCAGGGTCACGCCCGGCGTGCCCTTTGTATCCCCGCTGGAACGCACCGGCGCTTTGATGCCGATGTTGCGGCAGTCGGTCTGCGCCAGCTCGATCTGAGTGGCACTGCGCTCCGGGCCAAGGATGCGGACATGCTTCAGTTCGCCCTTGGGGCCGATGATGTCCAGACATTCCTCGCAGGCAAACTGGCCGGGCTGGCTCAGCGCCTTTTTGGGGGTGAGCTGGTAACCATAGCCGAACAGCTTGTCCACATCATCGCGGGTAAGGTGGATGTGCCGCACCGAGATGCCTACCGGCACCTGACGGCTGCGCTTTTGCAGCTCTGCCTGCACGGCCTGCGTGATCAGGAGCAGCAGCTGTTCCTGACTGATGTCATGGTAAACCAAGGCACAGCGCTCCTTTCTTATGCAGCGTCAGCGCAGGGCTCAACGCAGCTCAGGCATGCACTCGGACACGCTTGCGTGCGGGCGGGGAATGACCAGTGCGCTGACCACTTCGCCAATGCGGGAAGCAGCGGTCTGGCCTGCCTCAACAGCAGCCTTCACAGCGCCAACGTCGCCCTGCACGAACACGGTAACAAGGCCTGCGCCGATCTTCTCCTGACCCACCAGAGAGACATCTGCGCTCTTCAGCATGGCATCGGCTGCCTCGATGGAAGCGGTCAGGCCGTTGGTCTCGATCATGCCCAGAGCGGCATCCAGCGGCACCTGCTCGCCTGCGGGCAGGCCGGACTTGCCGGTCGCGGGGCCCTTGGCAGGCATGATGCGGGCCAGATCTGCGTGGGGACGTGCAATGACGTTGACGCAGAACAGCTCACCCACGCGGGAAGCAGCCTCTTCGCCAGCCTCGGTAGCAGCCTTGACAGCGCCCACCTCGCCGGTAACGATCACGGTGGTCAGACCGGCACCGATGGTGTCGGAACCAATGAACTCAACGTCAGCAGCCTTCAGCATTGCATCGGTAGCGTCGATGTTGCCAACCAGACCCTTCGTCTCGATAAAACCCAGAGCTTTCATAAGTTGTTCCTCCTGTCAGAACACTGAAAAAAATTGTATGTGATGGTTTCGTCCTTCAAAAACTCAGATGATGCGCAGCCCGCCCTCGGCCAGCATGCAGCGGCGGCGGCGGCAGAAGCTCTTTGCGCAGGTGATGCCCTCGCCGGTGGGGCCGGCAATGGTCATGGTGCAGTGGCCCTCGCCGCCAATGCCAACACCGGCCTTGGTGGCGCTGTTCTTTACGTAGATAGTGGTCTCAATGACCCGGGCAAAGCGGGTCATGTGGTCCACATCCTTGGAGAAGATGGAAGCGGTGTGGCGGTTGCCGTGCTCAGCGACCACGGCATCTTCCACCGCCTGTTCAAAGCTCTGGCAGCGCACGATGGGCAGCACCGGCATCATCTGCTCCACCAGAACGAACGGATGGTCGGCAGGCACCTCGCAGATGGCAAGGCGGCAAGTATCCGGCACATGCACGCCGATGGTCTCCAGAATGCGGGCGGCATCCTTGCCCACCCACTTTTTGTTCACCTCGTGGCCGCCGCCCTTCTTGGGCTGCAGCACGATGTTCACCAGCTGTTCGGTCTGGGCCTTGTTCAGCAGGTAGGCACCCTGCTTCTGCAGCTCGTGCAGCAGGCCGTCGTAGGCGGTGTTCACGGCGAACACTTCCTTCTCTGCAAAGCAGAGGATGTTGTTATCGAACGAAGCGCCTTCGTAGATCTTGCGGCCTGCCAGCTCGATGTCTGCGGTCTCGTCCACGATGACGGGCGGGTTGCCTGCACCGGCACCGATGCACTTTTTGCCGCTGCGCAGCAGGGCGTTCACCATGCCCATGCCACCGGTGCCTGCCATCAGGCGGATCTTGGGGTTTGCGGCCATCTTGTCCACATTCTCCATGGTCGGCTCACGGGTCATGGTAATGAGGTTTGCAGGGCCGCCCGCCTCGATGATGGCGGTATTCAGTGCCTGCAGGCAGTCGGCAGACACCCGCTTTGCGCGGGGGTGCACGTTGAACACCACGGTGTTGCCGCCTGCGATCATGCTGATGGTGTTGTTGATGATGGTCTCGGTAGGGTTGGTGGTGGGGGTGATGGAGCAGATCACACCAAAGGGTGCGTACTCTTCCAGCATCAGGCCCGCGTCACCGCTCTTGGCTTCGGTGGTCAGGCATTCGGGGCCGGGGGTCTTGTTGATGACGGCCAGATGTTTTTCCACCTTGTCCTCATAGCGGCCCATGCCGGTCTCTTCCACGATCTTGTGGCACCACTCCTCCACATGTGCGCGGGCACAGCGGCGGATGGCTTCAATGATGCGCTGGCGATCCTCGATCTTGTAGTTGGCCACCCAGTCGCGCTGGGCTTTCCATGCAGCCTCCACTGCGTCGTCTACGTTCTCGAACACGCCGCGGTCGCCTGCTGCACCGCCGGGTGCAGCGGTATAGGCTGCAGGGGCGGCGCTTGTCTGTGCACCGCCCATACCGGCAAGCACCTGCTTGACGATCGCTTCAATTTCCTGCGAACTGATATCCATGGTTTTCGTTCCTTTCCGTAAAGGTCATATCCGTTGGATCAAACGAAACTTTTTGTTATTGAAAGCTCTTCAGCGTCCGGCGGATGACCTCGGCCATTGCGGCATCGCGGGCATTTGCGGACTTCGGTGCGGCCGGGGCCGCTTCCATTGCAGGGACTGCCACAGGCTGTGCGGCGGGCACCGGGGCAGGGGCAGGAGCCGCCTGCTGTTTGGGCAGGGTGGGCAGCGCCATGCCCGGCTGGATCAGCCCGGTAACGCCCGGCAGGCTCACCGGCTGGGCAGGCTGTGCGGCGGGTACTGCCATTGCCACAGGCTGTGCAGCGGGCTGAGCCATGGGCTGCACGGCAGGTGCGCCGCACTTGCTGCAGCCGGTGCAGTGACCGCCGCAGCTGCCGCATTTGGAGCAGCCTGCGCAGCCCAGCTTTGCGGTGACGGCTGCGTAGTAATCCAGTGCTTCCACCAGATGGGCCGCATCTGCCGGGGTCTTGCCCCAGGTCAGGCAGCCGTCATTTTCCAGCAGGACAGCCTTATCGGTGCGGCACAACAGGCTGACAGCCTGTGCCTGTGCGTCCACGTTCTGGGCGGGCAGCAGCTGCACCCGTCCCAGCGCCCGCACTGCGGGGCTGAATGCTGCAGGCTGCACGGTCTGGCCCTGCATCCCCATCACAGCCGCGCAGGCCGGATAGGTGTGCATCACGCACTGGGCGTTCTCGTTTTCCTGATAGATTTTCAGATGGATGGGCAGGTCTTCGGGCAGGGGCTTGGGCTTTGCGCTGAGCATCGCCTTGCCATTCATATCCACGCGCACCAGCATATCCTGCGTGAGCGCGGCCTTGTCGGCACCGGCAACGGTCACCCACACGGCCTGCGGGCCGACGCGGACGCTCATGCTTCCGTCACCGGCCACCAGCCAGCCCTTGGCTTCCAGCCGACGGGCCATTTCCATGATGGCTTTTTTTGCCTCAAAGTCTGAGAGGTAAGTAACGCCTTGAATCACCATACGTTTCTTTCCTCCTTTTTAACGGCGCAGCGGCGGGATCTTGAGCATGGCGCGCACCTCGTCGGGAGTCATGGGCATCATGCCCTTGGACTTTACGATGTCCGACACCTTTGCGATCAGCGCTGCGTTGTTGTCCACATGGACACCCGGCGCGATCATGTCCGAATCCTCAAAGCCGATGCGCACGGTGGAAGCGCCCATATCCAGCGCAGTCTTGACCATTTCCCAGTCCTCGCGGTGGGCCTGCGTGTAGCCCCACAGGTAGTCGCCGTTGGGAAAGTTTTCTTCCAGCGCCTGGATCATGTGGCGCAGGGCCGGCACCGTGGCAGGCATCTCGCCGCCATGGCCGAACACCAGTGCAAACAGGATGGGTTTTACAAAGTGGAACTTGTCGTTCAGTTCCCGCACGGTGTTGATCATGCCCAGCTCAAAGACCTCGGTCTCCGGGATCTTCTTGTTGTCCATGATGGTCTTGACGCAGTACTCCACATCCTTGATGGGGTTCTGGTACACCGAGGTACCCAGATTCACCGAGCCGACATTCAGGCTGTTGGCTTCCACCCAGGAGGGGTAGCAGGGCTGCACACGTTCCTCAATGGTCAGGTTGGACACGCCGCCGGTGGAGATCTCCACCACGATGTCGCACATCTCGCGGATGTAGGCCACCGTTTCTTCCAGCAGGCTCAGATCCGGGGTGAGGTTGCCGTTCAGGTCGCGGCAGTGCAGGTGCACCATGGACGCGCCGTTTTTGTAGCACTCATACACATCCCGGGCAATGGCCCGCGGATTGATGAGAATGTCTGTGGCCGCAACGGGGGCCACGGAGATCATGATTTTTTTCATTGGATGAACACTCCTTGCATGTCGCATTGGAGAAGCTTAACAAAGGATGCTAACGTCATTTTAGCACAAACATCCTATCTTGTAAACTCACAGTCCCCCGCCCGCCTTTTACGGCAGGCAGGAGGCCTGTATGCTTACTTCTTCCAGAAGATGTAGTGATCCTGCACTGTAGCGGCGATCTCGTCCACCTGCCTGCGCTCGATCACGCTGAGCAGCTGGCGGTGCAGCTCTACGAACCGCTCGATCTCCTCTTCGCCCTTGGCCAGCACCTTGCGGGTGGTCTCCAGACGGCTGGGCAGCGTCAGCCGGGTGATATACTCGGTGATGGTGGCCAGCATAGGGTTCTGGGCCGCATTGGCGATCTGGGTGTGGAACCGGCTGTCCAGCTCCAGCACCTTGTCCACCGAAGGCTCCGGCGAGTGCATTTCGGCAGAAAGCTCGCCGAAGGTGCGGTACAGGTCCGGCAGAAAGGATGTGATATCATTGCGCTGAATGATAATATTCAGCGTACCGATATCGATGACGGAGCGCAGTTCCACAAATTCCTGCCAGCTGTTCTTCTGCAGGATGATGCTGTACAGCATCGGGTCCAGCATTTTCTGGTTGTAGTTTTCGCTCACAAAGGTGCCGTCGGCACGCTTGATGTACAGGATGCCGTAGGCCTGCAGCTTTTTCACAGCTTCCCGCACCGAGTTGCGGCCCGCGCCGAACTGCTTGCACAGTTCCATTTCGGTAGGCAGCTTGTCGCCCGGATGCAGGGTGCCGTCGATGATCTGGGAGATGATCCCATCCATGACCTGATCGACTACAGACTTTACCGCATTCTTCTGTTTTTCCGGATGTTCCATTGACATAGTTCCGCCTCCAAATCCGGTTTGGTGGATATTCGGGGTCGTTCAACGTGGAACGTTCTGGGGCAAAAAGCCTCCAAACATCACACGTTGAACTTCCACCACTATTTTACCATATCTGAAAAGCGGACGCAACGGTTACGCCATCAAATAGGTGGGCAGCAGGATCAGCTGAGGGAAGGCGACCATCAGGGCAATGCAGACGAAGGTGGCCGCAATAAACGGCACCAATGTGGGGAACACTTCACCAACAGTCGTATCCATCAGGTCGCAGGCAACGTAGATACACATGCCCACCGGGGGAGTGACCAGACCAATGCCGATGACCACGGTGATCAGAACGCTGAGCACGATGGGGTTGATGCCCACGCCCAGAGCAATGGGATACAGTATGGGCATGAACAGGGTCAGCGTTGCAATGGACTCCATGAACATGGTGACGATGAAGAAGATCAGCAGGATCATGATGAGGATGACGGTGGGGTTGGTGGAGAAGCCCAGCATGGTCTTGGCCACCCACTTGTCAAAGCCTGCGGTGGTCAGCATGACGGTGTACAGCTTTGCAGCGCCGATAACGATGAAGATACGGCCGCTGGTGCGGACGGTCTCTGCAAAGGCAAACTTGATGTCCTCCCACTTGAGTTCGCGGTAGATGATGCCGCCGGCAAACAGACCGTAAACAACAGCGATCACGCCTGCCTCGGTGGGGCTGACGATACCCATGGTAATGGTGCCCACGATGATGATAGGCATGAGCAGGGCGGGCCAGCTCTCCCACAGGCCGTGCAGCACAGGGCCGATGGTGAAGTGACCGGGCTCCTTGGGCACGCCTTCTTTCTTAGCGAGGAAGTAGCTGACGATCATCTGTGCCAGACCGCACAGGATGCCGGGGATGATGCCGCCGAGGAACAGCTTACCGGTGGAGATGCCGCAGATACCGGCAATGACCACCATGGGGATGGACGGAGGAATGATGATGCCGATGGTGGAGGAAATGGCGGTAACGGCAACGGTAAAGTTCTTGGAGTAGCCCTTGCGGATCATTTCCGGCATGAACATGCCGGAAACACCAGCGGTATCGGCAACAGCGGAACCGGAGATGCCCGCAAAGATCATGCTGGAAAGCACGTTCACGTGAGCCAGACCGCCGTAGATGTGGCCGACGATGGAGTAGCAGAAGTCCATCAGGCGCTTGGAAATACCGCCCTTGGACATGGTGAAGCCGGCAAAGGTATACAGAGGGATGGCCAGCAGTGCAAAGCTGTTCATGCCCTCAAACATGCGCTGGGCAATGGTGACGGTGCTGCCGCCGCCCAGGAACAGGATGCCGCCCATGGCGGACAGGCCCAGACTCATGGCGATGGGCACACCAAGGAACAGCAGAACGAAGAATGAGATCAGCAGCCATGCGATCATTTGGATTCGCCTCCTTCAGGTTTCGTGGTAAGCTCAACCACCAGATTGAGAACGGCGGACAGGATGCACAGCACACCGGCAATGGGGAAGATGGTGTACACCTGACCCATGGTGAACTGCGGCATGGTGGAAACGGCCTGCTTTGCGCGGGTGCACAGCTGGTAGCCGCCGTAGGTGACCATGACGTAGAACAGGATGATGAACACATCACGGATGATGACAACGATCTTTTTGCCCAGCGGAGTCTTACCGAGGATGGAATCCACCACCTCCACGCGGAGGTTGGTGCCCATGGCGTTGATGCCAATGCAGGCAATGAGCATGGACCAGACGTTCAGATACTGGCTGCTCTCCATGTACCACTTGAAGCCGCCGATGCCGGGGATCAGGCGCAGCACAACGTTTGCGAACAGAATTACCATCATAGCCGCGCACAGAATGGCGGAAATGAGGGTGGTGATCTTGTCCAGAGTGGTTTGCAGTTTTTTCACAGTACAAACTCCTTTCCAAGTGCGATTCAGATAAAATGCAAAGGGACGAAGGGCACGCCCCTCGTCCCTTTGCTTCGGTTTTATTTCAAGGTTTTCTGGTCAGTGATCTCAGCGGGCTTCTTTCCATGCCTTCAGCTGATCCAGCAGGTCGCCGTAGGTATCAGCGTTGTCGGTCAGGACTTTTTCGGTCGCAGCTGCAAACGGAGCCAGTTCCGGGCTGTTGATCTTCATGCCCTTCTCTTCCAGAGCGGAGACCAAGTCGTTGGTCTGCTGCTCGTTCAGCTCACGGTCGTAATCGGCAGATGCCTTTGCAGCGTCGGAAACGATCTGCTGCTGGTCAGCGCTCAGCTTGTTCCAGCTGCTCTCGGCAATGGTAAAGCACATGCCGGAGTAGATGTGGTTGGTGATGCTCAGGTACTCCTGAACCTCGAACAGGTTGTTGTTGTAGATAACGGGGATGGGGTTCTCCTGTGCATCGTAGGTCTTCTGCTGCAGAGCCTGATACAGCTCAGAGAAGCTCAGCGGCTGGGGGTTGGCACCCAGAGCGGTCATGGTAGCCATGATGACGGGGTTCTCGGGGGTGCGGATCAGCAGACCGTTCATGTCGGCAGGGCTGTTGATGGGGCCCTTGGAGTTGGTCACGCAGCGGAAGCCGTTGCAGTAGTGGGCCAGCACACGCATATTCTGGCTCAGCAGGCCTTCCTCAGCGGCAGCCTCGATGTCGCTGTCCATGAATGCCCATGCATCGTCGAAGGTCTCGAACTGGAACGGCAGTGCGGAAATGCCCATCTTTGCATCGTAGGTGGCAAAGTTGGAAGCGTCGGTGATGATGATATCCACCGTGCCGGAATCCAGAGCGATAGAGTTGATCAGGTCAGCATCGCCGCCCAGCTGGCCGGAGGGGTACAGCTGAACTTCCACAGCGCCGCCGGTCTTTTCGGCAACTTCTTCTGCAAACTGCTTTGCGCCCTTTGCACGGGGGTCTTCTTCGTTGGTGGAGAAGCCCAGCTTCAGGGTGACAGCCGAGCCGGAAGCGGCAGCGGAAGAACCGGTGGAAGCTGCAGTAGAGGCAGTGGAAGCAGCAGTGCTGGTGCCGGAGCCGCCGCAGGCAGCCAGACCCAGAGCAGCAGCGGAAATGCCAGCCACCTTCAGAAAGTCACGACGGGAAATCATCTTTTTCATAAGAATTCTCCTTCAAAAAAATATCTTCTCCTGAGCCGGTCTCGTGCTCCGGCTCTTGTTCCTTTTTTAAATGGTGCCTTTCTTTTCCAGCGCCTTTTTCAGCTCGGCTGCACCAAAGCGGGGGCTGCTGAGGACCACCTTGCCAAACTTATCGGCGATATACTGTTCGCAGTAGGCCATGCTGCCCTGTGCAAACACGATCACATCCACCTTGTCGGCAATGGTACCGGCCATCTCGGTCATGCGGGCCTTGAACTGGTCCTGATCCAGACCGAATGCACCGTCCACCAGACAGTCCACCAGCTCCACGTGTCTGTTGCACTCGCGGGCCATGCGCAGGATGGTGCCCTTGGTGGGTTCCAGCGTGGTGGGCAGGGTAGCCATCACGCCGATGCGCTGGCCCTTGCGGACAGCCTCGCGGCACATCTCCTCGTCCACGCGGACGATAGGCACACCAATGTACTTTGCCACGTCCTGTGCGCTGTCGGCAACTTCGCCCACGCTGCTGCACAGGTTCAGCATGGCATCCACGCCTTCCTCAGCAGCTTTCATGTACATGCCGATCAGGCGTGCTGCCGGTGCAGTGGTCACATAGCCTGCCGCGCGAACATCTGCCAGAATGCTGGGGTCCTGCAGGCTGTACAGCTCCACATCATCGCCCAGCTGCTTTTTGACCTCCTGCTCCACCAGTTCGATCAGTTCCGGGGTGGTGCTGGTATAGATCAGACCTACCTTCATAACGGAAAAGCCTCCTTTTGTTTTTCGTGTTCTCGTGCCGGACAAGCCCGCAGCAAAGGCTCTTTGCTACATCCTACCTTTAGTTCAATCTCAACAGCTTGTCCGTCTTTACATCCTACCATTAGATTACTCTTCGGTCCGCAAAAAGTAAATTGGCGAATAGCCGATATTTCGGGCCGGTTTTGGTCGTTCTGCACAAATGTGGGATGCAATCGGTGAAAAATCCACTTCTTTCTGGACATCATCCCATCTTGCGGCGTATAATACCCTTAAAGAAAAAGACAGGGAAGGAGCCACCGGAACATGAATCCGTTTCAAAGTGATAACATCTGGAAAAAGAAGGCCCGGCAGGGCAAGGCGCAGCAGCATCCGCTCACGCCGCAGCAGGAGTGGCAAAAGCAGGTGAGCAGCAGCAGCCTGTGGCTGGGCGGCGGCGTGGTGCTGCTGGCACTGTATCTGGCCGCTGTCCGCGCCGGCACCGTGGCGCTGGACGCAAGCGCCGTCGTGCTGATCGTGGTGGTGGGCTGCTTCTGCGTATACACTGCCGCATCCCTCGGCAGGCTGATGAAGAACAAGCCGGAGGAAAAGGCAGCAAAGAAGAAAAAGAAAGCCAAAAAAGAGTGATCGTTCATTTAAAATGGCTCCGCGTGCGCTGCGCCATAAACAGCGGAATTATTATTTTTGTATATTGCAAAGCCGGAATGACTGCGGTCATTCCGGCTTTGCTTTTTCACGGGAAGGGGTCGTAACAGGTAGTGGCATTTGCTTCGCAAACCGGTCTGCGGCTCAAAAGTCCCACTGGGGCTTTCATGCCCTGCGGGCACCGCCGTCCTTTCTGGTTCTCTTTTGGCGCGCAAAAGAGAACGTATCCGGCGGCAATGCATTTTATAAAAGCCATACAAACCTGCCCCACACGAATACCCACTGCACAAGAAGCAGCTTATCTTCGTGAAAAAGCAAAACAGCCAGACCCGCGGAACTTGTCGGGGCAAGGCCCCTCCATCTTGCTCCCGCAAGAACGTTCTGCCGCTTGAAAGCCCCACTGGGGCTTTCATTGCTGCGCAACCGCGGTCTGGCTGTTTTGCAATCATTAAAAATAATTTTTCCGCTGAATATGCCCAGAGCGAAGCGGAGGGCATTCTAAATCATCAGAGTGTCAGCCCAGCAAAATTTCCACCGCTTCCCGCAGGGTGGACACTTCGCCCACATTGCCCGGGAAGATGATGTACGGAGTGCCGGGGAACAGGCTTTCGGCACCGGTCTGCCATACCGGGATGCCCGGCCGGATCTGGCCCAGCACCTTGGCGCATTTCACGCGCAGGGCCTTCACGCCCACGTCGCTGCTGGTGATGCCGCCCTTTGCCACTACAAAAGCCGGGGAAGCGGTCAGCCTGCCCACGCAGCTCTGCAGTGCATCGCTGATGGCAACGCTGCGCACGAGGGCTGCTTCCGGGGTGTCGTCCGGCAGGGTGAGCACCACGCGCTTTGTGGACACGCAGCAGGTGATGCCCTTTGCGATCTGCTGTGAGCAGTGGGCCACGATGGCGGCTGCTTCCTTTTCCAGCTCGCCCGGCACCAGCACCTTGTCGCTGTCCATCTCAATAAACTCGATGCCCTGTACTTTTTTCAGTTCTTCCAGCTGGGCAGTGGTCTTTTTGGTGTGGCTGCCCACCACGATGATGCCGCCTGCCTTGCTTTCCTGCGTGACCATCTTTTCCCGGGTGAGCAGCGGCTGGTCGGAAATATTGCCGATGGCCTTGACCAGTGCGGCCGCACTGCGGATGGTGAAGTGACGGCCCTTTGCCATGGCGCGGTACAGTGCCACTGCAAACACCTTCACATCGCAGTCCGCCACTGCGTTGACGATCACATGGCCGTAATCGTGCACCGCCAGCAGCTGGGCCTCGATGCCGTCAAAGTCCATGGCGCGCAGGCTTTCCAGCGAGATGCAGATCACGTCTCCTGCACGGACTTTGCCGCCGGTTTTTTCCTCAATGTATTCGCACAGGTTGCTGGCGTGGTAGCCAAAGGTCTCGTCCTTGGCAAATTCGGTCTGGCCGCAGGGCACAAGCTCTGCGCCGTAGCGCACATAATGCACGTTGTCCAGTGTAAAGCGTCCGCCCTCGCGGAAGTAGGGGCACAGGATGTCGCCATCCATTTTGTAACCGTTCTCAGCCTCCGTCACCTCGCGCAACAGGTCGGTCTCCAGCGGGTAGTGGCCGCGCAGGGTGGAGTCGCCGCGGCTGATGATAAGGTAGTCCATGCCGAACTCGCGGGCCACCTTGGCGGTGTTCTCCGCGATCTCGCGGTGGGCCTTGGTGGTCTCGGCCACGGTAAAGCCGCGGCTGTTGGTCAGAATAAAGAAGAGCTTTTCCGGCGCAGCAAAGCCCTTGCGCAGGCTTTCTACCGTCCAATCTGTATAAACATAAATATCATGTACCGTCTGTACGCCAGTAGGGTCGTCGTCCAGCACAATGATCTTGCGGTTGCTGGCGGCAGCTTCGGCGGCAAGGGCGGCGTTCAGTTTTTCCTCATCCACCTGCGGAAAATTGGCCAGAACATCGGCACTACGGATCTGTTCCATCTGAAGCTCCTCCTTTATTCGTACAGCACCTGTGCGATCAGCACCAGCGGCTCGTCGCCCAGGCAGGCGATCTGGTGGGTGTCGCCGGGCATGGCGGCAATGATGTCGCCCTTCTCCAAGATCTGCTCCTCGCCGTTGATGATGTGGACAGCGCGGCCGGAGACGATGACCATGCTTTCCATCTCGTGCTCATGCGTGTGCCTGCCAATGGTCACGCCCGGTGCCAGCGTGTGGCGCACGTAGGCGCGGCCCTTGCCCAGCATTTCGGCAGGCGCATCCAGCAGGCGTTCCATCATCACGGTGCCCTCGCCGCCCATGCAATGGGGGATCGGAGTGGGTTTCATCTCAGAAGCTTTCTTATACAACATCCCATGTTCCACCTTTCAAGTCATCTGCAGCAGCATACGGCAGAGTGTTTTTAAACATCCTACCTTTCAAGTCAAGTCCATTATACATGAGCGCAAGCGGAATAGCAAGATTTTTTCCTGAAAAGCTGTTCAATTTTGTGCAATGCGTTTTGTGCAATCTGGCTGATATCCCGCCGTTCCTGCCCCGCAGGCATACAAAAAAGCTTCCCCGCCGCAGGCACGCAGCCCACGAAAAGGGAAGCTTTTGTCTGATTCAATTTCGGGTGCATCTGACGGAAGTAGTACACCGCAGCATAACACTCCGCTTTCCTTTTTTCGGATCCCGAAATAAATTGGAACTCTGCACATGTTCAAGCTGCAGTTTTTGTGTTTTTTTTCAGAGAATCCGTTTTTTGTTGCCGGAGCAGCGTTTCTTTTGTATAATGGCAGTGATGGAAGGCCGATGCCTTTTGCAGGTTTTTAATCACGACGTTTCAAAAGCGAGGTGTACTGATTATGGAATGGGCAAAATTGCTGTCAACTGAAAAGCTTTCTTCTGAACCTCCTGAGCCCGATTCGTTCAAGGAGTATCCCATCAATGCATTTGAAAAGGACTACAGCCGGATCGTTTCCAGCGCTGCATTCCGCAGGCTGCAGGATAAAACGCAGGTGTTTCCTCTGGATAAGAGCGATTTCATCCGAACCCGCCTGACGCACTCGATCGAAGTCTCCACGATCGCCCGGCAGCTTGGCATCATGATCTCCAAAAACACAACACCGTACAAGCCAACTGATATTGCTGTGCCGGAGGATGCCGAAGCCATCGCATCGGTCCTGCTCTGCGCCGGCCTTTTGCACGACCTCGGCAATCCGCCCTTCGGGCATTTCGGCGAGACCGTGATCGGTGACTGGTTCAAAGAGAACCTCGACCATGTAAAATACAAAGGACAGCCCCTTCGCAGCTGGTTATCCGCGCAGATGATCGCTGATCTGGAAAATTTTGAGGGCAATGCACAGGCGCTGCGGATCCTGCTGAAAGCAAAACACGGTTCCAGCCTCAATCTGTCCAAAGCGATCATCAGCACGCTGGTAAAATATCCCACCGACTCCTGCTCCGTTGATAAAGGCAGTGCGGATATCCGAAAGCACAAACTCGGCTTCTTCGCTGCAGAACAGGAGACTTTTGAGCAGATCTCGGAAGCGGTTGGGACCACCACTCCCGACAAAGGCATCGTGCGCCATCCGCTGACCTACCTGCTGGAAGCGGCCGACGACATTGCATACTCTACTGCCGATCTGGAAGATGCCTTTAAAAAGGGCCTGTTCACCCTTGACCAGTTCATTGAATATTACACAAATTCTTATGACCATTCAAAGATCGTTCCCCGCAGAAGCCCTGAGTACTTCTCCGATGAGCGGATCCAAGAACTTTCCAAGCAGCGCGGTGCAGACCACACCCCAGAAAACGACAGCGCTGCATTTAAAAAATGGCTCACCCAAACGCGTCAGTGGCTGATGTATGTAGCCATCTACCGTTTTTCCTGCAAATATAAAGAGATCATGGCCGGAACCTACTGCGGTGATCTGTTTGAAGGAACCAATCACGCCATCACCATTGACATTCTGAAAGGGGCCATGCGGAAATTCGCCTTCGATACGCCCGGCATCCTGAAACTGGAGCTGTCCGGACAGGTCATTCTCGATTTTCTGCTGGATCATTTTGTTCCCGCCGTGCTGTACTATGACTCTGCATACTGCACCGACGGGCAGGCACCTTCCAAGGCCGACAAAAAGCTTCTCGCCATTTTCTCCGGCAATTACAAGCAGGATTACCAAAACACCCGAACCGGCACGGAATCTTTTGACTTATACCTCCGGCTGCTGATGGTCACCGACTATATCAGCGGCATGACAGATTCCTATGCCCGCACGCTGTACCGCGAGCTTAGCGGTATTGAATAACGCTGCCCTGTTCAAATCCCACGTACCCGGTTCGTCTGCCGCTTATGGGCTACGGCATGATCGTTCAAAAACTGCTGATACATCACTCTGGAAGCCTCGCACAACTTCAAATCAGGTGCCAGCTTTTTTACGAAGACACTGCTTGCGAATGCGAACGCCTTTTGAATTGCAAAATGATTTTTCAGTTGCTATACTGGGCTTATCAAAGTTTTTCGGGAGGATGCTGCAATGACCGCACATACAATGCAAATCGGGAACAGACCTTGCCGCATTTACGGTGAAGCCCATGCAGAATACCTACTGCTCCAAATGACAGGCGAACATGAGCTGCAAAGCATGGAAAGCGAGATTGCCGCTATTGCACAGAGTGCGCACCACTTTCTGTTTGCGGCCATCCCGGTGGAAAGCTGGAACGATGCACTTTCCCCGTGGGAAGCCCCTGCCGTGTGGGGAAAGCAGGGTTTCAGTGGCAATGCTGCGGACACCCTGAGCTTCCTGACAGAACAGGTCATTCCAACGCTGAAGCAGCAGTTTCGTCTCCCGGAAGACGTCAAAATCATTCTGGGCGGCTACTCGCTGGCGGGATTGTTTGCTCTGTGGGCATCCACCCAGACTGATCTGTTCTATGGTATCGCTGCCGCCTCGCCCTCTGTTTGGTTTCCGGGCTGGATGGAGTTTGAACAGCGGCACCCGATGCAGGCACAGCGCGTTTATCTGAGCCTTGGCAACAAGGAAGAGCATACGAAAAACGCTGTCATGGCTGCGGTAGGTGATAACATCCGCACCCTGCACAGTCGGCTTGCAGAGCGTGGCGCAGACTGCACCCTTGAATGGAACAGCGGCGGGCATTTCAAAGACGCCGATTTGCGTACCGCGAAAGCCTTTCGGTGGGCGATGGAGGAACACGCATGACCATTTTGATCGATGCAGACGGCTGCCCGGTGGTCGATTTGACGTTGCAGATTGCAAAGCAATTCAGTGTTCCAGTCATCATCCTGTGCGACACCTCTCACCAAATCGAGCGGGAAGGTGCGCAGACGCTGGTGTTCGATAAAGGGGCAGACAGCGTAGATTTTGCTCTCGTCAATCGGGTAAAACCGGGGGATATTGTCGTAACACAGGACTACGGGCTGGCGAGTATGTGCCTTGCCAAGCGCGCACGAGTGCTGAATCAGAACGGGCTGGAGTACACCGCCGACAACATGGAAGCTCTCATGCTGCGGCGTTATGAAAACAAAAAACTCCTCCGTGCCGGAAAGCACCCCAAGGGGAGCCCAAAGCGGACGAAGGAGCAGGATGAAGCATTTGTCGCCACACTGACAAATATTTTAGCGAGCATCTGATTTTCTGAACGGAACACCGGCGAATTTTTTTCGCGTCACATTCTCTGTAAGTGAAGCCCGTCAGAACAAAGCACCTCTCCACTGCATGAAATCATTGAGATACCGCTGCTTTATCCTCTGGCCACGATCTTCTGAGCGCCGCATAGGAAATAAGGAAGTTTGCAAGCCAACCTGCCGGGACTGCAAGCCAAACAAAAGCAATGCCAAAACGCGGTGCACAAATCAAAGCAACAGACAAGCGGATTGCAAGGTTTACCATATTTGCAATAAGAAACGGCCGCATGATTCCAAGTCCGCGAAGAACGCCATCCGTCGCCATCTTGATGCCCATGAAGATGAAAAAGTAACCAAGCCATCTCATATAATCACCGGACACCTGATAGGCCAACGCGGTTCCGTCTTTTCCCAAGAACAACGAGGAAATCTGTGTGTGCAGTGTTTCAATGACCACGAAAGCAAGAACTGCAAAGCATAGATCCAACACCAGTGCAGCATGATACCCTTTTTTGATACGCTCAATTTTCTTTGCGCCAAAATTCTGGGATACAAACGGCGAAACTGCATTGCCGATGGATACGAAGATCAGCGAAAAAACATTTTCTACCCGCATCGTTGCCGCATACCCGGCAAGTGCCTGTGTGCCGAAGGGATTTACCACTGCCTGCACGATCATCATACCGATAGACACTGTGGACTGCTGCAAAACCGATGGTACCGCAATGCGAAGCATGGAATACAGCTCCTGCCGGTCGAACCTGCTAAAGGAGCTCTTGTATTGCCGCATCCGAGACAGAAAGATCAAAAACGAAAACACGGCAGAAATTCCTTGTGCGATCAAGGTCGCAAGGGCTGCACCAAACACCCCCAGACCAAGACCGGCCACCATCCAGAGATCCATAAAAATATTCAGGATAGATGAGAATATCAGCAGTCCCAACGGAATTTTGGATTCACCGATGGAAGTGAACATGGTGGAAAGAATGTTGTACATGAATAGAAACGGGAAACCCACAAAGTAGACACGCAGATACAATACTGCTTCTTCCAATATATCGGCAGGGGTCTGTAATCCGCTCATCATGAAATGGGAAAAGCAAAAGCCAAAGACACCAAGGACAACGCTTAAGATCAAAAAGCTGATCAGGGACGTTGACACAATGGTTTTCATTTTACCATAATTTTTTGCACCAAAATAGCGGCTTACAAGCACACCTGCGCCCACACCAGCACCAAGCGCCACACAAATAAAAACATTGGTCAGTGCAGCACAAGCACCAACAGCCGCAAGTGCCGAGGAGCCAACAAATTGACCAACTATTATGGAATCGGCCATATTGTATACTTGTTGAAAAAAGCTGCCAAGGATCATCGGCATCGCAAAAACAGTCAGCGCTTTAAGGGGTGGATCTGTGATCAAATATTCATCTTTCGACATGATTATATTCCTTCCAAAAATCGTTTATCGCAAATTTTATCGCAAGTTAAGAAATTCGTGCAACATTCAAACGGCATCTTTGCGATATGCAATTCACCGCTTTTGCATTAAAAAGTTAAATTGCTATAGTATTGGAATCTATCCAATATAAGTATATTCCCCCCTGTCTCAAAATGCAATCTGCGACTTCTGGCGGAGATGGTGGATATTCTCCCGCGGGCTAAGCAACAGCCCACAGGGCTGGTTGCTTGCGGCCTGCGGGCCGCCGCCCTGTTCTCATCCGCACCATCTAGCCGCAAAAAAGGCACCAGCCTGAGCTGATGCCTTTTGTTGGCGGAGATGGTGGATATTCTCCCGCGGGCTAAGCAACAGCCCGCAGGGCTGGTTGCTTGCGGTCTGCGGGCCGCCGCCCTGTTCTCATCCGCACCATCTAGCCGCAAAAAAGGCACCAGCCTGAGCTGATGCCTTTTGTTGGCGGAGATGGTGGGATTCGAACCCACGTGCCCGATTAAGGACAAAACGATTTCGAGTTAGAGTCGCTATCCGGACTTTGAAGGAAAACGGCGGAAACTCACGGACAATGCGAGAGCTTGCAAACCCTTGAAAAATCAGCATTTTTCCGCCCTTGAAGGTTGAAAATCCCGAAAGCCCAGACAGAGCAAGGAGTTCGAAAGAAATCCGGTTTTGGGGAGAAAAAAGCCCGTTGGGGAGAAGATGGGGAGAATTCGGGGAGAAATCACAGTCCAATGCAGATGATACCTACCGATACCGAACATCAAAATCAAGGTGGTTATCCGCATGACTGAAAGCATGAAATATTACGAATCCATCCGTCGCAAATACCCTGAGACGGTCTCGAAGGATCAGTTCTACCAAATCGCCCATATCAGCAAAGCAACCGCTCTGCACCTTCTGCAAAACGGTTTAGTCCCGTGCAAGGATACGGGCAAGAAAACCCGCCGGTACACAATCCGCACCGACGATATAATCTTCTATTTGATTGACCGGGAGCTTCACCCGGAAGTCTATCGCGCACCGGATCGCTGGTATCAGGAACGGTCTGGTCATTACAATTCGCGTGTCACCTATCGGAATGAACTGACGAGGCTGTCCGAAGAGGAACGAGCCAGCTTCCGAAAATACATGGAAGACGAGTTTTGTCAGTACGGTGATCTGCTGACCATCGTTGAAGTGGCTGAGGCAATCGGCTACTGCGATACTTCGCTTTATCGCTGGTGCAACGCCAAGAAGCTCAAATCATTCAATATCTCCGGAAAGTTCCTTATACCAAAGATCAGCCTCGTAGATTTCCTCGTTTCTCAGTACAGCTTCGACATTACACGAAAAACTTGGAAGCACACGCTGCTCATCAAAAGTTTTCTTGATAGACTTGATACAACAGAATAATTCGTATAGCAAAGCCCCGTTATTGCACTGCGCATAGCAGAACAATAACGGGGCTTATTTTTTGTCAAATTGGAGGTCAAGGCAATGAACACAAGAGATTCTGCCAAGGCATTTGACGCCTTGATGCAGGAAACGCCGTATTCCCATTTCGATAGCGGCTGCGAGGGCATTATACCGGAATGCCGAACTTGCCGCTTTCATCGCCCCTTCTGGAAATATCAGTCCTGCGTGTTTGCAGAGTGTCCCTACTGCTGCAATCCCGTTTCTACCCTCAAAAATCAAAGTGGCACATCTGATGCCGGAAAGGAAGTCAATCATGGATAACAAAATCGAAGTCTTCAAGAATGAACAGTTTGGAGAAATCCGAACAGCCCTGATCGAAAACGAGCCGTGGTTTGTGGCGGTAGACGTGTGCAGGGCCTTGGAGATCGGCAATTCCTCTCAAGCCATTTCACGGCTGGATGCAGATGAGAAGCTTATTACCCTCATTTCAAATGAGGGTAATAAGCGAGGCAATCCCAACATGACGGTGGTGAACGAACCCGGACTTTACACGCTTATTCTGAGCAGCCGCAAGCCCGAAGCCAAAGCCTTCAAACGCTGGATCACGCATGATGTCATCCCCATGATCCGCAAGACCGGCTGCTATATGACGGACTCTGTGCTGGAACGTATCCGCAAGGATCCGACGTTTACCTATACACTGGCAAAGGCAATGCTCCGGGAAAAAGACCGTGCTGATGCGCTTGAAGCGGAACTGAATGCCACAAAACCAAAGGCTGATTACTACGACGCCTTCATCAATCCGGATGACTGCACCAATATCCGCACCACGGCGAAGGAGCTGAAAATCCCTGAGCGCAAGTTTGTCAAGTTCCTGCTTAACGAAGGCTATCTGTTCCGCTCTCCATCCGGTCAGCTTCTTCCCTACAACAAGAAGAGCAACGAAGGACTTTTCATCGTCCGGGATTTTGTGACCTTCCGCTACACCGGCTCTCAGACCTACTTTACACCGAAAGGCAAGGATGTTATCCGCATCCGGTACTTTGGTATCTGCGGCGTTGAAGTGTCTGCGAAAATGGCAGGGTGATTATGTGTCCGTCTATCGCGTCAATAAAACCCGTGACTTCACGGTCATGGGCAATACACATCTAAGGGATAAGAACCTGTCCCTCAAGGCAGTCGGTCTTCTTTCAAAAATGCTGTCGTTCAATGATGGCTGGCAATTCTCCACCCGTGGGCTGGCTGCTATTTGCAAGGAAGGTCCCGACGCCATTCTCTCGGCACTCAAAGAGCTTGAGAAAAACGGCTATCTTGTTCGTCACAGAGGAAGAGACAGCAAGGGTAGGCTTGTCACCACGGAATTTGACATTTACGAGTCTCCACAAGCAGGTTTGCCACACAGGGAAAAACCACATAAGGAAAATCCCGATGTGGATAGTCCAGATGTGGAGAATCCCCATTGGGATAATCCCGCACAAATAAATACTATCCAAGTAACTAACCAAGGAAGAAATACTCTCTCAAAGAACTATCAATCCATCAATCTTGATGGGATGGACAGGATGGATGAGCGAAGCGAGTATGAAGAGATTATCAAAGAGAATCTTGATTACGACATTCTCTGTCAGGATCCGAAGTTCGATAAAGACCGCTTCCGGGAGATCATGGACATCATGCTGGATGCCGTCTGTTCCACTGCGCCGACCATCCGCATCAACGGTGAGGATATGCCGCAGCAAGTGGTCAAGTCCCGCTTTCTCAAGCTGAATAGCAGCCACATTGAGTACGTTCTGGAAGCAATGAACAAGAATCCGTCAGACATCCGTAATATCCGGGCATACCTTTTAACCGCTCTGTATAATGCCTCTCTGACGATAGACAATTATTACTCTGCGCTTGTCAACCATGATTTCTACGGGCAGGACAGAACGGCAGGGTCAAAGAAGTCCAAGACCTACGATTATAGCCTCTGTGAAGACACTCTTTAATGAATACTGTCGTGAGCATTGCTCGGAAAGGAGGACAGTGTAAATGAAAATCATCTATCGCTGGATTGTGCCGCCTTAGCTTCGGCAGCAGTCCCCATAATCATTCCATGGAAGGAGGTAAACGCCGCAATGCAGGATGAAGTCAACACCAAAGTTGTTGCAATCATGATCAAGGGCGGCAAAATCTCAGCCGAGGTGCTGAAAAAGGCGCTGGACAAGTTCGTTCAGGAGATCGAGAAGGCGCAGAAGCAGATGCAGCAGCCCAAAACCTATCGCGGCAAGCAGTCCATCAAGCATCTGATGAGCCAGAACGCCGCCATCTCCAACATCGAAGTGACGGATGGCAACATCAAGTCCTTTGAGCGAACTGCCAGCAAATACGGTCTGGACTTTGCGCTCAAGAAGGACGTTTCCGTTGAGCCGCCCAACTATCTTGTCTTCTTCAAGGGGCGGGACGTTGATGTAATGACCGCCGCCTTCAAGGAGTTCTCTGCCAAGACTGTCAAGCAGAAGGAACAGCCGTCCATTCGGCACAAGCTGGATCAGGAGAAAGCTCAGAGCAAGGCGCAGCACAAAGAGAAAGTCAAGGTCAAGACCAAGGATCGGGGTGTGGAGCTGTGAACAAACCCGATGTGAAGAGGCTCATTCTTCTAAACCTTCCGTATGTCTTCGCCTTCTACTTTGCGGATAAAATCGCCGCTGTATTCCGCCTTGCTCCCGGCACAGCATTCATCGACAAGCTGACAAACGGCTTTGCTGTATTCGGCACTGCCTTTGCAAATCCGCTGCCCAGCTTTCATCCCGTCGATCTGCTCATCGGTCTGATTGCCGGTGCGTTGCTCAAGCTGGCGGTCTACGTCAAAGGCAAGAACCGCAAGAAGTTCCGGCAGGGCGAAGAATACGGATCTGCACGATGGGGTAAGCCGGAGGACATCAAGCCGTACATGGACCCGGAGTTCTCGAACAACGTCATTCTGACGCAGACGGAGTTCCTGACCATGAACAGCCGTCCAAAGCAGCCGAAATACGCCCGCAACAAGAACATCCTTGTCATCGGCGGTTCCGGCTCAGGCAAGACGCGCTTTTTTGTAAAACCAAATCTGATGCAGATGCACAGTTCATACGTTGTCACCGACCCGAAGGGTACGGTGCTGGTAGAGTGCGGCAAGATGCTCGAAAAGGGCGGCTATGTCATCAAGTCGCTGAACACCATCAATTTCCGGAAATCCATGCACTACAACCCTATCAGCTACATCCGCAGCGAGAAGGACATCCTCAAGCTGGTCAATACGATCATCGTCAACACGAAGGGAGATGGCGATAAATCCGGCGAAGATTTTTGGGTGAAGGCGGAAAAGCTGTACTATACAGCCCTCATCGGTTACATCTGGTACGAGGCACCCGACCACGAGAAAAACTTTACTACCCTGCTCGAAATGATCAATGCCTCGGAAGCCAGAGAGGACGATGAGACCTTCAAGAACCCCGTGGATGTCATGTTCGATGAGCTGGAAGCCCGCGACCCTGACCACTTTGCGGTCAAGCAATACCGCAAATACAAGCTGGCGGCGGGAAAAACTGCGAAGTCGATCCTGATTTCCTGCGGTGCAAGGCTTGCGCCCTTCGACATCGCAGAGCTGCGGGAGCTGATGAGCTACGATGAGATGGAGCTGGACACCATCGGAGACCGGAAGACGGCACTGTTCGTCATCATTTCCGATACTGATGACACCTTCAATTTCGTCGTGGCGATCATGTATTCTCAGCTCTTCAACCTTTTGTGCGACAAAGCAGATGACGTTTACAACGGACGGCTTCCCGTCCATGTGCGGTGTCTGCTGGACGAGTTTGCGAACATCGGTCAAATCCCGAAGTTTGATAAGCTCATCGCCACCATCCGAAGCCGGGAAATCTCGGCGTCAATCATCTTGCAGTCCCAGTCTCAGCTCAAGACCATCTACAAGGATGCGGCGGACACCATCACGGGCAACTGTGACTGCACACTTTTCCTCGGCGGCAAGGAGAAATCCACGCTCAAGGAAATCAGCGAGGTGCTGGGCAAGGAGACAATCGACCTTTACAACACCTCAGAAACCCGTTCCAGCAACAACTCCTACGGCTTGAATTACCAGAAAACCGGCAAGGAACTGATGTCTCAAGATGAGATCGCCGTCATGGACGGAGCCAAGTGTATTTTGCAGCTTCGAGGCGTGAGACCTTTTCTCAGTAACAAATACGACATTACGAAGCATCCAAAGTACCGGCAGCTCTCCGACTACGACAAGCGGAACGCCTTTGACATCGAGAAGTACCGGCAGCACAAGCTGGTAGTCAAGCCCGATGACACATTCGACCTCTATGATATGGGCGAGGCCGAAGCGGATTAAAGCCCCGTCGCTGCACTGCGCAGTGGGTAAAGCCTGATGGCTCCCAAAGCAGAACAGCGACGGGGCTTCTTTTTTTATGCCCATTTTCAAAAATACACAACCAATCTTTTTCAAATCAAGGAGGAAAATATATGGCTTTCATCAATCAGGCTGTCACGGTTCTTCAGACGCTCGTTATCGCCCTCGGCGCCGGTCTCGCGGTGTGGGGTGTTATCAACCTCATGGAAGGCTACGGCAACGACAATCCGGCGGCTAAAAGCCAGGGCATCAAGCAGCTCATGGCTGGCGGCGGTGTGGTGCTGATCGGCTCGACCCTCATCCCCCTGCTCTCCGGTTTGTTCGGCTAATCCACGGCAAGCCCAGCTTAACCGAAGGGTGGTGAAATATTGGGCAGCATTTTAGAAAAGATCGAACAGGCTCTCAAGGATATGCTGATCGGATGGATCGAGAGCAACCTGACCAATATGTTCACCGATGTCAACGAGAAGGTAGGAACGATTGCCGCCGAGGTCGGGCAAACTCCGTCCGGCTGGAACGGCGGCGTGTACCAGATGATCCGGGGACTATCCGAAAATGTGATAGTCCCCATCGCTGGTATCATCATCACCTTTGTTTTGTGCTACGAGCTGATTTCCATGATCACCGAGAAAAACAACCTTCATGACATGGACACATGGATGTTCTTCAAGTGGTTTTTCAAGGCGGCTGTGGCGATCTATCTCGTGACACACACGTTTGACATCGTGATGGCAGTATTCGACATCGGGCAGAACGTGGTTTCCGGTGCAGCCGGTGTCATTCACGGCAACACCAGTATTGATATTGATTCGACGATTGCGCAGATGCGTACCGGCATGGAGAACATGGGCGTCGGAGAACTGCTCGGACTGTCGATAGAAACGCTTCTGATCAGCCTGTGCCTCAAAATTATGGCGATCCTCATTACAGTCATTCTCTACGGGCGCATGATTGAGATTTACTGCACCGTGAGCATTGCGCCTATTCCCATCGCAACCATGAGCAACCGCGAATGGGGCAGCATCGGCACGAACTATCTAAAGGGTCTGTTCGCTCTGGCATTTCAGGGATTTCTCATCATGGTCTGCGTCGGCATCTATGCGGTGCTGATCAACGGCATGATTATCGCAGACAACATTCATTCGGCTCTGTTCTCTGTGGCAGCGTACACGGTTATTCTGTGCTTCTCGCTGTTCAAGACCGGAAGCCTCGCAAAATCCATTTTCCATGCGCACTAAGGAGGTCGGCAGCATGAAGAAGTACAGCATCATCTACGCCGATCCCCCTTGGGCGTATCGGACTTACTCCAAGAAGGGACAGGGACGGTCGGCGGAAAGCCACTATCCGACGATGCGCATTGAGGACATCAAGGCACTTCCGGTTGGTGAGCTTGCCGCCAAGGACTGCGCTCTGTTCCTCTGGATCACGTTCCCGTGCCTCTGTGAAGCACTCGAAGTGCTGACGGCATGGGGCTTTTCTTATAAGACTGTGGCTTTTGTATGGGTGAAGCAAAACCGCAAGAACGATGACCTCTTCACCGGCATGGGGTATTGGACAAGGGCAAACGCGGAAATCTGCATCCTTGCCACAAAGGGGCACCCGAAGCGAGTTGACGCCGGTGTGCGTCAGGTCATCCTCAGCCACATCGAAGAGCATTCCAAAAAGCCGGATGAAGCGCGGGAGCGCATTGTTCGGCTCATGGGAGACCTTCCCCGCGTGGAGCTTTTTGCCCGTCAGTCCCCCGAAGGCTGGGACGTTTGGGGCAATGAGGTCGAATGCACGGCTCATCTTCCTATGGAGGAAACACCATGCTGCGGCTAAGACCCATCTCTCTTCGAGACGCCAACGAGTATGTCCGGCAGCATCACCGACATCACAAGCCGGTTGCCGGTCACAAGTTTTCCATCGGCTGTGAAGCAGACGGTGAGCTGGTCGGTGTAATCATCGCCGGGCGTCCCGTCAGCCGGTATCTGGATGACGGCTTCACATTGGAGGTTACAAGGCTATGCACCAATGGAGAAAAGAACGCTTGCAGCTTTCTCTACGGTGCGGCGGCAAGAGCTGCTGCGGCTATGGGCTATAAGCGCATCATCACCTACACGCTGGAAAGCGAAAACGGTGCAAGCCTTCGGGCTTCCGGCTGGATTTGTCAAGGCAAAGCGGGTGGGCTTCGCTGGACGGGCAAGCGTCAGCCGAAGGAGGATCAATATCCCGCACAAATGAAGCTGCGCTACGAGAAGCAGCTTAGAAAGGAGGAAACAGTCAATGGCATTTGTTCCGGTCCCGAAGGATCTTAACCGCGTCAAAACGAAGGTCATGTTCAACCTGACCAAGCGGCAGCTCGTTTGTTTTTCCATCGCTGCGGCGGTCGGCGTTCCGATCTTCTTTCTGGCGAAGGCACATCTCGACTTGTCTACGGCGGCAATGCTGATGGTGGTGATCATGCTCCCGTTCATCTTCTTCGCGCTTTACGAGAAGGACGGTCAGCCCGCCGAAAAGTATCTGTACCACATCGTACAGTCCATGTTCATCCGGGACAAGGTGCGTCCCTATCGCACAAACAATCTCTACGCTGAAATTCAGCAGAAAATCAAAGAACAGGAGGAATTGCAGCTTGAACAACAGCACAGCAAAGGCAAAGCCTAAGAAGGCCGTCAAGAACGGCGTCGTTTACGGCGATGCCCTTTCCGCTCAGGAAAAGAAGCGGATCGTCATGCAGAAGAAAAAGGACAGGAAGGCAAAGAAAGTCCGCAAGTCCGCCCAGCAGACCATTCCCTATGTGGAGATGTGCCGCGACGGTATCTGCAAGGTAAACAGCCGCCTCTACACGAAGTCCATCGCCTTTGAGGACATCAACTACCAGCTTGCGCAGAACGAGGACAAAACTGCCATCTTTGAGAACTGGTGCGACTTTCTGAACTACTTCGACAGCTCGATTTTCGTCCAGCTCTCCTTCATCAATCAGAAGGCAAGCCTCAATGAGTTCCGCAAGCGCATCAACATTCCGGCACAGGAGGATGCCTTCAACGACATCCGCTCCGAGTATTCCGGTATGCTGCAAAGCCAGCTCACCAAAGGCAACAACGGATTGGTCAAGAGGAAGTACATCACCTTCGGCATTGAGGCGGACTCCCTCCGCACGGCAAAGCCGAAGCTCGAACGTATTGAAACCGACATTCTCAATAACTTCAAAACCCTCGGTGTGAGAACCGAGCCGCTGTCCGGCTACGAACGGCTGAAAGTGCTTCATGACGTATTCAACATGGACACCAATGAGCTGTTCCGCTTTTCCTTTGACATGGTTGCCCGGACAGGACTCAGCACGAAGGACTTCATCGCTCCCACTTCCTTTGACTTCCGTGAAGGCAAGTGCTTCAAGATGGGCAGAACCATCGGCGCGGCGAGCTTCCTGCAAATCCTCGCGCCGGAACTTAATGACCGTATGCTTGCCGACTTCCTTGAGATGGACAGCAACATTACGGTCAATTTTCATATCCGGACGATTGACCAGGCGAAGGCAATCAAGAGCATCAAGTCGAAGATCACCGACCTCGACAAAATGAAGATCGAGGAACAGAAAAAAGCAGTCCGCTCCGGCTACGATATGGACATCATCCCGTCCGATCTCGCCACCTTCGGCGGTGAGGCAAAGCGTCTGTTGCAGGATCTCCAGACCCGCAATGAGAGACTGTTCCTTGTGACTATCCTCATCATGAATACGGCAACCAATCGCCAGAAGCTCGAAAACGCGGTATTCCAAACCGCCGCCATTGCCCAAAAGTATAACTGTGCGCTCAAGCGTCTTGACTTCCAGCAGGAGGAAGGGCTGATGTCCTCTCTGCCTATCGGCGTCAATCAGGTGGAGATCGAACGTGGGCTGACCACTTCCAGCACGGCGGTTTTCGTGCCGTTCACCACGCAGGAGCTTTTTCAGGGCGGCGAAGCTCTCTACTACGGGCTGAACGCGCTGTCCAACAACATGATCATGGTTGACCGCAAGCAGCTCAAAAACCCCAACGGGCTGATCTTGGGTACGCCCGGTTCCGGTAAGTCCTTCTCCGCCAAGCGCGAAATGACGAACGCCTTCCTCATCACGGAGGATGACATCATCGTCTGTGACCCCGAAGCCGAGTATTCCCCCCTCGTGCAGAAGCTCGGCGGTCAGGTCATCCGCATCTCGCCGGTCAGCACGGATTACATCAATCCGCTGGACATCAACACGAACTACTCCGAAGAGGAAAACCCGCTGACGCTGAAATCCGACTTCATCCTCTCTATGTGTGAGCTGATTGTCGGCGGCAAGGACGGCTTGCAGCCGGTTGAGAAGACCATCATTGACCGCAGCGTCCGCATGGTCTATCAGGAGTTTCTTGCAGACCCCATGCCGGAGAAAATGCCGATCCTTGAAGACCTCTACAACATTCTGAGAAATCAGAAGGAGCCGGAGGCACAGCGCATCGCAACCGCCCTTGAAATCTATGTTCACGGCTCTCTGAACGTCTTCAATCACAGAACGAATGTGGATGTCAACAACCGCTTTGTCTGCTATGACATCAAAGAGCTGGGCAAGCAGCTCAAAAAGCTCGGAATGCTCATCGTGCAGGATCAGGTGTGGAACAGAGTCACCATCAACCGCGCCCAGCACAAGGCAACTCGCTACTACATGGACGAGTTCCACCTTTTGCTGAAAGAGGAACAGACCGCCGCGTACAGCGTGGAAATCTGGAAGCGTTTCAGAAAGTGGGGCGGCATCCCCACCGGCATCACCCAGAACGTCAAGGATCTGCTTGCGTCCCGCGAGGTGGAGAATATCTTTGAAAACTCGGATTTTGTCTACCTTCTGAATCAGGCGTCCGGCGACCGGCAGATTCTCTCGAAGGCGCTGAACATCTCGCCCAGCCAGCAGAACTACATCACCAACTCCAACGCCGGTGAGGGGCTGATCTTCTACGGCTCGACCATCGTTCCCTTCAAGGACGATTTCCCCAAGGACACCCAGCTCTACCGCATCATGACCACCCGTTTAGAAGAAACCGAACTGAACTAATAGGAGGATTTTTGAATATGAACAACAAGATGATTACCATTCCCTACGCGGACGCTATCGAATACGGAGAGAACACCTCTGCACTGTTTAAGGCTCTGTGGGAGCTGACCGATCTGATCCGACTGGAAAGCGACCTCAAGAAGCATCATCGCGCCTACCTCCATGTGAGGGAGGACATCGACGAAAAGGTCAAGGAGGCGCGTCAGATTATGACCAAGGTATCTGTGGGTATGATCGGTTTCTACCTCAAGCATGATGTTCCCGAGTGCAGTAACAGCAACGAGGAAACCCCTTTCGCAGATGCGATGGATGACGAAACCGTTACGATCCCCAAGGGCAAGTATGAGCTGATGATCGACGATCTGCTCACGATGTCCGAAATCATTCAGTGCGTTGCGGATATGCGCACGCAGGATGTGAAGGCAATCCGCGAGTTCGGCAAGTTCGTTCCCGCCTTCGCTGCCTTTGAGAAGAACCGCCTGAGCCTCTATCGTGAGGCGGCGAAGGAAGCCGAGGAAATCTTTGACCGTTGGGCGGACGAGATTGACGATCTCGACGAGGACTACGAGCCGGACGAGTTCTTCTCTGACTGAGCCGTCCGGCTCTCAAAGGAAGGAGCTGATACCCATAGAGTTTGACACCATTCATACCGGCGATTGCCTTGAAATCCTGAAAACTCTGCCCGATGACAGCGTTCATTGCTGTGTGACGTCCCCTCCGTATTACGCGCTCCGTGATTACGGTATGGAGGCTCAGATCGGCAGAGAGACAACGCCGAAGGAATACATCTCGCGCCTGACGGAAGTGTTTACCGAAGTCAGGCGCGTTTTGCATCCGGATGGAACGCTCTGGCTGAACATTTCGGATACCTACGCCGGAAAGGGCAATCAGGGAGATTTCATTGACCCGAAGAACCCCAACGGCAGAAACGGTCAGGCTGTGGCTCTCAACAACAAGGTTGAGGGCTGCAAGCCGAAGGACATGATCGGTATTCCGTGGATGCTGGCGTTTGCCCTCCGCGATACCGGCTGGTATCTGCGCAACGACATCATCTGGATGAAGGATAACCCCATGCCGGAGAGCGTGAAAGACCGCTGCGCCCGCTGCTACGAGCATATTTTCCTGTTCTCCAAGTCCAAGAAGTATTTCTTTGACTACAAGGCAATCTCCGAGCCGATTGCCCCTGCAACGGCGGAACGGCTCAAGCGCGGCATGAAGGGCGGCAAAAAATACGGCAAGCCCGTTCCCGGTCAGCCTCAGCCGCAGTCCATCAACCGCCCCCGTGAGCATGGCGAGATCAAGGATTGTGACATCAATCCGCTTCGCAACAAACGCGATGTCTGGAAGATCAACACCGTTCCCTTCAAGGGCGGTCACTACGCCGCCTACCCTCCGAAACTGGTTGAAACCTGTCTGCTTGCCGGTTGTCCCGAAGGCGGCATTGTGCTTGATCCCTTCATGGGGAGCGGCACAACCGGCATGGTTGCCGCGCAGATGGGGCGTCATTTCGTCGGCATCGAGCTGAATCCGGCGTACACCGAGCTTGCCTACAAGCGGATCGGAGGTGAAATCTGATGCCCAAGGAACCGGAACTCAAAGCCCGTGACAAGGTAGTCGTGCGGATGACACGGGAGGGCGCGGTCGAGGAAAACCTGACGGCTGGCACCGAGCAGCGTGTGTCAAAGCGGCTGGAAGATGCAGAGCTGGTGAAGCCCGCTGAGACAGCCGTGCCTTCCGAAGCTCTTTCACCGGAGGAACAGAAAAAGGTGCAGATGCGCCGTCAGCAGCGTCAGTTTCAGGCGGAACACGCCGAGGGTAACGACACACAGCCGCCCTCGGAAACGTCCGTCACAGAAGAGAAAAGGGCAGAAAATCCACCCCAGAATGTATCTGAACCGCTGCCTTCGGAAACGCCGTTCAAGCCTCCAACTTTAGAGCAGCACGGCGTTTCTTCTCATACCGGCACGGTGATTGCCGAAACGGTTGTCACGCACAAGCTGCGCAAGACCTCTGCGGTTGAAGCCGTTGACGCGGATGCCATTCTCACTCAAGCGGCGGAAACCGCCTCTGCAAAGCCGCTCTCGGACGATGCCGTCCCGCCCACGAAGCGGATGCAGAAGCTCGAAAGAAAATCTGAGAAGGCACATGATCGGCTGGATGCTGCCCGTGAGAAACTGCCCACGCACAAGGTTCTCAAGAAAGAGCGTGTCTTTGATGAGGAAACCGGCACGGGCAAAACCCGCCTTCATTTTGAAGATGAGCTGAAAAAGCCGAAGGGCAAGGGCAAACTGCAATTTGAGGCGGACAAAACCGTCCGCAAGGTCGGTGACACCCTCACTTCCGGCATTCACGGCAAAATCCATGAGGTCGAGCAGGAAAACTCGGCTGTCGAGGCGGCGCACAAAACAGAGATTGTCGCCGAGACCGCCGCAAGGCATTTCAGTCATCACAGAGAAAAAAGCGTCAACAAGCCCTATGAGAAGGTCTCCAAGCTGGAACATAAGGCGGATGCTGCTGATGCAAAGCTCCAATATGAGAGAAATCAGCAGGAGCATCCTGAGATGAAGAAGCAGAACATGAACAAGCACTACCAGAAGCAGAACATCAAGAAGGAATATGCCGCTGCACGGAATGCCGGGTCTCAGACCGCCGGGACTGCCACAAAGAATACCGGCAAGAAGCTCGGTGAGAAGGCGTCCGACAAGATCAAGGAGTTTTTTGAGAAAAACAAGAAGGTCTTCATCTGGGTCGGAGTCGGAATTGCCCTTCTCGTTTTGCTCGCTGCCGGAATCAGCTCGTGTTCGATGCTCACCTCTACCGGCTCGTCGGTTATCGCTTCCTCTTATCTCAGCGAGGATGACGCGATGCTCGGCGCGGAGGCGCAGTATTGCCGGATGGAGCAAGAGCTGCAACGCTATCTCGACACCTACGAAAGCACTCACAACTATGATGAATACCACTTCGATCTGGATGACATTGAGCATGACCCCTATGTGCTGATCTCCATTCTATCAGCTCTCCATGAGGGCGAGTTCACGCTGGATGAGGTGCAGGGAACGCTCCAAATGCTGTTTGAAAAGCAGTACATCCTCACCGAAGAGGTCATCGTCGAAACGAGATACCGCACGGAGACCGACACTTGGACGGACGCGGACGGCAACACGCACACGGAAACCTACCGCGTCCCGTATGACTACTACATCTGCAACGTGAAGCTCGAAAACTTCAATCTCTCCCATGTCCCGGTCTACATCATGTCTCAGGAACAGCTTTCCATGTATGCGACGTATATGTCGGTGCTGGGCAACCGCGAGGATCTGTTCGGTGACTCTCCCTATGTGGACAAGTACATCACAAATCCGCCCGCTGACTACGATGTCAACCCGGAATACCTGAACGACGAGAAGTTTGCAGCGCTGATTACCGAGGCGGAAAAGTATCTCGGCTATCCGTATGGTGCAACTTGTTCCCAACTGAAAAGGTTGGGCACTTGTCCAATGATTGGAGGTGAAAAGAAAGACAGGTGAACTGGTAATTCGATTGGTGGAATGATGGAGTAACGCCCTGAAACGCCAGCCTAATACTCCGACTGGCTTAAAGCGGAAACGCTATGGGTCAGAAGCTCGGTGAAGTCGGCCGAGAGTGACCGTAAGAATTGCTGGATAACAACCAGCCACACGAAAGCCGCCCAGAGGTGGGCGGTGTCACCTATAGGCCGGGGCTCTATAAAATACCTATGGTTAGAATGTGCGGAAGCACTGACGAAAACCGCGAATGTACAGGTCTAAAGGTAGGCCATATAGAAATGTATGGTGGCGTTAATTCGCCGTCAGTGTGGTTTAGTAAAAATCGTATGTATGAACGACCATGATGTGTTAAAGGCGCATCCAAGCTGACAGGACTAAAGCGGAGACCTAAGGGTATATGCACAGATAGAATTATCGGAACAAGGAAAGGTATCGGGCTTTACCATATTGGTAAAGCAGGCAGACGAAGAAAATAAGCTGCCGAACCGGTGCTGAAAAGCAGAGGTCGGACTTACGATGAATCCCGCGAAAAAGAAGGATTCGGAGGGATGGCCTCAAGTCATTAGTCATATATGAAACAATCATTCAATCGCAGTAAGGATTCGAGTAGGACAAAAAAGTCACTCAATTCAAAAGAAGGGAGTGATGCCTTATGCCAAAAGAGAAAGCCGAAAAATCATTATGTATGAGCGGACTGCGCCATGCTGAATATTACGGGATACAGGAAGTGTTTGACGGTCTGTATGCGAAAAGCAGTAAAAATGAGACTTTCACAAATTTGATGAACATCATCTTAAAACGTGAAAATATCCTGCTGGCATATAGAAATATCAAGTCAAATGACGGAAGCAAAACTCCGGGAACAGATGGCGTGACATTCGATGACATCGGAAAGCTGATGCCGGATGAGGTTATTGATACAGTCCGTTTCATTACAATCGGCAGTACACATGGGTATCGTCCGAAACCTGTCCGAAGAAAAGAAATACCAAAACCTTACGACCCAACAAAAACCAGGCCGCTGGGAATCCCCTGCGTCTGGGACCGGCTGGTACAACAATGTATCAAGCAGGTCATGGAGCCGATTTGTGAAGCGAAATTCAGCGAAAACAGTTATGGATTCCGTCCAAACAGGTCTGCTGAAAACGCCATCGCAAGAGCGGAGTTCTTAATACAGAATACAAGACTGCACTATGTCGTTGAGTTTGATGTCAAAGGATTCTTTGACAATGTAGACCACAGCAAGCTGATAAAGCAGATATGGTCGCTCGGAATCAGGGACAAAAATCTCCTGTTCGTGCTGAAACGGATTCTTAAAGCACCAATACGGTTAGAAAATGGGGCAATGGAATACCCGACCAAAGGGACACCCCAAGGCGGTATTATCTCCCCGCTTCTGGCGAATATCGTGCTGAATGAATTAGACCAATGGGTTGACAGCCAATGGCAGGATAATCCGGTCACGGCAAAATACAAGACCTCCATAAACGCAAATGGCAGTATCAATAAATCCAATGCCTACAAGTTTATGCGAAGGACAAATCTAAAGGAGATGTATATTGTCCGTTACGCTGATGATTTCAGAATATTTTGCAGGACGAAAGATGAAGCGGAACGGACGATGAAGGCAGTCACACAATGGTTAATGGAACGTCTGCATTTAGAGGTTTCGCCAACAAAAACAAGGATAGTGAATGTAAAACATCGCTATTCAGAGTTCTTAGGGTTCAAGATGAAGGTGTTTCGCAGAGCAGATAAATATGTCATCAAATCTCATGTAGGTGACAAACAGCTTGAACATGCGCGTCAAAAACTGGTCACACAGGCGAAAAATATAATCCACCCAAGAAAGGAAAAACATGAGCGTGGTGAGATTTCGCTGTATAACTCAATCGTCGTGGGGCTGCAAGACTATTACAGAATAGCAACTTGTATCAGTGAAGATTGCAGTTCCCTGGGACGTTCTGTCATGACAGTGCTGACCAATGGATTAAAGGAACGCCAGGGAAGCAGACTTGTGAGAAACGGCCGAAAATTAACGGTCTTTGAATCGCAGAAATATGGAAAGTCTAAATCGTTACGCTATGTGAAAGGGACGGACGAACCAGTATATCCTATCAGCTATATCCGGCATAGCATCCCTCTAAGCCGAAAAAGGGCTATCAACTGCTACACCCCAGCGGGGCGGAAGGGATTGCACGATAATCTGAAAATCAACGTGAATCTGATGCTGGCACTTATGCGACAGCCTATAGGAAACAGGAGCGTTGAATTAGCTGATAACCGGATTTCCCTATTCTCGGCACAATACGGGAAATGTGCTGTTACGGGAATGCCATTTCTGACAACAGATGAAATACACTGCCACCACATCAAGCCGAAAAAATACGGTGGGAATGACAGCTACGAAAATCTGGTGCTGAAAAATAAACTGGTACACCGGCTCGTCCATGCAGAAACGGTTGAAACGATTACTTATTACCTTGAAGTCTGCAATCTCAATAAGAAGCAAATGGAAAAGCTGAACGCTCTGCGCCTGAAAGCAGGTTTAGGAGAAATTCGGGGAACACAACCCCTAAAAACGAACAAGGTAGATTGTAATAGATTGTGAGTATGACTAACGATGGAACGCCGTGTGCGGTGAAAGTCGCATGCACGGTGTGAAGTGGGGGAAAATCCGGAGATAACATCAAAGGATTACCTATCACTATTGTGGGGCGGCTCCAATCCTGACACGTCCTTTGACTGCTCCGGCTTCGTCAGCTATGTCCTCACGAACAGCGGACTTGTGAACACCGGACGGCTGGGCGCGCAGGGGCTTTACAATGTCTGTACGCCGGTTTCAAAGGCGAATGCACAGCCCGGTGATCTCATCTTTTTTGTCGGAACGTATGACACCCCCGGCGTGTCCCACGTCGGCATTTACGTCGGTGATGGGGTCATGATCCACTGCGGCGATCCCATTCAGTACACATCCATCAACTCTTCCTACTGGCAGCAGCATTTCTACGCCTTCGGAAGACCCGCCTATTAAAAGAAAGGAGTTTTTCATGAATCCCAAGTATCAGAAAGTCCTCTCCGACATCGAGAAGGCTGAAAAGAAGAAGTCCGAAATCGAAGGGCAGCTCAAGGAGCTGTACGACAAGAAGACAGAGCTGGAAAACCTCGAAATCATCAATACCGTGCGCTCTATGGTGATGGACAAGGATCAGATCATGGCGTTCCTGTCTTCCATGAAGGGCGGTAACAAGCCCGCCGAAAATACGGAGGTAATCGACAATGCGTAAGAAGTTTCGTTTTATGACCGTCCTTGCGGTCTGCGTCATGGTGCTGTCCTGCTTCTCGGTGACGGCGTTTGCCTATGCCGATGACACCGAGCAGAACCTTCCCGTCACCGAGGCAACCCAGCCGGAACAGCAGCCCGCAGTCACTCCCGCCCCTGAAAAGCCGAAGGGTGAGCCGATTGACGATGAGGGCAACGCCCACACCCGCGACTTGCTCTATGACAGGGCAACCAACAAGCAGTTCATCACTGTTCAGACGAAGAACGGCAACACCTTCTTCATTGTCATCGACTACGATGCGCCCATCAACGAGGATGAGGAACAGTATCAGACGTACTTCCTGAACATGGTCGATGAGAGCGATCTGCTTGCGCTGCTGGATGAAGACACTGCGGCTGCTCTGACCACCTGTAACTGCAAGGAAAAGTGCGCTGCCGGTCAGGTCAACACCGACTGTCCGGTCTGCAAGACCAATATGAGCGAATGCACCGGCACAGCCCCCGTTACACCTGAGCCGGATAAGGATGCGGAAACCGATGTCCCCGCCCCTAAACCCGAAAAGAAATCCAACATCGGCATGATCCTCGTCATCTTTGCCCTTGCCGGTGCTGCGGGTGCAGCTTATTACTACATCAAGTTCGTCAAGGGCAGAAAGCCCAAGGATGAAGATATGGACTTCTTTGATGATGAAGGCTACGAGGAAGAGCCGTACATCAACGAGGATGATGAGCCGCAGATTGCGGAGGATGCTGAAACGGATGGTGATGAAGATTGATCTTAGTCATTGCTGAAAAGCCCAGCGTTGCCCAGTCCATCGCAAAGGTTCTGGGCGCAACTTCCCGAAAGGACGGCTACATGGAGGGCGGCAATTACATCGTTTCGTGGTGTTTCGGTCATCTGGTGGAGCTGGCAGACGCCAGCTCCTACGATGAGCGGTATGCCAAGTGGCGGTATGACGATCTGCCCATTGTTCCGGAAAACTGGATGTTTGAGGTCACAAAGGACAAAGCTCAGCAGTTCAAGGTGCTGTCCTCTCTTATGAAGGACAAGCGCGTCACCGAGCTTGTCTGCGCAACCGATGCAGGACGCGAGGGTGAGCTGATCTTCCGGCTGGTCTACAACAAAGCCGGATGCACCAAACCCTTCAAACGCCTGTGGATCAGCTCGTTGGAGGATTCCGCCATCCGCGAAGGCTTCCAGCATCTCCGGGACGGCAAGGAATATGACCGCCTCTATGAAGCAGCACTCAGCCGCTCGAAGGCGGACTGGATTGTCGGCATCAACGGCACCCGCCTTTTCACCACGCTCTATCACAAGAAACTGGTGGTCGGGCGCGTCCAGACGCCGACTCTTGCAATGCTGGTGGAGCGTGACGGGAAAATCTCCACGTTCCAGAAGAAGAAGTATTTCAACGTCCACGTCTGCAAGGGCGATCTGACCGCCGATCTGGAAAAGGTCAAAACCGAAGAGGAAGCAAAAAAGATTGCGGCGGCTTGCGAGAAAAAGCAAGCCGTCGTTTCTTCTCTCAAGCGGGAGACAAAAACCGTCAATCCTCCGAAGCTCTATGATCTGACCACCTTGCAGCGCGAGACGAACCGCTACTACGGCTTCACTGCCCAGCAGACACTCGATCTCGTCCAGACGCTTTACGAAAAGAAGCTACTGACCTATCCGCGCACGGACAGTCAGTTCATCACCGAGGACATGGAGGCTTCCGCCCGTCAGGTCATTTCTATCGTCCGCCGCCAGCTTCCGCTTTTCTCCGGTGTTTTGGTCACTCCGGACATTGCCCGCGTGACCGACAACAGCAAGGTTACAGATCACCATGCCATTCTCCCGACCGTTCAGCTTGAAAAGCAGGATGTTTTCGCGCTCCCTCAGTCGGAGCAGAAAATCCTCAATCTTGTCGGGATGCGCCTTCTGTGTGCGACCGGCGAGAAGCACACCTACGCGGAAACGCAGATCACGCTCTCCTGCGAGGGCTACGAGTTCAAAACCAAGGGGAGGACCGTCGTTCAAAACGGATGGAAAGCCATCGAAGAGCTGTTCAAGGCTTCCCTCAAGACGAAGGAAAAGGACGATCCCATGAAGTCCCTGCCCGAAGTCCATGAGGGCGATGCTCTGGATGGTGTATCTGCCAGTGTCACCGAACACTTCACAACGCCTCCGAAGCAGTACACGGAAGACACTCTCCTGTCTGCGATGGAGACTGCCGGAAACGATCAGTTTGACGATGACACCGAGAAGAAAGGTCTCGGCACTCCTGCGACCCGCGCCGGGATCATTGAAAAGCTGGTGAAGTCCGGCTTTGCAGAGCGCAAGGGTAAATCCCTCGTTCCCACGAAGGACGGCTGCAACCTTGTCTGCGTCCTGCCGGAACAGATCACCTCTCCCGCAATGACGGCGGAATGGGAAAACACGCTCATGGAGATTGAGCGCGGCAAGGCAGATGCGGACGGCTTTCTCAGCGGCATTGTCCGAATGACCGGAGATTTGGTAAAAGCCTACCCGTTTCTTTCTGATGCCGAAGCCCAGCGTTTCGGCACGGGCAAGGAGGAAATCGGCAAGTGTCCCCGCTGCGGTTCTCCGGTCTATGTGGGCAAGGGCAGCTTCTATTGTTCCAGTAAGGAATGCAACTTCTGTTTGTGGGAAGACAACAAGTTCTTTTCCAGCAAGAAAAAGAAGCTGACCAAGAGGATTGCAAAGGAGCTGCTGGACAAGGGCTGGTGCCGAGTGACCGGACTTTACACGCCGAAGAAGCCTCAGCTCTACGATGCGGTGATTCGTCTGGATGACAGCGGCGGCAAATATGTCAGCTTCAAGATGGAGTTCGACCGATGAGCCGCCCGAAGTATGTTGCCTCTTGCAGTGGAGGCAAAGACAGCGTAGCGACGCTCCTGCTGGCTGCACAGCACAAGGAACCGATGGACGAGGCGATTTTCAGCGAGGTTATGTTTGATCAGAACACAAGCGGTGAAGTCCCGGAACATCGGGACTTCATCTATGACCGGCTCAAGCCCTTCTGTGAAAAGGAACTGGGCATCAAGTTCACCATTCTCCACGCGGACAAGACCTACGATGATGTGTTCCATCATGTCATCACCCGCGGACCGCATAAGGGCGAGGTTCGCGGCTTCGCATGGGCTGGTATGTGTGCAGTCAATCGGGACTGCAAAATCCCGCCCGTCCGCAAGTACAATGCCGCACTCTCGCCGGACACCGTGAGCTATGTCGGCATTGCGGAGGATGAGCCAAAACGCCTTGCTCGTCTGGATGGAGTAACGAAGGTCAGTCTGCTTGCCAAATACGGCATGACAGAGGCGGACGCCTACAAGCTCTGTCAGGATCACGGGCTGCTTTCCCCAATCTACGCTCACTGCCGAAGAAACGGCTGCTGGTTCTGTCCCAACGCCAGTGACTCGGAGCTGCTGCACATGGTCACAAAGCACCCGGATATGTTTGACCGGCTGATTGAATGGGAGAACGAGGATAACATCTTCCATCGTCGGATGACGCGCAGAGAAACCCCGTCTGAGGTAAAGGCTCGTTTACTGAGTAAATCCCAGACGGGGTTTTCTTCGCCCAAAAGCAAATAAGAAATGGAGGTTTGAGATGGCTGAAAACAAAAATGCACAGCAAGTCCGCGAAATCACGGACAAGCTGGAACAGGGCATCAAGGAGCTTTTTGAATCCGAGCGGTTCAAGGAATACCTCCGCACGATGTCCAAGTTCTACAACTATTCCTTCAACAACACGCTGCTCATTGCGATGCAGAAACCGGAGGCAACCTATGTTGCCGGTTATACCTCGTGGCAGCGCAACTTTGACCGTCAGGTCATGAAGGGCGAAAAGGGCATCAAGATTCTTGCACCCGCGCCGTACAAGTCGAAGGAAGAGCGCGAGAAGATCGACCCCGTGACGCAGAAGCCGGTAATCGGCACGGACGGAAAGGCTGTCACGGAGACGGTTGAGGTCCTGCGTCCTGCCTTCAAGGTGGTGAGCGTGTTTGATGTCTCCCAGACGGACGGCAAGGAGCTTCCGGACATCATCGTCGATGAGCTGAAAGGCACCGTCGAAAACTACGAGGCGTTCTTCGATGCGCTCAAGCAGGAATCTCCCGTCCCAATTTCCTTTGAGGATATTCCGGGCGGGGCAAAGGGATTCTTCTCGCCGGTTGAAGGCCGCATTGCCATTCAGGAAGGCATGAGCGAAATCCAGACGGTCAAAACCGCCATTCACGAGATCGCCCACGCAAAGCTCCACGCTGTCAAGCCGGACGAGAAAACCGCCCCCGAAGATAAGAAGGATCGTCATACCAAGGAGGTTGAGGCAGAGAGCGTTGCCTACACCGTCTGCCAGCGTTACGGCATTGAAACCTCGGACTATTCCTTCGGCTATATCGCCGGTTGGTCATCCGGCAAGGAGACCAAGGAGCTGAAAAGCTCTCTGGACACCATCCGCATGACGGCGGCTGAGATGATCGAGGGCATTGATGCCAAGCTCAAGGTGCTGTTGGCGGAGAAAGCGCAGTCCGCCGAGCAGGAAGTCGCTCCGGAGGAAAAATCGGAAGTCCCCATTTACCGCGAGACGGCGAATTACGCCTATGAAGCCGGTGAGATGGAGCCATATCGTGCTTCTCTCGCCGCAAACGTGGAATGCCGACGTGCGATTGAGGCGGAAATCAGTTCTAACTACGGAGACAACCGGCTGGATGCGGATGCTGCCGTGAAAAGCGTCCTTGAGCAGTTCTCTCCGGAGCGCGTCCGGTATGTCCTCGCAAACACCATTCAGCAGAAAGACTTTGACGGGCGCATTCCGCAGCCCCTCAAGGAATGGGCAAAGAGCGTTGACGTCTGTCCGGAGAATGCCTCCCGCTTCCTTGTGGATAAACCAAATCCCGGACTGACAGCACTTTTCGTCGATGCGTTCCGCCAGCAGACCGAAGCTCAAAAGGAAGTCACTTCTGAGAAAACAGAGGAAAGAGACCCTGAGGTTGTTGCGTGGGAGAACGATGAGATTACCTCTATTGAGGTAAAAACCGTGGAGGTCAAGTCTCCCTTTGCCCCCTTGCCGGAGGAAGCGGCAAAAGCACCGAAAGCGCACCGCCTGACTGCCGAAGAGAAGGAGATCAAAGCCGCCGTCATGGACACGCTCAAGGGGCAGATTGCCTATAACAACGACGGTGTGCGGGCGTCCTATCGCGCCTCTAACCACTCCTTCAATCTGCTGGCTCGGAACGGCGTCAAAATCGAGGGCAACACGGTCACGCAGAACGGTGAGCCGCTGTTCAAAATCCATCGCCGTCATGCGACGCGGAAAACGCAGGGCTGTTACCGTGAGCTGATGCCGACGCTGGAATACGTCAAGCAGGAGCAGAAGCAGGAAAAGCCCTCCATCCGTGATCAGCTCAGGACTGCTGCAAAACAGCAGCCGGAGAAAAAGTCTCCGGTCAAATCCAAAACGCACGACATGGAGTTGTGAGAAAGGAGACGCATGAAGAAATACACAGACGTTGACATCGTTGCGGAGCTGCAGAAGCTCGTGGACAGTCATGTAGACAGCTACAAGGAAGACTTCGACATCGACAAGCGCATCATCCGCCGCGCTGCCGAAAGCCGGAATCCCGAAGAGAAAACGCTGATGTGGTTCTGCCGTCCGCATGGAACGCACTGCCTCAATGAAAATCAAGTCTTTATTCAGGGAACGCGAGATCACAACACCTTCCGTTTTTACGCGGAACAGACCTACGACGAGTGCATTGCCCGCGTCATTGTCCCGAAAGCCGTTAAGCGCGGCAAGGTCTTCGGAGATGTCTTTGAGATCAACTACCGGGAACAGGCGGCAAATGTGGCGCAGAACTCGGTTGCGCCGGATCACGACCGGCTGACCTTTGCAGATGGCTTTGTGCTGGAAGCCCCATGCCGCAGCAGCTTCGATGCAGCAATGGCTCTGGTCGGTGAGCATGGCGGCGTCAAAACCCACCAGACGCTCCCGAAGGACGCGGATGCTCTGGTGGAAGTGCTGTCTAAGCAGAAAAGCCGCCGTGACAGACTGCCGGAGACTGAGAGGACGGAGGCGCTTTCGCCTCTGCCCGTTGCAGAACTCCGCAAGTACGAAGCGGTCAAAAAGGCACATCCGGACGCGCTGGTTTGCTTTGCCCAGAACGGCTATTTTGAGCTGTATGGCAAGGACGCGGAAAAAGCCGCGCCCTTGCTCGGCACGAAGCTCCTTGAGAAGAAGGTGCGCGGCAAGCCCTCCATGCCGGTGACCGGCTTCCGTGAAGCTGCATGGGTAGCAGCATCAAAGAAGCTCTGGCAGTCCGGTGCGGATGTCTTTCTCAGCAAGGACGGCGAGACCTTCAAGGAACTCAAAGCCGCAGATTACATTCCTGTCGGCGCGACGCTGAATGTGGACGGCATCAAGTGCAGAATCGACGCGGTTGATTTTGCCGCTGATGAAGTCCGGCTGACCAACATCGAGGACAAGAACCGCCCCATCCGCTTTTCGGAAAGCATCCAGTATGTCCGCTCGTATGTGGAAGATGCCGGTATTGCCGTCTATGACACCGTTCCGAAGAAGTCCGCTGCCCGTGAATCCATCCGTGACAAGCTGAAATCCGCGCAGAAAGCCCAGCCGTCCCACACACCGAAGCCGCAGAAAAACAAAGGAAAGGATATGGAACTCTGATATGAAGAATTTTACCGTGGAAGAAATCAACCTGATGTGCTGCTTCAATACGTCCAGCCGCAAGCGGCTGATCGACGATATGAAGAGCGTCACCCTGAACGACATGGACGGCGAGATCGCAGAGCTGATGTATAAGACCATCCGGAAGCTCGAAGCCATGACTGACGCAGAGTTTGAGGAACTGTATATCATGCCGGACGGCATGATGGATGACTGAAAGGAGGATGCCTATGCCCGTATTAGACGGTAATTTTGAAGCCTTCGTCACAAACCTTGGCAAGTACAACGAGGGTATGCTGGTCGGTGAGTGGGTGAAGCTGCCCACCACCGAAGAAGAGATGCAGAAGGTTTTTGAGCGTATCGGGATCGGCAAGCAGGATGAGTTCGGTCAGCCCTATGAAGAGTGGTTTATTACCGACTACGAATGCCCGATCTACGGTGTCCAGAAGATGCTTGGCGAGTATGAAAGCCTTGATAAGCTCAACTACCTTGCCGCTTTGATTGACGAGCTTTCCCTGAGCGATCAGGAAAAGCTCGTTGCCATTATGGAGGCTGGCTGCGATGAGGTCAGCGACATCGACGATCTCATCAACCTGACGTTCAATCTGGACTGCTACGACATCATGCCCGGTATCAACGACGAATATGACCTCGGCTATTACTATGCCAACGAAGCCGGTATCTACTCCGAAAAGGATCTCGGTCCTCTGGCAGACTACATCGACTATGAACGCTATGGTCACGACATCGCTTATGATGAACAGGGACGCTTCACCGATGAAGGCTATGTCCGCGTCGCAAGCGAACGCTGGGACAGACAGTTTAACGGTGAGCTGGACGATATTCCCGACGAATACCGGATCACCGGCTCAGGGGAAGACGCCGAGCGTGACAGCACCATCGCCGTTCTCGTCGTTGAGCCGGGAAAGGAGCCTTATGTGAAGGAGATTGACTCTGGTCTGGAGTCCTTGCAGCATGAGGTCGGCGGCTACATTGAGGCAATTTATCCCTACGAAGACCCGGTTGCCTTAGTCTGCAACGAGGAAGGCAAGCTGGAAGGTCTGCCCTTGAACCGCGCTCTGCGCGATGAGGACGGTGACATCTACGATGTTGTTGCCGGAACATTCATGGTGGTCGGCTTGACGGATGACAGCTTCGGCTCTCTGACCGTAGAGCAGATGCAGAAGTTCTCTGACCACTTCAAAGTGCCGGAGCAGTTTGTCAAGCTGGGCGATAAGATTGTGGCGATCCCCATGATCTCGCAGGAACAGCAGAAGCAGGAGAGCATCGAGCAGAAGGACTTTGAGATGAACGCCGATACCTCCGGTCTGACGGTTGCCGGTCACATCGGGACGTGGCACACCATTGACCGGCACGAGGTCGGCGGTCACAGCTTTTACCTGATGGAGCATGACACCTACGGCGATGAGGCGGCTTGCATCATCGTCGATGAACGCGGCAAGTTCGTCCTTGATGATGTCTACAACGGCTTTGACGATGACACGCTCCGCCTTCTCGACCTTGAGGTCAAGGAAGTGCCGGAGATGCCCGATCCTGCGCTCTCCGTTCAGGATATGAAGGACTACGGCTACGCATGGGCTGGCGTCCTTCCCGCCGGTCAGGAGGCGGCTGAGAAGGCTTTGGAGAAGGGCTGCGAGGTTTACCGTCTCTATTCGGATAACACCGAGGGCTTGTGCGTGGATGCAAAGGAGATTGCCGACCATGCGGCAAAGGGCGGAATGCTCGGTATCAGCAAGGAAAGCTGGATGACGGCACTTGAGAAGGAAAACTATCTCAAGGCAGCGGAGATGTCGATGGAGGATGACTACGGCATGATTGACGGAATCATCAACAACGGTTCGAAGGAAGACAAGACACTTGATGCCAAAGCCCCCGAAACCGGCGAGAAGTCCTCCATCATGGACAGGCTCAAGTCCGCAAAGGCTGAAAAGCAGAAGGAGTGCTGCCCTCCCAAAAAGCACAAAGGAGAGCTTGACTTATGAGCAGAAGTCAGAAATGGCGGCAGGAGTGGTCATTCTTCATCGGGGACAGCGGACGCCGGAAGTATAACCGCTTCTGTGTCCGCTGCGTCCATAGCTGCAAGCAGAGCTTCCGTGCGGATCTCATCGCCTGTCCGCACTTCTCCCGGAAGGGGGCGCAGAGTAGACAATTAGGGGTTGAAAAAGCCTGTGATTGCAAGCCTCAGAGCGACGCAAATTGACCAACCTAAGTGATTGTATTCCCTGCGCGGTTTCATCCTTAGCGCGGAAACAAGTGTCGATTTCGGCACTTGTTTGAATGCCCGGAAAACGAATCAAGAGCCTCTGTCGATGCCCGGTTGGGTGTCGGCAGAGGCTCTTTTTTATGACATATTCAAAATAGCGGACAGCAGTTCTTGAACCTGTTGCCGGTATTCCGGCTTTATGTCCGAAATACGTCTGGCAAGCGCAAGGGCTTCCGCTTCTGGATCGTCAGTCCCAAAAATAATTCGGTCTGCGCTGACGCCGAGCAAACGGCAAAGACGCTGCAAGGCTTCAAGAGAGATACCGGATGCACCACGCTCAATGGCACTCAGGTGATTCGGCGTCATGCCAAGCATTTCTGAGAGCGTGTCCTGCGTATAGCCCGCCTGTTCTCTTGCCACTTGAATATTGCCGCCGATTTCAATATTGATATCCTTCTTCTCTCGCATAGCCTCACCACCTTTGCATTTAGTGTACCTAACGGCGGTGTCATTATCCACGGTACGCCGTCGTTGTTTTTGCTAACGACAATGCGTTGACTGTCCGTGATGAGGGTGATAGAATGGAGTTACCTACCAAAAGAGCGAAAGAAGGGGTGTCATGTCGCGCATTATTGAGTTTAGAAAGTCTGCTCAAAAAGCTGAAAAGAAATCCGTTCAAGGCAAGACTTGTGCGTTTACCGGTCATAGACCGCAGAGTCTTCCGTTCGGCTTTGATGAATCCGATAAGCGTTGTACTTCTTTGAAGTCTGTTATGCGGGGTCAGATTGTAGCACTCATCGAGAACGAGGGCGTCACGCATTTTATTACCGGCATGGCTCTTGGCGTCGATATGTATGCTGCGGAAATTGTACTCGATTTGAAATCAAAATACCCTCACATTACTCTGGAAAGCGCAATCCCTTGTGAGACACAAGCGATCAAATGGTCTGTGGCTTCACGGGAACGGTATTATAATATCGCGGCAAAGTGTGACAAGGAGACCATGCTGCAACGGGAGTACACGCCGGACTGCATGGACAAGAGAAATCGGTACATGGTCGATCACGCCGATTATATTCTCGCAGTATGGAATGGATGCCCCAGCGGTACCGGGAATACCGTGAGATATGCCCACAAAAAGGGCAAGACCATCATCGTCATCAATCCGGTTTCCCTTGATGTCACGCGGGAATAAGGCAAAAATCCCACTCCTGAATCATGCGTTGTGAAAACCGTGAAGTATTTCCCGATAGCGAATACACATTGCATTACTCAGTGATTATTGGAAACGTGTACGGCGTATGCTGCCCAGTGAACATCTCCACGGAACACTTTGAATTTTCGCGGCTTCGTAAAACGTGAAGTATCACCTTATGAACAGTCCCTTGCCGAGAGAAAAATAAATCGCTGGAAACGGGAACGCCCCCGGCACTGTGCGTCTGGCACAGTGCCGGGGGCGTTTTTCCGTGTCCTAGTTATGAGCCAGTTCATTTAGGAGCAGCTTTCGATAGTCTACATCCAAGATGCAGCGATGGAAGTCCATCAAACGGTGTTCGTCGAACAGTTTTTCACAGAGCTTGGTCAGCGGATGATTCATCAGCTTTGCAGAAATGCCAGTCTCGTTGAAAAACCTTGCCCATGTGAAGACCTCTTCTAAATCCTCCTGCCCAAGCGTGGCAGGAATGATGGCGTTGCAGAGACGGACAATGGGGCTGTCCGCAAATCGCTCTGCGACTTCCCCCGGTGTGCATTCATAGAGGTCATAGTCAAAGGAAAGCGCATCCTCAATTTTAAGATAATTTTCGGTTTCATCCCGCGTCAAGGTTATAGTGTAGTCTCCCATACCGGACGGCACATCAATATTCTCCATGACATCAAGCTCGTAACGGGATCCGCCGATGATCGCTTCAAAGGAGAAGGACTGACAGATTACTGCTGGGTTCTTGTCTATCTTGTCCTCATTCAGAAAGGACAGCGGATTGTACTCTGTTAGTTCCCAGTCGATTTTTCCTCTCTCTGTTTGTTCGGCGATCTGCTGGATCAGATGTCGTTCTTCTTCGCGCAGATTTTCATTGTACAACATGATACACCTCCGTTTTCTGATTTCCTTTTTTGGGGGCTGTTCTATGTTTCCGAAGAGAATGCCGTTTGTACCACCATTCCTTGGCTGAGGGCAGACCTTCGTAAAACTTCCTCAGTTCATCCGGACTGCTTGTACGATTCTTGATAGGCAGGGAGTCCCATGTGATGTCATGATAGCGTTCCGGCGGCTCGTCCCGCAGTCTTTCTGCGCTTTTTCCGTTCCTCCGATGTATTGAATCCAAAATAGAATCTGTTGTCCATCCACATTCCTCCCGGAATAGAAACCAAGGCTATCCGCGTTTCAGTTCAATGCTGACATTTCCGTTCTCGTCGATGGTCAGCGTCATGTGCCTGATGTGCTTCTCATAGAACTGCCGTCGCTCTGCGGGAGACATTTCGATCCTCGTGTTTCGCAGAGCTGCATCAAACATATCGTTGACATTCAGGTGGATGGAGTTGTCGATCCAGCGATACATCTCCTTGAACAAAGCGTTCTTCTTGATGTCTTCGCTGTTGCCAGAATAAAAGTCATCCAGATAGCAGTAGAAAATACCGGCATCTGCAAGTGCCTCTTTCATGTCCGGACCGCATTTCTCGCGCTCAATCATTACAAGGAAATGCGCATCTGGCAGAGACGAGATTAAGCCCCAATAGTCTGAATCGCTGGACACGATAACGAAGGAATCTACATCGTTTTTATAATGTTCCTGACAGGCTCGTGCCGTCAGCTTTATATCTACAAGAGATTTGTTCCGCTTAATACGCTCGATCATAATATGCTCGACCGGAAGTTTGGTATAGCTCTCAAGGATTCTCCATGCGGTTGCTGTGTGGACATCATCAAAGAGAATGACAGAAGAGATTTTCTGCATGACATCATAATCGAGGTTTTTCAGGGTTGCGCACAGCTTGTACGGATCCGAGTTCTCGCAATCCACGACAAGCACGGTTTTTTCGCTATCGTCGATGAAATCGTAGATATTGTTCTTTACAAAAGCGCCAGCATCCGAGACCTTACTGTATTCTGTAAATGCGTCGTTGTGCCATTGATAGAGCAGCGTTGCAAACTTCTTGTCGTTATAGAGGACATTGCCCTCGTCCATCGGTACCCAGTTGATGTACATTTGATAGGGGTAGTAGGAGAGACTTGCGTAATAGATGTCCGCAGCATCTTTCGTTCCGTCCTCTGTCAAGCCGTTTGGCATGATGAACAGCTCTTTTATGTATGCCCAGTTAATCCAGATTGGAAAGAGGCTTTTACAGTTGTTGATGCGATCAGAGATCAGACGGTTGATTTCGATTATATGGTGGCAGAGCCTTGTGCTGGACTTTTTGATGAAGTTAATTCCGTCATGCGAGAGCTGCTGCATACAAATTGGAGGAATAATCTCCGGAATCGAAAGCAGCCCTCGGTACTCCATCCGCATGATGTCATTGATTTTACGGTAGTTTCTCTCTATGGACGTCCGTATGATACACAAATTGCGGATGATACGGGCATTCTTGTCTTTATCAAGCTGCTGGTATATTTCGAGTTTTGGAGGTTCGTGTTCATTTTCAAATATCCGCAGCGGGACGCCGATCAGAAACGCCACCTTAGACACAAGCTCATAGGTGCTGTCCTTATAGGCAAGCGGCTCTCCGATGTATTCAATCTCATTTTGCATGACTGAATTGCCCATGCTCTACTCCTTTCTCGTGGTGTAGTTAAGCTATCATTACATTGTCCGTCCACATCTCACACTGGCTCATGACAGTCTGAACGGCATCATCCATGCCCTCTGGCGGATATTTGTGCTTTTTCAGCAGCCTTTTGACCAAGCGCCGCATTCCAGCTCTTGCACTTTCTTTCTTTTGCCAGTCTATTGTGCGGTTTTTACGAAGCAAGTCCGTCAGTTCCTTCGTGATTGCAATAAGCTCATCATGCTCATAGAAATCTTTGATGGCTTGTGGTTTTGTGAGAGCATCGTAGAAGGCAAGCTCGTCCGCTGTCAATCCGAGTTTTTCTCCTTCGGCAGCAGCGGTAGCAATGTCTTTTGCCAGCTTGAGTAGTTCTTGAATAACTTCCTCATTGGTGAGCATTCCGTTCAGGTAACGGTTCATCGCACTCTGAATGATTTCGGAGAACTTCTCAGACTTGACGATGTTTGTTCGGCGGTAAACAGAGACCTGTTCGGAAATCAGTTTTTTCAGGAGTTCGACTGCAAGATTCTTCTCCTTCATGTTTGCCACTTCTTCAAGGAACTTCGGATCGAACAACGAAAACTCAGTCTGGACATCAGAGAAAAGGTTGATAACGCCTTCGCTTTTGATACTGTGCTTCAAAAGTTCGTTAATGCGCTCATTTACTTCCGGAAGCGTAAACTTCTTTCCGGTACCGCCTGAAACCAAGCGCACGGTCATTGTTCTTACGGACTCGAAGAAAGCTGCCTCCATTCGAGTTTGCTCGTCTACCAAGCTGCTGCACAGCGAAAGTGCCTGCTTGAGAAGCAGGGCTTCTTTGATAAACACATTCTGTGTCTTCTCATGGTCGGGAAGCTCGTACTCTGCAACACTCTTGCCGAGTATGAAGTTCACTCCGCCGCTGATGAGCTTCGCCCTGTCAAGGTCGCTTCCGGTCATGAATTTCTCATAACTGAATCCGTGGAACAAATCTCTGCAAATAGAGAGCTTTTCAAGGAACTTCGGATATGCAGCCTTGCTTACATCTGTATCACCATAGTTCTTCTTGTCTCTGGCAGTATAGTCGTTCATTGCCTGTTTCAGTGCAGCCGCAATACCGACGTAATCGACAACCAAACCGCCTTCTTTATCTTTGAAGACACGATTGACGCGGGCGATAGCTTGCATCAGGTTGTGTCCAGCCATCGGCTTATAGACATACATCGTAGCAAGGGAGGGAACATCAAAGCCGGTCAGCCACATATCCACGACGATGGCGATTTTCAGCGGAGAGTTGTTGTCTTTGAATTTCCGCGCCATATCGTCCTTATGAGCTTTGTTGCCGATAATCTCACGCCATTCTTCGGGATCGTTATTGCCTTGCGTCATGACCACTGCAATCTTTTCCGTCCACGCTGGGCGCAGCTCAAGAATGCGCTTATAAATCTTCATTGCTATGGGACGCGAATAAGCAACGATCATCGCCTTGCCGGTCAGGATATTCTCACGGTAATTCTCGTAATGATCAAGAATGTCATTTACCAAGGAATTGATCGTCTGGTCGGCACCGAGGATTGCTTCCATCTGACCAAGTTCCTTTTTGCTCTTTTCAATGACATACGGATCGGCGTTGTCGGCCATAATGTCATACTCATTATCGATCAGATGGAGGGTGTTCTCGTCGAGTTTCAGGTGAATCACACGGCTCTCGTAGTAGACGGGTCTGGTCGCGCCATCTTCAACTGCCTGAGTCATATCATAGATGTCGATGTAATCACCGAAGACCTCTCGTGTACTGCGGTCTTTTGTGGAGATCGGTGTTCCGGTGAATCCAATGTAGGTCGCATTAGGAAGCGTGTCTCTTATAATGCGGGCAGTGCCGATAACGGTTTTCGCCTCGACTTCGCCGTTGTCCTTCTGCTTGACCACAACCTTCTCATTGAGACCATATTGCCCACGATGCGCTTCATCAGCCATCACGATAATGTTCCGACGCTCCGAAAGAGCTTCGTTGCTTTCTTCAAACTTCTGCATGGTCGTGAAGATTATGCCGTTTGCCTGTCTGTTTGCAAGCAGTTCTTTCAGATTCTTGCGGCTCTCAGCGTGCTGCGGCGTTTGCCGGAGGAAGTCCTTGCAGCGGGCGAATTGTCCGTAAAGCTGGTCATCCAGATCGTTACGGTCGGTAATGACGACGATAGTGGGGCTTTCTAACGCTTCTTGCAGATAATGAGCATAGAAGACCATAGACAACGATTTTCCGCTGCCCTGTGTATGCCAGAAGACGCCACCCTTACCGTCCGTCACGGTTGCGTGTTTTGTAGACTCAATCGCCTTTTTGACTGCGAAATACTGATGATACCCGGCGAGTATCTTGAATGTATTCTGTCCATCCACATTAAAGCAGATGAAGTTTTTCACGATGTCAAGGAAGCGGGTCTTCTCAAACAGTCCTACAAAGAATGTGTCAAATGATGCGTGTTGCGTATTCTCATAGCTGCCGTCTGTTGTTTTCCACTCCATAAAGCGGTCTTCGCCGGACGTGATTGTACCAGCCTTTGAAGTGGTCAAGTCACTCATGACACATACCGCATTATAAATGAACATAGAGGGAATCTCATACATATAGTTCCGGAGCTGACGGTATGCTGCGGAAGCGTCGGTTTCTTCGCGGGACGGAGACTTCAACTCCACAATGACGAGCGGGAGACCATTGACAAAGAGGATCACATCCGGTCTTTTTTCGGAGTTCTCAATGAAAGTCCACTGATTCGCAACTGTGAACTCGTTACTGGCGGGATTTTTGAAGTCTACAAGGTAAACAAGGGTAGAGCGTTCTTCACCCTTGTCATAGTATTTTACCGGAACCCCGTTTTGGAGGTAGTCCATAAAGACCATGTTCTTCTGCAAGAGCGTTCCGGTTTCAAAGTTCTTGAGTTTGTAGATTGCCTCCGTCAGAGCGTCCATAGGCAGGCTCTTGTTGATCCGCTGCAAGGAAGGTAGCAGAACATCCTCATAAAGCGGCGAGTGATAATCGCGCTCCACGTCCGGTCCATAGATATAGTTATAGCCCAGTTCTTCATTGAGAAGCTGCAAGACAGCGTTCTCGTAATTTGATTCTGTAAAATATCCTGCCATAGTTTTGTCACTCCCTTTTACGCCAGACTCGCCCCAAACTGATCCAGCGTATTTTCTGCATCTCTGTCAGTGACAGGCTTATTCATTGCCTTTTCAATCAGATTGAGAAGACTCTTTGCTCTGTCAATGAAGTAGCCATTGAAGTTATCTTCCTTCAATTCTGCATAGTTGATAAAGTGCGATTCCACCCGTGCTTGCAACTCATTCTCAGTCAGTCCATCAACCTTTTTTAGAATTGCCCCCAGATACTCACTCGGCGCATTTCCGCCAATCGAGCGGTTGGTGGCTGGAAGAATCGGCGTCTTGTTAATGATGGAATTATACCGTTCGCGCTTGATGCCCATTTTCTCGCAATATGCTTCGGGGAATATATGGTGAATATCCGGAGACTCAAGCATACTGTTTACAATGTCAATCGTCGTGTTGTTCATAAAGTCACGACACTTCTCCTTGTAAAGAAGAGCCATTATACCTTTATATGCCGCGCTCAAGCGAGTTTGAAGGGTTAGCAGCCGCGTAGAAGAAAAGACTGCGCTGTTAATCGTGTGCATTGCATTCGGACGTCCATTGACATCTTCAACCATGTCCTCAATGTCATAGGCATAGCGGGTTTCGTTCGCACCGCCATACATCTCACCCAAAATCCCGCACCAATACCACCGAGAAAGAGTTTTGATTGTGTTTGGCTCATTGCATTTGGATTTTCCGAGAACAGCGCAGATTGCCGCAAGTGGAATCAACTGCGTTGTATAGGGCAAATCTCTTTGACGGAAAACGCACTGATCCCGAAGAAGAAACTCCTTTGCGATTTTGAACCCAGACAGCACTGCATCCCGGTTCGCTATGTACGATTCATAAGGAAGTCCCAGAACATCTTTCTTTTTGCAGGAGATTGTGTTTGTCTTTCCAGACTGCTTGTTCAAATAGCTTGTATAGAGACAAACCGTTGTCAGGAAGGTAGTCTCATCAATCCCATCGAACAGGTCTGTTCTCAGCGTGTCACCGAAACCGCAAATTGTATTTCGACACTGCACCCAGTCTTTTCTCAGGTCAAAGTCTCTTGTGGCATAAGTTGCGGTAACAAGCTCAAACACCGTGAGAGGAACACCGCCAGTATTGACGTTCTCAAACACCTTGCATACCGCCTCTCGCGGCGTGGACTTGTCCAGCGTAATCACAGGCAGCTTATACCCGGAAATTGTATTCAGCACATCCGCCTGAAAACGCTTGAACTCGTCCATTGCTTCCGGCTTCATTCCATAGTGCGTCATGTAGCCCATGAACCAGTCCATTACGGCATTGCTATCGAACACAATATTGACCGGAAACAACTTGTTCTCGTATTCATACTCTCTGGTTGAGAGGTCGAGCTTCACATCACGGTCAAAGTTCTCTTTAATCTTGCGGTCTTCGGGGATGGACAGGACTGCATCAAAGCGATCCTCATCATCGTCAAGGCACTTCTCCATAGAGAGGTAGTAGTACCGCTTAATCGCCTTGCCTTTTTCCGTTTTGGTAGAGACCGGCTCTTTTGAGGATGTTGCCTGATAGATGGAAGTAAGCCGCTGCTGACCATCGAGAATCAAATGCTCCGGCTTTACTGAAACACCCTTCACACCCGTAATTGTACGGTATTTGAATTGGATGTCCGGATTGCCGTATTGCAGCCGCATGATGGCACCCATAGGATAACCCTGTGATAAGCTGGCGATGATGCCTCTAATCCGGTTATCATCCCATGTCCAGTCACGCTGAAACTCCGGCAACTGCATTGAGCCGGACTTAACCTCCGCTAAAAGCTGACTTAGGTTTGTATCAAGAGATTGTGGTGAAATAATCACGTCTGCGCCTCCTTCATTGAGTTTTACTGATCGGACGAGCCCAGTCTGCTTTCCAAATCTGAAATATCGCTGCGGATGGAAGAGATGTCCGACTCAATATCGTCAACCCGCTCGGATAAAGAAGCCTGCTGACTTTGAATGTACTCTATCTGTGAGTATAAGCCGCGCACTGCCAGAATCAATTCTACCTTCAGCCCCTTATCATCAAGGGAGAGAAGGCGTTCTTTTTCAGCCTGTATCTTTTGAGCCTCCTGTTGAAGCCGCTCTTCCTCACGAGTTGCTTCTGCTGCGGCTTTCTCAAGACGAAGCCGTTCCTTTTCAAGCCGCTTTTTCTGGCGCTCGTCTTTGCTTCTTTTCAAGCTCTCCTGAACTTTATCAAACATGGTATATCCTCCATATCAGGTAAACGATAATTTACAACAGCAGGCACAGGCTCTGTTTACTCAATGTTATGAACAAGCGGATGTTAGTGTCCCATTTACTGATCTCATCCAGGTGCTTGGTGGTGGTACACCAAAAACTGGCGAAGCATCGTATTGGAATGGTGAGATACCTTTCTTTACGCCAAAAGATGTCGGTACTCCTTACACTCTGACAACTGAGAAAACAATTACTCAAAGTGGTCTGGAACATTGCAACAGCAGACTTTATCCCGTGAATACTGTTTTTGTTACTGCACGAGGAACAGTTGGCAAAGTTGGACTGGCTGGTGTACCGATGGCAATGAATCAATCATGTTATGCCCTTACAGGAAAGAGCATTAGTCCGCTTTTAACTTATCATTATACATTGATGACAGTTGCACACTTGAAACACAAAGCAAGCGGAGCTGTTTTTGATGCAATTATCACGAGAGATTTTGAAACGGAAACTGTTAAAAAGCTCTCCGATACACTGGCAGAACAGTTTGTTGCTGTGGCATCTCCCATTTATGAGTGCATCTTGAATAATTCACTTGAGAGCCAAAGATTGGTTGATCTGCGTAATGCACTTTTGCCTAAGTTAATGTCTGGTGAGCTTGATGCATCAGACATTGAACTTTAAGCAGCTACCGCATGTAAATTATCGTTTATCTGCTCGTTGCAGGTGATCTTATCTTCGAGGCATTGCATCGTTTGTACGATAACTTCTTGTACAGCAAGCGAAGGAACGGGTATGGTCAAATTGGCAACTTCGGAAAATGTAATCTGAGGGAATGTGCCAGATCGCGTTTCAGCTAACAGTTGAAGTTCTGCAACTGTGGAACTATTCTTCAAGAAATAGTATAGGTACTTAGGAGATACCACATCCTTTTTTGCACGAATTACCATCAGTTTAGTTGAAGCGATATAGTCTATGGGCGAAAAATCCACATAGGCAAACCGCCTGTTCTGTGGACGGATCTCGCTATATAAAATATCGTCTCGCTGAAAAGTCTTCTTGAACTGCCCTTTCAAATTGGAGTTTGGAACTCGTTCGTGGTTGAGAACTCTACCCTCTAAAACGTCCGAGGTATTGATAAGCGTCACCATATTCTTTTTTTCGCGATAAGTGTCCGAAATAGACGAACAAACTTCACCAACGGGCATATATATTGTTCCATTCATACTACCCACCATCCTAACCGATGTATTTTCTATGTGCCAGCTTCACATTCTGTTGTTTCACCATTGCATAGTGCATGGTGGTGTCGATTTTCTGATGCCCTAAGAGCTGCTGGACTTGCTCTATGGGCATTCCTTTGTCTATGGCAGTTGTAGCCAGTGTACGCCTGAACTTGTGAGGGTGAACCTTCGGGATATTCAGACGCTTTCCCAATTCCCGAAGGCGTGTCTCCACTCCACCGATCATCAATCGGTCAAAGGGTTCTTTCAGAGAAACAAATAAAGCTGGGTTTCCATCCGTTCGACCCTCAAGATAGTTTTGAAGGTGGATCTTCGTCCTTGCATCGAAGTAGACCAATCGTTCTTTATTGCCCTTGCCGATAACAACACATTCGCGTTCGTTGAAGTTGATGTCTTCTCGGTTTAGCGTGACAAGCTCACCAACACGCATTCCAGAGGAAGCCAGAAGATCAATCATCGCCAAGTCTCGTGCTGTTGTGCAGTTGTCACGCATCAGCTCTAACGCTTCATCGGTGTAGGTGTCCTTGACCACCTTTGCAGTCTTGACTTTGTGAATCCGGCGTACCGGACTTTTCACAATGAAATCCTCATCTTCAAGCCATGAGAAGAAGCTGGACAGGATCCGGCGGATGTTGTCTATGGTCACTTTGCTCGACCTGCGCTGAACTTGGTAGCTTGTCAGATAGCGGCGCAAATCATCTGTGGTGATCTGTTGCACAGCCTTTCCGACTCCGGCAATCAGAGATTCAATCGTCTTCCGGTAGTAGCTTAGGGTTTTCTCTGAGCAGCCTTCGATCCGTTTTGCCGTGATAAATGCTTCGACTGCATCTGTTTCTTCTGCTGGAATTGAGCCACTATCATAGGTGATCGTTGCCCCTTCCAATGTCTCAGCCATTGCATCCCGAAGGTGCATGAGCTGTTCGTTGTTAAGATACGGCAGCATTTTTCGCTGTATCTCCGTGATGAGTTGTTCTGTCATTGTCGTGTCTCCTTTCGAGGTAAGAGAACGACATTCAGTGGCAGTTCCTTTTGTAAAACTCTCGCCACTGGTGAGAGTTATTTAGACGGTAAACGATAATTTAGCAGCTTAGAGCTGGACGGCAGAGACGTCGATCTCGCCGGACATCAGCTTGGGTAAAAGACTATCCCGAAGTCGTTTGAGCTTGTCGTTTTCAATGGCGTTAATCCGCATTTGAGCGTACATCGGTGAAACGAGAGACTGAAACTCTGCCAGCTCGTCCTCCGAAGGAAGAATTAACTCATAAGAGAGCGTGTCCGACGGTGTTGTTCTTTGTCTACTGCCCGTTGAGCCAGTAACATGACTACACATAAAGTCGGAAAAGGAGCCGCTGTCTATGACTGAGTACAGGAAATCCGTAATAGATTGATCCTTTGCTTTATAGACGATGAACTCCGTAGAGCATACTGCATTCCCGGTCAGACAATACGGCTTCCAAACACGCTTCGTTGTTGGGTTGAGTTTTGAGATCATGAAGCACGAGGCATCAATGATGAATTTATTGCTCTTGATGGATGTGGATAGCTCAAAGACCGGAAACCTCGCCTCATCAAAAGCTGGAATGCTATAATGCTCAAGCAGTATCTCAGGCTCTTTCAGTGGGTTGAAACTCTTATTTGAGATTGTCGCAACCTCTCCAAGAGTTACAATACGCCAGTCGGAAGGCAAATCATTAGGCGAAACAGTCTCAAAACGCTCATGATATATTGCTTGCGCTTGCTGCTCTAAATTATCGTTTACCTTTTCGTTTGCAATAATCTTTGCATCAATAGAGGAAAGAATTGCAGCTATCACTTTCTGCTCTTGAATCTCTGGACACCGGATAATACATTTCATCAATTCTGGCTGGCGCAAGCCAATTACGGTCGTACCAGTGGCACGTCCATCCAATTCACTTTGAAATTCAGGGGTTGTCATGTAGTAATAGATAAAACGTGCATCGTATTCAGGCTTAATTCTGACACAGAATAGACGTTGACTAAGAACAATCTTCTCGTCGCTATCCCAGAAGAAAATCTGTCCAAATGGAGCCTCTGATGTAATGAGAATATCGCCGCGCTGAACTTCATCCTTCATCCACTTTCGATACAACGATTCGTCAATATATCTGATAGTTTCAGCCTGAACGATGCGTCCGGTTTTGATGTTTTTCGCGGATAAAGCTCTATATCCTTGTTTGCACCAATCACCACCAAGTTTTTTGGGCGTCTTGCCTCGATAATCAATAACAAGCTCTGTGATTTCACCAAGCGCGAAGTGGTTCCACTCAGATGTCATATCCAATCGCCCCCAATCGTTCTTTGATCTGAGCTTCAAGCTCATGAGACTTAGTGAAAAGCTCAGACAGTTCAGAAGTCAGACGCCCCATTTTCTCTTCAAACGGCTCACCGTCATCTTCCTGTTCCTCAATACCAACATAGCGTCCCGGAGTGAGAATGTAATCCTGCTTTGCAATGTCCTGTGTAGTGACAACAGCACAGAAGCCCTTTTCATCTTCGAGTGTTCCGTCAACGAAGGCATTGTAAGTGTCGGCAATTTTCTTAATGTCTTCATCCGTCAGTTCTCGCAGCTTTCGTGTGACCATAGTACCGAGCTTCCGTGCGTCGATGAACAACGTTTTGCCTTTTTGCTTCTTGTTCTTTGCAAGGAACCAGAGCGATACCGGGATCTGCGTCGTGTAGAATAGCTGCGTCGGCATTGCAACGATACAGTCCACAAGGTCAGCATTGATAATGTTCTTGCGGATTTCACCTTCACCGCCGGACTGCGAAGAAAGCGAACCATTTGCAAGCACCATACCGATACGTCCATTCGGAGCGAGATGCCAGATCATGTGCTGCAACCACGCGAAGTTTGCATTTCCAGCAGGAGGCGTACCATACTGCCAACGGACATCATCAACGAGCTTATCCGCACCCCAGCCGGAGAGATTGAAGGGCGGATTTGCCATAATGAAGTCTGCCTTGAGCTGAGGGTGGCAATCGTTAAAGAACGTGTCCGCATTAAACTTGCCGAGGTCGGCTTCAATACCGCGAATGGCAAGATTCATCTGCGCCATCTTCCATGTGGTCGGGTTGGAGTCCTGTCCAAAGACGGAAATCTTGTTGATGTTGCCGCCGTGATTTTCGATGAACTTTGCGGACTGAACGAACATACCGCCAGAGCCGCAGCACGGGTCATAAACACGTCCATTAAACGGCTGCAATACTTCAACAAGGGTACGCACGACACAAGAGGGAGTATAGAACTCACCGGCAAGTTTTCCTTCCTGTTCAGCAAACTTAGAGAGGCAATATTCGTATGTACGACCGAGAATGTCCTTGCTGCTCCCATGCTCGATCATCTGAATGTTGGTGAAGAGATCAACCACTTCACCAAGCCGCCGCTTGTCCAGTTCCGGACGGGCGAAGTTCTTAGGAAGAATATCTTTGAGACGCTTGTTTTCTTTCTCTATACTGCGCATTGCATCATCAATCACCGTGCCAATTTCCGGCGTGTGAGCGGCAGCAGCAATCGCACTCCATCGTGCATTCTCAGGGACAAAGAAGATGTTTTCGGCAGTGTATTCGTCCTGATCCTCTTCAAATCCGTCGCCTTCTTCAACCAGTTCCTTGTACTTTGCCTCGAAGCGATCAGAAATGTATTTCAAGAAAATCAATCCGAGAACGACGGACTTATATTCGGATGCGTCGATGTTTCCGCGCAGGACGCAAGCCGCGTCCCAGATTTGTTTTTCAAAACCGATATTGCTTGTGTTATTCTCAGCCATTTCAGCAACCTCCAAAGTTATAGTTTCACACTTACTATTCTACAAAAAGAGCTGTACGAAAAACCGGACTCAGTTCTTGTCCGTTCGCACAGCCTCACATATATCTCCGATGTCACAGTTCAAGTAATCACAAATGCGCAGCAAAATAGAGAGGGACACTTCTTCCCCCTTGTTCAGTTTTGTCCAAGTTCCGGATGAAAGGTTAAGCTCCTTCCGAAATGAGGACTTCTTGATGTCACGGTCAATTAGTAACACCCAAAGTTTTTTATAGCTTATTCCCATAGTCTATACCCCTTTACTCGTTCGCTAATTACGACCTCCACCATATTATACACGAAACCCTCTTCTTTTGCAATCAGCCTATTTGTAAATCAGAAGGAATGCTGCAAGTTCTTGATGTTTTTGCTACTCAAAAAGCGAGACGGTTATCAACGACAACCGCCTCGCTTCATTCAATTATTCCCGCTGCGAACTACGCTGATAATCGTGTTCCTGCTCTGTACTCGGCTTGAGGAAATCGTCCACGTTTGCCTTCATGGTGTCGATCATCCGCACCTCCTTTTTGAGCCTTGCGCGTTCATCGTAGAGCCGCTGCTGTTCCTCCAAAAGCTGTTGTTGCTCCGCTTGCAGTGTCTTCAAGCTCGGCAGCTTTTCTTCTCCCTGCATGGCAAGCAATGTGCTTCGCGCCGCCTCAAAGATCACAAGCTCCGCTTCGTGCTTTGCCTTGAAGCTCGGCTTATCCTTCGCCTTCTGGAAGGCGTCATACACGGGCTTGAGCCGCTGATAGTTGGAGATATTTTTGATAAGCGGCTGAACTTCCCGTAGACGCGCCTCAACGCCTTTCAGCTCCTTGCCGGTGCGTTCATAGGAGTTGTGAACATCCTCGACCTTCTTCTCAAGATCGGCGTATTGAAGCAGATTGTTTTCCGTGAGATAGTTGAGTGTCCGTGCCGCTTCCTTGAGGATAGTGAGCTTTGCTTTATGCTCGTAACCCTTGCTGTCGATAAGCCTGATCCGCTCCTGAATATCTCCGATGAGAGAGATGCCCTTCGGCGTGGTCTGTCTCTGACTTCTTCGGGGCGTCCGTCCGGCAATCCGTTCCTTGATGCGTTCCTCGGTGTAGTTCTCTCCGATGGTTTTAGACCGGGTAAACCGCTCCTGACCTTCAGCGCGAAAGGAGATGTATTTGCCCGGTTTGATTTCATAACCGGCTTCCTGCATGAGCCGCAGAAAGTCATCGTAGTCCTTTGCTGTGATGACAAGCCGGTCGATGGTCTGCTTGAGCTTTTGCTTCCAGCTCGTGCCGCGTTTGGCTTCGGTATATTCCTTGTAGTCCATGCCCTTGTTCTGCGACGGAGGGATCACAGACAGCCCGTGTTCCTTGCATATCTCATCACTGAGTTGACGCAGCTCACGATAGGTTCTCTTGTTGCTCCGGTAGGCATGGAAGTCCACATAGTTCACGGCATTGAAGATGATGTGATTATGGCAATGCCCCTTGTCGATGTGGGTTGCAATCACATATTCGTACTTGCCCTTGAGCCATTCGTCCGCAAGCTGCTTTCCAACTTCATGAGCCTCTTCCGGCGTCACTTCACCGATGTCAAAGGACTGAATCAGATGACGGGCAAGTACCTTCGGCATTTGCATTCCTTGCTGCACTGCAAGGTTTCTCGTCCACTCAAATTCTTTTGCCGCCGCATCGCTTGCAGCACATCCGTAGGACGAAACATAGAAGGCATCGTCGGTCTTCTGCGGGTCGAGAATATAGGCGAGAGCTTTATTTACAGTTCCTCGGATTGGCTTGATTTTAGTAATTGCCATATCTCACCCTGCCTTTCTTTCAGCTCTGCAATATCGTCCGCATAGAAGTGTCCGGTGGAGTTGATGCGGCGGCAAATCTGATTGATGTTTGAGGCAACACGGCTGACTGCGGCGGCAAGTTTCTTCTGCTGCGTATAGTCCACCTTGATGATATAACCGTCAATCGCCATCTTCCGGAGATATGCTCCCATGTTCTTTGTTCCAAGCTGCGCCATCTTTGCCTTGATGATTCTTTTCTCATCATCGGAAACGAAGAAGAGTATCTGATTTGGTCGCGTTCTGTTTGCCATAGGCGTTCCGTCCTTTCGTAAAGGAAGAGGGTTTGGGAGACTTCCCAACAAGCATTTTTTTCGATTAAGGGGAGGGTTTCCTTAATCAGAAATCGCCGTGTGTATATACACCGGCTGTGCTTGCTATTCTCTAAAATCGTATTCCCTCGTAGAGACTCCCCGTAAAATACCCCTTCATATAACAACGGACAGTTTATTGGGATTTGTCCGGGATTGAATAGGATTTTTCTTAATCTCATTTAGATTTGATACGTCTGCATCCACCGTTTTCACATAAAAAAGACTGCTTGGCATTGCGCCTTGCAGTCTTTTTATCTCTGTATTCAATTCGTTCGGTCGCATGGCAAGCGACATTATTCCAGCGATGAGAACAGCTCTCCGTCAATGCTTAGAACGTCATCCATCGGAATCTTCGTGCCGTCCTGCATGGTGATTCGCCGCTCAAAATCATCAACCTTTTTGACCGCGCTGGTTGCTGTTATGTATTTGCCGCCAGCCTTCCGCTCATCGGGCTGGAAGTAGGTGATGGTGACCTCCGGTGCATCATCAAAGGCATCCATAAGAAGCTGATACTTCATGTCCAATGCAGTCAGAGCTCCCTCGTCAAGCTCAATCCTTTCGTCGGTCAGACGCCCGGTTTCCTTGATGGCGGAGTCATATCCGGTGAGTGCTGCGAAGGGCGCGAACTGCGCCGCTCGATCTGACATCGGCATCTGTGGTCGCGTCTTGGAGATGTGGTGAGGAAGATTGATAATCTCGTCGTACCTATTGTTCATGTGTATTGTGCATCTCCCTTCCATGTAACCGGGGATTTATAACTGCCTTTGCAAATATATCATGTCAACAAGTTGAACACCACACTCAAATATCGGATGGTCATAATTGTCAGTAAAGAAATTAGGGATGCAATGAGAGCGTGTAAAACCGCATTTCTCATAAAACGGAACAGTCAACGCACTATCTCCTGTCCCTACTTGCATAATAGAGTATTTCCCTGTATATCGGTGAATTAAGAAGTTAATTAGGGCTTTTCCGTAACCGCAGCCCTGATATTCTGGCTTCACAGCAATATTCTTGATTTCAAGAATCGCGTTTCCCTCGTCGGTAACGATACACTCTGCTTTCACGCCATTATCATCAAGTACATACATGGTTCCCTTTTCAAGATAGCGGTGAATCATATCTTCCTGTTCATCTGCCAGCAACAATAAGTCCATATAAAGCATCTTATCATCAACGATTTCTTTGATCACCATATTTGACCTCTGCAATTTCCGATTTGTTTGATTCTTTATGCCTTATGCCCGCCGATCTGCGCATTGCGGTCTTTGGCGGTTGCGCCTTCTTCAAGATTCATCGCCTTGAGGATGGCGTTCTTTCCGTACTTCTTTTTGATCGCAAGAGCCGCCTTCTGGATTTTTCGTTCCCGTTCCAATGCGGCATTCTCAGCTTTCTGCTTTTCCTCTTCGGCGGCATAGTCAGTGAAGAGGTCGAGCTGGACAGCACCGTCGTTTTTCTTCGGCGCATCCGCTTCCGGCAGTACATGATTTGCCACAACATACATACGGCGGACAAGCAGATTCTTGTCCACGATCCGGTCGAATAGCTCTGACACAGCACATATTATTTTGCGGGTAGAGGATGTGTGACCGTCGAGATTGATAGAGCCGTGAGCCTGTTTCGGAATCTGCCTTCCATAGTGATCTTTCTCAACCGTGCCGTGATACTTTGCCCGCCGCGAAGGGTCGGTCAAGTTCTCAATATCATAACCAACGGTGAGAACCATCTGGTCAGTAACAAGCCCCTTGTCCACCAAATCCAGCACAAGCAAGTCCGTCATTTCCCGCACAACCAGCTTCGCCTTCTGCGGCTCATAGGGACAGTGCAATACCTGACCGGAGCTGAGGCTGTTGGAGCTGGGACGATACGCTTTAATTGCTTCAATGGTGGTCGGTTCCCATCCCCACGCATGGTCGATGAGCAATTCCGCGTTCTTGCCGAACAGCTTGTAAAGCAAGTCCTCGTTTCGCTCTGAACAAAGTGCAACATCGCCCATTGTGAACATCCCATTCTGCTCAAGTTTCTTGGCAATACCTCGACCCACGCGCCAGAAATCCGTGAGAGGCTGGTGCGCCCAAAGCTCACGCCGGAACTTCATTTCATCCAGTTCGGCTATTCGGACGCCGTTTTTGTCGGCGGGGATGTGCTTCGCTACAATGTCCATTGCCACTTTGCAGAGAAAGAGGTTCGTCCCGATTCCTGCGGTTGCTGTGATGCCGGTTGTTTCAAGCACATCGAGGATGATCTTCATGGCGAGGTCATGTGCCGAGAGCTTGTAAGTATTCAGGTAGTCCGTCACGTCCATGAACACCTCGTCGATGGAGTAGACTACGATGTCCTCCGGCGCGATGTACTTGAGGTAAACCTGATAGATGCGGGTGCTGTACTCCATGTAGTACGCCATCCGGGGCGGCGCGATGATGAAGTCAATCGCCAGAGACGGGTTTGCTTGAAGTTCCGAGAAGAAGTGCGATGTGCCGTCCAGTCTGTGTCCCGGCGCGTCGTGCTGCCGTCCGACATTCGATTCCTTCACGCGCTGCTTGACCTCGAATAGCCGTCCGCGCCCGGAGATACCGTAGCTTTTGAGGGACGGCGTGACGGCAAGGCAGATGGTCTTGTCCGTCCGGCTTTCATCCGCAACGACGAGGTTTGTGTCCAGAGGATCTAAGCCGCGTTCCCGGCACTCCACGGAGGCATAGAAGGATTTCAGGTCGATTGCAATGTAGGTGTGTTGTTTCATCTTCTATACCTCCTTGCGCAGATCAGAAGTTAACTGTTTATCAATTCTTGCAGTTCATTGACAAACCGGCAGATATGAAACCCATCACATACCGCATGATGAACTTGAACCGCTAAAGGAAGCACAATTCTTCCATCTTCCTCGTAATATTTCCCCAAGGTGAAAATGGGAATTAAATAACTATACCCTTTCTGCAAGTTCAAATTAAAACTATCAAATGTTGACCACGGTATCATAGATACCGTAAAAACATTTTCCGGAACATCTGGTTTTCCTATCATGCCGTGGTTACTTCCATACAGACGAATATCGTTTTCATAAGCCCTTGAAAATTCTTCAATATTCGGTACATATTCAGTCCAAAGGTCAGAAAATGTCTCTGTGTCCTCATGGAATATGGTATAGCTGGGTAGCATCTCGTCATATATTCCCAGCTCACCCGCTTGATTGAATGCCGTTCTGAACTCTGAATGACGGTTTACAATCGTTGCAAGATAATAAAGCATCGCAGGGTATAGCTTCATTCGTTTCTTCTTTATTTGCGTAATATCCAATTTAACAGTCATACTGTATGTGCAAGGTATATTCGTAAAGTAGTGTTCAAAATACTCGCGTCGCTTCCATCCGTTTATATCAATTACTTCAAATACCATCCTCTTCATCGTTGTTCTCCTTATGCACCTATGAGACTCTGGTCAAAGGCGAACAGGGCCTCATTGATTTCAAACACGTTATAGTTCCCATGCTCCACGAAATACTCCACGATGATGTCAAACTTGTTGGAGTGGGAGAGTGCAAAGCCCGCTTTCATGAGCATATCCTTCATTTCCGCAAGCGGCAGCTCAAGGGCGATGGCAAATGCAATGACGGTAGGCTTGGAAGGCTTGTAGGACTTGTCCGAGCGGATCTTCGAGAAGAGTTTCCGGTCAATATTTGCCTTCTTGTAGCACTGCGCGTCCGTCATGCCGTGTTCATCAATCTTCCGCAGAAGCATCTCCGAAAAACTCTCATCGATCTGTCCCAGAGCATCGTCAAGGGATGCCGCCTTTTCGGAGCTGACTGCCATAGGAGCTGTGAGCTTTTCAATAGCCTCATCGTAAACGGGGGACTCGCAAGGCATCGGCTCTTCCAACCGGAAGGCACTCATTCTGCGCAGCCGCTCGGAACGATCATCGGTATGCTCGTCCACATAGCGGTCGTCTATGTATGAAGCAATGTCGGCAAACAGCTTGCCGCTGATCTGATAGGCTTTGCGGTCGAAAATGACGATGTACACCGTCATTTCGTTTTCAAGAAGGAAACTGCTGATGGTGTCAATCGCCACTTTGAGAGCCTGATCCTTCGGATAGCCAAAGATGCCGGAGGAAATCAGCGGGAACGCAACAGACTCGCAGCCGTATTCTTTCGCCAGCATGAGCGAAGTCCGATAGCATGAGATCAGCCGTTCGCGCTCACCATGCCGTCCGTCATACCAGCGCGGACCGACTGCGTGAATGACATATTTGCAGGGCAGACGATAGCCCTTCGTGATTTTTGCGCTCCCGGTCTTGCAGCCGTGGAGCGTTTCACATTCCGCCAGCAGCTCCGGTCCTGCAGCGCGATGAATGCAGCCGTCCACACCGCCGCCACCCAGCAGCGACTCGTTGGCAGCGTTGACGATGGCGTCCACCTTCATTTTTGTGATGTCATTTCTGACGATTTGAAGCGGCATTATTCAGTCCTCCGTCCGGTTACTTCGCGCCGGTCAGCAGCTTGTCCAGCGGGATCCTTTCCGGGTATTTTCCTTCGGTCAGAATGTCGTATAAATACCTGTTATCCAGAATCATATCATCCCGGATAAGCTGCCAGTTTGCCTTTTTCCTGAAAAACACCTTGAAGATCAGGAAGTTCATGATCGCCCCAATTACCGGCGTGGTCATGCCGAAAGCCTCGGTGTGAGAGAAATGGCACCCTGTTTTGGTTCTTTTCCCTTCAAAGGTGATGAACGCCGTTTTCTTGTCGCTCCGGAATACAATGCGGAAGTGGTTCTCATCCTGTTCGCATTCCGTAATCGTGCCTGTCACATCGTAGTCCAGCCCCATGACGATCTCGCGGAAGCGGACCTTGCTTCCAACATGATAGTTTCCGTTATAGAGATTGCATTCGATGTGGTAGGGACTCCATTTCACAAACTCTTCCTCAAAGTTAGCAGTCCATGCCTTTAATTTTTCATAGGAAGCCGGAATCTCTATCTGCTCTGTAAGAATAATCATTGTCAGTTTCTCCTTCTCTGTCAAAGTGGCATCGGTGTACGGGCGATCAAAATGACTGCCAGAATCGCGCCTGCAAATGCCGCTGCTCCGATGGCAGCCAACAGCTTTTTGCTGAGTTTCTTTTTCGCTGCCTTGCAGATCAGCGCGGCGCAAGCCATGCAGACAGCCGCAGCCACAAGTGCAATGCCCAGCGTTTCCCATAGCCACGAAAGTTCATGTAGGGTTTTCATGCGATCATCATCTCCTATTCGTCAAATTGGAATTGGTCACGCTTTTGACTTAGAGCATTTCCAAGTTATAAATGCAAGAATACCGCAAATTACGGCAACTCCGATGCATACGGCTTTCGCAATATTGCTCAAATCCAAGAAGCCACTTCCTGTGCCTGTAATAGCACAGGCGATTGCTAAAATGGTTATGAGAACAAAAACAATACTAATAACTTTCAGACTGACGCCTTTTTTCACGCAATCACGCTCCTTTATCAACTTATGATTTGTACTCTTCTCAAAGTCCAAGTCCTTCAACCCACGCCGCAAGCTCCTGATGCCTGACGCTGCCCTTGAAGACCTTGCCGTCCATCAGCTTTGCTCCTTTGCAGCTCGGCACAAGGCGTTCGTTCGTCTTGCCCATATCGCTCCCGCCAGAGGTTGCAAACGGGATGACCGTCTTGCCGGTCAGGTCATAGCTCTCAAGGAACGTATTGATAATCGTCGGCGCAACATACCACCAGATCGGGAAGCCCACAAAGATTGTGTCGTAGTCCTTCATGTTGTCCCGCTTTACGGCAATTTCCGGTCGTGAGGCGGGATTGTTCATTTCAATCGTGCTGCGGGCGTTCTTATCCATCCAGTTCAGATCAGCATCCGTGTAAGGCACCTTCGGCTCAATCTCAAAGATGTCCGCGCCGATTGCCTCTGCCAACGTCTCAGCTACCTTCGCGGTCACGCCGGACGCAGAAAAATATGCTACAAGTTTATTGCTCATTGTGTTCTTCCTCATCAATCTTTTCATTTCCTTCATTCAGCATGAAGTATAGCAGTGCTTCCAGCAATGTTGCCATATAGTGAAGCGACCAGTTTTCTTCCGGCTCTTTTGCCATCTTATCAAGTACGGCTCGAAAAGCCGTGGTACGGTCAATCCTTGTTTCCTCATCAATGCGGTCAAGTATGCCCTTCATTTTCAGAGCAAGTTCTTTTTCCTCGTCAGAAAGCTCCGGTATGCCAAGTAGCGCAGATAGTTTCTTGTCCTGCATAATAGCATCGCATTCGATGTATGACTTGTGTTCGGCTGACATCAATTCTTCAAAGTAGTTGATAAAAATATGAACGCGAATGCCACCTTCTTCGTCCGGGGAGAAGCAGACGGTTTGCGATTTTTCTGCAATTTCTTTCAAAAATGCAAGGTCTTCTGAGTCATCGAACTCCGCAAACGGAAGAAACATATTGATTTCCGCGTGCCAACGATGATAGTCCACGATTCCCTTGATATACCCGCGGTGTTGCTTGACAAACGCATCACAGCGTTCCAGAAGATACTCGTAGTTCTTCTTGTCCTCCGGTACAATGATCTTTGGTATCTTGTCCATTGCTTCGGAGTACGCTTTCAGCATACCCCCATTGACCGCGCGGTCAAACACCTCATCGCACCATTTATCGTATTCGACAGACTCGGTTTCCCGGTAATCCTTCTCAAAGATAATATCGTCCATTGCGTTACCCCTTTATGATTTTCTCAAGCTGCATTTCGGTCGCGTTAGGCAGACGTGATTGCAGATGTTTTTGAATGCGCTCTTTGGATTCCTGCGGGTCTCGCTGATAGGCGGAGGTGATAAAGTCGCACCCGAAAAGCTCTTCCGGCGTCGCATATTCTGCCACACCCCAGCCATAAGGTCTTCCGTACCTGTCCTGCATATAGACAAAATCCGCAATGCAGACATAGCTCTGCATTTGCAGTCTCGTGATACACGTCTCAAAGCCGGTGTTGCCGCCCTTGCGGTAGTTCAGAGCCTCTTTCAGGCGTTTGGAAAGCATCCCGCCTTCACCGTCTATGGCTTCATAAAGCTCCTTGTCCTTGTAGGACGCCAAGCCGTCATCCCAACGGGCGTCAAAGTCATAGCCGTCACGCCGGAAGTTCGCAAACTCCGGAATCCACTCCCGACTCACAAATCCAGCTTTCTTGTTGAAAAGTTTGCCGTAGAGACATTTGCCGCTCCGCGCAGCCGGACCTTTCCATTCCCACGGACCATCTACATCATCCGCAAACCATAACTCAGGTGGGCAAAGTTCCTCGATGGAGAAGCCGTGAATCTCATTCCGAAAGAAGGGCAGAAAGCCGTATTGCTCAACAGCGGCAATCAAGTCATCGGCACTATGCAGTTGTCCGACATCTCGCTCTGACATTACTCTGCCTCTTCAATCACGCCATAATCAATCAGGATATTTTTCTCCGCATACTGCGGGTAAACAATACCCATCATTTCATACTGATAACGTCTCACGCGGCGATGCTCCTGAACCGGCTCCGGTGCATACGCAGCGGTTTCACAGTGCGCAAACTCCGGCATTTCCGCAAGATCATCCCGAACGGCACGGATAAGCGCGTCTGCCACATCATCAATGCTCTTGCCGGTTTCCACGGCAACCAGTTCATGCTTCCGGACTGCCTTATCCAGATCACCGGGGGAGCGAAACAGCTTGTATTTCATTATGCACGTCCTTTCTATCTATCGGTCTGTCTTATTCTTCCTGAAATCTGTTCTTTAGGGACGCAATCATCGCTTGCGCGGCAATGCTCAGATACAACACTCCAATTTCATAAATAAAGTCGCGGTCAATCTCGATAAAGTATTCTCTAACGTGTGTAAAAACCAAGCCCAGCAAGTCCATGTACAACGGATCGTCAAAGGGCTTGAACCGTGCAAACTTGCTTTTGGCAGCGTCCCATGTCATGGACGCTTCACCCTCAGCACTGGTCATCGCCTCGCAGAGAATCATGCTGACGCCCATTTTTCCGTTGTCGGTCAGGAGTTCTCCTTCGTAATAGCTGAGAAGGTCTTTCTTGCGCCGAAACGGAATCATATCACAGTTGTCATCCAGCTCAAATGCAATCAGCTCCGCAGCGAGTTCCCGCCAGACCGCATATCCGGCGTTAATGGTTCCATCCTCTTCGCGGCTGATGGTATCGTCCATGCAGTATCGCTCATAGAAATTATCTCCGTCAAGCTCGTTGCGGGTGCAGAAAATATGCGCCAGCTCATGCAGAAGAATGTGCTTCAACACTGCCGGATGACGCGCAATGTCTGCCCGCAGCAGGATTCCGTCAACGCCGTCTCCCTTGCCAACGAAGGCAGAGGCGTGAAAGTCAAAATAGCCGTCCTCTGTATATCGGTCTTCCAGCCGGTCAGGGAAATACTGCTGGCAGAACTGCTCAAAGACTTCCTGCTGATTTTCCGTCTGAAAGCAGCACAGCACAAGATTGTCCTCGCTGAACTCCGTTCCCAAGCGTTCGTTAAAGATGGAAGCAGCATAGAAAAGGGCTTCTTTATAGTCGTTATTGTTCATCCTGATATTGTCCTTTCGAGACTCAATCTGTATTCATGCTTTTTAGGGTTTTCCAGTCTCTCGCGTAGGCAGCAGCTTTTTCAGATGATGTATCTTCGCTTGGCGTCGTTACAGAAGTCTTGCTTGCATTCTTCTTAGTACATATAGCTCATCTTACGCTTTCACAAAACGGACAACACTCAGAGGAAGATACCAGATGGCAACTGCCAGCTTCCAGATTAGAATTACGCCGCCAATCAGACCACCGAGGACAAGGTTGAGTGCGACAACACCTACTGTCCCGGAAATGCCAAAGCCAATCGGAATCAGCGTGAACATCTTCCCAATGCCAAAAGGCACTCCGCAAGCAAGCCAGATCAGGAAATAATCGGGCGCTCCGTTTTCGACGAAAATACGGCTGAACATCGAAAACAAAAACAGCGCAACCACAACCGGAATGACGGTCTTCTTTAGGAACTCTTTCATGACATCGCTTTTCGTCATACTGACCTCCTTCACTTCAAAAAGCTGCTACGGTACTCCATCCGACGAAGTTTATGTCCGGTTTCTGCCAGATGCGCGATTTTCAAAGCAACCAAGTTGATGTCTGTGTGCATTGCCCGCGCAATCTGCTCCGAGGTGTACCCGTAGTCGTAGATGTATTCGAGGATTTCATCGGAATCAAGAAGGATCTCTGTCGCAACGATGTTTGCCTCGTACTCCGGCTTCGTTGCCATATCATACAGCACAAATTCCTGCAAGCCATGTTTTTTTGCAAGCGCACGGTGCAGCCGGTCGTGACCGATCTCATGGGCGCAGACAATCCGCTTCATTTGTGGACTCAAATCCTTATTAAGAAAGATGAAGCGGTTCCTTTTGACGATGCAGTACATACCCTTGAGTGATCCGAGATTTTCGCAATCGTCCATGACATTGATACCCAGCGCGTTTGCAATCTGGAAAGGATCTCTTGTGCCGCAGCGTCGGACGAGATCGCTGCCGACTTTTGATAGTTGTTCGGCGTTCATCGCGCCACCTCCCTTCGGGGATAACCATTATATCAAACAGCCTGTACCAAAAACCGGACTTACTCTTCCGTCTGTTCTTTCCGGTACTTTTTCGGCGTGTACTTCTTGTTCTTTTCTTTTGCAATCCAGTAGGCTCTGGTGAGAGCCTGCATCGCGCCGTCCAGCGCGTCTTCACTGAGACTGCCTCCTGCAAACATACCGGAAACCTCGCTCACCAGCTCGTCAATTTCCCGTGCTGCCTTTGCACCGCCCTGTTCCTGTGCGGCAAGGACGAGCATTCCACTGTTGCCGAGAAGATATTCCGGCGTTGTATTCAGAGCCTCAGCGATTTTCTTCACGACTTCATATTTTGTTGGCTTTCGACTGCCCAGCTCGTAATTTTGAATTGTCCTCGCAGTAACAGAGACTTTTTCTGCAAGAGCGGCTTGTGTCAGGTTGGCTTCCACTCTCTTTTCTCTTAGCCTGTCTTTGAATCCCATAAGGCACCTCTTTCTAAAATTTTCTGCAAACACGAACAGAACTTTCGCTAATTCCATTGACGTGAACATTATGTTCGTGCTATACTGTGCCTACACGAACGTTCCGTTCGTGAGCATGATACCACACGAACAGAGCGTGTGTCAACATTCTTGGCGAAATTCGTGTCGGAAACAGGCAACTTTTTTAGGAGCGGAGGACGCTTATGAACAATTTACAATGCAGAAAAGCCTACGTCAGAGTCAATTTGGATGTCGATGAAGAGGGAACAATCATCCCGATGCTGATCCGATGGAAGGACGGAAGGGTTTTTCAGATCGAACAGCTCAAGTACAAATGCCGCGCCAGCTCCAACAAGGTTGGGGGTGGCGGCATCCGCTACACGGTCATAATCAGAGGAAAGGAGTCGTTCCTCTTTCATGAAGGTGATAAGTGGTTTGTCGAAGCAAAGGAGGACAACTGCTCATGATTTTATCCCAGCGCCAACTTGAAGAAATTGCAGCCTCAACAACGAAGGACTTCAACCGGTTCTTTTTCGGGGATGAGGCTGACAAGCCCGACCGATCAGCTTTGCCAACGCCCATTGATCAGTTTGCAAAGAATTATCTCGGTCTTCGCGTATCATTCGCCCGTCTCTCGCCGGATGGAAGCATCTGCGGTGTCACTGCCTATGCCGACACTGAGTACAAGATCACGGAGCTTGGCATTACGCGCACACTGGCTTTGAAGCGTAATCAGGTTATCTTGGACGAGAGCTTCATTCGCTCCGGCAACGTGCAGCGGCTCTGTGCCAAGCGCAGATTTACCCTTGCCCACGAGTGCGCTCATCAGATTCTCTTCCAACTGGAATCGGAAGAGGTAAAGGCATCCTGCGAAATGAGATATTCCGCACGGACTGCTTATACACCGCGAGAGCTGAAAACCCGCGAGGACTGGAACGAGTGGCAAGCAAATGTCTTGGGCGCGGCGATCCTGCTTCCTCAAAAAGAGGTTGACCTGGCAATGCGTCGGTTTGCAGAAACGCCGCTGATCAATTACGAGGGGAGGTATTCGTATGGTGATCACTTAACGCTGCGCCTTTTCTGCCGGTTGTTCGGTGTCTCCAAGACAACGGCGTCTATCCGCCTTCGTCAACTCGGCTACATGGTAGATCGTCCATTCAGTGAGTATGTTGACACATTGGAGGTGTGGTAATGAAGAGAGCATCCATTCGGGTTCAGGAACCGACGCCGGAGCTTATCGAAAAAATCCACAGGGCAAGAGTTGCCATTTCCCAGCAGAAGCCCCGATACCTGAAATGTCCCTATTGTCAGCATAATGCCATTGCTGTCTACGAAGACACGAGAGGTCATGTAGAATCCAAGTGCAAGAAATGCGGGCGGATCACAGTCTTTGATGTGCTGAATATGAGAAGACTGCGACCGCGTACCAAGTAAGAACCAGAGGACAAGCCTCTGTTCTAAAATAAAATATATGTCATAGCTGAGCTGTGGAGCCGCCTGATAGGTGAAGTCATCCTAATGCCGCATGAGACAGAGTTTAATTACTCTGTTTTATCGGCATGGGATTCAAACCTCACCGTCATGCGGCTCTTTTTCTGTCTTCACCCTTCCCGCTGCTCCCGCGCAGCGGAAAGGATGAACAATGAAAACACCTAAGACCCCTATCGAGTTCGACTACGACCTCTGGACTACGGAGGACGGAAAGTGCATGGTGCGCGTGAAAATCACCGGCGAAGTGACGGAGGTTGACCGTGAAGTCATGAAAGCCCTCCGAGCTGAGGAAAAGAGAATCAGACGCGCATTGAGATCGAACGAAGGAACCGTCAAAGATGGGATTGCGCATCAGCCCCGGATATTTTCGCTAAGTGCTGTAAGCGAAAACGAAATGGAGAAATCCGACTGGCTGGTCGATCCGACATCTGATTTTGCGAATATCGAAGCGAGGCTTTTCGTGGAGTCTGCTATGGAGATGCTTTCACCGCTTGAGCAGGAAATCTTTTTGAGCTGCCTTCTCGGAGAAATGCCTATACGCCAATTCGCAGAGCGAAATGGAATGAGAAAATCGACTGCATGGGACATGGCAAACTCCATCAGAAAAAAACTTCAAGAAATTTTTTGAGTTTTCCCGGACAAACGGCAAAAAAGTGTCCGTTGGTTATATGAAGGGGTCAATTAGACTGCCTCGCTTGTTCTTTGAAAACTGAATAGTTCAGTGCTGCGGATCTTTCCGCTTCTGCGAAGCAACACAGCTTCCGACGCCAGGACCTCCCGCAAGGGAGTGAGCGACCTCCGGAGAGCTATAACAGCCGTGTGGTGCGGCTGCTTGCGACGATGCAGATGCCGGGTATAATGATACTTCCGTCTTTTCTTTGAAGGGGCGGCTCGGAGCGATCCTCGGAGGGGTGAGAGTCCCATGATACCGATTGACCATTGGTAGTCCGCAGCATTCCCAATTCGGCAGGGGCGCGAGCTGCAAATATGCCGGAAGGATAAACAATATGAAAACGCCCGAAAGGGCTTTATCATCAAAAACTATGGGCAGCAGTCTACTCAAAAAGGACTGCTGCCTATCCTTTTGCTGATAAGGCAAAAACAAATCTTGTGGAGGTGAGACGGGTGAATACCGCATCAACCATTTCTCAGCGCGATGCCTACAAGCTCATGCTAAAAGACTATCCCGATGTGATGAGCATTGAGCAGATGTGCGAAATACTCAGCATCAGCACAAAGACCGGCTACCGCATCCTGCGGGAAGGCAAAATCTGTTGTCTCAAAGTCGGCAGAGCCTATCGTATTCCGAAGGCTCATCTTTTCACGTTTCTCTGCATCGGTTGCGGAGAAGCAGTCACGGCGTAATGCTTGGACTCAATTTGTTTACAAAAAATGTTCGGCAGAGGTCCTCCAATTCGAACCCGGTTCTGGTATAATAGAAGCACGGTATCAGGTAGGTGTCTCTGCTACAATGAAGGAGGTTAATTATGGTAGCAGGACATCTCCGCGAAAAAAGCGGATATTACTACGCCGTGTTGAATTACACCGATTCTCTCGGAAAAAGAAAGACCAAGTGGATTTCCACCGGGCTTACTGTGAAGGGAAACAAAAAACGCGCCGAAGCGATCCTGATGGACGCACGACGCAATTTCAATCCCGAAGAGCCGAAGGTCATGAACGGAGACATTCTGTTCGCGGACTATATGGAAAAGTGGCTCGACATCATCAAAAGCTCGGTTGCAGTCCCTACATTCGCTTCATACTCGACTACGGTTAAGAAGATTGTAGCACCGTACTTCCGCGAAAAGGAAGTGACGCTCAAGAACCTGACCGCAAAAGACATTCAGGAGTTTTACCTAAGTGAGCTTGAGCGTGTCAGCCCGTCCTCGGTCATTCATTATCACGCCAACATTCACAAGGCTCTCAAGTATGCCGTGAAGATTGACCTAATTGATGTAAACCCGGCGGATAAGGTTGAGCGTCCGAAGAAAGACCGCTACGTCGGCAGCTTCTATGATGCCGATGAGGTCAACGCTCTTTTCGAGGCTGCAAAGGGAAGCAAACTTGAACTGCCAATTCTGTTCGGTGCGTTCTACGGTCTACGCCGGAGCGAAGCAATCGGTCTGAAATGGGATGCCATCGACTTTGACCAGAACACCATCACCATCCGTCATACGGTTACTTCCTGTGATCTCGACGGCAAGCGCGTTCTGGTTGCGTCGGACACCACAAAGACCAAATCGAGTATGAGGACACTGCCTCTTGTTCCGTTCATGCGGGAAAGACTTCTTACGCTGAAAGAAGAACAGCAGGAAAACCGCCGCTTGTGCGGACGCAGCTACATCAAGGACTATCTTGAGTATGTATGTGTCAATGAGATTGGCGATCTAATCAAGCCTCACTACGTCACAGAGAGCTTTCCGAAGCTGCTCAAGGCGAAGGGGATGAGGCAGATCAGGTATCACGATCTCCGACATAGCTGCGCCTCGCTACTTCTGGCAAATGGTGTTCCCATGAAGCAGATTCAGGAATGGCTTGGTCACAGCGACTTCTCAACTACGGCGAACATTTACGCACATCTGGATTACAGCTCGAAGCTGACTTCGGCTGATGCAATGCTCAATGGCTTGGGCTTTGCAGCGAATTGAAAAGAAAAGCCAGCAGCCGGGAAAACCGACTACTGGCGTGATTTCTGGCGGAGCGGGTGGGATTCGAACCCACGGAACCTTGCGGTTCAACTGATTTCGAGTCAGTCCCGTTATGACCACTTCGATACCGCTCCGTATTTATCTCAACATCAGCACCTCGGAAAACGGGGAGAACTGCTGGGGAGAACAAGCAAAAATATTAAGTTAAGAATACCCGAAAAACTCCGTAAAATCAAGGGATTCCGGTCAGGGAGCTACCGAGTAGCGACCACGATTTCGAGTCGTTCTCGTTACGACCGCTTCGATACATCTCCATATATTAGCCTTTACAGTATAGCAAAAAAGCGGTTTTCCGTCAACACTTTTCTCCCGTTACGGCACGGCTGCAAGCCATACGCAGCCGTGCCGTTTTGCGTTTTTGGGGCAGAAAGCGCGGTTTCTTTGCAAAAAAGGCTGTTCTTTTGGGCGGGAGCCGAGTATAATAGGAACGATATTTTTCAAATTTGAAGTACAGAGGAGAGCATTCCAATGGCACAGGCAAAACAAGATATGGGCACCGGCAGCATCAAAAAGCTGATGCTGCAGCTCATGATCCCCGCCGTGGTAGCGCAGGTCGTGAACCTGCTGTATAACATCGTGGACCGCATTTACATCGGCCACATTGCAGGCATTGGCGCGGCAGCGCTGACCGGCGTGGGGCTGTTCACACCTATTCTGATGCTGCTGAACGCTTTTGCCATGCTGGTGGGCGCGGGCGGCGCGCCGCGCACCGCCATTGCTCTGGGGCAGGGGGACAAGAAACAGGCCGAAAAGATCATCTCCAACAGCTTTACCATGCTGCTGCTCTTTTCGGTGGTGCTGACCATTGGCTTCTATGCCGGGGCACCGGTGCTGCTGCGGCTGTTCGGTGCCAGCGATGCCACCCTGCCGTACGCCCTGAGCTACAGCCGCATCTACATTGCAGGCTCGGTGTTCGTGCTGGTGGTGCTGGGCATGAACCCTTTTATCACCACGCAGGGCTTTGCCAAGACCAGTATGCTTACCACCGTGATCGGCGCGGTGATCAACATTATCCTCGACCCCATCCTGATCTTCGGGTTCGGGCTGGGCGTGCGGGGTGCGGCCATTGCCACGGTGCTCAGTCAGGCCGTGGGTGCGGCATGGATCATCCGCTTTCTCACCGGCAAAAAGACCATCCTGCGCCTGCGCAGAGACTACCTGCGCCCGGAAAAGCAGATCATTCTGCCGGTGCTGGCGCTGGGCATCTCTTCGTTTGTGATGCTCTCCACCGAAAGCCTGCTTTCCATCAGCTTCAGCTCCAGTCTGGCGCGGTACGGCGGCGATGTGGCTGTGGGTGCCATGACCGTCATCACCAGCGCATCCCAGCTGTGCACGCTGCCCATTCAGGGCATCTGTCAGGGCGGACAGCCGGTGATGAGCTTCAACTTCGGCGCAGGCAAGAAGGCCCGCGTCAAGGAAGCCTTCCGTTTTCAGCTGACGCTGTGCGGGGCCTACACCTGCTTGTTCTGGCTGTTGATGATGCTGTTTCCCGGCGCGGTGGCAGGCATTTTCACCTCGGACACCGCACTGATCCAGTACACCACGTGGGCCATGCGCATTTACATGGCGGGCATTTTTGCCATGGGCTTCCAGATCGCCTGCCAGCAAAGCTTTATGGCGCTGGGGCAGGCTAAGGTCAGCCTGCTGCTGGCCTGCCTGCGCAAGATCATTCTGTTGATCCCCCTCATCTTCATTCTGCCGCATGTTTTGCCGGATGCAGTGTTCGGCGTGTTTCTGGCCGAGCCGGTCAGCGACATTCTGGCCGCCACCATCACCACCATCACCTTCTTTGCCCGGTTCGATAAGATCCTCGACCGCGGTGCGGCTCACGTATGATCCCCATGCAAGAACGCCTGCCGGGCCATTGAGCCTGACAGGCGTTCTTTTTTACGCATCTTCCGTGATTATTTTCCGCCGGGAAAGGAACACGTCCTTATTGAAGGGCGAGACATACGTGCACTCATACTGCACCGCCTTGATGCGGCTGTAAACAAAGATCCTTCCATCCCGCAGTACACCACGGGAAGTGATATCCATGACCGGCAACCCCTTTTTGCAGTGCAAAAGTTCGGCGTGCTCTGCATCCAGTGCTGCTGCATGGTAGTTGGTAATAAAGTAGGCAATGCGGTACTTCTGCCGCAAGGCATAGCTCTGAATAGAATCCTCCAGCACCTCCCGGTTCAGCTCCGGAAACAGCGCACAGGGCATCCAGCCAGTCTCTACCTGACTGATCTCATACCGCACGATACGGATGCGGCGGAACTCCCACAGGGTCTCGCCGGCTTCAAGATTGAACACCCGGCGCAGCTCCGCCGTAGGCTCCACCTGCTTCAGGTACAGAGTTCTGGAACGCAGCTCCTCATAGGGCACTTCGGTAAGGGAATTGTAGACCATGGGATGCCCCAGTGCCTTTTTGTTGATATAGGTGCCATCACCCTGTGTCATATAGATCAAACCAATGGATTGCAGCCTTCCCAGCACCTTCTGGATCGTGAAACGGGAAACGTGATAGATCTCTGCCAATTCCCGCTGGCTGGGCAGCTTGTCCATTATGGTCTTGCGCTGAAAGATCTTGCTGATGAGGTCTGTAACGATGAACTCGGTCTTTTTGGCAGTCACAGGCAGTATCCTCCCTTGGGGTCTTTTGCTAAGGATACCACACTGGGACAAAAAGTGCAAAGTCCTGCACATTATTGAAAGCGGTCGGTCACGGTGTCACCAGCGTACCATCCGGGATACGGCTCTGGGTCCACTCATGGGGACGGTAGCGCACCGGATACTTGACGATCTCCTTTTCGTCGATATCCACACCGATGCCCGGACGCTCAATAGGGTAGAAGTAGCCGCCTTTTGCCTCGTTGTAGCCGGGGAACACTGCCTTGATCTTGTCTTTCAGCTCGATGTTCTCCTGAATGGCGGCATTATGCAGATGGATGTTCAGGTGGGTATTCACCGCCACCCCGATGGGGGTAATGTCCGATGGGGTGTGCCATGCGATACGCACACCAAAGGGTTCGCAGAAGTGCGCCAGCTTTACCGCCGGGGTAATGCCACCCAGCTGGGAAACATGGCAGCGCAGGTAGTCCACGCGGCGGTTCACGACCAGTTCTTTCCATTCCATGGGGTTATTGAACAGCTCGCCGGTAGCAATGGGGGCCGCACACTGGCTGCGCAGCTGGGCCAGCCACTCGTTCTGATCCGGCGGAAGCAGATCTTCGAGGAAATAGGGAGCGTACGGTTCCAGCTCTTTGGCAAACCGGATCGCCTGATTTGGGGTCAGCCTTTCATGCACATCGTGCAGGATGTGGAAGGAGCTGCCGTACTTTTCCCGCAGCTTGCCGAACATATACACGGTGTTGCGCATGTAGTCGTCCTGGTTAAAATAGGTGCCGGGCAGGGGGTTTTCCGGGGTATTCAGCTCGTCCGGGATCCCGCCGTAAAAGCCCAGCTGGCAGCGGATATAACGGTAGCCCTCCTTGTAGATGCGGTCCACCTCGCGGTATAATCCTTCCAGATCATCCGCCACGGCGTGGGTATAGGCCGGGATCGCCGTCCGCGCCTTGCCGCCCAGCAGCTGGTACAGGGGCATATCTGCCAGCTTGCCCTTGATATCCCACAGCGCCATGTCGATGCCTGCCACGGCGTTGTTCAGCACCGGGCCGTTGCGCCAGTAGGAGTTGACCATCATCAGGTTCCACAGGTCTTCAATATCGTTGGCATCGCGTCCGATCAGGATGGGCTTGAGGTAATCCTCCACCGCGCATTTCACCGCCAGCGGCCGCTGCTGGAAGGTTGCGCAGCCCACACCATAAACGCCCTTATTCGTGAGCACCTTGACAGCCACCAGATTGTGGCGTTCCGGGTTCGTGACAAAACATTTGATATCTGTAATGATCGTAGGTTTCATAAGAAGCACACCTCTTTATAGCAGATTGAAAAGGGTTTGCATTTTTGCTTGCAGAACTATTCAATCATACCTTTGGCGGCAAATCAATTCCTGCTTTTTATTTGGCGAAAACCGCAAAATAAAACAGTCCAATTTTTGAAACTAAAATCATTTAACAACATGTTATCGTTTCTTTTTTAAATCATTCCAGAGAAATGGTATGTTTTACAATGAAATTTTTCCGTGGTATATTAGCGTCACAACGCACGTGCTGGATTTTCGCATTGGAACACAATCGAGGAAAAAGGAAACCGAAGAAGGAGGCTCTCCCTTATGGAAAAGACTGAAGTCGTCGCAAAGATCATCGAGTATGTCGGCGGCAAGGACAATGTTGTGAACACTTGGCATTGCATGACCCGTCTGCGCTTTGAGCTCAAGGATACCAGCAAGATCCAGGAGGACGCCATCAAGGCGCTGGATGGTGTCATTGGCGTGCAGTTTGCCAAAGGCCAGCTGCAGATCGTGCTTGGCACCAGCGTCCATAAATATTATGACATTGCCTTGCAGATGCTGGATCTGAAGGAGGATATCGCAGCTCCTGCCCAGCCGGAAAAAAAGAAAGATTTTATTTCCTGGTTCATGGATATGGTGTCCGGCGTATTCGGCCCCATCGTGCCCGCCATTGCCGGTGCCGGTATGATCAAGGGCCTGATGGGCGGTCTTGTCGCTCTGGGTGTTGTATCCAACGCCACCGACACCTATAAGATCATTGATATGCTGGCAAGCGGTGTGTTTACCTTCCTGCCGTTCTTCATTGCCGCATCGGCCGCAAAAAAATTCAAGACCAACCAGTATCTGGCCATTGCCATTGCCGCCACTCTGATGTACCCCACCATGGTGGATGCTGCCAAGGCAGGCGAGATCAGCAACTTTATGTTTGCAGGCATCCTGCCCATCCCGGTGTTCAACTATTCCGGTTCGGTCATTCCCATCATCTTCGGCGTATTTGCTCTGAGCTATATCTACAAGTGGGTCGATAATATCGTTCCCGAAGCCGCCCGCACCGTTATCACCCCCACCATCACCCTGTTCATTTCCGGCTTCTTTGCCCTGACTGTCATTGGTCCCGTGGGCATTTACATCGGTAAAGGTCTGGCATGGATGCTGGATGTGCTGTTCGGTATCTCTCCCATCTTTGCCGGTGTCGTCATGGGTCTGATCCGTCCCGCCTCTATTCTGGTGGGTATGCACCACGCCATGACTCCTATTGCTCTGGAGAACTTTGCCACCAAGGGCTACGACATGCTCATGCCCATGATGTTCATTGCAAATCTGTCCATTGTGGGTGCAGCAGCAGGCTGCTATTTTAAGGAAAAGACCCAAAAGGAACGTTCCATCGTTCTGTCCTCCGTTCTGTCCGGCATTCTGGGCATCACCGAGCCGGCACTGTTCGGCGTTCTGACCAAGTACAAGAAGGGTTTCCTTGCTGCCACCATCGGCAGCTGCGTGGGCAGCGCCTTCATCGGTGCCTTTGGTGTGCGCCTGTACGGCTACATCACCTCCAGCATTTTCAGCATTCCCGCTTATATCGGACCTTACTTCATCTACGCCGCCATCGGCTGGGTCATTGCCTTTGGCTTATCCTTTGTTCTGAGCTACCTGTTCGTGGTCAAAATGGACCGCAGCTGATCGCTTTTTCAAATCTCCCACGATAAAAAACAGGGCCGCCGCACAAACGATGTGCGGCGGCCCTGTTGGCGTTCTGTTTTTATTTCCCCGCCAGCAGAATGGCCAGCACGGCTTTCTGCACATGCAGGCGGTTCTCGGCTTCGTCAAAGATCTCCGGTGCGTGCTGCTCGAACACCGCCGAGGAGATCTCCTCGCCCCGGTGGGCGGGCAGGCAGTGCAGCACCATGACATCGGGCTTGGCGCTTTCCAGCAGCTTGCCGGTGAGCTGGAAGCCCACAAAATCCCGCAGGCGCTGCTCACTTTCCGGCGTGCCGGGCTTGGCGGTGTTCCACACAGCCGTTGCCACCACGTCGGCATCCTGAATACCCTCGGCAGGGTCTGCGGTCAGGTGGAAGGCGCTGCCGTACTTGTGGGCGAACATCAGCACATCCGCCGCCGGGCGGTAGCTCTGCGGGCAGACGCAGGTGACCTGCATCCCAGCCAGCAGTCCGCCCACGATGAGGCTGTTTGCCATGCTGCTGCCGTCGCCGACAAAGCAGAGCTTCCGCCCGGCCAGGGTGCCCCGGCGCTCCCGAATGGTCATCAGGTCGGCCAGAACCTGGCAGGGATGGGCGTAATCCGTCAGGCCGTTGATCACCGGCACACCGGCCAGCTCGGCAAACTCTTCCAGATCGCTCTGGCGGTAGGTGCGCCACACCACGCAGTCGTAGTAGCGGCCCAGCACCCGGGCGGTGTCCTTGAGGGGCTCGCCGCGCCCGGCCTGCAGCTCGGCGGTGTTCATGTAGTTGCCCAGACCGCCCAGCTGGTACACACCCACCTCAAAGCTGGTGCGGGTTCGGGTGGATGCCTTGGAGAATATCAGGGCAACCGTCTTTCCTGCCAGCAGCGGGGCCGTGCCGCCCAGCTTCTGCTGTGCCTTGAGCTGGTCGGCCACATCCAGAATGTGGGTCAGCTCGGCAGGGGAGAGGTCGCTCATTTTCAGCAGATTTTTCATGCCTGCTCCTTCGGAGCCGTCGGCTCCATCTTGCCCAGCACATCGCTCAGGATCTCCAGCGCCATGTCCACATCGTGCTCGCTGAGGGTCAGCGGCGGCAGCAGGCGCAGGCGGGTCTTGGCTGTCAGCACCAGCAGGCCCGCTTCGCGGCAGGCGGCCAGCACATCTGCGGCCTTGAGGTCGTAGAACTCGATGCCCACCATCAGGCCGATGCCGGAAATGCTCTTGACATGGGGCAGCTTTGCGATGCCCGCGCGCAGCTGGACGGCACGCTCGTTGACATTGGCAAGGAAGCTCTGGTCCATGTGGTCCACCACCACGTTGGCACCGGCGCAGACCACCGGGTTGCCGCCGAAGGTGGAGCCATGGGTGCCGGGGCCCATGCCCTCGGCTACCTTTTCGTTCATCAGCACTGCGCCGATGGGCAGGCCGCCGCCCAGACCCTTGGCCAGCGTGACCACGTCCGGCTTGAGGTTGTAGTGCTCGCAGCACAGGAAGGTGCCGGTGCGGCCCACGCCGGTCTGCACCTCGTCCACGATGAGCACAAGGTCTTTTTCGTCGCAGAGCTTGCGCACGGCCTGCACGTAGTCCGGGTCCAGCGCCATCACGCCGCCCTCGCCCTGAATGAGTTCCAGCATCACGGCGCAGGTGGTGCGGTCCACCAGCTCCTCCAGCGCTTCGATATCGCCTGCCGGAGCATACAGGAAGCCTTCGTTGAAGGGGCCGAAGTAGTTGTGGAACACCTCCTGACCGGTGGCGGTCAGGGTGGCGATGGTGCGGCCGTGGAAGCTGTTCACCAGCGTGATGACCGTGGTGCGGTCCTTGCGGTAGTGGTCCACGCTGTACTTGCGCGCGGCCTTAATGGCACCCTCGTTGGCCTCGGCACCGGAGTTGCCAAAGAACACCTTGCTCATGCCGGTGCGCTTGCACAGCTTTTTGGCCAGCTTGCCGCAGGGCGCGGTGTAGTAAAGGTTAGAGGTATGCTGCAGCTTGTGGGCCTGCTCGGAAACGGCCTCGGCCCAGTCCAGATCACAGTAGCCAAGGCTGTTCACGCCAATGCCGCTGGTAAAATCCAGATACTGCTGGCCCTCGGGGCCTGCGGCGCGCAGGCCGTGGCCTTTTTCCAGCACAATAGGGTTGCGGTTATAGGTGTGCAGGACGTATTCGTTGTCCCGCTTGATGACTTTTTCAGAATCCATAGGTGTACCCTCCTGTGAACAGAAACTGTGAACAGAAAACCCTCTCAGGCGCTTTCGCGCCAGAAAATGCTGGCAAAGGCTTGAGAGGGTCATTTTTCTTATTATACCGCCTGCACGGCACCTGCGCAATGCTTATTCGCGGTGGCTGCGGCGGTAAAAGCGGGTGCCGGAGCCGCGGTTGGAGAACAGCTCCAGCAGGATGGAGTGGGGCACGCGGCCATCGATGATGACCGCCTCGTGCACACCTTGATAGATGGCATCGGCCATGCCGCCGATCTTGGGGATCATGCCGCCCGCAATGATGCCGGCGGACTTATAGCCCTCGATCTCGGACACCTCCACCTCGGGGATGAGGGTGCTCTCGTCGTCTTTATCCCGCAGCAGGCCCGCGATATCGGTCATGGATACCAGCTTCTCCGCTTTCAGCGCAATCGCGATCTGTGCAGCGGCAGTGTCGGCGTTCACGTTGTAGGCCTGACCCAGATCGTCCATGCCCACCGTGGCGATCACGGGGATGAAGCCGCCATCCAGCAGGCTTGCGATCAGGGTAGCGTCCACATGCACGATCTCGCCCACATGGCCCAGCTGGGGGTCCAGCTCGGTGCAGCGCAGCATCTGACCGTCCATGCCGCACAGGCCCACGCCGCGGCCGCGCAGCTTGGCCACCAGATCCTTGTTCACCTTACCGGCCAGCACCTGCTGCACGATTTCCATGGTGGCATCGTCAGTCACCCGCAGACCGTTTGCGAAATGGCTCTCCACACCCACCTTTTTCAGCATCTCGTTGATAGCCGGGCCGCCGCCGTGCACCAGCACCACGCGCACACCCAGCAGGGTAAGGGTGACCAAATCGTTCATGACGGCATTTTTCAGTTCTTCGTTGATCATGGCATTGCCGCCGTACTTTACCACCATGGTCTTTCCGTGATACTTCTGGATGTAGGGTGTCGCCTCAGAGAAAAGGCGCGCCATTTCTTCGTTTTTCATAAGATTTCCTCTGAACCCTCTCAGTCAATGCCTTGCGGCATTGCCAGATTCCCCTTTTTGTCGCTCACGCGACATCTTCCCCCGGCGCGGGGGAAGTCTGTCCTCTCAAGGGGGAGCCTTTGCTGGACGGGTCACTTTATTTCATAAAATCAGCTGCTTGTCGTTCGTTTTAAGCTCCCCCTTCGGGGGAGCTGGCGCGCAGCGCCTGAGAGGGTTATCAGGTGCGGTAGTCGCCGTTGATCTTGACGTAATCGTAGGTCAGATCGCAGCCCCATGCCTTTGCGGATGCATCGCCGGTGCCCATGTCCACCTTGACCAGCACATCGTGCTCAGCCAGCACCTTGGCGGCTTCGTCCTCGCTGTAGGGGTGGTAGGCGGCGTTTTCGCACACATACACCTCACCGGCCTTGCTGGAAAGCCACACGCAGACCTTATCAATGGAGAAATCGCCGGGGGTGTAGCCGATGGCGCACAGGATGCGGCCCCAGTTGGCATCGCGGCCGAACACTGCGGCCTTGAACAGGTTGGAGCACACCACGCTGCGGCTGACGGCACGGGCGGTCTTCAGGTCGGGGGCGTGGGTCACTTCGCAGGTGATGAGGTGGGTGGCACCCTCGCCGTCACCGGCGTGCTCGGCACACATGTGCTCTGCAATGGCGGTGAGCGCGGCAACAAAGGCTTCGTAGTCCGCATTCTCCTCGCAGATCTCCGGGTTGCCTGCAAGGCCGGAAGCCATGATGATCAAGGTATCGTTGGTGGAGGTGTCCAGATCCACGCTCATCTGGTTGTAGGTGCCGGGCACCACGGTCTTGAGGGCCTTTTCCAACAGGATGGGCGAGACCGCCGCATCGGTGGTGTAGAAGGCCAGCATGGTGGCCATGTTGGGGGCGATCATGCCGCTGCCCTTGCCAATGGCACCCACCGTGCAGGTCTTGCCGCCCAGCTCGAACTGGATGGCGTATTCCTTTTTGTGGGTGTCGGTGGTCATGATGGCGGTGGCCGCGTCGGTGCTGCCCTGCTCGTCCGCAGCCAGCTTTGCGGCGGCGGCAGGGATGCCCCGGGCAAAGGGGTCGATGACCATGGGCTGACCGATGACACCGGTGGAGGCGGGCAGAACGTCCTGCGGGTCGATGCCCAGCTCCTTGCCCACCAGCTCGCAGCATTCTTCGGCCAGAGCCACGCCGTTGGCGGCGCAGGTGTTGGCGTTGCCGCTGTTCACGATGATCGCCTGTGCGTAGCCGTCCTTCAGGTGGGCACGGTCCACCTTGATGGGTGCGCCGCAGACCTTGTTGGTGGTGTACACACCGGCGGCGGCGCAGCGCACGTCCGCCTTGATGAGTGCCAGATCGTATTTTTCTGCATGGTTTGCGCGGATGCCGCAGTGCACGCCAGCCGCTGCAAAGCCCTTGGGCGCGCAGATGCCGCCCGCAACTTCTTGATACTGCATAATGATCTTCCTTTCCCACAGGACGAACCCTCTCAGTCAATGCCTTGCGGCATTGCCAGCTCCCCCAAAAGGGGGAGCTTTTCAGCAAGAGGGAAACCTTATCTTTTTGCCAAAAGCTCCCCCTTCGGGGGAGCTGTCACCGTCAGGTGACTGAGAGGGTTTTCTTTTTTATTCCAACCCTTTGGTCTCTTCCAGCCCCAGCATCAGGTTCATGCACTGGACGGCCGCGCCGGAGGAGCCTTTGCCCAGATTATCGAACAGGGAGACCAGCATCATCTGGTCGCCTGCAGCGTTCACGGTCATGTACAGCTCCATGCGGTCGGTACCGGCCATAGCATTGGAGTACAGGCCGTTTTCCGGCAGGGCTTCGTTCAGGGCGTGCACCTTGACGGTGGCAGCATCCTTGTAATATGCCGCAATGCCCTCGGCCACCTGTTCGGCGGTGCTGCCCGCCAGCGTCAGATCCAGCGGCACCAGCACCTGCATGCCGCAGTAGTAATCGCACACCACGGGCACGAACATGGGGGTGTGGGCAAGGCCGCTGATCTTCTGCATTTCCGGCAGATGCTTATGGGCAAGGCCCAGACCGTAGCTCTTGGGTGCATCCAGCTTGCTGTGCGCCGGGCGGTCAGCGCTCTCGTACTCGGCGATCATCTTTTTGCCGCCGCCGGAGTAGCCGGAGATGCCGGTACAGCTGAAGGGATACTCTGCCGGTGCAAGGCCCAGCTCCACCAGCGGGCGGGCAATGCTGATAAAGCCGCTGGCATAGCAGCCGGGCACTGCCACGCGGCAGGAATTTTTGATTTTTTCCTTCTGGCCCGCCAGCTCCGGGAAGCCGTAGTCCCATGCGGCATCGGTGCGGAAGGCGGTGGAGGTGTCCAGCACCTTCACGTCCGGGCGCAGCAGAGGCATGACCTCTTTGGAAGCGGCATCCGGCAGGCAGAGGAAGGCAAGGTCGGCGGAGTTGATCACCTTCGCGCGCTCGTTCACATCCTTGCGGCCCTCTGCGGAAATGGAAAGCAGCTCGATCTCCGGGCGTTGTGCCAGACGGTCGGCAATGCGCAGGCCGGTGGTGCCGGAAGAGCCATCAATAAAAACTTTCACGCTCATGCGTTCTTTTCCTCCCACGCATCCAGCTGTGCGTTTGCCAGTGCGATCTGGTTGTTCACGCTGGCTTCGCTGGGGCCGCCGTAGCTGGTGCGGCCCTCGCAGCACTTGACCAGATCAATGGCATCGTAGATATCGTTCTCAAACAGAGCGCTGTAGCCCTTGAACTCGTCGAGGGTCAGCTCTTCAAGGGTCTTGTCCTTTGCGATGCAGTCGGACACCATGCAGCCGGTCAGCTTGTAGGCATCGCGGAAGGGCATCCCCTTCTTGGTGAGGTAGTCGGCGCAGTCGGTGGCGTTGATAAAGCCCTTGGCGGCGGCGCGGCGCATGTTGGCCGGAATGGTCTTCATGGTGTCCAGCATGGGAGTGACCGTCTTCAGGCACAGCTCCAGCGTATCCACTGCGTCGAAGATGGCTTCCTTATCTTCCTGCATGTCCTTGTTGTAGGCGAGGGGAATGCCCTTCATCATCACCAGCAGGGTGTTCAGGTCGCCGTAGACGCGGCCGGTCTTTCCGCGGATCAGCTCGGTAACATCGGGGTTCTTCTTCTGCGGCATGATGGAAGAGCCGGTGGTAAAGGCATCGTCCAGCTCAATGAACTTGAACTCCCAGCTGCACCACAGGATGATCTCCTCGGAAAGACGGGACAGGTGCATCATGCAGATGGAGATGGCGTTTGCCAGTTCGATGCAGAAATCACGGTCGGACACGCCGTCCAGACTGTTGGCGCAGGGAGCCGCAAAGCCCAGCTTTTCGGCGGTGAACTGGCGGTCCAGCGGGTAGGTGGTGCCAGCCAGCGCGCCGCTGCCCAGCGGGCACTGTGCGTCCATGCGGGCGGTGGCATCCTCAAAGCGCTGCAGGTCGCGCAGCAGCATGGAGGCGTATGCCATCAGGGCGTGGCCAAAGGTGATGGGCTGGGCGCGCTGCAGGTGGGTGTAGCCCGGCATGACGGCGGTGGTGTTCTCACCGGCCTTTTTGCAGATGACCTTGATGAGCTCCACAATGTAGGCCTGCAGGGTGTGGCTGTAGTCCCGCAGGGTCAGGCGGATATCCAGCGCCACCTGATCGTTGCGGCTGCGGCCGGTGTGCAGCCGCTTGCCCGCATCGCCAATGCGGGCGGTGAGGGTCTGCTCCACAAAGGTGTGCACATCCTCGGCATTGGGGTCGATCTCCAGCCTGCCGGCTGCCAGATCGTCGGCGATGGAAGCCAGACCGTTGAGGATGTCCTCACAATCCTTTTCCGAGATGATGCCCTGCTTTGCCAGCATGGCGGCGTGCACGCCGCTGCCGCGCATATCCTGCGCGATCATGCGCTGGTCGAACCGGATGGAGGAGTTGAAGTCGTTCACGCGGGAATCCACGGCCTTGGAAAAACGGCCCTTCCAGAGTTGTTCTGCCATAAAATTGTCCTCTTTTTATTTACCTCTAAAAACGGCAAAGCCGCCGCAGGGGAAAACGCTCCTGCGGCGGTGCCGCCGGCAACGATGCCGGTTGGATGGAACTTCCGTGTGAAAGTGTGAAAACACACGAAAGGGAAGATGTTATAGCTGCTTACTTGACCTCCGGCCAGTTCTTGGACAGCTTTGCGCGCTCCTTGATGGACAGGCCGAACAGGTTGATGAAGCCTGTTGCATCAGCCTGATTGTAGTCCTCGTCCTCACCGAAGGAAGCAGTCTGCTCGTCGTACAGGGTGTACGGAGAGGTGACGCCGGCGTTGATCATGTTGCCCTTGTAGAGCTTGAGCTTCACATCGCCGGTGACGGTCTTTTCCAGACTGTCGGCAAAGGCATCCAGAGCCTCGCGCAGCGGGGTGAACCACTGGCCGTTGTAAACGATATCGGCATACTTCTGGGCCAGCTGAGCCTTGAAGTGAGAGCTTTCCTTATCCAGAGTGATGGTCTCCAGAACATTGATGGCCTTGTACAGGATGGCACCGCCGGGGGTCTCATACACACCGCGGCTCTTCATGCCCACCAGACGGTTCTCCACGATATCCAGCAGGCCGATGCCGTTCTCGCCGCCCAGCTTGTTCAGGTATTCCACCAGCTCCACAGCGCCCATCTCCTTGCCGTCCACGGCGGTGGGGATGCCCTTTTCAAAGTGGATGGTCACATAGGTGGGCTTATCGGGAGCCTGCTCGGGGCTGATGCCCAGCTCCAGGAAGCCGGGCTTGTTGTACTGCGGCTCGTTGGCGGGGCTTTCCAGATCCAGACCCTCGTGGCTCAGGTGCCACAGGTTCTTGTCCTTGGAATAGTTGGTCTCGCGGTTGATCTTCAGGGGGATGTGGTGAGCCTCGGCGTAATCGATCTCCTCGTCACGGCTCTTGATGTCCCACTCACGCCACGGAGCAATGATGGCCATATCGGGGCACAGGGCCTTGAGGGTCAGCTCAAAACGCACCTGATCGTTGCCCTTGCCGGTGCAGCCGTGGCAGATGGCGTCTGCGCCTTCCTTGATGGCAATATCAGCCAGAGCCTTTGCGATGCACGGACGTGCAAAGCTGGTGCCCAGCAGGTAGTCCTCGTACTTTGCGCCGAACTTCAGGGTGGGGAAGATGTAGTTCTCCACAAAGTCCTTCTTCAGGTCCAGCACGTACAGCTTGGAAGCGCCGGTAGCCTTGGCCTTTTCTTCCAGACCATCCAGCTCCGTGCCCTGACCCACGTCACCGGAGACAGCGACGACCTCGCAGTTGTTGTAGTTTTCCTTCAGCCAGGGAATGATGATGGAGGTGTCCAGACCGCCGGAGTATGCCAGCACGACTTTTTTGATGTTTTCCTTTTTCATAGGTGACGCTCCTTTTTCATAAAAATACACTTTTGTCTTCTGATGCGCACTTTCCCTTCGCATCCTCTTCCGTTGCGTTTCGGTTGATGCTTTTATTATACGCCGCGCTGTTTTTTCGTCAATAACAAAACCATACAAACCTTTTTTGCTTCCGGCACCCGTTTTTCGTTCATGTTGCATCTTTATGCGTTATTTGCAGAATATATTCATATTTTATGCATTTTCACAGTATATATTCGGGGCACATGCATCCCGCCCGGGGCATGTGCGGACTACAGCACACGGAAAGAATTCACACCGCAAAAACAAAAAGCCCGGGACCCTTTTGTGAGCCGTCTGGCCCTGAAAGAGTCCCGGGTTTCGTTTTCGCTTTATGCGCCGGAAAATGGCCCGCCCGCCGCGCTCCATGCGCGGCACAGCAGTTCCTTCTGGGCCTTGGGCAGCTGCTTGAGGGCATACTCCCGCCGCAGGGCGGCGCGCTTATCCGCGCACAGTTCGAGATAGGCAAAACCCCCGGCCCCTCTGGCACGGGTGTACTTTGCGCCGCGTCCGCTCTGGTGGGCGCACAGGCGGGCGGCAGGGTCGGTGGTCCAGCCGGTGTACAGCGTACCGCCGGTACACCGCACCATATACACAAAGGCGGGCTTTGGCCGGGCGCACGGCTCAGATGCGGCCATTGTTCTTTAACACCTGACGGCAGGCCGCAAGGGCGGTCTCCTTATCCTTGGCCGTGATGAGGAAGCGGCTGGCGTGGCAGAAGCTGATGCCCGGGATGCCGCTCTTCTGCTCAATGACCTCCTGCGGCTGGCCGGCCCAGCTCTGGGGGAAGGGCAGCTTGGGGCGCTTGGTCTTGTGGTCGGTGACGCACTGGGCGCTCCAGCCGCCGCGCTGGCTGGGGTAGATCACGAACAACGCGTCCGTCTTGTACAGGCCGTTCTTCCACGGCAGATAGCAGGGCAGCACCACGATGCCGTCCCGGGAGTTTTTGTAAGCCTGCTGCACCTTTTCGTCGGCGCGGTTCACGGCGTTGGCGCTGGCGATCTGGTTTTCCAAGATCTGCTTTGCCACGGCCACCGCCTTGAAAAAGCAGGTGTCCTGATCCTCTTTGGAGTCCCACACCGGGTTAAAAAAGCCAATGGCATCGCACAGGCTGTTCTGCTCGCCGGTGTTATCGTTGAGGTCCAGCGGCTGGATAAAGTTCTCGTCAATGAGCCGGGCCTGCCGCTCGCCCACAAGGCCGGGGCCGAGCACCCGCCACAGCAGGCCGAAGGCCGCATAGGGCACGCCATTGGGGCGGCACTCCCGCGGCTCCTGATGGTGGTCGAACATACCAAAGCCCACATCGTACACGATGCCGTCAAAATCATCCGGCACCACAAAGCCGCGGGTGATCTTGATGTCCGGGCGCAAAATTTGCAGCAGGGCAGTGGCAAACACATCGTCGGCGTGGAACTTGCCGGCGTGGGTAAAGCCGTTTGCAGGAATTTTCATAGATGTACCTCGTTCCCAATAAAATGTCTGGCAACAGTATAGCACACTTTGCAGAAAGGGACAACGAAAAGCCCCGGAACGGGCACGCCATTCCGGGGCTTCTTGAGCGTATTCTTACTTTTTCTTTGTGGTGCGTGCCTTTTTAGCGGCAGGAGCGGCGGGCTTTTCCGCCGGGGCGGTCTCCGGCTCGCCCAGAGCCAGAATGCTGCTCAGTTCCTTCTGAGCTGCGGCATTCGTGGCATCGGTGGTGGCCAGCACGTCGGCGTAGAACTGCTCCATGCCCTCGCGGGTGGAGAAGGTGGCAACGTACATCTGGTTGCCCATGGCACCGCTCAGGGCGTCCGGGATGCGGTCCACCATGCGCATGTTCTGCTGGTACTTCTGCATGATCTGCTCGTGGCTGTACACAAAGTGCTTGCCGTCGCGGCGGCCTGCAAACGGGCAGTAGAAGTGCTCGCCCACCGGCATATCGGTGCCGCCAAAGGCGATCATGTCCGCCCAGATCTTGTAGACGTTGGTGGAGCGGGCAAAGTTGATCATGTCCGGGGTAAAGCCGCCGCAGGGGCGCATGTTGACCTCCAGCGCCACGATCTGGCCCTTTTTGCCCATGCTGGCCTGATTCTCGGTCATGCGGAAGAACTCAAAGTGGATGAAGCGGCTCTTCACGCCAAAGCTCTTGACGGCGGCACGGCCTGCAGCGCGGGTGTCCTCGGGCAGGTCCTTGATGATGTAGTAGATGGAGTTGTCGTTGTCGTTGACGATATCCATGATGGACATGGGGCTGACGTTGCCGGCCTCAAAGATGGGGTTGCCGTTGGCATCGATGATGGCATCGTAGCTGTTCACCTCGGCCCGGACGAACTCCTCCATGATGTACTCCACATCCGGGTGATGGGCCGTCTTCTGCACGAGGAACTTTTTCAGGTCCTCGTCGCTGGACAGCTTGTGGGTATCGGATGCGCCCACGCCGTTATCCGGCTTTACCACCACCGGGTAGCCCACCTCGTCGATGAACTTCCGGCAGCCCTCGTAATCGTCCACCATGTGGTAACGTGCGGTGGCGATGCCGGCCTTCTGGTAATACTCCTTCATCTTGCTCTTGTACTTGATGCGGGGCATATCGGAGGTCTGGAAGCCGGAGGTGATGTGGAAATCGGTGCGCAGGGCTGCGTCCCGCTCCAGCCAGTATTCATTGTTGGACTCCAGCCAGTCGATGCGGCCATACTTGAAGGCAAAGAAGGCCACGGCGCGGTAGACCTCGTCGTAGTTTTCCAGACTGCCCACCTTGTAGTACTCGTTCAGGCTGTCCTTCAGCTCTGGCTTCAGCTCATCGTAGGGCTGGTCGCCGATGCCCAGCACATTCATTCCGTTGTTTTTCAGCTCACGGCAGAACTGCCAGTAGTTGGTGGGGAAGTTGGGCGAAATAAAAATGAAATTCTGCATGGTTTTATGATTCCTCTTTCCTCTATAAACCTCTATAAAGGCGGCCTCGCCCTCTCCGTCCGCTCGCAAAGCTCGCGTCCACCTCGTTCCCCTTTCTGTCGCTTGCGCGACATCTTCCCCCGACCGGGGGAAATCTGTCAAAGGGAGAGGCCTTGGCAGTACGGCAAGGCCTTTTGGTTTTGCCAAAGGCTCCCCCTTTGGGGGAGCTGTCACCGAAGGTGACTGAGAGGGCGAGCCATTTTACTCGCCCAGAATATACGGCATGTAATATGCAGTCTGCTTATACCACCAGTTCCAGTCGTGGTTCACATCGTGGCCCCACAGGTCTACCCAGATGGGGATGTTCTTGGCCTCGAAGATGCGCTTGAGGAACCATGTGGTGTCCGGCTGCTCCCAGTCGCCCTGACCGCAGCAGATGACCGCCTTCTGGCTACGGAACAGCTGCATATAGGGGTGATCCTCCGGGAAGTTCTTCATGTAGTCCACGGGCGAGTTCATGTACACCAGCTCGTCCATATAATTGCCGAAGCCATAGTGGGCCGTGTAGATGCCGCTGAGGGCCAGACAGCCGCAGAACACATCCGGGCGGCGCAGGTACAGGTTGACCGCATGGGTAGCGCCCAGACTGCAGCCAAAGGCAATGACACCGGGCAGGTCGTCCCAGCCGTTGCGCTCCTTGGCCATATACTGGATCTTGGGCACAGCCTCCTCCACGATATAGCGCAGCCACTGCTCATAGCGGCGAATGCGCCAATAGGGGTCACCCTGCGTGTCGGACCAGGTCTCCTTGTCCATGGTATCAATGGAGATCACCATGATCTTACCGGCATCGATCCACGGGGCAAGGGTGTCGGCCATGTGGAAGTTCTCAAAATCGAAGAAGCGGCCATCCTGACAGGGGATGTACAGCATCGGGCGGCCTGCGTGGCCGTAAATTTTACACTCCATGTCGCGGCCCAGCGCCGGGCTGTAGTCCTTAAAATACTGCATTTCCATGGTGTTTCCTCCTTTTAGGGTTTACTCCTCCACCTCATACATCAGGGTGTGGAACATAAAGGGCAGCTGTTTTTCCCAACTGGCTTCGCTGTGGGTGCCGCCGGGCACGATGCGGCTGGTAAGGTGGATGCCCCGGGTCATGACCTTTGCGCACATCTCTGCAAAGCCGCAGCGCATCCCGTCGTGGTTGCCCATCTCGCGGGAGCCGTAGTCCATGTACAGCACGGTGCCCGGCTCCAGCTTTGCGCGGCCCACAAGGCCGGAAAGCTTTTCCGGCGACACCCAGATAGACGGTGACAGCGCCGCCGCACGGCTGAAAGTGTCGTTGTACTGCAAAAGGGCGTACAGGCTCATCAGGCCGCCCATACTGCTGCCGCCGATGAAGGTGTGCTCCCGGTCGGGCAGAGTGCGGAAGTTGCGGTCGATGAAGGGTTTGAACCGGTGGATATACCAGCTCATGGTGGCCTGACCCGTGCCGTCGAAGTGGCCGAACTGCGGGTCGTCGAACCGGTAGGGCGAATACTCCACCAGCCGTTCGTTGTTGGCTCCGGCGTTGCACTCCACCGCCGCCACGATCAGCGGGGTGTCGGTGTAGTCCAGATAATCGGCCACGCCCCAGCTTTTGCCAAAGGTGGCATCCTCGTCAAAAAAGACGTTCTGGCCGTCGAACATATACAGCACCGGATACCGGCGGTCGGGGTCAGCTTCATACATCGTGGGCAGATAAACATATACTCTGCGCTGCTCGGTGCCGTTGACGGCAGGGTAGCTCACGCTCCATTTTTTGACCATGGATCCATTCCTCTCAATCTTTCCCGCACGCCTGCCGCAATGCAGGCCGCTGTTCTGTTTTCAGTTTAGCACTGCAGGGCACAGAAAGCAATTGCGCCGGGAAATTTTGGAGGTTTGACGGATACTCCTTCCGTCATCGCTGCGCGATGCCACCTCCCTCAATGAGGGAGGCTTTGGCAGTACGGTAAAGTTTCCGGTTTTGCCAACGGCTCCCTCTTAGAGGGAGCTGTCGAGCGTATGCGAGACTGAAGGAGTTTTCCGATATACGGCAAACGCCGCCGAGCGGAGGCCTGGCGGCGTTTGCTGCTATTCTGAATAAAAAGGTTCTCTCCGGAGAATCGGGATCAGTTCTTTTTCTCAACAGGCACGATCCAGCCCTTGGTATCGGGGATCTTGCCCCACTGCATACCGGTCATGGTGTCGTACAGCTTCTGGGTGACAGGGCCGATCTTGCCGTCGCCGATGTAGGCGTGCTCGCCCTTCCAGACCAGCTCCTTGACGGGGGAGACGACAGCAGCGGTACCGGTGCCGAACACCTCTTCCAGCTTGCCTTCGCGGGCAGCAGCCATGATGTCGGCAATGGCGATCTTGCCCTCAACGACCTCATAGCCCCAGTCCTTCAGCAGCTCGATGCAGCTGCGGCGGGTAACGCCGGGCAGAACGGTGCCGACGGTAGCAGCGGTGTACACCTTGCCGTCGATCTTGAACATGATGTTCATGCTGCCAACTTCCTCGACGTACTTCTTCTCCACGCCGTCCAGCCACAGCACCTGTGCGTAGCCCTGCTCCTCGGCCAGCTCGCCGGCCTTGATGGAAGCAGCGTAGTTGCCGCCGCACTTGGTGAAGCCGGTCAGGCCGGGAGCGGCGCGGATGTACTCGTCTTCCACGTAGATGCGGACGGGGTTGATGCCCTCGGCATAGTAAGCGCCCGAGGGAGCGCAGATGATGCAGAAAATGTAGTGCTTGGAAGCGTGCACGCCCAGACCCACGTCGTTTGCAAACACGAAGGGACGGATATACAGGGAAGCACCGTCGGAATGGGGCACCCAGTCACGGTCCACGTCCACCAGCGTCTCAACGGCCTGAATGTAGTCTTCCACAGGGATCTTGGGGATGCACAGACGGTCGGCGGAGTCCTGGAAACGCTTTGCGTTGCAGTCCGGGCGGAACAGCTGGACGGTATCATCGGCCGTGCGGTATGCCTTCATGCCCTCAAAGATCTCCTGAGCGTAGTGGAACACGACAGTAGCCGGGTCCAGTTCAAAGGGGCCGTAGGGGACAATGCGGGCATCGTGCCAGCCTTTGCCCTCGGTGTAATCCATCACGAACATATGGTCGGTGAACTTCTTGCCAAAACCCAGATTGCTCTCGTCAGGCTTTGCCTTCGGAGCAGTGGTACGGGTGATCTTGATATCCAACATGATTTATTTTCCCTCTTTCCTGATCTCGGGCGCAGCGAGTGAAAACGCGCCCGCAAACACCGAATGTTGTTTTCTATTATAATAATATGAATGTGATTTACAAGGAAACGAAAAATCTTTCATCTTTGGATAGGTTAAGTTGCGCTAAATTGCCTGCTTTTCCATGTGCAAACTGCCCAAAATATGATACAATGAGGGCATAAGCCGGATCTTACAGGCTCAGAAAGGAGCTTTTGCACAATGATAAAAGGTGTTATTTTTGATATGGACGGGCTGATGTTCGACACCGAGCGCATCTGGGCCACCCTGTGGAAGCCCGCACTGGCCACACTGGGCCTTCCTTATAAGGAAGGGCTGGACGCTGCCGCGCGCGGCTCGGCAGGCGATTCCATGCGGGCCGTGCTGCGCCGCTTCTACGGCCCGGACTGCGACACCGATGCCATCATGGATGCCCTGCACGCGCAGGCGGAGACGGCCTTTCAGGCACCGCCGCCCAAAAAGCCGGGTCTGGATGAACTCATCGCCTATCTGGAAGCGCAGCACATTCCCATGGTGGTGGCTTCCTCCAGCCGGATGGCATCCATCCTGCGGCACCTCAACAACTGGCACATGACCGATCACTTTCAGGCCCTTATTTCCGGCGAGCAGTTCACCTCGTCAAAGCCCGACCCGGAGATCTTCCTCACCGCGGCCAAGGCGCTGGGCACAGCCCCGGCTGAAACGCTGGTGCTGGAGGACAGCTACAACGGCGTGCGGGCCGGTGCCCGGGGCGGCTTTGTCACCGTGATGGTGCCGGACCTTGCCCCCGCCGACGACGAGATGCGCCGTCTGTACACCGCCGAGTGCAAAGACCTGCGCGAGGTGAAAAAGATGCTGGAGGAGGGGAAGCTTCTTTCCGAAGCCTGAAATATACAGTTGGTCTTTTACATTTTCACGCTAAAAAAAGCGGAGAACATCCTCAAGGAAGTCTTTGTCCGACTTATCCAGCAGTCCTCCCGTGTGGAGCTGGGCAAGAAGTTTGAAAGCGGCTTCTATGCCAAACCCGACACCTCCAGCCCGCAGGCTGTACCCGCCGCAGGCGAACCCACCATCTCCATGACGGCTCTCTTGGAATTGCTCAAGGATGCCGACCCGGAAATGAAGGCAAAGCTGCGCCTGGCACTGCTCACCTGATGCAAAAAAGGGCACTGATTGCAATGCAATACAGCGCCCTACATCATCGGACATGGAAAACACCGACCGTGCAAAAACCGTGCAGAAACCGTGCACCCATGGCTTACAAAACAAAAAAGCCATGAAATCTTTCGATTTCACGGCATTTTCTGGTGCGATGGAAGGGACTCGAACCCCCGGCCTACTGATTCGTAGTCAGTCACTCTATCCAGCTGAGCTACCAACGCATACGTTCCGCTCGGAACATGATGTATTTTATCACTCAGACTGGGTTTTGTCAACCGTTTTTTGCAAATATTTTTATCTTTTTCAAAAAGCAGCATTTTTTATGATTTTTCTTGTATCGTTTTTGTCGTTCTTGTGCTATAATAACCTTACTATATGTTTTTAATCTGTGTCCGTGCAGGGGTACAGGAGCTTTGCGGGCAGCACCGCGTGGAGGCTGCGCCGCCGGGTTTTCTCTGCAGCGAGACACCACGGAGGGTAGATCCTATGAAACTGGTAAGCGTGGAAACTCCCGAAAAGAGTGTCTGCAAAATGACCTTCAGCGCCAGCCCCGAAGAGCTGGAAGCTGCATCCAACGCCGTTTACGAACGCACCCGCGCCTCCTATACGATCCGCGGCTTCAAGAAGGGCGAAGCGGACCGCGCACAGATCGAGGCTGACCGCGGCGAGCACACCTTCTGGTACGATGCCATCAACGATCTGATGGACAAGGACGTGCCCGCGCTGTATGATGCCGCCATGGCAGAGCACGGCTTTGTGGCTGTTGACAATCCTGTGTACGATCTTGTGAGCGTGAAAAAGGACGAGGGCTTTGTGGCCACTGCCACTGTTGCCCTGCAGCCTGAGCTGAACCTGACCAAGACCACCGGCTTTACCGCCGAGTGCGTCACCCCGGAAGTGACCGACAAGGAGATCGACAATGTGCTGGAGCGCCGCCGCGCTGCTGCCGCTGAGCTGGTGCCGCACAAGGGTCCGGCCGTAAAGGGCAACATCGTACATATCGATTACGAAGGTCTGCTGGAGGGCAAGCCCTTCCAGGGCGGCACCGCAAAGAACCAGGCCGTCCAGCTGGGCAGCGGCCGCATGATCCCCGGCTTTGAAGAGGGCATTCTGGGCCATAAGGCAGGCGAGGAATTCGAGATCTTCGTCACCTTCCCGAACCGTTACCACGCAAAGGATCTGGCCGGTAAACCCGTCGTGTTCAAGATCAAGCTGATCGACGTATGTGTGCGCCAGATCCCTGCTCTGAACAGCGACTTTGCCAAGAAGGTTGCCAATGTGGACACCATGGACGAGCTGCGTGCACAGGTCAAGCAGCAGCTGCACGACGGCAAGCACGCCGGTGCGCTGAACCGTGCCAAGGATCAGATCCTGACCCAGCTGGCCGATGCTTCTGAGGGCGAACTGCCCAGCGTGCTGGTGGAGACCACCTACCAGCAGCAGATGGAGCAGATCCAGCAGCAGCTGCAGATGCAGCGCCTGAGCCTGGATCGCTACCTGAGCCAGATCCACGAGACCCGCGAGAGCTTTACCGCCAAGGTGCGCTCTTCTGCCGAGAAGACCGCCCGTGTGCACATGGCTCTGCTGCAGATCGCACAGCAGGAAAATCTGGTGCCCACCGAGGAAGATATCGATAAGGCTCTGGCCGCTCGTGCAGAGCGCGCCAAAAAGACGCTGGAAGAGATCAAGGAAAAATCCGATATTCCCGCCATGCGCCGCAACGAGGGCATCCGCAAGGCTGCCGACTGGGTGATCGAGCACTCCACCATTGAAGAAAAGTAAGTTCTGATACAGAGAAAGCCCGTGCAGTTTCCGGCTGCACGGGCTTTCTTTTTTCATTTGAAGGGCAGGGGATATCAGCTCAGAAGGTTAAAGCCCATAATGACCACGCCCAGCACCACCAGCACAATACCGGTGGCACGGTTCAGGGTCTTGGGGTCTGCCTTATTGGCAAACACAGCGGCAATGCGCGCCCACAGCAGGGTGAACACCACGCACAGTGCCCAGACGAACCAATTGGGCGCACCGCCGATCATAAAGTGGGAGACAGCACCGGTCAGGGCGGTGAAGGCCATAATGAACACGCTAGTGCCCACGGCGGTCTTCAGCTCGTAGCCCAGCACACTGGTGAGGATGAGCAGCATCATCATGCCGCCGCCTGCGCCGATGAAGCCGCAGATGAAGCCGATGAGCACACCGCACACGATGGACTGGATGGCACGCTTTTTGGCGCTGACACCCTGCATAGCTTCCTTGGTCGTCATGACCGGGCGCACAATGAACTTGATGCCCAGCAGGAAGGTCATGAACACCGAGAAGCCGCCCATGGTGGCAGCGGGCATTCTGCTGGCCACCCAGCTGCCCACCACCGTGAACACCAGCACGCTGGCCATCATGATCAGGCCGTTTTTGATATCCAGGTTCTTGTTTTTGTGGTAGGTATAGGCCGAGACGGCGCTGGCCAGCACATCCGAAGAAAGGGCGATGCCCACCGCCATATAGGGGTCCATGTGCAGGAAGGTGATGAGCATGGGGCTGATAACTGCAGCCGCGCTCATACCGGCAAAGCCGGTGCCAAGGCCGGCCCCCATGCCGGCAAAAAAGGTGACAAGAACCGTAAACAACACGTTCATTTTATGCGTTCTCCTTTATAATTTCGTCCAGATTTTTCCCGATCAGCTCCATGGTCCGGAAAAAGACCTCCTGATCGGCCGGCTCCACATGATCCAGCAGGCGCTTGAAAAAGGCATTCTGCACCACACGCCCCTTGCGGATGATCGGGTCTGCCTTGCCGGTGCAGAGAAGCTTTGTTTTGCGGCGGTCGCTGGCCACGGCATAGCGTTCCAGATAGCCCTCCTGCACCAGCTTATCCACATTCATGGAGACGAGATTTGCCTTGATATGGCGCACCTCCACGATGTCCCGGGCCGTTTTATAGTCCGGGTTGTTGGCGAGGAACAGCAGGATGTCCAGCGCCGTCTGCGACAGGCCAAGCTCCTGACACAGCGGTTTGCAGACGGCATTGTACGCCTGCGCGGTCTTGATGGAAAATTCGATATTCGGGTTCACAGCAGGCCAGTCCTTTCATCTTTGAATGATTCATTTTTGAAGTATTATAGTGCAGAAGAGGAGAGATGTCAAGTGGGAACTCCCTCAGTCGCGGCTTACGCCGCGCCAGCTCCCTCAAGGAGGGAGAGAGCAAACCCTCTCAGGCGCTCCCGCGCCAGCTCCCCCGAAGGGGGAGCTTTTTGTCATCTTCCGGTTAGCACAAATAAAGCTCCCCCTTCGGGGGAGCTGGCGAACGCAGTGAGCCTGAGAGGGTTCTTCCCGCCGCGCGGCTGTTTCCGCAGGAAATCAGCGCGGCAGATGCTGTTTTCCTCCACGACCCCACCCGTGAAAACGCAATGCCGGGCGGTCCGCAGACCGCCCGGCATTGCTCTATTATAAATAATTCTTCCGCTGAATATGCGCAGAGCAGCGCGGAGCGCATTCCAATCGTTTTTCTCAGAACAGCACCACAGCCGCCAGACGCACCAGCAAAGCGCACAGCCATGCCACGGCGCACTGGTTCACCACCATGATGACCGCCCACTTATTGCCCAGCTCCCGCTTGACCGATGCCACTGCCGCGATGCAGGGGGTGTACAGCAGGCAGAACACCAGCAGGGGAGCCGCCTGCGCCGGGGTGAGGGCCGCCGACAGCGCAGCTTCGGAGCCAAAGAGGATGAGCAGCGAGGACACCACGCTCTCCTTTGCCATGAAGCCGGTGATGAGGGCGGTGGAGATGCGCCAGTCCGCAAAGCCCAAAGGCCCGAACAGCGGGGCGATGTCGCCCGCAATGCGGGCAAGGATGCTGGCCTGCGGGTCGGCGGTCAACCGCAGCTGCAGGTCAAAGTTCTGCAAAAACCAGATGACGATGGTGGCCGCAAAGATCACCGTGAAGGCCTTCTGCAAAAAGTCCCGGGCCTTTTCCCACAGCAGCTGTGCCACGTTTTTCAGGCCGGGCAGGCGGTAGTTGGGCAGCTCCATGACAAAGGGCACCGCCTCGCCCTTGAACACCGTGCTCTTGAGCAGCAGTGCCGCCAGCACGCCCACCGCGATACCGGTAAAGTACAGCAGCACCATCACAAGGCCCGCATACTGCGGGAAGAACGCCGCCGCAAACAGGCTGTAGATGGGCAGCTTTGCCGAGCAGCTCATGAACGGGGTGAGCAGGATGGTCATTTTGCGGTCGCGCTCCGAGGGCAGGGTGCGGCTTGCCATGACACCGGGCACGGTGCAGCCAAAGCCGATGAGCATGGGCACGATGCTGCGGCCCGAAAGGCCGATGCGGCGCAGCAGCTTATCCATCACAAAGGCCACGCGGGCCATGTAACCGGTATCCTCCAGCATGGAGAGGAAGAAGAACAGCACCACGATGATGGGCAGAAAGCTCAGCACGCTGCCCACGCCGGTAAAGATGCCGTCGATGAGCAAGGAGTGCACCGCCGCATTGACGTTCCAGTTGGTAAGCGCCGTGTCCACGATGCCGGTCAACGCGTCGATGCCCGTTTCCATCAGGTTCTGGAAGAACAGGCCGATGACGTTGAAGGTGAGGAAGAACACCAGACCCATGATGGCGATAAAGGCCGGGATGGCGGTGTACTTGCCGGTGAGGAATTTGTCGATGCGGTTGGAGCGCAGCTGCTCTTTGCTTTCGTGGGGCTTGACCACTGTCTTGGCTACCAGCTCCTGAATAAAGGAGAACCGCATATCCGCAATGGCGGCGGCGCGGTCCAGCCCGCGCTCCCGCTCCATCTGCACGATGATATGTTCGATCATCTCTTTTTCGTTCTGATCCAGCTGCAGGGCTTCCTCGATGCGCCGGTCGCCCTCCACCAGCTTGGTGGCGGCAAACCGCACCGGAATGCCCGCCGCCCTGGCGTGGTCCTCGATCAGATGGATGATGCCGTGGATGCAGCGGTGCACCGCGCCGCCGTGGTCGTCCTCACTGCAGAAATCCATGCGGCCGGGCCGCTCCTGATACTTTGCCACATGAAGTGCGTGGTCTACCAGCTCATCCACGCCCTCATTCTTGGCGGCGGAGATGGGGATGACCGGGATGCCAAGCATGGCCTCCATCTTGTTGATGCGCACCGTGCCGCCGTTGCCGCGCACCTCGTCCATCATGTTCAGCGCCAGCACCATGGGGGTGTCCAGCTCCATGAGCTGCATGGTCAGGTAGAGGTTGCGCTCGATGTTGGTAGCATCCACGATGTTGATGATGCCGGTGGGCTTTTCGCCGATGATGAATTGGCGGGTGACGATCTCCTCGCTGGAATAGGGGGACATGGAGTAGATGCCCGGCAGGTCGGTGACCTCGGTCTCCGGGTGGCCCTTGATGGCACCGCTCTTGCGGTCCACCGTCACGCCCGGGAAATTGCCCACATGCTGGTTGGAACCGGTGAGCTGGTTGAACAGGGTGGTCTTACCGCAGTTCTGGTTGCCAGCCAGCGCAAAGGTGAGGGTCCTGTCCTCGGGCAGGGGATTCTCCCCCTTTTTGATATGGTATTTTCCGCCCTCGCCAAGGCCGGGGTGATCCACCATTTTATCATCTGCCAGAACCGCCGACATTGCCGGGGCCTTTTCGGTTGGGGTGATGCCGATCTGCGCGGCATCGTCCAGCCGGAGGGTCAGCTCATATCCATGGATGCGCAGCTCCATGGGGTCGCCCATGGGTGCCAGCTTGACCAGCGTGACCTCCGCCCCCGGGATCAGGCCCATATCCAGAAAATGCTGGCGCAGTGCGCCGCTGCCGCCGACGGTATCCACAACAGCGCTTTTTCCGATCTGCAATTCTTTTAATGTCATAAGATCGACCTTCTCATTTTATCCACTGTCAACGTGTGTTAGTTTGTGTTAACAATAGTAATATAGGCTAACTTTGCGCGGTTGTCAATAGATAAAATGGGGGAGATGCCTGCAAATCGAACCCTCTCAGACTCACTTTGTTCGCCAGCTCCCCCGAGGGGGGAGCTTCTTGGCTTCTTCCGGTCAGCACAAATAAAGCTCCCCCTTCGGGGGAGCTGGCATCGCGCAGCGATGACTGAGAGGGTTCGGCTTTTGGCATGGCGGCACAGTTTCCGGTTGAATTGCGAAGTGCACGGTTTCACCAGAGGCTCCCTCCCCGAGAGAGCCGGCAAAGTCGTCAGGTTTTGGCTGAGGGAGCTCACGCAAAAAAGCCGTGCCCCCTCTTTTCAGAGAATGCACGGCTTTGAAAGTTTATGCGTTTACTTCACAGTGTGGTAGCCATCGGGGTTGTTCTTCTGCCAGTTCCAGCTGTCGGCACACATTTCCTCGATGCCGTATTCCGCCACCCAGCCAAGCTCGTTCTTTGCCTTGGTGGGGTCTGCATAGCACTCGGCAATGTCGCCGGGGCGGCGCGGGTCGATCACATAGGGGATCTCCTTACCGCAGGCCTTGGAGAATGCGTGGATCACATCCAGCACGCTGTAGCCCTTGCCAGTGCCCAGATTGCAGATGAACAGGCCGCAGTTCGTTTCCAGCTTCTTGATGGCGCACACATGGCCGCGGGCCAGATCCACCACGTGGATGTAGTCGCGCACGCCGGTGCCGTCCGGGGTGGGATAGTCGTTGCCAAAGACATGCACCTTTTCCAGCTTGCCAACGGCCACCTTGGCGATATAGGGCATGAGGTTATTGGGGATGCCGTTGGGGTCCTCGCCGATGAGGCCGGACTTGTGCGCACCAATGGGGTTGAAGTAGCGCAGCAGGGCCACGTTCAGGCTGGGGTCTGCCTTGCACACATCCTGCAGGATGCGCTCGGTGAACACCTTGGTCGTGCCGTAGGGGTTGGTGGTGGCACCGGTGGGGAAGTCCTCGGTGATGGGCACGCTGGCGGGGTCGCCATAGACGGTTGCGGAAGAGCTGAACACGAAGTTGTGGCAGTTGTGATGGCGCATCACGTCCAGAATGACCAGCGTGCAGTTGAGGTTGTTGTAATAGTATTCAATGGGCTTGGAAACACTCTCGCCCACTGCCTTGTAGGCTGCAAACTGGATCACAGCAGTAATGTCCGGGCACTCAGAGAAGATGTGCTCCACATCCTCGTGCTTGGTCATATCTGCCTTGTAAAAGCGGAAGTCCTTGCCGGTGATCTGCTTGATGCGGTCCAGCACCACCGGAGATGCATTATAATAGTTATCTGCCACAACAACGTCGTAGCCAGCGTTCAGCAGTTCGATGCAGGTGTGGCTGCCGATATAACCGGCGCCGCCGGAAACCAAAATTGCCATAGCCTAGTACCTCTCTCACTCATTTACATTACAGTTGATGCCGGCATTCCCCGGCCTTGCCTAAAGAATACCGCTTTTATGGTTCAGAATCAAGGGATGCGTCTTCTATTTAGATAAATTTTTGTTGCATCTTTGTTTTCGAGGTTTTGATTTAAAAACGTTTTTTGGCATTTTGTCATGGATAAAAGGCACGGTTTGTGCAAAACATAGAAATGGCGCGAAAACTCCCTCCGTCAAAGCCTGACGGCTTTGCCAGCTTCCTCGGAGAGGGGGCTGGCATCGAGCGCAGCGAGATGACTGGGGGAGTTCTCCTCCTGCCACGCAAAAAACGCCTGCCGGAGCAGACGTTTTTTGTGGTACATCATTTTTTACAATTTTCCGCACTGCTTGCCGGTGAAAAAGCGCAGGGTGGTGGTGGCGCGGAACACCTTGCCTGCCCGCAACACCGTGGTGGGGAACTCCGGGTGGGAAGGGCTGCAGGGGTAGTGCTGGGTCTCCAGCGCAAAGCCGCCGTACTTCTGCATGGGCACGCCGCCCTTGCCGGGGGTGGGGCAGTCCTGCAAAAAGTTTCCGGTGTACAACTGGATGCCCGGCTGGGTGGTGTACAGCTTCATGCTGATGCCGGTCTTTTCACTGGTGACCCATGCGCAGATGCTCTGGCTGGAGCCGCGGGCGCGGTCGATCACAAAGCAGTGGTCGTAGCCACCGCCCACCATGGTGGTCTGGGCAAAGCCGGTGTCGATATCCCGGCCAATGAGCTTTCCCTCGGTAAAATCCATGGGGGTGTTTGCCACCGGCAGAATGGCACCGGTGGGGCAGGTCTGATTGTTGCCTTCCAGATAGTTAGAGGCATAGATGCGCAGCTTCTGGCCCAGAATATCGCCCTCACCGTTCAGGTTGAAGTAGCTGTGGTTCGTGAGGTTCACGATGGTATCCGCATCCGAAGAGACGCGGTAATCCATGCGGAAGGTATTGTCCTCGGTGAGGGTATAGCGCACCGCCAGCTTCAGGTTTCCCGGGAAACCGTCCTCACCGTCCGGGCTCTCGGCCTCCATCAGCAGGGTGTCGCCAAAGGCCTTCACCCGGTACAGCTTACGGGAGAAGCAGCCGTGCAGGTGGTTGGGGCCGTTGTTGGCTTCCAGCTGGTAGGTCTTGCCGCCCACGCTGAAGGTGGCATTCTCGATACGGTTGGCATAGCGGCCCACGAACGCGCCGCAGCAGGTGCTGCCGGAGGACGTGAAGTCATCCTCATAATCTGCCATGGTGTCGTGGCCCAGCACGACATCCACCGGGCCGTTCTTGGCCGGAACGATGATGTTTTTAATGATGCATCCGTAGTCCAGAACGCTCACCGTCAGGCCGCCGGGGTTGGAAAGGATGTACTCTGTAACATTTGCGCCCTGTTTGGTCACACCGAAGGGCTTGGAGCGGATCTGTGCCATTGGGCATTCGCCTCCTCAGATTTTACTCGGACATACAGTCAGGCAGACTTCCACTGTATTCTATCTTATTTATGATTATATCACAGTTTTATATCTTTGTGGGGAACGGATTTTAGAATTTGCATCCAATTTTTCCAGCTATTTTTTGTTGAAATTATTCAGTTGGCGGGGTATGCAGCACAAAAAATCCAAGCCGCTCCGCTAAAGAATTTTTTGTGTTACGCCGATTTACAGTCGCTTGCGCGACGAAACGTAAGGGCAGCAGCATGTTTTCATGCTGACGCGAATGCTCCCGCAGGGAGCCAGCATCAGCACATGCCGTTTGCCGTTACGACCTTTCCCGTGAAAACGCAATGCCGGGCGGTCCGCAGACCGCCCGGCATTGCTTTATTATATATAAATAATTCTTCCGCTGATGATACGCAAAGCAAAGCGGCGCGCATTCTAAATCGTCATGCTGTCGTCAGGTTTCCGGCTGTGCCGTGCCCGCAGACTTCTGCGCCGCAATGAACTCGGCTGCATCGTCCGGAATGTCGTCCAGATCATCGTCGCTGCCAACATCCACGTTGAGCGGCGGCTTCTTGAACAGGATATCGTACAGCACCGGAACGATATACAGGGTCATCAGGGTAGCGTAGCTCAGGCCGCAGATGATGACGATGGCCATGCCGCTCATCAGCTGGCTTGCCATATCGCCGCTGAACACCAGCTGCAGCATGGCCAGCACGGTGGTCAGGGTGGTCATGAGGATGGGGCGCATACGGGTCTTGCCGGTAGCCACCAGCGCAGCGCGGCGCTCCATGCCGCCAATGCGCAGCTGGTTTGCATAGTCCACGAACACGATGCCGTTGTTGACAACAGTGCCCATCAGCACGATGAAGCCCATCAGGGAGATCATGGTGAGCTGCTGGCCGGTGATCAGCAGGCCCAGCAGGCCGCCGGTAAAGGCCAGCGGCACCGTGAACAGCACGATGAAGGGGGACAGCAGGCTCTGGAACTGTGCCACCATGACCAGATATACAAAGGGCAGGGCCAGAGCCATCCACTGCACCATTTCGTTCACCATGTAGTCGGTGCCCTCGGTCTCGCCGCCCAGCGTGGTGCTGCAGCCCTCCGGCATCTCACCGCTGGCTGCGTACTCATCCAGCTTCTTCTGCAGCACGCGGGACTGCACCATGGTGTTGTAGCCCTTCAGCGTATCTGCCGTCACAGTGACAAACTCGGTCTGGTTCTCGCTGGTAATGGCATCCGGTGCGGTGCCGGTGGTCCAGCTGGCGATGTCGTTCAGGGTGCAGGTACCATTGGTCACTGTGCCGTCTGCCGACATTTCGGTGGTCTCAAAGGTAAGCTCCATCATGTTTTCCTTGGTGACGGGGTCCAGATTGTCCGTGATCTGGACATCCATGGTGGTGCCGTTCACCGTGACGGGGGTCTGGGCGGTGGCGGTGGTGGTGAGCTTTGCCGCGATCTGCTGGTACACCTGCGCAACGGTCAGGCCGTAGGCGCGCACCTTGTCGCGGTCCACCTTCAGGATGATGGTGGCATCGCCGCTGCCAAGACCGTTGTCCGCATTGGCAAAGCCCTCGGTATCGTTGACGATCTCCATTACCTTCTCGGAAACGGTGGTCAGCGTTTCCGGATCCTTGCCGTAGACCTTGACCGACAGGCCGGTGGCCAGCTGGCTGGTCAGATCATCGGTCATGCCGTACAGCTTGACCTCAGCGGTGCAATTCTCGATCTGGGACACTGCATCCTCCATGGCCTGCCGGGTCTTTTCCACCTCACGGGAGGAAAGGCTCTTGCTCATCATAACATTGATCTTGTATCTGCCGTAGGCATTGGCGGAGTTCAGGATATCGGTAATGGCGGTGGGCAGGCCCAGCTGGCTGATATCCAGACCGGCCATGCTGGTGTCGGTGGTGATGCCCACCTCTTCCACGTTTTCTACATTCAGGGCCGCCTCTGCCACCTGACCCGCAATGGCATAGGATTCCTCCTTGGTCAGGCCGTCGGCGGTGGACAGGGTGATCTGCGCCTCGTTGCTGGTGATGCTGGGCAGCAGCTCCACGCCCATGTTCAGCACCTGCCAGCCGCTGAACACCAGCAGTACCACCGCCGCAATCAGGGGCAGGGCACGGTGCTGCAGGCACCATTCCAGACTATGGGCATACTTTTCCTGCACCTTTTCAAACCAGGCAAGGCGCTTGGGTTCAGCTTTTTTCAGCACAGTAGAGGATGCCGCCGGGACCACCGTGAGCGCCACGATGAGGGAGGCCATCAGGCAGTAACCGATGCACAGGGACATGGGCATCATCAGGCTGCGCACAATGCTGGCCGAGAACACCACCGGCAGGAACACGCACACCGAGGTAAGGGTGGAGGCCACCACCGACATGCCCACCTGTTTTGTGCCCTGCACGGCAGCGCGGGCCGCAGGCACGCCGCGGCTGCGCAGACGGTAGACGTTCTCAATGACGACCACCGAGTTATCCACCAGCATACCAATGCCGAGGGAAAGGCCGGCCAGGGTCATCACGTTCAGGTCCAGCCCGGTAAAGTACATGAGCACCACCGCGAACAGAACGGACAGCGGGATGCTGATGCCGACCACGAGGGTGGGCTTGATATCCTTCAGGAAGATGGCCAGCACGATGATGGCCAGTGCAGCGCCCACCACCATGCTGGTGAGGATGCTGTTGATGACAATGGTGATGTAGTTGCCCTGATTGGACAGCACCACCATGTGCAGGCCGTCGTATTGTTTTTCCAGCTCTTTAAATGCGGTCAGGCAGTTGTCGGAGACCTCGCCTGCACTGGAAGTCGCATTCTTATAGATTTTGAGGATGGATGCCTTTTCGCCGTTCAGGCGGGTGTAGCTGTCGGCGGAGTTATCAATGACCTCCACATCCGCCACATCAGAAAGGCGCACGTCGCCGTAGCCCTCCACATGCAGCAGCAGGGCACCGCTGATGTCCTTCACACTGTCGTACTCTTCGCCGACTTTCAGCAGCCAGGACTCGCCGTCCTTATCCTGCACGTAACCGGCCGGCATGGAGAAGTTCTGGGCATAGATGAGCTGCGCCAGCGTTTCAATGTCCAGCTGCTTTGTCACATCGGCCTGTGCCAGAGCGTTGGTCTTGGCCGTCTCGTACTCTGCCTTGGCAGCCTCCAGCTGCTTTTCGTACTCGTTCAGCATTTCACGCGCTTCGGTGAACTGCATATAGGCGTTGAGCTGCTGCTGGGAGAAGCTGCCCAGTGCGCCGGAGAACTCGGTCATCAGCTGGGGCACATTGTCCATGGCCTTGATGGTGCTTTCCAACGTGTTATAGACCACATTCAGGCTTTCCTGCAGCTGCATCTCATTGGCAAGATCCTCTGCGGTGCTGCCTTCGGAGCCGGTCTCGGTGTTCACGCGCTCCTGCAGCTTCTGCAGGGCGGTAGTGAGCTTATCGGTAATGGTGCGCAGCTCAGCCACAATATCGATCAGAGAGTCGATATCCCGCATACCGGTCTCGTTGAACTTGTCCATGACCTTCTGCAGACCGTCGCGCACCTCGATCAGGGCCTGCTGGATCTCAGGCTCCTTGAACACAGCGATCAGGCTGTTCACACTTTCCAGAAGAGCCTGCGCCTGCGCACGCACCGTTTCCACTGCGGCGCCCACCTCGGTGCTCATCTGGCTCATGACCGAGTTGGACACCGTACTGCCAAAGTTTTTCAGCTGCTTTTCGTATTCCCTGCGTCCGGCGGTGATCTGTGCCTCGGCGCTTTCCAGCTGGGAGCGGGCTTCAGCCAGCTGGGTATCGATCAGTTCCAGCAGCTTTGCGTTGATCTCGTCGATCTTATCCTGATTGAGCTGCACCTGCACCAGCTTTTCCACCAGACCGCTGGACGAAACGCTGGACACACCGCCCTTGCGCTGCACTTCCGGCACAAGGGTGTTCTGGATAAACTCAGAAAGCTCGTACTGGTCGGCACCTTCGCGGCTGACAGCCACCGTCATGAAAGCGTTCATGTTCAGGCTGTACTCAATGATGGAGGGGGTCAGGCAGGTGCTGGGCAGGTCGCTTTTGGCCTGATCCAGCTTGTTGGACACCTTGACCAGCGCGCTGTTCATATCCGTATCCTCGGTAAACTCCATCAGCAGCAGGCTGTAGTTTTCTGCCGATGTTGCGGTGATCTTGGACACGCCCGGCACTGTGAGCGAGTTCTGCAGCACATCCGAGACCTCGCTCTCCACGCGCTCCGGGCTTGCACCAGGATACACGGTGACCACCATCAGATACGGTGTGTTCACGTTGGGCAGCAGGTTCGTATCCATCTTTGTGACCGCTACAAAGCCCAGGATCAGGATCATGACCACTGCAACCAGCACCGTAAACGGCTTTTTGACACTGAATTTTTCCATTTTCTCCTACCGTTTCTCTGCCTTGCCGCAAAGCAGGACAGCTGCTTTCCCTGCGGGAAAGGCTACACTTCAACATTTTTATTATACACGCAAGCCCCCGCCTTGCAAGAGCGGGGTGGGATTCTTTTGCGATTCTTTGGATACTTTCGCAAGATTTTAACATTTGCCGTTCCGTTTTTCCATTTTCCGGCTGCGGGTGCGACCAAATTCGGTCAGTCTTCCTTTATGGATACGCGGCAGCAGGGCAGATTGTTGCACCTTTTTAAAATTTTTCTGCCGAAGCGCCAGAGCCGCTTTTTGTTTTTTGCGTGGAAATGTGCATTTGAATATGTTATACTAGAGTACAGAATGGATCAGCAGGCTCTTTTTCGGGCCTTATCCTATAGATTCGACCGATAAAAACGAGGAACACTATGAAAAAAGTCATTTCCGTCCGTTTCAAAGAGAACGGCAAAAGCTATTATTTTGATCCCGCCGGGGCCGACATCAAAACCGGCGAATATGTGATTGTGGAGACCGCCCGCGGCGTTGAGTGCGGCGAGGTGGTGCAGGGCGTGAGGGAGATCGCCGATGCGGCAGTGCCCAAGGCCCTCAAGCCCATTACCCGCATGGCCGACAGCGTGGATATCCGCCGGATGCGCCAGAACCGTGAGGACGAAAAGCGCGCCTACCGCACCTGTCAGGAGTGCATTTCCCGCCACGGCCTGGAAATGAAGCTTGTGGAGGCCGAGTATACCCTAGACCGCTCCAAGATCATGTTCTACTTTACCGCCGATGGCCGCGTGGACTTCCGCGAGCTGGTCAAGGATCTGGCCGGTATCTTCCACACCCGCATCGAGCTGCGCCAGATCGGCGTGCGGGACGAGAGCAAGATGATCGGCGGCCTTGGCATCTGCGGCCAGCCCTTCTGCTGCAGCCGCTTTTTAAAGGACTTCCAGCCCGTGTCCATCAAGATGGCCAAGGAGCAGGGCCTTTCGCTGAACCCCACCAAGATCAGCGGTGCCTGCGGCCGGCTGATGTGCTGCCTTGCCTACGAGGAAAGCGCCTACGAGTACCTGAACAGCATCATGCCCATGGTGGGCAGCACCGTGCGCACGCCGGACGGTCTTGGCACCGTGCTGGAGGTGAACCCGGTCTCCGGCTACCTGCGGGTACGCTGCGGCACCGAGAGCCTTTCGCCCCGTTACTATAAGGTGGGTGTGTGCGAATATATCAGCGGCGGCAAGCGTGCGCCCCGCCGCCCGGACCCGGACGACGATTACTCCGGCGTGCGCAACCCGGCCCCGGTGGTGGCTTCCTCCGACGATGGCGAAAAGCGCTGCGCGGGCGGCTGCTGCGCCCGGAAGCGCGCTGCCGAAAAGGAGTGAGGGACGCGCCGGAGGTTCTGAGGGGTTAGTCTGCTAAAACTAACCGTTCTTCGTGATTTTTGCCAAAAAACTCCTGCAAATTTGGCCATAAGTTAGCCTGTGCTTTTGTGCAACCCAACAAAAAACAGACTTTTGTGTTTTTCGGGTCACGGTTAGTCTTGCCTTTTCTCACCTGCTTTGTTAAAATGCAGGCAAGGATATGATTTCCGGAGAGACATGCACAGCCGTGCCATACATGACTCTTCATACAATACTTCGGGCACGGAGATAAAAAGGAGAGTTTATTATGGCACACAAGGTTTCTGACGCATGTGTTGGCTGCGGCGCTTGCGAGGGCGCTTGCCCGGTTGGCGCTATCACCGTTGATGGTGTTGCTTCTGTGAACGCAGACGCTTGCATCGACTGCGGCGCTTGCGAGGGTGCTTGCCCCACCGGTGCTATCACTGCTGAATAATTTTAGCAGCTGCACAAAAAACGCATCAAAAGCAGCAGGCCTGTCCAAAACAGGTCTGCTGCTTTTTTGTTTTGCAGTAATTCGCACAAATTCCCCGAGCAATTCCACGCATTTTTTTGAGAGGGTACGGCACACTTATCTATGGAACATTCTACCGAAGTCTTGTATAATAGAACTATGGTTTATTGCTCGCCGGAGCATCGTTTTGGCTCCGACGCGCTGCTGCTGGCCCGTTTCTGTGAGCCAAAGCGCGCCCAGAAGGCCGCAGACCTGTGCTCCGGCTGCGGCATCGTGGCGCTGGAATGGCACGACCGCGGCCACCGCGGCCCCTGCATAGGGCTGGAGCTGCAGCCCGAGGGCAGCGCTCTGCTTTCCGCTGCGGTGCAGGAGCAGGACATCGGGCACATTGAGCCTGTCTGTGCCGACCTGCGCGCTTTCCGGCAGGGCGAGGGCAGTTTTGACGTGTGTGCGTGCAATCCGCCCTATTTCACGGATGGGCCCCAAAGCCAAAACGCAGCCCACGCCCTTGCCCGGCACGAGAACACCTGCACATTGGACGATGTGTGCCAGTGTGCGTTCCGCCTTTTGAAGGACGGCGGGCGCTTTGCGCTGTGCCACCGGCCGGAACGGCTGGCGGAGGTGCTGGCGGTGCTGCGGGTCAACCGGCTGGAGCCGAAGCGGCTGGCCTTTGTAAAGAACAAGGCGGACGGCGCGCCATGGCTCTTCCTTGTGGAAGCGCAGAAGAACCGCAAAACCGGACTGCGGGTGGAGCCGGATGTGTTGATCAGCGCCGGTGCGGCGTTATATGGGAGGTAAACTATGGCAGGAACTCTTTATATCGTGGCAACGCCCATCGGCAATCTGGACGATATGCCGCCGCGCGTAGCAGCCACCTTTGGCGCGGCAGACTTTATTGCCGCCGAGGACACCCGTGTGACCATGAAGCTGCTGAACTTTCTGGGCCTGAAAAAGCCCATGGTCAGCTACTATGAGCACGCCCTGCAGAAGGGTGAGGGCATCCTGCGCCGCATTGAAGCAGGCGAGAGCTGTGCCCTGTGCAGTGATGCGGGCATGCCCTGCGTCTCCGACCCGGGCGAGGTGATCGTGCGGGACGCACTGGCCCGGGGCATCAAGGTAGTGCCAGTACCGGCGGCTTCCGCCTGCGTCACAGCGCTGGCCGTGTCCGGGCAGGACACCTCCCGCTGGGTGTTCGAGGGCTTTCTGCCCGTGAACCGCAAGCAGAAAAAAGAGCGGCTGGCTGAGCTTTTGCAGGAAAAGCGCACCACCATCTTTTACGAAGCGCCCCACAAGCTGCGCACCACGCTGGACGATCTGGCCAATGCCTTTGGCGCAGACCGCAGCATCACCCTGTGCCGGGAGCTGACAAAGCTGCACGAGGATATCTGGAAGACTACCCTCGGCGAGGCGGTGGAGCACTACAAGACCAACGAGCCGCGCGGCGAATATGTGCTGGTGATGGCCGGTGCGCCGGAGACCGCCGACCCGGAGCAGGAGCTGACGCTGGAGCAGGCAGCGCAGCGAGCGCTGGAGCTGACCGGGCAGGGCTTTGGCCCCACCGCCGCAGCCAAGGCGGCGGCACAGGGCACACCTTATTCTAAAAGCGAAGTGTACAAGCAGCTGCTGGTATTGCAACAGGGCCAGCAGGCTGGTGAATGACAGCATCTCAGGTAAATGGTAATAGAGGAGGACCCCTTTTGTGACAAAGCTTCTGGTTTTGAGCGACAGCCACGGCGGACGTGCCGCCATTGAGCGCGTGCTGATGAAAGAGAGCAAAAGCATCGATGCCCTGATCTTTCTGGGCGACGGCCTGCGGGATCTGGAACTGGCTCTGACGCTGTACCCCAAGCTGCGGGCCTACTCGGTGGCGGGCAACTGCGATTACGGTGCACTGGAACCCACCGACGGCCTTGCCGCCTTTGACGGCGTGGTGATCTTTTACACTCACGGTCATATGTACGGTGTGAAATACGATCTGGATACGCTGGCAGATGCCGCATCTGCCCGGGGTGCCGAGGTGGCGCTGTTCGGTCACACTCACATCCCCCATGCAGAGACCCGCAGCAAGGTGTTTTTGTTCAACCCCGGCTCCTGCGGCCGGTGCTACACCGGGCCGGACACCTACGGCATCCTGACGCTGGACGAAGGCAAAGTGACCGCCTATGAACATAAAGAGGTACCCAAACAATGAGCATCAATGAGGTGCGCTATCTGCCGGAATGCGGCAGCACCAACGCTTACGTGAAGGAACATTTTGAAGAGTTCGGCCCGGTGGGTGCGGTGTATACCGAGAACCAGACCGCAGGCCGGGGCCGCCTTGGCCGCAGCTGGGTGAACGCCGAGGGCAAGGCCCTGTATTATACAGCAGCCATCCGGGAACCGCTGGCCCAGCCTGCCACCCTGCCGCTGCTGGCAAGCCTTGCCGTGCGCACCCAGCTCAAGCTGCGCTACGGCGTGGACTGCCAGATCAAGTGGCCCAACGACCTTCTGCTCAACGGCAAAAAGATCGTGGGCATCCTGTGCGAGGGCGTGAGCTACGGCTACCAGCAGCAGGGCCGGGGCATTTTGTGCGGCATCGGCATCAATCTGGCCCAGCCGCAGAGCTACTTTGATGCCGCCGGTCTGCCCAATGGCACCTCGCTGGCGCTGCAGGGCGCAAAGGTGGATCTTTCCACCGACCCCGCATGGCTGGCCGAGGGCCTGACCGACTTTGGCTTTGACCGCAACATGTATGTGTTTGCCCGCGATGGCTTTGCACCCTTCCGGGAGGAATACAAGGCCGCCTGCGTCAATCTGGGCCGCCGGGTCACCTTCGACCTGCCGGACGGCGGGCAGGGTGCAGGCGAAGCCGTCGATGTGGACGAAGAGGGCCGTCTGGTGGTGCGCACCGACAGCGGCGAAGTGCACGTTTTTACCGGCGAAGTATCGGTGCACGGCATCTATGGGGCCGTGTAAAAGCACTCTTTATAATATATGAGCGTCCCGGGAATTTTCCTCGGCTGGTTCAGTCGAGGAAAAACCCGGGGCTTTTTTCAGCTTTGTCCAAGGCCCGCCGAAAGCAGGGAAAAGGAAAGCTTTTCCATCCTTCCTCTGGACAGGCGCGCACGCTGTTAAAAGGCATTCTTTTCCTGCAGAACTGTTCTTCATGTGCGCACAGTTTTGGAATTATATGGAAATTTTTCGCACGCTTTTGCCCAAATTTCCCGCAAAATGCTTGAATAAACGAATTTTTTGTAAATTTCTTGTGTACATTTCCAGTTGCCAATTCAGTCATACTTTAGTATAATAGAGTACGTGCCAGCGCGTCCTTTTGGATGGGATGCGCGTGTTTAGGAAATCGGAAAACGGACAGCACAAGCGCCCTGCCCCAAAAAGCAAGGCGCTTGTGCTGTCGCAAGGAGAGCAAACATGAAAGATCAAGAATCCTTCAAGCCGTATATTCCTGCGGAAAAGATCACCGCAGAAATGACGGCGACCTCTGTGATCATGGGCATCATCCTGTCCGTGGTCTTCGGCGCTGCAAACGCTTATCTGGGCCTGCGCGTCGGCATGACTGTTTCTGCCTCCATCCCGGCAGCAGTCATTTCTATGGGCGTGATCCGCGTCCTGCTCAAGAAGAACTCCATTCTGGAGAGCAACATGGTGCAGACCATCGGTTCCGCAGGCGAGAGCCTGGCCGCCGGTGCCATCTTCACCATGCCCGCACTGTTCCTGTGGGCAAAAGAGGGCCTGTGCGACAAGCCCAGCATCCTGGAGATCACCCTGATCGCCCTGTGCGGCGGCATTCTGGGCGTTCTGTTCATGGTGCCCCTGCGCAACGCCCTGATCGTCAAGGAGCACGCCACCCTGCTGTACCCGGAAGGCACCGCCTGTGCAGACGTTCTGCTGGCCGGTGAAGAGGGCGGTGCAAACGCCTCCACCGTGTTCTCCGGCATGGGTCTGGCAGCCATCTTCAAGTTCATCGTCGATGGCCTGAAGATGATCCCCGCCGACATTGCCGTGGCCTTCAGCTCCTTCAAGGGTGCTCTGGGCATGGAAGTGTACCCCGCTCTGCTGGGCGTGGGCTACATCGTCGGCCCCAAGACCGCTTCCTACATGTTCACCGGTTCTCTGGTGGGCTGGATGGTCATTATCCCGCTGATCTGCCTGTTCGGCGCAAACATCTCCCTGTACCCGGCAGCAGCCGGCACCACCATTGCTGATCTGTATGCAGCAGGCGGTGCAGACGCCATCTGGTCCAACTACGTCAAGTATATCGGCGCAGGTGCCATTGCTACCGGCGGTATCATCTCGCTGATCAAGAGCCTGCCTCTGATCGCATCCACCTTCCGTGATGCCATGAAGAGCATGAAGGGCGGCAGTGCTTCCGGCACCTCCCGTACCGAGAAGGACCTGCCCATGCCCTTTATTCTGGGCGGCATCCTGCTCATCATCCTCATCATCTGGCTGGCTCCGGCCATCCCCGTCAGCCCGCTGGGTGCTCTGCTGATCGTCATCTTCGGCTTCTTCTTCTCCACCGTCTCTGCACGTATGGTCGGCATGATCGGCAGTTCCAACAACCCGGTCTCCGGCATGACCATTGCCACCCTGCTGATCGCTACCATGATCCTGAAGGCCACCGGCAACGTTGGCATCGAGGGCATGATCGGCTCCATGGCCATCGCCTCTGTCATCTGCATCTGCGCTGCCATTGCTGCGGATACCTCTCAGGACCTGAAGACCGGCTACCTGCTGGGTGCGACCCCGGTCAAGCAGCAGATCGGTGAGCTGATCGGCGTTATTGCCGCCGGTCTGGCCATCGGTGGTGTGCTGTACCTGCTGGACAGCGCATGGGGCTACGGCGGTGCCGAGGTCCCCGCACCGCAGGCTACCCTGATGAAGATGATCGTCGAGGGCATCATGGGCGGCAACCTGCCCTGGAACCTGGTGTTCACCGGTGTGTTCCTTGCCATTGCTCTGGAGGTCCTGCGCATCCCCGTGATGCCGTTCGCCATCGGCCTGTATCTGCCCATCTACCTGAACACCTCCATCATGATCGGCGGTGTTGTGCGCTGGTTCATGGACAGCCGCAAGAATGTTGACGCGAAGCTCAAGGAAGAGCAGACCACCCGCGGCACCCTGTTCTGTGCCGGTATGATCGCAGGCGAGGGCCTTGTGGGCATCCTGCTGGCTGTGTTTGCCGTGTTTGGCATCAGCACTGCCCTGAGCATTGATCTGGGCAACATTGGCGGCGTGGTTCTGATGATCGTGATGATCGCATGCCTGCTGGCCTTCTCCATGAAGAAAAAGAAGAACTGATGAGTAAGAAAAAGCAGTCCATCAACTATCTGGACCTCATTCCGCAGCGGGCGGAAACCCTGCGCTGGCACACAGACGAAGCCACCGGCCTTATCACCCTTGAGGTGGAGAACACCGGTGTGTTCAATACGATCGCGCAAAAAGTGTTTCATAAACCGCGCACCACACAGGTGCATCTGGACGAGACCGGCAGCTATCTCTGGCCGCTGATCGACGGCCAGAAGACCGTTGCAGACCTTGCTGAATGCATGAAGCAGCAGTTCGGCGAAAAGGCCGAACCCCTGTACCCGCGCATCATCAAGTATTTCCAGATCGTGGAATCTTACCACTTTATCAAGTTCCTCAACCAATAAGCACAAAAGAAGCGGCGCTCAGAGCCTGTTGCAAGGTACTGAGCGCCGCTTTTCTTATTCTTTTTTGCTGCTCCAATCTACCGCATCTGCGGCCACGGCATTTTATCTTCTGCGCCTTCTCTTTTTGAGGTTCAGCGAGCTGCCGCCCGCGGCAAGAGTGACCGCCGTTAATGCAGCGAGGATGAACAGCAGTGCACACAGCAGAAGCACTGTGGCTTTGGTGTCGGTGCGGAAGTCGGAGACGTACTCCCGGTGGGTCACAAGGTCCACCGTGCCCACTTCATCGCCGTCCAGATACACGGTGGCTGTACCCACCACACTGCCGCTTTTAACGGTGGCCGCAATGCTCTCCGGCAGGTCGAAGGAGTAGGTGACGATATCATCCGCGTGGCCGTAGCCGCTCACCGGTGCGGCAGCATACAGCTCCACTGCCGGTTCAGTGCGGCACTTGGTCAGGTCTACGGTGGTCAGCACGGTCTGGGTGTCCACCAGCGGGCGGTCGGCAAAGCTGGCAAAGGCCCAGTCGAACAGATCATCGCACTCGGCAAAGAGGTGGTCCGGCGTATCGCAGCCAAGGATCACCAGCCCGTAGGTGTGGCCGTCCTTTTCCGCAAAGGCCACGATGCAGCGGCCTGCCAGCGTGGTAAAGCCGCCCTTGACCCACCGGACATACTCCCGGTAGTTGGCGCTCTCGCTGTTCATCAGGCTGTTGGAGCTGCTGATGGTGTGCTCAGCCTTGCGGAGGTTCGTGGCCGGCAGCACATAGCTGGCGGTGCCCGCCACCTGTGCAAAGGTCTGGTTTGCCGCACAGGCGGCGGCGATCTTTGCCAGATCCTGCGCAGTGGACACGTTGCCGTAGTCAAACAGGCCGTGGGCACAGGTAAAGTTCGTGCCGGTGCAGCCCAGCTCCTGGGCACGGGCGTTCATCTGCTTGACGAAATCCAGCACGCTGCCGCCCACATCGTAGGCAATGACGCTGGCGGCGTCGTTGGCGCTGACGATGAGCATGGCGTTCAGCAGGTCGATGCGGCGCACCGTCTCGCCGATGCGCAGGCCCATAGTGGTGCCGTTGGCGTTCTGGATATCCCGGAACTCCTGGGTCAGCGCGGTAGGCACGGTCACTTCACCGTTCAGATCCTTGCCGCTTTCCAGCAGCAGCAGGGCCGTCATGAGCTTGGTCAGGCTGGCAACATACTGCTGCTGGTCAGCATTCTGGTTCAGGATGGTCTTGCCGGTGTCGGCGTTGAACAGGTACACCGCCTCGGTCTCGCTGGCGGTCTGGATGGGCATGGGATATACCGCAAGGCCCGGCAGTGCAGCAGCAGCGGCCAGTGCCAGCGTGAGCACCAGCGCCGTCATGCGGCGGAAGATGGTGTTTTTGAACATGAGCGTGCCCCCTTGTATCTGCTTGCCGACGCACGGCAAAAATTTTTGTTTTGAAACAGCTCCTACTTGCCGGAAAGGCTCTGGCTTGCTATACTACTTTAAAGAATACCATAAACCAGCCAAAAGAGAAAGAGAGAAAGGCGGTTTTTAACAATGTTTCTGTCCTTTTGTGGAAAAGTTCCCCGCGACGAGGGGGCTGCTTTTGTAGCGCCCAACGCCACCGTGCAGGGAGATGTGATCCTGAAAGCCGGTTCCACGGTGTGGTACGGGGCCGTGCTGCGCGGCGACGACGGCACTTTGACCATTGGCGAAAACTCCAACGTGCAGGATAACGCCGTGCTGCACTGTGATGTGGGCGGTGCTGTAATGCTGGGCAAAAGCGTCACCGTGGGCCACGGTGCGCTGGTGCACGGGTGCACGGTAGGGGATGGCAGTCTGATCGGAATGCACGCCACCCTGCTCAACCACTGTGTCGTGGGCAAAAACTGCATCATCGGCGCGGGTGCGCTGGTGCCGGAGGGCATGGTGATCCCGGATAACTCGGTGGCTGTGGGCGTGCCCGCAAGGGTCATCAAGCAGGTAAGCGCGGCCCAGATCGAGGCCAACCTGCACAACGCCGCCCACTACGTAGAACACGGCAAGCTTCACGCCGCCGAGCTTGCCAAGGGCTGACCCTGTGCCGATTTTACAGTTTTTTGCCACATTTTTTCGTCTTTCCGCCAAAAAGCCGACATTTTAATTGACACCTGCGGTCTTGTCTGCTATAGTGAAATTGGCAGTTTATGTCATTCTGGAATACCAGAATTTTTGTACACCGCGCTGTTTGGTTTTTATCATTGGGGGAATTTTGTAAAAAGTTCATTGCAGGATGTTTTTTCACAAAAATGTAATGACTTTTCACTTAAAATCGGGTATACTATATCCTGCGGGGAGACGGGGCCGCAACCGTCTTTCCGCACATGATTCCTCCTCACACCAAAGCAATACCCCAAACAGAAACTCCCTCCGGTGTACCGCAAGCGCCGGAGGGAGTTTCTGTTTGCATCAGCTTTTGTATTTTATGATTTCCTGCAATCAAAGGAGAGATTTTTATGTCTGAACTGATCACCCGCCGTACCTTTTTAAAGACCACCGGTGCTGCTGCACTGGTCGCTGCCGCCGGCAGTATGCTGGTTGGCTGCGGCGAAGGTTATGGTGCAACCCCCGGCAACCCGACCCTGCCCACCATTGACACTGGTACTTTTGCTACATTCGGCAGCACATATGTGGATATGGGGCCGCTGACTGGCACTTGGGTCTCCCGTCCTACTTACGAATCGGACGGATGGCGGCATAATTATCTTTACACCGGTCTTTCTATTGATAACTCCTATAACACAACTTCTTCCGTTACGATTTCTACCAGTAATTTTACCTGCAAACATAATGGTACTACCGAATCTGGTCTGAAAGTGTGCAGTCTGGGCAATTTTGGCCTGAACAGCGCCGGAACCGGTTTCAAGTATGTTTCTTCCGTAACCGTTGCCAAAGGTGATCGTAAAACTTTTCCTATCTATATTGACCTTGGCCCGGTGAATACGACTTCCCTCAATGTCAGAGGCGTTTTTACGGTTGAGCTGAAACTGGGCGGAAAAACGGCCACCTTTAAATATCAGCCCATCTACGATGACCCCACTATTGAATAAAAATCATGATGCTAAAAACCGGAAGGGCACAATGCTCTTCCGGTTTTTCTTTTTGCATTACAGCGCGCGGAACTTTGCCGCAAACACGCTGAGCACGATTTTAGGGTTCACCTGCGCGCCAAGGCGCTGGATGGCGGCTTCGGCCAGCCGCAGGGCACGCTGGGCGGCAATGCCCTGCACCGGTGCGTGGGGGCTTTGCCGCAGGCCCGCTGCCGCCACCGCACGGAAGTCCGTCAGCAGGGCGGCGGCACCGGCCTTGTCCTTTTCGTAGGCGGCCAGCAGGCAGGCTGCGGCATAGCTGTCACGGTCGGCAGCGGCCTTTGCCAGCTGCAGGGCCTTTTCCACCTGCGCGGTGCGGGCTTCGTCCTGTGCGGCGGCAAGCACCGTGCCAATGTGCCCGTCGAACAGTTCGCTGTACAGCGCGGCCGTCTTTTTGTCCACCCCCTGTGCGGCGCAGTAGCGGGCGCACTGCTCCGGCGAGACAGGAGCCACTGCAAAGCTGACGCAGCGGCTGCGGATGGTGGGCAGCACGCCTGCCAGCGAATCCGCCGTAAGCAGGAACAGCACCCCCTCCGGCGGCTCTTCCATCACCTTCAGCAGGGCATTGGCGGATTCCTCGTTCATCTTTTCCACGTGGTAGAGCAGCACGGCACGGCCCTCGGCCGAAAGGCTGGTGTTGAAGATCTCGCTGCGCATAGCCTTGACCTGACTGACCAGATATTTTCCGCCTGCGCCCATACCGGCAACGCTGATCGCTTCACGCACGATGCCAGTCTCCACATGGCCGCTGTCGCGGTCGCCAGGCTTACCCACAGCACGGCAGCATTCGCCCCGCAGAAGGGCCTCAGCGGGCGCTCCGCCTGCAGGGTAAAGATAATCTGCCGCAATGCAGCGGGCCGCAAAACCGGCTCCAAGGCCCTCTTCACCCACCAGCAGCACGCTGTGGGTCAGGCGGCGGGCTGCCAGCATCAGCTGCACGCTGCTTTTCAGTTCTGCATTGCCCTCCATGCGGTCCAGCATCATGATGTTTCTCCTTACCTTCTGTTTCTCCGCTTCCACTGCTCACGGCGTACCCACGCGCGGACAGAACGATAGGCCATCGGGCCAAAGAACAGCCAGACGTTCGCCATGCTGAGCAGCAGGCTCAGCTTTTGCGGCAGCGGCGCGCCCAGAAAGCTGAGCACCCACAGTGCTGCCGCAAAAAAGCCAAAATATTTTACCCGGATGGGGATGACAAAGAACAGCAGCACCTGTACCTCCGGGTACAGCATGGCAAAGGCCAGCAGCAGCGAAAGCGACAGGCAGTAGGTGCTGCCGGTCACGCCGGTGAGCAGACAGGCCAGCACGGTGCCCAGTATCCCGGAGAGCAGATACACCGTATAGCGGAAATCGCCCCACTCCTGTTCCAGCGCTGTGCCGATGAACCATGTGAAATAGATGCCCAGCACCGCGCTGAGGATGCTGCCGCCGTAAGAGGGGATGAACGCAAAGGTGATGATGCGCCAGATCTGGCCGCGCAGCAGAAAATAGCGGCTGAGTGCCAGCCAGACACTGACGGTCTGGTTGACAAACAGCTCGATGGCCAGCACAAGGATCTGCCCGCCCACCAGAATGTTGGTCAGATTCGGGATGCCGAAGCGTCCGTATTTGCGCTCCAGCTGGTTGAGCCAATTGTTCATATAGGGTGCCTCCAACGCATTGTATTCCGATATCGGTGAGTTTTGCCGCATTTTTCTGCTGTTATTGTACCATGATTGGCCGGGGCATTCAAGGCAATGCCACAGTGTGGAAAACTGCCGCATCTTCCGCCCAAAAATACAGCTGTCAAGCGGATCTTGCGGCACAAAAGCACAACCGGAAAGTGTACGGAGTTTCCTGTCTGGAATGAACTTTTCACTTTTTCCACCGGGTTTTCCACCGTTTTTGTGAAGAAAAGGGCAAGTTTTCCATGAGGTTTTCCACTTTTTCCACCGGGTTTTCCACAACAAAAGGGCATCAGCCCTATACACACCGTAATTCAGGCCGCAGCTTTCTGGTAAGTTTTGGGCAAAAATGCGGGCATTCTGCCTTTTATAAAAAAGAAAGTCGAAGGATTTTCTTTGCATTCTACAAACCGTTCCTGAGCGGTGATTTATTTTTCTCCAATCTGGAATGAACCGGCCACAAGTTTTCAACACCGGGCCGCTGCCGTTTTTCTGTGTGGAAAAGGCGGGGAAACATGCAGTTTTCCACACCGGAAAAAGCAATGCCGGGCAGTCCGCAGACTGTCCGGCATTGCTTTATTATTTACATCATATTGTGGAACACCAGCTGTGCGATCTGGAAATACAGGATCAGGCTGCAGGCATCCACGATGGTGGTGATGAAGGGGGTAGCCATGATGGCCGGGTCGGCACCCAGCTTCTTGGCTGCCAGCGGCAGCATACCGCCCACCAGCTTTGCCAGAATGACGCTGAAGAACAGCGAAACGCTGACCACGATGGCATAGCCCATCACGTTGGCGTACTGGCCGGGGAACAGGAAGGTGTACATCAGGTAGATGCGCAGGCCGTTCACGATGCCCAGCACCGCGCCCACGATGGCAGACACCCGCAGCTCCTTGCCCAGCACCTGCAAAAAGTCGCTGGGCTCCACCTCACCCAGAGCCAGGCCGCGCACCATCAGGGTGCTGATCTGGTTGCCGCAGTTGCCGGCGGTATCCATCAGCATGGGCATGAAGGAGACCAGCAGCGGCAGGCTGACAAAGGCCTCCTCATAGTGGGTGGTGACCATGCCGGTAAAAGTGGCGGACAGCATCAGGATCAGCAGCCAAGGGATGCGCTGCTTGGCGTGGGTCCAGACGCTGGTGCCGAAGTAGGTGGTGGCATCGTCGTCCGGCAGAATAGCAGCCATCTTCTGCATATCCTCGGTGCTCTCGTCGGTCAGAACGTCGATTGCATCGTCGATGGTGATGATACCCACGAACATGCCCTCGTTGTCCAGAACAGGCATGGCGGTAAAGTCGTAGCGCTGCATCTCACGGGCCACGTACTCCTGATCGTCGGTCACTTTCACAGTGACCACGTTATCATCCATGATCTCGTTGATGGGAGTATGCGGCTCTGACAGCAGCAGGCTTCGGGCAGAAACAACGCCCTTCAGGCGGTTGCGCTCCACCACGTAGCAGGTGTACACGGTCTCTGCGTTTTCGCCCTGCTTGCGGATGGCTTCAAAGGCCTGCGCCACGGTCATATCCTCGCGCAGACGGACATATTCGGGGGTCATCAGGCTGCCGGCAGAGCTTTCGGGGTAGTTCAGCAGCTTGTTCAGGCTCTCACGGGTCTGCTTGGAGGATTTTTCCAGCACCCGCTTCACCACGCCTGCAGGCATATCCTCCAGCAGATCGGCGGCATCGTCCAGACTCATCTCTTCAATAGCGCCCACAAGCTCCACATCTGAGAAGGCGTTCACCAGATCGTCGCGGGCTTCGTCGGACATATAGGCAAAGGCCTCGGTGGCCACTTCCTTTTTGAGCAGGCGGAACACCACAAGGCGGTTGTTTTCGTCCAGCTCTTCCAGCAGCTCGGCAAGGTCGGCGGGCTGCTCTTCCTCGGTGACTTCGCGCAGCTTGACGTACTGCTTCTTGATGAGCAGCTTGAGCAGGCGGCTCTTGGTGAGCATCTCAGGGTTGGCCTTGACCTCTTCGTCGTTGGCTTCCTCTTTTTCGGCCTCGCGCATGTCCTGCTTGAGGTCTTCAGTAGCTTCCTCGTTCAGATCTTCAGCCAGCTTCTGGCGGACCTCGGCGGGGATATCAGCAGGCAGCTCCTGCACCGGCAGCGCCTGTTCCGCAGCATCAGCCGTCAGCTTCTTTTCTTCCATATCCATTGGGCGTACCTCCTCAGTTTTTACGGAACAGGAGCAGCTCCTGTATCCGGAGGACGCAGCAGATCGGGAAACAAAAAACGCGCCGCCTTGCCTGCCGGAATGCCGCAAACGCCGCATTCTGCGCACACAAAGCCGCGCCTTCCTCTGCTCTGTTTTGCGGAAAGATGCACCGTTGAAGCGGTGCTTTTCCGCAGGACTCAGCGAAGGAGGCGAACGGTTGGGGAAAACGCAGTTGTTTTTGTTTTCTGATCCACCGCGCCGGTGGTTCTACTTCGACTATGATCCGGGTCCATTTTCCTGCGTTCACCTCCAAGTTTTCATATTCATTTTTATTATAGCGCCGCAAAAAAACGGGGTCAACCCTAAACCACCGATTTACCGGAATTTTGCAAAACAAAACACCCTCTTCCGTGTTGCGGCGCACGAAAAAGGGTGTTTTGTTTGGATATTGCCTTGGTGTGAGGAGGAATCATGTTACTTGGGTAAGCGGTTGCGGCCCCGCTTCCCATGGCAAAAGTATAACAGCTTTCACAATTGAATTCGTTAAGAAGCTATGAAGAAACTGTAAAAAGGGAATGGTATCTTTTGGAAGATTTTGTGATAACATTTTTTGATTGACCTTCGTTTTTTCACATGCTAAAATGGAACTGTAAAAGCGGCTGTTGTGATGCCAGATCACAGCAGCCGCTTCTCTTTTACACAAAAAATACGCCCCGGTCACCTTGCGGTGAACGGGGCGCTAAAACGAAGCTCGTTTTTACTGCGGCAAGATCCCTGCAAAGCAGGTCTTATGCAGCAGGCGGAGCAAGGTATCTGCAAGCAGACCTTATGCTCCTGACACACGCGGGGTGTGCTTTCAAGGACCCTCGCGGGCGCTTTGGTATCTCATATCCCGCTGCGGTGCTTCGCACGGAACAAAGCACCGCCCGGGAAGTGAAATCAGATAGAACTCGTATGGCGAATGCTGTACTTCAGCACATCACCTGCATGGATGGATGCGTTTCTCCGCTTCGTACCGCTGCATTGCGCAGTAACCGCCGGTACGGGGCAGCCGCCCTCTTGCATTGTGGGGCTAAGGTGCCGCAAATATCTGCATCCAAAGCGCAGAAGAATGCTTACTTGTACAGGTCGACCAGACGGGTCAGGTGCTCGTAGCGGTCGTTTGCAACTTCCTGGTTGCGTGCGAACAGCTCCTTAGCACGGTCGGGGAATGCACGAGTCAGGCGGCTGTAACGGGTCTCGTTAGCCAGCAGTGCCTGATACTTCTCGTTATCCACAGCCTTGGAGGTCAGGGTGAACGGATTCTTGCCCTGAGCCTTGTTTGCCGGGTTGAAGGTGAACAGGTTCCAGTAACCGGCCTCAACTGCCTTCTTCATCTCGTTCTGGCAGTTGGTCATGCCGCCCTTGACACCGTGCAGCTCGCAGGGAGCGTAGCCGATGATCAGAGACGGGCCGGGGTAAGCCTCAGCCTCAGCGATGGCCTTGACAGCCTGAGCCGGGTTAGCACCCAGTGCGATCTGAGCAACATAGATGTAACCGTAGGTCATAGCGATCTCGGACAGGCTCTTCTTGCTGATTTCCTTACCAGCAGCAGCGAACTGGCAGACTTCACCAATGTTGGAAGCCTTGGATGCCTGTCCACCGGTGTTGGAGTACATCTCAGTATCGAAGACCATCACGTTGACATCCTCGCCGGAAGCCAGAACGTGGTCCAGACCACCGAAGCCGATGTCGTATGCCCAGCCGTCACCACCGAAGATCCAGACGGACTTCTTGGCGATGAACTGCTTGCTCTTCAGGATCTCTGCAGACTTCTCGCAGCCGGCAGCAGCAGCCTTCTCCAGCTCAGCGATCAGGGCCTTTGCGGGCTCGTCGTTGGCCTTGGTGTTGTTCTTGGTCTCCAGGAACTTCTCAAAGGCAGCCTTCAGCTCAGCAGAAGCCTTGTCGGAACCAGCAACCTCTGCGATCTCCTTGATCAGGTTCTCGCGGACGGTCTTCTGGCCGATGTACAGGCCCAGACCATGCTCTGCGTTATCCTCGAACAGGGAGTTGCACCATGCAGGACCATGGCCGCTGTCCTTGTTGACGGTGTACGGAGAGATGGAAGCGGTGCCGCCCCAGATGGAGGAGCAACCGGTAGCGTTGGAGATGTACATCTTCTCGCCGAACAGCTGAGTGATCAGGCGAGCGTAAGAAGTCTCGGCACAGCCTGCGCAGGAGCCAGAGAACTCCAGCAGCGGCTGGTTGAACTGAGAACCGATAACGGTATCGTCAGCAAACTTGGAAGGCTTCTTGGAGATGTTGGCCACGCAGTAGTCGAACACTGCCTGCTGATCGGCCTGGCTGTCCTGCGGCACCATGGTGATAGCCTTGGTGGGGCAGACGGTGACGCACTCGCCGCAGCCCATGCAGTCCAGAGGAGACACAGCCATAACAAACTTGTACTCGTTTGCGGGCTTGTTGTCGCGGCTCTTGGTCTGTGCAGGAGCAGCTGCCAGCTCGTCGGCGGTCAGCTGGAAGGGACGGATGGTAGCATGAGAGCAGACGAATGCACACTGGTTACAGCCAACGCACTTTGCAGCATCCCACTCGGGGACGTTGACAGCGGTGCCGCGCTTCTCGTATGCAGAAGCGCCCTGCTCCCACTCGCCGTTTGCATTTGCCACGAAGGAAGAGACAGGCAGGCTGTCGCCGTCCATACGGGCAATGGGCTCCATGACATCGCGGATCTGCTTGACCAGCTCCGGACGGCCGGTGAGAGCCTTGGGTGCGGGATCAGCCTCGGGGTTGGACCAGGATGCGGGCACGTCCACCTTGTGGATGGCGTCAACGCCTGCATCGATAGCCTTCCAGTTCATCTCAACGACGTCCTGGCCCTTCTTGCCGTAGCTCTTCTGAGCTGCCTGCTTCATGAAGTTGACGGCATCCTCGATGGGCATGACGTCAGCCAGCTTGAAGAATGCAGACTGCAGGATGGTGTTGGTGCGCTTGCCCATGCCGATCTCGATAGCCTTATCGATAGCATTGATGGTATACAGCTGGATGTTGTTGTCAGCGATATACTTCTTTGCCTCGGCGTTCAGGTGCTGGCCCAGCTCCTCATCGGACCACTGGCAGTTGATCATGAACACGCCGCCGGGCTTGACATCCTGGACCATCTTCATGCCCATGTGGATGTAAGCGGGGTTGTGGCAGGCCACGAAGTCAGCCTGGTTGATGTAGTAGGGGCTGCGGATGGGCTTGTCGCCGAAACGCAGATGGCTGATGGTCACGCCGCCGGTCTTCTTGGAGTCATACTGGAAGTATGCCTGAACATACTTGTCGGTATGGTCGCCGATGATCTTGACGGAGTTCTTGTTAGCACCGACAGTACCGTCGCCGCCCAGACCCCAGAACTTGCACTCCTTGGTGCCAGCAGCTGCGGTGATGGGAGCGGGCTTGACTTCCGGCAGAGACAGGAAGGTGACGTCATCGGTGATACCCAGAGTGAAGCGCTCCTTGGGCTGATCCTTCTCCAGCTCCTTGAACAGAGCAAAGATGGAGGACGGCGGGGTATCCTTGCTGCCCAGACCGTAACGGCCGCCGGTCAGAACGACATCGTTCAGGCCAGCCTCACGCAGGGTAGCGGCAACATCCAGGTACAGGGGCTCGCCCAGAGAGCCGGGCTCCTTGGTGCGGTCCAGCACAGCCACCTTCTTGGCGGTCTTGGGCAGGACCTTCAGCAGGGAAGCGGAGACCCAGGGACGGTACAGGCGGACCTTGACGATACCGACCTTCTCGCCCTTGGCGTTCAGGTAGTCGATGACCTCATCAGCAACGTCGCAGATGGAGCCCATAGCCACGATCACACGGTCAGCATCGGGTGCGCCGTAGTAGTTGAACAGATCGTAGTTGGTGCCCAGCTTTGCGTTGATCTTGGCCATGTACTTCTCAACAACAGCAGGCAGAGCGTTGTAAACGCTGTTGCATGCCTCACGATGCTGGAAGAACACGTCGCCGTTCTCGTGGGAGCCGCGCATCTTGGGGTGTTCGGGGTTCAGAGCCTTCTTACGGAACTCCTCCACAGCCTCCATGTTGCACATTTCCTTCAGATCGGCGTAATCCCACTTCTCGATCTTCTGGTACTCATGAGAAGTACGGAAGCCATCGAAGAAGTTCAGGAAGGGAACCTTGCCCTCGATGGCGCACAGATGTGCGACAGGGGACAGATCCATAACTTCCTGCACGCTGCTCTCGACCAGCATTGCAAAGCCGGTCTGACGGCATGCCATAACGTCGCTGTGATCACCAAAGATGTTCAGGGACTGAGTAGCAACGGTACGTGCAGAAACATCGAACACGCAGGGCAGCTGCTCAGCAGCGATCTTGTACATGTTGGGGATCATCAGCAGCAGGCCCTGAGAAGCGGTGAAGGTGGTGGTAACAGCACCTGCACCCAGAGAGCCGTGCACAGCGCCAGCAGCGCCGGCCTCAGATTCCATCTCGACGACCTTGACCTGATTGCCGAAGATGTTCTTCTGGCCAGCTGCAGACCACTGGTCCACAGAGTCAGCCATCGGAGAAGACGGGGTAATGGGGTAGATGGCAGCCACGTCCGTGTAGGCATACGCTACATGGGCGGCAGCGGTATTGCCATCCATAGTTTGCTTTGCTCTAGGCATTTTTCTTCCTCCATTATTCAGAATTTGGTACCTTTTGCGCGGGGCAATATGCCCCACATGGGACCGGAGAACCCCATAAAGGCACTATTGCTTGTATACTATAATAGCAAATTCCGCCCATAAAGTAAACGCAAACCGCTCAACAAACGCACCAAAAATAAAGAATTTTTTTTAGCGCTTTTGTACGTCTTTAGTTCGTTAAAGTGAGCACTGGCGCGGATTTTCCGGTTTTGGCCTGCCTGCTTTGCCAGATCCTGTAATTTTTTTCGCAAAAAGGGGAGGGAACCCTCTCAGTCACGGCTTGCGCAGCGCCGCGCTTTCTCAGAAAGCGGCGCTGCAAATGCTGCTTTCCGTTACGACCCCTCCCGTGAAAAGGCAATTCTGGAAAATCCGCGTTTGTGTAGCAATGAAAGCCCCAGTGGGGCTTTCAAGCGGCAGAGCGGTCTGCGTTAGCAGATGGAGGGGCTTTGCCCCGACAAGCTCCGCAGATTTTCCAGAATTGCGAAATTATAAATATTCTTTCCGCTGATTATGCGCAAAGCAAACGCGGCGCGCATTTCAAATCGTCCCATCCTCTTATATTTATCATCTCTTTATTGACAACAAACCTCATTTTGCCGTAAACTGAAGCCATAGAAAACCGGCGCTGTGCCGGGCAAAGAGGGTAATAAAATGGAGAAGACCGTGCATTACGAAAAAACACTCACCAGCGAGGTGCTCTTCGAGGGCCGGGTGATCACCCTGACAAAAGACACTGCTCTGCTGGAAAACGGCAAGACCGCCGAACGCGAAGTGGTGCATCACCACGGCGGTGCGTGCATCCTGCCCTATTTTGAGGACGGCACCATCTGCATGGTGCGCCAGTTCCGCTACGCCATGCAGCAGGAGCTGTGGGAGCTGCCTGCCGGCAAGCTGGAAAAGGGTGAGGACCCCTTTGAAGCCGCCAAGCGGGAGCTGGGCGAGGAGTGCGGCCTGACCGCGGACAATTATATCTCTCTGGGCCAGTTTTTCCCCACCGTGGGCTATGACACCGAAGTGATCTATACATGGGTCGCCACCGGCCTGCACAAGACCCAGATGCATCTGGATGCCGATGAATTCCTGACCCCTGACCGTGTGCCGCTGGATAAAGCTTATGAGATGGTCATGAGCGGCGAAATCCGGGACGGCAAGACCATTGCCGGTATCCTGAAGCTCAAGGCCCTGATCGCCGAGGGCAGGCTGTGAACATCCTGTATGAAGATGCCGCCCTTGTGGTGCTGGACAAGCCCGCCGGACTTTCCAGCGAAGAGGGCGTGCCCGCAGCCCTGCGGCAGCTGTGGGGCCAGCCGGATGCCTTTGTAGGGGTGGTGCACCGGTTGGACACGGGTGTGTCCGGCCTGATGGTGTTTGCCAGAACGCCCGGGGCTGCGGCCGCACTCAGCCGTCAGATCACCCAGAGCCAGAACGCCTACGCTGTGCAGGATGGCAGGGCCGAAGGAAAGCCGGAAGTGCCGCAGTTCATCAAGCAGTACCGTGCCGTCATTGCAGGCGGGCCGGACGAAGCACTGCCCGCCGAAGGCACCCTGCGGGACTGGCTGTTCAAGGACAGCCGCCGGGGCCGGGTGTTCCCGGTCAGCCGCCCGCGCAAGGGCGTGCGGGAAGCCGTGCTGGAATACCGCATCGTGAAAACGGCAGGAGAGATGAGCCTTGCTGAGATCACGCTGCACACCGGCCGCACCCATCAGATCCGGGTGCAGTTTGCATCCCGGAAGCATCCGCTGGCCGGAGACGGCAAATACGGAAGCCGCGTAAAAGGCAGCATTGCCCTGCAGAGCTGCGGCCTGCAGTTTTTGCACCCGGAGACCGGAAAGCCCATGGCATTCACGCTGCCGCTGCCGGAGGGTGCGTTCTGGAAACCGTTTGAAGGATAATGCATTTCCATTAGGTGAGAGGTATGGAACAATACAAAACTGATGCTGAGATCTATGCTGTGCTGGAGCGGGAGATCATTGACCTGACCATCCGCCCCGGCTCTTCGCTGAGCGAAAATCCGCTCTGTGCCCGCTTTGGCGCACCGCGCACCCTGATCCGGGTGGTGCTGCAGAAACTGCAGGAAAACGGGCTGGTAAAGATCGTGCCTTACAAGGGCACCACCGTTACCCGGCTGAACCGCCGCATCGTGGACGAGCTGATCTACGAGCGCACCGCCGTGGAAGCCCGCGTATTGCGGGATTTTTCGCCCCGGTGCACCCCGGAGCAGCGGGCGTTGATCCGCAGGCGGGTGGAAGCCTACGAGGCCCTTGCGGCCATGGAGAGCCCGGATTACAACAAGCTGTACGAAGCCGACCGTGCCCTGCACGGGACATGGTTTGCCGCCATGGATAAAATGTACCTGTGGAGCACCCTGCAGAACGCCCACGCCGACTACAGCCGCTTCCGGATGCTGGACACCATGACCACCGGCGGCCTTGCCGAGGTGATCGCAGACCACCGCAACCTGATGAACGCCATCGAGCGGTGCGACCTTTCCGCCTTTGAACCGTTGGTGGAACGGCACCTGTACGGCGGCATCCGGCGGCTTGGCTCCAAGCTGACCGAGGAATATGCCGATTATTTTGAGCCGGAAAAGTAATTGTTCTATGTGGAACATTTTATAAAACGAAAGGGCACAGCGCATTGCAGCGCCGTGCCCTTTTGTTTTATGCTGTCTGAATTTCAGAACACCCCGGAAATAAAAATTTCCAGACCAATGCCAATGAGGATGATGCCGCCCAGAATGGATGCCTTGCCGGAGAGCTTGGTGCCAAACTTTTTGCCGATGCGCAGGCCCGCCATGCAGATAAAGAAGGTGACCACCGCAATGATGAGCGATGCCGCAAGTGCCATCAGCCAGCCGTATTCCGAAATGGTGAAGCCCACCGAAAGCGCATCAATGCTGGTAGCCACGCCCTGCATGAGCAGTGCACCCGCACTCAGCTCTGCGGCCTCTTCGGCCTCTTCGCCCTTGATGCCATCCACAAGCATCTTGCCGCCGATGTAGCCCAGCAGTGCCAGCGCGATCCACGGGATGAACTTTTCAAACGAAGAGAACAGCTCCACAATGGTGTGCACGCACACCCAGCCCGTCATGGGCATCACGGCCTGAAAAAGGGCAAAGGTGCCCGCGATCCTGCACATGGTTCCCCTGCTCATGCGGGGGTCGTGCAGGCCGTTTGCCATGGACACCGAGAACGCATCCATTGCAAGGCCCACGCCCAGCAGGGCACTGTTGAGGAAAAATACAAAACTCCATTCCATATTGTCTGCCTCCTGAATCTGACCAGAATATCGGGCAATACAAAACCCGGTCCCGGGCGCACATGTACGTCCGGGACCGGGTGATTTTTTTGAAACCAACTCCATGTGCACGGGCGCTGTTCTATGCGCCAAAAACACATGAGTCTCGCAAATGAAAGCAAGCCAGACCGGAACCAACGGTCATCATGTTGACTTGCTGCGCCCTGCAAAAGCGCCTGCTACTCCCCCACGGGTATTTGTGATTGTTTTGCCATTGTAGCATATCTTTGCAGGGAAGTCCAGACAAACCTGCGCGGTTACACGGTATTTTTCCATCGGCGGGCAAAATACCAGTCCTGTGAAATAATAAAACACAGGGTGTTGCCCAGTGCCCTCAGGGTAACAGCATGTTCCTGACGCAAGGCCCGGCGGGCGCAGCGCTCGTACTCCCGCGCCTGCTGCATCCGGGCACTCCGGCGCTCTTCGGCGGTCAGGTGCATTCCCACATCGATCAGGGAGTGCAGCAGTGCCCAGTACAGCTCACACAGCGAACCCGTGATGCCATGGCGGCGTACGCACTCAAACACAGTATAGTTTGCTTCCACACGGTCGAGATTGCGCAGGGTGACTTTGCTGTTGACGATGCTGCCCGCCACCTTGCGGTAAAGGTACAGCGCATCCGGGATATTCGCGATTCTGTCCGCTTTTTCGTAGGCGTAGGCGATCAGCAGGGTGTCCTCGTTCAGCTTGCCCTCTGCAAAGCGCAGCTGCGCAAAAATGCTGCGGTGGTACAGCTTGTTCCACACCACCATGTAGGGCAGAAGGGTGCTGTGCTCCAACGCCTGCTCCGGGGTCAGCACCTCCCGCCGCACATGCAGATACTGCTTCCGGATGGGGGTCATGGCTTCGTCCACCTGCCGGTAATTGCACACGGCCATCTGTGCACCGGCCTCCTGCGCCGCATGGTAAAGCTTTGCGCAGAAGTCCGGCGTGATGGTGTCGTCTGAATCCACAAAGGCGATCCATTCGCCCTCTGCCGCGTCCAGCCCGGCATTGCGTGCCCCGCTCAGACCACGATTCTTCTGGTGGATGACCCGGATGCGGCTGTCCTTTGCCGCTGCGGCATCGCACAAAGCAGGGCAGCTGTCCGGAGAGCCATCGTCCACCAGGATCAGCTCAAAATCCGTGAAGGTCTGGGCAAGGATGGAAGAGATGCAGGCGCTCAGAAAACGCTCTGTCTTATATACCGGCACGATGATGCTGATCTCCGGCTGTTTTTTATGTTGTTCCTGCACAATAAACTCCTCATTGCTTCAGGTCGTTTTCTGCCGTCTTTCCGCCCTTTTGCGGCATAGATCCAGATAACTGCAGGCCGATGCAGCGCAGACCACTGCCGCCCACAAATTTTTTAGTGTTACGCCGCGGGCTTGCATCAGCCGATGGCGGGCTGTACGCTCATACGCAAAGGCTTCCTTCATCCGGGGGCTTTTGCGCTCTTCCGGTGTCAGGTGCAGCCAGATGTCCCACACGGCAGTCAAAATCGGGCGATAGGCTGCACACAAAGCATCCCGGATGCCGTTTTGGTACAGCACATCAAACAGGCGGTACCATGCTTCCACCCAGTCCAGTGTTTTCAAGGTAGTCTTTCGGTGCATGGCACTGCCGGTAACGATGCGGTAATTGTATAAAAAATCCCATACACCGCAGGCAGAAGCTGCTCTTGCGTAAATGACCGGCATGAGACAGGTATCTTCAAATGCCTTGTTTTCTGGATAGCGCAGATTTTCCAGCAGTTTTCGGCGATAAAGCTTATTCCACGGAACCTGAAAATCCGACACCACCATCCGGCGCAGAACTTCCTCCTGCGGCAAAAACTCGTTCAAAAGGCGATGTTCTCCGCCTGCAAGCGTTTTGCCCGTTTCATCAATGCACTGACTGCTGCAGATTGCAAAATCTGCACCCGTTTCCAGCACTGCCTTATGCATTTTTTCCAGATACTCCGGTTCCACCGTATCATCCGAATCCACAAACGCGATCCAATTTCCCTGTGCTGCATCCAGACCCGCATTGCGGGCTGTGCTTACACCGCCGTTTTGCTTGTGGATCACCCGCACGCGGCTGTTCCTTTTTGCTGCTGCATCGCACAGGGCAGGGCAGTTGTCTGGTGAGCCATCGTCCACAAGGATCAGTTCAAAATCCGTAAAGGTCTGAGCGAGGATGGAATCAATGCACTCATTCAGATATTTTTCCACCTGATACACTGGCACGATGATGCTGATTTCCGGTCTTCCACTTTCTGTTCTTTCACTCACAGTATTTTCCTTCCGCTGTCATGCCCCATATTTATACGCAAAGAACCATTTTGGATTCAGGATGCACAAAGCAGTTTCCAGTTGATTACGCAGCGTGAAACCGCCTGCGCGGCTCAACTCGTCCTTTGCTTTTGCCACACAGGCGGCAGCCTGCTGCACCTGTTCGCTTTTGCGTTCTTCCTGTGACAGTTTTCTCTTGAGTTTACGGAAGATGCGCTTTGTAACTGTATACTGCAGGCAGGCTTCATCATATTTTCGGTATTTCATTGTATACTGAAACAGCGCATAGTTTGCATGGACTTCTTCCAGATTTTTCAGGGTTACAGCCGCGTGCATAATGCTTCCCGAACGCAGCCGATATTGATAAAGAGGCTCCGCCACACAAGCTGCTTTATTTACCCGTTCCAAAATTTCCGGTGCAGTGAATGCATCTTCATAATTTTTTCCTTCTGGAAAACGAATTTTCTCAAATACTTCGCGGCGGCACAGTCGTGTCATTACCATATAGAACGGTGACAGCTGGATACGGTGAACGATTTCTTCTCTTGAGAGAACTTCGTCTTTTAAACAATGTTCCTGATAACTGTCCAGTTCTTTATTTTCTTTCATGCGCAGAATATTGCACACAGCCATTTCCGCCCCAGCCTGCACTGCAGCATGAAGCATTTTTTCACAGAAGGTAGGGTCGATCATATCATCTGAATCCACAAAGCCAAGCCAATTTCCCCGTGCAACATTAATTCCGGCATTTCTTGCCCCGCTCAGCCCCTTATTCTGCTGGTGGATCACCCGCACGCGGCTGTCTTTTTCTGCCGCAGCATCGCACAGGGCAGGGCAGTTATCCGGGGAGCCATCGTCCACCAGGATCAGCTCAAAATCCGTAAAGGTCTGTGCCAGAATGGAATCAATGCATTCGTTCAGGTATTTTTCCACCTTATACACCGGCACGATGATGCTGATCTCCGGGGATTTTTTTTGCTCTGTCATGTTCCTTAAACCACTTTCTGTGTTTATTTTTATTCCTCACACGCTATTTCTATTATACATGGTTTGGATGGATTTGAAAAGAAGCCGCCGTGCAGAAATCTCTGCGCGGCGGCTTCTTTCAAATCTTATTGTGTTTTCAAGGTTTACTCTTCGCCCTTATCGTCGGCTTCCGGGGCTTCTGCAGCGGCAGCAGCATCCGCAGCTTCCATGGCGGCAAGCTGCTCTGCGGTGGGCTCTGCATCAGCATCGGAGGTGTCGATCTGCTCGGTCTGGGCCTCGTCGTCGTGGTCGGTGCGGGCAAGTACCATCACCTTGTCGTTCTCACCCAAGCGCATCACCCGCACGCCGGAACCGTAGCGGCTCTGCAGCGGGATCTCGTTTGCGTGCAGGCGGATGATGATGCCCTCCTGACTGCTCAGCAGTACATCATCCACATCGTCCACGATCTTGACCGCAGCCACCTTATCCTTGGCGGCATCGTAGTTGCGGATGCCCTTGCCGCCGCGGGCGGTGATGCGGTAGGTGTCGATGTCCGACCGACGGCCCTTGCCGTTCTCGGTGACGGTGAGCACCGTGCCGCCCTCGCGGCAGATGCACACGCCCACAACTTCATCGCCCTCGGCCAGACGGATTGCGCGCACGCCGTGGCCGCTGCGACCCATGGGACGTGCATCGGCTTCGTTGAAGCGGATGGCCTGACCGTTGCGGGTGGCAACAATGAGCATATCGTGGCCGGTGGTCAGGCGGGTCCATGCCAGAGCATCGCCCTCGTTCAGGGCAATGCCGATCAGGCCGGACTTGCGGATGTTGGCATACTGTTCCAGCGGGGTGCGCTTGATGAGGCCCTGCTTCGTGACCATGGTCACAAAGCCGCCCTCGGTGTCGGCTTCCTTCGACTGGCAGATCATGTTGGTGACCTTTTCGCCCTCGGCCAGCTGCAGCAGGTTGACGATGTTGCTGCCCTTGCTGGTGCGGCTGCCCTCGGCAATGGTGTAGCCCTTGATGCGGAACAGACGGCCCCGGTCGGTAACAAAGAGCACATAGTCGTGGGTGGAGCCGACGAACATCTCCTGCACGATGTCCTCTTCCTTGCGGGTCATGCCGGAGATGCCGCGTCCGCCGCGGCGCTGTGCCTGATAGGTGGCCTTGAGCTGACGCTTGATATAACCGGCCTCGGTCAGGGTGTAGACACACTGCTCCTCGGCGATCAGATCCTCGATATCCACCTCACCGGTCACGGACTGGATCTCAGTGCGGCGCTCGTCGCCGAAGCGCTTTTTCATTTCCAGCAGCTCTTCCTTGACGATGGCAAGCACACGGGCGTCGTCGGCCAGAATGGCTTCCCAGTTCTCGATCTTGGCCTGCAGGCTGGCAAGCTCTTCCTCGATCTTCAGGATCTCAAGGCCTGCCAGACGGCCCAGCTGCAGCTTGACGATGGCATCTGCCTGCGGGTCGTCAAAGCCGAACTGCTCCATGATGGCAGCCTTGGCCTCTGCCATGCCGCCCTTGCAGGCGCGGATGGTGGCGATCAGCTCGTCCACGATGTCGGTGGCCTTCTTCAGGCCTTCCAGAATGTGGGCGCGCTCCTTGGCCTTTTTCAGGTCGTACTGGGTGCGGCGGCGCACCACCTCGTCCTGAAATTCCACGTATTTCTGAAGCATCTGCTTCAGGGTGAGGACTTTCGGCACCTTGTGGTCGATGGCCAGCATGATAACGCCCACGGTATCCTGCAGCTGGGTGTACTGGTACAGCTGGTTCAGGATGACCTGTGCATTGGCATCCTTGCGGATGTCCACCACGATGCGCATGCCCTTGCGGTTGGTCTCATCGTTCAGGCCGGTGATGCCCTCAATGCGTTTCTCCTTGACAAGGTCGGCCATGTTCTCGATGAGGCGGGCCTTGTTGACCATATACGGGATCTCGGTAATGATGATCTGGGTGCGGCCGTTCTTGGTCTCCTCGATGGTGGCGCGGCCCCGCAGGGTGATCTTGCCCCGGCCGGTGGCGTAGGCGGCGCGGATGCCGCTGCGGCCCATGATGATGCCGGCAGTGGGGAAATCCGGGCCCTTGATGTATTCCATCAGGCCGGGCAGGTCGATGTCCGGATCGTCGATATAGGCGATGCAGCCGTCAATGACCTCGCTCAGGTTGTGGGGCGGGATGTTGGTGGCCATGCCGACTGCAATGCCCTGACTGCCGTTGACCAGCAGGTTGGGGAAGCGGCAGGGCAGCACGCTGGGTTCCTTCTTGGTCTCGTCAAAGTTGGGGTCCCAGTCGATGGTGTCCTTCTCGATATCGGTCAGCATCTCCACCGCCATGCGGCTCATGCGGGCCTCGGTGTAACGGTAGGCAGCCGGGGGGTCGCCATCCACAGAACCAAAGTTACCCTGACCATCCACCAGCGGATAGCGCAGAGAGAAGTCCTGTGCCAGACGGACCATGGCATCGTAGACCGATGCGTCGCCGTGGGGATGGTAGGAGCCCAGCACCGCACCAACGGTGTCGGCGGATTTGCGGTAGGGATGGCTGGGGTCGTTGCCGCGCTCGTGCATGGTGTACAGAATGCGGCGGTGAACAGGCTTCAAACCGTCGCGCACATCGGGCAGGGCGCGGGACACGATGACCGACATGGAGTAGTCCAGGAATGCGGTCTCGATCTCCTTTTTCACATCGCGGATGATCTTTTTGGTTCCGCTGCCCGGTATCATCACATAATCTTCTTCCATTGTTTCCTCCAATTACACGTCCAGCTTTGCGTACTGGGCGTTGGTCTCGATAAAGCGGCGGCGCGGCTCCACCTGATCGCCCATCAGGATGGTAAAGGCTTCGTCGGCCTTTTCTGCATCGTCAATGGTGATCTGCACGATCACGCGGTTATCGGGGTTCATGGTGGTCTCCCACAGCTGTTCGGGGTTCATCTCACCAAGGCCCTTATAGCGGTTCACCTTTGCGCCGGGCATTTCCTGCGAAAGCACGGCCATTTCGGCATCGTTGTAGGCGTACTTGATGGTGTTGCCCTTCTGCACCTTGAACAGAGGCGGCTGGGCCACATACACATGGCCCTGCTCAATGAGCGGGCGCATATAGCGGAAGAAGAAGGTGAGCATCAGGGTGCAGATGTGGGAGCCATCCACATCGGCATCGGCCATGATGAACACTTTATCGTAGCGCAGCTTGGAGATATCGAACTCGTCACCAATGCCACAGCCCAATGCCAGCACAACGGGCATCAGCTTGTCGTTGCCGTAAATTTTATCGGCGCGGGCCTTTTCCACGTTCAGCATCTTGCCCCACAGCGGCAGGATGGCCTGAATGGCAGAGTCGCGGCCCATCTTGGCGGAACCGCCTGCAGAATCGCCCTCGACGATGAAGATTTCGGTGCGGCTGGGGTCTTTTTCGCGGCAGTCTGCCAGCTTGCCGGGCATCCGGCTGGTCTCCAATGCGCTCTTGCGGCGCACCAGTTCGCGGGCCTTTTTGGCAGCGGCGCGGGCGCGGGCGGCCTGAGTGGCCTTTTCAAAGATGGCCTTTGCCACGCCGGGGTTCTCCTCAAAGAATTCCATCAGCTTGGAGTAGACCATATTGGAAACAAGGGTGCGGATCTCGGTATTGCCCAGCTTTGCCTTGGTCTGGCCCTCAAACTCCGCCTCCTGCAGCTTGACCGAGATCACGCAGATCAGGCCCTCGCGCACGTCCGCACCGGACAGGTTCTCGTCCTTATCCTTCAGCAGGCCGTGGCTGCGGCCATAATCGTTGAACACACGGGTCAGGCTGTTCTTGAAGCCCTCCTCGTGGGTGCCGCCGTCCGGGGTGTTGACGTTGTTGGCAAAGCTCAGCAGCAGCTCATTGTAGCTGGAATTGTACTGCAGTGCGATCTCCGCCATGCCCCGGTCGGTCTGGCCCTTGAGGTAGATCACATTGGGGTGCAGCACATCCAGCTTGCGCTTCTCACCCAGATAGGTGACGAAGCTCTTGATGCCGCCCTCGTAGCACATGACCTCGGTGCGGTAGCAGGGTTCCCCCTCCTTGCCGTCCTCCAGTACGGGAGTGTACATCTCACGCTCGTCGGTCAGGGTGATCTTGACACCGGCGTTCAGGAAGCTTTCTTCCCGCAGGCGCTTTTCCAGCGTGTCGAAGTCGTACACGGTGGTATCCCGGAACATCTCCGGGTCCGGCTTGAAGGTGACCCGGGTGCCGGTAACGCCGTCGGCTACGGTGCCGATGCACTTGAGCGGGCCGTCCGGGTCGCCGCGGCGGAAGGTCTGCTCGTACTCGTGGCCGTCGCGGCGCACGTTGACGGTGAGCCACTCGGAGCAGGCGTTGACCACCGAAGCGCCCACGCCGTGCAGACCGCCGGCCACCTTGTAGCCGGAGTTCTCGCCGCCGAACTTGCCGCCGGCGTGCAGGATGGTGTAGACGACGGTGACGGCGGGCAGGCCGGTGTCGGCTTGAATGTCCACAGGGATGCCGCGGCCGTTATCCGTGACCTGAATGATGTTGTCTTTCAGGATCTTGACCTCGATGTGGTCGCAGTAGCCGGCCAGCGCTTCATCGATGGCGTTGTCCACGATCTCGTAGACCAGATGATGCAGGCCGCGCTCGCCGGTGGAGCCGATATACATGCCCGGGCGCTTGCGCACCGCCTCCAGACCCTTCAGGACCTGGATCTCGCTGGCATTATACTCATGGTCGGTAGCGGTTTCGGCATTTGTGCTGGTAATGATTTCTTCTGCCATTTCCTTTCTCCCTTTTGTTCAATGTTTGCATTTTTGTTCGATCTATCGTAAAAGCAGAGCATATTCTCCGCCTGTTGGCTGGTTTACTCGATCATTTTTTCGGCTCTGCGCCGCATGGCAGCAGGCGACAGCTCCGAAAGATACACCGTGTCCACCACGGCCCCGTCTGCCAGAACATAGCTCTGGGGCAGCTCGTCCGAAAGGCTCACCACCGCGCCGTTCTTCTGGGCGTAGTTCAGAAACTCCCGGCCCCGGGGGGTGATGGTGGTGGTTTCCAGATTGAAGATGCCGATGATGTCCCGGTCATTCAGCACGTAGTCACGGCCCAGATGAATATACATACAGTATTTTCCTCATTCTGGCAGTTCATGCATAAAATGCCGTTTATTCACCGGCAGCTGCATGTACTTTTGCATCATTTCTTCATGCTTTGCTCAGCACACCGCCGTTCATGCGGTACACCTCGCCGTCCGTTTTCAGGAACGCGGTATCATCGCAGCTGGTCACAAAGGTCTGCTTTTCCTTCATGCGGGTGAGCAGATACTGCTTGCGGCCCTCGTCCAGCTCGCTGAGCACATCGTCCAGCAGGAGCACCGGGTGCTCTCCGGTGATCCGGGCAGCGGCAGCCGCTTCGGCCATTTTCAGGCTCAGCACCACGCTGCGCTGCTGTCCCTGACTTGCGAACACCTTTGCGGGCTGGTCGTCCAGCAGCAGCTCAACGTCCTCGCGGTGGATGCCGCACAGGCTCTGCCCGGCGCGCAGCTCTTCGTTCTGGCGCTGCTTCAAAAGTGCGGAAAGCCCGCCCGGCTCAAACTGGGCGGCATAGCGCACCGCCATGCGCTCTGCCCCGTGGGAAAGCTCGGCATAGTTGGCGCAGGCCAGCGGTGTGAGCAGGGCCAGATATTCCCGCCGCCGCTTCTGGATGGCCTCGCCCTGCGCTGCAAGCTCCACGTTCAGCACTTCCAGCAGGGCGCATTTTTCTGCCCACGGGCGCTCCGTGCCGCCTGCGGAATGACGCAGAAGCGCGTTTTTCTGCTGCAATGCCCGCACATAGCGACGGTAGGTGGCAAGGTAGCCGGGGTACAGCTGGCACAGCGCCGCATCCAGAAACCGCCGCCGTCCTTCCGGTGCACCTTTTACAAGGCTCAGGTGCCCGGGGTCGAACACCACAGCCGGAAAGCTGCCCGCAAGGCCCGCCGCCCGCTTGGGCGGAGAGCCGTTGACCGATGCATACCGGCCGGGGCGCTGTGCATCCGGCGTGCCCACCGTAATGCGCACATTTGCCGGTTCGTCCGGTTCCTGATCCTCCTGCCGGGTGCGCTGGGTGACGGCCTCCAGTACCGCGAATGTTTCTCCGCGGCGCACAAGTTCGGCGTCCTTGCCGCCCCGGAAGCTTTTGCCGCCGGTCAGCAGCCAGATGGCCTCCAGCAGGTTCGTTTTGCCCTGACCGTTGTTGCCGCAGATCACGGTCAGCTCCCGGCCAGGTTCCAGCTGCGCTGCCGCAATATTGCGGTAATTCGCAACTTCCAGTGAAAGCAGACGCATTACTGGCCCTGACCCACTTCCACGGTCTGGCCGTCCAGCTCGATCACATCACCGGCACGGCACTTCTTGCCGCGCATGGTGCACACCTCGCCGTTCACCTTCACGGCACCGCCCTGCACCAGCTCCTTGGCTTCGCCGCCGGTCTCACACAGGCCTGCATATTTCAGCAGGGCATCCAGCTTGATAAATTCCGTATGGATGAGAATTTTCTGCATAATTTCGCCCTCTTAATCGTTCTTGAAGCGCACCGGCAGCACCAGATACAAAAAGTCGTTGCCCTCGGCAGGCAGCACCTTGACCGGGCTCAGAGGGCCGCTGATCTCCATGCGGACCTTCTCGGTGCGGGCGTTGCGCAGCGCATCCAGCAGATAGCGGTTGTTGAAGCCGATCTCCACTTCGTCGCCCTCGCAGTCGGCGTTGAACTCGTCCACCACGCGGCCAAGGTTGGTCTGGCAGCGCACCACGACTCTACCCTCTGTAAAGGAGATGCGGAGAGGATTTTTTAAACGCTCTGTAATAATCAGCGAAGCACGCTCGATGGTCTCGATGAATTCCTTGGTGTCGATGGTCACGCGGGTGCGGCTGTCGGCGGGGATCACATTGCGGTAGTTGAGGAACTCGCCCTCGATCAGACGGCTCATGATGGTGTAGCCGCCGGCCATAAAGACCACATAGCGGCGGTTGGCGCTGATGTGCACCGGCTCTTCGTCGTCGTTGGGCAGCAGGTGGGCGACCTCGGTCATGGTCTTGCTGGGCACGATGATGCGGATATCCTTTACCGCCGTCACCGGGCGTTCCACGATGGCCAGACGGTAGCCGTCCAGTGCCACCACAGTCAGTTTGTCGGGCAGGATCTCGAACAGCTCACCGGTGTGGGCGGGTTTTTTCTCGTCCTGACTGACAGCATATAACGTACGATCGATCATATCTTTCAGTACGCCGGTCTTGATGGTCAGGGTCTCTTCCGCTCCGGTATTGGGCAGCTCCGGGAAATCGTTGGCCGGCATGGACTGGATCTCGAACTGGACTACGCCGCTCTGGATGGTGGTCTTGCCGTTCTCGGCAGAGAGGATGCTGACCTGACCGGCGGGCATCCGGCTGATCATACTGCTGAGCAGCTTTGCATTCAGCACCACCTCGCCGGCTTCCTTGACATTGGCTTCGATGGTGGTCACAATGCCCATTTCCAGATCGTAGCCGGTGAGGTTGAGCTGGAAGCCTTCGGCTTTCAGCAGGATACCTTCCAGCACAGGGATGGCAGAACGCATGGTGACGGCTTTGGACACACCATCGATGGCTGCGCTCAGCAGAACTTTATCACATACGATGTTCAAACTGAATTCTCTCCTTTGTTTTTCGTTTCTGATGTTGCTTTGTGTTTGAAAACAGTTTCAGAACCGGTCTATCTTATTGAACTTGTTGTAGTAACCGTAGTAGGGGGTGGGGAACTTGTGGAAAACCCCGAAAAGCCTTGTCGGAATGCGGGGGTTTTGGTTTCCACGGGGTTGTGAATGTGTTGTGAATGGATCGTGGAAAGGTTGGGATAGGTCTTTCTTTCCACAGACCATGTGGAGAACGGAGGTTGAATGTTGAAAACTCTGTGGAAAGTGTGGAAAGGTTTGCGTTTTTACCACAAGATATAGGTTCTTTTTCCCCGTTTTGTTCCGTTTTCTCCCCATATTTTGGGGTTTCACCCATAAATGAGTACGACTTTTGCACGATTTCTGCGGTCAGGCCTTCACGTTCTTGATGATGTCGCTCACGGTCTCGCGCAGGTGCTGGTCGTTTTTCATGTCACGTTCCATGGTCTTGAGGGAGTAGACGATGGTGGAGTGGTCACGGCCGGAGAATTCACGGCCGATCTCTTCCATGCTCATGCCGGTGACCTCGCGCAGGATGTAGATGGCCACACGGCGGGCAGAGGCAACGTTGGCGTTGCGCTTGGTGCCGCGGATGTCGGCAGGGGAGACGTTGAAGGTGCGGGACACCTCGCCGATGATCTTCTCGATGGTCACGGGCACCGGCTGGGTCTCGTTGAGGATGTCCTTGATGGCATTCTGGGCCACACTGATGACCGGCTGGATGCCCTCCAGCATGTAGTAGGCGTTCAGTTTTTTTACAGCGCCTTCCAGCTGGCGGATGTTGTTCTTCAGGTGGTTGGCAATGAACTCGGCCACATCCTCGGGCAGGTCCAGATGCAAAAGCTCTGCCTTGCGCTTGACGATGGCCACGCGGGTCTCAAAATCCGGCGGCTGCACATCGGCGGTCAGGCCCCACTCAAAGCGGGTGCGCAGACGCTCTTCCAGACTTTTGATCTCCTTGGCCGGGCGGTCGGAGGCAATGACGATCTGCTTGTGGGCATCGTGCAGGGAGTTGAAGGTGTGGAAGAACTCCTCCTGCGTGGACTCCTTGCCGGCGATGAACTGGATATCGTCCACCAGCAGCAGGTCTGCCACGCGGTACTTCATGCGGAAGTCCTCGGTGCTGCCGGCGCGGATGGCGGCGATCAGCTCATTGGTGAACTGCTCGCAGGTAACGTACATGATGACGAAATCGGGGTGGGTGCGCTTGATCTCGGTCTGGATGGCCGTGAGCAGATGGGTCTTGCCAAGGCCGGAGCCGCCGTAGATGAACAGCGGGTTGTATGCGCCGGAGGGATTGGCCGCAACCGCCTGTGCAGCAGCAAACGCAAACTGGTTGGAAGGGCCTTTGATGAAGTTTTCAAATGTGAACTCGTAGTTGCCCTGCGGGGAGGCGGGGTTCGCCTCGTACTGCTGGGCCAGCACCACCTCGTGCGGCGGCGTGCTGGGCACCACCAGCGTGATGTCCACGTCGAAGCCCAGCACGGTCTTGAAGGCTTCCTTGAGCAGGCCAAGGTAGCGGTCCGTCACGATCTTGCAGATGAAGTCGTTGCGCACCGAAAGGGTGATGTGGCTGGAATCCTCAAAGCTGATCGGCTCCAGTCCGTCGATATAGAGATTATAGGTCGGCTCGGCCATCTGCGTTTTGCAGTACGCCTGGGCGGCCTCTAAAACGTCCTTAAAAGAATCCATAAAACATCCACTCCGTTAAAGTTTTCAACAATGCTGCTGATACTAGGTTAGTATACCACAAAAAACGCTGTGCGTCCATATTTCTATAATGTAATTTATA